>NZ_FNCO01000054.1 GCF_900100795.1 Pseudomonas abietaniphila
TACCTCAACCAGGCTGAACCGGGCGGAACGCTGAATCGGGGTAGTGCTCCGCCCCATCCTTCCATGCGCGCACTTTGGTTCGGTAATCGCGCCACTGACGGTCTGTGCCGGGCAACGCAGATGGGTCGTCATCCTCAATAGCAATGAGCTGGTCAGCAATCAGCGCCATCTCAGCTGCCTGCCAGTCAATCTCAACCCTCACAGATCTTTCCCTGATGATTCGGCTATCGATCACCCATGTTCCGTCGCTTCTGGCCACGTAATCCAGAGTGTCCTCACCATCTGGACGTGCATCGGTCATCACAATCCAGCCTTCTGGGCAGTCGCCACCGATCTGCTGCTGATTTCCGCCAACCTCTGCGAAGACGTTCATATCAACCCCTTGAGCTTCCAAACCTGTACGCGACATGGCGCGCTTGCCGCGCTGGAGATTTCGCCGCCAGCGCCACCTGATAGCGAGCCTCGAACTGCAACCGCACTTAATCCCGTCTGAACAATAACTCGATCCGGATTTTCGATATGGGCCGCACGTACCCCATAGGCAAGGTTCCCTGAATCGTTTGTCGTCCACCACCCTGGGTCGAACCAGGCTCCAGAGATGAAGATTTCTGCTTTGCACATAACCCTGAACCCAGGGAAAGGGTTATTGACCACATATCGGCTGTTGGCAACGACTGTTGCGGGAGATGCTTGCGAGCCACCGTTCGGATAAACGATTGCGAAATCAGCCAGCGCCGGGTCGAACGGTTTCCCGCTTGATCGGTAGGTGTAATCGAGACAAATCCAGTTACCACCCCCAAGGCTCAGAAAGTCTGCAGTATCGTTTGCAGAAGTCGTGATGCTGGCCCCGCCAGGCAGTATCAGGGAAGTAGGGTTGTGAGTAAGCACCAGAGAGCCAAGAAATCTAACCGACCGGCGAGCGCCAGCAGTTATTGTGCCCAGCGCCGTAATTGCATTGCTGCCGCTGATTGCAATAACGTTCGATGTTGCGTCGCCGATATCGACAGTGGAT
>NZ_FNCO01000053.1 GCF_900100795.1 Pseudomonas abietaniphila
CCCACCATGTGCCGCAGGTGCAGCTTGGCCAGTTCGTTGTCGGTCAGGTCCAGCACCGGGAAGCCTTGCGCGGTCAGGCTGGCGATCAAGGCCTTGCGCGGATCGTTTTCGGGGTGTGTCTGCACGCCGACGAAGATGTGCGCCTCGCGGTCAGTGTGGTAGCGGTAGTTGAATTCGGTGATCTGGCGCTTGCCGATGGCCTCGCAGAACGCCTTGAAACTGCCCGGTTGCTCGGGGATGGTCACGGCAATGATCGCTTCGCGGCCTTCGCCCAGTTCCGCGCGCTCGGCGACGTGGCGCAGGCGGTCGAAGTTGACGTTGGCGCCCGAGTCGATGGCGACGAAGGTCTGACCGCTGACGCCGTACTGCTCGGTGTAGCGCTTGATCCCGGCCACGCCCAGTGCGCCTGCGGGCTCGGTGATCGAGCGGGTGTCGTCGTAGATGTCCTTGATTGCCGCGCAGATCTCGTCGGTGCTGACGGTGATCACTTCGTCGACGTAATCCTTGCAGAGGTCGAAGGTGTGCTGGCCGATCTGTGCAACGGCCACGCCGTCGGCAAACAGCCCCACTTGCTGCAGCACGACCCGCTCGCCATAGGCCATGGCCTGCTGCAGGCAGTTGGAGTCATCCGGCTCGACGCCGATCACCTTGATCTCCGGGCGCAGGTATTTCACGTACGCCGCGATGCCGGCGATCAAACCACCGCCGCCCACCGGCACGAAGATCGCGTCGAGCTGGCCCGGGTGCTGACGCAAGATTTCCATGGCCACCGTGCCTTGCCCGGCGATGGTGTCTGGATCGTCGTAAGGGTGGATGTAGACGTAGCCTTTTTCCTCGACCAGTTTCAGCGAAAACGCCAGCGCCTCAGGGAACGAGTCCCCGTGCAGCACGACCTTGCCGCCACGCGAACGCACGCCCTCGACCTTGATCTCAGGGGTGGTCTTGGGCATCACGATCGTCGCCGACACACCCAGGGTCTTCGCCGCCAGCGCCAGGCCTTGCGCGTGGTTGCCCGCCGACGCCGTGACCACGCCCCGCGCCAGCTCTTCCG
>NZ_FNCO01000049.1 GCF_900100795.1 Pseudomonas abietaniphila
GATGCGAATGGCGTGCTGCGTGTTCGCCTTGGATATCTGGGGTGATTCATGGCTTATGGGATGCGGGTATGGGACGCTTCGGGAAACCTGCGCATGGACGAAAACTCGTTCACAGTGCGGATTGTCCTGTCGGTCGTCGTCAACAATAGCGGATGGACCATTGTTAACTCGCAGGGCGGAGGGTATCAGGACTTTAGTTGCCCTGGCGTCACGCCGTCCAATGCCTCAGCCACGTGCCTGCCCGTGGCGAATTACACCAGCTTCGAAACTCAATTCGAAACCGAGGTGCTGAACAATGTGGTGCGGGTCTACAACTACAATCGTGGGTATGCTGGCGTAACCAGTCCGGCAACCACGGCGTCCATGCGGCTGATCGTTGTGAGGACGTCGTGATGGCTTACGGCTTTCAGTTCACGAACAATAGCAATGTCGTAACACTTGATTCCGAGTTCGCGCGGCTTGTCGTGCTCGATCAAGGCAGCTACTCGCCAAACGCAGAGAACGGCTTGCGGGCGAACGTCAACTTTTCCCGTGTAATTACCTCGCAAGAGCCGCCATTGGTCTTTGCCAAGCCAACCGTTATTAATGGGCAGGCTGTTATTTCCAGCGTCCTGATATACGGATCGCCTGGCAACTGGACCGGGTTTGGCATTAGAACGCGAAGCGTCAACTATGCACCCCCAACCGGAACCTGGTTCGTCGGTGCGTTCGTGGCTCAGGATGTCAGCGACTACGGTATGCAGATCTTCGACGGGTCAGGAAAGCTGCTCTTTGACAGTGGAAACCCGTGCGCGATCTTCACAGCAGCATACCAGAGCTGGAACTACGCCTTTACGCAGACCCTCGATGTTGGCGTAACTAACTTCTTTTCCAGTCCGAAGCCTATAAACACCGTGGACTACATGCTGATCAACAACTACAGCATGAACGTGGTAGCCGGATCGAACGCGGGCGCCTTAGTTGGCAGTGTATGGGATTTCACCAATGGCACGCTGTACGCAACCATGACGTCGTCATCCAACTCGCGCACATTCTACCTGCCAGCCCTGTTTGCCAGGCTCGTCGCTTAACTCTTCCAAATCAAAGGAATCACATATGCCCTGGTACAAAGCCGGGACGGTTTCTGTCGTCCAAAATTCGAACACTGTGACGGGCACCGGCACATCTTTCGTCGCTAACTCGCGCGTTGGTGATGCCTTTCTCGGTCCAGACGGCCGCTGGTATGAGGTGACGAACATCGCCAGCGATACGGCTATGGCGATCTCGCCGCCGTACCAAGGTGTCAACTCCGCAGCAGGCGTTTACGCGCTGGCACCACTGCAGGGGTACTACAAGAATCTGGCAGATTCCTTCAATCGTTTGAACAACCAGTTCGGAGGGGTTCT
>NZ_FNCO01000037.1 GCF_900100795.1 Pseudomonas abietaniphila
TGCTCAAAAAGTGAGCAGAAGCAGTTGAACACCTGGGTCAGTTTTCAGTCGGCAGAACAGCCTCTACTGGGTCAGTTTTCGGTCAGCGGCAACAGCGTAGCGCGAACCAGAGATGTAGCTCCCTTCATCAGAAGCGAGAAGTACGTAGATAGGAGCCACTTCGACCGGCTGACCAGGCCTGCCCAATGGTGTCTCCTCACCGAAGGTCTTCACATCCTCTTCAGGCATCGTCGAAACGATCAATGGCGTCCAGATCGGGCCTGGAGCGACGCTGTTCACTCGAATTCCTCTAGGCCCCAGCATTTGGGCAAGCCCGGCGGTGAAGTTAGCAATAGCTCCCTTGGTCGTCGCATAAGGCAACAAGGTAGGCTTTGGGGAGTCGGAATTCACCGAGCTCGTATTGATGATGGAACTGCCTGCCCGCATCGATGGCAGCGCAGCCTTGCAGATGCGGAACATGGCGGTGATGTTGATATCGAAAGTCTTCACCCATTCTTCGTCAGGAATCTCTTCCAGCGTTTCGTGGGTCATCTGAAAGGCGGCGTTGTTGACTAGGACGTCGATACGGCCAAATTTCTCGACCGTTGCATCAACAATTGCTGAGCAATGCGCTTTGTCTGCAAGGTCGCCCGGCAACAGGATGCATTGCCTGCCTGCCTCCTCGACCCAACTTGCGGTTTCCTTGGCGTCCTGATGCTCATCGAGGTAAGAAATAGCGACATCCGCACCCTCGCGCGCGAAAGCGATGGCAACAGCCCTACCTATTCCGCTGTCACCCCCGGTGATCAGGGCAATCTTGTTAGTCAGGCGACCGGAGCCCTTATAGCTTGCCTCGCCGCAATCGGGGTACGGTTCCATCTTGCTCTGATCGCCTGGAACGGACTGCTGCTGGGGCTTAAACGGCGGGATTGGATAATCACTCATCTCTGTTCTCCTGGATGCTGGGCAAAGTGTCATTCTCAAAAATGGACTCTGCCCACTGCATGCGAGTTCGTTCTATTTAATCTCACTGCGCTCGGAGCGCAGCCTGATAAGTGCGGTGCTATTTGGACTGATCAACCATTTGCTTAATCGTGCCGGTGGGGATGCTGACCAGTGCATATTTGTCCTGAATCTTGACCCACTGCTCATCTTTGCCAGGTGCGCTCAGGTGGTGTTTCTGCCAATCCTTTACCGCCAAGCTCGGACGTTGAAATTCATCAGGCACATTGTCTCCTTCCTTGATCTGCCTGACGCCCGCACCAGGCCTGTCCATCGTCACGCTCGGTTCCTCAGCGGCGTAGCTGAAACTGCTCAAGCCGCACAAGGCAGCAAAGGTCAGATGACATAGAGTTTTGTTACGAATCATCATGAGTCTCCGTTTGGCCCGTCCGATAGGGCGGCTGTAATCGGGCGATAGCTCGCCCATTCCGCTCTATCGACCGAGTTAGCGGCAGATGTTTCCATCTTTTTTCCGGTCAAATCATCCTTGAAGCTGGAACTCAACATCTCCGCATAGTGGGAGTGGCTGACTCACTGCTGCCGAACACAAAAAAGACTGAACGTTTTCTTTCAGGCCCCCTCCCAGAAGATGAGTTCTCGGCATGGTTGCGAGTAACCTCAAGAGCTCTGGTGCCCTGACTGCCCCTTAGCTCGTTGTGCTCACCAGAGGCCTTACTACACAGGCCAATGGAGGCTCTCATCAGTTAGTTCAAAACCACAAGAACGGAGCGCCCGCCCCCATCATGGATATTGTCCAGTGGCCAGCCATGGTGGTGATTGTCTTGGCGTCATGGCTTGTTGGATCTCAGCGTGCCGAGCGCAGGAAGATCGCCTTCCTTGGCTTTATCGTTGGCAACGTGCTTTGGGTTATCTGGGGACTTTACGTCGAGGCTTATGCGCTAGCCTTGCTGGACATGATGTTATGTGGAATGAACCTGAGGGGATTTCTCAGGAACAAAGCCGCAACAGAACGGAGTGCAGCTCATGCACCTTGAGATAGATCTGCTAGTTACTTTTTTGTCTAAAAGCGGGGCGGCGTATTGAATACCGTTGACTGGGTGCAATGGCCCGCGATGCTCGTTACGGTTTTAGCCGCATGGCTGATCGGCTCACAGCAGGCCCGTCGGCGAATGATAGGTTTTTGGTGTTTCATCCTGAGCAATGCTCTCTGGATCGTCTGGGGATGGCCAGCTCACGCTTACGCCCTGATCGCTCTTCAAATATGCCTGTTCGGATTGAACTTGCGAGGTTTCAGGAAGAACTTCAAAGGCCAGTAACTTCAGAGGTCTCGAAGCGCGGTGGAGCGCGTCGGTCAAATCCGGCGGACTGGAATACCGGGCTGTAGCAGCTCTGCGATTGCTATCACCAGAACATCAATCGACCAAGGTTTCTGAAGATAGACGGTTTTCTCTGGCACCAGCGACGCATCCAGCTCATATCCACTTGTTAGGATGGAGGGTAGCCCAGGCCAACGCTGAGCCACCATGCTCAGAAACTCAGCGCCCCTGATCTGCCCTGGTACGCCGTGATCTGCAATCACCAATGCGGTGCCATCAGCATTCTTTAGCATGTGGATTAGTGCGTCATCAGCAGTCACGAAAGCCACATAATGCGCACCTATGTCCGTGAGGATCTCGGTCATTACCGTGCGGAGGATATCGTCGTCCTCGACGACGACGATCGAGCCCTCAATTGGCAAAATCCCTTCCCAATTCGTTAGCACTTGCTTACCTGCGCCCCAGTTAGTGGCAGGAATTGTTTCACTCCTAGCCGAAGGCCGCCAGTAGTCCATCTGAATCATTGAATTTACCTAACGCCCACAACTCACAGCTTCATACAGACTGACTGCGCCTGTCACTTCGATGGTTGCATCGACGTACGCAATCCTGGCAGCAAAGGCTTAATCTAATGGTCACGCTTAATGAAGAACCTTTTCTGCCCTCAGCTGCACTGGATGCGGCAGAGAAAGCTTTGAAAAATCTGCGGAGCTGTATCTCTCCCACTCAAGCACTCCACACGTCCATCGCGGTAGAGGATACGGTCAAAGGATTGAAGTTGAGCGGAGTTATCACCGATGAGCAGGCCAAACGGCTGTACCTCCTTTTTGAAACTACCTTGGAAATCATGCTGAGGGATCTGGCGGGCAAAGAGGATGGGCCCCGGCAATTTCCATAACAAAACTACCCGTTTCACAACCCTTAGGACATCAGACTCATCCAATCGCGCTCACAAGATCTACCTCGTGAACGGCGGTTCTTCTCGCTCGATGCCTGAAGCCCTCATGATCTCGCTGATGCATTGCCCAAGGATTAGTCGACTATCATCGACGCCCTTCAGCGAGCGCCGAACAGAATGGGCAACAGCCTTGGCATCGTTGTTCTCCGCCACCTCTACCCAATCAGCGATTTTCACCAACGCATCAGTAATGGCATGTTGGTTTTTTAGGATCGTATGAAGGAGCGTCGTAGTGATCGGATTGTTTTGCATGGATGTCCTCTGGGATGCCTGTTCGTGAATGCCAGAGTCGTCCATGGCCTGGTTGAGAGGTGCACAGTGCCTCCAACCCCTTTTGAGGAAATAGTGGCACGATGGTTCCACACCCTTAGTCAGGTTTCCTAGCAGGACGACGTGTACCGGAATCGCGGCGCTCTTATCTCGGCGTCTTTTTTGCAAATGCCACGCGTCGGCGGGCCGTTCGACCTATGGTCGGGTGATCTACAGTGAATGCAAGTTGGATCCAACAAGGAATGTAGCATGGGTGCGAAAAAAGAGATCCTTGGTGCCTGGATGGCCGAATGGATTTTGCTCGATGGAAAAATCGTCTGCGTCAGCTGCGGCAGACGCCAACCTTTGTCTGCGGCGGAGGATTTCACACACGCTAAGAATTGTGCAGCGAATACGCACCCTGTGCCCAGACCGCTTGGCACTTTAGGTCGTTGACCGCAGCAGCTATACCCGGCTATTACCCTAATCCAGGCAACGTTCCCCCATCCGACGCAGCTCCTGCCGCTGTCGAGCTTTGATGCCCATCAAACTCTGGTCGATTTTGAAGGTCAGAGAGTCGTATCAATCACGTTAGCTATCAGCTTGCACTGAATAGCCCCCTCCAATTTGGGGAGCCTCCAAGACCGTAATGACGCTTGCTGGCCGTCAATCCCGGGAACCAGCGAATGCTCATGCCAAATCACTATGATCCTGCTGACTCTGTTGAGCGACTTGCCGCCCTGCGCAGTTACGAAATACTCGATACGCCACGTGAATCAGAGTTCGACGAGCTCGTGGAGCTGGCGGCTGAAATTTGCGAAGCCCCGATTTCAGTCGTGAATTTGATCGAAGACCATCGCCAATGGTTTAAAGCTGAAGTGGGCCTAGGCATAAGGGAAACTCCGCTGGATATCTCGATCTGCAGGCATGTGCTCCTGCAGCCAGGAATCACGATGATCTCCGATCTACGCGATGATCCTCGGATGTGTGCAAACCCACTGGTGACAGCTGACGAAGGACTTCGCTTTTATGCGGGATGCCTGCTGGAAACCCCAGACGGACATGGAATCGGAACGCTATGTGTGCTGGATAGATCCCCGCGATTGCTTACCTTACGGCAGCAGTCAGCGCTAAAGACATTGGCACATCAGGTGATGGCGCAATTGGAGTTGAGACGTTCGCTCCGCCAGAAAACACTTCTGCTTGAGCAAAAAGAAATGCTGCTCAAAGAAGTCAATCACAGGACAAAGAACAACCTTCAGCTCATCGTTGGCCTGATCCAGCTCCAACTTCGGCAGGTGCATGACAAAGAAGCGCAAACTGCGCTAATGGACACTTCTCGACGGATCATGAGCATCGCCGCTGTCCATGAGCGGCTCTATCAAACTGATGAGGTCGGCACCGTAAACGTGGCAACGTATCTGTCCCAGGTGGTTGCGGGTATTCGAGCGACGGCATCTCATGAGATCACATTTGAACTCGACATCACCCCGGCACGCTTATCGCTCGACACTGCTATTCCACTAGCGTTACTGGTGAATGAACTGGTCACCAACGCTTTGAAGTATGCGTACGCCTCCCCGTCCTTCGGGCAAGTATCCATCACCGTGAAACCAGAAAATGAGTTGATGGTCTTGACCGTGGCTGACAAGGGCAAAGGATTTTCCAGCGGGTTTAATCCTCGCAAAAGTAAATCCCTAGGGATGAAGATCATTGCCTCTCTCTGCCGCCAGCTGAATGCCGACTTCGTATTTGTGAACAACCAGCCTGGAGTTATCTGCATCACCAAATTCAGCGCTGCTACACATCTCAGCCATTAGGTCAGCGCGCAAGCGCATAATTCTCCCAACCTAGCCGGGGATCGTTCCCCCACCTGTGCTGGTATTTCCAGAAATCACTTTGATGGAGTGGTGATATTGGTCGACCGCTGGCCCTAGCCGTCGGTAGTAATACATACGGAATTGCGTTTCCGCGCTTCGCCCCTCGCTTCGCGCGCGCAGTGCACTGAAAGGATGCCAATTCCACGCCCTCAGCAGGCTCAGCCAGGTGCGGAGATAAACCGCATCACAGCATGCGAAATTTCGACTTTCCCCTGAGCGTCCAACCGCAGGGATGATAGATAGCTACGACAGCATGGAATTATTCGGACAGGATCAGGGTCAGCCCGGCACTACTTCCACATGAACGATCCGCCCTTCAGCAACGTCGTTCACCAAGCATTGAAGACGACCCTCTTCACGCTGGAACATGGCAATCATACGGTGCAGAGCTTGAGCGTCAGGATCATTGCCGGCTTGGCTCAGCCGCTCTGCAATCCTCACGAGCTCAACGGCCGACCACTTGAGGTCAGCAGCTAGACCCTGCAAATCTCTGCGTAGGTTTTGGTTTGGATTGTTCATGTCGGCTTCCTCTTGCCCCTTCCCTATATGGCTTTGACCGTCCACAGCTGATCCAACCGAGTCGTATAGCTCTGGCTCATCAAGTCGCGACGCATGGCCCATCCAGGGTTTCTGGGCACGCTGGCAACACGGAGCGTTCCTCTTCCCCACCTGCTATTGATGTCATCCAGTACTCCCATCAATGTATCGGCAATGGCTGGCTGTGAATGAGCGAATAGGTCATCAGTGAACTCACCTGGCTGACGCAGATCCATCAGCAAGACCTCGGCCTTGCTGTACTTGAAACCTGGCCTAAACAGGCGATTCACCGCCTCGGTGGCAGCCTTGGTCATGAGTCGCACATCGTTGGTGGGGTACGGCAACTCGACCAAAGCCCCACTGGCGTACTTGGCCTCTTCGGGATTGAACATCCCTGTACGGATGCTGACGCGGATCTTCTTGCACAGTGAGTTTTGCGCCCGAAGCTTTTCAGCCGCGCGCTGGGTGTACGTGGCCACGGCTTCTTTGATCGGCTCAATGTCGGTCAAGCGACTGCCGAACATCCGGCTGCAGCAGATCTCTTGTTTGGGCGGATCAGCTTCTCCGAGCTCCAGGCATGACGTGCCGGCAAGCTCGCGAGCCGTCTTCTCGATCACGACGCTGAATTTCTGCCGGAGTGTCCAGGCATCGGCCTTCGCCAAGTCCATCGCAGTTTTGATGCCCATGACCTCAAGGTGCGCTTTCATCCGCTTACCGACACCCCACACTTCACCGACCTCGGTGTTGCGAAGCGTCCAGTCACACTTGAACTGATCGCAGAGATCGACGACACCACCTGTCTTATCGAGCAGCCGCTTGGCTGTGTGATTCGCTAGCTTGGCCAAGGTCTTGGTACGCGCAATCCCGACGCCTACTGGGATGCCGGTGTACTTGAAAATGGTCGCTCGTAGCTTGCGGCCAAACGCTGTGAGATCGCCTGGCACACCGGTCAGATCAGCAAAGGCTTCATCAATTGAGTACACCTCAAGGGCTGGCACCATGGACTCAATGATCATCATGACGCGCTCACTCATATCGCCGTTTATGTGTAATAGAAAGTCAATAAGAACCGGGCCATGCTCGCCCTTGGAGCTTCTCATACCCAACCGGTATGGCTGTAGCTT
>NZ_FNCO01000012.1 GCF_900100795.1 Pseudomonas abietaniphila
GTTGAGCAATTAGAAGCCGGGCTCGACGAGTACATCCATTACTACAACCACGAGCGGATCAGCATGAAGCTCAACGGCCTCAGTCCGGTACAATTTCGAAGCCAGATAATGAGTCTGTAGTTTGTCCAACTTTCGGGGGTCAGTTCACGGAGGCGAAACAGTTCTGCCCTTAGGCAGAACCAAGATATCAGCGTCGATCCAGAAATGGGGCGGGAGCGCAAAACCAGAAGACCTATAGAACCTTATTCACGCATCAGATACGCGAGGCTTCCCATGCGCCGCCAACCGCTCCAGCGCCGCCCGAAGCTTGGGATCACTGATCCCCTCAGCCGTCGAACTGATCGACTCAGCCGCCGCAGTCGACAAATCCCTCGAATGACCAACGGCACCCCGATGTACTGTCGCAGGCTGTACCTTCAGTTGCAGTCGGGTGAGATTCGCAAACTCTTTGAACGCCACCAATTGCCGCTGCAACCGCTTCTGCTGATAACGCAGACGCGTCGCCCAGTGCCCGTCGGTGACAATCAACAAGAGCGTACCTTCACGCCACGAAGCCACATGACAGTGCTCGCGTGCCGCGGGTTGCAATTGGCTTTCCAGCAGACGCTGTAAATGCGCCAATCGCTGGGCATGATTGAAAATGGCTTTAAGCGGCCTGGCTTCGCGCAAAAGAACAGCCGGTGAGCGAGCCGGTAAAGGACGAAATGCCACGTGAGATACCTTTTCTTACAAGCGCAAGATAGTATCAGAAAGCACTCATTGGCCCGGCAAGCGTTGATACATCACCTGTGCCAATTGCCGATTCATGAAAAAACATTAATAAAACTTCTCCCTGTTACGGGTTGAAGTCCCAAGAAATGCCCCTATTGTACTTCTGCCCCGTAACATTGCTGTGCCAGCATCGTGGAATAACGCCACTTTCCTCACCACCATTTCCGGGTAGAATGCTCGTTCGCATGCGGCCATGAGGGCTGCACGGGCGACTCACGGGGCCGCCCTCCATCCCTATGTGTGGAAGATCCTGTCGATATGTTTGCACCTTTGTTAAAAAAACTTTTCGGAAGCAAAAACGAGCGCGAAGTGAAGCGCATGCTCAAGACGGTCCAGATCGTCAACAGCTTCGAAGAGCAAATGGTGGCCCTTTCGGACGAGCAACTGCGTGCCAAAACCGAAGAGTTCAAGGCCCGCATAGCCAAAGGTGAGACCCTCGATCAGCTCCTGCCTGAAGCGTTCGCGGTCTGCCGTGAAGCCGGCAAGCGCATCATGGGGATGCGTCACTTCGACGTTCAGCTGATCGGCGGCATGACGCTGCACGAAGGCATGATCGCGGAGATGCGTACCGGTGAAGGTAAAACCCTGGTAGCCACCCTGGCGGTCTACCTCAACGCACTGTCCGGCAAAGGCGTGCACGTGGTCACCGTGAACGACTACCTGGCCCGTCGTGACGCCAACTGGATGCGTCCACTGTACGAATTCCTCGGTCTGACCGTCGGCGTTGTCACGCCATTCCAGCCGCCAGAAGAGAAGCGCGCTGCGTATGCCTCGGACATCACTTACGGCACCAACAACGAATTTGGTTTCGACTACCTGCGCGACAACATGGCGTTCAGCCTGGAAGACAAATTCCAGCGCGAGCTGAATTTCTCGGTCATCGACGAAGTGGACTCGATCCTCATCGACGAAGCCCGTACGCCGTTGATCATCTCCGGGCAGGCCGAAGACAGCTCCAAGCTCTACACCGAAATCAACAAGCTGATCCCTAAACTCGAGCAGCACATCGAGGAAGTGGAAGGCGTGGTCACCAAACAAGGTCACTTCAGCATCGACGAGAAATCGCGTCAGGTGGAGTTGAACGAGTCTGGTCACCAGTTCATCGAAGAAATGCTCACCGAAGTCGGCTTGCTGGCGGAAGGCGAGAGCCTGTATTCCGCGCACAACCTGGGCCTGCTGACCCACGTCTACGCCGGCCTGCGTGCGCACAAGCTGTTCCACCGCAACGTCGAGTACATCGTTCAGGACGGCCAGATCCTGCTGGTCGACGAACACACCGGCCGTACCATGCCGGGTCGTCGTCTGTCGGAAGGTCTGCACCAGGCGATCGAAGCCAAAGAGCACCTGAACATTCAGGCCGAGAGCCAGACCCTGGCCTCGACCACGTTCCAGAACTACTTCCGTCTGTACAACAAGCTGTCCGGCATGACCGGTACTGCGGACACCGAAGCGTTCGAATTCCACCAGATCTACGCACTGGCCGTGATGGTCATTCCGCCGAACAAACCGTTGGCGCGTAAAGACTTCAACGACCTGGTGTACCTGACCGCCGAAGAGAAGTACGCGGCAATCATCACCGACATCAAGGCCTGTCTGGCTGAGCAACGTCCGGTGCTGGTGGGTACGGCGACCATCGAAACTTCCGAGCACATGTCCAATTTGCTGCGTAAGGAAGGTATCGACCACAAGGTTCTGAACGCCAAGTTCCACGAAAAAGAAGCCGAGATCATCGCGCAAGCCGGTCGTCCGGGTGCACTGACCATCGCCACCAACATGGCCGGTCGTGGTACCGACATCCTGTTGGGCGGTAACTGGGAAGTGGAAGTGGCCAGCCTGGAAGATCCAACGCCAGAGCAAATCGCTCAGATCAAGGCCGACTGGCAGAAGCGCCATCAGCAGGTGATCGAGGCGGGTGGTCTGCACGTGATCGCGTCCGAGCGTCACGAATCGCGCCGTATCGACAACCAGCTGCGCGGTCGCGCTGGCCGTCAGGGTGACACCGGTTCAAGCCGTTTCTACCTGTCGCTGGAAGACAGCCTGATGCGCATCTTTGCCTCTGACCGGGTGAAGAACTTCATGAAAGCGCTGGGCATGCAGTCCGGCGAGGCGATCGAACACCGCATGGTGACCAACGCCATCGAGAAGGCTCAGCGCAAGGTTGAAGGCCGTAACTTCGACATTCGTAAGCAACTGCTCGAGTTCGACGACGTTTCCAACGAACAGCGTAAAGTGATCTACCACATGCGTAACAGCCTGCTGGCTGCGACCAACATTGGTGACACCATCGCCGAATTCCGCGAAGAAGTTCTCGACGCCACCATCAGCGCGCACATTCCTCCACAGTCGCTGCCAGAGCAGTGGGATGTGGCCGGTCTGGAAGCAGCCCTGAACAGCGATTTCAGCGTCAAGCTGCCGATCCAGCAGTGGCTGGACGAAGACGATCACCTGCACGAAGAAAACCTGCGTCCGAAACTGTTGGAAGCCATCATGGCGGCTTACAACGAAAAAGAAGACCAGGCCAGCGCCGAAGCCCTGCGCACCTTCGAGAAGCAGATTCTGCTGCGTGTTCTGGACGATCTGTGGAAAGACCATCTGTCGACCATGGACCACCTGCGTCACGGTATTCACCTGCGCGGCTACGCTCAGAAGAACCCGAAGCAGGAATACAAGCGCGAGTCCTTCACCCTGTTCCAGGAACTGCTGGATTCGATCAAGCGCGACACCATCCGTGTGCTGTCTCACGTACAGGTTCGTCGCGAAGATCCGGCCGAGGAAGAGGCGCGTCTGCGTCGCGAAGCCGAAGAGCTGGCGCAGCGCATGCAGTTCCAGCACGCTGAAGCACCGGGTCTGGATCATCCGGATGTGCTGGCCGAGGAGGGCGAAGACGTCGCCGTCGCGGCCGCAGCAGCCTTGTCGCCGGTTCGCAACGACCAGAAGCTGGGCCGTAACGAACTGTGCTGGTGTGGTTCTGGCAAGAAATTCAAACACTGTCACGGTCAGATCAACTAAGCCGGACACACTGGCCCGCTGCATCTGAACCGTTACACCGCGCCGCGACCGGCTTTGCCGTCGCGGCGTTTTTCAATTGATCGAGCCGTGCCGGCCGACCCGCACGGCGTGACATCTCTCAAGGAGCGCATTTCATGGCTGTTGGTCTTGGTCCTCTGCCGACTCTGCACCCGGTTCCCGGTTTTGAACTGGGTATCGCCTCTGCCGGCATCAAGCGCCCTGGGCGCAAGGATGTGGTCGTCATGCGCTGCGCCGAAGGCTCCAGCGTCGCGGGCGTGTTCACCCTGAACGCATTTTGTGCGGCACCGGTGATTCTTTCCAAACAGCGCGTGCAAGGCACCGTGCGTTACCTGCTGACCAACACCGGCAACGCGAACGCAGGCACCGGTGAGCCGGGTCTGGTCGCTGCTGAACGCACCACGGCCAGACTGGCCGAGATCACGGGCGTCGACGCCAGCGCTGTGCTGCCATTCTCCACGGGTGTGATCGGCGAGCCGCTGCCCGTGGAAAAGATCGAAGGCGCGTTGCAAGCCGCGCTGGATGACCTGTCTGTGGATAACTGGGCGGCTGCGGCCACCGGCATCATGACCACCGACACCCTGCCAAAAGGCGCGAGCCGTCAGTTTCAGATCGATGGCGTGACCGTCACCGTGACCGGCATCAGCAAAGGCGCCGGCATGATTCGCCCCAACATGGCGACCATGCTGGGTTACATCGCCACCGACGCAAAAGTGTCCCAGAGCGTGCTGCAGGACCTGATTCGCGATGGCGCGAACAAGTCGTTCAACCGCATCACCATCGACGGCGACACCTCGACCAACGACTGCTGCATGCTGATCGCGACCGGCCAGGCCAACCTGCCAGAAGTGACTGAAGCCAGCGGCCCGCTGTTCGATGCGCTGAAGAAAGCCGTGTTCGAGGTGTGCATGGACGTGGCGCAGGCCATTGTGCGTGACGGCGAGGGTGCGACCAAGTTCGTGACGGTCGAAGTCAACGGCGGCGGCAACCATCAGGAATGCCTGGACGTCGGCTACACCGTCGCCCATTCGCCCTTGATCAAAACCGCGCTGTTCGCCTCCGATCCGAACTGGGGCCGTATTTTGGCCGCTGTTGGCCGCGCCGGTGTGCCGGACCTGGACGTGAGCAAGATCGACGTGTTCCTCAGCGGCGTCTGCATCGCGAGCAAAGGCGCGCGCGCATCGACCTACACCGAAGCACAGGGCTCGGCGGTGATGGCTGAAGAAGAAATCACCATCCGTATCGAGCTGGGTCGCGGTGATTGCAGCGAGACGATCTGGACCACCGACCTGTCCCACGAATACGTGAAGATCAACGCGGAATACCGCACCTGATCATGATTTGATGGCAGTTGGCATCGAGCAAGAGTTGCAGATCCTTGCGCTAAATCTGTGGGAGCGAATTCATTCGCGAGAGGCCAGGGCGGTCGACGTAATTCCATCGTCTGGAAACCCTCATCGCGAATGAATTCGCTCCCACAATGTTGAGACATCGTATGTTCAACGGAGCTAGACCATGAGCCTGCACCTGATCATCGGCGACAAACGCTATTCCTCCTGGTCCATGCGGCCGTGGCTGGTGCTGGAAATGATCGGTGTGCCATTCACCGATCAGGTCATTCGCCTGAACCAGGCTGATACCGATCGGCTTATCCGGGAGCACTCGCCCAGCGGCAAGGTCCCTGCACTCAAGAGCGAGCACGGTACCATTGTCGACTCGCTGGCGATTTGCGAATACCTCGCCGAGCTGTTTCCCAAGGCTGGCGTATGGCCCGCGGACACGGCTGCCCGGGCGCGGGCGCGTTCGGCGTGCGCACAGATGCACAGCGGCTTCATGGGTTTGCGCTCAAACCTGCCCATGGATTTGCGTCGTGACGAAGCGCTGGAAGTGATTCCGGTGGAAGCGCAAGCCGACATCGATCGCGTCATCGAGCTGTGGGCCGAGTGCCGTTCGGCGTCGAAGGAGACTGGCTCTTTCCTGTTTGGCAAACCAGGCATCATCGATGCGTTCTTTGCACCGGTCGCCGTTCGCCTGCGCACGTACCGCGTCGAGTTGCCAGCCGATGCCGCTGCGTACGTTGAGACGATTTACCAATGGCCTGCATTCCAGCGCTGGCAGCAGGCAGGTTTAGAGGAAGGTTGAACGTGAAACGAGTCCATGTAGCCGCCGCGGTCATTCGTGGCACCGACGGCAAGATTCTCATTGCCCGACGCGCTGACAAACAGCACCAGGGTGGTTTGTGGGAGTTTCCCGGTGGCAAGGTCGAGGCGCACGAAACCGTCGAGGCGGCCCTGGCCCGTGAGCTGAAAGAAGAGCTGGGCATCGCCGTCGTGGCGGCGCGCCCCCTGATCAAGATCCAGCATGACTACCCGGACAAGCACGTGTTGCTGGATGTCTGGGAGGTCTCCTCGTTCACCGGCCAACCCCATGGCGCCGAAGGCCAGCCGTTGGCCTGGGTGTCGAACCGCGAGTTGGCCAGCTATGAATTTCCAGCGGCGAACCAGCCCATCGTCGCGGCGGCACGCCTGCCGGGCGAATACCTGATTACGCCGGACGCCCTCGAGACCCCGAAGTTGTTGCAGGGTATGCAGAAGGCGATTGCCGGTGGCATCAAGCTGATTCAATTGCGCGCTCCGAATGGCTATGACCCGAAGTACCGCGATGTGGCGGTGGACGCGGTCGGGCTGTGTGCAGGAAAGGCGCAATTGATGCTCAAAGGCCCGCTGGAGTGGCTGGGTGACTTTCCGGCGGCAGGTTGGCACCTGACCAGCGAGCAACTGCGCAAGTACGCCAGCAAGGGCCGTCCGTTCCCTGAAGAGCGCTGGCTGGCCGCGTCCTGCCATAACGCCGAAGAGTTGTCGCTGGCCGAACAGATGGGCGTGGATTTCGTCACGCTGTCCCCGGTGCAGCGAACCCAGACGCATCCCGATGCGCAACCGCTGGGTTGGGATAAAGCGCGCGAGCTGATCGAAGGCTTCAGCAGACCGGTTTATCTGTTGGGCGGGGTCGGGCCGACGGAACGCCAGCAAGCATGGGAAAACGGCGCGCAAGGCGTGGCCGGGATCCGGGCGTTCTGGCCTGATAACTGACATGAACCAGCTGTAGGAGCGTGGCTTGTCCCGCGATCGGGGGGGAACCCGCCGCAAATCCGGCAAACTCGGTCCGCCAGACACACCGCGTTTACCGAATGGCTGCCGGTTCCCGGCAGATCGCGGGACAAGCCACGCTCCTACAGTTGTTGTGATTACTCAGGCTTCTTCGCAGGCTCCCACAAAATCTCCGCTACCCCTTCACGCCGCGCAATGATGCGTGCCACGACAAACAGCAGGTCCGACAGCCGATTGATGTAGGCCATGCCCACCCCGGCCAGTGGTTCGATGGCGTTGAGGTGCTGGCAGCGTCGCTCGGCGCTGCGGGCCAGGCTGCGGCATACGTGAGCTTGAGCGATCAGCGCCGAGCCGCCCGGCAGGATGAAGTTCTCCAGCGGCCCGAGTTCTTCGTTCCAGCGATCAATCGCTGTTTCAAGCCGCTCGATTTCCGCCGCGTTCAGCGCCTGATAGGTCGGCATCGCCAACTCGCCGCCCAGGTCGAACAGCCGGTGCTGACAGGGCGCCAGAACGTCGATGACTTCCTGAACGGCTGGCAACGCACTGACAAGCCCCTCAAGGCCAGCGAGGAGCAAGCCCAACTGGCTGTTCAACGTATCGACTTCGCCGATGGCTTCCACCCGCGGATGGTCTTTGGTCACGCGACGACCATCCCCCAGCCCGGTTTCACCTTTGTCGCCGGTGCGTGTGTAAATTTTCGACAAGCGAAATCCCATGGTTCTACTCCCGGTCGTTCTGACCAATGATCTGTGGGGCGGGCACGTTCATCGGGTTGCCCGCCAACGGCAGGCGCAGCGTAAAGCAGGTGCCCTGGCCGAGGGTGGAGTGCACCTCCATCTGGCCTTTGTGGTTGTTGGTGATGATGAAATACGAGACCGACAAGCCGAGCCCGGTGCCCTGGCCGATTTCCTTGGTCGTGAAGAACGGTTCAAAGGTGCGTTTGCGCACAGCCTCGGACATGCCGACACCGTTGTCCTCCACCTGGATTTCAGCCCATGGCGGATTAAGGCGGGTGCGCAGAATGATGCGCCCCGGTTCTTTTTCGTTTTCGCGTTGGTGAATGGCCTGTGCGGCATTCTTGAGCAGGTTGAGCAGTACCTGCTCCAGTTCGTTGGCGGTGCCCGGCACCGGGCCGAGTTTGGGGTCGAACTGGCGAATGATGTTCTGGCCCTTGAAGTCGAAACCAATGGTCAGGTCGAAGTCGTTGCTGGCGATTTCCACCGCCTGGTCGATCAGCGCGGGCAGGTCACAAGGCGCCATCTGCCGGTTGCTGCGCCGGCTGAAACTGAGCATGTGGCTGACGATTTTGGCGGCACGGGCGCCAGCCTGTTGAATGCCGTCGAGCAACTGCGGCACCTCGCGCGCACTGAGGTATTGATTCACCGCGCTCAGTTCCACGCCCTCTTGTTGGGCCTGTTCCTGGTTCTTTGGCAGGTCGGGCGACAGACGCCGACGAATGTTCTGCACGTTGTGCATGATCGCGCCCAGCGGGTTATTGATTTCGTGGGCCATGCCCGCCGCGAGTCCGCCGACCGAGAGCATTTTTTCCGATTGCACCATCATGTCTTCCAGCGACAGGCGCTGGGTGATGTCATCGATCCTGATTACCACGCCGCGCCCGGCACCGCCGGTCAGTGGATAAAACGTCAGCGCATAATGCCGGGTGACTTCGCCCTTGACCCACGTCACCCGTTCGATCTTGGTCACGGTGTGGCGTTCGACGGTCTGCTTGATCTGCGGCAGGAACGACTTCATCGGCGGGAAGGCGAGGAAAATCGGCTGGTTCAGCGCTTCGTCCAGCGGCGTGCCGGACAATGCGCCGGCTTCCTGATTCCACTGCGTGACATACAGCTGCTCATCCAGGGCAATCAGCGCCGAGGGCATGGAGTCGATGATGCTGTTGAGGTAGTTCTGAAAGCCTGTGAGCTTCTTCTCGATCTTGCTTCGCACCTGGACTTCCAGCTCCAGCTTGCGGTTGGTGTGGCGGGTTTCTTCGGCAAGCCCCTGCGCCTGATCGTAGGCGTCCTGAGACTCGTCGCGTGCACGCTTGAGTTGCTGCTCGCGGGCCTCCATTCGCGACAGCATGGTGTTAAAGGCTTCAGCCAGAGATCCGATTTCGTCGCGGTTGCCGGTGCCAGCGCGTAACGCATAGTTTTCTTCACGGGTGACCCTGCGCGAAAGCTGCTCCAGCTGATAGATCGGCTCGGTGATGAAGCGCCGGATTTGCCGCGCCACGCCCGCCCACAACAGCACGCTAAAAATCAGAATGCCAAGACTGGCGGTCAGCGTGCCGGTGTAGAAGGCGGTCGGCAGTTCGCTGCTGGCGACCAGCAGCAGATGCCCAGGCGCCTGACCCGGTTTGAGGACGGGAATCACCTGGGTGTTGCGAAACTCGGTGATGCGCCAGCTTTCGAGATTGCGGTAATGGTCCGGCAGCCGGAGCTTGTCGCCTTGCTGAACCTGAGCGAGCCGGTTGCCGTTGGTGTCGTACACCGCAGCGGCGCGCAATGGCGTGTAGTTTTTCAGCTCTTTGAGCAGCGCCTGAGCATTGTCCGGCGACGACAACGCCTGCTCCGACAGGCCGGGGTTGCTGATCAGCCGGCCGATGGTCTGCAACGCCTGCGGCGCCATGGCTTCCTGGGAGATGTAATAGGCGGCGCTGATGAACGTCAGGTTGGCGACCAGCAGAACGGTGGTCAACAGGACCAGCAGGGCAGCCAACAGCTTCTGGCCGACCGGCAGGTTTTCGAGGCGCTGGCGCAATGGCATTGGCAAAGTCACTGGCGAATGAGGAACAGGCAGGTTAGCGCTGTTCGGGGCCTGCGCAAACCCGAACCTTTTAAATGGTCTGGGGCAAACCCGGTGGTCGTTCAGGATCCGTGGCTAGTCGCTCGGCAAACCTCGGGCTTGCAGGTGGGCGATCAACTGTCCGCGTATCCGGTTCAGGTAGGGCGCATGGCAGCCGTGCGCTCTGGCGGTGGTGCAAACGTGACCGAGCAAATAGCTGATTTCCGTTCGGCGACCGTTCGCGACGTCCTGGTACATCGACGAGTAGTTGGCGGCCGTGGCCTGGATGACCCGATTGACCTCGGCGTGCAACCCGACGGCAGCCTCTGGCTGGCCGCAGGTTTGCAGCACCTGAACCAGTTCGTCGCACAACGCGTCGACTTCGTCGCGATGCTGCAGCAGGTCGCCGTTGCTGCAGTCGTCCAGCACCGTCAGCGGATTGATTGCACAATTCAGCGCGAGTTTGCGCCACAGCCGGTCGAGGATGTCCGACGACCATTGGTGTGGAATGCCTGCAAGGCTCAGTTCATCGAGCCAGGCGGGGGCGGCACCGTTCTGCGTATCGCCGAGCCAATTGAAGCCGTTTCCGGCGAACACCACGCTGAAGTCTTCATCCCGAAACGCACCTTCCGTGCTGGAGACGAACACGCACCGCGCGTCAGGGACAAGCGCGGCAACAGCGTCCTGGCTGCCGAGACCGTTTTGCAGCAGTAAGAGCTCTGCACCGGGCCTCAGGCGCGGCGCAATGCTTGCCACCGCGTGCTCGGCATCGTACGCCTTGCAGGCCACCAGCACGCGTTGAATGGGCTCATCGTCGTCGACGGTCTGTGCCGCGATGTCGAGCGTCAGGCGCTGGCCTTGCTCATCGAGCGTCAGTCCGCCCTTGCGTGCGTACGCTGCGAGGCGGGTCGCATCACGCAGGATCAGCCGCACCGGCAGCCCTGCGCGAGCCAGTCGTGTTGCCCACAAACTGCCTAGGCTGCCGGCGCCAAGGATGTGCCAGAGAGTCGTATTCAAGAGACGTTGCGCCGCAGGTCGGTAAGCGTGAGCAACAAGGAAAACAAAATCGACACCGCAGGCTCACATGAATGGGGGAAAAGTCTCGTTATAATGACCGGGCTTTCATACCGTCAAGTCAGGCGTGCTCCATTTCCATGTCGAGCCGCGCCGTATCAATTGGAGAATCTACATGCCCTCGTTCGACGTAGTGTCCGAACTGGATAAACACGAAGTCACGAATGCCGTCGACAACGCGATCAAGGAGCTGGACCGCCGCTACGACCTCAAAGGCAAAGGCAGCTTCGAGTTCACTGAAAAAGACCTGCTGATCAAGATGACCGCCGAAGAAGGCTTTCAGCTCGAAGCGATGATCGAGATCCTTAAGCTGGCGTTGGTCAAGCGCAAGATCGACGTGCAATGCCTTGAACTGAAGGACCCCTTCGCGTCCGGCAAGGTCATGAAGCAGGAAGCCACGCTCAAGGAAGGGATCGACAAGGAGCTGGCCAAGAAGATCGTTGCGCACATCAAAGAGGCCAAGCTCAAGGTCCAGGCCGCCATTCAGGGCGAGCAAGTGCGCGTGACCGGCAAGAAGCGTGACGACCTGCAGGAAGCCATTGCGGCCTTGCGTGCCAAAGAGTTCGGCATGCCGCTGCAATTCAACAACTTCCGCGACTGATCGCTTTCCTGATTTGCCTCTGCGTGAGGAACCTGAAGGGTTTGTGCGCGTCCGAGTGCAGGTCCCGCTGAAACGACGGCGCTGCGAAGCGCGGTCGTTTCTGTCTTCCGTTTTCGCGACCGCGAGGAGAAATGAATGGATTTGGATTTGAACGGCCAGGTGGATCACCTGGTCAAGGCCTCCCAGGCCTGGCTTCCCATGGTCATGCAGTACGGCAGCAAAGTCCTGTTGGCACTCGTGGTGTTGCTGGTGGGCTGGTGGCTGATCAACAAGCTGACCACCAAAGTGGTCGCGCTGTTGGCGTACCGTCACGTTGACCTGGCCCTGCAAGGCTTCATCAGCAGCCTGGCGAACATCATTCTGAAGATCCTGCTGATCGTCAGCGTTGCGTCGATGATCGGCGTAGAGACCACATCGTTCGTCGCCGCCATCGGTGCGGCCGGTCTGGCCATCGGTCTGGCGTTGCAGGGCAGCCTGGCGAACTTCGCCGGTGGCGTGCTGATTCTGCTGTTCCGCCCGTTTCGCATCGGCGACTGGATCGAGGCGCAAGGCGTGTCGGGCACTGTGGACAGCATTCAGATCTTCCACACCATTTTGCGTACCGGTGATAACAAGACGGTCATTTTGCCCAACGGCAACCTGTCCAACGGCATCATCACCAACACCAATCGTCAACCCACCCGCAAGGTGGTGTTCGATGTCGGTGTCGATTATGACGCTGATCTGCAGAAAGCCCGGCAAGTATTGCTGGATCTGGCGAAGGATCCACGCGTGCTCGAGGATCCGGCGCCGCAGGCCGTGGTGTCGACGCTGGGCGACAGCTCGATTACCGTCTCCCTGCGTATCTGGACCAAGACCTCGGACTACTGGGACGTCATGTTCATGCTCAACGCCGAAGCGCGCGATCGCCTGAAGGCCGAGAACATCGACATCCCGTTCCCGCAGCGTGTGATTCGTGTGGTGCAGGAACAGCAGGAACCCGCTACACAGCGCTGATCAAGGCTGTTGAAACGACAAAAGCCCCGGCTCGTGAGAGTCCGGGGCTTTTTGTTGGGTGTCGGAACAACACAGATCGCTCCGACGAGGGGTAGGCGAATATCAGGGTTGTTCGCTCACCGGCGTTTCAACGGGCTTCTGATCCTCGTCGCGCTTCTCCTTGCGCGCTTCCTGCACCCAGTGAATGACGATCATGAACAGGGTCGGCACGCCCATCAGCGCGGTCGCCAGGAAGAAGTTGTGGTAACCGAGTTTCTCCACCATCACACCTGAATACCCGCCGATCAAGCGCGGCAACAGCAGCATGATCGAGCTCAGCAGCGCGTACTGCGTGGCCGAGAACTTGAGGTTGGTCAGGCTCGACAGGTAGGCCACGAATGCCGACGTCGCGAGGCCCGAGCTGAAGTTATCCAGCGAGATCGTGACGATCAGCATCTTCAGGTTCGGGCCCATATCGGCCAGCATCAGGAACAACAGGTTGGTGGCCGCCGACGTGGCGCCCCCGATGAACAGGATGGGCAGGATGCCGAAGCGGACAATGGCCAGTCCGCCGAACGCGGCACCGGCCAGCGTCATCACCAGACCAAAGATCTTGCTCACGCTGGCGATCTGATCTTTGGTGAAGCCCTGATCGATGTAAAACACGTTGGCCATCACACCCATCACGGTGTCCGACATGCGATAGGTCGCGATCAGCCCCAGCAGCAGAAAGGCCTGCCAGCGATACCGCAGAATGAAGTCATTGATCGGCGTCAGGACCGGCGCCAGGCCACGACGACCCATGGACGACAGGCAGGCGGCAGTCAGCAGCGTGTAGAGGATCGCGCGCAAGAAGGCACGGTCTTCCATCAGCAGGCTTTTCCAGGTGGTGCCTTCGAACAGCACGCTGGCGAAATCGGTGTTGTACAGCTGGGTGAACATCGCTGGCACTGACACCAGCAGGATGATCAGCACGAACACGGACGCGAGTTGATGGGCGAAGCCGTAGCGTGCCGCTGAAAGTTGCGTGCGCAATGGCACGGCGGGTTCGCGCATGATCAATGTGGTGATCAACGCAGGAAGCATCAACAGCCCGAACAGCACGTAGGTGCCGGTCCAGGCCGAGTGTTTGTAGGCGAAGCCTGTGGAGCCGAAGCCTTCGGCGAAATACAGCGCGCCAGCGGTGGCGAGCAGGGCGGCAACGCGGTAACCGGCCATGTAGCTGGCGGCGAGCGTGGCTTGCTGGCTGTCGGAGGCGATCTCCAGGCGGTACGCGTCGATGGCGATGTCCTGCGTGGCGGACGAAAACGCCACTAACACGGCAATTGCGATCAGCCATGACAAATGCTGTTGCGGGTCGCAGAAACCCATGCCGATCAGGCCCAGCGTCACGAGCGTCTGTGAGAGCACCAGCCAGGAACGCCGCCGTCCCAGTTTGCCCAGGAGCGGCAGGCGCCATTGATCAAGCAGCGGCGACCATACCCATTTGAAGGCATAGGCGAGGCCGATCAGGCTGGCATAGCCGATGGTTTCCCGAGCAACGCCGGCTTCACGCAGCCAGACCGAGAGTGTGGAAAACACCAACATATAAGGCATGCCCGCAGCGAAGCCGAGCAACAACAGCACTAACGTGGAGGGGCTGGCATATGCGGCGAGCGCGGCGCGCCAGGTTTTGCGGGGCATGGGCTGGAATCTGCCTCAGTTTACGTAAACAAAGCGCGCACTCTAACCGTTGTGCTCTGTCGGGCGCCAGCCATGACGTGTCATATCCACACGATTGTTACGGATGGTCACCCCTTCGGCGCGCAATCGCGCCCGTTGTTCTTCACCCGATACGGTTCCCGCAGCCAGGCTCAGCTTTCCGCCCGCGCCCAGCACCCGATGCCACGGCAGGGTGCTTCCGTCGGGCAACTGACTCAAGGTTCTGCCCACGAAGCGTGCCGCTCGTCCTAAACCCGCCAGTTCTGCCAACTGACCATAACTGACCACTTTGCCTTCAGGCACCTGATGCAATGTCAGGTAAAGCGCCGTACGCCGGGCCTCTGCGGGCGATTGGCCAGCAGGGTCATTTATCGGTGAGGAGTGTTCGATCACGGATTCGTTCCTGATTGTAGGACCAGCGGGAATTTTCACGAAGGAACTAGGGAAATTTCCTACGGTCATTGATACCTGTGCTGGCGGTCCTTCGATTGCCTTGACGTTGTCCGCAAGGATAATGCCCGATTCTCCGCGAACCAGAGCCTTGTCGTTTCCTATGTTGTCCAGAACCCTGCTGTGCCTTGCCATTACCAGTGCTTCCACCCCTTTGCTCGCCGACACCGTCTGGTTGAAGAACGGTGACAAGCTGACCGGGACCATCAAGGTCTTCGACGGTGGGAAGTTACTGCTCAATACCAAATATGCAGGCGACATTCCTTTGGACTGGAAGGAAGTCAAGACACTGGAAAGCGACCAGCATCTGCTGGTCAAGCAAGACGCCTACAACGGCGAGATTTCCAAGT
Source organism: Pseudomonas abietaniphila (assembly GCF_900100795.1). GTDB lineage: Bacteria > Pseudomonadota > Gammaproteobacteria > Pseudomonadales > Pseudomonadaceae > Aquipseudomonas > Aquipseudomonas abietaniphila. Next base: position 14,844 of record NZ_FNCO01000012.1, read on the forward strand.
CCCTGCACGCCGCCGACGATGGCAAGGTTACCCTGGCCAACGGCGACGCGCCCAAGACCGTCGAGCTGGCGAGCATCCAGCAGATCATGAAGCCCAAGCCGGTCGTCACCGATCTGGTCTGGAAGGGTAACGTCGACGCGGCGCTGGACTTCCAGCGGGCCGACAAGGACACCGACGACTACAACATCGCGTTCAAAACGTCTGCGACTCACGGCAGATGGCGTCACAACGCCGAAGGTGAGTTCAACCGCGAGACGCAGGACGAAGACACCACGATCGACAACTGGAAGGCCGAGTACTCCATCGACCGGTTCATCACTGATAAGTGGTTCTGGGATGGTCGTTTCACCTACAAGCACGACAACATCGAAGACCTGCGTCGCCAGCGCACGGTCGGTACCGGCCCGGGCTATCAGTTCTGGGACGATGAGTTGGGTGCATTCAAGGTCGGGACGCTGCTTAACCGTACCGACTTTGAATATTCCAACGGCGAGAAAGACAACTTCTATTCGGTTTCCGGTACGTGGGACTACAACCGCTACCTGATCGGCAAGAAGGTCGAGTTCTTCACCAACGGCGAACTCGGCAAGCCGATCAGCGGTGTGGCGGACTACAGCCTGGATACGGAAATCGGTCTGCGCTACAAGGTCACCGAATGGGCATCGCTCAACGTCAAGGCCGAGAAAAACGTCATCAGTGGCTCTGACGACGGCGATCTGGACAAGACCCGCTACACCGCCGGGTTCGGCGTCGCCTGGTAAAGCGCTGTCTTTAGAAGGCGCGTTGGTCGAGTGGGGCTGGCGCAGTTTCTGTGGGAGCGAATTCATTCGCGAGACGGCTGTACGGGCAATGCATCGATACCGTCCGAACGATTATTCGCGAATGAATTCGCTCCCACAGAATGGAAATCGCGCTCAGCCGCCTTTAAAAAATTACGCTTAATCCGCGCAAAATCGTCACGCCTCGCCAATCTGGCACCTCGCAACGATAACGATTATCTTGGAGCCGCAACCCCACCACGCTGCTGCGTACCCTTTTGTAGTCGTTGATTCATTTCAGGAGCCCCACCATGAGCGCCAAAGCCAACCGGCAAGCCCGAGCCCTGCTGCTCAAGGAGTATCGCGGTGTGCTGTCGACCCATTCCAAGTCGATGCCGGGGTTTCCTTTTGGCTCCGTGGTGCCGTATTGCCTGGACGATCAGGGGCGGCCGCTGATTCTGATCAGCCGCATCGCTCAGCACACTCACAACCTGCAGCGCGACCCCAAATGCTCGATGCTGGTGGGCGAGCGCGATGCCGAGGATGTCCAGGCGGTGGGCCGCGTCACGGTCATGGCTGAAGCGCAAAAGGTCACGGATGAGGCGGCTGTCGAAGCTGCCGCACAGCATTATTACCGCTACTTCCCCGAGTCGGAGAGCTATCACAGTGCTCACGACTTCGATTTCTGGGTACTGGCGCCGGTGCGTTATCGGTACATCGGCGGGTTCGGCGCGATTCACTGGCTCGACGACGTCGCCCTCGCCAATCCATTCGCGGGCGCCGCAGAAACCAGCATGGTCGAGCACATGAACGAGGACCATGCCAAGGCCATCGCTCACTATGTCGAACTGGCCGGCCTGCCGAAGACCGAACCTGCCACGTTAGTCGGCATCGACAGCGAAGGCATGCACCTGCGCGTGGGGCCGGGCCTGTACTGGCTGGCGTTCGCTGAGGCGTGTAATACGCCGACACAAGTCCGCCAAGCCTTGGTTCAGCTGGCTCACGCAGACAAATGGCCGACCGTTGAAGCCGCTGAGGCTTGAATTTACAACCTTGCGACATCACCTAGTGTCTACTGGAAGACTCCTTCCGTTGAGGAACTGATTTGATGCGCGCTTTTTTATTGCTTTTATTGCTTTTTCCAGTGCTCGAGCTGTTCGTGCTGGTGAAAGTCGGAATGTCTATCGGCTTCCTGGCGACGTTCCTGCTGGTTGTCGCGGGTTCCATGCTCGGCGTTTTCGTGGTCCGTGTTGCCGGTCTTGCGACCGCCATGAGTGCCCGTGAGAGTCTGGCGCGAGGCGAATTGCCCGCTCAGCAGATGATGGACGGACTGATGATGACTGTCGGTGGCGGCCTGTTGGTGTTGCCGGGCTTCATCAGCGACGTACTGGGCCTGATCTGCCTGCTGCCGTTTACCCGACGCTTGCTGGTGAACAAGGTACGCCAGCGTGCCGAGGCGTCAGCGACCCGTCAGCGTGCGTTTGCGGACGACCTGCGTTCTGCCGGATCGAGTCCGGGCGCCGGCCGCCCTGCGGCTCGCCAGCCCGACGTCATCGAAGGCGAAGTGATTGAGGGCGAGTTCGAGCCGCTCGACAAAAAGTGATTCCAACGCTTGATCCACACGGCACCTTCGGGTGCCGTGTTCGCTTCCATGACCGCGATTCCGTTAAAAAATTTCTTCGTTGAGCCTTGTAATCAGCTTGGCTGCCCTTATGTATGGGTCACCGCAAGGTTTCTGGCGCATTTCGTCAGACCGTATTCTGCGGTTCGCTCGCGAACCGTAACCGGCAAGCCCGGATGTTTTAACCCGCCGGTGCCAACACCGGGCGTTCAAAAACCATAATTAGGAGATCGACAATGAAGCTTCGTCCTCTGCATGACCGCGTCGTAATCCGTCGCAGCGAAGAAGAAACCAAAACTGCTGGCGGTATCGTGCTGCCTGGTTCGGCTGCTGAAAAACCAAACCGTGGCGAAATCATCGCTGTCGGTGCCGGTCGCATCCTGGACAACGGTGAAGTACGTGCGCTGGCCGTGAAAGTGGGTGACAAAGTGGTGTTCGGCCCTTACTCCGGCAGCAACACTGTGAAAGTTGACGGCGAAGACCTGCTGGTGATGAGCGAGAACGAGATTCTCGCGGTCGTCGAAGGCTGAGTTGATACCCCGCATTTTCCCGTTACTACAAAGTATTTAAGGAATATCGATCATGGCTGCTAAAGAAGTTAAGTTCGGCGACGTTGGCCGTAAGAAAATGCTCGCCGGTGTGAACGTCCTGGCTGACGCAGTAAAAGCGACCCTGGGCCCGAAAGGCCGTAACGTCATCATCGAGAAAAGCTTCGGCGCTCCGCTGATCACCAAAGACGGTGTGTCGGTTGCCAAAGAAATCGAACTCAAAGACCGTTTCGAAAACATGGGCGCGCAGCTGGTCAAAGACGTTGCCTCCCGTGCAAACGACGACGCTGGTGACGGTACCACCACCGCTACCGTTCTGGCTCAAGCCATCGTCAACGAAGGCCTGAAAGCCGTCGCTGCCGGCATGAACCCGATGGACCTGAAGCGCGGCATCGACAAGGCGACCATCGCCATCGTTGCCCAGCTGAAGTCGCTGTCCAAGCCTTGCACCGACACCAAGGCAATTGCCCAGGTCGGTACTATCTCGGCCAACTCCGACAATTCCATCGGCGACATCATTGCTGAAGCCATGGAAAAAGTGACCAAAGACGGCGTTATCACCGTTGAAGAAGGTTCGGGTCTGGAAAACGAACTGTCGGTTGTAGAAGGCATGCAGTTCGACCGTGGCTACCTGTCCCCGTACTTCATCAACAAGCCGGACACCATGGTTGCCGAGCTGGACAGCCCGCTGCTGCTGCTGGTTGACAAGAAGATCTCCAACATCCGCGAAATGCTGCCAGTCCTGGAAGCCGTTGCCAAAGCCGGCCGTCCTCTGCTGATCGTTGCCGAAGACGTTGAAGGCGAAGCCCTGGCGACTCTGGTTGTGAACAACATGCGTGGCATCGTCAAAGTCGCAGCCGTCAAGGCGCCAGGCTTCGGCGACCGTCGCAAGGCCATGCTGCAGGACATCGCTGTCCTGACCGGCGGTACCGTTATCTCCGAAGAGATCGGTCTGAGCCTGGAAAGCACTACCCTGGAGCACCTGGGTAACGCCAAGCGCGTTGTGCTGAACAAAGAAAACACCACCATCATCGACGGTGCCGGCGTTAAAACCGACATCGACGCGCGTATCGCTCAGATCCGTCAGCAAATCGGTGACACTTCGTCCGACTACGACAAAGAGAAACTGCAAGAGCGTCTGGCCAAGCTGTCGGGCGGCGTTGCTGTGATCAAGGTCGGTGCCGGCTCCGAAGTTGAAATGAAAGAGAAGAAAGCCCGCGTTGAAGACGCCCTGCACGCAACCCGCGCAGCCGTTGAAGAAGGCGTGGTACCTGGCGGTGGCGTGGCTCTGGTTCGCTCCCTGCAGGCTATCTCTGAGCTGAAAGGCGACAACGCCGATCAGAACGTCGGTATCGCTCTGCTGCGTCGTGCTGTTGAAGCACCGCTGCGTCAGATCGTTGCAAACTCCGGCGACGAGCCAAGCGTTGTGGTCGACAAGGTCAAGCAGGGTTCGGGTAACTTCGGTTACAACGCTGCGACCGGCGAGTACGGCGACATGATCGAAATGGGTATTCTGGACCCGGCTAAAGTGACGCGTTCTGCTCTGCAGGCGGCGTCTTCCATTGCCAGTCTGATGATCACCACCGAAGCGATGATCGCTGATGTGGCAGAAGACAAGCCAGCTGGCGGTGGTATGCCAGACATGGGCGGCATGGGTGGCATGGGCGGCATGATGTAAGTCGGCCTTACCCGCTTCTCGCTGTAAGAAAAACCCCGCTTCGGCGGGGTTTTTTTATGGGCACTGTTTGGGGTTTTGGGTTTGGGGTTTGGTGGCTTTGGGGGTGGGGTGTATATCCGTTATCTGCGGCGGCGCGGATTATGGTTCCGCTCTTACAGCGGGTCACTTTTCTTTCGGGAAAAGTAACCAAAACCATTTGCTCCTGGTTTGGCCCTCGTTCCTCGGGTTCCCTCACTTCGGCGACGCTCCGTGGGCCCGCGCCGAACGGACATCCCTGTCCTGACGGCGCTCTCGCGGCATCCATGCCGCTCGGCCCACTCCGCGCCGCCTGCGTTCAGCCTGCACCCAAGTCGCGCTTTGCGGTGTCTGAACGTTCGCGGTATGAAGATCAAAAGCGAGAGCAGGAGCACCTTGCTGTTCTTCTTTTGATTCTGGCCGGAGGCCGTAGGAGCGCGCTTGCTCTGGGCCGCACTCGGACGATCTACCGTGCAGCGGTAGCAAAACCAGGCGACTCGGTTGGACCTGACACACCGCATGCACAGGGTTTACTGCCGGTTCCCGGCAGATCGCGGGACAAGCCACGCTCCTACATTTAAGAGTGGGGCGGGGAGATGGGTGCACGAACCAAAAATGCGAAGAGCGTTAGCTCCAGCCCGCGTTGCGCTTGTACGCAATAGTCCAGTCACCACAAACCGCGACTTGGGTGCAGGCCAAACGCAGACGGCGCGGAGTGGGCCGAGCGGCATGGATGCCGCGAGAGCGCCGCAAGGACATGGATGTCCGTTCGGCGCGGGCCCACGGAGCGTCGTCGAAGTGCGGGTACCCGACGAAGTCGGGCCTAACCAGGAGCCAGACGATGCGGAACAGTTTGGCCGTTAGGACAAACCAAAAAACGCAGAATCACCGCCAATACCGAATATCCATGCAAATTAAGCGGCGGTATCGCCAAGCAAGCAACCGCTAGCCCGAAACCGGCTTACCGCCCAAAACCTTCTCCCTCTTACCCACCGGCCTGTAAAGCACCACGTAGTAGGCCCCCAGACAAATCAGCCAGCAGAACACCGCCGTCCAGATGTTGTGCGAGAAAAAGTGCGCGCCCTGCAGCATTCGCCCCACCGAGAACACCGTCCCGAGGCCAAACGCGAAGATCAGACCTGCCTTGGCCAGGCGCGGCTTGCGATCACGAAACACGAAGAACAACGCAAACAGCGTAAAGCCCGTCGCCGCATGACCGCCTGGCCAGCAACGGCCGGGTTTGTCCGTCTGTGGACGAGGGCTCAGCAGCTCGCTGTACTGCTCCTGGCCGCCAAACTCCGTCAGGCTCCACGGGCATTGCACGGCTGTGACGGCTTTCATCGGCGTCACGAAACTGGTCGACAGCGCCATCGACAGCACCAGACAACCCAACTCACGTTTCCAGGGTTTGAGCTTCTCTATAAAGAAAGAAGCGACAAAGCCGGCGAACGACAGCACAGCCAGCGCGATGACGACTTGTTTCGCCCGGTCGTGCAGGACGTTTTCCAGAAAGTAACTGTGCTTGCCGATAAACCCGCCAGCGGACGGATCATAGGCCAGCTTGGCGATATCCATGTCCAGCGACGTCAGTTCCAATAACAGCAAGACAATGGCGGTCACCGCTGGAATGCCGAGATAAACCCACAGGTTGATCGGGCGTGAAGCGGGACGTGCAAAGACTTCAGACATGGTGAATCCCGTGTTGTGGCGAGGAGGGCTCGCAAGGTAGACCGAGAGCAGTCGGCAGTCTGGGCCGAGTGCTGTCGGCGGGCTGTGAACCGGGAGTGAAAAAAACGTTATGCACGGCGAGGCTGGCCCTCTGGCGCACTTGGCCGTAAGCTGCCGCCAACTCTGACCTGAATGAGTCCGCAACACGGTGCTGCGCCAGGTCATGCCGACATCCGTATAGGGAGACAAGCGCCCATGAGAATCCTGCTGGTTGAAGACAACCGCGATATCCTGGCGAACCTGGCTGACTACCTGGGTTTGAAGGGCTACACCGTCGATTGCGCCCAGGACGGGCTTTCAGGGCTGCATCTTGCCGCGACGGAACACTACGATTTGATCGTGCTCGACATCATGCTGCCGGGCATCGATGGTTACACGCTGTGCAAACGTCTGCGTGAGGATGCCCGCCGCGATACGCCGGTGATCATGCTGACCGCCCGTGACCAGCTCGACGACCGCCTGCAGGGCTTCCGCTCGGGTGCTGACGACTACCTGCTCAAGCCGTTCGCGTTGTCGGAACTGGCTGCGCGCATCGAAGCGGTCTTGCGTCGTGCTCAGGGCGGCGGTCGCCGGACCTTGCAAGTGGCCGAGCTGATTTATGACCTGGACACCCTCGAGGTGACCCGCGAGGGTCGTTTGCTCAAACTCAACCCGGTGGGCCTGAAACTGTTGGCCGTGTTGATGCAGAAAAGCCCTCATGTGCTGCGCCGTGAAGTGCTGGAAGAAGCGCTGTGGGGCGATGACTGCCCGGACAGCGACAGCCTGCGCAGCCACGTTCACCAGTTGCGTCAGGTGATCGACAAGCCGTTCGCCAAGCCTCTGCTGCAAACCGTGCACGGTGTCGGGTATCGCCTGGCCGAGGGCCGGGATGGAGTTTAAGCAGAGCCTTGCGCAGCGGATCATCATTGCCTTTGCATTGATGAGTGCGCTGGTTGCCGGGTCGTTTGCCATGGGCATCGTTGCGACGGTGCACCTGGTCGAGGAAAAGCTGATTTCTGCCGGGTTAGGCGGGGATCTGACGCGCCTGTTGCTCATGGACAGTGTCGAGGACTGGAGCCATCGCCCGGAGCCGGATCAGCTTTTCTACTTCAGCGGCGGGCCGGGCGATTTTGACTTGCCCAAGGACCTTCGTCATCTGGAACCGGGATTTCACGAGGTGTTTCGTGGCCCGTTGTCCTATCACGCCATGGTCGAGGTGGTCGACGGCCGTCACTACGTCCTGTTGCAGGATCAAAGCGATTTCGAAGAGCGCGAGCGCGTACTGTTTGCCGTCGTACTGGTCGGGTTCGTGCTGGCCCTGGCGTTGGCGGTTTTCCTGGGGTGGGTGCTTGCACGTCGGGTGATGGCGCCGGTGGTTCGGCTGGCGCGTCAGGTGCGTCATCGGGACCAATTGCTGGGGCTCGCACCGCCGCTTGCGCCGGATTACGCCGCCGACGAAGTGGGTGAGCTGGCCGTGGCGTTCGACGCAACGCTAGGTCGCTTGCGCGACGCCTTGACCCGAGAGCGCATGTTCACCAGCGACGTGAGTCATGAGTTGCGAACCCCGTTGATGGTATTGGCCAGTTCCTGCGAACTGTTGCTTGAGAACCCGGCACTGGATCAGCGCGCCCGCGCACAGGTCGAGCGGGTAGGGCGAGCGTGTGAAGAGATGCGCGACCTGGTGCAGACCTTCCTCATGCTGGCGCGTACTCAGCGTGACGATGCAGGCATGAATCCGCAGTTGTCGTTGCAAGGGGCGGCCCAACAGCTTTTGACGCTTTGGCGTGAGCCCATCGAAGCCAAAGGTCTGTCGCTGGAATACCACCCTGACAACGCTTCTCAAACCACTTATAACGCCACCTTTTTATACGCCGTGATGGGCAACCTGTTGCGTAACGCCCTTCATTACACTGATCGAGGATTTATCCGCCTCACGTTGCTGCCGCAGGGCTTTACCGTTGAAGACTCAGGTGTCGGTATACCCGAAGAAAAACGCGAGGCAATGTTCCAGCCCTTTGTCCGGGGTAACGAGCAACGGGGCGAAGGGTTGGGCCTGGGCCTTTCACTGGTGCAACGTATTTGCGAAAACCAGGGCTGGACCGTGACCCTCGACACGATGCAGCCAAACGGATGCCGGTTCACTGTAGAGCTCAGGAAAGTGGTGAGTTCAACGTCCTGACACTCGATCCAGGGTTTTGTACAGAGAGTGTAAATGTTGCTGCGATCAGGCGGATAATGGCCCTATGCTAGCCCTATCGTCTGGAAAAACCCCGTAACATTTGCGGTGGCCAAAGGACGTTTTTTTCACAATTGCATGACCTGACAGTCACGCAAACCCGCCTAGTTTGGCCGTATCACCCTCAGGAGATACGGCCATGAGCAAGCGGATCGAGCTTGATTTCTCGCGTAAATACGACGACGAGCACGCTAAAAAATATTTACGCAAGCACAAGGACGGATTGGCAAGACGGTTGTCTGATCGTCGCGACAAGCAGCTGGCCAGACGCGCGCTGGCGCTGGCGGGCGAGCCTGGACTGGTGCTCGATCTGCCATGCGGCGCTGGACGCTTCTGGCCGCTGCTGGCCGAGAAGGCCAATCGGGTCATCATCGGAGCCGATAATTCTGCCGCCATGGTGGCCACGGCGTGTGAGTCTCAGCCTGCCGACGTGGTGAAAAGGGTACAACCCTTGCAGACTTCTGCCTTCGCCATCGACATGCCGGACAACGCGGTAGACAGCATCTTCTGCATGCGACTCCTGCACCATGTCGGCAACGCTCAGGACAGAGCGGTGCTGCTGAGAGAGTTTCATCGTGTGACCCGTGACAGCGTGATCATATCGCTCTGGGTCGATGGCAATTTCAAGGCATGGAAACGCAAGCGCGCGGAGCGTAAACGTCAGCAAGAGGGTTACCAGAACCGCTTTGTGTTACCGGTGGCAACAGTAGAAGCTGAATTTGAACAGGCAGGGTTTCGCATCCAGGAGCGATTGGACTTCCTGCCGTTGTACGCCATGTGGCGTGTGTATCTATTACGTAAGAGGTAACAGGATGGCCGTGGATTTTGCAGCAGAGTCGAGCGTTCCCGCCAAGGACCGTTTTGCCTATTTCTGGAACACCCGTGGTGAGTGGGTTGAAGAGCCCAACGTACGCCGCGGAGGGGAAAGTGGCGTACAGCGCGTCGTGTCGGAAAACGGTCGCCTGCTGTACGTGAAGCGCCAGACAGGACACATCTACCGCAGCTGGCTGCATCCGTTCGGTCGTCCGACGGTGCTGCGCGAGCGTGACGCGCTGGAGGGCCTGCGCCAACTCAACGTCAACGTTCCCCGCATGGTCTTCTGCGGTGCTGAGCGTGATGAGAACAATGAATGGCGGGCGCTGCTGGTCACCGCTTCGCTGGACGGCTACGACGAGTTCGAAAACTGGCTCAAAGCGGGTGGCCGTGAGCAGTATGGCGAAGCTGTTTACGACCAGATGCTCAAGGAACTGGCCGAAAACCTGGCGCGGATGCACAAGGGACGCTGGCAGCACAGCTGCATCTACATCAAGCACGTTTTTGTGCGCGTGGTCGGGGAGGGCGCAAACGCCAAACCTGAAGTTGCCTTGCTGGACCTGGAGAAGTGCCGCCAGCGTCTGACCGCTTACGGAGCCGCTCAGCACGACATGAAACAGCTGCGTCGCCATTCGTCGTTCCAGCCAGCAGACTGGAAGAAGCTCGTCTACTTTTACGAGACGGCGTTTGGCAGCCCCATCAAAGGTTTAGGTCGATGAAGTTAGAAATGGCGCGAGGTTTGTTTCTGGTTGGGGCTTTGGGCGTCGCTTCCATTGCCATGGCCGCCTGGGAGCAACCCAGGCCACAGATACTAAGCGCAGTACACGGCGAAGGGCATTGCCCTTTGCCGCGGGTAGCGAAGGCAGAGCTGCCGGCGCGACCTGATCATGATCTGTTGTTGTTGATGTTTGGCCTTGCACAGGGATCGGGGCCACAGCATTGAGACAACCACCTGACTGAAGGCCCCGTTATCGGGGCCTTTTTATTGGCGTTGATCCACCCGCCCAGCCAGCAACGTATAAACACACGGCAACACAAACAACGTAAACAATGTTCCCACCGACATCCCCGTCGCGATCACCAGGCCGATGTCGAAGCGGCTGACCGCTCCTGCGCCGGTTGCCAGAATCAATGGCACCATGCCGAACACCATCGCGGCAGTGGTCATCAGGACCGGACGCAGGCGAATCGCGGCCGCTTCCTCCACGGCCTCTCGAACGCCGAGGCCTTTGTCGCGCCGCAGCTGGTTCGCGAATTCGACGATCAGGATCCCGTGCTTGCTGATCAGACCGATCAACGTCACCAGGCCCACCTGTGTGTAGATATTCAGCGTGGATACGCCGAGGAACAGCGGGATCAGGGCGCCACAGATCGACAGCGGCACGGTCACCAGAATCACCAGCGGATCGCGAAAGCTTTCGAACTGCGCCGCCAGCACCAGAAAGATAATGGCCAGTGCAAGACCGAACGTCACCCACAAGGCGTTGCCTTCCTGCACGTACTGACGGGATGCGCCTGCGTAGTCGTAGGCAAAACCGGCAGGTGCTTCTTCCTCGGCGATTTGTCGCACGGTGTCGATGGCTTCGCCCATGCTGACCAGCGGAAAGCCCGAAATAATGGCCGAGTTGAGTTGCTGGAACTGGTTGAGCTGACGCGGCCTGGCACGGTCACTGACGGTGATCAGCGTCGACAGCGGGAGCATTTTGCCTTCGCTGTTTTTCACGTAATAGTTCGACAGCCACTCGGGGTTGTCGCGGTAAGCCCGTTCCACTTGCGCGATGACCTTGTAACTGCGGCCATCGATGGTGAAGCGGTTGATCTCCGCCTCGCCCAGCAGGGTCGCGAGGCTCCCGCCCAGGTCCTGCATCGACACGCCCATCTGCGCCGCCTTGGCGCGGTCGATATCCACCACGACTTCCGGCTTGTCGAACGCCAGGTCCACGTCGAGAAACGCGAACTTGCCGGACTCCGTCGCGCGTTTCTTGATCCGGTCCACCACTTCAAGCAGGGCTGGATAATCGTTTGGCGAATTGATGACGAACTGGAAGGGCAGCCCTTCACCGGTTCCCGGCAATGACGGCAGGTTGAAGCCGAAAATCTGCAGGCCGGTGATCTGTGAAAGCTTGGCCTGTACCTCGGGTAACAGCTCCATTTGCGTGCGCTTGCGCTCGCCCCATGGCTTGAGCAGGAAACCACCGACACCGCTCTGTACACCGTTGAAACCATTGATCTGGAAGGACGAGTAGTACTCCGGGAACGCCTTGAAAATGGAGATGAACTGGTCGGTGTACTTGTTCATGTAATCAAGGTTGGTCGGCTGTGGCGACGTCGCGATCATGAAAACGATGCCTTGGTCTTCATCAGGCGCGAGTTGCGACTGGCTGAATTTCAGGAACACCGGAATCAGGCACAGCACCAGCACCGCGAAGACGATGACCACCGGACGGCTGTTCAACGTGCCGTGCAGCAGGCGCTGATAGCGCACTTTCAAGCCGTCGAAAATCTGGTCGAGCTTGTGCGCCAAGCCAGTGGGGTTCTCGTCGTGGCGCAGGAGCACGGCGCACATCATCGGCGAGAGGGTCAGGGCGACGATACCGGAAATCACCACGGCACCGGCCAGCGTCAACGCGAACTCTTTGAACAGTGCGCCGGTCAGGCCCTGCAGGAAGCCAATAGGCGCATAAACGGCGGCCAGGGTCACGGTCATCGACACCACGGGCATCGCGATTTCCCGTGCGCCTTCCAGCGCTGCGTTCAGCGGCGTTTTGCCTTCTTCGATGTGCCGATGGATGTTTTCCACCACGACAATCGCGTCGTCCACCACCAGGCCGATCGCCAACACCATGGCCAACAACGTCAGCAGGTTGATCGAGTACCCCATCACCTGCATGAAGAACAGCACGCCGATCATCGACAGCGGGATGGTGATCACCGGGATCAAAACCGAGCGCAGCGCACCCAGAAACAGGAACACCACGACGATGACGATCAACACCGCCTCGACCAGCGTTTTCACCACTTCATGGATCGAAGCCTGGATGAACAGGGTGGCGTCGTAGGCGATGGACACCTTCAGGCTGGGCGGCAGTTGGCCTTCAAGTTCCGGCATGATCCGCCGGACTTCCTTGATCACGTCCAGCGGGTTGGAACTGGGCGTACCCTTGATGCCGATGTACACCGAGGGCGTGCCATCGAAGGAGCTGACGGTGTCGTAGTTTTCCGCGCCCATTTCCACGCGCGCCACGTCACCGAGCAAGACACGGCTGTCCCCCACGGTTTTCAGCGGAATGGCGGCGAACGTCTCCGGGGATTTCAGATCAGTGGTGGCGTTGACACTGGTCACCACGTATTCACCTTTGACCTCACCGGCGGCGGACAAAAAGTTGTACTTGCGCACAGCATCCGTCACATCGGTGGCTGTCAGCCCAAAGCCTGCGAGCTTGACCGGGTCCAGCCACAAGCGCATGGCGAACACCTGGTTGCCCAGAATCTCGGCTTCGGCCATGCCGGGCAGCGTGGCCAGTTTTGGCTGGATGACGCGGGACAGGTAATCGGTGATCTGCGGATTGTTCAGTTCCGAGCTGTAGAAACTGATGTACATGAGCGCCGAGGCATCGGCCGCTTCCTTGCTCAGCACCGGGTCTTCAGCGTCCTGCGGCAGCTTGTTTTTGACTTCGTTGGCCTTGGCCAGCAGCTCGGTGTAGAGACGGTCCGTGTTGGCGCCGATGCGCGCGTAGATCGAGATCACCGAGAAGTTCTGCCGACTGACCGAGGTCATGTAGTCGATGCCTTCCGCGCTGGCCAGGCTTTGCTGCAGCGGTTGAGTGATGTAGCCCTGGATGGTTTCGGCGTTGGCGCCGGGGTACGCCGTGGTCACGGTGATGAGGGCGTTTTCCATCTGCGGGTATTGGCGGATGGTCAGTTTGCTGAACGCCTGAAAGCCCAGCAGCACGATCAGCAGGCTGATCACGCTGGCGAGGACGGGGCGGCGGATGAACGGGTCTGTGAATGCCATGAACGTTCCTTTGAAAGCTCCTTCGAGCCATCAGCTGTGATCAGTCAACCTTGGGTTGGCTGTTCTGCTCTGCGGGCGCAGCCTGATCGGCGCTGATGGCGACGTGAGTGCCGTTGTCCAGCTTGAGCTGGCCGCCGGTCACCACTTGCTCGCCTGCTTTCAATCCCTTGCTGATGATCACCAGCCCGCCACGGCGCTCACCGGTGGTCACGAAACGTCGTTCCACGGCCAGTTGCGGTTCACCCTTGTCGTTTTTTTCCGGCTGGCCGTCGGTGGTTTTCTTCGGCACGACGACATACACCGAGTTGCCATACAGCGTGTAGGTAATGGTGCTTTCGGGCACCACCCGTTGCTGTGTGTCCTGTCCGAGGATGACCTGCAAATTGGCGAACATGCCGGGCAGCAACGTGCCGTCGGGGTTGGGCAGCGTGGCGCGCACGAGCACGTTGCGCGTGGCATCTTCGACCTTGGGGTTGATGGCGCTGATGCTGGCAATGAACACGGCGTCCGGATAAGCCGTGACGCTGACCTGCACCTGCTGACCGAGTGCCAGTTTTGGCAGGACCTGTTCCGGCACAAAGAAGTCGGCGTAGAGGCTGGTCAGGTCTTGAAGGGTGGCGATGACCGTGCCGCTGGCGAGGTAATCGCCCACGTCCACCTGACGAATGCCGATGGTGCCGCTGAATGGCGCAAGAATGCGCTTCTTGGCCAGCGAGGCATTCAGTTGCGCGACACTGGCCGCAGCTTTTTTCTGAGTGGCGGCGAGCTTGTCGAAATCGCCTCTGGAAATGGACCCATCGCCCACCAGTTTACTGCCGCGCGCGAAGTCCAGCTGCGCCAGACCCAGGTCAGCTTCGGCGGTGCCGAGCAGGCCTTTTTCCACATCGCTGTCGAGCTGCACGAGCGGCTGGCCGACCTTGACCTTCTGGCCGGACTCGAACTGCAAGGCCTTGACCGTGCCAGAGATTTCCAGCGCCAGGTCCACGCCCTGCAAAGCCTTGAGCGTGCCGATGGCAGGCAGGCGGTTCTGCCAGGGACGTTCCTCGACCACGGCGACCGCCACATTGATCGGCGGCTTGGGGGCGGTGAATTGCTGTATCTGTTTATAGATCGACAATGCCTTATACCCGCCCAAGGCCAGCACCACGATGACGACAACACCCAACATGATCAACATGCGGCGACGCAACATATTCCACTTCCTTGGAAAACAGATGAATCAGGCGACTTTGATGCCCTCAAGCCAACCCAAAAAACTCACACCAGATGCAAATGGTTGTCCCACAATCCTGCCGGCAACGCCAGTGGCTGAGCGACCAGTGTGCTCTGGCGGCAATCGTAGAAGCGGCATCGGCCTTGCCCCGAGGTGACGACAAACCCATTGGCGACTGCTCCGACCCCCGCGCAATCAGGCAGCGGCGCGTCTAGCCGGACGGCGCCGGTGTCCAGGTCCCAGATAAAGAAACGATTGCCACGCGGAGCCGTCAAGGCGACCAACCGCAGCTCGCTGTGGATGGCCACGCTCGCGGTGTAGTGCGCCATCGCTTGCAACTGTTTCTCAGCCACGGGAAAGGCCTGAAACGGCTGCCCCGGCCGTTTGATCGCCAGCAGCTCGGCGGACTCATGGGACGGCCCCATGAACTGTTGCCCGGCTACGACGGTGCCGTCCGCGGCAATTGCCATGTGGCGCACGCTGTTCATCGGCTGGGCCAAGGTTTCCTTGCTCAACAGTGTGCCGTCCCGGTGCATCAGGACCAGGCTGGGTTCCATGGCATTCAGGTTCATGTCGACCCGGCTTTCGGCTTCGGTACGGATACCGCCATTGGCGACGGCCAACGTCTCGCCGTCAGGCATCCAGGAGACCTGATGCGGGCCTATGCCGTGGGTGGGAATCTCACCACTGTGCTCCAGGCGATCACCGACGAACCGGTAGACCCCGAGCAGTCCGCGTCCCGGATCGGTGGTGTCGTTCTCGGTGGCGTACAGCCATTCACCGTCCTTGTGAATGACTGCATGGCCGTAGAAATGACGATTCGGCTTCGAGGTGATGGTCTGCAGCAGGCGACCGTCGCGCAGGTCGATCAGGTAGCTCTCGGTGCCCGGTCGGCGGGCGACGAACAGCGCGATCGGTCGCTCTGGATGATTGATGATGTCGTGGCAACGCTGGGCCACCTGTGTGGCGAACACCTGAGCGCCGTCCACGCGATACCCCACGGCGTAGTGCTTGCCATGGCTGTCATCTCGGGCAGACAGCAGCAGCGGGCTTTCGCCTTTCTTTTTGAACAGTGTCCATCCACCCAAGGTACAGGCGCTGAGAACAAGGCTGCCGAGAGCCAGAGCCTGACGTCGCAACATATCAGTCACCATCGTTGGCGTTGAAGCCGAGCTGAATGCCCAGTGCTTTGGCAAGTTCGCCCTCGTGCAGGCGATGCACCCTGTTGAGGCTGTCGTAGAACGCGTTCAACTGCTGCCGGCCTTGCTCGGTGGCCAGCAGCTCGACCAGTGGCGGTTTGAGCGCCGCCAGCTGCTTCTGACTTTCAGCGTAGGCAGCGTCGATCTTGTCAGCCAGCGGCTTTTGCTCGGCAGGCAGCAGGCCGCGCAGGCCTTTGTTGTCCACGCCCGACCAGACCGTTTCGGCGCTGGCGAGACCGGCTTGCAGGCTGCTCAGCGACGCCTTGCTGCGCCATGCTTCGGCCTGGAAAGGTTGTGGCACGCCTTTGGTCTGGCGGCCCAGCGGTGTGCCGAGTTTTTTCTTCAGGCTATCCAGTGCCGTGACCTGCACGCGCAACAGTTCAGCGATGGCCTCGTGAGAGTCGGCGTAGCGCTGGTTCGGGAATTTGCTCAACTGCGCGAGCATGCCGTCGGTGCTGTTCCAGCCGTCGAGGATCTCTTGCGCGAGGGTTTTCTGGCGTTCGCCGATGGCGATCAACAGCGGGCAGTAGCGCGCTTTCTGGTCAGCGCTGGCCATGTCGATTTCGGCATCGAACAGGATGTATTCATATGCCGACAACCCCTGCACGACGACGCTGGATTTCGCCAGTGCATCGGCGCTGATCTGCGGTTGGGCAGTCACCAGTTGCTCGACCTGACGGCCCACAAGGTTCTTCTTGTCAGGCCAGAACTGGATCTGCCACGAGCGGTTGCCTTCGGCCAGCGGACCGATCAGCAACGGCTGAAGTTCGGCCCAGGCTTTCTGGGCATGGAGGAAGTCGGCCCGCGCGGTGTCCAGATCGCTCTTGCCCTGACAGAACGCCAGCGCACTGACGGCCAGTTGCCTGTCAGCGTCGACCCAGCGGCTGTAGGTCGGCAGGATCACTTGCTTGGCGATGGCGGCAGACGTCACGGCCTGCGGGTCTGCGGGTGCACAGGCACCCAGCGCGAGCGCGGCGAGGCTGGTGAGCAACAGCTTGGGACGGAACATGTCCGGCTCCTTATCGTTCGGATAATACGTTTAAAGGGAATTCAGGAACGCCAGAAGCGCTGCCCGCTGTTGTGCGTCGAACGCCAGCACCTGACGCTGCGCGGGCAACGCTTCGCCGCCGTGCCACAGCACGGCTTCCATGAGGTTGCGGGCGCGGCCATCGTGCAGAAACTGGGTATGACCGCTGACGACCTGAGTCAGTCCGATGCCCCACAATGGCGGGGTTCGCCATTGCTGCCCGTTGGCCTTGAACTCAGTGAGGTTGTCGGCGAGCCCTTCGCCCATGTCGTGCAGCAACAAGTCGGTATAAGGGCGGATCACCTGGTTGGCGAGTTCCGGCTCGGCGGCGTTGGCTGCGGTCGTGAACTGCGGCGTGTGGCACTGCTGGCAACCGGCCTTGAAGAACAGATTCTTGCCCGCCAGGACTTGCGCACCGGCCACGTCACGGCGCGCCGGCACGCCCAGATTGCGGGTGTAGAACGTGATCAGCCGCAGAATGTTGTCACTGACCTCCGGCTCGCCATCGGGGCCTTGGCCATTGGGCGCGTCAAGGCAGGCGGGCTGCGACGGTGTGCAGTCATCCGCTGGCTTGAGGCTCGAGGTCAGCCCCATGTCGCCCGCGAGGGCATGGGCGTTTTGTTGATTGATGCTGGGTTGCGAAGCTTTCCAGCCGAAGCGCCCGAGCGCTGTTTTCTGCTGCGCGTCGTCCCAGACCCAGTTGGGTGTGCCGGTGACCCCGGTGCCTTTGCTGTCATCCGGATCCGCGTTGGCCAGAATGGCTGCTTCGGGAATGGCCTCCAGCAGGCCCAGGCCGATCATGGGCGGCGCGATGCGGGCCGACGCGCGGGTCTGCGGGTGCATTGGCCCATAACCCAGCTGGGTGATCTGCAGGGTAGGGCGACGCAGGTGCGCGGGCGTACCGTCGCGGAAATGCACGGTCATCGAGTCATATTCCACGCGCACTTTGCCTTCGGGTGTAACACCGGGAATCGCCATGTCCTGCAGCTGTTTGCCGTAGACCGGCTCCGGTGTCAGCCCCAGATGCCTGATGTGCTCTGCGAAAGCAGGCTCATCGGGAATCGACAGGCGCACGAGCATCGACACGGCGTTGTCGGCGCCCGGCTCGGGCGGGTGTCCGCGGCCGTCCTTGATATGGCAGTTCTGGCAGGCGTTGGTGTTGAACAGGGGACCCAGACCGTCTCGCGCGGTGGTGGTCGAGGGTGCGATGACCCAAGGGTTACGGAAAAAGCTGTTGCCGACGCTGAAGTCCAGCCGCCGGGTCGGTGAAAGGTTGGCCGCAGGAAGGGAAAACGCAGTGCGGTCCTTTTTGTGGACGGTGGTCGCGCCGCCGGATTGCGCTTCGCCAGGCTCGGCAGCGGTGAAACGCGGGGCGTCATCGCACCCGCCAATGGCCGAAGCCATCAGCAGGAAGAGCCAGAGACGGAACCGCGCAGTCATACACATCCTGCAAAGGGGGTGGAAATCGGGGCGAGCAAGCTTACCAGCCCCGTTCTTGAGGAATAAGAGGGATTTGCGTTTGTAAGCCTCTCTCGAAACGTGTTGTAACCAATTTGCCGCCAGCCCCGAGATTTGGCGGCAACTTGCCCATCACAGTCCTGAAATTTCCAGTGCGGGGTTCTCCACCAGTAGTTGCATGAGTCGTCGTTCGCCTTCTATCACTTTGAACGAGCGGTAGTCGCCAATGCTGTCGAGCTGACGCTCGCGTTCGCGGATGGCGAGTTCCTTGGCTCTGTCGTAGCCGTAGTGCTCGACCCTGAAGGACTTGGTCACGCTGCTGCCATTGCGCAGGGTCGTGCGCGCTACCCAATAGGCGATGCCGGTGTAGCAGCGGTAATGCACGCCGGGATAGCCGCTGGTGTTGGTTGAGATGATGCGTTGACGGACGTCCCGGCTGAGCTTGGGCAGGTGTTCGAGCAGCAATTGATCGCGGCAGGCGTCTGCCGCTTTGCGAGCGGTTTCGGCCCCGCCGTAGCGAGAGAATGAGAACAGTCTGTTGAAGGTTCTTCCATCACGGTAGATCGTCACTTTCCAGGCGCGAGGCCCCTTGATGCCGACCAACAAATGGATGCCGTAGTTATTGGCTTTGAGCTTACCGACGCGGCGCCTTTTATTGTTTCTCTTGGGCACTTTCTGTCTCCTCCTGGATAGGGTGGGGTCAAGGAAGTGCGCATGATCGACGGCGAATAAAGCGTGTTCAATCCGACACGGAGCGAACAGGAAATGCCCTACATAACTTACGGATTGGTCTTCAGAAACCCCCTGTTTATGGCGGTTCTGACGGTTTTTTTGTGGTCAAAAAAAGGCCGGCCCGCTAACGGGTCGGCCTTCTTTTGACGATCATCGAAGCGCGCTTTGGCGAGTGCCAGGCAGGCTTCGATCAGGACCGTGGGAGCACAAACGGCGCCAATCAGAATTCGTGATCGGCGTTGTCCGGGTTCAGGTCGGTAATGCCCAGCTTGCCGGCGGCTTGTTCGATCGCGCCGGTCTGCTTGACCAGCGACGCGATGGCATCACGAACGACTTGATTGCCAGCGGTGTTGCCCGCCGCGATCAACTGGTCAAAGTGTTCACCCTTGTTGGCATGATCGACGATTGCCTGCAGTTTCGCCTGGGTGGCGTCCAGGTCGGCGCGCACAGTGCTGTCGGTCGCGGCGTCGGCCTTGGCGACCAGCGAGGACAGGCTCGGCCCGCTGACCTTGGTGCCGTCTACGCGGGTGTATTCACCCAGATAAACGTTGCGGATCCCCAGTCCGTTATAGAAGTGCGAGTTGTGAGTGTTGTCGCTGAAACAGTCGTGTTCGTCTTCGCTGGAATTGGCTTCCAGCGCCACCTTCATGCGCTCGCCCGCCAGCTCGCCCAAGGACAGGCTGCCCATGCCGAACAGCATTTTACGCAGACCGTTTTCAGCAGGCTCCGCTTCCAGCGTGGCGCGGTAGTTGTCGGCAACGCCCGGTTTCCAGTTGTTGACCATTTCTTCCAGGTCGCTCACCAGCAGGTCGGTGGCGGCTTTCAGGTACGCACGGCGACGATCGTTGTGACCGCCGGTGCCGCCTTTGCCTTCGATGTAGTCGCTGGCAGGGCGTTCGCCTGCGCCCGGGCCGTTGCCGTGCAGGTCCTGACCCCAGAGCAGGAATTCGATCGCGTGGTAACCGGTCGCGACGTTGGCTTCGGAGCCGCCCAGCTCGTTCAGACTGGCCAGTTTCTCAGGCGTGATTTCCGTGACGTCGACCTTGTCTTCGCCGACTTGCACCGACTTGTTGCCGATGATATTCGCGGTGGCGCCCGGGTTGCCCAGCGCATGCTGGTAATCCTTGGCCACGTAGTCGATCAGGCCTTCGTCCAGCGGCCAGGCGTTCACCTGACCTTCCCAGTCGTCAATGATGGTGTTGCCGAAGCGGAACACTTCGCTCTGCATGTACGGCACACGGGCCGCAACCCAGGCGTCGCGCGCGGCTTTCAGGGTCTGGTCATTCGGGTTGGCGAGGAAGGTGTCGACAGCGGTCCGCAAGGTCTTCGCGGTGGATTCGGCGTCGCTGAACACGGCGAAGACGATGTTCGCGTAATTCGCGACCACGGCCTTGGTGGCGGCATCGTTGGTCTGAGCCGGTGCGGCGGCTGGCGCTGCTGCTGGCGCCGGCGCGGCTGCGGCGGGCGTCGGGGATGGCGCGGCGGCAGCGGGCTTGTCCTTGCCTTGGTCACAACCGGCCAGAGAGATAGCGATGGCCAGCAGACTTGCGGTTGCCAGGGGCATACGAATCATGACGGAATCCTGCGTCTGAAAGAGAGTGTGAACGGTGGCGAGCGCCAGAAAAAAGCTGCGACATAATGCGAAAGATTTGCATTCTGTGTAAAGGCAAAACGCCGCGACGCGGGAGGAGGAGGTATTTCAAGCTGTTACAAGGCGTTTCAGCGCGGGCTGGACCGCACTCTCAGCAAGAACGCGCGTGCCCGCGATTGGGTCTGGTCAGTCACATTGGCAGCGCACCACCCACGGGGTTCGCGGGCAAGCGCGCTCCTGCACGTCGGGGAGTGAAACTACAAAACCCCCACATGCGTGCGCTGCGCCTGCTTCAGATAGGACAGCAACTCCCGCGCGGGCAGTGGCTTGCTGTAGAAATAGCCCTGACCTTCGTGGCAGCCCTCGGAGATGATGTAAGCCTCTTGCTCGGTGGTTTCCACGCCCTCGGCGATGACCTGCATGCCCAGGCTTTTGCCCAGCTGGATGATGGCGCGCACGATGGTGGCGTCGTCATCGTCGTCGATCAGGTCCTGCACGAAGCTCTTGTCGATCTTGATCTTGTCCAGCGGCAGGCTTTTCAGATAGCTCAAGGACGAATAACCGGTCCCAAAGTCATCAATGGCAATCAGCGCGCCCGAACGACGGAGGCTGAGCAGGTGCTGGGCGGCGGTGCTGATGTCTTCCATCAGACCGGTTTCGGTCACCTCCAGCTCCAGACTGCGCGGCGGCAGGCGGTAAATCTGCAGCAGGTTGTTGACCACGCGAGGCAGTTCGGAGTGGTGCAGTTGCACGGTGGACAGGTTCACGGCCATGCGCAGTTCGCTGAAGCCCTGATCGTGCCATTCGCGCAACTGTTTGCACGCCTGGTCCAGTACCCATTCGCCGATGGCGATGATGGTGCCGTTCTGTTCGGCCAGCGGAATGAACTGATCCGGCGGCACGAAACCGTGCTCAGGGTGAATCCAGCGAATCAATGCCTCTACGCCGACGACACGCTGGTCGCGATAGCTGATCTGAGGCTGGTACACCAGATGAAACTGGTTGCGCACCAAGGCTTCGCGCAGGTCCTTTTCAAGCTCGCGGCGACGGCGCATCTCGCTGTCGACGCTGGCGATATAGAACTGATAGCGATTGCGCGAGCGCGTCTTCGCCAGGGTCATGGTCTGCTCGGCTTTTTGCAGCAACTTTTCAGTACTGTCGCCATCTTCCGGGAACAGCGTGATGCCGATGGTCGCGCGAAGACGGATTTCCTGCTGATCGACGGCGAACGGCGCTTCCAGATCATCCAGAATGTTCTGCGCCAGCTCCGCTGCTTCATAGGGTTGTTCGATGTCGGCCTGCACCAGCGCGAACTGGTCGCCGCCCAAGCGCGCGAGAGCGCCCAGGCGGCCACTGTGTCCACGCAGACGGTCGGCCAGCGCCAGCAGGAGTTGGTCGCCCGCCTGATAACTGAATTGTTCGTTGATGCCCTTGAAGTCATCCAGGCCGACGCACAGTACGGCAACCCGGTGCTGCACTCGCCCGGCATCGATCAGGATCTTGTCCAGTTGCTGTTGCAGCTGCTGGCGATTAGGCAGCCCGGTCAGAAAGTCATATTGCGCCATGCGCAGCAGGCTCGATTCAGCCTCGTGTCGCAGGTGAGTGTTGCGCTCGATGGAGGCCAGAAGTTCGTTGGCGGTGTTGACCCAGAGCCCCAACTCGTTCTTCTCGTGCCCCTTGAGCAGCGGTAACTGGTGTTCGCTGGGCCGGTCGGGATTGATGCTCGTCAGGTGTTCGATGATGCGCGACAGCGGTTTGGTCAGCAGCCAGTGATAAACCAGATACAGCACCAGCCCCATCGCGAGCGCGCGTAGCACGCCGGAAATAAAGATGATCATCGAATTGACGAGAAAGCCCTCGCCGTAGGTCGCGGTGTCGAGCGTGATACGCAGATCGCCGTAATATTCGCTGTACGGGCTGCGTCCTACCAACTGGGTGGTGAAGCTGCGTTCCTGGCCGAGGATCGGGTCTGTCAGCCAACGCGTCGGCGAGGGTTTGAGGTCACGGGTCTTTTCCGCGAGCAAGGTCTCATTGGGGTGGCCGATCGACGCCATGCGTACGGCCTTGTCCTGAAACAGGCCCTCGATGACCTGCATGCCCATTTCCCGGTCCAGGCTATACACAGCCTGTGTCGACGGGTCACGGAACATGTCGAGAATCCGCTCGGCGTCAGTGGCGACGGCCTGCCGGGTCTTGTAGGCGTCGTAGACAATTTGTGCGCAGCTGAGCACAACGCCCACGACGAGCGCTGAAAGCAACACCACACGCAGCAGCTTCACCGACAAGCTGTTCTTGAGTTCCAGCTTCAAATGGGCATTCCTTCATCCATGCTGATAGCGGGTGACTGTATGCAAGCATTGGCAATGCAGGCCATGGGGTCAAGGTTTCGATACACACCTGACCTGTTTCATTCAGATAACGATCCACATGCAGGCCAGTAAGGCTATCAGTACTGTGTCGGTAAACAGGGGGCGGAACTTGAGCCTCTTTTCGTCGATTCGGACGAAACTGATATTAGTCCGCTATCGCTTTCTGACAATACATAAAGGACGAACAGAACGCGAAAAAAAACCCGGCGAGGCCGGGTTTTCTTTAAAACGCGCGTTGATGCAGTAATCAGGCGGTGAAAGCCTTGCCTTCGAACTGCTCAGCAACGAACTTCCAGTTCACCAGGTTCCAGAACGCCTCGACGTATTTTGGACGCAGGTTACGGTAGTCGATGTAGTAAGCGTGTTCCCAGACGTCGCAGGTCAGCAGCGGGGTGTCGCCGCTGGTCAGCGGGTTGCCGGCGCCGATGGTGCTGGCCAGAGCCAGGGAACCGTCAGCTTTCTTCACCAGCCAGCCCCAGCCGGAGCCGAAGGTGCCGATGGAGGTTTTGCTGAACTCTTCCTTGAACTTGTCGAAGGAGCCGAACGCAGCGTTGATGGCATCAGCCAGCGCGCCGGTCGGTTGGCCGCCGGCGTTTGGTGCCAGGCAGTTCCAGTAGAAAGTGTGGTTCCAGACCTGGGCTGCGTTGTTGAAGATACCGCCCGAGGAAGACTTGACGATTTCTTCCAGGGTCTTGCCTTCGAACTCAGTGCCTGGCACCAGGTTGTTCAGGTTCACGACGTAGGTGTTGTGGTGCTTGTCGTGGTGGTATTCCAGGGTTTCCTTGGAGATGTGCGGCTGCAGAGCATCATGAGCGTACGGCAGCGGAGGCAATTCGAAAGCCATGGTAATTCTCCTAATCAGGTCAGTTGCGGTTAGCGCAAGGCCGATCACGGGCGGCCAGACAGAACATACGCCGGAGAGTCTTTTACTCTTTGCGGCGCAGGGTTTTGGATCATAGCACCGGGTCCGGCCCATAACCACGCAACAACTGTGTGGGATAGAGGTTCCAGAGCGTTGCGCGGGAAACGATGGATAGTTTTGATGAGTCAGCGCAGGCGCATGATCAGGCGGTTCGGATCAACTGCACTGCGATGCTGAACATCATCACGGCGACCATCAGATCCAGCAGGCGCCAGGTTGCCGGACGGGCGAGCCACGGCGCCAGCCACGCCGCGCCGATCGCCAGCGTCGAGAACCACAGCAGTGACGCACTGGCGGCGCCGGCCACGTAGGCGCCCGGTTCGGCCTGTTGCGCCCCAAGGGAGCCGATCAACAGTACCGTGTCGAGATAAACGTGCGGGTTGAGGAGGGTGACGGCCAAGGCCGTCAGCAACACTGCGCGGCGGGAACGCTGACCGTCGGCATCGCCCTGTTGCAGGCTTTGCGGCGACACGGCACGGCGCAGGGCTTTGCTGCCGTACCACAGCAGAAACATCACGCCACCCCAGCGCGCGACAGCCAGCAAGGTCGGGTTGTGCGCCAGTACGTTGGCCAGCCCGAACACGCCTGCGGCGACCAACACCGCATCGCACACGATGCACAGCAGCGCGACCGACAGGTGATGCTCGCGGCGCAAGCTTTGCGCCAGTACATAGGCATTCTGGGTGCCGATGGCCATGATCAGCCCGAACGCAACCAGCAGGCCATTGAGGTAGCTTTGCCACATGAGGAATCGCTCCGTGAAGTGAATCAGTGGGCGTTGGCGGCCAGTTCGCGCAGTACCGTCATGGCTTTGTGCGCGTCGTCTTTGCCCACGAACAGATGGTCGTGATAGAAGCCTGCGATCACATTGCAACTGATGCCTGCTTCGCCCAACGCAGTGGCGAATGCCGCAGTCAGCCCTACGGCCTCCAGTGACGAGTGCACGTTCAGCGTGATCCACGCCATGACGTAGCCACAGGCAAGGCCCAGTAATTCGGCCTCTTGTCGTTCGATAATTACGGTCAGCCCCTCCCGTTCGCGAAAGCTGCCGATGACCTGCACGCGTTGAAGGTCGCTGCCTTCGGGCACGCTGGCAAACACATATTCACCTGGGTTCAATGCTGGGCTCATGCTGCGCAGCAGCACGTTGAGGGAGGTTTCACCGGACATCAGGGGGTCTCATCGCAGGCAGGTTTGTGTGGCAAGTGTCAGGCAATGAGCGGTATAAGAAAAACCAATATTGCTCATCGCTCATTAGGGAAAGTGATGTTCGACTATAAATTGCTTTCGGCGTTGGCAGCTGTGGTTGAACAGGCGGGCTTCGAGCGCGCGGCACACGTACTGGGCCTGTCGCAGTCGGCCGTTTCACAGCGGATCAAATTACTCGAAGCACGCATTGGTCAACCGGTGCTGGTGCGGGCCACGCCGCCCAGTCCCACTGATATCGGTCGGCGCCTGCTGAACCATGTTCAACAGGTGCGGTTGCTGGAGCGAGACCTGCAAAGCGTGGTGCCTGCGCTGGACGAAGGCGGCATTGCGGAGCGTCTGCGCATTGCGTTGAACGCGGACAGTCTGGCGACTTGGTGGGCGCCGGCGGTGGGGGACTTCTGTGCCGAACACCGGTTGCTGACCGACCTGGTGGTGGAGGATCAGGACGTTGGCCTCAAGCGCATGCGCGCCGGCGAAGTCGCAGCCTGCCTGTGTGGCAGCGAACGCCCGGTGGCGGGCGCGCGCAGTCTGCTGCTGGGCGCCATGCGCTATCGCGCGTTGGCCAGCCCTGCCTTCATCGCGCGGCATTTTCCGCACGGTGTCACGGCTCAGGCGCTGGCACGTTCGCCGGCATTGGTCTTCGGGCCGGATGACTTTCTTCAGCATCGCTATCTGGCGTCGCTGGGCGTCGAGGGCGGCTTTGAACATCATTTGTGTCCGTCGTCCGAGGGTTTTATTCGCATGACGGAGTCCGGGATGGGCTGGGGGCTGGTGCCTGAGTTGCAGGTGCAAGAACAGTTGGCGAGCGGCAAACTCGTGGAATTGTTGAGCGATCGCTGCATCGATGTGCCTTTGTACTGGCATCATTGGCGCAACGGCGGGCAGTTGCTGACTCAGCTGACTGATCATCTGGCGAAGAAAGCCGGTCAGTGGTTAGTGCCGCTGGCAGCGCAGTGAGCGTCAGTACAGACGTTGAGGTGCCTCGGTCGGGCGCAAAACCTGTGGGAGCGAATTCATTCGCGAGCGGCCTGATCAGCCTGCGAAGATGTGTCGTTTGAAAAACCGTATCGCGAATGAATTCGCTCCCACAGAGATCACTAACGCCAGAGATTTCTGCGACCTGCAGGGTCGGGCCTCGCGAGCCAATGTTGTGCATTTTTATTTTAACGGAGCGGTAAATGAAGATTCTGGTCACCGGCGCGAGCGGCTTCATCGGCGGACGCTTTGCGCGTTTCGCCCTGGAGCAGGGATTGAGCGTCCGGGTCAACGGCCGTCGTGCAGAGAGCGTTGAGCATCTCGTGCGGCGCGGCGCCGAATTCATTCAAGGCGACTTGAGTGACCCGGAGCTGGTGCACGCCCTGTGCGACGACGTCGAGGCGGTTGTTCACTGCGCGGGGGCTGTCGGCACCTGGGGACGTCGTCAGGACTTCCAGCAGGGCAACGTCCAGGTCACTGAAAACGTCGTCGAAGCCTGTCTCAAGCAACACGTCCGGCGACTGGTGCACTTGTCCTCGCCATCGATCTACTTCGATGGGCAGTCGCACCTGAACATCCGTGAAGAGCAGGTCCCCAAGCGCTTCCACAATCACTATGCCGCGACCAAGTACCTGGCCGAGCAAAAGGTGTTTGGCGCCACGGAGTTCGGGCTTGAAGTCATCGCGTTGCGTCCTCGCTTCGTCACCGGCGCGGGAGACACCAGCATCTTCCCGAGGCTGATGCAGATGCAGCGCAAGAAGCGCCTGTCGATCATCGGCAATGGCCTGAACAAAGTCGATTTCACCAGCATTCAGAACCTCAACGAAGCGATGCTCAGCAGTTTGCTGGCGACGGGTGCGGCACTGGGCAAGGCGTACAACATCAGCAACGGCACGCCGCTTCCCATCTGGGACGTGGTCAATTACGTCATGCGTCAGATGCAATTGCCGCCTGTCACGCGTTATCGCTCGTACGGCCTGGCCTACAGCGCGGCGGCGATCAACGAAGCGGCCTGCCTGCTCTGGCCGGGCCGACCTGAACCTACGCTGTCCAGAGTGGGAATGCAGGTGATGAATCGAGATTTCACGCTTGATATCAGCCGCGCCCAGTATTATCTGGATTACCAGCCCAACGTCAGCGTCTGGACCGCGCTGGATGAGTTCTGCGGCTGGTGGAAAGCGCAGCACGGTCAGGCCGTTTAAAACGGCCGGCGATTCATAGGGTCCTACGTGTCGCGGTTATACTGCCGCCATTCAGATTCAGCGATCTTCAAAGGGAAACACATGCGCAAAGATCCGTATGACGACATCGATGACGTGCCGAGCCTCAGCGCCAAAGATGACGACGATGACTTCATCCCGACCGCCGGTGCCCGTGAGCGCACCACGGTGTATTCGCGAACCACACCGGTGGTCAAGGTCAAAGCCCCGGGCACCGGCGCTTTGTGGGCCTTGATCGGGGCGCTGTTCATCGCGTTCTGCGGTCTGGGCTGGTGGAGTTTTCAGCAGGTTTCGTTGATGGAGCAGCAATTGGTCGCCACCCAGGAAAGCTTCGCGCGCATCAGCGAGGAAGCGGCGGGGCGCCTGCAAGACATTTCCGGCAAAGTTGTCGCCACCGAATCGGTTGCCAACAGCGGCGGTGAAGCGCTGAAGGCCCAGATCAAACAGTTGCAGGATCAACTGGCGGACCAGGGTAAGCAGCAGCAAGGCGTGGCCGGTTTGCAGGGCGGCCTGGACAAGCGTCTGGAGCAGATTGCGGCTCAAGCGACGCAGCAGCAGGCGACCAATCAGCAGTTGCAGGATCAGTTGAAGACGGTCGCGACCGAACTGGCCGCGTTGAAGGCGGCGATGCCTGATAACAAATCGGCGCAGTCGCAGCAGGATCGTCTGGATTCTGAACTCAAAGGCTTGAGTGCCGATGTGGCGAATTTGAAGAAGAGCAATAACAGTCAGGCGATCGAGCGTCTGGAGCAGGACATGATCGTGCTCAAGAGCGAGCAGGACAATCGTCCGGCGCAGGCGGCTTCATCGAGTGCGAGCACGGCGGAGTTCGATGCGTTTCGTGGGCAGATGACGCGCAGTCTCAATACCCTGCAGAGTCAGATTCAGACGTTGTCGCAGCAGATCAATTCGCGGGCTCAGTAGGGCTCTGAGCGAGGCGTGCGCGCGGACAGTGAGCTGAGATGTCCGCTGTTTGTGGTGGCGCTGCTTTCAGGTCTGGCGTTAGCCAGACCCTGGCAGCGACGCAGGAAGAACCGGATACACCCCGAATCCAATCCAGCCCCAGCCAAATACGCTAATTACAGCGTCGGATAATCGATATACCCCACTGCGCCCTTGGCATAGAACGTCTCAGGATGCGGCTCGTTCAGCGGAGCATCCTTGGCCAGGCGTGCAGGCAGATCAGGGTTCGCAATGAACGGCACACCAAAGGCCACCGCGTCCGCTTTGCCGCTGGCCAGCCATTCATTGGCGCTCTGTTTGGTGAATTTCTCGTTGGCGATGAACGCCCCACCAAACGCCTCTTTCAAACGCGGGCTCAGACTGTCGTCCAGCTCACGCTCACGGGCGCAGATGAACGCGATGCCGCGTTTACCCAGTTCCTGCGCGACGTAGGTGAAGGTCTCAGCCAGGTTGTCGTCGCCCATGTCATGGGAGTCGGCGCGAGGTGCCAAATGCACACCCACACGGCCTGGGCCCCAGACTTCGATGGCCGCGTCGGTCACTTCCAGCAGCAAACGCGCGCGGTTTTCCAACGAGCCGCCGTAGCGGTCGGTGCGCGTGTTGGTGCTGCTTTGCAGGAATTGGTCGAGCAGGTAACCGTTGGCGCCATGGATTTCCACGCCATCGAAACCAGCGGCTTTGGCGTTCTCGGCACCGACGCGGTAGGCGTCGACGATGTCGTCGATTTCAGCCAGTTCCAGCGCACGTGGCGTTACGTAATCAGACAGCGGACGAACCAGGCTCACGTGGCCTTTTGGTTGAATCGCGCTCGGTGCGACAGGCGTTTCGCCGTTCAGATAGAGAGGGTGCGAAACACGGCCTACGTGCCACAGTTGCAGCACCATTTTGCTGCCCGCGGCGTGAACGGCCTTGGTGATGTTGCTCCAGCCGCGAACCTGGTCGTTGGACCAGATACCCGGGGTGTCCGGGTAGCCGACGCCCATCGGCGTGACGGACGTCGCTTCGCTGATGATCAGGCCAGCGGTGGCGCGCTGCACGTAGTACTCGGCCATCATCGCGTTCGGAACGCGGCCTTCGTCGGCGCGGCAACGGGTGAGTGGCGCCATGACGATACGGTTGGCCAGCTCCAGCTCGCCCATCTTGATCGGGTCAAAAATTGTAGTCATCGGGGATATCCTCAATGGGTTGGACAGTGGGTGAATCCGCAGTTTTGAAGCGTTGAAATCAGTTCGTTGCAGCGGCGAGTTCGCCATCGCCGCGCTGACGGAAAATGATCAAGGTCACCAGCAACGCAAGGATGGCCAGGCCGCCGGCGGCGAGGGGCACGCTGGTCAGGCCGTAGCCGTGGGCGATGACGCTGCCACCGACCCATGCGCCCAAGGCGTTGCCGACGTTGAAGGCGCCGATGTTCAGGGTCGACACCAGGTTCGGTGCGTCCTTGCCGAAGGTCACCACGTTGATCTGCAAGGCAGGCACGGCGGCGAAACAGGCGGTGGCCCAGAGGAAGAGGGTGATTTCAGCCGGGATCAGCGCCACGCTGGTCCAGGTCAGAACAGTGGACGTCACGGCCATGGCGATGAATACGCCGATCAAGGTGGCGGCCAGGCGACGATCCGCCAGCTTGCCGCCGATGATGTTGCCGGCGGTCAGTCCCAGCCCGATCAGCATCAGCGTCCAGGTCACGCCCAGCGGCGACACGCCGGTGATTTCACCCAGCAACGGTGCGACGTAGGTGAACAGCGCGAACACGGAAGCGGCAAACAGAGCCGTCATGCTCAGCGACAGCCAGATCCCGGCACCTTTGAGGGCACCGAGTTCAGCACGCATGTCGAGTTTCTCTTCATCGCGTTTGGCCGGCAGGAAACGAATCAGGCCGATAAAGGCAATGACGCCGATCACGGTCACCGCGTAGAAGGTCGAGCGCCAGCCTGCCTGTTGTCCGAGCGCAGTGCCCAATGGCACGCCCAGCACGTTGGCAAGGGTCAGGCCGGTGAACATCAGCGCAACGGCCGAAGCACGGCGGTTGGCCGGAACCAGGCCGGCTGCCACGACCGAGCCGATGCCGAAGAATGCCCCATGGCACAGCGCAGTGACCACGCGGGCGAACATCAGAATGTTGTAATCGGCCGCGACGGCGCAGAGCAGGTTGCCGATGATAAAGATCCCCATCAGCGTCACCAGCGCTGCTTTACGCGGCAGTCTGGCGGTGGCCATGGCCATGA
Source organism: Pseudomonas abietaniphila (assembly GCF_900100795.1). Classification (GTDB taxonomy): domain Bacteria; phylum Pseudomonadota; class Gammaproteobacteria; order Pseudomonadales; family Pseudomonadaceae; genus Aquipseudomonas; species Aquipseudomonas abietaniphila. The sequence goes on from NZ_FNCO01000012.1 coordinate 45,335, forward strand.
ACGGTGCACCGATGGCAACGCCCAGCGCGTAGCCGGTCACCAGCCAGCCGGCGCCGGGAATGCTGACGCCCAGGTCAGAGGCGACGTCGGGCAGCAGGCCCATGATGACGAACTCGGTCGTCCCGATGGCAAAGGCGCTCAGGGCCAGAATGAGTAGCGAAAGGGGCACGGTGCGTCTCCTGAAAAATCGGTGTTTGAGAGCGGCCCGCTCAAAGTTGCTGGGCCAGCTCCTGCAAAAACGCCTGAATGGCGTCTTCGTTGCGTTTGAAAAAATGCCACTGGCCGTACTTCCTGCTGCTGATCAGGCCAGCACGTTGCAAGGTGGCCAGGTGGGCCGAAACAGTCGATTGCGACAGGCCCGCACGTTGGTCGATCTGACCGGCACACACGCCGTTTTCAAGCGAGTGCTCCTGATCGGGGAAACAGGTGTGAGGGTCCTTGAGCCAGACCAGAATCTGACGGCGAACCGGGTGAGCCAGCGCTTTTATTATTTCGTCGAGGTCGATAGGCATGTCGTTCTCAATCTGCGTGTAGCGTTATATCGCGATGGAGCGAACTTTATATTGGTGCATCGCGATATACAAATATGAAGGGGTTCTAAGCATGGAGCGAATGGGTATATCGGGTTATAACGATACAAGCGCGGCGCCTCATTGTAGGAGCGCGCTTGCCCGCGATCGCGGTAGAACAGTCGATGAAAAAATACCCGACAAGCTGCCATCGCGGACCAGCGTGCGCCCACAGGCTTGCTCGGTGTCTGCTACATTGCGGCGACCTGCACACGGGCAACGGTTGTCATGAATTACCTCGCACACCTCCATCTGGGCGGTCAGACGCCTTCCCAATTGCTTGGCAGCTTGTATGGCGATTTCGTCAAAGGCTTGCTGCCGGGTCGCTTTCCCCTGGACATCGAGCAGGCGATCCGTCTGCATCGGCGCATCGATGCGTTCACCGACGCCCACCCCGTGACCAAACGGGCGATGGGGCGCTTTCCGGCCGAGCGTCGGCGCTATGTCGGCATCGTGCTGGACGTGTTCTTCGATCACTGTCTGGCGCGGGATTGGTCGCAGTATTCGGACGTGCCGCTGGATGCATTCACCGGCAAGGTGTATCGCGTGCTGGCGAACGAGCCTGAACTGCCCGAGCGCCTGGCTATGATCGCGCCGCGCATGGCGGCGCATGACTGGCTGGGGTCGTATCGGGATTTCGAAGTGGTAGGCGATGCGTTGGCCGGGATTGCCCGACGCTTGTCACGCCCCGAGGGACTGGCCGGCGCCATGCAGGAACTGCAGGCGCTTTATGGGCCGTTAAGCGAGGATTTCAGCGAGTTCTATCCGCAACTTCAGGCGTTCGCTCAGGCCGCCCTGGCGGTTGACGGTCGTAGCTCGGCAGGCTGAGCCACCTCCCCAAACAACGCAGTCTGGACAGCGGTCTGTGCTTCGAACGCCAGTGCCGCGCGCTCTTTGCCATGGGACGCAATCGGCTCCAGCAACTGAATGTGCACGTTGCTCACCTCGTTGGCGAACAGGCGGCGCAGGTGTGAAAGCAGATCGTCATCGCCAATGAATGGCGCGATGTGATCTGGCTTGCCGTCGCGCACATACCGGATGGCAACCGGTAGCACAGGGGTTCCGGTTTCAATGGCGCTGGACAGCAGGCGACCGTGGAAGGTGCGCAAACGGGTGCCGTCCGTGGTGGTGCCTTCAGGGAAAATTACCAGCGAATGATTGCCCAGCAGGTGCTGGCCCATTTGCTTTTGAATCAGCTTGCTGTCGCCCGAACCGCGGCGAATGAACAGTGTGCCGGCCTTCAGCGCCAGCCAGCCGGCCACCGGCCAGGTGCGCACTTCAGCCTTGGACAGAAACGAAAGCGGGGCGAGCATGCCCAGCAAGGGAATGTCGGTCCATGACACATGGTTGCTGACCCACAAGGCGGGCTGAGCCGGCAATGTGCCGCTGACCGTGACGCGGAACGGCAGCGCGGCCGTCAGGCGTGCCATGAACCAGCTTGTCCAGCGCTGACGGCGGGCCATGGAGTTGCCGACGCGCAGACGTTCCATCAGGGCGAACGTGCCGGCAATGGTCAGGCCGAGGCCGATAACCCACAGCACACGGATGACGCGCGCATGACTGCGCAGCGAGCTCATCACACCGCTGCCTTGAAGTGACGGGCGTAGCGCGGGCACAGCTCGTCGCGCTTGAGCAGGATGAACACGTCGGCGACCTGGAAATCTTCATCCCAGCACGGCTCGCCACAGATCTTGGCGCCCAGGCGCATGTAGGCCTTGAGCAGCGGTGGCATTTCGCAGATTACGTTGTTTGGAATGTCGAGGGTTGGCAGCGGGTTCTTCGGCTCGGCGCGCAGGTGTTCGGTGCTCAGGTAGCGTTCACGCAGACGCTGCATGATGGCGTGGGCCTGAATGCCGCCGTCCTGCATCGGGATGCTCGCGCAGCCCATCAGGTAGCTGTAACCGCCTTCGTTAAGCACTTCGGCCAGCTCGCTCCACAGCACGGCAATGGTCCCGCCGTTGCGATACGCCGGGTCGACGCAGGTACGGCCCAACTCCAGGATCGGACCCTGCAAATGGCCCAGGCCATGAAGGCTGAATTCTTCTTCGCTGTAGAAACGGCCCAGGGTGTTGGCGGCCTTGTGGTCCAGCAGGCGAGTGGTGGCGACCAGTCGACCGCTGTTGAGGTCACGTACGCCGATGTGCATGCAGTGAACGTCGTAATCGTCGATGTCCAGACCCAGCTCGGCACCTTTGAGTTTGGCGTTGAATTCGCCGCTGAACACGCTGAAACGCAAAGCCTGTGCTTCTTGCAGGGCTTGAGGACCGATCAGGCGCTCGGCCTGCAGGCGGCGGTCTACGCTGGTGTCTCGAATACTGGCGATCTGAGTCATAGGGCGTCTCCGTGGGCCAGCCTTGGTCCAGGCCGGTCGACTGAATGATTCGAAGCATTGCTGTACGAATGCAGGCTAGGGAGGGCCGATGTCACCACCATTAAGCTTTGGTGATGGTTGCGTGACAGGCGGGGCGGAAGGTGGGAGACGCTGGGGATGCGATGAATGCGTGGCGATTTTTGCTTCGGTGCCGAACCCCTGTGGGAGCGAATTCATTCGCGAAAAGTCGTCCAGCCAACAGAGCTGCTTTGACCCTGCTGGCCAATCGCGAATGAATTCGCTCCCACAGAAGATTTTCGTCCGGCTGATTTTGTGCTGCGTTTGAACGACCTCAAAGAGGGTTTCCCCGTGCTGTCATCATTGCGTGCCAGGATTGCCGGTATCCGCGCATGAGGTCCGTTCATGAGTCGTTTATGGTTAACGCTAATCCTCTTTTCGATGACTTGTTCGGCGGTCGCCGAAACCTGGCCTGACGCGCAATGGTCCGCTCGGCCACTCGCTTCAAGTGCAGCCCTAAAGGACCTCGACACCTACGCCTTCCCACCACGCGACGAGCAGACTCGCAAAGGTATTCGCACCGACGCGCTGTTGATCGTCCACAACGGCGAAGTGGTCTACGAACGCTACGCCGGCGTGACCCGTGCCGAGACGCCGCACCTCACCTGGTCGATCAGTAAAAGCATTCTCGCAACCGTGCTGGGCGTGGCCTTTACACAAGGGCGGTTCAAGCTGGATGACCCCGTTGCACGCTATTACCCACCGTTCAAAGCACATCCCGATATCAGGATTCAGGACCTGCTGCACTGGGCGTCGGGCCTGGATTGGCAAGAGGATTACGAATACGCGCCGCTCAACTCCTCGGTCGTCGCCATGCTCTACACCCGAGGCCGTGGCGACATGGCGCGCTTCACCGCCGAGCACCACGTGGCGAGCGCGCCCGGCACGGCGTATCGCTATTCCAGTGGCGACAGCACGGTATTGGCCGCTGCGCTTCGAGGCATGGTGGGCGACACGGCCTACGCCGATTACCCGTGGACCGCGTTGTTCGACCCGCTGGGCATCAAGAGCGCGGTCTGGGAAACCGATGGTACTGGCACCTTTGTCGGCTCGTCTTACGCCTACATGACCGCCCGGGATCTGGCCCGTATCGGTTTGCTCATGCAGCATGGTGGCCGTTGGCAGGATCGCCCGTTGCTGGCGCAGGGCTGGGTCGATTTCAACCTCACCCCGTTCAGTTCCCAAACGCCCACCACCGAAGCGCCGGGAGGACAGTGGTGGCTCAACCGGGCGGCGAACAACACGCCCGGCCCCTGGCCTGACGCGCCGCCCGACACCTTCGCGGCCCTGGGGCATTGGGGACAGGCGTTGTATGTGATCCCGAGCGCGGGCCTGGTGATCGTGCGTTACGCCGATGACCGGGACGGGACCTACGATCACAACCAGTTGCTCAAGCGGGCGTTGAAAGCCGTGGCCGTGGAGCGTGTGCAATGACGGCCAGGAAGGGGTTCATTCGACGCCGCCCGTTCAGCACGGTGGCGATGCTGATGGTGGTGTTTCTGCTCGCCGTGGTCTGGACCTGGCGTGTCCCGTTGCAGGCGTTTCCGAGCATCATCAGTGCTTACACCGCCAAGGAATATTGTTCCTGCCGTTACGTGATGAACAACCCGGTGGACGACTGTCAGGCCTACGTGAAGCAGTGGCTGCCAAGCACATTGACGGAAAGCCTGGCCGACAAGCGAATCACCGCTACAGGGATGGGCCGTGAAAGCAGCGCGCAATGGCAAGGCCAGCGCCAGGGCTGTCGATTGTTGCCAGCCGAGCCGTGAGGGCGAACGTCGCCATTTGCTTGCGGTCTGACAGGCGGATAAGGTTGCCTCAATCGCGCCGCTGGAGTTCTCATGCCCACTTTCACCCGCCTGCTGCTGGCCTCGCTCGCCGTGTGGGCGCTGCCTGCTCAGGCGAACTGGTATCTGGATAACGAGTCCTCGCGGCTGTCGTTCATTTCCACGAAGAACGCCGACATCTCCGAAGTCCACCGCTTCCTCAACCTGCACGGCAAGGTCGACCCCAAAGGCGTCGCCGAGCTGGAAGTCGAGCTGGATTCGGTGAGCACCGGCATTCCGTTGCGCGACGAGCGCTTGCGCAGGCAGCTGTTCGACATCAAGCAATTCCCGCAAGCCCGCATCACGGCGCAGCTGGACATGCGTCCGATCAATGCGCTGGCGCCTGGCGCGCAGTTGGAGTTACGGCTGCCGTTGAAGGTGCAGATACACGGCCAGTCGCAAAGCTACAACGCCGAACTGCTGGCGACACGACTCGATGACCGACGTTTCCAGGTCGTGACGCTGGAGCCGCTGGTGTTGCACGCCGAGGATTTTGGATTGCTGTCGGGCCTGGAAGGGCTGCGCAAAGTGGCTGATCTGTCGGCCATCGGGTTTTCGGTGCCGGTGGGTGCTGTCTTGATCTTTTCGGCGCGCTGATCATGAGAGGCGCGATTTTTCCGTGGCGTGACGACAACCAGTTCAACCTGATGATCGACGGCCCTGCGTTTTTCCCGCGCATGATTGCCGCCATCGACGGCGCGCAGCAGCACGTTGAACTCGAGTTGTATCTGGTGGAAGCGGGCGTGTGTGCCGAGGCGGTGGTGCAGGCGCTGGTCAATGCCGCACAGCGTGGCGTGATGGTGCGTTGCCTGTTCGACGACTTCGGTTCTCTAGCCTTTACCTTGAGCCTGCGCACGCGTTTGACCGAGGCGGGCGTGATTCTGCGGTTTTACAACCGCGTGCACTGGCGTCGGGGCATACGCAATTTCTACCGCGATCATCGCAAGTTGTTGCTGGTCGACAAGGCGCTGGCGGTGGTGGGCGGCACGGGCGTGACAGACGAGTTCTGGCGGCCGGATCAGGACGCCAGCGAATGGCACGAAGTGATGGTCGAGATTCGCGGCCCGCTGGTGCTCGACTGGCAAGCGCTGTTCGACCGCCAGTTCCACGCCAATCCCCGACGCCGGGCGTGGCGACCTGCGGAAAACTTCGGGTTGCCGCGTTTGCCGAAAGCGCCGGTCAGCGGCAGTGGCTTGGGGCGCGTGGCTTATGCCGACTCACGCCAGCACCGCGACATCCTGCAGTCACTGATTCGCTCCCTGAACACCAGCAGAACGCGCATCTGGCTGGCGACGCCGTACTTCCTGCCAACCTGGAAAGTCCGCCGCGCGCTGCGCCGTGCGGCGTCCCGGGGTGTCGACGTACGTCTGCTGCTCACCGGCCCGCGCACCGATCACCCGTCCGTGCGCTACGCCGGCCATCGGTATTATCCGCGTCTGCTCAAAGCCGGGGTCAAGATCTTCGAATACCAACCGTGTTTCCTGCACCTGAAAATGGTGCTGGTGGACGATTGGGTGAGCCTCGGCTCCTGCAACTTCGACCACTGGAACCTGCGCTTCAATCTGGAAGCCAATCTTGAGGCCATTGATCCCGGGCTGAGCCTGGCCGTGCAGAAGAGCTTCGAGCGGGACTTTCTGGTCAGCAGCGAAGTGAGTCTGGCGGACTGGAAATCCCGCCCCCTGTGGCGCCGTGTCAAACAGCGCCTGTGGGGGTGGGTGGATCGGCTGGTGGTCAATGCGCTGGATCGGCGGGGGTAGCCCCTTTTAGATTCAGGCGACTGCCTTGGTTTTCTGAAGATGGCGTCTGAAAAACCCAGTGGCCGGCCTTGCGGACGTGCTGGCTGCCGTGGTGTCTGGGTCAGCTGCAGTGACTCGGGTATAGGGTCCCTTGGGTTCGACGCTGATGACAAAGTCGATTTTACCTGCGTTGGGTTCTCGCCGAACGGACGTCGCTTTCAAATCGAAGTCATCAAGAATGCGCTGTGTGGTTTTGCCGTTAGGGGTTTGAGAAAAAAACACCTCCAGCATTTCCGCTGACTCGTCCTCCAGCCCCTCGGTTTTGCTGAGTGTGGTCTCGTTGACGACCTTGAATCGTCGTATGGTGGAAGGCAGGTGCCCGAAAAATTGATTGGCCTTGGCCACAGCCTTGTACTGATGGCGGGCTACATCGTTGGCAAATATTTTTCCTGAGTCCGAGAATTTGAAATTGTGCATGAACGTCCATTCATGCTTTTCGAATCTGTTCCAGTATTTGCTCGGCTTTTCCAGCGTCGAGAGTTTTGGATCGGTCTTGATCCTCGACTTCAAAACAATCCTGTGCGTGAAGTTTTCGGTGATCAGTCTGTTTCGTTCTTCAGCCCCTTCTTCGGTCGTGGCCAACGTCCGCTCCAGATCCTCCACGACGTAAGAAAAGATCTCCTGACTTTTTTGGGGAGGAGCTGTCAGCTTCGGCTGCGTATTGCGTCCGTCATCGACAACCGGGTCGAGAGGGGTGGGTAACCGTCCGTCATGGTCGGTCAGGGACAACGGATTATTTCGGACCATGCGATACAGGTTCGGCCCATCGACATTCCTGTCCGGGTCAGGGTTGATCCAGCGCATCAACCAAGGGGCGTAATACCTGAACCCGTAGTAGTAAAGCCCCGAGGCGTCACGTTCCTTGCCTGAATAGCGCACCGTCTTGTACTTCGCTTCCACCGCACTGCGCGCTGCCCACCACGCCGTGCCACCGAACGGGTAATAACCCTCCTGGCTGATCAGCCCGCCTTGATGATCCAGTTCCAGTGCGCTGGATCCCACGTGGTCCTGAAGGGTGTAACGCACTTGATCGTTGTCGATGCCGTTGGGTGTGCCGGCCTCCCAATGCAGGATTCTGACGCGGCTGCGTCCGGCCTGAACCGAGGCGACATGCAACACCTCACCATCAGGCTCGCTGCGAATCTCAAGGCCCGGCAGGTAACGCACTTCAGCGTTGAGTGTTCGAGCGTTCGTCTGTGCCCGACGAATCTTGCGGCAGCGTTGTCCGTCGCCGTCGTAAACGTACACCTCGTCGTCATTCGCGCCCTCTGGACGTTGCACCGCCGTGACCTGGCGCAACTGATTGTGCAGGTTCCATATCATTGCTTGTCCCCGCACGAGCGCCTGAAGATTGCCATTGGCATCGAAGCCATTTTCGAGATCTGTATCGGTTTCGCCTTCCGGCAGGCTGCGGTTGCTGTTGGAAGCAACCAGCATGGTGCGGGTAAACGAGTGATCGCCGACATGCCGCATCTGACACAGATTGGCGCCCGCGTCATAGGTGTAGGTCTGGGTGTAGTTTGTCAGTTGATTGGGATCGGGCAGCAGCGGCTGCTGGTCGGGCAAAGCGGGCCCGTGACTGAAGCCGGTTTTGACCTCACGACCGGTGGCCTCCACCAACTGGTACAGGCTGTCGTAGCGGTACAGATTGGCCGGATCAGCTTTTGTGTTTCTGGCGGTAGAAGAGGGAGACCATAGGTCTTCGAGCCTGACGAGATTGCCCTCCGGATCATATTCATAAGTCAGGCTATGCAAAACGGCGCCATTGGCTGTCTGGGCCTTTAGCTTTACCAGACGCCCGGTTTCCAGCTCGTAGGTGTTTTCCGTGGCAATACCGTTGCCCAACTGCTCGCTGATGACTTGACCAAACGGGTTGTAATGAATATCGCTGACCAGTGTTTGAGCTGTGGAGCTCCCCACCAACTCGATAGCGGTTTCCTTAAGCGAGCCGTCGACGTTATAGCGATGAACCTGCCGGTTTCCCGCTGCGTCGATCCGGCTGATGGGCATCGCCGTGGCATCGAAGAGTGTTGTGGTGGTATGACCCACTCCAGCTTCCAGCAACGGATCACGTGATGCGGGTTCAAGCGGCCAGTCTGGCGAAATTTGCGTGTCTTGCACAAAGCGCCGGTTTTCGATCAGTACCCCGCCTATCAGGCCAAAAGCCAAGGCTTGCCACGTGCCGGCCGGATCGTCATGGCGAATCAGTCGGCCACACTGGTTGGACGGCGAAGAAGCATCGCCGTAAGTCAGTCGCTCAACCACAGCAGCCTCTGCATCCGAAGTCTTTTCGGTGATTGAAACCCGTCGCAGCAGCTCGTCACACTCGGTCAGGCTGAAATGTCCTCGCCCGTCCCAGCTCTCCTGAATGTGCTGGTCAGCGCTCGTAAGACTTAACGTCCAACCCGCATCCACGCTGTCCGTGAGCAGAGTATGTCCCGAGAGTGAGGGGATTGCCGTTGTATTGGCACCGGACGCCTCGGCCCACAACCGCGGATCCCAATCAGCCACGGCTCGACCCGCCACGTCCCAGGTGCGTCGGGTCACGCGTTCTTCTGCGGGGATATCTTGATCGGAGCGGCAATAAGCAACCTCGCGGATCAACAATGCCCGAGGGTCGATCACCAGCAAGCGGGGCGTGTGGGTGTGCAGGCTCATGTCAGACGTCCTTGTCGCTACATTGCTTAAGCGTAGGAGCTCCGATCATGGATGCCGGGATGACTGATCAACGGTATGGCACTTGCCCATATGTCCGGTCAGCGAATCACCGGTGGGCCGTAGTACTAGGCTGTTACCCATGTTGCCGATTCAGGTCCGATACTGATCGGCATCACAACGCATCACTCATTGATGAGGACCGAAAATGGCTGCCAAGAAAATTCTCATGCTGGTCGGCGATTACGTCGAAGACTACGAAGTGATGGTGCCGTTCCAGGCGCTGCAAATGGTCGGGCACACCGTGCATGCTGTCTGCCCGGGCAAAAAGAAGGGCGATGTGATTCGCACGGCCATTCACGATTTCGAGGGCGATCAGACCTACAGCGAAAAGCGCGGTCATAACTTCGGCCTGAATTTCGATTTCGACAGCGTGAAGTCTTCGGACTACGACGCGTTGCTGGTGCCCGGTGGCCGCTCGCCTGAGTACTTGCGCCTCAATGAGAGGGTGCTGGAGCTGGTGCGCGAATTCGGTCGCGATGACAAGCCCATTGCCGCTGTCTGCCACGGTCCGCAACTGTTGGCTGAAACTGGCGTGCTCAAGGGCAAATCGGTGAGCGCCTACCCCGCATGTGCGCCCGAGGTTCGGTTGGCAGGCGGCGAGTACGTCGAGATCGGCATGGACGAAGCGCACACCGACGGCAAACTGGTCACCGGTCCTGCATGGCCCGCGCATCCGGCCTGGTTGGCAGCGTTCCTCAAAGTCCTCGGCACGCAGATCATTCTCTAAAACGGAGGGACGTCGCATGTGCGAACTTTACGTAAAAGCCGACCCCATTCTGTACGAATCCCGTTCGCGCTCACTGCGCATCTGCGGCGTCGTCACAACCCTGCGCCTGGAAAACCAGTTCTGGGACATCCTCGCCGAAATCGCAGGTCACGACGGCATCACCACCAACCAACTGATCAGCAAGCTGTACGAAGAGGTCATGGATTACCGGGGCGAAGTGATCAACTTCGCCTCGTTCCTGCGGGTCAGTTGCATGCGTTATTTAAGTCAGCACCGGGCCTTCGCGCCGCCGTTGAGTCTGGTGCGGGGTAACGCTGCAGGCCCAGAAACCGCCTGGGTCGGCAAATAGGGTGTGACCTCGGTTGGTGTGACACCGGCTGAGCCCCGATATCGCGTCGCGTGCTAACCCTCATCGCGAGACGTTCTAATAGAGCGTCTGCGAATCTCCTAGCCTGAAATCAACCCCGTGTTAATCGGGGTTCCAGGGAGAGGGATTGTCATGGCCGACACAGATAAAAAATCGCTGATCGCGAAATTGCTCAGCGACCCGGACGCAGGGGGCGTGAAGAAAACCAAACGAACGCCCAAAAGCGCCAAGGTCAGTTTTGTGGAGGCGATGGGCGAGCTCGGTTACACCTCGGTGTTCGACATCGTCAGGGAGTCCAAAAGCACCTTCGTCAGCAAACTGGCTGAACGCACCGACGCCGATGGCGATCTGGCGTATGACAACGCTCAATGTTACGCAGTGCAAATAGCGCGCTCGTGGCGTGAGCACCAAGTCTCATCCGATCGCCGACAGATCGCCACCGCGCGGACCGGGATCCGCTCCCTCGTGGACGTGGGGCCGAGCTTTCCCAATCTGTTCAAGGAAAACTGGGACCAGTTTTGCAAAGTCGGGGCCATCGCGGCGGTGGATTCCCCGGTGGCCTACCTCAACTCCCTGTATTCGTTTCTCCTGCGCGAGATAGAGGACCAAGGCGGTTCAGATGCCATTCCGCTATCCGTACGCCGGCCCGATATCCCAAGCCTGATGCTGGACGCGCAAAGTACGTTCACGCCGGTGCCGATGCTGAAGCTCGTGACCGAGGTGTTGAGTAAAGGAATCCAGGAGTACCTGGACGCGGCAGGCCACCCGGACAAAGACACGCCAGTTCATGAGTTGCTCAAAACCAAGCGTCATCCGTTTACGTTTCCGTATGACTTTCATCATCAGCAGATCATGTTGGGATTGTCCGGGAAGAAGCAGCCAACGCTGGGGGAGTTGAGTTATCGGGCGAGTCAGTTTTTGCCGGTGCATTTTCGCGATGGGATTGATACGGTCGATCCAGATAATAGCTATGGGAGCAGTGCCGATAATGCTCCCTCCAATGCTCAGATATTGCTGAGTGGGTTGAGTGGTGAGCAGCAGCAGTTGCTAACGGCGCCTTCTTTGTTTACGACCTTTTATTTGTGCCAGGACGACTTGAAGAGCACTTGGAGGTCCTCGACCTGTCATTTACTGGTGCCTTGGCATTGCGAGAAGAATTACAAAGGTTTCGTGGTTCCGGATCAGGACGGAGTTGCCGATGTTGACCCTCAGGCCAGTAGTTTGCAGGCGGGCGCAACGGGCAGTAACGAGATATCAGTAAATGACACTGCGAGGAATCTAATTATTGATATTACGATAGCCTACAGCGCTCACGATAACGTAGCTTCGTCACCCCAGTATATTAACTCCTTGCGATATGCTGCTGATTGTCTCTCCTTGGTCGTTTCAACCCCGCAGGGTGCGCCACAAAATGCCTGCGCTTCGTTTTACGTGATTTTCACGGCGGAAGCTCCTATTGATGGCGTGGCGGGCAGACAGCACATTGCCTCCCAATCTTTTACGATTTCCACACTCGAAGATTCACCCGATAACGATTGTGTTTTGACTGATGAGCAGCGAGATTATTTTTATAAACACTATGGGGTCACCGTCAACAGTTGTACTACTAATGGGCTGGTGAATGTTTCTACCTTTCTAAAAAGTACAGATTTGACGGCAGCTCAGCTGTCAGCGCTTCTCGCGCTACACGAACATCGGCCCAGGTTTTCGGAAAACGTCGTGCAGTCTAATCGCTGGGTACATGACTTTCCCTATTCGATGAATTACGGCGCCTGTTATGTCAATGGCACTGGAGGTTGGGAGGTGGGTTCGCGTCCCTTTGTCCGGACCACCATGAGCGATCCGTCAATAGGGATCGAGCACGAAAGCAGCCCCGATGGGACGGTCCTGCAATACCTGACGAACACTTCATTGAATCGCTTTGACCGGTTGCAGCGCATGATCCGATTGCAGAAATGGACGGGAATATCATTTGCTGAACTGGACACCCTGATCATGGCGGTCATTCACTCCGAGGGGGAAAGTAACCTGGCGTGGGAACTCAACCGGAATACATTACGTGCGCTGGGCGTGTACCGCTACCTAAGCGGCCGGTATACCCTTGAACCAGAAGAGTTTGCGGCATTCGTTCACTTTTTGAGTGCGTTTTGTATCGGTGACCGTCCTTCGATGTTCGACCAGATATTCAACAGTCCAGCATTGTTTGACACGCCTTTGGTTCTGGACGGCGACGCATTTAGCTATAACGACCCAGCGTCGCAAAAAACCATCGCACAGCTCTGCGCCGGGCTTAAGATTGCGAACACAGAAGACGAGATAGGTTTGGTGATGCACGATACAGCTTTATTGTTGGGGCCTCCTGATAATGAAAACGAACCTGTGGAAATAGAACTATCTCGTAGGCAAGTCGTCATTTCTTCGATGTATCGGCAAGTGCGTATTGCAAGAATGTTCCATTTGACAGTGAAAGAAAGTCGGTCCTTGATCACTCTGTTGGGTGGAGAGGCCTGCCTGAAACGCATTGTCACTGGGGTTATACGTGATGTGTCGAGCGACGAAGTGTCGCCAGACATACTTGATATCCTGATGCAGATGGATTGGGCCGTTACATGGATGAACGACACGGGTGCAAACATTTCCGCTCTACGGAAGATGATTGATCTGCCTGACAGTGCTCCAGTGAGCCAAACGTTGTTGGGTCAACTGAACGAGGCAAGAAAAAAGCTGAATGACGTACTGGTCACTCGAGTACAAGTTATCGGTCTGAGTTTGCCAGCCGCCGTATTCAATGATACCGGTGATCCGGTGGATTGGTGGGAAAGCATTGTTTGTCATCCTAACTGTCTCTCCGCCCGCGGTGTGGTAGTGACTGTGCCTTCCGAGAAGTTTAATGATCCTATGGGCTATTTCGTGGGTGTCATCAACGCGCTGGAAGTCCAGAACATAACGTTTTTGAATGAAATGACGCAGGAAGGGGCCTGGGTGCAGGTTACCAATGAGCTGGCGCTCTTGTTAACCCAGAAGCGTGCAGAACAGTTGAAGATACTGGAGGTGCTGTTTCAGGCCTGTTCAGGTATTTCAATGGACTACGCCGAGTTGGCGATCCGATTGTCGAGCAATAACACGAGCGGAGAAGAATTATTGGGCGGTTATGTCGTAGGCGCCATCGATCAGCCGGAAATCGTTTTGCCGCTTACTGGAATTGAGCTCGTATTGGCTTGGCGGGTGAGTGGCGTAGCGGGCTGCGCAGATATGTTGCAGCAACTAAGTATTTCCGCTGCTGCGTTGCGCCTTTTTATGGCTCATCCCGCTTGGTTGTTTACCACCGCATCCAGCCCATTAAAACTCAATCTTGCAACATATTATCTGCTTGATCGTTACGTGCACTGGGCACGTGAGAGCGGTTTGGGTGAGGATGTGCTAATGGCCTATTTTGTCGCTGCCGGTGAAGCGCCGGCTGGTGACAGAAACGAAATGCTCGCCCCGCTGATCAACTGGCCCGCCAGTGAGATATCTGCCGTGGTGCCAGCGGGGGCGGAAACCATGGCAGAGGTGGATTGGGTTCGAAGGGTTCAAGCGGCCTGCGCTGAAAGCGGACTGTCCGCCGCCTCATTGCTCGCGTCTACACAGCTCAACAAGGACAGTCTTTCAGCGGATTGGCAGGCGGTCGCAGAAGCTGCGATGGCCGCAAATCATTAATCTTTTTCAAAGGGCTCAGTGAAAGGCAGTCGAGCCTGGAGTTTATTTTCGAGCACGGAAGCAATTACTATGTCCAGTCTTATTGAACGTCAACTCAATGAATCCTTTCGCGATGCGCTGGTGAGTTATTACTTGAGCGAGGTTGTGCCCAATCACGGGCCCATCGTAGACTTAGGGCTGGATAACCGACTCATAACGGCCAATGATCTCTACGAGTATCTTCTCCTCGATGTTCAGGTCTCTCAGCTAGTAGAAACAAGTTATGTCGCGTCGGCCATCAGCAGTATTCAGCAATACATAAACGCCGTCCTGATGGGGATGGAGCCTGGCTACTCAAGTCAGGTGCTCAATGCCAATCAACTTGCAGAATGGCGTGACCAGCGAAGCCAATACCCCATCTGGGCGGCCAATCAAAAATTGCAGTATTACCCCGAGCTTTATATTGATCCGATGTTGCGTTTGCATAAGTCCGGGTATTTTCAGCAGCTCGAAACGGATATTAATCAGAGCAAGATCGAGGTTGATACCGTTCAGGAGGCGGTCAACGCCTACCTTGCCAGTTTTGAAGAGGTCGCCAACCTCTCTGTGATCAATGGGTATATTGACAGCAATGACTTTGCGACGGGCACTTACTATTTTGTCGGTAAGTCCAGGGCGGAACAGCAGTATTACTGGCGCAGCGTGGTGATGAATGATCGCCCGGTGGTGGACGGTGTAAAGTCAGATTATCCTAATCCAGGGGCGTGGTCAGACTGGAAAAAAGCGAATGTCGGCATTACTCCGCATACGTTGGAGCACACCATTCGACCTGTCTATTTTAACAATCGTCTATTTGTAACCTGGGTAGATCGCACGGATGTCATGGAAGCATTAGGTTCAGCCGGGGAAGTGGTGCCCACGCCTAAGGTCAGGCTGGCGATGCACGTTTCTTATAAAAAATATGATGATAGTTGGAGTGCTCCTCATGCGTATATAGATGTTACGGTACTTGCTACTGAACTAAAGGATGACCTGGATTCAATATCTGTATTTGATAATTCACATTCTCCGCAGGGGTTGTTCTTGGCTGTCTACGCAAATAAGCAAGGTAGTGGTTATAGTTTTTGGAGGATTTGTCTTGTTGATAAGAACTTCCAGTCTCAAGCTCTTGATGCGAATGACGCGGGGCCTGTGAGTACTGTTAAGGAGATTTTTTCGGCTACGAATGCGGGAAGGATGCAGTTTCAAGTTAACCCGGCGTGGAATATAGTTTCTTTCAACGATATCCCTACACCAAACGATGATCGATTTGACTATGGTGTGCTTAAATCCTCATTGGCTGAATTGACGGCAGCCAGTTTTGATTTTGACTTAAATCGTGGTCGTCTTAAATTCTCTCCCGTGGTGAAACAACGCGTTTCTTCAGGAGAGTTTATTGTAGATGTGGTGATTGTGGAACTTATAGTCTGGGTAAAATTTACGCTTTCAATATTTTTAACGGATGATCTGGAGGACGGGTGGTCAATTTTGGATGAGCGCTCATCTTTGGTGAACACGCTTGCGCTGGAAGTTCCTTACGGGTTCGGATTCGGTACTGAAGGTCTCATCTTGTTAAAGTCGCCCAGTGGGGAAGAAACCTTTGAACTCACGGGCAATCTGTCGTTGAAAAACTTCCGTATTAATTTGGCCTATTTTGCGTCTTTAACAAATTTTCCAATTGTATTGCCTTTCCGTAGGGCTTTTCCTCCTCCGACGTTTATGAGCAGTGATTGCTCTTTAATGAATAAGGTACGGTGGTGGTTCGGGTACGCATCTGATCTGGAGAATATTTCAAATGCTACGTTAGAGGAGACGATTGCATTGCTTCCACTATGGTACGTGGCAGCCAATGAGTTTAGGACTATAAATATAGATCTTGATGCTGGTGTTGGGGTTCCCGCTGATGGTTATTCTACGGTGAGCGGAGCTATTAATATAGTGTACGGGCTACAATGCGTTCAGTCAGAATCTGTGTTAGGGGCCGGATTGAAGTGCGTCGAATTAAAAATCGGTCTCACGGCACCAAGAGCCGATCAATACATTTCCCCACGCATCGCATCAACCCTGAATGGCAGCTTTGGCATTGCTGAGTACGTCGATTTTTCGGGGTCCACCATTGTATACAGCGATGGAAGTTCGACAAAACTCCGTAAACCCATTCGCATGAATACGCTCTTCGCCAGAGAGCTGGTGAATACTGCCAATATCGCACTTGAAAAATTATTGTCTTGGGACACTCAACAGCTTGCGGAACCCCCTCTACCTGGGGAAACAAGCCCGAAGATGGACTTCCACGGCGCCAACAGCCTTTATTTCTGGGAGTTGTTCTTCCATCTTCCACTGATGGTTGCTCAGCGGCTTAACTTGGAGCGGCAATTCGACGGTTCCGACTTATGGCTGGGTTTCATTTTCGAACCCGCGCGCACGTCAGATACGACAGGCCGTCCCGACTACTGGAATGTGCGTCCCCTGGAGGAAGACTCCGTTCGTGACTACGCCATGCGCATGCCTGTCGATCCTGACGGCATCGCCAGCAGCCAACCGCTCATCTATAAAAAGGCCACGTATGGCTACTACATCAAAAACCTGATCGATCGTGGCGACGCGGCCTATCGGCAATTGACCCCTGACAGTTTGACCGAAGCCAAGCTGTGGTACGTCCGCGTGCTTGATTTGCTCGGGCCTCGTCCGGACACGCTGCTGATCAATGACTGGACACCCCTGACCCTGATGGCCTTAAGCGCGGAAAATAATTCCGAGCTTCGCGCTTTTGCGGAGCAACTCAATGAACAGGATGAGCGCCGTCAGGCCAGTGCGGCAGCCAATGGCGGTGTTTCCAGGCTTCATTTCAAGCAGCAGCCCTTGCGGTTGAGCACGTACACGGCTGACCCAATGGCCGCAGAAGTGGACAACCCTCATTTCCGCGTGCCCATGAACGCTGAGCTGGTCAGACACTGGGATACGGTGGAGTCGCGTTTATATAACTTGCGGCACAACCTGACGCTGGATGGCAAACCCATGAGTCTACCTTTGTTTGCAGCCCCCCTTGACCCTCGGGCGTTGCTGGCGGCATTTGCCGACGGTGGTACCGGTGGCGGCCTTGCCACCTTGATGGGGCAGGAAGTCGGGCACTACCGTTTCGCGACGCTGTATAACCATGCCACTGCCGCGGTCGAAACGTTGATTCAGTTTGGTAGCACGTTGTTGTCGCTTCTGGAGCGAAAAGAGGCGAGCGAACTGCAGGAGATTCAGCAGCATCAGGCGTTAGAGTTAGCGCAGTTCTCTATCGAGTTGCAGGAGCAGACACAACTGCTTGAAGCCGAAAGTCGAAAAGCGTTACTGGCCAGCCAAAAAATAGCGGACCAACGAGCCCTTTTTTATTACCAGTTGGTTGATGAGGGGGTCAGTGTCGGCGAGCGGGCTGCGTCTGCAAGCCATTCCTTCGCGCGTGTGATGGGGGCTGTTTCCTCAATCAGCCAAGGGCTGGCTGTATGTACTCAGGTTTCAGAATTCATTGCTGGTTTTTCAACCGGCAATTTCAAGGCATTGCGTGTTCCCGTGCAGATGGCGGCCACCTTTGGGACTGCGGCTTCCGAAGAAGCGTCCATGATCGGCGACATCCTGGACCGTTCGGAGTCCTACCGTCGTCGCGAGGAAGAATGGCAGCACGCGTATGACCAGGCATGCCTGGAGTCAGCGCAAATAGACGCGCAGCTCAAGGTTTACGATGAGCAGGAGTTGCTGACAGCGAAGCAGTTGTCTATGGCTAAATCAGCCTGCGCACAAGCAAAGGCCAACTACGAATTCCTCGGCAAACGCTTCACCCAGTCCCAGCTCTACGAATGGCTGAACAGCCAGATGTCGAGCTTCTATTACCAGGCCTACGACGCGACGATGTCGCTGTGTCTGGCGGCGGAGGCCTCCTGGCAGTTCGAGCGTGCGGATTTCAGCACGCGCTTCGTTCGCCCTTCGGCATGGAGCGGCTCGCGCCGTGGTTTGCTTGCAGGAGAATCGCTGAAGCTTGATCTGTTGAAGATGAACACCGCTTACCTGACGCGCAACGAGCGTTTGCTGGAGATCGTCAAAACGGTCTCGGTCAGACAACTGCCTGTGTCGACCGAGGACGTCCCAACCCTCAACACCGGATGGGCAAATGTGTTGGAGCGGCTCGACGAGAACGGTATCGCCGAGTTCGAACTCACCAAGGCGATGCTCGACGATGATTATCCCAATCATTACCTGCGTCGAATCAAGCGCATCAGCGTGTCATTGCCTGTCACGGTCGGTCCTTATCAAGACATCCGCGCGATTCTGACTCAGACCTACAGCGCGGTGCATCTCGCGCCCGGTGCTGATGTGCCGCCGCGTGAAAACCTGCGCGCCAGCCAGCAGATCGCGGTGTCCACCGGCGTTGATGACGACGGGTTGTTCGTCTTCAACTTCGATGACGAACGCTATCTGCCCTTCGAAGGCACCGGGGTTATTTCGCGCTGGACGCTCGAGTTCCCGAACCCGGAGCTGCAACGCGAGATGATCGATTCCATCACCGACATCATTGTGCATGTGCGTTATACCGCCAAAAGCGGCGGCAGCGTGACGACGCGTTCCCGACCCGCCCGAATCAGCAAGGCGCGTGCCCAAAAGCCCCAGTGAATCATTCAGCATTTTGCAGGGAGCAAATGCCATGGCTGATCAAGAGCAAACCGTCGGTATCGCCGCCCCGTCGCTACCCAAAGGCGGCGGGGCGATTCAGAGCATCGGCAAAGGCTGGGGAGCGGTCGGCGCGACGGGGGCGGCGTCGTTCGAGATCCCGTTGCCCATCACTGCCGGGCGCGGGTATGCACCGCCTTTGACGCTTAACTATACAAGCTCAGTGGGAAACGGGCTGTTCGGGCTCGGCTGGAACCTGAACCTGGGCTGTGTGGCCAGACGGGCCACAAAGGGGGTGCCGCTGTACGACGATGATGACGTGATTCTGGGCCCGGACGGAGAAATGTGGCTGCCGGAGCGCGACACCAACGGGGTGATCGTGAAAACGGATATCAGCCGTTATAACGGGCTGGAGCTGGATAAGACTTATGAGGTGATTCGTTACTTCGCCAGCATCGAGGGGGCGTTTCAGCGTATTGAGCATTGGCGCAATGGCGGCGATCTGCCAGGGTTCTGGCTGGTGCATGGTGCCGACGGTACGCTGGCGATGTATGGGCGCAATACCGGGTCACGCAGCACCGACACTGCGGATTCGAACCGGGTGGCTGAGTGGTTGCTTGAAGAAACCATGAATGCGCAGGGTGAACACATTTTGTATGAGTACAAGCCTGAAAATCTGGATGGCCTGCAAGCCGGGTTTGATCCGGGCGAGAAGCGAAACTTTGAGGCGCAGTGTTATCTGCGGCGCGTGCGGTATGGCAATTTTTCAGCGCACTCGCATTTGTATTTGTGGCAGCCGGAGCAGATCGGTGACTTGCAATGGCATTTCGACCTGTTGTTCGACTACGGCGAGCGCAGCGACGTGGGAGACAGCCTTCCCTATGAGGGGGAGAACTCGTGGGAAGGGCGCGCCGATTATCATTCTTCATTCGCCTACGGTTTTGAGTTGGGCAACCTGCGTTTCGTCCATTACGTCATCATGTTCCATTACTTTCCTGACGAACTGGGTCCAGCGCCGGTGCTGATCAGCGCCCTCAAACTCAACTACGAGGACCTGCGACAACGCTACAAGGTGCTGACTTCTGTACAGCACCTGAGCTGGTCCATCTACGGCTCGCGCTCTATTGAGCGCCGCCCTCCGGTGTCGTTCACCTATCAGGATTTCGATGCCCAAGCCGGCGGTTTCACGGCATTCGACAGCATGCCCGGTCTGAATGATGAGCAACATTACCAGTTGGTGGATCTGTACGGCGAGGGACTGGCGGGCGTGCTGTATCGAGAAGACAAAGGCTGGCTGTATCGCGAGCCGATACGTGATGTCCATTCAGAGGACGCAGACGCCGTGGCCTATGGTCCCTGGCACCTCGTACCCAGCATCCCGACGATCGACTCGCGAACGGGTGTCCATCAGTCCCTCGCCGACATGACGGGTAACGGGCGCCTCGACTGGGTCGTCGCGCAACCGGGAATGGCGGGGTTCTTCACCCTCGCGCCGGACCGGACATGGTCCGGTTTCGCGCCGTTTTCGGCCTTTCCGGCCGAGTTCTTTCATCCTCAGGGGCAGTTGGCGGATCTGGTCGGTGACGGGCTTTCAGACCTTGCGCTGATTGGTCCGCGCAGTGTGCGTTTGTACGCCAGCCGACGTGCCAAAGGGTTCGCGCCGGCCATCGATGTCCAGCACGAGGACGTTGACGATTTTCTGCCGCTGCTCAGCGACAGCCCGTCGGAGCTCGTGGCGTTCTGCGACATCCTGGGCTCCGGTCAGCAGCATCTGGTGCGCATTCGGCATAACGAGATCCGGTTCTGGCCGAACATGGGCCGGGGGTATTTTGGAAAGGGGCAGGTGTTCGCAACGCTTGGTTTCGCTTACGAAGACTTCGACGCCGGGCGTATTCGTCTGGCTGACATGGACGGTTCCGGCGCAGTCGATATGGTTTATCTGGAGCCTGACGGCTTCAAGTTGTTCATGAACACGTCGGGGAATGCCTTCGCAGAGCCCGTCGAGATCCCGTGGCCGGACGGTGTTCACTACGACCGTTTCAGCCAGGTCAGCATGGCCGACCTGCAAGGCCTTGGGTGCTCGAGTCTCGTGTTGACCATTCCCCACATGACGCCTGCGCACTGGCGTTTCGACTGTCCGCCGATCAAGCCGTATCTCCTGCAGGGGACGAACAACAGCATGGGCGCGTCGGGCAGCGTGACGTACCGCAGTTCGGCGCAGGAATGGCTGGATGAAAAGCAGGAGTTAGTGGCAGCGGGCCTGCCTGTCGAGTCCGGCGTACCCTTTTCGTTGCATCTGGTCAGCCGACAAACCCAGCTCGATGAGGTGACGGGTAATCAGCTGACGCAGTCGTTCTCGTACCGTCAGGGCTACTACGATGGCCTTCACAGGGCGTTCCGTGGCTTCGGTCTTATCCTGCAACACGACAGTGAGGTGAGGCCGAGCGACGTGAGCGAAGGCTTTACGGCGCCCGTCCTGAGTAAAACCTGGTATCACACGGGACGATATCCGCACAAAGCCCCTTACGGTTTCAACGAAAGTGACGAACTGGCCGTCGTCCTGGGCCCCGATGTGTTGACCTCCTACGCCGACGGCCAGGATCAGGTCATTGAATCGCCTGTCGCCGCAGATTTGCGGGAGATGGGGCGCGCGCTTGCGGGGGCGGTCTTGCGCGTAGAAGTGTTTGGTTATGAGGGGGGCGAGCCTTCGCCATTGCCGTATACCGTGCAGTCTTCGCGCTATCTGGTACGCCAGCTTGAAGCGGTCGGACCTTATCAACGCTACGCCCGCCTGCAGCCATTGGCGCTGGAGTCCATCAGTTACCAGTACGAAGGGCAGGCCGATGATCCGATGTGCCAGCGTGCGATCAATCTCAGTTGGGATCAGTACGGTGTGTTGACCCACGGGGTTAACGTGAACTACGCACGGCGCAAGCTGCCGGGTGATGCCCCGCCGTTTACCGATGAGCATCAACAGACCTGGTGGCGGGCGTCCCATGACGAGGCTCAGCAGCGCTATTACCTGAGCGAAAGCAGAACAGAGGCGATTCACCTGGATGAAGCACAAAGCTGGCGATTGGGGTTGCCGTATCTGACGCGAACCAACGCGATGATGGACGAGGCCTCGCAAGTGACTGCCGAAGATCTCGGCTACGAGGCTTTTAAAAAAACCGATGGCTGGTTTGCGTCATTGCCGCGAACCCTGGTGTCGCTGTCGAAGCAACGTTATGTCGATTGCGTCGACGGTCAGGCAACGTTCCAGGCGCTGGCGGATGCGACAGAGATCGCTGAACTGGATGCCCATGCGCTGACCGCCTACAACAAACTGAAGATCTACCAGGGACCATCAGGCGAAGAGGCGCTGGCCAAGAAGCTGGAGGAAGTTGGCTATTCGCGCATGGCCTGTGTGCTGCCAGAGGATTCGTCTGTTGTGTTGTGGTCGGTCAAGCGCGGGTTCAATACGTATGCAGGGCCTGATGATTTCTACCGCGTCGTCGCTTTCAAGCCCACGTCCAGCCATGGGCTGAGCACCGTCACCTACGACCCCTATAGCCTGTTGGTCACGGCGGTCACGGCGCCGGACGGTTGTACCACCTCGGCGAGGTTCAGTTATTACAACCTGCTGCCCTCGCACGTTGTCGATCCCAATCAGAACACTCAGGAGGCGTTGTACGACGCTTTCGGCGTTCTCAGAATGACCAGCTTTTATGGCAGAGAGCTCGGCGAGGACGTGGGCTTTGCTCCGCTGGAGGGCACGACATTGTCGCCCCTCACTCCAACTGAGGCGATAACGGCGTCGGTCGAGACCGATTACGCCACGGCGTACTATTACGATGCCTTTAGCTGGACGAACGACAACGTCCCCGTGCACGGGATCACCCTGCAGTGGGACCGTTACCCGGATGACCCCGAACGGCAGCAACGTATGACGCTGACCTCCCTCGATGGTTTTGGGCGGGGGCTGCAGACCCGGCAAAAAGTCGAGAGCGGCAAGGCCTACCACGTGGTCAATGGGCAGCTGCAATACACCAATGGTGCATTGGTGGAGGTCGACGCCGACGATCGATGGCGCGTCAGCGAGCGCGTCGAGTACAACAACAAGGGCTTGGCTGTCCGCGTGTATCGCCCCTATTTCACGGACACCCATGAATATGTCGACGACGGTTCTGTGCGTGAGCACTGGCACCACGACAAGCAGTTCTACGACCCGCTGGGCCGTCCGACTGAAACCTGGACAGCCAAGGGCTGGCTGCGCCGCACCACCTATCAGACCTGGTACACCATCAGCGAAGACGAGAACGATACCGCAGAGGAAGTGAACGCCAGACGAGCGGCGGCCGGGCAGCCTTTGCTGGACGATGGCTTGCAGGCCGGGAAGCGGAAAAAGAACCGACTCGGGTTTTAGGCAAGGGCCGATTCCTTGAGGACACGTGGTAATAAAAAGCCCGGCGCGCTGGCCGGGCTTTTCATGACCGTCGAAGCGCTTACTGCACTTCCACCGCCAGACTTTCACTGATCTTCTTCTGCCAGATCGCAGGACCGGTGATGTGCACCGACTCGCCGTTGCTGTCGACAGCGACAGTGACTGGCATGTCTTTGACGTCGAACTCGTAGATCGCTTCCATGCCCAGTTCAGGGAATGCCAGGACCTGCGATTTCTTGATCGCCTGGGCGACGAGGTACGCAGCACCGCCGACAGCCATCAGGTAAACGGCTTTGTTGTCTTTGATCGCTTCGATAGCGGTCGGGCCGCGCTCGGATTTGCCGATCATGCCCAACAGGCCAGTTTGTTCGAGGATCTGGCGAGTGAACTTGTCCATCCGCGTGGCCGTGGTCGGGCCGGCAGGGCCGACGACTTCATCACCGACCGGATCGACCGGACCGACGTAATAGATGAAGCGACCTTTCAGGTCGACCGGCAGGGTTTCGCCCTTGTTCAGCATTTCGACCATGCGCTTGTGCGCAGCGTCGCGGCCGGTGAGCATTTTGCCGTTGAGCAGCACGGTTTCGCCCGGCTTCCAGCTCTGCACGTCTTCCGGGGTCAGGGTGTCGAGGTTGACGCGGCGAGCCGACGGGCCGGCTTCCCAGACGATTTCCGGGTAGGCGTCCAGCGGTGGCGCTTCCAGCGAGGCCGGGCCGGAACCATCCAGCACGAAGTGCGCGTGACGGGTCGCGGCGCAGTTAGGGATCATGCAGACCGGCAGCGAGGCGGCGTGGGTCGGGTAATCCATGATCTTGACGTCGAGCACGGTGGTCAGACCGCCCAGGCCCTGAGCGCCGATGCCCAGCTGGTTGACCTTCTCGAACAGCTCCAGGCGCATTTCTTCCAGACGGTTCGACGGGCCGCGGGCCTTGAGCTCGTGGATGTCGATGGATTCCATCAGGACTTCCTTGGCCATGACGGCGGCTTTTTCAGCGGTGCCGCCGATGCCGATACCCAGCATGCCCGGTGGGCACCAGCCTGCGCCCATGGTCGGAACGGTTTTCAGCACCCAGTCAACGATCGAGTCGGACGGGTTGAGCATCGCCATCTTCGATTTGTTTTCCGAGCCGCCGCCTTTTGCCGCGACGTCCACTTCCACGGTGTTACCCGGGACGATGGAGTAGTGGATGACCGCCGGGGTGTTGTCCTTGGTGTTTTTACGAGCGCCCGCCGGGTCGGCGAGGATCGAGGCGCGCAGGACGTTTTCCGGCAGGTTGTAGGCGCGACGCACGCCCTCGTTGATCATGTCGTCCAGGCTCATGGTGGCGCCATCCCAGCGCACGTCCATGCCCACGCGTACGAATACGGTCACGATGCCGGTGTCCTGGCAGATCGGACGGTGCCCCGTGGCGCACATGCGCGAGTTGATCAGAATCTGGGCCATGGAGTCGCGCGCGGCAGGCGACTCTTCGCGCAGGTAGGCCTCATGCATGGCCTGGATGAAATCAACGGGGTGGTAATAGGAGATGAACTGCAGGGCGTCGGCAACGCTCTGAATCAGGTCATCCTGCTTGATCACGGTCATGGGGCGTTCTCCTCTATCAGGCGGGAACATTATGTAGGGCGGTTTGCACGGGATGCGCTTGGCAAGCGCGCAAACGGCCTTTGGCTCGGCTAACGCTCAGGCGCAGCGGCAGGAAAAGGCGCCGCAGTATACCGCTTGCCCACCGCCGCGACACCCTGCCACAGGGTAAACCTTAGTCTTGAGGGCGCGCGGCGCCGAACGGCGAGGGTTCGCGAGCCTCGTCAGACCGCGGTCATGCTGCCGTCAGGGTGAAAGATCGTGGCTTGAGCGTCTCGCAGCGAGGTCTTCCAGGCTTTGAGCGGATTTCCTGTCGCACGCAGGCGCTCAAAATACGGAATGGCCTCCTTCGGGATATTCGACGAGTTGGCTGGATTTTGCAGATTGGCGAAGCCTTTCACGAACACCTTATGGGTGAAGCCCTGAACCGGGCGGCCCAGTTCCCTGGCGATCTCCAGCGCCGCACCGTTTTTTCCGCTCCAGC
Source organism: Pseudomonas abietaniphila (assembly GCF_900100795.1). Lineage (GTDB taxonomy): Bacteria > Pseudomonadota > Gammaproteobacteria > Pseudomonadales > Pseudomonadaceae > Aquipseudomonas > Aquipseudomonas abietaniphila. Next base: position 70,583 of record NZ_FNCO01000012.1, read on the forward strand.
ACGAGAGCAACACGAAGGTCTCATCGGCGCCGACCCCGAGCGCTTCGAGGCGGGGCGCGATGACGTCGCGTGCGATGTCGGCTGCACGCGCTACGTGGCCATCCGGGCCCATGAGCAATGCGCGTTTGGGATCACCATGGGTGAGCAGGGCGACCCGGTTGGTGCCGTGATAGGTGTCGATGAAACCGACGTCCACCCCTCTGGACGTGTGCTGGGCCAGCAACTCACCATTGCCCAGGCGGCCGGGCTTCGGTGGCGTCCAGCCGTGCTTGATGTCCAGTGCTCTTTGTCGGGCACCCGCGTGTTTCAGGCTGCCCAGCTTCAGGCCTATCCCGGCGCCAGACAGGCCGGTGACCAGGGAAATCCCCCCCAGGATGCCGGACGCGGCACCATCCTGCCCGGTCGCCTCAAGCACGGTGCTCGCCGCCCCCGTGGCCAGCGAGATGATATCCAGCGCCACGGCGGCAAGCGTTGCAATCTGCCCGGTGGTCAACAGGCCTGTCCCGGAACTGATCAAGACACCCGCAGCGGGCAGGGCCGCTTGCAGACCGGGAATCAACGCCACCGCCGCCAGCGCAAGTCCTGCGCCGGCGAGGGCGTAATTCACCCAGCTGTGGCCATCCGGGTCGACGCGATTGACCGGATCGCCGGCACACCACGCGTAGGGGTTGATCCCGCCCTGGCCGAACGGGCTGTCGGTGTCCGGAGCCAGAAAGCACATCAGCACTGGATCGTAAGGTCGATTTCCTCCCGGGACGTAAAGGCCCGACAACGGTTCGCGCTGCTCACCGGCGTAGCCGAACGCGGCGTGTTCGCTGTCGGCACCATGAGCGGTGTAGCGCCGCGCACGCACTGCGTTCTCAGCTTCCAGACGCACGCTGCCCTGCGCGTCGGTGCCGATCAGCAGGGTCTGGCGAACGCCGTCGGTGACCTTGTTCAAGGCGAACAAGGCGTTCAGGTCGCCGATCAACTGCACACTGTCATTGCCGGTTTGCTGATGAGTGAGTTGATCCGCGCTGAAAAAATCACGCGTCAGAACACCGTTCACTTCGCGGTCGGTGAGCTGTCCGCTGGGGTCGTAGCGGTACGTGCACGTCCCCGCCGGTGTGCGGACTTGCGTGAGTCGGCCCTGGGTATTCCAGCTGAAATGACGGCCCAGGCTGTCGCTGATGACCCGGCCGCAGGCGTCATAGTCAAGCGTGATTTCCGGTGGCCAGGAGGCGTGGGTGTGGGTGATGCGCACCAGTCGAACAGGGTCGTCGTCGGCGTAGCTGAAGCGGGCTTCGTCCCGACTCCCGTCGGCAAACAGACTCACCACCGTTTCATGGCCGTTAAATGCGTTGAAGGTGAACGCCTGTTCGACGATGAGGTTGCCAAACGGATCCTCTGCGGCGGCCTGGTGGTCGGCCGTGCACCGTACCAGCCTGTCGCGTGCATCGTATTCGAAGCGTTGTTCGCTTTGCGCATCGCCGTCGGTCCAGCGTCGGGAGATGATCTGATCCAGAGCGCAATAGCCTGACGTCTGGGTGATCGTCCTGATGGCAGGAGGGTGTCCTTCTTCGGTTTGCGTGAAGGTGAACGTGCGTGTGTGCTCGCGTCCAAGTGCGTCGTACTCAATCGAGGTGATGAGGGTACGGCGGTTTTCAGGGTCGCTGACGTGGACGGTCAATGGCCGCGACAGGGCGTCATAGGTGTAGGTGGTTTCCAGTTCCCCGACGCGTGTGGTCTGCACCCGACCCGCCGAGTCGAACTGACGCTGGTGAGCAATGCCCTGAGCATCTTCAAAGCCCTGCAGCAGGCCGCCGAACGAATAGAGCCAGCGGGTCGTGTGGGTCTGCCCGTCGACGGTCCACTGGTCTTGCGCCGGTTGGCCGGTGGCGCTGAAGGCGAAGGCTTGATGACCCTGTTCACCGCTAACGGCGCTGGGATGACCGAATGCCGGGTGGCGGGATATCTGTATCGCGGCTTCGCCATCGGGGGTGACGCTCATCAGATGATTATTGAGGGCCTTCTCGTAGGTGAATGCGATGTCGTTGTCGTCGGCCAGGGTCGTGGAAGAGGGCGGAAGCTGGTCGTTGCGGTAATGAAACAGGGTGGTGTGCCCACCCACTTCAACAGACAGCTGGCGACCCAGACCGTCGAAGGTCTGACGGCCGATGATGATGGGCGTGTTCATGTTTTCGATCCTTCGAAATGTGCAGTTCACCGGGAAGTGTGGTGTGCGTTGCCGTTTTCCCGGTGAGTGTCGTAAATGCTCCAATGCCGCTGCTTATGACGGTTCAGTCACGGTCGGTGGCGTCACGGCGACGGTGTCAGGGTGGTTGTCGTCGCTGTGTAAGGCGTAGGTCCAGCTCACCACCGTGTTGTCTGCCAGCCGCTGTTCGACGGTTCGCCCGTAGGCATCGAGCTGGACAGCCGTGACGCGGTCAGCCTGGCCGGGGACTTTGATTGTGGTCGCGGTGACGCGGTCCAGTCCGTCGCGTTGCCATTCTCTGGCACGGATCAAGAGGCCATCGGTGTCATACAGGTGTTCGCTGACAGGGCTGCCCGCCGCGTTATGGCGGGTCAGTGTGTGCGGACCCTTGAGCGTCCCGTTCTGTTGCCATCGCTTGACGGTGAGGATGATCGGGTCGTGCTCGTTGTATGTTTCCACGCCATCGGGTGTGATGCTCCGGTGTACATTGCCCCAGTCGTCGTAGAACGTTGTCGTCGTGAGGCTGAGTGCCGTCACTGCGGCAGGATCCTGAGGGTCGCGCAGCCAGTCCTGTTGGGTCTCGCTGACCGTTCGGCCTTCAGCGTCGAAGACAGTGCTGGCAATCTCACGAAACACGTCAGGGGCGTGGTCGATGTCTTCGAGTTCCACCCGCACGGTACGACCCTCGCCATCGAGCCATTGTCGACGCCGTTGGCCGGTCGAATGGCGATGCTCGATCATCACCGGGTTCTCGTTCCCGGACCTGTGCTCAAGCGCTGCCAGGTCGTTCACGCAATAGGTCGAGGTGCGGCGGGCTTCATAGCGGCTGTCATCGGCTGTGACCGCCAGCGTGACACGGCCGAGGGCGTCGTAGGCGTAGCGGGAGACAACCCCGGCGTGATTGCGCTCGCGGGTCAGACGGCCTGTGCTCAGCGCCCGCGCACTGCTTTGCGTGGCGCGCACCCGGTCGGTTTGCTCGAACCCGGTTAGGGTGACATGGGTGCTCAGTTCGTCCTCTGTCAGCGCGTAGCGATACTCAGTGGTGGTGGCTTTGCCATTGAGCGTGGTGACCTTTTTTTCAAGACGGGCATAGTGAGGGCCATCGTCAGTGATGTAGGTCTGTGTGGTGGTTTCAAGCAGGCGACCCTCGATTTCTTCCCGCGCCGTCTCGCGGTCCACCACGACAAACGCAGGTCCGCCCGTAAGCTTCGACGCCAGCGATGCGTAGCGGTACGTGGTCGAGATGACAGGCGCGCCGCCGTAGGTGCCGTCATTCAGGCGGGCCGGTATGACGGTCTTTTTCTTCAGGTGCCTGACCATGCCCAGAGAATTGGGCGGACACCCCTCGGTTTCCTCGATATCTGCGACACCTTCGGCAGGGTAGTACTCGCTGTGCTCCTCTAAGCCGAGAGGCGAGCGGGTGAACACGACGTTGCCGAATGCGTCGTAGCGATACTCGGTTTCTTCACGGCGTTGCAGGCCGGCGTTCGAGTGGTCGATGTAGGTCACGGTCTGTTTATGCGGAAGCTGGCACCACGCGGGCTGGTCCTCCCAGTCGGTGTCAGGTGCGATGCCGAACGTGGTCGTGGTGCGCAACTCGCAATGGCCTCGGCGGGTGACTTCGCTCGTGAGCAAGTGAAAGCGGTTCCAGGTGCGGGTGATGGTCGAGAGCGTTCTGCCGTAAGGATCGGTCTGGGTTTCGGTGACCTGATAATCGTAATCCTGCTCGACCTGGTACAGGTTGTCGCGTCCTTGCTGCCAGTCGAATGCCTGATCGCTGCCAAAACCCAGGAAGTTGTGCACGCCGGACCACTCATACGTGCGGGTCAGCTCGCGGGTCGTTTCGCCCGCCGAGTGGGTCCACTGCAACACCCGTGGCAATACCCGCAAGGGCGCCCCCTCGGGGAGTTGGTGGCCTTCTTCGCCCGTCGCCCAGATCACGGAATCGAACGCTCCCAACGGGCTCGTGAGTGTGCTCGGCAGCAGGAGATGGTTGTCCGGGTCGAGCGCATGGTGCTCATAGAGGATGCTGAAGGGCGTATCGATGCCGGGCAGGTAAACTTCGGTCAATGCATCGTTGACCAGCCGCAGGCGTACGCTCTCTTCTGCGCGCCCGGGAACAGTGAACGCGACCTCACCGTCATCCGCCCTCTGCACGTGCAGCAAGGTGCGCGTTTCGTCGCTGATCCGTTCGAGGATGAAGTCGTCGTTGCCGTAGGGCGACCACTCGACGAACACGCGGTTACCTTCCTGGCTGCGCAATTCAGTGACCAGATAGCGGGCGCTTTCTGGCTGTCGGGTGAGGATTTCAGTCTGACCGTTTTTTTGATCCACCCGAATTACCGAATCGCTCTCGCAGACCACCCGCCTCGATTTGAGCTTGGCATCCAATAGCGTCAACTCGCTGCCCGGCATGAACGTGGCGTTGTCGAGGTCAACCGCGAAGTGCTCTCCCGACGAAAGCCGCAACGACGGTGCGTCCTGGTGCAGATTGAGTTCGCTCAAGTCCAGCGACCAGCCCAGCCCGAATCCTTTGTCACGTGTGGAACCCAGAACGCCGAAGGTGAGGGTAGGGGTGACCGATGGGCCGGCCAGGTGGTTGGCGGGAAGCAGGGGCAGTTGAAACGCCAGGGTGAATTGCCCGGTGCGGGCATCGACTCCGGTCTTGATGCAGTCCATGAAATGGGTGGCTTGGGTATGAATACCGGACATGTGAGTTCTCTTTGTCGGTGCGCCAGGTGGCGAGTGAGCGCACCCTGTCGTCTGTCGACAGGGTGCGGCGGAACAGCCTCGAGCCGTTAATGGCGCATCTTGAAGTTCAGTTCATTGCCCGCGTTTTCCTGGGTCATCTGAATGCCGTATTCGTTACCGTACTGGTCAATCACGCCCCAACGGCTCGGTCCGAAAAAGGTCCGGGTGTACCGGGCGAATTCACTCCCGTAGCCAATCAACTCCAGGCGAATGAAATTCATGGCGCCTTCCCGGGTGTTCACTGCAACGGAGGCGTCATGGGAATTGAAATGTCCAGGTTTGCCAGGCTTGAAGGCGAAATGGAAATGCTCTTCGTAGATACGTGCCGGCCAGACTCCGTCGAAAACACGGTACCAAGGGGAGACATCCAGGGCGTCGTTGTAATAGGACTCATCGGCGTTGGGGCCGTAGGGAATGGCATCGACAATCTTGAAATGTCGATTGGCGAATTCCAGGTAATACAGGTCAATGTCTACGTCTGTATCCCCGGACTTGCCTTCGTATTCGTGAACGCGCTCAAGGGTGAAGTCCGACCGCTTCTTGTGGGGAGAGGCGACGGTTTCTATTTCAGCGTGTGAGTTGAAAATCGAGGTGCTGGTGGCGTATTCAACGCCTTCTTCCTTGGTGATCGCGGCGTAAATCTTGTATCGCTCACCTGCCGGAGCCAGTGAAGAAATGTAGAAGGAGCGGGCGCGCGAACTGGATTCGATCAGGTTCACCGGAGCGGAGCCGGAAGCGGCGTAATACTCGAATCTTGGGTCTTTAACCGTCGAGACGCGGAACAGGTCCTCCGGTAGAACGGGGTTCTGCGCGGCCCACTCAGGATCGTACGCCCCACGGCCAAATCCGGCGCCCAGGTCGCGGTATTGCCCATCGTCCGAGATCAGGAAGAGCCAGAGGCTATTGAGTTGTTCATCGCTGATTTCCTGGCCTTTGGCGGGTGTCAGGCTCACTGTGACTTTTATTTGTTGATTGCCGTTGCTATAGAGTCTGTTCGAATTGGAAGTGACCTCGATTTTGAACTTGCTCAGCCATTGAGCGTCGTTTCTTAACTGCATGTTTTAACCGTCCGTGGTTGTGTGAGAGCCTCAGGTTACCGATTCCAACCGTTTGAGTTGATATACATAGTTATGGTGTTCAAGCAGGGTTGATGAACAGGGTTCATCAGGCCTTGGCACCGGAGCTTGAAGCCGATCGACATTCAACGCGTCCGATACCCACGTTTGAATGGCACGACCGTCGCCTCGACAGACGCGTTGGCGAAACGCCCCGTTTCCTCTACATTGCAACCTTCCCGGATGAATGAAGCGACCGCTGCCCCTTCGGCCAGCGGTGGGATCCAGGCCCCAGCGGCCGGACAGGACGAACCCTCACACGATGACAACCCAGCCTCCTATAGATGGATCTATCCAGCGCTTGCGACTCAAGCGTTTTGCCCTGGCTGCCGGCACCTACGTGTTGCTGATCGCGCTGATGTGGGTGGCGTTCTGCGCCGGTTATTACCACGCGACGTTCTTTGGTGTGTGGCTGACCAGCGTGGCCGTGCTGCTCTCGCAGGGCGCGCTGAGCCTGGTGTTTTTTGGCGGGCTCAACAACCGGTTCAAAGACCCCAGCCTGACCGAATTCCAGGTGCTGATGGGCCTCGGCTGGGAAACGTTTCTGTTGGCCCATCTGGATTCCGCACGTGGCACCTTCCTGGTGCTGTATGTGTTGGTGTTGCTTTTCGGCCTGTTTCATCTTACGCCCAAAGTGTTCACACGCTGCGCCGTGCTTGCCTTGCTGGGGTTTACCGGGATCAACCTGTGGGATGCCTTTAGCGGCCAGTTGAATGACCCGGGCCTGGCCGCGCTCCAGACGTGCTCGTTGTTTATCGTGCTGGGCTGGTTGTGCATGTATGCGGGGTTCGTGCAACGCTCGCGGCAGCGCATGCATCAGCGTCGGATCACCTTGCAGGCGCATCAGGAAACCTTGCGCGGCATGATGTTTCAGCTTGAAGAGCTGGCGTCCACCGATGAGCTGACCAATCTGTACAATCGTCGGCATTTCTTGCGTCTGGCCACCCGTGAGCTTGAAACCATGGATGGCAATTACACCGAAGGTCTTGCCCTGATCGACCTTGATCACTTCAAGCGGGTCAATGATCTGCTCGGACATGCCGCGGGCGATCGTGTGTTGCAGGTGTTCGCGGCAACCGCCAGCGACTGCCTGCGCTCGGACGACATTCTGGCGCGCTATGGTGGAGAGGAGTTCGTGTTGCTGATCCCGCGTTGTACCCGTGCGCAACTGGTCGAATGCTGCGAACGCGTGCGTGAGGCCTTTGCAAACGTGACCATTCCCGATCTGCCGGGACTGGAGCTCAGCCTCTCGGTCGGCATGACGCTGGTTGAGCGCGACGACGACATGGATCGCGCCTTGCAACGTGCCGACCACGCGTTATACCGGGCCAAACACCACGGCCGAAACTGCTGCCATGGTGCCTGGGATTACGCCGATGCCTGAGTTGTGCGCAGGCGAACGGCAGTGGTCGGTCGCACCCGGTTCCAACCTTCTTGATGCCTTGAACAGCGCTGGCCTGTCGGTGCCTTACAGTTGCCGTGCGGGCAGTTGCCACGCGTGTCTGGTGCGTTGTATCGACGGTGAGCCGCTGGACGCCCTTCCCGAAGCTCTCGACGCCAGCAAACGCGAGCAAGGCTGGCGCCTGTCGTGTCAGTGCCGCGTGGTCGATGACCTGCGTGTCGAAATCTTCGACCCGTTGCGCGATGGGTTGCCTGCCAGCGTCAGCGGTTGTGACTGGGTCAGTCCATCGGTGTTGCGCCTGCGTCTTGAACCCGAGCGTCCACTGCGCTATCGCGCCGGGCAGCATCTGGTGCTGTGGACCGCGACCGGCATCGCGCGACCTTACTCGCTGGCGAGTCTGCCGGGCGAGGATGCGTTTCTCGAATTTCACATCGATTGTCGCAACCCTGGCGCCTTCGTCGACGTCGCGCGCACGCTGAATGTCGGGGACCCTATTCGATTGGGCGAGTTGCGCGGCGGAGCGTTGCATTACGATGCTGACTGGCAGGAGCGACCGCTGTGGCTGCTGGCGAGCGGCACTGGCCTCGGGCCGTTGTGGGGTGTGCTGCGCGAGGCGGTGCGTCAACAGCACCAAGGGCCGATCCGGGTGATGCACGTGGCGCGCGAACATTATTTCGCGGCTGAGTTACAGGCGCTGGCGGTCAATCATCCACACCTGCAGATCGACTTGATCGACGCAGCGGATGTTCAGGTGGCACTTTCGGGTGTGCGCGTGGCCTCCCGGCAAACCGTTGCACTGGTGTGTGGCTCGCCAGTCACTGTCGAGGCTTTTTCCAAACGGCTGTACATCGCCGGACTGCCTCGCAACCAACTGTTGGCGGATGTCTTCGTAGAAAAGGCCTGATGAGCGCGACCGGGATCGCATTTGCAGGGTTTATTGCCGCTGCGCGCCCGGTCGCGGGCAAGCGCGTTCCAATAGGTTCGGTCGGATAAATCGGCGGTACGGTCAGATTTGCGGAACCGTCGCGCACAAAAAAGCCCCGGTCTCTCACGAGAATCGGGGCTTTTGCTATCGCTGCAGCGTCTTAAACGAGCGGGTCGCCGACGTGCAGGATCTTCATGCCGTTGGTGCCACCGATGGTGTGGTAGCTGTCACCCTTGGTCAGGATGACCCAGTCCCCTGGCTCGACCAGACCGCGCTTGAGCAGCTCGTCCACGGCGGCCTGGCTGACCTGGCCGGCTGGCAGCGAAGCCGGGTCGAACGGGATGGTGTAGACGCCACGGAACATCGCCGCGCGCGCCTGGGTGTCGCGGTGCGGGGAGAACGCGTAGATCGGCACCGAGGAGCGGATGCGCGACATGATCAGCGGGGTGTAGCCGCTTTCAGTCAGTGCGATGATCGCCTTCACGCCAGGGAAGTGGTTGGCGGTGTACATGGCGGCCAGCGCGATGCTTTCGTCACAACGGGTGAACGAGTGACCGATGCGGTGGCTGGAGGTCTTGCCCGTCGGGTGACGTTCAGCACCGACGCAGATGCGCGCCATGGCTTCGACGGCTTCGACAGGGTAGGAACCGGCAGCACTTTCAGCGGACAGCATCACAGCGTCGGTGTAGTCGAGCACGGCGTTGGCCACGTCGGACACTTCGGCGCGGGTTGGCATGGGGCTTGAAATCATCGATTCCATCATCTGCGTGGCCACGATCACCGCTTTGTTGTGGCGACGTGCGTGCAGGATGATTTTCTTCTGGATACCGACCAGCTCGGCGTCACCGATTTCAACGCCCAGGTCGCCACGGGCAACCATGACCGCGTCACTGGCGCGGATCAGCGCATCGAGGGTTTCGTCGTCAGCCACGGCTTCGGCGCGTTCGATCTTCGCCACGAGCCACGCGGTGCCGCCGGATTCGTCACGCAGTTTGCGAGCGTATTCCATGTCAGCGGCGTCGCGCGGGAAGGAAACGGCCAGGTAATCCAGGTCCATTTCTGCCGCGAGCTTGATGTCTTGCTTGTCTTTTTCAGTCAGGGCCGGTGCAGTCAGGCCACCACCACGACGGTTGATGCCTTTGTGGTCGGACAGCGGGCCGCCGATGGTCACGGTGCAGTGCAGCGCGTCAGCGGTTTGCGTGTCTACGCGCATGACCACGCGTCCGTCGTCGAGCAGCAGTTCGTCGCCTACGCCGCAATCCTTGACCAGATCGGGATAGTCGATGCCGACGATTTCCTGAGTGCCTGCCGTCAGAGGATGGCTGGTGGAGAAGGTGAACTTGTCACCGACCTTCAGCTCGATCTTCTTGTTGGCGAATTTGGCGATACGAATTTTCGGGCCTTGCAGGTCACCCAGCAACGCGACGAAGCGGCCGTTCTTGGCGGCGATGTCGCGGATCAGCTTCGCGCGAGCCTTGTGCTCGTCGGGCGTGCCGTGGGAGAAGTTCAGGCGGGCAACGTCCAGCCCGGCAAGGATCAGCTTCTCGATGACTTCGGGCGAATTACTGGCAGGGCCAAGTGTGGCTACGATTTTGGTGCGACGAACGGACATGCACAAACTCCTTAAATGAAGCGCAGCGAGAGGCTACTACTGTATTGGCCTGTAGTCATTGTTCCTTTGCACTACCTTGCCGCGTCACGACTGGGCAATCGGCAGAGTAGCGGCCGACAAATCGACCTTGAAGAAATGCCGCGATGCGCCGATACAATGCAGAGCACAGGAGACTCTCATGCGAATCGTGATGATATTAGTGGCGCTGGCGGCGCTGAGCGGTTGCACCCGCTGGGCAATGAACAGCCATCTGGATAATGCCAACCGCGCGTACGCCAAGGGCGACTGCGATGCGGTGATGTATAACCTGTCGAAAGTGGACCGCGAAAGCCGTGCTCGTCGGTACGTCCAACCGGAAGTGTCCATGTTGCGCGGCCAGTGTCTGGAGCGGCAGAAATTGTACGTCGATGCGGTGCAGACGTATCAGTTCATCATTAACAATTATCCGTCCAGCGAGTACGCCTATCGGGCGCAGGCCCGTCTGGATACGCTGCATCAATTGGGGCACGACAACCTCGCACCGCCTGCTGTCCCGCGACCTGCTTCACTGTAGTTACACCCGAATGGATTGACGGTCACTTTTTCGGGTGGATGTTCTGTGAGTCTGAGCTAGTCTGAAAAAAACATAGGGACCTAAGCTTTCATCACAGGAGTGAGCGAAGGGCGCTCTGGTTATAGAAACGCGGGCGTTATCGCGAATTCGAATAATCGGATGAGTGACTTCGGTTATGGCTGGTGAGTCAGATGACGTCCCTGTTGTAATGAACAGGTGGATTCGATTGTGTACGTCGTCTTGGTGGTTTCACGTGCGACCGAATCTCAATGCACTAGCGCGACCATGCTCAATGGTCATTCCAGGGCGTGTCCAACAATGCTCAACGAAAGACGAATCGAGCGTCACCAGTTACCGTATTACCTGCAGGTGTTTAACCGGTACACCGACAAACCGTTGGGGTGCCTGGGTAACGTCTCGGAACAGGGCCTGATGCTGATCAGCGATCTGCCGATTCTCGTCGGCGCCGATTTCCAGCTGCGTCTGAAGGTGCCGGACGAGAAGGGCGGTGTTTACAACATCGACATCAATGCCAGTTGCCTGTGGTGCCAGGAAGATGAAACGCCGCGCGTTTACGACTCGGGTTTCAGATTGCAGGCGGCGCCTCCCGAGTACTTTCACCTGATTCAGGCCTTGCAGCGTTACTTCAGTTTTTACCCGCTGGAAGCGTCGGCCTGACGGCGGCACCTGTCACAAGGTGCCGGCTTTCTTCCATCCCAGATAGCGACTCACCAACTGCGGCCCCAGTTCGCCGGGGCGCACATCCAGCACCGGTATGCCATGAGCGTTCAAACGCTCATGCAAACCTGCCCGTGCGTTCAAAAAGTCTATCGTCCCGCAGTAATCCAGCGCCTCCTGCCAGGTCTGCACCGTCGCCTGGCGACGCTCATCCAGTACCTCTTCGCGAAGGCTGGCGATCAAGACCCGATGATGGCGGCTCAGGTGTTTGACGGCGCCGAGTAAATCCTCATCGTCTTCGTCGCGCAGGTTCGTGATCAGCACCACCAGCGCGCGACGTTTTTGCCTGACCAACAGCTGCCGGATGGCCGCGCCGTAGTCGGCGGGGTGCTGAGTACTGTCAAGGTCGTACACGTGGTTGAGCAGCACATTCAAGTGTGCCGCCCCTTTGACGGGGGACAAGTGGCGATTCTGCTCGGCGGCAAAGGTCGACACACCCACGGCATCGCCCTGACGCAGCGCGATGTAACCGAGCAGCAGGCAGGCGTTGAGGGCGTGATCGAAATGCGTCAGCTCGCCATCCTGGCTGCGCATCCGGCGTCCGCAGTCGAACAGGAAAACGATCTGTTGGTCGCGCTCGTCCTGATATTCCCGCGCAATCGGCGTGCGTTGACGCGCCGTCGCTTTCCAGTCGATCTGCCGCAGGCTGTCGCCCTCGCGAAACTCACGCAGCTGGTTGAATTCCAGACCCAGCCCCCGGCGCTGGCGCTGACGAATGCCGATCTGGCTCAACCAGTTATCCACCGCCAGTAATTGCCCGTTGTGCAGCCGTGCGAAATCCGGATAGACCCGTGCTGAGTGTGTGACCGGCAGGTAACGTCGCGAGAGCCACAAGCGCAGCGGGCTGCGGAGCTGGATTTCGATCCGTTCGAAGGTGAAATGGCCACGGCTCGTGGGGCGCAGCCGGTAGGTCACCTGAGCCTTGCGCTGGGGACGCAGCACGATCTCCTGCGGCAGGTGTTCGACCTCGCAACGATTGCCAGGACCCTCAGGCCCATGATCAAACACGCTCATCGGCAGGGCGCGCAGTGACGCGTGCTCGATGTCGATGCGCACGTCGCTCCAGCGGCCGAGCGCCAGACTGCCGGGCAGGTGGCGTTGCAGGCGGGGTGACGGTAAACGCCCGACCCACCATGCATCCAGTGCGGCCAGTGCGCCCATTACGCAGAGCAGTGCCCAGAACAGGCCGTCGAGTTTTACCGTCGGACCGCGGCCCAGCGACTGGAGAATGCCCAACAACACGGCGAAGCCTGCCAGCACGGCAAGCCACGCCAGCAGCCGGGTCGACGGCTTGAGCAGTTGTTTCATTGGCGCGGCGCCGGGACCTGATCGAGCAACTGCTTGAGCACTTGATCCACCGACATGCCCTCGATGTCGAGCTCGGGCGACAACCTGACACGGTGGCGCAGGACCGCCAGCGCGCAGCCCTTGATGTCATCGGGGACCACAAACTCGCCGCCGCGCAACAGCGCCCGGGCACGTCCGCCACGGACCAGTGCAATCGAGGCGCGAGGGCCGGCGCCGAGTGTCAGGCCCGGCCACGTACGCGTGGCGCGAGCCAGACGCACGGCATAGTCGAGCACCTGTTCGTCCACCGGCAGATCGCTGGCGATGCGTTGCAGCGCCTGTACATCCTTCGCCTGCATCAAGGTCCGTAGCGGCTGGACGTCCAGCATGTCCGAGCGCGTCGAACGCGTCACCTGACGCACCATGTCCAGTTCCTGCTCGGCCTGTGGATAATCCATGCGCAGCTTGAGCATGAAGCGGTCGAGCTCGGCTTCAGGCAGCGGGTAGGTGCCTTCTTGTTCGATGGGGTTCTGAGTGGCCAGCACCATGAACGGCTGCGGCACCGGCAGGGCGCGGCCCTCGAGGGTGACCTGACGCTCCTGCATTGCTTCGAGCAGCGCCGCCTGGGTTTTCGCCGGGGCGCGGTTGATCTCGTCAGCCAGCAGCAGGTGGGTGAACAACGGGCCTTTGCGCAGTTTGAACTGCTCGGTCTGCATGTCGTAGACCGCATGGCCGGTGACATCGCTGGGCATTAAGTCGGGCGTGAACTGGATGCGTGCGAACTCACCGCCAAAGCAGCGGGCGAGGGCGCGCACCAACAAGGTTTTTCCGAGTCCGGGAACGCCCTCCAGCAGGACATGGCCACCACCGATCAACGCGGTCAGCACATCGTCGATGACCGCGTCCTGACCGATTACCGCCTTTTGCAACTCATGACGCACGGCCTGAGCGAGGTGAATCGCACGCTGGCGTTGTTGCGCAGGGTTGCTCGTCGGCGCCGCGTGTGGGGCTGCGTCTTTGTGTTCACCTGCTTTCGGTTCGGTGTTCTTGTGTTCGATGCCGGGCTGTTCGAGGGTTTCGGCCAGGTTCGCTGCGCTGTTCGACGGTTCGGTCGAATGATCGCTCATTATTTCCGGAGCCTTGCTGACGGTTAAATTCGTTTTATCTTCCATAAATCAATGGGTTACCTAATTTAACGGTTTTTGGCTTTTTTGATTGCTGACCCTCGACTCCCGAGCTGCCCCGCAGCGCGAAATCGATCGAATGAACGTGATCCTGATGGCCAGAGTTAATGGCGTCCAATCGTGCATCTTATACTCGACTGCACCATTATCCCCCAAGCATGCCCAAGGCAAATGTCTCTGGGTCATGCACCCACGTGTCGGCATGCACAGAACCGCGATGCCTTTTTCTTCCGACAAGGTGCTCAACCCCCTGAGAACGGCTGGTTTTGGCCGACTGTGTTGAAAAAGTCGGTCCTTCCAAGCTGCGCATGTACTGAGTGCGGAAAATGCCATTTTTGCGCGCATCTACGCGAAATCTGACCCGGAACCCTCTGCTCAAAGCAAAGACTTCAAGCTCAGACCCGTACCTTTATACCGTGGAAACCATGGTCGACTTTTTCAACAGAATCGGCCGATAGCTGACTGTCTAATTGGAAACGCCGAGCTGGAAGGGTTGATAGGCAGCTAGTACGCTCGAGTCCGTCTGATGATAGGAACCTGAAATGGGAAATGACTCCGCGTTACAGATCGAACGCGCCGCTTATGAGGAGTTCGTCCGGCTTTGGAGTCAAGGAAGCTTCGAGCGTCAGCGACTGGGCCAAGCGTTTTACAACCACTTTAATCTACACAAACTCACCGATCAGGTCGGATTACACGATCTGTACGAGGCTGACGGTGATAAAGCCGCACGCTTGATCTCAAGGCTTTTCCACTTTCATTGAGTGACAGCAATCGACCCAAAGCAGTCGCTCAGAAAGTAGGACATTTGCAGATGCGGATAAGTATTCAATCTACTGTCAAATGCGAAACCACTTGAGGACCTCCTCGAGTTCATGCTGCTCGTGCAGGAGGTTCGCCTTGGATTTGAGCGAGGAAATAATGGGAAGGGCTTCTGGAGGAAACTGCGTTGTATCAGCTTTCCTGGCCAGAGCAAGAATAAGCCAGCAGCAGTTCGCAAAGCAGAAAGGACGATCTTGTTCTTCCGTAAGCTTAACCGCCTCTGCGAGGGCATCATAAGCTTCCCCAGGAGTCATCGTCCTCACGATCTCCTCTCTGGCATTCAACAGAGCCCATTCGTCATCTTCGCAACGATCCCGCGCTTTCAGTAAACAATTTCGAAATTCCTTCATCGCGCGCACTCGATATACCTATTTTCCTTCGTTCGGGCTCATAGTAAGCCGATGGATAGAGAAGGTGCTCGGCCCATCGACAAACTTGTTCTCTGAGCGTCCGCTTCTGGCCGTTAGCTGCCGGTGCGAAGTAGCGGCAGCATCAGAGGGCGATCGTCGTGTACGTTTCGAAAACCACATGGTTCCCACTGTTCTCAATCGTCGGTGGAATCCATGGAGCATTCACGCTAATACACTGCTTTTTGTTCTGACAATTGCCAATCGGCTGGAGCGAAATGGATATCAGAGAATTTTGCCTCGCTCATAAATTCGATATGGGCAAGTGTTCGGTCGCGTCAGGCGGTGGTAGTTTTGGACTGGCTGACCTTGAGACCACACCGGTCGAGTTTCTATTACTGGCGGAGGACGATTTTGAACGGGGCGGATTGGCGGCTCTTGTCAACGCTACGGCCAATGCAAAACGTGCCATTGTCAGCCAGCTAGATCAATTGCTAACCTCTTTTGGCTATCCGTCATTCAGATGGAACGTGCCGAAGAAGATTGAACGTCTTAGGGCTTTGGGGCTACTCGCGCCGAGTCTGTTGCGAAAAGTCGTAGACATGCGAAATGTTCTTGAGCATGAGTACGTAACTCCTGAGATTGGAAACGTTGAAGAAGCGTTGGATATCGCGAGTCTCTTTGTGATGTCCGCATCGGCGATGTTCATTCCGTTTGAAGACGTCTTGGAGTTTTCACATCCTGAATCAGGTGTGAGGGAAGGGGCGGTCACACATATCACTGCGGGATTGAACCGAATGGCTGGTAGGGTCTACTACACAGTTTACGCATACGAACCTGGCGAATATGCGGGGCGTTGCGTTGGTCAGTGTGAGATCGAATCAGGGCATGTCGTGTTCGAAGCTATGGTTAAGCTTTCTGCATCGCTGATGCTTCGATACAAGGTCAACCAGGCGCTCAGTGATTTTGAGCGAGCCGTTACGTAACCATGAGTGCTCACGAGATTGGGGCGGCGCCATGAGTGGCAGCTATCGACCCAATGCGGACATTGCCTTTAGCTGATGTTGACCGCCCACGAATCCGTATTGCAGCATGGAATTGCGGAGTGGCAGCGCTGTGCGGCCACTCTGTAAGCGCTACCTTCGCCCCTTACCGGAAGAAGCTCATGATCATGGTGTTACCGAAGATCGAACTCAAGGAACTATCTGTGAAAGCGGAAGCAGACGGTTTAACGCTGGGTGATCTAGTCCCCATTTGCGAAAGGTTCGGCGTTGCACCGCATGATGTGCTGAACGAGCTGTCCGTTGCGGTTGCGGAAGGCTATCTACAAGGATCTTTGCTCTATGATTTTTGTGACGGCGTTATGAACGGGATCATAAATGCGGTGGTTGAAATAGGCATGACTAGCGACATACCTCAGCCCGCTTTCTCGCTTTACCAAGCATTCGATCAAGGTGAATGGATCCGCAGTAATGACCCACCGGAAACTGACCCCAGTGAGAAATACTCGAAGCCGGTGGTAGAGGAAATAATGCGCACCCTTAGAGACTAGCCTTTACAGATCGGGAGGTTTTCGCTTTTCGGCAGGAAGGTAGTGGATCGAACGCCGCTTCTGGCCGGTAGCTGTCTGTTGAAGGGAAGCAAACGCCTACTACGCCGCAAGCGAGGATAACGGCCGCTTTGGTTATCGTGGCGCGCGATTGCTGGCCTCGCATCAGTGATGTCACAATGCCGGGCCATGCCTTGCACGCTACGATAAGCGCGGTTCACGGACTATCACCATGCCCAGCCTCTGTTGCTTTTTTAACACGCCAGGCCCGCCGAAGAGACTTCTCCTCGTTCGGCTGCGTCGACTGCTGTGCTTTGTGCTGCTCTGGGGGCAGGCTGCGTGGGCGGGTTCTGGCCCTCAACAGAACGGCGCCGAGCAGGTCATTGATGTACAGCTACGCTGGAAACATCAGTTCCAGTTCGCGGGCTACTATGCCGCCATCGCAGAGGGCTATTACCGCGAAGAAGGACTGGACGTGCGCTTGCACGAAGGTGGCCCCAATGTCACACCGGTCGAAGAAGTGCTCTCCGGGCGTGCCCAATACGGCGAAGCCAATAGTGAGTTGCTCTACGAACGCCTGCGTGGAAAGCCCTTGGTAGCGCTGGCGGTGATTTTTCAGCATTCACCTTCCGTGCTCCTGGCGCGCACCGACCAAGGTGTTCGCACTGTGCACGACCTGATCAGCAAGCCGGTGATGCTGATGGATGCACAGACCGATGCCGATTTTCTGGCGATGTTCCGTAGCGAGGGTATCCCCTTCGAAAAACTGCAACTGCTACCCAGCAGTTATCAAATTGGGGATTTAGCCAGCGGTAAAGTGACGGCGTTCAACTCGTACCTGACCAACGAGCCCTTCTACCTGCAACAGCGGGGCGTGAACTACAACATCATCTCGCCCGTCACTTACGGGATCGACTTCTACAGCGACATACTGTTCACCACCCAGGCCGAGATTGACGAACACCCAGAGCGGGTCGAGGCCTTCCGCCGCGCTACTCTGCGCGGCTGGCGCTACGCAATGGATAACCCCGAGCGAATCATAGACCTGCTGCTCAATCAGTATTCGGTGGAGAAAAGTCGCGCGCACTTGCAATTCGAGGCTCAGGCCATGCGTCCGCTGGTGGTGTCTGACCTGATCGAGATCGGTCATATGAACCCCGGGCGGTGGCAACGTATGGCTGAAACCTTCCTCCAACTGGGTATGGTCGACAATATCGCCGGTCTGGAAAACTTCATTTACGATCCCAACCCGCCACAGCTTGTCGAGCGGCTGCGCAAGACCATTGTGCTGATCAGTATTAGCTGTGTGCTTGTCCTGATGTTTACTCTGGTTCTGTTGAATGCCCAGCGCCATCTGCGCAACGAGATCAAGTTGCGCAAACTCGCCGAAGAGGAAGTACACAAGCTGGCCTTCTATGACAGCCTGACTGGCTTACCCAATCGCAATAGTTTTATTCCCTTTGCCAGTCAGAAGCTGCTGGCCGCAAAGAGCCGTGGAGAACATCTGGCCCTGTTCTATATCGACTTGAATCACTTCAAGCAGATCAATGATCGTTTTGGCCACCAGGCAGGCGATGCCATCCTGATCCACGTAGCCACGGCCATCAAATCCAACATTCGCGAGTTCGAAATAGCCGCGCGAATGGGCGGTGACGAATTCGTCGTACTGCTCGACGGCGCGCATCACAGAGGCGATATCCAGCGCATCACCCATGAAATCTGCCAGGCCGTCGCCCTGCCCATTCCATGGAAAAACAGCCAGATCCAGGTCAGCGCCAGCCTAGGGGTAGCGTGGTATCCGGAAGATGGCGAAGGTCTCGACGATCTGATTTTCAAGGCAGACACCGCCATGTTCCAAAGCAAAGCCAGCATCGCTGCGCAGGCTTGAAGCGGCTTGCGGTGCCCCTGCGAAAAGACTGGGTACTTCGAAGCCAGTGAGCCACTGCGGTTTTGCGTGTGCCTCGTCCTTTGCATGACGCTTCCAGCCAGCGCCGTCGACGGACCCAGGTTGCAGAAGCTGAATGGCCACTTCCTGGCCGCAAGATGATGTTCCGGTTTTCTCGCGTTCGATTCCGGGCTCAGGTCAGCTGCCGTACGCCCAACCCTAGAATCAATCCGCCACACAGGCGATCAATCACTTTGCGCGCCTGCTGATACGCTGAGGCAATCCTTGCCTGCGACAACGTCAGGGCAACCAGTCCGTACCACGTCAGCGAAACGACTACCACGACGGCCAGCATCGAGGCGAAGGTGCTGACTGAGACGTGGGCAGGGGCAGCGGCTGAAAAGACGGCCGCGTAGAAGGCCATGGATTTGGGATTTCCAATGTTGGTAACGACCCCCTGCAAGAAGGATCTGAAAGCGCTGCCAGCAGGCTCCTCGTCAGTCCGTGAGGCAGGATGTTTGCCAGCGCTGACGATCAGGCGCGCGCCAAACCACATCAGGTAGGCTGCCCCCAGGATCTTCACGATCAGTGCCGCCCATGGGAAGGCTGCAAACATAAGACCCAGTCCCGTGATCGCACAGCTCGACCAGAGCAGGTTCACGACCACGATGCCGGCGACTAATGCCAGCGCTTCGGATCGTGTCCCGGCGACTGCCTTGTGAACAACGGCGACGAAGTTAGGCCCCGGAATAACCACCCCGGCCAGATAAACCCAGAAAACGGTGAGTACCGCAGTACTGTCGAGCATTTCGATCCCTCGTCGCGCTTATCGGCCTCGGCGCCTGGTTGACTATTTCCTCACGTCGGTTGTCGTGAGAGCAGTGATGCTATCCAGTAAAGGCGAGGGCAGTCAGACCCAGATTCTCCAGTTAATTCCCATACAGGGACGCCTGCCGCCCAGTGATCTCCAGCCAGCCATTAGATAATCGGAGATCGCTGTAGCCGCCAGGATTGCCTTGTTGGTATCTGGGCGCTGTTGGCCCGAAGCTGACGGTGGCAAGCTGCCATTCATCCGCGAACGGATTAGGCGGGCAGGCGCTACCTATGCCCAACCAAGGTGCTGCTGATGCAACTCAGAGATGGGTGTTGAAAGGTTCATTGCATGTGGAGCGTTTTATCTGCCGTCGCTCGCTACAATCCTGAATTACTTGATCTCCACCGTGTAATGAAATCTGTCCGCAGGTATATACGACAGTCTCCATTCGACGGGTGCGCCGACATGATCGTGCATCGTTCTTTCGATCTGGATTGCCATCGTCCCCTGAGCGAGTTGGAAGAGTTTGGCATCCTGGTCGGTCAGTGGCTGTGCGGTGAGATCGTCGACCGCGCGGGCCACCAGTACATCGCATTCGGATTCGTACACGGGGTACAGCAAGACCGGAGAGTTAGATTCAAGATACTCAGGCAACTTCTCAAATTTCGGTAACGGCAGCCAGATATGCTCCACCAGCACAATTTCCCCGCCGAAAGATCTGCATCGATGCATGTAGAGCGCGGTTTGCCCAGGCGGGAGCCGTAATTGCTGCGCAGCTTTTTCTGGAGGGGGCAGGATTTTTGTCGCGAGGATTTGGGCGGTGGGCAATTCGTTTCCTTTTGTCCCCCTGAATCGCACGAAGCGCAGCATCGAGGAGCGTTCGAAAGAACGCGACACAAACGTTCCCAGCCCTCGGATACGCTCGACCAAACCGTCTTGCACTAATGCGTCAAGCACCTTGCGCATTGTGCTTACCGAAACTGAATACTCTGCGGCGAGTTTGTCTTCTGAAGGCAACGCTATGCCAGTCGCCCAAGTCCTCTGATTGATTCTTTGCGCCAGGTCGTCACGGATCTGTACGTAGCGGGGCAGGCGGCTATCCGGCTTTTGGCTAGAAGCGTGATCAGAAACCATTTCACTAATCCTTGAGTTTGAGCGTGGCGCGGTACACAGGGAGCGCACATTACCAGACGTTGACAGGTCGCTCAATAAATCTATACTTCTGTACAGAACTACCTAGGAGGTATTCATGACGACCTGCTCAAGCCGCGTTTCAACGGCGGACCTGTGCGATCTCTACTGGGATTCCATGGGGCCCGACATCCAGCAAGCTTTTCCGGGCCTTGTCTCCCTGGGCGGCAAACGCACCTGCGCTGGCCCTGCCATGACAGTCACATGCGTCGACGACAACGTGTTGATCCGGGAACTGGTGTCTTCCCCAGGCAATGGCCAGGTGCTTGTGATCGATGGAGGGGCATCTGCAAACCGTGCCCTGCTGGGCGACGTCCAGACGGCCAAGGCATTGAACAACGGTTGGGCTGGGCTAGTGATCAATGGCTATGTAAGGGATCGAGAGCTCCTGGCCTTACTGCCTTTCGCGGTATTCGCGTTAGGGACTGTACCCCTCAGGCCTCTGAAGACAGGTGCGGGGCATCTCGGCGGCGCGGTCAGTTTCCTGAATATAACCATCGCGCAGGGCGACTGGGTCTATGTGGATAGCGACGGTCTGATCGTTTCCAAGCGCGCACTCGAACTCCCGGCAGAAGCACTGACAGAACAATAAGAGCGTTTCTAGGCGTTAGCTGGAAGTGCGACCAGGAAAGATATGAACTTAAACTCCGAAATAGATAACCCTCTGCTCTTCGTGCGCACCCAAGATGGATGCCGGTTGGCCGTCAGACGTTTGAAGCATGCCGCTGATACTGCCCCCACAGTCGTGTTGATCCATGCTTTGGCTATGGACTCTCAGATGTGGACTGACACTGTCCGAGCATTACAAACGCAGGCCAATGTCTACGCTGTCGACTGTCGTGGTCATGGTCAATCTGACAAGCCAACGGGGCCTTACGATATCGCTCGCTTCAGCGAGGACATCTGCAGCGTCCTTGACCACCTGAAGGTAGATCGGGCCGTGGTGGTGGGCTGTTCCATGGGGGGCACCATAGCCTTGGGAATGGCTGGTCGATACCCGGAACGAGTGGCTGGCCTAGTCGCCATCGACACCACAGCCAGCTACGGCGAAGGGGCTCTCTCGAAATGGTCAGACCGAGGCGAGCAAGCGTTGCGCGACGGGATGGCCTCGTTGGCGGATTTTCAGTGTGAGCGCTGGTTCAGCGCGCAATACCGCCAACTTCATCCACAGGTGGTCAGCCGAGCGCTCGACGTCTTCTTGGCCAATGACACCAAGGCCTACCACCAGGCATGCCTGATGTTGGGCAAAGCCGACGAAAGGGAGCTGCTGCCCCGCTATAAAGGGCCTGCGCGGATCGTCGTCGGAGAGGATGACTACGCCACTCCGATTTCTATGGCCTTGGAGATTCAGCGCCTGCTGCCGAATTCAGTGCTCCAGGTCGTCCCTGAAGCGAGGCACTACACACCCATCGAAACGCCGGTATCTGTGGCTGCGAACATCGACTCTATTTTGGCATCGCTGTAACCCGGCATCACTGAAGGATTCGACAATGACAATAAAAAGAAGAAGTTTTTTGATGGGGGCGGCTGCCGCACTTGCGTGCATTCCGCTGCGCGATCTGTTCGCCGCTGGGGAAGCTTCATACGAGCCCGTATTCGACGCACACTTTCATTTGTTCGACCCTGCTTACCCGATAGACGCTAATGGTGGGTACACGCCACCTACGTTTTCCCAGGCTGATTACCAGCGGCTCGCGACCCCTTTAGGGATTTGCTCGGGCGTTTTGGTCGGCAGCTCGTTCCAAGGCTACCGGCAGGATTGGTTATGCGACGCACTCACCAAGCTGGGAACTGAATGGGTCGGAATCACCCAATTACCTATGGACGCTTCGGACGCGGAAATTCTTAGGCTTGCGAAGTTTGGGGTTCGCGGCATTCGCTTCAATATTTATCGCGGTGATGAAATTTCGATGGATCAACTGGTGGCGCTCTCCCAGCGAGCATTCGATCTTGCAGGATGGCATCCAGAAGTCTATCTGGATGCTTCCCAAATACGAGCGCATGTGCCGCAGCTGAGTAAGCTCCGTGGCTTGGTTATTGATCATCTCGGCATGACCGAAGCGGGCTTGCCTGTGTTATTGGATCTGGTTGACGCCGGTGCCAAGGTCAAGGCTTCAGGATTTGGCAGGGTCAATCTGGATGTGCCTCGCGCACTCGAACGTATTGCCCGGCGCAGCCCGGACGCCTTGATGTTCGGGTCGGATATGCCGTCTACACGCGCCAAGAGGCCATTCCAGGCTGCCGATATACAGCTCATCAAATCCATCCTGGGGCAAGAGTTGGCGCGTAAGGCGCTTTGGAGTAACGGGCGCAGCCTTTATCGCTTGCCGGTTACCGATCAAGTCAAACTGACCACGCGCAGAGAGGGTGCCCTATGAACACATCTATTGAAAAACGCACCATCAAAAAAGTTGGATTGCGGCTGATCCCGCTGATGCTGGTTTGTTATCTGGTCAATTATCTAGACCGTATTAACGTGGGTTTCGCTGCATTACACATGAACGAAGATGTTGGAATCACTGCAACAGTATTCGGATGGGGGGCAGGGCTGTTCTTTATCAGTTACTTTCTCTGTGAAGTGCCCAGCAATATGGCCCTTCATCGGGTAGGTGCACGTCGCTGGATTGCCAGAATAATGATTACCTGGGGGATCGTTTCAACCTGCTTTGCCTTTGTTCAGGGGCCGGTATCATTCATGGCTTTGCGATTCTTGCTAGGAATCGCCGAAGCGGGTTTTTTTCCGGGTATGGTGCTCTACATAAGCTATTGGTTTCCGCAGGAGTACCGCGGGCGATTGACAGCGTTGTTCATGACCGCGATTCCCCTGTCTGCTCTTATTGGCGCCCCTTTGTCTGGGTTTTTGCTGGAAACCGCCAGCTTCTGGAGTATCGCCAGCTGGAAGTGGATGTTCATCATCGAAGGTGTTCCAGCGATTATTTTGGGCGTAGTGGTTCTGGTGTATCTCACCGACAGGCCGTCTGAAGCCAAGTGGCTCACTCCAGAAGAGAAAGATTGGCTGGTCTCCAAGCTCTCCGTGGAAAAAACGGCCAGTCATCTCTCCAGCTTCAAGGATGCCTTCAAAAGCCTGAACGTGATGCTCATGGGCGTTATTCATTTGGGATTCGCTGTCGGCTCCTACGGGATTGCGATTTGGCTGCCTCAGATCCTCAAAGGGCACGGCTTGAGCAGTTTCCACATCGGACTGATGTCGATGATCCCTTACGGTGTCGCAATTGTAGGAATGATCGCTTGGGGCGCTTTGTCGGATAAAAGCCCTAACCGTTCCCTCCATGTGGCTGCCAGTTGCATGCTCGGTGCGATAGGCCTGTTGATAGCTGCTGCTGTGCCCACACTGTCCGGAGCCATGGTGGGCATCTCAATCAGCACCTTGGGTGTGATTGCAGCGCGACCGATATTCTGGACTTTGCCGGGCAGCTTTCTCACCGGCTCAGCAGCGGCGGCGGGTATAGCGTTCATCAATGCGTTTGGCAATCTCGGCGGATTCATAGGGCCTTACGTAATTGGTCTTATTAAAGACCAAACGGGTTCCTTTACCCTGGGTATCGTGGCCACATCCTTGCCATTGGCGTTAAGCGTCGTTGCAGCATTGGTTTTGGCCAAACGCCTAGCGCCACTCAGAGCCGTCGCAGCGGCCAATACTTCTGAATCCGTGCAGGAGCCTATGTAAGGGCTGCCTCAATGATGTGTGGAGTTGTCGATATTGAAATCACCTATGTTTCCCATCTCCCAGAATGGCTTTAGCCCTCAGATGCACGCTGGCGTGATGGAGTTGCCAGTGCATTACATGAGGGGTGGCACTTCCACCGGCGTTGTGATCTGGGAGCCCTTGCTTCCCCGTGATGAGGGGCTGCGTGCAGAGCTGTTGCGTCACCTCATGGGCGTACCTCTGGATGGAAATCAGCAGGGCAATCGGCAGATAACCGGGCTAGGTCGTGGCCCTGCCACGAGCAATAAGGTGTTCTTGGCACGGGTGGAAGACACGCCCTCGGGGCGTCAGATCGTGAGTACACTTGCCCAGTTGGCCAGTGATCATAGCGACATAGACTGGAGTGTGAATTGCGGCAACATGTCTTCCGCGTTGCCGCTATGGGCTATCGACATGGGCTTGATCGAAGTGCCTGCGGCTGGGAGCTTCGACATCGAAATCAAGAACACTAACACGGGCGTTCTTACCGTCGCCCGGATGTCTCGCGATGTTCAGGGCCGATTTATGAATGCCGAGATCCCGGGTGTTTCCGGCGCGTTTCCCCGCGTGGATCTTTTCCTTCAATCTCCCGGGGGCAACAAGACCGGCGCCCTTTTACCTACAGGCAACGTCTTGGACACAATCGCCGGGCACAATGTGTCATGTGTAGACGTGGCTGTGCCCATGGTAATTGCCGATGCCGCCAGCTTTGGCAAAACAGGCCACGAAGCCATTTCAGAACTCGAAGCCGACGCTGTGTTCATGGCGAAGCTCAGGCGAGTATGGATTGAGGCGGGTTTGAAGATGCAGCTTCGGCGTCGCGAAGGCGAGCTCATGAGCCTGGCCGATCTCGAACGAAGTGAAACCATTCCCAAAGTGTGCATCGTGGGCGCGCCGCGTCACGGCGGGCACATTGCAGTCCGGTATTTCACGCCCCAGACGGGGCACGCTTCGATGGCCGTCTCTGGCGGCTGCTGTCTCGCCGCCGCATGCTTGCTCGCGGGAAGCACCGCCCATGCGGTGGCCGTGGGTCTGAAAGGTATCTCAGCGACATATTCGGATGTAGAGGTGAGTATCGAGAATCCGGCTGGCATGTTGGATACCACGGTCAGTGTCAAGGCTCATACCGATAGCATAGACATCCGCGCCGCTGCTTACCGACGCAATACCCAAATCTTGATGCGCGGCCATGTCCCCCTTTATCGAGCGTCAGTGCAATTGATCGAAGCGATGGAGACAGCGGCGAAATCGGTGATCGATTGAGCGTCATCTTTGAGTGTTTTGAGTCATCACGCGACCAACACCTTACTGTAAGAGGTGACCTAGAGTGCGCCGCTCATGGCTGCTTCTGGCCGATAGTTATCACTGACCCCACTCGCTAGATTTCGTCAGTCGAAAGCACCGTTCAGCACCTCGTAGATGAGGCAGGTTGCCAATGCAACCAACGACTGCAACGCTCCGGATCATAAGGCATTCCTGAGGGTTTGCAGGTAGGCAACCTGACGGGTGAATTCGGTGCTGGACAGGCGTTCTTCAAGGCGCGGGCGCAAGGCCTGGCCAATGTGGCGGGTCGGCTGGCGAGTGATGCGGGCCAGCAATTGCCATTGTTCGGTGACCGGTAACGCTTCGAAGCCGGGATGGCGCTGTCGGGCGCGACGCAGTATGTCTTGCTGCAGGGACCGTAGCAGCGCGTGTTGACCTCGGCGGCGCAGCAGGAAGTCGGCGCTGGCGCGCAGGTGCTCACTCAATTGCCGGCGCGCCCGCGAGGGCTCGGGCTGTAGAGGGCCGTGGCGCATGCCGGCGTGCCAGAGACCTGCACCCAGGCACAGCGCCAATGCCAACAACGCCTGCGGGAAATACTTCCAGAGCAGCCCGAACAAGTCGTCGTGATCGGTGCGCAGCAAGAAGGTGACGTCGCTGTCCTGGCTCAAGTACCACAGCAACCAGGCATTGTCGTATTTGCCGATGGCGCGGGTTTTCCACAGGTCTGCGTCAGTGAGGATCGTGATCAGGCCGTTGCCGTACACCATTTGCAGCAGGTGGGTGGCGTCGGCGCTGTTGGCCCAGGATTGTGCGTGGTCCTGCGGATCGTCCAGGTGAAAGGCCGGATCGAAACTCATGTAGGCCGGGTCGTTTTCGTTTTGTACGTAGAGCCGGGTCAGCTCGGGCCAGGGCGTTTTCGGCGCCTCGATGTCCGGCGTGCTCAACGGGATGACGGGCTTGATCTGCTCGCGTTCACGTCGCCTGTCCTGTTCGCGCAGGTCACGGGTGAGGAACTGATGGATCTGCAACTGATCGAGCAACAGGTCACCGCTGCGGCCTTTCTTTTCATCCCACAGCTGCTCGGCGACGAACAGCAGTCGCCCGCCTGCACGGGTCCAGCTCAGCAACCGGGTGACGTCGGCCGGGGTCATCTTTTCGCGTGTGTCCAGCAGCATCAGGGTCTGCGTTTGCTGGCGCGTGTCGGGCAGGTGATTGAGGGCCTGGGTGACGTTGACTGACACGCCTCGCTGACGCAAAAACGTTTCGGCAGCCAGGTACGGGTTGGCCCGTACCTCAGGCGACGCGCCTTGGTCGACCACCTCTTCATAGTGCTCGATACGGTTGAGCAGCGGTGCGCTGGCAATCGCGACGCACACCAGCACGATGGCGCCAATCAGCATCCCTGTGCGCCGGTTCATGCAGCAGCGCCCTTGGCGAACAGCCGCCGCCAGTCGTCACACAGGGCTTGCTGCACGTGCGCCTCAGGAAGCTGATGACCGTAGGCCAGGTTTTGCCAGTGGCGTGTCAGTTCATGGCTGTAGGCGTGGAGCGTTGGCTGGTTCAGGGCGTCGACGCGTGCCAGCACCTGACCTTCGGTGTCGGCATTTCTCAGAGGCAGTTGATAGTCGGTGAGCAGGCGGTTGAGCAGGGCGCGGTAGAGCAGGCTGAGGGCTTCGCGGGGGGCGTGTGACCAGAGTTTTTCTGCGGCACTGGCGACGTCGTCCGGCAGACTCTCGGCGGCCACCTGCAGACCGAACAGCTGTTGAGGTGTTGCGCGCGCAGAGGGTTTCTTGCGTTGGCCCCGGCTGACAAACGTGCCGAACCAGGCGCGATAACGCCACGCGGCCCAGGCAACGACCACGGCGATCAAGGTCCATAGCAGGGCTTCGAAAACCGTCGACAGGGTTTTGCCTGCGTTCAGTAAGCCCACCACCAGCTTCGCCAGCCATTGAGGGCTGTCGCCGGTCTTTGCACTGTGTTTCTGTTCGGAGATTCGCCAGCCCGAGACGGTTTTCGGGTTCTTGAAGGGCGGGCTGTCCAGCACGGTTTTGATGGCTTGCCGCGAGGCCTGGCTGGTCAGTGGCTGGTTCAGCAATCGCGCTGCGGTGGGGCCTGCCACCTGCTCGTCCGCCAGAGGAGAGTCCAGAGGCGGCAACGGGCAGCTGTAATTCGATTCGCCTGGGGGCTCGGCGGCCATCGTGGTCGACGGAGACAGGCTGAAGGCAAGTGATACGCCGATCAAGAGCGCATAGGCGCTGCCCATCACGCGCTGGCGCAATTGGCGGAACGCCAGTTCGATGTCCCAGGCTTCCAGCGTCGTACGGCGATTGAGGTAAAGGGCGAAACCGCAAGAGACATAGGTCGGGCCCCAGAACACCAGCACCAGCGCGTAGAACGCATTGGTCAAATGTTCCAGCCAGTTCCATTGCCCTTCGATGTCCAGCAGGCTACGCCATGACCAGTCCAGTTCAACCTGCTGGGGAATGAGCGCGTAGAACAGCAACATTGCACCGACCCAGAGGCACATCTCCAGGGTGCTGCCCATGGACGTCAGACAGCGCGCGACGCGTCGGTCCTTTTGTCCCAGCAGCGCGATGCGTTGTGCCCGTGACAATCCGTTCAGGCCTTCAAGTTGCTGCACGGGCAAATAGAAGCTGCGGCTCAGACTGAAACGGCGCCATGTCAGGCTGGCGAGCAACTGGGGTTTGAGCGCGCGCGGCCAGGCCTTGAGCGCCTCCTTCAACGATGGCGTTGCGCCGAACAGCGCTTGGGAAAGGATCAGCAACGGCAGCCGTTCGAACGCGGGCTTGAGCCACCAGAACAGCAGCACCGCCACGCTGGGATAGTTCCAGAGCAACCCGCTGATCAGCGCGAAAATCGGCAACGTGACCATCGCCCAACTGGTCATGAGCAGACGCCGATGCTGACGCGCGAGGAGGACGCCGAGGTCGATGGCTTCCCATGGATTGCGCGGGCGAATCGCCACGCAGGCTTCAGTCAGGCGCATGAGGTGTGCGCCCGGCGAACATCAGATAGGAGGCGACCAACGCCCACAACACGGCGCCCACCAGGTATTTGGTGGTGGGCTGCGGCCAGGTCATCGACGACCAGTAGGCTTCGATAAAAGCGGCAATCAACAGAAACAACATCACGCCGCCGATCAGCCGGACGCTGGTTTTTGCGGCGATGCGCAGGGCTTCCCCTCGTCGCATCGGGCCGGGTGCGAGCAGTGCCCAGCCCAGTTTCAGGCCCGCAGCGCCCGCCAGCGCGATAGCGGTCAATTCGAAGGCGCCATGCCCCACCACAAACGGCCAGAACGTTTGGCCGAAGCCGACATCGGTGAGGTGACCTGCGACGGCGCCGATCATCAGGCCATTGAAGAACAGGAAGAACAAGCTGCCCAAGCCAAACAGCAACCCGCTGGCGAAGGTCTGAAAGGCGATACCGATGTTGTGCATGATGTAGTAGCCGAACATCAGCCAGTCGGTGCTCGAGGCGCGTTCTGCGGCTTGGCCGATACGACGAGCCGCAGGGTCGTACATGGATTCCATTTCGCTGACTTGAGCGGGGCTGACCACGCTGTAGATCAGGTCCGGATACCCGTACACCAGCAGTCCCATCACGATCAGGCTGCCGAAGAACAAGACGAGGGCCAAGGTGACCAGCCGCCATTCGGCACGCACCAGTCGCGGGAAATCTGCGAGTACGAATGCCAGCAACTGGGCCGCGAACTGGCTGCGGTGGCGATACAGCTGTTGATGGCCGCGCATGGCGAGCTGTTGCAGCGGCTCGACCAGATGGCTGCTGTAACCGCGCGCTTGAGCCAGCGCCAGGTGCTGACAGATTTGCCGGTACGCCTGCGTGAAACCGTCGCCTGCGTCGTGCCGGCGTCGGCTGCGTTCCAGCGCGTCGAGGCGCTCGCCGAACTGCTGCCAAGCGTCTTGATGGCGTTGTTCGAAATGGCTTTGCTTCATGGCGAGCACCGCTTCATGCCGATCCCGCCAGTGTGCGAGCGATGCCATTCAACTGGCTCACTGCTTGTTGCGGGTCGCTGTGGGCAGGCATCTGCAGCGGTTCGGCGAGTATCGATGCAAGCTCCTCGGCCCGCGCCGGGGCGAGCCCCGCCTGACGCTCGGCGAAGGCCAATACGGCGCGTTGTTCCGACAAGGTCAGCACCCACGGTGGCATCACGGGTGGCGCATCGGGCAGCGCCGGGCGAGGTGTGGGGGCGTCGCGGTAAATCACCAGCGTCCCCGCTGCCAGATCGCCAAGGCGTTTGAACAGCGGGTGTTGCAAGCAGGCAAACGCCCCGACGCTGTAACCGAACGGCAGCATGTCGACGAAGCGCAACAGATTGCGCAGCAGCGAGGCCGACCAGCCGACCGGCGTACCGTCATCGTGGACCACGCGCAATCCCATCATCTGCTTACCGGGTGTGCGTCCCTGATGCAGGACCTCGAACAGCACCATGTACCACCAGTTGATCAGGAACAGCACCAGCACGAACACGCCAGTGCCAAACTCACCCAGCGCTCCCAGCACAAAGAACAGTCCGGTCAGCAGGGCACCGCGAATCAGCAGATCGATGCTGAAGGCCAGCGAGCGCGCCAACAGTCCGGC
This sequence comes from Pseudomonas abietaniphila, assembly GCF_900100795.1. GTDB lineage: Bacteria > Pseudomonadota > Gammaproteobacteria > Pseudomonadales > Pseudomonadaceae > Aquipseudomonas > Aquipseudomonas abietaniphila. Next base: position 100,538 of record NZ_FNCO01000012.1, read on the forward strand.
AGGACGCAGCATCAGGTCGATGCCTTCCGGGGTTTCCATGCGGATACGGGTGTCCAGCGGGGCAGGCTGCGCAGCGTTCCTTGGCCAAGCGTGCGAGGTGGACATTGTGGGGAGGGATACGCCTTGAAATAAAGTCTGATGCTAGCCACGCAGGGGGAGGTAAGCAACCTGCGCATAACCTCGTTACATCTGCCGCCTCGATAGCGCGTCAGGTCCATCTGTTAGACTTGCCCGGTCTTTTGTTCAGGATCAGCCCCGTGACCTCCAGCATCTTCTGGTACGACTACGAAACCACCGGGATCAATCCGCGTAACGACCGTCCTCTGCAAATGGCGGGGATACGCACCGATGAGCAGCTCAACGAAATCGCCGACCCCGTCAACCTCTATTGCCAGCCGAGCGACGACATCCTGCCGCACCCGGCAGCCTGCCTGGTCACGGGCATCACCCCGGCACGGCTGGCGGAAAAAGGATTGTGCGAAGCGGATTTCATGACCCGCGTGCATGCCGAGCTTTCACAACCCGGCACCTGTGGTGCGGGTTACAACACGCTGCGTTTCGATGACGAGATGACGCGCTACAGCCTGTATCGCAACTTCTTCGACCCGTACGGGCGGGAGTGGCAGGGCGGCAACAGTCGCTGGGACCTGATCGATGTCGTGCGTACCGCCTATGCCCTTCGCCCCGAAGGCATTGTCTGGCCGGAAGAAGAGGGGCGCGTCACGCTGAAACTTGAGCGTCTCACTGCGGCCAATGGCATCGATCACGGTCAGGCCCACGATGCGCTGTCCGATGTGCGTGCAACTATTGCACTCGCACGTTTGATTCGCGACAAACAACCCAAGCTGTACGACTATCTTTTCCAGTTACGCAGCAAGCACAAGGTGCAGGAGCAGATACGGTTGTTGCAGCCGCTGGTGCATATATCCGGCCGGTTTTCCGCCGCGCGAAGTTACCTGAGCGTCGTATTACCGCTGGCCTGGCATCCGACCAATCGCAATGCGCTGATTGTCTGCGACCTTTTTCATGATCACCGTCCGTTGCTGGACGAAGACGGCGAGACCTTGCGCCAGCGTTTATATACACGTCGTGAAGATCTGGCGCAGGGGCAGTTGCCAGTGCCGCTCAAACTACTGCATATAAATAAATGCCCGGTCGTCGCGCCTCTGAGCGTCTTGCGCGAGGAAGATCGCCAGCGGTTGCAGTTGGACATGAGCGTCTTGAAAGAGCGTGTCTTGCGGCTGAATGAAGGGCAGGCGATCTGGCAGGAAAAGTTGAAAACGGTTTACACCAGTGATGAATTCGCGGCGAGTGATGACCCCGAGCAGCAGTTATATGATGGGTTTATTAACGACCGGGATCGTCGTCTTTGTGAGCAGGTCCGTATTGCCGAGCCGCAGCAACTGGGGAGCGAGGCCTGGCCTTTCGATGACCCTCGTCTGCCCGAGTTATTGTTCCGTTACCGCGCCCGAAACTTTGCCGAAACCCTGAGCGTCGAAGAGCAACAACGCTGGTTAAGCTTTTGCCAGTTGCGCCTCACCGACCCGCAGGCTGGTGCGCCCAACACGTTGAAAGCCTTTACCAAAGCCTTGATCGCGCAGTCCCTCACCGCGACGCCCCAGCAACTCAAGGTGCTGAGCCAGTGGCAGGATTATGCGTTGCAACTTCAGCAGCGAGTGGGCTTGTAAACGGGGGCTGCGTTTTCGCGGCCAATAAAAAACGCCAGCATTTGCTGGCGTTTTTCTTGAGTCGCACATCACTGCACAACAGCTAGCGCACTACGTGGGTAATTAGCCCAGCAGAGTTGCCCAGCTTTCAACCTCGTCGCCGCCCCACTTGGCTTTCCACTCTTTCAGGGTTTTGTGGTTGCCGCCTTTGGTTTCGATGATTTCACCGTTGTGCGGGTTCTTGTATTGCTTGACCTTGCGCGCGCGCTTGGTGCCGGTAGTTTTGACCGCAGCGCCGCGAGGGGCCTTCATTTTGGAATCTGGATCCAGCAGCGCGATGATGTCACGCAGGGATTTCTGGTATTCGCCCATCAGGGTGCGCAGTTTGCCTTCGAACTCAAGTTCCTTTTGCAGTTTGTCGTCTTGTTGCAGGTTTTGCAGACGCGCTTGCAGTTCTTTGATGGCTTCTTCTGTTGCGCGGTATTCGTTGATCAGGGACATGAGGGCTACCTGTGTTGTGATGAGCAGGGTGTAATGACGCAATAATAGTCACAGCGTTTGCGCAAGTAAACATTTAAGAAAAGTTTTATCTGTAGCATTTTGAAATAGCTGAGTGATCTGCGCATTCATGAAACAAATGTTATGTGGCCGGCGTTCAAAAGAATGCCTCTACTGAGTGCCTTATCTGCGCCTTGTTAGATCCGGGAGGGGCGGCTCGGGAGCAGCGACCCATTACCGTTGATCCGAGGCGCATTTTCACCCCATGAAATCAGTGTCATCGGAATACTGCAGAGTCGTCGGGTAGTCGCTAGAATAGCCGCCTTTGCGAAGTTCTGGAGTTTCCCCCTCATGCGCACTTTTCGTCTGGTCATCGCGTGCCCGGACCGCGTTGGCATCGTTGCCAAAGTCAGTAACTTTCTGGCGTCGTACAACGGCTGGATTACCGAAGCGAGCCATCATTCTGACAACCTCAGCGGCTGGTTCTTCATGCGTCACGAAATCCGTGCCGACACGCTGCCGTTCGACCTCGAGGGTTTCCGCGAGGCATTCACTCCCATCGCTGAAGAGTTCTCGATGGACTGGCGCATCACGGACTCCGATCAGAAAAAACGCGTCGTGCTGATGGCCAGCCGCGAATCGCATTGCCTGGCGGACTTGCTGCACCGCTGGCACAGCGATGAGCTGGATTGCGAAATCGCCTGTGTGATTTCCAACCACCAGGACCTGCGCAGCATGGTCGAGTGGCACAACATTCCTTACCACTACGTACCGGTCGATCCAAAAGACAAAGAGCCGGCCTTCGCTGAAGTTTCACGCCTGGTGAAACAGCACGAAGCCGATGTGGTGGTGCTCGCCCGTTACATGCAGATCCTGCCGCCTGATCTTTGCCGCGAATACGCACATCAGGTCATCAACATCCATCACAGCTTCCTGCCGTCGTTCGTGGGCGCCAAGCCTTACCATCAAGCATCGCTGCGTGGCGTGAAGCTGATCGGTGCGACCTGTCACTACGTCACCGAAGAGCTGGACGCTGGCCCGATCATCGAGCAGGACGTGGTGCGCGTCAGCCACCGCGACAGCATCGAGAACATGGTGCGTTTCGGTCGTGACGTCGAGAAGATGGTGCTGGCCCGCGGCTTGCGCGCGCACCTGGAAGACCGCGTTCTGGTCCATGACAACAAGACCGTGGTGTTCGACTGAGCCGGACGATAGAGTCCAGCCAGAGAGGCAGCGTTTAAGCGCCAGATCTGTGGGGGCCAGTTCATCCGCCATGCAATGTGTCAGGCGACACAGCGCAGTGAATGCACTGGCGCCTCACGAATGAAGTCGTCCCACAGTTCATCCGTAGACCAGCGGAGCACAGCCATGACCGACCCACTCGACAAAGCCACCTCCAACGCTCCGCCCACCTTGGGTGAAGGCTGTCTGAGCCGTTATGACCCGGAGGCGTTGTCTCCCGAGGACGGCACCGATTTCGAGGGGGCCGCTCAGTTGTGGGAGCGACTCAAGCCTGAGGAAACGGACGAAGAGGCTTCACGCCGCCCGGATCCGGAGTAGTTTCATCAACAAGGGTCGGCCCACCATCAGCAGAAACACCGGTCCGCCCGCCACCAGATAGAAGTAGTACGTCACGATCCGCCAGATCAGAATCGCCGCGGCAGCGGTCGATTTGCCCACCATCGGCGCCAACAGGGCCGCCGAGGTCAATTCCGCAGCACCGGCCCCGCCCGGCGACAGGCTGAACTGTCCCGCGCTCAGCGACAGCATTTGCACCAGAAACGTCCAGGCCCAATCGATGTTCACGCCAAGCCCCTGCAAGGCCAGGTACATCACGCTGTAACGCAGGCTCCAGTGCACGCAGGTCAGCGCGAAGACCTTGAGCAATATGCGGTGGGGCATCTTCCAGGTTTCAGCCAGCGCATCGCGAAAATGCAATAACTTGCGCGCCCATCGGATGCGCGTGGTGTTTTTGCGTTTAAGGCGTTTGAGCAGCTTGCCGTTCAGCAGAATGATTCGACGGTGATACCGTGCAAAACCTGCGCAGGCACCCAGGCCCGCGCCGATCAGCAATGCGCTGGCAATGAGCATCCATTCAAGGTTTTCGCTGAGTTTGTGAAAGACCGCGTAAATCAGGATGCCGATCAGCGCGAGCAGAAAAAACACCAGGTCATTGAGCTGATCCGTGGCAAACGCCGCCGTGCTCTTTGCCGGACCGATACCGCTGCGTGACAGCAGCGCCACCAGCGTCAACGGCGCACCGCTGCCACCGGGCGTCGCGCAGTACGCGAATTCGGTGGCCATGACCACTGCCAGAATTTTGCGCATTCCCAGTCCTCCCGCGCTCTCGCCCAACAGCAGGCGCAAGCGCAGGGTGTTCATGCACCAGCCGACCAGAACCATGCCAAACATGCCGAGCAGCAAGGGGAGCGGAAAGTTGCGCAGGCGGTGAAACATATCCGCGCCGCCCATGAAGAAGGGAATCAGAAGGGCAAGTACCAGCACCACCGCCAGCCAGACAAGTCGCTTCACGCCGCGGACCTGGCAGCGCATTGCCGTTGCAGCCCGTCAAACCTGGTCATGGGCTCACGGCCTTCTTCGAGCAGGCGTTCAAGGGGTGCAGCCGATACCGGCGAGAGAAATCATGGCGCATGTCCACGGGGTGTAGCCCGTGGCGGATAGGGGTGGCGTTATGCAAATGAGCCTCGCGATGGTCACTTATTATTTTCGGGAGTCCGCGTCGCCAGCAACTGCGCGCGCTCCAGACAATACCCGGTGCGTCGATCGGGGAAAAGTCCGGCAGACGATACAGGTGTTGTGCACCACTGGTGCATCAATGGTGCAGCCCTGTGGGCATTGGCGCAAAGCCGCTCGCGTGCCTGGAATATGCCCCATCGTGCTGACGTGCTCAGCCACGGTTGCTCCTTCCTGCGGTATTACGCCCTTCGTTGACCACTCACAAGATGAGTTGTTCGGTGGTGGTGGAAAGCCATTGTGCAATCGCCGACGCTGTGGGCTTCTCGTGGCGTGAACTAGAGTGAAGAAGCCGACGCGGGTTGGCGATGTTCAATGCGGGCGAAGCTCGGTGAATCGCTTTGGCCTTATTCGAAAACAAGCGACCTTTGGGGGATGACATGCCGGATTCTCAACACATTCTGGTCGGCGCGGGCCTCGACGGTCAGCCGATCGGTCAGGCGATGCGTCTGGCCAATCGTCACGGACTGGTGGCTGGGGCGACAGGCACCGGAAAAACCGTGACCTTGCAGCGCCTGGCGGAAGTGTTCAGCGACGCAGGTGTGGCGGTCTTTGCTGCAGATATCAAAGGCGACCTTTGTGGGCTGGGCGCAGCGGGCAATCCTCAGGGCAAGGTGGCCGAGCGTATTGCCGGGATGCCTTGGCTCAACCATACGCCGCAGGCGTACCCGGTGACGTTGTGGGATGTGCAGGGCCAGTCGGGCCACCCACTTCGTACGACGTTGTCCGAAATGGGGCCGTTACTGCTCGGAAGCCTTTTGGAATTGACCGACAGTCAACAGTCGGCCCTGTATGCCGCGTTCAAGGTCGCCGACCGCGAGGGACTGTTGTTGCTGGATATCAAGGACCTCAAGGCGTTACTCAACTACTTGCGTGACAACCCACAAGTGCTGGGTGAAGACAGCGCGCTGATGACGACAGGTTCCAGCCAGGCCTTGTTGCGTCGTCTGGCGGTGCTTGAGCAACAGGGCGCCGAAGCGCTGTTCGGCGAACCGGCCCTGCAACTCGAAGACATCCTGCAGCCAGCGAGCGATGGGCGAGGGCGTATTCACCTGCTGGACGCCAGCCGTCTGGTGCATGAGGCGCCGAAGGTCTACGCGACGTTCCTGTTGTGGTTATTGGCCGAGTTATTCGAGCAGCTTCCTGAGCGTGGCGACGCCGACAAACCGCTGCTGGCGCTGTTTTTCGACGAGGCGCATCTGCTGTTCGCCGATACGCCGAAAGCGCTGCAGGACCGGCTTGAACAGGTGGTCCGGCTGATTCGCTCCAAGGGCGTGGGTGTTTTTTTCGTCACGCAGTCTCCCTCCGACCTGCCCGACACGATCCTTGCGCAACTGGGCTTGCGTATTCAGCACGGCTTGAGGGCTTTCACCAGCAAAGAGCAGAAATCGCTGAGAGCCGTGGCGGAAGGGTTCCGGCCCAATCCCGAATTCGATGCGCTGACGGTGTTGACCGAGTTGGGGATCGGTGAAGCGCTGGTGGGAACCCTGCAGGAGAAGGGCACGCCGGAAATGGTCAAGCGTGTGCTGGTTGCACCACCGCAATCGAGGATAGGGCCGCTGAGCGATGCAGAGCGCGCGGCGTTGATCGCCCAATCGCCGCTGTCCGGTCGTTACGACAAGCCGGTCGATCGCGAGTCGGCGTATGAAATGCTGCTGGCGAGGAAAGGCGCAACTTCTGAATCAGGGCAGGCGCCCGTTGCAGACGAGAAAGCAGAAGGCGGCTTTGCCGACATGGCCGGCGGTTTTCTGGGCGGGCTGGCAGGGCAGGCGGTCAAAAGTGCGATGCGTCAGGCTGCCAATCAGATTGGTCGCGAGCTGGTGCGAGGCTTGATGGGGTCGTTGCTGGGAGGGAGCAAGAAGCGACGCTGACGGCTGGCTTTCAGGTTTTCCATCCACCCAAAACAACAGTGCCCACTCAATGAGTGGGCACCGTCAGTCTAAAGCGGCGGGTATCAAGCCAGTGCTTTGGACGCCAGCCAGAACAATCCAGCCGACAGTGCGACCGTAGCGGGCAGGGTCAGCACCCAGGCCAGCAGGATGTTGCGCACGGTGCCGCCTTGCAGGCCGCTCTTGTTCGCCACCATGGTCCCGGCCACACCGGAAGACAGGATATGCGTGGTTGATACCGGCAGGCTGAAGACGTTGGCCAGTGCGATAGCGCTGGCAGTGGTGATCTGTGCCGACATGCCTTGGGCGTACGTCATGCCTTGCTTGCCGATCTTCTCGCCAATGGTCAGCACCACACGTTTCCAGCCGACCATGGTGCCGATACCCAGCGCCAGGGCCACGGCGAAGATGACCCAGAACGGGGCGTACTCAGTGGTCGCGGTCAGGTCTTTGCGCAGTTTGTCCAGATCGGATTTCTCACGGGCATCCAGCGCTGGCAGTTTGCTGACTTTGCGCGCGGTGTCATCCAGGCACAGCAGGTAGCGACGAACTTCAATGCGATGCTCGGGCGCCAGGCTGTGATAGTCGGTCACGCCCTTGAGGTTGCTGAGCAGGGCATCGATGGTAGGTTCGGTCTGTTCCGGGTTGCAACTGAAGCGCTCGGGCAGGTCACCGCTTTTCGATTTGCCCAGGGCCAGGTACTCGCCGAGCGTCGCGTTGTTGCGCTGGTAAAACTGGCTCAGGTGCAACGTCGCGTCGCGGGTACGTTCGATCTGGTAGGTCGTGGTGCTCAAATCCAGTACGAACTGCGCAGGCACGATGCCGATCAGCACCAGCATGATCAGGCCGATGCCTTTCTGGCCGTCATTGGAGCCATGCACGAAACTGACCGCCATGGCCGATATCACCAGCACCAGACGGTTCCAGAACGGTGGATGCTTCTTGTCGTCGAGCTTGCGGCGTTGTTCCGGCGTCTTGTGCATCTTCGACAGCGGACGCCAGGTCTTGAGGCCGATCAGCACCAGCGCGGCGACGATGAAACCCATCAGCGGCGAGAATACGAGCGAGGCGCCGATATCGATCGCCTTCTGCCAGTTCACGCCTTCGCCCAACGGAATATGGTTGATCAGCGCGTTGGCCAGGCCCACACCCAGGATCGACCCGATCAGGGTGTGCGAGCTGGATGCCGGAATCCCGAAGTACCACGTCCCCAGGTTCCAGGTGATCGCCGCCGCCAGCAATGAGAACACCATCGCCAGTCCATGACCGGTATTGACGTTGATCAGCAACTCGACCGGCAGCAAGTGGACGATGGCGTACGCCACGCCGACACCGCCGAGCAGTACCCCGAGAAAGTTGAACACACCCGAGAAAAATACCGCCAGATGAGGCGGCATGGCCTTGGTGTAAATGACTGTCGCCACCGCGTTGGCGGTGTCATGAAAGCCGTTGATGAACTCGAAGGTGAGGACAAAAGCCAGGGCGAGCAGCAGGCTCACAATCACCCAGGCATCCAGTCCGCTGAATAAATCGATCATGGAAGGTTTTCTGACCCGGTATTAAGGGGGCGGGATTATGACAGAAAAAAAACTAATCGATAGGCAAGCCGCCAATTGGTAGCAACCTGCAACGAAATTTCTGTCGCTCCGCCCCGTTGACTTTCTGTAAGGAAGCAAAAAACGCAGTAGCGCGCTTCAACCTTAGCTGAAACCGGGTAGGGTGAATCGAGTATCTGGCCGTTGCCTCAGCACCGACAGTCGAACGGATTCAAGGCTCTTCTTTGAGCTCGTCTTCCATTTTCTGCAGTTCTTGCTTGAACGCCTGATCGAGCAAGCTGGCCCTTTTGCGCCAAGGCTTGCGTTCAGGTTCGGGTTGAGCGGCGTAGGTGGTGATTTCGCCACCGTAGACTTCCTTGTAACGTTGTTCCTGGCGCTCTAATTCTGCGCGCAGTTCATCTTTGGTCACGTTATTACCTGATTGTGTCGAGTTTGATTCTGGTGATAACGCAGTGCCTGGAAGTGTTGAAGCCGTTGACGGATCGACGAAAGATAAACGTGATCGATGAGTCAGGGGCGAATGTATTAAACACTTCTGCCACGTGCGGCTACGCGCACCAGAACGACAAAGCTGTCGTAGCAACATTCATTTTCGGGTTTGCCAGCGCTGCTGGCGAATCGACCAGGCTTCTGGCCTGTCTATCGCTGGGCAATGCACTCGGGTAGTGCATGCGGTGCGGAGATTGGATCCACGCCAGATCAGGCGGTGGACATCACCTCACGCCGTAGCGTTATAGCACGTCAATTACGGCGTACTATCTCCAAGAAGAACAAAAGAGTCAACTGTGGGGCGACCCCTTATTCAATAACCGAGGATAAATACTCTTTTCGTGTACGAAGGTTCCGAAGTTTGTGCGAGTAAAATTTACGACAGAACTTTGTTATTCAAATTGTGAACAGCTGAGACAGAATTCTGGCGACGTAATTCCATGCTGATTCGATTGAGCCGATCAATGTGAATGTATCGGGATTCATACACGGAAGATTTTTGCGGGGATTGAGGCAGAGACAAAAACGGCCTTGCGGTTAGCAAGGCCGTGCCTGGGACTTCTCAGTGGGTACCTGACCAGTATTTCCAAGAAGCCACATGGTGGCGTGTGAAAGGTATAAGCAACGGGACGGCGGGTCAATTGCGATTATCGGCCAGTGGTTCGATAATCGCCCCGATCACCCTTGATGTCTCCGAAAAAAGAGACGAGAGTGGCGCTATAGAAGGCCTGCGCGGCCACGACGAACGGTATCAAGATGAACGATCAACTGCGTAATTCCTTTGCCTCGCTGGCCCCACCCATCGTGGCGTCCCCGGCCAAGCGTATTCAGGCCCTCACAGGTGATCCGGATTTCATGACATCGCTGGCGCGTGGGCTGGCCGTGATTCAGGCGTTTCAGGAGCGCAAGCGACACCTGACCATTGCGCAGATCAGTCACCGCACCGAAATTCCCCGCGCGGCCGTGCGCCGCTGTCTGCACACACTGATCAAGCTTGGATACGCCACGACCGACGGCCGCACGTATTCATTACTGCCAAAGGTGCTGACCCTGGGCCACGCCTATCTGTCGTCCACACCGTTAGCGGTCTCTTCCCAGCCTTACCTGGACCGCATGAGCAATCAGTTGCATGAAGCCTGCAACATGGCCACGCTCGAGGGTGACGACATCCTTTATATAGCCCGTTCGGCGACCACCCAGCGGCTGATTTCCGTTGATCTGGCGGTGGGCGGTCGTTTGCCGGCGTATTGCACGTCCATGGGCAGGATTCTTCTGGCCGCACTGGACGACGTTTCGCTGCAGGAATACCTGGACCATGTGGACTTGCAGCCCAAAACCAGTCGCACCTTGCGCACGCCTGACGCGTTGCTTGAATGCCTGCAACAGGTTCGCCAGCAAGGCTGGTGCATTGTCGATCAGGAGCTGGAGCAGGGTTTGCGTTCGATCGCCGTCCCTGTGTATGACGCCTCGGGTCAGGTGTTGGCCGCGCTCAATGTCAGTACCAGCGCCGGGCGCGTGACGCGTAACGAACTGGAGCAGAAGTTTCTGCCGATCATGCTCGATGCCAGTCGCGATCTCAGTACCCAACTATTCACCTGAATTCAGGCGCTTCACTCTCTGTTCGATTATCGAACGGTTAGTCGATTATCGGATTGTTCAGCTCCACGCTCAGGCATAACCTGAATCTAAGCCCGGCACTGTTCGACGTGCCGCTCACCGATTGAGATTTTTGAACCTGGAGCACCCCATGGCTGAAATTCTTTCCCTGCACGATGCCGTGAAGCAATTCGTCAACGATGGCGACACCGTTGCGCTGGAAGGCTTCACCCATCTGATTCCTACGGCCGCCGGTCACGAAATCATTCGTCAGAAGAAGAAAGACCTGACGCTGGTTCGCATGACGCCGGACTTGATCTACGACCAGTTGATCGGTTCGGGCTGTGCGAAAAAGCTGATCTTTTCGTGGGGGGGCAACCCAGGTGTCGGCTCGTTGCACCGACTGCGCGATGCCGTTGAAAAACAGTGGCCGCAACCGCTGGAAATCGAAGAGCACAGCCACGCGGACTTGGCCAACGCTTACGTAGCGGGCGCATCGGGCTTACCGTTCGCGGTCCTGCGCGCTTACGCCGGTTCTGACCTGCCGAAGGTCAACCCGCTGATCAAGTCCGTGACCTGTCCGTTCACCGGCGAAGTGTTGGCCGCCGTGCCCGCAGTACGTCCTGACGTCACCGTGATCCACGCACAGAAAGCGGACCGCAAGGGCAACGTGCTGCTGTGGGGCATTCTCGGTGTACAGAAAGAAGCGGCGCTGTCTGCCAAACGCTGCATTGTCACCGTTGAGGAAATCGTCGATGACCTCAAGGCCCCGATGAATGCCTGCGTGCTGCCAACCTGGGCCCTTAGTGCGGTCTGCGTCGTACCGGGCGGGGCACACCCTTCTTACGCTCATGGTTACTACGAGCGCGACAACCGTTTCTATCAGGCGTGGGACGCGATCGGCCGTGACCGTGAGGCATTTACTGCATGGATCGACGAATACATCCACGGCACCCGTGACTTCAGTGAGTTCCAGAGCAAGCTGGCCCGCGCTTCGGAGGCAAAATAATGACCTACACCACCAGTGAAATGATGACCGTGGCCGCTGCCCGTCGCTTGAAAAACGGCTCTGTCTGCTTCGTCGGCATCGGGCTGCCTTCCAAGGCTGCTAACCTCGCGCGCCTGACCTCGTCACCGGACGTCGTGCTGATTTACGAATCCGGTCCGATCGGCGCCAAGCCGGATGTTCTGCCGCTGTCCATCGGTGACGGTGAACTGGCCGAAACCGCAGACACCGTGGTGTCCACCAGCGAAATCTTCCGCTACTGGCTGCAGGGCGGTCGCGTCGATGTGGGTTTCCTCGGTGCTGCTCAGGTCGACCGTTTCGGCAACATCAACACGACCGTGGTCGGTGATTACCACAACCCGAAAGTGCGCTTGCCGGGTGCCGGTGGCGCGCCGGAGATTGCGGGTTCGGCGAAGGAAGTGCTGATCATCCTCAAGCAATCTTCCCGTGCGTTCGTCAACAAGCTCGATTTCATGACCTCCGTCGGCCATGGCGAAGGCGGCGATTCTCGCAAACGCCTGGGTCTGCCGGGCGCAGGGCCCGTCGGCATCATCACTGACCTGTGCATCATGGAGCCGGAAGCAGGTACCCACGAGTTTGTCGTGACGACACTGCATCCGGGCGTGACCCGCGAACAGGTGATCGCCGCCACCGGTTGGGAACTGCGGTTTGCCGAAAACGTGGTGGTTTCCGAAGAACCAAGCGAATACGAGCTGAGCGCCTTGCGTGACCTTGAAGCGCGTACGGCTGCCGCCCATGGGCAGGCCCCGGGAGAAGCATGATGCGTGACGTCTTTATCTGCGATGCGATTCGCACCCCGATAGGCCGCTTCGGCGGCGCGTTGGCAACCGTCCGTGCGGACGATCTGGCCGCTCTGCCGATCAAAGCCCTGATGGAGCGCAATCCATCGGTGAACTGGAACGAGGTCGACGAAGTGTTCCTCGGCTGCGCCAATCAGGCGGGCGAAGACAACCGGAACGTCGCGCGCATGGCGGCACTGTTGGCCGGCTTGCCGGAGACCGTCCCCGGCGTCACCCTCAATCGCCTCTGCGCGTCGGGTCTGGACGCCGTGGGCACCGCTTTCCGCGCCATTGCCTGTGGCGAAATGGAGCTGGCGATTGCCGGCGGTGTCGAGTCGATGTCCCGTGCGCCATTCGTGATGGGCAAGGCTGACACGGCCTTCGGTCGCGGTCAGAAGCTGGAAGACACCACCTTGGGCTGGCGCTTCGTCAACCCGCAGATGAAAGACCAGTACGGCGTCGAAACCATGCCGCAGACCGGCGACAACGTCGCCGAGGACTTCAAGGTGTCCCGAGAAGACCAGGATGCGTTTGCGCTGCGCAGCCAGCAACGGACCGCCGCGGCTCAGGCTTCGGGCTTCTTCGCCGAAGAAATCGTGCCGGTGCGTATCGCTCACAAGAAGGGCGAAACCCTTGTCGACCAGGATGAGCACCCGCGTGCGGACACCAGCCTGGAAGGGCTGGCCAGACTGAAACCGGTCAACGGTGCGGGCAAGACGGTCACCGCAGGCAACGCAGCCGGTCTGAACGACGGCGCTGTTGCGCTGATCCTGGCGTCAGCCGAGGCGGTCAAAAAACACGGTCTGACCCCACGTGCCCGTGTTCTGGGCATGGCCAGCGCGGGCGTCTTGCCTCGCGTGATGGGCATCGGTCCGGTTCCGGCGGTGCGCAAGCTGGTGGAGCGTCTGGGCCTGGCCGTCTCGGATTTTGACGTGATCGAACTCAACGAGGCTTTCGCGAGCCAGGGCCTGGCGGTCATGCGTGAACTCGGCATCGCCGACGACTCGCCCAGGGTCAACCCGAACGGTGGGGCCATTTCCCTGGGCCACCCCTTGGGTATGAGCGGCGCGCGTCTGGTGCTGACCGCGTTGCATCAATTGGAGAAAACCGGCGGCAGCAAGGGATTGGTCACCATGTGCGTCGGCGTGGGACAGGGCCTGGCCCTGGCAATAGAACGATAAGCGACACCTGACGCGTCCAGCCACCCGAGCCATCGACTGCCTCCACGAACAGGCAACTCGATGGCTTGGGCGGTTGTCCTTGTGATGTCGAAGTGTTACTGCTTAAGTCCAAGTGTTGCAAACTATGTCGTAGACTGGCCGTTGGAACAGGCTCGAACGGGCTGGTACTTATAAAAACTGGGGAAACAATAATGACAACGACTCACTACACCGGAGAAGAAAGGAGCAAACGGATTTTTGCGATTGTGGGCGCCTCTTCAGGCAACCTCGTGGAATGGTTCGACTTCTATGTCTACGCCTTCTGTGCGATCTATTTCGCACCGGCGTTCTTCCCGTCTGACGATCCGACCGTGCAACTGCTCAATACGGCAGGCGTATTCGCGGCGGGCTTCCTGATGCGTCCTATCGGTGGCTGGCTGTTTGGCCGCGTCGCCGACAAGCATGGCCGCAAGAACTCGATGATGATTTCGGTTCTGATGATGTGCGCCGGCTCGCTGGTCATCGCCTGCTTGCCGACCTACGCCTCCATCGGTGCCTGGGCGCCCTTTCTGCTGCTGATTGCGCGCCTGTTCCAAGGGCTCTCGGTCGGTGGTGAATACGGCACCACTGCCACGTACATGAGTGAGGTCGCGCTGCGGGGGCAGCGTGGTTTCTTCGCGTCCTTCCAGTACGTGACGCTGATCGGCGGCCAATTGCTGGCGGTCCTGACCGTGGTCATCCTGCAGCAGTTTCTCAATGCCGATGAGTTGAAAGCCTACGGCTGGCGGATTCCATTCGTGGTCGGCGCCGTGGCTGCCGTCATCTCGCTGCTGCTGCGTCGCTCGTTGAAAGAGACCACTACCGCCGACGTGCGTCAGGACAAGGACGCGGGCAGCATCGCCGCGCTGTTCCGTGACCACAAAGCCGCGTTCATTACCGTGCTGGGTTACACCGCCGGCGGCTCGCTGATTTTCTACACCTTTACCACGTACATGCAGAAATACCTGGTGAACACCGTTCACATGGACCCCAAGGTCGCCAGCTACATCATGACCGGTGCGCTGTTCCTGTACATGTGCATGCAGCCGGTGTTTGGCGCATTGGCGGACAAGATCGGTCGTCGTGCGTCGATGTTGTGGTTCGGTGCGCTGGGCACGATCTGCACCGTGCCGTTGCTGGTGACCCTGAAAACCACCACCAGCCCGGTCCTGGCGTTCGTCCTGATCACGCTGGCACTGGCGATCGTCAGCTTCTACACCTCGATCAGCGGCCTGGTCAAAGCCGAAATGTTCCCGGTGCATGTCCGCGCGCTGGGTGTAGGCCTGGCGTACGCGGTTGCCAACGCCATCTTCGGCGGTTCGGCGGAGTTCGTGGCGCTGAGCTTCAAGAACATGGGCTCGGAAAACGTCTTCTACTGGTACGTGACGGCCATGATGGCGATTGCCTTCCTCTTCAGCCTGCGTCTGCCGAAGAAGCCGCACTACCTGCACGAAGACCACTGATTTATCCGCGCGCGCCTGCGAGCAGGCGCGCGTCATCCATACTCCTCAACGACTTTTTCGCAAGTGCTCGATAACAAGGAGCTGCTATGGCATTCGTACATCTTGAAGACGGTGAAATGTATTACGAGGTGGAGGGTCCCGCTGGCGCGCCGGTGCTGGTGCTCTCCAACTCGCTGGGCACAGACCTGCACATGTGGGACGCGCAGATCGAGGCATTCAAGAAGTCCTTCCGGGTAGTGCGTTATGACACCCGTGGCCATGGCAGGTCGCTTGTCACTCAGGGGCCTTACACGATCAAGCAGTTAGGGCGCGATGTGCTGGCGCTGCTCGATGCCCTGAAGGTCAAGCGCGCGCATTTCTGTGGTCTGTCGATGGGCGGGCTGATCGGTCAGTGGCTGGGCATCCACGCCAATGATCGTTTGCATAAGCTGATCCTGTGCAACACCGCCGCGAAGATCGGCGGACCTGAGATGTGGAAGCCTCGGATCGAGATGGTGAAGAAGGACGGCGACCAGGCGATGAAGGCGCTGGGCGCGGGGGCAGTTGGGCGCTGGTTCACGCCGGAGTTTGCCCGTGATCATGCGGATAAAGTCACGGCGGTGACCGACGTGCTGGCCAGCACCTCTCCACTGGGCTATGCCGCGTGCTGTGCAGCGGTGCGTGATGCGGATTTCCGTAAGCAGGTGAGTTCGATTACGGTGGATACGCTGATTATCTGCGGCAGTCATGATGCGGTGACGACGGTTGCCGATGGGCACTATTTGCACAATCACATCCAGGGTTCGCAGCTGTCTGATTACTACGCGGCGCATTTGTCGAGCGTTGAGTTGGAGGAGACGTTTACGTGGAGGGTGACGGAGTTTTTGTTGGGGTGAATCGGATTTAGCGTCGTGTGCAGATCCATTGTCTTGGGTGACGCTGGCAGTGGTTCTGCCGTTAGGCAGAACGATGAATCTCCGCACGAGCCATGCCTGGCGCACCCATAAAAAAACCCACCAAGCGGTGGGTTTCTCGTGAAGCATGAAGCGTCGAATCAGAACATCCGCATGGCCGGAACATCACCCGAAGTCGGCTGTTTCTGGCCGTTCTGGGTCTGTTCGTACCAACCGCCACCCAGCGCGCGGTACAGATTCACCTCACTGGACAACTGCGACAAACGATCCGTGATCAACGACTGCTGCGCACTGAACAACTGACGCTGGGCGTCGAGGAAGGTCAGGTTGCTGTCGATCCCGATGCGATAACGACGCTCAGCCAGACGGTAGTAGTCCTGGTTGGCCGCGACGAAGTCGTTCTGCGCCTTGAGCTGATCGGTGAAGGTCTTGCGTGCAGCCAGGCCGTCGGAGACTTCCTGGAACGCGGTCTGAATCGCCTTCTCGTAGTTGGCAACGCCGATGTCTTTCTGAATCTTCGAGTAATCCAGGCTCGCGCGCAGGCTACCCGCGTTGAAGATCGGCAGATTGATCGTCGGCGTGAACAGCCAGGTGCCCGAACCGCCTTTGAACAGGCCGCTCAGATCGCCGCTCGCCGTACCGGCACTGGCCGTCAGGCTGATGCTCGGGAAGAACGCGGCGCGCGCGGCACCGATGTTGGCGTTGGCGGCTTTCAGGCTGTGCTCGGCCTGGAGGATGTCCGGACGACGTTGCAGCAGTTCGGACGGCAGACCGGCCGGCATTTCATTGAGCATGTCAGCGCTCAACGGTTGCGGGGCCGGCAAGTTGGCTGGCAACCCGGTGCCCAGCAGCAGGACAAGGTTGTTCTCGTCCTGAGCGACCAGCCGTTGGTATTGAGCCAGCTTGACGCGGGCGCTTTCCACCGAGGTGCGCGACTGTGCCAGATCCAGGGCCGACGCCACGCCGACTTCGCTACTGCGCGAGGTCAGGCGCAGGCTTTCTTCAAAAGCACCCAGAGTGTCTTGCGTCAGCTTGAGCAATTCCTTGTCCGCCTGCCAGGTCAGGTAGGCGTTGGCGACGTTGGCCACCAGACTGATTTGCGTGCTGCGACGGGCTTCTTCGCTGGCGAAGTAGGTTTCGAGGGCTTGCTCGCTCAGGCTGCGCACGCGGCCGAACAGGTCCAGCTCATAGGAGCTGACACCCAGACCGACCGAATACTGACTGGTGATGCCGGCCTGGCCGGTTTGCGAAAGGTCCCCCGGTACGCGTTGACGCGTGCCGGTGGCTTCAGCGTTCACGGCCGGGTACAGGTCCGCACGCTGGATGCGGTACTGCGCGCGGTACGCGTCGATGTTCAGGGCCGCGACACGCAGGTCGCGGTTGTTCACCAGCGCCGTCTGAATCAACTGTTGCAGGGCTGGGTCATGGAAAAACTGACGCCAGCCTTGCTCGGCAGCGGCCTGGTTGGGCGCATCGGCCGGCGAATACGCCGGGCCTTGCGGGTACTGGGCGGCCACCGGTGCTGCAGGCTGCATGTAATCGGGGATCAACGAGCAGCCGCTAAGAATGAACGCGGTAACTGCCAGAGAGATCAGGGACTTGCTCATTGGCCAGCCTCATCGTGTGGGATGTGTTTCTGTTTGCTCTTGAACAGCGCGGATACCGAAACGAAGAACAGAGGTACCCAGAAGATCGCCAGGATCACGGCGGTGATCATACCGCCGATTACGCCAGTACCGATCGAATGTTGGCTGCCTGCACCTGCACCCGAGGAAATCGCCAGGGGCACTACGCCGAGGACGAACGCCATCGACGTCATGACGATCGGCCGCAGACGCATCCGGCATGCCTCAATGGTCGCTTCAACCAGACCTTTACCCTGCTCATGGAGTTCCTTGGCGAACTCGACGATCAGAATGGCGTTCTTCGCCGCCAGACCCACCGTTACCAGCAAGCCCACCTGGAAGAACACGTCGTTGGACAGGCCCCGCAGACTGGTTGCCATCAGTGCACCGATCACGCCCAGCGGGATCACCAGAATGACCGCGATTGGAATCGACCAGCTTTCGTACAGGGCCGCAAGGCAGAGGAAGACCACCAGAATCGACAGCGCATACAGTGCTGGCGCCTGAGAGCCGGACAGACGCTCCTCGTAAGACAGACCCGTCCACGAGATGCCGATGCCTGCAGGCAGTTTCTTGGCCAGTTGCTCGACCTCGGCCATCGCTTCACCGGTGCTGTAGCCCGGCGCCGGAGTACCCAGTACTTCCTCGGCCGGAACACCGTTATAGCGCGACAGTTTCGGCGAACCGAACACCCACTCGCCCGTGGCGAACGAGGCAAACGGCACCATCTCCCCTGCGGTGTTGCGCACGTACCATTTCTTCAGGTCTTCAGGCTTCATCCGCGCGTTGGGTTGACCCTGCACGTACACCTTTTTAACCCGGCCGCGGTCGATGAAGTCGTTGACGTAGTTACCGCCGAACGCCACCGAGAGTGTGGTGTTGATGTCCGACAGGCTGACACCCAGTGCCTGGGCACGTTCGTCATCGATGACCAACTGATACTGCGGCTCATCGTTCAGACCGTTGGGCCGCACGCCCGCCAGTATCTTGCTTTGTGCTGCCATGCCGAGCAGTTGGTTACGCGCTTCCATCAGTTTGGCGTGGCCCACGCCGCCCTGATCCTGGAGGTACACGTCGAAACCGGTGGCGTTACCCAGTTCCAGTACGGCAGGCGGTACGACGGCGAATGTCATCGCATCGCGGAAGCCGAAGAAGTGCTGCTGAGCACGCTTGGCAAGCTCGAACACGCTGTTGGACGCGTTACGGTCTTCCCACGGTTTGAGCATGATGAATGCCAGACCCGAGCTCTGGCCGCGACCCGCGAAGTTGAAGCCGTTGACCGTGAACACCGAGTTAACCGCACCGGACTCTTGCTCCAGCAGGTATTTGCGCATGTTGTCGATGACCACCTGGGTGCGTTCGGCTGTGGAGCCGGGCGGCGTCTGAACCTGGGCAAAAATAACGCCCTGGTCTTCTTCCGGCAGGAACGCGCTCGGGATGCGTGTGAACATCCAGACGGTGCCGCAGATGATCAGCAGGTAAACCAGATAGGCCGGGATCTTGTGCTTGATCATGTTCCCGACGCCGCGCTCGTAGCTCAGTACGCTGCGGTCGAACGTGCGGTTGAACCAGCCAAAGAATCCACGTTTCGGTTGACCGTGTTTTTCATGGTCAATGGGCTTGAGCATGGTCGAACACAAGGCAGGGGTGAAGATCAGCGCAACCAGTACCGACAGGGCCATGGCCGAGACGATGGTGATCGAGAACTGCCGATAGATCACACCGGTGGAGCCGCCGAAGAAGGCCATCGGCAGCAGTACCGCCGAGAGAACCAGGGCAATACCGACCAGTGCGCCCTGAATCTGCTCCATGGACTTGATGGTGGCTTCACGCGGAGACAGCTTGTCTTCCGCCATCACCCGTTCGACGTTTTCCACCACCACGATGGCATCGTCCACCAGCAAGCCGATGGCCAGAATCATGCCGAACATGGTCAGGGTGTTGATGGTAAAGCCCGCTGCCGCGAGGATGCCGAAGGTACCCAGCAATACCACTGGAACCGTCAGTGTCGTGATGACAGTTGCGCGGAAGTTCTGCAGGAACAGGTACATCACCAGGAAGACCAGCACGATCGCTTCACCGAGGGTATGAACAACCCCGGAGATCGATTCGGTCACCACCGGCGTGGTGTCGTATGGGTAGACGACTTTCATGCCTGGCGGGAAGAAGGGTTCCAGTTGTGAAATGGTCGCGCGGATCGCCTTGGCGGTGTCCAGTGCGTTCGCACCGGTTGCCAGCTTGATCGCAAGACCGGAAGCCGGTTTGCCGTTGAACTGCGCGTCGATGCTGTAGTTCTCGCCGCCCAGACCGACTGTGCCCACGTCCTTCACACGAACTTGCGAACCGTCCTGATTGACCTTGAGCAGGATGTTGCCGAACTGCTCGGCAGTTTGCAGACGGGTCTTGCCGATGATGGTCGCGTTCAGTTGCTGACCCTTGAGCGCAGGCAGGCCGCCGAGTTGGCCGGAGGAAACCTGTACGTTCTGGGCACTGATTGCGGTTTTCACATCGACGGGCGTCAGCTGAAAGTTATTCAGCTTGGCCGGGTCGAGCCAGATACGCATCGCATACTGCGCACCGAACACCTGGAAGTCGCCCACACCGGAGGTACGGGAGATCGGGTCCTGCATGTTCGAAACGATGTAGTTGGACAAGTCTTCCTTGGCCATGCTGCCGTCTTCGGACACCAGACCCACAACCATCAGGAAGTTTTTAACCGCCTTGGTGACACGGATACCTTGCTGTTGCACTTCTTGAGGCAGCAGTGGGGTCGCCAGGTTGAGCTTGTTCTGGACCTGAACCTGCGCGATGTCCGGGTTGGTGCCCTGGTTGAACGTCGCGGTGATGGTCATGCTGCCGTCGGAGTTACTTTCCGAGGCGACATAACGCAGGTTGTCGATACCGTTGAGCTGTTGCTCGATCACCTGAACCACGGTGTCCTGCACGGTCTGCGCGTTCGCACCCGGGTAGGTGACCTGAATCGCGATGGCCGGCGGAGCGATGGCGGGGTATTGGTTGATCGGCAGCTTGAGGATCGAGAGCGTCCCCACCAGCATGATCACGAGGGCAATCACCCACGCGAAAATGGGCCGGTCGATAAAAAATTTCGACATGAATTACTCCCCTTTACTGCCTGCGGCTGGATCAGTCGCCGGGGCAGGGGCCGGGTTGGCTGCCTTGACGTTGGTGGCTTCGGCGACTTTCACCTGGGCACCCGGTTTCACGTACTGCAGACCTTCAGTGATTACACGATCGCCAGCGTTCAAGCCTTTCTCGACGAGCCAGTCGCTGCCGATGGTGCGGTTGGCAACCAGCGTGCGGGTTTCAACCTTGTTGTCCTGGTTGACGATCAGCGCAGTCGGAGTGCCTTTAAGGTCTCGGGTAATGCCTTGCTGAGGCACCAGAATTGCGTTGGCTGCAACACCGGCCTGCAGGCGTGCATGAACGAACATGCCCGGCAGCAGCGTGTGGTCCGGGTTCTGGAACACTGCGCGCAGTGTCACCGAGCCTGTGGTCTGGTCAACCGACACTTCCGAGAACTCCAGCTTGCCGTCGACCGGATAAACGCTACCGTCTTCCAGCACGAGTTTGACCTTCGCCGCGTTGTCGCCTGCTTTTTGCAGCTGACCGCTTTCCAGTTCACGACGCAGTTTGAGCATGTCGACCGAAGACTGCGTGACGTCGACGTAGATTGGGTCAAGCTGCTGAATGGTTGCCATGGCGTCTGCCTGGGCACTGCTGACCAATGCGCCCTCGGTCACCGACGAACGACCGATACGGCCAGAGATCGGCGCATAGACCTTGGTGTAGCGCACATTGATTTCGGCTGTCTGTACGGCGGCCTGGGCTTCCCGCGCGGAGCCGACAGCGGTGTCGTATTCCTGACGGCTGACAGCTTGCTCGTTGATCAGCTGTTTATAGCGGCCGGCCAGCGAGTTGGCCGACTGGTAGGTCGCCTTGGCGCTGTCCAGGTTCGCTTGATAGATCGACGGATCGATCTGATACAGCTGCTGGCCTGCCTTGACGTCAGCACCTTCGGTGAACAGACGCTTGAGGATGATCCCATTGACCTGCGGACGCACTTCAGCGACCCGGAACGCAGTGGTCCGGCCCGGCAGTTCGGTGGTCAGGGTGTAGGCCTGTGTTTTCAGAGTGACGACGCCGACCTGAGGGGGCGGTGGTGCCGCGGCCGCTTCTTCCTTTTTACTGCATCCGCTGAGCAGCGATGCCAGGGCGACGGCAGTGACCAGTACGGTAACAGCTGGCTTGAATTGCATGAAGATCCTCGGGTCAGGAGCCTGAGCTCATGAGAAGTGGAAAGGGCGTAAAAAGTCTTCCGGCTGGATAAGTAGCAAGCTAATGAATATACTTACGTTCACGGTTGTTTGTAAACACCCATAGCTGCGACACACGAACGCAGTGAGGGCATCGATTGTAGGTCCGGGACAAGGCATTACAAAGGCCGTCCGGCATGCTGTTCAGGCCACTCGACCGGAGAGCCTGACGCATTTTCATTGAGGTTTTACTGCCATGGTCCGACGCACGAAAGAAGAAGCTCAGGAAACCCGCAGGCAGATTCTTGAAGCTGCCGAACAGGCATTTTTCGAGCGTGGCGTGTCGCGCACGACCCTGGCGGACATCGCAGCCCTGGCGGGGGTGACCCGCGGCGCGATCTACTGGCACTTCAGCAACAAGGCCGATCTGGTGCAGGCGATGCTGGACAGCCTGCATGAGCCGCTGGAGGAAATGGCCCGAGCCAGTGAAAGTGCGGATGAACTGGATCCGCTGGGCTGGACGCGGAAGCTCCTGGTTCATTTGTTTCAGCAAGTTGCAATGGACCCGAAAACCCGCCGCATCAATGAAATTCTGTTTCATAAATTTGAATTCACCGATGAAATGTGTGACATGCGGCGTCAGCGTCAATTCGTCTGGCTCGATGCCAATGAGCGTATCGCTCTGGCGTTGAGCAACGCGTCTCGCCAAGGGCAGCTGCCCGCCACTCTGAACCCTCATCGAGGGGCCATCTGTCTGCATGCGTATATACACGGCATTCTCGGCCAGTGGTTACTGGTGCCCGACAGCTTTCCGCTGTTCCAGGACGCTGAACGCCTGGTTGATACCGTTCTGGATATGCTCCGTTACAGCCCCGCCTTGCGCGACCCTTCCACAGGGTCTGGCGATCCCCGCGTTTGAAGCACTTTCTCTCTGTGCGCAATATGCACTGTCTGCTCTCTCGGGGCTGAAAGCCACACGAATCGCGCTCTTCAGAGCACGGACTATAACCGTGTGGCGCTTAGCCTGCATCTATACATACGTTCAAGCGGATTGAACAGACGGTTTACCCAGGCTTTACCTAAATCCCCGGGCGCATTCAGCAACGCGACAGGCTGTCGATTCTGGCGCCGGATTGTGCACATGGCGCCCATTCATCGGGCACCTCCTTGAGCGTCCTCTACACTCAAATCGCGCTGCACGTTGCAACGGTGTGGCGCAAGGGTGCACAGGCCTCCCGGTGTTTTTCGGGGGGATGTGACGAGAGTATTCCTGTCGCTTTTGGCGGTGTTGCCAACAGCGGCGACTTTCGAGGATCAACCATTGAACAAGCTCTATTCCACCGCCGACGATGCCTTGCAGGGGCTCGTTGAAGACGGCATGACGCTGGCCGTTGGCGGTTTTGGTCTGTGCGGTATTCCTGAGGCGTTGATTGCTGCATTACGCGACACCGGCAAGCGCGATCTCACTGTGATCAGCAACAACGCAGGTGTCGACGGTTTCGGCTTGGGCCAACTGCTGGCGACCCGTCAGATTCGCAAAATGATTTCGTCTTACGTGGGCGAGAACAAAGAGTTCGAGCGTCAATACCTGGCCGGCGAACTGGAACTGGAGTTCACCCCGCAAGGGACGCTGGCCGAGAAACTTCGGGCGGGCGGGGCGGGTATCCCTGCGTTCTTCACCCGAACGGGTTACGGCACGTTGGTGGCCAAAGGCAAGGAAACCCGTGAGTTTGACGGCGAGTGGTACGTGATGGAGCGCTCGCTGCGTGCCGACGTCGCGCTGGTCAAGGCCTGGAAGGCCGATAAGTCGGGCAACCTGCTGTTCAACAAAACCGCGCGCAACTTCAACCCGCTGGCCGCCATGGCCGCAAAAGTCTGCGTGGTGGAGGTGGAGGAAATCGTCGAGACCGGCGCGCTGGAGCCTGACCAGATTCATTTGCCGGGCATTTATGTGAAGCGTCTGGTGCTCAACGCGACGCCGGAAAAACGCATCGAACAACGCACCGTGAGGAGTGCCTGACATGGCCTGGACACGCGAAGAAATGGCGCATCGTGCTGCGCAGGAGTTGCAGGACGGTTTCTACGTCAACCTTGGCATCGGTCTGCCGACCCTGGTCGCCAATTACATCCCCGACGGCATGGACGTCTGGTTGCAGAGCGAAAACGGCTTGCTCGGAATTGGCCCCTTCCCGAAGGAAGATGAAGTCGACCCGGACCTCATCAATGCAGGCAAGCAAACCATCACCACGTTGCCGGGCAGCAGCTTTTTCAACAGCGCTGATTCGTTCGCGATGATTCGTGGCGGTCACATCAATCTGTCCATCCTTGGCGCGATGCAGGTGTCGCAAACCGGTGATCTGGCGAACTGGATGATCCCCGGGAAAATGGTCAAGGGCATGGGCGGCGCGATGGATCTGGTGGCGGGCGTGAAGCGCGTCGTGGTCTTGATGGAACATACGGCCAAAGGCGGGACCCACAAACTTCTGGCGCAATGTGACCTGCCGTTGACTGGCGTCGGCGTGGTGGACCGGATCATCACTGACCTGGGCGTGCTGGACATCACCGAGCAGGGCTTGCAGCTGGTTGAACTCGCCACCGACGTGACCTTCGAGCAGATTCAGGAAGCGACCGGGTGCAAGGTGATTGCTGCGTGAGTCTGGGTTGGCGTGATGAACAGATGGCGGCTGAACCCGCGCATCGCGGGCAAGCGCGTCCCGCAGATGCAAGCATCGAGCTGCCGAATACTTCCTTATTGCCATCCCGCGACTAAGCTTGCAGCCAAATCAAAAAAACGGGGTAAGCGCGATGCCGGTCGTTTCGGGATGTGGGGCGTGGAAAAAGTGGTTGGTCTTCGTGCTGGCCTGGCTGTGTGCGGGACAGCTTTGGGCGGCGGGGGACGAGGCTCAAGAGGCCGCGGCGGCGAAGGCACTGCTGGAAAAAGCCGTGGCGCACTACCGTCAAGTCGGTGACAAGGCGCTGGCCGAATTCAGTCGTCAGGGCGAGTTCGTCGACGGCGAGCGCTATGTCTTTGTCACCGACACCAACGGCGTGATGCTCGCCAGCGGCGGGCCATCGGTGGTGTTGATCGGCCGGGACGTCTCTTCGGTCCTCGAGCCCGAGCTGCAGAAGGGCTTCAAGGAAGTTCTGAAGACTCCGGAAAGCGCTGGTATTCAGCAGGCCGAATACCGTTGGAAGAACCAGAATGACGGCAAGGTCGAACGCAAGCGCGTGTATTTTCAGCGCGTCGGTGACCGTGTTCTGGCCGTCGGTTATTACCTGCCTCGTGCATCGCCGGAACAGGCGAGGGCGTTGCTGGACAAGGCGTCCACGGCGCTGGAGCAGGATCAGGACGGAACCCTTGAGGCGATCAACGACCTCAAAGGCGGCTTTTTGCAGGATGATCTCTACGTGTTCGTGGTTAATGTCGACACCAAGCGCTATGTCGCACACGGCACCAACCTGCGGCTGGTCAACACCGACTTCAGCAAGGTCAAGGACCCGGAAGGCAAACCGGTCGGCGTGCCGATGCTGGACATGATCAAGAAACAGCCGGAAGGCGAATACGAATACCGCTGGCGCAACCCAGTGACCGGCAAGGTCGAACACAAACACGCGTACATGCGCAAAGTGGGGGATTTTCTGGTGGCGGTGGGGTATTACAACGGTTGAGTCAGTGAACTTGCCGCCTACCGTGTAGGCGGCAAACAACCTCACCGATCCTTGTCATCCCGCCCGCGCAAGAGGTTGTTCGGCATCGCCAACGCCGCGGCCAGGCCGAGGACGGAAACGGCGGCACTGATCATCAGCAGATGCTGGAAGGTCATCGACAACTGGCCACGAAGCAGTTCCAGCGCCGGGCCGCTGGCGGCGTGCAGGCTGTCCATCAACAGATTGCCCGAACTGCCTTCACCGATCGCGCCGCCACTGAGGTGGCCCAGACCGGATGTCGTCAACATCGCCAATAACAGCGCCGACATGCTTGCCACGCCCACGGCACCGCCCAATGAGCGGAAGAGGTTGGTGGTGCTGGTGGCAACGCCCATGTCCTTCATGTCCACCGAGTTCTGTGTGCCGACCAGCGACGTGGGAAATTGCAGGCCGCTGGCGATGCCCGTGAGCACCATGAATAAACCGGTGAGGATGACTGACTGCGGGGGTGTGAAGGCGATGCCCAGAATCGCCAGCGGCATCAGCGCTGCACCGGTCAGAATGATCGGCTTGTAGCGACCGGTGAGCGACGTCCGACGTCCGCCAAAGTAAGCGCCCATCGGCATGCCGATCGCCAGGGGCATCAAGTGCAGTGCCGCACTGTCGGCGCCGCCCCCTGTCACGGTCTGGAAACGCAGTGGCAGCAGCACGATCAGCGAGATGGCCTGGAAGCTGGTGAAGAAAATCGTGCACCAGCACAACACGGCGCTGCGGTTGGCGAACAGATGCATGGGCAGCAGCGGCTCAGGGGATCGACGCTCATGCAGCACGAAAACCACCAGCGCCAGCAGCGCCACGCCCAGTTGAGTCAGCACGTGATCATCGCGCCAGCTATGACCCTGACCGATTTCAGTGATGCCCAACAACAGGGCCGTCAGGCCGATGATCATCAGCACCGTGCCCAGGTAATCAATGACAGGTTTGCGCTGCGGAACCGGCAGACCGATCAGGGTCTGACGCGCGACCCACCAGGCCACGAGACCCAGCGGCAGGTTGATGATGAACACCCAGCGCCAGGAGAGGTATTCGGTCATGAAGCCGCCCAAGACCGGGCCCGCGACGCTCGCCGCCGCGTACATGCCGCTGAAATAACCCTGATAACGGCCACGTTCGCGGGGCGGGACAATGTCACCGATGATCGCCTGGCTGACCGAGACCATGCCGCCCGCACCGATACCCTGCAGCACGCGCGCCAGCACCAGTTGTTCCATGCTCTGGGCCATGGCGCAAAACAGGGATGCGAGGGTGAAGGTCCCCAGACCAAACAGCATCAGGCGTCGACGGCCGTAGAGGTCACCCAGTTTGCCGTAAATCGGGACGGCCACGGTGAGCGCGACCATATAGGCCGAGATGACCCAGGCCAGCAGGTCGAAATCCTTGAATTGAGCGGAGATGGCGGGCATCGAGACCGCGACGATGGTCTGGTCCAGCGCACTGAGAAAGACGGCCATCATCAGCGCAAAGAGAATGCTGCGAATGTCCGGACGGGTTTGATTGAGGCTGGTCACGACAAGGGCTCGAACTGGCAGGTTGACCCGCCGTATACCGCTGCGGGAATTTTCGCTCAGTCTAGTCCGTTAGCTAGCTAATCGATAGCTGGCTTTATCGATTCACTCGCTGTCGACGCCTGCAGATACGATCAGCGTAAGGCGCTGAAGCTCGCATCCGACGGCACACAATGGCCAATGGTGCAGACCACTGCCATACGCGGTTGTTGCCGCAGTTGTTCTATTCGATAGGCGCCTGCCGCGTAAATGCCGAGCACCGCCAGAACAGCGACTACGTACACGCATTGTCTTTTTATTGTGGTTTTCATGACATTTGCCTCGATCCGGTTACAAAAATGTTTGTTTGTCGGACAAGGTGAGTGTAGGCCGTTATCGCGATGATGGCTTAACGATCAGGATTGAATGTTTTTATCAGCGAAGGGGCGCTGTAAGGTTTAACGCCGTCAAACCCTGCTGGCCGATCTGCTGCGGGCGTGATCACTGCCCCTCGCGCTGAGCGGCCTGGACCAGCAACCATTCCAGCAGTTCCTGCAGTTGTGGTGAGGACCCGGCACGGTTCGGGTAGACGAAATAATAGGCCTGACCGGTTTTGACCCGCAGATCAAACGGCATCACCAGTCGCCCGGCGCTCAAGTCTTCGCCGATCAGCGCCCAGTCGCCAATCGCGACACCCGAACCCTGAGACGCGACGGTCATTGCCAGGTCGAGGGTGTCGAAATGCTGACCCTTGCTGATGTTGCTCAGGGTCGTGCCTGCTGCCTTGAGCCACTGCTCCCAGTCACGTTGATCGCGGGTCGGGTGCAGCAACATGTGCTGCTCCAGATCGCTCAACTCGCTCAGCGGCGTCGGGCCGTCCAGCAGCGATTGCGAACAGACGGGCGTGAGTTGTTCGTCAAAAATGTGATGGACCTGCATCGATCCGTCGGGGCGAGCACCGTAGACCACGGCGGCGTCGAATTCCTCACGACGAAAGTCCACCGCGTGCTGCACGGTCGTGGTCAGTTCCACGGGCACATCCGGGCGTTCCTTTTGCCACTGCAACAGGCGTGGCAGCAGCCAGCGCATCATGCAGGTGGGTGCCTTGAGCTGCAGCGCCTCGCGCTTGACCCCGACCTGATCGACCGCCTCGTCGATCAGGGCGAACACTTGCTGGATACGCGGAAACAGTTCGCGGCCCTGCGCCGTCAGGCTCAGGCCCCGGGCCTGACGCTGAAACAAGCTGTAGCCCAGATGGCTTTCCAGCCCCGAAATCTGCCGACTGACGGCACCCTGCGTGATGTGCAACAGCTCTGCCGCACGCGTGAAATTGCAGCATTGAGCCGTAATCAGGAAGGTGTGCAGGGCGGGCAGGGGAGGCAGGCGTTTCATCGGTCGCGCAGGCATGAGTGGAGAACATGCCTAAGCATGACATTTTTTGCGTTGTCACCGATATGTCCGCACGGTTCCAATTACCCTACATCTGTTGCGCCTGGTTTGAGCCTGGCGGGCAGCTTCGAATCCGGTTTTCAGAACGAACGACTATAAGGTCCAGACAAATGGCGACGTGCGGCGAAGTGTTGGTCAAGTTACTCGAGAGATACGGTGTCGAGCAGGTGTTCGGCATCCCTGGCGTGCATACGGTGGAGCTGTATCGCGGCCTTGCGAGCTCATCGATCAATCACGTCACCCCGCGTCACGAACAGGGCGCCGGTTTTATGGCCGACGGTTACGCGCGCACCCGTGGCAAGCCGGGCGTCTGCTTCATCATCACCGGCCCCGGGATGACCAACATCACCACGGCCATGGGGCAGGCCTACGCCGACTCCATCCCGATGCTGGTGATTTCCAGCGTGCAATCGCGTAACCAACTGGGCGGTGGACGCGGCAAGCTGCATGAGCTGCCGTCGCAGAGCGCGCTGGTGGCGGGCGTCGCGGCGTTCTCCCACACGTTGATGTCGGCCGCCGAGTTGCCGTCGGTGCTGGCCCGCGCGTTCGCGTTGTTCCAGGCCGGTCGTCCCCGGCCTGTGCACATCGAAATCCCGCTGGACGTGCTGGTCGAGAACGCCGATGACCTGCTGGACAGCCAGCCGGTGTCGATCACCCCGGCCGGTCCATCGCCGGCCGCCATCAAGCAAATGGCCGGGTTGCTGGCCAACGCCAAGCGTCCGCTGATTCTGGCCGGTGGTGGTGCTATTGATGCGGCCGGCGCACTCACTCAACTGGCAGAAAAGCTCGACGCGCCGGTTGCGCTGACGATCAACGCCAAGGGCATGCTGGCGTCGAGTCATCCGCTGTTGATCGGTTCGACCCAGTCGCTGGACCCGACCCGCGAAATCATCGAAGGCGCCGACGTGGTGCTGGCGATCGGCACAGAACTGGCCGAAACCGATTACGACATCACGTTCCAAGGGCACTTCAAAATCCCCGGCACGCTGCTGCGTATCGATATCGACCCTGATCAGACAGTGCGCAACTTCCCGCCCAAGGTCGCGTTGGTGTCCGACGCCCGGACCGCAGCCGAGGCGCTGGTGGCTGCTGTGAACGAAGAAACACTGACCGAGCGTCAGAGTGACTGGGGCCACAAACGCGCGGCTGCACTCAAAGAGACGCTGACCGCGTCATGGGATGAAGCCACGCGCGGGCAGACGCTGTTCCTGGAAACTGTCCTGGAGGTGCTGCCCGACGTGGTGCTCGTGGGCGACTCGACCCAGCCGGTCTATACCGGGAACCTGACGCTGGATCTGGACAAGCCGCGCCGCTGGTTCAACTCGTCCACCGGCTACGGCACGCTGGGTTATGCCTTGCCCGCGGCGGTGGGTGCCTGGCTTGGCAGTCAGGATGCAGGGGAGCGCAACCCGGTTGCCTGCCTGATCGGCGACGGTGGCCTGCAATTCACCCTGTCGGAACTGGCCAGCGCGGTCGAAGCGCGCACGCCGATCATCGTGCTGCTGTGGAATAACCAGGGTTACGAGGAGATCAAGAAGTACATGGTCAATCGCGCGATCGAGCCGGTGGGCGTGGACATTTACACCCCTGATTTCATCGGCGTCGCCAAAGCCCTGGGCTGCGCGGCCGAGGCGGTCAGCAGCGTCGAGCAACTGAAAACGGCATTGAATGCGGCCAACGACCGTCAGGGCCCGACCGTCATCGAAATTGACCAGCGTCGCTGGATGAATGGATTGAAAGCATTGTGAGTGAGGCAACTGTGTTGAGCCCGGTTTTGGCAGGTGTATACATCGACGGTCATTGGCGCGCTGGCGGCGAGCAACTGACCGTGATCAACCCGTCGACCGAGGAGCGTCTGGCGATCGTCACCGGTGGCGATGCGCGTGCGGTGGATGATGCCGTGCAGGCTGCACGCGAGGCCTTCGGCGCATGGTCGAAAACCACCGGCGCGGCGCGGGCGATGATCCTGCGCAAAATCGCCCACGGTGTGGCGGCCCGTCGCGAGCGGCTGATCGAGTTGCAATCGAGCAACAACGGCAAACCGGGGTTCGAAGCAGCCATCGACGTTGACGATGTGATCGGCACCTTCAACTATTACGCCGAATTGGCCGAAGCCTCTGACGGTCAGCAGAACCGTGCGGTCGAGCTGCCCAGCGATGAATTCACCGCGCGCCTGCGCCGTGAGCCGTGCGGCGTGGTCGGGCTGATCGTGCCGTGGAATTTTCCGATGGTGACCACTGCCTGGAAGCTCGCGCCTGCATTGGCGGCCGGCTGCTGTGTGGTCCTGAAGCCTTCCGAAGTGACGCCTCTCGCCGAGCTGGAACTGGCGCAGATCATTGCCGCGAGCGGTTTGCCGACGGGGGTGTTCAACGTCGTCTGCGGCACTGGTCTGGCGGTCGGCGCGCCGATGTCGGGCCACCCCGGCATCGCGAAAGTGTCGTTCACCGGCAGTAATGCGGTGGGCGTGCAGGTAATGCAGCGCGCGGCGGAAACCGTGAAAGGCGTCAGCCTGGAACTGGGCGGCAAGTCTTCTCTTCTGGTGTTGGCCGATGCCGATCTGGATCTGGCGGTGGAGCTGGCCAGTGGCGGCGGATTCTTCAATGCCGGACAGATGTGCTCGGCGACCAGCCGCGTACTGGTGGCGAACGAACTGCTCGAACCCTTTCTGGAGCGCATCGTCGCAAAGGCCAGATCGATCAAGGTCGCCGCCCCTCAGGACGAAGGCGCCGAGATGGGCCCCTTAGTCAACAAGGCACAGTATCAACGGGTGATTGCCCATATCGAGGCCGGCAAAGACACGGGCGCGCGTCTGTTGTGCGGCGGGAAACGTCCGGCCGACCAGCCTCGCGGGTATTTTTTGCAGCCTGCGGTGTTCAGCCACGTGCCCCTGGACAGTGCGCTGTGGCGCGAGGAGATCTTTGGCCCGGTGGTCTGCGTTCGGGGTTTCAGCTCGGAAGCCGAGGCGATTGCTCTGGCCAACGACAGCCAGTTCGGTCTGGTGGCCAGCGTGGTCGGTCGTGATGCCGCGACCACTGAACGCGTCGCCAACGCGCTGCAGGCGGGGCTTGTGTGGATCAACGCGCCACAGGTGATCTTTCCTCAAACCGCTTGGGGCGGCTACAAGCAGAGCAGTCTGGGCCGCGAGTTAGGGCCTTGGGGCATGCAGGCATTTCAGGAAATAAAACACGTCGTTCGCGCTGTCTGAGCCGGTCGAAAACAGTTCACGCATGCCTCCCCATAAGGCATGCGTCGAGCACATGGCTCCAATGAAAAACTTTCGATTGTTGAGGGACCTGCGTCGCCGCAGGATGACCCCGCTGACTTGCTGAACTCCCCGCCATCCGGGGCTTATAGAGAAGTCGGCTTGCGCGCTGCGGTGCGAATTCCCTCAACCATGCGACAGAAAAACAATGGAGTCCGACGTGGGCAAACATGATCTGAACAGACGGCAATTCATCAAGGCAGTGGGCGTCGCATCCGTGGGCGCGGCGGCCATGTCCATGCCCTTTATCCGGGCGAGCGCCAGTGATGGCAAATTCCAGGGCAAGACCCTGCGTCTGCTGACCTGGTCGGATGACACGGGCCTTGCAGCCCTGCGCAATATCGCGGCGACATTCGAAGCCAAAACCGGCGCCAAAGTGATTGCAGACCGCACCGGCAGCACCTCGGAAATGGTCGCCAAACTCAAGGCCGGCGGCGATCGTCCTCAGTACGACATCATTACCCTGGCAGGCGTCGGCGCCGAAGGCCTGGCGGCCGCCGGTCTTCTGGAAAAACCGGACCTGAACCGCATTCCCAACATTGTTGATGTGCCTGAGAAGTACCGCACCGGCGCCAATGGGCACGGCATCGGTTACCTGCTCTGGTGCAACAGCCTGGTGTACAGCACTCGCACCGTGAAGGAGGCCCCGGACAGCTACGCCGCGCTATGGGACAAGGACATGGCGCCGAATATTTTCCTGCCGCCGCCCAACTGGACCGAGGCAATGGACCTGATCATCATCGCCGCGAAACTCGCTGGCGGTGACGAGCACAACATCGAGCCGGGCTTCAAGAAGCTCGCCGAGTTGAAGGACCGCGTCGTGACGCTGGGTGAGAACCCGAACCAGATCGCCGAGTTGTTCCGCACCGGTTCCCTGGACATGGGCGGGCTTTATGCGCCGGCATTCTTCCCGAAACAGATTCGCGACCCCAACTACGGCCTGGGCGCCACCTTTGGCATGAAGGAAGGCTTTTACACGGACCTGATGCAGTCGGTGATGCCGAAGAATCGTCCCGGCGATACTGACCTGGCCTACGCCTTCCTTGACCACTCGCTGGACCCAGTGGTGCAGGGCAAGATGGCCGAAGACATCTACAACGGCCCGGTCAACGCCAAGGCGGTGATCTCCGCCGAAGCGCGCAAAAGCCCGTACATCCTCACGCCTGAGCAGATTGCCGACAAGGCGATCATGCACGACAACGCCTTCCTGGCGACGGTGCATGACCAGTGGATTCGTCGTTACACCGAGATTTTCTCGTCCTGAGCCTGTGATAGGCGTCACGCGGGTGTTGTGTGGTCGTCCGTCCTGACGTCATCGCGAGCAAGCTCATTCCTACAGTGGAACGCGATCAATTGTAGGAGCGCGCTTGCCCGCGAACACATCGGACGTGCACCCGATGCATCCCTGACTCATCGCTAAACCCGAGATCAAACACATGCAAAACCCACCTATAACGCGCCAGGAAGACGCAGCCAAACCGCGTCGAAACCAGCCATTCTCGGCCACCGCTCGCGCATGGCTGTTCCTCACGCCGTCGATGCTGTTCCTCGCCGTACTGATCGTCGCCAGCCTCTTGGTCCTGCGCATGAGCGTCGGCACCAAAGGGGCGGAGTGGAGCGGCTTCAGTCTCGACAGTTATGCACAACTGTTCGAACCCTATTATTTGAAGTCCCTGCTGCTGACCTTGCGACTGGCCCTGATCAGCGCGGTGATTGCCGTCATCCTGGCGATCCCGGTCGGCTACACCATGGCGCGGCTCAAGTCGCCCTTGGTCAGACGTGTTTTTCTCGCGGCGGTCCTGTTGCCGCTGCTGGTCAACCTGCTGCTGCAAAGTTACGGCTGGCTGGTGATTCTCGGCCCGGCCGGCATGCTCAACCAGGCGCTTAAGGGGATGGGGCTGATCACTCGGCCGATCATGATGCTCTACAACCAGAACGGCGTGCTGATGGGCCTGGTGCAAACCGCTTTCCCGCTGGCAGTGCTGCCGATCGCGAGCGCCATGCGCGGGATTTCGCGAAGCTATGAAGAGGCCGCCGCGACGCTGGGCGCCAGTCGCTTTCAGGTGTTTCGTCAGGTCATCCTGCCCATGAGTCTGCCGGGCATCATCACCGGCGCCACGCTGGTGTTCGCCTACAACGCCAGCAGTTTCGTCGTGCCGTTGCTCCTCGGCGGTCGGCGCGTGCCGATGCTCGCGGTGATGGTGCATGACCAGATCGCGCCGCTCATGAACTGGCCTGCTGCGTCGGCGGCGGGTGTCGTGCTGATCATCACGACGCTGGCGATCATGACCCTTTCCGAATTCGTCACCGGTCGCCGTCGGCGCATGCTGGAGGCTTCGCAATGAGCAAAAAGATACGCCGTTCCCAGCCCCTTTTACCCGGCGAAACCGGACGTTTCGCGGCCATTGTGTCGGCGGTGATTCTGTTCCTGGCAGTCACCCCGATCCTGACCATGATCGTCATGTCGTTCAGCGGCTCGGCCAACCTCGATTTTCCGCCGAGCAGCTACAGCCTGCAGTGGTACAGGGCGGCCTGGCAGACCTTCGTTTCCCCGGATGAAAGCGATGTGCTGAGCCTGGGCAAAGCCATGACCACGAGCCTGATGGTGGCGTGCCTGACGATGATCTTCGCCACGTTGATTGCTGTGCCGGCGTCTTACGCGCTGACGCGTTGCGAGTTCCGTGGCAAGGCCTTCGCGATGCAACTGATGTCGCTGCCGCTGGTGTTCCCGATGGTGGTCCTGGGGCTGGCCTTGCTGCTGGTGTTCGACAGCTTGCCATTTCACCTGAGCACCTCGCGGCTGGTGATTGCCCACGTGATTCTCGCGCTGCCTTTCGTGATCAAGAACTGCACGGCCTCGATGATGACCATCGGCAGCGAAGTGGAAGAGGCCGCGCAGATGCTGGGCGCTTCTCCCACCCGCGCCATCGTCGATGTCGTGGTGCCGTTGATGAAATCGGGGATTCTCGCCGGGATGCTGCTGGCCTTCATCGTCTCGTTCAACGAGTTCACGGTGACCTACTTCCTTTACAACATCGACGTGATGACCGTGCCGATCTGGATGTACAGCCGCACCGTCTCCTCGCTCGATCCCACCGTTTTCTCGTTCGCCGTGCTGATCGTGCTGATCGACTTCGTCCTGATCTGGGCGTTGGAGAAGCTGGTCGGTGAAGGTGGCGTTTCGTTCTGATTTGAGGTGTGAAGAAATGACCGGACTGATGCTCGAAAACGTTGAAAAATTCTATGGCTCGGCCTGCGCCGTCACCGACGTTAATCTGCACCTGCCGCAGGGCAAGCTCGTGTGCTTCCTGGGCCCGTCGGGCTGCGGCAAAACCACGTTGCTGCGCATGATCGCGGGGCTTGAAACCCTCACCAGCGGCGAGATTCGCCTGGATGGCGAGGACGTCAGCCACACGCCGGCGCACGAGCGCAATTTCGGGATGGTGTTTCAATCGCTGGCGCTGTTCCCGCACATGACGGTTGGCGAAAACATCGCGTACCCGCTCAAGTTGCGGGGTGTCGACAAGGCCGCGCAGAAAGCGCGTGTCACCGAGCTGCTGGCGATGATTCAGCTGCAACAGATGGTGGATCGTCCGGTGGCGAAACTGTCCGGCGGTCAGCGCCAGCGTGTCGCGATTGCCCGCGCGATTGCCTCGCACCCGAAACTCTTGTTGCTCGACGAGCCGCTGTCCGCACTGGACGCCAAGCTGCGAGAGTCGATGCAGGTGGAAATTCGTCAACTGCAAAAACAGCTGAACATCACCACCATTCTGGTGACCCACGATCAACGCGAAGCCATGACCATGGCCGACATCGTCGTGGTGCTGGGTGAGCACAGGGTGCAGCAGGTAGGTACGCCGATTGAGATTTACCGCAACCCGGCCAACGCCTTTGTCGCGGACTTCATCGGTTCCGGCAATATCTTCCCGGCCAAAGCTCTGGGTGGTGGCCGCGTGCAGCTGCCCGCAGGCGATTCACTGGACGTGCCGATCGGCGACACGATCAAAGCCGGTGCCGAGATCAGAATGCTGGTGCGCCCGGAAGACTTGCAGCTTTCGCGTTCGCAGGCTGCTGAAGGTAATCGCCTGAACGGCACGGTCACGTTCATTCGCGACATTGGCGCCACCATCGAAACCACGGTGGAGTGCGGCGGCGTGTCGCTGACCGCGCTGAGTACGCCGAACCAGAGCCTCGGGCTGGCCATTGGTCATCCGATCTCGGTGATGATTCCTGCTGAGGCGTGCCGGGTGCTGAGCGCCTGACCTGCATGCTGCTCAGCGCCGATGGTTCACAGCGTTTTACGCAGGCGCGCCAGGTCCCGCAACGGGGGCGCGCCGAACAGGCGGCTGTATTCGCGGCTGAACTGGGACGGGCTTTCATAGCCCACCTTGTAACCGGCGGCTGACGCCTCAAGCCCGTCGGCCAGCATCAGGCGACGGGCCTCCTGCAAACGCAGCTGTTTCTGATACTGCAACGGGCTCATGGCGGTCACGGCCTTGAACCGATGGTGCAGTGTCGAGACACTCAAATTCACTTCCCGAGCCAGCTCTTCGATACGCAACGGTTGCTGAAAATGCTCGTTCAGCCATTTGATGGCTTGGGTCACACGATGGGTCTGGCAGTTGGAGATGGCGATTTCATACAACCGATAGCCTTCGCTCCCGCGTAGCAAGCGGTAGAGGATTTCGCGGGTGATCAGCGGCGCCAGCATGGGGATGTCTTTCGGGCTGTCCAGCAGGCGAATCAGGCGAATAACCGCGTCCAGCAATTGTGAATCGATGCGTTCCACGTACATGCCGCGTCCACTGGGGCGGGTCGGTACGCTCATAGGACCGGCTTGCGCGATTAACGCATTGATGTCGGCGGGGTCGATGTCCAGCCGCATGGCCAGGTGCGGGTCTTCCGGCGTTGCGTAAATCACTTTGCCGCTGATAGGCAGGGCAACCGAGAGCACCAGGTAGTTGAGCGGGTCGTAGGTGAACAGTTCGCCACCCAGCGTCACGTCCTTGCGGCCTTGGGCCATGATACACAGCGCAGGTTGAACCACGCCTGGCACGGACTGCAGCGGGCGGTCGTGACGCACCATGAACAGCGGCTTGATCAATGTCTGAAAGCTGCCGTCCGAGGGAGCGTGTCGACGGATCAGCTCGGCAAGCTCTGCTCGCTGCTGTTCCATTGTCGCGCTCAATTCTGGCATCGGCCGGGTGTCTGGCGCGGCACGGGCGATGGCGGGCTCAACGGCGGTGGGCAACATGGAAAATTCCTCTGACGGAGCGTCGATGCAGCACAGCTTATTTTTGTGCAATCGCAAGCGGTAGGCGAATCCTGCCGGATGATTGCCTGATTCTGCTATCGATTCATGCGATAGACGACGAAACGCCCTACCTGGCTGGGTTGATTGCTTGAAACTCCCGCGTCCAATGCCCCGGTTGGGCGATCAATGGGCTGGCGGCTGAGAAGCCTGCGCGCAGAATCAGGCAATAACGAGGCAGTATCCGGCTAACGACATTTGCACGGGGGCCACTAATCTTCACATCCAGCCGCAACGCCTTCTTCGATCGCGGCTGAATCAAAGGAGCGAAGACCATGCACAACCCGTCAGCTGTGAGCCACCTTGTGACCTTGCGCGCCAGCGCCGGAAACGGTGCCCGACTCGGCGCACGCCTGAGCACGTTGATCGCCCCATCCTCCCGGGCCGGCGGTTGCCTGCACTTCGCGCTGCAGCAATCGATGACTGAAAAGGAGGTGTGGGTGATCAGCGGACTGTGGGCGGACGCCTCAGCCATGAACGACTGGTTCGCCACACCTGAGCTGGCACTCTTTTCCGAGTTGGTGACTGAGCGCCTGGTCAGTAGCCTGGATTTTCAGACCTTCGCCCACGTCAGCGCCGCCCAGGCCGAGGCGGCGTATGGGTTGCCGGATGTGCGGAAGGCGGGGTGAGCAGCGGTTGTTTTAAGCGTTTTATCGCGAGCAGACCCACTCCTGCGAGACAGTGCGATCACGGTGGGTGAGCGTGGTCTGGGCGTTATTGCGACGAATACGTCGGCTTGAACATGGAAAATCTCACGCTCATCTCCCCAGCTCAGGTTTAAAATCCACGCCTTCTCTTTCAAGGCAGGATCCTCCTCCCATGGCACGCAAAGAATTCCAGCATTACGAAGCCGTTTCCGCTGCAGTCCCTGGCGACGGCGCGTACAGCGCCGCTATCGCCGTCAAAGGACTGGGAGCCGGTGGTGCGCCGACCTTTCATCGCGTGCTTCAAGACCAGACATTCAAGACAGCGCTGGCCGCCGATCAAGCGGCGGTCCAGGAACTGGAGCGGTTGATCGACGTGACGTCTGAGGGCGAACTGATGTTCGCCCAGGACTGATCAGGCGCGCGGTCGGTACATCTTGAACAACGACTCAGGGCCTAGCTGGAAATAATCGGCCGGGCCACCGCCGCGCAGGATCGGCTCACCGGCTGCGGTGTCGTAAATACCGTCCTTGAGCAGGCGCTTGGCGATGTGAATCGCTACCACTTCTCCCAGAATCAACCAGCTTGGCACGACTTCCTTGTCCGCGCGTTGCAGCTGGATGATCTGCGTCACCTTGCACTCAAACGCCACCGGCGTTTCTTTTACCCTCGGCACCGACACGATGCGTGACGGCTCGGCGGTGAGATTGGCGAGCTCGAATTCATTCACGTCTGCTGCCACGGGCGCGCAGCTCATGTTCATCTGCTCGGCAAGCGGACGGGTTGCGAGATTCCACACGAACTCGCCGGTCTGCTCAATGTTGTTCAGGCTGTCTTTGCGGCCAATGCTGCAGAAGCCAATGATCGGCGGCACGTAGTTGAAGGCGTTGAAGAAGCTGTACGGCGCAAGATTGAGCTTGCCATGGGCGTCCTGAGACGAAATCCAGCCAATGGGACGCGGGCCGACGATGGCGTTGAACGGATCGTGCGGCAGCCCGTGACCTTTGGATGGCTCGTAGAAATGAATATCGTCTGACATGGCGCATTTCCTGAATGAGAGAGGCGACGAGCCGGTTTGCGTATCGGCTGTCTGCACAGAATGAAGGCCGTCATAGTGCAAGGCATTTCCCGCGGATTCCAGACCCTGCCGTGATGCGGACAAAAAAAAGCCCGGCATAAACCGGGCTACAAAGGGAGTTCAGGAGGTGGAACGTGTGAAGCGGTAGACCTGTAAAGCCGAATCAGCTGACGCGGTTGTTGCCTACACGATCAGCGCCGTCAGCGGCCAAGCGGTTTGCACCGACGTGATCGGCACCATCTGCGGCCTGACGGTTGTTGCCTACACGATCAGCGCCGTCAGCGGCCAAGCGGTTTGCACCGACGTGATCAGCACCATCAGAAGCCTGACGATAAGAACCCGTGTGCGAAGCGTTGGTGTGAGAAGAACCACCTTCGGCTACAACCGTACCGTTCAATACAGCGTGATGATCAGAAACAGGCAATGCGAATGCACTCGATGCCAGAATGGAAAGACTAAGGCCGAACAGAAGATTTGAAGTTTTCATGATGTTTGCTCCATCAAAGTTCAATAATTTCTTTAACTTGGGTATGGAGTGAATTCTACGCGCGCATGCATTAAGTAGAAGTTAACAAGGTTGCTAACGACCATCGCTGAAAATGATAGTTGGCCGCAGCGCCCGGTTTTAAAGCGCTCCAGCGGATTTTGATCCGCAATGGGGCAAATTCTGTCAGTTCTGACAGTTTTGCTCCTTGACAAATAAATTCTTGCGTGGACGCATTTTTTCATGGGTGAGGTTTGCGTGATGAGTGGTGATTCATCAGGGTGATAGCGCGATCTGCTGGAAACGAGGAGAAAATCACCCCGAAATCGCCAGATGCCCCGTAAATGCAGGGACGAGATCGTTTCGCTGCATCAGAAAAAACTAAGCCCGGCGAAAGCCGGGCTCGAGAGGGAGCCGCTTGGCGATCAGCTCAGACGATTTGCGCCTACACGGTCAGCACCATCGGCAGCGACACGATTTGCACCAACATGGTCAGCACCATCAGTGGCCACACGGTTGTTGCCTACACGGTCAGCGCCGTCAGCGGCCACACGGTTGTTGCCTACACGGTCAGCGCCGTCAGCGGCCACACGGTTGTTGCCTACACGGTCAGCGCCATCAGCGGCCACACGGTTGTTGCCTACGCGGTCAGCGCCGTCAGCGGCCACACGGTTGTTGCCTACGCGGTCAGCGCCGTCAGCGGCCACACGGTTGTTGCCTACGCGGTCAGCACCGTCAGCGGCAACACGGTTGTTACCTACGCGGTCAGCACCGTCAGCAGCAACACGACCGATGTTGGTATGAGAGGATCCGTTTTCAGCAACTACCGGCGCGTTGACATGTTTGCTTGCGTCTGCAACGGGAAGTGCAAAAGCGCTAGAAGCCAGAAGTGAGAAAGCGAGGCCGAAGATCAGTTTGTTAGTTTTCATGGTAGTTGCTCCAGATCGATTCAAATAAGTGGGTAACTCGGTATGGAGTTAACTTTACTCGGCTCTGGATTATTAAGAAGTCAATCGCATTAGTAGCAATCATCGCTGAAATTGATACTGCGAAAAGCGCGTGGTGATTCAGCCACTTAGCGGCCAGGGCCGCGAAAAAAAGGGGCAGCCACTTTGCGTGGGTGCCCCTGGGTTCGCGTGCGTGAGCGCGCTAATACGGCCCTTTCCGCGCGGTCAGTCGGTCTCGATCCGAGAATGCTTGCGGGTGTCCTTCATGAAGACGTAGACCAGCAACGAGCAGGCGATACAGGCGGTGACGTACCAGTAGTAGCCCGTTTCCATGCCGATGCTCTTGAACCACAACGCGATGTATTCGGCGGTGCCGCCGAAGATCGAGACGGTCAGTGCGTACGGCAGGCCGACGCCCAGTGCACGAATTTCGGTAGGGAAGAGCTCAGCCTTCACCACGGCGTTGATCGAGGTGTAACCGCTGACGATGATCAGCGCCGCCATGATCAGGAAGAACGCACCCCACCAGGTTTGAATCGTGTGCAGCGTGGTGAGGATAGGTACCGTGCATAGCGTGCCGAGCACACCGAAGGCAATCAGGATCGGGCGACGACCGATCTTGTCAGACAGCGCACCGATCACCGGTTGCAGCACCATGAACAGAAACAGTGTGGCGGCGGAAATGGTGGTGGAGTCGGTGATGCTCATGCCGACGGTGTTCACCAGGTATTTCTGCATGTAGGTGGTGTAGGTGTAGAACGCCAGGGTGCCGCCCATGGTCAGGCCGACCACGGTCATGAGTTCCTTGGGATGACGCATCAGGGTGCGCATCAGGCTCTCTTTTGGTTCTTCCTTCTTTTTGGTGAACGACTCGGTTTCTTCCATGCCGCGACGCAGGAACAGCGCGACGACAGCGCAGAGCGCGCCGATGGCAAACGGAATGCGCCAGCCCCAGGTGTTCAGTTGCTCGGTGGTGAGTGTTTGTTGCAGCACGATCAACACGCCCAGCGCGATGAGCTGGCCGGAGATCAGCGTCACGTACTGGAAGCTGGAGAAGAAGCCACGACGTTCCTTGGTCGCCATCTCGCTGAGGTAGGTCGCCGAGGTGCCGTATTCGCCGCCGACCGACAGGCCCTGCAGCAAGCGAGCGAACACCAGCAGGACAGGGGCGCCGACGCCGATGGTTTCATAACCGGGCGTGAGCGCGATGATCAGTGATCCGAAGCACATCAGCAGAACCGAGGCCATCAAGGCAGCTTTGCGGCCCTTGCGATCAGCGTAAAGGCCCATCAGCCAGCCGCCGATTGGGCGCATTAAAAACCCGACCGCGAAGATCGCGGCAGTGTTGAGCAGTTGTGCGGTGGTGTCGCCTTTGGGGAAGAAGACTTTGGCGAAGTAAAGGGAGAAGGCAGCGTAGACGTACCAGTCGTACCACTCGACCATGTTGCCGACCGAACCGCTAAAAATGGATTTCAGGCGACTTCGGGTGGTCTTGTCGGCGACGGGTGCGGCAGCCGATCCGTTGGAAACAGAGTTGGGAATAGCCATTGGATTTCCTGCAAGTCATTGTTTTTAGAAGGATCGCAGCGATGCGGTCTTGCAAGGGTGATAGCAGGAGACGTGCCAAGCCCGAAAGGCCCGGTCTAGAAGGGTTTGCTTGCAGTGGATGAGCGGAAAACCGCCGATGCGCGGGGGTTGGATGAGCGAAATTTTGCTCATGTCGCGCGTTGTTGCAGGTGCGCGCTTGCTCAGGATGGCATGGGGGCAGCCAGCCTATTCGTATCAGGTCGATCGCATTCGCCACCGTCGTAACCTCCGGCAGCTCCTACAGTGGACGGGGTCCTACAAAGGGTCGCCGTTGTCAGGAAGAAACACTTCCCGGATCAACCCGTGACGCTGCATCTTTTCATTCAGCGTTCGGCGCGGCAGTTGCAGCTCGTTCAGCACCGCCTTGATATCGCCTTTATGCCGGCTCAGCGCCGAGCGCAGGCAATGGGCCTCGAACGCTTCCTGTTGCGCCGCCAGCGACTGTCCGGCCGGCATGTCCACCGAGGCTGGATTCTCCAGCCCGAGCACCTGACGTTCGGCGGCGTTGGCCAGCTCCCGCACATTGCCCGGCCAGTCATGGCTGAGCAAATGACTCAGTTGCCCACCGCCGAGCACCGGC
Organism: Pseudomonas abietaniphila; assembly: GCF_900100795.1. Taxonomy (GTDB): domain Bacteria; phylum Pseudomonadota; class Gammaproteobacteria; order Pseudomonadales; family Pseudomonadaceae; genus Aquipseudomonas; species Aquipseudomonas abietaniphila. The sequence goes on from NZ_FNCO01000012.1 coordinate 142,781, forward strand.
GTGCTGCGGCCCAGACGTTCCGCCGCCTGCCGTGAGAAATGACCGAACAGCAGCGGGATGTCTTCGCGCCGTTCGCGCAAGGGGGGCAGGCGCAGCTCGGCAATGTTGAGGCGGTACGCCAGGTCTTCACGAAAACGCCCGGACCTGGCTTCTGCCAGCAGATCCGGCTTGGTCGCGGCCACGATGCGCAGGTCAACCTCGATACTCTGGTTAGAGCCCAATCGTTCAAGGCGCCGATCCTGAATCACCCGCAGTAACTTCACCTGTTGCGCCAGTGGCATGCTTTCGATTTCGTCGAGGAACAGCGTACCGCCGTGGGCGAACTCCAGTTTGCCGATGCGCTTGCCCTGGGCGCCTGTGAACGCGCCGCTTTCATGGCCAAACAGCTCGGCTTCAAACAGTTGCTCGGGAATGGCGGCACAGTTGACGGCCACGAACGGTTTGCTGGCCCGAGGGCCGAAGTCGTGCAGGCAGCGCGCAACCATTTCCTTGCCGCTGCCGGTTTCGCCCCGAATCAACACATTGACTGGCAGTTGGGCGAGGTCTTGAACCTGACGGCGCAGGGTCTGAATGCTCGGCGACAGGCCCAGCAACGTGGCTTCGAGGCGGCTGCGATTGTCCGCCTGTTCATGCAAACGACGGTTCTCCAGCACCAATCGGCGTTTTTCCAGCGCACGGCGCAGACTGCCGAGCAGGGTTTGCGGGGTGAACGGTTTCTCCAGAAAGTCATAGGCGCCGTCGCGCATGGCATCCACCGCCATGGGTACATCGCCGTGCCCCGTCAGCAGAATCACGGGCAAGTCAGGATCCCGTGCCTGTATCTGGGCCAATAGCTCCAGCCCGCCCATACCCGGCATGCGCACATCGCTGAGGATCACGCCGGGAAAGTGCTCGGGCAGCTGCGCCAGGCAGTCTTCGGCACGACTGAACACTTGCACCTCGAAGTCAGACAGCGACAGCCATTGTTCGACCGCTTCACGAATAGGGGCCTCGTCATCGACCACGATCACCGAGTTCAGCATAGGGGTTCAGCCTCCGGGGCCTGGGTCAGACAGAAGAAAAACCGCGCGCCGTTCGCGAGGTTCTCGGCGCTCAGACGTCCTCCTAGCTCATGGACGATAGCGTAGGACACCGCCAGCCCGAGACCGAGCCCGTCGCCGACGGGTTTGGTGGTGAAGAATGGATCAAAGATATTCGCCAGATGCGCCTCGGCAATTCCGCTGCCGCTGTCAACCACGCTCAGGCGCCAGTGATCGCCCTCGGCGTCGATACGGATTTCCAGCCGCTTGAGCGGTTGTTCGCGCATGGCGTCCAGGGCATTGCGCAGCAGATTGATGAGCACTTGCTCAAGACGAATCGCATCGCCCCGCACCCAGGCAGGACGCGTCAGGTCCAGGACACAGCTCACGCGTTCCTCGCGAATTCTGGCGTCGAGCAGCAACATCGCCTGATCGACCACGCAGGCAAGGTCCACGCGCTCGCGCAGGCCGCTGGGGCTTTTGCGGGCAAAGGTCTTGAGATGCCCGGTAAGCGCCGCCATGCGGGTCAATTGCTGGTCGAGCAGAGTCAGCGCCTTATAAGCGTCATCGACCCGGCCATGGTCGAGCAGTAAGCGCAGGGTTGCCAGTTGCATGCGTTGTGCGGTCAGCGGCTGGTTGATTTCGTGAGCGAGGGCGGCGGACATCTGTCCCAGCGCAGCGAGCTTGGTCGATTGCACCAGACCGTCCTGAGCGGTTCGTAAATCCCGGGTGCGCGCTTCGACCAGTTGTTCCAGTTCCTCGCGACTGCGTTGACGCATGCGCGCCAGTCGCCAGCGCTGATAAAGAAACAGCCCGAGGAACACCAGTGTCAGCCAGGTGCCGGCCGCTGCCAATGCGGCGTTGCGAAGGTCTTCAGGGGCAGGCTGAGGTTTGCGAAGCAGGTGCAGCGTCCACCCTTCCGGTTGCAAGGGTAACGACTGCCAGAGGTAATCGGTCGTACCCTCGGGCGCGACAACCCGGCTCAGGTGGCTGCTGTCGTTGAAGGTGCGCAGCGGTTCTTGAGTCAGTGGCGTCAACGGCTGTTTATCGTACTGGCGGGTGCTGCCCAGTTCGGTGCGGTCCTGATCCGACAGCGGGTGCAGTGAGCGATAGCGCCAGCCGGGCTGATTGGCGATGAACACCACGCCCTTTGCATCGCTGACCAGCAACAAATCGTCGCCCTGCGCCCACGTGTGCTCAAGGTCCGGGAACTCCAGCTTCACGACCATCGCACCGATGAAAAGCCCGGCGTCGTCGCGCACCGCATTGGCCAGGAAGTAGCCGGGGATGCCGCTGGTGACCCCGACCGCGTAAAACCGCCCGACGCCGGTCGCTTTGGTCTGCGTGAAATAAGGACGAAACCCGTAGTTGTGGCCGACGTAGCTGCTGGGCAGTTTCCAGTTGCTGGCGCCGATCGCCAGTCCGTCACGATCAAGCAGTTCCAGCGTCGAGGATTGCGCGGCGCCGTTGATCTGCTCGAGTTTGAGATTGAGGGCTTGCGTGGTTTCAGCGCCGACCGGTCCGCGCAGGGCGGCGCGCAGCTCCGGGTCCAGCGCCAGGACGGCGGGGAGGGCACGGTAACGCTCGATCAGGGTTTGCAGGGTGTTGGCGTAGAGCGAAAGCTGGTCCTGGGCGCGAGCTGCCTCGTCTTCGAGCGAATGGCGTTGCGCCTGATGCATCGCCAGGGTCGCGACAATCACGGCGCCCGCCAGGATGAGCAGGACATATAACGGAAGGCGGGCGGCGCGGGGCATAAATAGGCCTGAGGATGCTGACCGTGTAGGAGCGCGCTTGCCCGCGATAGCAACCTGTCAGTCCCCTCGGCAGGCGAGGAAGGCATGCAATCTCGGGCAAGTGCGCTCCTACACGTTAATCTCTTCGTGGTGCGGTCTGGGCACCGCACCACCCACAGCAAGGCTTAAAGCAGATTGAACGTCGTTTCTTTCACGTCCTTGGAGTCCAGGCCGATCATCAGCTTGAATTCGCCTGCTTCTGCCGCGTACTTGAGCGACGGATTGAAGAACTTCAGGTCTTCCTCGGTCACGGTGAAGGTCACCGATTTTTCTTCGCCAGGCTTCAACATCACCTTCTGGAAGTTCTTCAGTTCTTTCACCGGACGACTGATGGACGCAGCCACATCACGCAGGTAAAGCTGAACCACGGTTTCACCCGCGACCTTGCCGATGTTCTTCACTTGAACGGTCGCGGTCAGTTTGTCTTTGCGGGTCATCTTGTTGACCGACAGCACGATGTCCGAAACGCTGAACTGGGTGTAGCTCAGGCCGTAACCAAACGGGAACAGCGGGCTGGTCGGCTCCTCGAAGTAGTTCGAGGTGTAGTTCGAGTCGTTCTCGCGATACGGACGACCGGTGTTCAGGTGATTGTAGTAGGCAGGCACCTGACCGACCGAGCGAGGGAACGTCATCGGCAGTTTGCCCGACGGGTTGTAGTCGCCGAACAGCACGTCCGCCAGCGCGTTGCCGCCTTCTGTGCCCAGGAACCAGGTTTCAAGCATGGCATCGGCCTGCTTGTTCTCTTCACCCAGCGCCAGCGGCCGGCCGTTCATCAGCACGATGACCAGCGGTTTGCCCGTGGCTTTGAGCGCCTTGATCAAATCGCGCTGACGGCCTGGAAGTACCAGATCCACGCGGCTCGCGGCTTCGTGCGACATGTTGCGTGATTCGCCAACCACGGCCACGACCACGTCCGACTGCTGGGCGACCTTGACCGCCTCGTCGATCATGTCCTGCTCGGGACGGCCGTCGATGTGAATCTGGTCGTCCATCTTGTCCAGGTAGGTGATCGCTTCCTGGTTGTCGGTCACGTTGGTGCCGGCGGCGTAGAGAATCTTCGCTTTGTCGCCGATGGCATTGGCCAGACCGTCGTAGGCGCTGACGGTCTGACGCGCCAGACCGGCGGCAGACCAGCTGCCCAGCATGTCCAGCGAGCTCTTGGCCAGCGGGCCGACAATGGCAATGGTGCCTTCTTTCTTCAGTGGCAGGGTGTTGTGGTCGTTTTTCAACAGGACCATGCTGCGGCGCGCGACATCGCGGGCCTCGGCGCGGTGCAGCCGGTTTTCGGCATCGCGATCGACCGGGTCGTCGACAGCCGCACCGATGCGCAGGTAAGGGTTGGCGAACAGGCCCATTTCCCACTTCGCGCCGAGCACTTCACGCACGGCATTGTCGACTTCCTTGATCGACACTTCACCGTTCTTGACCAGCGCAGGGAGCTCTTCTCCGTACGCTTTGTCGTTCATGCTGAGGTCGACACCGGCCTTGATTGCCAGCTTCGCGGCTTCGCGGAAGTCCTTGGCGACGCCGTGGTCGATCAGCTCCTTGATGGCGCCGTGGTCGCTGACGGTGACGCCCTTGAAGCCCCAGTCCTTGCGCAGCACGTCTTGCAGCAACCAGGCGTTGGCCGTCGAAGGCACGCCGTTGATGGAGTTCAGTGCGACCATCACACCCCCTGCGCCCGCATCGATGGCGGCGCGGTACGGCGGGAGGTAGTCCTGTTGCATGCGCACCGGGCTCATGTCGACGGTGTTGTAATCGCGACCGCCTTCCACTGCACCGTAAAGGGCGAAGTGTTTGACGGCGGCCATGATGCTGTTCGGTGCTTGCGTGCTGGTGCCCTGGAAAGCGCGGGTCATCGTCGCGGAAAGGCGCGAAACGAGATACGTGTCCTCGCCGAAGCCTTCGGAGCTGCGACCCCAGCGGGCATCACGGGTGATGTCGACCATCGGCGCGAAGGTCATGTCTACGCCATCGGCAGCGGCTTCGATCGCGGAAACGCGACCGGCGCGGGTGACGGCGTCCATGTCCCAGGTCGACGCCAGGCCCAGGCTGATCGGGAATATGGTGCGCTGGCCGTGGATCACGTCGTAGGCGAAGAACATCGGGATCTTCATACGGCTGTGGGCGACGGCAGCGTCTTGCATGGCGCGGTTATCGGGCAGCAGGACGGAGTTGAAGGTGCCGCCGATTCTGCCTGCGGCGATTTCCTTGACGATTTCCGACTTCGGCATTTCCGGCCCGATGCTGATGAGGCGCAACTGACCGATCTTCTCGTCGAGGGTCATTTGCTTCATCAGGTTGGAGATGAATGCATTCTTGGCTTGTAACGTGGACAGGTTACTGGCGGGGCTGGTTGCGGTTTCGGCCCAGGCGGACTGACTGGCCAAACCGATGACTAGACTCAGTAAACACAGCTTATTCATGAATGATTTTCTCAAGGCGTTGACCGGCAACTCGCGCGAAATACCGGGTGGCCTTTGTTTTTGGTGTGAAACCTTTGGTTTTTATTGTCATCAGGACGGGGAGTCGCTGAACTCCCGAGGCATATGAGCATCAGTAGCGCAGCGAGTTTTATCTGATTGCTGCTTGGCAATCCAGTGCCCTGACAACGTGATGGGGCAAGATTATGCCGGGGATCGTCCGATTTGGCTAAAGTCATGGTCAGACGGGAAGACTAATGCAGGACATGAAGGGGCACACAGGCCATGCAAATAGAGCGTTACGGGCACATTCGGGGCAGTCGTTACAATTTGTCACTGGCGCTGCTGATGCTGTTAAGCACGTTGCTGGCCGGTTGCGGCATCAACAATATTCCGACCTATGACGAGCAGGTCAAAGCCGCCTGGGCCCAGGTGCAGAACCAGTATCAGCGCCGCGCCGACCTGATCCCCAATCTGGTCGAAACCGTGAAGGGCTATGCCAAGCAGGAGCAGGAGACGCTCACGGCGGTGATCGAGGCCCGGGCCAAGGCCACGTCTATCCAGATCGATGCCAATACGCTCAACGATCCGGCCAAACTCAAGCAGTTTCAGGACGCGCAAGGTCAGTTGACCGGTGCTTTGAGTCGTCTGATGGTGGTGTCCGAGCGCTATCCGGACCTGAAGTCCAACCAGAACTTCCTGTCGCTGCAATCGCAGCTTGAGGGGACAGAAAACCGGATTGCCGTGGCACGTCGCGATTTCATCGCTGCGGTTGAGAAGTACAACACCGAAATCCGTACCTTTCCTGGTCGTCTCTGGCATTCGGTGATGTACAGCGATCTGCCGATCCGGCCTAACTTCGAAGCCACCGCTGCAGACGCTGACAAAGCGCCGCAAGTGAAATTCTGATGGCGCGCGCGGGGCGGGGCATTCTGTTCGCCTTTCTGGCGATGTCGGTTGGCCTGTGTGCCCAATGGGCCCAGGCCGAACTGAAGTTTCCAGCGCTGAGCGGTCAGGTCGTCGACACGGCCGCAATGATCGACAACGAGAGCAAGGAGCGGCTGTCCCAGATGCTGCGGGCTCATGAAGAGCTCACCACTGAACAGGTCGTGGTGGTCACGCTGCCCAATCTGCAAGGCTCGACCATTGAGGATTTTGGCTACCAACTCGGTCGTTTTTGGGGCATCGGCCAGAAGGGCAAAGACAACGGCGCGTTACTGATCGTCGCCAAGGACGAGCGCAAGGTGCGTATCGAAGTCGGCTACGGCCTGGAAGACCGGCTGACGGACGCACAGTCCTCGGTGATCATCAATCAGGTCATCACGCCGGCGTTCAAGCAAGGTGATTTCGTCGGCGGCATCAGTAAAGGCACCGAAGCCATCGTGCAGGTGCTGGGCGGCGATCCGCTGGCTGAGCCCGCGGTCGGTGCGTCCGGGGGCGACGATGTCACTGACTGGAAAATGAGCCTGCTGTTTCTCATCCTCTTCGTGGCCTTCGTCTTTATCAACATGCGCTGGGGCCGTGCTTTGGGTGGCCTGGGCGGTGGCTATATCGGCTCGGGAGGCGGCGGTGGTGGCTTCGGTTCCGGCGGCTCCGGCGGTGGCGGGGGCATGCGCGGCGGTGGTGGCAGTTTTGGCGGCGGCGGTGCCTCCGGTGGCTGGTAGTCGATAGCTCAATAAGGATTGCAGTGCATGGGGTTACTCACTGAAGACGAACAGAAGCAGGTTGCTCAAGCCATCGAAGCGGTCGAGCGTCAGACGGACGCCGAACTGGTGACCGTGCTGGCCGCAAGTGCCGACGATTATGCTTACGTGCCTTTGATCTGGGCCGGACTGGTTGCGCTGCTCGTGCCCGGGTTGATCAATTTTTATCCCGGTTGGCTGAATGCCAACGAGCTGTTGTTGACTCAGATTGCGACGTTCATCGTCGTCGCGCTGGTGTGCCGGCTGCCCGCAATGACCTCTCGCTTGGTGCCCGGATCGGTTCGGCACTGGCGAGCGGGAAGTCTGGCGCGGCGTCAGTTCCTGGAGCAAAACCTGCACGCGACGGCTAATGGCACGGGAGTGTTGATTTTCGTCAGCGAAGCCGAGCGTTACGTCGAAATCATCGTTGACGACGGCATCGCCCGTCATGTGGATGACATGGTCTGGCGTTCAATGGTCGATGTGTTCACCCGGCAGGTGAGCGAAGGGAAGATCCTGGAAGGCTTTCTGGGCTGTATTCGTTCGTGCGGCGAGGTGCTGAGCGATCAGGTGCCGGTGACCCAGCCGCGCAACGAGCTGCCGAACCGTCTGGTGGTGCTGGAGTAGTGGAATCCGATCTACGGCCTTGTGGTGGTCAATAATTAAATCCACCACGGCCCGTCAACCCGCCTAAAATACGGCCCTCGCATTTTTCGCATCCACAGGGTTCACCCGATGTCCGTTACTGCAGCCAACGCCGCTCCCGCGCAGGATCACCGCGCCCAGTTCCTGAGTCTGCTCGACACCTGTCTGACGCAGAACTCACTGATCAAGCTGGTGCTGGCCAAGCACGTCGGGACCGAGGCCGAGCTGCAACGGATCATCATCAAACCCACGACGATCAAGGATCAGCCTTGTTTGTCGTTTGTGTATCGCTACAAGACCCGCGACATCACCAAGAACCATCCGCTGGTGGAGGCGCAAACGCTGATCGCCAGCCTGCTGCCCGCATCGTTCAAAAACGCGCATCTGCTGTCGCTCACTGACGAGGTGCAGCTGGAGTTCAGCAAGAAAGGCAAGAGCACCCTGTTCCGCAACACCTCACAGCAACAGCGTGAGGCGCCTTCGGCGGAACATGATCGCGAGAAGAAGCGCTATCTGGAGCTGAGCCGTCCGTTCCTCACGGATCTGGGTGTGACCAACAAGCAGCATGAACTGATTCCGGCGATGTCGCGCAAATGGAAGCAGATCAACAAGTTCATCGAGGTGTTCTCCCACGCGCTGTCGACCTCGCCGATCACGCTCGACAAGCCGGTGACGGTGGCCGATTTCGGCTCAGGCAAGGGCTATCTGACGTTTGCCATCCACGATTACCTGCGTAATACCTTGCAGGCCGAAGGCAACGTCACGGGCGTCGAGTTGCGTGAAGACATGGTCACCTTGTGCAACAACGCCGCCGCACGTCTGGAGCACCCCGGGCTGGTGTTCAAGTGTGGCGACGTGCGTTCGGTGGCGCCGAGCGAGCTGGACGTGATGATTGCCTTGCACGCCTGCGACATCGCCACCGATTACGCGATTCACACTGGTATTCGTTCGGGCGCCTCGATCATCATGTGCTCGCCATGCTGTCACAAACAGATTCGCCTGCAGATCCAGAGCCCGACGCTGCTCAAGCCGATGTTGCAATACGGTCTGCACATGGGGCAGCAGGCCGAGATGGTCACCGATGCGCTGCGTGCGTTGTTGCTGGAAGTGTGTGGCTACGAGACCAAAGTCTTTGAGTTCATTTCGCTGGAGCACACCAACAAGAACAAGATGATCCTGGCCGTCAAACGCGCAACGCCGGCCGATCCTGCAGAACTGCTGGCGAAAATTCAGGAATTGAAGACGTTCTATGGCATTCAGGAACACTGCCTGGAGACCTTGCTCCAGGCAGATCATCTGATCGGCTAAAGCCGCGTAGCCACGACCGGTTTGGGCGCGATGACCGCCGTCTTGCGACCGATGGCCAGCGTCACGACCACGCCGGCGGCAAAAATCCAGGTGACCGGGTCAATGTGTTCGCCGAAGAACAGCGCCGAAAACGCCATGGTGAAGAACAGCTGAACCAGCTGGATTTGACTGACGCGGGCAATCCCGCCCATGGCAAGGCCTGCGTACCAGGCGAAAAAGCCGATGAATTGCGAGAACAACGACACGTAACCAAACGCCCACCACGCGCCTGTCGAGATCGGCCCTTCGTGCTGCGAGGCGAGGTAACCGACCGGGATGATCAACACCGGAATGGAAATCACCAGCGCCCAGCAGATCACCTGCCAGCCGCCCATCTGTTTGGCCAGCCGGCCGCCTTCGGCGTAACCCAGCCCACCAATGGCCACGGCTCCCACCATCAGCAGGTCACCGGCCTGTAAGTTGCCCGCACCGCTGATCAGCGCATAGCCCAATACCAGCACACTGCCCATCGCCGCGCAGAGCCAGAACGCTTTTGAAGGACGTTCATGGGACAGCCATGCCGCGTAGATCGCCACCAGCAAAGGCTGCAGGCCGTTGACCAGCGCACCGTGGGAGGCTGGCAGGGTTTTCATGGCCCAGGCCGACAGCACCGGAAAGCCGATGATCACGCCCAGCGCGACGACCATCAGCGCTTTGAACTGGGCGCGGGTCGGCCATTTCTCCCGACGCCAGAGCAACAAAGCTGCCGCTGGAATCGCCGCGAACAACGCACGGCCGAGGCCATTGAGCAAAGGATGGATTTCCTGAACCACGATGCGGGTCATGGGCAGCGTCAGACTGAAGATCACCACGCCGACCAGTCCGAGGACCATGCCGGTGTTTTCGCGAGAGGACATGTTGAGTCGTGCCTTTTGTTTTAAGAATAAAAGCCAAGCGTGGAACGAAGGCTTCCATTCAGCCACAGATGACCCGCAAAGCCCCTTAACAGATACCGACAGAATTGGCCGTACACTTCGCGTTTCAGGGGGGAAACGCCGTTTGTGAGGATTTTCCTGCTGGCCGCTGCACACCTTTGAATATTGGTGCAGAAATTGAATGCCATCTTCCTGCAACCATTTGAAGGTCAAATGGGTGGCGTCGAATTCAGCCAGGAGAACAATCGTGTCGGTCATCGGAAAGTGGGCGTTGCAAGGTGTCGTGGTGTTCCTGTTCGCATGGATAGCGACCGTGGCGGGTCAGTGGTCAGCGAGCGTCGTGAAATCGACGAGCAGCGACCGCCTCGCCTCTCTCAGCAGCGTCCGACTGTTGACAGAATCGGTCGCTGCCAGTGTCAATAAGAAGGCGCACGGCAACACGGTCGTGGTGGGGGCGTTGTCGGAAAGTAACGAGTAAGCCGGCAGTGGTGGGAAGTTTGGGAGCGGGTGTGGATTGAGCGGAAAGAAACCGGGCTTTGGTGGTCCGGTTTTTTTGTGGCCACGGTATTTGCGGTAGAGAAAAATTTTCTCTAGTATTCGTCGCCATGGCTACCGTACAAAGCGACCGAAATTGGAAGATCAAGATTTATCCGGACGACCATGCTCCGCCGCATTTCCATGTGCAAACACCGGATGGGGAGTCGCTGGTGCAGATCGACGGCTTTAGAGTCCTGGGCAAAGGGGCCGAGCCTAAAGCACTGAAAGCCGCTTTGATGTGGGCCCGATCTCATTCCGCCGAACTCTGGCGGATATGGTACGAGCAAAACCGGAGGACCTGACCTATGGCGAGCAAATTACGTATCGCTGGCGTACAGCCTGTTGCAGGTAAGCACGCACTGACTGTTGATTGGAACAACGGCAAACGGCACATCGTCGATCTGTCTGACGTTCTCGATCAGTTTCCTATCCTCTCGCCCTTGAAAGACCCCGAGCGGTTCAGCAGGGTGACCGTCGGCGAGTGGGGGTTTGACGTCACTTGGGGCGATGATCTTGAATTGGCGGCATCTACGCTCCATCGGCTGGCGCTGGAGCAATCTGGCGAAGTGATGCCAACCTGGGAGTTCAAGCAGTGGATGGCAAAAAACAACTTGTCGCTGTCGGCTGCGGCGGTCGAGCTTGGTTTTACGCGCCGAACCATTACTGCTTACAGCAGTGGCGCTGCGCTCATACCCAAGCATGTGGCGCTGGCGTGCAGAGGTTGGGAATACGAACATCGCTGACGCTCAGCCCTTCCTGATCTCCAACCCTTCCTTCAACCGCGCCACCGGCACCGAAAACTCGGGATTGCCCAGCGGATGCGTTTTGGCGTCGAAGAACTTCAACTCGATGTTCTGTCCTTCGAACAACGCACTGTAGTGCCGCTTTTGATGCTGGATGAACGCTTCGCTGCGCGCAAGGATCGAGATGGCGAGCGTGGTCGGTCTGGCCTGCAGCACGGCGTCCAGGATGTGTCGGTCCTGTTTGCCCAGCGAATGCCCGAAGATGCACAGCGAGCCCTGGTGTTGCGCCAGTTGGGCGTGGCAGAACGAGAGGTAGTCCGAGCCTCGGATGATTTTCATCTTGTCGTTGCTGCGACCCTCACAGACGAACAGCGGGACGTCTTCCAGCGCATTGACGGCAAAGCTACCCAGCAGCGTGCTTTCAGAGGACATCAGCTTGCGCGCGGTGCCGTCGAAGTTTTTCACCAGGTGCATGCCGCCATGCAGATAGAGGATGCGCGTGGCGTGGCTGGTGGTCCGGTGCAGGTTGAAGACCGCGTCGTCATCGAACAGATCGTCGAACGGCTGTGCGCCATGCATCACCGCCCAATAGGCCAGCAGGTCATAGTTGGTGGAGTAGACCGTCGCGTACTGGCTCAGCGCCTGGCTGATGTGTGCGATGGTCGACGGCGCCATCAAACGCCATGGAATGTGCGCCGAACGAATCCCGTGAATGAGTGCTTCCTTGATCGCGAAGTAACGGTTGCGTGGCGACGACGAACTGATCGTCAGCGCCGCGTTCACCCGCATCGCCACCTTCAGGCCGCTGAGGACGGGCTCGAAGTTTTCGGTTTCCATGGATTTGAACAGCGCAAGCTCGGTCGCGCTCAGCGGCTTATTGCGGGTGGTCTGCGCCAGCTCGAACAGCGAGTCGTAGGCGAAGTTCTTCCACACCGCGAGGCTGGCACCGTTGCCCAACAGCAAACCTGAACACGGGTGAGCGGTTTGCAGTTGATGCCAGTCGGCAAGTTCAGCGTCAAAATCCGTGAATTCCATCTTCTCGCTTCGCGTTCAGGTGAGCAGGCTGGCCGAGCGGCCAAACGGAGTGGACTTATAGGAAGCCAGGTCGACCTTGTCAACGCCGGAGCCGTCGTCGGACCGTCCGGAAGATATTTCGAACCCCTGTGTCGAGCCTGTTTCTAACGCTTGAACCCCAAATCCGGTTCGCTGAGAGGTCATCATGAAAACCGATCCAGTGAATACCGCCGCCGCGCAAAGCCCCGGCCCTCATCCAAGCCCCATGGAAACGCCGCGTCGCGACAGGTCGTCGCCGTCCGCCGACGAATTCGAACGGGTTGAAGCCACCGATAAGCAAAGGCGCGAAACGCCGCCCCCGCAAACCTGGAAGCACCCGGACGATGGGAAAAACCTGTCGGAAAAAGACGAAGAACGACCGCTTAAGCCCTGACGCCATCTGTCTAACGGCCCCTCATACGAGGGCGACCGGGTGTAAGGTCTTTCGGGACAATCCATAACACTCTCTGAATGAGAGGGAGGTCACCATGCACACAGCGATGCTCAGCAAAACCCATTTCAACGGCTACGACGTGATCAACGTCAACAACGGCCCATGGCGGGTCTGCACTCACCACGACCGACTCGGGTCGTTTGGTTCGCGCGAGGAGGCGATGGCGTTTGCTGCGTCGTTACCGGCTTATCAGGAGCGGACCGCAATGAAAGCACAGCCCGCGGCAGTCGCTAAAGCCAAGCCGGCCGAGGCCCATAAAGAAGCACCAAAGGCTAAATCCAAAGCGAAAAAGTAAATGCGTGAACAAAAACGAAGCCTCGGTTCTTGCCGGGGCTTTGTACTTTTCCGCTCTCGAAAGATTACGTGCGCTTGTCACCGCATGGGTTGAGGAATAATCTCAAAAACCAATAACCTGGAGGTCAGGTTGGTTTCATTCGAGATAGCAGGTGATGCAGTGGACGTTATCGATCTGAAGGTTGTGGAAGCCGTCGCACGGCACGGCAGCATGAACAAGGCCGCAGTCGAACTGAACACCGTGCAGTCGAACGTTTCCTCAAGAATCCGCTCGCTGGAAGATGAACTCGGGGTTTCGCTGTTTCAACGCAGCGCCAAGGGCGTGCAGATCACCCCGGCAGGCCGACGCGTGCTGCCCTATGCCGCCAGGCTGTCCAAGCTTCTTTCCGACGCATCGGCCGCTGCGCGCGATGACGGCACGCCGGCCGGTGTGCTGGAAATCGGCACGCTGGAAACCACCCTCGCGCTTCGCTTGCCGCTGTTGATCGCCCGCTTCGCCAAAGCGTGGCCAGACGTTCGGCCAATGGTGCGGACCGGCACCACCAGCAGCCTGATTCAGGATGTCGTCGACTGTAAGCTCGAGGGGGCATTCGTGGCAGGGCCGGTCAGTCATCCAGAGTTGCAGACCGAAACCGTCTTTCACGAGGAGCTGGTGCTCGTCACCTCCCGTGCCGTGCGCTCGCTGGACGCTGTGCGCGCGATCGCCCATCTGAAAACCGTGGTGTTTCGTGTCGGCTGTTCCTATCGGCAGCGCCTGGACGCGTTATTGGCGAGTATGGGCCTGCTGGTGCCGGAGCCACTTGAGTTCGGCTCCATCGACGCCATCATCGCCTGTGTGTCGGCGGGCGTTGGCATCACGCTCCTTCCTCGAGGCGTTGTGGCTGACGCCTGGCAGGAAGGCCGGGTCGCCGTGCATGAACTGCCGACGGCTTTTTCCCAGGTTGAAACGGTGTTCGTCCGACGCATCGACAGCCATTTCTCCAGCGCGCTGGCGACCTTTCTTGACAGCGTGCATCAGGAAAATGGCGGTCGCCCGCAGATCGTCAGGCAGCTTGCGTGACATCAGCGAGGAGCCGCTTCATCAACGCTTCGTGAAGCCACGATGTCGATCAGCAAGGCGAGGGCGATGGCGCCGGTTCCCAACAGGAACAACAGGGCGTAGTTCCCGCCGCTGTACGAGAACAAGTACGAAAAACCATACGCCGCCACTGCCTGAAACAGCGCGAAGCCTACCGTGGCCGTCCGCCACGCGGCGTTTTGTTGCGCGGGATGGTGCACCAGCAGTTCCTGCACACGGCCCAGGACCAGCGGCACGGTCCCCGTTACAAATGCGCCGACCACCACGCTGGAGGCCATCAACCATGGCGTGCCCAGGCCCAACGCCGGGATGCAGACACACACACCTTCCAGGATGAACGACAACCGCAGCGCCAGGCCGAAGCCGACGCGGTCGGCCAACACGCCCGCCAGCAATGGGCCGAGTGTCGCGCCAATGCCGAACAGCACCCAATATTGAGCCCCGACTTCAAGCCCCTGACCCAACCCGTGAGCAATAAAGGCCACCAGAAAAATCATGTGCGGCACCCAGCCCGCCGCGTTGAGCGCGTACTCGGCGTACAACGCCTTGAGCGTCGTGTTGTTGGATTGACGCGGATGCTGAACAGCGTGAACGGGCGCAGCGTCCTGCTTCGGCCAACCCTTCCAGGCAATCGCCGTGAACACCAGAGAAATGATCCCCAGCCCCAGCCAGGTCTGCTTCAAACCTTGCTGCAGCAACAGCGGCACCAACGTGCCCGACGCCGCGATACCGACCCCGACCCCCATGAAAATGATCCCGCCCGAAAGCCCTCTCTTCGACGGCGGCACATACGCCAACACCGCAGGCGCAGCCAGCACCATCAGCGCGCCACCCGAGATCCCCGATAACAACCGCCAGACAAAAAACCACAGATAAGACACCGGAAACGCACAGGCAAAAAAGGCCACACTGGCCAGCAGCATCATTGCCCTGAGCGTGAACGCCGTCGACGACCTCTGCGCCATCACCCGCCCAGTCAACGCACCCAGCAGATACCCCGCCAGATTCGCCGCACCCAGGTACGCGGCCTTCGACGCATCAAACCACCCGGCATCAATGATCGCGGGCAGCAAAGGCGTATACGCAAACCGGGCAAGACCAATACCCACCAGACTCGCCGAAAACCCGGCCGCAATGCCCCATTTGGCATTGTGAGACTGATCGTGGGAACCCGTGCGAGAGGGTGATACCTGAACCTTTTCCATCGTCTTCGCCTGCTGCTTTCAGATGGCACCACCGTACGCGCGTGCGGGGTATCTGAAGAAGCGAAAAGAAGTGATTGGGGGTATCTGGAAAAGTGGTAGCTTGGTGCAAACAGAGGCGCAAGGGCGGATCGGCAGATCAAATCAGGAATGAGGAGGTCTTTCGGGCGGGGTTTGGAGAGACTGGAGCGGGTGAAGGGAATCGAACCCTCGTTATCAGCTTGGGAAGCTGGAGTAATGCCATTATACGACACCCGCTTTTGACGCTTTCAGCGGGTCACTTTGTACCAGAAGCGGGCACTGAATTGAAGCGTTAAATGCGGTGCGTGGAAATCAGTGGGTGTTGCGGGGTGTTGCGGGGAAGGTTCGGGATTCATTCGCCGAAGGCTGGCAGGCGGGCGCTGGCGAATGAATCCGTTCCTTGAGACCTTCACGGTCAGATTGCAAATGCATGGTGCGTGTGTGCCTGTCGGTAGCGGGTTCGGCTGGGTTCGGGTGCCGGCGTGAGGAAACTCAACAGTGCGTTCCGGGATTCCAGGCACGCGGCTTTGTGTTCCATGTCCAGGAAGTGCCCGGCGCTTTTGATGGTGGTGAAGTGGCAATCGCGAATGTGATTGGCGAACAGTCGGGCGTCGGGGGCGGCGGTGTATTCGTCCCATTCGCCGTTCATGAACAGCACCGGCACGTTGATGCGTTTGGCGGCTTTGATCTGGTTGTGCGTGCTGACGTCCAGCACATGGTTGATGTGGTGGTGCATCTGCGCGTACTCGTGCAGGTCCAGTGAGCTGACGTGTTTGTAGTTAAAGCGCTTGAACAGCGACGGCAGGTGTTTGCCGATGGTGCTGTTGATCAGGTTGCCGACTTCGAAACGATCAAAGGCGCCCAGGTGTTGCTGACCTCGGGTGAGGTAGTCGTGCATGTGTTCGTTGATGACGGGCGAGAACGAGCTGATCACGGCCTTTTCAATGCGCTTGGGTCGGTGCGCCAGCGCCACCAGCGCGGCCGCGCCACCCCATGAGAACGACATGATGTGTTCGGCGTTGAAATGGTCGATTAGCTCCAGCAGGATCTGGCCTTCCATCTCTTTGGTCAGCGGTCGTTCATGGAGGTTGTGAGGCTTTGATTTGCCCGCGTAGGGCTGGTCGTAGAGCACGACGTTGAACTGCGGGTGCAGGTTGCGGACGGTCTGGGCGAAAGATGCAGTAGTGGCCAGTGAGCCGTTGACCATGATGATGGTCTTTTCTGCGGCATCTGCGCGATAGAACTCCGTGTAAACCCGAAACTGGCCCTGTATATCAAGCACAGCGATTTCTGGCCTCATATCCATGTCTCCTGACGTTAAAACCGGTGTGCGCGCAACCACGTTGCACGAGTTTCGTGACAGGTAGGCAATGCCTTGAAAGGGGGGCCCATGTCGGTCCGGGACAGTCTGTCCGACAGGTATTGTTATTGGCGGGCGGTGTGTCGCTTTTGGTGCCTGAAGGCGCTCGTGACGACAAAAGGTTTCTTAGAGTGCGTTCGTGACTCTCCGGTCACATGTGGACCGACGATTGGATTCAAGCAGGCGTAGAGGCAACCCGCAAGTGCCATTCGTGAATTGTCCTACACGATCTGCCGGGCGGTCGAAAGACGTCAGATCTGCTGAATCTCTTCAGCCGTCAGTGGCCGGTACTGGCCGGGCATCAGCGCCGGGTCGAGGCGTAACGGGCCCATGCTTTCTCGATGCAGGCGCACGACCTTGTTGTCGTAGAAACCGAACATGCGTTTGACCTGATGGTAGCGGCCTTCGACGATGCTCAATCGTGCGCGGCGAGGGTCGAGGATTGCCAGCAGAGCGGGTTGCGTGGTCAGGTCTTCGAAAGCGAAGTAGAAGCCTTCCGCGAATTTCTGAACGTAATGCTCGCCGATGTCCTGCTCGGTTTCGACGTAGTAAACCTTCGGGAGTTTGGTGGCAGGCTGGGTCAGACGACGTGACCACTGGCCGTCGTTGGTGATCAGCATCAGTCCCGAGGTGTTGAAATCCAGGCGCCCGGCGATGTGCAGGTCGTGTTTGTCGGGCTCGTGCAAAAGATCGAGCACGGTCGGGTGCTGAGGGTCAGTGGTGGCGCTGACGCATCCCGGTGGTTTGTGCAGCATGAAGTAACGCGCGGGCTTGCCCGTCTGCAGCACTTCGTCGTCGAGCATGACGTGGCTGAATTCGCGAACCTCGTGCAGCGGGTCCTTGACCGTCAGCCCATCGACTTTTACCCGTCCGGCGAGCAGCGCAAGGCGCACGTCCTTGCGACTGAAGCGGGGGAGGTTGCTGAGGAGGCGGTCGAGGCGCATGGCAGTTTGGCGTGCAAAGAGGGTGGGGCATGTTACGTCAGGTCAGGAGGTCGTTGAACCTGTGGGAGCGTCAATGGCTCATTCCGGTCGTTGAATCTGGTCGGGTTCGATGGCCTGAGCCAGTCCGGCGCAGCGCGGACAGAGGCATGCCTGGTTGCGCAGGGCCTCGGGCAACGCTGCCAGCACGGCGGGGTCAATGGTTTCGGTGAAGCACCAGCACGGCTGATCCACGGTGCGCGGATCGGCCAGTGTGCAGCGGTTACTCATGCCGCAGACGGGGCATGTGTCGGGGCTTGGTTCGGACGCGTTCATGCCGGTTCTGCCACTTCGGTACAGACCCGATTGCGGCCGTTCTGCTTGGCGCTGTAGAGCGCCTGGTCGGCACGGGCAATCAGGCTTTGCAGGGTGTCGCCGGGGTGCAGTTCGGTCAGGCCAAGGCTGACCGTGACTTGCAGGGCCGCGCCGGTGAAGACGTAGGTATGTTGCTCGGCCAGCAGACGAATTTTCTCGGCGACGCGTCGGGCACCGCTGCTGTTGGTGTCCTTGAGCAGGATGATGAACTCCTCGCCGCCCCATCGGCAAATAATGTCGGTATCGCGCAGGCAACGCCGCACATCGTCCGCAAAGCCCGTGAGCACTTCATCACCGGCCAGGTGGCCGTGGGTGTCGTTCAGGCGCTTGAAGTGATCCAGGTCCAGCAGCATGGCCGACAGCGCTTTGTGCTCCCGGCGCGCATCCGCGATGGCGTCCATGGCGATCCGGTCGAAACCGCGACGGTTGGGCAGGCCGGTCAGGCTGTCGAGCATGGCCTGGGTTTCAATGCGGACCTGGAAGCGGCGAATGACCCGATTGAGCAGGTACAGCACCAGCACCATCACGGCCAGACAGATCAGCAGGTTCAGGTACAGCGACTGGCGAATCTCGTCCAGCGCGCCGTCTTCGCGTTTGTCGACGAACAGGTACCAGTTCAGCTCGGGGATGTAGCGCACGTTGAGGAAATGCGCGTCATCCAGCGAATCGTACTGGTAGCTGCCGCTTTGTGGCTTGGGCATCTGCTGCTGAAGCCCCTTGAGGTCGGGCAGTTCGCGCAATACCTGCCCGACTTTTGCGCCGCCGGGACCACCTTGCGCGCCCGTCAGCACCAGTCGGCCAAAGGTGTCGACGAAATACACACTGCGTTGATAGCGTTCCTGGTATCGGTCGATCAGCTTGATGACGGCATCGACGGTCAGCCCGACCCCTGTGGCACCGATGAAGTTGTCGTTGTAATCGAAAACCTTGTAGTTGATGAAGAAGGTCAGGTTGTCCTTGTTCGCCAGGTCCGGGTCAACGTTGATCTCGTACGGATCGGCCATGTCACGCACACGGTAGTACCAGACGTCACGGGGCTCGTCCGGGCTGATCTTTTTCAGAATGCCTTTGGCCTGGTAGTACGTCAGGCTGTGGTTGGAGACGAAGAAGGCCGTGTAGGCACCGTAGTGATCCATGACCTCCTTGAGGTAACGGGTCATCTGCTGCGGGTCTTTTTCGCCGGCCACGACCCAGTCGCGCACAAAGGTGTCGCGGGCCATCATCGATGAGATCAACACCGGACGGACCAAATCCTTCTGGATTTCGGAGTAGACCGTGTCCGACGTCAGTGGCAGTTCGGTGTTGACGATGCTGTCTCGAATGGCATCTCGCGAAGCAAAATAGCTGAGCAAGGATGTCGCCAGAAAGCCGCTCCCCAGAAGGATCACCAACGTCAACAGCAGGGAGCGTTGTGAGTGGAGCGTGGAACGAAGGGGCATGACCAGTCCGCTTGAATGTAAAAGAGTCCGTCGACCCAGACATGCTAGCCTGCGGCCACCCTGTTGCGCCATGGGGGGCTGCGGTTAACGGCTGATCGGTGATGGCCGGCACCTACGGGCTGATCGGCGCGTTACCGATCGGCGCGTGAAAGTCAGGCACTCGTCCCAGCAGCGAGCTGACCGCCGAGCAGCGGCAATGCACCAACAGAATCCTGTCGTAATGAATGCCATGGCGATTCAGTTCGTTGAACAGGTCCTGCAAGGTCGGGTTAGTCATGCCGAAACGATTGCGCACGGTCAGCACGTCCATGGGGGTTGACGGTAAGTGTCCCGCCAGCGGCGACTGCTGGGTGTTGCGTACGATATGACCGATGTATCGATAGCTTTCGTAGTGCTCACTCTGAAATTTCGCCAGGGTGTAATTCTTGATCCGACCTGGGAGTGACGTGCCGGCCATCAAGGTGTCGGCTTCCAGCCAGGACGAGAAAGGCGGCGTCCTGGGGCCGGGAAGAGGCTGCGTGGTGTTGAGCAGCGAGTAGGGGATAACGTTCTGGCTGGCAACACGGTGCAGGGTCGGATCAATCAGCGTCTGGCCATGAGGGGCGTAGGTGCGCAATTCCGTGCCGTTGGGAATGGCCGTGGTGCGGGTCCAGGGCAGGTAGTAACCGTGACTGCTGACAACCAGCGTGCGCGCCTGGTTGCGATCCGAGGTCCAGAGCAGAAACTTGCGCCCCAGCTTCCAGGCCCTGACCGGCTCGACGCCGAACATGCCGTTGCCGAGCAAGCTCCAGGTTTTCATCGGCCCTGTGCCATTGAAGAAGGTGCTGACGTAGGTTTTTCGCGAGTGCGTGGCGCCCCGTAGCCATTCGGCGAAGCTTCGGGAGGACGGTAGCGCACGGGCAACGCCCAGCGCCTTCGCGGGTGTGGCGAGCTGAGTGAACACCCGCAGCAGGCGGGGCGTTGCTGGCCCCAGCTGCAACAGCCCCAGGCTGAGGATTGCGAAAAAGACCTGCTTTCGTTCGGCTGCACGATGCCCCGGCAGACTGGCCGCCTGAACATTCAGCGCCAGGCTTGCGGCGCTCGCCGTCAGCGATGCAATAACGGCGACAGGCATCAGCAACGCCATCGGTGCCAGCAGCAGCTGCAATCGGCTCACCTGTTGCTTCCAGTGGTTTATCGCGACCTCGCGATCCGTGACGATGCTGTCTTCGGCGTCATGGTGGCCGTTCTGTCGTAACCCGCTGGCCATGAACGCCAGTGGACAGCCGGAAACCTCGTGTTCCGCGACGCCGCCTTGCCGGGTTTTGTACACGTCTTCGTTGTAAATTCGCTCGGTCCACGGGCGCAGGTCGGAAACCGGCGCAGGAACGGGGGCGGTGCCGCCCCAGAGTGCGGTGATATAGGCCAGGCGCTCGTGAAAACGGCTGGGCATGTAGTTGAGCACCGTCTTTCGCCAGTGTTCATCCGCTGCCGCGTGGGCCAGATGCTGAGCCAGACGCCTGGGGTCATCGAGTTCCACGAAGGGCTGCTTCTGACCCGCCTGATACAGCACGCCGGTCGGCTGTGTTTTGTGCCGGAACAGCAGCAGCCCGACACAGGCCGGAGCGTCCGCCCCCGTCACGGAGCCTGCGTTCAGGTAAAAGCCGAGTGCGTGACAGTGGGTCTGACGTTGCGCGGTGTGTTGCTCCGCCTCTTCGAGCGCGGTCACCAACAGGCTGAATGCTGATGCAGAGAGCTCGCCATTTTTTAGGCTCAACACCGCCTGCGCGATGAAGGTCTTCTTCAGAGAACGTTCGATGGCCGCGCCTTGTCTGTCCCAAAAACGCCTGAGCCTCTTGGCCATCATGTCGAGAAATTCGATGCTGTCGACATGCGCCTGGACACTCGCGGGTGTGATCGACAGCTCTGCCTCGGGCGACCAGACGCCCTTGGCGCTTGCATCTACGTACACCACCGAGCGGCCTCCCTCATCGGTGTACCCGCTGGGATGTTCTTCACGATAATTTCTGATCAGTGCCTGCCCGAGGCTCATCGGCGTTTCACTCGGTACGACGACGTGTGTGGGCGGTCGTTGCGGATCGCCCCACGGCGTGGTCGAGGTGCCTCGCACGTAACGGATGAAAACGTGTTTCGGGTCCAAGTCATGGGGAGGTCCTGCATCGAGCCCCTTGAGCCAATTGCCCATGATTCGGTTCGCGACAGTTGTCGGCGTGGGGATGCGGTCGAGGATCTTCGGTTCGCCATGCCAGTGATCCAGCACGCTGACCAGTGTCATCGCGGGCTGGATCGGCGCCATCAGCACGTCGTCTTCGTCCTCTGCAGCGTGTGCAAATGATTCGAACGGACCGCTGGTCATGAGCCGGTCAATGGAAAATTGCCGATGTGCCTGCTTGAGTTGCGTGAAGAGATCCCCAACCGGCTCGCTCAGCCCCAGCGTGTTCGGCGCCTGAGAAAGATCCAGGTGCATCCGGTGCCAGGGTGAAGCGTTCAGCGCTTTGAGGACGGCGTCCTGATTCCAGGGCTCATCGTCGCTGATGTACTCGTGGCAGTGTGTGGTGGCGCCGAGTACATGAACGTAGCAATGCCCCGTGAACCGGGACCTCAGGTGGAACACGCCCGGGATGAGGTCATCGTTGAGGGTTAGCAGATGCACTGCCGAGCGGGGGGTATGCCTTTCGGTGGTCAGTGCCGACAAGGTCTTTGGAAACCACTCGAACCCCGCAGCGTCCAGCGCAAGGACGTACCCGTCCATGCTGATGCGTTTGCGGCGCTGTAACTGACGCAGCCCGTCGAGAAACGACAGGGTGGCGAGCATTTGCCAGGTATCGGCATGTCGCTCCCAGAATCGCAACACCCGCTCCTCGTACTCACGGGTCCACCGCGTATCGATGAGCAGCGCAAACAGGGTGGCCAGCGTGAAGTGCGGGAAGTCTTCGTGCAGCGCCCGGTCAGGCTCCGCGCAACGCTGGAGCGCCAGAAAGGCCGGAGGATCGAGCACGGCACGGCCGAGTTCCCGGACGGACAGGCGCAGATCGAATTGTTCCTCGCCGTTGTTCTCCACGGTGGGATTTTCTACGGTCGTGAACTGGATATGCAGCGCATCGATATCAATGGGGTGGCCAAGCCTGTCGCGCAAGGCCTGCTCAAGCCGTTGATCAAGGTAAGCGTGAATCGAGGGCGGGAATTCGAGGTCCAGTTGCCACGCTTTCAGAATCCATACCGAACCCGCCAGCAGCCGTGCGACGGGGCTGTTGCGCATTCTGGCCAGTTGTTTGTGGTTGAGGAGGGCGGGCGCGGTGTGGGTGGTGGCGATGTTGCTGTGGGTCATGGCATGACAGTTATGAGGGAGTGAGCGGTGCACTATGTCGTGCTTGAGGGCTAAAAAAGCGTATCTATGTAATGCATTTTACGAGGTGGAAGCTGGTACGGGTCGCAGTGACCGAGGATGGTCGGAAAGGGCGGCGCCGGATCAGCGCCGCCCTCGCTGTCAGTGCTCTGCTTGGAGCACTACCACGCGTTGGCCTGCGCGTACGGCGGAGCCGGGCTGCACACGCACTTCCTGAACCACACCGGCAACCGGGGCGAGCAGGGGGATTTCCATTTTCATCGACTCGAGAATCACCAGCGTGTCGCCTGGCGCGACACGCTGCCCCACTTCGACCTGAACCTGCCAGAGGTTGCCCGCGATGTGGCTGTCGACGCTCAGATGCCCCGGTGGTACAGAGGCTTCTTCGACGCTTTCGGCGACCGCTTCATCGCTTTCGAACGTGGCCTGGCCGTTGGCAATCCAGCGTTCGCGCTCGGCGTTGAACGCGCCTTGCTGCTGGTTGCGGAACGCAGCGATGCTCTGGGCTTCTGTCGCCAGAAACGTCTGGTAGTCGGCCAGGTTCAGCGTGGTGTGTTCGATCTGCAGCGGGTAACGCCCGAGCGGAAAGTCGCGACGAATGTTCAGCAACTCGTCGGCGCTCACCGGGTAGAAACGAATCTGGTCGAAGAAGCGCAGCAACCACGGTTTGCCGTCGAACGCTTCGACGGCGCGGTAGCGGTTCCACATCTGCAGGGTGCGGCCCACGAACTGATAACCGCCGGGCCCTTCCATGCCATAGACGCACATGTAGGCGCCGCCGATGCCGACCGAGTTTTCGGCGGTCCAGGTCCGGGCCGGGTTGTATTTGGTGGTCACCAGACGATGGCGCGGGTCCAGCGGCGTGGCGACCGGTGCGCCGAGGTAGACGTCACCCAGGCCCATCACCAGGTAGCTGGCGTCGAACACGGTGCGCTGCACTTCGTCCAGGTTCGGCACGTCGTTGATGCGACGAATGAACTCCAGGTTGCTCGGGCACCACGGCGCGTCCTTGCGTACGGTGGTCATGTACTTCTCGATTGCCAGCTGGCAGGCCGGGTCGTCCCACGACAGAGGCAGATGCACGATGCGAGATGGCACCTCGAGGTTCTTGCTGGCGCACACCGCATCCCATTCGCCCGCGACGATGTTCAGCAGCTCGGCGAGGGGTAATTGTTCAGGTTGGTAATGCACTTGCAGCGAGCGAATGCCGGGCGTCAGGTCGATCACACCGTTCAGGTGTTTGCTTTCCAGCGCCTGCATCAGCGCGTGGCCCCGGAACCGCAGCACCAGATCCAGCTCGGGGGCGCCGATTTCCAGCAACAGGTGGGTGTCGCCGGATACGCGCGCGACCAAGCGGGTGTCGGCGACGCCAATGTCCAACACAATCGGCGACGTCAACGAGGCCCCCTGCAGGAGCGCGCTGGCCCGCGAAGAGGCTGGTACATCCGCTGCATCTCTGGCGTCTGAACCATCGTCGTCGCGGGCAAGCGCGCTCCTACAGGATTGAGATTCCCCCGGGATATCAGCGTCGACATCCAGGCCTGTGCAGAAGGCTGTTCGTGCGGCGTCGAGGCTGACGGGATGAAAGCGCACCTTGTCCCCGGCCTTGAGCTGTCCCAACTGCCACAGGTCCGCTTCGATGATGGTCACCGGGCAGACGAAACCGCCCAGGCTTGGTCCGTCGGGTCCGAGAATGACCGGCATGTCGCCAGTGAAATCCACTGCGCCAATCGCATACGGGTTGTCGTGGATGTTCGAGGGGTGCAGCCCGGCTTCTCCGCCGTCGGCACGCACCCATTCAGGCTTCGGCCCGATCAGGCGCACGCCGGTACGGCTGGAGTTGAAATGCACTTCCCAATCGGTGGTGAAGAAGGTCTGGATGTAGCCCTCGGTGAAATACTCCGGTGCGCCGTGGGGCCCGTAGATCACCCGGATATTACGCACGGCCGGCAGGGCCTGTGCCTGTTCTGCAGGCAATTGCGCTCCGACGCTGCGGTCAGTCAACGGCGCAATGTGCAGCACGTCGCCAGCCCGCAACGCGCGACCACCGTGACCGCCAAACTGTCCAAGGGTGAACGTGCTTTTGCTGCCCAGATAATCCGGTACATCCAGCCCGCCACGCACGCACAGATAACTGCGTGCACCTGCGCCGGCAATGGTGCCGAGCGCCAGAGTCGAACCTGCGGTCACCAAAAACGACTGGTTCATCGGCTGTGCCTGACCGTCAAGCGTCAGCGGAATCACGGCCCCGGTCACCGCTACCACGGCATCGGTGTTGAAGCGCAGCATCGGCCCGCTCATGGTGATTTCCAGCGCCGAGCAGCCTTCGGGGTTGCCGAGCAGACGATTACCCAAGCGCAGGGAGCGGCTGTCCATCGGACCGGACGGCGGCACACCGACCGCCCAATAACCCAGACGCCCCGGATAATCCTGCACACTGGTTTGCGTACCGCCGCTCAGCACCTCGAAGGTGTCGGCGTGATACACCAGACCTTCCAGGCAGCGGGTCCAGGGCTGGCCACTGGCAAAAGGCGCGTCGGCGAGGATCTGGCGCAAGTAGTCGCGATTGGTCTCCACGCCATACAGGCGCGTGTCGCTCAGAGCTTGCGCCAGACCTTCGCTGGCGGCTGCACGATCCGGCGCCCAGCAGATGACCTTGGCGATCATCGGATCGAAAAACGGCGGGATCTCGCAACCGACCTCGACCCAAGTGTCGATGCGCAACTGCTTGCCATCCGCGGGTGGGAATTGAACGGACGTCAGCAATCCCGGACTCGGCTGAAAGTCACGGCCCGGGTCTTCGGCGTACAACCGCGCTTGAATGGCGTGGCCGCGGGGTTGCAGACCCGCTTGCAAGTCGGCCAACGGCGGCAGGTCACCGGCGGCCAGCTGGATCATCCAGCTCACCAGATCCACGCCCCAGACCTGCTCGGTCACACCGTGCTCGACCTGCAAGCGGGTATTCACTTCAAGGAAATAAAAACGCTGATCGTCGCTGTCGAAGACGAATTCCACGGTCCCGGCGCTGCGATAACTGACGGCTTTCGCGAGCTTGATCGCCGCCGTGCACAACTCATCGGCCATGCCTTCAGGCAGGTTGGGCGCAGGGGTTTCTTCAAGGACTTTCTGATTGCGGCGTTGCACCGAGCAGTCACGAACACCCAAGGCAATGACTTCGCCCTGACCGTCGCCGAACACCTGTACCTCCAGATGACGCGCGCGCTGGATGTACTTCTCGATGAACACGCCCGCGTCACTGAAATTGTTCTGGCCGAGGCGTTTGACGGCCTCGAACGATTCGCTCAGTTCGCTGGCGCTGCGGCACACGCGCATGCCGATGCCACCGCCGCCTGCCGTGCTTTTCAACATCACCGGGTAGCCGATTGTCTCGGCGGCGCTCAGGGCGGATTCGACGCTGTCCAGCAACTCGGTGCCTTCCAGCATCGGCACGCCATGCTGTTTCGCCAGCGCACGGGCCGTGTGCTTGAGGCCGAAGACGCGCAGCTGTTCAGGCGTGGGGCCGACGAAGGCGATCCCCGCGTCTTCACAGGCCTGCGCAAACGCGGCGTTTTCCGAGAGAAACCCGTAACCGGGGTGAATCGCCTTGGCGCCGGTCGATTGCGCGATGGTGAGGATCTTGTCCACCGCCAGATAGGTTCCGGCCGCGCCACCGTCGCCCAGGCTGTGGGCCTGATCGGCCTCCAGAATGTGCAGGCTGGCGGCGTCGGCTTCGGAATAGACGGCAACGCCTTCGACCTTAAGGGCGCGCAAGGTACGCAGGATGCGGCAGGCAATGGCGCCGCGGTTGGCGATCAGCAGTGTGTCGAACATGGTTTTTGACCCCGGAGACTGACCTGCGTCGATCTCAAACTGGGTAGCGGGCCGTCCCGCTGTTGTACTCGTTGCACGAAGGCCGTCCCTCGCGCCAAAACGTCGAATCAGTGCGCGTGTAACGATTAATCCCAGACGAGCAATTCAGCCGGCGTCGGGTTGTAGCCGTTGCACGGGTTGTTCAGTTGCGGGCAGTTGGAAATCAGCACGATCACGTCCATTTCGGCGCGCAGTTCCACATATTTGCCCGCGCCGGAAATGCCATCTTCGAACGTCAGTCCACCTTCGGCGGTGACCGGCACGTTCATGAAGAAATTGATATTCGGGCTGATGTCGCGCTTGCCCAGACGGCCGTCGTGAACGCAGGCGCGCAGGTAGTTATCCCGGCAGCTGTGCATGTGGCGTTTTTCCAGCGCGTAACGCACGGTGTTGCTTTCTTGTGCGCAGGCGCCGCCGAGGGTGTCGTGGCGACCGCAGGTGTCTTCGACGATGGTCAGCATCGGTTTGCCGAGGTTGGAATAGAGCACGCTGCCTTTGCTCAGGTAGACATTGTTCTGCCGACGTAGCGTGCGCTGCACGTCATAACGTTCACGCGGGTTGGCCAGGCTGTAGAACAGCGTGTCGACGGCCTGATTGCCTTCGAGGTCGAGCAGGCGCAGGGTTTGCCCGGCCTTGAGTTCGGTCAGCGAAGGTTCGCCAGCCGGGATGAAGGTGATCGAAACGGGTGCGTTTTTCTGTGGCGTATTCATCGCGGCAATCCTCAAGCGAACAGGCGGTCGGTGTTGATGAAACCGCGCACGTTTTCCTCGCGGGACGTACGGCAGTGTTCAGCGACGCTGGCGTCGGCCTTCATCCAGCTCAACTTGACGGGCTGCGGCGCGTACTCGGGGTTGGGGTCCATCGGGTGTTGCAGCGCCGTGAGCACCACCAGCGTGTCCATCGGTGCGTACAGCTCGATGCTGTCGCCAGCTTTCGAGTTGTCGGGGACGAAGGCCAGGGCGCCGTTGTCGTCGACGTTGACGCGGCTGAACAGGTTGAGTGTCATCAGCAGATCGGAAAGGCCCAAGCCCCACTTGCCCATCTCGACCAGCAGGTTGTCGGTGCCGTTGCGGAAGAAGCCGTTGCGCAGTTCCTGATAGCGGCCCTGGCCGTACTTCTCGGTGACTTCATCGGCACACAACACGCCGCCGATGCTGTCGCTCCAGCCGCAGGTGTCTGCGGTGATCGCTGCCAGCACGCGGCCCATGTCCGAGTACAGGCAATGGCCGGTGGTCAGCTTGGCGGTGTGTTGGCATTTGAGGCTGTCAGGCAGGTTCAGGCGCTCGGTTTTTTCATGGGCGTTGAACATCGTCAGGCTGACGTTGGCGTTGCCGTTGAGGTCGGTCAGGCGCAGCAATTCGCCGCGTTTGAGGACGAACGACAGGTGGCCGCCACCGGGCAGCAGTTCTTCGGCGAATACCGGAAAGACAGCAGTTGAATCAGTCATGTCGAGAATCCTTCAAACCGTTTGCAGCGATTCAATGGCCGCGCGCGCGGCGCGACGATCGCTGTTCAGGGGAATGTCATAAGTGATGCGGGCGCCATAGGCACCGGGTGCGTGCGGGTCGATGCGGACCTTGTCGAACACCAGCAGCCGCGTGCCGAGGTTGAAGCCTTCGGACAGGTCGTGAGTGACCATGAACACCGTCAGTTTCGTTTCCCGCCACAGCTCCAGCAGCAGGGCGTGCATGTCTTTGCGGATGCCGGGATCGAGCGCACCGAACGGCTCGTCGAGCAGCAGCACGCGAGGCTTCATGATCAGTGCCTGAGCGATGGCGAGCCGTTGCTGCATGCCGCCAGACAGCTGCGTCGGGTACTTGTCCAGCGCGTGGCCGAGCCCGACCTTGTGCAGCAGCACCGAGGCCTGCTCCCGAGCCTCACGTTTCGCGTTGCCGAACAACCGGCCCAACACCGCTGAACGCGGCAGTTCAAGGCCCAGCGCCACGTTGTCCAGCACCGACAGGTGCGGGAACACCGAGTAACGCTGGAACACCACGCCACGGCTGGCATCCGGTTCTTTGGCCAAGGGTTGACCGTCGAGCAGAATGCTCCCTTTGCTCGGCACTTCCTGGCCCAGGAGCAGGCGCAGGAAGGTCGATTTGCCGCAACCCGACGCGCCGACAAGGGTGCAGAACTCGCCCTCGGCGATGCTCAGGTTCAGGCCTTCCAGCACCACTTGATCGTCGTATTGTTGCCAGACGTTATTGACCGTAATGAAGCTCATGCGCGTGCGCCCTCGTACCAAGGGAACGCTTTGCGTGTCAGCGCTTTCAGGCCCCAGTCCATCAGCCAGGCGAGCAGGGTGATCCAGACCACGTAGGGCAGGATCATGTCCATCGCCAGATAACGCCGCACCAGGAAGATGCGGTAACCCAGACCGTCGGTGGACGCGATGGCTTCGGCCGCGATCAGGAACAACCAGGCCGAGCCCAACACCAGCCGCAGCGAGATCAACAGCCGTGGCAGCAACTGCGGCAGCACGACGCGCAGAATCAGCGTCCAGGTCGACGCGCCCAGCGTCTGGGCCTTGATCAGCAGCTCGACCGGAATCTCCCGGGCGCGCTGTTCCAGATCACGGGCGAGCACCGGGGTGATGCCGATCACGATCAGCATCACCTTCGACAACTCGCCCAGGCCGAAGACGATGAACAGAATCGGCAGAATCGCCAGCGGCGGCACCATCGACAGCACCGTCAGCAAGGGTGACAACGGCGCACCGAACAGCGGCAGCACGCCCGACGCAATGCCCAGACACAGCCCGACGACCGCACTGATCGCCAGGCCAATGGCCAGGCGTTGCAGGCTGGACGCGGTGTCCTGCCACAGGATGTATTCGCCGGTGCGTTGATCAGGGTTGATCGCGACACGTTTGATTGCATCCGTCATCTGCACGGCGCTGGGCAGCAGCTTGTCGTTAGGGTTCTCCGTCAGCCGTGTTGCCGAGCCCGTGAAGTAGGCGAACAGCAACAGGGCGAACGGCAGGATCACCAGAATCAATCGGCTGGCGCGATCCGGGCGGCGGTTTATTAGGCGCATATGGAATAACCTGTCTGAAGCGAATTTTTACAACTTGCCGTCAGCGGCCATCTGCACATAGCTCGGGTCGAAGTGCAGTTTGAGGTTGCCCTTGTCGCCTTCGGTCACGCTGTTGGCGAAGCTCATGCCGACGGCGCTGGAGTCTTTGGCGCCTTCGCCGAGCAGACCGTGTTCGAAGGAGAAGTCAGCGACCTTGCGCATGGTGCTCGGCAGTTGCTTGCTGGTGGCGAACGCCAGGGCTTCTTTCGGTGTGGCGAACAGCTTGGTGGTGTCCAGCTGCGACTGGAAACCGGCCAGGTCGGTGCCCGAGGCCTTGGCCATGTGTTCCAGCGCGACCTTGGATTCGGCGGACTTGGCGTTCATCAACGCGACGACTTCAAACCAGGCGCCGGTCAGGGCTTTGCCCAATGCGGGGTTGTCTTTGAGGGTCTGGGTGTTGACCACCATCATGTCCATGATTTCGCCCGGGATCTTGCTCGAATCGAACACTTCGGTGACGCCCGGCTTGGCCTTGATGTCGGAGAGCATCGGGTTCCAGGTGGTGACGGCCTTGACCTGATCGGTGTTGAACGCCGCAGAGATGTCGGCATCGGACGTGTTGACGACCTTGAGGTCTTTCTCGGTCAGGTCCACCGAGTCCAGGGCGCGGGCCAGCAGGTAGTGGGAAACCGACAGCTCGACCAGGTTGACGTCCATGCCCTTGAGGTCAGTGACTTTCTTGCCGTTGCCCTTGATGACGATGCCGTCGTTGCCGTTGGAGAAGTCACTGACTACCAGTGCGGTGCTTTCCACGCCGCCTGCGGCTGGAATGGTCAGGGCATCCATGTTGGTCATGGTGCAGCCGTCGAACTGGCCAGCGGTGTACTGGTTGATCGACTCAACGTAGTCGTTGATCTGAGTGACCTTGATGTTGATGTTGTACTTCTTGGCCCACTTGTCGACGATGCCTTGCGTGCCTGCGTATTCCCACGGCATCCAGCCGGCATAAATGGTCCAGCAGACGTCGAAGTCTTTTTTCGAGGCGGCGGTGGCCGAGAGGCTGAATGCAGCGATGAGGCCGGCGGTGAGCAGACCGAACAGACGGGACTTTTGCATGGATAACCTCCAGTAGCGAAAAGGGGCGGTCAGGAGCACGGCGACACCACTGGTGTCCTGTCTCCCGGGCTTTTATCCCGCCGTGTAACCTCTACTGGAGGTCGCCGACTCTCGGACCAGCCACTCGCTGTTTTCAAGCGAGCCGGAACCCTAGTCGGCTATTGCAAATTGTGGTGCCGCGAACCTGAGTTGACTCCTGCACAACCTTTGATAAGCGAGAGTTGTGCCAAGTCGCCACAGGCCGCGCAGGCCATGGCGGCGGGCGACGTGTGAGGTTTTTTCGCGGGACAAACGTGCACCGTTGCGGGGCGCCGTCTGGCGGCTGGGGCTTGAGCTGGGGCACTCGGAGGGGATTTTGCAGTCTGACCTTACGTTCTCGGCAGTTTTGGGAACGCCGACCAGCGCCGCTGGTTCGAGCTCTATCGCGGTCCAGGAGGCCGCCATGTATCGACGAAGCTTGCTCACCGTTTTGATGACGTTGTCTCTTGCAGGATGTTACGGAGGCTATTACGAATCGGACACCTACACGCAGCCTGTCTATAGCAGCGGCTACAGCAGCGGATACGTGTATGACAACTATCGCCCCTATGGCCCGACCGCTTACGGTTCCGCGGTGTACTACTCATCTCCGCGCTACTACTCGGGCCCGCGCTATTACAACCCACCTCGTTACTATGCACCGCCTCCGCGTTATTACGGTCCCGGATATGGCGGTGGTCGCCCCGGATATGGAGGCGGGGGCTGGCACGGCGGTGGCGGTGGGTACCACGGCGGCGGCTCCGGTTATCGCCCACCGCCTCCTGGTCCTAGACCTGGCGGAGGCGGCGGTCCGGGGCCAGGTTCCGGCTGGCACGGCAATCCCGGCGGCGGAGGTCCGGGCCCAGGGCGTCCCTCCGGCGGTGGTCGCAACTTCCGCGAGGACGGTAATTTCGGTCGAGGCGGACATGGCGGCCCAGGCGGCGGGAACCGATAGGCCAACGCAGACGGCGCTCCCTTGAGCGCCGTTTTTTATTGTCTTGTCGCTGGTCACCCGTAGGTGCAATGTTCAATAGCCCGACAAATCCGCCAACGGGTGCCGTCCTTCCCAGGCCTTTTCGAAATGCGCGTCCACCACCGCCAGTGGGATCGTCGCGATGTCTTGCCAATGCCAGTGCGGCATATGGTCCTTGTCGATCAAGCGCGCCCGCACCCCCTCACTGAATTCAGGGTGACGGCAGCAGTTCAGGCTCATGCAGTATTCCATCTGGAACACCTGGGCCAGCGACATGTGCCGAGCCCGCTGAATCTGTTCCCACACCAATTGCGCCGTCAACGGGCAGCCCTCGGTCAGGGTTTTTGCGGCCTTGGCCAGCAGCGCATCCTGTGAATGAAGCTGATGTTTCAGAGCGTTCCAGGCACACGGGGCGTCCGCCACATCGAGAATCTCGTCGATCTGCTGGCGACGCGGCAGCCACTGCGCAGGCGGAAGCTGACCAGTGGCTTCCTGTTGCAGCGCCTTGAACAGGCTGTTCAGCTGCACGGCAGTCTGTTCTTGCCAGTTCAACTGCAACAGGCGATCAATCATTTCTTCCTGTTGATCGTCCAGCAGAAAGCGATCAGCCAGGTCCAGATCCAGCGCATCGCGGCCGTTGATGTGCGACCCGGTCAGGCCCAGAAACAGCCCCAACTTGCCGGGCAGGCGCGACAAAAACCAACTGGCGCCGACGTCGGGGAACAGGCCGATGTTGATTTCCGGCATTGCCAGGCGGCTGCTGGGCGTTACCACGCGAATATTGGCGCCTTGCAACAACCCCATGCCGCCGCCGAGCACGTAGCCGTGACCCCAGCAGATCAACGGTTTCGGGTAGGTGTGTAGCGAGTAGTCCAGACGGTATTCAGCGGCAAAAAACTGCGCGGCCAGTGGTGGGACGTTTCCCGGTTTGCCACGGTTGGCTTCGACCAGCGCCCGGACGTCGCCGCCCGCACAGAACGCTTTCTCGCCGTTGCCGCGTAAAAGGACACAGACAATCTGAGGGTCGCTGGCCCAGGCATCCAGTCGATCCTGCAGCGCCAGAATCATCGGCAGGGATAGCGCGTTAAGGGATTTTTCCGCATCCAGCGTGGCGATGCCGAGGCGGGCGCCGTCGGTGCCGGTAAGCTCTTCGAATTGCAGATTCATCGTAACCTCGTGTGCATGGTACGGGTATCCGTTAAGGACTGTGAGTCCTGCGTCTGCCGGGAAGTTGCAATCAGGTGGTGCAGAGGAGTGTAGAAAACCCGCGACGTGTTGCGCTGGAAATAATGGGTCACAGCCCCTAAAGTCCGCGCATTGATTTTGCCGGATACGACCATGACAGACGACGACCGCATCAAACTTGAGGCCAGCTGGAAGCAGGCCCTGCGTGAAGAATTCGAAAAGCCTTACATGGGTGAGCTGCGCGAGTTCCTGCGCCAGGAGCATGCCGCGGGCAAGGAGATCTATCCTCCGGGACCGCTGATCTTCAATGCGCTCAATTCAACGCCGCTGGACAACGTGAAAGTGGTCATCCTCGGTCAGGACCCGTATCACGGCCCGAACCAGGCGCACGGCCTGTGCTTTTCCGTGCAACCGGGCGTACCGGCGCCGCCGTCGCTGGTGAACATCTACAAAGAGCTCAAGCGCGACCTGAACATCGACA
Organism: Pseudomonas abietaniphila; assembly: GCF_900100795.1. GTDB lineage: Bacteria > Pseudomonadota > Gammaproteobacteria > Pseudomonadales > Pseudomonadaceae > Aquipseudomonas > Aquipseudomonas abietaniphila. The sequence continues at coordinate 176,045 of NZ_FNCO01000012.1, forward strand.
TTCCCAACCACGGCTACTTGCAATCGTGGGCGGATCAGGGCGTGCTGATGCTCAACACCACGCTGACCGTCGAACGCGCCAACGCCGCCTCTCACGCGGGCAAAGGCTGGCAGCACTTCACCGACAAGATCATCGAAACCGTCAGCGCGCATCAGCCGCATCTGGTCTTCCTGCTGTGGGGCGCCCACGCTCAGAGCAAGAAAAAGCTCATCGATGCGACCAAGCACAAGATCCTCACCTCCGTTCATCCCTCGCCGTTGTCGGCTTATAAAGGCTTTCTGGGCTGCGGGCATTTCGGCATGGCCAACAAGTTTCTGGAGCAGAACGGACTGACCCCGATTGAGTGGCGCTTGCCCGAACAGGTCTGATTTTGATCGTTTGATCGTTCCCGCGCTCAGCGTGGGAACGCCTTTATTGACGCTCTGCGTCAAAGGACGCGGAGCGTCCGAGGGGCATTGCCACGCGGAGCGGGGGAACGATCATGACAATGCCGCTCCCCCAATCGGGCTTCACACCGCAGGCTGCCGATTCCAGTACCTGAACAACGGCTCCGCCAGAAACAACACGAACAGCAACCTCATCACCTGCATCGCCGTGACCAGCGGCACCGACAGTTGCAGCACTTCGGCCGTCAAACTCATTTCTGCGATGCCGCCGGGCATCATGCCCAGGGTCAATGAGCGCAGGTCCAGATGGGTCGCCGTGCTCAACGCCAATGCACACAGCGCTGCGATGCTCATGGTCAGCGCCGTCCCGATCAGCGTCCGCCCAATAAAAGAAGGGGCGCGGCGGAAGAACGCGCGGTTGAAGTGACACCCCAGACCGCTGCCGATCAACCATTGCCCCACCTGACTGCCGCCGTTGGGCAGGCCGATGTGCAGGTCGAAACTGACGCTGATCACCGCGCTCACCAGCAATGGCCCGAACAGCCAGGGATTGGGCTGTTTCAGACGCTGCCACAGCCAGGCGACCAACGCGCCCAGCGGGAAAAGCAACGCGAGCCACGTCCAGTCCACGACCGTGGCATGAGACGGCGGGGCGCCATTGCCCATCAGGTATTTGAAAATCGCCGGAACGCACAAGACCACCGCCAGCACGCGCAGGCTTTGACCGGCCGCCACGTTGCTGAGCATCGCGCCATTGCGTGCACCGAGGTTGACCATCTCTCCCGAGCCGCCGGGCATACTGGAAAAGAACGCCGTTGCGCGGTCCTCGCCGGTGCGCAGCATCAGCCAGACGCCCACCACGCTGGACACGCTGGTGACCAGCGCACCGATGAAGATCAGGCCGAAATGCGAGAGGACTTGTTCGATGACGACAGGGGTGAAGTGCAGGCCGATGCCGATGCCGACCACCCATTGGCCGCATTTGCGGCCGCCGGGGATTTCAGCCAGCTGCCATGGGGTCAGGCAGCGGACCAGGATGATCGCCAGCAATGAGCCGACCATCCAGGGCAACGGCCAGCCGACCTGACTGGCGAGGTAACCCCCCAGCAGGCCGACCAGCGGCGTTCCCCACCACGTTTTGAAGGGTCGATCAGACATCGGCCAGCGCGCGACGCTGTGAGCGCTTGCGCCAGATGCGCAGCAGCGGGAAGGCCAGCATGACGATGGTCAGTGCCCACACACCCAGCGTGATCGGGCTTGACCAGAGAATCTCCAGCGAGCCGTTGGAGATCGACAGCGCGCGACGCAGGTTCTGCTCCATCAAACCGCCGAGGATGAAGCCCAGCAGGATCGGCGACAACGGGAAGTCCAGCTTGCGCAGGATGTAACCGAAGATACCGATGCCGACCATCAGAAACAGGTCGAAGGTGGTGGCGTGAACCGCGTAGACACCGATCCCGGTAATGATCGCGATCACCGGCACCAGCGCCCAGTTCGGCACCGCAAGAATGCGAGTGAACACACGGATCATCGGAATATTCAGGATCACCAGCATGACGTTGGCGACGAACAGCGACGCGATCAGGCCCCAGACCAGATCGGGTTGTTGCTGGAACAGCAAAGGTCCCGGCGTGATGTTGTACAGCGACAGTGCGCCGATCATCACGGCCGTGGTCCCCGAACCCGGTACGCCGAGGGTCAGCATCGGCACGAGTGCGCCACAGGCAGCGCCGCCAATAGCGGTTTCAGGCGCTGCCAGACCGCGCATGTCACCTTGGCCGAATTTGCCGTCTTTACCCGCGATACGTTTCTCGGTCATATACGCCACGGCACTGGCCAGCGTAGCGCCGGCACCCGGCAACACGCCCATGATGAAGCCCATCACTCCGCAACGCAGGTTGACGACGAAGACCGCGCTGGCTTCCTTGACGTTGAACATCATGCGACCGGTCGCCTTGACCGCTTCCTGACCGTGGTGGGTCTTTTCCAGCAAGAGCAGGATTTCGCTGATCGAGAACAGGCCCAACACCAGCACCACGAACTGGATGCCGTCTGCCAGGTGAATGTTGTCTCCGGTGAAACGGTAGACGCCGCTGTTGGCGTCAATGCCGATGCTCGACAAAAACAGTCCGATCAACGCGGCAACGAATGTCTTCAGTGGACGATCGCCGGCCATGCCGCCCAGGCAGACGATCGCGAACACCATCAACACGAAGTATTCCGCCGGTCCGAAGGCGATCGCCCATTTGGCAAGCAATGGGGCGAACAGCACCATGCCGCAGGTTGCGATCAATGCGCCGATGAACGAACTCCATGCGGACAGCGAGAGTGCCACGCCGGCAAGGCCCTGACGGGCCATCGGGTAGCCGTCGAGTGTCGTCATGACGGTGGACGCTTCACCCGGAATATTGAGCAGAATCGAGCTGATGCGCCCGCCGTACTCACAACCCAGATAGACGGCTGCCAACAGAATCAATGCCGACTCGGGCGGAAGGCCCAAGGCGAAGGCGATGGGGATCAGCAGCGCCACGCCATTGATCGGACCCAGGCCCGGCAGCAGGCCGACGATGGTGCCGATCAGCGTGCCGGAAAGGGCGGTGATCAGGTTGTACGGGGTCAGCGCGACGCCGAAGCCCTGGCCGAGATAGCCGAGAGTATCCATATCAGTTCTCCAGAGCGTCGAGCACGCCCAGTGGCAGAGGCACATCCATTACTTTGTCGAAGAGCAGGTACAGACCGATGCTCATCAAGGTGATGATGACGATGCTGGGCAGCCAGCGACCGCCATATAAACGCGCCATGGGAATGCCGATCAGCATGCTGCTCAACACAAAACCCAGAGGTTCGAACAGGCCCGCAAAGATCAGCAGCAGAACCGTGCACGCGGCGATCTTGATCAGCGTCGGACGGTCCAGCGGTGGCTCGCCTTCGGAATGCTTGATCGGCGTTGGGCGAAACACCATGTACAGCAACGAAATGCCCATCAGCGCCAGCATCAGCAGCGGAAACGCGCGCGGGCCCACGGGTTCGTAGGAAAAAGGTGCCTGATAAGGCCAGGCCATCAGCGCCAGGCCGATACAGGCCAACAGCAGTACGAAGGCGAAAATGCGTTGAAACACCATGGAAAGCTCCCGGGTGGCGCCACCGCGCAGGCGGCGCAACCCTCACGTCAGTCAATCGAGAACCACTTAACGGGGTCCCATCACTGAATCAGGCCGAATTCCTTGGCCAGCACTTTGTATTCACCCACGCGGGTCTTCACGTACTTGTCCAGCTCGTCACCGGTCATGGCGAACGGGAACAACTCGCGCTGGTCACGCAGCTTGGCGAAGTCTTCCGAGGCCAGCAGCTTGTCGAACGCTGCTTTCCACCAGTTGTATTCCTCGTCGGTCACCTTCGGGCCGAGGTAGAAACCACGTACTACGGGCCAGACGATGTCGTAGCCTTGCTCTTTGGCGGTCGGAATGTTCTTCATTTCCGGCTCGTCCAGGCGCTTCTCGGAGAACACCGCCAGCAGGCGCATGTCGCCACTGAGGATGTGCGGCATGGAGTCGGAGATGTCAGTGGAGCCAACCTGGATATGCCCGCCGAGCAGGGCGGTGGCGATTTCACCGCCGCCTTCGAGCGCCACATAACGCAGATCCCGCGGGTTGATACCGGCTGCCTTGGCGACCAGGGCGGTCTGCATCCAGTCCTGACTGCCGACGGTGCCGCCTGAGCCGATGACCACTTTGCTTGGGTCGGTTTTCAGGGCTTTGACCAGATCGTCGAGGTTCTTGTAGGGCGAATCGGCTTTCACCGCGATGGCGCCATAACTGGTGCCGACCGCCGCCAGCCAGCGCACCGCGTTTTCGTCGAACCGACCGAACTTGCCTTGGGCAAGGTTCAGCAGCGAACCGCTGGACCAGGCGACCAGCGTGCCAGCGTCCGCCGGGCGCTGTGCGACCACCGCGTTGTACGCCACTGCACCGACACCGCCGGGCATGTAGGTCACGCGCATCGGTTTGGTCAGAATCTTCTCGTTGACCAGTGCGCTTTGCACCAGTTTGCAGGTCAGGTCGAAACCGCCACCCGGCGATGCCGGTGCGATGCATTCAGGACGATTGGGCTCGGCTGCCCACAGTTGAGTGGCTACCAGCATGCAGCTGGCGGCGACGCTGATACGGCGCAACGATAGGTTCATGGTCAGTCTCCAACGGAGTTGTTGTTTTTGGGTGCGTTTGGCTTATTGGATCGGGCGAAGATTCCCACCGCGTCGTGGACGCGTGGTGATCAGGGAGGAGGGCGTGACGATGCACCGCGCAGCAAAACCGCGAAGTGTACTCAAAACAGAATGGGATTCAGACGGCGCTGTGGCCGAGGATTTCAGTGAGCTCATCACCGGTGACTCCGATATTGTTTTTATTGTTGAAAACGCATCGAGGCGTTTTTCGTCACGACCTGCGTGTCACGGACCTCGGAATGAGGGCAAGCGTAACAAGTCGTAACCGGATCCTAATGGGCGAAGCTTTCATCAACCTTTCAACTACCTTTCATTGAGTACCCGCCAGCTCTCGTGCGGGCAGCGGCGGTGCTGTCTGACGCGCTTAGGGCCTTCACAGACGGCGGCGCGCCTGTAAACTCCGCCTCCACCAAACGCCTCAATCGGGAGAAGTCGATGCGTGTCCTGCTCGTCGAAGACCATCTGCAACTGGCTGAAAGCGTCGCGCTGGCGCTAAAGGGCAGCGGGCTGACCGTGGACGTGCTGCACGACGGCGTGGCGGCTGATCTGGCGCTGGGCAGCGAAGAGTACGCGGTGGCGATCCTCGATGTCGGCCTGCCGCGCATGGACGGTTTTGAGGTGCTCGCGCGGCTGCGGGCGCGGGGCAAGAACATTCCGGTGTTGATGCTGACCGCCCGCAGTGACGTCAAGGATCGGGTCCACGGCCTCAATCTGGGGGCCGACGATTACCTGGCCAAACCTTTCGAGTTGTCGGAGCTGGAAGCACGGGTCAAGGCGCTGTTGCGACGCAGCGTGTTGGGCGGCGAACGCCAGCAGCGGTGTGGGGTGCTGGTGTATGACCTCGACACCCGGCGCTTCACACTGAGCGACGATGTACTGACGTTGACCTCTCGCGAGCAGTCGGTCCTCGAAGCGCTGATCGCCCGTCCCGGTCGGGTGATGAGCAAGGAGCAACTGGCCGCTCAGGTGTTCGGCCTGGACGAGGAGGCCAGTGCGGACGCTATCGAAATCTACGTCCACCGGTTGCGCAAGAAGCTGGATGGCCATCCGGTCGGGATCGTGACCTTCCGCGGTCTGGGCTATTTGCTGGAAAGCCGGGATGCTTAATCCGTTTCCTTCTGCGGAAAACAGCCTGCGCTGGCGCCTGCTGTGGAACCTGGGATTGCTGCTGGTGGTGTTGATGATCGCCAGCGGCATGAGCGCCTACTGGAACGGTCGCGAGGCAGCGGACACCGCCTACGACCGCACGCTGCTGGCTTCGGCGCGGACCATCGCAGCCGGGTTGTCCGAGCGTGATGGCACCCTCAGCGCCGACGTGCCCTACGTGGCCCTCGATACGTTTGCCTATGACAGCGCCGGTCGGATCTATTACCAGGTCAACGACATCAACCACAAGCTGATTTCGGGTTACGAAAATCTCCCCGGGCCGCCGCCCGGCACGCCGCGCACCGACGCTTACCCGGCGCTGGCCAAATTCTACAGCGCGCGCTATCAGGGCCAGGATGTGCGCGTGGTCAGCCTGCTCAAACCGGTGAGCGAGCCGAACATGAACGGCATCGCCGAAATCCGCGTGGCCGAGACCGAGGAGCAACGGGTGAGCATGGCGCGGGGCCTGATGGCCGATACCCTGTTGCGGCTGGGCATGCTCGGCAGCGGCGCGCTGCTGCTGGTGTGGTTTACCGTGAGCGCCGCACTGCGACCGCTGGATCGCTTGCGCACGGCGGTGGAGGAGCGTGAGCCCGACGATTTACGCTCGTTACCCATGGTCGAGGTGCAGCACGAACTGCGCCCGCTGGTCATCTCGCTCAACCACTTCACCGAGCGCCTGCGCATGCAGTTCGAGCGTCAGGCGCAGTTCATCGCTGATGCCGCCCATGAGCTGCGCACGCCGTTGGCTGCGCTCAAGGCGAGGGTCGAATTGGGGCTGCGTGATCAGGAGCCGGCTGCCTGGCGCAGCACGCTGGAAAGCGCGGCCATGGGGACGGACAAACTGACGCACCTGGCCAATCAGTTGCTGTCGCTGGCACGCATCGAAAACGGTGCCCGGGCGATTGCTGAAGGCGGGGCGCAGTTGCTGGACCTCAGCCAACTGGCGCGGGAGTTGGGCATGGCCATGGCGCCGCTGGCCCATGCCCGAGGCGTTGCCCTGGCCCTGGAAGCCGATGAGCCGGTCTGGATGCGCGGCGAGCCGACCTTGCTCAACGAACTGCTGAGCAACCTTGTGGACAACGCCCTCGCACACACGCCATCCGGTGGCAATGTAGTGCTGAGGGTGCATGCGCCCTGCGTGCTCGAAGTCGAGGATGACGGGCCGGGTATTCCATTGCACGAGCGCGATCGCGTGTTCGAACGTTTTTATCGGCGCAATCAGCAAAGCACCGGCTCAGGGCTCGGCCTGGCAATCGTCGGCGAAATCTGTCGCGCGCATCTGGCGAAGATCACTTTGCATGATGGCGCTGAGCGCGGATTGAAGGTTCGAGTGACATTCCCGGTTTCCCTTCCATCGTAGACATACGCGCCAGGTCAGCGACATTTTTGCGGCTGACACACCACTTATGGGAGCGAGCTTGCTCGCGAATGCGGTGGGGCAGCGACATCATCGGTGAATGCCCCCCCCCCTTCGCTGCCCTCGTAACCTCGGACGTCTCCCACAGGTATTGCGTTGTACCCATGCTTCGTCGCAGCGCATCAAAACGGCTAGGAGTTTTCTGAAGAGACCGCATAAACCGGGACCTGCCACGCACCCTGTGGGAGCTGCTGGAGTTTACGACAGTGGCGAATGCGGTGGGTCAGCGACATTTTCGCGGCTGACACACCACCTGTGGGAGCGAGCTTGCTCGCGAATGCGGTGGGGCAGCGACATCATCGGTGAATGACCCCCCCTTCGCTGCCCTCGTAACCTCGGACGTCTCCCACAGGTATTGCGTTGTACCCATGCTTCGTCGCAGCGCATCAAACAGCTAGGAGTTTTCTGAAGAGACCGTATAAACCGAGACCTGCCACGCACCCTGTGGGAGCTGCTGGAGGTTACGACAGTGGCGAATGCGGTGGGGCAACGACATCATCGGTGAATGACACCCCTTCGCTGCCCTCGTAACCTCGGACGTCTCCCACAGGTATTGCGTTGTACCCATGCTTCGTCGCAGCGCATCAAACAGCTAGGAGTTCTCTGAAGAGACCGCATAAACCGGGACCTGCCGCGCACCCTGTGGGAGCTGCTGGAGGTTACGACAGTGGCGAATGCGGTGGAGCAGCGACATCATCGGTGAATGACACACCCCGTCCGGACAGGTCAGCGCGCGACAGTTGTTTTGGGGCGATCACGGCAGCGTCGAGTCAATACAGCAACGTCATCGCTTCATTCATTTGGTTGATCAACGCGCCGTCGGCCATGTTCAGCCCCAACTGGCTGACGGCAGGCATCCCCAGAACGTCCAGATTCGGGTAAGGCCGTCCGGTCGCTTCATGAACATGCACGGTGGCGACCTGCACCAGGTCGACGTAGTCGGCCTGGGTGGAAACCCGCGTAAAGTTCTGGAACTGCCTGGGCACGATCGCCAGTGCTTCCGGAAAATCCCACGAGCGCAGCAATCGTTCGCCGATGATCGGGTGAATGCGTTCGATCACATGGTTCAGGCTCACAGCGTCGGCCAGCAATTCAAAGTTGTCTTCGGCGTAGGTCAGGATCGGCAGCACGCCAATCAGATGAATCAGCCCGGCCAGCGTGGCCTTGTCGGCCTTCAAATGAGCGCGCTTCAAGCTGAGCACGCTGCTGACACCGGCAACTTGCAGGCTCAGTTTCCAGATGTCACGCATCTTGGACTCGACCACACCGGACTTGGCGTGAAACATCTGCTCGACCACCAGGCCGATGGCCAGGTTGCAGCTGTAATTCACACCCAGGCGGCGAACCGCGGTGAGTACATCACTGACTTCGAAGTTGGGCCGCAGCAACGGGCTGTTCACCACCTTGATCAGGCGGGCGGAGAGGGCGGTATCACTGCCAATCACTTTACTGAGAGCCGCGATGGTGATTTCCGAATCTTCCGCGGCCAGGCGAATTTTCATTGCCACCTCAGGAAGCGTCGGCAGAAACAAGGCGTCTCTGTCGATTGCCTTGATCAGGTCCCTCTGCACCTCGTCAGCCATGCTGCTCATATCAGATCTCTGGATAGTGCATTTCGGCCAACGCCCCCGGCCACATCCTGGCTGGAGCGCAGACAACTACGCTGACGTGCGGCTCGTTGATTCAAGCGAGGGTTAACGCTGTGTTTCAAGCTTGGCATCCAGTGTGTAAGGCAGTTCGGTCAACAGCAAAACCAGGCCATCCGCAGCGCCGAGACGAATATTGCCGTCTTCAACGGCGTCGGCCTGCAGAACCGCCAACACCTCGACGGTGGCGCCAGCACGCGCTGCAATCACCACGTTGCCTACCGAACTGGCGTGGACTGGCGAAAACAATTCGACGCCCGGCTCGGGCACATTGCTGCCTTCCAGTGTCAGGCGATACAGGCGACGTTTGAGTTTGCCCAGGTACTGCATTCGCGCGACGATTTCCTGCCCGGTGTAGCAGCCTTTCTTAAAGCTGACGCCGCCGACGGCTTGCAGGTTGATCATCTGTGGGATGAACGCTTCTCGGGTCTGGCCGAAGACTTGGCCGATGCCAGCACGAATCTGGCCCAGCAGCCAGTCGTTCAACGTGCCTTCCGGCAACTGTGCCGCCAGGCGGGTGCGGATCTCCTCCGCCTGATCGGCGCGAACCCACACCTCTGCGCGAGCAGGGGAAACGCGAATCGCGATCAGATCATTGGCACGGACGACCGCATCAGTCTCTTGTGGCAGGTCCAGACCGAGGGTGACCAGTGCGCCGTCACCGTCGTTGAGGCCAAAACGCACCCATGACGCGCTTTCGTCGGTCAGCCGGGATTTGGAAAACACCGCGTATTTTTTCAGGTCCAGCAACTGGGCTTCGATCAGCTCACTGGCCATGGCCAGCAGCACGCCGTCGCCTTCCAGCAGGATGCGGAAGCTGGATTGCATACGGCCTTTCTGGGTGCAACGTGCACCGAGCGTGGCCTTGGCATCGCTCAGGTAATCCAGGTTGCAGGTCAGCTGGCCTTGAAGGAATTTGCTGGCGTCCACGCCGCGAACGGCCAGTACACCTTCGTGAGAGAGTGGGCAGAAAAAAGCTGAATCGGCCATGAGTCATCGCGTGGGTAGAAGTCTGGGGCACCATCATAGTGCCGTGTCTCGCTTATGGGTATATGCAAGTCGGGTAAAGACCCTTGCAAAAACCTGCGACTAACTGCGGGTACGCCCCAACAGTGCGGCCCTGTATACTCGCCGGCAAATTTGAGGAGCGCCCCATGGTCGAAGATGTTGAACTCAATCGCCTCTTTTGGCACAGCCGCCGCGGCATGCTCGAGCTGGATGTGTTGCTGGTGCCGTTTGTCAGAGAAGTCTATCCCTCGCTAAACGACGTGGACCGCGCACTGTATGTGCGTCTGCTGACCTGTGAGGATCAGGACATGTTTGGCTGGTTCATGCAGCGCGGTGAGTCCGAAGACCCCGAACTGCAGCGTATGGTTCGAATGATCCTGGACCGTGTCCAGCCGAAATGATCGTTTCGAATGCCGTTGGCAGCGCTCTCGGGCCCTGTTGACGGCGTATCTCGGTGCCCAGTCGCTGGCGCTGGTCGCGGTTTTCCTGCTTGATCTTTCCTTGTGGGCCAAAACGGTCGCCGTCCTGCTGTGTGTGCTGCATGGTCTGCAGTATCTACGTCGATCGATTTTGCTGAGTGACGAACACGCCTACACCGGCTTGCGCCGAGACAGCTCGGGCTGGCAGGTGTGGAGCGAGCGCGCGGGATGGCAACCGGTGCAATTGCGTCCGGACAGCATGGCGCTGCCGCGTCTCGTTGTGCTTCGGTTTCGCGTGATGAAAGGGCACTGGCTGGCGCGCTGGTGGATCAGAAGCGTCTGCATTCCGGCGGACGCCATGGCGCCGGATCTGCACCGGCGCCTGCGTCTGCGGTTGAAGTTCAGCCGCAATAGGTGGGCGGCGCCAGAATAGTATCGAGCGCCTCGGGCAGCATGTCCGGATAGTCCAGCGTGTAATGCAGTCCCCGGCTCTCTTTACGCGCCATCGCGGAAGCGATCATCAACTCTGCCACCTGAGCCAGGTTGCGCAACTCGATCAGGTCGCGGCTGACTTTATAGTTGCTGTAGAACTCGTCGATCTCGTCCAGCAGCAAGCGAACCCGGTGTTGCGCGCGTTGCAGACGCTTGTTGGTTCGCACAATGCCGACGTAGTCCCACATGAACCGCCGCAACTCGTCCCAGTTGTGCGCAATGATCACGTCTTCGTCCGAATCAGTGACCTGGCTGGCGTCCCAGAACGGCAAATCGTGAGGCTGAGCGATGTCCGGCAACTGCGTAATAATGTCGTTCGCCGCGGAACGGGCGTAGACAAAGCATTCCAGCAGCGAGTTGCTGGCCATGCGGTTGGCGCCGTGCAGGCCGGTAAAGCTGGTCTCGCCAATGGCATACAGCCCCGGCACGTCAGTGCGACCGTGTTGATCGACGAGCACACCGCCGCAGGTGTAATGCGCAGCGGGAACCACCGGAATGGCTTGGCGCGTGATGTCGATGCCGAACGTCAGGCAGCGTTCATAGACGGTCGGAAAGTGCGTTTTGATGAAGTCCGCAGGTTTATGGCTGATGTCCAGATAGACGCAGTCGACGCCCAGACGCTTCATTTCATGGTCGATGGCCCGGGCAACGATGTCCCGGGGTGCGAGCTCCGCACGCGAGTCGAAGCGCTCCATGAACCGCTCGCCATTGGGCAGCTTTAAATAGGCGCCTTCGCCGCGCAGGGCCTCGGTGACCAGAAAGCTCTTGGCCTGTGGGTGATACAGGCAAGTGGGGTGAAACTGGTTGAACTCCAGATTGCCGACCCGGCAACCCGAGCGCCAGGCCATCGCAATGCCGTCGCCGCACGCGCCGTCGGGGTTACTGGTATAGAGGTAGACCTTGGCCGCGCCGCCAGACGCCAGAATCGTGAAGCGTGCGCTGTGGGTGTCCACTTCGCCGGTCGAGCGATCCAGCACGTAAGCGCCCAGGCATCGCTGTCCTTCAAGGCCCAGCCGACGTTCAGTGATCAGGTCCACGGCGACACGCTGCTCAAGCAGTTCGATGTTCGGGCGCGCCTTGGCCTGGGCGAGCAAGGTACGAAAAATCGCGGCGCCCGTGGCGTCAGCGGCGTGGATGATCCGCCGATGGCTGTGGCCGCCTTCACGGGTCAGGTGAAATTCGAATCCGCCGTCTTCGACGGTCGAATCATCGTCGCGGGTAAAGGGCACGCCCATGTCTATGAGCCATTGAATGGCTTCACGGCTGTGCTCGACCGTGAAGCGCACGGCGTCTTCATTGCACAGTCCGCCGCCGGCGTTCAGGGTGTCTTCAACATGCGACTGAACCGTGTCGGCATTGTCCAGAACAGCGGCGACGCCACCCTGCGCCCAAAAGGTCGAGCCGTTGGCGAGGTCGCCTTTGCTCAGGACCGCGATGCGCAAATCACCCGGCAATGTCAGCGCCAGACTCAATCCGGCAGCGCCGCTGCCGATCACCAGTACGTCGTGTTGAAAATGTCGACTCATGACTTATTCCGGCTTCTAAGTGGCCACTAGTATGTAAAGGGTGAGAACGGCACAATAGCTGCGATTTTATGGCAATTGTGAATCACAGCGGGGGGCGGATTGTGCGCTACTCCGCGACATCGTGCATACCGTCTGGCAGGCAAATTCAATGGCGAGGCAAAGCTCGAATTGGATCCTACAAACACCATGATGTGTGTCTTACGCTCTAGAGCGAAATGTGGGAACTTTTCATAAACCCCCACGTTCAATAGAAGGTTGCCGATAAAGGGACAGCGTCGGTGTGGCGCGTAGATGGCTTGGACATCTGCGCAAGCGCTTCCGACGACAAGATTATTCACGCAGCCGACCTGGTTCGAGCTGCGTTTTTCGTGCGGGCTACCGACGCTCGCCGGAAACTTGCTTGAAGGGGGGAGAACTTTTGCGAAAAGCCCGAGTCTATGTTTGCAAGCCTGTGAAGCAGCCTCTGCGACACTCCTTTGAGCTCTATGAGGAGTGTTCATGCTAACCCAGGAAGAGGATCAGCAACTGGTCGAACGCGTACAGCGCGGCGACAAGCGAGCCTTTGATCTGCTAGTGGTGAAATATCAGCACAAAATTCTTGGGTTGATCGTGAGATTCGTCCACGACACCCATGAAGCCCAGGATGTCGCGCAAGAGGCTTTTATCAAGGCTTACCGTGCGCTTGGGAACTTCCGCGGCGACAGTGCGTTTTATACGTGGCTGTACCGCATCGCCATTAACACGGCGAAAAACTATCTGGTGTCGCGAGGTCGGCGGCCGCCGGACAGCGATGTCAGATCTGAAGACGCGGAGTTCTACGACGGCGATCATGGCCTCAAGGACATCGAGTCGCCGGAGCGTGCATTGTTGAGGGATGAGATCGAAGGCACCGTCCATCGGACCATCCAGCTACTGCCAGAAGATTTGCGTACAGCTCTAACTTTGCGTGAGTTTGACGGTCTGAGTTACGAAGACATTGCGAGCGTTATGCAATGTCCGGTTGGTACCGTGCGCTCTCGCATTTTTCGCGCTCGGGAAGCCATTGATAAAGCCCTGCAGCCTTTGTTGCAGGAAACCTGAGACAGCGGCGACAGCCATATGAGAGGAACCGCCATGAGTCGTGAAGCCCTGCAGGAATCGCTGTCCGCGGTGATGGATAACGAAGCGGACGAATTGGAATTACGTCGAGTGCTCAATGCAATCGACGATGCGGATACACGTGCCACATGGTCGCGTTATCAAATTGCTCGTGCAGCAATGCATAAAGAACTGCTGATGCCTCATCTGGACATCTCGGCTGCCGTATCCGCCGCGATCGCCGACGAAATCAGCCCGCTGAAGGCCGGTCGTGGTCCTTGGCGCACGCTGGGTCGTCTGGCTGTAGCGGCTTCGGTCACCGTGGCTGTTCTGGCAGGCGTTCGCTTGTATAACCAGGACGAGATCGCTGGCGCCCAGTTGGCTCAGCAGTCGGCGCAACCTGCCAACGTTGCCATGCCTCAGGTAAAAGGTCCGGCGGTTCTGGCCGGTTACACTGAAAGCGAGCAGGCCCCAGGCCCGATGGCCAGTGGCGTCATGCAGAATCAGGCTGGCTGGCACGATCAGCGTCTGCCGGGTTACCTGCGTCAACATGCTCAACAAGCTGCGTTGAAAGGCACTGAAAGCGCTCTGCCGTACGCACGCGCCGCCAGCCTGGAAAACCGTTAAGGAGGATCATGCGCGCCATCCCTCTAGTGCCGCTTCTGCTTGGTGGATGGCTGGTCCTTCCAGTTCATGCCGATGACGCGCAAGACCAGCTCAAGCGTCTTGCGCAGGCAGAACAGCAGCAAAGCTTCCAGGGCACTTTCGTCTATGAACGCAATGGAAGCTTTTCCACTCACCGAATCTGGCACCGGGTTGCTGACGGTAAGGTTCGTGAGCATCTTCTTCAGCTTGATGGCTCCGCCCAGGAAGTACTGCGCGTCGATGGGGTGACCCAGTGCGTCAGCGGTACCTTGGAGGCGGGCGTCTCCAATATCCCCGATTCTCCGGCCCATGCCTTCGACGCGGCGAAACTGTCTGCGTGGTACGACATGAAAGTCGGAGGTAATTCGCGGGTGGCCGGTCGGCCTGCGGTGGTCGTGACGCTGACGCCTCGCGATCAGCATCGTTACGGCATCGAGCTGCATCTGGACAGTCAGACCGGTTTGCCGCTCAAGTCATTGCTGCTGAGCGACAAAGGCCAGCTGCTTGAGCGCTTCCAGTTCACCGAACTCGACACCGACGCTCCGACTGATCAGATGTTGCAGCCGAGTGCCGATTGCAAGCCGGTTAAGGTCGTCAAGGCCAAGGCTGATGCGCAGAAGCAACAGGTCGCCTGGCGTTCAGACTGGTTGCCGCCAGGATTCGAGCTGAGCAGCGCCGCTGCCCGCAAGGATCCCGATTCCAAGGCGCTGGTGACCAGTCTCATGTATGACGACGGTCTGGCCCGCTTCTCGGTGTTCATCGAGCCTGTCAGCGGCGCCGCTGTGACTGACATCCGCACGCAGTTAGGTCCCACCGTTGCAGTGTCCCGTCGTTTGACGACCCCCAAGGGTGACGCCATGGTAACGGTGGTCGGTGAAATCCCGATCGGTACTGCCGAGCGGATCGCGCTGTCCATGCGCAACGACGCAGCGCCTGCCGCGACCAAGAAGTAACCTGACGAAACGGTAAACGCCCACTATGAAAAAGGTTTCATATTGGGCGTTTCATGCCATAAGCCCAGTATTTTCGGGCTCGGGACGAGAGGCTGAAATGTTTGGTCAGCTTTGCAGGTTGCAATCACATTCTTTTTTTTCTATAGGTCACAGCTTCGCGGCTCTGGCCTTTTGTTGTTTTCAGCTTTCAGAAAGCTGATTGAGAGTAAAACTGGCCGAGAGCCGCGCGCCGAGCAAGACTGCAATGTGCAGATGCTCCTCGAACCTGTCGGTTCGTACCGCTTAACCATGCTCGTTGTGAACGGGAGCCGTATGTCGATACCACGCTTGAAAACCTATCTGTCCTGGATGGCCGCCGTGCTGATGCTCGGTCAGGTCCTTACTGCGCAGGCCGAGGCCTTGCCGGACTTCACATCGCTGGTGGAGCAGGCTTCGCCTGCCGTTGTGAACATCAGTACTCGCCAGAAACTGCCGGATCGTTCGGTGGCTCAAGGGCAAGCGCCCGACCTCGAAGGTCTGCCACCGATGTTGCGTGAATTTCTGGAGCGCAGCATGCCGCCGGGGTCGCGTCCGCCAGGATCGGGCAAGGGCGACCGCCAGCGTGAAGCGCAATCGCTGGGTTCGGGTTTCATCATCTCCCCAGATGGTTTCATCCTGACCAACAACCATGTGATCGACGGGGCTGACGAAATCCTCGTGCGCCTGTCCGATCGCAGTGAAATGAAAGCCAAGCTGATCGGCACCGACCCGCGGACCGACGTGGCGGTTCTGAAAATCGATGGCAAGGATCTTCCTACCGTCAAGCTGGGCAACTCCGACAAGCTGAAAGTCGGCGAGTGGGTTCTGGCGATCGGTTCTCCGTTCGGGTTTGATCACTCGGTGACCAAAGGCATCGTCAGCGCCAAGGGCCGCAGCCTGCCAAACGACACCTACGTGCCGTTCATCCAGACTGACGTGGCCATCAACCCGGGCAACTCCGGTGGTCCGCTGTTCAACATGGCCGGTGAAGTCGTGGGTATCAACTCGCAGATCTTCACCCGTTCCGGCGGTTTCATGGGCCTGTCATTCGCGATTCCGATCGACGTGGCCATGGACGTTGCCAATCAGCTCAAAGCCAACGGCAAGGTCAATCGCGGCTGGCTGGGTGTCGTGATCCAGGAAGTGAACAAGGATCTGGCCGAGTCGTTTGGTCTGGACAAACCGGCCGGTGCGCTGGTGGCGCAGGTTCTGGACGATGGTCCGGCAGCCAAAGGCGGTCTGCAGGTCGGTGACGTGATTCTCAGCGCCAACGGAACGCCAATCGTCATGTCGGCAGACTTGCCACACCTGATCGGCAACCTGAAGGACGGCAGCAAGGCCGAGCTCGAAGTCATTCGCGACGGCAAGCGCCAGAAGCTGACCGTGACCGTGGGGGCTCTGCCAGCTGAAGGCGAAGAGATGGGCGCGGCTGATTCGGGCGTGGAGCGCAACAGCAACCGCTTGGGCGTTTCGGTGACTGACCTGACCCCAGAGCAGATGAAGTCGCTGGATCTCAAGGGCGGCGTTGTGATCAAGGACGTGCAGGACGGTCCGGCTTCGCTGATCGGTCTGCAAACCGGCGACGTGATCACTCACCTGAATAATCAGGCCATCACCTCGGCCAAGCAGTTCACTGAGGTGGCTAAAGGCCTGCCGAAGAACCGCTCGGTTTCGATGCGGGTTCTGCGTCAGGGTCGTGCGACGTTCATCACCTTCAAACTGGCGGAATAATCAGCCATGACGGGAAAAGGAGCGGCACGTCCGCTCCTTTTTTTGTGCCCGGCGGCCTTGTGGCTCCCGGGCGTCGCGTGTGAACGTGACGCCCAAGCCTTCCTTCAGGTACAATTCCCGGCTATTTTTCGGCGGGCAGTCTGCCTGCAACCTTTTTCGAGTGTTGATCCGTGAGTGATTTGAGTCATATCCGCAATTTCTCCATCATCGCCCACATTGACCATGGCAAGTCGACGCTGGCTGACCGTTTCATTCAGATGTGCGGCGGCTTGTCCGAGCGCGAAATGGAAGCTCAGGTGCTTGATTCCATGGACCTGGAGCGTGAGCGCGGGATCACGATCAAGGCCCACAGCGTCACCCTTTATTACAAGGCGAAGGACGGCATCACCTACCAGCTGAACTTCATTGACACCCCGGGCCATGTCGACTTCACCTATGAAGTCAGTCGCTCGCTGGCCGCCTGCGAAGGCGCGCTGCTGGTGGTCGATGCGGGTCAGGGCGTGGAAGCGCAGTCCGTAGCCAACTGCTACACCGCCATCGAACAGGGCCTGGAAGTCATGCCGGTCCTGAACAAGATGGACCTGCCGCAGGCCGATCCGGACCGCGTCAAGGAAGAGATCGAGAAGATCATCGGCATCGATGCCACCGACGCCGTCGCCTGCAGCGCCAAGAGCGGTATGGGCGTGGACGAAGTGCTGGAGCGTCTGGTCAAGACCATTCCCGCGCCGACCGGCAACATCGAAGACCCGCTGCAAGCGTTGATCATCGACTCCTGGTTCGACAACTACCTGGGTGTTGTTTCCCTCGTCCGCGTGCGTCACGGGCGCGTCAAGAAGGGCGACAAGATCCTCGTCAAGTCCACCGGCAAGATTCACTTGGTCGACAGCGTCGGCGTGTTCAACCCCAAGCACACCGCTACCGTTGACCTGAAGGCTGGCGAAGTAGGCTTTATCATCGCGGGCATCAAGGACATTCATGGTGCGCCGGTCGGTGACACCCTGACCCTGAGCACCACGCCTGACGTCGAAGTGCTGCCCGGCTTCAAACGCATTCAGCCGCAGGTCTACGCCGGTCTGTTCCCGGTCAGCTCCGACGACTTCGAAGATTTCCGCGAAGCGTTGCAGAAGCTCACCCTCAACGACTCGTCTCTGCAGTACACCCCGGAAAGCTCCGACGCACTGGGCTTCGGCTTCCGTTGCGGCTTCCTCGGCATGCTGCACATGGAGATCATCCAGGAGCGCCTGGAGCGCGAGTACGACCTGGACCTGATCACCACGGCGCCAACCGTAATCTTCGAGCTGTTGCTCAAGACCGGTGAAACCATTTACGTCGACAACCCGTCGAAGCTGCCGGACCTCTCCAGTATCGAGGACATGCGTGAGCCGATCGTGCGGGCGAACATCCTTGTGCCTCAGGAGCACCTGGGTAACGTCATTACGCTGTGCATCGAAAAACGCGGTATTCAGCACGACATGCTGTTCCTCGGCACGCAGGTTCAAGTGACCTACGATCTGCCGATGAACGAGGTGGTTCTGGACTTCTTCGATCGCCTGAAGTCGACCAGCCGCGGTTATGCGTCGCTGGACTACCATTTTGATCGTTACCAGTCGGCGAACCTGGTCAAGCTGGATGTGCTGATCAACGGCGACAAGGTCGACGCACTGGCGTTGATCGTGCACCGTGACAACGCGGCTTACAAAGGCCGTGCGTTGACTGAAAAGATGAAAGAACTGATTCCTCGTCAGATGTTCGACGTGGCAATCCAGGCTGCCATCGGTGGCCAGATTATCGCGCGTACAACCGTCAAGGCGCTCAGAAAGAACGTACTGGCCAAATGTTACGGCGGCGACGTCAGCCGTAAGCGCAAACTGCTTGAAAAGCAGAAGGCCGGTAAGAAACGCATGAAGCAGGTCGGCAACGTGGAAATTCCACAAGAAGCCTTCCTTGCAGTGCTCAGGTTGGAATAGTCAGGCCCTATGTCACTAAATTTCCCGCTGTTGTTGGTCATCGCCGTGTTTGTTTGCGGCCTGCTGGCCTTGTTCGATCTGATCATACTGGCGCCGCGTCGGCGGACTGCGATAGCGAATTATCAGGGCAGCGTGAGCCAGCCGGATGTCGCTGTCGTTGAACAGCTGAACAAGGAACCGTTGCTGGTTGAATACGGCAAGTCGTTCTTTCCCGTGTTGTTCATCGTGCTGGTGTTGCGCTCGTTTCTCGTCGAGCCGTTCCAGATTCCTTCGGGCTCGATGAAACCGACGCTGGATGTGGGCGATTTCATTCTGGTCAACAAGTTCTCCTACGGTATTCGTCTGCCGGTGATTGACATGAAAGTCATCCCGGTGAGCGATCCGGCGCGGGGCGACGTGATGGTCTTTCGCTACCCGAGCGACCCGAGTGTCAACTACATCAAGCGTGTGGTAGGTCTGCCAGGGGACGTCATTCGCTACACCAATGACAAGCAACTGTTCGTCAATGGACAGATGGTGGCCAAGCAGTTGATCGGTTCCGAGCCCGGTACGTTGGGCAGCGCCGAGTTGTACGAAGAGAAGCTGGGTGAAGTTCAGCATCAGATCCGTCTGGAAATGAGCCGCTACCGCGCGCCGCCGGATCACGAGTGGACGGTTCCGGCCGGTCATTACTTCATGATGGGTGATAACCGCGACAACTCCAACGACAGCCGTTACTGGGATGACCCCAATATTCCCAAAGACGAGCTGGGCATGGTTCCCGACAAGAACATCGTCGGCAAGGCCTTCGCTGTGTGGATGAGCTGGCCTGAGCCTAAGCTCAGTCACTTCCCGAACTTCTCGCGAGTCGGGCTGATCAAGTAATCGATGCGGCGCTGTCTGACACAGCGCCGTATGTCATTTCGGCGGGCTATGCTGCAAGGCTGACCTTGCACGCAGCAGGGAAGGGCTATTCTTGAGGGCACACATGACATCTGCCGGTTCGCAAAAAGGCTTGTCGTTCATTGGGTGGCTGGTGTTGCTGGCTGTCCTTGCATTTGCCGCGAGTACCGCCGCCAAAGTGGTGCCGCATTACCTCGATTACATGTCGATGAAGAAAATCATCGAAGCCGCCGGGACGGACAATGCCGCAGAAATCAACACGACCAGGGATTTCTACGACTACGTTGCCAAAGGCATGCAGGTCAATAACATTCGGGATTTGGATTTGAACAAGGCGTTAAGTGTGACGACGGAGAACAACAGGTTCCTCGCCCATTTGAAATACGAGAATCGTGAGCCACTGATCCAGAACATCGATCTGGTGGTCAAGTTCGACCACGAATTCAGCGTGGGTAAACCGTGAGCGTGTCATTGAGTCGCCTGGAGCGTCAGCTCGGCTACACCTTCAAGGATCAGGAACTGATGGTCCTGGCCTTGACCCACCGTAGTTTTGCCGGCCGCAACAATGAGCGCCTGGAATTCCTCGGTGATGCCATCCTCAACTTTGTGGCAGGCGAGGCGCTGTTCGAGCGTTTCCCTCAGGCCCGTGAAGGTCAGCTGTCGCGTTTGCGCGCCCGGCTGGTGAAGGGTGAAACCCTCGCGCTGCTGGCCCGTGGTTTCGACCTGGGTGAGTACCTGCGACTGGGCTCCGGTGAGCTCAAGAGCGGGGGCTTTCGTCGTGAATCGATTCTGGCGGATGCGCTCGAAGCGCTGATTGGCGCGATCTATCTGGATTCCGGCATGGAGATGGCGCGTGAGCGCGTTCTCGCCTGGCTGGCCAGCGAGTTCGAGACCCTGACGCTGGTCGACACCAACAAGGACCCGAAAACCCGACTGCAGGAATTCCTTCAGTCCCGCGCCTGTGAATTGCCCCGCTACGAAGTGGTGGACATTCAGGGCGAACCGCATTGCCGAACGTTTTTCGTCGAATGCGAGATCACCTTATTGAACGAGAAAAGCCGGGGACAAGGTGTCAGCCGTCGCATCGCCGAACAGGTAGCCGCGGCCGCAGCCCTCATCGCCCTGGGTGTGGAGAACGGCAATGACTGATTCAACTGCAACACGCTGTGGCTATGTCGCCATCGTCGGCCGGCCAAACGTGGGCAAGTCGACGCTGTTGAACCACATTCTCGGCCAGAAACTCGCGATCACGTCGCGCAAGCCGCAAACCACCCGTCACAACATGCTGGGCATCAAGACCGAAGGCGCCGTTCAGGCGATCTACGTCGACACTCCCGGCATGCACAAGGGCAGTGACAAGGCGCTCAACCGCTACATGAACAAGACTGCCTCGGCGGCGTTGAAAGACGTCGACGTGGTGATCTTCGTGGTGGATCGCACCAAGTGGACCGACGAAGACCAGATGGTGCTGGAGCGTGTGCAGTACGTGACCGGCCCGCTGATCGTCGCACTGAACAAGACTGACCGCATCGAGGACAAGGCCGACCTGATGCCGCATTTGTCCTGGTTGCAGGAACAACTGCCAAACGCGCAGATCATTCCGATTTCGGCGCAGCAGGGTCATAACCTGGAAGCGCTGGAGAAGGTGATTGCCGAGCATCTGCCCGAGAACGATCACTTCTTCCCGGAAGACCAGATCACCGACCGCAGCAGCCGTTTCCTCGCCGCTGAACTGGTTCGCGAAAAGATCATGCGCCAGCTGGGTGCCGAGCTTCCGTACCAGATCACCGTCGAAATCGAAGAGTTCAAGCAGCAGGGCAAGACCCTGCACATTCATGCGTTGATTCTCGTCGAGCGTGACGGCCAGAAAAAAATCATCATTGGCGACAAGGGCGAGCGCATCAAGCGCATCGGTTCCGATGCGCGCCGCGACATGGAAGTGCTGTTCGATTCCAAGGTCATGCTCAACCTGTGGGTGAAGGTCAAGGGCGGCTGGTCCGATGATGAACGTGCCTTGCGTTCTCTGGGTTACGGCGACCTCTAAGACTGGCTGTAAACCGATTCACTGTGGGAGCGAGCGTGCTCGCGAATGAGATGTAGCATTCAGCATTGATGTTGACTGATACACCGCTTTCGCGAGCACGCTCGCTCCCACAGTGGTTTTAGATTGCCTGTCAGACCGCGTTCTTTCATTGAGATAGCAATGTCGCAAACCCTTCCCGCCAGCCAACTCGCCTATGTGTTGCACAGTCGGCCCTATCGCGAGAACAGCGCGTTGGTTGATTTCCTCACCCCTCAGGGCCGGCTGCGTGCCGTGCTGCGCAGTGCGCGGGGCAAGGCCGGGTCGCTGGCGCGGCCGTTCGTGCCGCTGGATGTGGAATTTCGGGGGCGGGGAGAGCTGAAAAACGTCGGGCGCATGGAAGGCTCGGGCATTGCCGCCTGGCTGGAAGGCGAGGCGTTGTTCAGCGGCCTGTACCTCAACGAATTGTTGATTCGCCTGCTGCCGGCCGAAGATCCTCATCCGGGCGTGTTCGATCACTATGCGGCCACGCTGGTGGCGCTGGCCGAAGGACGCGCGCTGGAGCCGTTGTTGCGTTCGTTCGAGTGGCGTCTGCTGGACGACCTGGGTTACGGTTTTGCCCTGGATGCGGACATCAATGGCGATCCGTTGGCCAGCGATGGCATGTATCGCCTGCAGGTGGACGCCGGGCTTGAGCGGGTGTATCTGTTTCAGCCCGGATTGTTTCAGGGCGTCGAGTTGCTGGCGATGTCCGAAGCGGACTGGAGTGCGCCGGGCGCACTGTCTGCGGCCAAGCGTCTGATGCGTCAGGCGTTGGCGGTGCACCTGGGCGGTCGCCCTCTGGTGAGCCGTGAATTGTTTCGTAAGCCCTAGTCAGGCCGTCGTGTGCCTGACCGATCAAGTTTTCAGGAGAACACAGTGACCCACAGCACCCGCATTCTGCTCGGCGTGAACATCGACCACGTGGCGACGCTGCGACAGGCCCGTGGCACCCGTTACCCCGACCCGGTGAAGGCTGCGCTTGACGCCGAAGAGGCGGGCGCCGATGGCATCACCGTGCACCTGCGCGAAGACCGCCGCCACATTCAGGAGCGCGATGTGCTGCTGCTCAAGGATGTGCTGCAGACGCGTATGAACTTCGAGATGGGCGTGACCGAAGAGATGATGGCGTTTGCCGAGCGTATTCGTCCGGCGCATATCTGCCTGGTTCCGGAAACCCGGCAGGAACTGACCACTGAGGGCGGCCTTGATGTCGCGGGTCAGGAAGCGCGTATCAAGGCCGCGGTAGAACGCCTGTCCGCGATGGGCAGCGAGGTGTCGCTGTTCATCGACGCGGACGAGCGTCAGATCGAGGCCTCGGCGCGCGTTGGAGCGCCAGCCATTGAATTGCACACCGGCCGTTACGCCGATGCCGAAACACCGACCGCAGTCGCCGAAGAACTGAAGCGAGTGGCCGACGGTGTGGCGTTCGGTCTGGCGCAGGGCTTGATCGTCAATGCAGGCCACGGTCTGCATTACCACAACGTCGAGGCTGTAGCTGCGATCAAGGGTATTAACGAGCTGAACATCGGCCACGCGCTCGTGGCCCACGCGTTGTTCGTGGGCTTCAAATCAGCGGTGTCGGAGATGAAGGCGCTGATTCTGGCGGCAGCTGCGAAGGCCTGATAACAGCACTCGCGAAGGTCAGCTATCTAAATACTGGCTGACGCACCGCGATACCTTGTAGAAGCGCGCTTGCCCGCGATGGCGGTGTGTCAGGAAAATTTTCATCCACTGACAGAATGCATTCGCGGGCAAGCGCGCTCCTACGGTTGATCTGTGTGTAGCGAGTAAAGTGATCCTTCCCACGCTCCGCGTTGGAATGCAGCTTAGGACGCTCTGCGTCCCCGGCGTGACGCGGAGTCCATCGAGGCATTCCCACGCGGAGCGCGGGA
The DNA here is from genome assembly GCF_900100795.1 of Pseudomonas abietaniphila. Lineage (GTDB taxonomy): Bacteria > Pseudomonadota > Gammaproteobacteria > Pseudomonadales > Pseudomonadaceae > Aquipseudomonas > Aquipseudomonas abietaniphila. The sequence goes on from NZ_FNCO01000012.1 coordinate 199,537, forward strand.
ACGATCATGTGCAGCTTCAGGCTTTGCGACCGACAATCACCGCACGCCGTGGCGCAGGCAGGCCTTCCACCGTCTTGCTGTGGTCATTCGGATCGAGGAAGTCGCTCAGCGACTGGTAACGCATCCACTCGGTGCCCCGCTGTTCCTCAACGGTCGTGGTGCTCACGTCCACGCAGCGCACATCCACGAAACCGGCACGGCGCAGCCACAGTTCCAGTGCAGGCACCGACGGCAGGAACCACACGTTGCGCATCTGCGAATAGCGGTCCTCCGGCACCAGCACTTGATGCACATCGCCGTCGACCACCATGGTTTCCAGGACCAGTTCGCCGCCTTTGACCAGGCAATCTTTCAGCGCCAGCAAGTGATCGATGGGTGATTTGCGGTGGTACAGCACGCCCATGGAAAACACGGTGTCAAACCCTTCCAGCCGAGCAGGCAAGTCTTCCAGCGTGAAGGGCAGGTGCCACGCGGGTAAATCCGGCAAGTAGCGTTGCATGGCCTGGAACTGGCAGAAAAACAGCCAGTTCGGGTCGACGCCGATCACGCTGTCAGCGCCGGCGCCGAGCATGCGCCATTGGTAATAGCCGTTGCCGCACCCCACATCCAGAACGCGTTTGCCGACCAGGTCCAGGTGCGGTGAAACCCGCGTCCATTTCCAGTCCGACCGCCATTCGGTGTCGACGTGCACGCCAAACACATCGAACGGCCCTTTGCGCCAAGGCGACAGTCCCATCAGCGCGGCACGGGTTTGTTCGCGGGTGGCATCGTCGCAGTCGGCATCGAGGATGAAATCATCCTTGAGTTCGACGCGGGTTGGCAGCAACGCTGGCAGCGCATTCAATGCACCTTGCCAACGCTCCAGGTCACCGTGACCTTTTTCCATCTTCGCGTCGAGTTGCGCCTGCAGGCCTTGGGCCCAGGCATACAGCGGTGTGCCCGCCAGACGGCGGACCAGTGGGGCTAAATCAATCATGGCAGGGCAATCAGAGAGGCGAAATTAAGGCACTGGAACCACGGCACGACTTTGGAAAAGCCCGCCGAGAGCAGGCGTTCGCGGTGCTGTTCAAGGCTGTCGGGTTTCATCACGTTTTCGATGGCACTGCGTTTCTGGGCGATTTCCAGTTCGCTGTAGCCATTGGCGCGTTTGAAGGCGACGTGCAGGTCGGTGAGCAGGGCGTGCTCCTCGGTGTCGTCGAAACGCAGTTTCTCGGACAGGATCAACGCGCCGCCCGGCAACAGAGAGTGGCGAATACGCCCGAGCAATGCCAGGCGCTGATCGGGTGCAATGAATTGCAGCGTGAAGTTCAGTGCGACGACCGAGGCGGGCTGGAACTCAAGGGCGAGAATGTCGCCTTCGATGACGTCTACCGGCAGTAATTCCTGGAACATCGAGTCCTGCGCGTTCAGGTACTCGCGGCAGCGCTCGACCATCGCGGCCGAGTTGTCGATGGCGATCACCCGACAATCTTCAGTGCGCACATGGCGACGCAAGGCTTGGGTCACCGCGCCCAGAGAACTGCCAAGGTCGTACAGCACGCTGTGGGGCTGCGCAAACTGCGCCGCGAGCACGCCGAGGTTTTCGACAATGGTCGGATAACCCGGCACCGAGCGCTTGATCATGTCCGGGAACACACGCACCACGTCCTCGTTGAAGGCGAAGTCAGGCACTTGGGCCAGCGGCTGGGCGAAAATGCGGTCGGGTTCTTGGCTCACGGCGGTTCCGGGGATGAGGCGAAAAGTGCGGCATTTTAGCCAATTGTGGCGTCAGGCCGAAACCTCATCTCATCGTTCGGGCGATTGGCCTCAATTCACTGTGATCGCACAGTCAAACGTGCGCTCGGGGCGGACTTCCGGCGCCCACGGTTGTTGATAGACCATCATCAGATGACCCGTGCCGGCGTTGGCGGCCTTGTAGCGCCAGACCGACTGGCCTTCGGTGCCGACCATGCCCACGTCTTCCGGGGTGTTGAACACTTCCGGGCCCATGGCATTGAGGATCGACGGCGCGGGGTTCTGCATCAGCCAGCGGTGCCCGGTGGTGGGGTTGCTGGGGAGCATCAGCATCAGGGTCTGGCCGGTCTTGAGGGTGATCGGACAGTCTTTCTGATCGTCGAGGGACACGATCTGTTTCGGTTGCTGGGCGCAGGCGGCCAACAGGGCAAGGCTCAGCGGAACGAGCAGGCGGGCAGGGGTCATGGAGGCTCCGGTCGTGGGCAACGTGAGGGGAGCATAACCGAAGAGAATGGGTTTTTGAGCGATCTGGATTTTGATTCTGCCCGGAGGGCGTGGGAGCGTGGCTTGTCCCGCGATCGGCGACGCAGTCGTCGTAAATCCTGACACTGCAGTGGGTTCAGGCACACCGCAGTGTCAGGTTTGCTGCTGCTGCGCAGCAGATCGCGGGACAAGCCGCGCTCCTACGCCTTTCGGCAGAGGCAGCCCGAGGGCTGCATCAGTCTTCGGCATGGGCTTTAGAACAAAATCTTCGCCACGTCCGAGAAGCGCTTGGCGAAGTGCACGGTGATGCCTTCTTTCAGGTAGTCCGGCAGTTCGTCGAAGTTGCCACGGTTCGGTTCCGGCAGGATCAGTTCGAAAATCTTCTGCCGACGGGCTGCAATGACCTTCTCGCGCACGCCACCAATGGGCAGCACGTGACCGGTGAGCGTCAGCTCGCCGGTCATCGCCACGCCTTTCTTCGGCGCCTGATTACGCGCCAGAGAGAGCAGGGCGCTGGCCATGGTCACGCCTGCGCTCGGACCGTCCTTCGGTGTAGCACCTTCCGGCACGTGCAGGTGCACGAACGCTTCGTCGAAGAAACCCTTGTCGCCGCCAAACTTCGCCAGATTGGAGCTGACGTAGCTGTAGGCGATTTCCGCGGACTCCTTCATCACATCGCCCAGTTGCCCCGTGAGTTTGAAGCCACGGTTATGGGTGTGAATGCGCGTCGCTTCGATCGGCAGTGTCGCGCCGCCCATGCTGGTCCAGGCAAGCCCTGTGATCACGCCCGTTCCCGACAGCACTTGTTCGTTGCGGAACACCGGATGGCCCAGTGAGCTTTCCAGGTCTTTGGGCCCCAGTTTGATGACGGCTTTCGGGTCGTCGATCAGCTTCATGACCGCTTTGCGCACCAGTTTGCCCAGCTGCTTCTCCAGTTGACGCACCCCGGCCTCGCGGGCGTAGCCGTCGATCAAGGCTTTGAGCGCACTGTCGCTGATGCTCAGGCTGCCCTTCGAGACGCCGGCTTTTTCCAGCAGTTTCGGCCACAAGTGGCGTTTGGCAATGGCGACTTTTTCTTCGGTGATGTAACCCGACAGACGAATCACTTCCATCCGGTCCAGCAGCGGGCCGGGGATGGAGTCGAGGGTGTTGGCGGTGCACACGAACAGGACTTTCGACAGGTCCATCCGCAGGTCCAGGTAGTGGTCGAGGAATTCGACGTTCTGCTCCGGATCCAGGGTTTCCAGCAGCGCCGAGGCCGGGTCGCCCTGGTAGCTCTGGCCCATCTTGTCGATTTCGTCGAGCATGATGACCGGGTTCATGACCTCGACGTCTTTCAACGCCTGCACCAGTTTGCCCGGCTGTGCGCCGATGTAGGTTCGACGATGGCCCTTGATCTCAGCCTCGTCACGCATGCCGCCGACGCTGAAACGGTAGAACGGCCGGCCCAGGGATTCAGCAATGGATTTGCCGACGCTGGTCTTGCCCACACCCGGCGGACCCACCAGCAGTACGATCGAACCACTGATTTCGCCCTTGTAGGCACCGACCGCAAGGAACTCGAGGATGCGGTCCTTGATGTCGTCGAGGCCCGCGTGGTGTTTATCGAGCACCTTGCGCGCGTGCTTGAGGTCGAGCTTGTCTTCGCCGTAAATGCCCCACGGCACCGAGGTCGCCCAATCCAGGTAGTTACGGGTCACTGCGTATTCCGGCGAGCCGGTTTCGAGGATCGACAGCTTGTTCATTTCCTCGTCGAGGCGCTTTTGCACCTGCGCGGGCAGGACTTTGCCTTCCAGGCGCTGCTCGAACTGTTCGATGTCGGCGCTGCGATCGTCTTTGGTCAGGCCCAGCTCTTGCTGAATGACCTTGAGTTGTTCCTTGAGGAAGAATTCGCGCTGGTGCTCGCCGATCTTGCGGTTAACCTCCGCAGAAATTTCTTTCTGCAGGCGCGCAACTTCGACTTCCTTGCGCAGCATCGGCAGGACTTTCTCCATGCGCTTGAGCACGGGCACGCAATCGAGCACTTCCTGCAGCTCAACGCCGGTGGCGGAGGTCAGGGCGGCGGCGAAGTCGGTGAGAGGCGATGGATCGTTGGGGCTGAAGCGGTTGAGGTAGTTCTTCAGCTCTTCGCTGTACAGCGGGTTGAGCGGCAGCAGTTCCTTGATCGCGTTGATCAGGGCCATGCCGTACGCCTTGACCTCATCGGTCGGCTCGTTCGGCTGGTGCGGGTATTCGACTTCCACCAGGAACGGCGGGCGATGGTGTTTGAGCCAGGTCTTGATGCGCACACGGCTCAGGCCCTGGGCGACGAATTGCAACTTGCCGTTTTCGCGACTGGCGTGATGCACCTTCACCAGCGTGCCGTACTCGGGCAGCGCCTTGGTGTCGAAATGGCGCGGGTCGTCGGGCGGCGTGTCCATGAAGAACAGCGCCAGGGAGTGGTGATCGGATTTACTCACCAGCTCCAGTGTTTCGGCCCAGGGCTCTTCGTTGACGATGACCGGCAGGACTTGTGCCGGGAAGAAAGGGCGGTTGTGGATCGGAATGATGTAGACCTGGTCTGGCAGGTTCTGGCCGGGCAGGGCGAGGCTTTTTCGGTCCGAACCGATCACTTCGTGTTCGTGATCGTCGTCGTGGTGCGGATGGGAGGAGTCTGATTGCTGGTCGCTCATGGGGCACCTGCATAAATGGAGATGAGGCTTAGATGGGGCAGTCGCCCTCAGGTTTCAATAGCCGCGGTCGATAGCTTTGAATATGGACGTCGATTAAAAAAATGATTGTGACTTTGTGCCTTTCGTCGGTCATCAATGCGTGATGGCTTTGTGCCTGCTTTTAATGCGTGATCTTCCGCTCCCGGGCGGTTAATCTCGTCAGGACACCGCAATAAACTGCCAGGGCCGGCGCTGTGTTTTCCCGACCATGCCGTTCTGGACCCTCTGTATGACCCACGTTGTCTCTTCATTACTGTTAGCCGCCTGCGTTTTGTTCAGCGCCGTTGCCAGCGCCGCGACGCTGACCGCCGAGTTTTTCGACACGAACGGCAAGCCGTTGACCGACGCCGTGCTGACGCTTCAGGGGCCGGCCGGCAAACCGGATCTGGCGCCCAAGGCGGATATGGATCAGCGCGATCAGCGCTTCGCTCCGCATGTGCTTGCCGTGCGGACCGGCACACAGATCAAGTTCCCGAACAGCGACGACATTCGCCATCAGGTCTACTCTTTTTCTCCGGCCAAGCGCTTCGAATTGCGTCTGTATGGCGGCACGCCGTCGGATCCCGTGCTGTTCGACAAGCCCGGCGTGGTGGTGTTGGGCTGCAATATTCACGACTGGATGCTGGGCTATGTCTATGTGACCGACGATCCCTGGTTTGGCGTGAGCAACGACAAAGGCACGCTGACCTTAGACCAAATGCCGGCAGGCCACTATGTGGCGACGCTGTGGCATCCACAGGCGCTTGATCTGCAGCCTGTGCCAGGAGGCGAAATCGACATTCCGGCCGCGGGCCTGCACCAGCGCTTTAGCGTTGCCGTGCAACCCAAGGGTGACGACATGCCTGCAGCGCCGCCGTCCAGTGCGTTTGGCGATGCCTTTCATAAAGCTGCCCATGAATGAAACTACGAATTAGTTTTCAGGCACGCATTGCCGGCGTGTTGATCCTGCTGATGTTGATCGTGGTCGGTGCGGTGTTCGTGGCTGTCAGGGCCGCGACGCAGGATGCGGTGCGCAAACAGGCCCAGGCTCAACTGGAAGTCGGTACTCGCGTTTTTGAAGGACTGCTCGAAATGCGCGGTAAGCGGCTGCGCGATGCGGTGCAACTGCTCTCGACCGATTTTGGTTTTCGCGATGCGGTGGCGTCGGCGGACTCGGCGACCATCCGTTCGGTGCTGCTCAACCATGGCGCGCGCATCAGTGCCAATGACATGTTTTTGCTTGGCATGGACGGCAAAGTGCTCTCGAGCACGGTCGAGCAGATTCCTGAAGGCTCGCCGTTTCCCTACACCCAGGCACTGCGTGACCTGAAGGCCCACAATCAGTCGATGCTGATCGTGCCCTTGCAGGGCAAACCGCACTTGCTGGTCGAGAGTACGGTGCTGGCGCCGTTGCCGATTGCGCGGGTGGTCATGGGTTTCAGCATGGACGACGACCTGGCGCAGGAGCTGCGTTCGCTCAGTGGCTTGCAGGTTTCGTTTCTGTCGGTGGTGCATCAGTTGCCGGGGCAGATCATCAGTACCCAACCGCAGCCTTTGTACGAGAGCTTGCGCGGGGTGATGCTGAGCCCGGCCAACGATCAGATGCAGATGACCGAACACGGCGATCAGAGCTTTCTGAGCAAACGTCTGAGCCTGGGAAGCACCGGCGATGGCGCGGGCGATCAGGTCGTGGCGTTGCTGCAGAGTCCGCTCGATCAAGCGATGCAGGCGTTCGCGCCGCTGGATGAAAAACTGTTCTGGATCACGCTGGCAGCCTTGGCGGGCTCGTTGATCGGCACGTTGTTGCTGGCACGCAGTGTCTCGCTGCCAGTGCGCGCGCTGGCGATGGCCGCCGAGCGTATCGGCGAAGGTGATTACGGTACGCCGGTAAAGCTTGAGCGCAGCGATGAGCTGGGGTTGTTGGCAGGCGCGATCAATTCGATGCAGAGCGGGATTGCCGAGCGCGAGCAGCAACTGGCGCACAACGCGCTGCACGATGGCCTCACAGGGCTGCCCAACCGCGCGTTGGTGATGGAGCGTCTGGGCAGTGCGGTCTCGGCACAACGCCCCGTGGCGCTGCTGTACCTGGGGATCGATAACTTTCGCGCCATCAACGACAGCATCGGCCCTGAAGGCGTCGAGCAGCTGTTGCAGGTTATCGGCGAGCAACTGCAGCTGCCCATGCGGCCCGGCGATACCGTGGCACGTTTGTCAGGTAACGAATTTCTGTTGCTGATCCACAACGCCGAGACCGATAGCGCAGTCGCCGTGGCTGACCGTTTGCAACGCTTGCTGCTCAAACCTCAGCGCATTGGCGATCACGATCTGGCGCTGGATGCCAGCATCGGCATCGCGGTGTACCCGGCCAGCGGTGATTCGCCTTCGGAACTGCTCAAGCGCGCCGGCATCGCTCGTCAAGACGCGGCACAGTTGCCGGGGCGTCTGCAGGTCTACGAAGACGGTCGTGACCTGGCGCATCAGCGTCAGATCAGCCTGATTCGCGACCTTCGCCATGCCGCGCGCAATGGCGAGTTGACGCTGCAGTACCAGCCCAAACTCGACATTCGCAACGGCCGGGTGCGCCAGGCAGAAGCCCTGTTGCGCTGGCAGCATCCACAGTTCGGGAGCGTCTCGCCCGCGGAATTCATCGTGCTCGCGGAGCGCACCGGCAGCATCCAGATTCTTACCCGTTGGGTCATTGAGGAGGCGATGCGCCAGGTGGCCGAATGGGCGCGTCGTGGCCTGCATGTTCAAGTGTCAGTGAACATCTCCGCAGACGACCTGCTCAGCGAAGACCTCGCTGAGCGCGTGTCGAATCTGCTCAAGTTGTATCGCGTTCCGGCCGAGCAACTGGTATTCGAGATCACTGAAAGCGCTGTGATGCGCGAGCCCGAGCACGCGCTGAAGGTGTTGAACCGGCTGCGAGAGTGTGGCATCAGCCTGTCGGTCGACGACTTCGGTACGGGGTATTCCTCTCTGGCGCATTTGAAGCGGTTGCCGGTGCAGGAGCTGAAGATCGATCAGTCGTTCGTGCGTAATCTGGATGAAACCAGTGAAGACGCGGTGATCGTTCGCTCCACGATCGAAATGAGCCATAACCTGGGCCTCAAGGTCGTGGCGGAGGGTGTCGAATACGCCCACAGCTTGCGTTTACTGGAACGTTGGCACTGCGATACCGCGCAGGGCTATCTGATCAGCCGACCGCTGACCGCGGTGGCGTTCGAGGCATGGATCGCCAAGTCTCATACCTCAACCAGCATGCTGGTTCACTGATTGGTTCACGTTTATGGCACGTAGTCTCTCGGCTGTTTTCAGCCCTGTGGTGTTGGCAAGTATGGTGGGCGGGTGCGTGAGCGCGACGGCGCCTTTTGTTGAAGCCGATCAGGGACGTCTGATCGCGACCGGTGGCGCCAGCAGCATTGAAGGCGGCGCCGGGGGCGGGATCATTCCGTGGGCGGTGCTGGCCGGTTATGGCGAGCAAGGCGAGTGGGGCGCGAACGTGTTTGCGACCCACATCAATCTGCCGGACTACACGCTGGATGTGGCAGGGATGGCGGCTTCTTACGGCAATCGCGTGGAAGTCTCCTACGCGCATCAGCGCTTTGATCTGGGCTCGCTGGTCCACACGCTGAGCCTGCCTGAGGACAACCTCACGCAGGATATTTTTGGGGTCAAGGTGCGCCTGTTTGGCGACCTGATCTACGACCAGCTCCCGCAAGTCTCCTTGGGGCTGGAATACAAACATCAGAACGATTTCCTGATCCCGAGCCTCGTGGGTGCTCGGCGCGACTCGGACGTGGAGGGTTACCTCACGGCCAGCCGTTTGTTCATGGGTGCCGCATTTGGCTACAACGTGGTGGTCAACGGCGGGGTGCGTTACAGCCGGGCCAACGAAACGGGGCTGTTGGGTTTTGGCGGCGATCGCCGTGACACACGCAGCGTCTTGAAGGAAGGGTCGGTGGCGCTGTTGTTCAACCCGCGTTGGGCGGTCGGCGTCGAGTATCGGGAGAAGCCGGATAACCTCTCATTTGCTGGCGAAAGCGATTGGGCTGACATGTTTGTCGGCTGGTTCCCCAATAAGCATGTTTCGGTTGTATTGGCCTACGCACGCCTCGGCGAAATCGCGACGCTGGATAATCAGAACGGCACGTATCTGTCGGTTCAGGGGAGCTTCTGATGAAGCGAGCGTTGCAGTGGATGGGCGTTTTGAGCCTTGCGTTGCTGGTGGGCTGTGCGCAGCAACCGCCGAAGGATGACAGCCTGTATCACGCCTTGGGCGAGCGTCCGGGAATTCAGAAAATTGTCGAAGGCATGTTGTTGCACATCGCGAAGGATGACCGCATCTACAAGTACTTCGCCAAGGTCGACATCGTCAGAGTGCGCGACAAGTTGGTGGACAAGTTTTGCGTCGAAGCCGGCGGTCCTTGTACGTACACAGGCGACACGCTGGAGGAGGCACACAAGGGCATGAACCTGAGTCGTAGCGACTTCAACGCACTGGTTGAAAACCTCATCGACTCCATGGACGACCAGCATATTCCGGTGTCAACCCAGAACCGGTTGATCGCAAGATTGGCGCCCCAGCGCGGGGAAGTGATCGAGAAGTAACCCGTTGTCCTTGGATTCCGTTGCTGTTCAGGCGACACGGTTTTACTGACGCACCGCATGCACCGGTCTTACTGCCGGTTCCCGGCAGATCGCGGGCAAGCGCGCTCCTACGCCCTACGGGCAGAGGCTGATCGTAGAAGGATCACGGCTTTTGATTCTGGCCGGAGGCCGTAGGAGCGTGGCTTGTCCCGCGATCTAGCGCGCAGCGGTAGCAAAATCAGGCGACTCGGTTGTACTGACACACCGCATGCACAGGTTTTACTGCCGGTTCCCGGCAGATCGCGGGCAAGGTGGAACGCCACCCCGGTCGCTCCTACGCCCTCCGGGCAGAAGCGAGGTTGTGCCAGTCACACCGCACGCACCGGTCCTGCTGCCGGTTCCCGGCAGATCGCGGGACAAGCCACGCTCCTACGCCCTGCGGGCAGAGGCTGATCGTAGAAGGATCACGGCTTTTGATTCTGGCCGGAGGCCGTAGGAGCGTGGCTTGTCCCCCGATCTAGCGCGCAGCGGTAGCAAAAACAGGCGACTCGGTTGTCCTGACACGCCGAATGCACAGGTTTTACTGCCGGTTCCCGGCAGATCGCGGAACAAGCCACGCTCCTACGCGCCGAGGGCAGAGGCGATGCGGTGTTTGGCGTCATGTGCACGTCCTACGGGCAGAAGCGCGTCGAGGTGAGGGCAGGCGGTGAGGATCGGGACACAAAAAAGGCGGTCATCCCGGGATGACCGCCTTTCTTTTTACTGCATCACTTCATGCCTTGCCGGGCTGAATCACTCCGGCAGTTTGTAGGCAATGATGTAGTCGCCCATCCGGGTGCCCAGCGAGCCGTGGCCGCCGGCGACGATCAGCACGTATTGCTTGCCGTCCTTGCCGGTGTAGGTCATCGGGGTCGCCTGACCGCCTGCTGGCAGACGTCCGGCGAACAGCTCTTTACCGGTTTTCACGTCATAGGCACGCAGGTACTGGTCCAGGGTGCCGGCCAGGAAGCCAACGCCACCCGCCGTTACCATCGAACCGCCCATGCTCGGTACGCCGACCGGCAGGCCGATTGGCACTGGCGTGTTGTCGCGGGTGGTGCCGTTCTTGTGTTTCCAGATCACCTGATTGGTGGTCAGGTCGACAGCCGCCACGTTACCCCACGATGGGGCTTGGCACGGGATGCCGATCTGCGACATCAATGGGTGCATGATCACCGCATACGGCGCGCCGGTGTTCGGCTGTACGCCGCTGGTTTCGCTTTCACGCTTGCTGCCGGCTTCCACTTTGGCGCGTGGCACCAGCTTGGAAACGAAGGCCATGTAGTTCGGGCTGGTGAACATCAATTGACGAACCGGATCGACCGACACGGCGCCCCAGTTGAACACACCGACGTTGCCCGGGTAGATGATGCTGCCCTGTTCCGACGGCGGCGTGTACTGACCTTCGTAACGCAGTTCCTTGAACTGGATGCGGCACAGCATCTGGTCGAACGCGGTGGCGCCCCACATGGACTTTTCGGTCAGCTCAGGTGGCAGCATGTTCAGCTGCGAGCGGGCCTGAGTCGGCGACGTGTGGTCGCCTTGCGCAGCACCGGTCGGCGCCGGGACTTCGTCGATCGGTACGATCGGCGTGCCGTCGCGACGGTCCAGCACGTACAGGCTGCCTTGCTTGGTCGGTTGAATCACGGCCGGCTTCACGCCGTCCTTGGTTTTCAGGTTGATCAGCGTTGGCTGGCTCGGTACGTCCATGTCCCACAGGTCATGGTGAGTGAACTGGTAATTCCAGCGCACCTTGCCGGTGTTGACGTCCAGTGCGACCAGGCCGGCACTGAATTTCTCGGCGCCAGGGGTACGGTCGCCGCCGTACTGGTCAGGCATCTGGTTGCCCAGAGGCAGGAACACCAGGCCCAGTTTTTCGTCGACACTGGCCAGCGACCACATGTTCGGCGCGTTGCGCGAGTAGAACTGGTCGGCAGCGATGGGCGCGGTGGCGTCCGGGTTGTTCGGGTCCCAGTTCCAGACCAGCTTGCCGTCGTGCACGTCGTAGGCACGGATCACGCCCGATGGCTCGTTGGTCGACTCGTTGTCGGTCACGTGGCCGCCGATGATGATCAGGTTACGCGTGATCGCGGCAGGGGAGGTGGAGTAGTAACCACCGGCCGTGAAGGGACCGATGTTGGCGCGCAGATCGATCGCACCTTTATTGGCGAAGTCTTCGCAGACTTTACCGGTGTCGGCGTTCAGCGCGATCAGGCGCGCATCGGCGGTCGGCAGGTACAGACGACGTGGGCACGAAGCAGCGATGGCAGTACCCGCTGGCGACAGTGCGGCAGCCGGTGCGCCAACGTCTGATTTCGCGTAGGCGTTTTCGTCGTAGTACGAGACGCCACGGCAGGTCATGTGCGCCCAGCCGGTGAAGTTCTTCGCACCTTCCTTGGAGATCTGCGGGTCGTACGACCAGATCGTCTTGCCGGTGTCAGGGTCCAGCGCCAGCACCTTGCTGTGAGGTGTGCAGGCGTAAACCATGCCGTTCACCTTGAGCGGGGTGTTTTCGTTGGTCAGCTCGACCGGGTCTTCCGCCGTTGGCAGGTCGCCGGTGCGGACGCGCCAGGCTTCCTGCAGCTTGCCGACGTTTTCCGGGGTGATCTGCTTCAGCGGCGAGTAACGGTTGCCGTGCTCGGAACGGCCGTACGCCTGCCAGTCGCCATCGGGCATGGGCTGCGGATCGTAGGCCACGCCTGCGTCGTCACGGTCCAGCGTGCCTTTGATTTCACCCGGGCTGGTGAACTGGCTGGCCAGTGCAGTCAGACCGGCCAGCACCACGGCGATGCTCAGTGCAACGGTCGGCATGCCGCCTGGCTGGCCACGCAGCAGAGGGCGACGGAACCATGGCAGCAGCATGACAATGCCGAGTACGAACCACAGCGACAGACGTGGCACCAACTGCCACCAGTCAAGGCCGACTTCCCAGAGCGCCCAGACCGTGCTCGCGAACAGCACCAGCGCAAACAGACCCAAGGCCGAACGACGGCCCATGATCAGCAACACGCCGGTGATGACGAAACCGATACCGGTCAGCAGGTAGTACAGCGACCCGCCCAGCGTCAGCAGTTTGATACCCCCGGCCAACAAGGCCAGGCCCATCACAAGAATCACCAGCCCGAGCAAGCTCGGCAGCAGGCGACCCTTACTGAAAGCACCGTCAGTGCTCATAGTGTCGTACTCCGTAACGATTAAGTGGTTGACGCTTTGTTCTTTTCGTCTGATCGACTCGAACCGTTTGAATCCGCTTCATTCACGCTAGTTCCTGAAACGGAATTCAGAAAGTTTAAATAAGCCGATCAGAACGAAGATTGAATCTTCAGTCCGGCCACCAAGGCGTCATCGACCTGGTTCACGCCGCCCGGATGACGGATGAATTGCAGGTTGGGACGCACGGTCAGCCAGTTGGTCAGGTGAACGCCGTAGTACAGCTCGGCGTTGTATTCGGTGTCCTGCACGGGCAGGAAGGCCGGGTCGTTGTAGTCCGACACGCCGTCGGCCTGATTGCGCAGGTTGATGTTCTTGCGATACGCCGGGTTGACGTGAATGCGGCTCACAGCCAGGCCGAGATCATCTTGCGGGCGCGCATCGAACGGACCTTTGTAGGTCGCGCCCAAGGCCACGAAGTTGTCGATCATGTTGGTCTTCTTGTCGTGCAGCGTGCCGTTGGCGAACAGGCTCAGGCCACGGCTGTTGTCACTGGCCAGGCTCGTGACCTGCTGGCGCAGGGTCAGCCACATGCCGTGTTTGCTGGACGAAGAGGCGTAGTCTTCGCCGCTCAGCGCGGCATAACGACCGTTGCTGTCCTTGTAGACGTCGCTGCTGTCGGCGGTGCTGTAGTAGTAGCCGAGACGGTATTCGCCCGGCAGGTCGTTGACTTTCGGGGACCAGACCAGCTCCACCGGCAACACCGCACCTTGGGTGCCACTGCCGCTGAGCTTGAAGTTGTTGTCGTTTTCCAGGTTCGACGGGTTCTGCTCGAAGGCGCCGATCTGTACGAACAGCTCAGGGTTGAGCTGGTATTTGACGCGCATAGCCCACTGGCTGATCGGCCAGTTGTACCAGATGCCGCCGCCCCAGTTGCCGACCTGCGAGCCACAGAACGCCAGGTTCTGGAAGTCGCACGGGAAGGTGTTGAAGTCTTCGCCTTCGTTGAAGCGACCGACCTTGATGCTCAGCTTCTGATCGAGAAATTTCTGCTGGTACCACAGGTCAGTCAGGCGCGTGACGTTGCCACGGCCCCAGACTTCCTGGGACGAGGAGATGGTGCCGACGCGGGGATCGGAAACGCGGTCGTTGCTGATGTTATCGCCGTTGCGGTTGGTCAGCGTCAGCTGAAATTCGGCGTCATGCCAGCCGAGGATCTTCTGCAGGTCCATGTGCGCGCCGAGGGCGAACTGGTCACTGTAGCGAGTGGCTTTATCGTGGTTGTAGCCGCCGTGCAGGTTGGAACCCACTTCCACGACGCTGTCGAGTTTGAAGTCATAGCCCTGTTGCGACAGCTCGGTGCGCTTGCCACCCCAATCCCCCAGCATCCACGGCGATTCACTGTCCAAAGCAGGTGCTGCATTGGCGCACGTCGCCAAGCCAAGGGTGATCAGCGTGGCACCGTGTACGGTCAACAGCCTGGCGGTCGTGAGAGCGGGACGTTTCGGATGAGTAGGCATGGGCGTTGAGTTCTTCTTTGAGGGGTCTGAAAGCCAAAGGAAACGCTGCTCGCAGCGCGTGGAAGTCGCGCCAGGCAAGGGTCTGAAGAGTAGACGGATTAATCGGTTCAGCGTTTAAGGCGGCGATGATAGGGCCCTAACGATTTTTTAAAAAGTCGAATTTGCGACATGATTAGTTGTTGTTTTGGTAACAGTCCGGCAAATACAAGGTAGCGCTATCCCTTAGCGTTTATATGGGATGGGCGAACGGCGTGGCCTGGCGGTCGTTCATCCACCGTTGCAGTGGCTGTACAGATGGAGCCTCGGCGCTCAAGCGGGTAGTTGGTGCAGCCAGTCATGGGTCGCTACCGACCTTGAACCTGTAACCCGTTCTACAATCTCTTCACACTTATCCATTGCTCCGTTAAGGTGCGCACCTCGCGACAACGTGTCCCTTCATCGAGTGCAAAAGGCCTGGCATGACCCTACCCAACAACAACCCGCTGCATGGCGTGACGCTGGAGCAGATCCTCAACGCGCTGGTCGAGCACTACGAGTGGTCGGGCCTGGCAGAGCGCATCGATATTCGCTGCTTCAAGAGCGACCCGAGCATCAAGTCGAGCCTGACGTTTCTGCGCAAGACACCTTGGGCGCGCGAGAAGGTCGAAGCCCTGTACGTGAAACTGGCGCGCACCAAGCGCGGGTGATCGCGCCCCGTTCGAACGCCTTCCAGGACTGAATCAGATGCACAGCCAAACGCTGCCCCTGGCGCCGGGACAACGCCGCTTCGCCACCGCCAGCGCAGTGCTCGGCTGGTTCGCGTTGGCGGTTCAGTTGTATTTGATCCTGTGGGGCCGCTGGACCGATCAGGCCAGTCTGGTGGGCGGGCTGGTGCGCTTTTTCAGTTTCTTCACCGTGCTGACCAATACGCTGGTCGCCGTGGCGCTGACCTGTGCCATCACCGACCGGTGTGGTGCGGCGCACCGGTTCTTCCGATCCCCGATCGTGTGCGCGGGCATCACCACCAGCATTCTCCTGGTGAGCATCGCGTACAACCTGCTGCTGCGCCATTTGTGGACGCCGGAAGGCTGGCAGTGGGTCGCCGACGAGCTGCTGCACGACGTCATGCCGCTGCTGTTTGTCGGTTATTGGTGGCTTTACGTCACGAAGGGTTTGCTGGGACTGAAGCATCTGCTGGCGTGGATCGCGTATCCCGCGGTGTACTTTGCCTGGCTGCTGTTTCGGGGAAACGCCTTCGGCGATTACCTGTACCCGTTTCTGGACATCGGCACGCTCGGCCTTGGCAGAGTGGTGATCAATGCTTTCGGGGTGTTGGCGGGGTTTGTGGTGATCGGGTTGATCATCGTGCTGATCGACAGGCTCAAGGCGCGTCGCGTTCAGAATCGGTAGGCCTCCACCGCTCGTGGCTGCGAAGGCCTACAGGCAGCGTCTCGTTATTCTTCGTCGGTGTCGGCCAGACGCCAGTAACCTGCCGCCTTCACCGCTGCCTCATCAAGTTTGAATTCGTCGAGCAGCACCCGACGCACCTTGCGTGACAACGCAGATTCCGTCGCCACCCATGCATACAGACTCCCTTGCGGTAGCGTCAACTGACGCGTCACGTCCAGCAGACTCTGCTCACCGCGCAACACCCAGATCACGTCAACCTGCGCCTGGCTTGTCAGCGCCTGACGCTCAGCGGCGTCTTCGATCTCAACCACCACCTGTGCACGGCGATTGGCCGGCAGTTCTTCCAGTCGACGGGCGATGGCGGGCAGGGCCGTCTCATCGCCGATCAACAGGTAACTGTCGAACATGTCCGGCACGATCATCGAGCCACGAGGACCGGCGATGTACAGGTGTTGTCCGACAGCCGCCTGCGCCGCCCATGTCGCGGCAGGACCATCGCCATGCAGCACGAAGTCTATGTCCAGTTCTCCCGACGCTGCGTCGTAGCGGCGGGGCGTGTAGTCGCGCATGGCCGGCTTTGGGCCGTCTGCATTCGCGCCGGGCATGAAGTTGTCCAATGCCGCCTGTTCTTCTGGCGTGGTAGCGAACAGCAGTTTGACGTGGTCGTCGGTGCCCAGGCTGATGAAGCCGGTCAGCTCATGCCCGTGCAGGGTCACACGGCGCATCCGTGGCGTAAGGTCAGTGACGCGCAGCACCTCGAGTTTGCGACGCTTGATTTCGTGACTGACGCGGTGAATCGATTGCTGTGAATTCATTCGGACTTCTCCGACCGATTGTGGGGGCCATCGGCGACGGCTTTGGCGGTTTCGTTCAACAGGTCGCGAACGCGGACGATTTCTTCCGGGCTCCAGCGGCCATGGTGCATGTGCAGGGCGTGCCTGAGGTTGTGCACAGCCTCGTGAATTTCCGCTGGGCGATCGTGGCCGCGCAGCGAGCGCTTGCTCACCTCAATGCGCATCTTCACGCCATCCAGCGCGACGGCCTGCTCGATCAGGTGTTGCTGACCGGCGGGGGTGATCTGGTAACGCTTTTTGCCACCTTCCGCATCGCCAGCGATCAGCTCGCTTTCTTCCAGAAACGTCAGGGTGGGGTAAATCACACCGGGGCTCGGGCTGTAGGCCCCGTCGAACAAGCCTTCGATCTGGCGGATCAGGTCGTAGCCATGGCAAGGCTGATCGGCAATGAGTGCCAGCAGCAGGAGTTTCAGGTCGCCGGGAGCAAACACCCGAGGTCCGCGTCCACCGCGTTCCCGACCTGTGCGTTTTTCAAAACCATCGCGGCCGTCGCCGTGGTCACCGAAGTGAGGGCGGTGGTGATGGGGGTGATCGTGTGAGTGGTCTCTCATCTTTTTTCATCTCTCGTTACAGTTAGATATACCTTAAGATATATCTTAACGTGTATGCAAGAGGCTTAAAGACGAACGGTTCTCGTTTGTGCGGTCGCCTGGATTGCTCCTGGCCGGCATGAGTGAGGTTTTCGAGGCTGGAAGAAAGCAGGATCAGCGAAGGCTCGCCACGTGCGTGGCCGCTGGCGCCTTGCACTGGGTGTATGTCCCGGGCTCCAGATAGCGATTGAGGATCGGCGCCATGCCTTTGAGGACCTGAACCGGCAATGCCGAGGTGAACTTGAAGCTTTCGGCCGCGCGGCCCGGTACGTACGCCGTCAACGTGCCGTAGTGGTTGTCGCCGATGTAGAACACGAACGTCGCGGTGCGGTTGATCGCCCTGGACGCGAGAATCCGCCCGCCGGAACCGAAGCTTTCGATGCGGTTGTCACCTGTACCGGTCTTGCCGCCCATCGCCAGTGTGGTGCCGTCCTGCAATTTGAAGCTGCCCGACACGCGCCTTGCGGTGCCGGCGTCCACCACCTGCGACAGCGCCTCGCGCATCGCGGTCGCGACGGCCGAAGGCAGCACGCGTTTGCCCAGCTCGGGGTTGTTGGTCAGCAGCGTTTCGTAGGGTGTGTCGGCCGCAAAGTGCAGGCTGTCGATGCGCAGGACCGGTAACCGGATCCCGTCGTTCTGAATGATCCCGATCAGCTCGGCCAACGCGGCCGGACGGTCGCCCGAGCTGCCGATGGCGGTCGCCAGCGAAGGGACCAGATGGTCGAAAGGATACCCCAGACGTTGCCAGCGTTGATGAATGTCGAGGAAGGCCTCGATCTCCAGCATCGTGCGGATGCGACTGTCTCGCGCGCTCTTGTGCCGACTCTTGAATAACCAGCTGTACACCTCCTGACGTTCGAAGCGGCTGGCAGCGACAGCCTCCTTGAATTTTGCATCGGGGTTCTGCAGCAGATAGCCCACCAGCCACAGGTCCAGGGGATGAACCCGGGCGACAAAGCCCTGATCGGGCAGGTCGAATTTGCCCGGACCGTACGCGTAATACAGCTCGTCGAGCCGTTTTTCACTGAGCGGTGGCTGACGTTTGTCCGCCACGACATGGGCGCGGACAAAAGCGTTGAACGCGCTTTGAGTTGCGTCGGGCAACAGGTAGCGGTGCACGGCCGCCAGGCGGCTGGCAGACGGATGGACCCCATCGAGGAAGGTGTCCAGGCGGTCCTGCGTGGTCTTGTTCTTGTAGCGTTTCCAGAACCTGAGCAGGAACGAAGTGCCCTCGCGATCGGCGAAATCGGCCAGGTATTCCTGACGCCTCGGGTCGCTGTCGTCCTTGAGCAGCACGGCGCTGTTGTTCGGCCCCTGGTAGGTCGTGTAGCGCACCACATCACGCATCAACCGAATGAACGGCAGGTTGATCGATTCCCGCAGTGCATCACGAAGCGTCGGGATGCGCTCATTGTCTTCGCGACGAAAGTTATTGAAGTGGTGCATGCCGCCACCGGTGAAAAAGTACTCGCCGGGGCTGGCGGAGTATTTGCGGTCCAGCGCCGCCGTGAGCATCTTCGACAGGTCGCGGTCGTTGTTCTGGATCAGGTAATCCAGTGCCCAGCGACTGAGTCGGTCAGGGTCTTCGACCGGGACTTTCTTGAGTTCCGCATTGCTCATCCCGGCGTATTTGTCGTGAATTTCCGAGATGATTTGCAGATACGTCGTCAACACCCGCATTTTCGCGGTCGAGCCCAGCTCCAGCTTGCTGCCTTCGTTGATGTCGAACGGCTGATCCGTGCTGTCGGTCTGCACGCGGACCCGTGAGCCGTCGGCGTCGCGTTCGAACAACGTGAAGCTGTAGCGCACCGCCTGGGTGCTGGTCGGTGTCAACAGATGCTCGCCGAGCAGACCTAGCTGCGCGGCGTATTCAGGGTTTGCCAGGTCACGCAGGTACTGGCCGACGCTCAATTGCAGATCGCTTTGCAGCGTGCTGGTGGCCGACAGGTCGAGGCGGTCAAGATCGTAAAGCGTCCTGTCGAGCATGTTCGACAGGCGCGTGCGGGCGACCGTGATGCCTTTGTTGGTCTCGATGGGTTGCACGGTCGGCTGCTGCACCCAGTCACGGTAGGTCACGGTGGCGCCCATCGCGGCGTCTGCCAGTGCTTGGTGGATCACCTTGTTCTGCGCCAGCAAACGGATATGGCTGTCAGTCAGGTCGGCCAGCTCTTTGCGGCCCTTCGCCAGATAGTGCGAAGGCCGGCGCTGGGCGATGACCAGCGACAGGACTTCACGCAGCGCCAGGCCCTTGGCCGCCATGGTTTTCGGGTCTGTGGCGGGCGATGCCAGCAACTGGTTGGTCCGGTCAAAGTCGGCGCCGTACCAGACGCGCAGGCCTTCAGCCATGCCGTGCACTTCGCCATGCCCAGGCACCGCCGACAACGGCACGCTGTTGAGGTAGTCGCGCACCACCCGTTGCCGTGCCTCCAGCGTTTGCGGGCCGGGTTGATAGGCGCGCACGCTGGCGGAAATCATCTGACGTATTTTCTCGCCACCCGACTGCGTCAGGCCATCGGGCGAGTGACGGTATTTCTCCAGTTGCGTGGCCAGCGTGCTCCCGCCCGCCGACTGGCCCGGCAGGCCAACCAGCTTCGCCACCTGTGAGACGGCGGCCTTGAGAAAGCGCGGCCAGTCCACCGCAGGGTTGGCCATTGGCTGCTTGTTGTCGAGCAAGTCACGGTTTTCGATGAACAACAGGCTGTTGACCACCACAGGCGGGATCGACACGAAGGTTGGGTATAACTGCTGCGGGTACGTGAACTGATACAGCGAATCGCCCCGGCAATCGAAAATGGTCAGGCCTGACTGACTCTTTTCCTGGTACGGCACGAAGAACCCGCGCTTGGCGTAGGAAACAAGCTCGGGAGAGAACCGGGCTTGCTCGGTGATCCGGTAATCACGTTTGAGCAAGCGGGGCAGGAATTCGCCCAGCGATGAGTAGCCCAGGCGTTTGTCGAAAGGCCCGTCTCCAGGATACAGAATCGCGTCGCTGGGACCGGGCTCCACGGTGTAATTCAGTTCATGGGCGAACTGGCTGAACTCGCGCGCCTGAAGCCTCGAACTGCGGGTTTCCGTCGACACGGCAAATCCCAGGATCACCAAAGCCAACAACACCAACCCCACCAGCAAGCGCCACAGATACCACTTGCGCCGTGGGCGTGCCGGCATCGGTACATCCCCCTGACTGTCAGCCTTGACCGCAGCCTTCTTCTCGTCTGAATGCCACAAAGCGCCCATATCGTTGGCCCGGTTAAACCTGTTAATCGCACCTGACTACAAGCTTAGACGCTGGGCGGGGAGGATGAAGAATTTGTAATGGAAAGTGGATCGAGGACCGTTATGCGAACCGTCTCCCGGAATTTAAGCCCGCACCACCGTCGCCACCTTCGGGCTCCCCAATCGCTTGTTCAGCTCAAGCCAATTAGACAACAGCAGCATCAACCCCAGCCCCAGCAACGCCGTAATCACGCGCATCTGCCAGACATCACCGGCCAGCGCGTTGACGCCATCCGCCAGCGGCGCGAGGACCACGCCCAGGCAGAAGATTTCCAGCGAGTAACGGCCCATGCGGCATGTTTGCTGGGCAGGCCAGTTGTCCAGCCACGCCGTGGAGGCCGGCAGCGATTTGGCGACCACATACACCAGCGCCACGAAATGCAGGAGACGCAGTGGCGACAGGTCGGTTTTGCTGATCGGATAAATCAGGTCGGTGAACGCCTTCGGCAGCAGTGCATCGTGAACGTCGGGGAATTTCCAGAGGAAGGTGATGGGGCCTGCTATCAGCAAGTAAACAGCAGCCAACAGAAACAGCGGCTGCTGCCACACAGGGCGTACGTTCGGGCGCAGGCTCGAAGGTCGCTGGGTGTACATCGCGAAGGCGCCGCCCAGCACGAAGATCAATTGCCACGCCACCGGGTTGAAATACCAGTAACCCCCGCCTTCGTAGGCCCGCAGGTTCCAGCCGAACAGCGGCACCATCATGTACATCGCGATCGACAGGCCGACAGCAACCCCCACGTTGCGCAGCATGATCGGCAGGATCAGTGGCAAGGCGCCCATCAGCAGGATGTAAAGCGGCAGCGGGTCGGTCAGGTTGGGCTTGAAGCGTAACAAGAGCTCGTCGGCGAGTGCCTGTTGCGGGTTGCCGACGAAATACTCAAGGCCCATCTCGCGCACCATGTCACGGGTTTCGACATGGTTGTTGGCGACGAAGACGATGCCCATCAATAAGGTCAGCAGGAAAATGTGCGCGACGTACAGCACCCAGGTACGGCGCAGGATCCTGAGGCAGGCGACGACATAACCGTCGCGCGCGACCACACGTCCATAGGCCAGCACGGCGGCATAGCCCGCGAGGAAGACAAACACCTCGGCGGCGTCGCTGAAGCCGAAATTACGCAGGGTGAGTTGCGCGAAAGGGTTGTCCGGTACGTGATCCCAAAAAATGAAGATCAGCGCCAAACCTCGAAAGAAGTCGATTCGATGGTCGCGTCCGTTCGTCATGACGGTGGGGCTCTTGCAAGTCTGTTTAAAGAAGGGCCGCATGCGGCCTTGGTTCCACGCCGACAGCGGGCGCTGATCGGCGGCGCGCAGGGTGGCTGTTTCAGGGGGGAAAAGCAAAAGGGGGGTATTACAGAATGTCTCGGGTCTGCGGGCACCGTTTCAACGGTGCGAGCTACAGACGGTAATGCTTGCCAGCGGCGGCGACGTTTGAAACCACCGCGGCTGGCAGGCGGGCGCTACAGGGTCAGATCAATCAATCTCATTGGGCTCAAAACTGTCCGCCCGAGCCATACGCCAGGTCCGTGAGTAGAAGCTGTCGTCGACGATACCGTTGAGCAACTGGCCCGGTTGCAGGAACACGTGAGACTGGGAGAACTGTTTAATCTCGGTGGCCGACATGCGGCGCACCAGGTGTTTGGCTTCCAGTTGATCAGGGGAGTCCAGACCTGCGGCTGCGAGCATCTCGGCCAGGGCGTGCAGGGTATTGCGGTGGAAATTGAATACCCGTTGCGCCTTGTCCGGGACGACCAGTGCGCGCTGGCGCAACGGATCCTGAGTGGCGACGCCGGTCGGGCATTTGTTGGTGTGGCAGCTTTGCGACTGAATGCAGCCGATGGCGAACATGAAGCCGCGGGCGGAGTTGGCCCAGTCGGCGCCGATGGACAGCACGCTGGCAATGTCGAAAGCACTGACGATCTTGCCGCTCGCCCCCAGTTTGATCTTGTCGCGCAGGTTGAGGCCGACCAGGGTGTTATGCACGAACAGCAAGCCTTCGCGCATCGGTACGCCCATGTGGTCGGTGAACTCGACAGGGGCCGCGCCGGTGCCGCCTTCGGTGCCGTCGACGACGATGAAGTCCGGCAGGATCCCGGTTTCGATCATGGCCTTGGCGATGCCCATGAATTCCCAGGGGTGACCCAGGCAGAACTTGAAGCCCACCGGCTTGCCGCCGGACAGTTCCCGCAGTTGCGCAATGAACTGCATCATTTCGAACGGCGTGGAAAAGGCGCTGTGACGCGATGGCGAGATGCAGTCCTCGCCCATGGGGATACCCCGCGTGTCGGCGATTTCCCGGGTGACCTTGTGCTTGGGCAAGATGCCGCCGTGGCCGGGTTTGGCGCCCTGACTCATCTTGATTTCAATCATGCGGACCTGCGGGTCCTGCGCTTGTTTGGCAAACCGCTGCGCGTCGAAACGGCCGTCTTCGGTGCGACAGCCGAAATAGCCGCTGCCCAGCTCCCACGTGAGGTCGCCGCCGTTTTCGCGGTGATACGGGCTGATACTGCCTTCGCCGGTGTCATGGGCGAAGTTGCCGAGTTTGGCGCCTTTGTTCAGCGCCCGGATCGCATTGGCGCTGAGCGAGCCGAAGCTCATGGCCGAAATATTGAAGATCGACGCCGAGTACGGCTGAGTGCATTGCGGGCCGCCGACGGTGACCCGGAACTGGTTAGGGTCCGACAGCGGCGCCGGGCGCATGGAATGGCTGATGAATTCGAAGCCGGATTGATAAACGTCGATCAGGGTGCCGAACGGTTTGTCGGCCGATTCATTCTTGGCGCGTGCATACACCAGCGAACGCTGCGCACGGGAGAAGGGCAGGGCATCGCTGTCGGACTCCAACAGGTACTGGCGGATTTCCGGGCGGATCGTTTCGACGGCGTACCGGATGTTGCCCAGAATCGGATAGTTACGGCGCACCGAGTGCGGGACTTGAATGAGGTCGAAAATACCGATCAGGCTGAGGATCGCCGTCGCGAGTGTGAACGGCCACAGCCACTCGTGGTAGAGGAACGGGAGGCTCAGCAGGGTGAACAATACACACCCGACGAAAAAGGCGTAGCGACTTAGAAGGGACAGGCTCATAGGCAATCCTGGGGTCTTAACACGGTTGATGGAAGAGACGCTGTGCCGCGCCTTTTTTCGGCAAGACTTTCCTTTGCCTCAAGCGCTCTGCGCCTGAAGAAAAATCGAAAACAGTTCTGACTGGGATTTGATTCCGAGTTTGCTGTACATGTGTTTCTTGTGAACGCGCACGGTTTCGGCAGAGATTTCCAGCTTGCGCGCGATCTCCTTGCTCGAGCAGCCGCTGAGCATCAAACGGCCGACGTCCAGCTCACGCGCGGTCAGTTGGGCGCCACGGCTCTGCTGCACCGAGGCTTCCAGTTGGGTGCGCCAGTCGGCGGTCGGCAACGGCGCAGCGGTGCGTTCGTCATCGGCCACAGGCTCCGCCAGCTCAAACGGCAGGCGCTGACGCAACAGGGCAATGACCCACGGTTGAATCATCGACAGCAAGGCGATCTGCTCGGCGGTGAAGCGCTGCGTCGAGCCCAGCGACAGGCAAAGCGTGCGGTCGTTGTCGAGCTGGCAATTGAACTGGATTTCATCGGCCACGACATTCAGACGAAAGTATCGCTGGTAATACTCAGTCAGTTCGAAGTGTTCCGGGGCAACCTCAGCCAGCCGGAACAGCCCACTTTGCGAGCGCTCGCGGCTGGCGATGTAGAACGGATCCAGCAGATAAAGGCCTTTCAGGTAGTCCTGAAACAACTGATCGGGGTTGCCGTCCTCGGCGGGGCATTCGGCGAAGACCTGAGGCCGGTCTCCAGCGCTGAACTGCAGGGCCACCCAACTATCGAACGTCACGTATTGATTGAGCAGCCGCACCAGTTGTGCCCAGAAGTTGGGCCGGTCCAGCGCTTCGATCAGCTGGGCGACCGAGCGATGCCAGGCCATGTCCTGAAGTGCGATTGTCATTGATCTACCCCTATTGGGTTACTACAGCTGCGTAATTCCCCGTAACACTTGCTGATGCGCATACTGCCCGCAGAGCCAATGATCAGGCCAGCATTTTGTGCCCGATCGGCAACGTGACTCGATAAGGAGAACCCATGAAGGTCGAATTTGCCCAAATGACGGGCCAGGACAATGGCACGCGCCATAACCTGAAGCGCGCGCTTAATGCCATCGCCGCCTGCGCCGATGACACTGCGCTGATCGTATTCCCGGAAACGCATCTGATGGGGTTTCCCTCCAGCGAGACCGTCGCTCAGGTCTCCGAGCCACTGGACGGTCCAACCGTTCAAGCCGTGCGGCAGGCCGTTCGGGCGCGCAACGTCTCGGTGGTCATTGGTATGGCCGAAAGCGATGACGGTCGGTTCTACAACACCACCTTGTTGATCACGCCCGAGGGCATCGCGCTGCGGTATCGCAAGACCCACCTATGGGCGTCCGATCGTGGCGTGTTTACGCCCGGAGACCGTTATGCGACCTGTCTGTGGAATGGCGTGCGGGTCGGCCTGTTGATCTGCTATGACATCGAGTTCCCCGAGTCGGCCCGTGCGCTGGCGCAGCTGGGTGCCGAGCTGATCATCGTGACCAACGGCAACATGGACCCTTACGGCCCGACGCATCGCACCGCAATCATGGCACGCGCCCAGGAAAATCAGGCGTTCGCGCTGATGGTCAATCGTGTGGGTGAAGGCGATGGCGGGCTGGTCTTCGCCGGTGGCAGTGCGCTGGTCGACCCGTTTGGCACGCTGTTGCAGGAAGCTGGCCGCGAAGAATGCCAATTCAGCGCCCAGCTCGATATCAACCTGCTGCAAGCCGCGCGCCGCGACTACCGCTACCTGGATGATCAGCGCCTGCGCCTGCCAGGTGAAGTGATCGAGCACGCCAACGGTGTGCGAGAACTGATGATTCCAAAACACGCATAAAAGCAGTGCCTGCCGAGCGTCGTTGCGGCGACTGCCCGGCAGTTTCCAATAAAAAGAAACGCCTTTGTTCTGCCGAACTTTTCTCTGCCATAAAACCTATAAATTCGGAGTAGTCGCTCATGGCTCGTTTGCAACGCACCCTTTCATTAGGGTCGGTGGTGCTGTTCGGCATCGCCTATATGACCCCCATCATCGTGCTCGGCACCTTCGGCATCCTTGCGCAATCCACAGGCGGCATGGTCCCGGCTTCTTACCTCGCGGCCTTGGTGGCGATGTTCTTCACCGCCATGAGTTACGGCCGCATGGCGGCGGCTTACCCGGTCGCGGGTTCGGCCTACAGCTACGTGCGCAAGGCAATCAGCCCGAAGCTGGGTTTCATCGCTGGCTGGGCAGTGCTGCTTGATTACCTGTTCCTGCCGATGGCGATCTGGTTGATCGGCGCTGCATACCTGGGCTCGGCCTTTCCCTCTGTGCCGCAGCCTGTCTGGGTACTGGCGTTCATCGTCGTGACCAGCTTGATCAACATCGTGGGGCTGAAACTGGCCAACACCGTCAACGCCCTGCTGATGATCGTGCAGTTCCTCGTGCTGGCTGCGTTCGTCGCGCTGTGCATCCACTACATCGGGGGCGATGCCAGCACACCGTTGTGGACACTGACGCCGTTCTTCAACGGTGATATGCAGATGCCGCTGATCATGAGTGGCGCCGCGATTGCCTGTTACTCGTTCCTGGGTTTTGACGCGGTCAGTACCCTGACGGAAGAAACCAAAGACCCGCGCAAGACCATTCCAAGGGCGATCATGATGATTACCTTGATCGGCGGGTTGATCTTCGTCGGTGTGTCCTACTTCGTGCAATTGGCGCATCCGTCTGCGCAGTTCGAGAACGTTGATTCAGCGGCGTACGAAATCGCCCGCAATATTGGCGGGGACCTGTTCGTGACGATCTTCCTGATCGGACTGATCGTTGGTCAGTTCGCCTCGGGGCTTTCGGCTCAGGCCAGCGGTTCGCGCCTGCTCTTCGCGATGGGGCGTGACGGTGTGTTGCCGAAGTCGTTTTTCGCGGCGTTGAGCGAGCGTTTCGGTACACCGGTCAACAGCATCCTGCTCTGCGCCGTGGTGGCGCTGCTCGCCTTGAAACTGGACGTGACCACGTCGACGTCGTTCATCAATTTCGGTGCGTTCCTGGCGTTCAGCCTCGTCAATCTTTCAGTGATTTTCCATTACTGGATCGCTGGTGAAAAACGCGGTCTTCGCGAGGTATTGCTATTCCTGATCTGCCCGCTTATCGGCCTGTTGGCCGACGTGTGGCTGATGGTCAGCCTGGACAAGCTGGCGATCATGCTCGGCGTAAGCTGGCTGGTGCTGGGTTGTCTCTACCTGGCCTGGCTCACTGGCGGGTTCCGCCGTCAGCCGCCTGAGATGGATTTCCAGGAAGCGGCGTGATTCAAGAACGGGGCGCGCTGCAATGGCGCGCCCCTGTATTTCACATGACCCTCCCCTCGATCAGATGACGTGTTGAAAGTATCAGCTCCGCCCGTTACTGGCCGAAGACGCGTTCCTTGGTTTCAAGGGTCTGCTCGACCATTTTGCTGATGTCTTCCTGTCCTTCTTCGGTGCAGCTGCGAATGTCCTGGATCAGTTCTGCTTCCTTGGGCGACAGTGCGATGTAGCCCAGCTCGCACGCCCAGCGGTTGAACGCTTCATGGCTGTCCACGGGAAGCGCTGCGTCCGCGGCTTCGGTCAATGCGTCTATCAATGGCTCCAGCTTGTCCGCCAGTACATCACGGTCAATCTGAACGTCGGCTTCCTGCACGAAACGCTCGAGAACATTCAGCGCGCTTCGGGCATCGATCAGACGCATGTGGCTGGGGATGCTCATTTCGTATCGATCGATCATTGGCATTGCACAACTCCCTGGTGGTGATTTTTCATTCCGTTCCCGATGGGTTTCGGGGGTGCTTTGGTCAGCGGCGCGAACCTTATAGGCACTTGCGGCCAGATCAAAGGCCAAAGTTGTAACAGTTACAAAATTTGGGGAGTTGAACTTTTTCTAATTGTTACTGTATAACGTATTACATGATCACCTAAATCTGGAGGACGACATGAAAGCCGATATCCATCCCGACTACCGTCAGGTTCTGTTTCACGACACGGCAGCCGACGTCTATTTTCTGATCGGTTCGACCGTTGACACCGACCGGACGCAGAAGCATTCCGACGGTCAGACCTATCCGTACGTGGCGCTCGATGTGTCTAGCGCTTCGCACCCGATGTACACCGGCCAGCAACGCAAGACCACGACTGAGGGGCGTATTGCGGGCTTTAACAAGCGGTTCGCGACGTTTGGGTCTGGGGCCAGGAAAGCCGAATGACCGCAGGCAGGTCCCGCGCTTTGGGTGTCGTTTTTCGATGACCTGGGGGGCGGGATTTTTTTTGGCTGTTTGTCGGGATCTGGTGTTGGGTTTTCGGAACATAACCGCTGATAGGTGGTGGCGCAGACAGGCTCTGGCTAACCGGTTCTGCCATTAACGGGTGTTCTGGAGGGTCATTCCGTCATTCAGATGCCCCGGACACTGGACTATGGACGCAAATTGCTTTTAGCTCTGCGACCTGAAATCCAGGAGTTTCCGTTTTGAAAAAGTCAGTCGCCATCGTATTCGGTGGGCAATCCTCCGAGCATGAAGTGTCGTTGCAATCGGCACGCAACGTGATCAATGCGATTGATCGCAACAACTACTACATCACCCTGATCGGCATCGACAAACAAGGGCATTGGTTGCGGTTTGACGAGCGCGATTACCTGCAGAACGCGACCGATCCGGCGCACATCAAGCTCAGCGAATCCGGTCGGCTGCTGTCGCTGATGCCCGGTGCCCAAGGCCCTCAGTTCGTTGAGATGGAAACCGGTCTGGAAGTGCCGCGCATTGATGTGGTCTTTCCGCTGATCCACGGCAGTTCTGGCGAAGACGGTTCCCTTCAAGGCCTGTTGCGTCTGCTCGATATTCCGTTCGTGGGTCCCGACGTGCTGGGTTCGGCGGTGTGCATGGACAAGGACGTGACCAAGCGCCTGCTCCGTGACGCGGGCATTGCCGTGGCGCCGTTTGTGGTCCTGCACCGGGGCGAGTCGGTGGACTTTGTCAGTGTGTCGGCGCAACTGGGCCTGCCGCTGTTCGTCAAACCTGCCAGTCAGGGCTCCTCCGTCGGCGTGAGCAAGGTCACGGACGAGGCCGGTTACGTTGCCGCCTTGAAGCTGGCGTTTGAGTACGACAACAAGGTTCTGATCGAACAGGGCATCGTCGGGCGTGAGGTGGAGTGCGCGGTGTTGGGCAACCACGCCCCGCAGGTCAGCGTCTGCGGCGAGGTGGTCGCCAACGATGAGTTCTACGCCTATGACACCAAGTACCTGAACGACGGTCAGGCGCGGATCGCAATCCCTGCCGAGCTCTCGGCAGACCTCAGCGAAGCCGTGCGTGAAGTCGCCTTGCAGGCGTATCGCGTATTGGGTTGTGCCGGTTTGTCGCGGGTGGATTTCTTCGTCACCGACGCGCGTGAAATCATCATCAACGAGGTCAACACCCTTCCTGGGTTCACCTCCATCAGCATGTACCCGAAACTCTGGCAGGCCAGCGGGTTGAGCTATCCGGAGCTGATTGATCGGTTGATCGTGCTGGCGCTGGAACGCGCGGATGAACATCGCGCACTGAAAACCGAGGTGGTGCTGTGAAGGTCATTCGCATCGCTGCAGCGTTGCTGATTGGCGCCGATGGTCGAACCTTGCTGGTGCGCAAGCGCGGCACGCAGGCGTTCATGCAGCCGGGCGGCAAGATCGATGCGGGTGAGACGGCGGTGAATGCGCTGGCGCGTGAGCTCCATGAGGAACTCGGATTGCGGGTCGAGCCGGAGCAGGCGCAGTTTCTGGGCGAGTTTTCAGCGGTCGCCGCCAACGAGCCGGGCTTCGAGGTGAACTGCCAGCTGTATCGGCTGGACGTTGCGCATGACGTCACCCCGGCTGCCGAGATCGAAGAAGTCCTGTGGGTCGACGCCGGTGATGTAAGCCACGTGGCTCTGGCGCCGCTGACGCGGGATTCGATCTTGCCGTTGTATCGACGTCTGCAAAGCGCCTGAGTCTTCAACGAACCCTGTAGGAGCACGCTTGCCCGCGATTGCGGTGCGTCAGTCACCGCCGTCATCACCGATACGCCGCCATTGCGGGCACGCGAGTTCCTACACCAGAGCTTCCCAATTCACCGCACTGCACTGACTCCATCCAGCGTCGAGAACGACGTGTCTTTCGCCGTCAGCAGAAAGTCACGCATATACGGCGCGTCCAGCATGTCGGCGCGAATCGCCGCGTACAGCGTCGCAAATAACCCTTTCTCACCCAGCCGCTTGGCTTTTACATAGCCGCGTGAGCTGTATTCATGCAGCGCCCAGTGCGGCATCCCACACACGCCGCGGCCGCTGGCGACAAGCTGCATCATCATCACTGTCAGCTCTGAGGTGCGTACCTGCGCGGGCTCGACGTCGGCGGGCTCCAGAAAACGCGTGAAGATGTCCAGCCGGTCACGCTCGACCGGGTAGGTGATCAGCGTCTCAGTGGCCAGGTCATCCGGGACAGCATAGGGCTTGCTCGCCAGCGGGTGTTGATTCGCCACGGCGAGCATGGCCTCGTAGGTGAACAGCGGCACGTAGGTAATGCCTACCAGATCCACCGGGTCCGAGGTCACCACCAGGTCCAGATCGCCACGGGCCAGAGCCGGCAAGGGCGCGAAGGCAAAACCCGAGGCAAGGTCCAGCTCGACTTCAGGCCATGCATCCCGGAACTGATCAATGGTCGGCATCAGCCACTGGAAGCAGCTGTGGCATTCGATCGCCATGTGCAGACGTCCGGCCACGCCGCCCGCCAGACGCGAGATGTCCCGCTCGGCACTGCGCAATTGCGGCAATACCGAGTCGGCCAGTTGCAGCAACCGCAGCCCGGCGCTGGTGAAGCGTACCGGCTTGGTCTTGCGCACGAAGAGCGGCATGCCCATGCGCTCCTCCAGTTCCTTGAACTGGTGGGACAGGGCGGATTGCGTCAGATGCAGGCGATCCGCCGCATCGACCAGGCTGTCAGCCTCGCGCAGCGCGTGCAGGGTTTTCAGGTGGCGTATCTCAAGCACCGTGGCGCTCCATGAATGAATTTTGTGATCAACACGAAAACAATGAGTTTGTCTCATGTAACAGCGAGTGTCGACAATGGCGCCATATTTTGAGTGGAGTAGTTGTCATGGCCCTGGCCCATAACCTTGGATTTCCGCGCATTGGCGCCGACCGCGAACTGAAGAAAGCACTGGAAGCTTACTGGAAGGGCGATCTTGATCAGGCGGCTCTGCAGTCGGTAGGACGTGAGCTGCGCGCTGCTCACTGGCAGCTCCAGAAAGACGCAGGGATCGACCTGCTGCCTGTAGGGGATTTCGCTTGGTATGACCAGGTGCTGACGCACTCGCTGACCTTCGGGGTAATCCCCGAACGTTTCGCCGGCGTGACAAACGAAAAAGGCCTGCCCATCCTCGACACGCTGTTTGCCATGGCCCGGGGTGCCTCCAGTGCCTGCTGCGGTGGCAATCACGGCACAGCGCAGTACGCTCAGGAACTGACCAAGTGGTTCGACACCAACTACCACTACCTGGTCCCGGAATTCACCCGTGATCAACACTTCAAACTGAGCTGGGAACAGCTTTTTGAAGAGGTCGACGAAGCCACGGCGTTGGGTTACACGGTAAAGCCGGTGATCATCGGGCCGTTGACGTATCTGTGGTTGGGCAAGGCCAAAGGCGACAGCTTCGACAAGCTCGAACTGCTGGACCGCCTGCTGCCGATCTATGGCGAGATTCTCGGTCGTCTGGCCGGGCAGGGCGTGGAATGGGTCCAGATCGATGAGCCTATTCTCAGCCTGGATCTGCCGCAGGACTGGAAAAACGCTTTTGAACGCGCCTATCACAGCCTGCAGTACTCGCCACTGAAGAAGCTCATCGCAACCTATTTCGGCGGTCTGGAGGACAACCTCGGCCTGGCGGTTGCGCTGCCGGTGGCCGGTCTGCATGTGGACCTGGTGCGCGCCCCTGAGCAATTGCCGGCTTTGCTGGATCGTCTGCCGACTTACAAAGTGTTGTCGCTCGGGGTGGTGAACGGTCGCAACGTCTGGCGTTGCGATCTGGAGGCTGCGCGTGAGGGGTTGCTCGAAGCCCAGCTGCGCTTCGCCGATAACCTGTGGGTCGCGGGTTCTTGCTCGCTGCTGCACAGCCCGGTCGATCTGGAGCGTGAGGACCAACTGGATGCCGAACTGAAAAGCTGGCTGGCCTTCGCCAAACAGAAATGTAATGAAATTTCGATCCTCAGCACCGCCCTCAACGATCCTCAGGCCGAGCGCGTACAGACTGCATTTGCCGAGAGCCGTGCGGTGCAGTTGAGCCGCCAACAGTCGCCACGCATTCACAAGCCTGAGGTGCAGGCGCGTGTGGCGGCGATTACCCCCGCCGACAGCCAGCGTCAATCGGCATTTGCCGAACGCATCGACCTGCAGCGTGCCCGTTTGAATCTGCCAGCGTTTCCGACTACTACGATTGGCTCTTTCCCACAGACCGCTTCGATCCGTCTCGCTCGTCAGTCGTGGAAGCAGGGCAAGCTGTCGGCCAATGATTACCACGACGCCATGCGCGCCGAGATACGCCATGCCGTGAACACCCAGGAGCTTTTGGGCCTGGACGTGCTGGTGCATGGCGAAGCTGAACGTAATGACATGGTCGAATACTTCGCCGAGCAACTGGACGGGTATGCGTTCAGCCGCTTCGGCTGGGTTCAGAGTTACGGTTCCCGTTGTGTGAAACCGGCGGTGATTGTGGGCGACTTGAGCCGTCCGCAGGCGATGACCGTGGACTGGATCGAGTACGCGCAGAGCCTGACCGACAAGGTGATGAAGGGCATGCTGACCGGGCCGGTGACCATGCTGATGTGGTCGTTCCCGCGTGAAGACGTTTCACGCAAGGTGCAGGCGCGGCAATTGGCGCTGGCCATTCGAGACGAAGTGGTCGACCTGGAAAGTGCGGGCATCAAGATCGTGCAGATCGACGAGGCGGCCTTCCGTGAGGGTTTGCCGTTGCGTCGTGCGCAATGGACGGAGTATCTGGACTGGGCGGTGGAAGCGTTCCGTCTGTGCGCTTCGGGCGTTCGGGACGAGACCCAGATCCACACCCACATGTGCTACAGCGAGTTCAACGAGGTCATCGCGTCGATTGCCGCCATGGACGCCGACGTGATCACTGTCGAAACCTCGCGCTCGGACATGGAGTTACTGGAGGCGTTCAAGGCGTTTGATTACCCGAATGACATCGGCCCAGGCGTTTACGACATCCATTCTCCGCGCGTGCCGGACAAGGCGGAAATGATGACGCTGATGAACAAGGCGGTACAGCGCATTCCGGCAGAGCGGTTGTGGGTGAACCCGGATTGCGGCCTGAAGACCCGCGCGAGGCCTGAAACCGAGGCGGCGTTGGTGAACATGGTGGCGGCGGCCCGGCAGTTGAGGGCCGAGCTGGCCTGACAGCATGGGCCACACCCCGGATGACGCAGAGCGTCTCTGAATGGGTTACCACGCGGAGCGTGGGAACAATCAGCGTGCTTGCGATGGGAGTGAGCCAGTTTCATTAAAGCTGAATGAGACACCGCATTCGTCAGCAAGCTAACGGCTACAGGTTTTTTGTTTTGTCAACGATCGAGGTGTTGATCTAGGCAGCGCAAAGCGCGCTGTGGCTTTTGATCTTCATGCCGCAGCAGCCCAGACACCACAAAACGCGACTTGGGTGCAGGCTGAACGCAGGTGGCGCTCCGTGGGCCGAGCGGCATGGATGCCGCGAGAGCCGCCCCCCGCCATGGATGGCGGATGGCGGCGTGCCCACGGAGCGTCGCCGGAGTGAGGGTACTTCGACGAAGGAGAAGCCAAGCCAGGAGCCTGGACACTTGGTTACTTGGTGTCTTTTCAAGTAACCCGCCGATGAACTGACCCCCGAAAGTTGGACACCCAGTCCAACCGAGGGGACAGCCATGACGAAGTACGATCCAGCCTTCAAACTCAAACTGGTTAAACAATGCCTGGCCGGCAGCAGCACCAACGGGGTTGCAGTCAAAAATGGTATCGGTCACTCCATCCTGCAGCGCTGGGTGCGCAGCTATCAGCAACACGGTCTGCCCGGCCTTGCGAGGCAGTACAGCCGCTATGACGCCCAGTTCAAACTCAGTGTTCTACAGCGCATTGAGCAGGATGGATTGTCGGACCAGCAAGCCGCCATTCTCTTTGGCATCCGCGGGCAAAACAGCATCGGGGAATGGAAGAGGCTGTACCATGCCGGAGGTATCAATGCGCTGAA
>NZ_FNCO01000047.1 GCF_900100795.1 Pseudomonas abietaniphila
GCCCTCGATGCGAGACTGGCCGGCGAAGTCCGTCAGTGTGCCGACACGCTTTATGCTCTCGCGGGTAAGCCTGTCCGCATTTCGCGTACCAGGATTGGTCGGGAGCTTCATGTTCTTTCTCGCTTCGAAAAGCAGCTCTGCAAGCTTCCTCTCTGTGCAGCAATGCTCGAAAAAGTATGTGAACCAATCGAAGGCTTTCACGATAGGCGTCTGCGATGGGCTAGACGCCAATTGTTCTCGGAGGGCAAGCCTATATCACGTTCTTCGCTCTACAGAGTCGCGAGCATTCGGCCCCCGATGTAATCCAGCCGGGCATTCTCTCCATCTAAAAAAAGTTCTAAATCAATTCACCGTGAACACATTGTTTTTCTGTTAATGAAAATTTGCACCCTCCAGAATAGCGTCGGCATACGCTGGATGATCACAATCATCATCTAAAACGTACTAACCCGCGATCACCCGAAATAGTTTTGCAATCGCCATTGGCTGACCTACACGGGTTATTGATACGTGTTCTGTATTTCAAGGAGTACGGGCGCGGCGGGGTTTAGATGAATTTACTACGATTCAAAGTTGAGCGGCTGTGTAATTTCCAAATCCAGACCGGATACAGAATTTTACGGGTTGCATATATACTGCCCCCGGATGCACGTTCTCTTCGACCCCTACCTTTAATTGGTAAATGATGTCTGATCTATTATTTTTTCCCGTGTCGATGCCGGATGAAATGCTGCACTCTCGTGTCACCCGCTATCACTATCTGTCAGGCAATAGAACCGCGACAGAAACCTACCGCGATTTGTTCGCATCGAAACCCTTTTGCATTGGTGGCATCGTACCCAAGCAGATCGAGAGGCTCGCGCACAGGCTGCCGGGGCAATCGGAGAGCAATCTCGCAGAGCTGATCAGTAGCAATACTACTTTTCCTGCTTACCGGCCGTTTCTTGGGGTTAAGCAGGGGCCGGAGAACAACGAAGGACCGCTGGGTTATGACGGGGTGGTACGGGTGCCCCGCAGAGAAGAGTCCACCCATGGCAAGGCTAAGCTTTGTCCTACCTGCGTTCAGGAAGATTTGATTGAGCGGGGTTCTGCCTACTGGCATCGATCTCACCAGATACCCGGTGTTGCCGTCTGTTGGCGTCATGGCGACGCATTGATCCATGCCTGCCCCGAGTGCTCTCGCCCGTTCTACCGTAAATTGAAGCTGCTTCCCAATCTGACTGAGCCATGCGCATGCGGCTGGAGCCCGTTAAACAGCGCAGCAATACACAAGGGTTCAAAGATGG
Source organism: Pseudomonas abietaniphila (assembly GCF_900100795.1). Taxonomy (GTDB): domain Bacteria; phylum Pseudomonadota; class Gammaproteobacteria; order Pseudomonadales; family Pseudomonadaceae; genus Aquipseudomonas; species Aquipseudomonas abietaniphila. Next base: position 1,287 of record NZ_FNCO01000047.1, read on the forward strand.
AACAGAAAGTCGCTCTGTTCGCACACGATATCTTGCAACGCAATATTCCTCCGATAGGCAGTACGGTATTGAGTTCGTGCTACGTCCGCCAATGCAAGAAGCGCGGATTCATTTTCGGAAAAAATGCGGGTATTGCGAAACTATTCGACAGCATCCAAAGCGCTTACGGCGATGAACTTTTGGCGCAGATTGATCCAGCCTACAACAACGGAAAGCATGAGCAATGGATCCGGCTCAAATCAGATAAAGGTCAGCTAAATATGCCGCTCGCGCGGCATTTGATCATTGCTCTTCATTTGTTTTCCACTGCAGATAACTTTGAAGAGGCTCTGAAGAATGAGTCTATCCTGCTGAGTGCCTCTGTTTCTCCGCGAGTTCCCAAAGGCGAACAATCGCTTCCTAACCAAAAAACTAGATATCGCCAAAAAATTGAGTTGCTTTTAGCGCTGCGTACCGACGCCGATGTCGAGTACCTCTGGAAGAAGGCGTACAAACCTACGCAATGGATTCTAGAAAATGATAACGCATGGTTAATGGCAAAACTCC
>NZ_FNCO01000028.1 GCF_900100795.1 Pseudomonas abietaniphila
ATGCGCAGGTTTCCCGAAGCGTCCCATACCCGCATCCCATAAGCCATGAATCACCCCAGATATCCAAGGCGAACACGCAGCACGCCATTCGCATCAAATACAGAAACGTTCTGCGCATTGATTACCAGCCGGCCCTGTCCTGGAATGACGCCGTTTATTTCCAGCGTGCCATCCTTGTTCAGGATCCATCCCTGCTGACCGGCAATGTAATTCGTCGAGCTGATGTAGCTGCCGATCTTGGCGTTGGTGATGGTGCCATCCTGGATAAACGCCTGGTTTATGAAGACCTGACCGCCCTGAACAGCGAACGGCACGGAAATCGCGCCTCCGGCAATCGTGTTAACCACCGCAAACCGATCAGCCGATACCAGGAACTGGCTTTGCAGACCTGCAGGCCCGTTCTCAACACCAAGGCCAATGCCGGCCGCCACATATTGCCCGTCCGCAGTGACCTGCATCTTTACCGACCATGATGTCGAAACCTTGCCGTTGATATCGACGATGGCTTGGGACTGCGTCTGTATGTCAGCGGTGTTGCCGTCAACCTTGACGCCAACCTGTTGCAACGCTGTGGCCGTGGCCTGCTTGTTGTCCGCCACAACCTGACGCAGATCACTGACCTGCGCGGAGTTCTCGCCGACAGTCGCGTTCAGCTGAGTGACCGTCTGCGCGATTGCCTGATTCTGCGTGGCTCTGACGGTCGATTCGGTGACGATGCTCGCAGTACTGCTCCAGCCCTTCAGCGCATCCGCCAGTTCGCCCTCCCCGTTGTCATCCCGAGCGGATGCCCGCAACGCTTGCAGGCTTGAGGCCTGCGCAGTGACAACGCCATCCAGCTCGGTGATGTCGGTCGTGTTCGTCGCAACCTGTTCAGCCAGGCCGTTTGCCGTTTCCAGCAGGTCGCCCACATCCTCCCAGTACGCGGCATTCGGTGGCGGCGTGTTCAGCGGCACGTTTTGTTGCGCCTGGAAGATCCTGCCGTCCACGACGATCATCTGACCTTTTGAGTAGGTCTGATCAGGGTCGTAGGCTTTCAGCCCGTCCAGCGCGTCTATCTGGTCCTGCAGGTCGTCGATCTTGTTGATCTTGTCCTGAAGCTCCTGACCAAGATCTGTGTCCTCGATCTGCCCTCTGATCATGTCTAGGATTGGGGCACCTTCCGAACTGCTCTGCCCCATCACGCCGATACCAGCCGGATACCACGGCCCGATGTTTCCGGTCCTGTCGACCAGCCGCGCCCAGAAGAAGAACGTCACGCCCGCCAGCAGGCCCTGCATGTTGTACTCGGACTGCGGGTAGGCCAGGTCGCTGAGCTTCATCGCGGCCGAAAGATCAGTCGTCGGCCCGTACCAGATTTCCGTGCGCTGGGTGTCGTCCGCACCTGGTGGAAAAGTCCATTTCAGGTGAATGCCGAAGATCAGTGGCAGCGCGGTCAGCGAGGTTACCGCCGGTGGCAGGCCTTCTTTGCCGTTGAGCAGGGTGGACTCGCTGTAGCCCCAGATCGAAGCAGCATTTAGCGAGTTGAGAGCCGCCACTCGCACCAGGTAGGTGCCAGCGTAAATACCGACGACTTCAATGCTTGCCGCATAAGTCCGGCCCGCATAAACCCAATCGTTGCTGTTTCGGCGCCACCACACATCGTAGGAAACAGCATTAGCCGGTGCATCCCACTCAACGCGCATCGTGGTGACCGCCGCGCCCTGCTCGATCGCGCTGAACGAGGAAAGCCGGATATTGGTTGGTGGTGGCTGTACTCCGGGCGGGATGACTGTTACCGGCAACTGGACGATCTGGGCGCCGTTATCGATGGCAGCGTATTTGCCCGCCACATGCTTCACCGCGGTGATGTCGTACTTCATGTCGGTGTCGCTGAAGTTCTCGGCGACTGACAGGACGCGGTAGGTCTGCGCGGCGAGGGTCAGGCTCTCGATCGCGAACACTGACTGGGCGACAGGGATAGCCGTCCACGACGTGCCTACCGTGACCACGCGATTTGCGTAGCCGGTTACGGTCTTTGTCTGAGCCACGCCGGTCGGCAGAATCACGGTCACGGAATCGCCGACGGCAACAATAGCGTCCGCATCTAAGGTGATTGTCCGCGCTGTTGCAGCCCTTATACGCCCACCAATCCGCCGCCCTGCCCGGTTAGCATCGGCAATGCGGATGATCTGGCCAGGACGCGCGATGGTGCCATCAAGACCAGCCGAAAAGCTGACAGTCTCGTTTTCCAGCAGGTTGGTCAGCAGCGTGTAATGACCAAGGCGTTGAGCCTGGCCCTGCGAGGTGCACCCAAACGCCGAAAGCTCAGTCTGCTGCACGCCGTAACGCGCCAGCGCCTTTTGATCGCTGACGTACTCGACTTTCTTCTCATAGAAGTTGGTCGGGTCGTTCCAGCTTACCAGCGCTACCGAAAAGCGTGTGCTGCGCGCACTGCCGACGTAAGTGAACAGGCCATCGATAACGTTGGCATTAGTGTAGGTGTAGACCGGATCGGTTGGCATATCGGCAGAGGCCACAACCGACCCAGCCGCCCAGTAAGCCATCCCGCGAAAAATGCTGGCTAGATCCTGTAGCACCTGGAGAGCATCGGCTCGGGTTTGCAGATACAAGTTGCAGGTGAATCGCGGCTCCAGACCGCCTTTTCCGTCGGCGACCATCTCGTCGCAATAGCCAGCGATCTGGTACAGGCCCCACTTGTCCACTTGAGCCGCGGTGATCAGTTGGCCAAGGCCATACCGGTCGTTGAGGATCAGGTCGTAGTAAATCCAAGCCGGGTTATCGGTCCACGCCAGCTTGAACGTGCCGTCCCATGTGCCCACGTAGGCGCGTGTGTCCGGAAAGTAGTTGGACGGCACGCGGACAATGCGCAACTTGCAGTCGAACGCCCTGGATGGAATGCTGGAGAGCTGAGAAGCGTCGACAGTGATGCCGACCATTGCGGTGTACGGGTAGCGCAGCTTTGCGTCGATGATCTCGGTGTAAGACGAGATGTTGGTCGTGCTCTGGATGTTCGATGTGGTCGAGTCAGGCGTCAGTCGGCGGACGCGCACGCGCCAGCCCGTTGTGGACGCCGGCAGATCGATACGGTGGCTGCGTTCATAAGTTTTGGTGGTCTTGCCGTTGAACGACGTATTGATGACCTCAACATAAGGCCCGGTATCGGTGGCGATATCGATCGCATAAGCGACCTGAAAACCATTGATATTGCCCTTGTCATCGGTGTAGGCCAGATACGGAACGGACAGGCGAACGCGGACGGCCGACAACTCGGTATTGCTCATCGTCTGCACCCATGGCGCCGAAAACTTCAACTCGACGCCCACACCGGTTTCGCTTTCAACCGAGGGGAAGCCTGGGAGGTAGTCCTGATCAGCTTCGCCAGTGCGGGTGCCCACGGTCACGCCGGTGAAGTTCAAGCTGCCGTCGGCATTGGCCAAAGGCGTGTTGTTCAGGAAAATCGACTGGTTGCCGTTGGCCAAGCCGAGAATCGGACCCTCGCTGATCGCGTCCAGGACTTTTGCATAGGCGATGCTGATCAGGCTGTCTGGCGTCTCGGTTGCTGATTTCTGGCTATCCCCGCCACCTTTCGAGCCGCCGATCTCTTGGAACGAACCCATGCACTTTTCTCCGGGCATAAAAAAACCCGCCGGAGCGGGTTCGTTTTTTAGTAGCTGGTTGGACTCAGGTAATAACCGCCAGAGTCCAGTGAAATTCGACGCCGAGCTGTTTCACCTGCTTTGATTTCGAGTTCAGACTCTTTTAGAGCTCCACCTCCGCAGGCAGAACTGGCTCTTAGCCCCAGTATGTGTTTGCCGGGAGCGATGCTGAATGTCGCAACTTCGCCGGACGCAAATTCGGCGGCAAGGTCGTTATCAACGTAAAGCCTATAGTTGCAACCTGACCCAAACATCCCGGAATCACGGGTCACGACTAGAGTTGAGCCGCCTTGACTCTTCAAGGAGTGCAGCCTGCTTGGAGGAACTGGGTCACCTTGGCCTGGTGTTATTGGAGAGGTGGAGCATGCGGACAGCATGCCAATGAAGAAAACGGTCAATCCTAGACGCTTCATAGGGGCACCTTTGGCTTTTTAGACCGCGATCCTATCACTGTGGATCAGGACTGGTCTTCTGCGTAGATTCCAGCGCTGACGACCGCGCTACCCACGATCATTCGCCCGTATCCCAACGGGACTGGATTCCCTTGAGCTTGGGTATTGACCGGACCATTGAAGCCGTAGCTGGGCTTGTTGTCGGCTTGATCCTCAGAGCCCAAACCTTTGGGGGTGCCAGCAATCATTTGGGCGACACCACCCAGCGCTAACGAAATACCGACAGCCCCAACTACGCCCCATACCCCGCCGCCAAACAGGCTTGCTGAGGCGCCAGACGCGGCACCGGCCGTGAAATAGCTCGCCACAGCGATCAGCACCACGCCGACTACTGTTTGCAGAGTTCCAGCGCGCTTACTGCCTTGAATCACCGGCGCAATACGGATCTCGGCGCGGCCCGGTGGATCGCCGAGTTCATCCTTGCTGATGTTGCGCTTTCCATGGAACACAGCGAAGGCCATGCCTTTGTCCTTCGATTCAGCCATGAACTGGTCGAAGCCGGGAAAAAGGATGCCCAATGCCCGGCAGGCCTCGGCAACGCTATTCACTGCCAAGGTGTGCACGCGTCCGAACCGAGCGCCGAGCGCGCCATAGAGCCGAATGGTGCGCAGGCGCTCATTGGGTGCGTAGTTGATCGAGGTCATGGGTTTCTCCGGGCATAAAAAACCCGGCGCGGGGCCGGGCTTGTTTTGAAATTAGCGGCTACTCAGGCAGTTTGAGTGAAAGGGCGTCAAACAGCCTGGCTGCTATGAGTTCCACAACAGCATGGAATTGCCCATCGCTTATGCTTTTTGAAACGTCTACGTCTTGATCACGACGGGCACCTTTGACGGTCACGATAATCCGATCAGCAGCAGCTTTCATGCTTATATTTTGAAAGTAGAAGGCCTTTGAAAGGTCGTCCGGCCCCTCCTCCAAAGTCATGCGAATGGTGAAGTCGTATTGTAGATCATTACCTTTGAACTCCATCGGGTGCACGCGTTTGAACACACCTCCTTCTAACAGTCCGATGTCGACGTAGCCTGAGACAGAACCCTCTGCGTTTTTCCACGTCTTGGATGGCAACTCGAGCGCAGTGCCAAGGTCATGAAGTAACTGGTATGCAGCTTTTTGAAGATGATCCCAATACTCGTTTTGCTCTCGGCGATATTCTGCATATCTGGCCGATATTTCGCTGTACTTCAGCATCTGTACGCTCCTTCGCATGAATGAGCCATCATCCTAGCATCACAAGAAGCTCAAGCTGTACGAATCCTCAGTAACAGCGACGCGTGGAGGCGTTGTAGGGTTGCGCCTCCAACGAATCGCCTCGGTCCGTTGCCTGCAAGCCCATGGACCGGGGTAATGTGACCTAGGAGGTCGATGTGATCGAAAAAACCTTGGCGACAGCCATCACAAAAGAGGTCGATTCATCTAGCTATGCAATTTGGCCTTTTAGAACAGCTGAGGTCTCAGTCAATGGCGACAGGAACAACGGCGGCATTGATCTCGTCGCAAACCCTGAGCTAATTGACGTCATCCATGAGGCCACGGACGAGAACGGCCTTAGGGACCTGCTTATCGCAATGAATAAACCTGACGGCTCGTTCATGACGCTGGGATGCATTGCGGGCGACATAGAAGGCGCGTATCACACATATCTGGAATTCACACCCCGTGACCCTGCTGTCGCTCGGGATGAAGCATCGATTTTGGGCATTTATGATCAGTGGGTTGGTTGGACGAGTGAACACTGCTCGCCTCATCCGGGGTTGGCGGATGCACTTCTTCATAATGTGGCATGGACATATCGGGAATTCGCCTTCCGAGGAAAAGAGCCGCAATATCTGATAACGACTTACCAGCGTGCTCAATCAGCTCAGGACCATCGATCGCTTGTTTCATGGCTTCATAATTTCCTATGCAGCGTCGATCCGATCAATCCAGCAAAAGATCTCGCATAGCTGGATGTCAGACGCTCACTGTTTCGCGTCTTTGTGCCTGAGGATCAGGCGTGTGGATTCAGCCCAGAAGGCGCCGTAGATGTCGCGGCGCCCATCTCGGCCATACAGGTGGTGGAGAAGCGACCCCGGCGCTGGGTAATGCTCGGGCTCGGTCTTTAGGATGCCGTCGGCCAGATAGATGCCCGCGTGATTCGGGACCGGCGCTCGTACCTGCATGATGATCACGTCGCCCTGCTGCAGGTCATTCACAGGCGAAAACCCCGCATCGGCGTAGTTCTCCATGTACAGGTTCCCGCCGTTGCTCCACCAGTCATCCTCACGCCCGTACTGCTTGAGCGCGATGCCAAGCTCGCGCTGGTAGTAGTCGACAATCATCTGATAGCAGTCGAGCGAGCCATGATGGAACGACCTACCAATCAAAGGCGCCTGGTAACCTGTGGGAGCGAAACTGAACAACTCCCCGGCCGTGACAGCACCATCGTCGCCCTTGCGCACTTCGATGATGTGCCATGGCAAGCCACTGGCTTCGCACGCTACCCGGTCTGCTTCGCTGGGTTGCGGCGAGTAGTCCGGATGACTGTGCACAACCGCCAAAACCGTGCCGCGATCTTCGGCGGCGGCATACTCTGCGGGAGCGAGCCGAAAGTGCTCACCGGGAGTTGTGGCCACGTTCGTGCACGGCACGTAAACCTGCGCTCGCCCTTCTCTGATGATCAGCCCGCAAGCCTCAGCCGGATAGCACTGAATCGCCTGCTGCTGGATCTGATCAAGCGATGATTTTGTAATCTTCATCCGATCCTCCCAGCCGACGGGAACGAACCAAAGCGCAGTTGCCCGTTCTGGCCGAACCGAAATTTGCAGCCTTTTAGCGTCCCACTGCACATATCGCTGGCCGCGTCGGTGGTGATAATGTCGTCTTCGGTGGCCACCGGCCCGCCGGTGTAGCCACAATAAGGCCCGCGGTAACCACCAATCGACAACCACTGGCAGCAATTGGCGACGATCTGACGCGCCGGCAGCTGCTTGTTATTGAGGTTGATCGGCGATGCCAGGGAGAACTCAACTTTCGTTTTGTCCTCGCCCAGTTTCTGTTCGATGTACCAAACGTCAGGCGAAAACTCTTCGTCCGGATCCGCTTCGGCATTGCCGCTCGGGAAGTTCACCGCATCGAGGTAGCGGCCCAAGGTCCGACGTCGTGTCAGCTTCGCTCCGACCAAGTCCTCGAACCCAAGACACAGCGCGCTTATGAAACCGGTGACGTTGCCAACCAGCAACGATGGGTTTGGCTGCTGGGCGTCTGCTGTGATCTCAAAGCCTGTCGCTTGGATTGGCCAAGGCGAGTACTCCAAGCCCTGCCACCAGATCGATCCAAGTTTGCTGTAGCCATGGAACCGATAAAGCTCAGCGCCAACCGATGTGGCATCAAGCTCGAAAAGCTCCACGCGCTCTCCCGGCTCCAGCGTCTGGATGTCGGCATTAATGCCCATGGGTTACCTCAGGGTTGGAATGACTGGTCGAAGGTGGCTGAGACAGCCCATTGGCCGCCGCCCAAGTCGGTGGCGGTGTACTCAGTGCAGCGAAAGAGCGCCTGCTCGCCGAACGGGGGCTTCCAGCTGAACGACTGGTAGCCCTTCCTTGCTCTCAGGAACGCCATGATCTGATCGGCCCGCGCCTTGCTGCTGGTGAACGTCAGCGGCCACGACTGGGACTCGTTGTTTATCCCGTCCGCGACCACCTGCTCGTATCCATCGCCAAACCTTGCCGACTTAGTTCGGTTGGAATATTTGCCGGTCGGTTTGGCATCCGGCGTCCAGGTGAATGTTTCAGCCATCATCGCCTCCCGTTAATGGCTTGCCGGATATTGCCCTGTGACGAAAGCGACTTCGCCTCGAGCTCGCGGTACTTCTGCGCGGCGATATCGCCGATCTGCTTGCCGAAGGCTTCAAGGCCCGATGTATCCGAGCTGACCTGCGACGAGCCATCACTGGCGATGCTTATGTAGACGTTTGGGCTTCCGCCAGCACTGCCGGCAGCGACAGGGCCGGCTCCAGAACCCAGCGGAGTTACGCTGCCACCATTTGCGCCAGTCATCAGATAGGACTTGCCGCCCTGATTGAATAACTCAGGACCGACCTCGTTCACCTGGTACAACGAGTTAGGCGCCACATCGCCGCCGGCTGCGCGGCCACCACCGTAGGTGAGCCCAGAGGATGATGAGCCAAGGCTGTAGTCGAAACCCGAACTTGCCCCGGAACCCGCCGAAGAGCCACCAGCATAAGACCCTGCGGCTGAGGCACCGATACCGAACAGAGTGCTGAGAACCCCCGAGGTAGCCTGCCGCGTAGCGATGCGAGCCAGATCAGAGATCACCGATTTGGTGAAGTCACTGAACGACAGCTTGCCGGTTACAGCGAAGTTCGCCACTGCATCTTCCATGTTGGAAAAGGCATTCGTGAACAACGTTTTAGTTTGCCCGGCCACGTCCTTTGCGCTGTCGAGGTAGTTTTCCCAAGCGGATGCAGCCCCATTGGTCCAGTCACCCTGAGCAGCCTGCACATCGGCGTAGTTCTGCTGGATCTGGTCGGTTGCCTTTTTATTGGCATCGGCCAGTGCTTGGGATTTCTGCTCGAACTCCTCGGTCGACATCTTGCGGGAAGGGTCAGAGCGCTGATTTTCCAAATCCAGCGCCTGCTGGGCGAAGCGGTCCTGCTGGGCATTCAGCTCGGCGTTGAGCGCGTTCTGGCGATCACCACGGCCAACGCCCAAGACAGCACGCTGCCCTGCAAGCTCCAAAGCCTTTTGCTGCTGACCCAGTGCCTGGACATACTGGGCGATGTTGTACGTCTGCTTCTTGACCCGCCCGTCTTCCTCGGTGGCGAGCGCCTGCAAGCGAGAGTCGTAACCTTCCTGGGCTTTGAGGGACTCTGCTTTTGCGTCAGCGATCTTCTGATCGATCTGAATGCGCTGCTGCGCAGTGGTCGAAGACTTGTCCCGGAGCGTCTGAAGCGCGGCGATCTCTGCGTCGTAGGCAACGGTTACATCGCCCTTTTCCTGCTCAACGATCGCGATGCGCTGGCTGCTGTAGGACTCGGCCGATACCAGGCCAGCTTTCTGGGCCGCTTCGAGCTCCTTCTCGATGTTCTGGTAGTAACCCGTTACCGACTTCAGTTGATTCTGAGCGTCGTTGAAGCCTGTCAGGTCCAGCTGATTGGCCGGCCCCTTCGGGTCCTTTATGTTCGTGTTGATGCCGTCAAGGAGGGTTTTGTAGGCGCCACCAGAAAAAGACTTTCCGTCAAAATCTACCCCGTCAAGCAGCGGCGACTTCTGCCCGGTTTTCGCCGACTTCTCGTAAAGCTCGGTGAACTGCGCGTTCAGCTTCTTGATTGCGGCTTCACGCTTCGAAAGCGGGCTCACATTGTCGAGCTGCCGATCCAGATCCTTTTGAACTGCGATCAGATCTTTGTTGGCATTGACAGTCTCACCTGTGGTTGCCGCCAGAGCCTGGCTTGATGCTTGACGCGCCTTCAGACCTGCCAGCTTCTTCTCAAGTGCTGCAGTTGAGTCGTCATCGTCACCGGTGCCAAGCCCCAATGCGCTGTTGAGTGTGCTGAGGCCGTTCGACAACGCACCCGCCACTCCTCCCGCTTTTCTGGTGTCCAAAACGCGCTGAATGATCTCGATCTGCTTACCGAGATCGGGAAAAACCTCCGACCTTACCGCAGCATAGGCATTCGTTATGCTGTTCTTGATGTCATCCCAGCCGAGCTCAATGTCTGACAGAGACGCGCGATATTCTTTCAGGCGCTGCTGAGCGTTTTGATTCAGATCGGCACTTAGGAGATCGAGAGCTTTCTGGGCCTCTCCTTCATCCTCGATGGCCTTGATTGCAAGGTACTGCTCTGATGTGATCAGGCCGTACTGTTCGCTGATTTTTACCGCTGCCTCTGATGCAGATGAGCCAATCCCTGCAAGACCTCTGGCTACCTCTGTCGCGCCGGCACCGGTGAACGAGGCAATTGCCGATGCGGCTTCGGTCAGGTTTGCGAGCTCGCTTCCCGTAACCTTGCCGCTCGCAGCCAAAGCGATCGCGGCATCACGCGCGCCAGCGAAGTTATGGGTCAGAATACCTGCCTGCTTTGCAATCTCTTGCAGCTGCTGCGCAGAAACGCCGACCGCATTGCCGCCAGCGAAGATTGACTTATTGAAGGCGGAAGCCTCCCGCTCTGCATCCACAAATGCGAACGCTACAGCCCCCAGCACGGTCGCCAGAGCAGCAGAAGGCAACAGCAGCTTGCCCAGTTGTACGGCAGATGCTCCGGCACCAGCGCCAATCTGGGCAATTGCCCTGGCGCCGCTGTTGAGGTCACCAGCAGAGATAGCATTTGCCAGCTGGCTAACGTTCTCTTGCGCCTGGCGAGTGCCAAGGTTGAGCTTGTCGAATACGGTCCCTTCGCCGTTTAGTGCTTTTAGCTTGCCGTTGATTGTTCCAACCGCAGCGGTGTATTTGTCGATGTCGATCTCCCCCGCCTTGTAGGCTTTGGAGAGCGTTTCGAGATCCTTGTTGTAGTTCGCAGTCGCGGCGCGAGCAGGGCTCAGCTTGTTGAGCAGCTTATCCAGGCCTTCGGTCTGAACACCCGTCGCTGCAGCAGCACGCTTGGTCGCCTCAGTTTGCTGATCGATTGTAGGGGTCAGCGTGTTGAGGTTTCTTTGAATTGCCGCGAAGTCAGTGACTGACGCCCCGGCTTTATCCATAGAGCCAGCGGTATTCGTCACACTGGTGGTAAGGCGCTGGTAATACTCGCTCGCCTCAAGCGAGGCCTTGGCGGTTTCCAAGAGCCGCGCCTTGGCCTTGTCTGTTTCTTCTGCTGCTTTAGCTTCTGCTGCCGCCAGCTTAGCTGCGGCTGCTGCTGCCTTATCGAAGCCCGCAGACACGTCATCGGCAGCCTTCTCGGCCTTTACCCCAGCCTGTGTGAGCTTGTCCAAATCCGTGGCGGCTTGCACTGCCTCACCGGACTCGACCTCAATGCCAAGTTGCGCGATGGTTCCAGACATGAGTGCTCCGCTATTTCGATTCGCTCATGACGAGCAACGCCTCAGCCTCCATGACGCGAACGTCCTGGAAGACCTGGCTTCTGTTTTTCTTGGGGATGCCGATGAGGGCCATGATCGCCGGGACGGCTGAGTAATCGAGACCTGTGCGCCCAGCCATACCGACGCGCCACTGGGTGCCCAATGCCTCCATGACGACAAAGGCTGGCCAGTTGTCAGGCAGAACCTCCACTGTCTCGTCGAGGTCTGCTGCCGATATGCCGAATTGGGCGAGCTGATTGGGCGGTGCCACAGGCTCGTACAGCGCCTGCGACACCTCTTTCAGTTTCCCAGGCGGGCTGCGGCGAACGCGTTCTGATACGCCTTAACGATCGCATCGGCTGCGCCGGCCGAGGTTTCAACCAAGGCGCGGATAGCTTCAGGCGTGAACTTGTCGTCGAACCCCCAGCCAACCACAAGATCGCTGACCTGCAGAATCTGATGCTCAATATCAGCGTCAGTGACATCCACGAGGGTGATGTCATCGCCCTTCTCTTTCAGGCGGTCCTGATAGTCCTTGGCAGATTGCTGCCAGCCCGCGAACAGCTTGGCCAATTCCTTTCGGTCGCGGTATTTGAATTCAAACGACACCTTGTTGAAGGTGCCTCCGACGCGAGGAATGTCCACATCCGCCTTGAACGTGGGGTTCTGGGCAATCTTGAACTTGGCCATGCGAATTCCTTACGACAGGTAGCGGGTTGGTTCGGATTGCAGGGCGAGGCTGACGGTACGGGTCAGCAGGTTGTTGCGCGATACCGCCGGCTGCTTGGAGAAAGAGATGAACGCGCCGTAGAGCAGTTGGTCGGTGCCGGGCAGGACCAGCCGCGCTGCTTGCACTTGCTTACCGGCGTCGGCCTTGAGCAGAACAGCGTTGAACGCCTTGGATGGGTCATCAGCGATGGTCAGCGTCATGCTGGCTGCTGACTTGTCGGTGGGAACCTGCTTGCCCTGGTCGTCCTCGAGGAAAACCACGTCCAGATAGTTCTGATCGCCGCCCGAGAAAGCCAGGTCAGACACTTGAGGCACTTGAACCCACGTGAGGATCTTTTTCATGCTGCCGACACCGCCGCCGGCGGGGAACAGAATCACGTCGCTGGTATCGATGCCTTCCAGCGTGATCGCAGTTGCCGTAGCGGCCTTCACGCGCACCACTTTGTTGTCCAGCTTGCTCCAGCCGGAGCTGAGCAGAACGATGTCGCCCACCGCAAGGGACGCACCGGTGACGGTAGCCACAGCTTCAGTGGCGTTCGACAGTGCCGAGAACAGCAGTACAGCGTCGTAAGTCGCCGCAACCTGGTAGTAGCCGCCGTTCGGGAGTTTGTAGCCCATGGGATTTTTCCTCTTTGCAGAAATGAAAAACCCCGCACTTGGCGGGGTTCAGGGTTTGCCCAATGGGCGGGTTAAGCTCGGTCGGCCCGGTACTGAAACGAAGCCGATACGGTGAGTGTGGTGTCATCGACGATGGCTGGCCCGGGTTCAACAGGCGTCAGCACCATCACTTCGAAGTCGCCCTGCTTGAGTCTCAGGAATGTCGGAAATAGCTCGTCGAGGTCATCTACCAGCCCTTCCGCATCGCCGGTGCCGTTGCCCGCCGGAGAAACGATGCTGATCTGGAAAACGCCTGTGTAAACCCGGTCCGTTCCTTCCAGCGTCTGGGTGCCTGTGCCGGCGGGCAGCGTGAAGGCGCGCAGGTAGGTCTCGTCATCACCAGGGTCGAATGCAACGCCCTGATAGGCGATCCGCAAGCCACGCGATGCTGCCCAAGCCGAAAGCCGCTGCTCGTAGATGCGGCGAATTAGTTGGTGAGACATTTGCCAGCCCTTTAGAATGGGTCCGTGCAGCTAGGGTCGCCCCCGAAAAGCCGATTAATCACCGGCCTGCTGCACTCCTCAAGTGATTACTCTGTGATGGAGACTGCAATGGAAGAAATCTGGAAGCCAATTCCGAACTTCGAGGGCTATTACGATGTTTCATCGTTTGGCCGAATACGCTCTATTGAGAGGATCGTCGGAAATCGCTGGGGAACCAGCAAAGGACGCATCATCCCGGCAAAGATCAAAGCATTCTCGCGCAACAGTCAGGGGTATTGCGCAGTCCACCTCTACATCGCCCAAAAGATGACGAAGTTTTATGTGCACCGCCTTGTCGCGGCGGCGTTCGTCGAGAAACGTCGGCGGGCATACCCAGGTCAATCACCTCGACGGTAACAAGGAAAACAATTCAGCCACTAACCTCGAATGGTGTAACGGTTCGGCCAACTGCATTCATGCGCTAGCGACCGATCTATACGAGTCAGCTCGTGGCGAGGCGATCGGCAGCGCTGTGCTGACCGAGGCAGCAATTATTGAAATCCGCGCTATGGCCGCATCAGGCCGCTATCACAAAGATATTGCCGAGTTGTTCGGCGTCGGGCGCAAGGCCATTACGAAGATAGTCAACAGACAGCGTTGGAAGCATGTGGCCTAAAGCTTGTTCCGCTCTATTGCTTCAAGCACCAATTGCTGAAATCTTGCAACAGTCACCCTGACCATTCCGTTGGGTGACTGACTGCTGTGACCAAATTCCAAAGGTATGGCGTAAGGCAGCGAGTTGGTGATGTAGGCCGTGTCGCCTGCCCTGAACTCAATCGCGCCGTCGACGATGCGCGCGGTGGATTTGCGGCCGCTCGGGTCGACCTCCTCCGTCGTGGTGTTATCCGGCGAGCCGATGCTGAACATCCAGTTGCCACGAAACCGGCCGCCGATGTAATCCTTGCCGGAAACGAGGCCGTTCACGTTGAAATTCTGCACTCGCTCGGCTTTGGTCAGCGGCTTGGCGTACTTCACGCCGCGCTTCAGGTTGCCGTTGCGGGTGAAGTTGCTCGGCGTCAGCGAGGTGATGACGTTGCGTACTTCGACGTGCTCGTCGTAGGCATCGGCCTCAGCCTTGTTCTTTGCTCGATGCGCCACGTTGGCTGCCCAGATCTCAGGGTTACCCACTGGTGACATGCGAATCACGCTGCTGCCGAGTTCGATCACGATCTCTCGCAGGCTAGCGTCGATTGCTTCCTTGGCCTGCTCAGCGAACTGGGCCAGGCTCAGCGCGAAGCTTCCGGACTGCCCGGCTCCCGCGCGGCTCATGACCGCACCTGCAGCTCGTAGAGCAGCGGAGTACCGGCTGGATTGATTTCTTTCAGGGGCGGGATGATTGACCAGGTCTTACCCTGGATCACCGCCTTGCTCAGCAGCGTTGGCGGCGCGGTAAGCCCGCTCGCGGCGATCTTCAATTTCTTATCGCCGACCTTGATCAGGCTGTTGGTCTGGAATTCTTGGCCGGTGAAGTCGAGCAGGATGCCTTGGGCGGTCCGCTCGGTGACTGTGTCCGGGCCGGTCTTGCCGGTGCCGGGGTCGTATACACCCTTGACCGTGTCGCGGAATGTTACCGGCTGACCGAACTCGGTGATCAGCTCAAGGGCCATCACGGCCATCTCGTCGTAGAAGGCCATGGTGGCTCCGATTTAGCCGTAGATTATGATCAGCTTTCGTTTTGCCGTAGCAACTTTGGCCATAACACCCGTCGCTCTTCCAGCATGGCGTTAGCGTAATGCGCGGCTTCGCCTGCCACGTCGATAGCGTCCGCCGGGCCTCTGCTGGATATTCCTGCAATGGCCGCGGCGGCATAGCGATCCCACGCCTCTAACTCAAGCTGGGACTTTCCTTTCTCTTGCGACATAGGGCTCTCCTTTGAATGAGCCCAAAACCTACCATCAGGCCCGCACAGCGAACAACCCACGTTTCAGAAGATAGTCAGCAAACTGCGTTGCACTCGGCCGATCCGGAGCTGCTGGCAGCAGCCGCGAACTATTACTGGGGATCACGGCGTATTCCCGGGTTACTGCCCCTTCGACCCGATCCACGGTGATCGCGCCCTTACGCCTTTCCGGTGGGTCGATGTCATCCGCGTGGATCTCAGCCGCCAAAGCCATCTGCCCGTATTCTATGCGGGCTGGCAGGTAGTTGTCGGGCTTGATCTCGCAATCTAGCTCGACACCACGTCGAGGCCAGGCCAGAGCCTGATCACTCGAAGTCTTCCTGCCCTTCCACGTCATGCCATCCATCGCCAAGGCGGCCCGGCGCAGCAATGCTTCCTGCGCCGGCTCGTCTGCCGGGATCGTCACGCCGAACTTTCCGGCGTAGATGACCAGATCGGCAGCGCTCGCGTAGCTTTCGGCATCAGGCTTTCCGGTGCCGTCCTCGACGATGAGTGTCATGGGTTATTCCGCTGGGATGAGGGCTTGAAGGTCCGGCTTCAGTGCATTGGCATCATACTCGATGCCCTTGGACGTCAGCCAAGCGCGCAGGTCTTCAACGTTCATTTTCTTCGGATCGGTTTCAGGACCGGTCTTTTCAGACTTGGCCGACCATTCCGGCTTCAGCTTGGCAGTGGGCGTCTTTTCAGCAGCACCGTCACGGCTGTCCGTAACGTTAGCATCAACGATGATCAGACCAGCCTTCTTGGCCTGCGCCTTCACGTCGCCCTCGTAACGGTGGAATGGACCTGGCAGATACCAGACGTTGTTCTCGCTCATGATTGCATCTCCGCCAAGCCGGGCACACGTCCCGGCTTAGACATCAAAGGGTTACTTGGAAGCGTCACCGATCAGGGCAACACCAGCGGTGTCCTTGATGCTGGTGGCAGTTTTGTCCCAGTTGGTGCCGGTGGCCAGCGCCGCGCTGGAAGGCGACTTGCCGCCGTTCGCGGTGTCCCAGGTGTAGCCCTTCAGGCCGAGGCCGAAGGTGTAATCGACCTGGATGGTGGTCTCGATACGGGTCTGACCGTTGTTGGTATCGACGTTCGAGATGATGTCGCGGCTGTCATGAACCAACGCTGCGCCGGAGGCCAGGCTGAGGATGATTTCCTTGTTCGGCGTGCCGGTCTGGGAAAGCGCCGGAGCATCGGTGACCACGGAGGTCTTACCGAGGATGTCCACGACACGAACGTTGCCGGCCAGGAACAAGTTCTGGGCGTTGGCCAGGTTCTGGCCGACCAGCTTATGCCAGGTGCTGCCGGTCATGACCTGAGCAACCAGGTTCTGACTGGCGTCGCCGAACTTGGCGTGCGAGCTGTTCAGGCCCGCTTGGGTGATGCCAGCAGTTGCCGACACGTCGTTGACTGCGGCGGCCTGCGCAGTGATCGCAGCAACCAGCGCGGCGATGGCGGTGTTCAGCTGATCCTTGAGCAGGATTTCAGCGAACGCGCGCGACGCCACTTCAATACCTTGAGCGGTCGGACGCTGCAGCCAGGTCATCTGGGATGGCTCGTAGCGAACCGGGCCGAAACCACCGGCCACCTTCACGGTGGTGTTCTGCAGCTCGGTCAGGTCGACCGGAGTTACAGCAGCCTGGGCGGCGTAACGGTTCACGCGACGCTGGGCTGCGCCGAGGTTCTGGAAGAACGACTCTTGCAGGAAGTCGCCAGTGAAGCCATCCGGAGACAGCACGATCGCGCCGTTGCTGGCAGCGTTGAACGCCGCGAGCATTTGATCCAGGGTCTCCAGAGTCGCCGGCATGACGTAATCGTTGAAGACCTGCATTTGAGACAGGGACATGGGTTATTCCTTAATTGAGAGGGAGGTCCGGGAACCTGCTGGCGATTGCCGCAGTGCGTTCCGTTTTAGTGCCGCCGATGTTTCCTTTTGCGGCCCCGCCGCCATTCCCAGCACCAGCAGCCCCGCCGCCCGATGCCTTACTGCCAGCGATCAGCGGCGCGAACGCCGTGTCGTTGGTGAATTCTGCTTTAAGCTCATCCAGCGTTGCCGCCGAGAGCTTGCCCGCCTGATCGAGAACCACGACGGTTGGTTTACCGTCACGCAGTTCAACGCTCAGGCGGCGTTCGATATGGGGAAGCAACGCCTTGGCGCTGCCTGGGATGGCCAATGCTGCTGCGATGTCGGTCGCGGTGCGGCCCACGGTCAGATCCCTGATCTGACTGCCAAGGCTGCCACGCTCCTGTTCGAGCAATCCGTTCAGCTCAGCTTCGCGGCGGTTGTATTTTTCCGACCAGGACTTTTCGAGCTCTTCGACGTTGCCGGACTTGCGCGCGGCTTCTTCACGCTCCAGGCGTGCTGCCTCTTCGGCATCCTTGCGGGCCTTCTCGGCAGCTTTCTTCTCGCCGAGCAGCTCTTCGACCTTGGATTTCAGGCCGGAAACGTCTTCCTGTTGCGGCAGGCCTTCAATACCGAGGACAAACTTGCCTTCCTTCTCGGTGTAGAGCGATTTAACGGAGTCATCGAGACCATCAAGAGTGTCCAGCTGATATTTCAAACCCATTTGCTTGTCTCCCAGAGACGATTTGCAGGCCCGGCCCGCAGATATGAAAAAGCCCCGTCAGTGACGAGGCTTGTGAAGTTGATTTGGTGTTACCTGGCTTTACGCCGACTAGGCTTCGATCTGAAGCTGGCTTGGCGGTACGATCTCGATCCAGCGATCCATGCCGTTTCGAAGTCGATAGTTTATTAGGCTATCGTCGTCTGGGCGCACGTTGTGAAATCCTTTCTCTGCGTCCCAATCTACCCGGAAAATACTCCAATCATCCTTATCGTTCTCGTCGCGCCCTTCATATATAGCAACCATAAATCTTCGGCATATATCCCCCGCAACAAATGGAGGTTGCTCGCTTGCATCTTTCCATCCGAACCCAGAATTCATAGCCTTGACTCACATCAGTTAATTGGGCTGTAAGACTTGCAGGCGCTCGGTTAGCCGCCCGAATTAAGCCTTACCGAAACGATAAAGAGAACTGGACAGCATTATCCCTGCGCCATATCCAATCCGTCTTTTGATGGCATGAACGGCACAAGGCCTCAAGGTTTGAAAGCTTGTTCGCTTGCAACTTGTTCTTCGACTGATGGAAGGGTGTCTTGTGATTCACATCCAAGCGCCTGCCATTGTCAGCCTCTGACTTGGCGCATCGCTCGCAGCACCTGCCAGCCTTTTCTCGCACGCTCTCGGCTATGGCAAGCCAGTCGTGTCCACGAAACCCAGCTTTATGGGAGCCGCCTTGCCAGTTGGGATGTCCGCCGAGCGAATACCTTTCAGACTGGGCCTTCCGGCGTTCATCGGTATAGGGATAAGCTTTATGGCTGCACTCATCGCTGCATGTTGTTTTGGTTGATGATATGTAGAACCCATGAGATGCATTGTCCCAGCGTATTGGCGTGAAAAGGGCTTCGCACCACTTGCATGAGATTCCCGCTTGAACTGCTCGCTTCCCCTCACAATCGCTCATGCAAAAAGGCACAAACGCCGCGCTGTAAGCAGTGCAGTAACGACCGTTCCGCGAATGAATCCTTACCGGAGTGAAAGAGATTCCACATCCAGGGCATTGCATGTTCCCCGGTCGAAGCGACCTGGCCATGCAGGCCCTAGAGCAATACTTCGAATTCGGCTTCAGTGAGTAGCTGGCCCCGCAACCTGCGCAACTACGCATGTTGCGCTCGGCCGCTTTCTTCGTCCGCAATGCTAATGCGCACCCCATGGAGCAGACGACTTTGTTAGGGTTTTTGGAGAGCTGCTTCGCCGTTAACTGTTTGCTGCAAACAGGGCACGCACGTAGAATCGCCTCAGCCATATTGACCTCTCATCCAGGTTGGCTTGGTTAGAAGCCCGACTGGTGTTAGCGCACCGTCGGGCTTCGTTCATTCTACATCAGTCAAGACCTGCTTTGGCGAATGCCAAGGGCTCCAGTCTGATCATCTCCGCAAGGGTCAGCGGCATAAAGTTGCGGTCGAGCTGCATTTCGGAGAACCGTTCGACGGTGAGGCCGCCATCGCGGAGCAGCTTTGCTCGCACGGGACCGATGGCCTTGTCCTGAAATGCAGCTGGCTGCTGGGTGAGCCAGTCGTAATAACTGAGGTCCGCCCTCACCTGCTGCGGCCCACTGTCACCGACTGAGGCGCGCGTGCCGTCTTTCGAAAGCAGCGCGCTGAATCGCGTGATCGCCACCACAGTTGATCGGCAGTTGATGTGAATAGGCGGCCGTGGCCCTTCGATCAGCTTGAAGCGCCGGCCATCCAGCGTTCGGCACTGGGCAGTCGTCTTTGAATCCAGCGTACTGACCCACTCAACCGACTGAACGACATCGCTGTTTTCCTTCAGCGTCTCCATTCGCGCCTGGGTGGCGACGTGCTGGACTGCTGTGTGTACGACTGAACCGGCATTGCGGTTGGTTGTAGCCAAGATGCCGTCGTTGAAGTTGAGCGCCTTGGTCCCGCGGATGTTCTTGATGATCTGGAAGTTGGTCTGGCCTTCGAAGAAGCCCTGCCTGATCGCACCTGTGAGGCGTTGCCGTTCAGTTGAAGTGAAGCCTTGGATGAACGGGTCGAGCAGCTTTCCGCCGTCCGCCCCGCGCACGCTGAGCGGGTTGGTGAG
Organism: Pseudomonas abietaniphila; assembly: GCF_900100795.1. Taxonomy (GTDB): domain Bacteria; phylum Pseudomonadota; class Gammaproteobacteria; order Pseudomonadales; family Pseudomonadaceae; genus Aquipseudomonas; species Aquipseudomonas abietaniphila. The sequence continues at coordinate 19,548 of NZ_FNCO01000028.1, forward strand.
GATTGCCGCCCTGATCGCAGCAGAGCCTGGCAAGGCGGCGTCGAACGTGATGCTTGGCGGTGCTGCGCGCGTCAGGCTTGTTGCCTCGAACTGCGCCTCGTAGTTGGCGATATCCACCAGGTCGAGATTCAGCTGATCGGTAAACCGGTCGAAGATGCCCAGCAGCAGGCTGTCGACTTCCTTCAGCAGGCGCTCAAGACGCACCGCGGTGTAGTCGGTCAGATCCGCCTTGGTCAGCCGATCGCGAAGACTGCGATCAATTTCCTTCAGAAACGGGGCGAACTTCTTCACCTCGCCCGACTTCAGCTGCTCCAGGAAGACCGCGTGCCGGATGGTGGCGTCAAGGATTGCTTGGTTGGCCGCCATTGCCGGTTACCCCTGTCTCGTCGTCCAGGCCCAGTCCCGCCGAGTCCGTTTCCAGCTCGTCGCGAACCTGATCGTCCGTTTTCTCCGGATTGATGATTCCGCGATCGCGCAGGTACTGCCAGAAGTCGGTCACCGGCAGGCGACCGCCCTGCACGGCGTTGAACAGCGCGGCCATGATGTTCGCGTCCAGGCTGATCTGCGTGAAGTCCTGATTCAGCTTGTACTCGGCCTTGCCAGTGGCATCGGTGAACTCAGCCATCCATGCCAGGCACTGGGTGTAAGCCTCGCTGACGTTGCTGACCACCAGAGAAAGCACGCTATGTTCGGCGGCGCTGTCATTGTCTGCCTGCGTTGCGGTCTTCACCGCGCTGCCGCGCTCGATCAACCGGGCCCCCAAGGAGACCAACTGCTCTTCCTTGGCGTCCATGGCCTCTTTGATCATCGTGTTGGCCTGAGCCTGCAGGATGCCAGCCGAACCATTTGCCGGCAGCGGCAGGATCGCGCGGGAGCCGAAATAGATGCCCTTCTCTTCCAGCATCTTGACCCACTGCTCATCGAGCCCGGCCATGAACACTTGCGGCTGCCCCATCAGAAACGCCGCGTCTTCATAATCGGCGCTGTTCCGGTAATGGCCGATGTTGACCTCGGCCATGTCGTACAGCGGTGAGTCGTCGATGCTGGTGTCGTTGTTCTCGCTGCCAAGGAACTGGAACGGGATCACCTTCCACTGCTGGCCGGAGCCGTTGAGCGGGGTGAACGGCGGCACGATCATCTCAGTGACTGCCGATCCTTCCTGCCAGACCTCTTGCGTGTAGATGCCGGCGGCGTCAAGCCTCAGCACACGGTACTGAATTTCCTGTTCGCTGCCGAAACCATCGTCTGTGTCCACGTCGACCGTCTCACGCAGAACCACCAGGCTCAGCAGGTGCTGACCGCCGACCTGACGGGTTTTCCAGTTGCGAATGGCCTCGGCCGGGTAGCTGCTGACGTTCGCCCGGGCGCGACCCGCGATCTCATCGGCCTTGCTGACGCTGCCAGCCTCGACCGCTGCGTAATCCACAAGCAGGCCGTGACGACCAACTTCGAGCAGATGCCCGATGACCGATTGAGACTGCTGGTAGATGCTGACGCCCTGCCCGTCGATGTCCTTGGACACGTATTCGAGTGCGCCAGGCGTGGTGAGCGTCGGCCAGGTGCGGAACACCGCACCGACCAAGCTGTGTTTCGTCCGACCCGTTGCGTTGTAGAAGACGGCGCGAGCCTTGTAGCCCTTGTACCGCTCTGCGTTCTCTTTGCTAAGGTCATGAGCGTTTGGCTTTGGCAGATACAGCTCGCCAGCGGCTTTGATGGTTTCGGAGCCTTTGCAGACGTCACGCACCAGGCGCCAGCGGTTCTTCGCCGCGTCGTACTCGGGGCGGGTGAATGTGACGTCATTGGCCATCAGCGAGCAAACCCCATATTCAAGGTGGTGACCGGTTTAATGATCGGGAAGTCTTTGTGGATGAAGTAGCCGCCCGCGTCGTTCGCGTGGTCATTGCCTTGTGTCTTGTCCGGCTCGCCGTTGGGCGCCCAGATTTGCTGTTCAAGGCCATCGGCGTAGGTCGGGCAGGTAAACGGATTGACCTTGTAGCGGCGCTCGCCCTGCGCGTTGCAGAACATGGCGTTCATGGCATTGATCCGGTCTTTCACCGGCGGGTTTGCTGCTGGAGCGATCACCGTAAACCCGGCCTGCTTGAGCATGGCGATGTCAGTCAGGCTGGCATTCACCGACTTGCGCGAGTCGCCCGAGGCGTCCGGGTAGATCCGGATCTCGCAGGTCTTTTCGAAGTCGTTGCCGTTGTAGCGCCAGTAGCGCTCTTTGATGCGCTTGATCATGTCCGGCGTGTCATAGCCGTTCATGAGCTCGTCAACGGCGCACGGCATTCCCTGATCACGCTTCACGTGGGTGATCGCCGCCATCTTGCCGACGTTGAAGTCCATCCCGATGAACAGCGGCTCACCAGGCTCGACCTTGTCAAAGCACTGGTTCAGCTTTCGGTCGTACGCGTGGTAGATCGAGCCAGACGTCAGGTTAACGAACTGGCCGTTAAGGTAAGCGCGTATCAATTGAGCCGGGTACGACTCCATCAGCGATGGGATGTAATCGTCGGGCAGGTTCAGCTCGTTATCGAACGTGCTGGCCTGGATCAGGCCGTACATGGAAGCGAGCGCGGGTTTCTCCCGGATCTGCTTCATGAACTGCTGGTAGACGAACTTGAAGCCCTCAGGCGTCGTCGTCACGTCCACGCCGTTCTTAAGGCCCGGCACGTTGTAGCGCATCCGGGCAATGATCTTGCGCCAGGCATGCTGAGCCTTGAGCGCTGGGAGAACATCAAGCTCATCGACCAGCGCGTGCCCGATCTTGAAACCGACAATGGTCTGCGGCTTTTCCATCGAACGACATATCGTCGTGCTTCGGTACTGTCTCCCGCTGTAGAAATCGACCTCTTTGTCGCTTTCCTTGGTCCTGACCTTCAGGCCCCAGTCGTAAGCCACTTCCTCAATCGTTGGAAAGAAGATGTCTCGAATCTGCGGATAGGTCGGAGCGAAGTAGCCGGAGTTGATGCCCGGCCATTCCCATACGTGTTTGCAGAGAGCTGCACAGCCCACCCACGTCTTTCCCGAACCGAACCCTGCAACGAATCCGCGAAACTTATGCGGTAGCTGGAGGAAGTCAGCCTGGGGAACGTTCAGGCTCGGCATCCCGCTTCCTCGCATCAATTACGTGAACCGACACGGCGGTTGGAACAACTGGCTCCTCGTCCGCATCGGCTTTCTTCTGCCGGTTGACGTACATGTCGCCGGTTTCTTTGGCGGCCTGCTCCAGAATCTGCATGGCGAGGACAATGTTCTTCATCGTCTCAGCCTTCTCAACGAACCGGTTCATGGCTCGTAACCGGAACGCACGGTTCGCGATCGGTATATCTGCTGTCTCTTCACGAAACCGCTTCCGGGTGTCCTCGAACAGCGTCACCCAGCGCTTCGCCAAGTTCACGCCTGCTCGCTTGGTCGGGTCATGCTGTTCAACCTGCTGACGGGTCACGTCAACGTTGAATTCCTGCTTCACCGCCTGTGAGACTTGGGTGGGAGTGTCGAAGCACGCCAAAGCCTGAACGATGAAGGCTTTCACATCGCTTTTCAGGGCTGCCATAGATTTCCATCCGTCTCATGCCTGTCTCACTTCAGGCCGACTTGAGCAGACAGGTTCCGCAGGCCCTCGAAATATTCAGTTTCCCCACCTCAGCGGGTTTGTTTGCAGCGTCGACCATGGCCTGAACCTCAATGCTCGCACCATAGCGACGGACCACACCGACGAACTCTTCGACGTCGTGGCCTTGCAGCTTCAGCTTGGGCGCGCCGTCCTGAGTGAATGCAGGCTGACCGTATTTGTCAGTGGCCTGAGCCAGGTGATAGAGCTCGTGCTCAACGAGGGCACAGAACTCGGTATCGCTGCAGTTCGAGCAGTAGTCCGCAGCCAGCGTGATGATGAAGGCCGGCACACCGCCGAACCAATCGAACATCTGCTGTTCCATCCGGGCCTTCTGCCAACCACCTGCGCGGAAGGCAAGCTGCTCGGCCTGGCCCAGCACGCGACGACCCTGCTTCTCGAAACTGGACGATGCCCACATGACCGCGATATCGGCGTCAATCAAGTGAGCATGGTCTTCGTTGTGGATGCTGCCGGTGTCAGCGAGGATCTCGGTCTGTATCCATTCCCACACTTCAGGTGCCGGCTCAAGGCGGATGCCGAGCATACTGAGCTCTGACATCTCTTCGAATGACTTGGGAGGGAATGGTCGCGCCATGTGGGTCTCGCTATGGATTTGGCGCGACCGAGTTTTTTAGTTCAGATCACGCCCGAGCGCAGCTGTGAGCGACTGTGCCAGCACGAAGTACTGATGCCGGTAGTTTCGCTCAACATGAAATGGCTGGTCGTCCGGCACTTCAGAGGTTATCCGCTTGTCACGGTCAATCTTGAAGTGGAAGACCTCGACCCACCTGTCCCGATCTAACTCATCACGGTCCTTGCGCTCGAAGACATACTTTGCATAAACGCCTTTATTGCCGAGACGAATCAGGCACCTACCTCGAGCGACTCCAAACGGAGACTCGATTGCCGAGTCCAAACCGTCCGAAGAAGGCGTAATCGACAGGCCAAGCTTGGCACCGTCATCGTCTGTCAATTCTGCTGCCAGCTTCTCGATCGCTTGCTTGGCATTGAATCGCAACTCCGCTGCCTCTGCGCGGGCGAATCTTGTATTGTCCAGGTCCTGCGGCGTTAGCTTTTTGTAATCCATGACAGCCTCCCTTAGTGAGAGACCATTATGGCACCCGCGAAATGCGCCACGAAACGGACGTATCTGAATTTGTGGCGCGGGTCAGCTGTATGCCTTCCAGCCTGCTTGAAACTTATTAGGTTGAATGGTCAGCCTGAGGTATCCCAGCACTGGCAGGTTCAGGGTGGCCGAGCCATTCCAGCCTGGCTCAGACTTGTATGTTCGAGTCGATCCAAAGCCGGACGGGATCATCTTGTTCGTCTCTTGCCAATGAAGAGCCCAGCGCCATGTGATCGAGTTACGCCAGTGGAGAGAAGCCACCATCACTCCAGATCGAGAGCCGCCATTTCCACGCATGCGATTGAAAAGATTCAGCGGTCCAATTTTCATGGGAAAGCCTCGGCTTGGTATGTAGGTGATGGTTCGGTACGAATTATTCGTTAGCAGGAGGTTCGCGCAGCTTCGATTGCTGCACCACCCGGGCAACCGCAACCGCCACACTCAGCGCCATGTTCACGCTGGCGAACACCAGCGGGTTAACTGCTCCCTGAAACACCGACCAAGCGACAGCGGCAGCGTTAACCGCAGCAATAAGCGCGGCGATCTGCACACTGGTCATTCGCCAGGCTTTCCGCCATTCAGGGATGAGGGCCATGTTCTGTGTCCGAGGGAATGAGTTTTTCGAGGCTTTCGGCGTAGCGCTTCCAGTCGTCACGGCTCTTCGTCACGCGGCGCAATTCGGCCTTTGGGGTTTCGGGCTCAGGACACGCCGACGGGGCAGACGTGAACCGGAAAACCGTTGTCTTGTGCTCGGCTGGTTGCCGGGTTCCTGAGTCTTGCTGTGCGCAGCCGGCAAGCAACAGCACCACAACCAGTGCGCACCTCACTTTGGCCGTCCGTTGAGCGTCAGCTGCTTCACGGCATCGGTGAGTGTGTCCACACGGTATTCCTGCTTCTCTGTCGAGGTCTTCACCACGCCAAGCGTCACTCCGTACGAGTCGAGTGTTCGCTCGATGGAGCCGATCCGTTGGATGGTCACGGCCTGGGTGGTCTGGTAGTTGTTAAGAGCCACCTGGAGGGATGACAGCGAGGACACCACGTAGCTGAACGCGGCGAGGGCTCCGAGAGAGATAACGGTTTGCAGGATGGGCACGATGAGCTTGAACATCGTACTGTCAGCGATGCGCGAGACTTCAGTCATGGTGACATCCGGAATAAAAGGCCCGAGACATCCGGGCAAAGGAGCGCTGGAGGAGCAGCACGATGGAAGCATGAGGGCCTAATAAGGGCCACTTTGAAACGCAAAAACCCGGCGCATTGGCCGGGTTTCGATGTTCGTGTGCGTCGGTGGTGAGTTGCGCACTATGGCGCTAAATCTTTTCCAGCCCATTGTTGATGCGCATTTTCTTGAGCTTGCTCATGGGAAGCCCCTTGGCGTCCCAGTGGTAACCATCATCGTTCCAGGGACAAATCAGGCCAGTGAGCCCCAAGCGTATGCGCTCATCGCGATCCCGGGAAAGCCGATGGCACATCAGTTTAACTGGATCCAGGTGGAACCACTCACCACGCACGTGATGCTCTTGAAGTTCACGATGGAGTGCTGACTCTGCTCGCAAGCTTCCACGGAACACGCAATGTATGAGTAGAGGTTTTGGCGATCCAACCTGCATCCCGATTAAGCGCGAGCTTAGCTCTGTGGCGTATCCTACTTTTGCAAACGGCTCGCCCGCCATCCCAACAATGTAGACAGCCGGAAGTCCCTTCCATGCAGGAGGTGGCGCTTTAGGTTTTGGCTGGTGAGCGGCGCAATAATTTGTCTTGCCCAAGGCATCCCGCAGACAACGCGAGCGCTGGCAGATGCTTGGCAGATGGGAGGTTTCCATAAACAGAATTCTTTGGGTCTGGGTCAATTTGTTCCCCTTGGCCCACCCCTGCGATTGAACACGTCCTAACCAAGCGCACGTATCACAGGATGGGCAGATAATGGCTCATTGGATCAATTTTCGTCAAGCTGCTTCTGAAATAAGCAGACCTTCATGCTCAAGAATGTGCCCGACTTCGACTAGCGCCTCGTCAACAGCCCGCTCAAGCGCTTTGCGAATTTCTCGCCTCCACCGCTCCTGGGTCTTCACCGGGTGCGGCTCATCGGTCCAGTTGTCCATCTCGTACCAGCCAGCAGGCAGGACATTCGTTGAGCGCTTTCCCTCAACACCCAACAGCTTTGGCAGCGCCCATGTCACAACCGCGCAGTGACGGAATCGCTCGGGCGCCGGCGAACGAATCGCCTTGGTTAGCTCGGTTATTGCTGCATGCTTGCGATCAGTATGTGTCGAGTACTTAGCAACCAATGAACGCCATTGGGGAGCACTCAAGCCCTTATGAAGGCGACCGAAGACCCAGCAGTCTTGAAGGAATGCCGCCTCTTTTCCGAGAATCTCTCCGCTCTGCTTTGCGCACTGGACCTTCGGCTCGAAATCGCACCCTCCGGCACTGTTGATCGTTTCAGCCGCAAGAGCCCGCACCACTGCTGACACCACATTGCGATAAGTCATGCTGCTCTCCCCTTCAGCTCTTTGGTCTTTGCCCGGTAAAGCGCTGTCAGCGCCTTCAGGTCGTCGTCTGCGATGGGTTTCTTCCCGGGCCTTGCGAAAACGGCATCAATCGGATCAATGCCTTCTCTGATCCGGTTGACTATCGATCTCACGGACACGGTTACGCCTGGCTCCCGATGCCACTCGGCAGCGGTCATGGTGTGACCCTCGATGGTTATGGCGACTGCGTTGCTTCTTTCGTACTTGTGATTCGTCTTGCGTGGCGGCGGGATAGGCTTGCGCCCGTTGTGGGTGACCTTGTCGCCGAATAGCGCTTCGAAATCCGATGCGCCTGCAGCCTTTCGGAACAGTATTGTTTTGCCGCTTACGTTCACTCTGGGGTCGCGAGCCCAGGCTGTAGCTGTATCGCGCCGCCCCTCAAACTCGATGAGTCCCACACTGCTACGGAATTCATGTGACTCAGGCCTGAAGCCGCGCTTCACGTTACAGCCACGGCACAGAATCCTGAGGTTCGATGCAGTGTTGTTCTGACGATCATCGTCAATGTGGTCTACGTGGCAGGTGGCCCACGTTTGCGGCAGGCCACAAAGCTCACATGGACGGCATTCCGGCCCTACAATCGGCCACATGACAAAGCGGTGCTCAAAGACACAGTTCGTCTTGTTCGCCAGGGGATGACCGGGCTTGTACAAAGTGATGTAGCCGTTCGGAGTGACATATCGAAGGGCGCGCCCTATCGGCGTCTTCACGACGGTTCCGTTCCGACGCACGCGGAAGTAGTGCATTTTACAGAGCTTCGCCGCCTTGTAGGACGCTTCACGCTCACAGTTTTCTACGCTGCATTGCATTGAATTCGAGCCTCCAAGCGACGACACTTTTTGGTGAAAACTGCCTTGATTCGCTTCAAGTACGGAATGTCATGGCGGGCAACCGAATGATTGCTTTCGAGCCAATCGACTTTGGTCTGCCCGATTTTCTCGATCAACCTTGGCCTGTACCCAGCAATGTTCCCGCTCAGGTGGTTATTACAAATGGAGCAAGCACGGTGCATGTTCCAAAGATTGAACCTGATGTGGGGGGCTGCACCGACGCTACGGAAGTGCGAGCAATGCCACTGCCCTCCCCACGACGCTGGCTTGTCGCAGCTGATGCAGCCGAGATGCGCATCGCGCAGGCGCACGTAGCGGTTGATCACTGCTTGGGCTTCCTTCGCGTATTCCGCCCTGCTCTTCAGCTTCTCCTTACGCGCTCGGACTTCCTTGCGCTCAATCTGAGCCAGTGCCTTGCGGGCCTTTTCCTGGTTCGCCGGAGCGATGGCCAGGCCGCACGCCCAGCCGCATACCTTCTGCCCCAGCTTGGCCGGCACGAACTTGGTGGCGCATTCCGGATTGGCGCAGGTCTTCTGCTTGCGCGCCGGTGGCGACTTCTTCACTGCCTGTCCGATCACAGCCCACCTCCAAACTGATACTCCACCTGGTGGTGCTGATACCCAGCCTCAATGAGCGTGACGAAGCAGCGGGCGGCGCTGATGAGGGTCTTAATGGTCTTCATGCCGACCTCCAGATCTGCGAGCGGGTCTTCTTTCCGTTCTTTTTTGCGTCGCGAATCACCTTGCGCAGCTCTTCCTGCCCTTGCCTCAATGTGATTGCGCCGGAGGTAATGCGCTCGACGAGGTCAGCGCGATATGAAGTGCTGTCTGCGACAATCCCCTGCTCCTCTGCTATCTGCAGGGCGACACGCTTGTCTATACGCCGGTCGTACCAATCACGGCGGCTCATGCGGCCACCTCGCCCAGCAGATCGCCGAAGTACACGCCCCTGCTGCTGAAATCCGCGACGATGCGATCGGTGTAGGCGATGCCCTGGGCGCGGTTGAACAGGCTGGTCACAGGGAAGCCGTCCGGACCGAGCAGCTTGCAGTCACCCATCAGTCCGAGCTTTTCCTCGTAGGTCAGATGCTTCGTGGTCCGGTGCCAGGCCGCGCGATAGTCCTCGTCCTCGTTGATCAGGATCTGAACACCGTGGTGAAGCTTGCAGTACTTGCGCGCATCACTGGCGTTGCCGATCTGGGTCATCTCGGCGATGCGCTTGTAGAAGGCGAACCACAGTGCGTTCTGATCCAGCGTGCGGTCCTTGCCCGGGCGCAGGGAGACCACGACGAACTTTTTGTCGCGGTACATCGCCGTCATGCGGGTGATGGCTTCAGTGAGCTTGGATTGGCAGTTGATGCTGATCTTGTCAGTCATGGCTGGCCTCCTTGCTCATGGCGACATAGCCAGCTTCCTTCTCTGGCGAGTAAAAACCAGCCCCCACAACCTCCTCGTACAGCTTGCGCATTTCGGTCAGCGCGCATTCCAGCATCCGGGCATGGCTAACGCCCTCATACCCTCGCTTACGCCCCATAATCGTCTGGTCGTAGTAACCAGGACAGCCAAGGGCGTGATCGTTACGGATAGCCATGCTCATCAACAAGCCAGGCGATGGCTGTAGCGAAACAAGAACTTTGCCTTCGCGCTCTTTGCGCAACGCCTCGTTCTCACCCTTGAGCCTTTCAATCTCCCCCTTAGCAGCCTGAAGGGTGGCGTGTAGGTCGGTGTTCTCGGTTTTGAGCTGGTCGCGCTCAGCCTTCAGCGCATAGACCCAGTCGACGAATTTCCCAAGGTCAAGATGCTGGTCCTCAAACCGTTTCTCTGGCTGGCAGCCGCCATGGGGGGCGCACATTCCAGAGGTCTGGCATGGCATCATCGTTTTCCGACAAATCAGGCCGCTCATTTGAAAACCCCCGCGATGTTCACAGGCGCAGTAACCCGCTGAACTTTGTGGTGCAAGCCATAACCGGCTACCACGACGATGATGGTCAGGACGATCCAGATTCGGTTGGTCATGGCCGGGCCCCCGAGATGACTTCACGACGGCCATGGCTGTCGATATCAGTCACCACGCCGCGCTCGACCAATTTGTCCATAAGTCGACAAGCGCTGCCGTAGCCGATCCTGAAGTTTCGCTGCAGCGCAGAAATAGAGGCCCTGCCCGTCTGGAGAACGAAGCTGGTTGCCATGAGCAAATTGTCCCTTTCCTGCTGCTCCAATTGCGCAAGAAGGGCTTTCACGTCAGGACTGATGGCTTCATCCGCCATCGACTCACATGCCGCCTGCCACACCACCCAGCGCTCGACGTGAGCCTCGTAGGTGGTCACCGTCGAATTGCGCAGCTCGGTCAGCACGTAGCGCGAGGTTTCAGGGTTCCAGGTTACGCCAGCAGGAACTGGGAATTTGGTTTCGAATTGTTCGCGACTGGTCATCAGGAAACCCTCTTTGCAGCGAGCTCTTCAGCTTGGCGATTCAACAGCGCGCGGCGCTCGGCCAGTTCGTTAGCGGCCTGGATCTTCATCTCCAGCCGGCGCTCTTCGGACGCGGCATTCATTTCGGCCATGTTGTCTTTGATGACCTTCAGCTTGGCCCTGACGTCTGCGCTCGGTCGTGAGACGGTCCCGGTCAGTAACCCGGCGACGGCGCGCCCATCCTCGGTAACAGGCGCGATTCGCAAGTCAGCGAGATACTTCGTGCCAGCGTCTTGGCTGATCAGCTGCGAGCGAACGGCAGACTCAATCGCTTGAACGCGACGTGCTTGGTCGTAGCCGAGGGAAACCTCCCACTTGAGAGGCGTTCCCTCTGCGCGCGCTGAGCTAACCAGACGCTCATAGGCACTGAGGAAAGCCATACGAGCGCCGACCTTATCGCCAGCGTCGAGAATCGGCCCAGACGCGCTCATGGCCTGCCTGATCTCTGGAGTCAGTACGACGGTGTCAAACTCATCACTGGCAGCCATGGCGATCGACCAGGCCTCATCCTTTCCCGGACGGCCGTCCGCTGCCTGAATGCGCTGCAGGATGGCTCCAAGGGTCAAGCGTCCAGTCAGTTCGCGGCGACAGCTCCGCAAGGCGCTGGCGATCACCTCGATGGTGTGCTCTGCCAAGTCCTCGGCCATCATCTGGGCAGCGCTGGGGCTTATGGTCTGCCCGAGGGTTTCCGCAGTAGCGCAGATCGCCATCGCGAGCTCTGCTTGATCATCGAATGAAAGCATTGCCACGCCCTCCCCCGTTGCGGATAGCGGACGCTGCCTGCTGTGCAGCGTTGATGTTGGCCTGCGTGTTCTCCATCTGGCGGGCTGTAGTCGCGTTCATCTGGCGATTGGTAGCCCACTGGGTGCGATAGCTCTCAGCCTTGGCGAGCAGCGATCCGATGTCGTGGAAGTTGCGGATGAGGTACGAATCGTTGATGCCGACGAAGAACTGGGCGACCGCTGCCGCTTCACCACCAAGACGTTTCCAGAGTTCAACAACTTGGCGATTGACCTTGGCATTGCGAACAGGCGTTGCGCCGTATCGGTCCTGGTAGGCACTGGCATAGGTCGCCCAGATTCCACGACAGGCTTCCTGCTTGGCTTCGTCACCTTCGGATTTTTTCTTGGCACGCTTTGGCGAAGCCGGAGCGAGCGCCTGTGAAGTAGTCTTGTGTGTAGTCTTCTGTGTAGTCTCTGTAATAGTTGTGCCGTTTCGGTCGCACTTGTCTGACCCTTTGGGCAGAACTTGTTGTGCCGTTTGGGTAGAACCAGTTGTGCCGTTTGGGCAGGACTTGTTGTGCTCTTTGGGCAGTACAGGAAGAACCTTCTCGCCGGACAGATAATCGAGCAGCAACTCGGTGTCGACACGGAAATGCATTTTTGCCGGAACGCCCTTTCTGACTTCTTCCAAGAGCTGGATCTGTCCCAGGCTCTTGCGTGCAGTGCGCACCTCTTTGCATGACAGGCCGATTTCGACCTCCCATTCAGATTCGGTTTTGTAGAACCAGCCATCGTTGGTCTTTTCGGTCCAATAGACGGCTTGAGAAAGGAACTGAGCGGCGGATGCGCTCAACCCGAGAACGCGCCTGAAAGCCGGATATACGGCTACGGCGCTTCCAGCCAATTCAGTGAGCTGCATCCTCAACCGACCTTTGCTTATCGCATGTAGTGCTGCCATAATGGTTCTCGCTGATTGCTGTACTTAAGAACCACCGGGCCTGGTGGTTTTTTTGTGCCTGAAATTCAGGCGACCTTTACGGACTGCTTGAAAACTTCCAGGCTGACGATCACCTCGTCGGCTTCCTTGATCAGTTCCGACTTCTCGCGCGAGCACACATGCCCATCCGACTGTGCGTCGTAGGCCAGTCGAGTCACGTCAGCGAGATCTACGTGCAGGCGCATCAGCGCCGAGTTCAGGTCGGTAGGTGCAGGCTTCTCTTTCGGGACCAGGTCAAATCCGAAGTGCTCAGCCCAAGCTTTCAGCGGGCGGAAGTCCTCGGTGTACTTCATGATCCGGTGCAGTTCCTGCACGTTCATCTTGTGGCTGTCGTAGTCCGGGTTGGCTTTCTGCGACAGCAAAGTCCGCGAAGGAAAACTCGCGCCCTCGGCGATCTTGCTCGCGCCGTGCGTGTCCACCACGTCGTAGATGGCCTTCATCAATTCCTGCATGTCACACCTCGAAAATTGTTACGTGGCGTTACGCCACCAGCGACGCGATCATTTGCTTACCAACTGATCAAGGACGTATCCATGACCGACTCTTCCGAACTGCAAGGCGAGATAACCGCCCTCTGCTGCTTTGTGGGTGCCTTGGCATCCACCCTGCCCCTGTCTTCTCAGATGAGGCTCTGGCCTGCGTTCGAGCAGAAGGCCAGTCAGTTACGTGATCAGTTGAGCCAAGAGGCTCTACGCGGCTTCGAACTGGCGACGATCTCGCTCAGCTCGAAGCGCGGTTAGGCCGCTGTCTTTTGGGAAGGAAACGGACGCTGCTCCAGCGCCGTAAGACTTCCATCCTCATTGCAGAAAACAACGACGTCTCGGCCGACTCGGATGGCCTTGCTCAGGGCTCCTTGAGTGCAGCCAAGCATCTGCGCGGCCTTGGTATGGCCGTGCTCTTTTGCGAATTCAGAAAGCGGGATACGGCGCATTGCGACGTCCTCTACGTGTTTGCTCGGCGCCAGTATGACCGCCGGTATTGTTGCCAGTCAATACCGGCGATATTGGTTGCACGAATACCGCAGGTATTATGATTTGTGGATGACTAAAGACTCTCGAAGACTGCCGCTTGCCGATTGGCAACTGGACGATAGCGACCGCCTGAAGGAAATCTTTCAGAAGAAGCGCGCGGCTTTAAAGCTCACTCAGGAAAAGCTTGCTGAGGGATTGGGTGACGGCGTTACCCAGGGCGCGATCAGCCATTTTATGAATCGTCGTACCGCTCTGAGTCTCAAGGCTGTTGCTGTCTTTGCGAAAATGCTTGATGTGAAGATCGAGGACATAAGCCCTACCTTGGCGCGCCAGATCGGCGAACTGGGTCTGGCCGCTCCGGCCGAGGTGAAGCACTCGCCAGGCGTGCACTCAAGAACGGCGGCAAACACCCCTTTTCCTGTCGGCAGCGATACTGAAGCCGCAGAAGACAAGTACGCGCACATTCCTCAGTACAGCGCCAAAGCTGCTGCAGGGCTGGGGCATGAAAACCCGCACGTTGAAACGCTGGCCACACTCGCGTTCAAGCTGGACTGGCTGCGCACCAAGGGTGTGAAGGCCGAGAACCTTTTGGTGATCTATGCCGAAGGCGACAGCATGTGGCCGACGATTAACGACCACGACGTACTCCTGGTGGACAAGTCGAAGATCGAGCCAGCTGATGGGCATGTGTTCGTCCTGTCGAGCACGGACAAAGGCGCGATCGTGAAACGCCTGGTGCAGTCGCCCTTGGGCGGATGGATCATCCGAAGCGACAACGAAGACAAGGATGAGTACGGCGATCTGCTGCTGTCACGCAGTGACGTGAACGAGCATCGGATCATTGGGCGGGTCATCTGGCGAGGCGGCGATCTGTAACAGGTAACGGGTTCCGAAAGACACGCTTTGCGAATAGCAAAAATTCATAAATCAGGGAGATAGGTAATGTTTGAAGTAGGTTCCAAGCTGAAGCACGTTAAATCCCCGGCTTTCGTCAATGAAATGGTTGATGCTTTCAACGTTACTGCGATTCATACCGGCACCGGGCCGAAGGTCATGATCACAGCAGGCCGAGACACGGTCGACGTTCTAAGCGAAACATTTGTGCAAAAAGACGGCGGGATCACCACTGAAGGAAAGGATGATGATTCTCAGCTTTATCGTTTTTCTGTGGCGAATTTGACTATTCCCCTTGAAGCTGCGCGCGGGCTTGCAAAGGCGCTTCAGGAAACGATCGATAAATACGATACCCAATTGGCCGCGATTACTGCCGGCACACAGGCCAAGTAAAATGTCAGGGCTCTCAGCTAGCTATTCCAAAACATTGAGCCAGCAGCATTCATCTGATGCTATGGTCTTGGTAGCGCTGATGATGCAGGAGAACAGCCAAACCTACACAGATGGAGCCTCGCGGCGCTGGTTGAATCTCGCTGCGTCGGTATATACATCTGAGGGAGTGATTCCTGTTTGGCGCGGATACCGGAGTTTTGATACGGCATCAGCCTTCGAGGTGCCTCCCGTCACGGCCTCAACTCTGACAGATATTCCCATCCCACTCATCGGACGCGATAACGAAGTTTCTGAGGTAGAGATTGATATGGATCGCGAAGAGCTAAAGGTTCATTTGGAGAACCAGGACCTCAAGGTGGACGCTCGCCTTAAGAGCTTCGAGCAGACGGTTAAAGATGCCATGACGGAAATCCGTCTCAATTCTGCCGAGTCAATGGGCGAGCTGAAGGCTATGCATGTTGAGCTTGGCCATCTGAAAAATATCAAAGGCAGCATTTGGGGAGCAGCCGGCGCAACGATAATTGGGGTCGGCGGTATACTCGCCGCTATCCTGAGCTACGGCAATTCGAACTACGATACTGCCAGAGAGAACACGACGGTGCTTGCCGAAGCAAAAGCGCAGATTGTTCAGTCCAGCCAAAAGGTGGACGACTCCCTCAAAGCAATGTCAAGCCAGCTTGAGGAAGCCAAACGCCAGTCTGCCGAGACTCAAAAACTGCTGGAGCAGGTAAGGGCTCACCAGGAGATCAAACCGCAAGGCAGTAAAAGCTGAGTCCTTTGCTTCAAGAAGCCCGCCTCTGTGCGGGCTTTTTTGTGTCCGCATATTGCTATTCATTTGGATCCTTTTTACTGTATATCCATACAGCTAACCAAGGAGGATCACATGGCAAAGCAGAAACCCCAGGCACCGAAAGAACCGACTTCCTACGAATTGCTCGGCATGCGCGTACAGCGCGCGATTAACACGCCCAAGGCTCAGTTATCGAAATCCGTCTTGCTCGAACCATCGGCGAATGACGATCCGGCGGACTGGGATCGCATCCTTGATGAGATCGCCGAGAACGACAACGTGACCATCGCCCACCGAGACGACGGCCTGATCCAGCTCTTCTGGACTGTACCCAAAGAAGATTGACCGCGACCACATCAAGGAGCCCGCCTTTGCTGCGGGCTTTTTTGTGCCAGTTGAAAAATACATGACCGGAGGTATTGACCTACATACAATACCGGCGGTATTGTTCACCCATCGCAGCGACAAACCAACGGTGCGACAGGGACTGAAGAGTCCTGCCAGCTCTTTAGCGATAAACCTTGCCGGATCACCACCGGCTCAGCTTCAAAGGCAGCGATGAATCGGCCTCAACGATTCAGAGGGGTGGCAACTGCCCCGGGCGCGCAGCTTAAAGCGCCAAGAACAGTTATCCAGCGGGAGAACAAGCCGAAAGGCCCGCGGCTGGAGGAACAACACGAAGTAGCCAGCGACCGACGCCAGTAGCGGGTCGCGGTGCAAGACCAGATTTCCTCGATGCCCTTGGAGACAGGGGCATCCGGAAAATCAACCGCCCAGGAGGGCAAGACCATGGCAACACAATCTCACTATCTGATGGTCGAGCGTAAATACGGTGATAGCCCGTCCCACTGGCATCCGCTGTGGGAAGCGGAAAGCCTCAAAGAAGCACAGGAAGCATTGGAGGAGATGCCTGTCATTTACGGCGAAGTCTCCCGAATAATCGTTTCGGGTGCTGCTTCAGGCGACTGTCAAGAGCTTCGGCCCTGCTGAACCATCACTCCTGCGCATTCACAGAGTGCGCAGTGGGATGACACAGCCTGGAGCAACAACATGGCCTGCAAGATCTGCGAATCAGGCAACACCACATCGCTCGGCATGCGCACCCCGCACATCTACTGCCGGTCATGTGGCGCTCACGAATATGAAGGTCAGGTGATCGACAAGAACTCCTGGAATTCATGGATCAACGGAAACACAGACCGTCCAACTGGAGATTCACATGCTCCAAATCATCCTGATCGGCGCAGCGCTCTGCCATGCGCGGCCAGAACCGCCTCCTGAAAGCGGCCTGCCAACCGGTCCATTGCGTGCTCACCGTGAACGCTGGCGAATATCCACCGGGGTCGCAGCTTTCTGGATCTGACGGCCCCGCCCAAAACTAACTGACTCTGAGAGATATACGAAGAGCCGCATGCAGCTGGGGCAAACAATCCCATCGCTGGCATGCGCCGGACGGCAACCGGCCCGATCACCTCGAAAGAGGCTGCATCGGGGTGTGATCTGAGATCACCAATCTGCAAGTACAGGCTCCCGCAACACGACGAGCTCAAGGCGTTAGCAGGCTGGCAGATCACACCCCGATGCAGATGAAGCAACAAGCGCAGGCTGATGCGTGGGTTTGAAAACTAACAGTTCTCGAGAGTGAGCGCTGACCGGCTAAGTACTATTTTATGCCCGCGCGGTACCGGCTCGTAATAACTGATATTGCGGTAGGCGAAAGCCGTTGACCGCGGCATGACTCTCAACCCGGAGATCAGCACCGGGCTCTGCATCACCCCGATACGGGCAACCCAGTAGGCGTTGAAGGCGAAAGCTGGAGCCGAAAGCGTTGCGGTGGAGCTTCGGCTGCGAAGCTGGCGCGCTGCTCGTATCACCCCATTCGACAGGTAGCCACTGCCTTCCCAGTGAGCGAGCAATAGGAGATTGCGATGCAAGATTTCCGCAAGAAACCGGTCGTTATTCAGGCCGCCCAGTTCGACGGCACTTTTGCTTCGGTTGAAAAGATGCAAATCCCAAGCTGCTCGCAAGACCTCGGCAGCAACACGCTGGAGATTGAGACGCTCGAAGGTGTGATGACTGCGCAGCCAGGCGACTGGATCATTCGAGGGGTGAAGGGTGAGTTCTACCCTTGCAAGCCGGACATCTTCGAAGCGACCTACGACCCCGCCTAATTCAGCAGCAGTGCCCGCACATGCGGAACCCCCTACCCCATATCGAACACACCCACATGCAACCCCTCCGCTGCCCCTTGGCCGTTCGCGTTCTTGTGGTTGCAGCTGAGTGTGTTTGGTCAATCAGCAAGGAGATCATCATGTGCAATTGCGCAAAAACTGTCGAAGAGTCGGCGAAGGAAAAGATCCGCGCCCAGCTGCCTGAGGGCTCGCAAGACTTCTCAGTCGAGCTTCAGGGTTACGCCTGGCTGTTGGGCAGCTCGGTCAGCATGAAGAACAAGCTGAACCTGCACATCGAGTACGAGGTGCCGAAGAAAAAAGGTGGTTTCACCCGCAAGAAGCAGGATATGTCGATGGTTGGCAACTATTGCATGTTCTGCGGCGAGAAGTACCCGGAGGCAGCATGAGCGAACCACAGTGCGAGGTCGTGAACGGCGAGGTCGATCACGACTGGAAGCTTGTCAGCGATTGGGGCGGCGACCCTAACGTGATCGGTGGCACCTTCGATTGCAGCTACTTGGAGTGTCGGGTTTGCGGTGAGGAAAATCACAACCATCCGAACCCTGGCTCGTATGCACATGAGCCTGATTACGACGACTACTAACCCACTCCCCGACCGCATCGACAGGTGCCCGCGTGCTTCACGGCACGGGCTTGGTCACATGCGCGGGCATCTGATCAATGCGGTCCACCTGTTCGCCACGGAGGCGACCATGAACTCATTCGCAAGAGCGCAAGCGCGCTGGGACAACATGCAGCCGGATGAAGACTCTGGGCATGAAGAAGCGGCGCGTGTTTGGATTGAAAACACGGCGGAGAACTTGATGCGCGGCTGTGACCTGGTGATTCGCCGTCGGCTCTCGGCGCCGATCGTGGTCGAGTATTCAGGCTACCTCGCCGCGGTTCAGCTGCATCTGAATCAGCGGCAGATCGACGGCGAGGACACTGAAGACTTTTTCGCGCAGTTGGTCATCGCGGCCGTCGGCGGAGGACCAGTCAAGACGTTTGGGGAGGCGCTGCTCGGCGAAGGCGAAACGTCGATGGGCAAGCTGTTCGATATCGCGGTCGCGCTGGTCGAGCCGCACGCCGAGGCAGGTCTTCAGGCTGAAGCAGAGGATGCGGACCTATGAGCCCGCACATCCTGATCGACGTGGCACTTGAGGGCCTCGCTGATGACGACTGTCCGCCCGGTAACGAGGTTCTTGTCCAGAAGATCATCACCGGGATGCTTACCGACTGCCTCATCACCATCCCTGAATTCCACCACTACTGTGAGCGCCTGGTGAAGATTCTCCAGCGGCGCGGGAGGCTAGCGGCATGAGCACGCCAATCGTGAAATCCCTGATCGACGAGCAGCTCGACGACATCGAACGCAAGCTGGCTGTGATGGGCTTCGGCCTTCCGTTCAACGAATTGCTCGGTCTGCCGCGCGAGACCGCGGTATGTGATCTGACAAAGCGCTTGGCACCGATTCAGAAAGGACGGCGGATCGCAGTGAGGGTTCGGTCATGAGCAATCGCACGCATTTAAAGCCACGGATCAAGCTCGTAGATGGCGCGTGGGAAACGATAGCGCCAACTGCCGTTCATGTCCCAAATCTTGTGAGGCTTGCGGAACAGTTTTGCGCTGAAAAGAACATGGACTCTGAAGTCCGCTGCGCATGCGGAAGCGAATACGGGCTGCCCAACGCTGACGACGGGCATTTCTACTGCAACCGCGGACATGGTGGTGCATTCCACTGCGCGCCATGACAGCCGCCCAGCGCCGCCGGCGCCGCCGGCGCCTTGTCTTCTGGCGCAGATCGTTCCCGGTCCTCGCGGCCTTCACCGTCCTGATGTTGTCGCTGTCACTCGCTGACCGCATTACCCAATAGCTGCTTATCAGCTTCTTAGCAAAGCTAAGAGACCCCCACCCCATTCAATCGCAGCGCCCCGGTAACGGCATGGCGCAAGGAGCTTCCGTGTCCGCACAAAATTCCGCGCCAGTGGCGCACGAGCAACAGCTTCACATCATCCCGCACGCGGCGACCAGCACTAGCGCGCTCGTGCTGGATGGCGACAGCCTGGACAAGATGATGCGACTGGCTGACGTCATGGCCACCGGCCGCGCAACATTGCCGAAGCACTTCAACGGCAACTCCGCCGACTGCCTGGCTGTGATCATGCAGTCGATGCAGTGGAAGATGAACCCCTTCGCAGTGGCGCAAAAAACGCACCTGGTGAATGGGGTCCTAGGCTACGAGGCTCAACTCGTGAACGCCGTAATCACCACCTGCGCGCCGGTCATGGATCGCTTGCATTACGAGTGGTTTGGCGAGTGGGAGAAAGTGATCGGCAAGTTCACGATCAAGAGCGGCGAAAAGGGCGAGTACCGCGTCCCAGGCTGGAAGATGCAGGACGAGGAAGGCTTGGGCGTGAAGGTCTGGGCCACCTTCCGCGGTGAAGACGAACCGCGCGTGTTGGAGCTACTGCTGGCACAGGCACGAACTCGCAACAGCACGCTTTGGGCAGACGACCCTCGCCAGCAACTGGCGTATCTCGCGACCAAGCGCTGGTCCCGTCTCTACTGCCCCGATGTGATCCTCGGCGTTTACAGCCCTGACGAACTGGAGGAAAGCGCCCCGCGCGTTCGCGATGTTTCCCCGGTTCGCGAACCAGAGCCTGCGGGTCTGCCGCCCTACCCAGAAGACAAGCTCAGCGAAAACCTGCCCAAGTGGCAGAAGTCGGTCGACGCTGGAAAGTCGTCGCCTGAGCACCTGATCGCAACCATCAGCAGCAAATACACCCTGAGCGAGCAGCAGATCGAGCAGATCAAAAACCTCGCGCCCATCGAAGGAGAATCCGCATGAAGATCCATAACGTCGCCCAGGGGACTCCCGAGTGGCATGCGCTGCGCGCCAACTATCACACTGCATCCGAAGCGCCCGCCATGATGGGTGACTCGAAGCAGATGAAACGCACCGAACTGCTGCACGCCAAGAAGACCGGTCTTGATCGGGACATTTCGTGGTGGGTTCAGAAATACCTGTTCGACAAAGGCCACGATTCAGAAGCGCGCGCTCGGCCGATCCTTGAAGCGCGTATCGGCGAAGACCTCTTCCCGGTTGTCGGCACCGACGGCGACCTGCTCGCGTCCCTGGACGGCTGCACCATGCTGGGCGAAATTCTGTTCGAGCACAAAATGTGGAATGAACAGCTCGCCGCTGACGTGCGCGCAGGGGAACTGGACGCCCACTACTACTGGCAGCTGGAACAGCAACTGCTTGTGTCCGGCGCTGAGAAAGTGATTTTCGTCTGCTCCGACGGTACCGAGGAGAACTTCGTGTCGATGGAGTACTTCCCCGTGCCCGGACGCGCCGAAAAGCTTGTTGCAGGCTGGAAGCAGTTCAAAGCTGACTTGGAGACCTACGAACCGGTAGAGGCCGTTCCAGAGGCAGTAGGCACCGCACCAGAAGCCCTGCCCGCTTTGCGCATCGAAGTCACCGGCATGGTGACTGCCAGCAACCTTGAACAGTTCAAGGCCCGATCATTGGCCGTCATTGGCGCCATTAACACCGACTTGCAGACCGATCAGCACTTCGCTGACGCGGACAAAACGGTGAAATGGTGCGGCGAAGTCGAATCGAAGCTGGCAGCGGCGAAACAGCACGCCCTCAGCCAAACCGAGTCGATCGATCTGCTGTTCCGCACAATCGACCAAATCAGCGAACAAACCCGGACGAAGCGCCTGGAGCTCGAAAAGCTGGTCAAGGCTCGCAAGGTTGCGATTCGCGATGAGATCGTCACAAAGGCGCAAGCGGCTCTGAGGTCGCATATTGATCAGATCAACGCATCGCTCGGTGGCCGCGTGCTGCTGCCTCAAGTCTCATCTGATTTTGCCGGCGCCATCAAAGGCAAGAAGTCGATAGCCAGCCTGCGCGACGCTGCCGAAAGCGAACTCGCCCGCGCCAAGATCGATGCCAGCCAAAAGGCCGACGCTATCCGCCTCAACCTCGCCAGCCTGGCTGAGCTGGCCGTCGACCATAACTTCCTGTTCAACGATATCCAGCAATTGGTCATGAAGGCCAACGATGACCTGGTGACGTTGATCAAGGTCCGCATCGACGAGCACAAGAAAGCCGAGGAAGACCGGCTGGAGAAACAGCGCCAG
The DNA here is from genome assembly GCF_900100795.1 of Pseudomonas abietaniphila. GTDB lineage: Bacteria > Pseudomonadota > Gammaproteobacteria > Pseudomonadales > Pseudomonadaceae > Aquipseudomonas > Aquipseudomonas abietaniphila. The sequence goes on from NZ_FNCO01000028.1 coordinate 41,208, forward strand.
CAGATCCGCGAGGAAGAAGCGAAGAAGCTCGCCGATGCTGAAGCCGCGAAGGTTGCTGAGCAAAATAAGGCCGTTGAGCAAGCGGCGCCCACCCCGTCGGCTTCTGCGCCAACACCTAAACCCCAGCCTACGGCGCGCGTATCGACGGTCGCGCCATCAGCAAAAGTGCCGCCGAAGCCGACGAAGATGGAAGCCCATGTGCCAGACCTGTCAGTCCTGGTTAAAGCCGTCTACGAAGGCCGAGCGCCGATTTCGGTGCTCACCGTCAACTGGGGCGCACTCGACGACCTTGTTCACATCCACGGCGAAGCATTCAGCATGGACGGGGTCGTCCTGCAGCAGGTGGCAGCATGATCAGCCTCGAATTGAGCATGGTTCGTCACAACCAGCCGAAGTCGGCCGAACTGGCCGCCGCTATGGATGAATACCTTCGCCGCGGCGGTCAGGTGTCTGAGGTTGCAGGGCCTATTCCGGCTCCACGGCCATACGGGTACCGCACGGCTCCCGCGCCGATCTCATCACCAGATCGCAAGCCGCTGCCGCCCCGCCGAAGCAAGAAGGAAACGATGCACCGCCTGCGCATTGTCCCGGACATCGAAGAGGCGCAGGCCAAGCCGGTGAAAACGAAAGCGCCGCCGGCTGACTTGGATCGTGTTCGCGAGCTGGCAAAGACGTTGTCGCAAGGCGAAGTCGCCGAACTCACCGGTATCAGCCGCAAGCAGCTCTACACCATGGCGCGGGCTTACGGTTTCGAGTTCCAGCCGGCTGCCAACGGCGGCGCCGCGAACCTGGTGCACAACCAGAGCGACCCGGCCGAAGACGCCAAGAACGTCGAGCGCATCGAGGCTATGCGCGACATCGGCGTGAGCCGCTCCCAGGCCGCCCGCCATATGGGCATCAGCACCTGCTACCTGCGTCGCCTGATCCGTGACAACGACATCGACTATCCGGTGACGAAGCGGTGAAGCGCGTCTTCAAGGCGCCAAAGCAGCGCAAGCGCAACCCACAACACCACCTACCACCGAGCGGGCTTGCTTATGCTGACTCTCGTTACCAGCTACCAGATGACCATGGAAGACGCTCTGCTGGCGATGCTCCTGGCGTATCGAATCCACGGAACGGATGCAGCAATCAAGGCGACTGCGCATCGTGTCCGCGACAAGGTGCGGATCGGCTGCCGACCAGCAATCAACAACGTGATCCGCTGCCGGTCTCAGCTGGAGTGGGCGAAAAATCTCTGTGAGGATGAAGAGTCATGGCGATGACCCAGCAGCAGCGCGACGAGAAGACCGCGCTCAAGAGGAAGGCGTACGGCGAAGAGGAATTGCGGCTACGTGTACGGCCAGGCACGAAGCAGGCGCTCGCCGAACTGATGGCCTGGGCAGAGATCGAGGAGCAAGGTGAAGCGCTGACGCTGATGATTCATCGGCTGCATGAATTAGGGCCTGATCGGGCCCTGCCGTTGCTTGAGGTTCCGCGCCACAAGATTGAGGTGTCACCAATCGTGGCGCGGAAACTGGAACTGGCCTATCAGCGTGAAGCTTTGCGGATAGGCCGGTATGAGTGATTACAGCAGTGTTTTCAAATGACCGAGATAGTCTGCTGCGGCGGTCTTTTCTGAAGTACCGGGCGGTCCGTCCTCGCTCATGATGCGCGAATGAGCGTCATCGAAAACTTTGTGTGAGACGAAGCTCATCTGATTGTTTTTGAGAAGGGCGATAAGCAGACTTTCCACTGCATCTATCTGCGCTTGTTGCTGACTCATAGTTTTACTCCTGGTACCGACCCCATGCCGGTCACCACGTATAGCCCACCACCAACCTATTCGCCACCGAACTTTCGGAGGCTTGATTCTGCATTGAGCATTGCCATGGCCGATCAATTTTATCTGCAGGACAGTCGAAGCTACGTCGGCGACGGTCTGACGTTCCACGGCAAGGAGCACCGCGGCTACTACACCGACCTGGATAAGTGCCACTTGTACACTCAGGAGCAGGCCTGCGGCCATCGCGACACCGACATCCCATGGCCGAAGGATTACATCGACGCTCGGGCTCACCATGGAGTCGATTGCCAGTTGATGGATGAGCAAGCCAATCAGGCAATGCTGGTTCCTGGTTGCCGGGTCTATGTTCAGGTCTGCGGCGACTGGAATGGCAACGACGTCTACTGGGTCGGCGCCAAAAGTCGCGGCGAGGTGACAGAGAATCTCGACCTTGCTGCAGAAATGGAATTCGAGGGGGCTTCGTTCATGTTCGCCGACCAGGCGCAGAGCGGGCAGCGCAAGCTTTGGGCCTGCGCCGACATCGACTCGATCAGACGTCGTCTCGTACACCGTCACCGGGTCAGCATCAAAGACGCGTTGCGCGGTACAGGAATCAAGCTGATCAAGCCGAAAAAGCCGCGGGAAATGATGTTCAACTGTCACGGTTGCGGCCGGTTCATCTCTGATCGCCAGCGCTTTCAGCATGACTGCCTGAACTGCGGCGCTGACAACCGTCCCTGATCACGCCAGCGCATCCACCGCCACCTCAATCTCATTGATGGCCATCGGCACATGCAGTGAATCGTATTCTCGGTACTGCAGAAGCTCGTCCGCAGCAGCATTGGACAGGTCCTCAAGGTCCAGCCCCTGTTTCCCGGCCGCGATCAACACAGCCTTCAGGGCCATCCGCAAAGCCTTCTCCATATCTTCGCTCATGACCTTCTCCCTTCCTGTGGAGAGGTAAGCGTAGGCCATTCCCCAACTTTGAATCACGCGGGCAGCAGCCATATGGCAGCCCTTGGAGGATCACGCATGTCTACCCCCACCTCCGCGTCAGGCGGATTGATCTTTCCCGTCCTCGCATCAGGCGGCGCGTGCTACACGCCTTCAAGTCCAGCTTCAGGCTAAAGGGCGGGCCAATCAAGTCTGCATGGCTGTGCACGCCAGGGACGCTGGTCTTCACCTTGGGTGAGTGGCGCGGCTACTACGACTCGAGCAATGAATGGGTGCCGTTATGACACCTCATGAATTCATCGAAAAGAGCGTTCACGACGAGCTGGCGAAGCAGGGATTCAAGGAAGGCATCTGCTTTTCAGTGTCCCGCAACGCCGTCGACTACTACCGCCAGCGGAGCATGTTCAAGAAAAACGTCATCGCAGACGTACTCAGCTGGTCGAAGAAAAAGGCCAAGGAATTATCCAGATGAAAAAACCGATCGCGATCTTCCTGTGCGACCTAACCGGCGTCATGGCCCAACCTTGGGTCGAGGCCGGTTACGAGACCATCCTGATCGACCCTCAACACCCTGAAGGCGTGCACACCGAAGGCGCGATCACAAAGGTCGGGCGCATCATCGATCACCCTGAATCGTGGCAGGTCATTCGGGATGCTGTCGCCACCGGCCGGGTTGAGTTCGTGGCCGGCTTTCCGCCGTGCACCGACCTTGCCGTGAGCGGCGCCCGCTGGTTCGAGGCGAAGCGCAAGGCTGACCCGGCCGTGCAGTTCAAGGCCATGCACGTGGTTTGGCAGTGTCAGATCATCGGCGAGTTGTCCGGCGCGCCATGGTTCGCAGAGAACCCAGTCAGCCAGATCAGCAGCCTCTGGCGAAAGCCAGACCACTGGTTTCACCCGTGGCAGTTCTCAGGATTCTGCGCCGACGACCAGTACACGAAAAAGACTTGCCTGTGGACCGGGGGGGGCTTCGTGATGCCAGCGCCATTCACTGATGAAAGCCTGGGCTCTCCGGATGATCGAATCCACAAGGCGCCTCCCGGTCCCGACCGTGCCAACTTCCGTAGCGCGACCCCGGCGGGCTTTGCCCGGGCAGTGTTCCTTGCCAATCACAAACCGGCTGACGCCGCTCGGGCCGCCGCCTGACCAACCCCACAGTAACCTCCAGAGGTTACATCTCGAAAAGTAACCTGTATGGGTTATAGGGATATCGCCATGCCTGAACCAGTTCAACAAGTCCGAGCCACGGTGCTGCTGGGTCGTGACGGTATGCATCGCATCAGCCTTCACCGCTTGCCTCAGGTTCATCTTGCCCCGGCGCAAGCGCTGACCATCGCAAGAGAAATCAACCAATACGCCATCGACGCCATGCGGCCTGACGGTGAGCGGGATATTCAGGAGGGCTTATGAGTCAGGAATGCCAACAACCACAAGCACATCCAGCGCGTTGCGGGTGCGAGCAGAAGAAGCCACACCCCGACCGGCTTTGCCACATCGACTACGCCGCGCACCCGTACCACTGTGGCTGCCTGAAGGGCGATGCCGAAGCGCAGCGCCGGTTTGACGAATATCAGCGCAACACCTCCGTTCTTCCTGCTGGCTATTGCGATCCGAACCGTGCGCAACAAGGTGGAGAGCCTAAACCTCCAGCGCTGACTGTTCCGCCTGGTGGCGGGGAGCGTAAGACCTTCGCAGACGCTATCAAGAATCCACCCGACTGGGTGGGCAAGGCTCTGTCTGGCGGAAAGGTAGTGTGCGCCATTTGTGCCGACCTCGGCGATCAGTGCGTGACGTGTGAAGAGGCTGAATTTTCCGCTTGGGCTGACAGGCACTTTGCTTCAGCTGACTATCGGCAGACTTCCGCAGGCGTGTTTATTCAGGACTGGATGCGCCACTCATTTGCGGCATGGCAGGCCCGAGGCAAGGACGTCACCCGCCTGCAGGCCGAGAACGCCGCACTCCAGCAGCGCTTGAACGTGGCGGATCAGCTTGTTGATGATCTGCAATCCGAACTGACCAAGGCGCGGGAATTGCTGACCGACCTTAAATATTGGGCGCCTTCTAAAGGGCAGGTTCTGATAGACCGCTTTCTCGCCCACCAATCCGCGCCAGCCTGTATGCATGAATGGGATATAAACGAGCAGGGCACAGCGACAACTTGTTCTAGTTGCGGTGCTAGGTCCAGTGACGATGCGCCAGTCGCGAAGGGTGGTGAGTGATGAGTCAAGTTCGCACAAACCTGCTCAACGTGGCCGGGTACACCCCGTATTGCGGCGGCGGCATTTCCGGTGATACGAAATGCAACATACCTCGCACGAGCTGGACGGGTAATCAGTTCCGCTGCCATCAGTGCGGATGGGTTTCGGCATTCCCTGCAGAATTCATAGCGCAATACCGGGAGAAATGGCATTCAGGAGTGAAATCATGACCAATACGAACAACCTGCTGCCGTGCCCATGCTGTGGAGGCGGGGCGGAAGAAATGGGTGGCTACACGACTTCCGTTAAATGGATTATGTGTCTTAAATGCGGGCTGGAAACGAAGGGCTTCGACAATACTGAATTGGCCTCGAAATCCTGGAACACCCGCACCACACCGCCCGATGATGTCCGCGCAGTGGTTGATGAGCGCACGCCTCAGGATTACGCGATCGAGCACGCTGAATACCTCGCCGCTGCAGCCGACGGTGTGCAGGAGGCATACAAGGCGTATTCGCTGGCCCAGATGAATGTCGACGAAGGCGGCGATGAAGGCGAAGACGAGCTTGCGGAGGTGGTTGACTCCGCCCGCCAAGATCTACACGAGGCATTGCATAACCTGCGCAACATGACCTACGAGTTTCGCAAACGCCGCGACTGCGCCACCCCGCAGTAACCCCGCCGCCCGTTCGGCCCCACCCTATCCCTATTGCCTGCTGCGTATGCGGCGAGGAGATCATGTGTCCGCAATAAAAGAACGACCGATCCTGTTTTCGGCGCCGATGGTGCGCGCCATCCGCGAAGGACGGAAGACTGTCACGCGCCGAATTATTAAGCCATGGCAACAGCCCAGCCTTGAAGACGACGGCACCTGGTTTGCGGTAGCGCAGCGGGATCGTCGTTACGGGTTCGGCGTTTCGGGTGATGATGCCGGTGAATGCGCCCGGGCCCTTGCCCAGTCTGGTTGCTGCCCATATGGGAGCGTCGGCGACCGACTGTGGGTGCGCGAGACGTTCACAGACCTGCGCGGAACTGGCATTGAGCACCGGCCAGATCCCGAAGGGCCCTTGCAGCGATACGCATATGCCGCCGATTGCCGTCCGGGGTCTTATGCTGACGAAGCGCGCAAAGATTACGGCATCAAGTGGAAGCCCAGCATCCATATGCCACGCGCGGCGTGCCGGATCCTGCTGGAGATCACCTCAGTCCGCGTCGAGCGCCTTCAGGCGGGAGAAGGCGAGACGGCGTCCGAAAGTCGCTACGTCGCTGAAGGCATTCACCGCATCCACCACGGTGACGGTGATTGTTATTTCCACCCCTTCAAAGACGAGCCCGGCCCAGGCAACTGGTGCGATCCGTTCGATGCATGGCGGGAGTTGTGGGTATCCATCAACGGAGCCGACTCATGGAATAGCAACCCATGGGTCTGGGTCGTCGAGTTCAAGCGGGTGACGCCATGAAGACCTATCCGCTTGATATCGAATCCGTGGGTGAAGACACGTACATC
>NZ_FNCO01000014.1 GCF_900100795.1 Pseudomonas abietaniphila
GAAGTTTTCAAAGTTTCCTTTGCAACTTCAACCACTTGCGCTTCGTTCGACTTACCGTCTCACGTCAGCGGGAGGCGAATTCTACAGCGTTACAACCTGCTGTCAACTCCTTTCTCACCGCTGTCGATTCAAGCATCTGAACCGAAGCGCTTCCTCGCTGCTTACTTCGTCCAACTCGTTGATTATCAAGGAGTTTTCCGTTTCTTCTGCGCCGGAAGTGGGGCGAATTATAGAGACATTCAGAGGAGCGTCAACCCCTATTTTCATTAAATTGTCATATCGGTCAGAAATAGCCTCAAACTCAAAGGGGCGAGCCTTTCGGCCCGCCCCTTTCCAGACACGATTACAAGCTTGGGAATGCGAATTGCGAAGCCTCATGGCTTGCGCGTTGAGGCCAGCGCTGCGTAATCGCCTTGCGGCGGGTATAAAAACGCACGCCATCGGGGCCATACGCATGGAGATCGCCAAACAAGGAACGCTTCCATCCGCCAAAGCTGTGATACGCCACAGGGACTGGCAGCGGAACGTTGACGCCGACCATGCCGACTTCGATCTCATCGCAAAACAGGCGCGCCGCCTCGCCATCACGAGTGAAGATGCAGGTGCCATTGCCGTATTCGTGATCGTTGATCAGTTGCATGGCTTGCTCAAGGCTGTTCACCCGTACGATGCACAGCACCGGACCGAAGATCTCTTCTTTATAGATACGCATCTCGGGAGTGACCTGGTCGAACAGGCAACCACCCAGGAAGAAGCCGTCTTCATGACCTGAAACCGTCAGGCCACGACCATCCACAACCAGCTTGGCACCGGCACTGACACCGTCTTCTATATAGCCACTGACTTTGTCGCGATGCTGCCCTGTCACCAACGGCCCCATGTCCAGCCCGCACGTCGTGCCTGCACCAATTTTCAGCGCCTTGATCTGCGGCACGAGTTTGGCGACCAACGCGTCGGCAACCTGATCGCCTACGCACACAGCCACCGAAATGGCCATGCAGCGTTCACCGCAGGAACCGTAGGCCGCGCCCATCAATGCACTCACGGCGTTGTCCAGATCGGCATCCGGCATCAGCACGGCATGGTTCTTCGCACCGCCCAACGCCTGAACGCGTTTGCCGCGTGCAGTCGCTTCTTTATAGATGTACTCGGCAATCGGCGTTGAGCCTACAAAACTCAGCGCTTTGACTTCCGGCGCCTCGATCAGCGCGTCGACCGCAGCTTTGTCGCCATGCACAACGTTCAATACGCCCTTGGGCAAGCCTGCTTCGTGCAGCAATTGAGCGATCAACAGCGTGGAGCTTGGATCACGCTCGGAAGGCTTGAGGATGAAGCAGTTGCCGCAAGCAATCGCCAGCGGGTACATCCACAGCGGCACCATGGCGGGGAAGTTGAATGGCGTGATGCCGGCGACGACACCCAGTGGCTGGAAATCGGACCATGCGTCAATGTTGGGACCGACGTTGCGGCTGTACTCGCCCTTGAGGATTTCCGGCGCGGCGCTGGCGTATTCGACGTTCTCAATACCACGCTTGAGCTCACCCGCCGCATCTTCCAGGGTCTTGCCGTGCTCCTCACTGATCAATTGAGCAATACGAGCCTCGTTCTGCTCCAGCAGTTGCTTGAAACGGAACATCACCTGAGCGCGCTTGGCGGGCGGCGTATTGCGCCACGCTGGAAAGGCGGCTTTGGCCGAGTCGATAGCCTGCTGCACGGTTTCACGGCTGGCCAAGGGAACCTTGTGAATCGCCTGACCAGTGGACGGGTTGAAGACGTCGGCGGTACGACCGGTGTCGCTGACAAACTCGCCATGAATCAGGTGTTGAATGGTGCTCATGCCTTAACTCCGAAAAAAAGTAGCCCGCAAGCGCAGCCCACGCTGCGCCTGTTGATAAAAGAGAGGGAATCAGTCGATCTGATTGAGCGCTTCGCCCACCGCATCGAACATGCGATCCAGATCCTGCGGCTTGCTGTTGAACGTTGGCCCGAACTGCAGAGTGTCGCCGCCAAAGCGCACATAGAAACCGGCTTTCCACAGCTTCATAGCCGTCTCAAAAGGACGAACGATCATGTCGCCGTCGCGCGCCGCGAGCTGAACCGCGCCTGCCAAGCCATAGTTGCGGATATCGACCACGTTCTTGCTGCCTTTGAGACCATGCAGCGAGTTTTCGAAGTGCGGCGCGGTTTCCGCGACTTGCTGCACCAGGTTTTCACGTTGGAGGATCTCCAGCGCGGCAAGGCCGGCTGCACACGCGACCGGGTGTGCCGAATAGGTGTAACCGTGAGGGAATTCGACCGCGTATTCAGGCGTTGGCTGATTCATGAACGTCTGGTAGATCTCGCTGCTCGCAATCACCGCACCCATCGGGATTGCACCGTTGGTGACTTGCTTGGCGATACACATCAGATCAGGGGTCACACCGAAGCTGTCAGCACCGAACATCGAACCCGTGCGGCCAAAGCCGGTGATGACTTCGTCGAAGATCAGCAGGATGTTGTGTTGATCGCAGATTTCGCGCAGGCGTTTGAGGTAGCCCTGGGGCGGAACGATCACGCCCGCAGACCCCGCCATCGGCTCGACGATGACTGCGGCGATATTCGAGGCGTCGTGCAGCTCGATCAACTTCAGCATTTCATCGGCCAAGGCGACGCCACCCTGTTCCGGCATGCCGCGAGAGTAGGCATTGCTGGCAAGCAAGGTGTGAGGCAGGTGGTCGACGTCCATCAACTGACCGAACATCTTACGGTTGCCGTTAACACCACCCAGGCTGGTGCCTGCGATGTTCACGCCGTGATAACCCCGGGCACGGCCAATCATCTTGGTCTTGGTCGCCTGACCTTTGAGGCGCCAGTACGCACGAACCATTTTCACGGCGGTGTCAGCGCACTCAGAGCCGGAGTCGGTATAGAAGACGTGATTCAGATTGCCTGGCGTCAGATCGGTGATCTTTTCCGCCAGTTGGAAGGACAGTGGATGGCCGAACTGGAAAGCCGGCGAGTAATCGAGTGTGCCCAGCTGCTTGGCAACGGCTTCCTGAATCTCCTTGCGGGTATGACCGGCGCCGCAGGTCCACAGGCCGGACAAGCCGTCGTAAATCTTGCGACCTTTATCGTCTGTCAGGTAACTGCCATGCGCTGCAACGATCAGTCGAGGATCGCGCTGGAAATTGCGGTTGGCGGTGTAGGGCATCCAGTGCGCATCAAGCTTCAGCTGGCTGGCCAGAGACATATCGGACGATTCAGGCATATTCATTGGAATTAACCTCACAAGGGTGTGGGTGGCCTGTCTTCGCACAGTTAAGCCAGCGCAGGGAGCAGGACCGGGTTGCAGCTAACTTGCCACGGGCATAAAGTCTGGAAAACCCTGCTTTTATGATCTTTAGTTGGCCGATTACTAAACTATGAGCACACGACGTTCCGATCCACTGGCACAAGTCAGCGACTTTGATATCCGCCTGCTGCGCATCTTTCGAAGCGTAGTCGAATCGGGGGGCTTCTCTGCCGCCGAAAGCGCGCTGGGCATTGGTCGCTCGGCGATCAGCCAACAGATGAGCGATCTGGAGCAGCGTCTGGGTTTACGCTTGTGTCAACGTGGCCGCGCGGGGTTTTCTCTGACAGAAGAAGGCCGTGAGGTCTATCAGTCGTCACTGCAGCTATTAAGTGCGCTGGAAAGTTTTCGCACAGAAGTAAATGGCCTTCACCGACACCTGCGCGGCGAGCTGAACATTGGCCTGACGGATAACCTGGTCACCCTTCCCCACATGCGAATCACCCACGCGCTGTCACAACTCAAGGAGCGTGGACCGGATGTGCACATCAACATCCGCATGATCGCGCCCAACGAAGTGGAGCAAGGCGTGCTCGATGGCAGTTTGCATGTCGGCGTTGTGCCCCAGGCCAGCGCCTTGTCCGGCCTTGAATACCAGCCGCTCTACAGTGAACGCTCCCTGCTCTACTGCGCCGTAGGTCATCCATTGTTTTACGTCGATGACGCGCAACTGGGTGATGACCGTCTCGCCGATCAGGAGGCCATCGCACCGACCTTTCGTTTGCCTGCGGACATTCAGGCTCACTACCAGGCGCTCAAATGCACCGCCAGCGCTTCGGACCGGGAAGGCATGGCATTTCTGATTCTCACAGGACGCTATATGGGGTATCTGCCGGACCACTACGCGAGCTTCTGGGTCCAGCAAGGCAGATTGAGAGCGTTAAAGCCGCAGTCCCGATTTTATGACCTGAGTCTTGTAACCGTGACACGAAAGGGGCGTCGCCCCCATTTGGTGCTGGAAAGTTTTCTGGAAAGTCTGGCTGCCACACGATGAGGCCGAAAAGCGCTACACCGACAGAACTAAACGCGATCTAGAATGCGTTTATAAATTTTAAAATCGTTATTTTTCATAAAGATAAACAATATAGAACAGTAGCTACCTGATCGACTGGACAGGTTTTTGCAACAACGGCCAGTGTCGGTATAGCGCGAGACGATCTCACGCGCATCGCCGACATGGCCAAACACAAAAACCGAGAGTCCAGCATGCAGCCTGAAGCGCCCGACAATAACGACCTGATCTACGGCCTCAACGACAGACCCAGCCCGGCACCCGCGACCCTGGCTGCCATTCAGCACGTGCTCGCGGCCTTCGTCGGCATCATCACGCCGCCACTGATCATCGGGTCGGCATTAGGACTGGGCGCTTACTTGCCTTACCTGATCAGCATGGCGTTGATGGTTTCAGGTGTTGGCACGTTCATCCAGGCGCGTCGTCCGTTCGGTATCGGTGCGGGAATGATTTGCCTGCAAGGGACCAGCTTCGCGTTTCTCGGCGCGGTGCTGTCAGCGGGGTTCATGGTCAAGCAGCGTGGTGGCAGCCCCGAAGACATCATGGCGATGGTGTTCGGTGTGTGTTTCTTCGGCGCCATCGTGCAGATTGTCCTCAGCCGTTTTATCGGCCAGTTGCGCCGCATCATCACGCCGTTGGTGACCGGCATCGTGATCACGCTGATCGGCGTCAGCCTGATCAAGGTCGGCGTGACTGACTTGGGCGGAGGCTTCAACGCCCCCGATTTTGGCGAGCCGATCAACCTTGCGCTGGGCGTTTTCGTGCTGTTGGTGATCATTCTGCTTAACCGCTCCAGCCCCCCGTGGGTGCGTCTGTCGGCAATCATCATCGGGCTTGCGGTCGGGAGCATCGCGGCATGGTTCTGTGGAAAACTCACGCCCCACGCCATCAGCGGCGTTGCGTTGATCAGCATGCCTATGCCTTTCCGGTTCGGATTCAATTTTGACTGGTCGGCATTCCTGCCGGTCGCACTGATATATCTGATCAGCAGTATCGAAACCGTCGGCGACCTGACCGCCAACTGCATGCTTTCTCGCGAACCGATCAAAGGCCCTGGTTACATTGCCCGTCTCAAAGGCGGCGTACTGGGTGATGGCGTGAGTTGCATGATCGCCGCCACCTTCAGCGCCTTTCCCAACACCACGTTCGCCCAGAATAATGGCGTGATTCAGCTCACGGGCGTTGCCAGTCGTTATGTAGGGCTCTACATCGGCGCGATCCTTTTTCTACTCGGACTTTTCCCGGTCATCGGTGCGATTCTTCAGCAAATCCCGAAGCCCGTGCTGGGCGGCGCGACCCTGGTGATGTTCGGCAGCGTGGCCGCCGCTGGCGTTCGGATCCTGGCGCAATCCACGCTGGATCGCCGCAGCATGTTGATCATTGCGACGTCGTTCGGCGTCGGCCTGGGCATCGCCGCGCAACCGACCTTGCTGCACCATTTGCCACAGCTGGTACAAAACCTGTTTGATTCGGCGATCACCAGTGGCGGTCTGACGGCGATTGCGATGTGTCTGTTGTTGCCAGAGAGCAAAGAGACCCTTGCAGAAAAAAAGCAGGAGATGGAGGCATTGGAGCACTAATTTCCACTGCCAACGCTTGTCGGATTGTCACGGGTGCGTTATCTGTTCACCCCGTCGCACCCAATGATCCGTCTGGAACCGCCCATGACCCTTGAAGTCCCTGCTCACAGCGCCAGCGCCACCAAACCGGCGAGCCGCATTCGTCAAAAGAATGAAGAAGCGATCATGAAAGCTGCCGAGGACGAGTTCGCCCGTCACGGATTCAAAGGCACCAGCATGAACACGATCGCGCAGAATGCAGGCCTGCCAAAAGCCAACCTGCACTATTACTTCACCAACAAGCTAGGTCTGTACATCGCGGTCCTGAGTAACATCATTCAACTGTGGGACAGCACCTTCAACCATTTGAAGGTTGAAGACGATCCGGCGCAGGCCTTGGCCCATTACATCCGCGCAAAAATGGAATTCTCCCGTCGCCAGCCGCAGGCTTCTCGCATCTTCGCGATGGAAATCATCAGTGGCGGCGAATGCCTGAACGAGTACTTCAGCCAGGATTATCGCCAATGGTTTCAGGGGCGGGCCGGCGTGTTTCAGGCCTGGATTGACGCAGGCAAAATGGACCCGGTCGATCCGGTTCACCTGATCTTCCTGCTGTGGGGCAGCACGCAGCATTACGCTGACTTCGCCACGCAGATCTGCCAGGTCACCGGCCGTACACGCCTGACCAAGCAAGACATGGAAGAAGCGGGCAATAACCTGATTCGCATCATCCTCAAGGGTTGCGGGCTCACGCCACCGGTCTGATCCACGAACCACCTTAGCGTCTGGCTGGAACCGTCAATGCCTTCAACCCTCGTCGGCCCTTGCGAATTTCGCGAGGAGATTCGCAAGAGCCGCTTCATAACGCTTGCGGCGCCCATCAACAGCCCGGCCGACGCTCAAGCGTTCATCGAGCAGAACAGTGACTTCAATGCCACGCATAACTGCTGGGCCTGGAAACTGGGTGCGCAATACCGCAGCACGGACGACGGCGAGCCGGGTGGTACGGCCGGTCGGCCGATTCTGGCGGCCATTGAAGCGCAGGATTTCGACCAGGTCGTGGTGCTGGTGATTCGCTGGTACGGCGGAATCCAGTTGGGCACCGGCGGATTGGCGCGGGCCTATGGTGGCGGGGCCAATAAATGCCTGCAACAGGCCGCACGCTTGCCACTGATCAATCGTGTCTCATTGACCTTAGACTGCACGTTCAGCGAACTGGCGCTGGTGAAGTTGCGGCTCGCCGAACTCAATGGCGTGGTGGGAAACGAAGATTTCCTCTCCAATGGCGTCGCGCTCTCAATCGCGGTAGGGCCTGAGCAGATCGACACCTTGCAGCGCCAGCTTTCTGACCTCAGTCGCGGACGCATCGTGCTCCAGCGCAAACCCGACCTCTGATCTGACCCGTTGCGCGTTCTTGAGGATGTGACGGTTGCCCACAACTACTGTGCATCCGCCTGTGGACAAGCTGAGCACATACCCCCGCAGGCCTTGATTCACATGGGTTAGCGGGTTCTGGTTATTTTTTAACCAAACCACTTATCCACCGTATAAATAGACCAGAAAACAGGGTGTTAGAGTGCCTTATCGCCACCCGCTCCTACTCTGCGCGGGCTTATACCCAGTATTTGAGCTTGCGCACATTAACTGTGGAACAACCTGTGGATAACAGGTGCAACGCTGTCCACAGTGCCGGGGATATCTTGCTCGCCGCCGACTGGTCATTTTTCATACAAGTTTATTGAACCAAATTGACTCGCCAGTGAAATGCGGCGCCCAGTCATGGTGCTCCTGCGCCCCCCACGAATCTATCTGTTCAACGTGCAAGGGCGTTCCGGCGAGGGATAAGGTTCCTGGGCCGGCCGCCTGCATGCCATGTCCCAGCCGGATTCAGAGCGGATCGTGGTACCCACCTATCAATACCGCGCTAAAAACCTGACCAGCTGGCCAAGAAATTGCTAAGTGCAGTAGCGATCCTTTGTAATCGAGCCCGTCATGCCTCATTCAACGACTCACCCGCGCCTGCAACTGCGCCACATCACCAAGCAATATCCAGGATGTCTTGCCAACGATGCCATCGACCTGACCATCCAGCCCGGCGAGATCCACGCGTTGCTCGGCGAAAATGGCGCGGGCAAAAGCACCTTGATGAAAATCATCTACGGCGTGGTCCAGCCCGATGCCGGGCAGATCATCTGGCAAGGTCAGCCGCTTTCCATGCGCAACCCCGCTCAAGCCCGGGCGCTCGGCATCGGGATGGTGTTCCAGCATTTTTCGTTGTTCGAGACGCTGACTGTCGCGCAGAACATCGCCTTGGCGATGGGCGCTGCCGCCGGTACGCCGAAACAACTGGAGCCGGAAATTCGCGAGGTTTCGCAGCGTTACGGCATGGCCGTCGAGCCTCAACGTCTGGTGCATAGCCTGTCTATCGGTGAGCGGCAAAAAGTCGAAATCATCCGTTGCCTGATGCAAGACATTCGCCTGCTGATTCTTGATGAGCCGACGTCGGTGCTGACGCCGCAAGAAGCTCAGGACTTGTTTGTCACCCTGCGTCGACTGGCCGAAGAAGGCTGCAGCATCCTCTTCATCAGCCACAAGCTGGGCGAGGTGCGCGCGCTGTGCCACAGCGCGACGGTGTTGCGTGGCGGCAAGGTGTCGGGGCATTGCGTGCCCAATGAATGCAGCGATCTGCAACTGGCGCGCTTGATGGTGGGTGATGCGCAAGGTTTGGTCGCTCAGTATCCGAAAGCCGCGGGCAACGCGCCTTTTCTGCACGTGGAAAAGCTGTCTTGGCACAACCCGGACCCGTTCGGCTGCTCGCTGATCGAGGTTGATCTGCAGGTGCGCAGCGCGGAGATCGTCGGCATCGCCGGGGTCGCCGGTAATGGCCAGGATGAATTACTTGCGCTGCTGAGCGGCGAGCAAACATTAAGCCGGGCGCAAGCGCAGCGCATCCGGTTTGGCGAGCAAGGCGTTGCTCATCTGCGCCCGGACGTCCGACGTCGACAAGGCCTGGCCTTCGTGCCCGCCGAACGCCTGGGCCATGGCGCCGTACCGGACATGAGCCTGGCGGATAACGCGCTGTTGACCGCTTTTCAGCAGGGACTTGTCAGCAAGGGCCTCATCCAGCGCGGCAAGGTTGAGGCCTTGGCTCACACCATCATCGAGCGCTTTGCGGTGAAAACACCGGACGCGCGAACCGCCGCCCGAAGTCTGTCAGGCGGCAACCTGCAGAAATTCATCCTGGGCCGCGAAATCCTGCAAAACCCCAAACTGCTGGTGGCCGCGCACCCGACCTGGGGCGTGGATGTGGGCGCGGCAGCCGCCATTCATCGTGCGTTGATTGCCTTGCGCGACGCCGGCGCGGCCATTGTGGTGATCTCCGAAGACCTCGACGAGTTGTTTCAGATCAGTGATCGGGTCGGGGCGTTGTCAGGCGGCCGCCTGTCGACGCTGGTGCCGACCGCGCAAACCACGCAGGTGCAGATCGGCGGCTGGATGGCCGGGCAATTCGACACCGGTCATTTACCTCAACCCGACGCCGCGTCGCACATTTAAAGGAGACTCCCATGCTGCTTTCACTGGAATCGCGCGGCCGAGAGTCGCGTGCCATGTTGTGGTTTTCGCCCGTGCTGGCGGCCATGCTGAGCCTGGCGTCGGGATCGTTGCTGTTCATCGCGCTCGGACTCGATCCGCTGCTGACCCTGCACACCTTGTTGATCGCACCGGTCAGCGACCTCTATGGCGTGTCCGAACTGATGGTCAAGACCTTGCCGATTCTGCTGTGCGCGCTGGGTCTGGCCGTGGCATACCAGGCGCGGATCTGGAACATCGGCGCCGAAGGTCAATTGCTGATCGGCGCTCTGGCAGGCAGTGCCGTGGCGGTCAACGTGATCGACATCGACAGCCGCTGGGTGCTGGTGCCGATTCTGTTGATAGGCATCACGGCAGGTGCCGCATGGGCTGGCCTGACGGCTTGGTTGCGCACGCAGTTCAACGCCAATGAAATCCTCACCAGCATCATGCTCAACTACATTGCGCTGAACCTGTTGCTGTATTTCGTCCATGGCCCGCTGAAAGATCCGGCAGGCATGAATTTCCCTGAGTCCGCCATGTTCGGCGACGCCAGTCGCCTGCCGCTGCTGACCGAAGACGGTCGCTTACACGCCGGGGTTTATTTCGCCCTGCTCGCGCTGGTCGCGGTCTGGGTGTTGCTGCAGCGCAGCTTTGTAGGCTTCCAGATCAAGGTCCTCGGCCTGGACAAACGCGCCGCCGGGTTCGTCGGCTTTCGTGAAAAGCGGCTCGTCTGGCTCGCGTTGATGATCAGTGGCGCACTGGCCGGGTTGGCAGGTGTCTGCGAGGTGACCGGCCCGATCGGTCAATTGGTGCCTCAGGTGTCGCCGGGGTACGGCTACGCCGCGATCACCGTGGCTTTTCTTGGCCGGCTCAATCCGATCGGGATTCTGTTCTCGAGCCTGTTGATGGCGTTGCTGTATCTGGGCGGCGAAAGCGCGCAGATGACCCTTAATTTGCCGCAGGCCATTACACAACTGTTTCAGGGCATGATGCTGTTCTTCCTGCTGGCCTGTGATGTGCTGATTCTCTACCGCCCGCGCCTCAAACTGCGCTGGGCCCGCCGCCAGATGGCCGCTGTGCCGGGAGCCGTGTGATGGATATCGATCTGCTGAGTAATATCTTTTTCGCCACGGTGCGTTGCGGCACGCCGCTGTTGCTGGTGGCGCTGGGGGAGCTGGTCTGTGAGAAGAGCGGCGTTCTCAACCTCGGTCAGGAAGGCATGATGCTGTTCGGTGCGGTGATCGGTTTCATCGTTGCGTTCAGCACGGGCAGTCTGTGGCTGGGTGTCTTGCTGGCGATCCTGGCGGGCATGCTGCTTTCGTCGCTGTTCGCGCTGGTAGCGCTGGTGTTCAACGCCAATCAAGTCGCGACGGGGTTGGCACTGACGATCTTTGGCGTCGGGCTTTCCAGTTTCGTCGGCGCCGCCTGGGTTGGTAAACCGCTGTCGGGGTTCGAGCCGCTGGCCATTCCTTACTTGAGCGATATTCCGCTGATCGGGCGGATGCTTTTCGCGCAAGACATCCTGGTTTACCTGTCCTTCGCGATGTTCGCGGTGGTGGCCTGGACGCTGCTGAAAAGCCGTGCGGGGTTGATTATCCAGGCGGTGGGCGAAAACCCTGACGCAGCGAGTGCGATGGGCCTGCCCGTGCTGCTCGTTCGCACCCTGGCGGTGCTGTTCGGCGGTGCAATGGCCGGCCTCGCCGGCGCTTATCTGTCGCTGGCGTATACACCGATGTGGGCGGAAAACATGAGCGCGGGCCGTGGCTGGATTGCCTTGGCGCTGGTGGTGTTCGCCAGTTGGCGCGTCGCACGGGTGTTGTTGGGCGCGTATCTGTTCGGCTTCGCCAGCATCCTGTACCTGGTCGCTCAAGGCATCGGCCTGGCGATCCCTTCGAACCTGCTGGCGATGCTGCCGTATGTCGCGACCATCGTGGTGCTGGTGTTACTGTCGCGCAATGCACTGCGCACCCGACTGTACGCACCGGTGTCCCTGGGACAGCCTTGGCAGTCGGGGCACTGATTCACGCAAGAGGACGACCGTTGCGCCGGAAAACCAAATTCCTGGAGCCCGCCGCGGTCAACTCTCCTGATGCTGCCTCGTTTCGTTTTCCAAGGAGTTAACTTCATGCCTGCCAACAAAACTGCATTGATCATCGGCGCCTCCCGAGGTTTGGGTCTCGGCCTGGTCAAACGCCTGACCGAGCAAGGCTGGGAGGTCACCGCGACCGTTCGCGATCCGCACAAGGCTGAAGAATTGAAAGCCGTGCCTGGCGTGCACCTGCAGACGCTGGACATGGACGAGCAATCGTCGCTGGAGGTGCTTACCCATAACCTCAAAGGTCAGGTGTACGACGTGCTGTTCGTCAACGCCGGCATCATGGGCCCTAAACACGATAACCCGACCGACGCCACTGCTGGCGAGCTGGGTCAGTTGTTCCTGACCAACGCGGTTGCCCCTATTCGTCTGGCCAAACGCTTCGTCAATCAGATCCGCCCGAACACCGGCATCATCGCGTTCATGAGCTCGGTGCTGGGCAGCGTCACGATGCCCGACGCGCCGGAAATGGCGCTGTACAAGGCCAGCAAAGCGGCGCTGAACTCGATGACCAACACCTTCGTCACTCAATTGGGCGACAACAAGCCTACGGTGCTGTCGATGCACCCGGGCTGGGTCCGCACGGCCATGGGCGGCGAAGGCGCCGACATCGACGTGGACACCAGTGTGCGCGGGCTGGTCGAGCAGCTTGAGCGGTTTGCAGGAGAAGGCGGCCATCACTTCGTGAACTACAAAGGTGAGACGATTCCTTGGTGACGCCATAGGATCGCAGGAGCAGGCTTGCTGGCGAATGCGTTGGGTCAGGTGTATTCACATCGACCGACCTGCCGCATTCGCTGCCGTCGTAACCTGCGACGTCTCCCACAGGTTTGTAGCGGTCAAAAAACCGCGTCCTGGTGCTGACCAAAAGGTGAATGCCAATACTTGATCGAAAGGTCAACTCAGCTCTAAACTCCGCACCCTCGCCTCGCGGCTCATTCGAAGCCGCGGCGACCCTGGATCAGCAGACAGGGCAACACTGAGCTGGCGACCTGAACCCACTTTCAGAGGAGCCGGCCAATGCCTGCGATCCGTATCTGGTTGAAAAATCCCCTTGCTGTGTTTACCGCCAACGACCTTGATGCCCGAGGCGGGTTGGTGGTGGAAAACGGTGTCATTGTCGAAATGCTCGCGGCCGGCCAATCGCCTTCTGCGCCGTGCTATCAAACGTTCGATGCCCGTGAACATGTGCTGCTGCCGGGCCTGATCAATACCCATCACCACTTCTATCAAGCCCTGACCCGTGCCTGGGCGCCGGTCGTCAATCAGCCGTTGTTTCCATGGTTGAAAACGCTGTACCCGGTGTGGGCGCGCCTTACTCCAGAAAAGCTGGCGCTGGCCACGAAAGTCGCGCTGACCGAATTGCTGTTGTCGGGCTGCACCACCGCGGCCGATCACCACTACCTGTTCCCGGACGGTCTGGAAAACGCCATCGACGTCCAGGTGCAGAGCGTCCGTGAACTGGGCATGCGCGCGATGCTAACGCGCGGCTCGATGAGTCTGGGCGAAGCCGACGGCGGTTTGCCGCCGCAACAGACCGTGCAGCAAGGACAGGTGATTCTGGACGACAGCCAACGCCTGATCGACACCTATCACGAACGCGGCGACGGCGCGCAAATCCAGATTGCGCTGGCGCCTTGCTCGCCGTTTTCGGTGACCACTGAAATCATGTCCGAGAGCGCAGTGCTGGCCGAAAAGCTCGACGTTCGTCTGCACACGCACTTGGCGGAAA
Organism: Pseudomonas abietaniphila; assembly: GCF_900100795.1. Lineage (GTDB taxonomy): Bacteria > Pseudomonadota > Gammaproteobacteria > Pseudomonadales > Pseudomonadaceae > Aquipseudomonas > Aquipseudomonas abietaniphila. Next base: position 13,300 of record NZ_FNCO01000014.1, read on the forward strand.
CGCTGGATGAAGAGGACTTCTGCCTGCAACGCTTCGGCCTGCGCACCGTGGATTATCTGGACAGCGTCGGGTGGCTCGGACCGCGCACCTGGCTGGCTCACGGCATTCATTTCAACGAGCAGGAGATCGCGCGACTCGGCCAGGCCGGCACCGGGATCTGCCACTGCCCAAGTTCGAACATGCGCCTGGCGTCGGGCATCTGCCCGACACTGGACCTGATCGCAGCCGGCGCGCCGATCGGTTTGGGCGTGGACGGATCGGCCTCCAACGACGCATCGAACATGATGCTGGAAGCCAAGCAGGCGCTGTACCTGCAGCGGTTGCGCTACGGGGCAGAAAAGATCACCCCGCAACTGGCGTTGGGCTGGGCGAGCAAAGGCTCGGCGACCCTGCTGGGCCGCAGCGATATCGGCGAACTGGCAGTCGGGAAACAAGCCGACCTTGCGATGTTCAAGCTGGACGAACTGCGTTTCTCAGGCAGCCATGATCCGCTCTCCGCGCTGTTGCTGTGCGGGGCGGATCGGGCGGATCGCGTGATGATTGGCGGCCAGTGGCGCGTGATCGACGGTCAGGTCGAAGGGCTGGACCTGAAAGGGTTGATCGCAGACCACCGGCAGGCGGCGGCTGAGCTGATCAACGGCTGACGGTGCATCCGGCTTCTGGCGTGCGGCCAGAAGCCAGGCCGTCACAACCCCAGCAACGACAGCATGACGAAGGTCGCGAACAACACGAAGTGAGTCATGCCTTCGATGGCGTTGGTCTCGCCGTCATTCAGGTTGATGGCGCTGACCACCAGCGTGACGAGGATCATCACGGTCTGCACCGGCGTCATCGCCATCTGGAACGGCTGGCCGGTGTACAGCGCCATCGCCTCCATCACCGGCACCGTCAGAATCACCGTCGACAAAGACGCACCCAACGCGATGTTGACCACCGACTGCATGCGGTTTGCCAGTGCGGCTCGCAGGGCCGTAAGAATCTCGGGCGCGGCGGAAATCGCTGCGACCAGAATCGCGGTCATCACCGGCGGCGCGCCGCTGCCTTCAAGACCCAGATCGACCGTCTTCGACATGACCTCCGCCAGCGCACCGATGATCACCACGCCGAACACCAGCGTGCCGATGGACAAGGGCAGGTTCACCGGTTCGCTCGGCTGTTCAGGCTGATCCTTGCGGCGTTTCTTGTCGGGGTAGCTGTAACTGAAGAAGTAACTGTGGGGCCCGACCTGCATGCGTAAAAACAAGCCGTAGAGCAGGACCATCGCGCCAATGGTAAACGCCGAATAGACCTTCCATTTCGACTCCGGAATGAATTCGGGCACGACCATCGACACGGCCATCGCCGTCAGGATCATCACACTGTAGGACCGCGCCGAATCATCGTTATAGGACTGCTCGCCGTGCTTGAGCCCGCCCATTAACGCCGCCAGCCCGAGAATCCCGTTGATGTCGAGCATGACGGCTGAGTAAATCGTGTCGCGCACCAGCGTCGGTGACGGCTCGTTGCTCATCATGATCGCCAGGATGACCACCTCTACCAATACCGCTGACAGGGTCAGGATCATCGTGCCATAGGGGTCGCCGACTTTTTCCGCGAGCAATTCGGCGTGATGCGCCACGCGCATGGAGGCGCAGACGATGAACCCTACCAGCGCGATGCCTGCGATCAGCGCGACGGTGTTGCCGTGCCCCAGTAATTGATGTTCGAACGGGTACGCGAAGCAGGTCGCAATCACCGCCAACAGAAGAAACTTTTCTTGCTTGAGTATCGTGCCCATCGCTGCCTTTTCGCCTCTGCGACCCAGGCCGCACATCCATGAAGGTTTAACTGTTCAAGCGGTTGAGAGTGCTGGTTGTAAATAAAGGTTTCAAGACAGGCCTGATACGGCCTTCTTTTGTGGGAGTGAATGCCTTCGCGAACGCTATTTCAGCCGATAAAGAGGCATCTGCTGTACAGGCCCCTTGTGAATGAATTCGCCCACAGGGGGTTGACCCGTTGCACCGGTTCGTAGCGCCCAGCGCGTTGGACGCACTGTCCGCGAACACACGCCCGCCGCCACCGATCCCGAGATCTCGTTGAATCCCGCCACGCACGCAGACCTGTCTTATTGGTCAGCTTTTTGCATTGGGTCCAACGCCCCGCCCAGACGGCCCGGCCCACAAGACCAAAGGAGCTCGACCTGCATGCTTTCCACCCTTCACTCACGTCGTCCGCTGAAAAAACTGTTGTGCGCCATGGCCGCTGTCGTTGGCCTGAGTTCGAGTCTGCTGGCCGTTGCGGCAGATCCATTGAAAGTCGGATTCGTTTACATCGGGCCGATTGGCGACCACGGCTGGACCTATCAGCATGAGCAGGGCCGTCAGGCGATGGCCAAAGCACTGGGCGACAAGGTGACGACCAGTTTTGTCGAGAACGTACCGGAAGGCGCCGACGCAGAGCGTGTCATCCGCAACATGGCCAAGAGTGGCTACGACCTGGTGTTCACCACCTCGTTCGGCTACATGAACCCAACGCTGAAGGTCGCCAAGCAATTTCCCAAAGTGACTTTTGAACACGCAACGGGCTACAAGCAGGACAAGAACATGGGCACGTACCTGGCCCGCACCTACGAAGGCCGCTATGTGGGTGGTTTCCTCGCAGCCAAGATGACCAAGACCAAAAAAATCGGTTATGTCGCCTCGTTCCCGATTCCAGAGGTTTTGCGTGACATCAACGCGATTCAACTGGCGTTGAATAAATACAACCCTGGCACCGAAATCAAAGTGGTGTGGGTCAACTCCTGGTTCGATCCGGGCAAAGAAGCGGACGCCGCCAACGCGTTGATCGATCAGGGCGCCGACGTGATCTTCCAGCACACCGACAGTCCGGCCCCGATTCAGGCTGCAGAGCGTCGTGGCGTGTACGCCGTGGGGTACGCCTCGGACATGGCGCATTTTGGTCCGAAGGCCGTGCTGACCTCGATCGTCAACAATTGGGGCCCGCATTACATTCAGGCCACGCAATCGGTCATCGACGGCACCTGGAAATCGCAGGATTACTGGGGTGGTCTGAAAGAAGGCACGGTTGAACTGCCGATCAGCGACCTGGTGCCCGCCGACGTAAAAAGCGAAGCGCAGAAGATCATCGCTGACATCGAGAGCGGCGCGTTCCATCCGTTCACCGGCCCGATCAAGGATCAGACGGGGGCAGTGAAGATTCCTGAGGGCAGCATCGCAACCAACGCAGAACTTGCGTCGATGAACTATTACGTGGAAGGGGTGAAGGCGGAGTTGCCGAAGTAAGGCAATCCCTGGTCTCAGCATCTGTGGGAGCGCGCTTGCCTGCGATTTCTTTCTGTCAGTGAACACATCCGCACCTGACACACCGCATCGCGGGCAAGCGCGCTCCTACAGTGAGTGATAGCTGCCTAAACGGAGTACACATGAACCCGCTTCCCGTCATCGACATTTCCCCGCTCTACGCTCAAGACGATCAGGCCTGGCACGTGGTTGCCCGGCGCATCGATGCGGCGTGCCGTGAATGGGGTTTCTTCTACATCAAGGGCCACCCGATCAGCGCCGAACGTATCGAGCACGTGATCGGCAGCGCTCAGCGTTTTTTCGCCCAGCCCCTGAGCGAGAAGCTGAAAATCGACATCACCCAAAGCCAGCATCATCGCGGGTACGGGGCGATTGCCACCGAGCAACTGGACCCTGATCTGCCCAGCGATCTGAAGGAAACCTTCGACATGGGTCTGCATCTGCCTGCCGATCATCCCGACGTGCTGGCGGGCAAGCCGTTGCGCGGACCTAACCGTCACCCTGATCTGCCGGGGTGGCAGGCACTCATGGAACAGCATTACCGAGACATGCAGGCCCTGGCCCTGACGCTGCTAAGGGCCATGACCCCGGCGTTGGGCATCGAACGCGACTTCTTCGATCAACGCTTCGAGCAACCCGTCAGCGTGTTGCGGATGATCCACTACCCGCCCCGTCACACCGCCACCAGCGAACAGCAACAAGGCGCGGGCGCTCACACCGACTACGGCTGCATCACCTTGCTTTACCAGGACGTCGCCGGAGGTCTTCAGGTGCGTGATGTTCGCGGCCAGTGGGTCGATGCGCCGCCCATCGATGGCACCTTCGTGGTCAATCTGGGGGACATGATGGCGCGCTGGAGTAATGATCAGTACGTGTCGACGCCGCACCGGGTCATCAGTCCGCTGGGCGTCGATCGCTATTCGATGCCGTTCTTCGCCGAACCGCATCCCGATACCCGTGTTGAATGCCTGCCCGGCTGCACCGACGAGCACCATCCTCCACTCTACCCACCGACCACGTGCGCCGAGTTTCTGCTGTCACGTTTCGCCGACACCTATGCCTACAGAAGGGAGCAAGACGCGACGGTCTGAACCGTCCGGTCAGGTTTTCACCCAGCCGCCGCGCTCAACTCTGTAGAATGCCCACCATTGCACCTGATGAGAAAAGCACATGTACGACTGGTTGAATGCCCTGCCCAAGGCTGAATTACACCTGCATCTGGAGGGCTCGCTAGAGCCTGAACTGCTGTTCGCCCTGGCCGAACGCAACAAGATTGCCCTGCCCTGGAATGACGTCGACGCCCTGCGCAAGGCATACGCGTTCAACAACCTGCAGGAGTTTCTCGACCTGTACTACCAGGGCGCGGACGTCCTGCGCACCGAGCAGGATTTCTACGACCTGACCTGGGCCTACCTGCAACGCTGCAAGGCCCAGAACGTCATCCACACCGAACCCTTCTTCGATCCGCAGACCCACACCGATCGCGGCATTGCGTTTGAAGTCGTGCTGAACGGCATCGCCGGTGCATTGAAAGACGGCAAGGAGCAACTAGGTGTAGGCAGCGGCCTGATCCTCAGTTTCCTGCGCCACCTGAGCGAAGAAGAGGCCGAGAAAACCCTCGACATGGCCCTGCCGTACCGTGACGCGTTCGTCGCCGTCGGTCTGGACAGTTCTGAAATGGGGCACCCGCCGAGCAAGTTTCAGCGGGTATTCGATCGTGCCCGCAATGAAGGCTTCCTGACCGTTGCGCACGCTGGCGAAGAAGGCCCGCCCGAGTACATCTGGGAAGCACTGGACCTGTTGAAGATCCAGCGCATCGACCATGGCGTGCGCGCGATCGAAGACGAACGCTTGATGCAACGCATCATCGACGAGCAAATTCCGCTCACGGTATGCCCGCTCTCAAACACCAAGCTCTGCGTGTTCGACCACATGAGCCAGCACAACATCCTCGACATGCTCGAGCGTGGGGTGAAGGTCACGGTGAACTCTGATGACCCGGCCTACTTTGGCGGGTACGTGACTGAAAACTTCCAGGCGCTGCACGAGCATCTGGGCATGACCCAGGATCAGGCGAAACGTCTGGCGCAGAACAGCCTCGATGCGCGGTTGATCAAGCCCTGATACCAAGGGCTTGCTACACACCTTCAGCAGCCATGCGGTTTGCCAGCGGTGCGGATGTCAACATCGCCACCCTCGCCAAACCGTGCGGCGCGTATTGCGCCGGCAATCCTCAAGCGGCCGCCGCAATCTTGTTGATTTCACGCTGCCCGTTCGACGACACCTGAAGCGTGCAAGCCTCCTCCGTCGTGCGCAACCAACCCAACTGCATGAACAGTTGCAGTAACCCGGCGCCCAAGGCACCGCCAAGGTGCGGGCTCACCTCGTTGCAATCGGCGCAGGCACACACGGTTTCCCGCTGCCTGTGAGCCAGTGCAGGCACGAAGATTCCGCGTTCGGCAAACCGTGAAATCCCGACGTTCGTCACCTCCAGGCGCTGATCGGACTGTTCGATCCAGCCCGCCCCCAGCATGCGCTGGTACAACTCCGTCCCCAGTTCCCCGCCGAGATGATCGGCGCACACGCTCGCGCGGCGTAATGGCAACGGAGGTAACGGCTGCGCGACACTGCGATTGACCACTTCGGCACTGATCATCGAAGCACTGGCCAGCGCCTGTACTGCCGCGCCGACTTCCGGCGCGGCCAGTCTGAAAAACCGCTTTCGCCCGCGCACTTCCTGCCGGAGCAATCCGCCGGAGGCCAAACGCGCCAGGTGCGCACCCGCCGAGGAGGTCGACAAGCCTGCCAGCAATGCCAACTCGTCGGCCGCTCGCGAGGTCCCGTCCATCAATGCCCACATCATCGCACTGCGCTTGGGATCCGCCAGCAGCGCGGCAATCTGACTGATGCAAGGTGCGTGTTCCATGTCTTCACTCCCTGTTGAAACATTCGTCTACTACGAGGACCGGCTCGCCATGCACGGTATGCCGCCATGATCGTTGCATGGCACACATGATGGCGTTGATCTGCATCACCTCATGGAAACTCTGAACGGCCTGATTCGCCCAGTCGTACAGATTGGCTCAAGCCGTCAGGACAGTTTCAATGTTGCGCCAGTAATGGGATCCACGGTGGGTGCACAGTATAAGCGTTGCATCTACGCAGAGAATTGGCTTCACCAAGTCGGGTGTTGAAGCTTGTCAGCCCCTTAGGTAAAACATCGGGCAAAGGGTCGCATTCCCTCGATGCCGCGACATGCTTCACAAAGCAGCCAGAAACCGCTTCGCACGGGCTTGTCAGTCCTCTTTGGGTAACAGTGGATGATTAATACCGAGGCAAATGCCTACAGCGAATATTCCAAAAACTCTCAAGAAAAAAATCCGCTGATCAAACAGGAACACCGGATTTATCCACTGAAAAAACTGTCCTGATTGTTTCTGCACAAAGCCAATGTAAGAAGATTCTATTTTTCAAGTAGTAAACAACTGTGGCGAAATCCAATTCATTCGCACATCAGAAACACCCGGTGTATGTAACTCCACGCTTATCTGCCTGCTATCAGAAGGGTTCGGCAACGTCATCACGTCGCCGAACGGGCGTCACAGTCGTACATCGACAGGCGGGTTGAGGGCATCGCGTTTCAACTGTGCACGTCGGGTGAGCATGGCCAGACTCACAGCCAGAACGCCACACAAGGTAATGACGGTCGCCATGGGCACGGCAGTGCCGTCATGCAGCACACCGACCAACGCCGCCGCGCCCGCCGCCACACTGAATTGAAGGCATCCCAGCAGCGCCGACGCGCTGCCGGCACGCTTGCCCTGCCCGGCCATCGCGCAAGCCGAGGCATTGGGAATGATGCACCCCAGACTGGCGATGTAGATGAACAGCGGGACCAGCAGCGGCCAGAGCTTTTCGGTGTGCAGCGAGGCGATCCCGAGCAGCACCAGCGCCGCGGCGAGGTAAAGCCAGACCATGCGCGACAACAACCATGCGGGCCCGAAACGGCCGACCAGGCGTGCGTTGACCTGTGCGACCAGGATGAAGCCTGCCGCGTTTGTACCGAACAGCCAGCCGTAGTGCTCGGCCGGGACGCCGTACAGCTTGATGAACACGAATGGAGAACCTGCGATGTAGGAAAACATTCCGGCCATCGCGATGCCGCCGGTCAATGCATGGCCCAGAAAAATCCGGTCCCCGAACAGGCGCCAGTAGGAACCCAATGCGCCGGACAACGGCAGCCGCGGATGACCGGCCGGCATGCTTTCCGGAAGCCCCCACGCAACAGCCGCTGCCGTCATTGCACTGAACAGGGTCAACGTCATGAAAATCGTCTGCCAGCCGTACACATTCACCAGCAGACCGCCGAGCATCGGCGCCAGGATCGGGGCCAGTCCCATCACCAGCATCAGCTGCGAAAACACTTTTGCCGACTCAACGGGGGAACATTTATCACTGACGATGGCCCGCGACAGCACCATGCCGGCGCACCCACCCAACGCCTGAACGAAGCGGGCAGCGATCAGCCACTCCAGAGTCGGCGCGAAGGCGCACGCCAGCGAAGCCAGCGTGAACAAACCCACGCCGAACAACAGCGGCAGGCGTCGGCCAAAACGGTCGGCGATCGGCCCATAAGCCAGTTGCCCGATGCTCAAGCCGAGGAAGTAAGAAGCCAGCGTCAACTGAACGTGTTGTTCATCCGTTGCGAATGCCAGTGCAATGGCCGGAAAACCGGGCAAATAAAAGTCGATGGCCAATGGGCCGAAAGCGCTGAGTGCGCCAAGGATCAGGATCGTTCGCAGGTTCATTCATCTTCCTAAGCAGTTTCGCGCAGCGGGACAGTCTACCAACCCTGAATCTTCGCAGGCCGTCGACAAGAAAATTACTAAAAGTTTTTTCAGGCTACTGAGCCGTCAGGCAGAAATTCGGAACTAATCACGGTATACCGGGCATCGGTTAATGGATTTCTCACAACGCTTTTACACATAACTCACAGATCCGCTTCTAGACTTTTTACATAAGTCGAGGATACGGAAATGAATACGCGTTGGGTTGTGCTGTGGTGCTGCTTGGTTGTCGCCGGATGTCAGTCTACCCACGACCAGTTACTGGCCGAAGGTTACCCGCCGGCATTTGCGGACGGTTTTCAGGATGGTTGCGGGAGTGGTCGGCAGTCCGTGGATATCATGAAAGGGCAATACAAAAAGGACGTGCCGCGCTATTTGCGCGACACGATTTACGCGCAAGGCTGGAGTGACGGTTTCCGCCAGTGCCAGGCCCAACTGGAAAACCGCAATGTTCAGGATCAGGGGCGAGACAGCATCTGGAACGACCGGGACCGCGCCTGGGAGCAACAGAGAACCCAGGACGCCGCCAAGGCTTATCGCTCTCATTGACGCTCACGTCGTTGCGGGACATTTGGCGAAACTTATCGAATGCGATCATGGCCCAACGTTCATGAACGTGAACAGGAGAGCACCTCATGAGTCGGGCCTTCGTCAATGAAGATAACGCTGCCGCGCAGGCAAGCCAGCCAGTCGAGCGACAGGTCAGCGAACAACCGAATTACGTGACGGCACGTGGTCTTGCTCAGTTGCAGGACGATGTCTCGTTATTGCAGGCGCAACACAGCGATGAATCCGCGCGTGGCGAGAACGCCGACAAGCAGCGCCTGGCCGATATCGAACGGGACCTGCGTTACTTCAATCAACGCCTGCAGAGTGCTCAAGTGGTCACGCCTGCCGTGTCCACTGACAAGGTGCAGATCGGCAGTTGGGTGACCTTTGCCGATGAGCAGGACAATCAGCAGCGTGTGCAGTTGGTGGGGGAAGATCAGGCGGATGCGACGAGCCAGTTGATCAACTGGGCATCGCCGCTGGGCAAGGCATTGCTGGGTGGGGAAGTCGGGGATGAGGTCAGCTGGAAACGGCCGGTCGGCGATCAGGTGATTGAAATTGTGCAGATCGAGGGGGATGGTTGATGACCCGCAAGCCCTCGTTGCCGAAGCTTCCAGGTTTTGAGAGATACCCCAAAACGTTCTTGCAGGTCATCTGACATTTCCGTCACCTGACCCACCGCATTCGCTGCCCTCGTAACCTCGGACGTCTCCTACAGGTACCGGGCCTATGCGCAGATCTGGTTCCACCCAATGTGTGAGTTGCGTTCATGCAGCCACTGACGACACGCGCAAAAAAAACGGAGCCCGAGGGCTCCGTTTTCATGACACTCGCCTGATTCAGGCGAGTTTCTTGTGGCGCACGCGATGCGGTTGGGCAGCGGCGTCGCCCAGACGCTTCTTGCGATCGGCTTCGTACTCGGTGTAGTTGCCTTCGAAGAACACGGCTTGCGAGTCGTCTTCGTACGCCAGGATGTGGGTCGCCACGCGGTCCAGGAACCACCGATCGTGGGAGATCACAATGGCGGCGCCCGGGAAGTCCAGCAGGGCTTCTTCCAGGGAACGCAAGGTTTCGACGTCGAGGTCGTTGGACGGTTCGTCGAGCAGCAGGACGTTGCCGCCCTCTTTCAGGGTCAGCGCCAGGTGCAAGCGACCGCGCTCCCCCCCGGAGAGGTCTTTGACGAACTTCTGTTGATCGCCACCCTTGAAGTTGAAACGACCGACGTAGGTGCGCGACGGGATTTCATAGTTGCCGATCTTGATCTGATCGGAGCCATCGGAAATCTGTGCGAACACCGTCTTGCTGCCGTCCAGGTCGTCACGGCTCTGATCGACGCAGGCCAGTTGCACGGTTTCACCGATTTCAATGGAGCCTGAATCGGGTTGTTCCTTGCCCATCAGCATGCGGAACAGGGTCGACTTACCGGCACCGTTACCGCCAATCACGCCGACGATGGCGCCTTTAGGCATCGCGAACGACAGGTTGTCGATCAACACGCGATCGCCGTAACCCTTGGTGACGTTCTTGAATTCGATGACCTTGTCGCCCAGACGTGGGCCAGCCGGGATGTAGATTTCGTTGGTTTCGCTGCGCTTCTGGAATTCCTGCGACTGCATTTCTTCGAAGCGTTGCAGACGGGCCTTGGATTTGGACTGACGCGCTTTGGCGCCTTTGCGCACCCACTCCAGCTCTTCCTTCATGGCCTTTTCGTGAGCCGATTGCTGCTTGGATTCCTGGGCCAGACGATCGGACTTGGCCTCGAGCCAGCCCGAATAGTTGCCCTCGTAAGGAATACCGGCGCCGCGGTCGAGTTCCAGAATCCAGCCGGCGACGTTGTCCAGGAAGTAACGGTCGTGCGTGATCGCGACCACGGTGCCCGGGAAGTCGTGCAGGAAGTGCTCAAGCCATGCAACGGAATCGGCGTCCAGGTGGTTGGTCGGTTCGTCGAGCAGCAGCATGTCGGGCGCCGACAGCAGCAGACGGCACAGGGCCACGCGACGCTTTTCACCACCGGACAGGTGTTCGACCTTGGCGTCCCAGGCTGGCAGACGCAGCGCATCGGCGGCGACTTCCAGTTGACGCTCCAGGTTGTGGCCATCGCTGGCCTGCAGGATGGCTTCCAGCTTGGCCTGTTCGGCGGCCAGCTTGTCGAAGTCGGCATCCGGTTCTGCGTAGGCAGCGTAGACCTCGTCCAGACGCGCCTGGGCGTCCTTGATCACACTGACCGCCTCCTCGACCACTTCACGGACGGTCTTGGTCGGGTCCAGCTGAGGTTCCTGCGGCAGGTAGCCGATGTTCAACTCGGGCATCGGGCGTGCTTCACCATCAAACTCGGTGTCGACACCGGCCATGATTTTCAGCAACGTGGATTTGCCCGAACCGTTAAGGCCGAGTACACCGATCTTGGCGCCCGGGAAGAACGACAGCGAGATGTTTTTCAGGATTTCCCGCTTCGGCGGAACAACTTTGCTCAGCCGATGCATGGTGAAGACGTATTGAGCCATGGAATGAAAACCTGGTTATGACGGTGAATAAAGGCGCGAGCGTTCGGGAGAAACCCGGTGCTCTGTCGCAAAAACAGCTTTTAAATGACCTCGCCACTTGCCGTCGGGCGCATCCGGGCCTTGAATTGATTAAGGCTTGACCAGAATAGCGGCGGCAAAACTTCCGAGCACCGGTCATAAAGCTGGAGCAATGTTTGCAGGCATTGCGTAACGCTTGCAGAAATCGGGTGTCCCGCGCGTGGCGCAAAGCTACCCGAATGCAGTCGACAGGGCAAACCGTGCGGCCCAATGGGGCTGGCACTTAGCCACAAGTCAAGGCATGCTAGCCGCCCTTTGGGCGTCAAGCTTATAGTGCATTTCGCACACGCTGATTCAGTCCAGCAGTCAGGATCACAGTTTGTCCACATCACCCCCCACTCCGCCCTTGCGCTCGTCGAAAAGTGCGACGGCCATGCCTTTTCGAGGCTCGCTCAAAGGCGCACTGGCGGTGCTGGTGCTGCTGATGCTCGTGCTTTTGTTGTGGCAACTGGTTGAACAGTTTCAACAGACGCAAGAGCGTCAGCATCAGCGCAGCGTTGACTACAGCATCCAGCTGGCCGACCGACTGAGCCTGAACATGGCGCTGAGCGCTCAGGTTGCGCTCAACGTTCTGGATGACGCCAAAGGCAGTCCCCAAGCCCTTGAGCAACATACCGCAACACTGGATCGCCTGCGTCAATCGATCCCCTCACTGCGCAGCGTCGCCTGGCTCGACAGCCAATCCAGCGTCATCGCCGACAGCGATCCAGGGCGTCAGGACGCCGGTTTTTTGACTGATCAGCACCAGCGCATTCAAGGCCGCACCTACTATTACGCCGACGCCCCGGACGGGTCGCTGATTTACCTGTTCGTTCGGCAACCGGGCAGCGAAAGCGAAGGCTATTGGGCGATCCGCCTGAACACGTCAGCGCTGAAGTCCCTGACCCGACAAAGCGATCAGGACTATCAGCCAGGCTGGCAACTGGAAAACCGCACGACACGGCATCTCATCTACCGGGGCGAAGCGGCGGACGGCGCATCAGTGGGCAGCGATCCACAGACCGTGCTGCTCGAACCGCTGACCAACAGTGACTGGCAACTGCGGGGCCTGTTCGATGCGAAAAAAGCCCGTCAGGCCTTGGTCGCACCGTTGATAGCAAAATGCTTGATCGCCCTGCTCTGCTCCATCGTGCCGCTGCTGGCGTTGCGTAGCTTGAGACGCCGCCAACAGCAGTTGCATGAAAGCCGTCGTCGTTACAAAGATATCTTCGAAGGCACCGGCGTCGCGCTTTGTGTTCTCGATCTCTCAGGCCTGCCCGAATACCTGAGACAGCTGCAGCTGAGCAGCAGCGAAGAATTGAGCCAGCGCCTGATCCATCATCCCGTCCAGCTCAAAGGCCTGTTACACCAGTTGCACATCACCGAGGTCAATCAGGTCGCCTCAAGCCTGCTGCGTGCCGAATCCGCCGAAAAGGTCTGGCAACAGCTTATCGAGGGCTGCCCCCGGTCGCATACAGGCATTGGTGTGCAGTTGATCAGCGCGGTGCTCGACGGCCTGCCGCAGCTTGAGCTGGAAATCCTGCTGCCCGATGCCGACGGCCACGACCAGCACCTGTGGCTCGTGGTGCGCCTGCCCGAGCAGCCGGAAGACTTCAACGCCGTCATCCTCAGCATCAACGACATCACCAACCGCAAGCAAACCGAGCTGGCGTTGCAGGAGCGTGAAAGCTTCTGGTCGGACGTGGTGCGCACTGTCCCCGACCATCTGTACGTTCAGGACATCACCACGCGGCGCATGATTTACAGCAACCATCATTTGGGGCAAACCCTGGGCTACACCCCGGAAGATCTGCAACAAATGGGGGAATACTTCTGGGAAATACTGCTGCACCCCGAAGACACCGAGTGCTATGAACACATGCGCTTGCCCTGGACCCACCAAAGCGACAGCGGGATGACCGAATGCCAATTGCGCTTTCGCGACCGCCGAGGCCGGTGGCGCCGTTTCGATATTCGCGAGCAGGCACTGGCGCCGGACAAGAACGGTCAGGTCACGCGCATCATCGGTGTCGCCAAGGACATCACCGAGCAGGTCGAGGCCAGTCAGTCGTTGCGTGACAGCGAGCAGCGTTACCGCATGCTGGCAGAAAGCATCAGCGATGTGATCTTCTCCACCGATCAGAAACTGCAACCCAACTATGTCAGCCCGTCGGTCAATGCCGTGCTGGGCTATACCTCTGAGTGGATTCTGCAAAACGGCTGGAACTCGATCATTGCCAACCCGCAACAACTGGCGGCGCTCTACGCCCTGCTGCACCGTATTCGCAGAGGTCTGGGCAAGCCTGACGCCCTGGCGGCGCTGCGCCGTGAAGTGACGACGCAACTGTTCCTGTTCGACTGCCTGCGCGCGGACGGCCGCAAGATCCCCGTTGAGCTGCGTCTGGTGCTGGTGTGGGACGAAGCCGGGACGTTCGAAGGCATCCTCGGGGTCGGTCGTGACATCAGTCAGCAGCGCCGCGCTGAAAAAGACCTGCGCATGGCCGCGACCGTATTCGAACACTCGACCTCCGCGATCCTGATCACCGACCCGGCCGGTTATATCGTCCAGGCCAACGACGCGTTCAGTCGCGTCAGCGGCTATGCCGTCGCGCAAGTGCTGGACCAGTTGCCGATGATGCTGACCGTCGAAGACCAGCAGGAAGCCCACATGGGTTACATCCTCAAGCAACTGCACCAGCGCGGCAGTTGGGAGGGTGAGCTGTGGCTCAAGCGACGCGACGGCGAACATTACCCGGCGTGGGTCGGCATCACGGCCGTGTTCGACGACGAAGGCGACCTGGCCAGCTACGTGTGTTTCTTCAGCGACATCAGCGAGCGCAAGGCCAGCGAACAGCGCATTCACCGGCTGGCCTACTACGACGCCCTGACCCACCTGCCCAACCGCACGCTGTTCCAGGACCGTCTGCACACCGCGTTGCAACATGCCGAGCGTCAGCATGCCTGGGTGGTCTTGATGTTCCTCGATCTGGACCGTTTCAAACCGATCAACGACTCCCTCGGACACGCCGCGGGCGACCGCATGCTCAAGGACATGGCGGCACGCCTGCTGGCGTGTGTGGCCGACGACGATACCGTGGCGCGCATGGGCGGCGACGAATTTACCTTGCTGTTGCAGCCCGGCGCCACGCAACAGGCGGCGCTGACCCGGGCCATTCACGTGGCGGAGCAGATTCTCGCCAGCCTGGTTAAACCGTTTGTGCTGGAAGGCCGTGAGTTCTTCGTGACGGCCAGTATCGGGATCGCGCTGAGCCCGCAGGACGGCAATGAGCTGAGCCAGCTGATGAAGAACGCCGACACGGCGATGTATCACGCCAAGGAGCGCGGCAAGAACAACTTCCAGTTCTATCAGGCCGACATGAACGCCAGCGCCCTGGAGCGTCTGGAACTGGAGAGCGACCTGCGCCACGCCCTCGAGCAGGAAGAGTTCACCTTGTATTACCAGCCGCAGTTCAGCGGTGACGGCAAGCGCCTGACCGGCGCGGAAGCCCTGTTGCGCTGGCGTCACCCCCGTCGCGGACTGGTGCCGCCGGGGGACTTCATCCCGGTACTTGAAGAGCTTGGGCTGGTGGTCGAAGTGGGTGAATGGGTGCTCAAGGAAGCCTGCCAGCAGTTGCGCGAATGGCACAAGGCAAAGGTCCGCGTGCCGAAGGTCTCGGTCAACATTTCCGCGCGGCAGTTCTCCGATGGCCAGTTAGGCATGCGCATCGCCAATATCCTTCAGGAAACCGGCCTGCCGCCTGCCTGCCTGGAACTGGAGCTGACCGAAAGTATCCTGATGCGCGAAGTCAGCGAAGCGATGCAGATCCTGGACGGCCTCAAGCGCCTGGGCCTGAGTATTGCGGTCGACGACTTCG
Source organism: Pseudomonas abietaniphila (assembly GCF_900100795.1). Taxonomy (GTDB): domain Bacteria; phylum Pseudomonadota; class Gammaproteobacteria; order Pseudomonadales; family Pseudomonadaceae; genus Aquipseudomonas; species Aquipseudomonas abietaniphila. The sequence goes on from NZ_FNCO01000014.1 coordinate 28,431, forward strand.
GCACCGGCTATTCCTCGCTGAACTACCTCAAGCAGTTCCCGATCGATGTGCTAAAGATCGACCGCACCTTCGTCGACGGCTTGCCTTCCGGCGAACAGGACGCACAGATCGCCCGTGCAATCATCGCCATGGCCCACAGCCTGAACCTGGCCGTGATCGCAGAGGGCGTGGAAACCCACGAGCAACTGGAATTCCTGCGCGAACACGGCTGCGACGAAGTGCAGGGTTACCTGTTCGGGCGACCGATGCCGGCCTCGCGGTTCGAAGCGCAATTCAGTAACGATGCGCTGTTCATGATTGACTGAATCAGTGCCGCTCCCCTGCAGGAGTGGTCGGAGGGGCGCTCTACCTTGTCCCGCGATCAGCGGGGGACCCTTTGTAAAATCGGTAAATCTGGTATTTCAGATGAATCGGGCATACCGGGTTTGGTACCGGTTCCCGGCACATCGCGGGACAAGCCACGCGCCTGCAGGTGCAGCGTCAGGCTGGATGAAAACCGCTTGTCCAGCACATGACCCGCTTTCATATGCCAGATAAAAGCCGATGTTGTAGAATGCCCCCCTTTTCTACTGCCCGATCCCCGAGGACCGCCATGTTCAGCCGTGATTTGACTATCGCCAAGTACGACTCCGACCTGTATGCCGCTATGGAACAAGAAGCCAAGCGACAGGAAGAGCACATCGAGCTGATCGCCTCGGAAAACTACACAAGCCCCGCTGTCATGGAAGCCCAGGGTTCTGTGCTGACCAACAAATACGCTGAAGGCTACCCGGGCAAGCGTTACTACGGCGGCTGCGAATACGTCGACATCGTCGAGCAACTGGCCATCGACCGCGCCAAAGAGCTGTTCGGCGCCGACTACGCCAACGTCCAGCCACACGCAGGTTCGCAGGCCAACAGCGCCGTTTACCTGGCCCTCCTCAACGCAGGTGACACCATCCTGGGCATGAGCCTGGCCCACGGCGGTCACCTGACCCACGGCGCCAGCGTTTCCTCGTCTGGCAAGCTGTACAACGCTGTTCAATACGGCATCGACGGCAACGGTCTGATCGACTACGACGAAGTCGAGCGTCTGGCGGTAGAACACAAGCCGAAGATGATCGTGGCGGGCTTCTCTGCTTACTCGCAGATCCTGGACTTCCCGCGCTTCCGCGCCATCGCTGACAAGGTCGGCGCTTACCTGTTCGTCGACATGGCCCACGTGGCCGGTCTGGTTGCCGCTGGCGTCTACCCGAACCCGGTTCCCTTCGCTGACGTCGTCACCACCACCACGCACAAAACCCTGCGCGGTCCACGCGGCGGCCTGATCCTGGCGCGCGCCAACGCCGAGATCGAGAAGAAGCTGAACTCCGCCGTGTTCCCGGGCGGCCAGGGCGGTCCTCTGGAGCATGTCATCGCCGCCAAAGCGATCTGCTTCAAGGAAGCACTGCAGCCTGAGTTCAAGACCTACCAGCAACAAGTGGTGAAGAACGCCAAGGCCATGGCTTCGGTGTTTATCGAGCGCGGTTTCGACGTAGTCTCCGGCGGTACCGAGAACCACCTGTTCCTGCTGTCGCTGATCAAGCAGGACATCTCCGGTAAAGACGCCGACGCCGCACTGGGCAAGGCCTTCATCACCGTGAACAAGAACTCCGTACCGAACGACCCACGCTCCCCGTTCGTCACCTCCGGCCTGCGCTTCGGCACCCCGGCAGTGACCACTCGCGGCTTCAAGGAAGCAGAGTGCAAGGAACTGGCGGGCTGGATCTGCGACATCCTGGCTGACCTGAACAACGAAGCGGTGATCGATGCCGTTCGTGAGAAAGTCAAAGCCATCTGCGCCAAGCTGCCGGTTTACGGCGAGTGATCTGACGCCGTAGCGGTTGCATGAAAAAGCCCGGCTCTTGAGCCGGGCTTTTTTGTGCGTCAGAAATACCTTTCAATCTGGAATACATAACCTGTGGGAGCCGGCTTGCTGGCGAATGGGGCAGGCCAGACACCGTGATGTCGACTGACACGACGCTTTCGCCAGCAAGCCGGCTCCCACAGTGTATTTGTGGTGTGTCAGTCCGTCGTGAGGTTGAATCAATCCGCCGACACCTTCGCAAACCCTTCTCGAATCTTCTCTTCCGGCAGCTCATCGGCAATGAACACGATCACGCTTTCGCGCTTTTCGCCTTCTGCCCACTCCACGTCGAAATCGAAGCCGTATAACTTCAGCACGCCTTGAAACACCAGTTTGCGCGCTTCGCCGGCGATGTTCAGTACGCCTTTGTAGCGCAGCAGTTGTTTGCCGTGGTCTTCGAGCAGTTCGTTCATGAACTCGCTGAGCTTGTCGATATCCAGCGCCTTGTCGCTGCGCAGGACCAGGCTGCTGATGCGGTCGATCGACCGGCCCGCAGGCGCTGCCGGGCGCAGGGTCATGCCGCCGATGTCTGCGTTCAGGTTAAACCCGCGCACATCGAGCAGTTCGGCCAAATCGATCTTGCCGTGCTCAACGATGCGAATCGGCGCGCGGCGGTTGATGCGCGCCAGTCGCTGGCTCAGGGCTTCAAAGGCCGGCTCGTCCACCAGATCAGTCTTGCTCACCAGCAGGCGGTCGGCGAAACCGATCTGTGCCTGGGCGATGGTCTGTTCCAGATGGGTGTCGGCGTGGGCGGCGTCAACCAGCGTGATGATGCCATCGAGGATATAGCGCTCGCGCAGCTCTTCATCGATGAAGAACGTCTGCGCGACGGGCGCGGGATCGGCGAGGCCCGTGCATTCGATCACCAGGCGGTCGAAAGCGATTTCACCGCTGTCCAGTCGCTCCAGCAGCAGGAACAACGCCTTGGTCAGGTCGGTATGGATGGTGCAGCACACGCAGCCATTGGACAGCGTCATCACCTGCACGGGCTCATCGCCGAGCAATTGCGTGTCGACGCCGGCGTCACTGAATTCGTTTTCGATCACGGCGATTTTCAGGCCGTGCTCTTCCTTGAGCAGGTGACGCAGCAACGTGGTCTTGCCCGCGCCGAGAAAACCACTCAGGACGGTGACGGGAATAGGTTGCGAAACGGTCATGCGTTCTCCTGCTTTCAGATGCGCGCCGACGCTCTCTCTGTGTGCGCGAATTCATTCGCGAGACGTCGGCACAAACAATAGAAGTATCCAAATAAAAACGCGCCACGACAGGCGTGGCGCGCTATTCAAACAAGCTTTACAGAATCAGGCCATCAACAGCACTTGGGCCCACCCTTGCCGCCGTAACGCGCATCCTGGCGTTCCCGAAAGAACGCCTCGTACGTCATCACCGGCTTGTCCGGGTGTTTGTTCTGCATATGTTCGACGTAGTTATCGTAGTCCGGCATGCCCACCATCAGGCGGGCTGCCTGACCCAGATACTTACCCAAACGATTCAGGTCATTGAACATACACAGCTCCTCGCCTTACAGCGCACTCAGTTGGCTTTCGGGAAGGCCTGGAATGGCGCTTCCTTGTCGGTACGCTCTTTCTTGGTCCAGGCCGCGCGGCCTACCTTGATTGCGTAGAACAGGATGCTCAGCACCACGAACAGGAACAGGGTGGTCAGCGCCGCGTTGGTATACGCGTTGAAGATCACGTGCTGCATCTGGTCCATGGTCTTGGCCGGTGCCAGCACCTGACCGGCATCGGCCGCTGTGCTGTATTTCTTCGCCAGCGCCAGGAAGCCTACGGCCGGGCTCGGGTCGAACAGCTTGATGAAGCCGGCGGTCACGGTGCAGATCAGCAGCCAGGACGCTGGCAGAATGGTCACCCACACGTACTGCTGACGTTTCATTTTGATCAGGACTACAGTTGCCAGCATCAGCGCGATACCCGCCAGCATCTGGTTGGAGATACCGAACAGCGGCCACAAGGTGTTGATGCCACCCAGTGGATCGATCACGCCCTGATACAGCAGATAGCCCCACAACGCCACGCAGCCACCGGTGCCGATCGCGTTGGCGGTCCAGGATTCGGTGCGTTTGAGCGAAGGCACGAAGCTGCCGAGCAAGTCTTGCAACATGAAGCGACCGGCACGGGTACCGGCATCCACCGCCGTCAGGATGAACAGCGCTTCGAAGAGGATCGCGAAGTGGTACCAGAACGCCATGGTGTTCTGGCCAGGGAAGGCCTGGTGCAGGATCTGCGCGATACCGACCGCCAGCGTCGGAGCACCGCCAGCACGGGCCAGTACAGTGTTCTCACCGATGTCCTTGGCCGTTGCGATCAGCTGGTCCGGGGTAATCACGAAGCCCCAACTGCTGACCATCTGCGCCACTGCGTTCACATCGGAACCGACGATCGCCGCCGGGCTGTTCATGGCGAAGTAAACACCGGGCTCGATGACGGAAGCCGCCACCATGGCCATGATCGCCACGAAGGACTCCATCAGCATGCCGCCGTAACCGATGTAACGGGCGTTGACTTCGTTATCCAGCAACTTCGGCGTGGTGCCCGAAGAAATCAGGGCATGGAAACCCGACACCGCACCGCAGGCGATGGTGATGAACAGGAACGGGAACAGCGTGCCTTTCCAGACCGGACCGGTGCCGTCGGTGAACTGGGTCAGGGCCGGCATTTTCAGCTCGGGCGCAAGAATCAGAATGCCGATCGCCAGGGCGACGATGGTGCCGATTTTCAGGAAGGTCGACAGGTAGTCACGCGGTGCCAGCACCAGCCAGACCGGCAGCATGGCGGCCACAAAGCCGTAACCGACCAGCATCCAGGTGATTTGCACACCCGTGAACGTAAACAGCGGCGCCCACTCAGGGCTCGCGGCCACTTGGCCACCCACCCAGATCGACAGCAGCAACAGCACCACGCCGACCACGGAGATTTCACCAATGCGGCCCGGACGGATGTAGCGCATGTAAACGCCCATGAACATCGCAATCGGGATCGTCGCCATGACCGTGAACATGCCCCATGGGCTCTCGGCCAGGGCCTTGACCACGATCAACGCCAGCACCGCGAGGATGATGATCATGATCAGGAAGCAGCCAAACAAGGCGATGGTGCCGGGAATACGGCCCATTTCCTCACGGACCATGTCGCCCAGCGAACGGCCGTTACGGCGGGTGGACAGGAACAGGATCATGAAGTCCTGAACCGCACCGGCCAGCACGACACCGGCAATCAGCCACAGCGTGCCGGGCAAATAACCCATTTGCGCAGCGAGCACCGGACCGACGAGCGGACCTGCACCGGCAATAGCGGCGAAATGGTGACCGAACAGGATGTGTTTGTTGGTCGGCACGTAGTCCAGACCGTCGTTGTTCAGCACCGCCGGTGTGGCCCGTGTCGGGTCGAGTTGCATGACGCGGGTGGCGATGAACAAGCTGTAGTAGCGATAAGCAACCAGATAGATAGCGACCGCGGCGACCACGATCCAGAGTGCGTTGATTGCCTCTCCCCGACGCAATGCAACCACTCCCAGGGCCCACGCCCCGAGAATCGCAACAATCAGCCAGGGCACGTGGCGCAGCAGACTATTATTGTTTTTCATTTTTTTTTATTTCCAGCTGAGTGGACTTGTGTGAGCAGCCATCAGAGTTTAGCGCTGCTGAAGCGAAAGGCCACCCCCACAATGGTCTAGCGCGGGTTTTGGCCTATAGTCAAAGCAGCCAAGGAGAAGTCGACTTATGACAGATTCCCACGAAGACCGCCGACGCTTTAAACGCATCGCGTTCGATGCCAAGACTGAATTGACTCAGAACCACAAGACCTGGCCCGTTCATCTGATCGACCTTTCGCTCAAAGGCCTGCTGATCGAACGGCCCTCACCGTGGCAGGGCAACCCTGACGAGCCGTTTATCGTCGACATTCATTTGAACGTCGATATCTTCGTGCAGATGGAGGTGAGACTGACCCACGACGATCACAATCATCTGGGGTTTGTCTGCGAACACATCGGCCTGGAATCGGTGACCCACCTGCGCCGGTTGATCGAGTTGAACCTTGCGGATCACGACGAGCTTGAGCGGGAATTGGCGGCGTTGATTGAGGTTTGACTGTAGGCCGATACCCAACCCCCTGTAGGAGCGCGCTTGCCCGCGATTGGATTGTGAGCCACCCCATGTGTAGCGGATGCACGAATGTTTTCGCGGGCAAGCGCGCTCCTGCACTGTTTTTTATTGTCTGCGGCCCACTACTCCTCAAACAACGCATCCAGCGCCTGATCGAGCCGCGTCACGGCAATCACGGTCAGACCCGGCGGTGATTCCTTAGGCGCGTTGCCCTTGGGCACGATGGCGCGTTTGAAGCCATGCTTGGCCGCTTCCTTCAAGCGCTCCTGGCCACTCGGCACGGGGCGCACTTCGCCCGACAGGCCCACTTCCCCAAACACCAGCAAATCGCCTGGCAGTGCGCGGTTACGCAAGCTGGACATGACCGCTGCCATCAATGCGAGGTCGGACGCGGTTTCCAGAACTTTCACGCCGCCGACCACGTTAAGGAACACGTCCTGATCGTGGGTCGGAATGCCGCCATGGCGATGCAAGACCGCCAGCAGCATGGCCAGGCGGTTCTGGTCGAGACCCAGCGTGACGCGGCGCGGGTTGGACAGGTGACTGTCATCGACCAACGCCTGCACTTCCACCAGCATCGGGCGCGTGCCTTCCCACGTCGCCATGACCACGCTCCCCGCGACGGCTTCCTGCGCACGGGTCAGAAAGATCGCCGAGGGATTGGAGACTTCTTTCAGGCCCTTGTCGGTCATGCCGAAGACGCCCAACTCGTTGACGGCGCCGAAGCGGTTTTTCACCGCGCGCAACAAGCGCAGACGCCCGTCCGACTCACCCTCGAAATACAGCACGGTGTCGACCATGTGTTCGAGGACGCGCGGACCTGCCAACGCGCCTTCCTTGGTCACGTGGCCGACCAGGAAGATCGCCGTGCCGCTCTGCTTCGCATAGCGCACCAGCAACGCAGCACTCTCGCGCACCTGCGAGACGCCGCCCGGCGCTGATTGCAGCTGCTCGGTGAAGATGGTCTGGATCGAGTCGATCACCATGACCTTCGGCTGCTCGATCCGCGCCGTGGCGATGATGCTTTCGATGCAGGTTTCGGTCATGACCCGCAGTTTGTCCTGAGGAAGCCCGAGGCGTCGGGCGCGCATGGCCACTTGCTGCTGGGATTCTTCGCCGGTGACGTACAGCGCCGGCATGCGCTCTGCGATGGCGCACAGGGTCTGCAACAGAATCGTTGATTTGCCGATACCGGGATCACCGCCGATCAACACCACCGAGCCATCCACCAAACCACCGCCGAGCACGCGGTCCAGCTCCGCCGAGTTGGTGGAGAAACGGGGGATTTCCTCGACGCTGACTTCCGCCAGGGTCTTGATCTGCGCCTGCTGGCCAGTCCATCCCGCGCGACCACTCGGCGCCGCTGCGCCGCCGCTTTCGATGACAGTCTCGACCAGGGTGTTCCAGGCGCCGCATTCGCCGCATTGCCCGGCCCATTTGGGAAAGGTCGCGCCGCACTCGGTGCAGCCATACATGCGTTTGGCCTTTGCCATGAAACCCCCGCCGCAAAAAAGGGCCAATCATACCCCAAGGCTCAAACACCTGCGTGCGAAGGGACCGCGAACTACCTTTTTGGGGGATTCAGTAAAACTAACCCGGCCGGAGCCGGTCGATTGCATGGATTACGCGGGATCCGTGTAGCTGACATACACTGCATCCACCACCCTCATCTGTAACAAAGGAATACACCATGAGCGTACTAAGCGAGTTCAAAGCCTTTGCCGTCAAAGGAAACGTCGTCGACATGGCCGTCGGTATCATCATCGGCGCGGCATTCGGCAAGATCGTTTCGTCGTTCGTCGGCGATGTCATCATGCCGCCCTTGGGGTTGCTGATCGGCGGCGTGGATTTCAGTGATCTGGCGATCACCCTGAAGGGCGCGGAAGGTACGACACCGGCCGTGGTGCTGGCTTACGGCAAATTCATCCAGACCGTGATCGACTTCATCATCGTTGCGTTCGCCATCTTCATGGGCGTGAAGGCTATCAACCGCCTGAAGCGTGAAGAAGCCAAGGCCCCTACCGTGCCACCGGTTCCAACACCGCAGGAAACCCTGCTGACCGAGATCCGGGACCTGTTGAAAGAGCAGAACAGCAAACCGGCTGCGCCGCTGCCTGTGAATCCTGATCGGTTGGTTTAAGCAAAGCGCCTCTGCCACACCCCCAGTGGCTCAGCGTAAAACCTTGTGGGAGCGAATTCATTCGCGATGCGGACTATCAGACGCAATCTCTCTAGCGGATGTAACGACCTCGCGCCAATGAATTCGCCCCCACAGTGACGGTGCCCGCTGGCTCTACCAATAATTCTCCACCGCTATCTGCCCCGGCTTGCGGGTCAGGGCCAGGCGCATGTCGCGGGTTTTGAGCAGTGCGCGGGTGTCGTCGATCATTTGCGGATTGCCGCAAATCATCACCCGCGAATGCTCAGGTGTCAGCGCTACCCCGGCAGCCTTCTCCAGTTCGCCATTTTCGATCAGCGTGGTGATCCGTCCGTGGAGCGCGCCCGGATGCTCTTCGCGGGTCACGGTGGCAATGAACTGAAACTTGTGCGCGTATTCGGCCAGGTAATCGCGCTGGGCCAGGCCGGCAATCAGCTCTTGGTACGCAAGCTCTTTGGTCTCACGGGCGCTGTAGACCAGGATGATGCGTTCAAATTTCTCCCACACCTCAAAGTCCTGCAGGATCGAGAGAAGCGGCGCCACGCCCGTGCCTGTGGACAACATCCACAGATCCCGCCCATCGGTGAAGCGGTCGAGGGTCAGGTAGCCCACCGCCTGTTTTTCCACCATCAGCGTATCGCCCGTGCGCAGGCGGCTCAGTTCGCTGGTGAATTCGCCTCCCGGCACCACGATCGAGAAAAACTCCAGGAATTCGTCGAACGGCGACGACACGACCGAATAGGCCCGCCATACCGTGCTGCCGTCAGCCTTGGTCACGCCCAGCCGTGCGAATTGCCCTGCGGTGAAGCGGAAACCCGGATCGCGAGTCGTGCGAAAGGTGAACAGGCTAGGTGTCAACGGCGTCACGTCCAGCAGCGTTTGCCGGGTGAATTTCTCTGCACTGGCGGTCATTGGGCGCTCCTGGCTCCTGTCACTCATTCAAGAGCACCCAGTTTCCCGCAAACGGGCCGCGATAAACACCGCAGGTTTGTAGTGATATCGGTGGAGGGGGCTGGATGGCAATACACGTGTTTTTAGAGCATTTCGCGATCATCGTTATCGCGATCAACGACAACATCACGCGCTGAAGGCTGCAATCTGCTGATTTGAATCGCTTTTTAAAAACGCTGATTACCGCTGGGTTGCTCCACTCGTCAGCAGCCCCAGGCCGATCCCCGACCACAAAATGTTTTTTTCCTAGACTTCAATCAAAAAGGTAGTCAGTACGATCAGGCATGGAGGCTTGCGATGGAACATCAGACATTGGCGTCACCGCAACTGACAGGGGGCGCTACCCTGCCCCACAAGGGGCTGACACTTCGGGAGGCAGAGATACTCAAGTGGTCCGCAGAAGGGAAAACCGCTGCTGAAGTGGCGATGATTCTGGACCTGAAGCTGCGAACGGTGAACTTCCACATCGGCAGCGCCATTCGCAAAATGGGGGTGACGAACAAGACCTCGGCCGTGGTGCAGGCGGCGCTGCACGGAGTGTTCTGATCAAGCGGGGCATGGGGGGATTCAAAGACGATGACGAAAAACCTCAGGTGCGAAAGGTCGAAAAACACGTAAAATCGCGGGTTTCGTGAGTCCGGTAGCAACGGCGCTTACATGACACCCGCCGAGCGCCTGACCGCGTCGCCAACGAATGGACATTCCCTGTACATGCCCCTGCTTACCACGCCTTTCGCCGAGCTCGACCTGATTCGCCAGCCGGAGCAGTCGGATGAACCCTTGCAGGCATTCGACGCCGCCGACGAGTACCTGCTCAACCACGTCGCCGAACAAGGCCTGACGTTACAAACCCGCATGCTGATCCTCAACGACAGCTTTGGCGCCCTAGCCACCAGTCTCGCACCCCATGCGGCCGTCTTCAGCAGCACGGACTCCTTTCTCGGGGTTCAGGCGCTGGAGAAGAACCTGGTGCGTAACGGTCAGGCGTTCGATGCGGTCCCCGTGATTCCTGCCAGCGAGCCGCTGACGGGCCCGTTCGACTGGGTGCTGATTCGCGTGCCCAAGACCCTCGCCCTGCTTGAAGAGCAACTGATTCGCCTGCAAGGGCAATTGGCACCGGGTGCCAAGGTGGTGGCCGCCGGGATGGTCAAACATCTGCCCCGTTCGGCGGGTGAGTTGATGGAAGAGTACATTGGCCCGGTGCAGGCTTCGCTGGCGGTGAAGAAAGCGCGTCTGCTGTTCTGCACGCCGCAGTCCAAGACGTTTCAACCCTCCCCGTTCCCGACACGCTATACGCTGGACGAGCCGAAGATCGAGCTGATCAACCACGCCAACGTGTTCTGCCGTGACGGCCTGGACATCGGTACGCGGGCGTTCTTGCCGCATCTGCCGAAAAACCTGGGCGCAGCGCGCGTCGCGGACCTAGGGTGCGGTAATGGTGTGTTGGCAATCGCCAGCGCCTTGGCCAACCCTGACGCGCACTACACGCTGGTGGACGAGTCGTTCATGGCGGTGCAGTCCGCTCAGGAGAATTGGCAACTGGCGCTGGGTGAACGTGAGGCGGTGATCCGCGCCGGCGACGGCCTTGCGGGTCAGGAACCGGATTCGCTGGACGTGGTGCTGTGCAATCCGCCGTTTCATCAGCAACAGGTGGTGGGTGATTTTCTGGCCTGGCGCATGTTCCAGCAAGCGCGCTCTGCGCTGGTGACGGGCGGCGCGCTGTACATCGTCGGTAACCGCCACCTGGGCTACCACAGCAAGCTGGCGCGGCTGTTCAGAGGGGTTGAGCAGGTGGCGGCAACGCCGAAGTTCGTCATTCTTAAAGCGCGCAAATGATTTTAATGACTGGAGGGTAGGAGTCCGCTTGCCGGCGATGCATGAAGCCGGCCACCTTCAAGGGTGACGGGCAGACCGTAATCGCGGTCAAGCGCGCGCCTACACGTATCCTGCGCGGTCAGGGCGCCGACTAAGAAAAAACCCGCCGAAGCGGGTTTTTTATTGCGCAGAAAACACTCAATGCGACTTCATCCCCGCCGCCGTCATGAACATGCGCAGCAGGCTGGCGAAAATGAACAGGACGAACACACTCCCCGCCCAGATCGTGACCAGCCAGCCGATGCGTTTCCAGAGCGGCGACTTGCGCGCGGGATCTTCCTCGTGCGCGGGTTGGTCATGAAAGGATTCTTTACCGGACATCGCTGAGCCCTCTTCTTCCGGAAACGACCCCGAGTTTAAACCGGAGCCGAACGCCAACTAGTGGTAACCGTCTTCGTGGGTGACCTTGCCGCGGAACACGTAGTAGCTCCAGAAGGTGTAACCCAGGATGAACGGGATGATGAACAGTGTCCCGACCAGAATGAAGCCCTGGCTTTGCGGCGGCGAGGCAGCGTCCCAGATCGAAATCGACGGCGGTACGATGTTTGGCCACAAGCTGATGCCCAGACCGCTGTAGCCCAGGAAGATCAGCACCAGCGTCAGCAGAAACGGCGTGTAGTTCGCATTACGCTCGACCGCCTTGAACAGCCCGTACATGGTCACCAGAACCAGTGCCGGCACCGGCATGAACCAGAACAGATTCGGTACGCTGAACCAGCGATCGGCAATATCCTGATGCGCCAGCGGGGTCCACAGGCTGACGATGCCCATCACCACCAGCGTCGCGATCGCCAGAGGCCGCGCCAGATCATGCATGGCCTTCTGCAGACCGCCTTCGGTCTTCATGATCAGCCAGGTGCAACCGAGCAACGCGTAGGCCACGATCAGCGCCAGGCCGCAGAACAGCGAGAACGGTGTCAGCCAGTCGAGCCCGCCGCCGGCATAAGCTCGGTTGACCACCGGGATGCCATCGATGAACGCGCCCAGCGCAACGCCCTGGAAGAACGTCGCCACCAGCGAACCGCCGATGAACGCCTTATCCCACAGGTGACGCTTGGCGTCGGTGGCCTTGAAACGGAACTCGAACGCCACACCACGGAAGATCAGCCCGATGAGCATGAAGATCAGCGGCAGGTACAACGCTTCGAGGACAACCGAATAGGCCAGCGGGAACGCGCCGAACAGCGCCGCGCCACCCAGTACCAGCCAGGTTTCGTTGCCGTCCCAGACCGGTGCGACGGTGTTCATCATCACATCGCGGTCGGATTTGCCTTTGATGAACGGGAAGAGAATGCCGATCCCGAGGTCGAAGCCGTCCATGATGACGTACATCATGATGCCGAAGATGATGATCACGGCCCAGATCAGTGGAAGATCAATACCCATGGCTCAGTTCACCTCACGCAGGCTATCTTTGTGCCCTTCTTCGGTGCCTTCGTCGGCAGCGGAGAGAGGACGTGCAGGAGTGCGTTTCTGGCCGGGACCGCCGTGAGGCGTGTCATCGCCTTCATGGGTTTTCGGTCCTTTGCGCACCAGGCGCATCATGTAGCCGAAGCCCGTGCCGAACAGCAGGAAATACACCACGACGAACAGCACCAGGGTGATCGTCAGTTGCCCCACGCTGTGGTTCGACGACGCGTTGGCTGTGCGCATCAACCCGTAGACCACCCACGGCTGACGCCCGATTTCAGTGGTGAACCAGCCCGCGAGCATCGCGATCAGGCCAGCGGGGCCCATACACATGACCAGGCGCAGGAACAGGCGATTGGTGTATAGCCCGCCGCGCCAGCGCAGCCAGGCACTCCAAAGCCCCACGAAAATCATCAACATGCCCAGCGCCACCATGATGCGGAACGACCAGAACACGATCAGAGAGTTGGGGCGGTCCTCAGGCGGGAAAGACTTGAGCGCCGGAATCTGTCTATCCAGGCTGTGGGTCAGGATCAGGCTGCCCAGATACGGGATCTCAATCGCGTATTTGGTCCGCTCCTCTTTCATGTCCGGAATACCAAACAGAATCAGCGGGGAGGGTTCGTCACCCACGTTCTCCCAGTGACCTTCAATGGCCGCGATCTTGGCCGGCTGGTGCTCCAGCGTATTCAAACCATGGGCGTCACCGACCACCGCTTGAATCGGCGCAACGATCAGCGCCATCCACATGGCCATCGAGAGCATGCGGCGAATGGCCGGATTATCACGGCCGCGCAGCAAGTGCCAGGCCGCCGACGCACCCACAAAGAACGCGGTGGCCACGAACGCGGCAATCGCCATGTGCGCCAGACGGTAGGGGAACGATGGGTTGAAGATCACCGCCAGCCAGTCCACCGGAATGATGCGGCCGTCGACGATTTCATACCCTTGCGGGGTCTGCATCCAGCTGTTGGAGGCGAGAATCCAGAAGGTGGAAATCAGCGTACCGACCGCGACCATGACGGTGGCGAAGAAGTGCAAGCCACGGCCGACACGATTCCAGCCAAACAGCATCACGCCGAGGAAGCCGGCTTCGAGGAAGAAGGCGGTGAGCACTTCGTAGGTCAGCAACGGCCCCGTGACCGCCCCCGCGAAGTCGGAGAACCGGCTCCAGTTGGTGCCGAACTCGTACGCCATGACCAGACCGGAAACCACCCCCATACCGAAGTTCACGGCAAAGATCTTCGACCAGAAGTGGTAGAGATCCCGGTAGGTATTGTCGTGAGTCTTGAGCCACAGGCCTTCGAGCACAGCGAGAAAACTCGCCAGACCAATGGTGATGGCCGGGAACAGGATGTGAAATGAAACGGTGAACGCAAACTGGATTCGGGCGAGATCGAGTGCCTCTAAACCGAACATAGGTCTTCCTCTATCAGGTGAAACCGGCTTCGGACCTTGGGGCCCTCAGCGTCTGCCCCCACGGTGTATTGAGTACGACGTAATGCGTTTGTTCTTTTTAGTTCGCGCTCAGGCCACAGGCCAGAAGACGACGCGGGAGTTCTGTCAAGCCGCCCGGTCAATCCACATGTATCGCGCAATTGATTCAGGTCAACCAACGATCAAAGAGTAGTCCCATTTCGGCAGGTGAACTGCGTGGCCTTTTGTCGCGTGGCGAGTTGCCTCACCCCTTGATACAGAGCAGTTTCGGGAAAACCGGAGCAGAGGGCTTCGGCGCCCACCGAGTGCGTGTCCAAGCAGATCCGAGGCAACGCCCTGTTACAAAAAGAGGTACTGATGCAAAGTGGCAACCTTGTGAAACCCTCCTTTTTCCTTTGCTGGCTGTCGTCCAATGCCGACTCAGCCCCCTGCTCTGCTCCGTCACCATCGACCGTTCGTCGCATTCTGGCTCGCCCGGATCTTTACGGCCAGCGGTTTTCAGATGCTCACCGTGGCCATCGGCTGGAATCTCTATCAGTTGGCCGGCAACGTGCTGGACCTGGGGCTGGTCGGTCTGGTCGAATTCGCACCGCGGGTGCTGTTCATGCTGCACACCGGGGGCATGTGGCGGATCGGTACGATCGACGCAAGGTCGCCGCGATTTGCCAGACGTTGCAGGCGTTCATTGCCTTGGCCTTGACGATCGGCGGCCTGACGGACAGCGTGACATTCTGCTGACCGGCCCGTGGGGCCTTGGCTTGCTGCGTTCGGCGCCTGCGGTGGGTGCACTGGGCATGTCGTTGTTTCTCCAACTGGAGACGCCCGACGAAATGCGCGGCCGGGTAAGTGCTGTGAATGGCTTGTTCATCGGCGCGTCGAACCAGTTGGGCGAGTTCGAGTCCGGTCTGACAGCGCACTGGTTAGGCACCGTGCCCGCCGTGGTGCTCGGTGGCGTCGGCACGCTGGCGATTACCGGGTTGTGGATCAAACTGTTCCCTGGCCTGGCAAAGCGCGACCGGATGAGCGAGGTCGTGGCAGAGGCCGAGAAGGCTGCGGTCTAGGAACCACGCTCACAACGAGCTGCGGATAAACCCCAGCAATGCAGAAACAAGGCGGCGGTAAAGGGCATCCACCTCAGGTACGTGCCCCTTGCCTCTCAGGCTGCCATGCACCAGCCCCAAGCCGGGATCGAACTCGGTCGCCACGCCGGCTTCGCGCAAGGCCCGCTCATAACAGCTGCCGTCATCGCGCAGCGGATCGAACTGGGCCACCGCAATAAACGCAGGCGCCAGCCCTCGAAAATCGGTCGCGTTCAATGGCATCGCGTAGGGCGAACGCTCGCTCTCATTCATATAAAGCTGGCGGTAAAACCCAAGGTCCGCCGTGCTGAGCAGCGGCGCATCGACACACTCGGTACGCGAGGGAAGATCGTCGCCGCCCCCCAGGCCTGGATACACCAACGCCTGCCCGACGGGCTGTCGCTCCCCCGCATCGCGTAGCGCCAGGCACACGGCCGCTGCCAGATTTGCGCCCGCACTGTCACCGGCAATCGCGACTCGATGGGGGTCGATGTCCATCCGCGGCGCCTGAACCTGCAACGCATGCCAGACCGCCAGACAGTCACCAAATCCCGCCGGGAACGGATGCTCGGGCGCCAGTCGGTAGTCCACGGCAATCACCACGGCATTGAGGTCGATCGCGAGCGCCGCTGTAAGAAAGTCGTGTGAATCCAGATCGCCCACCACCCAGCCGCCGCCGTGCAGGTACATCACGCAAGGTGCCGGGTATTCGGCAGAGAGGTAGCGAGGGCGGTAGCTGCGCACCAGGACACCCGCGAGCTGGAGGTCCCTGACGTCGAGATCCTGAGAACGGGCGGGCGTGAAGGCTTCGCACATGCGCGAGTAAGCGCGGCGCTGGTCAGCGATCTCCAGCGATGCGACGCTGAAACTCAGAGTCTTTTCGATGAAGCCGACCATGGCCGGCGACAGCGAAGCGTAAGTGGGCATGTGTGGCTCCAGCCCGTCGGAACCGCCGGGATCGAGGGAGTTACCTGGCGTGTAGAACGTGAACACTGTGAGATCGAACGCGCCCGCGATTCGGTGGTTCGGTCGCCTTGGATGGGGCGACCGTACAGACGTCTCGCGAATGAATTCGCTCCCACAAGGTAAGCACGCGGGCTTGAACAGATCCACCTGCGGCTTATTTATTGACCGCGACCTGCACGGCAGACGCTGCGTCCTTGCCATCAAAGGTGGTCACGCCGTCCAGCCAGCGCTTCATGTCTTCAGGATGATCCTTAAGCCACTGTTTGGCGACGTCAGTGGGCGCCTTGCGGTCCATGATAGGCACCATCATCTGGCTTTCCTGAGCGGCGGTGAACTTCAGGTTGCTCATCAGTTTGTTCACGTTGGGGCAACGCGTTGCGTAATCCGGTGCGGTCACCACCGACACGGTGGCTGCGCCTTCGCCCGGACCGAACACGTCCTCGCTGCCGGTCAGGTACGCGATCTTCATGTTGATGTTCATCGGGTGCGGGGTCCAGCCCACAAACACCACCCACTCGTTACGCTTGGTCGCACGCTGCACGGCCGCCAGCATGCCCGCCTCGCCCGACTCCACCAACTGGAAGCCACCGAGGCCGAACTGGTTCTTCTCGATCATGCCCTTGATGTTGGCGTTGGCGCCGGTGCCGGGCTCGATGCCGTAGATCTTGCCGCCCAGTTTGTCCTTGAACTTGGCGATATCGGCAAAGGTTTTCAGCCCGCCATCGGCCACGTATTGCGGCACGGCCAGCGTCGCCTGGGCGTCGTTCATGCTCGGTGTGTCGAAGACTTTCACCTGATTCGCAGCCACGAACGGTGCGATGTTCTTGTCCATCGCCGGTTTCCAGTAACCCAGGAACACGTCGAGTCGGTCATCGCGCAAGCCGCCAAAAACGATCTGCTGCGCCGCACTGGTCTGCTTGACCTCGTAGCCCATGTTTTGCAGCAGCACTTCCGCCACCGCACTGGTCGCGATCACGTCGGTCCAGTTGACCACACCCATCCGCACGCTCTGACATTTGGCCGGCTCGGCTGCCATCAAGGCGGTACTGCTCAGCATCAACACACCGCAACTGATCTGACGAATAAATCTCTTCATGCGTGCTCCTCGGGTCGGCTCGTTATTTTATTCAGCTCTTTTCGGCAGTTTTTCTAAGGCTTCAAGACCCACGGCAATCCGAATGCTGCCGCGTTGGAGCAAATTACGCAGCAGCCCCTCGCACGAAGCGCACCAGCGCGACCTTTGGTTGCACTGGAGCGACATTGGAAGTGTTCCCGACTCTGAGTCTGATGGAGATCCACTGGAGCGCGAATTCATTCACGAGCGGTTGGCTCTAACGAAACACAGGTTCATGCATGGCCCATTGTAGGAGCGCGCTTGCCCGCGATTGCAGACGGTCAGTCACCCTCAATGAACCTGACACAGCGCAATCGCGGGCAAGCGCGCGCCTACAAGAGGCGCGGCGGTTTAGAGCACCTTATCCAGCGTAATCGGGAAATCCCGCACCCGCTTGCCGGTCGCGTGATAGACCGCATTGGCGATGGCCGAAGCCACGCCGACGATGCCGATCTCGCCGACGCCCTTGGAACCCAGTTCGTTGACGATGTCGTCGTTTTCCTCGACGAACATCACGTCGATGTCGCCAATGTCCGCGTTCACCGGGATGTGGTACTCGGCCAGGCTGTGGTTCATGAAGCGGCCCAGATGCTGATCGTTCTGGGTCTCTTCATGCATCGCCTGGCTGATGCCCCACACGACGCCGCCGAGGATCTGACTGCGTGCGGTCTTGGGGTTGACCACCCGGCCAGCGGCCACGGCGCTTACGACCCTGTTGACACGCACGGTGCCCAAGTCCTCATCGACCAGTACCTCGACGAACACCGCCGAGTGGGTCGCGGTCGAATAGCCTTCGCGCTTTTCATCCGGTTCGGCGTCTACCTGGACCTCCAGTGTTTCGTGGGACGACGCGCGCACGATGTCGGCGTACGAAAACCGCTGCCCACGAATGTGCAGGCAACCGTCGCCGAAGCCGACCTCTTCCATGTCCACCACCGCGAACTCGGGATGGGCCATGCGCACGGCATCCAGCAACTTGGCGCGCAACGCCCGGCACGCTTGCTGCACCGCCGTGCCGACGGACGATACCGTGAAGGAGCCGCCCTGCAGCGGCGCCGTCGGCAGCGAGGAGTCGCCGAGCACGAACGTAACGTCCTGGGGCGTCATGCCCGCCGCTTCGGCTGCGATCTGGGTCATGACCGTGTAGGTGCCGGTCCCGATGTCGGTGGTCGCACTGCTGACGGTCAGCTTGCCGCTTGCGTCGATGCGCGCCTTGGCACTGGCTTTCATCTGCATGGCTTCCCACACGCCACCGGCCATGCCCCAACCCACCAGTTGGCGACCTTGGCGCATGCTGCGTGGCTCGGAGTTACGCTGGCTCCAGCCGAAGCGGTCGGCGCCCTGCTCGTAGCAGGCGAGCAACTCTTTGCTGGAGTAAGGCTTGTCTTCGTTGCCGTTACGGTCGGCGAAATTGATCGCGCGCAGTTTCACGGGATCGACGCCGGTCGCATACGCCAGTTCATCCAGCGCACACTCCAGACCGACCATGCCCGACGTCGCGCCCGGCGCACGCATGTCCAGCGGTGTATACACGTCCAGCGGCGCAAGTTTGTAGGTCAGCTGCACGTTGTCGCATTGATAGAGCATGCCGCTCCACTCGACCACGTGCTCAGTGAAGTCCTCGAATCGCGAGGTCTGGCCGATCACGTCGTGACCCACTGCCAACAGGCGCCCGTCGGCGGTCGCGCCCAGCCGCAAGCGTTGCAAGGTGTGGGGGCGATAGCCGAACGTGAACATCTGCTGGCGCGTCAGGGTGACGCGAACCGAGCGTTTGAGATGCAGCGCGGCCATGACCGCCAGAGGCAGCTGGTATTGCGGGCGCAAGCCGGAGCCGAACGCGCCGCCGACGAACGCCGCCAGGACACGGATCTTGTCCTTCTCCAGGCCGAACACCTTGTGCAGGTAATCCTGGCAGTTCTGCGTGCCTTGGGTCTTGTCGTGGATCTCAAGACTGCCGTCATCCTGATACATCACGGTCGACGCGTGGGGCTCCATCGGGTTGTGATGCTCGTTCGGCGTGCTGTAACACGCGTCCACCGTGATCGCAGCCTGAGTAAAGGCGGTCTCGAAATCGCCGCGCGGCTTGGGGGTTTCAGCCGGCGCCGTGTGCGCGTTCCCTTGTGCGGCCATCAGGTCGGTCTGGTGAGCGTCGGTTTCATACTCGATGCGCACCAGCGAGCCTGCGTGACGCGCAAGCTCGAGGGTGTCGGCCACGACCAGCGCCAGCGGTTGCCCGCTGTACAGCACGCGATCGTTATACAGAGGCCGGAATGGCGAGCCTTCGGCTGAGTCCGCGTCCTCGTAATCCTTGTCGTAACTGGCAACATGCGGCCGGTTGGTGTGGTCAATGACGGCGACGACACCTTTGACCTGCAAGGCTCGCGAGGCGTCAATGCGCAGCACGCGGCCGCACGCAATATTGCTGGACACCACGCTGCCAAACAGCAGGCCGGCTTGCGGGTATTCGCCGGCATAGCGTGCCTGGCCGGTGACCTTCAGGTGACCGTCGACGCGATCCAGCGGTTGCCCGACGGGTGAAACATAGCCGGGTGGATTGATCTTCGCGTTCATCAGGCTTTACCTCCTGTTGCCGCGTCGCTGAGCGCACGGACGATGGCGCGTTGCGCCAGCTTGACCTTGAAGGCGTTGTGTTCGAGCGGTTTGGCGTCACGCAGGATGGCTTCGGCTGCCGCCACGAAATTCTCCCGGGACACCGGTTGCCCTATGAGCGACTGCTCAACCGCTTTGTCACGCCACGGCTTGTGCGCCACCCCGCCCAGGGCCAGGCGCACGTCGCGAATGATGTCGCCGTCCAGTTCCAGCGCAGCCGCGACCGAGACCAGCGCGAAGGCGTAGGACGCACGATCGCGAATCTTCAGATAATGGCTGTGTGCAACAAACCCTTGGGGCGGGAGTTCGATGGCAGTGATCAATTCGTCATCGGCCAGCTGGTTGTCGCGCTGTGGGGCGTCTTCCGGCAGCCGGTGAAAGTCGGCGAATTCGATGGTGCGTTTGCCGCCCCGACCTTCCACATGCACAACGGCATCCAGCGCGGCTAGGGCCACGCACATGTCCGACGGGTGGGTGGCCACGCAGTCCTCGCTGGCGCCCAGGATCGCGTGAATCCGGTTCAGGCCGTCTTTAGCCGGGCATCCGCTTCCCGGCTCGCGCTTGTTGCAAGGCACCGCCGAATCGTAAAAGTAGTAACAACGGGTGCGCTGAAGCAGGTTGCCGCCGGTGCTGGCCATGTTACGCAGCTGAGGCGAGGCGCCTGCCAGGATGGCTTGCGACAGCAACGGGTAACGCTGCTCGACCAAGGGATGCCACGCCAGATCGGCATTGCTCACCATCGCACCGATCAACAGGCCGCCACTGGCGGTTTCCCGGACGTCCTTGAGCGGCAGGCCGGTGATGTCGATCAGGTGTTCCGGCCGGGCGATGTTTTCTTTCATCAAATCCAGCAGGTTGGTGCCGCCCGCGATAAAGCGGCTGGCCGCTCCGGCCAGGCTGATTGCCTGACTGACGTCGACGGGCTTGCTGTAATGGAAGGGATTCATGCGTCGATCCCTCCTTCGCTGACGGCCGATGCCTTGGCAGCCGATTGCGGCAAGGCCTCTTCGACCGCCGCGAGGATGTTGGTGTAGGCGCCGCAGCGGCACAGGTTGCCACTCATCAACTCTTTGATCTGGTCAGCGGTCTGCGCCCGGCCTTCGTTGGCCAGCCCGACTGCCGAGCAAATCTGACCCGGCGTGCAGTAACCGCACTGAAAGGCGTCATGTTTGATGAACGACTGCTGCATCGGATGCAGCGTGTCGCCGTCCGCCAGCCCTTCGATGGTGGTCAACTCGGCGCCGTCGCACATGACCGCCAGGGTCAGGCAGGCATTGACCCGCTTGCCATCGCGCAGCACCGTGCACGCCCCGCACTGTCCGTGGTCACAGCCTTTCTTGGTGCCCACCAGATCGAGCTGTTCACGCAATACGTCCAGCAATGTCGACCACGGCTGCACGTTCAATTGTCTGGACTGGCCGTTCAGGGTCAGAGCAATGGCATGCTCTGCGAAGGCCTGGTTAGTTGTCTCGCTCATTGCAAACCTCACGGTAGGTACGCGTCTGCGCAGTCAATCTGCGTCTCATGAGGTACGACTGGCGGGTTTTCCCAAACGTTCAGGGTTTGTGATGAGCGTGCCGGGTGCCTGGGACCCCAAGGGCGTGGGAACCCAAGCGCGCGTGCCCTTCCATACCGATCAACGTCAGCAGCCTTTCACGGGGGACGCTGGTATGATGCGCGGCTTTTTGCGACTGGCAGAATTTGTGCAAGCTCTTTTCGCGAGCTGTGCTTTGCTGTTTTAGTCGATTTCATTAATGGCGCATTGCGCCACCGGGGAGCCACACATGCTGGAGCGGCTGTTTCAACTCAAGGCACATAACACCAATGTGCGCACGGAAATCCTGGCCGGCGTCACGACGTTCCTGGCCATGGCCTACATCCTGTTCGTCAACCCGAGCATCCTCGGCGCGACCGGCATGGACAAAGGCGCCATCTTCGTCGCGACCTGCCTGGCAGCCGCCATCGGCTCCACGGTCATGGGCCTGATCGCCAACTACCCGATCGCACTGGCGCCGGGCATGGGCTTGAACGCTTTCTTCACCTACACCGTGGTGCTCCATATGGGCCACACCTGGCAAGTGGCGCTGGGTGCGGTGTTCATTTCCGCCGTGATGTTCTTCCTGCTATCGATCTTTCGCATCCGCGAATGGATCATCAACAGCATCCCGCTGCCGCTGCGTTCGGCGATTGCCGCCGGTATCGGTCTGTTCCTGGCACTGATTGCCCTGCACAACGCTGAAATCGTGGTCAGCAACCCGGCCACCATGGTCGGTCTGGGCGACCTGGCCAAACCGGCTCCGGTGCTCGCGGCGCTGGGCTTTGCCCTGATCGTGGCGCTGGAAGCCCTGAAAGTGCGCGGCGCGGTGCTGATCGGCATTCTGGCCGTGACCATCATCTCGATCCTGATGGGCTTTTCGCCGTTCGGCGGCGTGGTGTCGATGCCGCCTTCGCTGGCACCGACCTTCCTGCAGCTGGACATCGCCGGTGCCCTGAACATCGGTCTGGTCAGCGTGATCTTCTCGTTTCTCTTTGTTGATCTGTTTGATAACTCAGGGACGCTGATCGGCGTCGCCAAGCGCGCAGGCCTGATGGGCAAAGACGGCCACATGCCGAAAATGGGCCGTGCGCTGATCGCCGACAGCACCGCCGCCATGGCCGGTTCGCTGCTGGGCACCTCGACCACCACCAGCTACATCGAATCCGCAGCCGGCGTCAGTGCCGGTGGCCGCACCGGCCTGACCGCCATCGTGGTCGCGGTGCTGTTCCTGCTGGCGTTGTTTTTCGCGCCCCTGGCCGGCAGCGTTCCGGCCTTCGCCACCGCCCCGGCCCTGCTCTTCGTGGCCGTGCTGATGACCTCGGGTCTGGCGGAAATCAACTGGGACGACATCACCGAAGCGGCGCCCGTCGTGCTCACCGCGCTGGCGATGCCGTTCACCTATTCCATCGCCAACGGCATCGCGTTTGGTTTCATTTCCTGGACAGTGATCAAGCTGTTGTCGGGCCGCGCCCGTGAACTGAATTCAGCGCTGGTCGTGCTGTCGATCCTGTTCGTCATCAAGCTGGGCTTCTATCCATGAGCAGCACGTTCGACCCTGCGAGCTACAGCCGTCAGCTCGATGAAAAAGCCGATCGTCTTCGTGAACTGCTGAAGCCGTTCGACGCGCCGGAACCTCAGGTCTTTGACTCGCCGCGTGAGCACTACCGCCTGCGCGCCGAGTTCCGCCTGTGGCGCGACGACGGCAAACGTCACTATGCGATGTTCACGCCGGGCGACAAGTACACGCCGATCCTGATCAACGATTTCCCGATCGCAAGCCTGCAGATCAATGCATTGATGCCGGTGCTGCGTGATCGCTGGGAAGCCAGCAAGACGCTTAACCACAAGCTGTTTCAGGTCGACTTCCTGACCACGCTGGCCGGCGACGGCATGATCACCCTGTGCTACCACCGTCCGCTGGATGACGCCTGGAAGCTTGAAGCCGAGCAACTGGCCGCGGACTTGAAGGTCAGCGTGATCGGTCGCTCCAAGGGGCAACGTCTGGTGATCGGCCGCGATTACGTGACCGAGGAGCTGGACGTCGCTGGACGCACGTTCAGCTATCGCCAGCCAGAAGGCGCATTCACCCAGCCCAACGGCACGGTGAACCAGAAAATGCTGAGCTGGGCGTACGACGCGCTGGGCGACCGTGAAGATGACCTGCTGGAGCTGTATTGCGGCAACGGCAACTTCACGCTGCCGCTGGCGACCCGCGTGCGCAAGGTGCTGGCGACCGAAATCAGCAAGACCTCGGTCAACGCCGCCTTGAGCAACCTGGCGGACAACGCGGTGGATAACGTGTCGCTGGTGCGTCTGTCGGCTGAAGAGCTGACCGAAGCGCTGAACGATGTGCGTCCGTTCCGGCGTCTGGCCGGTGTGGACCTGAAGAGCTACGAGTTCGGCAGCGTCTTCGTCGACCCGCCGCGTGCGGGCATGGACCCGGACACCTGCGAACTGACCCGTCGTTTCGAACGCATCCTGTACATCTCCTGCAACCCGGAAACCCTGGCGGCCAACATCGCGCAACTGCACGACACCCACCGGGTGGAGCGCTGCGCACTGTTCGATCAGTTTCCGTACACGCACCATATGGAGTCTGGGGTGTTGCTGGTCAGACGCTAAGCGAATGCGAAACACATTCACCTGTGGGAGCTGCTGGAGGTTACGACAGTGGCGAATGCGATGGGTCATTCAAAACATCAGTGTCTGACCCGGCGCCTTCGTCCGAACGCGGCCCGCAGCAAGCCGGCTTCCACAGGTCCGCGAGATGCCAGTCGGCGCTGCGGCGAAGTCAAATAACATCGCACCGCTCATCATTAAATTTGTGACAGTAACCGGCATATACCTGCATACCGGTGTATAACAATCGGCCGTCTTTCCGTTCGATGGATGCCTTGCCTTGAGTTCCGAATCGCCCGCTTCGCCCTCCGGATCTGCCTCTGAAAGCGTGCTTCGGCAGCCTGGCTTTTTCGAGTTTCTGACGGCCCGCCTCGCAGCCGTGTTTGCCATGCAGATTCAAGCGGTGGTAGTCGCCTGGCAGGTCTATGACATGACCCGCAGCCCGATTTCGCTGGCGTATGTGGGCCTTGCGCAGTTCATCCCGATGTTGCTGTTGCTGATGCCGGCCGGCGACCTCATCGACCGCTACGATCGCAAACTGATCCTGACCATCAGCTGGACCGTCCAGGCGCTGTGCAGCCTGATGCTGATGCTGTTCTCGGTCACCCACCATCAAGACACCCGGTTGATTTATGCCACGCTGGCGTTGTTCGGCTGTGCCCGGGCGTTCACCGGTCCGGCCCTGCAAAGCCTGCTGCCGCAGGTCGTGCCGCGCGAAAAACTCGCCTCGGCCATCGCCACCAACAGCATGATCATGCGCATCGCCACCATCGCCGGACCGCTGGTGGGCGGCGGCCTGTACGCGGCGGGCGGCGGCGGTTTGACCTATTCGGTGTGCATGGCGAGTTTCATAGCCGGCGTGCTGCTGCTGACCCGCGTGCCGGTGCTCTATGCCGGTAAAAAGCAGATTCTGGAATCCACCGCCTGGAAACGCTTCACGGCGGGCATCGCGTTCATTCGTTCGCGCCCGATCATTCTGGGCACCATTTCGCTGGACCTGTTCGCCGTGCTGCTGGGCGGCGTGGTCGCCTTGCTGCCGATCTACGCCCACGAAGTCCTGCACCTGGGCCCGCAAGGCCTGGGGGCGTTGCGCAGTGCGATGAGTCTGGGAGAGGTCGGCACCGGCCTTTATCTGAGTGTCCGGCCGTTTGATCGCAATGTCGGCATGGTGATGTTCATTGCGGTCGCGGTGTTTGGCCTCGCGAACCTGGTGTTCGCGCTGTCGACGCTGTTCTGGCTGTCGTTGTTCGCTTTGATGATTGCAGGGGCTGCGGACATGGTCAGCGTGTATATCCGCTCGACGCTGGTGCAGTTCTCGACCCCCGACGACATGCGCGGTCGGGTCAATGCGGTGAACATGCTGTTCATTGGTTCTTCCAACGAACTGGGCGAATTCCGCGCGGGCAGCAGCGCTGCGCTGTGGGGCGCTGTCCCTGCCGCGATCATCGGCGGATTGTGTACGTTAGGAGTAGTGGGTACTTGGATGGTGGGCTTCAAGGCCTTGCGGCAGGTGAATCACTTTGCCGATGCGTCGCCCGCCGAAGTGACCGAGAAGCAGACAGCGCGGGTGTGATCCAGGTTCATTGATTGACACCGTACCTGTGGGAGCGAATTCATTCGCGGATCGACAGTTCAGGCGATACATCTTCATCGTCTGTACCGCCGTCTCGCGAATGAATTCGCTCCCACAGGTTTATTGGTTTGCAGCCCTACAGCGCTGAATCAGTGATATCCCCATCCACCAACCGGCGGATCTTCAAAGGATTGGCGTTCTGCAACGCTTCGGGCAATAAGGCATCGGGGTAATTCTGGAAGCACACCGGGCGCAGGAAACGATCGATCGCCAATGTGCCGACTGACGTACCACGCGAATCGGACGTGGCGGGATACGGCCCGCCGTGAACCATTGCATCGCACACTTCGACGCCCGTCGGATAACCATTGAGCAGCACGCGCCCGACCTTCTCCTGCAACGCCTCCATCAACCACGCGTAACTCACGAGTTCGGCGGGCTCACCGATCACGGTCGCGGTCAGTTGTCCCCGAAGGCCGGTCAACGCCGACTTCAACGTGGCCTCGTCCTCGACTTCAATGATGATCGTGGTCGGCCCGAACACCTCTTCTTGCAGCAACTCATCGCCGTTCAGCAACAGACTGACGTCCGCCTTGAACAGCTGCGGCTGGGCCTGTTCGCCCTGCTGCGGATGCCCGGCCAGATGCGTCACACCGGCATGACCGTGAAGATGCTCGAGACCTTTGCTGTAGCTGACCAGGCCACCCGCGTTGAGCATGGTGTGTGGCGCCTGGTCATTCATGTTGGCGCTCAGGCGCTCGACGAACTGGCTGAACGCAGGGGAATGCAAACCCATCACCAGGCCCGGGTTGGTGCAGAACTGCCCGCCCCCCAAGGTCACCGAGGCGGCCAGTTCCGACGCAATCTTCTCGCCACGAGCCGTCAGCGCGTCGGGCAAGATGAACACCGGGTTGATGCTCGACATCTCGGCGAACACCGGAATCGGTTGAGGACGTTCGGACGCCATTTTGACCAACGCGTTGCCGCCACGCAGCGAGCCGGTAAACCCTACCGCCTGAACCAGCGGATGCCTGACCAGCCATTCGCCCACGCCGTTGCCAAAAATCATGCTGAACACGCCCTTCGGCATGTCGGTACGCTCAGCGGCACGGATCACGGCTTCGGCAACACGCTCGGCAGTGGCCATGTGACCGCTGTGTGCTTTGACGATCACCGGGCAACCGGCTGCCAGCGCTGAGGCGGTATCACCGCCGGCCGTAGAGAACGCCAACGGGAAGTTGCTCGCGCCGAATACCGCAACCGGGCCCACACCGATGCGCACCTGACGCAGATCGGGGCGCGGCAACGGCTGACGATCAGGCAAGGCCCGGTCGATGCGTGCGCCGTAAAAGTCGCCACGGCGCAATACCTTGGCAAACAAGCGCATCTGCCCGCTGGTCCGGCCGCGCTCGCCTTGAATGCGTCCGGCCGGCAGCGCCGTCTCGCGGCACACGGTGGCGACGAAATCATCGCCCAGTGCGTCCAGTTCATCGGCAATCGCGTCGAGGAATTGCGCGCGCTTTTCAGCCGGCAGGTTGCGAAAGGCCGGGAAGGCCGCTGCGGCGGCGTGCGCGGCAGCGTCGACCTCCGCTTCGGTCGCCTGCACGAACGCATGCGGCAGCGCCTCGCCGGTGGTCGCGTCGAGGCTGTTCAGTTGCACCGAACCCTGTGCGCTGCGCTGACCGCCAATGAAGTTGTGTCCAAGCGTGGAAGACATCAGAAACTCCTCTAATCCGTTAACCCTAAAGCGCCTTGATCTGACCGATCGCCACGGGACGTGGCCCTTCGCCGATGCCGTTTTCCAGCGGTGCGCCGAAGGCATCGAGGCTGATCTGGAAGCGGTCGCCCGGCTGGGTTTTCACGCCATCGGCGAACGACAGCGTCGCGGTGCCGAAGTAGTGAATGTGCACATCGCCAGGGCGCAGGAACTGGGCGTACTTGAAGTGGTGATATTCGAGGTTGGCCAGGCTGTGGCACATGTTGTCTTCGCCGCTGAGGAATTCCTTCTCCCAGATCACGTCGCCGTTACGCTTGATGCGGCTCATGCCAGCCAGGTGACGCGGCAATTCGCCGACCCGCAATTCCGGGCCGTAGGCGCAATAGCGCAGCTTGGAATGCGCCAGGTACAGGTAGTTGCGACGCTCCATGACGTGGTCGGAGAACTCATTGCCCAGCGCGTAACCCAGCCGGTACGGCTGACCGTCATCGCCAACGACGTAGAGGCCGGTCAGTTC
This sequence comes from Pseudomonas abietaniphila, assembly GCF_900100795.1. Taxonomy (GTDB): domain Bacteria; phylum Pseudomonadota; class Gammaproteobacteria; order Pseudomonadales; family Pseudomonadaceae; genus Aquipseudomonas; species Aquipseudomonas abietaniphila. The sequence continues at coordinate 56,002 of NZ_FNCO01000014.1, forward strand.
GGGCTCTTCACCCGCGTCCTCGGCAAACGCCGGAACCGGGAAGTCTGCACCCGGCCGCACCACGATGCTGCCATCGCCTTTGTAGAACCACTCCGGCTGTGCACCGACCTGGCCCTGCGCCGGTTTGCCGCCTTCGGTGCCCCACTTGAAGATCTTCATGGTGTCGGTCATGCCCGCTTCGACCTGACCGTCGTGCTGGTGCATTTTGTCCCGCGCCGAGGCGCTGCCCAGGTGCGTGAGGCCCGTGCCGCTGATCAGGCAATGCGCCGGGTCTTCGTGGTCCAGCGGTGGGAGGATCTGACCGTTCTGCAAGAGGCCCGCGTAATCCGGGCCGGATTCGGTGCCACGGCTTTCGACTTCAGCCTGAAGGCTGTGCTGGCTGCGAATGGCGGCAAGGGCCAGTTCGCGGGTGCTGGTGGTGTTGCGCACGACGTTGACCTGCGAGCCCTCGACAACGCCGACGTGGCGCTGACCCTGGCTGTTTTCGAATTGAATAAGGCGCATGGGCTGAATCTCCCGAAAATGTGGAAAGCGATCTCGCTTCTGCCCGGAGGGCGTAGGAGCAAGCTTGCTCCTACGCCCTGCGGGCAGAATCAAAAGCAGATCGTGGGGCATCAGAACCGAATCAAAAGCAGCGCGCGCGGCATCAGGGACGTCGCGCGACCGCTTACAACATCACTCGATAATGTTGAACTCGCTCAGGTACTCGTCCGAGATTTCCAGGCCCAGACCCGGCTTGTTGTCATCCAGCTGGATGTAGCCGTTGACCGGTGCAGGCTCGCCCTTGAAGACGTAGTAGAAGAGTTCGTTGCCGACCTCGACGTCGAACACCGGGAAGAACTCGGCCATCGGCGAGGCGGTGGTGGACATGGTCAGGTGGTAGTTGTGCATCTGACCGGCGTGCGGAATGACCGGCACCGACCAGGCTTCGGCCATGGCGTTGATCTTGCGCGCGGCCGTGATGCCACCGACGCGGTTGGTGTCGTACTGGATCACGTCGACCGCGCGACGTTCGAGCATGTCTTTGAAGCCATAGGAGGTGAATTCATGCTCGCCGCCGGAGATCGGCATGATGCCCATCTTCTTCAGCTCGATGTAGCCTTCCAGGTCGTCGGCGATCACGGGTTCTTCGAGCCAGCGCGGCTCGAATTCGGCCAGTTTCGGCAACATGCGACGGGCGTATTCCAGGGTCCAGCCCATGTAGCACTCGAGCATGATGTCGACGTCAGGACCCGCCAGTTCACGCAGCGCACGCACCTGCTCGATGTTGCGGCGCATGCCCGCCGGGCCGTCTTTCGGACCGTAGCCAAAGCGCATTTTCATGGCAGTGAAGCCCTGGCTCAGGTAGCCCTGCGCTTCTTCCAGGAACAGGTCCAGGTTGTCATTGGCGTAGAGCTTGGAGGCGTAGGTCCAGATCTTCTCTTTGGTGCGGCCGCCGAGCAGTTTGAACACCGGCTTGTTCACCGCTTTGCCCATGATGTCCCAGATCGCGATGTCGATCGCCGAAATGGCCGCCATGCCGATGCCTTTACGGCCCCAGGCGTGGCTCTGGCGGTACATTTTCTGCCAGATGTATTCGTTGTCGAACGGGTCTTCGCCAATCGCGATCGGGGCCAGATAGGTGTCGATGATTTCCTTGGCCACACGAGGCGCGAGCGCGCAGTTACCGATGCCGACGATGCCGTTGTCGGTCTCGACTTCCACCACCAGCCAACCGTGAAAGCGGAAAGAGCCCATGGCATCGCCACGTTCGAAAAGGATGTCGCTGGCGTTGGTGCAGAAGTGCGCCTGAGGTGGAACGACTTTGCCTTTCCATTCGAAGACACGGGTACGGATTGCTTTGATTTTCATGAGAAGAGTCCTTGCCACTGCTGGTTGCGCCCAATCGTTCCACGGGGTTCGGAACAGGGCTTCTTGTAATTGTTCTTCGATTCGCAGGCTTTGCATCGCGGCTCGATGGAAGGAATTTAGCCAGTCGCGAAGGGGGTCGGCTAATCACTTATGCGTATCCAGTGATAGCCGGTGGTGATCGGTGGCAAGACATAACCGGTTTGGGAGTTATAGGAGGGACAAAGGTTGTTTGATCGTTGCCGCGCTCCGCGTGGTAACCCGGCGATGGACGCTCCGCGTCACAGGCAACCTCGGACGCAGAGCGTAGGAACCATCACAACGCCCACCTGTAGGAGCGCGCTTGCCCGCGATGACGTCGGTCCAGACACCACCGAAATCCAGACAAAAAAAACCGCAGGACGCTCATCTAACGTCCTGCGGCAAAAACGTGGTCTTTTTTCACTCAGCCCGAAGGCCCGAACCGTTAAACGTTGCTCTGCCCCATCCTGCAGGCGATTTCGAAGGCCTGGCGGATAGCACCGACGTTCGCCTTGCCCTGGCCCGCAATATCAAACGCCGTGCCGTGCGCTGGCGTGGTGATCGGAATCGGCAACCCGCCCTGCACCGTTACCCCGCGAGAAAAGCCCATCAGCTTGATCGCGATCTGCCCCTGGTCGTGGTACATCGTCACCACCGCATCGAACGCGTTGGCGTCGCCCTGCACTTTCAAGAAAATCGTATCGCCCGGATACGGTCCGTCTGCATTCATGCCCTGCGCCTGGGCGGTTTTGACTGCCGGACCGATGATGTCGATTTCCTCGCGTCCGAACGAACCGTTGTCGCCGTTGTGCGGGTTCAGTCCGCAGACACCGATGCGCGGCGCTTTCAGACCGTTGCGTTTGAGCGCGGTATCGATCAGCCGAATCGCCTCGACCACCCGCTCCTGACTCAACATGCCCGGCACCGCTGACAGCGCAACGTGGGAGGTCACGCGAGAGGTCCACAGGTTATCCATCACGTTGAATTCGCAGAACGGCCCGGTGAAGCCCAACAGCTCGGCAAACCAGTGCAACTCGTCGTTGTGATCCATGCCCGCCATGTGCAGCGAGGTTTTGTTCAACGGCCCGAACAACACCGCATTGGTGACTTTTGCGGCCGTCAGCTCAACCGCGATCTTCAGGGTGTCCAGGCAGTAACGGCCGCCAATGGCGCTGGCTTCGCTGCGCGGGAACTCGCCCACCGCGTCCCCACGGAAGTTGTAAAACAACGGCGTGTCGTCAGTGAAATCCAGCGTGTCCAGTGAATCGATCTGTCGATAAGGGAACGACAGCCCGGCAAGGTCCATGCCCCGACGCATTTCGGCTTCATCGGCGATCAGGACCACCTGCGCCTGACTGCGGACCTTTTCATCGCTGAGCAGACGCGCGATCAATTCCGGGCCGATGCCTGCCGGGTCACCGAGCACCATCGCAATTCGGGTTTTATTCATGCCTGACTCCTCATGTGTTCTTGCCGCGGACGGTCCACGGCGCACGGCTCGCAACGGTAAATACGCTGCGCGTTACTGTAGAAAAGACGCTCCTGATCGGCGCGCGGCAGATCACGAACGATGTGTTTGAAACCGCTGTAGATGTCGTCGAACGAGCCGCACAGGCTGTCGACCGGGAAGTTGCTGGCGAACATCGCCCGGTCAGTGCCGAACATCGCGATGATCTCGCGCACGATCCAGCCATTGTCCTGAACGCTCCAGCGTTTGCCGGGCAAACCGAGGCCGGAGATTTTCACGATCACGTTGGGTTGCTCGGCCAGTTTCGCCATCGCCCCATGCCACCCTGCCAGGCCTTCGGTGCTGCGATCCGACGGCAGCCCGGCGTGGTTGAGAATCAGCGTCGTGTCCGGAAAGTCCCGCGCCAGCAACCCGGCTTCCGGCAGGTTCCACCACGGCGTCTGCAGGTCGAAACGCAGGCCCAGGTCGTGCAAGGTCGCGTAACTGCGGCGCCAGTGTTCATTGCTCATCAATGTGTGTTGCGAGCCCACCTCGTTTGGCGACGCAGGGCCACCGGGTTTGTGCCGCACGCTGCGGACGCTGGCGAACAACGCCTGCTCGGCGAGCACGGCAATCGCATCCGGATGATCGAGCCAGGCCTGCGCGACGACCGCATTGGGGACGCCGTACCGCGCGGCGATCTGCTCGATGAAACGGGTTTCACCGATCGGGTCGCTCGGGTCCCACTCGGTCTCGACGTAGACCGTCTGCACCACATTGTGCTCGCCCACATCGGCGAAGTACTCGGGTGGCAGGTAACGCCGCTTGATCGCCGAATAGTCACCGTAGCGGAACGGGATGTTTGCCCCCTCTGCAAGCCACGGATGGTGGTTGGTCTGCGGGTCCCAGAAATGATGATGGGCGTCGACGATCGGGCCGCTGTAGACCTCCTCAGCCATTGCTCACCTCACGCTCGCCGTCGAGGCCGATCAGCAGGGTGGCGAGGACGAACAGCGCAGCGCAGACCGCGAAGAACCCGAGCACCGCACCGAAACCGCCGAAGTATTGCAGGATCAGGCCCACCAAAATGGGTACGAAGATGCCGCCGATGCTGCCCGCCAGGTTCATCACCCCGCCGATCAGGCCGACCCGGGCCGGTGCCGCGAGCAATGCCGGGAAGCTCCAGTAGAGGCTGCCCCACATCAGGAAGAACGCCGTCATTGCCAGCAATGCCACTGCGCCAATCGGATCGCTCAGTTGCGGCAACAACAGCAAGGCACCCAGGGCAATCACACCCGAGAAGGTCAGCAAGCCTTTGACCGCCACACCCCGGCGCACGCCCTTGCGAATCAGGCCGTCGCAGAGAAAACCGCCGGTCAGCGAGCCCAGAGAACCGCAGATGAAAATCACGAACGTTGCGAAACCGATGCCCTTGATGTCGAAGCCTCGTGCTTGAGCCAGGTAGCTCGGCCCCCAGGTCAGCAAACCGAAATACACCATCGCCCAGGTCGAGCGGCCGATGAGCAGGCCCGTCAGCGAGCGAGCGGCGATGCCCAGACCTTTGACCTTGGCCCGCGCCGCTTCAGCCGCCGGGGTTTCACGGCCTTCATTGATTTTCGCCAGCTCCGCTTCGTTGACCTGCGGGTGAACCGAAGGGTCGTCACGCAGATACCGCCACGACACCCAGCCCAACAACAGCGTCGCGACCCCGGCGATCACAAAGGCCGAGCGCCAGGAGTCCAGCGACACGATCAGGAAGGCGATGATCAACCCACCCAGCGCTACGCCCAGCGGACTGCCACTGTCCATCATCACCGCACCACGGCTGCGCTCGCTTGGCGCCAGCCACAGCGAAATCAGCTTGCCGCCCGACGGAAACAGAGGCGCTTCCGCAGCCCCCAGAAACATCCGGGCGAACAACAACGACGCGCCGCCCGTGGCAAAACCGGCCAACACCTGGAACGTGCCCCACAATCCGGTCGACCACGTGATCACACGGCGCGGCCCAAAGCGGTCGATCATCCAGCCCCCGGGGATCTGCAACAGCGCGTAGGCCCAGAAGAAACTGCTGAGGATCAAACCCTGCATCGCAGGTGAGAGGGTGAATTCCTTGGCGATGGTCGGCATCGCGATGGACAGCGAAACCCGGTCGATCAGGTTGACCATGGTCAACACGAAGATGATTGCGAAGATCCGCCACCGCACCGTACTGGCTTTGGCCCCGGAGGCAACGCTGGAAACGGGAGGGGCATACGGTTCACCTGTCGCGGACAGGTTCACGTCGGCGCTGCTGCGAGCCATGGGTGCGTACCTCAATGTTGTTGTTTTTATTGTTGGCGATCTTCTGTGAGATCACCCGTCGTGGCCATCACTATCGAAGGCTCAGCGATAACCGTCTAATCAAAAGTGGAGATAGGGTGATAGCTGGAGGGTATAGCGGCGGGTCCGGGATATTCGCTGTTCACTCATCAGGAACTCGCACATCAATCCCTGAATCCACTCGCAGGCCTGACGCCGCGCATCCCTGACTATCGCAACCGGATGAACAGTGATTCGGTGTGGCGGGGAAGAAGTGATCCATTCTGGAATCGGGCGACCGCTCCCCTTAATCATCCAGAAAGAACGGAAGCCAGGCCCTCCTCGATGAGGGCCTAGCGTTTGTTTTTTTCAGCGCCTCAAGGCCCGTTAACCACTCTGCGGAGAGCAAAACCGCCAAATCAGATGGCAATCTGCCCTAAAGCTGAAACGTTTCAGGTCGATAGGGCAATACATGTATATGAATAGGCTCTTCACAATGAATCTGCGCAGTCTGAATATCGCACCCCGATCATTGATCTGTTTTGGCTTCTTCGCCCTGTTGATTACAGTCGTCGGGCTGTTTTCCCTGCAGCAGGCCTCGCGGCTGAAGGATGCCAGAGAACTGCTGCAGGACAACGTGCTGCCCACCCTGCTCACGATCGATCAGATCAGAAGCGATCTGCTGAGCATTCGCTTGGGCAATACCGGCCTGCGAGCCGCGCAGACTGAAGACGCGAGAGCAGATGCACGAAAACGCGTCGATCAGGGTCGTCAGGATCTGGAAAAAGACGTCCTTGAGCTTAAGCCACTGCTCCTCACCGCTCAGGGTCTGAAGGCTTACGAGGAGATGACGCGCAGCATGTCAGCCTATCTTGAGGTTCATGCCCGTTATCTGCAGGCCGTCGCACAGAAGCGTGAGGAGATCATTACCGCGATGACCCGACCGGAAGGAGAGCAGACGCGGGCAGCGGAGATCCTGGCCAAAAACATTGCAACCGTCTCGCAGTTGGCTCGCGAGAAGATGGATGCCTCTGATGCTGCTGCTGATGACACCTACGCACAGGCGAGCCAAGTGGTCATCGCAGCGATCCTGATCGCACTGGTTGCAACGCTGCTGCTGGCCACGCTCTTCACCCGCAGCCTGACAACGCCGATCCAGAAGGCACTGGCCGTGGCTCAGCAGATTGCCGACAACGATCTGGGCAAACCGATCGTCGTTGACGGTAAAGACGAACCCGGCCGCCTGCTGGCGGCACTGGCGGTGATGCAACAGAACCTGCGCACCACCTTGTCCGAGCTATCCCATTCGTCGAACCAGTTGGCTTCGACCTCCGAAGAAATGAACGCGGTCACCGAAGACGCCTTGCGCGGTATCCAGCGTCAGGACGACGAAATCAATCAGGCGGCCACCGCGATCAATCAGATGAGCACGGCCGTGGAAGAGGTCGCACGCAATGCCGCGCACGCTAGCGAGGCGGCGCGCCACTCCACCCAGTCTGCCGAGAACGGGACACGTCGTGTGGATGAGACCCTGCAGGTAATTCACGAGCTGCACAGCACGGTCGGCGCCACGGCGGTCGAGATCGACGGTCTGGCGGGTGAAGTACAGAACATCAGCGCCGTGCTGGATGTGATTCGCGGCATCGCCGACCAGACCAACCTGCTGGCGCTCAACGCTGCCATCGAGGCCGCCCGCGCGGGCGAAGCCGGACGCGGTTTCGCGGTGGTGGCCGACGAAGTGCGCGCCCTGGCCCACCGCACCCAGCAATCGACCGCGGAAATCGAGAAGATGATCGGCTCCATTCAGGCCGGTGCCAGCAAGGCCGTCACCGCCATGGGCCAAAGCAGCGAGAAGGCCCGAGCGAGCCTCGAAGTCGCAGAAGCCGCCGGCCGTGCGCTGGCGGACATCTCAGCGGCCATCGTGCAAATCAATGAACGCAACACCAGCATTGCCACGGCGACCGAAGAGCAGGCACACGTCGCGCGCGAAGTGGACCGCAACCTGACCAGCATTCGCGATCTGTCGCTGCAGACCTCGGCCGGTGCCAACCAGACGTCCGCGGCCAGTTCGGAACTGTCGCAACTGGCAGTCGGGCTCAATCAACTGGTCCTTAATTTCAAGATGTAACGAGCACAGCGAGCCGCCCATCCTGTTCTGCATCTTGCAGCCGCTCAGCAAGTGGGCGGCCGCCTCTGGAGAATCGCTGCCGCCCATGCCCCGGACCGCCAACGTACTGACCTTGGGTGTGGGCTCATCCACCCTCACCCCTGCGCCGCTATAACCTCAGGCTATCGGTGTATGTGATGTTTTGAGTAGACGCGACATAGCAACTTTCACACACTCGGCGCATGGCTGATCGACACGACAGCCACTCATAACAACTACAAAAATGAGGATCACCATGCGAACCGCATCTTTTCGACGCGCGTCACGTCTGCTGCTCGGTTGCACGCTGATGTGCGCCACAGCACTTCCCACCCTCGCCCTCGCCGCATGGCAACCTGACAAGAACGTCGAGATCGTCGTGGCCGGTGGTCCTGGCGGCGGCACCGATCAACTGGGCCGACTCATTCAGTCGATCATCAGCACCCACAAGTTTCTGGATGTGAACACCATCGTCCTGAACAAGGGCGGCGGCAATGGCGCCGAAGCCTTCCTCGACATGAAAGTCTCCAAGGGCGACGCCGATAAACTGGTCATCGCCACCAACAATATTTACCTGCTGCCTTTGGTCTCCAAGCTCGGCTACGAATGGCAGGAGCTGACCCCCGTTGCTGCCGTCGCCGAAGATGACTTCATTCTCTGGACCTACAAAGACGCGCCGTGGAAGGACGCCAAAAGCTTCTACGAAGCGGTCAAGACCGATCCGTCGAGCATGCGCATGGGGGGCAGTCAGTCCAAGGACGTCGACCAGACCCTGACCCTGCTGCTCAACCAGACCAACAACACCAAGCTGGTCTACATACCGTTCAAGAGCGGCAGCGAGGCCGCCACGCAACTGGCGGGCAAACACATCGCCGCCAACGTAAATAACCCCGCCGAGAGCATCAGCCAATGGCGCGGCGATCAGGTGCAACCGCTGTGCGTGTTCAGTAAGGACCGCATGGGCTACACCGAGAAAGTCGCAGGCGATAAATCCTGGGCCGACGTCCCCACCTGTCACGAAGCCGGACTGGGCATCGACCAGTACCGTTTTCCGCGCACGATCTTCATGCCGGGCAATGTGACGGCCGAACAGCGCACCTTTTACATCGACCTGATGCGCAAGGTGTCGCAGACACCTGAGTTCAAGGCCTACGTGACGCAGAACGCGTTGGTGCCGACCTTCCTGGAGGGCGATCAACTGACCGCCTACATCGAGAAGGACACTGCGCGCGTCACCCCGGTGTTCAAGGAAGCTGGCTGGCTGCGCAACTGATCCGCCCTGCTGCCGCGTGCCCGACGATCAAGGCGCGCGGCAGTCACTCGCTGGAGGTGTTTCATGTCCCATTCTTCTCACTCGACCTCGCTGGTCGGCACCCGCTGGGTGGAGCTCGGCCTGGCCGCGTTCACCCTGTTGATCGGTGCGGTGGTGATGTTCGGCAGCATCGAGCAAGGCATCGGCTGGGGCGACGCCGGTCCCGAGCCGGGCTATTTCCCCTTTTACATTGGCCTGCTGCTGGCCACCGCCAGCGTGGCGAACGGCGTGTTGACGTTCATTCGCTGGAAGCCGCTGAGCATCAGTTTCGTCAGCCGTGGCGAATTCCGTCAGGTGCTGTCGGTGTTCATCCCGATTGCCCTGTTCGTCTGCGCCATGCCCTTCACCGGCATCTACCTGGCCTCGGCCGTGTTCATCGCCTGGTTCATGTGGCGTGACAAAGTCCGCGCCAAGCCCTATGGCCTGATCATGATAGGCACCGTGTCGATCGGCGCGGTGCTCGCCAGCTTCTTGATCTTCGACCTGTGGTTCAAGGTGCCGCTGGACGCAGGCCCTTTGGGCGACCTGATCGCCATGGCCGGGAGATCGCTGAAATGAGCGAATTCGATTCTTTGTTGCAAGGCATGAACCTGATCCTCACACCCGGTCATATCGGGCTGATGGTCATCGGTGTGCTGCTGGGTATTCTGGTCGGCGTATTACCAGGGCTGGGCGCACCCAACGGCGTGGCATTGCTGTTGCCGCTCACCTTCACCATGTCGCCGGTGTCGGCGATCATCCTGCTCTCGTGCATGTACTGGGGGGCGCTGTTCGGCGGGTCGATCACCTCGATCCTGTTCAATATTCCCGGTGAGCCGTCATCGGTCGCGACGACCTTCGACGGCTACCCGATGGCCCGCGAAGGCCGCGCCGCTGAAGCGCTGACCGCTGCATTCAGTTCCGCGCTGATCGGTGCGCTGGCTGGCGTGCTGCTGTTGACCTTTCTTTCGACGCGCATCGCTGCGTTCGCCATGACCTTCAGTTCGCCGGAGTTCTTCGCGGTGTACCTGCTGGCGTTCTGCACCTTCATCGGCATGAGCAAGAACCCACCGCTGAAAACCGTGGTCGCGATGATGATCGGCTTTGCCATGGCGGCGGTCGGCATGGACACCGTCTCCGGCAACCTGCGCCTGACGTTCGATCAACCGGCGTTGATGACCGGCATCAGTTTCGAAGTGGCGGTCATCGGCCTGTTCGGGATTGGCGAGATCCTCTGCACTGTTGAGGAAGGGCTGGTTTTCCGGGGTGAACACGCACGCATCACGCCGATGGTGATCTTGCGCACCTGGGCGAAACTGCCGCGTTACTGGTTCACGATCCTGCGCAGCACCCTCGTCGGTTGCTGGATGGGCGTCACCCCCGGTGGCCCGACCGCTGCGTCGTTCATGAGCTACAGCATCGCCCGCCGTTTCTCGAAAAACCGCGACAACTTTGGCAAAGGCGAAATCGAGGGCGTCATCGCCCCGGAAACCGCCGACCATGCAGCCGGCACCAGTGCGCTGCTGCCGATGCTGACGCTGGGCATTCCAGGATCGGCCACCGCTGCGGTCATGTTGGGCGGCTTGATGATCTGGGGTCTGCACCCCGGCCCTACCCTGTTCGCCGAGCAGCATGATTTTGTCTGGGGTCTGATCGCCAGCATGTACCTGGGCAACGTGGTCAGTCTGCTGGTGGTGTTGGCGACGGTGCCGTTGTTTGCATCGATCCTGCGCATCCCGTTCTCGATCATTGCCCCGATCATCATCATGGTCTGTGCCATCGGTGCGTACTCGGTGCATAACTCGATGTTCGACGTGATGTTGATGCTGGGCTTCGGGGCGCTGGGGTATCTGTTCAAAAAGCTCGGCTATCCGATTGCGCCGCTGGTGCTGGCCGCCGTGTTGGGCGACAAGGCTGAAGACGCGTTCCGTCAGTCGATGCTGTTCTCGGACGGGCAACTGGGCATCTTCTGGTCCAACCCGTTGGTCGGCAGCCTGACCACCGCCGCGCTGTTGATGCTGTTCTGGCCGTTGATCTCGGGTGGCATCAAAGCCGCCTTCGGTTGGCGTAATCGTCACGCAATCAAACCGAAAACGCTGTGATGACAAGCAATGCTGGAAATGCCCTGCAGTTCTTGTCAGGCTCGCCGCAGTCTTTCACGCGAGCCAATCCCATGACCAAGATTCCCGAGGCCAACGTTATCCACAGCCGCCTGCGCTTGCGCCAGTTGCGGCTGATGCTGGCCTTGCAGGAATTCGGCTCGCTGCGTCGCGCCGCCGACAACATCGGCATGACCCAGCCGGCAGCCACCAAGATGCTGCACGAAGCCGAGGATCTGCTCGGTGTCGAACTGTTCGAGCGTCTGCCACGCGGCATGCGCCCGACGCCCTTCGGCGAAACGGTCATCTACTACGCGCGCATGGTCTTCGCCGAGTTGAGCGGCATGCGCGAGGAGCTGGTGGCGCTGGAGTCGGGCAACCTGGGCCGTGTGGCGGTCGGTGCGATTCCCGCACTGGCGTCGGGCTTGCTGACACGCACCATCGCCAACCTCAAACAGAGCCATCCGCGCCTGTCGATGAGCATTCAGGTCGACACCAGTGACGTACTCGTCCAGGCCTTGCTGCAGGATCAACTCGACGTGGTGTTGGGGCGGATTCCCGGCGGCGCACGCGCCGAAGAACTGCTGTTCGACAGCCTGGGCGAAGAAGAACTGTGTGTGATTGCCGGCGCGAAAAACCCGTTGGTGCAGGCCAAGGACCTGAGCTGGTCGGCGCTGCAAAATGAAACCTGGGTGCTGCAACAGCACCCAAGCCCGATGCGCGCGATCGTCAATCAAGTGTTCCACAACGCGCGGGTCGACATCCCCAACAGCATCGTCGAAACCACCTCGATCATGACCCTGCTCTCACTCGTACAGCAGACCGACATGCTCGGCATCACCCCGGTGTCGGTGGTCGAAGATTACGCCGGGCGCGATTTGCTGGCAGTCCTGCCGATCAGCTTTGAAGCCCGCCTGCCGCCGTATGGGTTGATCACGCGTCGTCATCGCATCCAGTCGTCGGCGATGCAGGCGTTCATCAGTTCGGTGAAGGCTGAGCAGGGTGATGCGTAGGAAGTCTCCTCTCACAAAAGTAGGGACGTTCTGAATTTTCTGAAAGCGCGTCCCAGCGCATCGTAAGTACCCTGCCCTTTTCCCTATCCTGCCCCGCTCGCATTCTTCAGGGACAGGAAAATGGCCGTCGGCAGCAAGCCTTATGTGTTCATCAACGATCAGTTTCAGCACTACCCCACCCTCAAATCGAACGTAAGTGGCGGCGCAAAATTCGACGCGCTCAATGCTTACATCCGCAACACCATGGTCATGCCCGGTCAGCTCATCGTGGTGGGCGACGAATCGACCCCGAAGATCTCGGCCGAAGAAGCCGAAATGGTGCGCCTGGCCTACGGCACTCATCATTCCCTGTTCGGGAACCAGGCCAGGGCCGATGGCGACATCATCAAGAACTACGACCTGCTGCAGCAGATGCTCGGTTACGGATCGCTGGGCCTGGGCTCAACCTCCGGAAGCTGGAACACCCACCTCAAGGGCGTTGAACAAACGCTGCAGGATATCGAACGGCTGTATCGACTGTCCCTCAAACGCGGCACCCCGATTGCCCGCCAGGAATTCATCAACCAGCGCAAAGTGCTCTTCACCAAACTCGACACCCAGCTCGAGGGCATTGCCCGCTGGGGCACAGGAATGCACAACAAGGGCTCGATCAAAAAGATGCTCGGCATCTCGACGAAAAGTTACCTGCACACCCAGGAGCTTCGCGGGTACTCGCAGCGGCTTGGTCACATCGCCAAGGCTTCGAAATTGTTGCGAATGGGAACGCCGGTCGGGATTGGGTTGAATGCGTGGTCCACGCATCTGGAAATCAAAGAAGCGTGCTCGACCGGGAGGGAGGAGATGTGCCGCAAGGCGAAATATGTTGAGGGGTCGAAGCTGGTTATGGGTGTTGCGGGTGGAATGGGAGGAGGGGGTTTCGGGACTGTAGTGCTGGTACCGGTTTGTATGATCATCTTCGGCGTGACGACCGCTGGTGTTGGTGCAATCGGGTGCGGGATCGTCGCCGCTACGATGGGCGGATACGCAGGGGGAGTTGCAGGTGAGGCGATTGGCGAGGGTATGGGCGAAATGATTTATGAGTGGAGGCCATAATGCCAGTCTTGGGCCTGTTATGTTTGTTTTGGGGAGTCTCCATGTGGAGCAACCTGATCCTGCTGATGTGCTTCACCTCTAAACAAATCGATTTGCTGGAAACACGTTTGTCCGGATGCCGGTGCATCTCCGACACTAAAACGCTTTGGCAAGGCGGCATCTTTGGCAGACATATGCGACTGAATATGGTGTTTATGGTTATCTACATGCCGGGAGTCATGTACCGCAAGGGCCACATAACCAAAGACGCTCACCTCAATATTCCCCGCCGGTTGAAATGGTGGATATGGGGCCTATATGGTTGGCTTTTGACGAACGTGAGCGCGATGGCCGCGCTGTATTACTTTATAAAAACTTCTTGATATCCCTTCCTTCGGCGCATGCCCCGACGTTAAGAAGGCATGCTCTGAACCATTCCCCGCTCCGCCCCCTCTTAGTCCCAACAGTCAGACGCCGCACCTCCCTCGCCGTCTACACTTCCTACACGACAAAAAGAGGATTCCTCCATGCTCTGGAAAAAAGGACGTCGCAGTGACAACGTCGTCGACGCACGCGACGACACCGGTGGTGGTGGCGGTGGCGGCATGCGCATTGGGGGCAAGGGGCTGGGGATCGGCGGGATTGTGATCATCGTCGCCATCGGCCTGTTGACCGGGCAGGACCCGATGCAGATTCTCGGGCAGCTCACCGGTCAGGTGGGCACGCAGCAGACGTCGGCGGTCAATCCGCAAACGCGGCAGGCGCCGCCCGCCAATGATGAGCAGGCGGATTTCGTGCGGGCGATCCTCGGGGACACCGAGGACACCTGGGGACAGATCTTTCAACAAGGCGGGCGGCAGTACAAAAATCCGACCCTGATCCTGTTCCGTGGTCAGGTCCAGTCGGCCTGCGGCTATGCGACGTCAGCCAGCGGGCCGTTTTATTGCCCCGGCGATCAGCGCGTTTACCTGGACATGGATTTCTTCCGGGAAATGACGCAAAGGTTCAAAGCGGCAGGGGATTTCGCTCAGGCTTACGTGATTGCACATGAAGTTGGCCATCATGTGCAGACCTTGCTAGGGGTTTCAGCTAAAGTTGACGCCGCCCGCCAGCGTGGCATGCGCATGGAGGGCGACAACGGTCTGTTGGTGCGTCAGGAGCTGCAAGCTGACTGCCTGGCCGGTGTTTGGGCCGCGAACGCACAAAAGCGTTTGAACTGGCTTGAGCCCGGTGATATTGAAGAGGCGCTGAACGCCGCCAACGCCATTGGCGATGACCGCTTGCAGCAACAGAACCAAGGGCGTGTAGTACCGGACTCGTTCACCCACGGGACGTCTGCCCAGCGCGTGCGCTGGTTCAAGACAGGTTTTGCCCAAGGACAAATCAACCAATGCGATACATTCGCCGCCAAGAGCCTCTGATCACATGATGAAACCGCTTTCGATCCTGTTGTTGGGCACCCTGATGAGCGTGACGGCTCATGCTGCGGATCAGGCGGTCAAATCCATCAGCCCCGACCGGCTGCTGATCAATGGAACGTCCCAGGCCACGCTGGGGCTGAGTCAGAGCTGGGTGCGCCCTAGCCCTCAGATTCAGCGGGTGGTCATTGTGTTTCACGGGCGCCTGCGCAACGCACAGACCTATCTGCGCAGCGTCGAGCGCGCGGCGAACCAGTCCAAGCAGCGGTCCAAAACCCTGCTGATCGCGCCGCAGTTTCTCGATGAGAAAGACATCGCCGCGCACCATTTGCCGGAAACGATCCTGCGCTGGCACGGCAATGACTGGATGGCCGGTGATAAATCACTCGGTTCCAAGTCAACCGGCGTCAAGCCGATCAGCTCGTTCGTGGTCATCGACCACATCCTCAAGCGTTTGAGCGACAGCAAACTGTTCCCGAACCTGAAAGAAATCGTGATTGCCGGGCATTCCGGGGGCGCTCAGGTGGTGCAGCGCTATGCGTTGATTGGCGGCAAGGAAGACGCGTTGCTGAAGAAGGAAGGCATCAAGCTGCGTTACGTAATCGCCAACCCGTCGTCGTACGCGTATTTCGACGCCACGCGACCCGTGCCGGTCGATGCGGCGACGTGTCCGACGTTCGACACCTGGAAATACGGCCTGAATAAACTGCCCGCCTACGCGGACAAGGAAACCGCCGCAGGGCTTGAAGCCGGCTATGTGAAACGCGACGTCACGTATCTGTTGGGCGAACTGGACACCGACCCGAACCATCCTGCGCTGGACAAGGATTGCGGCGCAGAAGCACAAGGGCCGAACCGGCTGGTGCGGGGGCATAACTACTTCGATTACCTGACCAAGCGCCATCCGGAAGGCCTGAACCAGCGTCTGATCGAGGTGAAGGGCGTCGGCCATAACGGCGAAGGGATGTTCACGTCGCCTGAAGGCCAGGCGGCGTTGTTCAAGGGGAATTAAGGACCGCGTCTGCGGGGGCGAGGAAACGGTCACTGGATGTCGGCTAAGTACCGGCCCTGTGGGAGGTTCTATGGTTCTCAGACCAGTGGTGTCAGTCCGTTTCTTGAGTGGCGAATGCCTGACAGCATGCGCCATATCCCGGATGACGCGGAGCGTCATTGAATGGGTTACCACGCGGAGCGTGGGAACCATCAGGTTGCTCGCGATGGGAGTGAGCCAGTTTCATCAAGGATGAATGACACACCGCATTCGTCAGCAAGCTGACTCCCACAGGTTTTGTGCTCCGCCAGTGACAGGAATTCTTTACCCAAAACAGCGCAAAGCGCGCTTCGCTCTTGATCTTCATACCGCAGCAGCCCAGACACCACAAAACGCGACTTGGGTGCAGGCTGAACGCAGGCGGCGTGGAGTGGGCCGAGCGGCATGGATGCCGCGAGAGCGCCGCAAGGACATGGATGTCCGTTCGGCGCGGGCCCACGGAGCGTCGCCGGAGTGAAGGTATTCCGACGAAGGAGGAACCAAGCCAGGAGCAAAGACACTTGGTTACTTGGTGTCCTTTCAATTAACCCGCCGAAGGCGGAACAGTTTGGCCGTCAGGACAAACCAAACCCTCAGCCGTCACCCCAAACAGTGGAAATGCACACCATAAAAGCGAGCTAGTTCGCGCATGCGTCAATACATTCGATGTATTGATGTCGGCTGTACGTCAGCCTTCGCGAGCTTGCTCGCTCCCACCGGTTGCACAGGTATCAGGTATCGCGTCCTTGCTGCAGCATCTCCCGCAACACCCCACAATCACTCGCATGCCAGTCCGTGAGTTCCGGCCAGGGGTTTTCCGGGAGGTTGACCAGCACCGTATGGGTGCCCGCCGCTTTCCCGCAGGCCAGGTCGAACTGGTAATCGCCGACCATCACCATCTGCGAGGGCTCGACGTTCCAGGCCTGGGCCAGTTTCAGCAATCCGCCGGGATCAGGTTTGGGCAGCGCTTCATCGCGCCCGAGCACGTCTTCCACGTTGAAACAGTCGGCAATGCCAATCGCCTCCAGCGTGACATGCGCCAGTTCTCGCGCATTGCGGGTGAGGATGCCCAATCGATAGCCTCGCACGGCCAGTTCCCGGACCAGCTCGACCGCTCCCGGCGCCGGTTTCGACGCGACGGCGAGCTCGCGCTCATGTTCCAGCAACCACGCATGCTTCTGCGCGGCAACGTCCGCCGGCAATGCCGCCAGATGGCTCAGAATGTCGTCTTCCTGCGGGATGTCCAACGCGCGCTTGATGGCGGGAAAATCATGCACGGCGATGGTCAGGGTGCCGTCCATGTCGAACACCCAGTGACGCAGTTGCGAGAGGCTCACGACCAGTCCTTGCGATGGCGAATCAGGCCTTCCTGACTGACCGACGCGACGAGCTTGCCGGCCCGGTTGTAGACGCTGCCCCGCGAGAAGCCACGCGAGTTGCCCGCCCATGGGCTGTCCATGGCGTACAGCAACCAGTCATCGGCTCGCAGTTCCCCGTGAAACCACAGCGAATGGTCGAGGCTGGCGATCTGCATGTCTTTCTGCCAAACCGTCTTGCGGTGAGGCAGCAGCGAGGTGGTGAGCAGATTGAAGTCGGACGCGTAGGCGAGCATGTACTTGTGCAACGCCGGGATGTCCGGGAGCGTGCCGTCGGCGCGGAACCAGACGTACTTCACCGGATCGGTCGGCTGGGGGTTATACGGGTCGGACTCAGTCATCGGGCGAAACTCGATGGGTTTCGGGCACAGCAGCTTGTCCTTCATGTGCGCAGGAATCAGGTGCTCGCGCTGACGCATCAGTTCGACTTCAGACGGCAGGTTTTCCGGGCCGACCACCTGAGGCATCTGGCTCTGGTGTTCGAACCCTTCTTCGTCGTACTGGAACGATGCACTGCAGGTGAAAATGGGCTGGCCTTTCTGGATGGCCGTCACGCGGCGGGTGCTGAAACTGCCGCCATCGCGCACGCGATCAACCTGATAGACGACCGGAAGATGGGCATCGCCGGGACGCAGAAAATAGCCGTGCAGGGAATGAACATGGCGCTCGTCCTCCACCGTTTTGCTGGCCGCCGACAACGATTGGCCAAGCACCTGACCGCCAAACAGCTGGCGAAAACCAAGGTCCTGGCTACGCCCACGGAAGAGGTTCTCTTCAATCGGTTCCAGGCTCAACAGCGACACCAGATCATCCAGCACATGGCTCATTCGGGGCTCCTCGCACACAGTCGTCACACACCATTCATTGCACAGACCGCCCACGGAGGCCGAAGCACAGCCGTCACGGGGCGGTGGGCGAGATGATACAGGTGTTTGTAGCCCGATTCCCACGATTCACAAGGTCGCCAGCCACTGCTGGCGGTTGATGCGATAGAGCACGTGAGGCCGCAGCGGGTGGCCTTCTGGCAGATTCGGATGATCGAAATCATCGGCCGGCGTGTTCTGCATGCCGATGGCTTGCATGACTTTCTGCGACGGCAGATTACTGACCGCTGTGAACGACACGATTTCGTCCAGCTCGACATGCTCGAACCCGCAGCCCAGGACCGTCCAGGCCGCTTCACTGGCATACCCCAGGCCCCAGTGTTCGCGGGCCAGGCGCCAGCCGATTTCCACCGCAGGGGTGAATGCCGCGTCGAAACCCACCACGTTCAGCCCGGTGAAACCGATGAATTCCCCGGTGTCCTTACGTTCCAGCGCCCACAGACCAAAGCCGTATTCAGCAAAATGCCCCCGCACGCGACCAATCATCTTGGCGCTTTCGAGCCGTGTGAGCAGCGCAGGAAAATACCGCATCACCTGTGGATCGGCGCACATGTGTGCAAAGGCTGGCAAATCATCATCTCGCCACTGACGCATCAACAAGCGTGCGCTGTTGAGCTCAAGTATCGGCTCCATTGAACATCTCCCCTGCCCCGCACCTCAAAGTGTTTACCCGTTACAACCACGACGGCACGCGCCAAATCGCTGTGCGGTCGCGGTCATAACTGGCAAGATTCCCCGTCGAACCCTACGCGTACGCACTATGTCCCTGCCGCTTATCTATCACGAAGACTACAGTCCGGCGTTCCCGCCCGACCATCGTTTCCCGATGGACAAATTCCGCCTGTTGCACGACCACCTTATTGACAGCGGACTGACCACGGATGCTCAGTTATTCCGTCCAGAGGTCTGCCCGGACGATATTCTCGCGCTTGCCCATGACCCTTCGTACATCCGGCGTTACATGGATGGCGACTTGTCGCGCGAAGATCAGCGTCGTCTGGGGCTGCCCTGGAGCGAAGACCTGGCCCGACGCACCGTGCGCGCCGTCGGCGGGTCGTTGCTGACCGCCGAGAAGGCGCTGCAGCACGGTCTGGCCTGTCACCTGGCGGGCGGCACCCATCACGCGCATTACGATTATCCTGCGGGGTTCTGCATCTTCAACGACCTGGCGATCATCAGCCATTACCTGCTGCAAAGCGGGCGGGTCGACCGGGTGTTGATCTTCGACTGCGACGTCCATCAAGGCGATGGTACGGCGCGGATTCTCGAACACACGGACGACGCGATCACCGTCTCGCTGCATTGTGAAAAAAACTTCCCCGCGCGCAAGGCCCAGAGTGATTGGGACATTCCGCTGCCGATGGGCATGGGCGACGACGATTACCTGAAGGTAGTCGATGACACGCTCAATTACCTGCTGCCGCTGTATCGACCCGACCTGGTGCTCTATGACGCGGGTGTCGACGTGCACAAGGACGATGCGCTGGGCTACCTGCAATTGACCGACGACGGCGTGGCGCGTCGCGATGAAGCCGTGATGCGCCATTGCCTGGCGCGAGACATTCCGGTGATGGGGGTGATCGGCGGCGGTTACAGCAAGGACCGCGAAGCCTTGGCGCGTCGGCACGGGATTCTGCATCACAGCGCGCAGCGGGTATGGAGCTCGGAAGGGTTATAGCAACCGGGCGCGAACAGGCTTACCCACATCCACTGTGGAACCGCCTGTGGATAACCTGAGCGCAACGCGACAGACGCCATATGGTGCAAGGTGTAGAGCGGGTTGTATGTTTTTTGCTCAATAGTTGTCCACAGGCCGTTCGTTTGCCCTGCACCTCAGTTAGAATGCGCGCCCCACGTCAACGATCCGCAGCTTGCCCATGACCTCAGACACGTCCTCCCCTGCCCCCACTGTTGCCATCATCGGCGGCGGCCCTGCCGGTTTGATGGCGGCCGAAGTGTTGAGCCAGGCGGGCTTCAAGGTCGATCTGTACGACGCAATGCCGTCGGTGGGACGCAAGTTTCTGCTGGCCGGCGTGGGCGGGATGAACATCACCCACTCCGAGGCCTACCCGGCATTTCTGTCGCGCTATGCCGAACGCGCCCCGATGATTGCGCCACTGCTGCGCGGCTTCGGTGCCGAGGCGTTGTGCGAATGGATTCACGGGCTGGGCATTCAAACGTTCGTCGGCAGTTCGGGCCGCGTATTTCCCACGGACATGAAAGCCGCGCCGCTGCTGCGCGCCTGGCTCAAGCGTCTGCGCGACGCGGGTGTCGTTATCCACACCCGCCACCGCTGGCTGGGCTGGAATGCCGACCACAGCCTGCGCATTGCCCACCCGGAAGGCGAACTGACTCTCCAGCCCGCGGCGACGTTGCTCGCATTAGGTGGCGCCAGTTGGGCACGCCTGGGCTCGGACGGCGCGTGGTTGCCGTTACTTGAGGAACGCGGTGTGCCCGTCGCACCCCTTCAAGCCGCGAACTGCGGTTTCGAGGTGTCGTCCTGGAGCGATCTGTTGCGCGACAAGTTTGCAGGCGCGCCACTGAAGAACATCGCCATCGGCCTGCAAGGGCATCCTCTGCGGCTGGGCGAATGCGTGCTGACCCAGACCGGTGTCGAAGGCAGTCTGGTCTACGCGCTGTCGGCGCAGATCCGTGAGGCGATCAATCAACAGGGCTCGGCCACGGTGGAGATCGATCTGCTGCCGGGGAAAAGCCTGACCGATGTGCAGAAAGCATTGAGCAAACCACGCGGCGCCCGCTCCATGTCCAAGCACTTGCACAGTCAGCTTGGCATCGACGGCGTGAAGGCAGGATTGCTGCGTGAATTGGCGCCTGTCGAGGCGTTCGCTGATCCGGCGCAGCTGGCCCAGGCCGTGAAGCGGTTGCCATTGACGCTGATCAGGCCCCGCCCGTTGGACGAGGCCATCAGCACGGCGGGCGGCGTTCCCTTTGAGGCCCTCGACGAGCGCCTCATGCTCAAGCCTTTGCCGGGCGTGTTCTGCGCCGGAGAAATGCTCGACTGGGAAGCCCCTACCGGCGGCTATCTGCTCACGGCCTGCTTTGCCAGCGGCCGCGCGGCAGGCCTGGGGATGGTGCAATGGTTGCGCGGTTGAAGGACTCATCACACCCGTAGGCGAGCTGAGCCCGCAATGGCTTATGCCACTCGATCAACCCGCTGTTCCATGGCGGGCAGTGCCCCCTGCTTGTCCGCCGCCGTTTTGGCGTTGGCAGAACCTCCAAGCACGCGTTTGCCCAGTTCGTAGCCTTTCATCTCGACGTACTTGTGCGCGAACCCTGCAATCACGACACAAAACACAGCAACCGCCACCACAAACAGGTTGTTGCCGAGCATCGATCCTGTGTCCATGAAGCGCTGACCGCCGATCATCGGCGCCAGCTCCAGGCCCGTGACTTTCTGCGCCACGATGAACACCGTCGAGAGGCAGAACAGGAACGCTGCATGGGTCATGTAGATCGAGTACGACAGTTTGCCCAGCAGGACGAACACGCCGGTCTTAAGCAGCGCAGACACCAGGCCGCCTTCGAACGCGAACAGCAACACCAACCCGCAAAACGTCAGGCTGCCAACGGGCGAGCGATAGTCGAAGTCGTTCATCACGATCCAGTAGGTCGCGTACATCATCGCGCACTCAAGAACGGTCATCAGCCAAGGCCGGGGCACGAACTTGTCCCGGATGAGCAGGTACACCACATAGGTGATGTTGCCCGCGAAGAAGCAGGACAACCCGAGCATTGCCCGCTCGACCAAGGGCTCGTTCTCGGAAAAGATCAAGGCAAAGGCCGTCAGCGATATCGCGGCGAACAGCAGGAAGCGGTTTCTCATGGAGAACATGCACAGGGCGCCGAACAGCATATAGATGTAGAACTCGATGCTGATGGTCCAGGACGGATAATTGAACGACATGGTTTCCGTCAGTGTGGTCCAGGCCTGAACCAGGAACAGGTTGGGCAGGATTTCCTTCGGCGCGAAAAGCCCGGTAAAAGGCACGTTGTTCAGATAGAAACCCTTGTTGTAGGCGATCCAGCGGACCGTCTCGAACAGGATGAATACGGCCAGCATCACCAGGTGCAGCGGATAGAGGCGGAACACGCGGGAAATGAAGAAGGATTTGAACGAAAGATTCGGCTTCATGCCGTAGGTGTGAGCGAGAACAAAACCACTGAGGACAAAGAAGAAATTGAGCAGTACCTCGTCTCGTCGGAAGAACGGCAGCTGGATGAACGTGTCGACCACATGCAGGTGGAAGAACACGACCAGCAATGCGCAAACACCTCTGAAACTGTCGAGTGTGGTGAATCGCTGAACAGGTTTCATAACGCAACTTCCATACTGGTTAGAAGACCGCCACCCTCGGCGGAGACTGAAGCCAGTACACGGTATTTTGTTCGGCCCAACCTCGACAGTTGAAATATTTCATCCCTGATACAGACGAGGGAGGGAAAGTTGACGTCAGCGTTTGACGCGTCTGACTAAAGGGTCATGCACAGACCTGATGGTCAACTGTTCGTCAGATTGCTCGACGAAATGCTGACGCCATCAGGCCCGTCTTCAGGGTCTCGGTACCCGTCACTGTATTGTCTTGCCAGACCGCAGCAACTGACGCGCCGAGTCCGCAATCATCACCACCGCGCCTGCGAGCATCAGCACATCCTTGAGCACCAGACGGCCTCCGCCAGAGAGGTAAGGGAATCCATAGTTGGCATCGCCAAGGTTGGAGACCCAGGCTTCGGGTGTCGTGAAGAGAAACGAAAGGGTCACGATGGGCGTCAGGAAGGCGAGGATCGAACCGAGCATGCCCAGACGACGAGAGAACCCGTATGACAGCACCAGCAAGCCGATCAGGATTTCGACGGTGCCCAGACCGTCGGAGAACGCATAGGTGTGGTTGCTGACCTGCCATTCGCGTTTGACCGGGTCCAGTTGGCCTTCGTGGGTCAGGTGCTCCTTGTACTCGTGCGGGTGTTCATAAAAGAACGACATCACCGGGCTGTTGGCCACGAACGGGGTAATGCTGTCGGCCTCGTAGGGCACGAACTTCAATGCACCGATCCAGATAAAGATGATGGCGACGCCGATCCTGATCAGGTGGATGCCGAGTTTGTCGAGGCGGGAAGCCTTTTGCAGCAGGGTATTGAGCGTGAGCATGGCGTTGAGCCCTTGGTGATTTCAGTGGACTCAAGGTTAAGGAGACGCGGATCTCAGGTTACGTGCGATCCGCTCAAGCTTTTGCGCAATCGTCTCAAACCGGATCGAGGGTACTCCGTGTTTCTTCATTCGCCCGTGGGGACTTTCCCACTATCAACCACAGCGATGATCGCTACCAATACGATTGACTTCTTAATAATCCAGCGCCGCGTAACATTGCCTCCATACCGAGTTAACAACTGACGAATTCTGGAGCAACCCTCATGAAAACCAACTCACTGATCCTTGGCCTGGCCTTCTCCGTACTGGCAAGCAGCGCATTCGCTTTGCCCGCTGTCGATGCCAGCCAACACCTGAATTCGCCGGTCGTTGCCGAAAACGGTTCTGACCACACCGGCCTGGGTCGCATCGCTGCTGACGGCGCCGATCGTGTCGGTGCCAACCGTGTGGCGGCTGATGGCGCTGACCGCGTTGGTGCTAACCGTGTCGCTGAAAACGGTTCTGATCACACCAACATGGGTCGCGTCGCTGCTGACGGTGCTGACCGCGTAGGTGCCAACCGCGTTGCTGAAAACGGTTCTGACCACACCCAACTGGGCCGCATCGCTGCTGATGGTGCTGACCGCGTAGGCGCCAACCGTGTCGCTGAAAACGGTTCTGATCACACCAACATGGGTCGCGTCGCTGCTGATGGTGCTGATCACGTCGGTGCAAGCCGCCTGAGCTGATTCACCCTTCGCTCCCTCCCAGCCCGGCCTTTGCCGGGCTTGATTGTTTTTGGGCTCCGCGAACGCCCATGCCAAGGCTCTCCACGCGTCCCGGTAAGAAAAAATCCCGCCATTGCTCCGACATTTCTTACAGATTTCCCGGTTCCCGCCGATGCATTCGTACATTTGAATGTTTTGCTGGCTTTATAGAACAACAACTCTCCAGCTGACGATTTCAAAAAATGGACATTCTGGAGAATTGTGATGAAGAGCTGGTTCGCCAACATCAGCGTCAATATGAAGCTGGCCCTCGGGTTCGGTGTCGTACTCGTTTTTACTGCCCTGCTTGCACTGATCGGCTGGAACAGCCTGGGCAACATGACGTTCCGCAGTGATCGCGTGGCAGACATCACCAAACTCGGCTACAAACTCACCGACCTGCGCGTGACCCGTCTGCAATACATGCTCAGCAACGGCGATGAGGCCGTGGCCCAAACCGTGCAGACCGCCCTGGACACCTACAAGGCTCAACAGCAATACCTGCAGACCACGTTCAGCAACCCGCTGAACGTACCCGCGATCAAAGCGTTGGGCGATCAGATCAGTGCCTATCAGAACTCACTGAACAAGATGCGCGATGGCTATAAGACCAGCGCCAAAGTACGCGCCGATATGGGTGTCGATGCCGTGAAGGCGGCCGAGTTGATCGCTGCGATCAACGCTGACGTGATGAAGCTGGACCCGACCGACGAACGTCGTTTCGAACAGTACCAGACCATCATCAAGGCCAAAGAAGACGTCATGCTGGTGCGCTACGAAGTGCGCGGTTACACCGGCAACGTCAACGCCAAGACTGAAGAAGCCGCCACTCGTCAGCTGTCTGCCGCCATCAGTGGCCTTGAGAAATTGAATGCGACGTTCGGCAGTACGCATGCCGATCGGTTGAAACAGCTGGAAGCGTCGCTGATCGGGTACCGCAACTCGGTTCAAGGCTTCAAAGCCGCCACCGACAGCATCAACGCCGCGCGCGCCGAGATGACCGAAGAGCAAGCCCAGATCATCAAACTGAGCCAGCAACTGATCGACATTCAGAACACGCTGGGCGAGTCCGATGTTCATGAAGCGCGCACGTTGCAAATCGGCGGTACCCTGCTGGCGCTGATCTTCGGTGCCCTGGCGGCGCTGATCATTACTCGCCAGATCACCGGCCCGTTGCAGGAAACCCTGAAGGTCGTCGACCGCATCGCATCCGGCGATCTGTCACACGACATGATCGTTACCCGCAAGGATGAGCTGGGCGTGCTGCAGCATGGCATTCAACGCATGGGCACCACCTTGCGTGAACTGATTGGCGGCATCCGGGACAGCGTGACGCAAATCGCCAGCGCCGCCGAAGAACTGTCTGCGGTCACCGAGCAGACCAGCGCTGGCGTCAACAGCCAGAAAGTAGAGACCGACCAGGTCGCCACTGCCATGCACGAGATGTCGGCCACCGTTCACGAGGTCGCGCGCAATGCCGAACAAGCGTCGGTCGCCGCCTCCGATGCCGACAAGCAGGCCCGTGATGGCGACAAAGTCGTCGGCGAAGCGATTGCACAGATTGAAAAGCTGGCCAGCGAAGTGGTCCGCTCCACGGACGCCATGAGCGTTCTGGAACAGGAAAGCGACAAGATCGGCAAGGTGATGGACGTGATCAAGGCCGTTGCCGAACAGACCAACCTGCTGGCGCTCAACGCCGCGATCGAAGCCGCTCGCGCAGGCGAAGCCGGCCGTGGATTTGCGGTCGTGGCCGATGAAGTCCGTGGCCTGGCGCAGCGCACCCAGCAATCCACCGAAGAAATCGAAGGCCTGGTTGCCGCCCTGCAGAACGGCACGCGTCAGGTCTCGGACATCATGCTCAGCAGTCGCAACCTCACCGACAGCAGCGTGGCGCTGACCCGCAAGGCCGGTACTTCGCTGGAAAGCATTACCAACACCGTCTCGAACATTCAGGCGATGAACCAGCAGATCGCCGCCGCGGCCGAGCAGCAAAGCTCGGTGGCCGAAGAAATCAGCCGCAGCATCCTCAACGTGCGAGACGTCTCCGAACAGACCGCCGCCGCCAGTGAAGAGACCGCCGCGTCCAGCGTCGAACTGGCCCGTCTGGGCAACCAGTTGCAGATGCTGGTCAGCCACTTCAAGGTGTAAATCGGAAAACAGGCCGCGCCGGGTTCAACACCCGGCGCGGCCTTTTTTTAACTGAACCCAGTGTGGCAAATGGCGTCTGTGAATCCGAGGTCGCAAGAAAGGGATTTACTCAGCGCACATTTGCCACATACTGCCCGCGCTGTTTTTATTCGTCAGATTCACCTCTAACAACGCCAGGTTCATCTTCATGAAAAAAATTCTGCCTTACCTGCTGAGCGCCGCCATCACCTTTATTCCTGCGGCTTTTACCCACGCGGCAACGGCCACCGCCCCTGTTCAACTGATCGTCTTGAGTTCCGGCGGCATCATGGGCGCCTTCAAGGCCGTCACCCCGGATTACGAACAACGCGTGGGCGTCAAACTGCAAGGTGAAGTGGCACCGTCCATGGGCGCAACCCCGCAAGCCATCCCCAATCGCCTTGCGCGTCAGGAACCTGCCGACGTGGTGCTGATGGTGGGTGCCGCGCTGGACAAGCTGATCAAGGACGGCAAGGTCGATCCGAAAACCCGCGTCGATCTGGGCAAATCCTATATCGCCATGGCTGTCCGTCACGGCGCGCCGCACCCTGATATCAGCACCATGGAAGCGTTCAAACAGACCCTGCTCGACGCCAAGACCATCGCGTATTCCGACAGCGCCAGCGGCGTTTACCTGTCACGCGTTCTGTTCAACCAGATGCACATCGCCGACCGCATCCAGAGCAAAAGCCACATGATCCCGGCCGAGCCCGTGGGAGAAGTGGTTGCTCGCGGGGACGCCGAGATCGGCTTTCAGCAACTGAGTGAATTGAAGCCGGTGGACGGGATCGACATCATCGGGCTGATCCCTGATCAGGCCCAGCAGATGACCCTGTATTCGGCCGGTGTCGTGACCAAGAGCAAACACCCAGAGCAAGCCAAACAGTTCCTGGAGTTCCTGAGCTCGTCGGCGGCAGCGCCTGCGATCAAAGCCAGCGGACTGGACCCGATTGCGAAGTAGGGCCTTCGCAAATCTCTGTGGGGGTGAGCAAACTCACGCCCACAGCAGGCATTTCAACTCAGGTCCAGCTCGATCAACTCGCCTCGCACATCGAGGCCGTCGATGTGCAGCATCCCGACCGTGATCGGCAGCTTGAAGCGCCGTGGCCCGGCGCTGCCCGGGTTGATGAACAGCACACCCTGTCGCGTCTGCTGCAGCGGCTTGTGGGAATGCCCGGTCACCACCACGCTCACGTCAGACGGCAAAGTGTCTGGCACGTCCGCCAGGATATGGGTGACGTAGATTGCCAGGTCGCCAATCCTCAGGGTTGCTTCGTACGGCACCTGCGACGCCCAGGCATCGTCGGTGTCGTTATTGCCCCGCACCACCGTCAGCGGCGCGATGTCTCTTAGAGCGTCGAGAATCCCGGGCTCGCCGATATCGCCACCGTGGATCAGGTAATCACAGCCGCGCAACGCCTCAAGCGCCTGCGGTCGCAGCAGACCGTGGGTGTCTGCAATAAGGCCGACCTTGATCGTCATCGGTCAGTTTCCTGCCGATGAAACAGCCGCTTGCCGGGACTGCACCCGCTTCATGCTGAGCATCGCCAGCAAGGCGACCAGCGCCACCAGCGATGCGAAAAACTCGCCGACATGAGGCAAGCCAAACGCCTGCACGCTGAAACCGACCGCCACCACCGGCACCGAAATCGACACGTAGAGCACCACAAAGAATGCGGAGGTCACTGCGGCCTTCTGATCAGGCGGACTGCTCGCGGTCACCGCCCCCATGCCAGAGCGCAGGATCATGCCCTGCCCGATCCCCGCGAGCAGGCCGGCAAGAATGAGCAGCAGTAACTGTGCGGTGGCGATGCTCAGTCCCAGGGAAATCATGCCCAGCATCAAGCCCACACAGCCCAGGTTCATGTGTTGCGATTTAGGAAGCCACTGCAACGACGCCTGACCCACGATCGATGCCACGAAGAACAAGCCGATCACTGCACCGATCACCAGCCCGCCCCGCGCCTCCATGATGTGAATCATCACCGAGGGCACCATGCTGGTGAACAGTCCAGCGACGCTGAAACCTGCCAGTCCGGCAATCGACGCCGAGATGAAAACACCGCGAACCGAAGCCGGGACCGAGGGTTTCTGAATGCCGAGTTTCAATTGCGCCGGACGCTTCACGGTCTCGCGAATCACGGCAATGCCCAGCGCGGCCAGGAGCAACAACACAAGGTGCACGTAGAAAATCAGGTGCAACGGATCGTCCAGGTACTGCGAGGTGAAGCCTGCCAACAAGGGCCCGAGCCCCAGTCCCAGCATGTTCGCGGCGGTCGCCATCAACGTGGCGTTCTTCCAGGATCTTGGCGCCAGTTCAATCACCGCCACCGTCGCCGTACCGGTCATGATGCCGGCCGAAAACCCCGAGAACAGGCGCCCGATCAGCAAGCCGCCTATGGAATCCGTGCACAGGAAAATCACCGCGCTGATGGCCCCCATCGACAACCCGGCGAGCAACATCGGCCGCCGCCCCAACTGATCCGACCAACTCCCGACCGCCAACAACGCTGCGATCACCCCCGCCGCATAAATGGAGAAGATGATCGTCAGCCAGCTGGCATCAAAGCCCAGCCGTTGCTGATAGATCGCATAAAGCGGTGTCGGCAGCGTGGTACCCACCATCGCGATCAATAACGCGGCGGCCGCTATGAAGAAGTCGCGGGAAGAAGGTGAAGCGGGCGAGGTCATGAATCCTCCAGACCAATTAAACGGACACACATTATTCGCGGATTGCGTACAAAGCGCTGGAAAAGTTTCTCCGGGCAATGGACCGCAGCGCTAACCGTTGCGTTCGACTGAACGCCCGGGCATCTGCGCAGAGCCACGGAATATGGCGATGAAAACGTTAACATTAGAGGCCGTGACAGCACCGCGTTCGCCCGCCATCGTGCTAGCCTTGCGCAATCCTGCAACGATGCGGCCTTCCCGCCTGTTGTCCCGTTCCAACGTCGCCAGAAGTCCAATGAGCAAAAAAACGCCCGTCACCATTTCCGACATCGCCCGCCGCGTGAACATGACGCCGGTCACCGTTTCCCGTGCGTTGAACAAACCCGATCTGGTCAAGCCCGCAACCCTGGCGCGGATTCTGGAGGTGGCGCAGGAACTGGACTATGTGCCCAACGCGTTCGCCCGAAGCCTCAAGCGCAGCGAGAGCATGATCATCGGCGTGATCACAGCGTCGGTGGACAACCCGTTTTACAGCGAGATGATCAAGGCGATTTCCCGCGAGGCGAAAAAACACGGCTACACCATCATGCTGGTGGACACCGATGGTTCGGAAGAGCTGGAGCGTAAGGCCGTCGACACCCTGCTCAGCTATCGCGTCGCAGGCATCATCCTGTCTCCGGTGTCGGATGAACCGGAGTATCAGCCCGCTTACCTCAGTCGCCTGAGCAATGGCGAGATTCCTGTCGTGCAACTGGACCGCGCGCTGCACGACAGCCCGTTCAGCCATGTGGTGTTGGACAACTATCACAGCGGATTGAAAGGCGCGCGCTACCTCTTGTCGCAAAACCCGGCGATGGCACGCCTGCTAGTGTTGACGGGCCCGGCGCATTCGCGGATTTCCGAGGAGCGTCTCAAGGGTGTGAAAGCTGCCCTCGCAGAAAGCGGCAAGCAGGTTCAGCTGGATGTGTTTGCCGGTGATTACACCCTGGCGCCTTCGTACCAGAGCACACTGGATTACCTGAGCGAACAGTCAGTGCCCGATGCGATCTTCGGCTTTAACCAATTGATCACGCTCGGTGCGATGAAAGCACTGCGTGACCGAAACATCGCGCACGAGAGCGTGCCCATCTGCGGCATCGACCGGTTGCCGTTCGCCGATATCTTCGGCATCCCCATCGCCTGCATCGCGCACGACGCGTCACGCGCAGGCAGCAGCGCCGTGACCCTGTTGCTGGAGCGCATTCAGGATCGCTACCTGCCGAAGGCGAAGGTGGTGATTGTGGGCGAGCTTGAGAATGGGGTGACGGGCTGAGTGGCTGATGCAGAACCTGTAGGAGCTGCCGGGGTGGCGCTCCACCTTGTCCCGCGAGGGCGATCTATCTGGAACCATCGCGTTGCCTGACAAGACGCCATCGCGGGCAAGCGCGCCTACAGATTGCACGTTATTTGCTGGTATACCCCCCATCAATCGGTAGCGAGACGCCACTGATCATCGACGCCGCGTCGCTCAGCAGAAACAGAATCGGCGCCGCGACTTCCGAGGTCTCGGCAAAGCGTCCAAGCGGGATGGCCGCCAAGGCCGGATCGCGCTTGCTTGGCTCGCTCCAGGCCATCTGCGCCATCGGGGTCAGGGTCACGGTCGGGTTGACGCTGTTCACGCGAATTCCATGTTTGCCCCATTCGCCACACTGCACACGGGTCATGGCGTCCATGGCACCTTTGGATGCGCAGTAACTCAGGTGGTCGTTCAGAGCCACCAGCGACGCCTGGCTCGACACATTGACGATGCTGCCCTTGACGCCCTCGCCAATCATCGCCTTGGCCACGCTGGCCGCCACCATCGCGGCCGCGCGCACGTTGACCGTCATCACCTGATCGAACGCCGAGGCACTGACCTCGGTCGCCGCTTCCAGAATGGAAATGCCGGCGCAATTGACCAGGCCGTGCATCACCGGCAACTGCGCGAGTATGGAAGCCAGTTGCACCTGATCGGCCATGTCCACGCGCAAGACCTTACAGCCCTGACCGGCCAGTGTGTCCAATGCAGCCGCATCGCGCCCCATGGCATACACGCCGGCGCCGGCGCTGAGCAGCTGCTGGGCAACTTCCCAACCGATACCGCTGCTGGCGCCGGTGACCAGCACACGCTGGCCGCTGAAATCAAAACGGGCGGTGTTCACATTCACGCTCCTTGCAGACGATGCATGATCGGTTTCAGCGCCGGGTACAGCGCCACGTAATCGGCGAACAGGCGCGAATAGAGCGCGACGTTGTCCGCTTGAGGCTCTGCCCGACGCTCTAGTTGAACCCAGCCTTTGTGTACCTGCTCTTCATCGACCAGCCCGACTGCATGAGCGGCCAGCAGCGCGGCGCCGAGGGCCGCCTCGACCTCCTGAACGATGGTGTAGACCGGAAAATTAGTGACGTCGGCAATGATCTGCATCCACAGGTCCGAATGGCTCGCGCCACCGACCACGATCAACCGAGGGTCCAGAGACTGCGCGCCTTTGGTCCCGGCCTCGATGTTGTGGCGCAGCGCGTAGGTGACGCCCTCCAGCACCGCGCGGTACAGGTGAATCCGCGTGTGATAGAGGCTCAGGCCGACAAAGCTGCCGCTGGCTTTCGCGTCCCAGACCGGGCTGCGCTCGCCCATCAGATAGGGCTGAAAGAGCACGCCGTCGCTGCCCGCCGGAATCTTCGTCGCCGCGCGTTCGAGGATGACGTGGCTGTCTTCGCCCGTCTCGCGCCCCTGTTGCTCTTCCGCCTGACAGAACTGCTCGCGGAACCAGCTGACAGAAGCGCCAGCGGTAATCGCGCCGCCAAAAATGTAGAGGTCTCTGGCGCCGTTGAAGACGTGGGGAAAGCTGACCAGGCCATGCCGCGCATCGACCTGTTGATTGAGGTAACCCCAGCACATGCTGGTGCCGATCATCGCGACATGGTTGCCGGCTTGCGTGACGCCCGCAGCGAACGTCGCCATTGCGGCATCAACGCCGCCGCCCAGCACAGGCGTACCTGCCGACAACCCCAGACGTTCGGCCCACTCGTTCAGCAGGCCACCGACCACGTCCCCTGAATGCACCAGACGCTCGGGCATCATCGATTGCGGGATACCCAGTGCGTCGAGCATTTCTGTCGACCAGCCTCGTTCCTCGACGTCGTAAACGCCGCCAATATTGCCGGCCGAGCTGTGATCGACCGCCACTTCGCCGGTCAGGCAGTAATTGATGTAACTGTTGGGCGGCAACAGGTACAGGGTTTCAGCCCAGACGCGTGGTTGTTTGTCCTTGAGCCAGAGCATCTTGGTAAAGCCGTAATAGCTGTCCACCGAGTTGCCGGTGATGGCATGCAGGCGTTCCAGATCGACGTTCTGCCTGACCCACTCCACCTGTTCTTCGGCGCGTCGATCCATCCAGATCAGGCACGGGTAGAGCGGTTTGATCTGCGCATCGACCGCAATGCCGGAGCCGCCATACAGGCTGCTCACGCACAGCGATTTGACGCTGTCTTTGGGCACGGCGCTTTTTTTCATACAGGCGGCGACGCAGAGTTCCACCGCGTCCAGCCACACCTGAGGCCATTGCTCGGCCCAGCGCGGTTTAGGGGTATCGACCTTGTAGCTGTGACTGTGCTGCGCGACGATGCGGCCCTGAGCATCGACCAGCAATGCCTTGGTGCTCTGGGTGCCGATGTCGACCCCGATGACGTATTCCATCTTCGTGCGCTCTCTTGTTATTGGGTGTTTTACGACAGTCCGAAGGTGCACCGCTACAGACCTTACATGCCGCCTTCTGTAGGAGCGTGGCTTGTCCCGCGATCGGCGACGGAGTCGTCGTGAATCCAATAAACGCGGTATACCAGGAAGACCGCATTTTCAGGCATTACGACGACTCCGTCGCCGGTCGCGGGACAAGCCGCGCTCCTACAGAGGCCGGTGCATCAACTCACCGGCTTGAGCAGCACCTTGATCGACTTGGTCGAATCCGCCAGGGCAAACGCTTCGGCATAGTCGTCCAGGCCAAAGTCGTGGGTAACGATGCCTTCGGAGGTCACCAGGCCGCGTTCGAACAGGTCAATGGCGATCGGGTAGCAATACGGCCCCAAATGGGCGCCGCGCACGTCCAGTTCCTTGCGGTCGCCGATGATCGACCAGTCGGCGCTGGTTTCAGCCCCGAACACACTGAACTCGACGAAACGACCCAGCTTGCGGATCAGGTCCAGCCCTTGCGTCACGCCGACCGGGACACCCGTGGTTTCGATGTACACGTCGCAACCGTAGCCATCGGTCAGGCCGTTGATGATCTCTTTCGCGTTGTCGCGGCTCGGGTTGATCACCACGTCAGCGCCAAATTTCTTCGCCAGTTCCAGGCGCTCGTCGACCATGTCGATGACCACCAGTTTCTTCGGCGTCTTCAGGGCCGCCACCTGCACCATGCACAGGCCCAGCGTGCCGGCACCGGCAATCACCAGCACGTCATCGAGCTGCACGTCGCCACGGTTGACGGTGTGAATCGAGCAGGCCATCGGCTCGATCAGCGCGGAGTCTTCCAGCGATACCGATTCGGGGATCTTGTGCACGATGGCGGTTTTCGGGATGCGCATGTACTGCGCCATGCCGCCCTCGGCGACGTCCTTCTGGAACCCGAAGATGTTGTGCACTTCGCACATCCAGTACTTGCCGGATTTGCAGAATTTGCACTTCTCGCACGGCACGATCTGCTCGGCGATGACCTTGTCACCCACTTTCACGCCAAAGTGCTCTTCAGCGCCCTCGCCCACCGAATCCACATAACCGAAAAACTCGTGACCCGGCACGACCGGCGCCTTGACCCACGGGCTTTCGCCGCCCCAGAACATCGCGGCGCCCGAATGGCATTTGCAGTCACTGGCGCAGATGCCGCACGCGCCGATGCGAATGACCAACTCGTTGATACGCGCAACCGGCTTGGTGATCTGCTCCAGACGGTAGTCTTTCGGGGCATGACAGACGACGGCCTGCATGGTGGTTTTTGTGTTGTTTTCCATGTCGGTTTACCTGTTGGTTTTTTTGATTTCACTGGCAAATGAAAATCGCGAACGGTAGGAGCCGGCTCCTACGGCCTTCGGCCAGAAGCCGATCATCATGACCCGCCAGAACGGCGCGCCCCTGCTTGGCGATATCAACTCGCTGGTTTATTTATGCCGCTGCCGACTGATGAAAATCGCCAGCAAAATGATTCCGCCTTTGATCACGCTCTGCACGTAAGGCGATACGCCGAGCATGTTCAACCCGTTGTTCAACACGCCCAGCAGCATGGCACCGACCAGGGTGCCGATGATCACGCCACGACCACCGGCAATCGACGCGCCGCCGAGGACCACGGCCGCAATCGCGTCCAGTTCGAAACCGACGCCGGCGTTCGGCTGCCCGCTCATCAATCGCGAGGACAGCACCAGCCCGGCAATCGCCGCCGTCAGGCCGCTGATCGAATACACCAGCAGCTTGAAGCGCGAAGCGCGCACGCCGGACAGACGCACCGCTTCTTCGTTGCCACCGATGGCGTAGACGTAGCGACCGATGCGCGTGTGTTGCAGCAGCACCCAGGCGAAGAAGTACGTCAGGAGCATGATCAGGATCGGCACTTGAATGCCGAACAGCGTGCCGCGACCGAACCAGGCGAACCAGTCAGGCATGCCCGAAATCGGGTACCCGTCGGTGTACATCAGCCCAAGGCCCCGCGCGATGCCCATGGTCGCCAGCGTGACGATGATCGGCGGCATTTTCAGGTAGGCGACGAAGATCCCGTTGCCGACGCCAAAGCCCACGCCAATCAGCAAACCGATGAGGATCGCAATCGGCGCCGGAACGCCTGCGACCATCAGTCCGGTGGTCAAGGTGCCGGAGAGCGCCATCACCGGCCCGACCGACAAATCGATACCGCCGGTGAGGATCACGCAGGTCATGCCGACGGCGATGATGGCGTTGATCGAAACCTGCCGCGCGATATTTTCCAGGTTCGCGCCGGTCAGGAACTTGTCGCTGGCGAAGATCATGAAGACGGTCACCACGACCAGTCCCACGAACGGATAGAACGCCGGCGAGCGGATCAATCGGGCGAAGTTGAGCTTCATCCGGCTGGGTTGCGCGGTCATGGATTTAATGGAGGTGTTCACTGTTCAGACTCCCGGTGGCATGGCGCATCACTTCTTGCGGATTGATGTCGCTTGCCTGCAGCACGTTGACGATGGCGCCCTTGTTGAAGACGGCTACGCGGTCGCACATGCCGATGATTTCCGGCAGTTCCGAAGAGATCATGATGATCGCGAAGCCTTGTTCGGTGAGTTTGCGCATCAGGTTGTAGATTTCCGCCTTGGCGCCGACGTCGATGCCTCGGGTCGGTTCGTCGAAGATCAGAATGTCGCAGTGGTGGTTGATCCAGCGCGCGATGACGACTTTCTGCTGGTTGCCGCCGCTGAGGTTCAACACCCTGCTTTCGCACGTCGGCGCCTTGATCGACAGCTGCTTCATGAGCGCGGCGGTGGTGGTGTCTTCCTTGTGCCGATCGAGCAGATGGGCCGCCCCTTCGTACTTGCCCAGGTTGTTCAGCGAAATGTTCTCGCGAATGCTGAAGTCGACGATCAGGCCTTCGCTCTTGCGGCTTTCCGGCAGCAGACCGATGCCGTTGGCCAATGCATGCGCCGGGTCGCTGAGGTTGACCGACTGGCCGCGCAACAGCACATCCTTGCTGACCACCGGCAGCGCGCCGATGACGCCCAGTGCCAGCTCGGTGCGCCCGGAACCGACCAGCCCGGCAAACCCGAGAATTTCGCCCTTGTGCAGATTGAAGCTGTTGTGCGGGCCGTTACGGGTCAGCTGAATATCGCGCACCTGCAGCACGACCTCGCCCCGGGCTTGCGTCGGTTTGGGCGGAAAACTTGCCTCCAGACGGCGCCCGACCATCATCTCGACCAGCGTGTCGATGTCGCTGTCGGCCACGGTCAACGCCCCTACGTTGGCACCATCGCGCAGCACGCTGATGCGGTCGCAGACCTGAAAGATCTCCTCAAGGTGATGAGAAATGAAGATCACCGCCACGCCCTGGCTTTTCAGCTCGCGCATGATGCCAAACAGCAGCTCGGCCTCCGAAGGCGTTAACGTCGCAGTGGGTTCGTCGAGGATCAACAGGCGTGCTTCGAGGGCCAGCGCCTTGGCGATTTCGACGAATTGCTGCTCGGCCACGCTCAAGTGCTCCACAGAACAATCGAGATTGATCTTCACGCCCAGACGGTCGAACAGGCCGATGGCCTTTTCGCGCATGTCATGTTTGCGCAGCAGCCCGAAGCCATTGACGAGCTCGTGGCCGAGGAAAATATTCTCCACGGCATTGAGATAAGGGATCAGGCTGAATTCCTGAAAGACGATGCCGATGCCGGCAGCGATGGCCTCGTTGTAGGTCGCGAAATGCTGCTCCGCGCCATCGATGCGAATGCTGCCCTGATCCTGATGTTCGACCCCGGCGAGGATCTTCATCAGCGTGGACTTACCCGCGCCGTTTTCGCCAAGCAAGGCATGGATTTCACCGCGCTCGACCGAAAGGTTGATCGACTTGAGCGCGTGCACGCCGGGATAGCTTTTACAGATGTTTTCCAATTGCAGAAGGCAGCTCATACGCACCTCATCGCAGCACGGCTCTCTGTCCCAGCAGAGCCTCAACCCGTGTCGCTCGCCAGACAGACGTCAGGCGAGCGACAACGCACTCATCACCAGGTAAAGGTTTTTGCCTTGGCCTGATCGACCAGCAGGATGTCGACCGGGATGGTCGCCGGGACTTGCGAGCCCCACTTCTTGGCGAGCGCCAGGCCCAACGCCAGACGCACCTGATCGCGAGGGTATTGAGCGGAGGTGGCGATGAACTTGCTGTTTGGCTTCTGGATTTCCTTCACGGCTTCCGGGGCACCGTCGACGCTGGTCAGCTTGACGTCCATGCCGCTGGATTCGATGGCCGCGAGCGCACCGAGCGACCCATTGTCATTGACGCTGAACAGACCTTTCAGGTTGGGCTGCGCCTGGAGCATGTTCTCCGTCACAGTGAGCGCCTGATCACGTTCCTGTTTGCCGTTCTGAATGCTGACGATCTTGATGTCAGGGTGCTTGGCCAATGCATCTTTGCAGCCACGCACGCGCTCAAGAATCGGCACCACAGCAATGCCGTCGAGGATGCCGACATCGCCTTTGCCGCCGATGCTCTTGGCCAGATATTCACAGGCCTGAACGCCCGCGTCGTAGTTCTTGGAGCCTACGAAAGAGTCGAGCGGGCCGTTGGCCTGAGCGTCGACCGCGACCACCACAACGCCTTTGTCATGCACCTGCTTCACAGCGGACTGCACGCCCACCGAGTCAGTCGGGTTGATGATCAGAATGTCGATGCCCTTTTGCAGCATGTCCTCGATGTCGCTGATCTGCTTGGAGACGTCATGACGCGCGTCGGTCACCAGCAAGGTCGCCCCGATGCTGCCCGTGGCGTCCTGAAGGGCATCCTTCATGGTGACGAAGTAGGGGTTGTTGATTTCCTGAAACGAGGCACCGATTTTCAGCGGACCGGCTTTGGCAGCATCGGCAGCTTGAACGGTGAAAGAACCGGCGCACGCTACAGCCACAGCGAGCGAACAAAAAACGGCGGAGAAGCCCTTCTTGAGGCGAATTGTCATAGCGAAAAATCCCGTTGTTTTTATTGTTAAAGCGGAAATGTCATCGTTAACATTTTCGAAATTAGCAGAGAAAGATGGGGTTCGCAACCGCCGTGGGTCGTAGAGACAGACAGGCAGCTTTTGTATATCCCATTGACATATACCTTGGCGCCTCTAAGCTTGCATATCCTCACGGGATATCCCAATGGAGTAAAAAATCATGGAGCAATCCACACTGTTCAAAAGCAATCGAAGCCAGGCCGTACGGCTGCCTAAAGCTGTTGCGCTCCCCGACGACGTCAAGCGTGTCGATGTGATCGCTATCGGCAGAACCCGGATCATTACCCCGGCGGGAGAATCCTGGGACAGCTGGTTCGACGGCGAGAGCGTCAGCGCAGACTTTATGGATGATCGGGAACAACCTGCAGACCAGACGCGCGAGTCGTTTTAATGCTCAGATACATGCTTGATACAAACATTTGTATTTTTACGATCAAGAACAAGCCGACGCATGTGCGGGAGGCATTCAACCGTCATCACGGACAGCTCTGCATCAGCACGATAACGCTGATGGAGCTGATCTACGGTGCTGAAAAGTCTGCCGCACCCGAGAGGAACCTCTCGGTGGTTGAAGGGTTTGCAGCTCGCCTCGACGTCCTGCCCTATGATGCAGACGCCGCCGCTCATACAGGGATGATCAGAGCCGAACTCAGCCGTGCCGGCACCCCGATCGGCTCGTATGACCAAATGATCGCCGGGCATGCTCGATCGCGGGGGCTGGTGGTCGTCACAAATAACGTCAAGGAGTTCGAGCGGGTCCAGGGGCTGAGACTGGAGGACTGGCTTCAGAGCTGAGTGACGGCGCGTCTTCAAACTTCGCAAGTCATCACTGGCAACCTCCGCGAAGCCGCCCATAAGTCGTCGATGCCCCTCACGCCTGAAAATGCGTGGTCAAGCTGACCGGGCACATTCCACCGCGTTGACAAACTTTGTAACGGCTGTTGATAATCCCTCGATATGTCATACGACAACCGATGACACTAATAACAACAACTTTCGATCAGGGCTTCTCACGATGACTCAATCTTCTGCCCAGGCTCCTCTCAATCGCATTCTGCTGACAGGTGCCGCTGGCGGGCTTGGCAAAGTGCTGCGCGAGAGCCTTCGCCCGTTTGCCAAGGTGCTGCGCCTTTCCGACATTGCCGAGATGGCCCCCGCCGCCGGTCCTCATGAAGAAGTTCAGGTCTGCGACCTCGCTGACAAGCAGGCCGTTCATGACCTCGTCGAAGGCGTGGACGCCATCGTGCATTTCGGTGGCGTGTCGGTTGAGCGCTCGTTCGAGGAAATCCTCGGTCCGAACATCTGCGGCATTTTCCACATTTACGAAGCGGCACGTCGTCATGGCGTGAAGCGGGTGATCTTCGCCAGCTCAAACCATGTGATCGGTTTCTATCGCCAGGACGAAACCATCGATGCCAGCGTCGTGCGCCGTCCGGACAGTTACTACGGCCTGTCGAAGTCCTACGGTGAGGACATGGCCAGCTTCTATTTCGATCGCTACGGCATCGAAACAGTGAGCATCCGTATCGGCTCCTCGTTCCCGGAAGCGCAGAACCGCCGCATGCTCAGCAGCTGGTTGAGCTACGACGATCTCACTCAATTGATCCAACGCGGCCTGTTCACGCCCAACGTCGGTCACACCGTGGTGTACGGCGCATCGGACAACGCAACCGTCTGGTGGGACAACCGTCTGGCCAACCATCTGGGCTATGCGCCCAAAGACAGCTCCGAGCAGTTCCGCGCCAAGGTCGAAACCCAGCCGATGCCAGCGGCAGACGACCCGGCGATGGTCTATCAAGGCGGCGCGTTTGTCGCTTCAGGGCCTTTTGGCGACGAGTAAGTCGTTGCACTGAAAGGGTCGTCCACACAGGCGACCTTCCTGAACTCACCACCAAGGAATGAACGTCATGCAGGCTGAGCTGATCCTCGATGCCCGTAACGCCACGGGTGAATGCCCGGTCTGGAATGCACGGGAACAGGCGCTGTACTGGGTGGACATCCCGGCGCGACGCCTTCACCGGTGGAGCCCGCAAGACGGCACAACCTCGAGCTGGGAAGCGCCGCAGATGCTGGCATGCGTGGCGAGTTGCGGCGATGGCAGCTGGCTGGCCGGCATGGAAGACGGCCTGTACCGCGTTCGCCCTCAGGAGGATGGCACGCTGGCGACGACGTTGCTGATCGACGTCACCCACCCTCGCCCCACCATGCGCTTCAACGACGGCCGTTGCGACCGTCAGGGTCGGTTCTGGGCGGGCACGATGTTCATGGACATGGGCGAAGCGTCTGTCGTGGGTTCGCTGTACCGCTACGAAGGCGGCCAGATCGCGCCGCTCAAGGCTCACGTCACCGACATGATCGTGCCCAACGGCCTCGGCTTCAGCCCCGACGGCACGACCATGTACCTCTCGGACTCGCATCCGTCCGTGCAGAAAATCTGGGCATTCGATTACGACATCGACACCGGCACGCCACACCATCGTCGCCTCTTCGTCGACATGAATCAGTACCCGGGCCGACCGGACGGCGCTGCCGTCGATGCCGATGGCTGCTACTGGATCTGCGGCAACGACGAAGGCATGATTCATCGCTTCACGCCTGAGGGAAAACTCGACCGCTCGCTGGCCGTGCCGGTGAAGAAACCTTCGATGTGCGCGTTTGGCGGACGGAATCTGGAGACGCTTTTCGTGACCTCGATTCGTCCTGGCGGCGACCTCAGCGATCAGCCGTTGGCAGGTGGTGTGTTCGCTTTGCAGCCCGGGGTCAGGGGGCTCGAAGAACCCTTGTTCAAAGCCTGAGCCGAATCGATCAGGCTGAAGTTCGGAAATAGAAAGTGACACAAAGCCTTAACACTTTCTCAACGCCGTAGAACGGCCATTGTGCGGCGATCTGTTTCAAAAGCGGACACAAAATCCGTTATTTCGGTGAAAAAATACATATTTTGAAATATTTATTCCGAGCGAATAGATAAAGCTGTGCTAGCTGCTAGGCTGTCGATTCGCCCGGCTGAAACGGTACATCTCAGGCAGTGGTCCGAGGGCTCTAAACGTTCCAGAGACCACGTCATGAGGTTACCCCGATGCCCTACTCGACTTTTTCAGAGGCTCAGGTAAGGAGCCTGATCAAGGCCATCGACAGTGACGGATACGCTGTCTTGCCGGACTGGGCCAGTCCGGCGCAACTCAAGGACCTCCAGGGTCTGGTCACCCAGGCAGTGGCCGCCGCTGGCAACGATTATGTCGCCCTCTCTGGCCGTCAGGCCGTCAAAGGCACGCCACTTCACGATTGGGGCGGCTCACGGGACTTCATTGACCTCTGCCGCCGCATCACGGAAGGCGCCACGGGCGAACGCTCAAGCGACACGACCCTCACCCAGACCCTTCGCTGCCTGACCGGCGACGGGGGTCGCAAGGAGTCGCTGATCTTCCACTATGACTCGTTTGTGCTCACCACCATCATGCCGGTCTGCATGCCTGAGGGCGGCGAACGGGGCGATCTGCTGATGCTGCCCAACCGCCGCCCCCTCAGACGCAGCTATGCGCGCAACCTGATGGACAAGCTGCTGGTGGACAACACGTGGGTGCAGCGCTACCTGAAAAAGAGGTTCGCCAACCACGGCGAGACGTTCACGCGCATC
This sequence comes from Pseudomonas abietaniphila, assembly GCF_900100795.1. Lineage (GTDB taxonomy): Bacteria > Pseudomonadota > Gammaproteobacteria > Pseudomonadales > Pseudomonadaceae > Aquipseudomonas > Aquipseudomonas abietaniphila. The sequence continues at coordinate 97,054 of NZ_FNCO01000014.1, forward strand.
GCGATGCAACCTGGGCACCTGTACTTGTTCTGGGGCTATCGTTCGCTGCACACCAACCTGCCCGTGGCTGAAAACGCACTGCGCGCCACGGCGGTGTTTCACTACCACAACGTGCACGGCAGCAGCTCGCTGGCGAGCAGGCTGAGGAAATCACTGGCGACCGTGAAAGGTCAGCCCGCGCATGAGGATGTGCCTCAGACCTGACCCTTGAGCCTGTGTAAAGGAGCCAGGTCGGACGAAACCATTTTTGGAAATATCCTTATGAAATACGGTTATCTTCATAAATAACCCGCATAAACTCTCCTTCTATATTTATGACAAAAGGTGATTAGCGAAGAGCTGATTTATATCTTTATGATCTGAGCCACAACAACCTAAACAGGCATTCAGGACATGGCGATTCAGATCAAACCCGTAGCAGGAAGAATCGGTGCCGAGTTGAGCGGCATCACACTTTCAGGTGATATCTCCGAGCAAGACTTCGACTTCATCCATCAAGCGTTGCTGAAACACAAGGTGCTGTTCTTCCGCGAACAATTCCTCAGCGACGAACAGCACGAAAGTTTCTCTCGCCGGTTCGGCGATCAGGTCCCACACCCCACCGTCCGCTCGGCAGAACAAAGCAGCGCGATCCTGCACCTGGACGCCAAGGAAACCCGCGCCAACTCCTGGCACACCGACGTCACGTTCGTCGCCAACTACCCGATGATCTCCATCCTGCGCGGCGTGGTGATTCCACCCTACGGTGGCGACACCGTCTGGGCCAACACCGCCTCCGCTTACGCCGACCTGCCGCCCCCTTTGAAACTACTGGCCGACAGCCTGCGCGCGCTGCACACCAACCTTTACGACTATGCCGCCCCAAGGGACACCGGCGATGCTGGCGTGAAGCGCTACCGCGAGCAGTTCACCGCCGAGGTCTATGAGACCGAACATCCGCTGGTGCGCGTGCACCCGGAAACCGGCGAACGCAGCCTGTTGCTCGGGCACTTCGTGAAGCAGATTCAAGGCGTCAGCAGCAACGACTCCAGCCAGTTGATCCGCCTGTTCCACGACCGCATCACCCACCTGGACAACACCGTGCGCTGGCGCTGGAACGAGGGCGACGTGGTGATCTGGGATAACCGCGCCACGCAACACATCGCGATCAATGACTACGGCAATGCCGAGCGTGTCGTGCGTCGCACCACGGTGGCGGGCGACATCCCTGTCGGCGTCGACGGCCGTACCAGCCAGGCCATCAAACCCACACCTGAAACCCTCTCGCCAAAGACAGAAGCCGACAAGAAACACCTGGCTGCCTGATCGATCGTCATTCAACTTTTTAAGGAAGAAACCGTCATGGCAAAGGCCAAGCGAACATCTGTATTCAGCAAAAAAAGCGTAGCTACCGCACTGGCGGCGCTGCTGATGATGCCCTTGGCCGAGGCCGACGTGTTGCGCATCGGCGTGGCCAGCGCAGGGGGCGGCGATCCTGTCACGTTCAGTGGCTCGTCGCTGGGCATCGTGCGCAATCAACGGCTTCTGGAAAAAGCCTTCGAGGGCACCGGCACCGAGATCCAGTGGTTCTTCTTCAAGGGCGCCGGGCCTGCGGTCAACGAAGCGCTGTCCAACCAGCAACTCGACTTCGCCTACGAAGGCGATCTGCCGCAAGTGGTCGGCCGCGCCAATGGCCTGGACACCAAGCTGCTGGCGGCCATCGGCGTTCGGTCCAACGTGTATCTGGCGGTGCCCAAAGGCTCCGACATCAAGTCCGTCGAAGACCTCAAGGGCAAGAAAGTCGCGGTGTTCCGCGGCACCAACGCCCACCTGGTGTCGATCAATCTGCTGGCGGATCACGGCCTGACCGAGCGGGATTTGAAGGTCATCAATCTGGACAGCGGCAGCAGCCAGGCGGCCCTGGCGTCCAAGGGCGTCGATGCTGCATTCGGCGGTCGTGAGCTGTTCAAGCTGCGCGATCAGGGCCTGATTGACATCCTCTTCGACAACCCGAAAAACGAGGTGCGCTACACCCGCCAATGCGCCTTGGTCGTACGTGGCGCCTACGAAAAAGAACACCCGGACAACGTACAAAAAGTCGTCGATACGCTGGTCGACGCGGCCAAGTGGGAGTCCGAGGAAAGCAACCGTGATGCCGTGCTCAATGAATGGGCCAAGACCAACGAGCCGGTGGCATCGCTGAAGGCTGACTTCGGCCACCTGGCATTGCGCGACAGTGCGTCGCCGCTGGTGGACGACTTCCTGCGCTCGCGGTATCAGGCGGTCGCCGACCAGGCTAAGGACGAAAAGATGATTCGTCGTCCGGTCGGCATCGATGGCTGGTTCGAGACCAAATACCTGGGGAACGCACTGAAGTCCAAAGGGCTTGAGCACTACTGGACGGCTTACGGCGCGGACGGCAAGCAGGCCGCCAACACGGCGACCGCGTCCTCGGATAAATCCGTCAATAACGGAGGCTGACCCCATGGCCAGAGCCACCGCTACAGCACTCGACCGATCGCAATCGCCTGCGAAGACCCTCGCGCCGGTCGAGCGCCTGCCTCACTTCCCGACCCGCCCCGCCCGACGGGAGTCGGTCAACGTTCGCCCTCGCTCGACATGGCAAGCACGCGCGCTCAACGGCGCCCTTCCCTGGCTGCTGCCGCTAGCGCTGCTCGGGCTCTGGTACGTGGGCACCGAGCGTGGCTGGCTGTCGGAACAAGTGCTTCCGCCGCCGGCGTACGTGTATCAGACGCTCGTCGATCTGATCAGTACGGGCGACCTGTGGCTCAACGCATCGGCGAGTCTGCAGCGCGTGCTGATCGGATTCCTGATCGGCTCGGGGCTTGGCGTGACCCTGGGTCTGGTGATGGGGTTGTCAAAAACCGTCGAGGATTACCTGCTCCCCACCTTCAACGCACTGGTGCAGATTCCGGTGTTGGGCTGGATGCCCTTCGCGCTGCTGCTGTTCGGCATCGGCGAGCCGCTGAAGTACGTATTGATCGCCCACGCCGCTTTAGTCCCGGTCACGCTGTGCACGCTGCAGGCCTTTCATCAGGTGCCCAAGCGTTTGCTGGAAGTCGGGCGGGCGTATGGGTTCAGTCAGCGCCAGATCGTCACCGACATTGTCCTGCCTTCCGCCGTCGCCCCGATCTTCACCGGACTGCGCCTGGGGTTCACAAAAGCCTGGCTGTCGCTGGTGGTGGTTGAGCTGCTGGCTTCCAGCGAAGGCCTTGGCTACCTGATCGCGTACGGGCGCCAGTTGTTCCAGCTCGACCTGGTGATGGCAGCTGTGGTCGTGGTTGGCACGGTCGGTTTGTTGATTGACCGAGGCTTCGAGCTCATCGAGCGTCGCCTCAACAAAGGCCGGGCGATGACGCCGGGGAGGCTCCTGTGAATTCATTGGCATCCACTCAAGCCCATCGCTCTACAGCCTATCGCGGCTGGGTTGTCCCGGTGGTGGGCGTCGCGGTCTGGTGGCTGGCGGCGAATCAGGGATGGAGCGATTCAGGCCTGCTGGTTTCGCCGCAAAAAGTCGCATTGACCGCCTGGGAGCAGGTGTCTTCCGGGCAGTTCTGGCGTGCGATTTCGTCGAGTCTGGCACGCAACCTCAGCGGCTTTTTCATCGGCACCACGCTCGGCCTGCTGCTCGGTTGCCTGTTGGGCTTCTCACGGCTGTTCGAACGCCTGGTCGGGCCCAGCTTCAATACCTTCAAACAGATCTCGTTATTCGCCTGGATTCCACTGATCTCGGTCTGGTTCGGCCTGGGCGATGTCGCCAAGGTGGTGTTCCTGTCGCTGGCGGCGCTGGTGCCGGTGGTGGTCAACACCTGCGATGGGCTGCGCAACGTCCCGCCCGCGTTTCTCGAGGTGGCGAAGGTGTACGGCTTCAGTCGCTGGCAAACCGTCGTCGGCGTGATGCTGCCGGCGGCGTTGCCTTCTATCTTCACCGGGATCTACCTGGCGCTGGTGTACTCGTGGCTCGCCACCATTGGCGCGGAATACCTGCTCGTCTCGGGCGATGGCATCGGCAACACGCTGATCGATGGCAGCGAACATTTCATGATGGACCTGGTGCTGTTCGGCATGGTCATCATCGGGCTGGTCGGCTGGGCGCTGAACGTCCTGGCCCGACGGCTTGAGCGACGCATGCAACGGCTCTACGGCATCACACCTCGCTAGATTTTCTTTCTCTGCTCATTCAGGACCTTTCCCATGACGGCCAGCCAAGCGCTTCATACTCCGACCCACCAAGGCAACGGTCTGCGCCTTGAAAACATCAGTAAACGGTTTTCCGCCGCCAGCACCGACACGCAACTGCACGTGCTGGACAACGTTCAACTGGACATCGCCCCCGGCGAATTCATCACCATCGTCGGCGCCAGCGGTTGCGGAAAGTCCACGCTGCTGCGGTTGATTCTGGGCCTGGATGAAGCCTTCGACGGGCGCATCCTGCTGGACGACAAGCCGATCAAAGGTACGGGGCTTGAACGCGGCATCGTGTTCCAGGATCACCGGTTGTTTCCCTGGCTCACCGTGGAGCAAAACGTCGCCGTGGGCCTGAAAAACGCACCGCTGACGCCCGCACAGAAACGCGAGACGGTGCGCGAGCATATTCACCTGGTCGGGCTGCAGGACTTCACCGACGCTTACCCGCATCAGATCTCAGGCGGCATGGCTCAGCGGGTGGCGATTGCCCGCGGCCTGGTGAACCGGCCCAGCGTGTTGCTGCTGGACGAACCCTTCGGCGCACTGGATGCACTGACCCGCACGCGCTTGCAGCGGGAACTGCAACACATCTGGCAGCAGGAAAAAATCACCATGGTCCACGTCACCCACGACGTCGACGAGGCGGTTTACCTCGGTGATCGCGTGGTGGTGATGCAGCCGCATCCGGGTCGTATTCGGCGCATCGTCGACATCAACCTGCCTCGCCCGCGCAACCGAAGCGATGCACGATTCATTGCCCTGCGCGATGACGTGCTGAGTGATTTTGCGGAAGTGTCCTAGGGCAGCAGACACCTTTCATTCACTGTGGGAGTGAGCATGCTCACGAAGAGGGCGGCACAACCGGCCTGATCAGCGGCTCAAACGACGCCTTTGTGAGCACGCTCACTCCCACAGATTCTGCATACGTCGGCAATACCGCCCTTCACCCCACCTCATGCAACGACACCTGATTGCGCCCGTTCTTCTTGGACGCATACAACGCCTGGTCCGCCCACTCGATCAAGGTTTTGTGCTCGCTCAACGGCGCGTTCAGATCGGCGACGCCCAGGCTGATGGTGCAGCGAATGATCTCGCCTTCGTGCATGATTTCCGAAGCCTCGATGGCCACGCGCAGCCGCTCGGCAAACATGCCGCCGCCATACTTGTCGGTGTCCGGTAACAGCACCGCGTACTCTTCTCCGCCATAGCGTCCGGCAATATCCGAATCGCGAATGTGCTCGCGGATCACATCGGCGACCCGTTGAATCACTTTGTCGCCGCACTGGTGACCGTAGGTGTCGTTGACGCGCTTGAAGTGATCGATGTCGAACATCACCAGCGCGGCCGAGGTGCCATAGCGAACATGCCGGGCGTACTCCAGGCGCAGGGCTTCTTCCCAATGACCTCGGTTGTGAAGCCCCGTCAGCCGATCCGTACTGGACAGCTTCTGCAGTTCGCGGTTGGCCGCCTGCAACTGCAAACGGTTGGTGGCGACGTCCGTCACGTCGTAGATCACCAGACACACATGGGTGACGTCGCCACTGGTCGCCCGCAGCGGAAACATGGTGGTGTTCTGGTACATGAAATCTTCTTGCCCTGTGATCGGCTGGTAGCTCTTGAAGCGCACCAGGTAGGGACGCTGCTCCCAGATAGTGAACGCCGGGGTGCCAAGGGTAATCACGCTGTCGATCTTCTTTTTCAGCCAGTCCTGGTTGACCTCGGGAAAAAGGTCGAAAAACGAGCGATTGGCCGCCTCGTACGGCAACACCCCGGAGCGGTTCTCCATGAACGTGTTCCACACCTGAACCTGATATTCCTGATCCAGCACCACCACGCCGACGTCGATGCTCTGGGTAATGGTCAGCAGCCAATGCAGCTCTTTGATGTCGATACGATCGTTCATGAATCAGCTCATCAGGTAGGCGAGTTTTCGCGACAGCCGCTCTACCGAGTCCTCGGTGAACAACATCAACAGGTCGAAATGAATGTTGTGCCCCTCCAGGCTGTAACTGATCTCCACGGCGAGGGTTTTCTTCCAGCGTTGCTGGTTGATCCGGATCAGCTCTTCGATCCCGCTGTGCGCGCCAAGCACTTGTGGATGGCCTTGCGAGAAGGCGATATCGAGCTGCTCGGCAATCCCGCTCAGACAGGCGCCAATGAGGATCGATGACAGGTCCAGGAGCATTTCCATGTCGGAGTAATCGCTGTCCCGGATTCTCATCAACTGCGCCATGTCGGCGATTTCGGAATCATGGAACAACAGCAACGCCTCGCCCGCGATGCCGCCGCCGATGTATCCCTGACACACCGCCGTCAGACGGTCGCTGCCTTGGGCGTCGGCTAAAGCCATGTGCAATTCGCCCACTTCCAGCATGTTGACGTTAGGGACCGGCAACTGCACAAAAACACCCAGCACCCGCGCCAGCAACGCAGCCGCACGACCCATGGCGACGTTGACGGTTTCACGGAACGCATCCTGAAAACTGATGGCGGTGCTTTCGACCCTGGGCGCCAACGCGACCGGTTGAGAAGGCTCGCCCAACAGGCCGAGCCGCTGCAGCGTCAGTTGCAGCTCAAGGGGATCGGCCGGTTTCTTGAGAAACGCCAATGCGCCCAGTTCAAGCGTGCGGCGCACCGCTTCTTCCTGAACGTCGCCAGAGACCACGATCACCTTGGCCTGCATGTTTTCCGCGCGCATGGCCGCCAACGCCTGATAACCGTCCATGTCCGGCATGGTCAGGTCGAGCAGCACCACATGGCCCAAACCCTGGCGAATGGCCTCCAGCCCCTCGTGTCCATTGGTCGCTGTCGTGACCGACACCCCCCAATCGGAAGGCAGCGCTCTTATCAACTGTTTGCGCGCCATATTGGAGTCGTCGCAAATCAGTAAGGGAATCATGGGCATTGCTCTCAATCTCACGGCAAAAGAGTTTCAGGCATCGCCCGGAATATCTGCACAGTTAGTTGCCTTGCAACTCAAAAGGAAAGTGGGTCGAATCTTCACTCATTAAGTGCTGGGCTGCGTGGTATGCAATATCCATGCTAAAGACTCTTCAGTGATCGTCAGACCACTTGAATGAACGCCAACGGTTTATTTTATGACGTCAATATTCCAGCTCCCCTCAACGTTGAGCAATCGCACAGGCCACATCGGCCATAACCCGTACTGCAAACTTAATTCTTTTTGATACTCAAGTATTAGTCGGCTGTACCCAGGTAGTAACCGAGTGTATTGACGTAGGAGTGAGCCTGCTCGCGATCTGCTTTATTGTTTCTGTCACCGCGATGATTCAGATCAATGCCCACTTCGGACGCGAGGACAGATCGTCATGAACAGCCATAAAAAAGTGCAGAACAGTCGCCCTCATCCCCTCGCCATGAGCCAATACAGTGCTTTCGCCGAACCGGGGATGTCCGAGCGCATCGCGTTGACTGAATTGCTGCAGGGGTACAGAACGACCACCCTGGAGCTGCGGCACTATGTGCGCAGCCTGGAGGCGAGGCTGCGTAACGTCAGCTTCGTAGACGTGCGACAGTTGTTTCACAGGATCGGCGACGCGTCCGAGCACTGTGCTTCGTTTCTGAGCGAGCGTATTCACGACCTTGGCGGACCTTACCGGCACAGCGCCCTGAACGAACCAGGCGCGGCACACGAGAACAGTGCGGACATGCTCAGTTTCGCCGGCTGTATTCATCAGATCGGCATCCGCACCAACACATTGGCAACATTTGCTTCTCAGACTAAAAGTTTCATGGACCAGGCCGTCATTAATGGGGATTACAACAGCCTGCATGTCATGACCGATTGCGTCTATCAAATAAGCCAGTTGATTGCGCTGATCCAGATTCATTTGCCGACCGAACCTTCAATGCCGGTAACCCCGCCCTCCCCGTCCTTGATGCGCCACTCGATATAGCGGCAGCCACCCTCAGGTTTTGGAACACAGTTGCGCCACACCGTGGCGCGATATTCCCCTGCGCGCATAATCGCGCGCTCAAAAATATAGCGTAATGCAACACCCTGAAAGTTCGGCGCTTTTTAAGAAGTTGGCGGACACTTTCATGCCGCACTCACCCGCCTGTGAATAGAATTAACCTGCTTGCAAGACCCCGTTAAACGAATGTCGATTCCAGACAATCGATCAGGCTTTGCGCCTGAAAGGGTTTACTCAAGAAGCATATTGCGCTGCCCGTCATCGCGCGCTTGCGCACGGACTCTTCAGGAAATGCGGTGATGAAGATGGTGGGGATCTGAATACCCTTTGCGGTCAGATGCTCGTGCAACTCGACGCCACTCATGGTGGGCATCTGCACATCAGTGATCAGGCAATCGGCGCTGCCGAATTCGACAGACGCCAGAAAGTCCTCGGCCGAGGGGAACACGCAGACGAGAAAACCCAGAGACCGAACGAGACTGTCGATGCTGGCGCGGACGGCGTTGTCATCATCGACCACGGCGATCATTGGAGGGCTGGACAAACGAGATACCTTTGATTGCAGACTTAACGCGATGCGCAAGTTTGCGCATCACAACAGCTCACACGTTACCGACCCAGCCGCAGCGCGAGAAGTATACAGGTGTATGACCGCGACGGACGGGGGGTTCCTGACCACTTCGACAACATTCCAGGCCGCTCATCCTGCTGTTCAAACCCACTGCTCAGCGGCAAACGAGGAGGCTATCCGGTCTTCCATGTAGACCGCAAAGTCGCTTGGCGAAACGGCTTTGGCGTAGTAGTAACCCTGGGCCTCGTCACACCCGCGCACGACCAGGGCATCGAGCAGGTCGAAGCTTTCCACGCCTTCGGCAATCACTTTCATGTCGAAGCTGTGTCCCAGCGTGATGACCGCCTGCACGATGGCCGCGTCCTGAGGATTACTCAGCATCCCCCGTACGAAGGACTGATCAATCTTCAGCTTGTCCACGGCCAAGCGTTTCAAATACGCCATGCTCGAATAGCCGGTGCCGAAATCGTCGATGGACATGCGCACACCCAACGCCTTAAGCCCTTGAATCGTCTCAAGGACCCCCTCGGAATCCTCGATCAGGATCGACTCCGTCAATTCCAGCTCCAGCAGATGAGGTTTGAGTCCACTTTCATGAAGCGACCTCCTGACCTCATTCACCAGGTCGCCCTGACGAAACTGCACCGCCGAACAATTCATCGCAACACTCAGCTCGCCAAACCCCGCCGTCTGCCACGCCACGGCCTGATGACAGACCTTGCTCAGCAGCCAGCGACTGATCGGAAGAATCAGCCCGCTGGATTCGGCGACCGGGACAAACTCGCCGGGCGCAATCGAACCCAGGCCCGGGTGCGACCAACGCAGCAACGCCTCAGCGCCGATGACTGTCCCAGTGCCCAGATCGATTTGTGGCTGATAAAAAACCTGCAATTCGTTCTGCTCGAACGCCTGGCGTAACTCGGTCTGAACGTACAAAAACCGCAATTCACGCTCGCCCATCGCGGCTTCGTAGAACACCCAGGTATTGCGACCGTTGCGCTTGGCCTGGGTCAGTGCGGTGTCCGCCGCCTTGAGCAGGGAGCCAAAATCGTGACCGTGAGCGGGATGGACGGCAATGCCGACCGAGGCACTGATCGACAAGGTGTACCCGGCCTGTTCGAGTGGCTGCTGCATGACCTGCAGGATGTGCTCGACTCGCTGCGCCAATCGCACCCGATCGTCGTCATCGACAAGCACCAGAAACTCATCGCCACTCAGCCGTGCGACCGTATCTACCAGAGGCTTCACTGCCGCCAGACGCTGTGCCAGACGCTGAAGGATCGTATCGCCCGCGACATGCCCCAAGGAGTCGTTGATGGTCTTGAAGTTATCCACATCGAAATACAAAAGCGTGAGGCGCTGACCCCGACCACACTGGTTGATCGCCTGGTTGACGCGCTCAAGCAGGTAACGCCGGTTGGGCAGGCCTGTCAGTTCGTCGTGAAACGCGCTGTCACGCAACTCGTCCAGGATCTGCTGACGCCGAATTCGGTTAGCCTGCAGGCGCAACGTAAGACCAATGATCAGTAGGTAAAGCACACTGCACACCGCCGATGATGCAATGACCGTGTATTTCCAGCTCAGGAGGTAATCCTCCGCCGCCAGACCGATCACCAGCACAAGCGGGAATTCGCCGACTTTTTTGAAGCCGTACAGCCGCTTGACCCCGTCGACTCGGGAACGGGAGATCAGCGTCCCTTCTTGAATGCCTTCGCTCAGTCGCCGATCGATCGCATCGGGCGGGTAGGAAGCCATGTGATTGTCGACCTTGGGTACCCGCAATACGACTTGCGGGCTTTCCGTACGGCGCAGTGTGATAACGCCATGCGCTCCCACATCCACCTGCCTGAATATGTCCTGGAGCTTTTCCAGCGACTGACCGGTTGCAATACCGTGCAGCGCAGCGTGGGTATCACGAAAGCTGCTGCTCAGACGCGCTTCCAGTACAAGGCTCAGATTGCTGACATCCGAGCGGGCCTGACGCTGGGCCTGCTGATACAGCAAACCCAGCAGTACTCCCAGCAAAGCGACGATGGCCAGCGCCATCCCGAGCCATAGCCATACCTGAAGCTTGACCACGGGAGGCGCGACGACCTCTCGCCCCGTGTCAGGGGTCAGCAGACACGTGATGCGATCGCCCCCATCGCTCAATGCTTGCTCAGTCATGTCGCCTCACCATGCGAACCGCGCAACCATGCCGTTGAGATCAACCGCCAGACGTGACAAATCAGTGCTGGCCGAGCGGGTTTGACTGGCACCGGCAGCGGACTGAGTCGACAGATCGCGAATCGTAACCAGACTGCGATCAACCTCACGGGCAACCTGAGCCTGCTGCTCGGTTGCACTGGCGATCAACAGGTTGCGCTCGTTGATCTTCGAGACTGCCAAGGTAATCTGCGTCAACGCGGTGCCTGCCGAGCGAGCGCGCTCGAGGGTGCGGCCTGCTTTATCGGCGCTGCTTTGCAATGCGGCAACCGTGGCGCCGGTGCCTGACTGAATACTTTCAATCATCGTGGCGATTTCCAGCGTCGACGCTTGAGTACGCTTGGCAAGCGAGCGAACCTCGTCCGCGACGACCGCGAAGCCGCGTCCGGCATCACCCGCCCGAGCTGCCTCGATGGCCGCATTGAGCGCCAGCAGATTGGTCTGATCGGAAATACTGTGAATCACGCTTAACACCGTGCTGATGTCGTCGGCAAAACGCGATAAATGATCGGCCTGCTGGGCAGCCTCCACCACTTCCTGAACCAACCCCTGAATCAACACGATCGTTTCGCCGACCTGTTCCTGGCCCCTCTGCGATTCGTGATCGGACGCCTGCGACAATTGGGAGGTGCTCACCGCATTGCTGGCGACTTCGTCAACCGCAGAGCTCATCTGCGTCACAGCCTCGGCAGCCTGTTCGATCTGCTCACATTGATGCTGCAACCCCTGGGTGCTGTGCCCCATGACCACACTCATTTCCTCGGCGGCGGCCGCCAGTTGTTTTGCCGAGTCACCGATGCCTTCGATCGTCGAGCGCAGGCTTGTCTGCATCTCGCGCATGGCTTCAAGCAACGCGGCAGGCTCGTCTGCGCCCTGATCGTCAATCGCGCCACCGAGTTCGCCCCGGGCAATGGTTTGCGCTACAGACAACGCCTGACGCACCGGACCGACAATGCTGCGAGTCAACAACCAGGCCAGCGCGACGGTGACCACGACGGAGAGCGTCAGCACCACCCCGATAATCAGCTGCATCCGGGAGTACAACGCATGGGTTTCCTGAGCGGCCGCACCTGCACCGGCTTCGTTGAGTGCGGACAATTGATCCATGGACCGTGTCAGGTCTGTGCCAACGCTGGCAAGCGTGGCATTCAGACGTTCCATCTCCTCGTCATCGGAAAGGCCGTTGCGGATCAGGGAAATCACGTTATCCAGCGTTGGCATATACCGGTCGAGCGAGATCTTGAGTGAGTCCAGCAGCGCCACTTCCTCGGGACCGCCCTGCCGATTGCGATACTCCGCCAGATACCGCTCCAGATCCCCCCGGGCCCGGTTAATCAAGGCCTCACTTTTCTCGCGCACCTGCGGATCGCTGGAGGCGCGCAGGCGCTGTCCCTCCAAGCGAATGGTGTGGATGCTCAGTGAAAGCTTTTGCACTGAAATGATCCCCGGCATCCAGACATCGTTGATCCGGTTGGTGGCCCGGTCCAGCGTTGCCGTCTGCGTCAGGCTGAACAAGCCGACGAACAAGACGATCAGTGTGATGAGTCCAAACCCTATCGCCGCACGGGTTCCAATGCTGACTGCCCTGAGAAGCATGTTGTTATTTCCCCTTACGCACAGCCCTAGTGGCGGGCGCGACGAACTGATGGAGCCTGAGCAGAATTGGCTGTCAGGATCGAAAGGGGAAACTAACACCGGCAGGAAGTGATGCCGATTAGCTATCAGGTTGCTGCCGTCATACTTGAGTATGAGCGACATATGATGGGGACCGGGCATGGCGGCTCAAGCTCAGGCAGCACCTGAGCTCTTCAATGTTCAGACCGCCGAGAGGGCCTGCGACATTTTCACGAGATCGGCGAAGGTGCGCGCCTGCATCTTCTTCATCGCGTGGCCACGATGGATCTTCACAGTGATCTCGCTCAAGCCCATTTCGGAGGCGATCTGCTTGTTCATCAGGCCTGTCACTGCGTAGGCCATCACTTCCTGCTCGCGAGCAGTGAGCGTTTGGTAGCGCGCCAGCAGACCAGCGGTCGCCTTGCCGGTCTCGCGACGCTTGCCATCGGCCTGCAGCGCCAGCGTTACAGCGTCGAGCAAGTCCTGTTCGCGAAAGGGTTTGACCAGAAAATCCAGTGCCCCGGCCTTCATCGCTTTGACCGACATGGCGATGTCACCGTGGCCGCTGACGAACACGATGGGCATCGCCACTTTCATCTCGGCCAGGCGCACTTGAAAGTCCAGGCCACTCTCGCCCTGCAGACGCACATCCAGAATCAGGCAGGCCGGAACGTCCTCGAACGGGTGCTGCAAGAAGTCCGCCCCGGAGGCGTACGTGTAGACGCGCATCCCGACAGAGCGCAACAGGCTGTCCAGCCCCGCGCGAATGGACGGGTCGTCATCGACCACGAAAACCACGGGACTCTGATCAACGGCGGTCGTCACGATACGTGCTCACAGGCGGGTAGAGAGAAGTTCAGCGCTGCGCCATGACCCAGGTCGCTCTCCGCCCATATGCGGCCGCCGTGAGCATCAATGATCGAACGGCAAATCGACAGGCCCATGCCCATCCCCTCTGGTTTGGTGGTGAAAAACGGATTGAACAGGCTGGGCAGGTTCTGCGTGGAAATGCCTGGCCCGTTGTCCTGCACGCGCAACGTTACGTCACCATTGGGTGCCGTGGTCAACGACACCAGAAGCGTCCGCTCCTTGCCGTGCATTCCGGACATGGCTTGCATGGCGTTCATCAACAGATTGATGATCACCTGCTGCAGTTGCACCTTGTCGCCTCTGACCCACATCGGCTCGCTGGCAGGCGTGAAGTCGAAATTGACGCGATGGCGCAGCACTTCCCTGCGCACCAGCGCAATCGACTCCAGCAACACGTCCTGCAGGTCAATCCGGATGTGTTTGGGGTCAGTCTTGCGCGACAACGCACGGATACGCCGAATGACCTCACTGGCGCGATGGGCTTCGCTCTTGATACGTTCGATTGCGCTGCGCACTTCGCCCAGGTCCGGGACATTACGATTCAGCCAGCGCAGGCCGGCCTCGGCGTTGGTGGTGACGGCTGACAACGGCTGATTCACTTCATGGGCGATGGACGCTGCCATCTCTCCCAACGTCGTGACGCGCGTGACATGAGCGAGCTGACTCTGCGAGCGATGCAGCGCCTCTTCAGCATTCTTGGACGCAGTGACATCCATCAGCGCGCCGATGTACTCGCAATCGCCCGACGCATCGTGCACCTGCTGGGCGAGCATGCGCACGAACTTGCAGGAACCATCCGTCATGAGCAGCCGGAATTCGGCTTCCATGTTCGCGTGGCGCGCATAGGCCTGCTCGATAAGGGATTTCAGATCGTCGGTGTCTTCGGGATGCGTGCGACCGATCATGTACTCCAGTGTCGGCTGCAGCTGTTCGTCGAACTGGAAAATGCGCCTCGCCTCGTCAGACCAGTACATCTCCGCGCTGGGCATTTTCAACCCGATGCTGCCGGTCTGGCTTAACCGTTGGGCACCGGCCAGAAACGCCTCGCTGCGATGGAGCAGTTGCACCTGCTCCTGCAACGCGTCCCGCGCGGCCTTGTTCTTCAACGCCAGGAACGCCGTGATCGCAATGGCGCACAGGCTGACCAGACACCGGGCGAAGGGTGGGACAAACAACTGCGGCCCATGAGAAAACAGGAACGCGGCCAGCGTCAACACGCCACAGGCCACCGAGACGAGCGCAACCCCGCGGCGGGAGAACAGATCTCCGGACATGAGAATGACCGCGACGTAGAGCACGGCAATGGCGACATCGAGCGAGCTGAGCCAGTCGATCAGGAAAATGATCAACGCGAGGATTACTGCGCCGAGTCTCAGTAGCCAGACGCTGGGCGAAACCTCAGCCTTGGTTGTAGCCGCAAGTGCGGCAGGGACAGTATTCATTGCGACCGTTTTGCCTTGTTTTGTAATCATTGGGATGGCAGCGCAAAGTAACGTTTCGCGAACGCTGAATGTCCGCGAAGGCCTGGCCCGTCACGACAACGGAGGCGAGGCCAGAATAGTCGTTTTTGTAGTGAATGCTTGTTGTTAAGACAAACGTGTCGACCGGGACACAAATATACGCAGGATTTATACGGGGAGACAGGCTAAGGCTTTAATTCGCGGGAAGTCTAGAGCAGATGTGCTTTATTGATGTGCTGCTTCAATCAGGTGGGCCTGAATAGAACAAGCCCCGACGCGAGCGCCAGGGCTTGTAATGGCCACATCCATATGGCCTTCGCATGAACCTTCAATCGATCAACCAACAGCCTCCCTGGCCGTCAATCGTCCGTTCTACTGGTTCCAGGAATCGAATTACTCAGCTTTCAGGCCGTCAGCCGAAACAGCTTTAACGCCTTTGATTTTCTTGGTGATAGCAACAGCGGTGGTTTTCTGCGATTCGGTGATCGCTACAGTCGACGACAGGGAAACCACGCCTTTGTTGGTTTCAACCTTGATGTCGGAGCCAGGAATGCCTTTCTCAGTCAGCAGGTCGGATTTGACCTTGGTGGTGATCCAGGTATCGGAAGTGGCTTCTTTGGTTTTTGCGACTTCATTTGCAGCGACCACCATCGGAGCTTGGGCAGAGGTCTGGGCCATGGCTACGTTTGCCATGGTCAGAGTCAGAGCAGTGGCGGTAGCGGCAGCAATAGCGAACTTCTTCATACGAGTAACTCCTGTTTTTCTCAGAATCTGCGCCAACCTCGTTGGTCGCAGGGTTACCGTATATATCGCAAGCGCTGTGCCAAACATGCGGATCAATATTTATCCATAAATATCAACAACTTATAAATTTGTGGATCCCGCTTGATCGTGCAGATTGCCCGTTTACAAAAAGTTCCGCTTGCAAGATGCATGTTCGGTACACGCAATGGGCGCTGGTTTTTGCGGTAACCCATTAATTGCACTCGAAAAAAAAGAGCCCCGAAGGGCTCTTTTCTATGCAGCATTGAAGGCGTGCGATTAAACGCCCGACGCCTTGGCAGCAGCGACGTCTTTGATCGAGAGCTTGATACGGCCGCGGTTGTCCACGTCCAGAACCAGCACTTCGACTTCCTGACCTTCTTTCAACACGTCGGTAACCTTCTCAACGCGAGCATCGCTCAGCATGGAGATGTGAACCAGACCGTCTTTGCCAGGCAGGATGTTGACGAATGCGCCGAAGTCGACGATGCGCTCAACCTTACCGACGTAGATCTTGCCGATCTCGGCTTCTGCGGTGATACCCAGAACGCGCTGACGTGCTGCCTCAGCCGCTTCCTTGGTTTCGCCGAAGATCTTGATCGAACCGTCGTCTTCGATGTCGATCGAGGCTTTGGTTTCTTCGCAGATGGCACGGATGGTCGCGCCGCCTTTGCCGATGACGTCGCGGATCTTGTCGGTGTCGATCTTCATGGCGATCATGGTCGGCGCGTTTTCCGACAGCTCGGTGCGCGACTGACCAATGATGGTGTTCATCTGACCGAGGATGTTCAGGCGAGCTTCCAGGGCCTGGCCCAGGGCGATCTCCATGATTTCTTCGGTGATGCCTTTGATCTTGATGTCCATCTGCAGCGCGGTCACGCCCTTGGCGGTACCGGCTACTTTGAAGTCCATGTCGCCGAGGTGGTCTTCGTCACCCAGGATGTCGGTCAGAACAGCGAACTTCTCGCCTTCTTTAACCAGACCCATGGCGATACCGGCAACCGGGGCCTTCATTGGCACGCCTGCATCCATCAAGGCCAGGGAAGCGCCGCAGACCGAAGCCATGGAGCTGGAACCGTTGGACTCGGTGATTTCCGACACCACACGAATGGTGTACGGGAACGCGTCAGCCGGTGGCAGCATCGCTTGAACCGAACGACGAGCCAGACGGCCGTGACCGATTTCGCGACGACCCGCGCCGCCCATACGACCACACTCGCCCACCGAGAACGGAGGGAAGTTGTAGTGCAGCATGAACGGGTCTTTTTTCTCGCCTTCCAGGGTGTCCAGCAGCTGTGCATCGCGGGCGGTACCCAGCGTTGCAACGACCAGCGCCTGGGTTTCACCACGGGTGAACAGAGCCGAACCGTGAGTCTTCGGCAGAACGCCGACTTCGATGTTCAGCGGACGTACGGTGCGAGTGTCGCGGCCGTCGATACGTGGCTTGCCGTTAACGATGTTTTCGCGAACGGTGCGGTATTCGATTTCGCCGAATGCAGCTTTGACTTCGGAAGCCGACGGGCTGCCTTCTTCAACCGCCAGTTTGGCAACGACCTGATCCTTCAGCTCGCCCAGGCGCGCATAGCGATCGGCCTTGACGGTGATGGTGTACGCCTCGGAGATGGCAGCGCCGAACTCGGAGCGGATAGCGCCCAGCAGCTCGGTGGCTTCAGCCTTCGGAGCCCAGGTCCAGGTTGGCTTGGCAGCTTCGGCGGCCAGCTCTTTGACAGCCTTGATAACCGACTGGAATTCGTCGTGGGCGAACAGGACTGCGCCCAACATCTGGTCTTCAGTCAGCTCTTTGGCTTCCGACTCAACCATCAGTACCGCTTCTTCGGTACCGGCAACGACCATGTCCAGGCTCGATGCTTTCAGTTGTTCGTAAGTCGGGTTCAACAGGTAACCGGTGCTTTCGTGGAAAGCAACGCGCGCGGCGCCGATTGGACCGTCGAACGGGATGCCCGAGATGGCCAGGGCAGCCGAGGTGCCGATCATCGCAGCGATGTCCGGATCGGTTTTCTTGCTGGTGGAAACGACGGTGCAGACAACCTGCACTTCGTTCATGAAGCCTTCAGGAAACAGGGGGCGGATCGGACGGTCGATCAGACGCGAGGTCAGGGTTTCTTTTTCGGAAGGACGGCCTTCACGCTTGAAGAAACCGCCAGGAATCTTGCCGGCAGCGTAGGTTTTTTCCTGGTAGTGAACGGACAGTGGGAAGAAGCCTTTGCCAGCGTCTGCTTGTTTGGCGCCGACCACAGTCACGAGAACGGTGACGTCGTCGTCAACGGTGACCAATACTGCACCAGAAGCTTGACGGGCGATGCGGCCTGTCTCCAGGGTTACGGTCGATTGACCGAATTGAAATTTCTTGATTACCGGGTTCACGGTTTCCTACCTTCTTTGTGGCACTTGGGGGAACTGGTTTCTTGCGAATTCTTGGGCAGTGAGGGGAATCGGCCCCTTCGTCAGTCCAGATAAAACGGGTGCAGATAAAACGTGTATCCAGATAAAACTTGAGGCTGGGAGCCTGCCCTACGCCGGTGGGAGACCCACAGACGTAAGACAGACAACCAACCTCTAGCGCAATCGCTGATTAGCGACGCAGACCCAGGCGACCGATCAGAGCGCTGTAACGGCTCACGTCTTTGCCTTTCAGGTAGTCCAGCAGCTTACGACGCTGGTTAACCATGCGGATCAGACCACGACGGGAGTGGTGATCTTTACCGTTGGCCTTGAAGTGACCTTGCAGTTTGTTGATGTTGGCGGTCAGCAGTGCAACTTGCACTTCTGGCGAACCAGTGTCACCAACGGCTTGCTGGTAGTCAGCAACGATTTGAGCTTTTTCTTGAACGTCGAGAGCCATGAGGCAATCCTTTTTATCAGGAAACTGTTTCAAAGAAACAGCTTCAACAGGCCAGGGACAAATCCCTGTATCTATAAGAGAGGAGTGACCGTGCCTGTTAACAGCCACCCTCTTACCGCCGCGTCAGGAACCCCCGACTCGACGGGTTCGGTCACTCTGACCGAATCAGTCGACGTGGCGCAATACGCCCGTCTTCACTCACTTCACCGATCCCGATGAAGCGACCTTCATGATCCTGCACCCGCACCATGCCAAACTTCGGCGCATCCGGGGCTCTGACTGGCTGACCGTGCAACCAGTAAAACGAACTGTGCTCGGAAAACTTCAACAGCGGCCAGTCGAGCAACCCACTGTCGGAAGGCATCAGGAAGCGATCAACCGCTTCATTACCACCTTCGGCGTGCACCGCTTCCAGCTCTTCCAGCGTGACCGTCTGGGCCAACGTGAAAGGTCCGGCTTGCGTGCGACGCAATTCGGCAACGTACGCGCCGCAGCCCAACTTCTCACCGATATCCTCCACCAGGGTACGAATATAGGTGCCTTTGCTGCAGTCGACGGCCAAACGTGCGGTCTCGCCTTCGCTTGCCAATAATTCCAGGCGCGCAATAGTAACAGAACGCGCTTCGCGCTCCACCACTTCCCCTGCCCGCGCCAACTTGTACAACGGCTGGCCATCACGTTTGAGCGCGGAGTACATCGGCGGTATCTGACTGATTTGGCCGCGAAATTCGGGCAGCACAGCCTCGATATCGGTGCGACCAACGGTCACCGGGCGCGTTTGCAAAACATCACCCTCGGCGTCTGCCGTGGTGGTGGTCTTGCCCAACTGCATCAGGGTTTCGTAACCTTTGTCGGAATCGAGCAGGTATTGAGAGAACTTGGTCGCCTCGCCAAAGCATAGCGGCAGTACGCCGGTGGCCAGTGGGTCGAGACTGCCGGTATGACCGGCCTTTTCCGCGTTAAGCAACCAGCGGACCTTTTGCAAGGCAGCGTTGGAGGTGAAACCCAGCGGCTTGTCGAGCAGGATGATGCCGCTGACATTGCGGCGAATGCGCTTGACCTGAGCCACGGCGTTATTCCTCCGAACCGTCTTGCTTGGCAGCGGATTCGTGCTGACCGTCTTCAGCCACGGCGCGCTCGATCAGCGCAGACAAATGCGCGCCACGGGCAACGCTTTCGTCATAGTGGAAGTGCAACTGAGGCACGCTGCGCAGCTTCATTTCACGTGCCAGCTGCATGCGCAGAAAGCCCGCTGCGGAGTTGAGCACCTTGATCGACTGTTTGATTTCTTCAGCGCTGTCTTCACCCATCACGGTGATGTAGACCTTCGCGTGGCCCACGTCACGGCTGACGTCGACGGCGGTGATCGTGACCAGACCCACGCGTGGGTCCTTGACTTCGCGACGGATCAGTTGAGCCAGCTCTCGCTGCATCTGATCGCCGATACGCTGGGTACGGCTGTATTCTTTTGCCATGTCTTGTTACCTGTCACCTACGGCAAAAAAGCCGTACGGTCTGAAAGCGGCAAACGCCCGGCCTGGCAGAAGCCGGACCGGGCGTTGCGTTTAGAGTCCATGGCTGGCGCCGGGCATTTGCATGCGACAACAACCATGACTCCTGAAGCTCGCGATTTAGAGGCTGCGAGCCACTTGGACCTTCTCGAAGACTTCGATCTTGTCACCGACCTTGACGTCGTTGTAGCTCTTGACGCCGATACCGCATTCCATGCCGGCACGCACTTCGGAAGCGTCATCCTTGAAGCGGCGCAGGGATTCCAGCTCGCCTTCGAAGATAACGATGTCTTCACGCAGTACGCGGATCGGACGGTTACGGAACACAACGCCTTCAATGACCATGCAACCGGCGATCGCACCGAACTTCGGCGAACGGAACACGTCGCGAACTTCGGCGATGCCCAGGATGTTCTCCCGGACGTCGCTGCCAAGCATGCCGGTGAGGGCTTTCTTGACGTCTTCGATGATGTCGTAGATGACGTTGTAGTAACGCATGTCCAGACCTTCCTGCTCGACAATCTTGCGCGCGCCAGCATCGGCACGCACGTTGAAGCCGAACAGTACAGCGTTGGAAGCCAGTGCCAGGTTGGCGTCGCTTTCGGTGATACCACCGACGCCGCCGCCCACTACACGCACTTGTACTTCGTCGTTGCCCAGGCCGTTCAAAGCACCCTGCAAAGCTTCCAGAGAACCGCGGACGTCGGATTTGAGGACTATATTGAGCGTCTTCTTCTCTTCCTGACCCATGTTCTCGAAGATGTTTTCCAGCTTGCCGGCGTGAGCACGGGCCAGCTTGACTTCACGGAACTTGCCTTGACGGAACAGAGCCACTTCACGGGCTTTCTTCTCGTCGGCAACCACGCTCATCTCGTCGCCAGCGTCCGGTGTACCGTCCAGGCCGAGAATCTCGACAGGGATGGAAGGACCGGCTTCCTTGATTGGCTTGCCGTTCTCGTCGAGCATGGCGCGAACGCGACCGTAGTTCGAACCGACCAGCACCATGTCGCCCTGACGCAGCGTACCGTCCTGAACCAGAACAGTGGCCACAGGACCGCGGCCCTTGTCCAGACGCGACTCAACCACGACGCCACGGCCAGGAGCCGATGGAGTGGCAACCAGTTCCAGCACTTCGGCTTGCAGCAGAACAGCTTCGAGCAGTTCGTCGACACCGGTACCGACTTTCGCCGACACAGGAACGAATGGAGTATCGCCACCCCACTCTTCGGACGTGACGCCGTGAACCGACAGTTCACTGCGGATACGGTCCAGGTCAGCGCCAGGCTTGTCGATCTTGTTCACCGCAACGACCAGCGGAACGCCAGCAGCAACAGCGTGCTGAACAGCTTCGATGGTCTGCGGCATCACGCCGTCGTCCGCTGCAACAACCAGGATCACGATGTCGGTAGCCTTGGCACCACGAGCACGCATTGCGGTAAACGCAGCGTGACCCGGGGTGTCGAGGAACGTCACCATGCCGCGCTCGGTTTCAACGTGGTACGCACCGATGTGCTGGGTAATACCACCGGCTTCGCCAGCGGCAACCTTGGCACGACGGATGTAGTCGAGCAGCGAGGTCTTACCATGGTCAACGTGACCCATGACGGTAACGACCGGCGCACGAGGAACAGTCTCACCTTCGAACTTCAGCGACTCGGCCAGGGAATCTTCCAGGGCGGTATCGCTGACCAGGGTCACTTTGTGGCCCAGTTCTTCAGCGACCAGCTGGGCAGTTTCCTGATCCAGAACCTGGTTGATGGTGGCCGGAGTGCCCAGCTTGAACATGAACTTGATGATTTCAGCAGCTTTGACCGACATCTGTTGAGCGAGATCGCCCACAGTGATGGTTTCGCCGATCTTCACTTCACGAACCACAGGACCGGTAGGGTTCTGGAAGCCGTGAGCATTGCGCTTCTTCAGCTTGGCCTTGCCACGACCGCCGCGACGGAAGCCATCGCTTTCTTCGTCGGTGGTGCGCGGAGCAACGCGTGGAGCCGGCGCTTTTTCCTTGACCGAAGCACGATGTGGAGCGTTTTTGCGCTCGCCATCGCCACCACTGCCACGACGATTGCTGTCGTCGTTACGTGGCTTGTCAGGACGACGCTGTTCGTCTTTCTTGCGAACGTCGGCCACCGGAGCAGGCGCTGCAGCGGGAACGTCCAGAACAGGCTCGGCCACCGGTTGTGCAACAGGCGCCGGGGAAGGCGCTGCCACAGCTTCAGCAGTTTGCGGAGCAGCAGCAGGCTGGCGGCGTGCTTCTTCTTCGGCACGCTGACGGGCTTCTTCTTCAGCCTTTTGACGGGCGGCATTTTCTACCGCACGGCGCTCGTCCTGCTCGCGCTTGCGCTCGGCTTCGATTTCTTCCGGGCTACGCTGTACAAAGACTTTTTTCTTGCGCACTTCAACGCTGATGCTCTTGCTGCCAGCAACACGCAGAGTACTGGTGGTTTTGCGCTGCAAAGTGATCTTGCGCGGTTCTTCCACTTTCGCCTTGTGACCGCTTTTCAGGTGCGTCAACAGGGCTTGTTTTTCGTTATCGGTCACAACTTGCTCGGCGGCGGTGTGCGGCAAACCTGCCTCACGCATCTGCTGTAACAGGCGCTCTACCGGTGTGTCGACCGTTTTGGCCAGTTCTTTCACCGTGACTTGCGTCATGCACTTCTCTCCTCAGGCCGCATCTACTTACTCGAACCAATGGGCTCGGGCGGCCATGATCAACTTGCCGGCACGATCATCGTCAATGCCGTCGATGTCGAGCAGATCGTCAATAGACTGCTCGGCCAGGTCTTCGCGGGTAATTACGCCGCGCACCGCCAGTTCCATCGCCAAATCCTTGTCCATACCCTCAAGCGAGAGCAGGTCTTCGGCCGGATGGGCGTCTGCCAGCTTTTCCTCAGTAGCGATGGCTTTAGTCAACAAGCGATCCTTGGCACGAGCGCGAAGCTCGTTGACGATGTCTTCGTCAAAGCCGTCGATGTTGAGCATTTCTTCCAACGGTACGTAGGCAATCTCTTCCAGGCTGGTGAAGCCTTCATCTACCAGTACCTGAGCAAGTTCTTCGTCGACTTCCAGCTCGTCGATGAAGTTGCGCAGGATGTCACCGGTTTCCGCTTGCTGCTTGGCCTGGATGTCCGATTCGGTCATTACGTTCAAGGTCCAGCCAGTCAACTGGCTCGCCAGACGCACGTTCTGACCGCCGCGACCAATCGCCTGGGCCAGATTGTCTGCGCCTACAGCGATGTCCATGGCGTGTGCGTCTTCATCAACGATGATCGCTGCCACTTCGGCAGGCGACATGGCGTTGATGACGAACTGTGCCGGGTTGTCGTCCCACAGCACGATATCCACACGCTCGCCGCCCAACTCGCCGGAAACTGCCTGGACACGCGAACCGCGCATGCCGATGCAAGCGCCTTGCGGGTCAATGCGTTTGTCCTTGGAGCGAACTGCGATTTTTGCACGCGAACCAGGGTCACGAGAGGCAGCCATCACCTCGATGAGACCTTCGGCAATTTCCGGAACTTCAATCCGGAACAGCTCGATCAGCATCTCTGGCGCGGTACGCGACAGGATCAGCTGAGGACCACGGTTTTCAGTGCGGATTTCTTTGAGCAATGCACGAACGCGGACACCGACACGGAAAGTTTCCCGGGAAATGATGTCTTCACGCGCCAGCAGCGCCTCGGCATTGTTACCCAAGTCGACGATGACATTGTCACGTGTAACTTTTTTAACAGTGCCGGAAATGATTTCGCCCAGGCGCTCACGATAAGCGTCTACGACTTGAGCGCGCTCGGCTTCGCGGACTTTCTGCACAATGACTTGCTTGGCAGTCTGAGCGGCGATGCGGCCGAATTCGATGGATTCGATTTTCTCTTCTACAACGTCGCCGACATTGGCGCCCGGATGCGTTTCGGCAACCTTGGTCGGCCAGGTTTCAATCGCAGGATCGTCAAGATCGTCTTCTTCGACAACCGTCCAGCGACGGAACGTCTCGTAGGCGCCCGTGTGGCGATTGATTTCCACACGAAGGTCAACTTCGTCTTCAAAACGCTTTTTAGTGGCCGTGGCCAAAGCGATTTCAAGCGCTTCAAAAATCACATCGGCCGGTACGCCTTTTTCATTCGATACCGACTCAACAACCAGCAGTACTTCTTTGCTCATCGTACGCCTCGCCTTTCGCAAGCCATTGGATCCGCGGGATCCGCGTCTCAGTCAAACGTGGGAATAATGTTGGCTTTGTCGATCAGATCGATCGGCAACAGGTATTCGTGATCTTCCACTTGCACCACGACATCCTGCTCCTCCACCCCGCGGAGAAGGCCTTGAAAGTTGCGTCGACCGTCGAAGGGCGAGCGCAGCTTTATCTTCACTTGTTCCCCGGCAAACGAGGCAAACTGTTCGATCGTGAACAGTGGGCGTTCCATGCCAGGAGAAGAAACTTCGAGCGTGTATTCGGAGCTGATCGGATCTTCTACATCCAGAACACCGCTGATCTGACGGCTGACGATGGCACAATCGTCCACCAGCACGCCGCCCTCTTTATCGATATAAACGCGCAACATTGAGTGACGACCCTGGGCCGAAAACTCGATACCCCAGCATTCATAGCCAAGGGCCACGACCACCGGGGCCAACAAGGCCTGCAACTGTTCTAGCTTGCTCGACACCTGAACCCCCTCGTGCATGCTGTGCAAATAAAAAATGGGCAAAGCGCCCATCATGAAAAACGCCGTCAACAGCGGCGTAATAAAGTGTCCAGCTAACAAAAAGCCCCTGAAAAGGGGCTCCGCTAAAACTGGTTGCGGGGGCTGGATTTGAACCAACGACCTTCGGGTTATGAGCCCGACGAGCTACCAGACTGCTCCACCCCGCGACAAAGCTGGGGCGGAAGTATACGACCGATCCCGATTTGGGTCAATCCGACACATCCACCTACAAGAAAGCCCGCTACTGCGGGCTGACTTGTTTAATTGGTACCGAGAAGGGGACTCGAACCCCTACACCCTATGGGCACAACCACCTCAAGGTTGCGTGTCTACCAATTCCACCACCTCGGCATTACAACTCTTTTTGCAGCCCAATATCGACTGCGAATCCTGTGTTACTTCTGCTCTGGAGCGGCAGGAACGTCAGCGGGTACAGCGGCTGGCTTCTGTTGCCCTTCCAGAACCGGAACATCATCTGCTGCCGGCTTTTGCTTAACTTCCAACACCGCTGGATTTGGCAAACCTACTTGAGTCAGCTGGTGAGCTTTCTCTTTAGCAAAGTAACCTAACCCTAAGCTAGTCATGAAGAAACAGGCGGCAAGTATAGCAGTAAACTTACTAAGAAAGGTAGAGGAACCTTGGCCTCCGAAGACAGTATTTGATGCACCTGCCCCGAACGACGCGCCAGCGTCCGCACCTTTACCCTGCTGCAGCAATACGAGAGCAACTACGCCCAAAGCGCCCAGCAGATGAAGAACGACTACGACTGTTTCCAGCATTTTTTCAGTTTCCCGCGGCGCGAATGATCGCACCGAACTCATCTGCATTCAGGGACGCTCCACCAATGAGCCCCCCATCGATATCCGGCATGCTGAACAGCTCGACCGCATTGGCCGCCTTCACGCTGCCGCCATATAGAAGACGCACACCTTGCGCGACTTCAGAATTCTTTTTCGCCAACTGCGCACGAATGGCTGCGTGCACTTCCTGCGCCTGCTCCGGCGAGGCAGTCAATCCGGTGCCAATGGCCCAGACCGGCTCGTAAGCAATTACCGCATTCACGAAAGCATCGATACCCAGCTCTTCGATGATGCTGTCGAGCTGTTGCCCGACAACTTCAAGCGTCTTGCCGGCTTCGCGCTGCTCCAGTGTCTCACCGACACACAGGATCGGCGTCAAACCAACTACCTGGGCTGCAGCAAACTTTCGGTTCAGGACCTCGTTGCCTTCGCCCATGATCTGGCGACGCTCAGAGTGCCCAACCAGCACCAGCTTACAACCTGCATCTTGCAACTGAGTCGGCGAGACTTCACCGGTCAATGCTCCCTGCCCGGCTTCGTGCGCACAGTTCTGTGCACCAACGAGAATTGACCGCCCTTTCAGGTGATCGAGCACCAAACCGATATGCAGACTTGTGGGAAATACCGCAACATCCACACCCTCGGGAATGGCCATCTTCGCCAAACCTTGGACCAGCTCAGCGACGCTGGCGCAGGTACCGTGCATTTTCCAGTTACCAGCTACCATAGGGCGACGCATGCTGTACCTCGTCGGTCAAAGTGGGCGCAGATGTTACCCAACAGTTTCAACACTGGCAAGCCGAAATCAGGCGCAAACTTCAGCAACCAGTTTTGCGAGTTCGTCGGCGTAGCCAGCGACCAGTGTTTCGTCCTCACCTTCAACCATCACACGCACCAGCGGTTCGGTGCCGGACTTGCGCAGCAGCACGCGACCACGACCACCCATGGCCGCCGTCACGCGCTCACACGCTTCCTTGACCGCAGGGTGCTGAACTGGGTCCACACCGCCGCCCTCAAAGCGCACGTTGACCAACACCTGCGGGCATTTTTTCAGTCCTTGACGAGACTCCGCCAGGCTCTGCCCCGAGCGCTTCAGCGCCAGCAGCACCTGCAACGCAGCGATGATCGCATCACCGGTCGTGGTGTGCTGGAAGCAGACGACGTGACCCGAATTTTCACCACCGACCTGCCAGTTACGCTCCAGCAATTCGGCGATGACATAGCGGTCACCCACATTGGCCCGCACGAATGGAATGCTCAGGTCGGCGAGCGCCAGCTCAAGGCCCAGATTGCTCATCAGAGTGCCCACGACGCCGCCCTGCAACCGGCCACGCTCGTGCAGATCTCGGGCGATGATGTAAATCAATTCATCCCCGTCGACGATAGCCCCGGTGTGATCGACCATCAGGACGCGATCACCATCGCCATCGAAGCCAATGCCCAGATCGGCCTTCTCGGCAACGACAGCCGCCTGCAGAGCACCCATATGGGTCGAACCACAGTCATCGTTGATGTTCAGCCCGTTGGGCGCAGCCGACAGCACCGTCACCTGCGCACCCAACTCCCGGAACACGTTTGGAGCCACCTTGTAGGTCGCGCCATGGGCGCAATCGACCACAATCCTGAGCCCTGAAAAACTGGTGCTGGTCGGCACGCTGCTTTTGCAGAATTCAATGTAGCGGCCTGCCGCATCGTTGATCCGGGACACCTTACCGAGATGCTCAGACTCCGCCACCGTCATCGGCGCATCGAGCAACTCCTCAATCATCATTTCGACCTCATCAGGGAGCTTGGTGCCTTTCCCGGAAAAGAACTTGATGCCGTTATCGTAATGCGGGTTGTGTGACGCACTGATCACGATGCCCGCTTGCGCTTGAAAGGTGCGGGTCAGGTAGGCGATCGCAGGTGTCGGCATTGGACCGAGCAACATGACGTCTGCGCCGGCCGCGGACAATCCAGCCTCAAGCGCAGACTCGAACATGTAACCCGATATGCGAGTGTCCTTGCCTACCAGGATGCGGCACGCGCCCATCTTGCGAAATGCCATCCCGGCGGCCCAGCCCAGCTTGAGCATGAAATCAGGGGTGATGGGGAATTGACCTACACGACCGCGAATGCCGTCGGTTCCGAAATATTTCTTAGTACTCATGGGTGCTCCAGATTCTTATTCTGCCGATTCAACAGCGGAAATCATGCGGACGACATCGACGGTTTCAGGGACATCGTGCACACGCAAGATTCGCGCGCCCTTGATCATGGCCATCCCCGCCAGCGCGAGCGCGCCGTAAAGCCGCTGATCAACGGGCTTATCCAGGACTTTGCCGATCATACTCTTGCGTGAGACGCCAACCAGCAGCGGCCGACCCAACGCGTGCAGGGCCTCCATATGCTTGAACAGACTCAGGTTGTGCTCCAGCGTTTTGGCGAACCCGTAACCGGGGTCGAGGATAATCTTCTCTCTCGCAATGCCCGCAGCGATACAGGCGTCCATCCGCTCCCTGAGGAACGAACTGACCTCACCCAACAGATCGTCATACCGAGGATCGTTCTGCATGTCCGTCGGTTCGCCACGCATGTGCATCAGGCACACCGGCAATCCGGTCGCCACTGCCGCGTCCAGGGCACCGTCACGCTGCAACGAGCGCACATCGTTGATCAGGCCTGCACCCAGGCGCGCCGTCTCACGGATGACCGCGGGCGTTGAAGTGTCCACCGAAATAATGACATCCAGCTCACGACTGATCGCTTCAACGATCGGCGCAACGCGCTCCAATTCTTCGACCGAGGAAACCGTACGCGCACCGGGCCGCGTGGACTCACCTCCGACATCGATCAGCGTCGCGCCTGCATTAACCATGGCCTCAGCGTGTCGCAGAGCCAGATCACGCTGTGCGAAACGACCGCCATCGGAGAACGAATCAGGGGTGATATTGAGGATTCCCATGACATGCGTCCGGGATAAATCAAGAACCCGGTTGCCGCAAGGCAACCGGGTTGGGTACAGCGCAGAAGTCATGTCAGGCCTTAGTGGTCAGCAGCAGGGCCGCCAATCGGAGTTTCAGGGCGTGGACCCGCTGGAGCGGTAGGCGTACCGGACGCACCGGAGCCACCTTCCCAGTCACGCGGTTCGCGAGGTGTGCGACCCGCCATGATGTCATCGATCTGCTCAGCGTCGATGGTCTCGTACTTCATCAGCGCATCGGCCATCGCGTCCAGCTTGTCGCGATTGTCCGTCAGGATCTGCTTGGCGGTGCCATAGCACTGATCAATGATGCTGCGCACTTCAGAGTCGATCATGCGAGCGGTGTCTGCCGACAGACTGGCGTTTTGACCGCCGCCGCCCCGACCCAGGTAACCGCCGTCTTCATCTTCCGAGTACATCAGAGGACCCAGCTTCTCGGACAGGCCCCACTTGGTGACCATGTTCCGGGCGATCTGACTGGCCCGCATGATGTCGTTGGATGCGCCGGTGGTGACACCGTCGAAGCCCAGCGTCATCTCTTCAGCGATACGGCCACCGTAAAGCGAACAGATCTGACTGATCAGCGCACGCTTGGAAAGGCTGTAACGGTCTTCCTCAGGCAGGAACATCGTCACACCCAACGCGCGACCACGCGGAATGATCGAAACCTTGTAGACCGGATCGTGCTCGGGCACGACACGACCAACGATCGCGTGACCCGCCTCGTGATAAGCCGTGTTCTGCTTCTCTTTCTCGGACATGACCATGGATTTGCGCTCGGCGCCCATCATGATCTTGTCCTTCGCCAGCTCGAATTCCTTCATTTCAACGATGCGCTTACCGACACGGGCGGCAAACAGCGAAGCCTCGTTGACCAGGTTCGCCAGATCAGCACCGGAGAAACCTGGAGTACCACGCGCGATGACCGCCGGATTGACGTCGTCACCCATTGGCACTTTGCGCATGTGGACTTTGAGAATCTGTTCACGACCGCGGATGTCCGGCAGACCGACCACAACCTGACGGTCGAAACGGCCCGGACGCAGCAACGCAGGGTCCAGAACGTCAGGACGGTTGGTTGCGGCGATGACGATGATGCCGTCGTTCATCTCGAAGCCGTCCATCTCCACCAGCAACTGGTTGAGGGTCTGCTCACGCTCATCGTGACCGCCGCCCATGCCGGCGCCACGGTGACGACCGACCGCATCGATTTCGTCGATGAAGATGATGCAAGGTGCATGTTTCTTGGCTTGCTCGAACATGTCACGAACGCGGCTTGCGCCGACGCCCACGAACATCTCGACAAAGTCAGAACCGGAAATAGTGAAGAACGGCACTTTCGCTTCACCGGCAATCGCCTTGGCCAGCAAGGTCTTACCGGTACCCGGAGGACCGACCATCAAGACGCCGCGCGGAATGCGACCGCCCAAGCGCTGGAATTTGCCCGGATCACGCAGAAACTCTACGAGTTCGCCCACTTCTTCCTTGGCTTCGTCGCAACCTGCAACGTCAGCCAGCGTTGTCTTGACCTGATCTTCGGAGAGCAGACGCGCTTTGCTCTTGCCGAAACTCATCGGCCCGCCCTTGCCTCCCGCGCCACCTTGCATCTGGCGCATGAAGAACATGAAGACAGCAATAATGACAAGGATCGGGAAGCTGGCGACCAGCAACTGAGTCCAGATACTTTGCTGCTCAGGCTGTTTGCCTTCGATCACGACATTGTTGTCGACCAGATCACCGATCAGGCCGTTGTCCTGGATCGCCGGACGAATGGTCTTGAAGGTATCGCCGTCGCTGCGTTTACCCGTGATGACGTAACCGTCAACGGCAACTTTCTCGACCTTGCCATCCTTAACTTGCTGGATGAACTCGGAGTAGTTGAGGGTCTGCGGCTCGTTCGGGCTGGAGAAGTTGTTCATCACCGTCACAAGGACCGCAGCGATGATCAACCACAGGATCAAATTCTTTGCCATATCGTTCAATTAGCTACCCTCTGAAGCAAGCTCCACGCTGGAGCGTGCCTCGCATGATATTCACCGGCCTAACTTACTACAGATCCTACAGGTGTGGCAGGCGGCGTCTGTAACCCTTTGTGAAACTTTGACTACAAGATGTTCGTTATGCTTCACGAATAAAGCCATTTGAAAAAAGCTATCGGCTGACCTCAAAGGCGCTCATCGCTCGCCGAACCTTCGATCCCGCGGAACCCACGACCCAGCAGATATTGCTCTCTGGAACGATCGCGCGATGACAACGGCTTGCGCATCTGGACCTTCTCGAACAGCTTGCGAATATCCTTGTGGTACACATCGAAGCCTTCACCCTGGAAGACCTTGATCAAAAAATCACCACCTGGACGCAGAACCCGACCTGCGAGATCGAGCGCCAATTCACAAAGGAACATGGCGCGTGGCATATCCACAGCGCTCAATCCACTCATATTGGGGGCCATATCGGAAATCACAAGGTCTACTTGAGTATTACCGACCGCTTCCAGGATTTGCGCGAGCACCGCATCTTCAGTGAAATCCCCTTGGATAAAGGTCACATCGGGGATGCTGTCCATTTCAAGGATGTCGGATGCAATCAAACGGCCTTGACCACCAATCAGACGACTGGTCACCTGTGACCATCCACCCGGCGCTGCGCCGAGGTCGATGACGGTCATGCCCGGACGAATGATCTTGCCCTTCTCCTGGATCTCCAGAAGCTTGTAACTGGCACGGGAACGGTAGCCATCTTTCTGTGCCATTTTGACGTACTTGTCGTCGAAATGTTCTCTCAGCCAGTTATGGCTGCTCTTGGAACGCTGCGCCACGGGGCACCTCGATGATATGCGTCGTGATTAACTGGGCGGAGCCACGAGCCCTCGGGTAAAATGGCCGCCAATTTTACAGAATCAGACGAAAAGGGTCAGATTATGCCGCTCACTAACGAGCAGAAGAAACAGTACAAATCCATTGGACATGACCTGAAGCCGGTCCTGATGGTTGCCGGCAACGGCCTGAGTGAGGGCGTGCTGGCCGAGCTTGATCGCGCTTTGGTCGATCATGAACTGATCAAGGTTCAGATCAAGCTGGAAGATCGCGATGACCGCCGTGCCGTCATCGAAGAACTGTGCAAACAAGGTCGCGCGGAGCTGGTGCAGACCATCGGCAAGATGGCGCTGATCTACCGCAAGAACCCACAGCCTAACAAACAGCTGTCGAACATTCACCGCTACAAGTAAGGGTGAACCCTGTCAGGGGCGCGGATTGCGCGCCCTGACCGGAACCACCTGATCATCAGCAAGAAGCAGCACTTCCACCACTTCCCACCCGAACCCGCTCGCTGTCGGAAGCCGCCCTTTGGACGACCTCCCCACGCACCGGTCAGATGTGCTTGACCTCGACAATCTCGTACTCGATCACACCGCTTGGCGTTTTCACGGCCACCACATCACCCTCTTCCTTGGCGATCAAGGCACGGGCGATGGGCGAGCCGACGGAGATCTTGCCCAGCTTGATGTCAGCCTCATCTTCACCCACGATCTGATAGGTCACGCTTTCATCAGTCTCAACGTTGGCGATTTCCACGGTGGAACCAAAAATCACCTTACCGGTGTGCGCGATCGTCGTGACGTCGATGACCACAGCGTTCTGCATGCGGCCCTCGATATCACGGATCCGTGCCTCCACCATACCCTGCTGCTCGCGGGCAGCATGGTATTCGGCGTTTTCCTTCAGGTCACCCAACTCACGCGCAGTACCGATGTCCTGGCTGAGCTTTGGGCGAATCACTTTGGTCAGATGGGTCAGTTCTTCTTCCAGGGCGCGAGCGCCCTGAACGGTCATCGGATATTTGGTAATGCTCATGCTTTCAATCCTGCATGCAGATCCTGCAAGCGGCGAACGGTTTTTTCAGGACCGAACTTCAGCGCTTCACAGATGGCCTCGCCCGCGGCAATGGTGGTGGTGCAGTAAATCTTGTGCTGCAAGGCGTTGCGACGAATGGAATAAGAATCCGCGATCGACTGGCGACCTTCAGTGGTGTTAATGATCAACGTCACTTCGTCGTTCTTGATCATATCGACCACGTGAGGACGGCCCTCCGTCACCTTGTTCACGCGACGAACCTTCAGACCCGCCGCTTCGATGATGCGGGCAGTACCGGCCGTTGCGACGACTTCAAAACCGAGCTCGATCAGGTTGCGGGCCACGCCTGCCACCAATGGCTTGTCGTCGTCACGCACGCTGATAAAGGCTGTACCGCCCGTTGGCAATACTTCGCTGGCGCCCATCTGGGCCTTGGCGAAGGCTTCGCCGAAGGTGTCACCGACACCCATGACTTCACCGGTCGACTTCATCTCTGGCCCGAGGATCGGG
Source organism: Pseudomonas abietaniphila (assembly GCF_900100795.1). Lineage (GTDB taxonomy): Bacteria > Pseudomonadota > Gammaproteobacteria > Pseudomonadales > Pseudomonadaceae > Aquipseudomonas > Aquipseudomonas abietaniphila. Next base: position 129,868 of record NZ_FNCO01000014.1, read on the forward strand.
TCAACACCAGGGAATTTGGCAAACGGGAACACTGCCTCTTTCACGCTGTAGAAGTTCGGAATGATTTCCTTGGTGAAGCCCAGCTCTTTCAGGGTCTTACCCGCCATGACGCGAGCCGCGATCATGGCCAGGGAGACACCGATGCACTTGGAAACGAACGGCACGGTGCGCGAGGCACGGGGGTTCACTTCGATCACGTAGATGTCTTCGCCCTGCAGTGCCAGCTGGACGTTCATCAGACCGACAACGCCGAGCTCCAGGGCCATTTTCTTGACCTGCTCACGCATCTCGTCCTGGATGTGCGCAGGCAGCGAGTACGGCGGCAGCGAGCACGCAGAGTCACCGGAGTGAACACCCGCTTGCTCGATATGCTGCATGATTGCGCCAATGACGACATCGGTGCCATCGCATACAGCATCCACGTCCATTTCAATGGCGCAGTTGAGGAAGTGGTCCAGCAGCACCGGGCTGTCGTTGGACACTTGAACCGCTTCACGCAGGTAGCGCTTGAGCTCTTCTTCTTCGTAGACGATTTCCATCGCACGACCGCCCAGTACGTAGGACGGACGAACCACCAGCGGGTAGCCAATCTTCGCCGCAGCACGAATCGCTTCGTCTTCGCTGCGCACCGTGGCATTTGGCGGCTGACGCAGGTTCAGACGCTCAACCATCTGCTGGAAGCGCTCGCGGTCTTCAGCGCGGTCAATGGCATCAGGGCTGGTGCCGATGATCGGCACGCCGGCTGCTTCCAATGCACGTGCCAGCTTCAACGGCGTCTGGCCGCCGTACTGGACGATCACGCCTTTCGGCTTCTCGACGCGGACGATTTCCAGCACGTCTTCCAGGGTTACCGGCTCGAAGTACAGGCGATCGGAGGTGTCGTAATCGGTGGATACGGTTTCCGGGTTGCAGTTGACCATGATGGTCTCGTAACCGTCGTCGCGCAGCGCCAGTGCCGCATGCACGCAGCAGTAGTCGAACTCGATGCCCTGACCGATACGGTTAGGACCGCCACCCAGGATCATGATCTTGTCGCGGGTCGACGGATTGGCTTCGCACTCTTCTTCGTACGTGGAGTACATGTACGCAGTGTCGGTGGCGAATTCGGCCGCGCAGGTATCAACGCGCTTGTAGACCGGCAGCACGTCCAGCTTATGACGGTGCGTGCGCACGCTCTTCTCGGTGACGCCCAGCAGCTTGGCCAGACGCGCGTCGGAGAAGCCCTTGCGCTTGAGACGGAACATCACGTCGCGGTCAATGGCCGACATGCCCATGGTCTTGACCTTCTCTTCTTCCTTGATCAGATCTTCGATCTGAACCAGGAACCAAGGGTCGATCATGTTCATGCCGAAGATCTGCTCGACGGTCATGCCTGCACGGAAAGCGTCAGCCACATACCAGATACGCTCGGCGCCCGGCACGGTCAGCTCGCGCTTGAGGATGCTCGCGCTTTCAGGGTTGCTCAGATCCAGTTTCGGATCGAGGCCGCTCACACCGACTTCCAGGCCGCGCAGGGCTTTCTGAAGGGATTCCTGGAAGGTACGACCGATGGCCATGACTTCACCGACAGACTTCATCTGGGTGGTCAGGCGTGCGTCGGCCTTGGAGAATTTTTCGAACGCGAAGCGTGGCAGCTTGGTCACGACGTAGTCGATGGACGGCTCGAACGAGGCAGGCGTTTTGCCGCCGGTGATGTCGTTTTGCAGCTCGTCCAACGTGTAACCCACTGCCAGCTTGGCCGCGACCTTGGCGATCGGGAAACCGGTGGCCTTGGAAGCCAGCGCCGAGGAACGGGAAACGCGCGGGTTCATCTCGATCACGACCATACGGCCAGTGTCCGGGCAAATACCGAATTGAACGTTGGAGCCGCCGGTTTCAACACCGATCTCGCGCAGGACCGCCAGCGAGGCGTTACGCAGGATCTGGTATTCCTTGTCGGTCAGGGTCTGCGCAGGAGCAACGGTGATGGAGTCACCGGTGTGGACACCCATCGGGTCGAAGTTCTCGATGGAGCAGACGATGATGCAGTTGTCCTTTTTGTCGCGGACCACTTCCATCTCATACTCTTTCCAGCCGATCAGGGATTCGTCGATCAGCAGCTCTTTGGTTGGAGACAGATCCAGACCGCGGGCGCAGATTTCTTCGAACTCTTCACGGTTGTACGCGATGCCACCACCTGTGCCGCCCATGGTGAAGGACGGACGAATAATGCACGGGAAGCCCAGTGTTTCGAGGACCGCATTGGCCTCTTCCATGCTGTGGGCGATGCCGGAGCGCGGGCATTCCAGACCAATGGCTTTCATGGCCTTGTCGAAACGCGAGCGGTCTTCAGCCTTGTCGATGGTGTCAGCGTTGGCACCGATCATTTCTACGCCGAACTTCTCCAGAACGCCTTCGCGCTCCAGATCTAGCGCGCAGTTCAGAGCAGTCTGGCCGCCCATGGTTGGCAGCAAGGCGTCCGGACGCTCCTTCTCGATGATCTTGGCGACGGTCGCCCATTTGATCGGCTCGATGTAGGTGGCGTCGGCCATGGACGGGTCGGTCATGATGGTGGCCGGGTTGGAGTTCACCAGGATGACGCGGTAGCCCTCTTCGCGCAGGGCTTTACAGGCCTGGGCGCCGGAGTAGTCGAATTCACAGGCCTGGCCGATCACGATCGGGCCAGCGCCAAGAATCAGGATGCTTTTAATGTCTGTACGTTTTGGCATGGGTTGTCACTCGAATCCTGTGTCAGTCGGCAAGCCGTCTTGAACATTCTCTGAGGTGGCCGGGCGAGCTGTCGGATCTGATCCGGCTCGCCGCAGTCACCTGCTCGCTACAGTCGCAAGTCAGCCGCTTAGCGGCGCTTGGCCATGGCTGTGATGAAGCGATCAAACAGCGGCGCGACATCGTTCGGGCCCGGGCTCGCTTCAGGGTGACCCTGGAAGCTGAACGCTTCCTTGTCGGTGCGCTCGATACCCTGCAAGGTGCCGTCGAACAGCGACTTGTGGATGGCGCGCACGTTGCTCGGCAAGGTGCTTTCGTCCACCGCGAAACCGTGGTTCTGGCTGGTGATCATGACCACGCCAGTGTCCAGATCTTGAACCGGGTGGTTGGCACCGTGGTGACCGTGACCCATCTTGACGGTCTTGGCACCGGAAGCCAGCGCCAGCAACTGGTGACCCAGGCAGATGCCGAACACCGGAATCTCGGTCTGCAGCACGTCCTTGATCGCCTGAATCGCGTAGTCGCAAGGCTCAGGATCGCCAGGGCCGTTGGACAGGAACACACCATCGGGATTCAGCGCGAGCACTTCGCTGGCAGGCGTCTGGGCCGGCACCACGGTCACGCGGCAACCGCGCTCTACCAGCATGCGCAGGATGTTGGTCTTGACGCCGTAGTCGTAGGCAACCACGTTGTACGGCAGATCAGCAGCGGCGATCTCTGGATGGCTGTCGGTTTTCAAACTCCAGACGCTGGAACGCCACTCATAGCTTTGCTTGGTGCTGACTTCTTTCGCCAGATCCATGCCTTTCAGGCCCGGGAAGCCGCGCGCTGCTGCGATAGCGGCTTCTTCGGAAATGTTGTCGCCGGCCATGATGCAGCCGTTTTGCGCACCTTTCTCACGCAGAATGCGGGTCAGGCGACGCGTGTCGATGCCGGCAATGGCGACGACGTTGTTGGCTTTCAGATAGTCAGCCAGGGACATCTTGTTACGCCAGTTGCTCGCTACCAGCGGCAGGTCACGAATCACCAAGCCCGCCGACCACACGCGGTCGGACTCGGCGTCTTCTGGCGTGGTGCCAGTGTTGCCGATGTGAGGGTAAGTCAGGGTGACGATTTGCTGGGCATAGGAAGGATCGGTAAGGATTTCCTGATAGCCGGTCATTGCGGTGTTGAACACCACCTCACCAACGGTTTGACCGTCGGCTCCAATGGCTTCGCCGCGAAAAATGCTGCCATCAGCAAGGGCGAGTATGGCTGGCTTAGTCAAGAAGACCTCCCGTAATAAAGCCTGAAAGGGCGATCGCAGGTTGTAAAAAAGCGGAATGACGTATAGACACGTCACCCCGCTTTTTTTCATCGAATTATCTGCGCGCTTTTAGTGGACACACTAAAGCTGTAGGTTACAGAAAAAGGCTTTTTTAATCCACCGCTAAAACGCCTTAAAGGCAGAGGAATGCGACAGGACATCGCGTAGCGGGTCAAAACTGCGGGCAGGATACAGGTAAAACACCCTTCCTGCCCGCATTGTTGCGCACCAGACCGCGTGAAACGAACCGTTGATCAGCGAAGGTCGAGCACGTCCTGCATGTCGTACAGGCCCGCGGATTTGCCATCAAGCCAGAGCGCAGCACGCACTGCGCCCTTGGCAAAAGTCATGCGGCTGGACGCCTTGTGCGTAATCTCCAGACGCTCCCCCTCGGCGGCGAACAGCACGGTGTGATCGCCTACGACGTCACCGCCACGCACAGTGGCGAAGCCGATCGTTTCGCGCTCACGGACACCCGTGTAACCCTCACGACCGTAGACGGCGACTTTGCTCAGATCGCGACCCAAGGCATTGGCAACGACCTCACCCATACTGACCGCCGTACCCGACGGCGCGTCGACCTTGTTGCGGTGATGAGCTTCGATGATCTCGATGTCGGCATCCTCACCCATCACTCGCGCCGCCAGATCCAGCAACTTGAACGACAGGTTCACACCGACACTGAAATTGGACGCAAAGACGACAGGGATATCCCGGCTCGCGTCCACCAGCAGGTGCTTTTGTTCGACGCTCAAGCCAGTGGTACCAATGACCATCGCCTTGCCCGCCTTGCGGCAGAACGCCAGGTTTTTCAGCATGACGTCCGGCAAGGTGAAGTCGATCAGCACGTCGAACTCGTCGACGACCTGCTCCAGATTACCAGTCAACTGCACGCCGATCCGCCCCAGTGACGCGAGTTCGCCGGCGTCGGCACCGATCATCGTGCTGCCGGGACGCACGATTGCCGCTGTCAGTCCGGTGAGCGGCGCACGATCCTGCACCGCCTCGATCAGGTTCTTGCCCATGCGCCCGGCGGCGCCCATCACAGCAATGCGTCGCATGCCCTGCTCCTTAGAGATCGCCGAAGAAACGCTTCACGCCTTCAAACCAGCCACTGGCTTTGGGCGAGTGAGAGCTGTCACCTTCAAGCGATGCACGGAATTCTTCGAGCAGTTCACGCTGACGACGCCCCAGATTGACCGGGGTTTCGACCGCGACGCGGCACATCAAATCGCCCGCTCCGCCACCACGCACGGGGGCAACGCCCTTGCCGCGCAGACGGAATTGCTTGCCGGTCTGAGTCCCTTCCGGAATCTTCAGCTTGACGCGCCCATCCAGCGTCGGCACTTCAAGCTCGCCACCCAAGGCTGCATCCGTGAAGCTGATTGGCACTTCGCAATAAAGATGTTTGCCATCGCGCTGGAAAATCGCGTGCTCACGCACGTTGATCACCACGTACAGATCGCCGGTCGGGCCACCCTGAACACCGGCCTCTCCTTCGCCCGACAGACGAATGCGGTCGCCGGTGTCGACACCCGCAGGCACCTTGACCGACAGCGTCTTGTACTCTTCCACGCGACCTTCGCCATGGCAGGAGTCGCAAGGATCGGAAATGATTTTGCCGTTGCCGTGGCAACGCGGGCAGGTCTGCTGAACAGAGAAGAAACCCTGCTGCATGCGCACTTGACCGATACCGCCACACGTCGGGCACGTCACCGGCGAGGAGCCTTTCTTGGCGCCGCTGCCATCACACGGTTTGCAATTGACCAGTGTCGGCACGCGGATGCTGACCGTGGTGCCGCGCACGGCTTCTTCCAGGTTCAGTTCCAGGGTGTAACGCAGGTCGCTGCCACGCTGAGCGCCGCCACGACCGCCGCCACCGGCACGACCACCGCCGAAGAAGTCGCTGAAGACATCGCCGAAAATGTCGGAGAAGTTCGCGCCGCCGAAACCGGCACCGCCACCGCCCATGCCTTGATCCACACCGGCATGGCCGTATTGATCGTAAGCCGCACGCTTGCTGGCGTCGGACAGCACTTCGTAAGCCTCGTTGGCTTCCTTGAAGGCGTCTTCCGAGGCTTTGTCGCCTGGATTGCGGTCAGGGTGATACTTCATCGCGAGACGGCGGTATGCCTTCTTCAGGTCCGCCTCGCTGGAGCCGCGCTCCACCCCCAATACTTCGTAATAATCACGCTTTGACATAAGTTTTCTGCACTCTTGAGGACGTCCGACATAACCCTCCTGAGCTTGTCGAACTCGTTGAGCCCCTTTCAGGCCCGGACCCAACTCACGTCAATTCAACGATCCTGGTCTTGGTTCAACGGCCTTCGATCGACCGAGAAAAGCGGCAGAACAAGCCGGATTGCAGGAGCTCCCGGCTTTGCCACAAAGCCCGCAAAGCAACTTTGCAGGCCTTAAAATTTTGGGTATTCCAGACACGCCAACGCGGGAGCAAGCTCCCGCGCGGCGACATCCTACCAGCGACCACTCGAAAGTGGTCAACCGGCGATCAAGTGAGCCTGCGCCTGTTTATGGCCTGTCACTTGTTCTCTTTCACTTCTTCGAACTCGGCATCGACTACGTCGTCAGCCTTGTGCTCTTCCTGTGCAGCCTGAGCACCGGCTTCAGGCTTTTCAGCCTGCTCGGCGTACATCTTCTGAGCGACAGGCGCGGAAACTTTCGACAGCTCCTCGACCTTCGCATCGATGGCAGCCTTGTCGTCGCCTTTGACAGCCGCTTCCAGAGCAACAACAGCGGCTTCGATAGCGGTTTTCTCTTCTGCAGTGACCTTGTCACCCGCGTCAGCAACCATTTTACGAGTCGAGTGGACCAGCGCATCACCCTGGTTACGGGCAGAGGCCAGCTCTTCGAACTTGCGGTCTTCGTCCGAATTCGCTTCGGCATCGCGGATCATCTGCTGGATTTCTTCATCCGACAGACCCGAGTTGGCCTTGATCACGATCGACTGAGTCTTGCCAGTCGCCTTGTCTTTCGCGCCGACGTGCAGAATGCCGTTGGCGTCGATGTCGAAGGTCACTTCGATCTGAGGCACACCGCGTGGAGCCGGCGGAATCTCAGCCAGGTCGAACTTGCCCAGCGACTTGTTCTGAGCCGCTTGCTTACGCTCGCCTTGCAGCACGTGAATGGTCACGGCGCTCTGGTTATCGTCGGCAGTCGAGAACACTTGCGATTTCTTGGTAGGAATCGTGGTGTTTTTCTCGATCAGTGCAGTCATCACGCCACCCATGGTTTCGATACCCAGGGTCAACGGGCTGACGTCCAGCAGCAGAACGTCTTTTACGTCGCCAGCCAGTACCGCACCTTGAATCGCAGCACCCATGGCAACCGCTTCGTCCGGGTTGACGTCCTTACGGGCTTCTTTGCCAAAGAACTCGGTGACCTTCTGCTGAACCAGCGGCATACGGGTCTGACCGCCAACCAGGATCACGTCGTCGATTTTGCTGACGTCGATACCCGAATCTTTCAGCGCAATACGGCAAGGCTCGATGGTGCGCTGAACCAGGTCTTCAACCAGCGATTCCAGCTTGGCGCGGGAGATCTTCACGTTCAAGTGCTTAGGACCGGTAGCGTCTGCAGTGATGTACGGCAGGTTGACGTCGGTCTGCAAGCTCGAGGACAGCTCGATCTTGGCTTTTTCAGCCGCTTCTTTCAGACGCTGCATCGCCAGCGGGTCACCTTTGAGGTTCATGCCGCTTTCTTTCTTGAATTCGTCAACGAGGTAGTCGATCAGACGAATGTCGAAGTCCTCACCACCCAGGAAGGTGTCGCCGTTGGTGGCCAACACTTCGAACTGGTGCTCACCGTCGACTTCAGCGATCTCGATGACCGACACGTCGAAAGTACCGCCACCCAGGTCGTAAACGATGACGGTGTGATCGCCCTTCGCTTTGTCCATACCGTAAGCCAGCGCGGCGGCGGTCGGTTCGTTGATGATGCGTTTTACGTCCAGACCCGCGATGCGGCCGGCGTCTTTGGTTGCCTGACGCTGGCTGTCGTTGAAGTAGGCCGGAACGGTGATGACCGCTTCAGTCACAGTCTCGCCCAAGTAGTCTTCGGCGGTTTTCTTCATCTTCTTCAGGATTTCCGCAGAAATCTGAGGCGGAGACATTTTCTGGCCATTCACTTCAACCCAGGCATCACCGTTGTCAGCCTTGGCGATTTTGTAAGGGACCATTTTGATGTCTTTCTGTACGACTTCTTCTTCGAAGCGGCGACCGATCAGACGCTTTACCGCGTACAGAGTGTTGTGCGGATTGGTGACCGCCTGACGCTTGGCCGACTGACCGACCAGGATTTCGCCATCGTTAGCGTACGCAATGATCGACGGCGTAGTACGCGCACCTTCAGCGTTCTCGATAACCTTGACGTTACCGTTTTCCAGAATGGAGACGCAGGAGTTGGTGGTCCCCAGGTCGATACCGATAATCTTGCCCATCTTTGACTCTCCCGAAACTTTTTAATTAGGTTGCCGCAACTGCGTTTACAAATTGCGGTAATTCTTTAAACGCATGGCCTGTAAATGGGGGCCACTCAGCTGATTTCAAGCCTGCTCGTCAATTGACGGTGCAACAGGCGACGGCGCCTTGCTGACCACGACCATGGCCGGGCGCAGCAGACGGCCGTTAAGCTGATAACCCTTCTGGAACACCTTCAGAACACTGTTCGGCTCGACGTCTGCGCTTTCCTGCATCGCCATTGCCTGGTGATGCTCAGCGTTGAACGGCTGACCGTGCGGGTCGATGGCTTCCAGGTGATAACGCTTGAGGGTGTCCGCAAACATCTTCAGGGTCAGCTCGATGCCTTCACGCATCGGACGGATGCTCTCGTCATCCGGGTTGGACAGGTCCAGACCACGCTCCAGGCTGTCGACGATCGGCAGCAAATCGCCAGCGAACTTCTCCAGTGCGAATTTGTGAGCCTTTTCCACGTCCTGCTCAGCGCGGCGGCGGACGTTTTGCAGATCCGCAGCGACACGCAGAGACTGGTCCTGTGCCGCAGCCAGTTGCTCTTCCAGCACCTGTACACGCGTTGCCAAATCTTCTCCGGAATTCGCCGCGCCTGCAGCCTGATCCTGAGCCTGCGTATCCGGGTTCTGTTCGTCAGCCATAGTTTTCTCCTTCTAATTACGTCCGTGAGCAGAACTCACGCTTCTGCCCGGCTATATGGGGCCTTAATTTTCGGCTTCAAGGGGTTTCGATGCAGGATGGGGCGAATAACCCTACAAATATTCCGACATGATGCGTTTCGTGATCGCGCTCACTAAAACTCGCCAATGGTGCTAAGAAATACCGGAACCCTGCCAAATCGAGCTAAGGCCGGGCATTGTCAGCCCAAAGCAAAACACTGTATAAATAACCAGACAAATCGCTTGGGAGCCGCCCGTATGCTGGTGCACCTGTCCATACATAACTACGCCATCGTTGAACATCTCGATCTGGAACTGGATCGCGGCATGAGCGTGATCACCGGTGAAACCGGTGCCGGCAAGTCGATCATGCTCGACGCGCTCGGTCTGACGCTGGGTGATCGTGCCGACAGCGGCGTAGTACGACCGGGCGCCGACAAGGCTGACATTCTGGCGACGTTCGATGTGTCCGACATCCCGGAAGCAGACGCCTGGCTCAAGGAACGCGATCTCGAAACCGATGGCCCCTGCATTCTTCGCAGGGTCATCACCGCCGAAGGCCGTTCGCGTTCTTATATAAACGGCACGCCGTGCCCACAGGGCGATCTCAAAGCGCTGGGCGAATTGCTGATCGATATCCATAGCCAGCACGAGCATCAGTCGCTGCTCAAGACCGACACTCATCGTCGGTTGCTGGACGAATATGCGGGCGCCACTGACCTCGCCCGCCAAGTGCAGCTGGCCGCTCAACGCTGGCGCCAGACGCGCCAGGAGCTTGAACGACTGTCCAACTCCGGGGACGAACAGCGCGCCAAGCACCAACTGTTGAGTTATCAGCTGGAAGAACTCGAAAGCCTGAGCCTGGGCGAAAACGAGCTCGAACATCTGGAGCAGGAACACACCACACTGACCAACGCAGAAAGCCTACTGGGCATCTGCCGGCAAGTCGTCGAACTGTGCAGCGAGAGCGATTCAGGCAACGCACTGAATGCCCTGACCGCCAGCCTCAACCGGTTGACCAGCGTAAACAACTCGCCAGACGCGCTGAATGAAGCGACCAACCTGCTTTCCAGCGCACAGATTCAGGTGGAAGAAGCCGTCGGCGAAATCAATCGTTTCCTGGATCGTTTCGAAGCCGACCCTGCACGCCTGCAACAGATCGAAGAGCGGCTCGACACCATTTACACGCTCGCGCGCAAACACCGGGTTCAGCCAACCGAAGTACCGGCATTGCATCAGAAGCTGCTGGATGAGATCGAAACACTGAACGCCAATGACGAAGCCATCGAGCGCCTCGAGCACGAACTCGGCTCGTATGCCCGCCACTATCAGGAAAAGGCCCGCGAACTGAGCGACCTTCGCCATCGTGCAGCCCCTGAACTGGCCCATGCCGTGGAGCATGAAATTCAGCGACTGGGCATGCCGGGTGGTCGCTTCAATATCGAATTACGTGAAAACGCGGAGAAGGAGCTGTCGCCTCACGGCCTTGAACAGGTGGAGCTACTGGTCAGCGCCAACCCCGGGCAGCCGCTCAAGGCACTGGCCAAAGTGGCTTCAGGCGGTGAACTCTCCCGGATCAGCCTGGCGATTCAGGTCATTACCGCGCAGACCTCACGCGTGCCCACACTGGTCTTTGACGAAGTCGATGTCGGCATCGGCGGCCCGACTGCGGAAATCGTCGGGCAGCTGCTACGCAGGCTCGGTGAGCGCGGCCAAGTCATGACCGTCACGCATTTGCCGCAGGTCGCCGCGCAGGGGCATCAGCATCTGTTCGTGCACAAGGTTCGCGAGGAAGACGTGACGCGCACCGCCGTTTCCAAACTGAGCAAGAGCGAGCGCGTAGAAGAAGTGGCGAGAATGCTGGGAGGGATCGACCTGACCAAGGAGTCCCTGGCCCACGCGAAAAAGATGGTGATTACCGCCAAATCCTGAAAACAGCGTGCCTGAAACCAAAAAAGGCGACCCGAGGGTCGCCTTTTTTGTGTATCCGAAAAAGACTCAGTCCTGCTTCTCTTTCTTACGTACGTAAAGCACCAGATTGTGATCCACCAGCTCGAAACCGTGCTTGGTCACAATGGCTTTTTGCAGTTTCTCGATTTCTTCGTCGAAGAACTCGATCACCTCACCGGACTCCACGTTGACCATATGGTCGTGGTGGCCTCCATCGGCAAGCTCAAACACGGCATGACCGCCGTCGAAGTTGTGGCGAACCACCAACCCGGCTGCTTCGAACTGAGTCAAAACACGGTAAACCGTTGCCAGACCGACGTCTTCGTTGGCCTCCATAAGTGCCTTGTAGACGTCCTCCGCGCTCATGTGGCGCTGCTCTGCAGAATCGAGCATTTGAAGGATCTTGACCCGTGGCAGGGTCACTTTAAGTCCAGCTTTGCGTAGTTCGCTATTTTCAACCATGGTCAGCTTTCTCGCAGACGCTGCTTCGCAGCTTCTCTTAATGCAGGTATGATCGGGGTTTACGTTGTCCCAGCCAAGATAGTGGAAGTCGCCCACCGATGCAAAACACCAAGCTCTTGCTAACCAGTTTCACCTTCGTGGGACTGCTCGCACTCGCCGGTTGTTCATTCCCCGGGGTTTATAAAATCGACATCCAACAGGGCAATGTCGTCACGCAGGACATGATAGACCAGTTACGGCCCGGAATGACCCGTCGGCAAGTAAGGTTTATCATGGGCAATCCCCTGTTGGCCGATACCTTCCACCCTGATCGCTGGGACTACCTGTACAGCCTGCAGCCCGGTGGCGGTGAACGCCAACAGGAACGCATCAGCCTGATCTTCAATGGTAACGATCAGCTGGCGAGCCTGTCCGGTGACTTCAAACCGGGCGTGAGCCGCGACGAAGCCATCCTTGGCAAGAGCAGCGATACGACGACTACCCCCGAAAACAAAGGGGAACAGCAGCCGAAGGAAGAGCCGCCAAAACCTGGCTCCCTGCTCGAGCAGATCCAGAACGACGTCGACAAGGTCGAAACCGTTCCGGTCCCGACTCAGGAACCGCTGGATACCAATCCACGCTGATCCTCGCGGGCTGCCAAAAGCAGCTGCAAAAAAAAGCCCGGCAATACCGGGCTTTTTTACGCCTTTCAATCCAACCGATAAAAAAGTTAAATCGGTTTTTGCGCTTTTTTCGCTTTGGCCGCCTTCTCCGCGCGCAACCGACGCACTTCTTTGGGATCCGCCAAAAGCGGGCGGTAAATTTCGACCCGGTCGCCCTCTTCCACTCGACGCACTGAAGGATCGGGGATCACCTTGCCAAATATTCCAAGCGCGCATTGATCGAACTGGACATCCGCGAAGCGCTCAGCGATGGCGGAAGCCGTCACGGCGCCCGACACCGTAGTACCCGCGGGCACCTCAATCTTGAGCAGCTCCTGACGATCAACAGCGGCGTACACCACCTCGACGTTGATCATCACCTCAGACATGCAACTCTTTAGCGCGCTGGCAGAACGCATCAACCAAGGTGTTGGCTGCCTGATTGAACAACGGGCCCAGCGTGGCACGCACGATGGAGCCGGAATAATCGAAGGACAGATCCAGGCTGATCTTGCAGGCCTTCTCGCCCAGCGCCTTGAAAGTCCAGATGCCATGCAGTTGACTGAACGGCCCCTCTTCCAGATTCATCTCGATCATCTGCCCAGGCGTCAGCGTGTTGCGTGTCACGAAATGCTGACTCAGACCACCTTTGGCCACCTCGACGCGAGCGCGCATCATCGTATCGCTCTGCTCCAGCACCGTGGCACCGGAGCACCAAGGCAGGAACTCGGAGTAACGAGCCACGTCGTTGACCAGGTCGTACAGCGCCTGAGCGGGATACGGCAACAGGGCCGAACGTTGAATATGCGTAGTCATGTCAGCGTCATTTCCAAAGCTGAGCGGCAAACACAATCAGAATGCCGATCGGCGCCACATAGCGCATCAAAAAAAACGTTAGAGCGAACAGAACCGGACTGCGTACCGACAACTCGTCGCGCACCGCTTCACGGCCCATCACCCAACCCGCGAAAATCACAAAGCACAATCCACCCAGCGGCAGCATGATCCGCGACGTGAAGAAATCGATCACGCCGAAGAAATCCAGGCCAGCCGTTGCGCCCCACTGGTAGAGATGAAACGCGCCGCCTTCGTTCACGAAAAATTTGGCTTGCTTCCAGATGTTGAACGAGAACACCGTTCCCAGCCCCACAAACCAGCAGATGAACGACAGCCAGAAGGTCACCCAGCCACGACGCACCTTGGTGCGCTCTACCAGGTAGGCAACCATCGGCTCCAGCAGCGAGATCGCCGAACTCCACGCCGCCACGGCGACGAGAATGAAGAACACCACGCCCATGACGGTGCCGAACGCTACGTTACCAAACGCATAAGGCAAAGTGACAAACATCAGGCCCGGACCTTCGCTCGGATTCAGACCTGCCGCGAACACAATCGGAAACAATGCCAGGCCGGCGAGCAACGAAACGAAGGTATCCAGCAGCGCCACACCGACAACCGTCGCGCTGATCGAAGCTTCTTTGGTCATGTAGGCGCCATAAATCATGATCGAACCAACACCGACGCTCAGCGAAAAGAACGCGTGCCCCATGGCTGGCAGCAACCCGTCGAGGAGCTTCTCAGGCGTGAAGTCGAACATGAAATGCACGCCTTCCATGAAGTGCCCGGTGGTCAGGCTGTAGCCCAGCAGAATCACTATCAACACGAACAGCAGCGGCATCAGGATTCGCAGGCTGCGCTCAAGACCGGCATTGACGCCCTTGGCGATGGTGATTGCCGACAGCAGCATGAACAGCGTGTGCCATGCCACCAGACGCCACGGGTCGGCGATCAACTCGCCGAAGAACGCCCCTACGCCATCGGGCGTGACGGCCTGAAAATCACCCTTCCCGACATCGATGATGTATTCGAGCGACCAGCCACCGACGACGCTATAAAAAGAAAGAATCAGCAGCGCGGTGATCATCCCGGCAAATGCGCCCCACGACCATTTGCTCGAATGCCCCGCCTCCAGCGCCAGCACCTTCAGGGCATTGGCCGGACTTTGGCGGGCACGACGGCCGATCAGGGTTTCGGCCATCATCACCGGAATGCCGATCAAAGCGATGCACGCCAGGAACACCAACACGAACGCACCGCCGCCGTAGACGCCGACCATGTAGGGGAATTTCCATATACTTCCCAACCCCACGGCCGAGCCGGTGGCAGCCAGGATAAACACCCAGCGGCTCGCCCAGCTGCCGTGAACCGAAACCTTGTCCGTCGACATCGTTGACACGTCCAACACGCAAAAAAGATCGGGCATTGTCCGGGATTCACTCAACGTGCTCAAGCACACTGCTTCACGTTGCCGAGCCCATAGCCGAGAGCACCGTTGATCCCTATAATGCGTCGCCTATGGCTAAGCTCAAGAAACATCCCACAGGGACCATCGCGCAAAATAAAAAGGCGCGTCACGATTACTTCATCGAACACAAGTTCGAGGCCGGTCTGGTCCTGGCCGGTTGGGAAGTAAAAAGCCTGCGTGCCAACAAGGTGCAGCTGGTGGACAGTTACGTGCTGCTCAAGGACGGTGAGGCCTGGCTGATGGGTAGCCACATCACGCCGTTGACGACAGCCAGTACCCACGTCATCGCTGACCCGACACGCACCCGTAAACTGCTGCTCAACAAGCGCGAGCTGGAAAGGCTCAACGCCGCTGTTGCGCAAAAAGGGTACACCGCGGTCGCCCTTGCCCTTTACTGGAAAGCGCACTTGATCAAGTGCGAAATCGCTCTGGGTAAAGGCAAGAAGGAGTACGACAAGCGTGATACCGAGCGCGAACGCGACTCCAATCGCGAGCTGCAACGCGCTGTGCGGAACAAAGGCAAGGAAGACTGATTCTTTCGGGCTTCTACGGTCTGCACAGACCTGTAGGAGCGCGCTTGCCCGCGATTGCGGTGTATCAGACGATTAATTCATGACTGACACACCGCAATCGCGGGCAAGCGCGCTCCTACAGAAAGCCGCCATCACCTAAATCCCGTTACGCCGTTCGGCCCGCGCCGTGCGCTGCACCTGCTGACGCACCTCTTCCAGCACTTCCTGCACGTACAGCAGATGTCGACTGGACACTTCCCGGGCATCGTCCGCCCGACCTTCGATAATCGCCAGATACAGCTCACGGTGCTGACTGATCAGCATGTCGCGTGTCTCGGAGCGTTGTTTGTACATACCGCCGATGTTGGTCACGACATTGCGCCGCAACAGATCGAACAGCCCGCGAATGGTGTGCAGCAGCACCGCGTTGTGGCTGGCTTCGGCAATCGCCAGGTGGAAATTCGCATCGGCCGCGCCCTCCTCCGCACGACTCACCTCATCGACCCGCGCGTAGCAATCCTGCAAGGCGTCAAAGGCCTCGCGCAGCCGTGCACGGTCGACGTCCGTCGCGCGGATCGCGGCGTAGTAAGCACAGGACGCTTCGAGGGTGTGCCGAAACTCCAGCAGGTCGCGTTGCGCATCGGAGCTGCTTTCCAAAAGGTGCAGCAACGGATCGCTGAAGGTAGACCCCAGACTTTCCACCACATAATTGCCGCCACCCTGACGACTGATCAGCAACCCTTTGGCAGTGAGCTTTTGGATCGCTTCACGCAGGGACGGGCGCGACACACCGAACTGCTCGGCCAGCGCACGCTCCGCCGGCAGACGTTCACCCGCCCGCAGCGTGCCTTCGAGAATCATCCTCTCGAGCTGTTCGACAATATCGTCTGACAAACGGCGCTGACGCACCTGATCGAAGCCCATCCCCTTTCTCCACATCCTCAGCTGCCCCGTCCGACACGACTGCGGGGGGCGATTATTCTCGCTGATTGTGATCAGACATTCACCCAGCAGATGTAGGACAAATCTCCGATTCAGGCGAAAACCCAGATAACTGCTACAAAAGTTCTACAGGCTTAAATTGACACACCAATGCCAAGGCTTTTAACCTAGCGACAAGACATTGTAAATTGGTATTACCAATTTATGAATGCCGGCGACTAGTGGTCATCCTCCACGACACGCCGCAAGCAATTCGCGACGGCGGAACGCTTGAGCTGGTGAGCTGTGCGACTTCGTTCGTCAGCACCGGCAGGACGACAGACACGCAGTTGTCCCCTGCAGGAGCAGCGCACGTACGACATAGACACCGGGCCTAACCAACAACAATTAGGGGCCTCATACATGCAAACCTGGCAACAGCTCTACACACCTCTCGGCGGCCTGGGCCTATCGGCACTCGCTGCAGTCGTTCCCATCGTGTTCTTCTTCCTCGCCTTGGCCGTGTTCCGGCTCAAAGGCCATGTTGCAGGCGCCATCACCCTGTTGCTTGCCGTCCTGATCGCGATCTTCGCGTTTCAGATGCCTGCCGACATGGCGGTCGCTTCGGCGGCCTATGGCTTCCTTTACGGCTTGTGGCCAATCGCGTGGATCATCGTTGCGGCGGTGTTCCTCTACAAACTGACGGTCAAGAGCGGCCAGTTCGAGATCATTCGCAGTTCGGTCATGTCGATCACTGACGACCAACGCCTGCAGGTCTTGCTGATCGGGTTCTGCTTCGGCGCCTTCCTGGAAGGTGCGGCAGGCTTCGGTGCTCCGGTCGCGATCACGGCAGCCTTGCTGGTAGGCCTGGGTTTGAACCCGCTGTACGCAGCAGGCTTGTGCCTGATCGCCAACACCGCGCCAGTCGCGTTCGGCGCACTGGGGATTCCGATCATCGTCGCCGGCCAGGTCTCTGGCATCGACGCATTCAAGATCGGCGCAATGGCGGGCCGTCAACTGCCGCTGCTGTCGGTCTTCGTGCCGTTCTGGCTGATGTTCATGATGGACGGCGTGAAAGGCGTGAAGGAAACCTGGCCCGCCGCGCTGGTGGCTGGCGGCAGCTTCGCCGTCGTGCAATTCCTGACCTCCAACTACATTGGCCCGGAACTGCCTGACATTACCTCGGCACTGGTCAGCCTCGTGTCCCTGACCTTCTTCCTGAAAGTCTGGCAACCCGCCCGCGCAACCGACATGCAGGCGGCAAGCGCAGGCGGCGGCGCAGTCGTGATGGGCGGCGGTCCTGGCGGCTTCGGTCAGCCACGCACCACCAAAAAATCCCCGTACTCCGCAGGCGTCATCCTCAAGGCCTGGTCACCGTTCCTGATTCTGACCGTCATCGTAACGATCTGGACCTTGAAGCCGTTCAAGGCCCTGTTCGCCGCAGGCGGTCCGTTGGCGTCGCTGACCATGAACTTCCCGGTTCCACACCTGGATCAACTGGTCATGAAAGGCGCACCGATCGTTGCAACAGCGACGGCCATGCCTGCTGTGTACAAGTTCGACCTGCTGGCAGCCTCCGGCAGCGCCATTCTGATCTCGGCGATTCTGGCGATGATCGTGCTGCGAATCGGCGTCAAAACTGGTCTTACCACTTTTAAAGAGACCCTGTTCGAACTGCGCTGGGCCATCGTGTCCATCGGCATGGTGCTGGCCTTCGCCTTCGTCATGAACTACTCGGGCATGTCCTCGACACTGGCGCTTGTTCTGGCCGGTACGGGTTCAGCATTCCCGTTCTTCTCGCCCTTCCTTGGCTGGCTCGGTGTGTTCCTGACCGGTTCCGACACCTCGTCCAACGCCTTGTTCGGCTCGCTGCAAGCGACCACCGCGCACCAGTTGGGTGTCAGTGACGTGCTGATGGTTGCCGCCAACTCCAGCGGCGGCGTGACCGGCAAGATGATCTCCCCGCAATCGATCGCCGTGGCTTGCGCCGCGACCGGTCTGGTGGGCAAGGAATCGGACCTGTTCCGCTTCACGCTCAAGCACAGCATCTTCTTCGCGGCCATCGTGGGCTGCATCACCTACGTCCAGGCGTACTGGCTGACCGGCATGCTGGTTCATTAACGAGACGAGCGCCGGGTGTGCTCACGCGCACCCGGCGTTGCCCCGCTCACTCAATGTTGCGAGACCCCATGATCATTTCTGCCTCCACCGATTATCGTGCCGCTGCGCAACGCAAGCTGCCTCCGTTTCTCTTTCATTACGCCGACGGTGGCGCGTACGCAGAACACACCCTGCGCCACAACGTCTCGGACCTGTCCGAAATCGCCTTGCGCCAGCGCGTGCTGAAGAACATGTCCGAGCTCAGCCTGGAAACCCGGCTGTTCGATGAAACCCTGAGCATGCCCGTGATACTGGCGCCGGTCGGTCTGTGCGGCATGTACGCCCGCCGTGGCGAAGTACAGGCGGCTCGCGCGGCGGCGTCCAAAGGGATTCCCTTCACGCTGTCGACCGTCTCGCTCTGCCCGATCGAAGAAGTCGCCCCGGCCATCGACCGGCCGATGTGGTTCCAGCTTTACGTCCTCAAGGATCGCGGCTTCATGCGCAATGCTCTGGAGCGCGCCAAAGCCGCCGGGGTCAAGACGCTGGTGTTCACCGTGGACATGCCGGTACCTGGCGCCCGCTATCGCGACCTGCACTCCGGCATGAGCGGCAAGAACGGTCCGATCCGCCGTGTCCTGCAGGCCATGACCCATCCACAATGGGCCTGGGATGTGGGCGTGAACGGCCGCCCGCACGATCTGGGCAACGTGTCGGCCTACCGCGGCAACCCCACCGGCCTGACGGATTACATCGCCTGGCTCGGCAACAATTTCGACCCGTCGATTTCCTGGAAAGACCTGGAATGGATTCGCGATTTCTGGGACGGCCCGATGATCATCAAAGGCATCCTTGACCCCGAAGACGCCCGCGACGCCGTGAAATTCGGCGCGGATGGTATCGTCGTCTCCAACCATGGCGGCCGCCAGCTCGACGGTGTGCTGTCCAGCGCCCGTGCCTTGCCCGCCATCGCCGACGCTGTAAAAGGCGAGATCAAGATCCTCGCCGACTCCGGCATTCGCAGCGGCCTGGACGTGGTGCGCATGATTGCCATGGGCGCCGACGCCGTGCTGATCGGCCGCGCGTTCATTTACGCCCTCGCCACGCACGGCGAAGCAGGCGTGAAGCATTTGCTCGAACTGTTCGAAAAGGAAATGCGCGTAGCCATGGTGCTGACAGGCGCCAAATCCGTCAGCGAAATCACCCGCGACTCACTGGTTCGCGAGCTCGGCGCCTGAGCGCACGCTGTAGAAAACGCACGCGGCACGCCAGATGCCGCGGCGCCACGAAGATGACCCCGTGAGGAAGACCGTATGAGCCTGCCCGCCTCGTTTCTGGACGATGTGAAGCGCCTGATTCCTGCCGACCGTCGTTTCGACGACCCGCTGTCGACGCTCGCCTTCGGCACCGACGCCAGCTTTTACCGGCTGATCCCCAAACTGGTGATCCGCGTCGAATCCGAAGAGGAAGTGGTCACGCTGCTCAAGCTGGCGCAAGTCGACCGGGTTCCCGTGACGTTTCGTGCGGCGGGGACCAGCCTCTCGGGCCAGGCCATCAGCGACTCGGTGCTGATCGTCCTCGGCGATAACTGGAACGGGCGCGAAGTCCGTCGTGAAGGCGAACAGATTCGCCTGCAACCAGGCGTGATCGGCGCACAGGCCAATGCCTGGCTGGCACCGTTCGGACGCAAGATCGGACCTGACCCGGCCTCCATCAACGCCGCGAAGATTGGCGGGATCGTCGCCAACAACTCCAGCGGCATGTGCTGCGGCACGGCGCAAAACACGTATCACACGCTGGCAGGCATTCGCCTGGTGCTGGCCGACGGCACACGCATCGACACCGAAGACGCCCAGAGCGTCGCCGCGTTCCGCGCCAGTCACGGCCCGCTGCTCGAGCGTCTGCGCGAACTGGGTCGCGAAACCCGCGCCAACCCCGAACTCGCCGCAAAGATTCGCCACAAATACCGCCTGAAAAACACCACCGGTTTGTCTCTGAACGCCCTGGTCGACTTTGAAGAGCCGCTGGATATCCTCAGCCATTTGCTGGTCGGTTCCGAAGGCACCCTTGGGTTCATCAGCGCAGTGACCTACGACACCGTGCTCGATCACCCGAACAAGGCCTCCGCGCTGATTGTGTTTCCAGATGTGGAAACCTGCTGCAACGCCGTCACCGTGCTGAAAACCCAGCCGGTCTCCGCCGTCGAACTGCTCGACCGGCGCAGCATGCGCTCGGTGCAGAACAAACCGGGCATGCCCGCCTTCGTACGAGAGCTGTCGGAAAACGCCTGCGCGCTGCTGATAGAAGCCCGCGCGGCCACGCAGCCTATGCTGCACGAACAACTGGCGCAGATCATGGCGTCGATCGCGCACTTCCCGGTGGAAAAGCAGGTGGACTTCACTGAAGACCCCGCTGAAAACGCGCGACTGTGGGCCATCCGCAAAGACACATTCCCCGCCGTCGGCGCCGTGCGCGAAACCGGCACCACGGTGATCATCGAGGACGTCACCTTTCCGGTCGAACAACTGGCGATTGGCGTGCGACGCCTGATCGAGCTGTTCGAAAAGCATCACTACGACGAAGCCATCCTGTTCGGCCATGCGCTGGAGGGCAACCTGCACTTTGTCTTTACCCAAGGCTTCAACGACCCCGAGGAAATCGCCCGCTACTCGGCCTTCATGGACGACGTGACACAGCTGGTCGCCGTCGAGTTCAACGGCTCGCTCAAGGCTGAACACGGCACCGGGCGCAACATGGCGCCGTTCGTGGAGCTCGAGTGGGGCAGCGACGCCTATCAATTGATGTGGCAACTCAAGCGCTTGCTCGACCCCAACGGCATCCTCAACCCCGACGTGGTGCTCAGTGAAGACCCGCAGATCCACCTCAAGCACCTCAAGCCAATGCCGGCTGCCGACGCCATCGTCGACAAATGCATCGAGTGCGGTTTCTGTGAGCCGGTTTGCCCGTCCAAAGGACTGACCCTGAGCCCGCGCCAGCGCATCGTGATATGGCGCGACATCCAGGCCAAAAAACGCGCCGGCACCGACACCACCGACCTTGAGCGCGATTATCACTACCAGGGCATCGAGACCTGCGCCGCCACCGGCTTGTGCGCACAGCGGTGCCCAGTCGGTATCAACACCGGGGAGCTGGTGAAAAAGCTGCGGGGACAAGAAGCCACGCACGGCAGGACCGCCGACTGGCTGGCGCATCACTTCACAACGGCGCTCAAAGGCGCGCGCTTTACCCTGCATGCCGCGAACGGCGCCCGCATGTTGTTGGGTGCGCCGAGACTGGCGAAGATTTCCGCTGCGCTGACCAAGGCCTCTTCGGGTCGTGTCCCGCTATGGACACCCGCCATGCCACAGCCGGAAAACGCCATCCGCTTCAATCCACCGGTCGACGATCAACGCCCGCGCGTGGTCTACCTCGCCGCGTGTGTCTCACGGGTCATGGGCCCGGCAGCCGCGGATCACGAACAAATGTCCCTGATGGACAAAACCCGTGGCCTGCTGGAAAAAGCCGGTTACCAAGTGGTGTTCCCCGACGATCAGGACAGCCTGTGCTGCGGCCAGCCTTTCGCCTCCAAAGGTTACGCAGCGCAAGCCGAAGAGAAGCGTCAGCAACTGCTCGCGGCGCTGACCAACGCCAGTCGTGGCGGACTCGACCCGATCTACTGCGACACCAGTCCCTGCACGCTTCGACTGGTCCAGGACCTGAAGGACACCCGCCTCGACCTTTATGATCCGGTGCGTTTCATCCGCACGCATCTGCTCGACAAACTGGAGTTCACACCTCAACAGGAAGCCATCGCGGTTCACGTCACCTGCAGCACTCAACACCTCGGCGAAAGCCAGGCGCTGATCGAACTGGCGCGGTTGTGCAGCGTCAACGTGGTTATTCCCGAAGGCATTCACTGCTGCGGCTTTGCGGGTGATAAAGGCTTCACCACGCCGGAGCTCAATGCCCACTCGTTACGCACCTTGAAGGATGCCGTGCAGTACTGCAGCGAGGGCATCTCCACCAGCCGCACCTGTGAAATCGGCCTGACCCAACACGGCGGAATCGACTACCACGGGCTGGTGTACCTGGTTGACCGCGTGACCCGGCCAAGAACCGCTTGATGCACTCATATGGAGCGATTTTCGCTCCATATGAATGAAACATCCTGCAACATGGCTTTTTCACACCATCTCGAAAATAAATAGAACCCCTGCGTTTGAGGGCAGTCCATCTCTTTAAGCGCCACAACACGGGACGCTTATTCCTCTATCTCGGACATCGGCCACTGTTAACCGGCCATACCGAGTCCCCAGGCTTAAGGAGATACACATGAAACGCACAGCACTGACTGGTTTGTTTCTGACCGCTGCACTGATGGGTTCCCCGGTATTCGCTGCTGATGACCTGTGCGGCGCCAACCTGCAGACCCTGAAGGATGCCCACACGTCCACCAGCACCAATATGAGCGCGGACAGCAAGCAGGAGCTGGAAAAAACGATGACCGATGCCATGGCGGCTCAAAAGGCTGGCGATGACAAAAAATGCATCGAGTTGACCACCAAAGAAATCACATCGTTGAAAACCGGCGGTGATGGTTCGGACGGCGGCGCCACCAAGTAATGCCCGGCCTGGGCCGGCCGTGAGTCGGCCTGCCGATCTGCGAAAGGCTCAAGGTGACGTATCCCGTTGATTCGGGTACACTCCGCGGCCTGACTGCTAGAGCAGCAGAATTGGGGCCGATTAGGATTCGACGCCGGTGATGAAACTCTAGGGGCATGCCGACTTGGTAACAGAAGTCGTAAATCCACTGTTGCAACTTTCTATAGTTGCCAATGACGAAACCTACGGGGAACAAGCTCTCGCTGCGTAAGCGGCGCTAGCCTTCCTTCTGGTAGCTTCGGCTCCAGCAATCATCAGGGGATGCCTGTAAACCCAAAATGATTGTCATACAGAACAGGATCGCCGTGCAGTACGCTGTGGACGAATCGGCTAAAACTTACACAGCTCGCCCAAAGCACCCTGCCCGTCGGGTCGCTGAGGGTTAACTTAATAGACACGGCTAAGCATGTAGGCCCGACAGCGGAGTACTGGCGGACGGGGGTTCAAATCCCCCCGGCTCCACCATTTGACCCAACGAAACCCAGCGTTTCCAAGGGGTAGGTTGTTGAAGGTTGCTGTGGATTCATGTGAATTCATTCAGCCTTCAGCGACTTTTCAACAACATCCATCTACGGCGTTCTGCCGACCTTCCCCACCATCAAATGCAACTCGTCACCTTGGCTGGCATTTTTCCGCCTGCCTCGATTACTGTATATCCAAACAGTATTTGAGTTTGCCAAATGGAAGCCACACCAGAGGCCGAATGGCCCGATGAATTCACCCGAGAGGAAATGCTCGAGCAGCAGTCGCGCCTGCTCATCGAGGAATTGCGCTTGCTTCAGGATGAAGTGAGCCGGCAGCGGAAGAACATCGCCAAGCTGGTCGACATGAACGGCGAGGCTACGAAAGAGCGAGAAGCGGCGCGCGCAGATCTGGCGAAAGCAAAAGAAACGATCACCAGGCTGAACACCGAAAGCTGCGAGCAATCGCGGGAGGTGCGAACGCTCAAGGCGCAACTCAATCAGCACAAGGCGGTCATGCGTGAGCACAAAATCCCCGGCTACTACTTCGAGCCGAATTGTGGCGATCCTATTCCGATCAAGGTCGTGCCCTGATCACCAGCTTTCCCATGACGTCTCCCAGTCAGGCAGGTCAACCGTCTGACCTGCCAGCGCGTGCGTACTATCGCTCAAGTACTGGATGCGGCCTTCAGTGACGAACGAATGGCAAACGAACGGCCGCGGCTCGACATGCCCGCCAGCCATCAGCGTTGCATGCTCTTCCTCGGTTACATGTTCAAACCCGGTCGTCAGTACGCTTGGAGTGAAGGTTGGCGAATCCGGATTGCCGTTGTAACCCCAGTTCGGACCGGGCGTGTTGGGCGAATTGACCTTGATGCTGTGAGGTCCCTTGCAACCCGGGCAGAAAAACCAGATCGATCCCTCCGCACCCTGCCCGAGGCAAGCGCCAACTGTTTTGATTTCGCTCATGGCACGTCCCTGAAGAAGATATGATTCCCCAGCGTGAGCGTCTTCTTCGCGCCGTTCGCCCACTTCGGCGCCGACGGCATGCTGGCGGCGTAATAGTGAGTCGCCCCGTTGGTTGGGTCCTCCACCTTTCCGTCGATCACCTGATCAGCCGCGATGCGGCACTGCGCCAGTTCGCGAAACGGGATCGGCTTCGCGCCACTGAGCATCGGGTAGTTCGGGTCGTTCTTGTTCCAGCAACTGAACTGGTAGGGCTTCTGGCACACACCGGCGTACCCCTCACCCCACCACGACTTTTCCTTTCCATCCTCGACCCGGTTCCGGATAGACCAGGCTACGGCGATCATTCCTGACAACCCTTCCCCGCGTGCTTCACCCCAGAGCGTTCGCGCCAGTATATACCGGTCATTTTCGGTAACATTCATCAACTACTCCGCGTATAATGAAATATCTCTAATGGGGGTCTGTATGAAGAAACTTTTCAATATTTTTGTATGTGTTTTAACTGCTATATCAACACAGGTTTTCGCAGCTGTAGGAATAGAGCAGTTTGGCGACTCCACAACCCAAGCGCTAACATATAACGGTACGATAATAACCCTTGCTGACATATCGGCGCCCGGACAATTGTTCACGGATCTTCAATCAAGATTTGGACAAAGCTCAATAATTGTGTACAACAGGGGGGAAGCATCTACTTGCGCAAAAGACTTACTAAATGGAAACCCTAATTTTTATACAAAAATGCAATCGTCTACCGCAAGCATAGTAACATTCAACTATGGAATGAATGATGGGTATTACTGCCTGCAGACGGTAGATCAATATTATTCGCAGATGGATCAGCTCGTTAAAATTGCTAAAGCTTCTGGTAAGACCGTTGTACTCATTGAGCCAAACCCGACAACAAACCCGAAGAATCCAAATCTTTACGATTATGTTTCCGCACTATCCATGGTGGCAGTGAATAATAACGTACCAATCGTGCAGCACTATAAGATATGGAAAAGCACGGGGCTTTGGCGCGCCTTGCTCAGTGACGGCATACACCCAACGAATGACGGGTACAGAACGAAAGGTGATACTGAGTTTCAGGTAATATCACCAATTGTTCAGCAGCTAATGCAATGAAAAAAGCCCCGAGAGGGGCTTTTTATTTCAGCATCTCTGCCACATCTGGGTTTTCTGAAAGAAACGTTTTCAGCTTGTCCATCGGGTCAATATCAACAGGAGCTGGTGGGTTTAGCAACAAAAGCAGACGCGGATCATCGTCGTCAATCTCCACGATTCCAGGCCACACATCTGGATCTTGATCCGCCGCAAAATACGACTTTATTGATGTTTGTTTTTCATCTGTAAACTGCACAAACATATTTCACCTCAAAACTTGTAGCCAGTGATATCGGCGTTCAGCAGGACGGTGCCCGAGGTAGCGCCACCTTTGTAAAACAACTGGTTAGGTGTTATGGACGGTACATCAACAAAACTTATCTGTGCTTGAGATCCGCCGGGCGTGTAGGCGCCTAAATATTCTCCACCAGTACCTGCTGCTGACCCTGCGACATCCATAACAACCTGAGTGGTGACGGAAGGGATTGCTCCGATATTACCATTTACGGTTTTTGCATTGAGGGGAACGACGCCTGTTACGTTGAACGGCACAAAGGAGGCTGATGCAGTAGTGGTGCCCAGCGTTAAAACGACATCGAATTGGACTAGCCGATCAGTAATCGAACCTGGCTTGAACAACCTCGCAGCAGTAGTCGGATAAATGCCAACAAGGCCGGACGCTGTGTACCCGGCAGGCATGTTCGCCCCACCATAGATCTCGGGCGCAAGCAGTCCGCTGGTGTCCTTCGCGATCAACATCGGGTTGGTAGAAGATGGGGCAGCATTAGGATTGTAGGCCGCGTAAATGGCTACGAATCCACTAACGGGCGCCAGACCAATGTCCATCCCGCCGGCGCCTACACCCGCCAAGTTGATAGACTTGGTGAACGATGGCAGCAACCAAGCGGTTCCGCCAAGACCCGACTTCACAACCACTTCGTCAGCGTTGTAGGTGGCAGTTGCGGAAGCCGCTGTCACGATCATGCGTCCGTTACGCACTGCACCCGCGAGGCCTGTCCCTATTTTGCGGATAGCCTGCAGAATCTGATTCTGCGTACCCTTCACCGGCGTGATTGCAGCAGCAGAGAGAACGCTAACCATCTCCTCCTGCATGTCATTTAGCCACGGGGCTGTGACTACGGTTGCTTGAACACCGCCTGTTGGATCGCCCTCTGTGAACTTGTTGTCGACCGTGGCCCCTGGGCCGTCGATTCTGTGCATGCGTCAGTCTCCGTACGCGAAGAGCGCAATGGTGTGCGCGGGCTTCAATTGGTTGATCTTGCATTCGAGGGTGTCGTTGCCCCATGTCCGCAAGCGCTCGCCGGCGGCAGACATCCCGGCTCGGAAAGAAATCACCGATGTTTCAGCGGCGTGTATGCGCCAGGTGAAAACCCAGGCACCGTTTGTGAGCGCATCGCCTGCGTGGGAAAGCCCTGCGCGGAAAGGTCTGAATTGCTCAATGGTCACGTCGTAACCGAGAGCGCCAGCAAGATCGATAAAGTAAGCGGGCGATTGGCCGCCGGTGCTGGTCAGCTTTGCGATCAGGGCGTTCTTCCTGCCTTGAATCGTTTGCTCAAGTGCGCCGGAGCATTTGTCGGGAAGTCCTGCCACGCGCTCCCAATCACTGAGCAATTCGTTCGTGCTGGCCGGGTTCGCCTCAGTAGGGAGCGCCTCGCCCCTGCCGTCAACTCTGGCCAGCTCAATGGACATCCCATCGAGCAGACTGTGTAGCGTGGTTCCGGCTTCCCGCGGGAATGCCTGACCGGGAGGCAGCAGCGTTTTCAGCTGCTCCAGGTAGTCGGCAGCTGTCGGCATTACGCCTCCTTAAAAGCTGGAGAAGGTGATTGTTCCGGGAATGGCCATATGGCCTGTTGCATGCGCAACATCCGCGGTCGGCGAGGTGATGACGTTGTCCGACTCGCCCGCGGCCACCGAGACGGCTTCGCGAAGATGGCTTATCAGCGTCGGGCTGCCGGGTTTTGAATCACGCATGATCAAATCGGCTACCTCCGCTCGAACGGCGGCCTGGACTGCAGCGGTGTTCGGCGAAAGCTTCACGGCCATGTTGAGTGGGTCAGCGACAGGCGCTGCTACAAACACTTCAGCAGTCACCGGCGCGCGGGCATTGATGTAGGTCTGAACCTCGGCCACCTTTGCCGGGCTTGGGATGATGTTTGTTTCACCGTCACAGACGAACAACACGGTTACCGTGCCCGCGCCCATCTGAAGCGGATAAACCCAGACACGCGTCACACCGGGCACTTCGAGCGCCCACTGTTCGTAGTCCGTCGCCGCACCACCGTGAGGGGGCTGGCGGATTCTCTGCAGCAGTCGGCTTAGCAACTGAGGATCGGTCTCGACGTCTAGACCACCCTCAATATCAGTAGCAGCCGCGCCAGTTGACTGGACACCGGCTACGGGAGAGAGCAGGAACAACGGCGTGCCGGCAGGCGCATCACCGTCCGCGCCAGCCTCCACCGCCACAACAGTTGGCTGCAGCGTGGTGCCAGTGAAAGTACTTTCAGCCAGAACTCGATATTGCACCCCGTCCTGTCGTTGCAGAATTATTCCGGCCGGGACCACGGATCCGATCGAGCCAGCGAGCAAGGCGGCGCCGGTTGAGTAGTCGGCAGCCTTACGGAAAACCTTCCAAATCTTTGCCCAGCGCTCCAGGTATTCTTTTTCTGCGGTGTCGATGATCGCCTGCTTGGCCGCCCATTCAAGGAAGCCGTACAGCATGTGAACGGCGCCCGCTTCGGAGCGCCCCAGGATGCCCAGCAGAGAGCGGCGCAGAACCGCACTTTCGACACCGGTGACCCGGCCGCTGATATCTGTTGTAACCCGATCAATGAGTTCGGTTAACGTGGGTCGAGCAAATGGCATCAGGCAGCCCTCTTGCCGGCCTGAGCCGACCATTCGTAGTTGTACCGGTACCGCACGGCAGGGCCAGTCGGACGGTAGATGTCGATTACCAGCAGCATCACGCCCATTGAATAGAAGGACGCTACGACTTCAATCCTCGTGGCAACCAGGTCGTCAATCATCCAGGCGAGCGCATCGCGGCAGTACTGCTCCGCGCGGCTCAGTGTTTGAGGTAGCTGTTTTTCCCGCGCCAGCAGCCAAAGCAGCGAGCCGGTCTGATCCGTGGCAGAAGCATTTGTGATGTCGCCCCAGTAGCCCCGCAGATCATCCTGCGGATACTCGGGCGGGATCTGCTCCGCGCTGGCTCGCGCGTCGGTGAACAGGCTGATGATCACGGCCGTCTCAAGGCCGTCATCCCGTTCAAGGTCGAATCCGAACAGCACCACGTCGCCGCCGAACTCGGTCATTACCATTGCGGCGTCGGCCATCAGTTGGGTACTCCCGCGCCACCACTGGCGTGCGTGTGGGTGCTGTCAACATGCTTGCCGTTGTTGATGAGCGTTCCGGTGCTGGTGATGTTGCCCTGCACGTCGAGGTTGCCGACGATCTGGATGTTGGGTGCCTCGATGAGGACCTTCGTCACGGCGGTGACCTTGAGCTGGTCACGCAGCAGTTCCACCTTGTTGCCCAGGTCGTCATAGATGGCAACCTCGCCAGCCTCAAGCGGAATCCGATAGCGGCGATCATCGACCACCAGCACGATGCCCTGCTCGCGGTTGCCGCCGACGGAAGCAAACGCCACGTCGCCTCCGGTCGGATGGCTGGTGAAGCCGTAGTTCTGCATGTGCTCGACGTCGTCGCGCAACTCGTCCTTCAGCAGTTCGACCTGCACCTGCTGCCGGCCGTTTGCGTCATTGACACGACGCAGCACGCCGCGCGAGAACATCATCATCACGCGCTGGCTGACGTCACGAAGGGGATTACCCATCTTTTTTATCCTCTTCCCCAATGGCTTCTGACCAAATGTTTCGCCCGCCCTTCTTGCCCTTCTTCCCTTTTTTGGAATCAGGCGGCTCGGGCGAGAATGCTTGCGGGCTTACGATGTCCAGCTTTGTCGTGGTGCCGCCGTCGCCCCGCTCGTACGTGGCTTGGCGGATGATCATTTGCCCATCCATCCGCAACCATGCGGACTTCACCTGCACCAACATGCCGGGCTCCCACAGCGGACCGCCCGGCTTCTGGCGCCAACCCTGAACAGTCACGGATGCCGAGGCCGACTTCCCGAGACGACTATTCGCCTCCCAAGTCGCGCGCTCCTGAGCGGTCGCCCCCGTGCTGCCCGACTCGGCAACGATGAGCATGGGGCGGTAACGCTTAATGCCACTGTCTGAGGCACCGCCCTCGATATGGGCTTCGGTCGCGCCCTCGCTGTAAGGGTTGTAGGCGGCTTGGCCTTTTACGATGTACTGGCTAAACCGCTGGCTGTGATCGATGCTTCCGGACGCGCTCAGGATGTTTTCGCCCTGAACCAGTCCGACCACTGCGCGCTTGTTCCCGGCCCGTGTGATCAGCAGTCCGCCTGCACCATCAGGCATCAGCAGGAGCCGACGCTGCTTGGCGTAACGGTCGATTGCCTCAAAGGCCGTTTCGCCCTGCTGCAGCTTGCAGACGGAAAAGGCGTCTCCGACAGGTACGTCAGCCGAAACGCCGACGCCAAATGGCCGTGCCAGAATCTGGGCGAAGCGCAGCAAGTCGATATTTTTCCACTCGTCAGGCGTGTGCACCGCGCTGCAATCGATAAGGTCCGAAGTGCGGTCTCGCCCCTGAATGTTGATCGTGTGGTCGGTCGAGCTGAACGACGGCTTAAAGATGTCGACGTACCCGATGACCATCGGAATGCCAGCCAGACGGACTTCGCACTTGTCGCCCGGCAAGATCGGCCACGGCTCGGTTTGGGCGCCCTTGCCGTCCTGGCCTTCCCAGCGCTCAGTCAGCGTCGTCGTGAATGCGCCAGACGAAGCGTCAACCGCTCGGGTGACACCGATCTGCGTCCAGCCTGAGTACTTCATGCCATTGACCAGCAGTTCAAGGTCATCCATTTGCGAGAACCTCAAGTGGTTGGCCGCCGGTCAAGAAGCCAGGTCGGCGAGGATCATTGCGCGCCACGATGTCGTCGGCCCGGCTGGCATCGCCGTAAAGCTGATAGGCAACCAGCAACGACGGCAGCGTCTGCCGGGGTGAGAACTTCGCCAGCCTGGGCAGATCCAGTTCGGGATCCGGCACGGCCTGGACTACCGCGGTCCGAAGGTCAGTGAGCGCGACATAAACCAGATCGTTGTTGGTGATCTCGCTTTCTTCATCAAGGTTGTCAGCCAGTTCGGTGCGCACCTTGATTGCAGCTTCGTAGCTGTCGTATTTGGCTGGTGCTGACGCGGTCTTTGTCCCGCCGTTCGAAACGGTCTCGGTTGTCTGGGTTACGACCGCCGCAATAGCTGCCTGCGCAATAGCAGCCTGACGAACCAATGCGGAGACCGCAGATTCGTTCTTCACGACCTGCTGACGACTCGGCGTCAAAACCGCCAACACCGAACCGGCGTCATCGTCATCATCTTTGCTCGGGAAATACTGGTTGTAGAGATCGACCAGCATTCCAAAGGCGCTGCTACCGAAGGCCGAACGCACACTTCCAATGGCGTCAACGACCTGGTTGGCAAAATCAAATGGCTGCTGGATCAGGTCGAAGGCATCGCTGCCGATACTTTTGACCTTGTCGTAATAATCGGAGGGCGCCTGAATGTCGCTGGACACGATAAATTCCGGCGAGCTCAGGTAGTCGCTCAGCTCTTTGATCTTGGTGGTTGCAGCGTCTGCGACGAATGACGGGTAACCCTTGGTCAGGAAGTCAGATACGAAGTTTTCCTTCGCCGTTTCGGTGACCTCATTGCCCTTCTCGCTGATCGCATTGACGCTGTCGACCTTGGCAGATGGGTATGAGGCCTCGCCCGCTTCGAGGAACGTCATGGATAGAGTGCACTTGCCACCCTCTTCCGATGTTTCGTTCACATTGAGTCCGCGACACACCACGGTCAGTTCGCCGCGGTAAGGGTGAACCAGAACGCCCGGACCTTGCTGCTCGCAAGCCTTGATCAGCTCTTCGCGAGCAACGTCGTATTCCTTGCCCAGCAAATACCCGGTAATGCTGAACTCTCTGGACTTGCGCCCAAGGTCTTCGGTGTAGGGGATATCGCGCTGCGCTGTTTCGTGAACTGCCTGGCGACGGCCATGACTGCTGTCCGCCGTGGCCACAAAAAAGCCCACGCCGCGAAAGGTCGCGGCGCGGTAGTTGTCTCGCCAAGCCATGGGGAGCTCCGGTTATGGGGCCATCATCGAGAAGCCAATGTTGGTATCGAATTGAGCGCCCTGGCTGCCTTCGGTTTTAACCTTCGAACCGGGAGGCAGGTTGTTCAGATCGACTTTCACCAGCACCTCTTGTTGAGGCTGTTGCAGTTGCTGGACTGCGGCCTGCCCGACTTGCGCGGCACGCCGCCCAAGATCTGGATCAGCTGCACCCGCCACTGGCGCACCGCCTTCGCCTCCTGCGCTAACGCTCAGACCGTCAATGCCGAGCAGCTTTTTCGCCCAGTCCGGTAGCCCATTCTTGATGGCAGCAACAGCGTCGGTGATCTTCGAGCCGAGAATCGCCCCAAGGTCCCAGCCAGTCAGGTATTTGATCAAGCCGTTGAAGGCCTCCATCATCAGCCTGACCGGGTTGTACTCGAGCCAGACCTTTGTGATGCCATTGATGATCCCGTCGGAAAACGCGGCCTTGACCCGTGCCCATTTCTCTTCGAAGAACTTGGCGATGGAATCCCAGTTTCGATAAACGATGAAGGCAGCGGCTGCGATCGCAGCGATAGCAGCAAGGAACCAGCCCACGGGTGTGAGCCCGATCGCCAGCCCCAAGCCCTTCAACGCGACAGCCAGGTTCAGCACAGCCACAAGAAAACCACCGCCGATGTACAGACCCAGCGCCGTGAAGATCAGGTTGGCGCCGCCAAAGGTGTTCGACAGCGACCCCATGATCTGAATCACCGGCTGAATCCCGTCGTACAGATCACCAAGGAAACCGGTTACCTTCTCAATGTTTCCGGGCAGGTTCTCGGCAAACGCCATGGCGAATGCCTCGATCTGAGGCCGGTACTTGACGATGGTCTCAATCAGTTTCCCGCCGAGCTTGTTCAACTGCGGGACCAGGGCGCTGCCGATGCTATTGCCAACCCCGGTCAGCGCAGCATGCAGGGTATCAAGCGTGTCGCCGAACGCTTCGCCGTCGCGCACAGCATCTTCCGAGATGACCAGCCCGAGGCGGCGGGCCTCGTCAGACATTTCCTTAAGACCGGCGCTGCCGCCTCGAATCAGTGGCAGCAGTTCAGTCGCGCTCTTACCAAAGATTTTCACCGCCGCCTGCGCCTGCAGGGATGGGTCTTTGATCTTGGAGATTCGGTCAACAAAGGTATCGAACAGCTGATCAGAGCTTTTGAGATGACCTGAGGTGTCCTTGATGTTGATCCCGAGGCCCTTGAACATCTCCTTGAGCTCTTTCGATCCAGCCGTAGCGGCGCCGATGTTGATCTGCATTTTCTGCAGGGCGCCACCCAGTGTTTCGGCGGACGACCCTGAAAGCTTGGCCGCAAAGCTCAGCTCCTGGAATCGCTCGCGGCTGATCCCGGTACGTTCTGCGGTATCACCGATTGCGCCCGTCGCATCCGCGAACCCCTGAAAGAACGAAGTAAGGGCCGCGCCGGTTAGCCCCAGAGTCGCGCCGAGACCAAGCAGTCGTTTGGCGCTGGAGGACACGGCGGTACCGAGCCCACCCACCGCGCTGCCGACACCCTTCAAACTGTTCGCAAAGATCGGCAGTCCAGTGCGGTCGAGCGCACCAGTGACGCCAGCGCTAGCCGCCTTGACCTTGCCGAAGATCCCTCGCAGCGGTGATGTAATCCGGTCCACCGCCTTGATAATGACGTTTAGGGAGTATCCTTTTTCTGCCATTCAACCCATTCCTCGGTGCGCTCAAGCCACCATTTCAACTCCTCGAAATCCATATCCATGACTTCCGAGGGTTGAACGCTCATGACCTTGACGACAACAGTCACTCCTGACTGCCACCCCCGAGGTGCGTCAGCAAAAAATCGCGCGCTTCCTGAATCAGCGATGCCTGGTCCTCTTCCTCCAGCTCTTCAATGAGTGCTGGAGGGTGCTCGACCATCTTCGCCGCGAGGTCGATCAGGGTGGCAAAGTCGATATCGACACCACCGCTGCCTTTGCCGTCGGAAGTCACGCGCAACGCGTGGCCGCGCAAGTACTTGAGCTTGCGAGTGACGGTCAGTTCGGTGAGCGTTTCTTTACCGAAGGTGACCGGGGCCGACAGCGGTAGATTTTTTTCCTTTGCCATTACGAGACTTCCTCGGCAGACATGCCTTCAAAACGGCAAGCGATGTTGCCTTCTTCGGTGTTGCCGGTGCCCTCGCCAGCGAACCAGGCTTCACTCAGCGTGATGACCTTGCCGTTGGAGAGTTCCAGCGTGATGGTGGCGTCGTCCAGCGTGACCAGGTCTTCGAGGCTCAGCTCTTGCCGGTCAGTGATTTCGCCCTCGATGAAAGGAACCTGCGGGGTCTCCTTGTAACCGTGGACCGTATCGGCGCCGACGACGCCTTCGCGTTTCGGCTTGCCGAGGTTGTAGGTAAAGTTGCCCTTGGCGAAATAGATATCGCCGTTCACCTTCAGGGCGATGATTCCCCCGATGCGGTTTTTGCCTGCCATGTGCTATCTCCTGGCCGTCGCCGTTACAGGCGGAACTGAATTTTGTTGGCGACGATTCGCAGTTGATTGACCAGGTCCGGAGGCAGCAGCATGTCTGCGCGGTTCGGATCGCTTTCGTTACGCTCGGAAATCAGGTTGGCCTTGAAGTCCGGCATGTTTTCTGCGAGCCCCAAACGCTCCCACTCCCGAAACTTCGAAATGGCCTCGGCCTTCAAGACAACCGGCGTGACCACGGGCTGGCCCGCGCCGTAGCGCGTGCCATCGTCCGCCAGCTTGTGGCGCGGGTACTTGCGCAAGATGTAGTCGCGCCAGTCATGTCGGATGTACATCAGGGTGAACAGCGTCTCGCTGTCCAGGTAGCTGATGTCTGCGCCTCCGGCGGTGTTGGTCTTGTACGTTGTGATCAGACGCTCAACGACCATGGTGCCGTCGTTGTTGACCTTGCTGGTTGCAATACCGTCAAACAGCAGCAAGTTGCGCTCTTGGTTGGTGAGCTTGTCGGCGGCAGACGGCGCCAGGCACCACGCGTACTGCAAGTTCTGAATCGGACGGGCCGGATCGATTGCGGCATACAGGGCGGCAATGGCCATGGTTTCAGCCGCTTTCTCGTAAGCCGGCATCGGCTCATCGTTGGCCATCATGATGACCAGGTGCTGGTTGTTGTGGCTGTCGCCCAACGTGCCAAGCGAACCTTGCGTGCCGCGCGCGGCCGTGAAAGCGTGCGCCTCAATCTCGCGATCCCATGCAAACCGGCTGTTGAGCTCGGTCTTCACAGTCGCCAGCGTGGCGGAATCGGCGTACGCCAAAGCCCATACCTGAAACCACTCATCACCGAGCGCGGCGAGAGCGGGTGCCAGATCCGGGTTGCCGGTGCCACCTGTAAAAGCGCTGATGGTGACAGCAACCCCAGCAGGCAGGACCTGCCCTACGTAGTAGTTCACGCGCGCGTTCAGGGTGTTGCCCGGTTCGCCCTTATGGCGGCTGGTCAGGGTAACGGTGCCAGTGGCGGCCGTTGCAGTCACAGGCATGTCATCGGCAGCCGTAACAGCAGCAACCACTGCAGTCGCGATAGCCGTGGCCGTGTCGCCGCTCAGCACGCCGACGGATACACGCCGCCCGGCGATTAGCAGCTCAATGGTGCCCGATGCAGTGGCGGGACCCGTAAAAGCGAGCGTGGCGGTTGCGGCGACACCCGATGCAGGATCCACCACCGGCATAACCTGCAGCTCGGTATAGGTGTCGATCTTCATGGCAGCGCGAACCATGCCCGCCAGCATGGAGCCTTTGCCGAACTGGACATCGGCCTGCGCAGGGCTGGTGATGCGGATCAGCGTGTTCGCAGCGGCCAAGCCATCAGCGAGCTTCTGCCCGATCAGCAGGCGGCGATAGCTGACGGGCTGGGGGCCACGTACAGCCTTGGTGTTATCAATCTCGCTGTAGACACCGGGCTTGCGAAGCGTGCCGGCGCTAGGGATCGTATCGAATCCGATAGCCATTATTTCTCACCCTTGGTTTCGGCCGGTACAGCAGCCTCTTTGATCGTTACGTCACCGGCCTTTTGCTTGCGGATCCAGTAACTGTTCAGTTCAACAGGCAGGCCTTCCGGCTTGATCTGCTCGTAGGTGTCGGGATGTCGCACCAGGCGACCCTCGACCGGCTTCACGATCACACGCGTGGTCATGGGTTCAGGTCCTCGATGATTGTTTTCGCACGGTCGGCCGGGTCTGGCTGGGCATTGCCCAGGCTGTACTCGGTGTTCAGCGTGTTGAAGTTGGGGAGTGAATCGTTGAAGTTGTCGTCGGGGTGACGATCGAGGTATTCGGCGTTGAAGACGATCCGGCATCCGCCGAGCAACTCGTCGCCCTCGTCACGGATCACCATGCGGGTCTGTGCGTAACGCAGGTCGTTGACGGTGTCGCCAAGCGTGTCGTCCTGCAGCAGCAGGTTTTCAACTTGCCGGCATATGGCATCCAGCGTGTCGTCCAGGGCAGCGTCTGCGCTGGCATGAATCTCGACCACGAGCTGCACCGTGCGCAGGTACTCGCGCGGCGCCGAGTTGAAGATCACCCCGCTCTCATCCATCGTGTAGACGATGATCGCCGGTAACTCGTCCTGCCATCCATTGGTGATCAGCGGAGCAACGCGGCTTGCGAAAACACTGGCGCCTGCGGATGTTCGCCCAAGCAACTGCGCAACCGCCTGTTTGCGGATGAGCTCTCGCGGGTGAGCCATGGATTAAGCCTTCTTGAGGATGATGGTCACGCCAGCGACGCCGTCAGGTTGCACGTCGTTGATCCGGTAGAGCTGACCGCGAGCTCGGACACGATCGCGGTTAGTCGGCTCGTTCGGAAGATCGACCAGACACACGCCGAGCACCGGGTTCAAACTCGATATCGGCGCCCCCGTTTCTGTATCAACAGTGATGTGAGCGGAGTCGAACACGGCCTTTGGTAGCTGGACGCCCGGCTCAACACCATCAGTAAGCCACCAGACAGTGCCGGGCTCTTCGTTGAAGGTTTTCACCGCAACGCCCAGCATGCGGCCAGCCATGCTGGCCCAGCCCATTACGGCACCGCTACGGGTGCGGACACACCGTTCAGGCGGCAGGCGCCGGTGGCTGATGGGTTTGCAGCCACATCAGTGGCAACGCCGACCAGTACCAGACCGGTAGCCGACACGTTGGTCAGCGCACGGCTGGACGTGTTCATGTAGATGGGATCGCCAATTGCCCAGGCTTGAGCACTGATCTTGGCCAGGCCGAACACACCGTCAAGCTTGAGCACAACGGGGTCGCCTGCAGCTTCAGTGGTTGCGGCTACACCGATGATCGAACCGACTTTGTAAAGTTGGCCCGAGATGGTGCCCCCAGCGGGAGCCGGTACGGTCAGGCAATCGCCGTGCTGGATAAAAGTCTTCATGCAAGGTCCCCTTTAGAGACTGGAACTGGAAAACAAAAGGGCGCCGCGCGGCGCCCTTTGGGGTTCAGGTCGATCTGGCGAGTTACGCGCCTGGGTTCTTGTACGCGCCGCGGAAGTCGATCCAAGCTGCACCGAACACCAAGCGGGCCTTGATCTCCATGCCATCGACCTCGAAGCCTTCGCGGGTTTCAGTGAAAACACCTGGCTCGCCTTCGAGGTATGCGTATTCGAAGGTATCGACGCCGCCCGGTGCCGCGTACAGGTACCACTGGTTGCCAGTGATGCGGGCATCGACGATCACCGTCAGCGACGCGTTACGCACATCGTTGATGTCGGCGTTCTTCGCTGGCACGTAATTGGAACTGGTGAACTGGTAAGCCTCAAGCTCCTTGTCAGGACCGACAACCAGGAACTCTGGGGCAAGGTTGAGGAACTCACCCGCCTTGCTTTTTTGTTTGCGCATTGCGGCGCGAGCAGCGGCCAGAGTGGCAGTGTTGATGGCACCACCACTGGCCGCAACGTTACCGTGGTTTACGTCAAAGAACGGAGTGCCGTCGGTGAAGTTCGGGTTACCCAACAGCAGAGCCCAAACTACGTTCGACTCGGTTGCAGCTGCAGCGTTACCCAGTGCAGCAGGGACACGAGTCAACGCACCAAGGTCATCGTTAACGATGGTTTCCCATGTGATCGCGATGATCTTGCCGAACTTGGCGACCTTGATCGGCGCGCCGTCTTCAGAGAGAGTGCCGTACTTGTATTCGCCATGTTCTTTGACGAGTTCCAGCGCTGAAATATCGCCCAGCGCAGCGCGGGTTACGGCGCGGAAGTCCGGCACAGTGGTCTGACGGCCAAGCGGGCGCCAGGTTTGCGGGGCGTTCTCGTAACCAGCACGTAGCGTGCGGTTGACGGTGCTGCCCAGCAACAGCGGGAAATCACTGGTGGTGTGCATACCGGCGGCGCGGACTGCTTGGCGATCACAGCCCAATGCGGCGCGGGCCACCTCTTGCGGAGTCATGCCGCGAGCGTTACCGCCGGCCATCTCGATGAACTCACGCGCCATGTCCACCATACGCATGCCGCGGAACTCGCGACCAGCCTCTTCCAACTGGACCCCGTTATCGCAACGGTTGAGCAGCGCGTTCTGCATCGCAGCGCGCTTGGCGGTAAGGACTGCCATGTCTTGGCCGCCGGTGACGGTAGGCTGGCTGTTTCGGGTGTTAGGCTGATCCTTGGCCTGGCGCTCGGCAAGCTTGTCGATGATCGCGGCGCTGGCATCGGAAACAGGCACAGCACGGGCGATAATATCTTCGACGAATTCCTCGTCATCCAGACTCACCTTGCGCGCCATTGTGCGGATGGTGAGGCTACGGAGGCGCTCGGACTCAGTGGCTTCACGGCGAAGCTTTTCCTCGGCCGCGCGCTTCTCTTCTTCGGTCATCTCTTCTTCCTCTTCGGTGTCAGGCACGGCGGCCGGTTTCTCGGAGGGCTCAGACGCCTCCCGAACTTCAAAAATGGTTTTGAATCGCTGGCCTTCGTACTCGGCCGGGGTCTTGGCGCTGCGAACCTTTGCGCCATCGTCGAAGCCTATCGGAACGAGGGAAAGCTCCAACGGCTCCCAATCGACTGCGCGGTAAGTGGGGAGCTTGTCGTCTTCTTCCTCAACAACCTCATAACGGTGCACGGCGTAGCCAACGCTGATATTTCGAAGGATGCCGTCCACAACATCCTTGAAGACCACGTCTGCATCTTCACGCTTGCTGAACCTGACGAGAGCGTGACCCTCGCCACCCTCAAGCCATGCCCGTTCGACAACCGCCAGTACTGCACTCAGCTGGTACTGGTTGTGGGTATCGAGTAGCGGCGCGCCGTTGTTGAGTCGGTCGAGGCGCACAGCGCCGTCGCTGACATCAAGCTCTTCCATGTAGCTGCCGACATCCCAGGACCAGCGGCGGCCTTTCGCGCCGGTGGTCCACGTCAGCTCAACGGTTCGGGCATCAATGTCAACTGAGCCAGGCCGCACCGCAGCGCGCAGGCTGAGCATCGGCGTCTCATGTGTCTTGCGAGTCATCACCTGATTCGGCATTGGCATCGTCTGGTATCTCTTCCGGTGGTGGCGGCTGACTGGCTGCGCCGGCGGCGGCAACCATGCGAGGGTCGCAGTCAAGGACCAGGCCCAGGCTGTCGATCAGTGCGTTGGAGTCAGCGATGTCTTGCGCGTGTTGTTTCGGATCGGTCACGCCCAGTTCTCGCAGTGCGTCCGGCCAAGTGGTCAGGCCGTTGCGCACGCGATCCTTGACGTTGTCGGTTTCGGTTTTCGGGTCGACCATGTCGCGGCGAGGTGGAACCCACTGTGCTTTTACGTCGTCACGAACGCCGCCGGGCAGTAGAACCTGCCCTTCCATGAACCAGCGCCAAACCGGATCGCAGAGCTGTGGGATCAACATCCGCCACTGCCAGACGTCTATGCGTCGGGCAAAGTGCAGCCAGCCCAGCCGGCCGCTTGAGAAGTTGACCCCCTTCAAGTCGCCCGTAAGCAGCTCGTAGGGAATACCCATACCCACGGACATGGCGTGCAGTTGCTGCCATGCGTAGGTGGTGTAACCGTTGAATGAAGGTGGTGTACCAAAGCTGACGCTTTCGCCGAAGCCCAGCTCCTGGATGATCCCTGGCTCGACACGATCCAGTAGCGGCGGTTTCTTGCCGCCGGGCGTGCCCGAGTTTTCGTCCTTGGTGATGAATGCCGCGAAGCAGGAGGCGATTTTCGCCTGCTCCATCACCGCATCTTCCATCTCATCAAAGCTGCGCATGCGCTGCATGACGGGAGCAAACCAGGTGTAGCCGCGGGCTTGGCCAGGGCGCTTCGGCAGGAAGATGTGAATCACGTCTTCGGCCGGAACCCGCTTCGATAGACTCGAGCCCCAGACACGGTTACCGCCTGGGTGCTCATCGAACAACCAGTAGGCGACTCGACGCCCCAAGGCATCGAACTCAATACCCTGGATGATCCGGTTGAGGCCGACGAGTTCGGCCTTGCTCTCATCGAGAAAATCAGGCTCAAGGATCTGCAGCTGCATCGGAACGGGCAGACCGTCGGAACTAAAGCGACGGCGACGGCGCAGCAAACATTCGCCAGATTCAGCGACCGTTTCCATGATCTTGTGCTGCAGGCCGTAGAAGTTCTCCAGGCCATCTGCATCGCAAAGGGTGGTTTCGGCCCAGGCCTTCCAAAGCCCTACCAGTGTTTTGTTATCACGATCCTTGCCCAGGGGGCGAGGCACGACACCCGCGCCGACAACGTTGTCAGCGATGCCGGTTACGGCGCGCTCGGCATACGGGTTGTTACGTCGCATGTCTCGCGCCCGGTTCCGCAGCACCGCGAGCGCCGGAGCGTTCTCGGCATTCGCATCAGTGCCCGCGCTTCGCCAACCATCGTTACGACGGCCGCCAGCGGCGCCCTCAAACCTGCGCTTGATCATGTCCATTGCCATGTCTGTGCGCAGCTTCTTCAGCCTCATTTCCGAACGCTTGGCCGCGAGTCCGGGGAACAGATTGTCAATCATCCCCATGTCAGTACCCCTTGGAGAACGCGGCGTATCGGCGGCCGCCATCGTTGCAGGCGTTCAGACCAAGCTCGGTGGCCATCAACTTGAGGATCCGCATCATTTCATCGAGCGATCGGTAGGTGACGCTCTTGTCTGCATAGCGGACCGACAGCGCCCCCTCTGCAATGGCTGCGGCCAAGGCAGTGTGTTGCTCGATCGTGAATGCCATCGGGTCTATTTCCAGTGAGATGATTTTTTGCGTGGGCGTTCCGCCTCCGGCTCAGCCCCTCCACTGATTGCCGGAATCAGCAGGTCCAGATCCAACCCGAAACGCTGCTGACAAATGCGCAGCGCGGCGAGCGCATACACAA
This sequence comes from Pseudomonas abietaniphila, assembly GCF_900100795.1. Lineage (GTDB taxonomy): Bacteria > Pseudomonadota > Gammaproteobacteria > Pseudomonadales > Pseudomonadaceae > Aquipseudomonas > Aquipseudomonas abietaniphila. The sequence continues at coordinate 170,629 of NZ_FNCO01000014.1, forward strand.
AGCAGTCGAGCGCCTCGTTTCGGCGATGGTTGTTGTCCCATTTCATGACCCGCTTGCCTTTTGAAATAGCCGCCTTCTTGCGTTCAGAGGTCAGTTGCTTCACCTCCGATTCGTCGCAAACCGCGTCATTTGCGGGCAAGTGAACAACACCAGGTTGAGCGACACCGGCCTGTGATCGAGAGGTGTCGATCGGCAAGGCCATGCGGCTGTACAGCAGCTCCTTGGCGTTGTCGGTACCAATTTCGGTCAGGAAGACCTTGTGAACTTTGTTCTTCGTGCGCGGGAAGTTGGCGATGGGTTTGCCGTATACGGTCGCACCGCGAATCGGGATAACCCAATGCACGCCGTGCTTCCGGCTTTCTGCGTAAACCTCGTCGGCATAGTGTCCGCCGGCGTCCCACGTCCAGCGCTCCACCTTCATGATGGTTCCGTCGGCTCGAGCAAACTGCCGGTGCAGCTCAAGGCCTACCTTGCGGCGAAGCTCTTCGCTTGCGGGGTCACCCATCAGAATGAAGCGGTGAACCAGCCAGCACTCCTCGCCCTGGCCGAATGCCCAGACCCTGCCTTCGTATCGGTCGTCCTGAGTGTCGACCCCACCGACGAGAACAAGGCCCAGATTCGGGACTGTCGGATAGACCTCGCGGCGCCCGTAGAGAACTTCGGAGTCAAGCTTTTCGCCTTGGTCGTCGTCCCATGTTTCGCCGCGGGTGGTGTTCATGAAGGTGATGAGCTTCGACACATCACCTTTGATCTTCAGCCATTCCTCAACGAGGCTGAGCCAAGTGCTCCAGGTGCTGTAGATGGCCCAGATGCTGAAGCTTACCGAGCGCGGCGTGCGGATGACTTCATCATCAGCGCCGAACCAATCCATTCCGTCGCGCGTCCAGATGCCTGTGTGATCACAGATCCAGCGCCCCGTCTTCGATGACTCGACCATCTCTTGGTGCCAGATCACGCAGGCGTTGTGCTCACAGACGTACCAGGCCTTTTCAGCCTCGCCCAGCGCGTTCTTTTCCCACTTCAGTCCAAATTCCACATCCTTCCCGCCCCACTTGAGCGTTTGCTCTTGGCGGCAGTGCGGGCAATCGATGTGAAAGCGGAGCAGGTACGGCGACTCCTCGACCGCTTTGGTGATCTGGCAGGAGCCGACACGCTTGGGCGTTGAGCCGCGAATCGATTTCGGATACGTCGCACCGTTGAGACGCTTGTCGCCCAGGGTAATCGGCGCACCCTCGCCCTCGACGCTTTCGTCGAAGTTCGACAGCTCGTCGTAGATCACCTCGTCCGCCGACTTCTCGCGGTAGTTGCGCGAGGCCTTGCCGCCGCGAATCCACAGCGTTCTGCGGTTGGAAAAGATCTTCTGATTGAGCGTGTTGTCGCTGTGCTTTCGCCCGAACCATGGGGCCAACTCGCCCAGCAGCGGTACGTCGCGGATCATCCCGCTGACGTGGCTCTTGCTGATGTCCTCAGCGTCGGGATCCGTCGGGCTCCACATCATCACGTTGCGGCGCTTGTGATGGATCTTGTAGCCGATGTTCGCCATCAGCAGCTTGGTGTAACCGATCCGGGCAGACTTGATGAAGTTCACGACCGCGATTAGATCGTTGCCCATCGCGTTGAGGATGGCCACTTGGAACGGGTCGGTCGTCCACTTGCCCTCGTTGTAGGAGGACTCAGCCGACATGTAGAAGTTGGCGTCGGCCCACTCGACAGCGGTCTGCGGAGGTTCCTTGTAAAGCGCTTGAAGTCCGAGCTTGATCGACTTGCGAAGATCACTCAGCCACGGACTCAACGTACTCATCTAATAATTCCGGAAGTTGCTCACCAAAGCTGGCAGCAATGTTTCGAGCAAGCGCGATTTCCCGCTCCACCGATTCAACAATCCGTGGATCAACTTCTGGGTGACGCCTGCTGACTGTCTTGCCGACTGTGTCCAGCTTGGAACCGATCTGAGCAGCGATCTTTGCGAGAGCGAATGCTGCGAAAGGGACAGGCACCAGCTGCTTGTCCTGCACCAGGTTCTTCTTCTCCTGAGCGTCGGCTTGGGCTGCGGTGAGCCTCAACCGCTCGGCGAGCAGTTTGTATTCCACCAACGCGTCGACGTCTGCGCCGTCACCACCCGCCGGTTGTTGTTTGCGTGTCGCGTGTTCAACGCGGTTTTGCACGACTATTTCTACCGTGTAAAACGCCTCACGACCGATGCGCGCGACGGGGCTAACTCCCCATTTGTCAAAGGCTTGCGGAGAAATCCCCAGGCTCGAAGCCATGTCGGATTTGTTCAACCATCCGCGCTGCTTGGTTGTTTCGTTTTTGGCCATGATTAAACAACAACCAACCTCTGAAAAAAGGTCATACATGTTTGATGGGCGGGGCCCGAATTACCCGCAACCGGCCCAGGGGCTGGGAAGGACCCAAAGGGGGGGTGCCCCGCCCCTGCCCGCACCAGACCGGTGCATTTTCAGGCCTTCGCGGTGGCGAGGGCGAAGTCGAGAGCGCTCGTGAACTCGGCCATGTAGTTGGCCTTCACGATGTTGTCAGCGATCTTGTAGAACGGAATGATGGTTCGATAGTTGGGCTCGCGATCACTGAAGATGAAGACAGGCTTCACTCCATCGCCGAACGCAGTCTTCTTGCGCTCCCAGATACCGGACTCGCCATCCACTACACCAGCGAAGTAACGCTGCTGGTTGCCCTTTCTCTTGCTCCGCTTGCTGCCGCTCGCATTGGCTTGGAAGCCACTACTCGTTTCAGCGGCGCCCAATGCGGAAAGAATCTTGAGCACCACACCACGAGACACGTTGCCGAACTGATTGGCGGCGGACGGTGAAGGTATTGCGTACTGGCTGCTTTTCATCAGCCCCTTGGCAATCAGCGCCTTTTCGAAGCGCTTGTGTGGCCGGCGTCCACCCTTGACCGCTTGCTGCAGGTAGGTATCGGCAGGCACGCCAGAAGTCCATGCATCCTTGAAGAATGCGCGGGCCTCTGGGTTGTTCTTCTTGGCCACCTTCACATACAGGCTGTTCATGGTGGTCGGTGTTGGCCGGTCGAGCCGCTGACGCATGACGTCCAACTCACCCGCCTTCACTCGTTGAGCCAGCTTGGTCGCAGTCAATGCCAGCGCAAACGGCAGCTGCTTGTCTCCCAGGAGTCGAAGCCCTTTGGATAAGGCCTCAATGTCCGGCTGCGCGTCGATCCTGATCACGGCCGAATACCTATTTGGTCTTGCTGCGTTGGATCTGGGCGTCTACCTGGTCGGCGCAGGTGTCGAGCAGGTTCACTGCCCGATCCTTCAATGCCCACAGGTCGCCATTCAGTGCCAAGTCATCATCGCTTTCGCTGATGCGCTCGCACGGCACCAGCTCAGGGGGTTCGAGCCTTACCGTTGTTGTCTTTACCGGTGCTGGCGGGTTTGCCCCGCAGGCCGTCAGGCAAAGGCTGATCAGCCCACTTGCGAACAGCCGGGCTTTTACGCTTGAGGTCTTCAAAGTCTTTCCTCGCCTTCAGGGCTTTCTGTTCGCTCGCCTTGAGCCGGCTGCTCAGATCGGCCTGATAGGCAGCGTTCCTTGTAGCCTCTGCCCGCAACGTAGTTATCGTTGCCTGGCTTTCAAGGTTTGCTGCGAGCGCATCGGTTTTCGCTTTGGTCTCAATCGCGACCTCTCCGCGCAAGGCAATCACGCGGTACTGTTGGATACCAACGAGCAACAGCGCAACCAAGGCGATTATCAATGCAGCGGCGATTGCTTTCATTGCGTGTCCACCTTGCGGCCGATGAACTTGATAATGAACTCCCTGATCACGGTCACTCCAATGAAGCCAATGGCGCCACCAGCGGCAACAGACAGACTGGAAGGCCACGCCACCCATTCAATTACGCTGCTGGCCGAAAGGCTCAATGCACCGCAGATCAACGCTTCCAGTATCACGCGCCCTTTGTTGGCTTCTTTGCCTTCGTAGATAACGCGCAATAGGGATATGGTTGTGGCCATGATCGCTCCTTGCCAGAGCGGAGTACTGAGGACGAGCCAGACCTGCGCCCAGAATTCAGGATTTTTCTCAGGCATGTTGTAGATCCGACTGTCCTCCCCTTGGGGGAGCAGGAATAAATCGGCCCCGCAGCACTCCCAGCTCGGGGCGATGGGTGTGGCGGGGCCGAAAACGAAAAAGCCCCGGCAAATGCCGAGGCTCTGTGAACTGTAGAAAGCAAAAAGCCCAACTCTTGAGGTTGGGCTTTGCTCGCGGAAAAACCGCAAAGTAATGCGAAATCTATAGATCAGGACCGGGGCTGTCAAGCAGCCTCGCGGCGAATTTCCAAGGCTCCATCAATCCAAGCTATTCCAGCCTTCCAAAGCTGTCTGGTCTTCTCTTCGCCGAAGCCCATTTTCTTACCCACCACCATCAAGGATGTGTCGCGGGAGGTGTAGTACTTGATGATCACGTTGCCCGCTTCTTCATAGCGACTGCGCAGGCGGCCGACCAGGCGATCCATCAGCAAGGCCTGGTCGTCGGTAATCATCGGCGTGGCGATATCGTTCTCGCGGGATGCACAGCAGGAGACACCCGAGCCCAGCACGACCCAGCGGCCCCAATGCTCGAGCAGATCTTCGACAGTACGTTCAATCATCTTCATGGCTGGTCCCCATGTGGAGCATTAATTGCGCGAAGCCCAACGCGGGCTAACACCTTTTCCTGGCAGGCGTGAATGGCTGAGCAGAATTCTTGCTTCGCCATCGGATGCTCAGTTGGAAGCTTCAAGAACTCGTTCCAAGCCTCGGCTAGCAGGCCCACCACCTTGGCTTCCTGCTCGGTTACCACCAAGTTGTTCTGGTTGAAAATTCGAGTCACCATGCTCAATCCCCTGTGAAATTCGTGCGCCCGGCGCCGCACTGGTTGTTCTGTTCGTATTGTTCGTGGGCACCACCCTGTGCCTGCCTCGTCCTGGACAACTGGGCGGTGACATTGCGAAGTCTCATGCTCAACTGAGGCACCAACTCTTCAAGCGGCAGTGCCTCACCGGTTGCCTGGCAGATCCAGCCGGAAGCGTTGCAGGCCTCGCAGTCGATGTGGAAGAAGACACCCTTGGTGCAGCCAGCACCGCGACAGACGCCGCACTCCATCAGCGGCTTGAGTTGGCGGCGAAAGTCCGGGCCGTGGCTCTTCTTCATACCGTTCACTCGATCCACTCGCCGCGCCCCCAGGTCAGAGGGTTTAGCCACTTCCAAGCCGGCACCCAAACGACGACGGTGTCGCGCCATCCGGACCGACTCCCACAGCGACCACAAACCTTCAGCTCGGTGAATGAGTTTTTGAAGCTGGCCGAATTGCCTCCAACATCTCCTATTCCGGAGCAGGCCAAACAGGCAACAGCGTGGTAATTCGTCATTTTGAAACCTCGCCTTTTACGGATTCTGGGAAACGCTAGAGGCCGCGTCGTTGCTGGCCTGCGCACGGATATGCGAATTTCCGCTTCTGTCGTCTTTCCAACCATGAATCAGGGCAAAGCCGCATTCGTCCAATCGCTGATGCCACTTCTCCAACGCCTCGCGCTTGAGCTGTTCGGCATGGGTGTGGATGTAGGTCTGCACGTTGCGAGTAAGCGTGTGGTTCACCAGCATCTCGCCGATGAGGTAGTCGACGCCCAGATCAGTCCAAGCCGTGCGCGCCAGCTTGCGCAGGTCGTGGCTCGTCCACTCGCCCTGCCCCAGTCTGGTGAACACGGCGCAGGCTTGACCCTCGGTCATCGGGCGGCCACCCTTGCTCGGGAATAGGTAGGTGCCCTGATAGCCCCTCGATGTCTGCCACTCGCGGTAGCGCTTCAACAGGGCCACCACCTGGCCGGTCAGCGGAAGACTGTGCTCGCACCGGGTCTTCGTGTTCTCGGCGGGCAGAAACCACTCACCACCATCAGCGATCGTGATATGCGACCAGCGGGCCTGTCGGGTCTCGCCAACACGCGTGCCATGGCAGAGCATCATCAGCGCCAGCATGTTGTCGGCCGGTTCATGATCGAAGCCGCCGGCGAACGATTCGACCAGCGCCTCGATTTGCACGCCGCGCAGCCTCGAGGTCTTCGGCTTGATTTTCGCCTTGGTGAAGTCGGTGAACCGGAACCCTGCAATTGGGTTGGTGGCGATCAGCTTGAGCTTCTCGGCCTGCTTGAACGCCACGACCAGCACGCCCCACATCAGCCGCACGTAGGACAGAGATAGCTCTTCCTGCATGGGCCACATGGCCTCGCGGTCAATGGTCGCGCGCGACACGTCACCGATCTGCATGTCTGCGAGGCGTGGCTTGAGGTGGCAATGGATAGCGGACTTGGCCGACGTCCGCCGCTTGTCCGAGAGGCTACGGTCGCGGGACTGCCGTTCCGAGTACCAGTCGAGCAACTCACCGACCGTTTGCAGGGTGCCAGCGGCAGCGGATGCAGCAGGATCGGCGGCAAGTCGTGCATGGATTTGAGGCATGACGCCCGCCAGCGCCTTGAAGCTCAGCGCCGGATAGCCGCCGACCTTGTTCCATTTCTTCTTGGTCACCAGATACCAGGTGGCGCGCTCGCGATTGAGACTGAAGCGCAGGTACAGCCCTGGGTGGCGAGGATCGCGAAGGGATTCGAATTCGCCGGTCGCGGCTTGCCGGCGGATCTCGGCGTCAGAGAATGAAACGATGCCTGTCTTGCTCATGCGGCCACCACGGTTTTCGGAAGTAGGAGGTATGCCCGGATGTGCTCCATGGCGTCGAAGTGGCCACGGCACACGATGGCGAGATAGCCCTGCTCGTTCAGGCGGCGAATGCAGGCGTGCTGGCTGGGAGATACCGGCGCGTCGTTCGGCGGCGTGGCTTTGAACTCCAGATACAGGCCGAAATAGCCGCCACGGGCCATGGTCAGAACCAGATCAGGGATACCCGCCTTTACGCCTTGGGCCTTGAGCTTCGCGGCGACAGCCTTGTGCCGCTGGCCACCGTTCGGAACGTGGTGGATGTGCTCCCAGGCTTCGGGATGACGCGCCTTGAGCTCAGCGAGCAACGCGGCCTGCTCCAGCCCCTCCCGATCGACCCTCGGTGTCCGCACTGCCCTTGGCTTGGAGGTTTTGAGTTTGAGCGCCGTCACGCCGCCACCTTGCCTTCCGCTACCAGGATATCGAGCGTTCTAATGATGCCTTCGAGGTGCATGCGGCGAAGCTCCTCATGACTGAACTCGGTCTTGCTGCGCGCGTCGACGGCGTCATGGCAAGCGGAGCATGCCCAAGCCGCCTGCAGGTCGTTTGGTTTGATGCCCATCCCGCTGCGCGTGCCCGCCATGCGGAAGTGAGCCAGAACCGTCGTTTCTGGGTTGCCGTTGCACACGCCCGGGACGCGGATCTGGCATTCGCGGCCGCGCGCGGCCTTGGTCAGCTTGGTCTGCTTTCTCACAGGACACCCCCGAACTGGAAATCCGCCGGCGGCACCTGGTGCGAATAAGCGCACTGCATCAGTGAGCAGGCGCAGCGAGCCACGCTGATCAGCGCAAGCAAGGTCTTCATGGGTAAGGCTCCCAGAGGTCAATCACTTCGTAGGTGGTCGGCCACTTGCCAGAGGCATAGGCCTTTGCAATTTCCTGATCGGCGAACAGCGCCTGAGGCTGTTCCGGTTCAGCGGTCAGGTCGAACTTGTAAGCGCCGCTGTACACAGCGAACCGGTATGCGCAGCTGGTGGGCGAGGCCAACATTGGATGGCGCATTACGCACCGCCCCCGATTTCCTTGAGCAGGCTCTGCAGCTGTTTCAGCTTGGCGGTAGCTTGGGAACTACCCTCGCGCTCAGCCTCGACCGAAAGCGCTACCTCCTCGATGCGAGAGGCCATAGCCTTCATTCGGGCGCTGAAATCATTGGCCAAGGCCACAACTTCTGAGGACAGGCCCGCAAGCGCATCAAGCGCATTGATTTCCGGCTTCTTGGTGGTAACAACGAGTTCGATAGCTTGCTTCGGCATGGGCGTTTCGATCCTGAGTTTTATGGTTACGGCGTCGCGCTGAAACTTGCTGCCTACTGGCTCACGAATGATTCCGGCATCTTTCAATTCGCCCAGAGCGCGACGAACTGCGTGGACAGATACGGAAGTTGCGTTTACTGCAAGAGCCGCGCAGTGGATGTCGTGAGCACTCCATGCCTGCTGGATGGGCACATATTCGAAAACCTTCCGGGCGGTGGATGACTGTCCGGCAAGTAGTTGCTGAATCCGGGACTCGGTGAAGGCCATTAGCAGCACCCCTGCGTCGGTTCTTCTGAAGGCAATGCGGCACGGCGCGCGCGAAGTTCAGCGAGCGCCTTATTCCCAATCTCAGGCGTACGCCTGGCTTCGGCCTTGGCGGGAAGAGCCAGCGGCATCGCCTGAAGCGGCAAGCCCTCAACCATGCGACGGATCGTGATCACGTAGTTGCGCTCGAACAGCTTCAGCGCCAGCGAGGTTTCTAGGCGGTTCAATGGCTCGAATCCGCACTCTTTCGCCGCGTGCCAGACCGCGTTGTGACTCCACTTGCCCTTCCCGGCCATCATTGGGTGTGCGTTGCGGCAGGCCTCGCGGAACGCCTTTTCCAGCGGAGGGATGCCCAGCATTTCCGGCGTGGGTTGGCACAGCTTGATGAACTTGCCCACGCTCGGCGCGAAGTCGGAGCCCAGCTTGCGGCACTGCTCAATGCCAAAGCGGATCTGCTCAATCTTCGTGATGTTCTCGGCCATGAACGCCTTGGTCCATGTGGCCTTGGCTGCGCCGATGGCTTCCTGATCCGGCCAGGCCTGTTTCCAGGCTGGGAAGATCGCCATCAGTTCGCGGAAGAGAGCGTTGATCACCTGAACCGTACCGGCGTCGATCTTTGGCACGGCTGCTTCGGCGGTAGCCACGTTGGGCAATTGCCGCATGATGTTTGCCACTGACTGCATCACAGACCTCCGAGGTTTTCAGCCCAACTGGTGTCATCAAAATCAGGGGTCTGCCCCTGCCCTGCCGCCTTCACTCGCTCCCGCTTGATCCACTGAACCAGTCGGTAGCACCAGCCCGCGGCCGAATCCACGGTCGTCGGTTTGGCGACGAAGAAACCCTTAAACGCCCGGATGGCTGCTTCAGGAACGGCGTCGGCAGGTAGACCAGCAATAGCGATCTGGTCGGACAGGGCTTTGGCATTCGGCTCCCAAGTGGGGAACATGGCGAAGCGTTGGTTCGGCGCCGGGCATTCGGCGGCTGCGGTCTCTTGCCGGGCAATCTCGTCAGCCAATTCGCGCTGCAGCTGCTGCTCTTCGGTTTCCTGATGGTTAAGTGGTGTATTGGGTGCAGCTGCTGCACCCCGTTCTGCGTTTTCCTGCACCCCGTTCTGCTGTGAGCTGCACCCCGTGCGGTTATCTGCACCCCGTTCCTTACGGGGTGCAGCATTTGCACCCCGTTTAAGCTGGAGGTCATACACCACCGGGCGGCGGTCGCGACGGTCGATGTAGGCCGCGGCGATTGCTTGATTGCCTTCGGTGATGAACCCGGCCTTCTCCAACTCATCGAGTTTCAGGCGAACGGTACGCTCGGACAGGCCTGTGTCTTCAGACAGGGTCAGCGCCGATGGGAAAGCGCCACGACCGTCGCTACCGGCGTAGTTGGCCAGGCACAGCAGGACATGCCGGGCAGCAGGGTTTTCGAGGGAAGCCTTCGGCAGTGCGAGGGCCCATGACATTGCTTGAACACTCACAGCGAAGCTCCATTGATCTTTTCAGCGAGCACAACAAGACCTCGGCGGGTAACCATCACCTGCTCGACGATCTTCAGCTCTTCGGATTCGTTATTTTTGACCTTCACCAGCTTGTGCTCGAGCAGGCCGCTTGAGATGCGAGGCTGAAACGCTGACCAGTTGGCAAAGCTGCTACGGCGATAGATCCAGCGGTTCTTGCTCATCCAGGCAAACACCTGCAGAGGCTGAATGCCGATGTGCTTTGCCGCATCGGTGATGCACAGGGAACCCTGGGTGTTCGCCAACCGCTCTAGCGCCTCAACCTTCGGTGCTTGCTGCTGGATGACCATGTGCAGCTTCTGGTTTTCTTCAGCCTGATCAGCAGCCAGGCGCAATGCCTCAGGCAATGTCGTTGGCACGCGAGGAGCTTCGGAAAAGTGATCTTCCAATTCTCGCAGTCGTACTATCACGCGATGGCGCAGCGGAATGCTGTAGCCGGTTATCAGCGTTTCAGTCAGATCGCGGTCGAGAAAAAAGCAAGGAAGTGACCGGCCGGAGCCATCGCGGTAGCTGCCCCCAAATCTGGGGTCAGTGATTTGAAGCTCTTCGAGCATGCGGCGAATGTCACGCATCACATGGTCGTGGCGCTTTCCGGTAAGGTCCGCAATCTCGCGCGACGACATAACCTGACGCGACATATTGCGTACCCCTGCCAAAACTGACGAATCAGGCGGGCTCTTGCTCTGGGTGGTCGTGGTGTGCATAATCGGACCTCACAAGTGTTGTTGAAAGAGCCGGGTTGCAGCCCGGCTTTTTTGTGCCTGCGATTCAGGCAGCGGCTTTTACGGATGACTTGAGTAAGGCCAAAGCCTTCTCGGCGTGATCGATCTCTCTCAGGATCCGCGCTCGCTCCACCTGGTCCATGCGGCCATCAGCCATAGCTGCGTGGGTCTCAACGGTCACCTCGGCGAACTCAAATGCAGCGCGGCTCAAGGCGTGGTGAACATCAACCGCTGCAGGCGCTTCGGTCTTGACGATTGCGTAACCGAACTCCCCCGCCAGCGCTTCCAACGGGCGCATGTCTTCGGTATGCAGCATCAGGGCGTACAGGTGCTTCACGTTGAACCAGGCGCCGTCGTAATTCGCGTTCGCGCGCTGCAACAGGCTCACTGCTGGCATGTTCATCAGCGTGGCGAGATTCTTGGTGTCCGCGTCCTCGACGACTGCGTCACACGCCCTCAGAAAATCCTGCATTCCTAAAACCTCAAATTTGTTTATGTGGCGGCGTGCCAGCACGCGTTACAGAATGTTTCCAGCAAGTCAGCAATCAGGCCGCGGTGCTCTGGGATGGGAACGGACGAATTTCTTCAGCGGTAAAGGTCCCGTCGTCATGCTCAGTTACCTGGATGTCGCGTTCTGCTCGTAGAGCTTTTGAGATAGCGGGAGAACTGACCCCCAGCGCCTTGGCGACAGCGGTCTGACCCATCCTCTCGACCAACATTGGCAGGGGCGTTTTCTTCATTTCTTTGCTCGACCAAGCTTGATGTGTACATACGATCTTAACCGGCGGTTAGCAATTCAGCAACACCGGCGGTTAGCGCAAATAACTTAACCAACGGTTAAATTTCACGGATGACCAAAAAGAAAGAGTTGTCTCCAGAGTTGAAAGCTGAGTGCGATGCCGCCAAGGCGCTTTTCGTATCGAAGAAAAACGCGCTCGGTTTAACCCAGGCCAGCCTCGCCGAAGAAGCCGACATATCGGCCGCCGCTGTGGCGATGTATCTCAATGGGACCAACCCGCTGAATGCGAAATTCGCGGCGGTTTTCTCCCGAATGATTGGCGAGCCGATTGATAAATTCAGTCCCCGCCTATCAAAGGAAATAAACGGTCTCACTACAGCGACGGAACCCTCGTTAAGGGCCTCGGGGAGTACGGCAGATCTGGTAAAACAGATGTTGTCCAAGGTGAAAGGATTAACGGTCGAAGCTCGGGAGCGGATAGTCGCCGCTGCGGAAGAACCGGACGATGGATCACCGGGAGTTATCCCGGCGAACATGGCAAGCCTCAGGCCTACCAACGAAGAGATCGTGATTCCTCAATACGACATTCGCGCCGCGATGGGGGCCGGCCAAGTTCCGCCCGACTATCAGGAAGTCGTGCGCAATCTGGTGGTACGCGAGGACATTCTGCGGGAAAAGGGCGTTTCCTACACATCGAAGACGTCTCTGGGAATGATCAACGGCTGGGGCGACAGCATGGCCGGCACGATCAACGACAAAGACCTCGTCATCGTCGACAAAGGCATCCAGGACTTTGTTGGGGATGGCGTTTACGTCCTGACGTGGGGAAAGGAGTTGTACATCAAGCGGGTGATGCGCATGGACGAAGAGCACTACCGGTTGATCTCAGATAACCAGCACTACGAGAACCAGACCGCTCGAATCGATGACGTGACGATTCACGCGAAGGTTCTACTAATTTGGAATGCAAGGAAAGCATAGGCATGCTGAGGAGTTTTTGTTGAGCAGTCAGAATAAGGTTTACGGAAAAATCAGCGGAGCGGTGGTTAACGATGAAGACTCCTCGGAGCCATTACGGCTAAGCGACCTCTTCAAATTTTTGAATGTCCGCAAAAGAAGCACTTCATGCCCTCATTGCGACCATAGGGGCGCGTGGGAAATCAGCATGCAGGAGGAATCTGACAATGAGGAGAATCCTCGCCTACTGCTTTTCAAGATGGAATCCACCAAGGGAGAAGCCCACACGTCGATAGCAATGAATTGCCCAAATTGCGGGCACTTGGCGCAGATCTCCACTTACAAGATACGGGAGTTCTTAGCTGGAGACGTTCAACCATGGGCGAAATAATCCGTAAGGCTTTGTGGGGAAGAGGTGTTGACGGCAACTCTGGAGGGGGAGACGATACTGGTGGCGGAAATCCCCCGGGAGGGAGCGAATTGGAACGGCGCGTTGAAAAGCTTGAGGCGACCATGGCTGAAATTCAAGTCAGGCTAATCCGCGTCGAGTTGAAGCTGGACTCAACCGCCACAAAGGCCGACCTATCAGACCTAGCGACATCCTTTCACAAGTCGATGACGGAACAGACTTGGAAATTTATCACCGCTGCCATAGGAATGTCCGGGCTGTTCGCCGCGATCTCGTTTGGTGTTGCTCACCTTATGAAGTAGTACTTAATTCTTGAAAAGCCCGCCGACCAAGCGGGCTTTTTTGTGGGTATTAGAAAGGCGCTGGCTCCAGGGATTCGAACTCGTCGTGCGCCTCTACGCGTGGGTCTTCATCATCGGGCGCCTCCCAGCTCAGGCGAACCGAGCCGTCTTCATTGTTGAATGTCATCTCAATACCGTCCACTTCCGAAAGCACCCCCATCACCTCGTCCCACTCCCGATCACCGTCCGTATCCAGGCGGTGAATCGTCGCCCACTTTCGCTCCTGGGCGATAGGGTGATTGATCATGCTGGAAACCCTCAGAGTTAAGCGCTCCACGCCTGAAATCTGGGTTGGCTGCGGCGTCTCGATTTTTCCTTGTACTGCCATAAGCACCTCCTAAAAAATACTGTATAAACATCCAGCAGATAAGAAGCATAACCTCCCTCCCTAAAAAATAAATTAACCGCCGGTATTGACGTTACAGAAACCGCCGGTTAATTTAATCCCATCGCCAGCGACAACACGGCGAAGGGGCGGCGCCCCGCCGCTCTTTAAAAACAAGCGCGATAAATCAACAGACCGCATTGCCTCTACCGGCGACCGGTGATCAGACAGGCGAACGAGGAAAGCCTGCCAACGACAGGGAAAACCCTGGACGGCTGATCAAGGGCGAAATGCCCGAACCGCGTGAATGACCCGGTAAGCGATGCGCCCCGCCACTCCGGCGGTAATGGAAAAGATTTGAAGAATTAGCGCGCCCAATAGCTTCGGCTGGGAGCGCCGGACCTCATGCGATGTGCCGATTCAAACACCCAGGCACAGGGCTGTACGTCGCATGTTGTATATGCCCGATGACCATCACGACAACGCTGCTGATCAAGTCGAGATGAACAGGGAAGCCCACCGCCGCACCCTGATACCGAAACCTGTGATCAGCAGCGGGGATTAGGCACCAGAAACACCCACATCGCTGACGCAATGCCCCGGCCTGTCGCCAGTAGCGAGGCCGGGATTTCACCAGGTGCCATTCGATGAGTGCCATCCGGGAAATCAACCCAACCTGAGGAACACCCATGACACGCGATGAGCATCAAGAAATCCACACCGTAGCGACCGCAGCGTTGGTTGGCATTTTGTCTTCCGACCCACAGGTCCGCCCGGAACTGGCGGCCAAAACTGCATTTGACGCAGCAGAGTCTTTCGCAGCTGAGCGCAAGAAGCGCATCGGCGAAGAACCCCACTTCGATATGTGAAGCATCACTCCTGCCCATTCAACGAGTGGGCAGCGGGATGCGGACGAAACTGCGGCCCATAACCGCCCACCTGCATCAGGTGAAGAATGGTCAGCTTGGAGAAATTGACCCGCACCGAGGCGAGCGCCCGCCATTCCCACGGCGCGCACCACACGGAGGATTTGCAGCCATGTAAACGACAGCCTGCCGGCCTTTGCCTCATGCAACGCCGAGCGAAGAGGTTCACGTACAGAGGTGTATTGAACCAGCAACACGAAAGCCCGGGCACGACCGGGCTTTTTTTCACCCCGCGTTTACCCGCCAGCACTCTCCCCTGCGCCCAACGGCAAGCAGCGGGTGGTCAGAGTGCTGACGAATACACGCAACCATCTGAGGAAAGGACATGCACCCACAAATCCAATCGCGCCTGGACGGCCTGAAAGCCATGTCCCTTCGCGCTCAAATCGCCACAGCGGAGTTCTACGCCATGATCGGTAAAGAGCCACCAGCGCAGAAGATTCGCTACCAGGTCGTCGCCAAGGGCGTCAGCGCCTACCACGTCGTGGAAATCGCCACCGGAAAGGTGCGCGGCTTCCGCTTTAACTGGAAGGATGCTGTCAACTTCGCCCAGGCCCTTGAGGCACGCGCTGACGGTGTGAAGGTCACGCTGTCAAAGGCGGTTCTGCAATGATTGGCGAAAGCGTGCCAGACCAGCACAAGCAGGTCATCGCGCATCTGTCGGCACAGATCGAGCACTACCTTGCGACCGGGCACCGCATTGAAGTGGTTCCGGCCGGGAAAAGCGGCGAAGTGCCGTTCACTGCAATCGGCAACCACCCGAAGAACCTCAAGGCAAAGCGCGACAGGCATGAGCCTCGCGTCCGTGAGCTGGCAGCCCAAGGCGGCACCGCATCAGCAATCGCCACCGCCGTCGGCATCGACAGCCGGACTGTCCGGCGAATTGCCAAAGAGCACGACATAACTCTGGCGGAACCTACCTGATGCGTAGGATCAACAACCGCGTGCACCAGCGACGTCGGCAAGCCTGGCTGGACTTGCCAGCTCAACAGTTCGGAGAAGCATCCAATGGAAAAGACAGCAGCCGCGAAACACTCGGCGGCGTACCGGGCGAGGCAAGCGGAGGCGAAGCAAAAGATGGGAATCGAGAAGATGCCTATCGAAGTGCCGATCGGCACGCGCTCTGCGATGAGCAAAGCCATGGACGAGCACGGTTACAGCCAGGTGCAGGAGCTTTGGCAGGATCTGGCGCTGTCGTTCCTGTCTATGCCGCACGAAGAACAGGCCCGGCGCTTGAGAAAGCCTGACGCGTTAGCTTTTGTGATTACTTCGGAACTAGCGCGTAATTATGTTCAGAAAGCCAAGGCAGAACTGAAGTCCAACCCTGGCGACGAAATTATCCTTTCTGTCAATCGTTGACTCGTTGGAGAGGCGTAACCGTAGAGAACTCCTCAATTTCAAAGGTCGGATGCGCCCCAAGCAGATTACCGTATGGGTCAGTAACGACATACTTCCCGTTCTGCTCTTTGATCTCTCCGACGTTTTCGTACTGCCAAACCTTACCTTCAGTATCTTTAAACCACGCTGGCATAGCGTACTCCTTGACCCGGCCCCATGCCGGTCACCACGTATAGCCCACCACCAACCTATTCGCCACCGAACTTTCGGAGGCTTTCGCATGGAGCATTGCCATGAACCAAGAACAGCGTAATCAGGAATGGATTGCACAGCGCAACGCCGAAGAGGCCAAGCGACGTGAGCGTGCGGCGGAATGCTTGAAGGACCACGAATACACCGTTCTGGCTGACACAGAGCAGCTGAAAGCGTGGCGCTGCAAGGCGCCAGGCAGCACCGACTATGCATTCGACATCCTTATGACTCGCTTCGGCATTGCCACTGTCGGTGACATTGACGGGCTTACCTTCAGCGTTGGCCTCTCCTACGGCATCGAGTTCCTGGCCGGTAAAGATATCGGCTACTACATCCACTCAAAACTCGAAGGACACTGTCGCGAGCGCGAGTTTGACGAAGACGCCTTCCGTGCGGCGCTGGTGCATGGCGTGTGCAGTCAGATCTGCGAAAGCACACGTAGCGACGAAGAGTACGCAGCGCTGCCCGAATGGATGCGCAACGACGTCGGTCCGGGTGAAGCTGGTCGCTGGGATGAGCTTTGCGAATTCGTAGAGGCAAAGCATGACTCGATCAGCTACGGAGAGGAAGGACATGACTTCTGGGACGGTCTGAATGATCGACTGGAAGAGGCCACCTGTATCGGCAGCACCGAGGAAGCATTCTCTTTCATGAGCGGCAACTACGACGAATTTGGGCTGGGGTGCGATTACTGGGAGATCAGGGTCGACAAGCCGCGTGAAAGCCTGATCAATCGGCTGTACCTGATAAATCACGCCGCCAAGGCGATTGTCGCTCAGCAGGTTGAAGACAAAGCCGCCTAATCACGCCAGCGAATCAGCCGCCACCTCAATCTCATTGATGGCCATGGCCAGATAGTCTGATTCGTAGGCCTCTAAATTCAAAAGCTCATCGGCTGCCGCTTCTGACAGCTCGTCCAGATCGAGCCCTTGATTGCGTGCGGCGCTGAGTACCGCTTTCAGTGCCAGCGCCAACGCCTTTTCCCTGTCTTCGCTCATGACCTTCTCCCTTCCTGTGGAGAGGTAAGCGTAGGCCATTACCAACCGCATGGAATCGAACCATGAGCCAGCAACACCAGATTCTGGTCGGCGACTGCATCGAGATGATGCGGACGCTGCCGGACAAGTCAGTTCATACCTGCGTGACCAGCCCACCCTACTTCGGCCTGCGCGACTACGGGGTCGAGGGTCAGATCGGCTTGGAGGAAACACCCGTCGAGTTCATCGCGCGTCTGGTAGATGTTTTCCGCGAAGTGCGCCGAGTACTCCGCGATGACGGCACGGCCTGGGTGAACATGGGCGACAGTTACGCGGGGAGCTGGGGTGCGCACGGGCGGGATGATATGGGCGTCGGTGTCTCGACGATCAGTCAGCGGCAGGTGATGGCGAGTCAGCGGAAGGCCAAGGCGACCACGCACGCCGAGTACAAGCCCAAGGATCTTATGGGCATGCCTTGGCGCCTAGCCTTCGCGCTGCAGGACGATGGCTGGTTTCTGCGCCAGGACATCATCTGGCACAAGCCGAACCCTATGCCTGAGTCGACGCGGGACCGCTGCACTAAAGCGCACGAATACCTGTTTCTGCTCAGCAAGTCGCGCCGGTACCACTGCGATATGCAGGCGATTCGGGAGCCGGCGGCATACGGGCCGACGCCAACCGGTGTTGGCTTTGGTCATGGCTTCGACGCGGTACCGAAGCCGCGAGTGACTGTACCCGCCGGGTGGGATACCTCCACCGGCGGAGGCGGACACGGAACATTCCACAAGGATGGGTCAGCCAGAAGCAATCGTGACAGTTTTCAACGCGAAGGTTCGAAGCGTGAGCAGGCGATACCAGGTCAGAGCAAAGGCACGCACCGCCCAGACAGGGAGCAGAGCAGCTGGGATCTGCTGACGCGAAACAAGCGCAGCGTCTGGACTGTGGCCACACAAAGTTTCAAGGGCGCCCACTTCGCCACCTTCCCACCTGACCTGATCAGGCCGTGCATTCTGGCTGGCGCGCCGCGCGGCGGTGTGGTGCTCGACCCGTTCGGCGGTGCCGGTACCACGTCGCTGGTTTCGATGCAGGAAGGCCGCCGGTCGATCCTGTGTGAGCTCAACCCTGAATACGCGGCAATGGCCAGAGCGCGCATCGACGCTGCCTGGCTGGATGGTGCGGCGCAGATGGATGTATTCCACGACGCCACGCCAGCTGCCTGACTCAGGATTTTTTACCAGGTTGTGCATTCCCTCGGTTGTCGCCTGAAACCTTGCCGGTTGTGCTTGGCCAGTTTCCACCAGGACCTGGATGGCTGGACGCAGGACGGGACGATCCACCCGAGCCTTTACCGGATCCACTTGAGCTTTTACCACTTCCACCTTTTGACATGACATCTCTCTCCTATTGAACAGTGCCCTTTGAGAGTAGGCCGCTGCGCAGTCGGTAACGAGCCGTCCGTCTACAACCCCCTTCCCAACTTTGAATCACGCCACTGGCGAGGCCTTGCCATGCACCAAAGAAAAATAGCGATCTTCCTGTGCGACCTCACCGGTGTCATGGCGCAACCATGGGTCGAGGCCGGTTACGAAGCAATCCTGATTGACCCGCAGCACCCTGAAGGGGTGCATACCGACGGCGCCATCACGAAGGTGGGTCACATTATCGACCACCCCGAATCATGGCGAATCATCCGTGAGGCTGTTGCCACCGCCCAAGTTGAGTTCGTGGCCGGGTTCCCGCCGTGCACAGACTTGGCTGTAAGTGGTGCACGATGGTTCGAGGCGAAGCGCAAGGCCGACCCGGCCGTTCAGTTCAAGGCCATGCACGTGGTTTGGCAGTGTCAGATCATCGGCGAGTTGTCCGGCGCGCCGTGGTTCGCAGAGAACCCGGTCAGCCAGATCAGCAGCCTCTGGCGAAAGCCAGACCACTGGTTTCACCCGTGGCAGTTCTCAGGATTCTGCGCCGACGACCAGTACACGAAAAAGACTTGCCTGTGGACCGGGGGGGGCTTCGTGATGCCGGCGCCCTTCACTGACGAAAGCCTGGGCTCTCCGGATGATCGAATCCACAAGGCGCCTCCCGGTCCCGAGCGAGCGAACTTCCGAAGCGCTACGCCAGCGGGATTTGCACGGGCAGTGTTTCTCGCCAATCACAAACCGGCCGCTGCTGCGCTCGTCGCCGCCTGACCAACCCCACAGTAACCTCCAGAGGTTACATCTAGAAAAGTAACCTGTATGGGTTACAGGGATATCGCCATGCCATTCGCGACAAGTTTTCAGCACAAGGTCGAGGCGACGATTTTCAACCTCGATGACGACGGGCCCGTGATAGCCCTGAGGCTCCTACCGTTCGGACCGATCACGCCAAAGCAGGCCCGAGAGATCGGCCGCCAAATCATCCAAGCCGCCAACGCCGCCGACCAGGGCGAAGTGGGCACGTATCCGCAGGAGGGGTTATGAGTCAGGAATTGAAGAAGCTGCCGCCATTCGCCGCAGAAGTAATGAGCAAGCTGCAGCGCTTCGAAGAGTGCGCCAATGACTTCGAAGCCGACGGCGTCGATATCGGTCGAGATTGGCTCGACACGTTGACTCACCTCGGCCTTCTGGATCGTGCTCAACGCAGTCCAGCGCTCTGGCAGACCACGCCGGAAGGTGATGCTCTGCTTGAAGCATACGGCCCGCCAGATGCAATGGATGAATCGAATTTCGCGCCAGGTGGCTGGAAAATCGAAAGGACTCCGGACGGCGGATTCTGCATCAGTCATCCAGCGCATGGGCGGGGCTTCTTCTCCGATAAAGGTCATAAGCCAGCGGTGATAGTAAGCCGTTTTTTGGAGGCGCTTCTGACATACGGCCCCACAGCTGAACGCCTGCAGGCCGAGAACGCCGCACTCCAGCAGCGTTTGAGCGTGGCGGATCAGCCAGTTGATGATCTTGAATCCGAACTGACCAAGGCGCGGGAGTTGTTGAAGCGTGCGGCATGGTCTGATGGTATTTCGTCTAGCTGCCCTCTTGGGAAAGACCTTGAAGACTTCTTGGGTCGCCACCAATCCGCGCCAGCCGCGAAGGGTGAATGCAAAGATTGTTTAGCCGTGCAAGAAGCAGAACAAAACCCTAACACTCAATGCGATAGTTGCGGATGGGCAGCCGCGAAGGGTGGCAGCGATGAGTGATAAGGCCAAACTGCTGCCGTGCCCGTTTTGCGGCGGAAAAGCCAAAGTGAGCAGTTTCCCCGGCGCGCATAACGTCTGGTGCGAAAATCAACCTGTGAGCTGCGGTAACCGAGCGATGTTCACCGTTGAGCAGTGGAACACCCGCGCCGCCCCGACCGAGGATGTCCGCTTACACCAGTCCGCGGCGGATACGCTCAAGCAGGCCGCTGACACATTGGATGCCATCGACCGACGCCGCATTGAACGCGCTGAACGACTTGGTTTGCCCGAGGATGTCCGCGCAGTGGCGGATGAGCCGGTGCACCAGGTTCGCTCCCACGGATCCTGCTGCTGGGAAGATGTCAGCGGCGAGTCACTGGAATCATACCGATGCCAGCCCGAGCACTACGAAATTCGAAAGCTTTACCGCCAGCCGCAATGTTCGGAGGTCAGCCCGCAATGTTCGGAGCAGCTCCGAACACAAGCCCGCCCAGTCGCTTTGCCGGAGCGCCTGCGTGAAGTCTGGCTTTTCCTCGACGGGCAATCCGAGCTGGAAGGCTGCGTGTTCGGCGAGAAGCCCGAAGGCCGCCACAACTTCTGGTGGCGCAAAGAGCTTCGCGCCGCTCTGGAAGAGTTATACCCAGCGCAGTAACCCCGCCGCCCGTTCGGCCCCACCCTATCCCTATTGCCTGCTGCGTATGCGGCGAGGAGATCATGTGTCCGCGATAAAAGAACGACCGATCCTGTTCTCGGCGCCGATGGTGCGCGCCGTCCTGGAAAGCCGTAAGTCAGTCACGCGCCGCGCGCTCAAAGTGCAGCCGCATATCGATGCGAGCGGAAATTTTTGCGTAGGGCAGTACAACTACGGGCAGGATTTGGACGGCACGCCAATGACTAGGCACTTCGTCAAGAGTCACTGCCCCTACGGCCAGCCCGGCGAACGCCTGTGGGTGCGCGAGACTTGGGGCGTCATCAGCCACGACTTTGACGAACACGGCAACATGATCGACTGGACGCCTGACCGCCACGCCACTCCGATCCGGGAAATGCCTTTCGGGCGTGGCTATTACTCGGGTCACGTAATCTACCGTGCCGACGGCGAAGCGACATGGGCTGGTGACGATGACGGCGGCGGGGATGATCGCTCCGCTTGGAAGCCGAGCATTCACATGCCTCGTATCGCCAGTCGCATCCTGCTGGAGATAACCGACGTGCGCGTCGAGCGCCTGCAGGATGGTGAAGGCGAGACGACGTTCGAAAGTCGCTACGTCGCTGAAGGCATCCACCGCATCCACCACGGTGACGGTGACTATTACTTCCACCCCTTCAAAGACGAGCCCGGCCCGGGCAACTGGTGCGATCCGTTCGCCGCCTGGCGGGAGTTGTGGGTATCCATAAACGGAGGTGACTCATGGAACAGCAACCCATGGGTCTGGGTCGTCGAGTTCAAGCGGGTGACGCCATGAAGACCTATCCGCTTGATATCGAATCCGTGGGTGAAGACACGTACATC
>NZ_FNCO01000051.1 GCF_900100795.1 Pseudomonas abietaniphila
TGGGCGGTTGCAGGAGCTGAGTGCAACACGGTCATTGAATTGAAGCTGGAGCATCATGCCGCATAGTCATGGCCTTCTGCATCACCTCACCCATAACTTCGATGGGGCACTTGAAGTCGAAGCGCTTACGCGGTCGCATGTTCAGTTGCAGTGCAATAGCGTCGAGTTCTTCTTGGCTGTGTACCGACAAGTCCGTGCCCTTGGGCAGATACTGGCGGATCAGGCCATTTATGTTTTCGTTGCTGCCGCGTTGCCAAGGGCTATGCGGGTCGCAGAAGTAAATTGCCACCCCGGTCTGCTGGGTGATTTCAGCATGCCGCGCCATTTCTCGGCCCTGGTCGTAGGTCATGCTCTTGCGCATCGCCAGCGGCATGCCATTGAGCGCTGCACTGAAGCCTTCCATCGCCGAGGTCGCCGTCGCGTCGTTCATCTTTACCAGCATCAGGTAGCCACTGGTACGTTCCACCAGCGTGCCTACAGACGAGGCGTTGGCCTTGCCCTTGATCAGATCGCCTTCCCAATGCCCTGGCATCAGCCGGTCTTCGATCTCCGGTGGGCGCACATGGATGCTGACCATCTCGGGGATCTGGCCGCGTCGATCCACGCCGCCAGAGCGCGGCCGTCGCGTCGTCTTACTTTGGCGCAGGCAGATGATCAGCTCTTTACGCAGCTCGCCGACCGGCAAGGCGTAGATGGCGTTATAGATCGTCTCGCGACAGACGTAGGCTTCTCTGAGGCTGGGAATGTTCATGCTGCGCAGCTTGCCGGCAATCTGCTCGGGAGACAAACGCTCGCGCAGCATATGGGCCACCAACTGGAAGCGCTCACTACTCGGCAAGAGCTTTCGTTTCGGTCGACAGCGTTGGCGGCGGGCCTGCATCTGCTGCTGGGCCATGCGGGCCGAGTAGCCGCCACAGACATCTCGATTGCGGCGCAGCTCCCGGCTGATGGTCGAAGGGGATCGGGTGATCAAGCAAGCAATCTTGCGCAGGCTGAACCCTTGGGCACGGCCGATTTGAATGGTGGCGCGTTCTTCAACGCTGAGTTCGGAATAAGACATAGGGGCAGCACCGTACCGGAAAGGTCAGGTGTTGCACTCAGTTTTTGCCGCCGCC
>NZ_FNCO01000011.1 GCF_900100795.1 Pseudomonas abietaniphila
GTTGAGCAATTAGAAGCCGGGCTCGACGAGTACATCCATTACTACAACCACGAGCGGATCAGCATGAAGCTCAACGGCCTCAGTCCGGTACAATTTCGAAGCCAGATAATGAGTCTGTAGTTTGTCCAACTTTCGGGGGTCAGTTCACTTTTTGGTTACTTTTTCGTGGTCCGACATTTCGGCTCTTGGAAAAAGTGACCCGCTGTAAGAGCGGAACCGTAATCGGCGCCACCCAAAATAATGGATATACATTTCGACCTAAGGGCACCCCAGCGCCCAAAAAAGCCTCAAATCCCACTAAACCAGTTATACCCCTGATCCTCCCAATACCCACCCGGATAATCATTGGTCACGAAGATCTCGACGATGTGCTTGGGATTCTTGAACCCCAGCTTGGTCGGCACCCTCACCCGCAACGGATACCCATAGTCGGGCGGCAACGCCACCTCCCCGAAATCCAGCGCCAGCAACGTCTGGGGGTGCAGCGCAGTCGGCATGTCCAGGCTTGAGTAATACCGGTCAGCACATTTGAATCCCACAAACTTCGCCGTCGTGTCCGCGCCCACATGCTCAAGGAACGTTCGCAGCGGCACACCGCCCCACTGCCCGATCGCGCTCCAGCCTTCGACACAGATCAACCGCGTAATGTCAGTGCGCTGCGGCAGTTTTCGCAGGCCATCCAGCGTCCACGGCGCCTTGTCGCGCACCAGCCCCGAGACGCCGAGTTTCCAGTCCGCCACATCCAGATCGGGAATGTCGTCCTCGCTGTAAAACGCGTTGAACGGAAACGGGTTGCGGATCTGCTCCTTGCGGAACGTCGGCGCCAGCTTCTGTCCGCTGAACAGCCACGCCTGCACCCGGTCGTTCCAGCGCGACATGGCCCAGAGCACCTTGTCCACCTGATCGTCATCTTGCAGGTTGCAGCCGGTGAGCATCGCCATCGCGCCCACGGTCAGCCCGCCTCTCAGGAAATTCCGACGCTGGATGCTTTCTAGCTGGGTCTGTTGCGCCGGCTCCAGCGTGATGCGCTGAATGGCGCGTTTCTTCGGCTCAATCATGTTCGACCTTCCCGCTTTCAACCGTTTTGACGCCACCGGTGATCATCGGCAACAGGGTTTTGGGCACCAACAGCACCAACGCCAGGTGCACCACGACGAACGCCCCGATCGCCGCCATCGCCGCAAAGTGAACGAAGCGGGCGAAGTCATAGCCACCGAACAGCGCGGTCAATTCCTGCAGTTGAATCGGCTTCCAGATCGCGAGCCCCGTGACCACGATCAACACGCCTGCCGCCAGGACCAGCCAGTACATCAAGCGCTGGACGGCGTTGTACACGCCCTTCTCGTGCTTGAGTCGAAAGCGCACGGCATCGACCAGGTCGCGTTTGACCGCAGTCGGCGTCACCGGAAGGAAGTCGCGTTTGAAGTGTTTGCTGAACAGGCTGTACAGCACGTAGATCAGGCCGTTGATCACCAGCAGCCACATGACCGCGAAGTGCCAGGCCAGCGCGCCGCCGAGCCAGCCACCCAGAGTGAAGTCCCGAGGGAATGAGAAACGAAACAACGGCGATGCGTTATAGATGCCCCAACCGCTCATGAACATGCAGACCATGCCGAAGGCATTGATCCAGTGCGTGAGGCGAATGGGCCACGGGTGAATTCTGGTTTTTTTCATCTTGAAAGGCTCATCACGGTGAGTTCGGTAAGCCGGCACCTGTAGGAGCGCGCTTGCCCGCGATTGCAATGTGTCAGAAACATAGTTGTATCAGACAGCTCGCAATCGCGGGCAAGCGCGCTCCTACAATGGACGCAACGCGGTGCTGATGACACACCGCAATCGCTTACATCGGAGGCTGGAAGCCATCTTTGCCGACGGCTACACCGCGAGCGGTCTTGCCGTCTTCGGCCGGGAACACCACGACCTTGGCGCCTTTGACCAACTCGTCCACTTTGCCTGCCTGCACGTAAGCGATGGGCACATCATCCGGCACGACCAACTGCTTCTCACCGCCTTTGTAGCTCACGCTCAGGGTACGACCGTTGGCCTGGGTCAGTTTGCCCACGGTGCCGTTGGTCATGGTGCCGGTGCTGCCGTCGGCGTTCTGCCAGCCGTAGTGACCTTCGCCGCTGCCTTTGAGGCTCGCTTCGAACACGGTCACTTCCAGCGCTTTCAGCGTGCCATCCGGCTGCGGCGTGGCGGCAGAACCGATGAAGCTGTCCGACTTGATGGTGTCAATGCTGGTCTTGGACACCGAGCGGATGCCCGTTTTGTCCGTCAGGCCAATGCTCTGGTGAGCGCCGGAACGGGTGGTGAAGTTCAAGGTGTTGTTCTCGACGCTGTCGACCGTGCCACGCAGGGGCTTGACCACCGGCATGTCGGCGGCCGAGGCCATGACGGCAGCGCTGAGCATGAGCATGCCGAAGGTGGTGGACAGAGCAGTCTTCATCTTCATTGTGAGGATCCTTGTCGATTGGTAGTGCGGGTTGAATGGCGATCATCCTGTGCCCCGAACCGGCACTGCACAATGACCGGCCGATGACATTTTTGTCATTCGCCAAGGACGGTTCAAAAACGCCGCGCCGATGACAAAAATGTAACCAACCGGACAGCCCCCGTTGGTTACACTTCACGTTCGACACGGCGTCCAGCCGTTCGTTGCCCTTCAAATCACCACCTGATGCCACGTGTCGGCCGCGCCGCCAATGACGTGAAGCGAGCCAGACAGACGATGCACATCCTGCTTATCGAAGACGACACCAAGACCGGCGAGTACCTCAAGAAGGGCCTCAGCGAGTCCGGCTACAAGGTCGACTGGACGCAGCACGGCACCGACGGCCTGCACATGGCGCTGGAGCAGCGCTACGACCTGCTGGTGCTGGACGTCATGCTGCCGGGCATCGACGGCTGGCAGATCATTGAAATCCTGCGCGCCAAACAGGACGTACCGGTGCTGTTTCTAACCGCGCGCGACCAACTGCAGGACCGGATTCGCGGGCTGGAGCTGGGCGCCGACGATTACCTGGTCAAACCGTTTTCCTTCACCGAACTGCTGCTGCGCATCCGCACGATCCTGCGCCGTGGCGTGGTGCGCGAGGCCGACCATTTTCATCTCGCCGATCTGGAGCTCGACCTGCTGCGACGCCGGGTCACCCGCCAGCAACAGGTGATCACCTTGACCAACAAGGAATTCTCCCTGCTGCATCTGTTCCTGCGGCGCGAAGGGGACGTGTTGTCCCGCGCGCAGATTGCCTCGGAGGTCTGGGACATGAATTTCGACAGCGACACCAACGTGGTCGACGTGGCGATCAAACGCCTGCGCAGCAAGATCGACCTGCCCTACCCGGTCAAACTGATTCACACCGTGCGCGGCATCGGTTACGTCTGCGAGGTGCGGCCATGCGAGCCCGACGCCAGCCTTCCCTGACCCTGCGCTCGACCCTGGCGTTTTCCGTGGTGGCGATGCTCGCCGTGGCCAGCGCCGGCATGTACCTCTACGAGACCATGAAAGCGTCGGTGATGACCCGCAGCGACCACGCGGTGCTGGCGCGGCTGGATCACTTTCGCAAACTGCTGCAGTACGACCTGACGCTCGACACACTGCGCAGCAGCCCTCAACTGTTCGAAAACATGCTCGACAGCGAGGACGATATTTTCATCATTGCCGAGCCTGGCAAGTCCCCGGTGATCATGGTCAACCCCCTGCATGCGCCGTTACCGGACATGCCGGTGGTCAAAGCCAATGCACCGCTCAGCGCCGATGCTCTGCGCAGCGGCAGGGCTAACGCCGGATCGGCGTCAGACGTGCCCATGCGCGCGGCCACGGTCGAGGCGATCTCCGGCGGCAAAGTCGTGCACCTGACCGCCGCGCACCTCGCAGTCAAGGAAATGGCCACGCTGGCGAATTTCCGCAACCGCATTCTGTTTGCCGTCGCGCTGGCGTTCGTGCTCACGGCATTGCTGGGTTACCTGTTGCTGCGGCGGGGCTTGCGGCCCCTGCGCAGAATGGCCGATCACGCCGCCGCCATCACCCCGGCGCGACTGGACAGCCGCATGGACAACCGCGACACACCGGTGGAGTTGCAGCAGTTGAGCGACGCCTACAACGGCATGCTCGATCGTCTGGCCGACGGTTATCAGCGCCTGACCCAGTTTTCCGCTGATCTGGCGCATGAGATCCGCACACCGGTAGGCTCCTTGATGGGCCACTGTCAGGTCGCCCTGCGTCAACCCCGGACCGCCGATGAATATCAGGCGCTGCTGGCCTCGAACCTTGAGGAACTGGAGCGTATCTCGCGGATGGTGGAAAGCATTCTGTTCCTGGCCCGCGCCGACGACGCGCAGGCGGCGCTCAATCGCCAGACGTTGTGTCTGGAGGACGAATTGCAGCGGGTGACGGGGTATTTCGAAGGGCTGGCCGAGGAGCGACAGATGACGTTGCGCACCGAGGGCGGCGGTCAGTTGAATGCTGATCCCCTGCTGTTGCGCAGGGCCTTGAGCAATCTGGTGGCCAACGCGATTCGTTATGCCGATGAAAGCAGCGAGATCGAGATCCGCGTGGTCAACGCAGAGAAGACCTGCCGCATCGAGGTGGAGAACCAGGGACCGGTCCTGAGCGACTCGGCCCTGGGCAAGCTGTTTGACCGCTTCTACCGGGGTGACGCCTCACGCCACCAGAGCTCCGACTCAAACGGCCTCGGCCTGGCAATCGTCGCCGCGATCATGCAATTGCACGGGGGCGAAGTAACCGTCAGCCAGCCCGTCCCTGGCCGGATCTGTTTTGCACTGGTCTTCTCTGCTCGATAAATCGTCCGATGGTGGCTGCCGCAGGTGCTCGGGCGTATGCAGTACGTGTAGGAGCCGTCCGAGGTTACGAGGGTCTGGGCCGCACTTCGGACGAACGCGGGGTGTCATTCACCCTCGCCATCACCGACCCACCGCGTTCGCCAGCAAGCCGGCTCCTACAGTGATTTGAGCTGCATCGGATTTATGCCTTCTTATCGTGCGCAATCTGCAACTTGTAAAACGTCGCCGCGCCGCCCTCTGTTGCATACCCGGTGTTGTCCTGGGTATACACGCCCGCCTTGAAGTACAGCTGCTTGCCGTTCCAGCTCGGATCAAGTTTGCTGCCCCACTGCATCTCATGCGCATTCACCGTCAGGTTGCCCGACGGCGTCAGGTGAATGGTGTACGTGAAGCGCTCCTTGAGCAGCACACCCGTGGCGATCTGAATCACTTCAGGTTCCGACGTCGGCGTCAGGCGAAACTTGGCGACGATGTTGCCGTTTTTAGTCTTCTCCTTGTACTGATACTCCAGCTTGAGCAACGGCTCGGTGCTGCCATAGCAGTGGATCTGGCCAATGACGATTTTGCCCGACGACGGCACTTGATCCACGGTCAGCGCCGCGCGCAGGAAATTGTCCGCCTGGGTGTAGGTCCAGTTGTGAACTGCACCGTTGGCGTAGGTTTCGCGTAATTCCGTGCGCGGGTAAATAGCGTTGTCAGTCCGTGACCCGGTCACGGGTGCCCAGAAGAACAAGGTGTCTCCGGAGCGAAAGTAACCGTCCTGGTAGCCGCCGACCAATTTTGGGGTATCGACGGTGACGGCGGGCGTACCGACAGGTACGGAGAGATTCCAGGTGGCGAGATCGATCATGTTGCACTCGTGGGTGCGCACTGCGCACCAGCAAAGGGAGGTGTCTGGAACAGGGTTTCAAGCCCGGTTTCCTGTCGCCTTTGCTATCGGCTGAATCGGTTGTTCTTTAACGCCGCCACGCAGTCAAGAAACCGCCGAAATAGACTCAAAAACCGCCAGTGCAACTATTGAGATATCAAAAATTTTCAATCCGCGATTGAGCAAGATTTGATCAACGTCCCGATTTCTGGACACAGCGCTCTTCAAGAGCCCCGCCATTTTTTTGGATAAGCGAGAGCTTAAATCCAAAATTAAGTTCAAATTCAGATTAAAAGCCCGACAGACGGTTTCTTTTTTTAACACTGCAAGGCCGTGAAACGAATACAGGCGATCTCATTCGCAACGATTTCACCCACCGCTCATCCACTTTTCATTTGACGAATCAACTTTGTTACCGGATATTAATAGTTAGCAACCTAATAATACCGAGACTAATCATTCACTGCCTAACCAAAATCCTTTTCGTGAATCAACCCAGTGGCACCTCCATGACCCTAGACTCATTGCAAATGCACATCACTGGCGGCGTCGTCGCGGCGTCCCGTCAATGGCGCCGCGTGTGTCAGACCACGCTGATGAACTACGGCGTGTCCGAAGCCTGCGCAGGCCCTTTGTTGATGATCGCGCGGCTCGGTGAAGGCGTGCGTCAGGTCACCGTGGCTCAGGCCTGTGGCCTGGAAAGTCCTTCGCTGGTGCGTTTGCTCGATCAACTGGGCAAGGCCAATCTGGTGCAGCGTACCGAAGACCCGACCGACCGCCGAGCCAAGGCCCTGAGCCTGACCAACGAGGGCCGCGCGTTGGCCAACTCCATAGAAGAAGAACTGATCCGCCTGCGTCGTGATGTGTTCAGCAGTATTGATCCGGCCGACCTGGAAGCCACGCTGCGGGTCTTCAAAGCCTTCGCCAACGCCAGCCCCGTGGGGCCGGAGCTGTCATCTTGAACGGCATATTCAAAGGGTTTTTCGACGGTGTTCCGCCGTCCCGCGACTGGTTTTACGGCATCCGCACCTTTGCGGCGTCGATGCTCGCGCTGTACATCGCACTGATCTTCGAATTGCCGCGTCCGTATTGGGCGATGGCCACGGTTTATATCGTCTCCAGCCCGTTCGTGGCACCGACCAGCTCCAAGGCGCTGTACCGCGCGGCCGGGACTTTTCTTGGCGCGGCCGCTTCGGTGCTGGTGGTGCCGATGTTCGTGCAGACGCCGTTTTTACTGGCCGTCGTCATCGCGCTATGGACCGGCACCCTGCTCTTCCTTTCCCTGCACCTGCGCACCGCCAACAGTTATGCCCTGATGCTGGCGGGTTACACCATGCCGTTGATTTCCTTTCCGGTGGTGGACAACCCGCAAGCGGTGTTTGACATCGCCGTGTCGCGGACCGAAGAAATCCTGCTGGGCATCGTCTGCGCGGCCGTGGTGGGCGCCATGTTCTGGCCGCGTCGCCTGGCGCCGGTGCTGGTCGATTCAATGGGCAAGTGGTTCAAGGACGCCTCGACCTACAGTGACCTGTTCCTTTCCCGCAGCGCCACACCGGAAACGGTCGGCGCGCTGCGCACGGCCATGGTCGGCACCTTCAACAGCCTGGAGCTGATGATTGGCCAGTTGCCCCACGAAGGCACCCATCGCCAGACCGTGCGCAACGCCAAGGAGCTGCGGGGTCGCATGATTCACCTGCTGCCCGTCATCGATGCCCTCGACGATGCGCTGTGGGCGCTGGAGCGTCGCACGCCAGAGCTGGTCGCCGACCTGGCGCCGCTGATCATCGAATGCCGCGACTGGGTGGAAAAAACCGCCGAGGGCGCACCGGTCCGGTATTGGGAAGCGCTGCACAGCGAACTGGATCGGCTGCAACCGACACCGGCGCAACTGGACGATCGTCGCCAACTGCTGCTGTCCAACGCGCTGTATCGCCTGCGTGAGTGGATTGACCTGTGGCAAGACTGCCGCAGCTTGCAATGCGCCATCGAGACCGACGATCACCGCCCCTGGAAGGCCGTCTATCGCCACTGGCGTCTGGCACGTCTGTCGCCATTCCTCGACAAAGGCATGATGCTGTACTCGGTGGCGACCTCCGTCAGCGCAATCATCGTCGCGTCAGTGCTGTGGATTTTGCTGGGCTGGCAGGACGGCGCCAGTGCCGTGGCGCTGGCGGCGGTCTCGTGCAGCTTCTTCGCAGCGATGGACGACCCTGCGCCGCAGATCTACCGCTTTTTCTTCTGGACGATGATGTCGGTGATCTTCGCCAGCCTTTATCTGTTCGTGGTGCTGCCGAACCTGCACGACTTTCCGATGCTGGTGCTGGCGTTCGCCGTGCCGTTCATCTGTGTCGGCACCCTGACCGTGCAGCCGAAGTTTTACCTGGGCACGCTGCTGACCATCGTCAACACCTCATCCTTTATCAGCATCCAGAGCGCTTACGATGCCGACTTCCTGAACTTTGTGAACGCCAACCTGGCCGGCCCGGCAGGTTTGGCATTTGCCTTCGTGTGGACGCTCATCGTCAGGCCTTTCGGCACTGAAACCGCTGCGCGGCGTCTGACCCGTTTCAGTTGGGGCGACATTGTTTCACTCAGCGAAGAAGCGACGCTGGCCGAACACCGTCGGATGGGGGTGCGCATGCTTGACCGTCTGATGCAGCACCTGCCGCGCCTGGCGATCACCGCACAAGACACCAACATCGCCCTGCGCGAAGTGCGCGTGGCGCTGAACATGCTCGATTTGCTGGCCTACATGCCACGGGTCGATGCGGTGCCGCGCCAGCTGCTGCGCCAGGTGGCGACCGAAGTCGGCAATTATTTCCGTGCCTGCCTCAAGGCCCGTGAGCGTTTACCCGCCCCCAAGGGTCTGTTGATGACCATGGACCGCGCCCGCCGCTCGCTGACCTATGACTGGATGGGCGATGACACCTCCCGCTTGCACCTGCTGCACGCCTTGAGCGGCCTGCGTCTGGCCTTGCTGCCGGGCGTGGAGATCGTCGATGTGCAAGCCGAGCAGGCAGAACAACCGCCGTACGGCATCGATGGAGCGCCACTGTGATCGGTGATCTGGATATCAGCGGGATTTTCCTGCCTACCTTTCTGGTGCTGATGGGCATCGCTTACGTGATTTTTCTGGTGGTCCACGCGGTGCTCACGCGTGTTCACTTTTACCGCCTGGTCTGGCACCGGGCTTTGTTCAACGTCGGTCTATACGCTCTGCTGCTCGGCGTCGTGGATACCCTTAGTCGATACCTGATGAAATGAAAAAACCTCTACTGACGCTGGGCCGTGTGGTCCTGACACTGCTGGTTGTCATCCTCGCCGCGATCGTCGTCTGGCGCATGGTGATGTATTACATGTACGCCCCCTGGACCCGCGACGGCCACATCCGCGCCGACGTGATCCAGATTGCCCCGGACGTGTCCGGCCTGATCGAAAAAGTCTCGGTCAGCGACAACCAGGCGATCAGCAAGGGCCAGGTGCTGTTCACCATCGATCAGGAGCGCTTCCGCCTGGCGCTGCGTCAGGCCCAGGCCACCTTGTCCGAGCGCAAGGAAACCTGGGAACAGGCGCAACGCGAGAACAAGCGTAACCGTGGCCTGGGGAATCTGGTCGCTCGCGAACAACTGGAAGAAAGCCAGTCCAAGGAAGCCCGCGCCCTCTCGGCGATGAACGAAGCCCAAGTGGCGGTCGATGCCGCGCAGCTCAACCTCGACCGTTCGGTGATCCGCAGCCCGGTCGACGGTTACCTCAACGACCGTGCGCCCCGCGACCGCGAGTTCGTCAGCGCCGGACGCCCGGTGTTGTCGGTGGTCGACAGCGCGTCGTACCACGTGGATGGCTACTTCGAAGAAACCAAACTGGACGGCATTCACATTGGCTCGGCGGTGGACATCCGCGTGATCGGCGACAACGCTCGCCTGCGCGGCCATGTGGTGAGCATCGTGGCCGGTATCGAAGACCGCGACCGCAGCAGCGGCTCGAACTTGCTGCCCAACGTCAACCCGGCGTTCAGCTGGGTGCGTCTGGCGCAGCGGATTCCGGTGCGCATCGCGTTCGACGAAGTGCCCGAAGACTTCCGCATGATCGCCGGCCGCACCGCCACGGTCTCGATCATCGATGACGCGACGGCCCGCCAGACCGACGCCAACGCCACCGATAAAGGAGTCGCTCAATGAAACCCGGCGCGCGCCTGTTAACCGTGGGTTTGGGCCTGTTGCTCTCGGCCTGCACCGTGGTCGGACCGGATTACTCGCTGCCCAAGGACGCGGCGGTCAATCGTCAGGACTTGCAGGGCGAACTCGCGGGGACCTCGGCCAACGTGGTGTCGGCGCCGGTGCCTGCCGACTGGTGGCGCCTGTACAACGATCCCACGCTCGACCAACTGGTGGCTCAGGCGCTGGTGTCCAGCACTGACCTGCGCGTGGCCGCCGCCAACCTGCAGCGTGCGCGGTATCAGGTGAACGAAGCCGATGCCGCTGGCGGGTTCACCAACACCGCCAAGGCGGGCGCGCAACGCCTTCAGGAATCGGGCCAGGCTTTTCTCCTGCCGGAGAAAGTGCCAGTGGCGAATGTCGGCGATGTCGGTCTGACCACTTCCTACCAATTCGATTTGTTCGGCGTTCTGCAGCGCGGTATCGAAGCGTCCGAGGCAAATGCCGATGCCGCTCAGGCAGCGGCAGACACGGCCCGCATCACCTTGGTCGCCGATGTGGTGCGTTCGTACACGCAAATCTGCGCCGCCAACGAAGAACACGACATCGCCCTGCACTCGCTGGACTTGCAAAAGCAGAGCCTGTCGCTGACCCAACGCCTGCGCGATGCCGGTCGCGGTGACGAAACCCAGGTCACACGTTCTGAAACCCAATTCAAATCCCTGCGCGCCGATTTGCCACGCTATGAAGCGGCACGTCGCGCTGGCCTGTATCGCCTGTCGATGCTGCTGGCGCGGCCGTTGAATCAACTGCCGCAAGGCGTCGCCGACTGTGCCGAGCTGCCACGCATCGCCCAGGTCATGCCCGTGGGGGACGGCGCGGCACTGCTCAAGCGTCGCCCGGATGTGCGTCAGGCCGAGCGTCGCCTGGCCGTCTCCAGCGCCGCGATCGGCGTGGCCACCGGCGAGCTGTACCCGGACATCAGCATCGGGGCGACGGTCGGGACGGTCGGTATCCTCAAGGAACTGGGCGAGCCTTCGACCAACCGCTGGGGGTTTGGCGGCGTGATCAACTGGACCATCCCGTCCAACGGCGCCCGCGCCCGCATTCACATGGCTGAGGCGTCGAATCAGGCCGCGCTCGCGCACTTTGACGGCGTGGTGCTCAACGCCATCCGCGAGGCCCAGACCGGCCTGTCGCAATACACCGCCCTGTTGGAACGCCGCGATGCGCTGGCCGATGCCGAAGCCTCGGCAAAACAGGCGGCGGACCAGACCCATCGCTTCTTCCTGGCGGGCCGCGAGTCGTTCCTGGCGGACTTGCAAGCCACACGCACCTACACCGACGTCACGGCGCAACTGGCGGCGGCGAATACGCAGGTGGCGATGGGGCAGATCGACTTGTTCCTGGCGTTGGGCGGGGGTTGGGAGAATTCCAGGCCGGCGCAGAGCCCGGAACAGGCGCAGGCACAGAAATAACTGTCTGATGGAGATCAGACTCTGGGAGCGAATTCATTCGCGATACCGTAGGTCCTGGCGACGGAAATGTGTCGAGTGTGAGGGCCTCTCGCGAATGAATTCGCTCCCACAGGGGGTTTTGCGTCGGACGCTCCGTCGCGTGTGAAGCTTCAGGCGTGAAGCCTGAACCTGCTTTGCGAATTGAACTGCCGCCCGCCTGCACTGCCTGAGTTCTCTATACACACGCAGTCATCATCGGCAGGAGGCATCCCATGCGTACGCTTCAACTGGCAGACCAAACCGTCCCCGTCATCGGTCAGGGCACCTGGCGCATGGGTGAGGATCGGCACCAGCGCGCGGCGGAAGTATCAGCCCTGCAACGGGGCATCGACCTGGGCCTGACCCTGATCGACACCGCCGAGATGTACGGCGAAGGCGGCGCGGAAGAAGTGGTCGGTCAAGCGATTGCCGGTCGGCGCGACGAAGTCGTGCTGGTGAGCAAGGTCTACCCGCATAACGCCAGCCGCACAGGCATCCCCGCCGCGTGCGAACGCAGTCTGCAACGCATGAAGACCGACTACATCGACCTCTATCTGCTGCACTGGCCGGGTTCTCATCCGCTTGAAGAAACCGTCGAGGCCTTCGAGCGTTTGCGCGAAGCGGGCAAGATCGGGCGCTGGGGCGTGTCGAACTTCGACGTGTCGGACATGCTCGAACTCAACAACGCGCACTGCGCCACCAACCAGGTGCTCTATAACCCTGAAGAGCGCGGCGTCGAGTATGACCTGCTGCCCTGGATGCAGAACGTCGCCATGCCGCTCATGGCCTACTGCCCGATCGGTCAGGCCGGGAACCTGCTGATGAACCCGGCCATCCTCGAAGTTGCCGAACGCCACGACGCCACACCGGCGCAGATCAGCCTCGCGTGGGTGCTGAGGCAGGACGGCGTGATCGCGATTCCGAAAGCGGTCGATCCCCTGCACCTTCAGTTGAACGCCGCTGCCGCAGACATCGAGCTGAGCATCGAGGATGAATTGCTGATCGACACCTCGTGGCCGGCGCCGATTCGCAAAAAACACTTGTCGATGGTGTGATGACCGACCTTCTGTAGGGGCGCGCTTGCCCGCGATTGCAGCGTGTCAGTCGGCATCAAGGTATCTGAGCCGGCGCCATCGCGGGCAAGCGCGCTCCTCCAAAAGCGTTGCTGCAACGCGCTGACACAAACCGTCACAAAACTGTCAAAACCGCTTGCGATGATGCCGCTTCAGATCCTCTGTCTTCAGCGGCCTCTTCGCTTGCGAGCCTTCATGAATCAACGCATTGCTCCTCATCAGGAATCCGACCTGTTCGGGCTGCTGTACGGTTTTCGCTTTCGCCCTGGTGAACCCGGTCGAGAAATCGACTCCAGTACTGCCCTTGAATGCCTGCGCGCCCCCGCCGACCCTCATGAATTCGTCTGGCTGCACTTGAACCTGGCCCATGCCAGTTGCGAGCGCTGGATGAAAACCAACTTCGAATTGCCCGACGAATTTCTGGAAGCCCTGCACGAAGGGTCGCGCTCGACGCGCATAGAACACGTCGACTCCGCCCTGCTGGCGGTGGTCAACGACGTGGTGTTCGACTTCAATCGGGTGTCCACCGACATCGCCACGTTGTGGGTCTGCGTACGCAGCAACCTGATGATCTCGGCCCGGCATCAGCCGTTGCGCTCGGTGGACAAGCTGCGCTCTTCGGTCAAACACGGGGAAATCTTCCGCTCGCCCCTTGAGCTGCTGGCGCACCTGCTGCGTGATCAGAGTGAAGTCCTCGCACAGTTCATGCGCAAGACCAGCATCAGCGTCGACAAGATCGAGGACCAGCTGCTCTCGCAGCGCCTGAGCAACAACCGCACCGAACTGGGCACCATGCGCCGGGTGCTGGTGAGGTTGCAACGCCTGCTGGCGCTGGAACCCGGCTCGCTGATGCGTTTGCTGCACCGGCCGCCCACTTGGTTGCTGGAAGACGACTTGCAGGAACTGCGACAGTCCACCGAAGAGTCGGCGCTGGTGATCAGCGACCTCACGGCGCTGGGCGAACGCCTCAAACTGCTGCAGGAAGAAATCGCCGCCAACCTCAACGAACAGACCAACCGCACGCTGTTCACCCTGACCGTCGTGACCGTGCTGGCACTGCCGATCAACATCGTCGCGGGCTTCTTCGGCATGAACGTCGGCGGCATCCCGCTGGCCAGCGACCCGCATGGGTTCTGGGTATTGGTGGCGCTGGTGGCCACGTTCACGTTCATCGCCGGGCGCTGGGCGTTTCGCAAGAGCCGGGATTATTGAGCGTGGCGTGGCGCACTCCCTTGTAGGAGCCCTCGGCAGAATCAAAAGCGGGTTGCGTTTGCAAAGGTGATCGGGCGAAACCCATTTTTTCAATGCCATCTATCTCTTAGCGCACCAAATCCGGCACAAAGCTGACCTGAGTCGCATCTCTGTCACATTTTGAAATGATCATGATTGTCATCCCATCTCAACAGGATTGTGAATCATGGCGACCCCTACACTGGCGCAAGGCTCCTTGAAACAAGGAGCCGGGCTGAGTTCTCAATTCGGGCGCAAGCCCGGTGTTCTGACGATGGTGATCTTCTTCGCCGTACTCGGCCTGGGTCTGCTGTACACGGCGTTCAGCCTCAAGCAGGACATGGATGAACTGGGCACGGTCGTGCTGACCTGGACGCCTTTCCTGCTGCTCGGCGTTGCGCTGTTGATCGCGTTGGGCTTCGAATTCGTCAACGGTTTCCACGACACCGCCAACGCGGTGGCCACCGTCATCTATACCCACTCCCTGCCGCCCAACATCGCAGTGGTCTGGTCGGGCGTCTTCAACTTCCTCGGCGTACTGTTTTCCAGCGGCGCGGTGGCGTTCGGCATCATCGCCCTGCTGCCGGTCGAACTGATTCTTCAGGTCGGATCCTCGGCGGGTTACGCGATGATCTTCGCCCTGCTGATCGCCGCAATCCTGTGGAACCTCGGCACCTGGTGGCTGGGCCTGCCGGCCTCGTCTTCGCACACGCTGATCGGCTCGATCATCGGCGTGGGTGTTGCCAACGCGCTGATGCACGGCCGTGACGGCACCAGTGGCGTGGACTGGTCGCAAGCCACCAAGATCGGCTACTCGCTGCTGCTGTCGCCGCTGGTGGGCTTCACCTGCGCGGCGCTGTTGCTGCTGGCACTGCGCGCGTTCGTGAAAAACCGCGCGTTGTACAAAGCGCCGGAAGGCAACCAGCCGCCGCCGATGTGGATTCGCGGGCTGCTGATCCTGACCTGCACCGGCGTCTCGTTCGCCCACGGCTCCAACGACGGTCAGAAAGGCATGGGTCTGATCATGCTGATTCTCGTCGGCACACTGCCGATGGCCTACGCGCTGAACCGTGCGATGCCGGCCGATCAGTCGGTGCAGTTCGCCGCGGTCGCGCAAGTCACCCAACAGGCACTGACCAAGGCCGCGCCGCTGCCCGCGCCCGCCGACTCGCGCCAGACGCTGTCCAACTACATTCGCGATAAACAGGCAACGCCCGAGCTGATTCCGGCGCTGGCGGTCATGGCCGGCAAGATCGGCGATCAGGTCGCAAGCTACGGCTCGTTGTCCAAAGTGCCCGCCGAAGCGACCGCCAACGTGCGTAACGACATGTACCTGACGTCCGAAGCCATCCGCTTGATGGATAAGAACAAGGTCGGCAATTTCGACGCGGACACCCAGAGCAAGGTGCAGCTGTTCAAGCAGCAGATCGACAACGCCACGCGCTTCATTCCGCTGTGGGTCAAGGTCGCCGTGGCCATCGCGCTGGGCCTGGGCACCATGGTGGGCTGGAAACGCATCGTGGTCACCGTCGGTGAAAAGATCGGCAAAACCCACATGACCTACGCCCAAGGGGCCTCGGCGGAAGTCGTCGCCATGCTGACCATCGGCGCCGCTGACATGTACGGCTTACCGGTGTCGACCACCCACGTCCTGTCCTCCGGCGTGGCGGGCAGCATGACCGCCAACGGCTCCGGCCTGCAGATGCGCACCCTGCGCAACCTGGCGATGGCCTGGGTCCTGACCCTGCCGGCCGCCATCCTGTTGTCAGGCGGGCTGTACTGGTTTTTCACCCAGATTTTCTAATGATCAACGCTTCACGTGCTCTCCTTCGCAGGCGCTTCGGCGCCTGTTTTTTTGCCCGGTGGAACGCACCCGCCGTGGCGGCGGACCCGGCTCATCAAACACGATCCATGTTCCAAGCCCTCACCGTTCGACCATTGATGGCCACTCTCGCCTGCTTAAGATGTCAGCAAGCCTTCAAGGCCGTGATTTCTTTCAAGTGAGCCTGCCGATGACGCCAACAAGACCGACCTCAAGAACCCTGTATGACAAGCACATCGACTCGCACACCGTGTGCACCCTCGATGATCAGGGCCATGTCCTGCTCTACATCGACCGTCAGGTGATCAACGAATACACCAGCCCCCAAGCCTTCAGCGGTTTGCGCGAAGCGGGCCGGGATGTCTGGCGGCCTGAAACCGCGCTGGCGGTGGTCGATCACGTCAACCCCACCGCGCCGCAACGTGTCGCCGCCATGGCCGATCCGGGGGGCGCGCTGCAAGTGTCCTACCTGGCCGACAACTGCGAAAAATTCGGGATTGAACTGTTCGACGTGCTCGATAAGCGTCAGGGCATCGAACACGTCATCGCCCCTGAGCAGGGTTTTATTCTGCCCGGCATGGTGATTGCGGCTGGCGACAGCCACACCACCACCTACGGCGCGCTGGGTGCGTTCGGCTTCGGCATCGGCACCTCGGAAATCGAGCACCTGCTGGCCTCGCAGACACTGGTCTATAAACGCCTGAAAACCCTGCGTGTGACAGTCGAGGGCGGCCTGGCCAGCGGGCTGACGTCGAAGGACGTGATCATGGCGCTGATCGGCAAGATCGGCGCATCGGGCGCCACCGGCTACGCCATCGAGTTCACCGGCTCGACCATTGCGGCGCTGAGCGTCGAAGCACGCATGACCATCTGCAACATGGCCGTCGAAGCGGGCGCGCGCGGCGCCTTCATGGCGCCGGACGACAAAGTCTTCGCCTACCTCAAGGACAAACCCCGTGCGCCGAAGGGCGAACTCTGGGAGCGTGCCGTCGCCCGTTGGAAACACCTGCACAGCGACCCTGACGCGGTGTTCGACCGAGAGATCCACCTCGACGCCCGTGACCTCGAACCGATGGTCACCTGGGGCACCAGCCCGGACCAGGCGAGCGCCATCAATGGCAGCGTGCCGGACCCGGAGGCCATCGCCGACCCGATCCTGCGCCAGGACATGCGCCGCGCCTTGACCTACATGGGCCTTGAGGCCGGCATGCCGCTGAGCGACATCGTCATCAGCCACGCGTTTATCGGCTCCTGCACCAACGCCCGGATCGAAGATCTGCGCGACGCCGCCAAGGTGGTGCGTGGCAAACACGTCGCCGACCATGTGCGGGCGATGATCGTCCCCGGTTCCACCGCCGTGCGTGACCAGGCCGAAGCCGAAGGGCTGGCCGCGGTTTTCCGCGATGCCGGTTTCGAGTGGCGTCAGTCGGGTTGCTCCATGTGCCTGGCGATGAACGATGACGTGCTTGCCCCGGGCGACCGCTGCGCCTCCAGCACCAACCGCAATTTCGAAGGCCGTCAGGGCGCAGGGGCACGCACCCACTTGATGAGCCCGGCAATGGTCGCCGCGGCCGCCATTACCGGTCACCTGACCGACGTTCGCAGCCTGCAAGGGAGTTTCTGAGATGGAGCCTTTCATCCAAGTCAGCGGCAAGGCCGCGCCGATGCTGGCGGCCAATATCGACACCGACGTGATCATGCCCAAGCAGTTCCTCAAAGGCATTGACCGGGCCGGGCTGGACCGCGGCCTTTTCTTCGACCTGCGCTTTCTGCCGTCGGGTGAACCCCACCCCGACTTCATCCTCAACCAGCCGGGCTGGCAAGGCGCGAAGTTCCTCGTGACCGGGCCGAACTTCGGCTGCGGGTCCAGCCGCGAGCACGCGGTCTGGGGCCTCAAGCAGATGGGAATCAAAGCGTTGATCGGCAGCAGCTTCGCCGGGATTTTCTACGACAACTGCCAGCGCAACGGCGTGCTGACCATCGTGCTGGATGAGCCGCAGGTTCAGGTGTTGGGCAAACTGATCAGCCAGCAAGACACTGCACAGATTGAAGTGGACCTGCAGGCGCAGGAGATTCGTTTACAAGACGGCCGGGTCATGCCGTTCAAGATCGACGAACTGAGGAAGAACGCGCTCTTGCTGGGGCTGGACGCGATCGGCAGCACGCTGCAAAAGCGCGAGCAGATACTGGCGTTCCAGCAGAAACATCTGGCCGAGAATCCCTGGCTCTGACACACCTCGAATACCTGTAGAAGCTCACCAGGTTACTCAAACGTGTAGGAGCGTGGCTTGTCCCGCGATCTGCCGGGAACCGGCAGCAAAATCAGGCGCCTTTGCCTACCTGACACACCGCATTTGCCGGGTTTGCTGCCGCTTCGCGCCAGATCGCGGGACAAGCCACGCTCCTACAAGGTGGTCGTGCTGAATTACAACGACAACCCCCGAAAATGCGCCTGCAGAAACTCCACGCACACGCGCAGCTTCCCTGAATTGGCCAGCCGCGTCGGGTAGACCGCCCAGACGTTGGCGCTCTCGGTGTACTCGGGCAGCACGTGCACCAGCCGTCCCTGGTCGAGGAACGGTTTGACGTCCCACAACGAACGCTGCAACACCCCTCGCCCGTCGAGCCCCCACTGCAGCACGATTTCGCCGCTGTTGGACGACAACGGCCCGCTGACCCTCACGCTTTCCTGCACCCCGTCACGCTCGACATGCCAGATGCCAAAAGCATTGTCGCGCTCCTTGATCACCAGGCAATCGTGCTGTTCGAGGTCCGCAAGCTGCTGCGGCGTGCCCCGGCGCGCCAGGTAATCGGGCGCCGCGCACAGCACCCGACGATTGCTGACCAGTTGTCGGCCGATGTGCTGGCCGGGAATGTCATCACCGACGCGTATTTCCAGGTCGAACCCCTCGCTGACGATGTCCACCACCCGGTCGAACAAATCCAGGCGCACCTCCAGGTCGGGGTAGGCCTCGGCCAGTTTCGAGATGGCGGGCGCCACGTGATTGCGCCCGAAGCCGAACGAGCTGCACAGGTGCAATTTGCCGCGCGGTGCCGAATGCGCGTCGGACAACTCGTCATGCAGCAGCTGGAAGTCCTCAAGAATCCGCACCGCCCAACGCTGCACACGCTCACCGTCTTCGGTCAGCGCGACCTTGCGGCTGGTGCGGTGCAACAGGCGCGTGGCGAGGGTCGACTCCAGAATCTGAATGCGCTTGCTGACGTAGGCCGGCGACAGACCGAGTTCGTCCGCAGCGGCGGCGAATCCGGCTTTGCGAATCACGGTGAGAAAAACCCGCAGGTCTTCGGGGAGTGGCGCCACTTCTTTTTTTGAGGTCATGCGGCTTCTTTCACGGTTTTCGATTTTCTCACCGGTAGGCGCGTGGCTGGTCTCCGGGCCGCGCGCTTACAGGTGGCGTGCGGCTGAGGATACCACCGCGCCCGAAACAATCGTTTCAAGACTTGAAAACGGGCATATCTCTTTACGTTATAAAAATATGGAATTCAGTTCTTTTACGGAATAAATCGCAACCTCTATAAATAGTCCCCACTTGGCCTGCACAGCCGAACCCGACAAAAGCCACCGATTCTGCTCGAAGGACTCTTCATGGATGTTTTCTGGTTTCTACCGACCCACGGCGACGGCCATTTTCTGGGCACCACCAAGGGCGCGCGTCCCGTCACCCTCAATTACCTGAAACAAGTGGCCCAGGCCGCCGATGACCTGGGTTATCACGGCGTGCTGATTCCCACCGGCCGCTCCTGTGAAGACTCCTGGGTGATCGCCTCGGCGTTGGTGCCGCTGACCGAACGCCTGCGTTATCTGGTCGCGATCCGCCCGGGCATCATCTCGCCGACCGTGTCGGCACGCATGGCCGCAACGCTGGATCGTCTGTCAGGCGGCCGCTTGCTGATCAACGTGGTGACCGGTGGCGACCCTGACGAAAACCGTGGCGACGGCAGCTTCCTGAGCCACAGCGAGCGTTACGAAGTCACGGACGAATTCCTCAAGATCTGGCGTCGCGTGCTGCAAGGTGAAGCGGTGGATTTCGAAGGCAAGCACCTGAAGGTACAGAACGCCAAGGCCCTGTACCCGCCCATTCAGAAGCCCTACCCGCCGCTGTACTTCGGGGGCTCATCCGAGGCCGCGCACGAACTGGCCGCCGAGCAAGTGGACGTGTACCTGACCTGGGGCGAGCCGCCTGCCGCGGTCGCCGAAAAACTGGCTGACATCCGCGAACGCGCTGCCCGCAATGGGCGTACCGTGAAGTTCGGGATTCGCCTGCATGTGATTGTGCGCGAGACCAGCGAAGAGGCGTGGAAAGCCGCCGACACCCTGATCGAGCACATCAGCGACGACACCATCGCTGCCGCGCAGAAGTCCTTCTCCCGTTTCGATTCCGAAGGCCAACGCCGCATGGCCGCGCTGCATGACGGTCGCCGCGACAACCTGGAAATCGCTCCGAACCTGTGGGCAGGCGTCGGCCTGGTCCGTGGCGGCGCAGGCACTGCGCTGGTCGGCAACCCCCAAGAGGTCGCGGCCCGCATCAAGGAATACGCGGACCTGGGCATCGAGA
This sequence comes from Pseudomonas abietaniphila, assembly GCF_900100795.1. Taxonomy (GTDB): domain Bacteria; phylum Pseudomonadota; class Gammaproteobacteria; order Pseudomonadales; family Pseudomonadaceae; genus Aquipseudomonas; species Aquipseudomonas abietaniphila. Next base: position 20,024 of record NZ_FNCO01000011.1, read on the forward strand.
GTTTCATCTTCTCCGGCTACCCGCATCTGGAGGAAGCGTACCGCTTCGCCGAACTGGTGTTCCCGTTGCTGCCTGAGCCTTACCGCAGTCTGGCCGGGCGCGGCATCACCAACCTGACGGGCCCGTTTGGCGAGATGATCGCCAACGACCTGCCGCCGCAGAAATAGCCAAGCCATGACGCGCTCCTACAGAACAGCCATCAGTAAAACCGAATACAAGTGACCCCCATGCAGCTATTGACACTCCCTCCCTCTCCCGCCCTGGCCACGTCGATCCGGGCCATCGCGCAGGTGTTCGAGGACCCGAAATCCCAAGCGCTGCTGGCCCATATCCAGCAAGTGGCGCCCAGTGATGCCAGCGTCCTCATCATCGGCGAAACGGGCACGGGCAAGGAGCTGGTCGCGCGTCACGTGCACAACCTCAGCAGCCGTCGTCATCAGCCGTTTGTGGCGGTGAACTGCGGTGCATTCTCTGAATCGCTGGTGGAAGCCGAGCTGTTCGGTCATGAGAAAGGCGCATTCACCGGGGCGCTGACCGCCAAGGCCGGCTGGTTCGAAGAAGCCAACGGCGGCACGCTGTTTCTCGACGAAATCGGCGACCTGCCGCTGGCGATCCAGGTCAAGCTTCTGAGGGTGTTGCAGGAGCGTGAGGTGGTGCGGCTGGGTTCACGCAAAAGCACCCCGATCAACGTGCGCGTCCTAGCGGCCACCAACGTTCAACTGGAACGCGCCATCAACGCCGGGCATTTCCGCGAGGACCTGTTCTATCGCCTCAATGTGGTCAATCTGGAGCTGAATACGCTGCGTGAACGGCCAGGGGACATCATGCCGCTAACCCGCCACTTCATTGAGGTCTACCGCCAGCGTCTGGGCTGTGGACCGATCCAGATCAGCAGCGAGGCCGAGCACAAGCTACGCACCTACAGCTGGCCTGGCAACATCCGTGAGCTGGAAAACGTCATTCATCACACGCTGTTGATTTGCCGCAACGGCGTGGTTCAAGCCAATGATCTGCGCCTGTCGAACCTCAAGCTGGAACGTCAGGATGAGCCGACGCCCATCATCGATGACTCGACCGACGCGTTACTCGCCCGGGCGTTTCAAAAGCTGTTCGAAGAGCAGGCCGGTGCGCTGCACGAGAAGGTCGAAGATGCGCTGCTGCGCGCGGCCTATCGTTTCAGCCACTACAACCAGGTGCATACCGCGCAGCTGCTGGGTTTGAGCCGCAACGTGATTCGCGCACGGTTAATCAAAATTGGCGAGCTGGCCGTGAATAAACGCCGCCCTGGCGAACAGATTCAGGGTGACCGGATGATGCAATTGTCGGTTTGACGCTCATCGCCTGAAGCTTTGCCTCATGGCTGTGGCAGTGAGCGTGCTCCCACAGGCTGCAACGCTCGAAAGCGTGATTGCCACCGATGATCAGCGCGGCCCGACCGTTTCGCTGACCAGCTCATAGGCATTGAAGGTCATCGCTGTGGTGCGATGAGCGCGAATCAGGCCCCACAGATCACCCTCGCCCTGCTCGGCATTCTCAAACGCTTTCTCACAGTCGGATTTGGACTGCCACAGCACATGACTGAGGACGCGCTGCTGATCCTCACTGACGTGCACACTGGCGCGGATAAAGCCGGGGTAAGTGCGGGTGAATCGCTCGAAGCGCTCATTGAGCGCCGTCACCAGGCCCGATTGATGACGCGGATCAACCATAAACTCGACGAACTGACTGAACGGAAGGTTTGAGTCTTGTGACGTCATGAACGCTCTCCACTGATGACGGATGTCGCTGAACAGAATGCTTCATGGCCTGATCGTGCGAACGACGAATCTTGCGGTGCTGTTACGGATGGCGGTTGCGGGCAGTGCCTGTTGCGAACCAAGGCCACGAAGGGTAAAACCTCCACCTAAGTAGAGGTCAAGTGTCATTTAGCGATCAACCAGGGAGCCACAGCCACATGCGAAGCGCCGATACCCCGCTGGTCACCCGCGAACTCACAGTCGGCCAGCTCGCGGCACGCAGCGGCGTGGCCATTACCGCGCTGCGTTTCTACGAAGCCAAGGGCCTGATCAGCAGCCAGCGCAACGCCGGCAATCAACGCCGATACCCTCGCGACATGCTTCGTCGGGTGGCGCTGATCAAGACCGCACAGCGTCTGGGAATCCCACTGGCCAGCATTCAGTCGGCCCTGGACACATTGCCGGCCGATCGCCCGCCAACCACCGAGGACTGGAACAGGCTGTCAGAATGCTGGAAAGCCGACCTGGACGAACGGATCAACCGCCTCACGGCGCTGCGCGATCAACTCAACGGCTGCATCGGGTGTGGCTGCCTGTCCATGGACGCGTGCCCCTTGCGCAACTGGGGCGACAGCCTGGGTGAAAGCGGCGCCGGACCGCGCCTGCTGGATCAGGACTGAAGGTTCTGCGGACTGACCAGCGTTGCCGCCAATGTACGGTCGTCCAATGACAGTTTCATTTGCTGCATGGCCTGATTCAGCTGGTTGGTCGCCTGAATCAGCGAATTGGTCATGGCCATGATTTCCATCTGCAACTGTCGGATCTTGCCTTCACGCGCCCTCGGCGACAGCGAACGGTCTTTCATGAACGCCTGCATGTCTTTCATGCGTTTGGCGATGCGCTCTTGAATCGAGCGGATCATCTTCAACTGTTCCTTGATGCGCTTGGGCAGGTTGGTCGCGTCGATGTCTGCGTTTTTGTCACCGGTCTTCGCTGCCTGCTGCGCCTCGGGCGACAACAACACCTCGATGCCCTGGCGCACTTGGTCGGCCGCGCTGGGCGTGGCGGTTTCTTCGACAGCCTGCTGATGCTTGATGAGGGTTTGCTGCACCGGCGTCGCGGCGTCCGCCGGGTTCCTGAAATTCAAGCTCAACATGAATGAACGCCTCCATAGCCCTGATATCCCATCAATCCACCCGGGCGCTTCAAACGGAAAAACCGGGGCGATATCGGGCTTTCGGCTCGTTCGGATAGGGCTTTAGGGCAAACACGGAATTTTGTGTCGAAGTCGACACAATCGGGGGCCATGCGGTGGGTCATTCAACAGTGAGCGTGCTGATACACACCGCATGCGCATGCGCGAGGGCGCTTCAGATAGCAGTCACCAACCGCGCCGCCAATGCCTTGGCCTGCAACGCCACGTCGGTCACGGCGGTGCTTTCCCACCACAGACCGCGCAACGGCGGGCCCATGGCGAACAGGCGGGAAGACACCTGCCCCTGCGCGTCCACGACCGCGCCGCCTGGATCGGCAGCGATCCCCAGCGCCAAGGGCCCTGGCTGAATAAGGCCGCGCGCCAGCAACTGGCGAGGCAAGGGACGGTCGACCCGGCGCCAGTCGTATTGAATCCCGGTCGAATTGATCAACGCCGTGCCGCTTTCGAGCGTCGAGTGATCATCGCCACGATAGCGCACGCTGATCCGCACCTGCCCCGCGTGCGCCTCCTCGACGCTCAGCAAAGAGGCGGCATGAACGTTCAGTCGTCCTTCCTCCACCAGCCGGTCCAGTAACCGTGCGCTGGGCGGTGGCGAGCGATGGTGATGGCTTTCCCACCAAGGCCGCACATGGCGAACGAACTGACGCCGCTGCAGATCGCTCGCCTGACTCCACAACCGCGCGATGTGCACCCGAACGGTGTCCAGCGGCGCCTGCCAGTCGACGCCCTGCGCCATCGCCTGCTCGCATTGCTCGCGCAGTGCCCGGACCAACTGCCGCGTGCTGCGAATGCTGTGATCGGCGCCCAGGAAATCCGGCCAGGACGGCGGCTGACGGCGCACGTGAGGTAACAAACCGTGGCGAGAAAACACGTCGATCGGACCGCGATGCCCAGCCTGCTCCAGTGACACCACCGCATCGACCATGGTCAAGCCCGATCCGATAATCAACACCCGTCCACCCGGATCCAGGTGACGCATCGCATCGACATTCCAAGGATCGACCGCCGCGGCATTGAGCCCGTTGGCGTCCCGTTGCGGCGTTCGAGCCGCGGCATACATGCCGGTGGCGAGCACGCCGACATCGCCGCGCAACCGTGCGCCGTCCGCAAGCGTCAGGACAACCCCTGAGGTATCGCTCTGCAGATCGGTCACCTCGCCACGCACATGCTCGACCGTCGAGCCGTGCAGCGCTCCGGCAGCCTTGGCTTCGGCCAGACGCTGCTGCACATACAGCCCGAAAATCCCGCGCGGCGGGAACAGTTCGGCCACCGGCACATGCTGTTCGTCCGACTCGGGCCAGCCGCCTGCGGCAATATAGTCACCGAGCCACTGGGTCAGGTCGTCCGCGTTGTCCGGGTCGACACTCATGCGCGCCGCGTTGCCGTTCAGCGTGTGACCCAGTTCGGTCGCACTGTAGGCCTCGCCGCGCCCCAGTTCGCTTCGCGATTCGACGATGACGACGTGGCGCCTGCCTGGCAGACGCAGCAGTTGCACCGCCAGCATCGTGCCGCTCAGGCCGCCACCGACGATGAGGACATCGGCGCCCGCTTGCGTGTTCTCTGAACTCATTATTCTTCGCCTTATTCGCGTTACTCATTGCCATGCCATCAGCACAGGCGCGCACGCCTGATTATGAAGAGCGTGCGAAGGGAATCAAACAGGACATTGGTCGGTCCGTTGCGGTACGAAGGATGCAAGGCACGGCGCATGCCGGGTTTTGGCGGGGTTGGGTGATTCAGCGCGGGCAAACTGTTGATCGGGTGTTGCGCTTGCAACAGCCATGAAGCCAAACGCGATCCCTGTCGAAGCGAGCTTGGTCTGGGCGGCATTCCGACGAAAGCGGTGGGTCAGCGACATCCATGCTGAATGACACACCGCGTTCGTCCGAGTGCGGCCCATACCCTCGTAACCTGCGACGTCTCCTACAAATAGTGCGGGGTTACCAGAATTCGCGGTGGACACTCAACCTGTGGGAGCGAGCGTGAGCAAGCTCACTCCCACAGGTATCGCGGCGTTCTGTGGATTTGCAGCGGGCCTCACTCTGTAGGAGCCGGCTTGCTGGCGAATGCTGTGATGGGATGCACCGGCCTTCTACAGCACCACATTGCGCACAAAGCGCAGCACCTGATCACCGTCGTTGCGATAGGCATGGGGCCGGTTGCTGGCAAACATGAAGAACTCACTGGCGGCGACCTGTCGGGTTTCTTCCGGCAACGCGACGGTCAGGCGACCTTCGATCACGTAAACCTGCTCGCTCCAGCCATCGGGATCGGCCTCGGAAACATAGGACTCGCCAGGGGCGAGACTGAATTCCCACAGTTCCACTTCCCGCCGCGCGCCCGCCTTGGCCAGCAAAACAGCCTTGCTCCCCGGCAACGAACCGGCCCAGGCGACTTCGTTGATCCGGCTAGGGTCCCGTTCGTCCGGTGCCTGGATCAGGTCGCTGAACGCCACATTCAAGGCCTCGGCCACCCGGTCGAGGGTCGCCAGACTGACATTCCTCTCACCCGCCTCAATGGCGACCAGCATGCGCCGACTGACCCCGGACTTTTCCGACAGCGCGGTCTGACTCAAGTCCGCTTCGTGTCGCAGACGCCGCACATTGAGGCTGACATGTTGCAACACCGAGGCGCGGGGTGAATTTTCCTTGGGCACTCGATCACTCCTCAACGGACGGCTTGAGACCCTTGTCTCAGGCTCTGCGCTTCACATCCAGCCGTCGCAGGTGGCAGGTCACTTCCTCACGGTCGTGGTACAGCTGCTTGCAACCGATGGAAACCTTGACGCCCCGGGCTTTGAAGCCTTCCTCGATGCGATCGAGCAAGCGACGCACCTCGGCATACCGCTGCTTCATCGGCAGTTTGAGGTTGACCACCGCCTCGCGGCACAGGCCCTCGCCCAGCCAGGTCTCCAGCAAGGCGGCGTTGCGCGCAGGCTTCTCGACGATGTCGCACACCATCCAGTCCACGGGCTGACGCGGCTTGTAGGTAAACCCGTCGGCCATCAAGTGCTGCACCAGACCGGTGTCCATCAGGCTCTCGGCCATCGGACCATTGTCGATGGCGGTCACCAGCATACCGCGCCTGACCAGCTGATACGTCCAGCCACCGGGCGCTGCACCGAGGTCGACACCGGTCATGTCGCCCGACAGCCGCTCGTCCCACTGGTCACGGGGAATGAAGTGATGCCAGGCCTCTTCCAGTTTCAGCGTCGAACGGCTCGGCGCCTCGCGCGGGAACTTCAGGCGGGGAATACCCATCGGCCACATCGCCGAGTTGTCGGCATCGGCCAGGCCCAGAAACACTTCCCGGCCGCTTTTGAAGGTCAACAGCAAGCGCGGCAGGCTCGGGTTATCCACCAGCTTTCCGGCTTTCTCCAGCGCCTTGCGCAGCGGGCCTTCGAACTTGCGGCAAAACGTCGAAAGCTCCTTGCCGTCGTTGGTGTCGACCACCTCCAGCCACAAACTGCCGCAGGTGCCAAAGCCGACCATGTGCTCAAGTATGACGCTGATGCGGTCGGTTTCCGGCAACTCGACGAACACGCCGCGGGCCCATTGCCGAGGGAAGATCAAATCGGTGAAACGCACGCCGTTCATCAGGCGTTCGGCGCCGTCCGGCTCGGTGCAGATGAACTCGGCGCAGGCGGCGCCGGGTTTGGCCTTGGCATAACCCGATACGTTCAGACGCGCTGCGTGCTCGCTGATTTCCGAACAGACCTCGCCTTCGAAACCGGGGCGGCAGTGCATGAAAAGGGTGTTCACTGGACGGTCTCCTCGCGCGCCGGACCATGACCGACCGCAACCTATACTTGAGGATTAACCTCAATGACTCGAAAGCGGCGCATGATAGCCGAATCAGGAACCACTGGCTTGGCCCCAGGGTCCAGTACTACTCAATGCGCATTAAAAGGCGCCGACCAGAGCGCTCGACGACACCGTCTTACCGCTCATTCCGAATCGTCCGTTTCGCCCGTCCGTACCGTGCGGACCCGTCAAGGAGTAAGTTCATGCCCTCCCTCGATAGCCTGAAAAGCCTCAAGACACTCGACGTCAACAACAAGACGTATCACTACTTCAGCTTGCCAGACGCCGCCAAAGCGCTGGGTGACCTGGACACATTGCCCATGTCGCTCAAGGTGCTGCTGGAAAACCTGCTGCGCTGGGAAGACAACAAGACCGTGACCGGTGAAGACCTGAAATCCATCGCCGCCTGGCTGACCGAACGCAAGTCCGACCGGGAAATCCAGTACCGCCCGGCGCGCGTGCTGATGCAGGACTTCACCGGCGTGCCCGCCGTGGTCGACCTGGCGGCGATGCGCGCTGCCGTCGCCAAGGCTGGCGGCGATCCGCAACGCATCAACCCGCTGTCGCCGGTGGACCTGGTGATCGACCACTCGGTAATGGTCGACAAGTTCGGCGATGACAAGGCCTTCGGCGAAAACGTCGACATCGAAATGCAGCGCAACGGCGAGCGCTATGCGTTCCTGCGCTGGGGTCAGGGCGCCTTCGACAACTTCAGCGTGGTGCCGCCAGGCACCGGTATCTGCCACCAGGTCAACCTCGAATACTTGGGCCGCACGGTGTGGACCAAGGAAGAAGACGGCCGCACCTATGCCTTCCCGGACACCCTCGTGGGCACCGACTCCCACACCACCATGATCAACGGCCTCGGCGTACTGGGCTGGGGCGTGGGCGGGATCGAGGCGGAAGCCGCCATGCTGGGCCAGCCGGTGTCGATGCTGATTCCCGAAGTGATCGGCTTCAAGCTGACCGGCAAGCTCAAGGAAGGCATCACCGCCACCGACCTGGTGCTGACCGTGACCCAGATGCTGCGCAAGAAAGGCGTGGTCGGCAAATTCGTCGAGTTCTACGGCGACGGCCTGGCCGATCTGCCGTTGGCGGACCGCGCGACCATTGCCAACATGGCCCCGGAATACGGCGCCACGTGCGGTTTCTTCCCCGTGGATGACGTGACGCTGGAATACCTGCGCCTGTCGGGACGCCCGGACGATACGGTCAAATTGGTCGAGGCCTATTGCAAGGCTCAGGGCCTGTGGCGTCTGCCCGGTCAGGAGCCCGTGTTTACCGACGCGCTCGAACTGGACATGAGCTCGGTGGTGGCCAGCCTTGCCGGTCCCAAGCGCCCGCAAGACCGCGTTGCGCTGCCGGATGTCGCTCAAGCGTTCAGCGATTTCCTCGGCCTGGCCCTGAAACCCACCAAACACGAAGAGGGTCGCCTCGAAAGTGAAGGCGGCGGCGGCGTAGCGGTGGGTAACGCCGAACAGGTGGGCGAGGCGGAATATGAATACGAGGGCAGCACCTATCGCCTGAAAAACGGCGCAGTGGTGATTGCCGCCATTACCTCCTGCACCAACACGTCAAACCCGAGCGTCATGATGGCCGCAGGCCTGCTGGCGAAGAAGGCCGTGGAGAAAGGCTTGCAGCGCAAGCCGTGGGTGAAAAGCTCACTGGCGCCCGGCTCGAAGGTGGTGACCGATTACTACAACGCGGCGGGGTTGACCGAGTACCTCGATGCCCTGGGCTTCGACCTGGTGGGCTACGGCTGCACGACCTGCATCGGCAACTCCGGCCCGCTGCGCGATCCGATTGAGAAGGCCATTCAGCAATCCGACCTGACCGTGGCTTCGGTCCTTTCAGGGAACCGCAATTTCGAGGGCCGTGTGCATCCGCTGGTAAAAACCAACTGGCTCGCCTCCCCTCCGCTGGTGGTGGCGTACGCCTTGGCGGGCACGGTGCGCATCGACCTGAGCAGCGAACCGCTGGGCGAAGGCAGCGATGGCAAGCCCGTCTACCTGCGCGACATCTGGCCAACGCAAAAGGAAATCGCCGACGCGGTGATGAACGTCAGCACGGGCATGTTCCACAAGGAATACGCCGAGGTGTTTGCCGGTGACGAGCAATGGCAGGCGATTCAGGTGTCCAAAGACCCGACCTACGTCTGGCAGGACGACTCCACCTACATCCAGCATCCACCGTTCTTCGAAGACGTGGCCGGGCCGTTGCCGGTCATTGCCGACGTGCAGAAGGCTCGCGTACTGGCGATCCTCGGCGACTCGGTGACCACCGACCACATCTCCCCGGCCGGTAACATCAAGGCCGACAGCCCGGCGGGCCGTTACCTGCGCAGCAAGGGTGTGGAACCGAAAGACTTCAACTCCTATGGCTCGCGGCGCGGCAACCATGAAGTGATGATGCGCGGCACCTTCGCCAACATCCGCATTCGCAACGAAATGCTGGGTAACGAAGAAGGCGGCTACACGTTGCACGTCCCGACTGACGAGAAACTGCCGATCTACGACGCCGCCATGCGCTATCAGCAGGAGGGCACGCCGCTGGTGGTCGTTGCGGGTCAGGAATACGGCACTGGCTCCAGCCGCGACTGGGCGGCCAAAGGCACCAACCTGCTGGGCGTCAAGGCGGTAATCGCCGAGAGCTTCGAGCGTATCCACCGCTCCAACCTCGTTGGCATGGGCGTATTGCCGTTGCAATTCAAGAACGGCCAAAGCCGTAAAACCCTGGAACTGACCGGCAAGGAAGTGCTGAACATCACCGGCCTGACCGGCGCCACGCTGCAACCGGGCATGAGCCTGACCCTGCAGATCACCCGCGAGAACGGCAAACAGGAGAACGTCGAGGTGCTGTGCCGCATCGACACCTTGAACGAAGTGGAATACTTCAAGGCCGGCGGGATTCTGCATTACGTCCTGCGGCAGTTGATCGCTTCATAGTCGAGGACGCAGACACCCGTAACCCTGTGGGAGCGAGCTTGCTCGCGAAGGCGCCAGGTCAGAGACATTCCCGCTCACTGATCCCATGCATTCGCGAGCAAGCTCGCTCCTACAGGTTCCCCCTTGAACGCTGCCTTCTCGATAAACACCCTCCACCCTTGAAACTCTTTCATCCCCTCACTTTCAGCCGATTCCCACAAGCATGTGCGTTTAATCAACGCTAAAATCGCCGGCCTTATCCCACCCTCAAGGACGACCTCATGCCGGCGCTCCGCTGGAGCACACTGACGCTGCTCACCCTCGGTTACTGCATCGCGCTGGTTTACGGGCAACTGAGCACGCCCGTGGTCGTCACTTTCGGGCTGTTGATCATGGCCGGGATCTGCGTCAGCCATTTCACACACTTGGGTGTACGTACGCTGGGTCATGTGCTGTTCATTTCACTCGCTGCGGGCCTGGCCAGTCATTGGTTACCCGGTTTTTTCAGCGCCCGCGTGATCACGGCCGTGCGCTTCACCCCTGAAGCCGCGCCCTTTTCGATGTACCTCAACCTCGATAAACCCTTGATCGGCGTCTGGGTAGCGCTGGCCTGTCCATGGGTGTTCACCGCCGTTGCCCTGCGCCGCGCCGTGATCACGACCTCCGTGATGCTGCCTGTCACCACCATGCTCTGCCTGATCACCGCGCTGTCGATGAGCCTGATTGGCTGGACACCGAAATGGCCCGATCAAGGCGGCATCTGGGCGCTGAACAACCTGTTGCTGGTCACCCTCACCGAAGAGCTGATTTTCCGGGGTTACCTGCAGGGCGGGTTGACTCGTTTGCTCAAGCGGGTGCCGTATCACCAGACGCTGGCCCTGCTCCTCGCCTCGCTGGCGTTCGGTCTGTCGCACCTCGGCGCAGGCTGGCAATGGGCTGTGCTGGCGGGCATCGCGGGGCTCGGCTACGGAATCGCCTACCGCTTTGGCGGGCTTGCGGCTGCGGTCATCACCCACTTCGGGCTCAATCTCGCGCATTTCTGCCTGTTCACCTACCCGATGTTCGATCGCTGAGCAGGGGCCGCGACAACGCGTCCCATGACGCAGTTCACAAAACGCTTAATTTCCTGACTGACGGGCCGATAACTCATCAAAGCCTTCCCGGATTGAACAGCTCATGCGAAATAACCAGCCCATCACCCAACGCGAACGGACGTTCCCGGCGCAACAACGGTTGATCTCGACCACCGACGCGCGCGGTGTGATCACCTATTGCAACGAAGCGTTCGTTGAAATCAGTGGCTTTTCCCACGATGAACTGATCAAGGCGCCCCACAACACCGTGCGCCACCCTGACGTGCCGTCGGCGGTGTTCGAACACATGTGGGGCACCCTCAAACAGGGCTTGCCGTGGATGGGCATTGTCAAAAACCGCTGCAAAAACGGCGATCATTACTGGGTCAACGCTTACGTCACGCCGATTTTCGAGAACAAGCAGGTCGTCGGTTTCGAATCGGTGCGCATCAAGCCTACCGCCGAACAAATCCGTCGGGCCGAAGCGCTCTATCAGCGCCTGAACAGCGGCAAGGCCGCTGTGCCGGGCCGTGACAAATGGCTGCCGGTGCTCCAGGACTGGTTGCCGTTCATCATGGTCAGCCAATTGAGCTTCCTGATCGGCGTGTGGCTCAACTCCCACTGGGGCTTCGCGCTGGCGGCCGCCCTCTCCGTGCCACTGGGCCTGCTCGGTCTGAGCTGGCAGCAACGGGGCCTCAAACGCCTGCTGCGTCTGGCCGAACAGACCACGTCCGACCCGTTGATCGCGCAGATGTACACCGACAGTCGTGGCCCGCAAGCGCGCTTGGAAATGTCCATCCTGAGCCAGGAAGCCCGCCTGAAAACCTGCCTGACCCGCCTGCAGGACACAGCCGAACACCTGAATTCACAAGCACGGCAGTCCGACAGCCTGGCCCAGGCCAGCTCCAACGGCCTGGAGCGCCAGCGCGTGGAAACCGAGCAAGTCGCCACGGCGATCAATCAGATGGCCTCGACCACCCAGGAAGTTGCCAGCCACGTACAACGCACCGCCGACGCCACTCAACAAGCCAACGAACTGACCCGTCGCGGCCGCGGCATCGCCAGCGAAACCCGTGAAGCCATTCAGCGCCTGTCCGCCTCGGTGGGTGAAACCGGCCTCACCGTGACCCAACTGGCCAAGGACAGCGACGAGATCGGCGGCGTGGTCGACGTAATCAAAGGCATTGCCGACCAGACCAACCTGCTCGCCCTCAACGCCGCCATCGAGGCTGCCCGTGCCGGTGAAATGGGCCGTGGTTTTGCCGTGGTCGCCGACGAAGTTCGCCAACTGGCGCAGCGCACCACCGAATCCACCGGGCAGATCCACTCGCTCATCGCCAAACTGCAACAGACCGCCAACAACGCCGTGCAGACCATGGAAATCGGCCGCCGCCAAGCCGAGGAAGGCGTCGAGCAGGTCATGGAAGCCGACAAAGCGCTGGTGGGTATCAGCGACGCCGTCGCCAACATCACCGACATGGCCACCCAGATCGCCGCCGCCACCGAAGAACAAAGCTCCGTGGCCGAGGAAGTCAGCCGCAACATCAGCACCATCGCCCACCTGGCCGACCAGACCTCCGACGAAGCCCGCCGCTCCGCCACCCTCAGCGCCGAACTGACCCACACCGCCAATACGCAATACTCGTTGGTGGAGCGTTTCAACCGCTAACAACTTCACGTAATACCCCAAGCCCCGGCAGCGAACCTGCCGGGGCTTTTTTATTGTTCGCGAGAAAGTAGGAAGTTTCCGAAAGTTGCACACAGCTGCATTTTTCGTCGAATTATTGGGGAATGTCGGATTGACAGAAGTCTGGAATCGCTATTAGTTGAAAATCAGATAGCGATAAATAAATGACACCACGACGGTGTTTTCGCTGATCTACACACCTAATAATAGCGAGCGCTCATTCGGCGATTGAATGCGGATGACAGTGCCTCATGGAGAAGTTTATGAACGATGCAAACCTGAAATATCCGATTCCTCTGACGCCGCCCATTGTAGCGGTTGCCGACCCTGAGGACGGACTATTGAAAACCGTTACATTGAACGGTCCTGTTCCAGTACAGGTTATGGTTTGGCCGGCAGCGGAACCTGGTTATTACTTTAAACTGATGCTCAATGGTGTGACAGTCGGGGATAAAAGGATTATCACGAAGGAAGACGTTGCATACGAAATGATCACGGTCCACCTGGATGAACAGTTGCTATCGGAAGAAGGCGAATACCAACTTGGGTATATGACCGTCAGCCCGAACACCGAATCCCAATCCCCGTCCCCCGAGCTCACCCTGAGAGTCGACCGCTCTAAACCTGGCGCCGCCCTTCTGGGCCCGATGATTTTCTCCAACGAGGAGATAGGTGAGCAGCTAACCGGCTTGTTGCCTGGTTATGCAGGAATGGCCAAAGGCGACGTCATCCAGACTCTTTGCAATCAAGCCAATGGTCCGTCTCATGTCGTCCAGGCTGACGAACTGACTATCCGCCCCATCGAGATCACCTTTAAACGTGAACTTCTGGAAAGCGCCGGTATTGAAACGGCCACGATTGAGTACTTCGTGACGGACCGCGCAGGTAATCAGTCGATTATTTCGACGCCTGCAATGCTTAAACTACACGAATGATTTAGGCCGTGGCGGGACGACCACCTTATAAATGAATAAAGTTTTGACATTGAAATACAGTGGAAGTCTCGCCACAAATTTCACGCACCTACAATAATTAAAAAAAGGATACCGTAATGACCATTAACGATTCGTATGCACCGATTGTTCCCGCCGCCGAATTTGACGGCCTTTTAACGTTAGATACCCTCCAGCAAGATATTGAGGTTTTGGTTGAAATCACGTCTGACGTTTTCGAAAAAGACACTTTCCAACTACTGCTCAACGGGGAATTGATAGGGCCTTCCTATGAGGTTCAAGCTGTCGTTCCTAAACCGGGCACGATGTTAACGTTCGTCATCCAAAAAGAAGCGTTCCGGGTGGGTGGTAGTTATCAGGTTGCCTACCGATTCACCACGTTCCCTGGAAACACGACGAGCGATTCCATCTCCACTCAAATTCGAATTGACCGTACCGCTCCGGGAGCCACGCTCCTCGCCGCCATGGTCTTGCCCGATGCGCCGTTCGACGATCACGTCACCGGCCTGATCCCAGGCTATGCCGGCATGGAACGAGGCGATGTTATTCAAACCCGTTGCAATGGCGTGCCTGGGCCTGTTCACACGGTTCAGGAAGACGAATTGAACCTCTACCCTGTCGCAATCACCTTTCAGCGAACGTTTCTCGAAAGCACCGCGACCGACACTGTTGTCATGGAGTACAGGGTGACTGATCGAGCGGGGAATCAATCCATCGTTTCCGGCCCATCGCAGCTTTCATTGGAACGATGATTACCTTCACCGAGCAGGCAAGCTCAAAGGGAACATCGTGCGAGTCGTCATGTTCTGAATAAGCCCACGAACAGCAACACTAGAGTGTCATCTTTAACCCGTTCAGTTAGACAAGCAGCGCACGGTCATCCGCAGCATAGGATGACCGTGCTTTTGGAGACGGGATGGCTTAGGCACACGTAAAGCTGGATACCTCTAACGCTCCACACATTACCAGCAGCACGTCCAGAGATGAGATGTTGGCCCTCAACGCTGCTATCAAGGCTGCCCGTAACGGTGAAACAGGTCGTGGTTTTGCCTAAGCCCCGGCAGCGAAGCTACCGGGGCTTTTTTTATAAGCCGCTGGAAAGTAGGACGTTTCCGAAAGTTTGTCATCTCGCAAACTTTCGCCGTTTTATGAGGGAGTGCAGGATTGACAGAACAGACAAATCGCTATTAGTTAAAACTCAGACAGCGAAATTAAATAACACCATGACGGTGTTGGCGCTGATCTAGAGCGCTTGTTCTTAACGAATGCCTTCTGGCGTTCAATTCGGATAATTGCGACTCACTGTTAGCGAAACAAAGGAATCCAAATAATGAATAGAAAACTAGCAATACCTTTTGTCCCGGTTGCCGCACCGGACGGCCTGATCTCTCTTGCGGACTCCCAGCACGATATTACTGTTCTGCTTGAAACTTGGTCCTCTTCCGACGCGGGAGACACCTATCAACTGCTGCTTGACGGCAATCCAGTAGGGCCGATTAAGGAGCTTCCAGATCCTGTGCCTGAAGAGGGCTCAGAGTTGATGCTTACAGTACCTTTGGAATACATCGAGCAGGACGGCGTGTATGGGGTTGCCTACAAGGCAACCAATGTCCTAGGCCAAGCCTCGGCAACCTCTGGTTCAGTCCCAATCCGAATCGATCGCACCGCTCCTGGCGCAGCGCTTCTCGCAGCGATGGTGTTCCCCGCCGAACCCTTCGGCGACCAAGTGACCGGCCTGGTCCCCGGGTACGGAGGTATGGAGCAAGGCGACATCATCCAGACCTTGTGCAACAAAACCCATGGCCCGCTGCATGTCGTCCAAGCCGATGAGCTCACCCTGCGACCGATCGAAATCACCTTCGAGCGTGAGTTTTTAGAAAGCGTCGGGACCGAAAATGTGACGATCGAGTACCTCGTCACCGACCGGGCGGGTAACGAATCGATCATTTCCCTGCCTGTTGAGCTTTTTCTGCAATTGTAACGGATTATTTTTACTATCCATCCGGATATCTGACAAGGAAGCCTCCACGCTTTTGCGTGGAGGTCCGGCCAATTTCGAAAAAAACATCCCACGGTTACAATTTTTTTCGACACTTTTACTTCCTCATTACCTACATGCTTGTCGGAAGTTTCCGAGAGGCAAGCAGATTTTTTGCGACGCATGTATATAAATAAATATTTTCAACCCCGACAAATCGACAAAAAATCGTGAAACACACATTTCCGACCACTATTCAACAGGCTTTTTACACTTCAAAAGTCCTGCAAAACCTCTGCATCTGAATTGATTGACAGTAAGTTTTTTGCAACTGAACATATGCGGAAAGCGGACCGGTCTACACGCCTCGTTGATAGGCCCGAGCTTTTAAACATCATCAAACCCAGCTACCCAAGGAGTTTCCATGGAAGACGAAATGGACATCCCGCGACGCGTTGATTCACAAGTAAACACACCCGACAGCGATAAGGAGCCGAAGGAAAATCCGGTAATGGGAAACAGTGAGGAACCGAAACAGCGAGCAGGTTACACGCCTTCGGTTCCGCACTTTGAAGAGTTTCAGGCAGTGCCCTCTGCCAAGGTCACTGCGAACGAAACCGCGCTTATTTTTGAGCACTACATGCGCAGTATTCCCAGCTTTCCCTGGCAGCCTCATGAAGCGTCCATGGACGCCACCCCGGTCTTTGAAGCCCCCACCCTCGCCAACAACAAGAGCGGAGTCGTGACCCGCGAGCAGCTTATCGACGGTATTTTCATTGAGGTTCCCCGTTCACCCAAACTCTGGGCCGGTGATCAATTGAAGATGCGCTGGGGTTACAACACCTTCCTCACCACGGTCGGCGAGTCGAAAAATCGTAATGGACCGCGTTTGACTCAGTATCTGGCCCATGCAGCGCTGGCGGACTACAAGAACGGCTTTGTCGAGGTCAGCTACGAAGTCGTTCGTCGCTCGCGTCTGGTGGGCGTTTCCGAGGTGCTGACCGTCGTTTTGAAGGGCAGTGCCAAGCGCCGATCAGTCCGCAACCGCGCGCTTCGTCGAGGCAATCCGCACCCGTAAGAGGTTCTGCGCAGCAAGGCTGACGCCGGACATGAAAAAGCCCCGGTTACAGCGATGTAACCGGGGCGCTTACAACAAAAGCAACAGACGCATCAGATTAGACGATCGAGTGCCGGACGATCAGAACGCAAGGCGTAAACCGACGTTTGCGCCCCATGGCTGCTCGACATGCTCGCCCTTCATGTAATCGAAGTCGGCATGCACCTGCAGACGTTCAGACAACGATACCGAAACACCGGCTCCCAGCTCAGCCCGAGAGCCGAACAGGTCGTTATCGAAACGCTGATCGTTGACGCTCACGTCATTGCTACGGGAGAACTCATGAGCCAAGGCAACACGCACATAGGGTTGAACGACACCACCGTCCTTGAGCGCAAACTGACGCCCTACGGTGCTGCCCACCTTACCCAGTACCGATTGAGTCTGGCGGGTCCTGGCCTGCAGGCCATTGTCCAGCGTGTAGCTGTCGCCTTCGATCCACACGCTCGACAGCTGGGCATAAGGTGCCACGAAGTAATCGTCAGGCAGCTTGATGTGCTTGCCGAACTCTACAGAGCCGCCTACCGCCTTGTTGCTGTAGTCGCCTTTGGCCTTGCTGCCATCGCTCATCGCCACCTTGGACGCGTTGTGAAACTGGTTCAGCTTCAACACGCCATCCACGTAGTAACCCTCGTCCGACAGCCAGGTGCCATAAGCGCCGACGTAGTAGCTGTCCACCTCACCCGAGGTGCCACGGCTCATGTCCAGATTGGATTTGCTGTAACCCCCCATCAACCCCACCAACAGATGCCCATCGCTGACCGGAATCGGCGCATCCGCACCGAACGACAGCCCTTGCTGCTTCTGCTGATAATCAACGCCCGAATCCAGCGACGCCTTGAAGCGGCTGCCGTTACTGCGAATCCAGCCACCGCCCTCCTCCTGACCACGCACCTCACCCATACGACTGCGCAAGGTGGTCAATTCACTGTTCCAGATCGTCGGCCCTGCGCTGAACAACGCCAACGCACTTTGCGTCGACGGGCTGACGATCTTGCCGGAGCCGACGATGAACCAGTCGGTGCCTTGCTGCTCCAGCGCGTAGGAGTAAACGCCGAGGTCGGCACGGCCTCGATCACCGGCCAGCTCGAAAATCGCGTTGCCGCTCTCCGTATGAATGATCCGCAACGCGTTGAACTCCGCAGGCACGACTTCTGCTCCGGTATTTTCGACGTTCACGTGGTGAAAGCCGGTGGCCTGTCCAGTGACGTTCAGCAGGTCGCCCGTGGCATTGTCCAGGTTGATGCGCATGTCGAATACACCGCGGCCAGACAATTCGCCCACGGTGAGGGTATTGAACGCTTCACCGCGGAAGCTGACACGGCCAGCCCCCATCTTCAACGTAGGCACCTGGTTATCGGCCAGCAACCTCCAGCGCGCATCGGAGTTGATGGTCATGCTGTTGACGTTACTCACATTCCCGCTCAATCGCGCGTCGTTTTGCAATACGACATCAAGACGAGCGCCCTCTGCAGCCAGCAGATCGCCCTTGAGGCGGCTGTCGTCGACGATCAGGTCAAGCTGACCCTTATCCTTGACCTCCACCAGATTGCCATTGCCAGCCACCAGTTCGGTGTTGTTTTGCAGCGTGATAGTGGCAACGGCGGGCGAAGTAACATTGTCAAAAAGCTCTATCGCGGGCCCGAAGTGCCCCACCACCGTGGAGTGATCAATCGTCACGACGTCTGGGGGGGGGGGAAGATTGCCGGAACCAGGTATTGGACCAGAGGTGGTGACCGTCAGCCCCACCCGTTCACCCTCGATAAGGCTGTTATCTTCAATCCGAAGATTCGAACCGCCTGTCTGCACGCCTACCCCGGTAACGCCCGCCACCGCAACACCGAGCACGTGGGTAGCAGTCAAAACAGCGTCGCTTCTCCCCACTTTTATCGCGTCACCAGCGCCCGATACGAAACTGTTTTTCAGGTTCAAAGCGCTGCCGGAGTCGTCGACAGCAACGACCTCTATCGCCGTCTTGGTATCGCTCCATACAATCGCATCGGTCGCATTCAGCGTACCGGCGTTCACCAAAATGGCGGCCAATATCCCGGGGGCATCGATCGTCTGCTCGACTACGCCCCCTGTGATATTTACGACGCTTCCAGACGACTCCGTTCGAATGTTGTTGATCACCCCTCCGTCGAGCAAGTTCAGCATAGAGCCCGTCTTCAGGTAATACTCCAGGCCGGTAGCCTGATCAACCGTTTCGACGGCGCCCGCCGGAACAGTTACGGCGCCAGGCGATAACCTGACAGGTTGCTCCTGTGCCATGCTCTGTAATGTGATCGACATGCCACATAACACCCCCAAAAGTTGCCAGTGGGTGCCTGCGCCCTGAAATCTACTGCTTTTATCGTTCACGCGATACGTCCTTCTTTTAAAAGAACGACAGACTGCGACAGAGAGACTTTCTTCCAGCAATCAAAATGGATACAGGACAGAGTTACTCACTCCCAAATGAGTGTCATACCTTTCCTACGGAAAAAACGCTTATTGTGATGTCTCGCGCAAACAAACAAGACGACTGCCCGGATGTTCAGAACGCAGGGGTGAAGCTAACCCATTTCGACCAACACTCGATCCAGTGACCGAGCCAAGACCCAGTGAGCAACAATTTCCGTTCAGATAAATAGAGGACTTTCACTATGCGTGATAGATTCCAGCAACTGCCCTAAATCAGAAGAGCCACTCGCAACTGACCTGAGCCAGATCATTCGTGAGTGCGTCTTTTTACTCCAACTAAAAAACTGCCCCCCTATATTTACACGCCCACCATTGACAACCCCACGAAACCGCTATTAGTTAAAAAGTGTCACTCACCTACCGCGCGCTTTACGCGTGAATGAAGCCTGCTGTTAGTGACGCGTCAACACGCTGGAAAACGCCTGCATCTGTGAAGACGAAGCAACAATAAAAAAATATAACCTGCATCATCCAACAAGAGACCAAAGCATATGTTGAAACCACCACTCATCCCTCAAGCCGACCCGGTAGATGGACTGTTGACCCTGGAGGCCCTGCAACAGCCGATCATCATCAATCTGGTGGCATGGGCAGAGGCCTTGCCTGGCCATTCTTATCAACTGGTTTGGAACGGTAGAGAGGCGGGTGAGAAAAAATACATTCGCGATGAACGTCCCGGCGATCCGTTGACGTTGGTCATTCCTGCAAGCCTGCTGGAGGAAGAGGGCACCTATGCCGTTGGTTACAGACCCAAAAATGAACCGGGTGGACAAACCGCCTACTCAGCCGTATCCCCGTTGATCGTCGACCGCACCCCGCCCGGTGGTGATCTGCTGGCAACGCTGTTGTTCGAGGCCCACCAGCAGCCGTTGACCGAAGAGGCGCTGGCGCTGGCGGGTGATGTGTTGACCGCCCGGCTGCCCAGTTACTTCGACGCCAAATGGGGCGATGTGGTGCGCACCTACTGGGGCGAGCAGCCAGGGCCGGAGCGCACCCTCAAGGCGGATGAACTGGGCGGCGGCAACATCGTGTTCAGCTTCACGCGCGATTTTCTGGCGCAACTGAACGACGGCGAGGTCCTGGTGACCTACACCGTCACCGACCGCGCGGGTAATCTCTCCAGGGTTTCGGAGCCAGCGCTGCTGCGCCTGCAACTGCGTAACCTGCCGCAGGCATTGCTGCCACCTGTCGTGCCTTCCGCCGCCGACGGCTTGCTGGACCACAACGACGCTCGCCATGGTGTACGGGTGGATATTCCCCGTTATGGCAATGTGCAGCCGGGCGATGAGGTCGTGCTGCACTGGGGCAAGGTGACGCTGCACGGCCAGTTGCTGAACGACACGTCCGTTTTACAGCCGATGATTCTGTCGTGGCATGTGCCCTACGCCACGGTGCAGGCCGCCGGAGACGGGCCCGCTGAGGTTCGGTATGAGGTGTACCGCAATGGGGTATTGGGCGGCACCTCCCCCGCTACGCAGGTGAACGTCTTCGTCACCTTGCCAGGCCCACAAGACCCGACACCCGCCACCTTGATCAACGAGCAACTGGCAGCGCCTACGGTGCGAGGTAGAAGCGAGCAGGCCAACCGTGAGCACAACGTTCTTGATGAAGACGATTACCGCCTCGACGCGGATGTGATCGTTCCCTGGCAAACGGGCTTCAAGGCGTTTGATCAGATCGCGCTGTTCTGGGGAACATGGCCGCTCCCGGTTATGCGTACACTTGATCAAAACGATATCGATGCCGGTGCCGACCTGGTGATCTGCCTGCCCAACAAGCTGATTGTCGGTGAAGGCACCGGCCGTGCGATTCCTTTGCATTACACCGCCACCCGAACAGACAACCCCAACACTTCACACTCTTCGACGCAACTCGTCCGGGTGGTGAGCCAGGCGCAATTACCCGGCGGTGAGTGCGGGTTGGCCGGTGCCGTATTCGTGGACGCCGACACCACCCACACCTTGCGACTGCCTGCGGTAACAGAAGGCACGTCATTATGGGTTAAACCTTATCGCAACCTGAGTGCTGGAGATCTTATCGAAGTGTCTCTGAAAGGTTATGACGCGTTTATTGACGGGCAACTCATTAAGGCCACAGAGATAAGCATGTCCGCAACGGTCGATGAACACACCCACCTCAACGACGTGCTATTTAAAATCCCGTCCACACTGCTCGATCATTTTACCCTCGGGCGAATTGAAGCGCGCTACCAGATTAAGAACGACTATGGCAGCGCCTGGTCATTAAAGAGCGACGTTTATATTGACAGACGCTCCGCCACGCCACAGCTAATTAAACACGATTGAAATATTTAGCAATCTAGACCCGCCAAAATATAAATACCTACCACACCCCCATTGACAAGCCACACCCACTACGATTAGTTGAACTGCATCCCGTATAGAAAAGCCAATTTAAACATACGCGGATAACCTTAACTGCCATACCCAACAGGCGCACCATGCCCTGTTAATTTAATAAAAAACTCGGCGGCCTTTTCAATCAAAGATCCCGGCTGCCTATTTAATGGAGAAGCACTATGTGTAAATTAAATCATCAATCACTGGTTACCCGCCACGGTAACAACAGAGCGTTGCCGCAACCGAGCGTTCCCGTCGCCGACCCTGTGGACGGCCTGCTGACCCGTGAAGACCTGCAGCAACCGGTCACCATGGATCTGGTGGCATGGGGAGAGTCTTTGCCTGGCCATTCTTACCAATTGGTTTGGAACGGCGACGTGGTGGGTGAGAAAAAATACATTGCCGATGAAATCCCTGGCGATGCATTGACGTTGCCTATTCCGGCCAGTTTGCTGGAAAACGAAGGGGTCCATGCGGCCGGCTACGTCGCCAAGAACGAACTCGGAGGACAGACCGCCTACTCGCCAACAATCCCGTTGATCGTTGACCTCACCGCGCCAGGCGGTGGCCTTCTGGCCCCAATGGTCTTCCCGCCCGAAGCCCAAGACGGCACGCTGACCTCGGACGAACTGACCGCCATGGGTGATGTGCTCACCGCCGAGGTTCCGGGCTATGCAGGCATGGACTGGGGCGACAAGATTGAAACCTTCTGGGGCAGCGTCCCAGGCCCACAGCATACGGTCACCCCGTCAGAGGTGACTCAGGACCGCGTGATGATCGACTTCACGCGCGCGTTCCTCGAAAACCTCGGCGATGTTCGAGAGCCAGTGAGCTATACCGTCACCGACCGAGCGGGAAATACCTCGATCCCATCGCTCCCGGAGACGTTTCAACTGTTTCTGACGGAAATTCCGAACGACTACCCCGCGCCTGTGTGTGCACAGGCTGACGACGGGCTGATCGATGACGCCGACGCTCGCGCCAAAGTGGCCGTGGACATTCCGCAGTACCCCAACCCTCAGGTAGGCGACAAAATCACGTTGTATTGGGGCAGCGCCGCGCTCCCGGAAGTCGCTTTGCAGTCCGGCGATGAAACCTCGGATCCGGTGTTTACCCTCAATGTGCCCTACGCGCTGATCGCCCAAGCTGGCGAGGGTAATGTCGAGTTGCAGTATGAAGTTCGCCGCAACGATGTGCTCGTGGGCGTATCGCTGTCGCTGCCTGTGACCGTGAACCTGACCTTGCCAGGGCCGGTGGATCCGGATCCGGAAACCCCGGAAAACGAAGCGTTGGCCCTGCCGATCATCCGCGGCACCAGCAATAATCCCGACAATCAGGACAACGTCATCGACAAGGATGACTTCCTGCTGGATGCCGAAGCGGTCATTGGCTGGAAGGACGAATTTGCCATCGGCGACACCCTCAGCGTGTATTGGGGTTCGCAACGTACACCGGCTGTTTACACCCTGCGCTCGCCCGACATCGGTCTCGATCTGGTGCTGAGTGTTCCTAATGCATTGCTCACCGCCGAAGGCACGGGCGATGCAATCAAGGTGTATTACACCGTGACCCATGCCGGCAACCCGAATACGTCGAAGTCGGGTGCGCAGACGGTGGTCGTCACCTCCGAGGGCGATTTGCCTGGCGGGCCAGATGGGCTTGACGGTCCGGTGTTCACCAACGCCAACCAATTCAATGCGATCAGCCCTGTAAACAGCCCTGATGGCACGCCGATCTTCATTCCGCCTTACGTCAATGCTGACAAGTACCCGCGCGTCAGCGTGGTCTTCCACGGCTACAACAGAATCCATGGAGATACGCCTGTACCTGGCGCCAGCATCGAGTTTACCCATGTGCTTGACGCCTCGGAGCAAGCGCAAGGCTACGCCTTCCGGGTTTCGGCCCAGCAACTGAGCCTGATCTGCGAGGGTCGCGGCGAAGCCTACTACCGCGTAGAGGGCCCTGGTGGCGTGATGGTCAACTCGATCACCACCCAAGTGATCATCACCATGTCCATTCCGGGAGGGGGCTGCTGAGCAGACCCAACGGCGAGCCTCCGGGCTCGCCAACCAAAACTACAAAAACAAGGAAGACAGCATTATGAACAGTGCAACTAAAGCGTTACTGCCGGCACCGGCGATGCAGAACCTGCACGATCCCAGTGGCATCGGTTATGCGGATACGCTGGATCCAAAGGTTCCGCTCTCAGTGCGTGTTGGCCCCTACCTGGAAATCAGTGAAGGCGATGCCATCGATCTTTACTGCGACAATCAACTGGCCATCAACTACACCGTAAAACGCGAAGACCTGACGCCCGGAAGTTTCAACTTCGTCGTTCTGCCGCTTGATCAGAAGTTTATCCGTCAAGACGCAATTACCCTTGTGTATGAGGTCACCAAACCCATTGGCGGCCAGAAAAATCAATCCTCTCCAGCCACCATTCCCGTCAAGCTCACCCTCCCAGGCGGCACCGACACCAACCCCGCAACGCCCTTCGAAAACGAACGCCTCGCCAAGCCCAAGGTGTTCCCGGAAGGTGTCATCACCTCACCTGAAAACGTGCGTGTCGAGATCGCGCCTTACCTGAACATGTTTGTGGGCGACAAGATCACCTTGTCGTGGCACGGCGAACTGATCCTCACCGAAATCACCGATCAGGCTCAGGTGGGTAAGCCCGTCGTCATCCCGGTCAGCAAGGACATCATCGACCTTGCAGGTGACTCGGACATGCTGGAAGTGCGTTACGAGATTCGCGATGTGGTGAATAACTGGTCGCGTTGGTCGCTGCCCACCCATGTGGAAGTGGAAGCCGGTGACACCAGCTTGCCCGCGCCCATCACCCCGCAGGCACCGGGGATGGAACTGAACCTTGACCAATTGGGCTCGGCTGATCTTCAGGTGCTGGTGATTGCCCATCCTGATATCCAGCGGGGTGATGAACTGGTGCTGTCGATGGAGCGCAATACCGCCGAAGGCATGCCGCTGGAGACCTTCACGGCCATCAAGACTGTCAGCACTTTGGACAGTTTCTATGAGTTTCAGGTGCCGAACACGCAATTCCTACCGATGGCGCAAGGGCGTGCTCGTCTCCAGTACCGGGTGAACAAGCCATCGGGCAACACCCTCCGTTCGAAGAGTCTGCCGCTGAAGATCGTGGGCAGTCCGATGGAGCTTCCGCTGCCGCGTGTACCTGTGGCTGAACAGAACAATGGCGTTCTGAACCCGGCGTCCCGCAATGTCCGTGCAGAAGTGCCCCCGTATTACTTCATGGCAGCAGGCAATGACGTGCACCTGTTCTGGATGGGTAAAACCGGTAGCGGCGCCAATGTCATGCACGACCAGCTTATTACGGTCGCCGAAGGCGATGTCGGCAGCCAGGTCGACTTCCTGATTCCAGACGAAAAAGTCAAGGCATTGGCCGGGGGGTCGGTTGAGGTCTATTACACCGTCAACACCTTCAGCCGCGCGTTCTTCAAATCACCTTCGTTGCGTTTGACGGTGAGCGAGGACCAAACCACTCCGCTGCCCCTCCCCATCATCAAAGAAGCCGTCAACGACATCCTCGACCCGGCCAACACCCCCTACGGTGCAACCGTGATCGTTGATGCCTCGGCCGATTTGCGCCTGGGCGATCAGGTCAGGGTGAGCTGGAGAAGTCCTAAAGGCAACGAGGACAAAGACAACGTCATCGGCGCCAATGAGGTGGGCAAATCGTTGTCGGTGGTGTTCTCCAGTGCCTTGGTGAACGCCAACCTGGGCCAGCACATCTCGGTGTCCTATCGCATTATTCGCACGACCGGCTCCGTGCTGTTTTCCCGGTGGTACTCGGTGATGGTGGCAGGTGGCGAATTGTCGCTGCCAGAGCCAACGATGGACACCGTGAGGGGAGACGGGGTGATCACGCCCGGGTTGATCCCGGAATCGGGCGCCACGGTTCGGGTGCGCTATGACATTCGCAGCGGAGACCAGGTCAAGGTGATCTGGGTGGGCGCTTCCCGGTATGAGACGCCGGTGCAAACGGCCGGTGGTAGCAACCAACTGGTGTTCACTGTGCCGAAGTCGTTGATAGTGACGACGCAGAACGCCAAGGCCTCGGTGACCTATCAAGTCACGCGCGCAGGCACCACACGCGAATCGGTGAAGCTGAAACTGTCGGTGCTCAGTACGCTCACGTTCGACACCAGTGCGTTGAGGCTGTCAGGTAAAACGTATGCGGTGATTTCCCACCCGGATGTCTCTCAAAAGTGGACCGCCGACAACTCCGCGCAACGCGTGGCCAAAGAGGGAGTCAGGCCATACACCTACACGTCCAGCAACACGGCGATCGCGCGCGTTCAGGAACATGGCGTGGTCTGGTCACGTGGCAACGGGACGGCGACCATCAGCGTGACCGACGCCACCGGGGCCACGCTTTCCTATCAGGTCACGGTCAGCGGCGTGATCAAGTGCTCCCGACTCAAGCCCAACACGTATCAGGAAGTGGTATGGGATGCGGAACGCAACAACGCTCGTTTGCCAACGATGCAGGAGCTTCGAGAGGTCTACGACGCCTTCGGCGATAAGTGGCCGCTGGAGAAGACCAATATCTGGGCATCCACAAGCGCCAAGCTCCCCAAGGCGCCGATTAAACACTTTGGCAACGGCCAAGAGGGCTACGCCTTCACCATTAACAAAGTTCTGGGCATCGGGCTGCACTTTTCCTGACCGACATTAAACGCTGAAACCCGACCGGACCCGCCTTGAAGGTGGGTCCGGTTCCCCTTCATGTTCATAACGCGTGCACCTGCCCTCGCTGACGCCGATTCAGCCGGGGCAGGTGCACGATCAGGGAGAGCACTTTATGAACACCCGCAATCAACCTGCATCGCCAACATGCCCCAGGCCCGACATCTTCAGGGCCTTCGTTAACACCAAACCGTTTGTGGCCTCTCGCCTGAGTGGTTTGTCCTGTCTGCGGCCCGAGTTGTCTGGCGCGCGTACTCACCGGATCTGGAAAATTCATGCCGAAGGACAGGTCGCCCGGCATCGGACAATGCTTGGCCTGTTCATCGATCAGACGCTGGAGCCCGGCACCTACGATCTCGTGCGCAACGATCGCATCACCGTGGTCTACCACCGCACCCCCAAGCAAGTCGTGCAGGTTTTTCACTCCCGCGATTTCCAGTGCGGGAGCGTGACACTGCTTGAGTTCAATTCTGATACCGGTCGCCTGCGCGGCACGTTCGAGTTCGCCATGTCGGCCATTGGCTTCGACGTGTCCGGGGGCGAATTCGACGTGGTGTGTCCACGGGAGGAGGACGGCTTGGTGTCACCGAGATAGAAAACCGGCGATGCGTTCTGCGGCGTCCTGCAAGCAGGCCGAATAACTGACGCCCGCTGCTTTCAACGGTTTCAGGTCGTGGTTGGCGGTGGGCAACCAATGGACATCGATCTGGCGCGAGAGCGTGTAACCTTCCACCGTTTCTCGATTGCCCAGCGCGTCCCGTTCGCCCTGAATGATCAGGGTCGGTGTGCGCAGTTCAGCCAGGTGTGCGACCCGCGGCTTTTCAGGCTTGCCCGCCGCGTAAAAAGGGTAGCCGAGGCAGACCAGCGCATCGGCCTGGACCTCATCGGCAATCAGGCTGGCCATGCGCCCTCCCATGGATTTACCGCCGATGGCCAGACGCCCGCTGACAAGGGGACGAACGGCGGCGTACACCTGGTGCCAGGATTCGAGCAATTTAGGCTGTGGATTGGGGGGACGCTTACCGCCATCAATACGGCGCTGCGCCATGTAAGGGAACTCGAACCGCAGCACGCCGATGCCCAAAGCCGCCAGGCGGTCCGCCATGTCATTCATGAAATCGCTGTCCATGGGCGCACCTGCGCCGTGCGCGAGGATCAACGTCGCAGCCACGTTTGGCGTCGTCGGCGCGTGCCACAACCAACCCCGCTCTTTGGCCAGTTGCGCACAGTGATCGACGGCAAGCGTTACCGGGTGCTCTTTGCTCATGCTGGCCTCATGCCCTGATCTGTTGATGCGCGTCATTATGCCCAACGCGCAGGGCAATCTGAATGTTCCGCGCACCATGAAGATGCCCGCACACGACAGCCAGGGTTCAGCTTCCGCTCTTTACCCTGTCGTGGCACTTCGGACAAAAGCACCGACACGCTGAGCGCCCCAAACCACACACAACCGGGCGGTTTCATCGACGGCACAATCTTTCTGTCCGGTTTCGGTCGATCAACCGCAACGATCACCGACTTTTCTGCCAGCTCGGGCCAAATTTTTGGGCAGTGAAAAAGTGCAATCGTTAGCGGCTTTTGTATACAACTTTAGACGTAGAAACCCTCCACCAAAGGACAGGGAGATCAGGGGGAGGAACGTTTCAGCTGTCTTCTGACATCGTCGTGCGCCGCGCCCTTACGAGGGGCGCGGCGCCTCGGCAATCCCGCGCGGCCAAGTGTCGCAGTTGTTTTTACGGCTTCCATCGCCGGCCATTCACGTCTAAGCTTGCCGCCATGGTGGTCCGGCGACAGCTGGCCACAGGCCCAGTGAAAGGATTGTGCTCGACCCTCCTTCCCTCTTGCAGACAGACAGCATCGATCTGTTCGTCACCCGCAGGGTTGTATCCAGTTTTCGGCACTCACGCGCGCTGCCTCACTCGTCCTGTTCCCCGTCCTGGCGGCCCACTCGGGCAACTCAATGCTGTGCCTCGTGCGCGGCGGGTTGCCAAAAAACTGCATCTATCGTTTCAGTCGTCCGTGTCATGCGCTCATTGCGCGGCAAACGGTCTACGCTTATTTCGATGTTGCGGCTGTTACCACACTAATAAAACACCCAAACCGTGGAACCTTAGAATGAGCACAGCAATCAGTCCGACTGCTTATAACTATAAGGTCGTCCGCCAGTTCGCCATCATGACGGTGGTCTGGGGGATCCTTGGCATGGGGCTTGGTGTCTTCATCGCCTCACAACTTGTGTGGCCTGACCTGAACCTCGGTCTTCCCTGGACCACGTTCGGACGCCTGCGCCCGCTGCACACCAACCTCGTGATCTTTGCCTTCGGTGGATGCGCGCTGTTCGGCACCTCCTACTACGTCGTGCAACGAACCTGCCAGACGCGACTGATTTCCGACGGCATGGCCGCCTTTCACTTCTGGGGCTGGCAGGCCGTGATCATCGGGGCCCTCATCACGCTGCCCATGGGCTACACGACGACCAAGGAATACGCCGAGCTGGAATGGCCGATCGCGATTCTGCTGGCCATCGTCTGGGTGACCTACGCGGCGGTGTTCTTCGGCACCATCGTCAAGCGCAAGACCAAGCACATCTATGTCGGTAACTGGTTCTACGGCGCGTTCATCGTGGTCACGGCGATGCTGCACATCGTCAACCACATGTCGCTGCCTGTGAGCCTGTTCAAGTCGTACTCGGCGTATTCGGGTGCAACCGACGCGATGATTCAGTGGTGGTACGGCCACAACGCCGTGGGCTTTTTCCTGACCACCGGCTTTCTCGGGATGATGTACTACTTCGTGCCGAAACAGGCCGAACGCCCGATCTACTCCTATCGCCTGTCGATCGTGCACTTCTGGGCACTGATCACCCTGTACATCTGGGCCGGCCCGCACCATTTGCACTACACCGCGCTGCCCGACTGGGCGCAGTCGCTGGGCATGGTGATGTCGATCATCCTGCTGGCGCCAAGCTGGGGCGGCATGATCAACGGCATGATGACGCTCTCCGGTGCCTGGCATAAGTTGCGCACGGACCCGATCCTGCGCTTCCTCGTCGTGTCGCTGGCGTTCTACGGCATGTCGACGTTCGAAGGCCCGATGATGGCGATCAAGACCGTCAACTCGCTCTCGCACTACACCGACTGGACCATCGGTCACGTACACGCCGGTGCGCTCGGTTGGGTGGCGATGATTTCCATCGGTGCGGTCTACCACATGATTCCGCGGCTCTACGGCCGTCCGCAGATGCACAGCATCGGCCTGATCAACACGCACTTCTGGCTCGCGACCATCGGCACCGTGCTGTACATCGCATCGATGTGGGTCAACGGCATCACCCAAGGCCTGATGTGGCGTGCGATCAACGATGACGGCACCCTCACCTACTCCTTCGTCGAAGCGCTGCAAGCCAGCCATCCGGGTTACATCGTGCGCGCCCTCGGTGGGGCGTTCTTCGCCAGCGGCATGCTGTTCATGGCCTACAACGTGTTCCGCACCGTGCGTGCCTCGAACACCGAGGAAGCCGAAGAAGCCGCCCAGATCGCTGTCGTGGGAGCCCACTGATGATCAAACATGAAATGCTCGAGAAGAACATCGGCCTGCTGTCGATCTTCATGGTCATCGCCGTTGCGGTCGGTGGCCTGACCCAGATCGTCCCGCTGTTCTTTCAGGACGTGACCAACAAACCGGTCGAAGGCATGAAACCCCGCCCGGCCCTGGAGCTGGAAGGTCGCGATGTCTTCATCGCCAATGGCTGTGTCGGCTGCCATTCGCAGATGATCCGACCGTTCCGCGCCGAAACCGAACGCTACGGGCATTACTCGGTGGCCGGTGAAAGCGTCTGGGATCACCCGTTCCTGTGGGGTTCCAAGCGTACCGGCCCTGACCTGGCCCGCGTGGGCGGTCGCTACTCCGATGACTGGCACCGCGCGCACCTGTACAACCCGCGCAACGTGGTGCCGGAATCGATCATGCCGGCCTATCCGTTCCTGGTGGAAAACAAGCTCGACGGCAAGTTGACCGGTCGCAAGATGGAAGTCCTGCGCAGCCTCGGCGTCCCTTACACCGATGAAGACATCGCCGGTGCAGGCGCCGCCGTGAAAGGCAAAACCGAAATGGACGCCTTGGTCGCCTACCTTCAGGGCCTGGGCACCATCATCAAGAGCAAACGGTGATCGCTATGGATATCGGGATGATTCGAGGCCTGGGCACCGTGGTCGTGATGGTGGCCTTCATCGGTCTGGCGCTGTGGGTCTTCAGCCCGCGGCGCAAAGCTGAATTCGACGACGCCACCCTGCTGCCCTTTGCCGACGACCCCGAGGCCATCAAGCACCTCGAGCAAGCAAAAGCTTCCAGGAGCAACAAACAATGACTACGTTTTGGAGCCTGTACGTAACGGTGCTGTCGCTGGGCACGATTTTCTGCCTGACCTGGCTGTTGCTGGCGACCCGCAAGGGCCAACGCGCCGACACCACCGACGAGACCGTCGGCCACTCGTTCGACGGCATTGAGGAGTACGACAACCCGCTGCCCAAGTGGTGGTTCATGCTGTTCATCGGCACGATCATCTTCGCTTTGGGCTATCTGGTGCTCTACCCAGGCCTGGGCAACTGGAAAGGCCTGCTGCCGGGGTACGACTACGTTGATAACGACAAGAAGATCGCCTTCTCCAATGGCCAGTCCGGCTGGACCGGCGTCCATGAATGGGAGAAGGAAATGGCCCGTTCCGACGCCCGTTTCGGGCCAATCTTCGCCAAGTTCGCGGCCATGCCGATCGAGGACGTGGCCAAAGACCCGCAAGCACTGAAAATGGGCGGTCGCCTGTTCGCCACCAACTGCTCGGTCTGCCACGGCTCCGACGCCAAAGGCGCTTACGGCTTCCCCAACCTGACCGACGCCGACTGGCGCTGGGGCGGTGAGCCGCAGACCATCAAGACCACCATCATGGGCGGCCGTCATGCGGTCATGCCGGCGTGGGGTGAAGTGATTCTGGACCAGGGCGTGCGTGATGTCTCCGCCTACGTACTGACTCAACTGTATGGCCGTAAACTGCCGGACGACGCCAAGGCCGACCCGGTGGCCGGGCAAAAAATCTTCGCCGCCAACTGCGTGGCCTGCCACGGTCCTGAAGGCAAAGGGACGCCCGCCTTGGGTGCGCCGAACCTGACCCACCCGGCCGCCTTCATTTACGGCTCCAGCTTCGCGCAATTGCAGCAGACCATCCGCTACGGTCGCCAGGGCCAGATGCCCGCGCAGGAACTGCTGCAAGGCAACGACAAGGTGCATTTGCTGGCCGCCTACGTGTACAGCCTGTCTCACGGAGACAAACCCGCCGACGCCCCATAAACCGTTCACGTAGA
Source organism: Pseudomonas abietaniphila (assembly GCF_900100795.1). GTDB lineage: Bacteria > Pseudomonadota > Gammaproteobacteria > Pseudomonadales > Pseudomonadaceae > Aquipseudomonas > Aquipseudomonas abietaniphila. The sequence goes on from NZ_FNCO01000011.1 coordinate 51,413, forward strand.
GGGACCTTTGCCAGCGCACCCTGGCGAGGGTCTCTAGAACGGCCACCGGTAACTCGCACTTACATTTGATGATCCGACGGTTGAAATTTGAGCTTTATATACGCTTGATTTTGCGTTTACGTCCCTAGACTGCACGCACAAGTCGCAGGAAGCGCACTTGGCATTCGCTCTCTCAAGGACGTACCGAACATGAATAAATGGACTCTTTTTATCAGCTCGTTGAGCCTGTGGCTTGTGAGCATGACCGCCCACGCGACGCCGTCAGTGCTGATCTTTGCCTCGGACCCGCAATACCCATGGACCCCTTACAGCGACAACCAACAGGACATCCCGGACAAAACCAACCAGCAACTGTCGAGGGAATTGATTGAAGCGCAGTACACAAGCATCGCCGATTTACGCAAGGCCCATCCGGATCAGCACGTGCCCGTGATGATCAACGGTGACATGACCGCCTATGGCCACGGCTGGCAGCGCGATTATCTGTACCGCACGCTGGACGCTCATCTGGGCGGTGATTATTACTTCGGCCTGGGCAATCATGATTACCAGAACAACGTCGGCAACTGCGCCAACAACGGCTGCGCCCGGGACAGCCTGTTCGACCTGCGTGACCGGATGCTGAATAAAGTCGATTCGATGGCGCTGTACGTCGAGAAAGCCGGCTGGAACGAGACGTGGGTTGGCAGCCTCGCGTACAGCAAACGATTCGGCGACGTTCAGCTTATTCAGTTGAATAACGAGCCGACCTACGAAGCGAGTTTCAGCTCACGACAAAGGTTCAAGACGTACGATTTCAGGATAAAGAGCTCACTCGACTGGCTTGAAGAACAGCTCAAACAGGCAAGGGCCGACAACCTGACCATTTTGCTGAACATGCATAAACCCAATGGCTGGCAGACCAGCGCCCAGGATCTCCAGCGTTTCAAGGCCATGATCAATACGTACCAGGTGACGGCCGTCTTCGCAGGGCATTTACACCGATACAGTGGCCGCTACTACGAAGCGGATTACTTCGGCGCAGTGCCTTTGTTTCTCAGCGGCTCGGCCTCACAACGCAGTTACCTGATCGCCGAGATAGACCGCGATGCACGCCATCTCAGGGTGAGCAAGGTCGCTGACAACGACTGGAAAAACAGCAAGGAGCTGGCGGTGATACCCCTGCCCGGCCATCAAAACGATCTAAAGTGACAGGAGTATCATGTGCGCCATGACACCACCCAATGACCTCGGCCGGCACGTACTGACCGAGGCATTTAGCCACCGCCGTGGAACGCTTCAATGAGCACGCCTCGATGAGTATGCTGCGATGAGCAACCAGATTCCGGTACACAACGTCACGCCGCCGGCCAAAAAAGACGATGACACCGTCGACCTCTATGCCTCTCGGGAGAAGATCTACACCCGGGCGTTCACCGGACTGTTTCGCAACCTGCGGATCGGCGGCGGGATCGTGCTGTTTCTGTTGTACTTCGGCACCGTCTGGCTCGATTGGGGCGGACACCAGGCGGTCTGGTGGAATTTGCCCGAACGCAAGTTCTACATTTTCGGAGCCACGTTCTGGCCACAGGACTTCATCCTGCTGTCCGGCATTCTGATCGTCAGCGCCTTCGGGCTGTTTTTCATCACCGTGTTCGCGGGCCGCGTCTGGTGCGGTTACACCTGTCCGCAGAGCGTGTGGACCTGGATCTTCATGTGGTGCGAAAAGGTCACCGAGGGCGACCGCAACCAGCGCATGAAACTGGACAAGGCGCCGATGAGCGCCAACAAGCTCACCCGCAAACTGGCCAAACACAGCCTGTGGCTGCTGATCGGGTTTGTCACAGGCCTGACCTTCGTCGGTTATTTCTCACCCATCCGCGACCTGACCGTCGACTTCTTCACCGGTCAGGCCGATGGCTGGTCTTATTTCTGGATCGGGTTCTTCACCCTCGCCACCTATGGCAACGCTGGCTGGCTGCGCGAACAGGTGTGCATCTATATGTGCCCATACGCGCGCTTTCAGAGCGTGATGTTCGACAAAGACACCCTGATCGTCTCCTACGACCCGCGTCGTGGTGAGAAACGCGGCCCGCGCAAAAAGGAGCTGGATTACAAGGCGAACGGACTGGGCGACTGCATCGATTGCACGATGTGCGTGCAGGTCTGCCCGACCGGCATCGACATCCGCGACGGCCTGCAGATCGAGTGCATCGGCTGCGCCGCCTGTATCGATGCCTGCGACACCATCATGGACAAGATGAACTACCCTCGCGGCCTGATCAGCTACACCACCGAACACAACCTGTCCGGACAAACCACACACACACTGCGGCCGCGCCTGATCGGTTATGCGGTGGTCCTGGTGGTGATGATCGGCGCGCTGACGGGCGCCTTCTTCATGCGCTCGCTGGTGGGCTTCGACGTCAGCAAAGACCGCGTGCTGTACCGCGAAAACGCCGAAGGGCGCATCGAAAACGTCTACAGCCTGAAGGTGATGAACAAGGATCAGGTCGATCACACCTACGTCCTCGACGCGACTGGCCTGCCGGACCTGAAACTGCAAGGGCAACGCGAGATCAAGGTCGCCGCCGGTGAAATCTTCACCCTGCCGGTCGAGCTGTCGGTGTCTCCGGAACAGCTGCCGTCGAGCACCAACGAGGTGACGTTCACCCTCAAGGACATTGAAAACAGCGGCACCGAAATTCAAGCCAAGAGCCGATTCATCGGCCCACACGTTCGTTAAGAGATGTCAGACATGACCGCAGCAACCGCCTCAAGCCCTTGGTACAAGCATCTTTGGCCGTGGATCATCATCGGCATTCTGGCCTGCTCGGTCACGCTGACGCTGTCCATGGTGACCATTGCGGTCAACAACCCTGACAACCTGGTCAACGACAACTATTACGAAGCCGGCAAAGGAATCAACCGCTCGCTGGACCGTGAGCTGCTTGCCCAGACACTGAAACTGCGTGCGACCGTCACCCTCGATGACGTCACCGGCGAAGCCGACCTGCGACTGACGGGGAACAGCCGCCCTGAAACGCTGGTCCTGAACCTGATCTCGCCGACTCAACCGGAAAAGGACCGCAAGATCGTGCTCGCGCGCAACCCTGCCCAGCCGGGTCGCTATGTCGGACAAATGAGCGACAAGGTCGAAGGCCGGCGCTTCGTCGAACTGCTGGGCGTGGAAAACAGCCAGACCTGGCGCCTGTTCGAAGAAGAAGCCATTACCCGCGACAAGGACTTGATCCTGGGCGACGAGCCGATTCAAGGTGCGGAAAAGAAGTGAGAATGACCATCGAGCGTCACGACCCTCTTCACCACGCTGCGCGTGGGAATGATCCGTGGTCATAACGCCTTGTTTCCACTGCGCCCTGCCCGTTCCATCTGGAGGTCGTTTTACCGCTGTCGTACTCGGCCAAGCCCGTGAATTCTGCTGCCCCGGTTGTCAGGCCGTGGCACAGGCCATCGTCGCGGGCGGGCTGGAAGGCTATTACGCCCACCGCAGCGAAGCCTCGACCCATCCGCAAGCCTTGCCGTCACACTTGCTCGACGAGCAGGCGCTGTACGACCGGCCCGACGTGCAGGCACCTTTCGTGCATCACGACGAGGACCTGGCCGAAACCACGCTGATGATCGAAGGCATCAGTTGTGCCGCTTGTGGCTGGTTGATCGAGCGCCATTTGCGCACGCTGCCTGCCGTCGTCGAAGCACGCCTGAACCTGTCCAGTCACCGGCTTTACCTGCGCTGGAAAGACGCCTCCCTGCCACTCAGCCAGGTGCTGAATGAACTGCGCAGCATTGGTTACGCAGGCCATCCCTGGCAAGCCGACGAGGCCAGCGAACAGTTGGCTCAGGACAACCGGCGCAGCCTGCGTCAGTTGGGAGTTGCCGGCCTGCTGTGGTTTCAGGCCATGATGGCCACGATGGCGACGTGGCCGGAATTCAACATCGACCTCAGCCCTGAAATGCACACCATCCTGCGCTGGGTGGCGATGTTTCTGACCACGCCCATCGTGTTCTACAGCTGCGCGCCGTTTTTCAGAGGCGCCTTTCGAGACCTGCGCACACGTCATCTGACGATGGATGTCTCGGTGTCGCTGGCCATCGGCCTGGCCTACGTGGCGGGCATCTGGACGGCGATCACCGGCGTCGGCGAGCTGTATTTCGACGCGGTGGGCATGTTCGCGCTGTTCCTGCTGACCGGACGCTACCTGGAACGGCGCGCTCGGGAACGCACCGCCGCCGCCACCGCACAATTGATCAATCTGCTGCCGGCGTCATGCCTGCGTGTGAACGAGGACGGTCAGAGCGAGCGGATTCTGCTCCGTGAGCTGCGGCTCAACGACAAGGTGCTGGTGCATCCCGGCGCGGTATTGCCCGCCGATGGTCGTATCGTCCACGGTCAATCGAGCATCGATGAATCGCTGCTCACCGGCGAATACCTGCCTCACCCGCGCGTCCCCGGCGATGCCGTGACCGCGGGCACGTTGAACGTCGAAAGCGTGCTGACCGTCGAAGTCCTCGCCCTGGGCCTCGACACCCGACTGTCGGCCATCGTCCGGTTGCTCGAGCGTGCCCAGTCCCAAAAGCCGCGTCTGGCGCAGGTCGCTGATCGCGCGGCGCAGTGGTTCTTGCTGATCTCGCTGATCGCCGCCGCCGTCATTGGGGCGCTGTGGTGGCAACTGGACCCCAGCCGGGCATTCTGGATCGTTTTGGCCATGCTGGTCGCGACGTGCCCGTGCGCGCTGTCACTGGCGACACCCACGGCGTTGACCACCGCCACCGGCACGCTGCACGCCCTCGGGCTGCTGCTGACACGTGGGCATGTGCTGGAAGGGCTTAATCAGATCGATACGGTGATCTTCGACAAAACCGGCACGCTGACCGAAGGCCGTTTGACGCTCAGGGCAATCCGCAGCCTGGGACCGCTGGGCAGTGACGACTGTCTGAGCCTGGCGGCGGCGCTCGAAAGCCGCTCAGAACACCCTATCGCCCGTGCATTTGGCAGCACGCCGCTGATGGCTGACGACGTGCTCAGCACGCCGGGCCTGGGGCTTGAGGGACGCGTCGGAACGCGACGACTGCGCATTGGCCAGGCAGATTTCGTCTGTGCGCTCAGTGACAGCCCCGTGCCGAGCATGCCGGACGAACCCGGCCAATGGTTGTTGCTGGGCGACGAGACTCAGGCGCTGGCCTGGCTGGTGCTGGATGATCGGTTGCGCGATGACGCGGCGGCCCTGGTCCGGGCCTGCAAACAGCGTGGCTGGAAGACCTTGCTGCTGTCCGGGGACAGCTCGCCGATGGTCGCCAGCGTGGCCGAACAGCTGGGGATCGACGAGGCGCGCGGCAGCCTGCGACCGGATGACAAGCTGCAGATCCTGCAACAGCTCAGGGCTCAGGGGCACAAGGTGTTGATGCTGGGTGATGGCATCAACGACGTGCCGGTCCTGGCCGCCGCTGACATCAGCGTTGCCATGGGGTCTGCCACTGATCTGGCGAAAACGACTGCCGACGCGGTGCTGCTGTCCAATCGCTTACAGGCGTTGGTTCAGGCGTTCACGCTGGCTCGGCGGACGCGCCGCGTCATCCTGCAGAATCTGTGGTGGGCGGCGCTCTACAATGGCCTCATGCTGCCATTCGCCGCGCTGGGCTGGATAACGCCACTGTGGGCGGCTGCGGGCATGTCCGTCAGTTCGCTGATCGTCGTGCTCAATGCGCTGCGTCTGACTCGCACGAAGTTCGACAAGCCCACGCCCGGGGTGGTCGACAGCCACCGGCCATTGCCGGCATGAACCCGTTCTCGCTCCACACGCCCTGGATTTCGGAGGCTCAATGCCCGCGCTATACATCATGATCCCGGTGGCCCTGTTGATCGTGGCCGTGGCGATCTACGTGTTCTTCTGGGCCGTGGACAGCGGTCAGTACGACGACCTCGACGGTCCGGCGCACAGCATTCTTTTCGATGATCAGGATCCGGGGCACAAGGCTGGCGTGGATGAAGCGTCGGGGAAAAACGGTCAGAAAGCGGACGAGAAGAATAACGGGTGATGAATTCAGGTTTTGCGGTGCAGCGGCTGGCCTCTTCGCGGGCAAGCGCGCTCCTACAAGGGATCAGTGTTGGTGCGAGGATCTACGCACGGCACGTCAACTGCAGGAGCGCGCTTGCCCGCGATGGCGTCGGTGTCATCGCTACAGAACCTTCGGGCCACATGCATGCCTGATCTCCTCCCCCAGCTGCTCTCGGCCCTGATTCTCGGCCTGCTCGGCGGCGGGCATTGCCTGGGCATGTGTGGCGGTCTGATGGGGGCGTTGACGATGGCGATCCCCAAAGAGCAACGCAGCCGACGCTTGCGCCTGTTGCTGGCCTACAACGTCGGGCGCATTTTCAGCTACGCCTGCGCGGGATTGTTGATTGGCCTGGCGGGTTGGGCGGTCGCCAACAGCCCCGGCGCGATGATTCTGCGGGTGATGGCTGCCGTGCTGTTGATCGCCATGGGCCTGTACCTGGCGGGATGGTGGAGCGGTCTGACACGCATTGAAGGGTTGGGACGCTGGCTATGGCGCTACATTCAGCCGGTTGCCAGCCGACTGCTGCCGGTGTCGAGCCTGCCGCGCGCATTGCTGCTCGGCGCGGCATGGGGCTGGCTGCCCTGCGGGCTGGTCTACAGCACCTTGCTCTGGGCGGCGAGTCAGGGCAATGCGCTTTACAGTGCACTGCTGATGCTGGCCTTCGGGATCGGCACCTGGCCCGTCCTGATTGCCACCGGCCTTGCCGCCGACCGCACCACGGCCCTGCTGCGAAAACGAGGCGTGCGCGTCGCCGGTGGACTGTTGGTGATTGTGTTTGGCCTGTGGACGCTGCCCGGCCCGCATCAGCACTGGTTGATGGGGCATTGAGCACTCACCCATGCCTTCCGGTGCGTTAGCTTCCTGTGTGCGAATTCATTCGCAATTGGCAGGATGGGTCGCTGGACGTCTGTCGCCTCCCCTACCTTTCGCGAATGAATTCGCTCCCACTGAGGATGTCGGCCATCCATTGATCCAGGTCAATAGTGGCTCGACCCGCTCTCCCTAAACTGCCTTCACCGCCAGCCTTTTCGGGAATGCCCGCATGCTCGACGACCTTCGTTGGGATTCTGAACTCATCCGTCGCTACGACCTGACCGGGCCGCGCTATACGTCCTATCCCACCGCCGTGCAGTTCCATACGCAGGTGGGTGCGTTCGATCTGTTGCATGCAATGCGTGAAAGCCGCAAGGCTGTGCGCCCATTGTCGCTGTACGTGCACGTCCCGTTCTGCGCCAACATTTGCTACTACTGTGCCTGCAACAAGGTCATCACCAAGGACCGCAGCCGTGCTCACGTCTATCTGCAGCGACTGGAACAGGAGATCCAGATGATCGCCCGCCACGTCGACGGGCGTCAGGTGGTTGAACAGCTGCATTTCGGTGGCGGCACGCCGACCTTTCTCAGCCATGTCGAACTGCGTCAGTTGATGGCGCACCTGCGCCAGCACTTCACCTTGCTGGACGACCACTCCGGCGATTACGGCATCGAGATAGACCCTCGCGAGGCGGATTGGTCGACCATGGGCCTGCTCCGCGAGCTGGGCTTCAACCGTGTCAGCCTTGGCGTGCAAGACCTCGATCCGCTGGTGCAACGCGCTATCAACCGCCTGCAAAGCCTGGAAGAAACCCGCGCGATCGTCGAAGCCGCCCGCACGCTGCAATTTCGTTCGGTGAACATCGACCTCATCTACGGACTGCCGCTGCAGACACCCGAGGGGTTCGCGCGCACGGTCGACGAAGTCATTGCCCTGCAACCCGATCGTCTGTCGGTGTTCAACTACGCACACCTGCCCGAACGCTTCATGCCCCAGCGGCGCATCGACACGGCGCAGTTGCCCAGCGCCGAACACAAACTGCAGATACTGCAGCGCACCATCGAGCAACTGACCCAGGCCGGTTACCGCTACATCGGCATGGACCATTTCGCCCTGCCCGATGATGACCTGGCCATCGCTCAGGAAGAAGGCACGCTGCAGCGCAACTTCCAGGGCTACACCACCCACGGCCACTGCGACCTGATCGGCCTGGGGGTCTCGGCCATCAGCCAGATCGGCGATCTGTACGCGCAGAACAGCAACGACCTCAACGAGTACCAGAACCTGATCGCCAGCGATCAACTGGCGACCAAACGAGGGCTGATCTGCAACGACGACGACCGCATACGGCGAGCGGTCATTCAGCAGTTGATCTGTCACTGCTCGCTCGACTTCGCCCCGATCAACGATGAGTTCGGTATCGATTTTCGCGGCTACTTCAGCGAAAGCTGGCCCAGGTTGCTGCAGATGGCCAAAGACGGATTGATTCACCTGGACAGCAACGGCATCCGTGTCACCCCGGCCGGACGCTTGCTGGTGCGCTCGATCTGCATGGTCTTCGACGCCTATATGAGCGTTCAAAACCGTCAGCGGTTTTCGCGAGTGATCTAGGACGTTTCTGTTTAAGCAGCAGGAATCCATTTCACGCCATGGAGGGCGCGTGCTAGTCGAGGCCTTGACCCGTGGGTTACCCTTACGACTTATGTGTGTTTTTTTACAAGGAATTACCCGATGTCTGAGCCAGTAAAGATGCGTGCTCATACCCAGGCTCACTGCAAGGATTGCAGCCTGGCCCCGTTGTGCCTCCCGCTGTCATTGAACCTTGAAGACATGGACGCACTCGACGAAATCGTCAAACGTGGCCGCCCCCTGAAAAAAGGCGAGTTCCTGTTTCGTCAGGGCGATACCTTCGACTCGGTCTACGCCGTGCGGTCCGGCGCGCTGAAGACCTTCAGCTTGAGCGACAGCGGCGAAGAGCAGCTCACCGGCTTCCATCTGCCCAGCGAACTGGTCGGGCTATCAGGCATGGACGCAGAAGCCTACCCCGTCTCCGCCCAGGCCATGGAAACGACCTCGGTGTGTGAAATTCCCTTCGAGCGTCTGGATGAGCTGTCGGTGCAATTGCCACAACTGCGTCGTCAGTTGATGCGCGTCATGAGCCGCGAGATCCGCGACGACCAGCAAATGATGCTGTTGCTGTCGAAGAAAACCGCGGACGAGCGCATCGCCACGTTCTTGGTCAACTTGTCGGCCCGCTTCCAGGCGCGCGGCTTTTCCGCCAATCAGTTCCGTCTGAGCATGTCGCGCAACGAAATCGGCAATTACCTGGGCCTGGCCGTGGAAACCGTATCCCGGGTGTTCACCCGCTTTCAGCAGAACGCGCTGATCGCCGCCGAAGGCAAGGAAATTCACATTCTTGACCCCATCCAGCTGTGCGCGCTGGCGGGCGGTTCGCTGGAAAGCTGATGGCGACACAGGCCGGGCAGGCTTAAACTACGCTCTTTGCGTGTATCTCCTGCCCGAGACCTTTCGATGATTTTCGACGAATTCAGCTTCAAATCCCTGATCCGCCCCGTGGTGGACTTCCCCAAGCCTGGCGTCATTTTTCGCGACATCACCCCGCTGTTTCAGTCGCCCAAGGCGCTGCGCCTGGTGATGGACAGTTTCGTGCAGCGTTACATCGACTCGGACTTCACCCACGTGGGTGCCATGGATGCCCGCGGATTCCTGATCGGCTCAATCATCGCCTACGAACTCAACAAACCTCTGGTGCTGTTCCGCAAACAGGGCAAGCTGCCCGCAGACGTGCTGTCAGAGGGTTATCAGACCGAATACGGCGAAGCGTTTCTGGAAGTTCACGCCGACAGCCTGTGCGACGGCGACGCGGTGGTGATGTTCGATGACCTGATTGCCACGGGCGGCACGCTGATCGCAGCCGCCAACCTCATCCGCCGCATGGGCGCGAAGGTGCACGAAGCGGCCGCCATCATCGACCTGCCTGAGCTGGGCGGCTCGCAACGCCTGCAAGACATGGAAATCCCGACGTTCTGCCTGACGCAGTTTGCGCTGACGGATAAATAAGGCCGGCCCGATCAGCGGACGAAACTGTAGCCGGCTTGGTGCGGGCGGCGTTCCGACGAAATCGGTGTGTCATTCACCCTGGATGTGGCTGACCCGACGCGTTCGCCAGCAAGCCGGCTCCTACAGTGCTGGGCCAAACGTCAAAGCTTTTAACGTCAAAGCTGGATTGGCTTGCGCCCTGCGAAGGAATGCGCCAGCGTGCCGCCGTCCACCAGTTCCAGCTCACCGCCCAGCGGGACGCCGTGGGCAATCCGGGACGTGATCAGGCCCTTGTTGTTGAGCAACTGGGCGATGTAATGCGCGGTGGCCTCACCTTCCACGGTCGGGTTGGTTGCCAGGATCACTTCGGTGAACGTGCCTTGCTCTTCGATCCGTGCCATCAGTTGCGGGATACCGATGGCCTCAGGCCCGAGGCCATCGAGCGGCGACAAGTGCCCCTTGAGGACGAAGTAGCGACCGCGATAGCCCGTCTGCTCCACGGCATACACGTCCATTGGGCCTTCCACCACGCACAGCAGCGTGTCATCCCGACGGACATCGGAACACTGAGGGCACAGTTCTTCTTCGGTGAGGGTGCGGCACTGTTTGCAGTGTCCAACGCCTTCCATGGCCTGACTCAGCGCCTGAGCCAGGCGTGAGCCACCGCTGCGATCGCGCTCAAGCAACTGCAACGCCATGCGCTGGGCGGTTTTCTGACCGACGCCAGGCAGAATGCGCAGGGAGTCGATCAACTGGCGAATCAGTGGGCTGAAGCTCATTGGGGAAAGGTCCGACAAATACACGAGACGCGGTTTATACCCGCGCCTCCGGTGAGCGTCAAATCACGCTTACGACACCTTCACCACCAGCTTGCCGAAGTTCTTGCCTTCGAGCATGCCGATGAACGCATCCGGCGCGTGCTCCAGGCCTTCGACCACGTCTTCGCGGAATTTCACCTTGCCGTCCTTCACCAACGGCACCATGGCCTGCATGAATTCTTCCAGGCGATGGTAGTACTCCTCGTAGACGATAAAACCCTGAATCTTCGCGCGCTTGGTCAACAGCGTGCGCATCAGCAGCGGCAGGTAATTCGGACCGTCGGGCAGGCGCTGGGCATTGTACTGAGCAATCAGGCCGCACAGAGGTATGCGGGCGTGCTGGTTCAGTAGCGGCAGTACCGCTTCGAAGACCTTGCCGCCCACCAGTTCGAAATAGATGTCGATGCCACTGGGACAGGCCTCGCTCAGTTGCTCGGCAAAATGCTCGCTCTTGTGATCGATACAGGCGTCAAAGCCCAACTCGTCCATGACGTAGCGACATTTGTCGATACCACCGGCAATCCCGACCACACGCAGACCGTGCAGCTTGGCGACTTGCCCGACCACCGAGCCGACCGCGCCGGACGCCGCAGCGACCACCAGGGTTTCGCCGGACTTGGGCTGGCCAATGTTCATCAAGCCCATGTAACCCGTGATGCCCGGCATCCCGAGCACGCCCACGGCCATCGACGGGCTCGGCAAGTCTTTAGGCACCTGCATGAGGTTCTTGCCATCGGAGAGGCTGTGGGTCTGCCATCCGGTTTGCCCGACCACCAGATCGCCTTCCTTGAACGCCGGGTTGCGCGATTGCTCGACCACGCTGACTGCCCCGCCCTCCATGACGGCGTCGATTTCCACCGGCGGCGCATAGGACGGCGCGTCACTCATGCGACCGCGCATGTAGGGATCGAGGGAAAGGTACAGCGTGCGCAGTTGAACCTGGCCGTCCTGCACGTCAGGCAGTGCCTCGCGCTCAAGCCGAAAATTCTCCGGCGTCGGCGAACCTTGGGGACGAGAGGCCAGGACGACACGCTGGTTGAGGATCAATTCTTGCGACATCGGAGCGGTTCCTTTATCGATGAGTGACAGGCTATAGAAAGCAGACCGCAGCGCTCGGGAGCGGTTCGGTTGGATGCGGCGGCAGTATGAGACACGTAATGAACGCAGAAAATACCCCAAGCAACGAGAGGGGTAACCCGTAGCAGCGAGGCTTGACGACAGAGGCATCCATGAAATCGACTCAGCCATCACAGACCAGACGCCTGATTACGGTGGGAGCGAATTCATTCGCGAAAAATGGTTCAGGCGGCAGGAATGTGTCGAGGCGGCTGGCCAATCGCGAATAAATTCGCTCCCACAGGGTTTACGCCGCCCGGAGAGTATCCGTCGGTCGTCTAGAAACGCTTACAAAAATGCCAGGCACTGGGCCTGGCATTCGGGTGCCGCAACAACCGCTCGGTCAGAACGGCAGCTTCATGCCTGGCGGCAGTTGCATGCCGGCAGTCATGCTGGCGGTTTTTTCCTGGCTGGCCGCTTCGATCTTGCGCACGGCGTCGTTGACGGCTGCGGCGATCAGGTCTTCAAGGATTTCCTTGTCTTCCTGCATCAGGCTGTCGTCCAGGCTAACGCGCTTGACGTCGTGACGACCGGTCATCACCACGCTCACCAGGCCTGCGCCCGATTGGCCGGTCACTTCGGCATTGGCCAGTTCTTCCTGCATCTTGGCCATTTTTTCCTGCATCTGCTGGGCCTGCTTCATCAGGCCAGCCATGCCACCTTTCATCATGGGAGTTCTCCTCGAACGTCGATGGGGTCGTTGCGCGGCGCTAACTCAGCTTAGCGCCTTGCGGGAATTAAGGGGTCTGTACAACGGGAGCATCCACGGGCGCAATCGTATCCTCACGGATCCTGGCGCCAAACTGTTCGAGCATCTGCTGGATGAACGGATCGGCGTGGATCGACGCCTCGGCCTGACGCTGGCGGTCGGCACGCCGACGCGCCGCCGCCTGAGCCGGGGTTTCCTGTTCGGGCTTGATCAGCTCGATACTCAGGTTGATGGTGCGTTCATGGTATTGGTTCAGCGCATCGTTCAGGCGGCGCTGCTGCGTCGAGTTGAACAGCGCGCTGTGGGCTGGGTCCAGGTGCAGCAGCCAGTTGTCGCCGTCGACCGACATCAGGGTGCAGTTGGCGGCAATGCTGCCGGTCATGCCGGAAATCGGCAGTTTCGGAAACAGGTCGAGCCAGTCGGCGGCAAGGCCGGTCGCCGGTTTGGCAGCCGGGAGCAATTCAGGCTCTTTCTCCACCGCCTCGGCCGTGTCGTGGGCCAGGTCGTCCAGATAGGCGAACGACGCCGGATCAATGTCGACATCCGGCTCGTAATAGTCATCATCAGGTGGCGGCTCGTCGTCACGTTCCATGGGCGCAGGCACGTACGGCGCGGCGTCGGGCACCTGTTCGAGCATCGCCGGGGTGACGACCTCGGCGGCCGCCGGGATAGGCTCCTGCGACTCGACTTCCGGCGCATCCGGCACCGGGCTCGCAGGTGCGGGCGTCGGCATCGGCGTCAGCTCGGGTTGCTCGGCCACGGTGTCGAGAACGGGCTCGGGAATGTCTTCAGCCACAGCGGCCGGGGCCGGTTCAGGCTCACTGACTGGCGACGCTGCTTTCGGCTCATTCCAGGGCAGGTCCACTTCTTCGACCGGCGCTGACGCCGCAACCGTTTCAGCGACGGGCGCCGGTGCGTATGCGGGCGCGGATGGCGTCACGGGTGCAGGCTGTTCAAGAACAGCAGCGGGCGCAGGCGTTGATGCTGCCGGAGCCGGGGCCGGTATCGGCGCAACAGGCGCTGCACCGGCCACCGTTGTCTGGGAATCAACCGTGGCCGGGTTGATCCCCACTGACTTTAACGGCTGTCTCGGCGCGTTTTCGCTGTCGGCGGGGCGGAACGCCAACATGCGCAGCAGGACCATCTCAAAACCGCCGCGCGGGTCCGGCGCCAAAGGCAAATCGCGACGCCCGATCAGGCCCATCTGGTAATAGAACTGCACGTCCTCGGCCGGCAATGCCTGGGCCAGCGCCAACACGCGGTCCCGGTCGCCGTGACCGTTGTCGACGCCCTCAGGCAAGGCCTGCGCAATCGCAACACGGTGCAACACGTTGAGGATTTCCGAGAGCACGCCGCTCCAGTCCGGGCCTTGTTCAGCCAGGTGGCGCACGGCTTCCAGCAAGGAGCGCGCGTCGCCGTCGATGAGTGCCGTGAGCACGTCATACACCTGGCCGTGGTCCAGCGTGCCGAGCATCGCTCGCACGTCAGTGGCCAGCACTTTGCCCTCGCCGAAGGCGATCGCCTGGTCGGTCAGGCTCATGGCGTCCCGCATCGAGCCGTCGGCGGCACGACCGAGCAGCCACAGTGCGTCGTCTTCGAACGGAATGTTTTCAGCGCCCAGCACGTGGGTTAGGTGCTCGACCACGCGCTCGGGCGTCATGTTTTTCAGGGAGAACTGCAGGCAACGGGACAGAATGGTCGCTGGCAGCTTCTGCGGATCGGTGGTCGCCAGGATGAACTTGACGTAGGGCGGCGGCTCTTCCAGCGTTTTCAGCAAGGCGTTGAACGAATGGCTGGACAGCATGTGCACTTCATCGATCAGGTAGACCTTGAAGCGGCCACGGCTGGGCGCGTACTGCACGTTGTCCAGCAGTTCTCGGGTGTCTTCGACCTTGGTGCGGCTCGCGGCGTCGATTTCGATCAGGTCGACGAAGCGACCTTCGTCAATCTCGCGGCACACTGAACACTCACCACAGGGCGTGGAAGTAATACCGGTTTCACAGTTCAGGCATTTAGCGATGATTCGCGCGATGGTGGTCTTGCCGACACCGCGCGTGCCGGTGAATAAATAGGCATGGTGCAGGCGCTGGCTGTCCAGCGCGTTGATCAAGGCCTTGAGCACATGGGTCTGGCCGACCATTTCGCGGAACGAGCGCGGACGCCATTTACGTGCAAGAACCTGATAACTCATTGAAAACCGTCGCGACTGGGTTGCGGAAGACCGCTAATGCTAGCGGAGCGGGGCCAAAATTGCATCCGGGCAATATGAACGCGCGCATATAAACAATCTGCCGCTAGACTGCCATCACTGCCCAATAGCATTTCGGCTCACACCGAGGGACCTCATGCGGTTGCTGACACTGAGCGCTTTATTGCTAATGAGCGGGTCCGTCGGGGCGCAGGAAATACCGTTACGGTTTTCCATCGCCGATGCGTGGTCGATGCCGCTGGTGCAGCTCGACGACCATCAACCTACCGGCGGCATCATCTTCGACATCATGCAAAGCATGGCGGCGCAGGCGAACCTGTCGGCGGAATACCGCGTGGTGCCGATTCAGCGCGTTCAGCGCACGCTCGAACGGGGCGCCATCGACGTGCGCTGCTATGCCGCGCAATCGTGGATGCCCAACCTCTCCGGCGATTACACATGGAGCTTGCCGCTGCTGATTCAGCGCGATCTGTTGATCAGCACGCCGGATAACGCCACGCCCAGAGCCCCGGACACCCTGACCGACGAAACCATCGGCACCGTGCTCGGCTACGCCTACCCGACCCTGCAAACCGCCTTCGACAGCCACCGCTTGAAGCGCGATGACGCGCGCAGCGAAGTCCAGGTGCTGCAGAAACTGCAAGTCCACCGTTACCGCTACGCCGTGGGCAATCAGTGGTCGCTGGACTGGTTCAACCGCAACCTGCCCGACGATCAGAAACTGCGTGGCGTCGCCGTCATCGACGAACAGCCTGTGGGTTGCATCGTGCGCAACGACACGCAAATTCCCGCGCAACGCCTGATGCGGATTCTGCTGAGGATGCGCATGTCGGGCGAGATCGACCGGATCATGAGCCGCTACAACACGGTGTCGGGCCTTCCAGCGGATCGGCCTGCAGCGGCGCCTTGACACCCACGCCCAAGGCTCGGGACGTCGCTGCGGCACGCCATGGACGGCTCTGGACCCAGCGTTTCAAGCTGTCGCATTAACGTCACATTGCGGGATTAGGCTCCGTCGACATAATTAGTAACACTTCGAATCCCGCATCAGGAGCCGTGATGAGCGACAAACAACAAGACCCCAACAAGCCGTCCGCTACCAATCACTCTGTTGATTCCCCCCCCGATACCAGCCGCCGGCGCTTCCTCGGCGGCGTTGCCGTACTGGGCGCTGGCGCCACCTTGAGTGGCGTCGTGACCGCCAGCGAGACGCCGAGCGATGGCACGTCCGCCACCCTTGAAACCTCGCTCAGCGGTCCGGCGCTGGACAAGGCGCTGCAGGACAACGTCAAGACCATCGTGGTGATCTACGGCGAGAACCGCAGTTTCAACAACCTGTTCGCTAACTTCCCCGGCGTGGAAAAACCCTTGTCGGCGGTGAAGCCGGAAGACTACCGGCAGCGCGACCGCAATGGTGCCGTGCTCGACAAGCTGCCGCAGTGCTGGGGTGGCGTGTGCCAGGTTGGCCCGCAGAGCGTCGATGGCGTGACCTACGCCACTGGCGTGCAGTATCAGGAAAACCTGCCGAACGCGCCGTATGCCCTCAAAGGCCCCAGTGGCGAAGACCTGCCGTTGAACGTGGTCACCCGCGACCTGTGGCACGTGTTCTATCAGAATCAGATGCAGATCAATGGCGGCAAGAACGACGGCTTCGTGGCATGGGCCGATTCCGGCAGCCTGACCATGGGCCACTACGGTCAGACCCAGTATTCCCTTCGTTTGTGGGACGTCGCGAAGGAGTTCGTACTCTGCGACAACTTCTTCCAGGGCGCTTTCGGCGGCTCGTTCCTCAACCACCAGTACCTGGTGTCCGCCAGAGTGCCGTTCTACCCAGACGCGGCCAACTCGCCCGCCAAGTCGCAGATCGCCACGCTGGAAAGCAGCGACCCGCTGGAAACCCGCCTCAAGCCGCTGGAAAAATCCCCGGCCAGTGCCATGGACGGCCCGCCCCAATTCGGGCCTAGCCTGCTGACCCCCGACGGTTATGCGGTGAACACCATGGCACCGCCGTACTGGCCGACCTGGCTGCGCGACAAGGAAAAACCGGACTATTCCCAGCCCGACCTGGCTAACGTGCTGGTGCCGCAAACCCATGACCACATCGGCGACAAGCTGTCGAAGAAGAACGTCGACTGGGCGTGGTACGCCGGTGCCTGGCAGGTGACGCTGGACGCGTACAAGGATTCGGCGGGCATCCCCAAGATCCCGAACTTCCAGTACCACCACCAACCCTTCAACTATTTCAAGCAGCAAGGTCCGCAAAACGCTGATGAACGCACTAAGCGTCTGCGCGACGGCGGCCTCGGGGATGATTCGGGCACCAACAAATTCTTCGCCGACGTCGAAGCGGGCAAACTGCCTGCCGTGACCTTCTACAAACCTC
The DNA here is from genome assembly GCF_900100795.1 of Pseudomonas abietaniphila. GTDB lineage: Bacteria > Pseudomonadota > Gammaproteobacteria > Pseudomonadales > Pseudomonadaceae > Aquipseudomonas > Aquipseudomonas abietaniphila. The sequence continues at coordinate 68,576 of NZ_FNCO01000011.1, forward strand.
AGGGCAACCTGAACATGCACGCCGGTTACGCCGACGTCGCGGCCGGTGATCGACACATCGACCGCGCCGTGAAGATGCTGCGCAACAGTCCGCAATGGAAAAACATGGTGATCGTCATCACCGTCGATGAAAACGGCGGCTGGTGGGACCACGTGGCTCCGCCCAAAGGTGACCGTTGGGGCCCTGGCACACGGGTTCCAGCCATCGTGATTTCGCCGTTTGCCCGCAAAGGCACGGTGGACCATACCGTTTATGACACGGCCTCCATCCTGCGCCTGATCACCCGCGTTCACGGGCTGGAAAAGCTCGACGGTATCGTCGAGCGTGACAATGCCATGATCGCTCGCGGCCAGGCGCCGATGGGCGATCTGACCAATGCGCTGCGGTTCCCCGCGTAATCTTCCAACAGCCAAGAAGGCTCGCAGGAAACGCCGAATCAGCGTTTCCTGCGAGCGGTCTACTAATAGTCCCCTCGCCCCTCCAGCAACGTATCCAGCAACCATGCGCCTGCTGGCCCCAGGCTCTTTTGCCGCGACCAGATCACGTCCACTGCCGAACTGCGCGGCCATCCCGGCACCTGCAACTCCTTGAGCCGACCCTGTGCATAGCCGCGCACCAGCCAGCGCGGCAGCGCCGACCAGCCAAAACCAAACACCGCCATGTCCATCAACAACAGGTAGTTGGGCGCCGACCAGCTGCGGCGCGCGCCGCTGGGCAGGTCGTTGGTGGGAACACTTTCATCCACGAGGGTGTTCAGACGCAGCGCACGATGCTGCGCAAGCCTGTGGTAATCGACAGCCGGTTCGGAGGCCAGCGGATGGGTGTGCGACACAAAGAGACCAAAATCGGCACGTTCGGCAATCGTCGCGTAACCGACTTCCGGCGGATAGCTCGCCTGCGCTGACAGCAGCCCGAGCGAGGCGCGACCGCTCTGGATCAGGTTGATCGCATCGCCGTGCTCGGCGAACACGCACTCCAGTTCAATCTCGGGAAAACGTTGATCGAGCTCGGCCATGCGCGCCTCGAATTCAGCGAACTGATTGGCGTCGGACAACACTAGGGTCAAGCGCGGCTCCATGCCTTCCACCAGTCGGCCTGCGGCCCGGCGCAGTTTGTCGGACGCGGCCAGCAGTTCTTCGATCCGCCCTTGCAGCGCCCTGCCCGCTTCCGTCAGCGTCGGGTGTTTGGACGACCGGTCGAAAAGCGCCACACCCAGATCGATTTCCAGCCGGGAAATGGCTTCGCTGATGGTCGACTGACTCTTGCCCAATCGACGCGCTGCCGCACTGAACGACCCCAAGGCCAGGACTTGGGCAAACGCTTCCAGCGCTTCGGGTGAATAGCTCATGCTTACACTCGTCTTCTCATCCATCGGTTTTTCCGATGACAACGATTTTCACTTTAGTTCATCGCCCGGTGACAATGCACGCCTGCCCCGTCACAAAGTGAATGCGTCATGCCTGTAAACGTCCTCTCCAGGGAGAAAGCCGCGAAGTCGGCCGTCCCTGCGAAATCCGTCAAAGAGCGCGCCCTGCACGCGCTGCTGTTCGAACTCATCGGTGTGTTGCTGTTCGCGCCGGGACTGGCTTGGGTACTCGGTCAGTCCCTCGGCAAAATGGGCGCGATGACGGTGATGATTTCCACCGTGGCGATGCTCTGGAACATGGTCTTCAACGCAGGATTTGACCGGCTGCGGGCACGACTCGGCTTTGCCATGACCTTGAAGGCTCGCGCACTGCACGCCATCTCGTTCGAAACCGGTTTGATCGTCGCGGTCGTGCCGCTGGCGGCGTGGTGGCTGTCGATCAGTCTGTGGGAAGCCTTCCTGCTGGATATCGGATTGCTGCTGTTGTTCCTGCCCTACACGATGCTGTTCAACATGGCGTGGGACAAGGTGCGCGAACGGGTTGTGGCGCGCAAAAGCCTGCGACGCAGCACCCGCGCAACATCCCGTTGAACGGCTTTTGATTCTAACCAGAGGCCGTGGCAGCTTGGCGGGATGGCTAATGAAGGGGGCCAGCGAAATGGAGGGTGGATGACCCTTCGCATTCGCTGCCCTCGTAACCTCGGACGTCTCCCACAGGTTTTGCGGCGTTAGCAGGATGCTCGGCTGACAACTCGCTTTTGTGCCAGCGATCTGCCGCAACCGGCCTGCGACCAGAAACGGATCACTGCCACGTCTCACCTCAAAAACGGTAAAACCTCTGCCAGCAATTCCTCCGGAATCTCCTCGGCCAGATAATGCCCGCCGGGCAGCGCTTTGCCACGCACGTCGGTGGCGACTTTCTGCCACTCCTTGAGCGGCTCGAAGCATTTGCCGACCGTTCCCTCGCCGCCCCACAAAACCAGCAACGGCAACGTCAGGTGATTGCCCGCGTCAATGTCCGCCCGATCATGTTCCAGGTCGATGCTGGCGCTGGCGCGGTAGTCTTCGCACACGCCCCGCGCGGCACCTGGCAGGCTTGCGCAGCGCAGGTATTCGGCGAAGGCTTCGTCGGTGAACGGGGTCAGCCCCGCGCTGCGACTGCCCATGACACTGCGCAAGTACTGCTCCGGATTGGCCTCCAGCAACATCTCCGGCAACGGGGCCGGACGGATCAGGAAAAACCAGTGCCAATAGGCACGGGCAAAGGCTTCATTGGTCTGGCTGTACATCGCCAGCGTCGGGGCGATGTCGAGCAAGGCCATGCGCGTGACAGACGTCGGATGATCCAGCGCCAGCCGGTGAGCCACGCGGGCGCCACGATCATGGGCCAGGATCGAGAACGTCGACAGGCCCAGTTCGCGCATCAGCCCGACCATGTCGCGGCCCATCTCGCGCTTGGAATAACTGGAATGGTCTGGCGTGGCAGGCGGCTTGCTGCTGTCGCCGTAACCGCGCAGATCAGCGGCCACCACCGTGAAATGCTGGCTCAGCTGCTCGGCTATCTTGTGCCAGATCACATGGGTCTGCGGGTGACCGTGCAGCAGTAACAGGCCTGGGCCGGTCCCGCCGATGCGATAGCTGATCTGAACACCGTTGACCAGGCGCTGGTCTTTCTGGAATCCGGCAAACATGGATGACTCCTTGTGATGGTTGGCGCACATGCTAGATCGCTGAGCCTGAGCGGCAAGGCGTAAAGCGTGGCCGCGCCGTTCATGAAGCGTGTTCGCAGGCCTCGACGCACGTGTGCGGTGCGGTAGACCCATCCTGGAAAACCTCGGCAATTGGTCTCCAAAAATCCCGATCCATTGGCTATTCGGCCATCGTGAGCTCAAGCGTAATGTAGTGCCACAGCCAACGAATTTCACACTGACTTCATCGGAGCACGCACACATGAACAAAAGAATCGCCTGGGGACAGAAATCGCCAGAAGCCTACAAAGCCATGGTCGGTCTGGAAGCTGCCCTTGCCAAATCGGGCCTGGACAGCTCCCTGCTGGAACTGATCCGCCTGCGCGCTTCGCAGATCAACGGCTGCGCCTACTGCGTCAACATGCACGCCAATGACGCGCGCAAAGCTGGCGAAACCGAAGCCCGCCTGCAGACCCTGAGCGTATGGGCAGAAACCACGTTCTTCACCGAGAAAGAGAAAGCCGTGCTGGCGTGGGTCGAAAGCCTGACGCAGCTGTCGATCCATCACGCGCCGCAGGATCAATACGAAGCGCTGCTTGCGCACTACAGCGAGGCGGACGTCGCCAACATCACCCTGGCGATCGCCACCATCAATGCCTGGAACCGCTTCGGTGTGGGCTTTGCGATGGTTCCGGCCTGATCGATCGCGCCGGGAATCTTCGCCGTAACGGTCCGGCTTGCCGGCGCTGACGTCCTCCGGGACGCTAACGCTGGCAGGCCGAACGGCCAAGGGATGCACGTCGTACCTTGCATCAACCCGTTGAATCCCACGCATAAGCACTTTCGGTTGGTGTCCACTGCCGTTCTTCGACAACAATTGCGCCACTTCCCCACGGCGCAACGAGCACTCGAACATGGCAATGGACATCCTCAGGCTTGCGGCCTTTTCCGACGCTGACCAAGGCGGTAATCCGGCGGGCGTCTGGATCGGCGACATATTCCCTGACGACGCGATCATGCAGCAGGTGGCCGCCGAGGTCGGTTACTCGGAAACGGCCTTCGCCGTGCCGCAAGGCGACGGTTTTCGGGTGCGCTACTTCTCCCCCGAAGCCGAAGTACCGTTTTGCGGCCACGCCACCATCGCCTTGGGCGCAGCGCTGGCGGGCAGGTTTGGCGAAGGCCTTTTCAAGCTCTCCCTCAACGAAGCGCAGATCAGCGTCGAAGGCCACAGGGACGGCGCGTTGACCTCTGCCGCGCTGCAGTCCCCACCGACCTTGAGCAAACCGGTCAGCCGCGAGTTGCTCAGTCAGGCAATGTCACTCTTTGACCTGCAAGCCGAAGACATTGACTTGCGTATTCCGCCTGCGTTGATCAATGGCGGCGCGCAACACCTTGTACTCGCCGTGAACCGTCGGGACACGCTCAGGAACATGCGCTATGACTTCGCCACCGGACGTGAGCTGATGGTGCGTGAAGGTTGGGTGACGATATTGCTGGTGTTCGCCGAATCCGCTCGCCTCTTCCACACGCGCAATCCATTTGCCTTTGGTGGCGTCTATGAAGACCCTGCCACGGGTGCGTCAAGCGCGGCATTCGCCGGTTATTTGCGTGACATTGGCTGGGACCACGGCGGGGTCATCGACATCGTGCAGGGTGAAGACATGGGCAGCCGTTCGCGGATTCGTGCCGAGTTCAGCCCTGAACCCGGCAGTTCAATTCGCCTGTCAGGGACAGCGCGTGCGTTGTAACCGTTATACCTTCAGATAGCGACCGCTGATCGCGACACCCAGCAGCATCACGGCAATGATCAGAAACGCGGCGCCGAGGCTGCTGAGGTGAGCAACAAACCCGATACCGGCCGGGCCCATCAGAATACCGATGTAACCCAGGGTGGTGATGGCCGGGACGGCGACGTTTTCGGGCATGGTTTTCTGCCGGCCCACGGCGCTGTAGAACACCGGCACGATGTTGGAGCAGCCCAGCCCCACGAGCGCATAACCGCACAGGGCCGCTTGCCAGTAGGGAACCAGTGTCGCGACCGTCATGCCGACCGCTGCGCACAGCCCACCGAACAGAATGATCTTGTGCACGCCCAGTCGACGCACGATCGGGTCGCCGCACAAGCGCCCGATGGCCATCGCCAACGCAAACACCGCATAACCAAAACCGGCGTATGACGGCTCGACACCGTGCCGGGCACTGAGAAACACCGCGCTCCAGTCCAGCATCGCGCCTTCGGTGAGAAAGACGGTAAAGCACATCAGGCCGATGAACAGCACCACGCCATGGGGTATGGCGAACGCCGGACCGCCCGCCTCGCTGCCGTACCCGAGCATGTTCGGGCGAGCCTTGTATAAGGCAAGGGCGAGAAACACCGACACCAGCGAAACGGTCAACCACGGCCACACGCCGACGCTCAACAAAGCGGAAACACCTGCCGCCCCCACGATACCGCCACAACTGAACAGCCCGTGAAAACCCGACATCATGGTCTTGCCACTGGCGCGCTCGACGATGATGGCCTGAATGTTGGTGACACACCCCAGCGCGCCCATGCTGGCGCCGTAGATAAAGAGCACCGCCACCATCATCGGCACGCTGTTGAGTGTGGCGAGCAACGGCAGGCACAGACAGGCGATGCCGCCCACCAGGGTGATGATCCGACGACAGCCGTACTTGACGGTCATGGCGCCGGCAAGGGGCATGGCAATGATCGAGCCGATGCCCAGGCACAGCAGCAACAGACCCAGGCCTGCGTCGTCCAGGCCCAGACGGCTTTTGGCATAAGGCACCAGCGGCGCCCACGCAGAAATACTGAACCCGGTGATGAAGTAGGTGACGCGGGTGGAGAACTGTTCGAGCCGCCCTGGCACGGTCGGTGCTGCGGTGCCGATGGAGGTCATTGCTGCTCCCTTGTCTGGCAATGGAAAAGCGCCCTTCATGGGCCGACAAACACAGAGCCTAACAAAGGATGGCGCAATGCCGAAGAAGGGATGCTGATGGATTTGGCCTCAGAAATGCCTCAGCAGTCTTGCGGCATCAACAATCTACACGCCCGAGAGGCTGCATTGTCCCTGTAGGCGCAATCGGAGGTTACGACGGTCGCGAATGCGGTGTGTCAGGCAATGCATCAACGTCCGACACACCGCGTTCGCTGCCGTCGTAACCTCCGACGTCTCCTACACCGGACCGCGTTGCCGGGTCGTATGGCTTACGCCTTCCACGGCGAGGTGCGGATGATCTTTGATCGTACCCACGCTCTGCGTGGGCACGCATCCTGTGACGCTCCGCGTCACCCTTACCGGACGCCGAGCGTCTCACGCGGCATTCCCGTGCGCGGCGCGGGAACGATCAGCACCCTCCACATGGCCGGGAGTCTGCACTACCCCTGTAGGAGCAATCGGAGGTTACGACGGTCGCGAATGCGGTGTGTCAGGCAATGCATCAACGTCTGACCCACCGCGTTCGCTGCCGTCGTAACCTCCGACGTCCCCTACACCGAACCGCGTCGGGTCGTATGGCTTACGCCTTCCACGGCGAGGTGCGGATGATCTCGACGAAGTTCATCGGCTTGAACGTCGGATTTTCATCGACCAGCACGTCGGCGTTGACGGTGCCGAAGGTGGTGTCGGGCTTGTGACGGAAGCCGTTTGCGAAGGCACAGAGGATGCATTCCTTGAACGCTTCGCCACGCGGATGAGCATGGGTCACGACGTCGCGCTGCTGGTCGCTGAACTTTTCGTAATTGATGCCCAGCACGTCCATCTCAACGCCCGCAGTGACCAGTGCCACGTTCGGACGCAGATGCTCAGGCACACCCGGCGTGGTGTGCAGGGCAATGGACAACCACACCTGCTCCATATCGCCTTCGGACAGGCCAAACGGCTTCATGAACGCACGGGCTGCGTTGGCGCTGTCGACCTCAAAACGCAGGTCCGGGCTGCTGTGTTTTTCCACCAGGCCGAGGTCGTGGAACATGGCGCCTACATACAGCTGCTCGGCGTCGTATTTCAATCCTTTACGCTCGCCAGTCAACGCGCCCCACAGAAATACGCGGCGAGAGTGATGGAACAGCAGGTCATCTTCCTGCTCGCGGATGTATTCGGTGGTCGCCCGCGCCAGGGCGCTGTCGGGGATCTTGATACCGGCGATTTCTTGAGTCATGGAGGTCTTCCTCGATTGATCGCGCCGGTGTGGCGCGTTGAGGAGAAGTCTGTGGGACAGGCGGTGTACGCTCAATCGGCGCGCGGTCTCGTTCTCTGCCAAACGTGCATCGTTTACTGCCAGCTCATCTGGTGTTTATCAGATTACTCGCGAACGAGAGGGACACCTTCAGCTAGACTGTCCGCCGTTTCCCACGATCAGGCCGCCAGAGTCTGACGCCGTAAGCCCCTTCAAAATCCCCAAGCATCGAAACCAAGGAGACCCTGTGTACAAGGGTGTTGCGTTATCGGTCATGGCCTCCTGCCTCTTCGCGGTCATGTACTACTACACCTCACTGCTCAAACCGTTGAGCGGTGAAGAAATCTTCGGCTGGCGCATGCTGCTGACCCTGCCCTGCGTCACGGTCTTCATGCTGTCCAGTGGCGACTGGCAATTGACTCGAGCACTGGCCGCACGCCTGCGTCGGAACCCGGCACTGCTTGGCGGGATGGCGCTGTCGGCATCGCTGATGGGGCTGCAGCTGTGGCTGTTCCTGTGGGCGCCCTTGCACGGCCGCAGTCTGGAAGTGTCGCTGGGCTATTTTCTGTTACCCCTGACAATGATTCTCACCGGGCGCCTGGTGTATGGCGAGCGACTCTCGCACTTGCAAAAGATCGCCGCCTGCTGCGCATTGGTCGGCGTGGGCAACGAGCTGCTGCGCCTGGGCAGTTTTTCCTGGGAAACCCTGGTGGTGTGCCTGGGGTATCCGGTGTATTTCATCCTGCGGCGCAAGCTCAGGACCGATAACCTCGGCGGGCTGTGGTGGGACATGTTGCTGATCCTGCCGGTGGCCGTGACCTTTATCTGCAAAGGCAACCCGGCGGTGGTCGAACAGTTCCCGCGTTTCTACCTGTTGATTCCGGTGCTGGGTGCGATCAGCGCCTCGGCCCTCGTGGCCTACATCCTCGCCAGTCGCCTGTTGGCGTTCAGCGTGTTCGGCCTGCTGAGTTACGTTGAGCCGGTACTGCTGGTCGGCGTCGCCCTGCTGCTGGGCGAGTCCATCGGGCGGGATGAATGGATGACCTACCTGCCGATCTGGCTCGCGGTCATGGTGCTGGTGGGTGAAGGTGGCAAGCATGTACTCGCACAAAGTCGACGCAACAGGGTTTGATCGCAATGCATCGTCGAGTAAGCCATCTGACCCTCGCTGATGACTGAACGCTGTGGGAGCGAATTCATTCGCGAGAGGCCGGTACAGCCGATAACCGTCTGGCGTCTGGCGCCTCTTTCGCGAATGAATTCGCTCCAACAGGTTGCCATCGCCTGAAGTGACATTGCATCGGTAGCGCTATTGCCCAAACCGCGCCAGCTGCATTTCCTGCAAACGGCTCAACGTCCGGCGAAAGGCAAAGGCCAGGTAACCCTCGGTGTACAGTTCCTGCATCGGCATGGCCGCTTCGACATACAGCGGCACCTTGCGGTCGTAACACTCGTCCACCAACGCAATGAACCGCCGCACACCGTCATCGTAGGGAGACAACTGCGGCAGTTCACGGTCGCCTGCCACCACCTGCTCCACGCCGTCCTCGGTGCCGCGCGCAATGCGACCTTCGCGCTGCGGCGCGCTCAACGCAGGCACCTCGCTGAGCAACACGGCCTTGTAGCGATCGCACAGCTCGATGAAGTCCATCGCCGCCAGTGGCTGTTCACACAGATCGGCGTATCGACACCAGACCACCGTTCGGCTGGCACGCACGACCGGCAAATGACGCCGCCCCACAGGCACCGGCTGAATAGACACCGACTCGCCGCTGCTCAGCGTTTCGAAAACCTGGACCAAGGCGCTGGCGCCCTGCTCTTCGGTCACCCAATAACGTTGCTGCGCCTGCCCCGGGTGCAGGCGATGGTCTTCACCGCCGTCCACCGAGACCACCGTCATGCAGTGATTGATCGCGGTAATCGCGGGCACGAAGCGATCGCGGTTGTGCCCTGTCGCATAGAGCTGTTCCGGCAACTGGTTCGACGTGCAGACCAGCACCACGCCCTCCTCGAACATGGCCCGCAACAAACCGCCCAGAATCACTGCATCGCCAATGTCGTTGACGAACAGCTCGTCAAAACACAGCACCCGCACTTCCTGAGCGAGTTCACGGGCGAGCACCTCCAGCGGCCGGGCAACGCCGGTCAACTGGAACAACCGCTGATGCACCCAACGCATGAAGTGATGAAAATGCTGGCGGCGCGCGGGAATCTGCAGGCTCTCGTAGAAACGGTCCATGAGCCAGGTCTTGCCACGCCCCACCGGGCCCCACAGATACACGCCCTTCACCGACGCGTGAGGCGTGCGATCACGCAGGGCCTGCCAGCATTCCTGAAGTGTGTGCGCCGCTCGGCGCTGAGCCTCGTCCGGCTGAAAACCCTGCGTGTCGACCGCCTGCTGCCAGGCATCCAGAGGAGACAGAACACTCATCGCAAAACATCACCGCGTGCTGGAGGATTGATCGTGACGTCTGGAGTACGAAGCGCCCAGCAGATAGAAACAGCCGCCGGCCACGATAAAGGCCGCCAGCATATAGAACATGAAGTGCGCTGACTGCGTCGCCAGAGCAAAACCGCACAGCACCGGACCCAGTGCACCGCCAAGGTTGGACAGGTTCTGCGCGCCGTAATACATGCCGCGCAGGTGCGTGGGAGCGATGCGGTCGATGAACATGTATTCGGCCGGGAACACGATGATTTCGCCGAGGGTGAAGATCGCCACCGCCAGCGACCAGTGCAGCACCGTGGTCGACAAGGCAAAGCCGACCACGCCCATCAGAAACAGGCTGAAACCTGCCGTCAGCCACTGATTCAGGTACTGATGACTGATGTGTTTGCCGACGAAATACTGCAAGCAGATCACCACCGCTGCGTTGACCGCCACCACCGAACTGATGACCTGATACGTGAACTCCGGGGTGCTGGTGGTCACCAGGTATTGCGAGATGTACGCCGTGAACTGGCCGAACACCACGGCGCTCAGCACACCGCCCACGGTGAAGCAGACCAGCCGATAGTCCTTGAGCAGAATTCGCCCGACCGCCAGGAACGACACCGGCGCGTTGGCAGGGTCCGCCGAGCTGAGCTTGCGGTCGCCGAAGATCGAATAGACCACGAAGAAGCCCAGACCCAGCAGCGCAGACATCATGAACGGCAGCTTCATGTTCCAGTGGGCCAAACCCGCACCGATGAACGGCCCCACCGCATAACCGATGTTGATCAGCGTGTAGCGCACCGAAAACACCTTGCTTTGCTCGGCCACCGGCAGCAGCTTGCCAAACGCCGCCTTGACCACGATGTCGATCACTGAATAGGCGAAGTTGAAGGACACCAGAAACAGGAAGAACAGCCACAGCTTGTTGGTCACGCACATGCCGACGAAGCCGGTGACGAAGAACCCGGTGAAGCACAGGATCAGCTTGTAGCTGGACAGTTTGTCGGTGAGGTAACCGCCGTACAGGCTCAACAACGAGCCGACGATCAGCGCGCTGCCGACCACCATGCCGATATCACTGATGCTCAGGACAAAGCTGGATGAAAGGTAAATCACCAGATACGGCAAGGTAATGGCCCTGCCCAGCGTCAGAAAGAGCGACGAGGACAGCAGCAGATTGACTGACGCAGGGTAATGTCTGAGGGCGGCGAGCATCCGTGTTCTGTCCTTAAAGGGGGGCGGATTGGGCGGGCAAGGAGTGTTATAGCCCGGCATCCTTACACAATCTTGCCTGACTGGACACCGAGAAGATTGACCCCGCCGTCAGCAGTCGCTGTCGACCGGGCTGCCCTGCCCCAGCAGCGACGTGAAGTCGCTCATATTCAACGGTTTGCTCAGGTAGTAGCCCTGCCCCTCATCACACGCCACCGCCTTGAGCAGAGCAAGATGCTCGGCTGTTTCGATTCCTTCGGCGGTGACCGTCAGCGAAAGCGCTCGCCCTAACCCGATGATGGCTTTGACAATCGACTGGTCATCTTCGCTTTCACCCAGCCGGGTGAGAAAACTGCGGTCGATCTTCAGCCCGTCAAACGGGAACGTGCGCAGGTAGCTCAACGACGAATACCCCGTGCCGAAATCATCCATGGCAATCCGCACGCCGAGACGCTTGAGTGACCGCATGACCTCCAGCGCGCCCGCAGCATCTTCCAGCATCACGCCTTCGGTGATCTCAAGCTCGACGCGCGAAGGCTCCAGGCCGCTCGCCTCCAGAATCTTCTGGACCCGAAGCGAGACCTGACCGCGCTTGAACTCTGCAGGCGACAGGTTGATCGAGACAAACAGATGGGCCGGCCATGTAGCGGCCTGGCTGCAAGCAGTCGCAATCACCCAATCACTGAGGGGGATGATCAGCCCCGTCTCCTCCGCAATCGGGATAAAGGTATCCGGCGCGATCAGGCCGCGGACAGGATGCTGCCAGCGAACCAGTGCTTCGGCGCCCACCATGTGCCCATCGGCAATGCGGTACCGCGGCTGAAAATGCAGCCTCAGCTCGCCATGCTTGATGGCAAAGCGCAAATCGCTTTCCAGACGACGCCGCTCGATGATCCGGGCATTCATGTCGCCGGCATAAAAGCGCCAGGTGCTCCTGCCGCTGGCTTTGGCCTCATACAAGGCGATGTCGGCATAACGAAGCAGTTCGGCGGCTTCTCGAGCATCCGTGGGCGCCATCGCAATACCGATGCTGGCACTGACGAACACCTCCTGTTCGTTGAGCAAAACGGGATGTTCGATGGACCCGATCAATCGCTGGCACAACGCCTCGACCTCTTCGGGGCCTTCGACATCCGTCAGAATCAGCACAAACTCGTCGCCCCCGACGCGCGCCACCAGATCGCCGTGACGCACACAATCGGAAAGCCGACGGGACACCTCGTTCAGCACAGTGTCACCTGCGGCGTGCCCCAGCAGGTCGTTGACCGGTTTGAACCGATCCAGGTCCAGGCTGAGCATGACCAGCGGATGCTGCGCCGTAGGCGTCGCCTTGAGCTTTCCGTCCAGAAACTCCTGGAGCCTGACCCGGTTGGGCAGCCCGGTCAGGGCATCGTGCTGCGAGAGAAATTCGATACGCCGCCGCGCTTCGACTTCTTCGGTGACGTCCGTTGCCGTTCCGCGGAAGCCTGCACCCTTCATCTGCCGGGCGGACAAACGGGTGATCCGAGCTTGACCCCGGGCGTCCGCATAACGGCACTGGATACTGATCTCAGGCTTGCGATCCGGGATCGCCAGCCACTGCGAGACGGTCCCCATTTCAGTGCCCAGCAAATCATCCATTGAAGCGCCGGCCCAACCGTCGCGCGACAGGCCGGTAACGGCTTCGAATCGCTCCGACAGATAGGTGAACCGCCCTTGGTCGTCGATTTCCCAAACCCAGTCGGAACTGGCTTCAACGACATCCCGAAACCTGGCTTCACTGGTCGCCAGCGCGATCTGGCTGCGTTGCAAGGAGGCGTAACTGTCGTCGAGCGATTTGGCGCTGGCGGTGGTGCGACGCAAAATCGCCCACGCCATCAGACAGACCAGCAGTCCGGCCACGCAGACCCAGGGCAGCCCCAGCATCAACAAACGCTCCCCAGGCTTGGGCGGGATCCAGTGCAAGGCCCCTGCCTCGCCGTCCTGCCCAAGCGCCAGCACCGACGCGTGCCCCAACTCGTCCGGTGTGGCCACATGGAGCGCGCCCACGCCATAGTCCTTGCCTAGCGCGGCGAGCTTGGCGTCGGTAAGAAGCGTGACGAATATCAGCACGGACGGGGCGCGGTCATCCGGCACGACGGTCGGGTCGGTGCCTGGCGTTATCGCTGCGGCGGCGACCAACGCGGGAACGCCGTTGACTTGAATGTAGGCTGTGGTCGGGGTCTCTTTCTCGGCCCCCTCACGAGCCCGCGCGAGGATCTGGCTCATCGACGGCCCCAGCCACTGCGCGGCATCGACGGTCGTCAGGTTGCCCTCGGTCACGGCATAAACCGTGGCATCGGCGTCATTGACGACAAAGAGGCCTTCGAACCCGAAATCACTGTAGAGCGTCGGGCCGATGTTCTGGCGCACAAAGGCCCAGTCGGTGTCGACATGCAGGTGGAGGTTCTTATAGCTGTCGCCCCAGAAGGCGTAATCCTTGATGGTCGCGCTTAGCGACTTCTCCAGTGAACGCACTGCCTTGAGGGTGTAGAACTCACTTTCAACTTCTTCGACGCGGTCCAGATCCCGGGCCAGATAGGCCAACATGCAGCCTCCCAGCACAAACACGCCGGTCAACAACACAACGAATTTGAAGAGCGACGCACGGGCCAGCGCCACACTGGAGCGATGGTTTCTCGGATTCAAAGGGTCCGAAGGGGGAAGCGTTGGCATAGGCGTTGGCAAGGGCTCATCACGTTCAGTCATGAAACCTGTATCGACAGATGCCCCAAAATGATGAGTCGCCACTGATCAGCTGCAATCGCCAAAGACGGGCACCTGGCGGCCGGCCCAGCAATCACGGGGCAGCAGTCAACACATGACGCCGGGCGCTCGCACCCCGGCTGGCTTACGCACGCAGCATTCCGTAACATTCCCCCTTTTTCACCGACGCGGCCGTCCCGGAGCCGCTCCGTCACTCAGGTACTTCATGAAACCCGCTCGCCTACGCGCCGATGTCCTCGCCGGACTCACCACGTCTTTCGCCCTGGTGCCGGAGTGCATCGCCTTCGCCCTGGTCGCCCACCTCAACCCGCTGATGGGCCTGTATGGCGCGTTCATCATTTGCACGCTGACCGCGCTGTTCGGTGGTCGGCCCGGCATGGTGTCGGGCGCCGCAGGGTCGATGGCGGTGGTGATCGTTGCGCTGGTGGTGCAACACGGCGTGCAGTATTTACTGGCGACGGTGTTGCTCGGCGGTCTGGTGATGATTGCGTTCGGCCTGCTGCGTCTGGGCAAACTGGTGCGCATGGTGCCGTACCCGGTGATGCTCGGCTTCGTCAACGGCCTGGCGATCGTGATCGCCATGGCCCAGCTCGAACACTTCAAGCGCGGCGACACCTGGCTCAGCGGCGCGCCGCTGTACCTGATGCTCGGTCTGGTGGCGTTGACCATGGCCGTCGTTTACCTGCTGCCGCGCCTGACCCGCTCGGTCCCGCCTGCATTGGTCGCCATTCTGGGCGTCGGGCTGCTGGTGTACCTGTTCAACCTGCCGACCCGCACGCTCGGCGACATGGCGCACATCGCGGGCGGCCTGCCCGGCGTCGCCATGCCGGATATCCCGTGGAACCTGGAGACCCTTTACATCATTGCGCCCTATGCCGTGTTGATGGCACTGGTCGGTCTGCTGGAAACCCTGCTGACGCTCAACCTCACCGATGAGATCACCGAAAGCCGTGGCTACCCGGATCGGGAATGCGTGGCCTTGGGGGTTGCCAACATGGCGTCGGGTTTCTGTGGCGGCATGGGCGGTTGCGCCATGATCGGCCAGACCGTGATCAACCTCAGCTCGGGCGGTCGCGGACGTCTGTCCGGCATCGTGGCCGGGGTGATGATTCTGATGTTCGTGCTGTTTCTGTCACCGCTGATCGAGCGCATTCCACTGGCCGCGCTGGTCGGCGTGATGTTCGTGGTCGCTCAACAGACCTTCGCCTGGGCGTCGCTGCGCGTGCTGCGCAAAGTGCCGTTGAACGATGTGATGGCGATCATCGCCGTGACCATCGTCACCGTGCTCACGGATCTGGCGACCGCGGTGCTGTTCGGCATTCTTATCGCAGCCCTCAACTTCGCCTGGCAACAAGCCCGCGAGCTGTACGCCGACAGCCATGTCGAAGCCGACGGCAGCAAGCTGTATCACTTGCACGGCACGCTGTTCTTCGCCTCGACCACTCCGTTCCTCGACCAGTTCGATCACCTCAACGATCCAGGCCAGGTGACGCTGGACTGCCGGCACCTGCGCTTCGTCGACTACTCGGCCATCGCCGCCCTGAAGACGTTGCGCGAGCGCTATCAGAAAGCCGGTAAACACCTGCGGGTCGTGCACCTGTCCGAGCGCTGCAAAAAGCTGCTCAAGCGCGCCGGCGTGCAGCACTGACAGGCGGTTTTGCCGTGGGCGTGCCTCCACACAGCAAGCGCTGTCAGCTCAACCTCTTTCTGATGGTTCCCACGCTCCGTGTGGTAACCCATCCCATGACGCTCTGCGTCATCCGGGATGTGGCGTACTGTCAGGCTTTGCGACCCTCAAGAAACGGACAGGCACCACAGGTTTGAGAACCCTAGAATCTCCCACAGGTTCTGTGTTTCACCCGTCAACGCGAGGCGACGCCACCCACCCGCTGCTGCGTCCACTCAAACGCATACACCTTCGACGGCGGCGGGGACTGGCAACGGCCGTTGTCTGCATCCGCCCCGACCAGGTACCACTCGGCCCGTGAGGTGTCGCCCACGCTTCGGGCCTTCGCCGGGTCGTAGCAGCGCGCCATGTCGTTCGCGGGGACGAGGGCATAGGCCTGTGGATGGCTGCGCAACCAGACGACCGAGTGCTCCAGCGGGCTTTTGTCCATGAAGCCAAAGTGCACGACCGGCTGCTGCGCGAACAACCAGTGCCCTTCACGCCAGCCCACCAGCACGACCTGCGCGTTACCGGTCAACTGCGCCACGTCCCGCATCATGGTTTCATGAGGATTGATGCCCTCCTGACGAGGCTCGACGAAACCGCGCACGAACCAGGCGCACAACCACACCGCCGTCAGCGTCACGAACACCGTTCGGCCCCAAGGCCTGCGGCTGAACCAGCGACGCAGCATCCAGGGAACCAACGGTGCGACCGCCAGCACCAACGCAGGCACCGCAGGAAAGACGTAAATCTTGCGCTTGCCCGTGCTCAGGCTGAAGAACACCAGCACCAGCACCACCCAGCCGAGCAATACCAGGACCCGACCGTCGTGCTTGAGCAACTGCTTGCGCCAGGCGGGCACCAGCCAGGGCAGCATGAAGATGATCGGTAGCCAGTACTTGGGGATGACCTGCACAAAGAAATACCAGAACGGCTCGCGATGGTCCCAGGCATTGGCATAACGGCCTGCCGTCTGCTTCAGCAGAATTTCCTGGGCGTACGCCAGGCTGTCGGCGCTGCCTTGGGACACGATCACGATCAACGGCAGCAGCCATATCGCAATTGCCGCCAACGCCACCAGCAACCCCAACCACCAGGCGTTGGCCTTGCCCGGCATCGGCACCACCCCGTGCCAGCCTTTGCGCACCGCATAGGCGTAAGGAATCAGCATCAAGGCCGGCAAAAAACCCACGCCCTTGCTGATGACACCCAGCCCCATGGCGGCACAGCCGATGTAGAACCACCCCCACGCCGGCCCCAGCAGCAAGTGCCGGCACAGGCCGTAGATCCCCAGCATCGTCCAGAGCGCGAGAAAGCCGTCGATCTGTCCGGTCTGCAAGATGCTGTACGTCTGATAGGTCGTGAGAAACAGCAACGCCGAGATCACCCCGACACGCCGCCCCCACAAGCGCCGCCCCAGGTCATACAGACAGCCCGTGGATACCGCCCCCGCCAGCAACGCCGGCAGGTAAAGCGCCACTTTGGGCAGGTGGGTCAACTGCACGCACAGCGCCACCGCCCACATGAACAGCGGCGGCTTGTCGGCGTAAATTTCGCCCGCGCGATGCGGGATGAACCAGGAGCCGTTCTGCAGCATTTCCAGGGCGACGCCCAGAAAGCGCTCTTCGTCGACATTGAGCGGTTGGCGCCAGCCAAGACCGGCTCCCAGCAACACCATCGCCAACGCCACACTCGCCCAAAACTCCAGCCGCGAAGACGCCAATCGTATGCGCACGGCCTCAGTGTCCCTTGTCCGGTTCGGGGGACGCCTTCTCACCGTGTTTGGCAATCAGCTGCAGATTGCGCAGGTAGACGATGAACCCGAACGACTGCCCGACGATAAACACCGGGTCTGCGCGGTAAATCGCGTACGCCAGCAGCAACGCGCTGCCGATGATGCTCAGGTACCAGAACCCGACCGGGATCATGCTGCGTTTCTTGTATTCGCTGTACAGCCATTGCAGAACAAAACGCCCGGTGAACGCCAGCTGGCCAATGAAACCGACGGCCAGCCACAACGATTCTCTGCCCATCTCAGACCTCGGTTTCTTGTGCGGTGACGTCCAGACGGGTGCGCCTTATCAGCCACCACACGCCGAACAGATCGAGGATGCCGACAAGTGCCCGGTCCAGGTTGCCGTAATTCGACACCCCTGATCCGCGCTCGCGGTGGTTGACCGGGTGCACCAGCATCCGCCCGTTGTGACGACGGATCAGTGCGGGAATGAAGCGGTGCATGTGATCGAAGTACGGCAAGCGCAGAAACGCTTCGCGCTCGATCAGCTTGATGCCGCAGCCGGTGTCGGGCGTCTGGTCTTTGAGCAGATTGCTGCGCAGTTTGTTGGCGAATCGCGACGCCCAGCGTTTGCTCGCGGTGTCCTGACGGTTGACCCGATGGCCCGCCACCAGCTTCACGCCCCCGGGTTTTCCTTCCGAGCCACGAACCAGATCCAGCATCTTCGGCAGATCGGCAGGATCGTTCTGACCATCGCCGTCGAGCGTCGCCAGCCAGCGACCGCGTGCCGCCTGCGCAGCGTGATGAATCGAGGTGCTCTGGCCCAGGGAGCGGGCATGGCTCAGCACCCGCAACTCAGGGTATCCAGCGGCCTGCAAGCTGCGTAATTCGGCAGCGGTGGCGTCGGTGCTGCCGTCGTCCACCACAATGACTTCAAACGCCTCGTTGGCCAGCGCGGCGCGGACTTCTTCCAGCAACGGAATGAGGTTGCCGGCTTCATTTTTTGCCGGAATGAGCACCGACACGTAAGGGGTTTCGGACATGAAGTTCCTGTCACAAGGCTGGGAAATAAAGGATTAAACGCGGTAGTAACTGCAGTACCAGTCGACAAAGGACGGCACACCGGTCGACACCGTGACGTGAGGCCGGAAACCCGTTCGCGCCTCCAGCTCACGGGTGTCGGCCCAGGTGTTCAGAACGTCGCCTGGCTGCTGTGGCATGAAATGCTTGATGGCGCGGATGCCGAGGGTGTCTTCGAGGCATTCGACGAAATCCAGCAGCTTCACGGGGGAGCCGAATCCGATGTTGTAGACCTTGTTCGGCGCCCCGCTTTCGGACGTCGGCGGCAGCGGTATCAGGCGCACGAGGCCCTCGACGATGTCGTCGATATAAGTGAAGTCGCGGGACATGGCGCCATCGTTGTAGAGGTCGATGGTGCGTCTTTTGAGGATGGCATCCGTGAATTTGAACAGCGCCATGTCGGGTCTGCCCCACGGGCCGTACACGGTAAAGAACCGCAGGCCGGTCGTGGGAATGCCATACAGGTGAGCGTACGAATGCGCCATCAGCTCGTTGGCGCGTTTGGTGGCGGCATAGAACGACATCGGCCGCTCGACCGAGTCGGTCGTGGCGTACGGCAGATGGTCGTTCAACCCGTACACCGAACTGCTTGAGGCATAGATCAAATGCGTCGGCACATGGGCCCGGCAGGCTTCCAGCACGTTGAGGAACCCCACCAGGTTGCTTTGCGCGTAGGTGTCCGGGCTGTCGATGGAATAGCGCACGCCCGCCTGAGCGGCGAGGTGAATAACGTGATCGAAGCGCTGTTCGGCGAACAGCGTCAGCATTGCCTGTTTGTCACCCAGATCGAGCAGCTTGAACGCGAAGTTGGGCAGTGCCATGAGCAGTGACAGCCGGGCCTGCTTGAGTTCGACGCTGTAGTAACCGTTGAGGTTATCGATGCCGACCACGTCGTGGCCGTCCCTGCACAGCCGCCGGGCGGTATGAAAACCGATAAACCCCGCCGCCCCGGTGACGAGGATTTTCTTGCGGTTACCCGGAACGCTCACATCCATAAATTGCTCTGCTCGATGGCCAAGGCGTTTCTATCGCTGCAGAGGCTTATATCAACCGCAAGTGAAGGTTTTATGGGCGGATGTTGACAGTTGTGTGAGCGACGAGGGTGTCCGGTCCCGCGTCAGCCAAATGGCAGCTTCGAGGGCAGTGTTTCCGGCCTTTTGCCATATTGGTGCGCACCCCACGAATAACCGATACAAAACTACTCATATTTTGTACACAAACCTGACTCGCAGCACCTTTGAAACAATCCGCCAAATGGTCGCTGCCCTTCACGCAAAGGCTCTGGAGAGCGTCAGCGACTGACAACCTGACCATTCGATCAGTTTCGTGGCCCGGTTATTGCTCCAGGCGAACTACCGGCACTGTTCCATCGTGGTTGTGCGCTTGTATTTGCGGAGTTTTCTATGCCTGTCTGGCGAAAGAGTATTCAGTGGCAACTGACACTGAGCATGGGTGCTGCGCTGGTGATCAGCAGCCTGATCGTCATTGCGATTTATGCCTTCGCACTGAACAAACTGACCGACCGTTATTTGCTCCAGCAAGCGATGCCGGCCAGTGTCGAAGCGATCCGTAACGACCTCGAACGTCTGCTGGCAGCCCCTCTGACCGCCGCCAGCGACATTGCCGATAACACGCTGGTGTCCGACTGGCTGAGCTCGGGTGAAGACGCGGCGCAACAACCGTCTTTCATTCGTTACCTGGCGAAAATCAAGGACCAGCACAACGCGCTGACCACCTTCATCGTCGCCAAGGACAGCGGTCACTACATCACCAACAAGGGTGCGGACCGCACGCTGCAACGCGGCCCTGCCGAAAACAGCTGGTTCTACGGATTTCTCGACAGCAACAAGCAACGCTCGCCGGACATCGACATTGATGCCACGACCAAGGTGCCGACGCTGTTCATTAACCAGCGCATCGAGCACAACGGCACAGTGGTGGGTGTGGCGGGCCTGGGCTTCAGCATGAGCGCGCTGTCGCAGATGGTGCGCGACTTCCATTTCGGTAAGGAAGGCCAGGTGTACCTGGTCAGCCCGGACGGCAAGGTCAAAGTGCACCCGAACGCGGAGTTCAATGACCGTGAAACATTGACGCAACTGGTGGGTGATTCCGCCGCGCGGGCGCTGTTGAGCCAGACCGGCGACGGCCAGGCGCTGGCGTTCGAACGCAAGGGTCAAGCCTATGTGGCGGTCGCCAAGCCCGTTGCCTCGCTGGGCTGGACGCTGGTGAGCGAGGTCCCGCTGGCGGAAGTCTATGGCCCGGCCAAGGACGCCTTGACCACCATTTCGGCGATCAGCCTCGCCGTCGTGCTGTGTTTCCTGGGCTTCGTTGCCTGGATCGCCCGAGGGATCGTGCGGCCCATTCAACAGGTGACCAATGCGCTGGTCGACATCGGTGGCGGCCAGGGCGATCTCACCCGACGTCTGGACGACAGCCGTGCGAACGAGTTGGGCGACCTGGCCCGGGGCTTCAACCGCTTCATCGAAAGCTTGCGCCTGCTGATCGGTGACGTGCTGAAAACCAGCGAACAATTGCGCCACAGCGTGGTGGACGTGGCGCGTGTGGTCGACAGCACCTCAAGCCGCGCGCTCAAGCAACAACAGATGACAGACATGGTGGCCACCGCGGTTCACGAGATGGGCCTGACCGTGCAGGAAATCGCTCGCAACGCTGGCGCCGCGGCTGACGTATCGCGCAATACCCATCAGGAAGCGGTGTCGGCGAAAAAGGTGGTCGGCGAGTCCATCGGTCACATCCAAAGCATGTCTGACGGCGTTGGCACTGCAGCCGGTGCCGTGGAAAACCTGGCGACGCAGATCTCCACCATCGATCAGGTGCTCAGCGTGATTCGCAGCATTTCCGAGCAGACCAACCTGCTGGCGCTTAACGCGGCCATTGAAGCCGCGCGCGCGGGCGAGATGGGTCGCGGTTTCGCCGTGGTCGCCGACGAAGTGCGCACCCTCGCCGGACGCACTCAGAGCGCCACGTCGGAAATCCAGCAGATGATGGGGGAATTGAAAAGCGGCGCCGACCAAGCCGTCACCTCCATGCGCGCCGGTCAAGCGGCGACAGGCACGGGTGTGGAAGCCAGTCGCCGCACGGGCAACTCACTGGATGCGATTGCCGGACATGTCGAAGAGCTGACCGACCGCAACCATCAGGTCGCCGCCGCCACCGAGGAACAAAGCACCGTGACCGAAGAGATCAACCGCAACGTGCAAGGCATCGCCGATCTGGCGCAATCCACGGCCAGCGATGTAAAAGCCTGCCGGGAAGACTGCCAGCGGTTGTCGGAAAAAGCCGAGCATCTGGCGGCGCAGATGGCGCGGTTCAGGTTGTGAGCAACCACCGCGCATCGTGATCTGAACGCCTGACCTGTGGGAGCGTGTGCGGCGCTAGCCCAGGCCCTGCAAAATCGTCTCAGTCGCCACCACCTGCGCGTATTCGCCGTGCAGGTTGGCCAGCGACATCCCGTGGATCTCTTCGGCGGTGCGCGGATGACCGAAAAAATCCGCACCGTCGAAGGTGTAGCAGGCGTCATGGGGCACGATCACCTCAAACCCCAGATTGCCCCCGCTACGCGCCGTAGACTCCACCGAGTTGTGGGTTACGACACCGACGATCACCACCTGATTGATGCCGTCCGCGCGCAACCAGCCTTCCAGTGCCGAATGACAAAATGCATCCGGCACCTGTTTGTGCAGCTCCCCTTCCCCGTCCCACGGCAGAAATTCAGGCTGGAATTCGACCCCCGACTGCTTAGGCCAGAACACGGAATCCGGCTCGCGGGAAAAATGCCGGACGTGAATCACCGTCCGATCGGTTCGGCGCCACGCGTCCAGCAGCGCCAGCATCTGCCGCTCTGCATCAGGGTTGTTCCGCCGCCCCAGCTTCGGGTGGTTGATGCCTTGCTGCATGTCGATGATGACCAGCGCGGCCTTGGGGTGGATGTTCATGAATTCGCTCTCTTCAAATGGCACTGAAATGTCTGGCCAGCTGCTGTTCGGCAAACTGCTCAATGATGAAATCGACAAACGCCCGCGTCTTCCCAGGCAGCAGCTTGTGTTCACTGTAATAAATCGAAATGGCGCCGTCCTCGACATACCAATCCGGCAACACGCGCTGCAAGGCGCCGCTGCGTAAATAAGGCAGCGCAAACGGCATGCTCACCAGCGCGACACCCAAGCCTTGCATCGCCGCCCGGCACGCCGCTTCGGAATCGCTCAGGGTCATGCGCGCCTTCAAGCGCAACGGGCTTTGCTCCTGGCTGCGGTGAGTGAGCGGCCAGGCGCGGATTCTGCCCGTTTGTGGCGAACGAATCAGGATGCCGTCGCACCCACTCAAATCGTCAGGGTGTTCGAGCCCCGGATGCGCCGACAGCCACTGTGCAGACGCCACCAGCACACGATGGGCTGGCGTCAGCTTGCGGGCGACGACACCTTGCGGCAGATCGAAACCGCCGCCAATCGCGGCATCAAAACCCTGCCCGATCAAGTCCACCTGACGGTTATCGAAATGCCAGTCAGGCGTGATCGCCGGGTAGCGACGCAGAAACTCGCCCAGCAACGGCACCACGTATAAACAGCCGAACATCGTGCCCACGCTGACCTTCAACGTGCCTGCCGGACTGCCTTCGGCGCTCGCCAGATTGGCGACTGCGTTCTGGATGGTATTGAAGCTCGCGCGGACCTCTTCCAGAAATCGTTGTCCGGCTTCCGTCAGGGTCAGTCGACGCGTACTACGCTGGAACAGCCGCACGCCGAGCCGACTTTCCAGCTTCGCGACGCTTTTGCCCACGGCGGCCGGGGTCAGGCTCAGACGCCGGGCCGCTTCAGCGAAGCTCCCGACCTCCGCGCTGCGCACGAAACATTCAATGCTGGTGAAGTTTTCCATTTCACTCATTCACAACTTTTGGTTTACACAGACTATAGCGATTACCGGCTACCGAGAACCTAATGCGCAACAGATACTGAACCCATCCACTCACTGATCAACGGTTACAGGAGATCGACATGACTCACCCCACCAACCTCACAGGCAAAGTCGTACTGGTTCAAGGCGGCTCTCGCGGTATCGGCGCCGCCATCGTCAAACGCCTGGCCGAACAAGGCGCCGCCGGGGCCTTTACCTTCGTCAGCTCCGAAGACAAGGCCCGCGCCCTGCAGGACCACATCACCTCCGCTGGCGGCAAAGCCCTGGCGATCAAGGCCGACAGCGCGAACGAACAAGACATTCGCGGCGCCGTCGCCAAAACCGTGGACGCCTTCAAGCGCCTCGACATCCTGGTCAACAACGCAGGCGTACTGGCGGTCGCGCCGCTGGACGAGTTCACGCTGGAAGATTTCGACCGGACCCTGGCCATCAACGTGCGCAGTGTCTTCATCGCCAGCCAGGAAGCGGCCCGCCACATGGGTGACGGCGGTCGCATCATCAACATCGGCAGCACCAACGCTGACCGCATGCCCTTCGCCGGTGGCGGCGTTTATGCCATGAGCAAATCGGCACTGGTCGGCCTGACCAAAGGCCTGGCTCGGGACCTCGGCCCACGCGGCATCACCGTCAACAACGTACAACCCGGCCCGGTCGACACCGACATGAACCCGGCAAACAGTGACTTCGCCGAATCGCTGATGGGCCTGATGGCCGTCCCTCGCTACGGCAAGGCCGAAGAAATCGCTGCAATGGTTGCCTACCTCGCAGGCCCTGAAGCGGGCTACGTCACCGGCGCCAGCCTGACCATCGACGGCGGCTTCGGCGCCTGATCCAGACGCCCGGACCCACCACGCCCCGCCCCGCGCTTTATAAAGAAGCCGGGGCTTCATGCTTTTCTGCTTAACCGCATGAAAATTCTGAAAAAAAGTTTTGCCTTCGCGAGAGCTTTCGACTACATTAGCGCGCCTCGACAGACTGAACGTCTGAAGAGATACGGTGAAGTGTCCGAGTGGCTTAAGGAGCACGCCTGGAAAGTGTGTATACAGGAAACTGTATCGAGAGTTCGAATCTCTCCTTCACCGCCACATTCGATGTAAACGAAACCCCTGAGATTCCTCGAGAATCCAGGGGTTTTTCGTTTCTGGTGACCCATTACGTGTCCGCCAGAGAAAGACTCGAAGCCGAGCCCTTGCCCACCGCGCCCAATAATTCAAACGAGGGTCACGTCCACCAGCGTGAACGCCGTTTTGCCCCAATCCCCTCTGCGCGCTGCCGCGCTTCTCCCATCCGTGCGGATGAACAGCCCATCCGATACGGTGTATTTTTGGGCTTATCCCTCCGTCCGCACAGATATTCAGCCGCAGGACATCGGAAAGAACGTCGTAGTGTCAATTGACCAGCTAATGTCTATCCGTTGCTTTCTACTTTAGAGGTAACCAGTTAGTACGAGGCTAGTTCTACAAAGATTACCCAGCCCGTATTCCGGCCCCCATTGCGCGCCCTATTAGAAGAAAACCAGGGCGTGGATCTCGCAGGAGTAGGTTGATGAACGGTATTGGCAAACGCCTGAAACAGGAAAGGAAACGCTTGAAGCTGACGCAAAGTGCCCTCGGAGCCATCGGGGGCGTAGAGGCCAACGCTCAAGGTCATTACGAAAGTGGACAGCGTCTGCCCAGAGCCGACTACCTCTTCCGTATCGCCGCGGCAGGCGTCGACATAAGCCGCGTAGTGACAGGTATCGATTCGCACAATCGAATGGAGGTGCCGCTGTTGCCCAGCGTGCCAGCAGGGCATAACGGGTACACCGACGACGAACAAGACAGCACCGAGAGCGTGGTGAAAATCATTGGGCAGCTACGTCAGAGCCTGTGGGTCACCGCCAATGCGTTGTGCGAAGTCACCCGGCTGGTTGATTCCAGAGAGGTGCAGAAAAACGGCGATCATGTCGAGGACCATTTACGGGTTCTGCAGGGCGATGCTGACATGTTCGTTGCATTGGCGTTGGCCAGGGTGCAAAAAGCGACTCACGAAACGCATTGAGGCCAACGGCGCGCCGCTGACAGCACCCTCCCGCAAATGGTAGCCTTGCGCCATAACAGGGAGGGTTCTTTCGATGAGACGGTTTGCAGGCACACTCGCCATTCTTGTGCTGGGCGCGTGCGACGCTGCCACTGCGGACGTGTTCAAGTGCATGACCCACGATGGCAGGGTCAGCTTTGCCTCCACGCCGTGTCCGAGTTATGTGGGCGATACGTTGCCGTTGCGCCCTGCACCGTCGCGGCTTTCCAGTGACTGGGAGGAGGCTGACTTTCCGCATCGGGTGAACAAGAACGCCACTGAAATCCTGCAAGTGAGCCGCCGCAGGAAGATCATCATCACCAATGAAAAAGAAATCTCCGACCGCATGCAGGCCATTCGGCCCCCTCCTCCCGGGGTTCCGTCGACCTGTGTCGCGCCCCACTACGACAGCGCGTGTTTCGACCCCTCCGGCGGCAAGATTCGGCAACCGGTAAAGGGCAATCTGTTTCAGTCCGGCGCCAAATAAGACGGCCCTTAGTTCTGGTTTTTCTGAACTGAATATTTATCGGGAACGATGTGACCGAATGTGAGAGCTGCTTAAAGTCATGCCCCATCGCCAGAATCACAACAACGAGACGGCCATGACCTCCACCGCATACCGCAAAGAACACGTCCAGCAAGCCGCCGATGCGCTGATTGCTGCATTCGCCAGCAATGACATCGAAGCCTACTTCGCCGCCTTCAGCGAAGACGCCACCTTCCTGTTCTATACGCTCCCCACTCCGTTGCTCTCCCGCGCCGCTTACCGAGAAGTGTGGAATGGCTGGCAAGCCGACGGATTTGCAGTCATCGACTGCCGGTCGAGCAACGTCACGATCAGCCTGCAGGGCGACGCGGCGGTGTTCTTCCATGACGTCACCACCCATGTGCGGTTCGGCACCGAAGAGCGCCATTTCAACGAGCGCGAAACCATAGTGTTCCGCCATGACGGCAGCCAATGGCTGGCCTGTCACGAGCATTTGTCGACGCAACCGGATTAATCGACGCGTCGCTCGGGTAAGCGTGCCGTTAGAGCGCGCTGCCTGGAAGAATCAATCACAACAAGCACAACGTTCCACCCGCACTTACGGTCGGTTTGTCGACCACTGCCAATGCCACGGCCGGATACCCATCGGCCAACAATAAGGGCCAGCCCTCGTGCCAGCCTTATAACAACACGACAGCGCGCAGGAATACGTCATGTCTCAATCCCCTACCCGTATCGAAACCTTTGGTGTCGAACAGATTCCAGACGATCAACGCGATGCGTCGCCCATCGACCTGTTCCGCCTGACGTTCGGCGGTGCCAACACGTTCGCCACCGCCGTCCTTGGCAGTTTTCCGGTGCTGTTCGGTCTGTCGTTCCAGGCGGGCGTCTGGTCGATCATTCTGGGCATCGTGCTGGGCTCCATCATCCTTGCGCCGATGGGGCTGTTCGGCGCACTCAACGGCACCAATAACGCGGTGTCTTCGGGCGCGCATTTCGGGGTGCATGGCCGGATCGTTGGCTCGTTCCTGTCGTTGCTGACCGCCGTGGCGTTTTTCTCGTTGTCCGTCTGGAGTTCGGGCGATGCGTTGATTGGCGGTGCCAAGCGCATGGCCGGGCTGCCGGAAAACGACCTGACGCTGGCCGTCGCCTACGGCGTGTTCGCGGTGCTGGTACTGGTGGTGTGCATTTATGGCTTCCGCTTCATGTTGTGGGTCAACAAGATTGCGGTATTCGCCTCCAGCCTGTTGTTCCTGCTCGGCATCTTCGCCTTCAGCGGCAGCTTCGACGCAGGCTTTGCAGGCACGGTCAACCAAGGCAGCGAAGGCTTCTGGGCGGCGTTCATCGGCGCGGCCCTGCTGGCGATGAGCAACCCGGTTTCGTTCGGCGCGTTCCTCGGTGACTGGTCGCGCTACATCCCGCGCAACACGTCGAAGAAACGCATCATGACCTCCGTGTTCCTGGCGCAGATCTGCACCCTGATCCCGTTCCTGTTCGGCCTTTGCACCGCCACCATTGTCGCGACACAAGCGCCGCAGTACATCACTGACAACAACTATGTCGGCGGCCTGCTGGCCGTGTCGCCGAGCTGGTTCTTCCTGCCGGTCTGCCTGATCGCGATCATCGGCGGCATGTCCACCGGCACCACCTCGCTGTATGGCACGGGGCTGGATATGTCGAGCATGTTCCCGCGCCTGCTCAATCGCGCTCAGGCGACGATTCTGATCGGCATCGCCGCCATTGCCTTCATCTTCGTCGGCCGTTTCGCCTTCAACCTGGTGCAGAGCGTGTCGACCTTCGCCGTGTTGATCGTCACCTGCACCTCGCCCTGGATCGTGATCATGGTGCTGGGCCTGATCATCCGTCGCGGTTTTTACCATCCGGCCGATTTGCAGGTGTTCACCCGCGGCCAGAGCGGCGGTCACTATTGGTTCGAAAATGGCTGGAACTGGCGCGGTCTGGGCGCCTGGATCCCGAGCGCTGCCGTAGGCCTGTGCTTCGTGAACCTGCCGGGACAATTCGTGGGCCCGTTGGGCAACCTTGCGGGCGGCATCGACATCAGCCTGCCGATCACGCTGGGGCTGGCCGCGTTGCTTTACATCACGCTGCTGCGTACGTTCCCGGAGCCCGTTGGTGTCTACGGCGACCACCAGCCGCATCCGCTGCTGGGTGACAATGCCCATCGGAACGCGAAAAAGCCGATGGTCATCGGCTGAGTCACCTTGCGCTTTTAATAAGGGCTCACCACAGGTGAGCCCTTTTCATTTGCAGCACCGACAAACGGCCCGCGTGCGGCTGGCATGCGCTGCGGACATCCCGCACAATCGGGCCTCACGTCAACATCCCTACAACAGAAAATGTCAGCTCGACCCACAGGAGATCTACCTCACATGAATAAAGAAGAATGGATCGAAGCTGCCCTGCCGAATTACATCTTGACCAACCCGGCTCTGCTGGCAGAGATATCAGGCCTTAGCGAGAAAGATCAACTGGATCAGATTCTATGGGCCTTCGAGGACGAGGCCGAAGCCTTGAACATTGAACCCTGGGAGTTGGCTCTGGACTTCAGCGACAAATCAGAAGACGAAGTGAAGGCGCTGCGGCTGGCTGTCCATCAGGAAGCCGCCAAGACGCTGGAAATGGATTGGGAAGAGTACTGCGCGCTGAACGCGGTCGAGGTATAACCCCGTTCCTCCCTCCTTCGGGCCGCGCCCTTCACTGCCCTTCACGCGGCCCGATTTCCTGACTCATCGGTCACCCTTTACGCTTTACCTCGCCCGTTCGGGTGGGTAACGTCTGCGCCACTTCAAAACAATAAGGACTCGTCCCATGAGTGATTTGGTCGCGTATCAGCTGGACGACGGCGTCGCCACGCTGACCCTGAGCAATGGCAAGGTCAACGCCATCAGCAACGAGGTGATCGCTGCGTTCAACGCCGCGCTGGACCAGGCAGAAAAGGACCGCGCCGTCGTGATCATCACCAGTGGCCCGGGCATCCTGTCCGGTGGCTACGACCTGAAAATCATGACCTCAAGCCCCGAAGCCGCGATGGATCTGGTGGCCGCCGGTTCGACCCTGGCGCGTCGCATGCTGTCACACCCCTTCCCTATCGTGGTGGCGTGCACCGGGCATGCTGTGGCGAAAGGCGCCTTCTTATTGCTGTCGGCCGATTACCGCATCGGCGTCGAAGGCCCGTTCAGCATCGGCCTGAACGAAGTGCAGATCGGCATGACCATGCACAACGCCGGGATCGAACTGGCCCGTAATCGCCTGAACACGAGTGCCTTCGGCCGGTCGGTGATCAACGGCGAGATGTTCGACCCCAAAAGTGCCCTGCAAGCGGGTTTCCTCGACAAGGTTGTCGCCCCCGAAGAACTCACCGACGCCGCCCGCACCGTGGCCTTGCAGTTGAAGAAAATCAACATGAAGGCCCACAAGCAAACCAAGCTGAAAGTGCGCAAGGACTTCCTCGAAACGCTGGACAAGGCGATTGAGCTGGACCGGCAGCATCAGTTCTAAGCATCAGTTCTAAAGACTCCTTGCTGCACGGCGCCTTCGCGAGCACTGCGGTGTGTCAGTCGACATCTTCACGGCTGACCGACCGATTCGTCAGCAAGCTGACTCCCGGGTTTTGTGCTCAGTCGGTCATCAGTGCTCTGGGCAGCAACATCCCTGTTTCTGCCCGAAGGGCGTAGCTCGACGCTCGACGCAGAGCGTCGATCCCTGCATTACCACGCGGAGCGTGGGAACGATCAGGTAATGATCAGGTAATGATCAGGTATTTGGGGCGCACGTGCTTCTCCCCGGAGGGCGTGGGAGTCCGGCTTGCTGCGGACCGTGATCGGGCGGTCTGCCGCTTCCCCTCTGAAACATTCGGTTAAATTCGTCGAACACCATCTGTCTGTGTGCCATTTGCCGAATTAAGTGCACATCCGTACACTGCGCCACCTTTTGTTTCTCGAGTGGTTTGCATGCTGTTTGTCTTGCGTATGTTGCTGATGGGGCTGCACTTCATCGTGGCCGGAATACTGGGTTTGTTGCTGGGCATTTGCCGTCCGTTCAACCCCGACAACAGCCGTCTGTGCGCCCGCCTGTATGCGTTACCGGCGATGTGGATTCTGCGTCTGCGCCTCAACGCTGACATGGGTGCGCAGTTTGACCAGACTCGCCCCTGCGTGATTGTCTGCAATCACCAATCCAACTACGACCTGTTCATTCTCGGCAACATCGTCCCGCCGCGCACCGTCTGCATCGGAAAAAAAAGCCTGAAGTGGGTGCCCTTTTTCGGTCAGTTGTTCTGGCTGGCGGGCAATGTGCTGATCGATCGTGGCAACCCTCTGCGGGCACGCCTGTCCATCCGCCAGACCACTGAAACCCTGCAGCACAAGGACACCTCGATCTGGGTCTTTCCGGAAGGTACGCGCAATAAAGGCCAAGGGCTGCTGCCGTTCAAACGCGGCGCCTTTCAAATGGCCATCGACGCGGGCGTGCCCATTGTCCCGGTGTGCGTCAGCACCTACGTGAGCGACATGCAATTGAACGCCTGGAACAGCGGCCGCGTGATGATTCGCGCCCTCCCGGCCATCGCCACGACCGGCATGACCAGCGACGACATTGCGCAATTGATCGAGCGGTGCCACGGCCAGATGCAAACCTGCATCGAGCAGATGGACGCGCAGCTTCGCGCCCCTGCCAACGTCGCCCAAACCGTTGCTGAACAGCTTGCACAAAACCCGCGAACTCGCTGAATCTCGCCGACTCTGAGGAAGAGAGCGCGCTAAGCTGCGCGTAGTCCCTTTTAAAAGAAGAAGTAGATCACCATGGGCCGAGTTGTCGCTGCCGCCGTTTACAGTGCCGGGAAAAAAGTCACCAACATCACCCTCGACGAAGGGGCTGCCTGGGCCGCAAAGCCCGGGCATTTCGTCTGGATCGGCCTTGAGCAGCCCAATGCTCAGGAACTTGCCACCCTGCAAAAACAGTTCTGCCTGCACGAGCTCGCCATTGAGGATGCGCTGGAGGTTCACAGCCGCCCCAAGCTGGAGACCTTCGGCGATGCGCTGTTCATCGTTACCTATGCGCCGATCCGAGAGAACGGCAAGCTGATCTTCATCGAAACCCACATCTTCGCCGGCAAGGGCTACATCATTACGTCGCGCAACGGGGACTCGAAGTCCTACGGCCTGGTGCGTCAACGCTGCGAGGCGCGGCCCTTGCTGTTGGAGCACGGGGAAGATTTCGTGCTGTATGCCCTGCTCGACTTCGTGACCGAGAACTACCAGCCGGTGACCGAAGCCATTCATTGCGAACTCGAAGAACTCGAGCACGGCGTGCTGAGCACCGAGCTCAATGAGTCCGATATCCATCGTATTCACGCCCTGCGCCGAGACTTGCTGCGCCTGAGGCGTTACGTGGCGCCCATGGTCGAGATTGGCGAGGAGTTGCAGAAGCTCAGCTTCCCGTTCATCGACAAGAACATGCGCCCGTATTTCCGCGACGTGGAAATCCATGTGAAGCGTCAGATGGAAGACTTGGCCAATCTGCGGGACATCGCCAGTCAAACGATTGAAATCGGCCTGCTGCTGGAATCCTCGCGGCAAAGCCTGACCCAGCGCAAATTTGCCGCCTGGGCCGCGATTCTGGCGTTTCCGACCGCGATTGCCGGGATCTACGGGATGAACTTCCAGAACATGCCCGAGCTGAGTTGGCACTACGGCTACTTTGCCGTGCTGGGCGTGATTGTCGGCGGATGCGGTGTGTTGTTCGCGAGCTTCAAGCGCTCGGGTTGGCTGTAAAACGCAGTCGATTCCTGTGGGAGCGAGCTTGCTCGCGAATGGCGGTCAAACCGATACGGATCTGGCGATCGTACGTCCGTCTTCGCGGGCAAGCGCGCTCCTACAGGTAATGCGTTAGGCGACCTGCGGCTTGTTCGCCACAAACCGCATCATCCACTCGGCCACCGTCGCGCCGTGATGATCCTCTTCCAGGCTGGCGATGCCCTTGCTGTAGACCTGCTCGCCCAGTGCGTCCTGACGAATGTCGAGCAAGGTGCGCGAGTAATCGTGGATGAACTCCGGGTGACCCTGGAAGCACAGCACCTGGTCGTTGATGTGATACGCCGCGAACTGGCAGAACTCGCTGGAGGCAATGACCGTCGCGCCCTCCGGCAATGCGGTCACTTGATCCTGATGGCTGATCAACAACGTGAGCTTGTCCATCGCCGGGCTCATCCACGGCTTGGCAGGCGCCAGATCGTAGTGATGAATGCCCACGCCCCAGCCCTGAGTCGCGCGCTCGGTTTTACCGCCCAGCAGCAACGCCAGCAACTGATGGCCGAAGCACACACCCAACAGCTTGTCGCCGCGTTTGTAGCGTTCCAGCAGGTAGGTCTTGAGGGTCTGAATCCACGGGTCGGTGCCAAAGGAATCAGCCTTGGAGCCCGTGATCAGGTACGCGTCGAAGCGCTCGTCATCAGGGGGATAGTCACCCTGCATCACGTTGTAGACGACAAATTCAGCGGGGATAGGCTGGCGGGAAAACAGTGACTCGAACATCCGCCCATAACCTTGATATTGATCGACCAGTTCCGGGCGAAGAACGTCGGTTTCCAGAATGCAGATGCGTAACGACATAAAAATCCCTGAAGCGACAAAGGCGAAAATGCGCACGCCCAAGCCTGCCTTGAAGCCACAGGCAAGGCAAGGGCCGTGTGCGCCCTGTCGTCAGTCAAGGCTGAACCGCCGCTGTACCGTTTTGAAGTCGCTACAGCGACCGTGCCACGGTCAGAACAACTCGCCCTTGAGCGCCTTTTCCAGCAGCAAGGCCGGAGGCTGGAAACGCTCGCCGTAGTGCTCGGCCAGGTATTGCCCGCGGGCAATGAAATCCTTGAGGCCGTATTGGTTGATGAATTGCAGCGCGCCGCCGGTACAGGCCGGAAAGCCGATACCGAAGATCGAGCCGATGTTCGCGTCGGTGGTCGAGCGCAGTACGCCCTCCTCGACACAACGGACCGTTTCTATCGCCTGAATGAACAGCAGGCGATCACGAATCTCCTGCCCGGCAATCTGAGCGTCGGCGTTCTCGAACCGCACCTTGAGTTCAGGCCACAACCGTTTAGGCGCGCCGTCGGGGTAGTCGTAGAAGCCGCCACCCGCCGCCTTGCCTGCACGGTTGTACTCATTGAGGAGCAGATCGATCACCGCAGTGGCCGGGTGGTCCGTCACCGTCTCGCCTTGTGCTTCGAGGTCCTTGCGCGCTTGCTGGCGAATGTGGCTCATCAGGCTTAACGACACCTCGTCCGACACCGCCAGCGGCCCGACCGGCATCCCGGCCTTGCGTGCTTCGGTTTCGATCATGACCGCCGAAACCCCCTCCCCCAGCATCGCGATGCCTTCGTTGGTGAAGGTCGCAAACACCCTGGAGGTAAAGAACCCACGAGCATCGTTGACCACGATCGGGGTCTTGTTGATCTGTTGCACGAAGTCGAACGCGCGGGCCAGGGTCATGTCGTTGGTGCGCGCGCCCTTGATGATTTCCACCAGCCGCATCTTGTCCACCGGGCTGAAGAAATGCATGCCGATGAAACGTTCCTGCCGGCTGACCGCGGTCGCCAGCCCAGTGATGGGCAAGGTCGAGGTGTTGGATGCGATCACCGCGTAGGGCACAACCACCTGTTCAGCGGCCGCCGTCACTTGCGCCTTGAGGTCACGGTCTTCGAGCACCGCTTCAATGATCAGGTCGCAGCCTTCCAGGTCACTGTCGCGGCCCGTGGTCTTGATGCGCGCCAGCACCGCATCGCGTTGCTCAGCGCTCATGCGGCCCGTGGCAACCTGCTTGTTCAGCAGTCGCACCGAGTAGTCCTTGCCCTTCTGGGCCGTGGCCAGATTGATGTCCTTGAGCACCACGTCCACGCCAGCCAGGGCGGTGACGTAGGCAATGCCACCCCCCATCATCCCCGCCCCCAGAATCCCGACCCTGCGCATGTGATACACAGGCGGTGCCTTGGGCCTGGACTGGCCCGCGTTGAGTTCGTTGAGTTGAAACCAGGTGCCGATCATGTTCTTCGAGATCTGGCCCGTGGTGAGTTCGGTGAAATAGCGCGCCTCGATCTTCTCGGCGGTGTGAAAGTCCACCTGTGCGCCTTCCACGGCGGCGGCGAGGATCTTCTCGGGTGCCGGATAACACCCGTGGGTCTTGCTGCGCAGTATCGACGGCGCAATCGCCAGCATCTGCGCGACCTTGGGGTGCGACGGCGTGCCACCCGGAATCTGGAAGCCCGGCCGGTCCCACGGCTTGCTCGGCGACGGATTGGCCAGAATCCATTCCCGCGACTTGGTGAGCAAATCATCGACGTCACTGGCGAGCTGATCGACCAACCCGGCCTTGAACGCCTGCTGCGCGCTCAGGTTTCGCCCATCCATCAGCAACGGCAGCGCTTTTTCCAGACCCAGCATCCGCACCAGCCGCACCGTCCCTCCACCGCCGGGGAGCAACCCCAGCGTGACCTCCGGTAAACCGAGGCGTACGTGTTTTTCATCAAGGGCGACGCGGTGGTGACAGGCCAGGCAAAACTCCCAGCCACCGCCCAGCGCCGCGCCGTTTATAGCAGCGACGACCGGTTTGCCCAAGGTTTCCAACACCCGAAGTTGCGCCTTCAGGTCCATCGTCATCTGGTAAAACCAGGCCGCGCGTGAGGCGTCGACCCGAATCAGTTCGTTGAGGTCACCACCGGTAAAAAACGTCTTTTTCGCGGATCGGACGATCACCCCGACCAGGGAGTCCTTGTCCGCGTGCAAGCGAGCAAGCACCTCGTCCATGGCCTGACGATACGTCGCGTTCATGGTATTGGCCTGCTGGCCGGGCATGTCGAGCGTCAGCGTGAGGATCTGATCAGGGCCGATTTCGTACTGGATGGCATCAGTCATGCGGTCGTTCTTCCTGAAACTGTTTTTAGGTCGTGAGCTGCCGGAATCAGCGGCAGCGAGGGCTCGCCGGTTCCGAGCAATCAGATCCGCTCGATGATCGTCGCAATGCCCATGCCGCCTCCGACGCACAGGGTCGCCAGGCCATAGCGCAGTTGCCGCGCTTCTAGCTCGTCCAGCAGCGTGCCGAGGATGATGCAGCCTGTCGCACCGAGCGGATGACCCAGCGCAATGGAACCGCCATTGACATTGACCTTCTGCGGATCGACGCGCAGGTCCTTGATGAACTTGAGCACCACCGAGGCAAAGGCTTCATTGACTTCGAACAGATCGATGTCTTCGACCTTGAGCCCTGCCCGCGCCAAGGCTTTTCGGGTCGCTGGCGCGGGCCCGGTCAGCATGATGGTCGGATCGGTGCTGGTCACGGCCGTCGCCACGATTCGGGCGCGAGGTTGCAGGCCCAGTTGTTGTCCTTTTTTCTCGGAACCCAACAGCATCAAGGCGGCGCCGTCCACGATGCCCGAACTGTTGCCCGGCGTATGCACGTGTTCGATGCGCTCGACATGGCTGTACACGCGCAGCGCCGTGGCGTCATACCCCATCTGGCCGATGGCTTCGAAGCTGGGCTTGAGCTTGCCCAGACCTTCGAGCGTGGTGTCGGCACGGATGAACTCATCATGGTCCAGCAAGAGCAACCCGTTTTGGTCCACTACGGGAACCAGCGAGCGGTCGAAGGCGCCGTTCTGTCGGGCGAGCGCCGCTTTCTGTTGCGACTGCAGGGCAAAGCCGTCGACGTCTTCACGACTGAACCCTTCCAGCGTCGCAATCAGATCGGCGCCGATGCCTTGCGGGGTGAAGTGCGTGTGCAGGTTAGTCTGAGGGTCCAGCACCCAGGCGCCGCCATCGCTGCCCATGGGCACGCGGGACATCGATTCGACGCCGCCGACCACCACCAGATCCTCAAAGTCGGAACGTATCTTCATCGCGCCCAGGTTCACGGCCTCAAGGCCCGACGCACAAAAGCGATTGACCTGAACACCCGCCACGTTGACCGCCCAGTCAGCGACCAGCGCGGCGGTCTTGGCAATGTCTGCGCCCTGATCGCCCACTGGCGTCACGCACCCCAACACGATGTCATCGACCTGGCGGGTGTCCAGCCGGTGACGCGACTGCATCTCACGCAACAACCCCGCCAGCAAGTTCACCGGTTTGACGCTATAAAGCGCGCCATCGGGTTTGCCTCGGCCTCGCGGTGTGCGCAACGCATCAAAAATAAACGCCTCGGTCATCGTTCCCCTCGCTGCCCTGCTGGAAATTATTGTTCGGGTGACACCATAACGGTCACACAGATGCTTTCAATGATCAAACTGCTCAGGTCGCTTGACTGCCGTGAAGGGTAGCCCGTTGTAGGAAGTTTCGGACTCAGACGAACGGTAGCTGGCTATCGGACGTGAATCGTTTCGGCTCAACGTGTCTAGCAAGGGAATAGCTGCGTGGTAGCCATGGGCCTTATCATCTTTTTAGCTAAAAAATGCATAAGGTCATACCAAACAGATCTAAAGCGCGCCGCACGCGGGCTCTAAGGTTAAGTCTGTAGCAGAGGCGCCATAAAAACCGATTCCTTAAGCGCCCTTGTCTTCGACACCTTGTCGGGACACCTGCTCTCTTGATTTCACCTTTGCCAGCTGCCGCTTCTGTTCAATACGAAGCAGGAGCTTTTGTCGCTCAGGAATAACAAAAAAAGGCATACGCCATGTTCAAGCATTCGAAGATACGTCAAGCAGGACTGATTGTTTTTGCCACCACACTTCTGTTGATATTGCCGAACCTGACCCGTCTGTTCGGCTGACCCTGCATTCGTCCTTGTGACGCCGCGTATCTGTGCCACTCTTTCTGCATTCATGCAGGGAGAGAAACGCATGCGTCAGGGGTGGGCAGTTTTCGCATTGGGTTTAAGCAGCGTGACGGCGCATGCCGGACCGGTGGAACAGGCGCAAGCGGTCGCCGCGATCAGGGAGGGCAAGCTCGCCATCGATGTGCGCAGCCAGAGTGATTACGAATCCGGCACGATCCTCAACGCCGTTCGGGTGGATGATCGGCGCCTGGTCAATCAACTCAAGCAGGTGATGACCGACCGCAACCTAGCCCTGGTGATTTTCAGCTCCAGTGATGCCCGCGCCGGCAAGGCTCAGGACAAACTGGTAAAAGCCGGTTACAGCAGTATCATCAACGGCGGCTCCTACAACGAATTGCATAACGCGCTGTACGACCTCACCGACGATCCTGCGGAGTAACCACCATCTTGCGCACCCTCTTGCTGCTGGCTAGCGCCCTGCTTGCCCTGCCTCTTCACGCTGCTCAACTGACGCTCGACCTTGCCAACGGCGCCCGCACCTGGAGCACTGAGCAACTGCTCACACACCCGCAAGCCCGCGATATCGACATTCCGGACGACGTTTCCTACAAGCGCCCGATGCACTATCGGGCAGTGCCTGTCGCCGCGCTGCTGGAAGGTGTCGCGAGCGATGCCCATCTGCAGGCGGTCGCCACCGATGGCTTTGCCGCCGAAATACCCGCCGGACCTCTGCTGCAGAAAACCGGTTCACAGGCCTGGCTTGCCGTCGAAGACCCTGCGCACCCATGGCCGGGCCTGAGCAAGGACAAGCCCAGTGCCGGCCCGTTTTATCTGGTCTGGACCGACCCCGCTGCCAGTGGGATCAGCCCTGAACAATGGCCGTATGCGGTGGGTAAAATTCGCCTCTTGGCGTCAGTCGCTGAACGCTTCCCCGCCCTGCTCCCTGACCCAGGAATCGCCGCGACCGATCCGGTCAATCAGGGCTTTGCGTTGTTTCAGAAGAACTGTTTTGCCTGCCACCGTCTCAACGGCGCGGGCGATTCGCAACTGGGGCCCGACCTGAACATTCCGCATAACCCGACCGAGTATTTCGCGGGTGATTATCTGAAGCTGTACATCCGTAACCCACAAGCCCTGCGCCAGTGGCCGCAAGCAAAGATGCCGGCGATTACCCCGCAAGTCTTGTCGGATGAAGAACTGGATCAGGTGGTGAAGTATCTGAAGCACATGGCGGGCAGGAAAGTGACACCGTAGATCATTGTAGGAGCGCGCTTGCCCGCGATGGCTTTCGGCCTGTGCCATTGATGTTGACTGACACACCGCCATTCGCGGGCAAGCGCACTCCTACAGGAAGCGACGGGGTTAACCCCTAAGACTGACGCTGCACCTGCATCTGCACCACCGGCGCAGGCGCTGCAACGATCGGCGTCGCAACCGGCGCCGAGGGCGACACCACGACCTTGGCATGCATCTGCTCACAGCCGCCGCCACGGCGCATGCCGCGCACCGGGCAGGCATCCAGGTAATCCAGCCCCACTGCCAACTTCAGATGACGCTCGGGAATGGCCAGTTGATTGGTCACATCGAAGCTGTACCACGCGTCATCGATCCACGCCTCGGCCCAGGCATGACTGGCCAGGTGCTCGCTGCTGTCGCTGTACAGATAACCCGACACGTAACGCGCCGGCACACCCAGGCTGCGCGCGCACGCCAGGAACGCGTGGGTATGGTCCTGGCAGACACCTGCGCCATTGGCAAAGGCTTGCGCCGCACTGGTGTCCACCGCCGTAGCGCCCGGCGTGTAGGTAATGTGCTGATTCAGCGCCTGCATCAGGTCAATCAACGCCGTGCGGTCGGTGCGCTTCTTGGTTTCTTTGGCGGCAAAGGCGCGAATCGCCTCGTCCGCTTCCGTCAGACGGGTGAAACGCAGAAACGGCAACGAAGACTGACTCTCGTGCTCGGCTTCGCGCTTCTCATCGATCTCAACCTGTCCGCGCGCGCCAATGACGATGGCTTCATGGGGTTCGTCCATGGTCAGCACGTGCAAGATATTGCCGAACGGATCGACCTGAGCGCGCACCGGGCGCGGCAGAGCGAGTTGCCAGCTCAGCACCTGCTGGCGCTCGCTGTCGTGTGGGGTCAGACGCAAATACTGGATGCTGGCGCGGACCTGATCGTCGTAGTGATAGGTGGTCTCGTGGCTAATTGAGAGTCTCATGCAGCCTCCAGGTAAGAAGTGTGAATAACGTTACCCAGTTGGGCCAGCAACGGAATGAATTCGTTCAACCATTCGTGGAGGCCTTCCTCAAGGATTTCGTCGATGCCGGTGTAGCGCAAACGAGCATCCAGTTCGGCCGCCAGACGCTGTGCCGGACGGCCGTTGGCGCCTGGCAGGCTGGCGAGGATCATGTCCAGTTCTTCCAGGCAGGCACGCAACGAACGCGGAATGTCGGCGCGCAACAGCAACAACTCGGCAACTTGACGCGCACCCGGCGCATCACGGTAGACCTCGGTGTACGCCTCGAACGACGACAGCGCTCGCAGCAAGGCGCTCCACTGATAGTAACCGGCGGCCGAACTGTCGGCCGCCGCATTGGCGGCAGGGCCGCGCAATTCCAGCATTTCGTAACGGGCATCGACCATGCGCAACGTGTTGTCGGCGCGCTCGATGAAGGTGCCCAGACGAATGAAACGGAAGGCATCGTTACGCATGATCGTGCCGTAGGTCGCCCCACGGAACAGGTGCGAACGCTCCTTGACCCACTCGCAGAACCGGCTCATGCCGTAACGGCTCAGGCCCTGTTCGGCGATGCCGCGAATTTCAAGATACGTCGCGTTGATGTTTTCCCACATGTCCGCAGTGATGCGTCCACGTACCGCATGAGCACTGGCCCGCGCCGCCGCCAGGCAACTGAAAATGCTGGCCGGGTTGGTAGCGTCCAGGGCGAAGAAATGCAGCAGGCGTTCAGCGTGCAATTCGCCGTGGCGTTCCAGGTAATCGTCCAGGGTGCCGGTAATCAGCAGTGGCATGGCGATTTCATTCAGCCCATCACCGCGTCCGTCCTG
This sequence comes from Pseudomonas abietaniphila, assembly GCF_900100795.1. Taxonomy (GTDB): domain Bacteria; phylum Pseudomonadota; class Gammaproteobacteria; order Pseudomonadales; family Pseudomonadaceae; genus Aquipseudomonas; species Aquipseudomonas abietaniphila. The sequence continues at coordinate 108,003 of NZ_FNCO01000011.1, forward strand.
AGGCATCAGCGACAGCGAATAACTGACGTCCAGCATCCGTGCGAGATTTTCCGCCCGCTCCAGGTACCGCGACATCCAATATAAATCCGAGGCAGTTCTACTTAGCATTGGCAGGCATCCTTAATCCTCGACCACCCAGGTGTCCTTGGTTCCGCCACCCTGCGACGAGTTCACCACCAGCGACCCCTCACGCAGCGCAACGCGGGTGAGTCCGCCAGGAACAACGCGGGTTTCGCGGCCAGCCAGAACAAACGGGCGCAAGTCGATGTGTCGCGGGGCGATGCCGTTCTCGACGAACGTCGGGCAGGTCGAGAGGGACAAGGTCGGTTGAGCGATGTACGCGTGAGGCTTGGCTTTGAGGCGGGCGCGGAAGGCTTCGATTTCAGCAGCCGTCGCCGCCGGGCCGACGAGCATGCCGTAGCCGCCCGAGCCTTGAGTTTCCTTCACCACCAGATCACCGAGGTTCGCCAGCACGTGCGACAGTTCTTCCGGCTTGCGGCATTGCCAGGTTGGCACGTTCTTCAGGATCGGCTCTTCGTCGAGGTAGAAGCGGATCATGTCGGTCACGAACGGGTAGACCGACTTGTCGTCGGCGACGCCGGTACCAATGGCGTTGGCCAGCACAACGTTGCCGGATCGGTAAGCCGACAGCAGACCGGGCACACCGAGCATTGAATCGGGATTGAACGCCAACGGATCAAGGAACGCGTCGTCCAGGCGACGGTAGATCACGTCCACCGCTTTCGGGCCGTCGGTGGTGCGCATGAACACACGATCATCGCGCACGAACAGATCAGCGCCTTCCACCAGTTCGACACCCATTTCCCGCGCCAGAAACGCATGCTCGAAAAATGCGCTGTTGAACCGCCCAGGCGTCAGTACGACCACACTCGGGTTGTCCAGGGGGCTTGAGCTTTTCAGCGTGTCGAGCAGCAGGTTCGGGTAGTGGTCGATCGGGGCGATACGTTGTGCGGAGAACAACTCGGGAAACAGGCGCATCATCATCTTGCGGTCTTCGAGCATGTAGCTCACGCCGCTCGGTGTCCGCAGGTTGTCTTCGAGCACGTAATACGTCCCGTCGCCATCGCGGACCAGGTCGACCCCGGAGATGTGGGAATACAGGTCGCGGTGCAGGTTCAAGCCTTGCATCGCCAGCTGATACTGCTCGTTGGCCAGCACTTGCTCGGCAGGAATGATTCCGGCCTTGATGATGCGCTGGTCGTGATACAGATCCGCGAGGAACATGTTCAGCGCCTTGACGCGCTGGATGCAGCCGCGTTCAACCACTCGCCATTCGCTGGCGGGGATGCTGCGCGGAATCGTATCGAAGGGGATCAGACGCTCAGTCCCCTGCTCGTCACCGTACAACGTGAAGGTAATCCCGGCGCGATGAAACAAAAGATCGGCCTCACGCCGACGCTGAGCCAGCAGCTCAGGTGGCGCTTCGCCCAACCAGCGGGCGAATTCCCGATAATGCGGTCGGACAGTGCCGTCCACATCGTACATCTCATCATAAAAGGTGCGGATCATGCCGTACTCCTTGTCACCATGGACACAAGGGCCTTCGCAAGGCCCGTGCCAGCGGCATAAACGCTTTAAAATCAATTGGTTGAATAAACCCGCGACAACCTTCGCACCATTCCTGTGCAAGAAGCGCCCTCACCAATTCTCCTACGCTTCATAGAGAAGCGTCCCGCCACTGAAAAATCTATTACCAGCATAGCCAGAGATGATTTCCCGACGGGATTTTGTTGCCTGATAATCGCGCCATCAACGCAGATACGCCGCTCTCGACTGTTCGAGCGAGGTCTATGTGAACCGGATTGCTCAACGAAATTCCCTTTACGCCGCTCACACCCGAGCGGCTTTTTTTTTGCCCTGTTTTTGGTAACCCCAACCCGCTGACTTCCTGAATCGGTACAAACGTGTGGGAGCGAGCCCCTTCACGACAGGCCACATCACCCGACAGAGAGACATCGTTTGATCGACCGCATCGCGAATGAATTCGCTCCCACAGGTGCTGCATCGTCAAAGCACACGCTCTGACCCTTAATGAAGCCGCTTTATCTCCTGTTTCACGCCCCAGCCTTCGACTTCACCGTCGAGCCCGATAATCGCTGTCTGAAAGTCCTGCTCGAAATCACCGATACCGTCATAAGTGGCGTACATCAGTTTGCTCAACTGCAGGTGCCACGCGCCGTCCTCTCGGGCGTTGATCTGTGTATTGAGGGATTCACCGCGAAACTTTTCCGCTGCCTGACGCGCCCGCTCCTCGTCCGGAAAGATGGCGTAGAACTCGATGGGGTGGATACGCGCGAAGTCGAAACCGCCTTCTTTCATGCGGCGCAGTACGTGACTGCTGATGTCTTCTTGGTAGGTCGTGCTCATGAAACGTCCTCCTATGCAACGATAGATAGAGTTTCAACGATCCCGAAAACCCTCCCGCTCGGAGAGGGAAAACGACAGTTCATCCGTCGCCCGGGACTCAAGCATGTCGCTGACAAGGCCGATGCTGCTATTACAAATCAGGCATCTGTACGCGAGCTGGCTCGGGTAGATGCATCACCGGCCTCACTTGCAGACTACGCCCATTAATAGCGTGTTGCCAATTGGCAGATAGGGGTGTTCGCCAAGGTTTTTTCATGAAGCCTCAACGATGGAATTGATCTGTACCGCGTTCTGCTCCTTGAGTGTCTTGACCGTGGGTTCCTGTGTCCTGCCGTCAAGGTCGTTGAGGTCGAGATCCTCGGTGACCGGGGACAGGATCCGCCGCAGGCGCTGAGCAGCTTCCTCCACACTGGGACGGTGCTCGCATTCAAGATCGAGGGTCTGCTGCACGCCATCTTTATCCTGAAACGAAATAGTCCAGACTTTCATCAATGTCTCCTCAGTCAGGCCGCACATGGGCCTACCGAAATCGGACTGCGTTTTTTTGTTATTCGTTCAACGCTCTTTGCCGTTTTCAGGGAGGTTGCAGATGAGCTAAAGATAGCGGTGCAGAGGGTGTTCTGCCTTTCGCGAATTGTTTGAAAAGACCGCCCCCATCACCGATCCACCGATAGATGATAAACATGCGCATCCAAACCAATGGATCGCAAAAACTCGCTGTCGTGGGACACGACAATTAACGCACCTTCGTACTGATTGAGCATCTGCTCCAGCGCAATCTTGCTTGGGAGATCAAGATGGTTATCAGGCTCGTCCAGCAATAGCAGTTGCGGTGGGTGCTGCGCGTACAGCTGCGCTGCTAATGCTATTTTCAGGCGTTCACCTCCACTCAACTGAGCAGTCTTCAAACCCACTCGATCTGCATCGATACCCATTTGCGCCAAACGAGTTCTCGCTTCGGATTCCGGCAACTGTGGATTGCTCTCGAAAAGCCATTGCACCGCACTGCGTTCAGGGCGCTGCAATCCGGCGTGTTGATCCAGCCAAGCCACATTGCAATTGCAGATGACCTCGCCTGCGCGTGCAGGCAGTTGGCCGGCAATCACTCGCATCAAGGTCGACTTACCACTGCCGTTGGGGCCCAAGATCGCCACGCGCATACGCCCGGTCAATGTCAGATTGACCGGTGCCGCGTAACCGAAAGGGAGAATCACATCGTTGAGTTGCACAATCAGCTTCCCATCGGGCACTACGCTCTGCGGGGATAACATCAGGCGTTGAGTGTCCGGCGCACATCTCGCACGAGCCTCGGTGATCCTTTGCTGCTGGTGCTCACGGGCCATCAGCTGATTGAGACGCGATTTTCCCTGACTGTTTTCACTCCGTTCTTTCTGGGCGTTGGTGATCAGCTTGGTTTGATTGCCGTCGCGGGCCTGACGGTCGCCGCGCGCATTACGCCGTTGCTGACGCTCCATTTGAACCACCATCTCTCGTCGCTCACGCTTGGCCTGCGCCCGCTCACCTTGCAATGCCGCCTGAAACGACTGCTGTTTCTGCTCGCGCTCCGCCGCATACTGACTGTAGTTGCCGCCATAAACCGCCAGCCCCAAGGGCGAAAGCTCGATGATTTCATTCACGTGCTCCAATAGTCCGCGATCGTGGCTGATCAAGACCAGGCCGTTGGGCCAGCGATCAATCTGCCCCGCAAGCTTGCGCTGCTGATCAATATCCAAATGGTTACTGGGCTCATCCAGAATGAGCCAGTCAGCCTGGGACAACCACGCCCCGAGCAGCGCAACCCGCTGCCGCTCGCCGCCGCTAAGGTCTTCTGTGCGCGAGTCGGCATCCAAATGGCCCAGACCGATCTGGGCCAATTCGGCATTAAGGCGTGCAGCGCAATCCCATTGGTCGGCCGCCAGCGCATGGTCCTCATCGTCGGCACTGCCTTGGGCAATGCGGTCCAGCGCCGCCAGAATGGAGTCGACGCCCGCCAGCGCAGCAACACTGGGATAACGCTCAGGTTCCAGTAACTGCGCCACGGCATAAATCCGCCCTTCGCGACGGACAGTGCCGCTGGTGGGCAGTCGCTCCCCCGTCAGGATCTGACCAAGCAAAGATTTGCCACAGCCATTAGCGCCGACGATTCCCGTGGCCTTGGTACTGAAGGTGTGGTTCAAGCGATCAAACAGTACGCGCCCGTCGGGCAGGTGCAACGACACCTGGTCGAGTCGGAGTGAATGTTGAGTCATAGTTGCTTTCCCTGTCTTAATTGCCTGATCCGTCAGCCATCCTTGGCCAATCCAACGGGTTCTGTTGTTCCTCCAGTCTTTCCGACTTGCACGCGAATGGAGAACAACTAAATCGATACATTTTCCAATCCTGCATCATCAAGATGCGCTGTCAGGCGAGGGTTCTCCAGTCAGCGCGAGTCCACGAAGCATCACCAGCGCGAGAACACTCAGACGAAGGCGGAACGCTTTTGCTGGCAAGGCGAAGACCTTGTGGCGATACGTCTGAAGAATACAGCTCTCAAAATGCAACGCAAAAAAAGAGGCCGCGAGGGCCTCTTTTCATGACACTGCGAACCTACGGCTTGGCGTCTTTCACACCCGCCGTGTTATCCAGCAGGCTCTTGGTCGCGGTCTGCAGGAAGCTGTCCAGCTTCTTGCGCAACTCGGCCACGTCCGGCGCATCCGGCATCACTTCAGCGTGAGGCTTGGTGCCCAACTCATAGCTGTAGACCTTCGGCTCCATCTCTTTTGGTTCGATCAGGATGCGATTGCCTGTGACCAGCGCAACGGTCTGCTCGCTGCCAGATGGTTTGATCACACCAAAGCCCAGATCGCCCGCTGGCAGGTTCAGCAGGTCACGACCCCAGCACTGATGCACGGTGTCGCCGCCCAGACGGCCCATGATGGTCGGCACGATGTCGATCTGCGTGCCGACGATGCTGCTGCGCTTGCCGAACTTGTCTTGAAGGCCTGGCGCGATCATCAGCATCGGGACGTTGAAGCGGCCCAGGTCCATCTCGGTGATCTGCTCGTTGTTGCCGAAGCCATGGTCGCCCACGACCACGAACAGCGTGTCCTTGTAGTAAGGCTCTTTCTTGGCCTTCTCGAAGAACTGACCCAGCGCCCAGTCGGAATAACGCATCGCGGTCAAGTGTTCATCCAGCGTGCCATGACCGGTCACGCGCTCTACCGGCAGATTGGCTGGCAGCGCATACGGCGTGTGGTTCGACAGGGTTTGCAGCAAGGCATAGAACGGACGGCCCTTGGCTTCGCGGGCTTTCAGTTCCTGCGCGCCACGGTCGAACATGTCCTGGTCGGACACGCCCCACGTAGGATCGGAGAACACCGGATTGACGAAATCGTTGCGTCCGATGAAGTTGGTCATGCCCTGGTTGCTGAAGAAACCGGACTGGTTGTCCCAGGCGAAGTCGCCGTTGTAGACGTACACGTCATCGTACTTGCGCGCGCTGAGCAACTGCGGCAGGCCCGACAGTTTGTGGCTGCCTTCCGGGGTCTGCATCAGGTATTCGAAGCCCGGCAGGTTCGGGAAGCAAGCCATGGTGGCGAACATGCCCTGGTGGGTGTGCGTGCCGTTGGAGAAGAAGTGATCGAACAACAGCCCTTCTTCGGACAGCTTGTCGAAGTACGGCGTAATGTTGGACTTATCGCCCAGCGCACCGACCGAGTGACCGGCGAAGCTTTCCATCAGGATGACGACGACGTTCTTGATCGGCAGCGTGTTGCTGGCTGGCGGCGTGAACTCGCGACGCACGGCAGCGCTGTCGGGATCGACCAGTTTGTCGTTGACGGTCATCAGCATGTCACGCACGGTCTGCTGAGCCTGCGGCTGTGGCAGCGTGGCCTTCCAGATGTTGTCGCGATCCTCGGACATCCGGCTTTTGGCCGCGGCGATCAAGGTCAGCGTACCGTTCAGGCCAAGGGTGTTGGCGAAGTTCGATTCGGTGGTATAGGCGTCACCCCAACGCAATGGCGGGCCTTGGCGCAACGTGCCGCGAGCAGCGAGCACGGCCACGGCCAGACACAGGACGAAGACCACGACGCGGGTATACCACGGCGCCACGATACGATTACTCGAGCTGCCGATATTGAAGCCGCCGCGCGGACGGGTCACCCGGTCAATGCCTTTGAACACCAGGCTCAACAGCCAGGTGAGCAATGCCCAGGCCAGCAGGTAGCGGACCACCGGGTAGCCGTACCAGATCATGCTCAGGACGGTTTTCGGATCTTCCTTCACGTATTGGAACACCAGACCGTTAAGGCGCTGGTGAAACTCACGGTAGAAGTCCATTTCCATCAAGCCGAAGAACGTCGTCAGGCTGGCGACCAGGGTCAGCCAGAAACGAAACAGTCCACGTGCCGCCATCAACCGCGCACTGAACAGGGCCAGTATCAGTGGAATGAGGATGTACACCACCAGACGCAGGTCGAAACGCAGGCCATTGCCGAACGCTTCAATGAACGTCGAGGCCGGCGTGGCGCCGATGCCTTCACGGTTGTAGACCAGCAGCGCAACGCGCAACAGGGTGTACAGCACCATCAACGCCAGGCCGCTCAACAGCGTGTAAGCCAGATGCGATTTGACGGTAGGTTGCGGCGCGCGCGCCAGGGCGTCCGTTTTGGCCATGTGTCGTAGGATCCGTTGGATTCAGGTTTAAGTTCGAAAAGCCTGTGCGACCGGTGACATCGAAACGCCGGTGTGAGTCGCGGGGGGCAAATATTACGTGATCGCCCGGGGTTTACCACCAATGCGGCACATTCTTCATGGGCGATCGGGTGAAAACCCGGGGGCATGCTCACGCAACGCTGGGAAACCGCGCGGATTTTCCCGACAAAGCGGTGAAAATTCCGTTGTTTTGGCGAGATTCAAATATTTACTTACAAACTGGCGCGTGGCGCTAGCTGAAGGACCGTGCATAGAGCTCCAACGCGTACTCAATCGCTTGAAACACCTTGGGAGCGTCCGCCGCCAGGGCCGCATTATGTTCGAGAGAAGCCTGCACCGCCGAAATCAGCCGTTTGATTCTGGGTTGAGGTTTCTGGATATTGCATGCTGACGCCAGATCGAGAATGCCCAACCGCGAACCATACAGACTTTTCGAACCCGCCAACCGCAGTGCCAGGCTGTCTTCTTCTATGTACGCGGTGGTATTTACAATGTCGTAAGCCGGCGCGAGTTGCGCATCAGCCCCCAACGGATCGCGGTAGAGAACCCCGAAATTCTTCAGATGTGCATCACCGTTGCCGACCATGCAACTCAGCGCGACGATGTCGAAGAACTGCTCGCGCGACGACGCCACATGATCTGGCGCACAGAACAGACCGATGGCTCGGGAAATGTTTTCGTAGCTGGAATTGTATTTTTGCTCTGTACCCAGCCCCATCAGCACCGCCATGTCTTCGAAACCGATAGGTCGCTGATCCGGCTCCCGATCAAAACGACGCATGACGAATAACTGGCGGTTGTCGGACAAATAAAACTCAGGCACAGGCATGCCCGCTCGGCGCGCAGCATCCATGCACACGTATTCGTTGATCGCGAGTCCGGGAAAGTCTGCCCTGCCGGACTTCACGATGAGCTCAGGCATCAACAAGGTCGCCTTGGGATCCGCGGGACCATCGCCTTCCGGCACAAGCACTTTGGGCTGAACGCCAGAAATCCCGGTGCGCAGGATGTAGCTGTCAACCAGTTCGGCGAACAGGTCATGAGCACCGTCCCAACTGAGAATCTGCTTCAGACTCTTGCCCGGTGCATCACGGCTGCCGCCCAGAAGCTGCTCGATGGCCGGAGCCTGAACAGCCACGCGCCCTATGGGCGAACCGCTCCCCGTCAGTGCGATCAGCAACATGGGGTTGATGGGTGTGCTTTTGGCCAGACGATTACGCAGTTGCTCCAGCACGTAGCCCTCAGGCAGGTTCATCTGAAACACGGGGTGCAGGCTGCGCGACGTATAGGCTGCGTCGCGCACGGCCATGGTCAGGCTGACCTGCGACGCCGGCACTGCGTCGAGCCCGTAACGGAACAGGTAGTCGCCGGATTCAGTCAGTGACAGCTCACCGCTCTGCCCTTGCGGCGTGAGGATTCGCACCCGATCAAGTGGATTCATCGGAAAACCTCACGCAACTCTTCGAACGAAGGCCGTCGAGCAGGCACGACTTTGATTTCGCTATCCAGAGCGGCGAGTGCCTTGGCGTAGAAACTCATGGAAACCGTCGGACTGCCCTTCTCGACTTCGGCCAGCTTCTGTCGGGTCATGCCGGATTGCGCCGCCAACTCAACCAGCGTCAGCCCTCGATTCTTGCGCATCTGCGCTATCTGGGTACCCAGGCGTTCCATCAACAAGGTCGCGTCCACGTGTCATGCCTACATAACATTCCGAGATCAATGGAATGTATACGTAACACAAAGGACGCACAACAATTTGCTGCGTATACGTAACATCCGGTCCTTAATGTTACGTATAGATGACAAAAGGAGACGATTCAGACGTTGCTTGGCTTGTTCAGGGCTTGAAGCACGTACTGCGGCAGCGCGAAGGCGCCAATGTGGATCTCAGGGTTGTAATAGCGGGTAACGATGCCACTGCCTGCAAATCGTTGACGCAAGGTATCCAGCGACAATTTGCGGTATTGGGTGTTGGTGGAGCCCCACGCGAAGGTCATCGCGCCGCCGATGTAGGTCGGCACGGCGGCCTGGTAGAAGTGCCAGTCGGCAAACAGACCGTTCATGCGGCCCGCAGTGGTCTGCACTTCACTCATCTGCATGAAAGGCGTGCCGTTCTGGGTGACCAGGATTCCGCCCTCGTTCAGGCAACGATGGCAAGCCTGATAGAAGTTTTCCGAGAACAGCACTTCGCCTGGACCGATCGGGTCAGTGGAGTCGGAAATGATGACGTCGAACTTTTCCTGGGTGTTGGCGACGAAACGCATGCCATCGTCGATGACCAGGTTCAGACGTGGATCGTCGAACGCGCCCTTGGAGTGGTTCGGCAGAAACTCTTTGCACATTTCGACCACGGTGCCGTCGATCTCGACCATGGTGATGTGCTCAACGGTCGCGTGTTTGGCCACTTCACGGAGCATGCCGCCGTCGCCACCGCCGATGATCAGCACACGCTTGGCAAGGCCGTGCGCGAGGATCGGCACGTGGGTCAGCATCTCGTGGTAAATGAACTCGTCGGCTTCGGTGGTCTGGATCACGCCGTCCAGTGCCATCACGCGACCCATGCGCGGGTTCTGGAAGATCACCAGGTGCTGATGCTCGGTACGCACTTCGTGAAGCATTTTTTCAATGCGGAAGCGTTGGCCGTAGCCTTCATACAACGTTTCTTGATAATCGCTCATGGATGGAGTCCCCGATAAATACTGATGGCAGGACGGCGGGCCGCCCACAAGAAAGGCGCGCATTCTACGTCGCCGGGCATGACAGGTCGAATCTTGCGGCGGCACCATGAAAAACGCCTGATTGCAGGCATGCAATCAGGCGTTGGTGTTCTGAGCCTTGTCGACAGTTTAGATGCGCACGTTGCCTCGTGGACCCGCGATGGCCCAGATGATCAGACCGAGGACCGGAAGCAGCACGATCAGCAGGACCCAGAGGATCTTCATCCCGGTTTCCGCACCGCTCTTCAAAACGTTGATGATGGCCCAAATATCGAGGGCCAGAATGATCAGTCCAATCAGACCATTAAAGGTGGAACCCATGGTGTCGCTCCTTATTGAAGGCTTGCCCAGTTAGGAGTGGTGGCGCTCACCAAGGGTTCCGTTGGTCGGCAGGATATTTCACTGCTAGCGACGCGCCTTCAGCCCTGCGCTTTAAGGGCCTCCAGCGCAGGCTCGATCAGAATCCCCAGCTCGACACCCAGCGCCATGACCCGCGCCTGATCGCAGCCATACACCAGCACGGTCTGCAGCTCATCATCCAGCGGCTCGCTGAGATTCATCAGCACATACCCGCCCATTTCCTTGTTCATGCTGCCCAGCTGGATCTGGATTCTGTTCAACGCCGTCAGCGGTTCGGTTTTCGCCAGTTGCTTTGGCTTGATGTTGAAGGCCACATCCGGGCCGAAGGACGCCGTGATTTCCGCGAACAGATCCATGTAAGTATCGGCCTGGAACATCACGGTTTCCGGCAAGCTGCCCACAACGATCCACTCACCCAGCGGGATGGGAAAGGTGTCGTCGTAGTTGATGTCGGGATTGGCGGCCAGAAACGCGTCCGGGTCGGCGTAAGCCTGGGCGGCTTCGTCGGCAATCTTCACGATTTCCTCGTCGCTCATGCAGCCGGAGCTGATCTTGCTGATGAATTCGATGAGTGCGGCTTTCATGGCGGTGTGATCCGGAGGCAAAAAACAGGCGCGAAGGATAGCCGGAAATCCCTCGCGCCTCTATCGCTTCGCCTCCCCCGGGCGTTAAACGCTCAGGCGCGTCAACTGTTCTGCTGTCTCGGTGGCGCCCATGGTCTGAGCGGCCATCAGCGGCGTGACGCCCTTGGCATCCTGAACATGGGGGTTAGCGCCTTTGCTGATCAGGTAATCGACAATGACCGTGCGGTTGAACATCGCCGCCATCATCAGCGCGGTACGGCCATCGGCCGAAGCCCCTTCGACCTCTGCACCGCCTTCTACCAGGATACGTACAACGTCCAGATCGCCCTTGAAGGCCGCGCCGGCAATTGGGCTCTGACCGTTGTCGTTACGAATTTCAGGGTCGGCGCCATGCTTGAGCAGCACGCGGACGGCGTCCTGATGGCCGTGATAGCTGGCCAGCATCAGCAAGGTGTCGCCCTTGTGATTGCGCAGGTTGGGGGTCAGCCCGTTCTCGAGCAAACGGTCCAGCATCGTGGCATCACCGGCGCGCGCACGGTCGAACACCTGCTCGGCAAACTCCAGCGCCTCTTCATCCGACATGCGGGTGGCAGAACCCGGGGTATTCGGGGCATCAGACATTCCATTACTCCTGTAGCGCCACTGCGTGGCACGCATGATCAATTGTTCGGTCGCGGCTTTCTGCGTCAGAAATTCTCAGAGACACACGGATGTGGTCAAGTTCCCGCTGATGCCGCCTACCATGCCAGTTTTGACGCGTGCAGGGCCACAAAACCTTTTTGATGATGGTCATAGAAAATGCCGTCCATCGACGTTCAGAAAATTCACTCCCACCACACGAAATAAATCCGGGATATCGCTGTCTGACTTTTTAGCAGCGCCTGTTTGGCTCCCTTCTCAGCTCCCCCTCTCCCGCAAAATGCAGGATGCCTGATGGCCGTTCATGCAAATTGCACGAAAACAAAAAATAAGAAAAAACATAAATCATTGATTTTAAAGGCATTTGTTTAGGATCGAATACTGGCACAGTCACTGCACTAGTCCTACCAAGCTTGTTATCACTGAGCAATGGAGCCGCTAGACATGACTTTTATCCAAGAAAAATTCGCATCCGTATTTTCCGATTTCGAAGTCAACACCCAGCCGCGCCCGGATGGTGGTGTACTGCTTTCCCTGCGTAACAGTGAAGGCAAACAGATTCGTCGCTCGGTGTCCTACGCTCAGTTGCACACTCCTGTGCAGCTGGAATGGGTGATCAGCGCCATCCGCCGTGACCTTGCGGCGCAGGCCAGTGAACTCCCGGCTATCTCGATGTTGCAGAGCCAACACCGTTTCGACCTGCCGACGTACCACACCCGCTGATCGCAGTCTGCGACGACGGGTAGCCCGACCGATTGACCCGCTGCATCCTTTGAAGCATCCCTTGAATACCGCGATCGCCTTGGCAATCGCGGTTTTTTTATGTGCGGGCACTCAAGAAACGACGGTTGCCGTGACTACTGAATGATGCCGCGACACAGCGCCTCGCCAACGGCCTGAGCCCGATTGGTGACACCCAGCTTGGCGTAGATGCTCTTGAAGTGATGCTTGACCGTTGCTTCGGATACGTCCTTGATCAGACCAATCTCCCAGGCGGTTTTACCCTCGCGAGCCCATTTGAGAATCTCCAGTTCCTTGGGCGTCAGCGCACGGGTCTGCAGTTGCCGGCCCTTGCCTGCCACATGCAGCATGGGAACGAGACTGGTCAGCAAATACCGGTCATTGTGGGTCAGGGGGCGCGTCATCCCATTGAGCGAACAGATGGTGACCACGCCCTGATTGGTCCGATTTTGACTGCTGTAGCCATATGAAAACGCCGGCAACAGCTGGCAGTCTTCTACCGCCGCCATGTAGGCAGACGACGGTGGGTAGGTCTGGAATGCCTCCTCCCAATCCAGAAACCCCATGGTGCGACGAAAGCAACGGATGACCGGGTCCTCGATCATCAGTCGTCCCTGGCAGTAGAGATCCTTCCAGTAACTGTCGACATTGGATGTGATACAGCTGAGCAGGGAACCGTTGCGGTATTGATAGAGCATCGCTCGCTCACAGCGACACTCCTCCCTTAGCCAGTCGAGCGCATTGGCAATCGCGGCGTCACCATCCTGCTCGGTAATGCTGCTGACCATCTGCTGTATCAACGGACTCAGCGTCCCTGTTTGCACGTTTTTCATCTTCCCCTCCGTTTAAAAAACGTCATGTGTCGTCCCTGAAGGCTCTTTAGAGTTTTAAGTTGATTGCAGTCGCAAAGGACGCTTCGGACACGGCTGGAAGCAGCGACCGGGAAGCGCCAAATCGGCTGTCAGGTTCCGACAGGTGAAGGGTTACACAGTCCGGGAGGGTTAAACATAAAGGCGAAAACAAACAGGCATGCCTGACTCGTAAACAGGCCGCTTCCCACAAAATAACCAAAACGTGCTTACATTTTTGACGATTTACCAAAAAAACGGCCGATGTCAGAGACATCGGCCGTGGGTTCAATCCGACACAGCAAGGGTCAGAACGTGGCGGGATCAATCTGCGCGAAACTGACGACATTCGTGTGCCCGGCCAGCACTGCGCCGTCGCGCACCAGTGCGCAGGTCGCCATGGACGCCTGCCCGGCCGCGTCCAGCTCTTGGACGATGTCGGAGAGGAACAGGATGTCCTGAGCCGGATGCCCGATGGCGGAGGCGATCGTGCGGTAGGACTGCACCTCACGCTTGGGACCGGACGTTGTATCGAAGTAGCCGCTGAACAGACCGGACAAATCGCCTGCCTCGGACCGTCCGAAGATCAGCTTCTGCGCCTGGATCGAGCCTGACGAGTACACGTACAGCGCGTAGCCCTCACGATGCCAGCGCTGAAGCGCTTCGACCGCATCCGGATATACGTGCCCCTTGAGCTGCCCCGCCAAATAACCTTGCTGCCAGACCATCCCCTGCAACGCTTTGAGCGGCGTGGCCTTGCGGTCCTCGGCGATCCAGCCGAGCAGAATCTCAATGACGCGCTCGACATCGGCCTGAGGCTCAGCACTGTCGTTGCGCACCGCCTGAAGCTGCGCGGCCACCTCGGCCTCGGTCGCGTGCTGCCGCACGTAATCCGGCAGGTGCGCGGCGGCATACGGAAACAGCACGTCGAAGACGAAGCTCACGGCGCTGGTGGTGCCTTCGATGTCGGTCAGAATTGCTTTGATTGCCATGGGTTTCTCAGTCTTCCAGGCGCGGGAACTGGCTGGCGATGGACTCACCGGTGAAGTTCGCCACCCAGCCTTCCGGGTTGTTGAACAGGCGAATCGCGACGAAGTGCGGGTTTTCGCCCATGTCGAACCAGTGGCGCGTGCCGGCCGGAACGGAAATCAGATCGTTTTTCTCGCACAACACCGCGTAGACGAAGTCGCCGATGTGCAGGGTAAACAAACCACGCCCGGCGACGAAGAAGCGCACCTCATCCTCGGCATGCTGATGCTCGTCAAGAAACTTGGCGCGCAGTTCGGCTTTCTGTGGATGGTCGCTGTTGAGGCTGATCACGTCGACGGTCACGTAGCCGCGCTCGGTCATCAGTTGGTCGATCTGCACGCGATAGGCGTTGATCACCTCCTCCTGACTGGCGCCCGGCGTAATCGGGGTTGCCGCCTGCCAGCGATCGAATGCAACGCCGTGCTCGGCCAGGGTCGACGCGATGTCTTCAAGGTGAGTCAGGACCTTGTTCGGCAATTGCGGAGATGACACATGATAGACGGAGAGACTGCTCATTACGGTGTTCCTCGGTTCAGTCAACGCGCGCCGGCTCTGGGGGCCGGTCGGGCGCGGGTTCAGTCAGGCAATCCACAAGAAATGCGGGGACGGCTCGTGAATCAGGGTTGGCGATTCATGACGGCCATGGTTTTGAGTTCGCACTCGAACAGGAACTCAAACGCCTCGATCTGGCGCAAAGCATCGCTCATCTTCGCACCCCAAGTGTACAAACCGTGGCCGCGAATCAGATAACCGGCGCAATCGGGATGCTGGTCGAGCCACGGCTGAACCTTCAGGGCCAGCCGTGCGATGTCCTGATCGTTGTCGAAAATCGGCACGACCACGCGGGATTCATGGGTGACCACACCGCTGAACGCCTTCTGCAGTTCGTAATCTTCGAACACCAGACGGTCGCCCTCGGTCAGCCGCGACAGCACCGTCGCATTCACCGAGTGGGTGTGCAACACCGCGCCCACTTCAGGCCTGCAGCGGTAGAGCTGGGTGTGCAGCAAGGTTTCGGCGGAGGGTTTCTTGCCCGGCTCCAGGCTGTTACCCGCCAGGTCGGTGGCCAGTACATCGTCGACACCGAGCTGCCCTTTGTGTTTGCCAGAAACCGTCAGCAGCGCCTCGCTGGCCGACAGCCTTGCCGAGTAGTTGCTGCTGGTGGCGGGCGACCAGCCACGGCCATACAGAAAGCGCCCGGCTTCGATGATTTCTTGAGCCAATGATTCGCGACTCATACGCGCTCCTCTTTCATACAGGTGGCAGCCAGAATCGCGGCAATAAACGCCGCCAGGCTGGCAATGGCGAAGGTCCAGCCAGCGCCTAGCGCATTCCAGCTGTAACCTGAATACAACGCACCCATGGCGCCGCCGGTGCCGGACAATGCGGCATAAAGCGCCTGTCCCTGGCCTTGCTGGCGGGGGCCGAAACTACGTTGCAGGAAATGTATGGCAGCGGCGTGATAACTGCCGAACGTGGCCGCATGCAACAGCTGGGCGAATATCAGCACTGGCAAATGATCGGCGAAATTGCCCAGCAAAAGCCAGCGCAGAGACGCGAGCGCGAAGCTTGTGATCAAAACGTGGCGCACGCTGAAGCGCTGTAGAACCCGGCTCATGGCCATGAACATCAAGACTTCGGCGACCACACCCACGGCCCAAAGCATGCCGATGATCCCGCGACTGTAGCCAAGGTGCTCCAGGTGCAGCGTAAGGAAGGTGTAATACGGGCCGTGACTCAACTGCATCAGCGCGACGCTGATATAAAAGACCAGCACACCGGGACTCAACAGTTGCTTGAAAAAGCCTTCACCCGCCGGGCGCTGGCCAGAGGCTGGCGGCTGAGCGTTCGGCACCCACCAGCTGCTGCCAACGATTCCGGCCATGATCAGCAACAAGGCCAGCGGATACGCGTCCAGGCTGAACCACTCGAACAGTCGACCCAGTCCGACCACGGTCAGGATGAAGCCTACGGAACCCCACAGGCGGATCTGGCTGTAGCGCGCGGTCTGGGCCTGAAGGTGCGCCAGCGTGATGACTTCGAATTGCGGCAACACCGCATGCCAGAAGAAGGCGTGCAGAGCCATGACCATGGCCAGCCAGGCATAGGACGTGTCGAACAGGATCAGCGAAAAACACGCCAGCGTGCACACTGCACCGAAGCGCACGATGGCCAGTCGGCGGCCCGTGTAGTCCCCGAGCCAGCCCCAGAGATTCGGCGCCACGCACCGCATCAGCATGGGAATCGCGACCAGCTCACCGATGCGCGCACTGGGAAACCCCAGATGATCGAAATACAGCGCCAGAAACGGCGCCGTGGAGCCCAGCAAGGCGAAATAGAACAGGTAGAAACTGGACAGGCGCCAGTAAGGAAGCGCTGCCACGTTCAAACGCCCGTGGCAGCGGCACCGGATGGCGGCATTACAGTTGACCCAGAACCGGCGTATTCACCCGCACGTCCATGTTCTGTCCGCGATGGCGGAGCAAATGGTCAAGCAGCACGATGGCCATCATTGCTTCGGCGATGGGCGTTGCACGGATACCGACGCACGGGTCGTGACGGCCCTTGGTGATCAAATCGACCGGGTTGCCGTCGACATCGATCGAACGGCCCGGCGTGGTGATGCTCGAGGTAGGCTTCAAGGCCAGATGGGCGACGATGGGCTGTCCGGAGGAAATACCACCCAGGATGCCGCCGGCATTGTTGGACAGGAAGCCTTCCGGCGTCAGTTCATCGCGGTGTTCGGTGCCACGCTGGGCAACGCTGTCGAAACCGGCGCCGATTTCGATGCCTTTGACGGCGTTGATACTCATCAGCGCGTGGGCCAGCTCAGCGTCCAGGCGGTCAAAGATAGGCTCGCCGAGGCCGGGCATCACGCCATCGGCGACCACGGTGATTTTTGCCCCGACCGAATCCTGATCGCGACGCAGCTGGTCCATGTAGGCTTCCAGCTCGGGCACTTTGTCCGGGTCCGGGCTGAAGAAGGCGTTCTGCTCGACCGAGTCCCAGGTCTTGAACGGGATGTCGATAGGGCCCAGCTGACTCATGTAGCCGCGCACCGTGATGCCCTGGGTCGCCAGGTACTTTTTGGCAATGGCGCCCGCAGCGACACGCATCGCGGTTTCACGGGCAGAACTGCGACCGCCACCGCGGTAATCGCGTATGCCGTACTTGTGGTGATAGGTGTAGTCGGCGTGGGCCGGGCGGAACAGGTCCTTGATGGCCGAATAGTCCTTGGACTTCTGGTCGGTGTTGCGAATCAGCAGGCCGATGGAGGCGCCGGTGGTCTTGCCTTCGAACACGCCGGAGAGGATTTCGACCTCGTCCGCTTCCTGACGCTGCGTGGTATGGCGGCTGGTGCCGGGCTTGCGGCGGTCGAGGTCACGCTGCAAGTCTTCCAGGGACAACTCGACACCCGGCGGGCAGCCGTCGACGATAGCAACCAGCGCCGGACCATGGCTTTCGCCGGCGGTGGTGACAGAGAACAGCTTGCCGTAGGTATTGCCGGACATGCGGGAAGGCTCCGAAAAATCGTTCAAACACACGAGCCCGCCAGTATACGCAGGCTGATCGCGTGAATCACCCTCGAACCTTCTTCGATTGTCCGCATCCAATTGACACTTTATTGACGATGACCCTGCGATGCTACGTGCCATGTCCCTGATCCGCGGCTTGCTGCCGCTGCGAGTAATCGCTTTGACCCTCACGCTCTTGTCTTCTCTGGCCCACGCCGGCACACCGGTCGTGCTGCAGCGACCGATCACCCTCGACACCGGCACCGGCGAGCTGTTCGGCACCTTGCTGCTGCCAAAATCCACCACGCCAGTGCCGGTGGTGCTGATCATTGCCGGGTCCGGTCCGACCGACCGCGACGGTAACAACCCCGACGGCGGTCGAAACGACAGCATGAAGCGCCTGGCGCTGATTCTGGCCAAGCACAACATCGCCAGTGTTCGCTACGACAAGCGCGGCGTGGCAGCCAGTCGACCAGCGACACCGGACGAACGTCACTTGAGCATCGAAAAGTACGTGGACGATGCCGTGGCCTGGGCCGAGAAGCTCAAGACCGACCCGCGCCTGGGTCAGTTGATCCTGATGGGGCACAGCGAGGGCGCGCTGGTGGCCACGCTGGCCGCTGAACGCGCGGGCGCGACGGCGTTGATCTCGGTCGCAGGCACCGGTCGCCCGGTCGATCAGGTGGTGCGCGAACAGCTGCAATACCGCTTGCCCCCGCCTCTGCTCGCGCGCAGTGAGGAGTTGATCGAAGAGATCAAAGCGGGCAAGACCGACGACAACGTCCCCGAGCCGTTACAGGTGGTGTTCCGCCCAAGCGTGCAGCCGTACCTGATTTCCTTGTTTCGACAAAACCCTGCGGCCGCTTTCAGCAAGCTGAAGATCCCGACCCTGATCATTCAAGGCCGTAACGACATGCAAGTTGGCGTTGGCGATGCACAATTGCTGCACAAGGCCAAACCGGACTCGCAGCTGGCGATCATCGACGGCATGAACCATGTCCTGCGCATCGTGCCGATGGACATGAAGCGCCAGCTTGCGTCTTATAAAGACCCGCAATTGCCACTGGCCAGCGAGCTGTCCGATCGCATCATGAAATTCATCGGTTCTGTTCCCGCTGCCTGAGGCCTGTCTCAATGCTTCGGTGGGAGCAAATTCATTCGCGAAGGTCTTTCTGACGCTGCCCCTGCGTCGTCTGTCCCCCTTTCTCGAATAAATTCGCTCCCACAGGTCTTCTGCGCCCATCTCCCCTTCTTTCCCTTCAGCTTCGCCGAAAACGGCCGATAGCGGGGTGCAGGCATTGTGTTGCCGAGCAATGTCGAGAACAGGACCGCCGTGATGACAGAAGCAACTATTGAGGCCGAAGCGGCCGCCCCGACCGACGCCAAAGAAGGTGACGTCGCAGCCCCCGTGCTGTGGGATGACGTGCAGGCCGAGCATTTTTCGATGCTGCGCCTGGCCCCGTTGCCCACTGACCGTGCCACCGGCGGCCGGCCGCTGCGCTTTGTCGAATTCGGGCGGGCCGAGCGCAACAGCAAGGAGTTCAGCCTGCTGCGCATGAGCTACCACTTGCCGGGCCAGAAAACCCGCAAGGAACAGAACCATCTGGACATTTGGGTCGACCACGCCAATCGCGCGGTGCGCATCGGGCCGGAGTCGGGCCTGCAGATCGAACCGTGGAACCGCGGCCTGGGCCGATTCATGGTGGCGCAGGGCATTCACTGGGCACAGAAACGCTGGTCCGACTACAAAATCGCTGGCACGGCGCTGGCCAACAAGGACGCGCTTAACGAAGACACCCGCCTGCGTCGCGACCACTTTCTGAAAACGCAGGGTTTCGAGGTGGCGTATGCCGACCCTCAGCACCTCAAAGGCAGCATCAAGGATGTCAAAGTCGCCAACCTGAACAACACCTGGAACACCGATAAAGTGCAGATCGTCGAGATTCTCGACGCCGCGCACATGCTGCAACAGGCTGAACAGAAGATTCAGGACCAGGAAGTCACGATCAAGAAGGCCGAAGACAAGGTCAGTAAATACCGCCGCGACGACAGCGGGCTGCGCTTCACGATTGCGTGCCTGGTGACCTTTGCGGTGTTTCAGGCGGGACTGTTGATCTGGATTGCGACGCATCGGTAAGTCGATACCGCAAAACCTGAGGCGCCGGCTGCTGGCGAAAGCGGCCTGTCAGTTGACCTATTGAAACCTGACACTCCCCATCGCCAGCAAGCCGGCGCCTACAATGATTGGCGGTGGCTTACACCCGCGCCGCAAACACCGCCTGATGCGCCCGGCACTGTTCAGCCGTCAGCATGAACACACCATGGCCGCCGCGCTGGAATTCCAGCCAGGCGAAGTCCACTTCCGGGTACAGCGCCTCGACGTGCACCTGGCTGTTGCCTACTTCAACGATCAACAAGCCCTTCTCGGTCAGGTGATCCGCCGCCTGCGCCAGCATGCGTCGAACCAGATTCAGGCCGTCATCACCACACGCCAGCGCCAGCTCGGGTTCATGCTGGTATTCGTCCGGCATGTCCGCGAAGTCTTCGGCATCGACATACGGTGGATTAGAGACGATCAGGTCGAAGCGTTGACCCGGCAAGCCGTCGAAGCCGTCGCCCTGCACGGTGTACACCCGCTCATCCAGGCCGTGGCGTTCAATGTTCTGGTTCGCCACTTCCAGTGCTTCGAACGACAGGTCCGCCAGCGCCACCTCGGCGTCCGGGAACACATCGGCGCAGGCGATGCCGATGCAGCCGGAACCGGTGCACAGGTCGAGGATGCGCGCAGGCTCCTGACCCAGCCAGGGTTCAAACCGGTTCTCGATCAGCTCGCCGATCGGTGAACGCGGAATCAGCACGCGCTCGTCGACAATGAACGACATTCCGCAGAACCACGCCTCGCCCAGCAGATATGCCGTCGGCACGCGGTCGTCGATACGCCGCTTGATCAAACGCTGCAGATTGACCAGTTCGTCGTCTTCCAGGTTGCAATCCAGGTAGGCGTCGGAGATTTCCCAAGGCAGGTGCAACGCGCCCAGCACCAGTTGACGGGCTTCATCCCAAGCGTTGTCGGTGCCATGACCATAAAAAAGATCTTCCCCGTGAAAGCGGCTGACGGCCCAACGGATATGATCGCGCAGGGTGCGCAGGCGGGAAGTGATCACAGCAGACTCCTTGAAAAAACGACGGGCGATTCTAGCAGCCATCCACGCAACAAACGATGCCTGAGCCCGACAGGCGCTTGTCACGGAAAACTTTCCACAGCCTTTGTGTCGATTTGCAGGCAATATGACAGCAACCGCGACCTGCTCGACGGCTTGAAGCCCGGTAAAAGCGAGCCCTGTGAGCATTGAGATTCACAGAATCGCTCAGCCAGTGGACAATGTGGCAAAAGCCCCACTCGAAGGAGCCCCAGATGTCTGTTTCAAAGACCGGTCCAAAGACCATGTTTCAACTCAGTGGCCGCGAATATGCAGCGGCCACCTTGAGCAATGCCACGCTGATCATTATCGATGCCCAGAAAGAGTACCTCAGTGGTCCTTTGGCCCTGACCGGCGTTCAAGAGGCCATCGACAACATCGTCAAACTGGTCGACGCTGCGCGCGCCGCCAAATCACCGATCATCCATGTCCGCCATTTGGGGACAGTGGGCGGCATGTTCGATCCCCAAGGTGAACGTGGAAAGTTCGTCCCGGAGCTGATGCCTCAGGGTGATGAAATCGTCATCGAAAAACGCCTGCCCAACGCCCTGAACGGCACCGTGACCACCGACGACCGCAAGACTCTGCACAAGCTCCTCGAGGACCTGGGCCGTCTGGACCTGGTGGTCTGCGGTTTCATGAGCCACTCCAGCGTCAGCACCACCGTGCGTGCGGCCAAGGACTACGGCTTCCGCTGCACGCTGGTTGAAGACGCCTGCGCCACCCGCGATCTGCCGACACCTACCGGCGTCATCAAGGCTGAGCTCGTTCAGCAGGCGGAGATGGCAATCATGAACGACAACTTCGCCAAGCTTGCGCTGACCAAAGACCTCATCTGACGCGACGCTCTTCATCAGGAACTGACCCATGATCCGCGGGGTTGCTCCGCGAAGATCAATTTTCCGGCAGTTCCTGAAGAAAAAGCGTACAAATGCAGTCATCAGGCGTGTGACGCATCTCACATAACCGCCTATCTGTTAATCACTCGTGTTTGCCTTTGAGCGCTGACCAAACGGGAACCACCCCGGCATAAGCTGGTCAGAGCGCCGATACCCATAGAGGAAGTCGGGATGAAGATATCCGATGGTTTCGATGCCCGTCGCCTGCGCCCGAAAGGCCAGAGCAACTGGCGGATGCGCTTTGGCGCTGTGCTGTCCGCCTTGTTTGCAACTGCCGGCGTATTGCTTGCAATGGCCGGCATCGCCAGTCTGATTGGTCATCCGGCAGCGTTGGGTGAGCTTAATGCGAGCCCGGCCGGTGCCGTGGTCACGATTGTTGTCGGCCTGTTCCTGCTGTACATCGGGGTCTGGCTCTGGCGTCGCAGTCGTCTGCGTCGTCGCCGCGCCGGTGAGCTCAACATGTCTCCGCATCTGATGAAGAAACACGACTGACCCTCCCCGCGTCATCCGCAGCCATTTGAACGTTTTTAGTCGCGCCGAGAACGGCGTGACTTGGTTAAACTGGCGTCCCTCGCGGAGACCGACATGCAAGACGACGACTTTTCCCTGTTCAGAAGTGAGCTTCGTGGCGTCAAGCCCATCAAGACTGAACACGCCGACGTAGGCAAACCCAAACCCGACCGTAAGCATCTGGCCAAGCTGAGGCAGGCGGCGACGGTGCGTTCCGACGCGACGATTACCGTCGACGGCCTGTCCGATCAGTTCGTGATCGACGTAGGACCGGAGGACACACTGTACTGGGCCCGCGATGGCGTTCAGGAAGGCCAGATGCGCAAACTCAAGCTGGGCCAAATCAGCTTCGAAGGCAGCCTTGACCTGCACGGCATGAGCGTGGAACTGGCGCGGGAAACCATGTGGGAGTTCCTCGCCGAGGCAGCGAAGCTGGAAGTCCGCTGCGTGCGCATCACACACGGCAAGGCGGTACGACTGGACGGCAAGCGCCCGATGATCAAAAGCCACGTCAACACCTGGTTGCGTCAACATCAACAGGTGCTGGGGTTTACATCGTGCATTGCCAAACACGGTGGCGCCGGTGCGGTGTACGTCATGCTCAAGCGCACGATGATGGAAGGGCGCGACGAGTAAGAACGCTTAAACGAACAAACAGGAGTGCGTTTGCCCGCGATTTCAGGGGGTCAGCTATACAGGTGCGGCTGACGCACCGCGATCGCAGGCAAGCGCGCTCCTACGCGGCTCATCGGGTTAGCAATTGATCAGCGCGGGCCGGGTCCACCGCCGCCACCCGGGCCGCCACCTTCGTAGTGACCACCACCGCCTCCTTGCCCACCGCCGTGACCTCCACCGCCCGGCCCCCAGAAAGGCCAGCAGCCGGACATGGCTGACATGACCGCGATCACCATCGCGACTTTCGCTATACGACTCAACATGTTCATTGCTCTCTCTTAACAGCAGGCATTCATCACCTGCAACGTCTGACAGCACATCCTGTTGAAACCGCGTCGCTGTTTGGTAGCCGTAGGGTGTCGAGATTGATACGCAGCGGTAAACAAACAAAAGGCCGCGAAGGGAAAACACGCCCGTCGCGGCCTTTATTTGAGTCTCTTTGTGGATCAGGGCGTATCCGTTCGATCAGGCTCCCGATCAGCGGAATGAGGGTCAGCGGCGATAATAACCAGGTCCCGGGCCATAGCCGCCCCGCCCTTCATAATAATGACCGCCATCATAATGGCGATGGTCCCAACCTCCGTGACGACCCCATCCAGGGCCAAAAAAACATCCCGAAACCGACGACGTCAGGGCGATCACCAGTGCGATTTTCGCGATTCGGCTAAACATATGATTACTCTCTTCATCCGGGCATCTATCACCCATTAACTCAGACACCAATCGGACACATTTCGACATATGCACTCGGTAAAGGTTAGGTAAAGGCGCCTTTACACCGTGCCGGGCGTCGTCATGCCGCAGGTTTGTCGGTCGCCCGCCGTACACCTCCCCGCCCAGCTACGCTACTATGTGCGCCTTTGCAGGCCGACAATCCTGCGTTTTTTGAACCCACACGGAACACAACCCTGTGACACTGGAACAGAACTACACGGCGATCCTTGGTCAACTCGGCGAGGACGTCTCCCGCGAAGGCCTGCTCGACACCCCGAAACGTGCGGCCAAAGCCATGAAGTACCTTTGCCGTGGCTATGAGCAAACCCTGGAAGAAGTCACCAACGGTGCACTGTTCAGTTCTGACAACAGCGAAATGGTCGTGGTCAAGAACATCGAGCTGTATTCGCTGTGTGAACACCACCTGCTGCCCTTCATTGGCAAGGCCCATGTTGCCTACATCCCGAGCGGCAAAGTCCTCGGCCTGTCGAAGGTCGCGCGCATAGTGGACATGTTCGCCCGTCGCCTTCAGATCCAGGAAAACCTCAGCCGCCAGATCGCCGAGGCCATTCAGCAGGTCACCGGCGCGCTCGGCGTGGCCGTGGTCATTGAAGCCCAGCACATGTGCATGATGATGCGCGGCGTCGAGAAGCAGAACTCCTCGATGATCACCTCGGTGATGCTCGGTGAATTCCGCGAAAACGCGGCCACCCGCACCGAGTTCCTTAGCCTGATCAAGTGATCCGGGCGTCCTGAAAGGCCGCGACCTCAGGTCCGCGGCCGCGAGGTTTCAAGCATGTTGATGAAGGCATTGAGGGTTGGCCTGGGCCAGCTCGTTATTCTGATCGATTTCCTGACCCGCCCCGCCAAGAAAAAACGCACTCCGGACGCTCAGGCCGCCGTCGAAGCGTCGGCAAAAGACCTGACGCTGTACCAGTTCCAGGCCTGCCCGTTCTGTGTGAAGACCCGCCGCACGCTGCGCCGCCTTAACGTGCCGGTCGCCTTGCGTGATGCGAAGAACAACGAGATCGATCGTCAGACCCTGCTGACCGAAGGCGGCAAGATCAAAGTGCCTTGCCTGCGCATTGAAGAAGGCGACAAGACGGTGTGGATGTATGAGTCGAAGGTGATCATCGATTACCTGGACAAGCGTTTTTCAGCGGTTTGAATCATTCCAGACACCGCTGAATTTCAAGCCGGGCATAGACCCTGTGGGAGCGAATTCATTCGCGATTGGCCCTTATACCCGACACACAGGGTTTGTCTGGCCAATCATTCGCGAATGAATTCGCTCCCACAGGAATCATGACAGGCCATGGCATCCGCGCTGTCCGGACCTTCGGCTATTTAGGACAGCCTTCCTGCCGACACGCCACGTAGCCCTTCAACTGCTCGACCCGCACCTTGGTCTGTGCCGACAGGCATTGCGCCTGCGCCAATGGCCAGAGGCTACCGCCCTCCTCTCGCTTACCCACCTGATACTGGCAATCGGCATCGCGAAAGGCGATCCACTTCTTCTGAGCATCCTGCAGCGCTTTTTTCTGTGCCGGATTCGTCAGATAGGCCATCTGCGTCTTGTACTGTTTGTTGAGATCGGCATCCAGGGCCGCGTATTCCTTGCTCGCGCACTGGTTCATCGACGCCTGCGTAGCATCGCAATCTTCGGCTTGCGCCGAACAGCCAATGCCCAGCGCCATGAACATGCCCACCGCTATCATCATGAATCGCATCAATTACTCCCTTTTCCAGTTGATCGTCCGGCCTGAGCCAAACGGGGGCGCAGCGTAAATCAACGCCAGCGCACATGCGTTGCACACAACATTCAGACATAAAAAAACCGGTCACTGCTGCCAGGACCGGCTTTTTTATCTGTGAAGGCTCAGCCCTCGCTGTCAATCCAGCATGCCGACGTAACCCGGTTGCTGCTTGATCCGCTCCAGCCAGCGTTCGATGGCCGGGAACTGAGTCAGGTCAAAACCGCCTTGATGGGCGACATGGGTGTAGGCATAGAGCGCTATGTCCGCAATGGAAAAATGCTCGCCCACCAGGAACGGCGTGCGCTGCAGCTGCTGCTCCATGACCTTCAACGCGCGGTAACCGCGCTTGTGCAGCGACCGGTATTCGTCCATACGCGCTTCAGGCAGCCCCAGGTAGAACTGAATAAAGCGGGCCACGGCGATGGTCGGTTCATGGCTGTATTGTTCGAAAAACTGCCATTGCAGCATTTGCGTGCGCAGGCGAGGCTCGGTCAGCAGATACGGCGTGCCTTCAGCGAGGAAGTTGAGAATCGCGTTGGACTCCCACAGGCAGGTGCCGTCCTCAAGCTCCAGCACGGGAATCTTGCCGTTGGGGTTTTTCTCAAGGAACGCCTCGGTTTCGGTCTCCCCGTTCAGAATGTCCACCGGCACCCATTCGTACTGGGCGCCCAGAAGGCTCAGCATCAGTTTGATCTTGTAGCAGTTGCCCGAGTTGTAATCGCCGTAAACCTTGTACATCTGCTGCTCTCCCCTCAACCCTGCTCGGTGGTGCGTGTGCGTAATGTATCAGGCTGCATGGGCAGCCTGTGCGTGTCTGATGACAGCCGCCAGTCGCTTCAACCCTTCATCCAGTCGTGCGGGATCAATGTGGCTGAAGTTCAGGCGCAGATAACCGGGGTTGGCATCCGGGTCGGTGAAAAACGGTTCACCCGGCATAAACGCCACGTTCTGCGCCAACGCCGTGTCGAGCAGCGTACGGGTGTCGATCTTTTCCTTGAGCGTCAGCCAGAAGAACAGGCCGCCTTGCGGGCTGTTCCACTGCGCCAGATCGCTGAAATGCCGTTGCAGCGCCGCTTCGAACTGGTCTCGACGAGTACGGTAGAAGCCACGCAACTCCATCAGATGCTGCTGATAGTGATCGCTGCCGATCCACCGCAGGGCTTGCCACTGGCCCACACGGTTGGTGTGCAGGTCAGCGGACTGCTTGAGTTTCAGCAGATGCGCAAACAGGTCCGGCGTGGCAATCAGATACCCCACGCGCAGCCCCGGCATCAGGGTTTTCGACACAGTGCCGGTGTAAATCCAGCTGGCTTTCTTCAAGCGGCTGACGATCGGCTTGGCGCTGCCGCCATCAAACGTCAGGTCGCGATAAGGCTCGTCTTCGATCAGGGTGACGCCAAATTCATCCAGCAGCGCCGCCACGGCGTCCCGCGCTTCTTCGCTGTAGCGCACGGCCGACGGGTTCTGGAAGGTCGGGATCAAATAGGCGAACGACGGCGCATGGCGTTCCAGGCGCTGACGCAGTACGTCCAGATCAGGTCCTTCGGCGAGCAACGGAACGGTCAGGCAGTCGGCACCGAACAGCTGGAAGATTTGCAGCGCCGCGAGATAGGTCGGGCCTTCCAGCAGAATTTCCGTGCCTTTGTCGATGTACAGCTTGGCGGCCAGGTCCAGCGTCTGCTGCGAACCGCTGACAATCATCACCTGACTGGCCTCGCAGGCAATACCCAGCGCCCGGGCCTGGGCCGCGAGCGCTTCACGCAACTGCGGTTCGCCCTCGCTCATACCGTACTGCCCCATGCTGCGCGGCATGTCCGACCATTCGCTCTGCGGCAACATCGCCTCGGCCGGCAGGCCACCGGCGAACGACATCATGTCCGGGCGCTGAGCGGCGGCCAGGATTTCGCGAATCAGAGAACTCTTCAAGCGGGTGACGCGTTCGGAAAATGCCATGAGATCACCGCTGGCGGAAATAAATGGAAATAGGTCAAACTGGTTGACTGAAACTACGACGACAGACCCGGATACGTCAATATGCTTGACCTTAAAAATTCAGCGACGCAACAAATCGCCATGGAAGCGTTTTTCTTCGGTTATCAGGCGTTCACTGCAAAAGCCGACGAAATGCTAGATCGCCGAGGCTTGAGTCGGGTTCACCAACGCATCGTGTTTTTCATCGCCCGCTATCCGGGGCTGAGCGTGAAGGAACTGCTTGCCGTGCTGGGCGTAAGCAAACAGGCGCTGAACACACCGCTGCGGCAGTTGATCGAGATGGAATTGGTCCTGAGCGTCGCCCCCGAAGACGACAAACGAAAACGCCTGCTGGAGCTGACTGCCGAAGGCGCGAAATTCGAAGAATCACTGCGCCGCGAACAGGTGAGACTCTTGCAACGGGTGTTCGCCGACGCCGGACGCGAAGCCGTGGATGGCTGGCTGGCCGTGAATCAGGCATTGGGCAATACCCTCAACCGCAGCTGAGCCTCGAAAGCACACACACGTTGTAGATGAATGATCAGATTGCACGGAAATCAGAAACGACAAATTAACCTGTAGGAGCAGTCGGAGGTTACGAGGGTCTGGGCCGCACTCGGACGAATGCGGTGGGTCAGCCCCATCTATTTCACTGACCCACCGCGTTCGCTGCCGTCGTAACCTCCGACGTCTCCTACAGGGATCTCATCTGTCCACACATCGCGCCAGATTTTGTACCGCATGGAGATTGATTGTTCCCACGCTCCGCGTCCGTCTTTCTTTGACGCAATGCGTTACCACGCGGAGCGTGGGAACGATCGAGCTCTTGCTCCTGCTTTTGATCTTCATACCAAGAAAGTCCAGACGACACAAAATGCGACTTGGGTGCAGGCTGAACGCAGGCGGGCCCACGGAGCGTCGCCGGAGTGAAGGTACCTCGACGAAGTCGAGGCCAAACCGGGAGCGGACCCTTGGTTACTTGGGGATGGTCCGGCATTCCGGTTTTCAAGTAACCCGCCGAAGGCGGAACGCTTCTGCCGTTAGGCAGAACCCAAAAAATCAGCGCCACCACAGCCCCCAGAACTTCACCTCGCCTGATATGCCATCCCTCATGAACGCCAATGGCCCAAACCCGAAACTGTGCCGATTATTGCGCACCCCGCTGTATCGCAACGAATTGTCACAACTGCGTATACGCTTGCAAACCTGCTCAACTCGCCGCCCCAGGGATAGACCGCATGACCGACGCGACCCACACGCCACTGCGCCCCCTCACCGACAGCTCGCCCTCCGCCATCGTCGCCGGCTTCATCGCCATGATGACCGGCGTCACCAGCTCCCTCGTGCTGATCTTCCAGGCAGGCCAGGCCGCCGGCCTGACCTCCGCGCAGATATCCTCCTGGATCTGGGCGCTGTTCATGGGCATGGCGATCTGCAGCATCGGCCTGTCATTGCGCTACCGCACCCCGATCACCGTCGCCTGGTCTACACCGGGCGCCGCACTGCTGATCACCAGCCTGGGACATGTCGCCTATCCCGAAGCCATCGGCGCCTTCATCACCAGCGCGATCCTGGTCTTCATCTGCGGCATCACCGGCAGCTTCGAGAAACTGGTCAAACGCCTGCCCACCTCCCTGGCGGCCGCCCTGCTGGCGGGCATTCTTTTCAAGATCGGCAGCGAAATATTCGTCGCCGCGCAACACCGTACCGGCCTGGTGCTGGGCATGTTCTTCACGTACCTGATCGTCAAACGCTTCTCGCCACGCTACGCGGTGCTCGCCACCCTGCTGGTGGGTGTGGCGCTGTCAGCGATGCTCGGCATGTTGAATTTCAGCGGCTTTGCACTGGAAGTCGCCGTGCCGGTGTGGACCACGCCCTCGTTTTCGCTGGGCGCCACCATCAGCATCGGGATCCCGCTGTTTGTTGTCGCCATGACCTCGCAGAACATGCCGGGCGTCGCCGTGTTACGCGCCGACGACTATCACGTCCCTGCCTCTCCGCTGATCACCGCCACCGGCCTGATTTCGCTGGTGACGGCGCCGTTTGGTGCCCACGGCATCACGTTGGCGGCAATCAGCGCAGCGATCTGCACCGGTCCGCACGCCCATGAAGACCGCAACAAACGCTACACCGCCGCGATCTGGTGCGGGATTTTCTACGCCATTGCCGGTGTGTTCGGCGCGACGCTGGCCGCGTTGTTCGCGGCGTTCCCGAAAGAGCTGGTGCTGTCGATTGCGGCGCTGGCGTTGTTCGGTTCGATCATCAACGGGCTGACCGTGGCGATGAATGAACCCAAAGAGCGTGAGGCGGCGTTGATCACTTTCATGGTCACGGCGTCAGGGCTGACGCTGTTTTCCATCGGGTCGGCGTTCTGGGGAATTGTGGCGGGGGTATTGACGCTGGTGATTCTTAACTATCGGAAACCCTGACTCCCCCAGATGCATACAAAACCTGTGGGAGCGAATTCATTCGCGAGACGTCGGTACAGACAACCGGAAGTCATCGTTTGAAAAAACGCATCGCGAATGAATTCGCTCCTACAAAGGTCATCCGGCGTAGGCAGTGCAACTCAGGCTCACAACCTGAAATGCCCCACCATCCCTTTCAATTCCATGCCCAGTGACGCCAGCTCAATGCTGGACGCAGCATTGCCCCGCATCGCCACGGCGGACTGATCGGCGCTGGCACGGATGCTGGTGACGCTGCGGTTGATCTCTTCGGCCACAGAGCTCTGCTCTTCGGCCGCCGCCGCGATCTGCTGGTTCATCTGCTGGATCAACGACACCGCCGCGGCAATGCTGCCCAGCGCGCTTTCGGTTTGCAGCGCGTCGCTGACGGCCAGCTTCACCAGTTCACCGCTGCTTTGAATCTGTGCCACCGACGCCTGCGCGCCACTTTGCAGGCTTGTCACCAGGCGCTCGATTTCCTCGGTCGATTGCTGGGTGCGCTTGGCCAGGGCCCGCACTTCATCCGCCACCACCGCAAAGCCCCTGCCCTGTTCGCCCGCCCGCGCGGCTTCGATGGCGGCGTTGAGGGCCAGCAGGTTGGTTTGTTCGGCAACGCTTTTGATCACCCCCAGCACCTTGCCGATGTTCTGGATCTCGGCACTGAGGTTTTCGATGCTGTGACTGGCCGAGTTGGCCGAGGTCGCCAGTTGCTCGATGCGCTGCATGCTCTGACGCACCACTGCCTGACCGCTGTCGACCTTGGTGTCGGCGGTCTGCGCGGCCAGGGCGGCTTCCTCGGCATTGCGCGCAACGTCGTGCACGGTCGCCGTCATCTGGTTCATGGCCGTGGCCACTTGTTCGGTTTCTTCTTTCTGGGAGCTGACTTCCAGGTTGGTCTGCTCGGTGACGGCCGACAAGGAATGCGCCGAGCTCGCCAGTTGTTCGATCCCCGCTTGCAGACCGCTGACGATCCCGCTCAACCCTGCGCCCATCTGCTGCATGGCCTGCATCAACTGACCAATCTCATCCTTGCGCGTGACCTGTACAGTGCCGCTCAGGTCGCCGGCGGCAATGCGCTGGGCGATGGCAATGACGCTGCGCAGTGGCGCAACAATGATCCGGGTAATGACGAACGAAGCGATCAGGCCGACGATCAACGCCAGCACCGAGGAACCAATGATCTTCATCGAGTTGGCCTGCAGCTCGCCCATCATCGACTGATCTTCCGCGTCATACGCCTGATTCACTTGCTGCACGACGGTTTTGGCGTTGGCAGCCAGTTGCTGGGAAACCTTGGCCTCGTCGGCCAACAGGCCGGTGTACTCGTTGAGCTTATCGCCGAAGTTGGTGATGTGCCCGCTGACCTCGGTCAATACCGTGAGGTAGCCGGGATCCTTGATCACGCCCTTGAGTTGCTCGGCAGACTCTTGCGCTTGCACTGTCTGTTCAATTTTGCCGGTTTTGGCCTCTTCGCCTGAACCGGTCTTGCGGCTCTTGTCCAGGCGCACGCGGGCCTCGTCCATGGCCTGCATCATCAATTTGGAAATCTGGCTGACCTGGGCCGATTGCTCGATGAACTCCGAGCCTTGCTGGCCTTGGGAATCCTTCAGCGTATAGGCGCCGTCGTCGGCAAGGCCGGCCTGCAACACGTCGAGGTTGTTGGCAACGCTGGACACCGACCAGCTGGCCATTTCCAGTGCCAGGTCCTTGCTCTGACTGATGCTGACGAATTCGTCGAAGGATTTGCGGTAGGCGGCGAGCGCTTGCTGAACCTCGGTCATGACCCGCTGATTCACCGCCGAGCTGGATTTGAGCGCTTCAGCCTGGGCGTTCAAGGCGTCGAGCCCTGCATGCAGTTCGTCGACCACCTTCGGATCGCTGTGCAGCGCGAAGTCCTGCTCAAGCAGTCGGACCCGGTTGAGACCGGTGTTGAGCGCGTTCATGTCTTTGAGACTGTCAAAATGCACGCTGATCGATCGCAGCGACCAGACCCCGATGGCGGCGACCAAGGCGGTCAACAGGAGCACCAGCACGAAGCCGATGGCCAGTTTCTTCGCCATTCCGAGATTGGCAAAACGCGTTTGCACGGCCGAAATCATACGATCAGTCCCCAGTCACAGCTAAAAGGCACACACAACGAGGCCATGTGAGCACGGCCATTCAATTTTCGTGCAGATTCGCAACGGGTCAGGCGCAAAACAAGTCTTTGACGTCGGAATAATGGCAAATAGCTACGCCAACGTCGCTTCCAGAATGGTTATCGGCGTATCCAGATTTCTCAACAGGGAGCGAGGTGCCGCAAAGCCCGCATTTAACGAGGCCATGCGACGAAAGGTAACGCGCCATGACGGCGCGAAAACGGGCTTTCAGTGACAGTTCGTGCGCAGGTAACGCTCACGCTGACCGGCGGTCAACGCGCGGCAGGTGCAACCGTCAGGGTGCCGGCGTCTGCGTCCAGAACGGCGCGGCTACCCAGCGCGACGGCGAGGTTGCGATCGCCGTGACCAATCGGCAATCCGCCCAGCAGAGGAACACCCAGATCGGCCAGTCGCTCGATCAAGACATCGGGCGGTTTGATCGGGTTGTTGCCATGGCCCGGTTCGCTGAACTGGCCGATGGCGATGCCGCCGACCCGTTGCAGAATGCCGCCGTTGCGCAGATGAGTGAGCAGACGGTCAACCCTATAGGCCAGTTCGCCGACATCTTCGATGAGCAGGATCGCGCCCTCGAGGTCCGGCATGAACGGGGTGCCGACACACGTGCTGAGCATGCTCAGGTTGCCGCCCAACAAGGTGCCTTCGACAGCGCCCGATGTCCGCACGCTGAAGGTCGGCTCAGCAGAGTCGGCCTGCACCACCATCGGTTCGGTGCTCATCAAGGCATGCCGCAATGTGCTGGCAAACTCGCCGCCTCGCTCCAGTTGCGCGGCCACCGGGCCATGAACGGTCACCAGCCCCGCGCGGTTCCACAACGCCGCGTGCAACGCCGTGATGTCGGAAAAGCCAACGACCAGCTTCGGATCGCGGCGCACGGCATCGTAGTCCAGATGCTCAAGGATTCGCTGCACGCCGTAGCCGCCTCGGTTGCACAGCACCGCACGGATCTCGGGGTCGGCCAGGGCGTCGTTAAGGTCTGCGGCACGGTTGGCGTCGCTGCCTGCGAGAAAATGCTCGGCGTCCAGCGCATGGGGGTAAACCCGTGGCCGCAAACCCCAGGACGTCAACTCACGCACCGCCGCTTGAACCCTCGCCTCGGCCACAGGACCGGCAGGCGACACCAGCGCCAAGGCATCGCCCGCGCGCAAGACGTTGGGGTTGAGGATCGTGCGGGATACAGGCATTTCAAGGACTCGGCTGACGTTCGAATGAACCGGCAATGTAGAGCACTCCCTTTCTTGAATCCAGCGTCGGGCTCAACTCATCTTGTCGGTCGGGCCCTGATCCCGGTTGACCTGAAAACGCGTGACGCTCTTGCGCAGCCAGCCGAGAAACCCGCTGGGATCGACGATCACCGGTTTTGTCTCCAGCATCGCGGCACGTGCCTTGGCGCGGAATTTCGCCAGGCCGGCCAGCGCACCGATCAGCTCGGGATGGGCCTCCAGCCAGGGTTCCAGATCAGCTTTCTCGATGCGGTAAACCATGCAATCGGTGTACGCGCAAAAACGCCCCACGGTGGGCGTGCCGTCCACAAACCCGGTTTCACCGAGCAATTCGCCCGGCCCCATGCGACCGACTTCCAGCCAGCCCTCCGGGCGCTGGATCGCCACCGAGATCACACCCGACTCAACGATGTACAGCGCGTCGGGAATCACCCCTTCGGCCAGTACCACGTCCTTCGCCGAATAGGCGGCGAGTCGCATGTGCTGCTCAAGCTGTGCGCGGTCATCGTCACTGAGCATACGCAACGCGCCCACCGTATTGAGCACAGCGGACTGCCGCGTCGCGGGCCGCAACTGATCCATCCGCGTTTCGGTCGAGGCCAGTTGCCGGTGAATCAGGTCAAACAGTTGATTGCGCACGGCTGAACGACGATCTCGGGATTTCACGTACCCGGTCACTTCATATTCGACGCTGCGCAGCCCCGACTTCACCACCACCGCCGATGGCTTGGGTTGTGCGAGTAACTCACGGCAACCCAGCAGCGCTTTGTCCAGCGAGTCCAGCACCACGCTGGGGCGCAACCGCGTGGGCAGTTCGATGGACAGGGTGACGGAATGAAAGTGGTCGGGGCGGCTGAAGTTGACGATGCGCGTTTTCGCCGCCATGGCGTTCGGGATCACCGCCATGCTGCCTTCGGAGGTCAGCAAATGCGTCGAGCGCCAGTCGATCTCGATGACTTTGCCTTCGATGTCGTCGACCCGAATCCAGTCATCGACGCGAAACGGCTTGGTCGCATTGAGGACGATCCCGGAAAACACGTCGCCCAGCGTACTTTGCACCGCCAGACCGAAAATGATCGCCACGGCGCCCGAGGTTGCGAGCAGGCCTTTGACCGGCAGGTCCAGTACATAGCCCGCAGCGGCCACGGCAGCCACCAGGAAAATGATCGCGCCCATGACGTCTTGCAGCAAATGGCCCTTGCCGCCGATGCGCGGCTCCATGACCACCACCGCCAGAACCGTCAAGGTCCGTGCGCCGAACAGCCACCATGTGATGGTCAGGATCGTTCCGAGCACATGCCGCGGCACCGACCAGTCCATCGGCACCGGATACAGCGGGCTCAAACCGCCATCGAGCAGCGCCATGCTGAACATCACGAACAGCACCAGCCGAAGCACCAGCTTGCGCCGCAGCAGTCGGGGATGCATCCATTGCCACAGCACCAGATCAACGATCAGCAGCAGCGACGCGCTGAGCAACGGATAAGCGAACCACAGGTGATCCATCGAAGCTCCCGGAAGGTAAACAGCCCAAGGAGCTTAGCTGAATACCGTCGCAGGGGAGCCTCAGAACAACGAGGGATCAGCCGCGAAACAGCGGAATACCCCATGGCGCGCCGATGTTGCCGCCATCGACCACGATCTCGGCGGCGGTCATGCCGGACGAGGCGTTCGATGCCAGGAACATCACGGCCTGGGCCAGTTCTTCAGGATCGGAGAAGCGGCCCATCGGAATGCGCGGTGCGATGGCTTTTTCAGTGGCATCGACCGTGGCGCCTGCACGTGAACCGCGTGTCCAGATCGGCGTGCGGGTGGCACCCGGGATCACGGTGTTGACGCGAATCCCCTTGGGCGCCAGCTCCGACGCAAACACTTTGGCCATCGAGGTGATCGCGCCCTTGGTGGCCGAATAGGCGGACGAGCCCGGCGAGCCGAGTTCGCGCATGACCGAGCCGTTGAGGATTACCGAGCTGCCTTCTTTCAGCAGCGGCAACACGCCCTGCACCGTGAAGAACACCGACGTCAGGTTGGTGCGCACGATCGACTCGAACGCTTCGAGGGTGGTGCTGCCCAGCGGGGTCGCGCCAGAGATACCGGCGTTGGCGAATACCACATCAAGGCTGCCGAACGCTTCGCTGATTTTCTTCACCACCACATCGATGTCGGCGAGGTTGTTCACGTCGGCCTTGATGCCCAATACATCGCCGCCCAACTCGGCCACGGCTGCATCGAGTTTGGCTTGATCGCGACCGGTGATGGCGACACGCGCACCGTTTTCCAACAGCAGTCTCGCCGTGGCCAGGCCAATGCCGCTGTTGCCGCCGGTGATCAGAATGGTTTTGCCGTTGACGCTCATGGTAGCTCCTTGAAGCTCATGCAAAGGATGGGAGGCCCGGTGTTTGCCGAACCGCTATGGAGCACAACCATACGCCTATTTTGGATTTCGTCCATACTCCAAATAAAAAATTTCCCAGACGGTATTTGGCGTATGATCGCTCACCATATCGTTACGAAAAGCAGTCACCGGAGATTTCCATGTCGCGCTCACAGGCAGAGAAAGCCGTCATTCACGAACACATCGTCAACCTCGCAGCCGAGCGTTTCCGAGAAGTCGGGCTGAACGGCATCGGTGTGGCCGACCTGATGAAAGAGGCAGGCCGAACCGGCGGCGGCTTCTACAAGCATTTCGAATCACGGGAAAAGTTAGTCGAAGAAGCGTTGCAGTGCGCGTTCAACAAGCGCACCAAGGCGCTGGAAAAATACACCGATCCGGAATCGACCCTGACCCTGACCGATCTGGTGGACAGTTACCTGAGCGAGCGGCACCTGAACGACCCGGGGTCGGGCTGCGCCTTGGCCGCCGTGATGAATGATGTCGCGCGCAGCAGCGATTCGATCCGTGAGGTGTACACGCAGGAGTTGCAGAAGGAACTGGCGGTGATCACGGCGTTGACAAGCAGTAAGCAGCCCTCGAAGAAGCGCGCTCAGGCGCTGTTGGCCATGTGCACGTTGGTCGGGGCAATCGGGTTGTCGCGTGCGGTGACGGATGAGGGGTTGGCGCAGGAGTTGTTGAATACCGGCAAGACGTTGCTGAAAGCGCTGGATGCGTAAAGGCTGCTGCGGTGTTTTTGCGTTGGCTGGAGATATCGCGATCGACGCATTCCCTGTAGGAGACGTCGGAGGTTACGACGGCAGCGAATGCGGCGTGGCAGTTCGCATTATCGGGACGGTCCTGCCGCGCTTTCACCTCAATCGCGGAATAAACACAAAGCCTGTGTGTGAGCTTGCTCACGAATAGTTTGCTGATCGTTCCGCACGCTCCGCGTGGGAATGCATTTTCCGACGCTCTGCGTCGAAACCGAATTGCACAGAGCGTCATGGGCGGCCTTAAAAACGCGGTGGGTCAGTTGCCTCAAGGTCGACTGACACACCGCATTCGCGACCGTCGTAACCTCCGATTGCTCCTACAGGTTGTGTGTCGATCCGCAGAACCGTGACGATCCCGGAGACTGTGGGAGTCAACTTGCTGACGAATGCGGTGTGTCATTCAGCATGGATATGTCTGACCCACCGCATTCATCGGAACGCCGCCCACCGCCTGCAGGCAACCCATGTCTGATCTGTGGAATTAAAAAGCCGTGACACCGCCATCGACCGCCAGTGAATGACCGGTGGTGAAGGCTGCGCCGTCGCTGCACAGGTACAACACGGCGGCGGCGATTTCTTCGACTTTGCCGATCCGGCCGACCGGGTGCATGGTGGCGGCAAACTCGGCTTTGCGCGGGTCGGCTTCGTGGGCGCGGCGGAACATGTCGGTGTCGATCACCGCGGGGCATACGGCGTTGACCCGGATCTGCTTCTTGGCGTATTCGATGGCCGCCGATTTGGTCAGCCCGATCACGGCGTGTTTGGACGCGGCGTAGATGCTCATCTTCGGCGCGGCACCCAGTCCGGCGACGGAGGCGGTGTTGACGATTGCGCCACCGCCCTGCGCGAGCATGACCGGCAACTGGTACTTCATGCACAGCCACACACCTTTGACGTTGACGCCCATGATCGCGTCGAATTCAGCTTCGCTGCCCTCCGCCAGACGGCCTTTTTCGATCTCGATGCCGGCGTTGTTGAACGCATAGTCCACGCGACCGTACGCTTCCACGGCGTTGACCATCATCTGTTGCACGTCCCCTTCCCGGGTCACGTCGCAGCGCAGGAACAGGGCTTCGCCGCCGGCGTGGCGAATCAGCTCAGCGGTGCCCTCCCCGCCCTCGGCATCCAGGTCGACGGCAACGACTTTCAGGCCCTGTTCGGCAAAGGCCAACGCGGTCGCCCGACCAATGCCTGCGGCTGCGCCAGTGACCAGGGCCACCTGTCCGGAAAACGTCATGCTCATGGAATCGTCCTGTGTTGTCGTTTTTTTCAGGAAGGCTTACAGCCCGTTGCGAAGGAGTTTATCCATGGGATAGGGCATCCGGTCAGCACTATCAAAGCCCCGGTTACGGGATCATGAACACGGGTGATATTGACCCGCCGACAGCATCATCGGCATGGATCGTTGCGCATTCGCCTTGCGGTCTTTGCTTGCCCATCATCGATTCCAGGTCTATCACTGGCCTTTCCCTTTCATTCAGGACCCTGCCATGACTGCGCTGAACAACCGCCAATTCCTTCTCGCCCGCCGTCCAGCGGGCCCCGCCAGCCGGGATGACTTCACCTTTCAGACGGTGCCGGTTGCCGAGCCCGCGTCGGGGCAGATCGTGGTCAAAGCCGAGTACCTGTCGCTGGACCCGGCCATGCGTGGCTGGATGAACGAAGGCAAGTCATACATTGCGCCGGTCGAACTGGGCGCGGTGATGCGCGCGCTGGGCGTGGGCAAGGTCGTTGAATCGCAGAACCCGGCCTTCGCGGTCGGCGATTACGTGCAGGGCGTTCTGGGCGTGCAAGACTATTTCGTGGGCGAGCCCAAGGGCTTCCACAAAGTCGACCCTAAACTGTTGCCGCTGCCGGTGTACCTGGCGGCGCTGGGCATGACTGGCATGTCGGCGTATTTCGCCCTGCTTGAAGTGGGTCAGCCGAAAGAAGGCGAGACCGTCGTCATTTCGGGTGCAGCGGGTGCGGTAGGCAGCGTGGCCGGGCAGATCGCGAAAATCAAAGGCTGCCGCGTGATCGGTATCGCGGGTGGCCAGGACAAATGCAAAACGCTGATCAATGAGTTCGGCTTTGACGGAGCGATCGATTACAAGAGCGAAGACATCCATGCAGCACTGAAACGTGAATGCCCGAATGGGATCGACGTGTATTTCGACAACGTCGGCGGCGACATCCTCGATGCCGTGCTGACCCGACTCGCCTTGAAGGCGCGCGTGGTGATCTGCGGCGCGATCAGTCAGTACAACAACAAGGAAGCCGTCAAAGGCCCGGCCAATTACCTGTCACTGCTGGTCAACCGCGCCCGCATGGAAGGTTTTGTGGTCATGGATCACGCCGCGAACTTTCAGAAGGCAGGCAAGGAGATGGCCGGCTGGCTGGCACAGGGCAAGCTCAAGAGCAAAGAACACGTCGTCGAAGGGCTGGAGACATTCCCGGAAACCTTGCAGATGCTGTTCAAGGGTGAGAACAACGGGAAGCTTGTTTTGAAGGTGTAAGCCACCCAAAACGAGGATGTGAAAAAAATGTAAAAAAACAACATCAAAGTGATAACAATTCGCAATCACTTCCTGATAGCATCTGCGCCGAAGAAACATTCGCATTGCCAGGGAGGCTT
Source organism: Pseudomonas abietaniphila (assembly GCF_900100795.1). Taxonomy (GTDB): domain Bacteria; phylum Pseudomonadota; class Gammaproteobacteria; order Pseudomonadales; family Pseudomonadaceae; genus Aquipseudomonas; species Aquipseudomonas abietaniphila. The sequence goes on from NZ_FNCO01000011.1 coordinate 146,832, forward strand.
TTCGCAGACTAGACATCTACAGGAAGCTTCCCGATGGCCCTACGCCTCCCCTCCCGCCCGACATTGCTCGCGCTGTGCTGCTCGGTCAGTGCTAGCGCCTACGCGGCCGATCAAGCCATCGAACTGGGCGCGACCGCCGTCGATGCTCAAGCCATTCAGCAGGCCCCAGGCGCTCTGCCGGAGGCATTCGCGGGCGGCCAGGTCGCACGAGGCGGGCAAATGGGCGTGCTGGGTAATCAGGACAACATGAGCGTGCCGTTCACGATGACCAGCTACACCTCGAAGCTCATTGAGGACCAGCAGGCTGAAAACGTGGGCGATGTGTTGCTGAACGACCCGTCGGTGCGTCAGTCAGGTGGTTTCGGTAACCAGGCGCAAGCCTTTACCATCCGCGGCCTGCCACTGAACGGCGACGACATTTCGTTTAACGGTCTTTACGGCGTGCTGCCGCGTCAGATCATTTCCGTCGACTCGGTGGAACGCGTCGAAGTCTTCAAAGGCCCCAATGCCTTCATCAACGGTGCCAGCCCGACCGGCACCGGCCTGGGCGGCAGCGTCAACCTGCAACCCAAGCGCGCTCAGGACACCCCCACCCGACGCTACACCCAGGACATCAGCACCGACGGCCGTGTCGGCGAGCATCTGGACCTGGGTCAGCGCTTCGGTGAAGACAACCGTTTCGGCGCACGGGTAAACCTCAGCCAGCGCGAAGGCGAAACAGCCATCGACGATATGGATCAACGATCCAAGCTGTTCATCGGCGGGCTTGATTACCGGGGCGACAATTTCCGCCTGTCCACCGACTTTGGGTATCAGAAAGAACGCATCAACCACCTGCGCAACAACGTGCAGCTGGGCGCCGGGCTGACCGGCATTCCCCATGCACCGGACGCCGACCATAACTACGGCCAGAACTGGACTCACCAGGAAACCGAAGACACCTTCGGCATGGTGCGGGGTGAGTGGGACCTGAGCGACAGCTGGACCGCCTACCTGGCAGGCGGCGGCAAACGCACGCGAGAAGTCGGCACCTACGGCACCCCGGTCCTAAACAACGCCACGACTGGCGCGGCCACCATCGGCGGCTCGAACATCAACCACAACGAACAAAACGGCACCGTCATGGCGGGCCTGAACGGCAAGTTCCAGACCGGACCGGTCAGCCACCAGGTAGCGTTGGGTGTGTCCAGCATCTGGACCCGACAGGAAAACGGTTTCGTCTTCTACAGCGGCACACCGACCAACATCTACAACACCCCGTCCGTGCCAAAGCCCACCAACGTGACGTTTGCGTCGGGGGACCTTGGTGATCCGGATCTCGCGGGCAAGACCCGTAACCGCAGCGTTGCGCTCTCGGACACCCTAGGCTTCTTCGACGACACGTTGTTGTTGACCTACGGCGTCCGTCGGCAGCAGTTGCGTGTCGAAAACTACAGCGTCGGCACGGGGGCTCGCACCTCGCTGTACGACGACGGGATCACCACGCCGGTGTACGGCATCGTCTACAAACCGATCGACACTGTCTCCCTGTACGCCAACCGCATCGAAGGCCTGGCCCAAGGTCCGACCGCCGGCGGCACCGTACTGAACGTCGGTCAGTCATTCCCGCCAGGCCGCACCAAACAGCTTGAGGCAGGCATCAAGCTAGACATGGGTTCATTCGGCGCCAACCTCGCCGCGTTCCGTATCGAAAAACCAACCGATGGCTTCATTGACACGACGACCAACTTCTTCGTGCGCGACGGCAAACAGATCAACCGTGGCGTGGAGTTCAGCGTCTACGGAGAACCGCTTGAAGGCCTGCGCCTGCTGGCCGGCGCCACACGCCTGGAGTCGAAACTGGAAGACACGGCGGGCGGGACAACCGATGGCAACCACGCCATCGGCGTACCGACCTTCCTGATGAACGCCAGTGTCGACTGGGATGTGCCGGGCTTGCAGGGTGTTTCCTTGAACACCCGCTTCCTGCGCACAGGCGGTCAATACGCCGATCAGGCCAACAACCTCAGCCTGCCGAGCTGGAACCGCTTCGACGCCGGCGCTCGCTACGCCTTCAAGGTGGCGGAAAAGGACGTGACCTTGCGCGTCAACGTCGAGAACATCGCCAACAAGGATTACTGGGCCTCGGCCAACGGCGGTTACCTGACCCAGGGCGATCCACGTCTGGTGAAGTTCTCGGGAACCATCGATTTCTGATCATTGCGCCAAACCGCCTTTGTAGGAGCGCGCTTGCCCGCGATGGCGTCGGGTCGGTTGAATCGTCATCGACTGGCCCGACGCCATCGCGGGCAAGCGCGCTCCTACAGATGAGGGACCTGTCGCACCGACCTGCCCCGCTTGCTGAAATTTCGCTGAACAAGTCAACGATGCTGCTGCCAAAACCACCAGAGGGCGCACTCTGGTGTAAGCTCGTGCGCTGTTGATTTCGACTCATCGAGAGGCTTATGCGGGCTCCCTTCCGACGTTCTACCCTTGCAGCGCTGCGCGGCTTTGAATCGTCCAGCGCGGCCATCACCATCCTGCCCAGCGCCGCCGACTATCGCCGGACCCTGCTCGAAAAGATTGCGTCGGCCACTCAGCGCATCTGCATCGTGGCGTTGTACCTGCAGCAGGACGAAGCCGGTCAGGAAATCCTCGACGCCCTGTATGCCGCCAAAGCCGCACGGCCGAACCTCGACATCGTGGTGCTGGTCGACTGGTTCCGGGCCCAGCGCGGGTTGATCGGTGCTGGCAAACAGGCCGGGAACTCGGCGTGGTATCAGGCGCAGAACCTGGAGCACGATCAGGAGGTGCCGATCTATGGCGTGCCAGTGCAGACCCGCGAGCTGTTCGGCGTGTTGCACCTGAAGGGCAGCATCATCGACGATTGCGTCCTCTACACCGGCGCCAGCATCAACAACGTCTACCTGCACAAGCTGAACAAGTACCGCCTCGACCGCTATCAACTGCTGGAAAACAAGGCCCTGGCCGACTCTTTCCAGCGTCTGGTGACGCAGGAAATCCTGCCATCCGACGCCGTGCATCGCCTCGACCTGCCCTCGCCGCCTGCCTCTCGCAGCATTCGCGGGGAAATCCGCCAGTTCCGTCAGCGCCTCAAACGCGCCAGCTATGACATCAATGAAGGTGTCCGTGAGAACGGCGAGTTTCGCCTCATTCCGCTGCTCGGCATCGGCAGCAAAAACCCGCTGAGCAAAGTGTTGTGCGACCTGATCGCGGCAACCCAACATCAACTGACGCTGTGCACACCGTATTTCAACATGCCGCTCTCGGTGAAACGCGAGATCAACCGCGCGCTCAAGCGGGGCGTGAAGATCGACATCATCATTGGCGACAAGACCGCCAACGACTTCTTCATCCCGCCAGAGGAACCGTTCAAGGTGATCTCGGCGCTGCCTTATCTTTATGAAATCAGCCTGCGACGCTTCATGCAGAAGCATCAAACGGCCGTTGCCAGGCACCGTCTGAACATCCACCTGTGGAAAGACGGCGACAACACCTACCACCTGAAGGGGTTGTGGGCCGACGAGCGCTATACGCTGCTGACCGGCAACAACCTCAATCCTCGGGCCTTCCAGCTCGACCTGGAAAACGCGGTGCTGATCGACGACCCCAAAAGTGAATGGCTCACACCCCGCGCCGAGGAAATCGCCCTGTTGATGCGCAACACCCACCGCGTCGGCAAGTTCGACGAACTGGACACGCTGAGCGAATACCCGATGGGCGTGCGCACGTTTCTGCGCCGGGTCAGCCGGGTGCGTGTCGAACGTCTGCTGTACCGGATTCTCTGACGACCATGAGCAAGAACACCGGCGTCCGCGCGCAACAGGCCGACCAGACGCGCGCCCGCATCCTCCAGGCCGCCATCACGGTCTTCACCCGCGACGGGTACTCGGGCGGGCGCATCGAGAAGATTTCCGCCGAGGCCGAGTCCAACGACCGGATGATCTATTACTACTTCGGCAGTAAGGAAAAACTGTTCGTCAAAGTGCTTGAGCACACGTACGAGCGGTTCAACCAAGCCGAAAGCACGCTGAAGCTGGACCCGTCGACGCCCGTCGAGACGCTGCGTCAACTGGTGGCGTTCGTGTGGGACTACTACGTGACGCACCCGGAATTCGTGGCGATCCTCAGCATCGAAAACCTGCACAAGGGCAAGCACGCCAAACAGTCCAGCGAGCTGCGTCGCTTGTCCGGCGAGGCCGTGGGCGTGCTCAAACCGATCATCGAAGCAGGTCAGGAGCAAGGCCTGTTCCGGCGTGATGTGGACCTCAAGCACGTCTACCTGATGATCGCCTCGCTCTGCTACTTCTATAACTCCAACCTGCACACCCTGACCTCGTTCCTGGGCCAGGACATGGGCGCGCAGGGGCAGCGGCAGGACTGGCTGGCGTTCATTCAGGACCTGGTGGTGCGCGGAGTGAGGGTGTTGCCGAACGCGACGATTAACACCCACCCCGTGCAGGAATGATCCACGAAATGCGCTGCCCCCTGTCCTGATGGTCCCCGCGCTCCGCGTCCATGCGGTGTGTCAGACGAATCGCTTTCGCCACCGTCGTAACCTCCGGCAGCTCCCACAGGGTCATGGGGTGTCATTCAGGGCCACGCGGATTCCTGATGGTTCCCACGCTCCGCGTGGTAACCCCGTCCCGGACGCTCCGCGTCCATGCGGTGTGTCAGGCAAGTCGCTTTCGCCACCGTGTAACCTCCGGCAGCTCCCACAGGGTGATGGGGTGTCCTTCAAGGCCGGCGATGTCAGTGGGTGCCGGGATTGGCTTTCAGATGCGCCACTTTTTCCGACAACCCCGTCCACTGAGGTTCATTCGGGGCGAAGCGGCTGCGCAAGTAAGCCGCAAGATCGCTAATCTGCGTATTCGAAAGACTGTCCTTGAACCCCGGCATGTAGCCCAGATCCGGCGTCGCTGGCTTGGAAATTCCCTGCTGAATCACCTTGATCAGGTTATCCGGCAGTGCGCTGTGAACGTTGGTATTGCTCGCCAGCGACGGACTGACCCCAAACAGCTTCGGCCCCAGCCCGTCGGCGTGACAGCCCTGGCAAGACCCTTCGAACACCCGCTGACCATTGCTCAGCGATTGCGCTGAGACCGCCGCAGCAGATTCAGCCGCCGAGGCGACTTCGGTGACGGCCGGTGTCGCATCAGCCGAGCCATTCAACGAGGCGAGATACACCGCCATCGCCCGCACATCCGATGTCGGCAATTTCGCCAGTTCCGACACCACAGGCCCCATCGGTCCGGCCGCCACGCCATGGGCATCGGAATAGCCCGTGCTCAGGTAATTGAACAACTGGTCTTCGGTCCACGGCGTCGGTGCTTTCGACAGGCTGTTCAGTGCAGGCGCCTCCCAGCCGTCGACCATGCCGCCCGCCAGAAACGACGCACCGCCCTTCTCCGCACCCATCAGGTTGCGCGGTGAATGGCACGCGGCGCAGTGACCCAGACCATTGACCAGATACTGTCCGCGGTTCCACTGCGCGCTTTGCTGCGGTTGCGTCTGCACCTCGCCCTTGCGCAGAAACAGCGCGTTCCAGCCCGCCATCAACGGGCGCATGTTGAACGGGAACTGCATGCTGTTGGCCGGCTGAACCTGTTTGACCGGCGCTTGCGACATCAAATAGGCGTACAACGCCTGCATGTCGGCGTCGTCGATATTTCGGAAGGCGGTGTAGGGAAACGCCGGATATAGGTGCTTGCCGTCGCGACTGATGCCGTCACGCATCGCCCGCTCGAAAGCCGGATAGGACCAGTTGCCGATGCCGGTTTCAGGATCGGGCGTAATGTTGCTGCTGTGCAGGGTGCCGAATGGGGTTTGCATCGCCAGACCGCCCGCGTTGACGGTGCCGTCCGGTGCGGTATGACAGACCGCGCAATCCCCCGCCGAGGCCAGCAAACGCCCGCGCTCAAGCGTGGCCGCCGACCAGGTGCCCGCGTTCGGAGGTGCAATGGGGGCGATTTCGGCGCGCCATGGCAAGGCGGTCGCGGTCATGCCCAACACCGCGCCGAACGCCGCGAACAACGACCCGAACAGCCATTTCGAACGCTTGGCCCTGGGCGATTGCGGCGGGTTGCTGTTCGCCTCATCGCCTGCATTTTTCAGCGCTGCCAGGATGCGCTCGGGGGTGATCGGCAGCTCCCGAAAGCGGATGCCGGTGGCATCGTAGACCGCATTGGCGATCGCCGCAGCGCTGGGCACCGACGCCGACTCGCCCGCCCCCATCGGCGGTTCAGCCTGACGCGGCATCATCATGACGTCGACCTTGGGCACTTCCGGGAAGGTCAGGATCGGATAACCGCCCCATTCCTTGCTTGCGACCAGCGACTCCTCGAACGTCACACGCTCTTTCAGCACGCGGCTGGTGGACTGAATGACGTTGCCATGAATCTGATGCTGCACGCCCGCCGGATTGACCATCATCCCGGCGTCGTGGCCGATCACCACCCGCGTGACCGAAACATCGCCAGTGTGCTTGTCCACCGCAACGTCCGCGACCCACGCCGCCCACGCCGCACCGAAGCCGGGAAACTTGCTGTGGATGTAACGCGCGTAGGCAAAGCCCCGACCGCGAAGCACGCCGTCTTCTTCCGGGATTTGCATGGGCTGTGTGCGCGGCGACCAGTTCGCACGCTCGGCGGTGGCGCGCACCAGTTCCGAGGCGCGGTCGTCGTGCAGGTAGCGCAAACGGTACTCAACCGGATCCACCCCCGCCGCGAAAGCCAACTCATCAATGTAGGACTCGTGAGCGAAGGTGTTGGGAAGTGCCGATACACCGCGCATCCATGACGCGCGGACAATGGGCGCCATGTCGTTGATCGTGACCCGCATGTGCTCGATGTCGTACGGCGGAATCGAGGTGCGGTCGCCCATTTCGAACATGGCCGCGACCGGCTCGACGCGCCCGGTCAGCAGCAACGCCAGGGTCGGCGAGTTGTTGGACGGGTAACTGGTGATGAAGTCATAACCGGCAATGGTGCCTTCCGCCGTCAGGCCACCATCGACCTCCATCAATTGCGCCGTGCCCTTGGGCTCCCACGCGTGTTCCTGTTCGCGGGTCAGTTGCACCCGAACCGGAAGGCCGACGGCCCGCGACAGCAAGACAGCGTCGGCACACACGTCGTCGGCACAGTTGCGGCCATAGCAACCCGCCGCCTCCATGCGGATGATCTCGATCTTTTCTTCGGGGTACTCCAGCAACCAAGCCAGATCGGCGCGCAGCATGTGCGGGTTCTGCGTGCCTGACCAGACCCGGATGCCATCCTCGCGGTAATCCGCCAGCCCGCATGACGGTCCAATGGAGCCATGGATCTGGTAGGGCCAGAGATACGTGCGCTTCATCCGTTCGCTGGCGTTGGCCAGGGCTTCGTCGACATTGCCCTTGTCCAGCACCACCCGCTGAACGCTCGGGTTGTCGCGAATCGCCTGCTCAATGTCGCTCATGTCAGGCAACGGGTGCTGCCAGGGTTTCCAGGTGGCTTTCAGCTCCCGCGCGGCTTTGGCGGCCTGCTCTTCGCGCATCGCAACGACGCCGATGAAATCGCGGATCACCACAATGCGGACAATGCCGGGAATGTGCGCAATGGACGACTCATCGACCTCCAGCAGGCTGGTGCCGACAAACTCGCCCGTGTCGTAACCGGCATAGGGCGGACGAATGACACGGCCGTGGAGCATGTCGGGCAAACGCATGTCGTGGACGTAGGTCAATTCGCCGGTGGCCTTGGCCGGAATGTCGACGCGCGCTGCAACCGTTCCGACCAGGTTGTAATCTTCCAGGCGCTTGAGCGGCGCATTGCCGGAAATACGCAGCTCGACGTGCTGGTCGACCAGCAACTCGCCAAAGCGCAGGCTGCGACCATCCTGGGCACTGATCACCCCGTGTTCGATCACCAGCGAGTCCGCACTGACTCCCCAACGTTGCGCCGCCTGTTCAAGCAGGTATCGCCGCGCTTCGGCAGCGGCATTGCGCAACGGAATCGCGGAGATCTGCAACGTTGCACTGGCAATGGTCGCGCCCTGATTCGGCGCGCGCTCGGTGTCGCCCAGTATCATCGTGACCTGGTCCATGCGCAGGTCGAGCTCTTCGGCGACGATCTGCGCCAGGGAGGTGCGAATACCGGTGCCGAGGTCCACATGGCCGTTGAAGGCGTAGACCGTGTTGTCCTGGTCGATGGCGATGAACAGCCCCAGTTCCTTGGGCTTGACCGTGGGCGTGCCGCCTTTGGCGACCGGCCCTGAAGGCGGCAGGATGTCATCGACGATCAGCAGGACCCCGTTCTTGGCCAACAGGTGGTCGCGGGTCGGCGTGGGCAATGTCGTGGGAGGCGTGATGGGCTGGTTCAAGGGATTCGCTCCGTTCAAAGCGGGTGGCGAGCGGCACGCATGACCGCACGGAGGATTTCGATATGGGTGCCGCAACGGCAGAGGTTGGCCGAGAGTTCGTTGCGGATTTCCGATTCGCTGGGGTGCGGGTTACGGTCGAGCAAAGCTTTGGCCGTCATGATCATGCCGTTCATGCAGTAGCCGCATTGCGCGGCTTGCTCGTCGATGAAGGCCTGCTGCACCGGGTGCGGGCACGCCCGCGAACCGATGCCTTCCAGCGTGGTGATTTCGCGCCCTTCGGCACCGGCCAGAGGAAACACGCAGGCGCGTGCCGCCACCCCGTCAATGATCACCGTGCACGCGCCGCACTCCCCCAACCCGCAACCGTACTTCGGGCCGTTGAGGGCCAGGTCGTTGCGGAAGATCAGCAGCAGCGGCGTGTCTGGCATGGCTGTGACGGACGCGGCCTGACCGTTGACGTTAAGCGTCACGGTCTTTTGCGCCATCACCGGCTGCTCGCTCATATCGCACTCCCCCTGTGTTACTCAGCGCCTCGCGCTTTTGATGAAGTATTCACTTCACAAAAGGAGAGCAGGAAGCGTGCCACTGGAGAAAAGGCTGTAGGACGGAGGGATCTGGCTGTATGGAAATGGAGGTTTTTAATGGAAGAGTTTGAAGGATCCCACGCTCCGTGTGGTCACTCAACTCTGGACGTTTCGCGTCCTCAAACAATGACGCGGAGCGTCAGCACAGGCATGCCCACGCGGAGCGTGGGTACGATCATATCGTGGCGAAAAGGAGACGAACCGGCTTACTCCTCAGGCTCGTCGATCAATTTGCGCAGCAGAAACAGCACCGCCACACGTTCAGCCGGGTTGAGCCTGGCCAGTGTGAGTTCGGATATCTGCGCCGCCCGTGGCACCGTATCCTGCACCAACTGAAGGCCGCTGTCGGTCAGGCTGCAGATGACCTTGCGGCGATCCTCGGGGTCTGGATCGAGGCTGATCAGGTCACGCGCTTTGAGCCGGTCGACGATGCCCCGAATCGTCGCCTGATCCACTGCCGTGGCCTTGACCAGCTCGGTCTGCGAGCTGGGCCCGTGATCGCGCAGCGCACACAACGTCACGAACTGCACCGCCGTGAGCTGCGAATCACCCACGTTCTGCTGAAAGATCGCCAGATGGCGTTGATACGCCTTGCGCAGCAAGTGGCCGACCTGCTCGGAGAAGGTATAGGGCTGATGGTTGTTGGATGAATGATCAGTGGACACGGAGCGCTCGTTCGACAAGGGACGTAAAAGTGGTGGGTACATTAACGGTTGCAAGCTGACAGGGGAATCGTCAGCCCACCGCAGTCCGAACTGTGGGAGCGAATTCATTCGCGAGACGGTGGTACAGCCAACACATCTCCGGCGGCCGTACGGGTGCATCGCGAATGAATTCGTTCCCACAGGTTTGAAACCTGCATTGTCATGGACGGCCCGCTTCAGGCCTTCGACGCCTCGGGCGCAACCACATCGCCGCCCAACACCACGGCCTGATCGTCCAGATAGATGTCGCAATGCCTCAGCGGAATGTCCAGATGGCACGGCGTCTTGCGCGTCCCGCCCACCTCTGTGTTCGGGCCGGTGGAGAACAGGAAGTTGCCATAGAACGCCCGGGCGTCCATGCACATGCCGTCGTTCTTGTCGTGCAGGCCCATGGCGGTCCATTGCGCGCGCGGCTGCAAGCCCCAGCCAATGTGGGAAATGCCGTACACCTCGGGATCATTGAAATACTTCATGTAATCGCGCAGGTACTCAGCCTCGAAGCCGCCCTTGATCCCGGTGATAAAGCCCTTTTCGATCTCCAGAACGATCTGCTCGCGGGAATAGTTCTTGAACGGCAGCACGATGTCGCCGATGTCGATCACCAGCGTGCCTTCTGCCGTTTCTTCGTTTGGCCAGGAGAACAGAAACCCGCTGGGCCAGTGGTCCCAACGGCCCGGTTCGTCGGCGAAACCGTACTCCGTCACCGAAGGGTATTGACCCAGCTGGGCGCGAAAATCACTGCCGGCGCGGGACTTCACATGAATCGAGCGCGCCGATTTCAGCACCTTTTCAGCCGCCAGCACCCGCTCCTTGTCGGCCAGGGTAGGCAGCATGCGCGCCAGCACTTCCGGCGGCTCGACCGCAAGCAGGATGCGCGTACCGGTCTTGAGGATCTGCTCCTGTTCCGGGGAGTGCAGCAGCATCATGGTGTCGACGACCAGGTCCGCCGCCTCCAGCGCGCGCTGGGCCGCGAGGTTGCCGGTCAGCGCGGTGTCGCCGCAGTACGCGGTCATGTCATTGCCCATGGCCTTGGGATGATTGAACGACGGCAATTCCACCGCATAGACCTTGGCGCCCAGACGCTGGGCGGCGTCCATGGCCGCGCGCACGGTGCGCGCATCGGAATAGTGGCTCTTGAGCACTGCAACGCTCTGGGTCGTGTCCACCTTCGACAGTTTCAAGACGTGTTCGAACATCTGGGTCAATTCGCAATCGCTAACGGGCATCTCTTGTCTCCTCGTCACTCGGCTCAGATCAATCACATGGCGCCGAATGCACCATTGAAAGGCATCCCGCATCAGACTAGTGCATTTTTTGAAGCGTACACACTAATTAAACGCGATAAGACATCAATTGAACGCGGTCTGCAATAGACGCGCCACTTCGTTACTTACGCACACACATGGCGTATTTGCTGGGTTACCAAGGGTGACATGCCTGTTTGCGACGTCGCAGGGTATTTTTTGAAATACCAGTTCACATTTCAAAATTTCAGCGTATACACTTTAAAAACGTAATGCGGCGGCCACGATGTTCGCCCCACCACTCATCGAGATTCACGAAACACGAAGGAAGCGCGCCATGCCAACTCATCCCGCTACGCCCAGTTCGCAAACAATCGCCATCGTCGGAGCCGGTCTGGGTGGTGCAGCCGCTGCCACGCTGTTGCAGCAGGCCGGTTTCAAGGTCGATGTCTATGAGCAGGCGCCTGAGTTCTCGCGCATCGGTGCAGGGATCCACATGGGTCCGAACATCATGAAAATCTTTCGGCGCATGGGCATCGAGCAGCAGCTCAGTGACATGGGTTCCCATCCGGATTTCTGGTTCAGCCGTGACGGTGCGACCGGGGACTACATGTCCCGCATCGCACTCGGCGAGTTCTCACGCAAGGAATATGGCGCGGCCTACATCACCGTCCACCGCGGCGACCTGCACGCCTTGCAAATGTCCACCCTCGCGCCGGGCAGCGTGCACTTCAGCAAATGCCTGACCACCCTTGAAGAACGCGACAATGGCGTGCGCCTGAACTTTGCCGACGGCACCCATGCCGACGCGGACATTGTGATCGGCGCCGACGGCATCAACTCGAAGATCCGCGAAGAGCTGCTCGGTCATGAAAAACCGCTGTACAGCGGCTGGGTCGCACACCGCGCGCTGATTCGCAGCGACGTGCTGACCAAATACAACCTGAATTTCGAGAACTGCGTGAAGTGGTGGAGCGAGGACCGTCACATGATGGTCTATCACACCACCGGCAAGCGCGATGAGTACTACTACGTCACCGGCGTTCCGCACCCGGCATGGGATTTCGACGGCAACTTCGTCGACAGCAGTCAGGCGGAAATGTATGAAGCCTTCGCCGACTATCACCCGACCGTGCAGGCGCTGATCGAATCGACCGAGAGCGTGACCAAGTGGCCGCTGCTCAACCGCAACCCGCTGCCGCTGTGGAGCCGTGGCCGTCTGGTACTGCTGGGCGATGCCTGCCACCCGATGAAACCCCACATGGCGCAAGGCGCCGGCATGGCCATCGAAGACGCCGCGATGCTGACACGCTGCCTGCAGGAAACCGGGCTCACCGATTACCGCACCGCCTTCGAGCTGTATGAAGCCAACCGCAAGGAGCGCGCCTCCCGGGTTCAGGCGGTTTCTAATGCCAACACCTGGCTTCGCACCCAGGAAGACCCCGCGTGGGTCTATGGGTACGACCTGTATGGCCAGGAACTGAAATCGGGGGCCATCGCATGAGCACATTCATTCAGGGCGGTAACGTTCAAGCCAACGGTATCCGGCAGCACTATCTGCGCTACGGCGGTACACGGCACGCCGACAAGCCGGCACTGATCCTGATCCCTGGCATCACCAGCCCGGCGATCACCTGGGGTTTCGTGGCCGAGCGACTGGGTCAGTACTTTGATACGTATGTGATCGATGCCCGAGGTCGTGGTCTGTCTTCCAGCGGCCCGGAGCTGAATTACAGCGTCGACACCTGCGCCGATGACATCAGCGCGTTTGCCGACGCCATGGGGCTCGACAGTTATCACTTGGTCGGCCACTCCATGGGCGCACGATTCGCGGCGCGGACCTCCGTGCGCAATCCCCGTGGCCTGAAGAGCCTGGTGCTGATCGATCCGCCCGTCTCAGGGCCAGGTCGTCGTGAATACCCCTCGAAACTGCCGTGGTACGTGGATTCCATTCGTCAGTCTCAAACCGGCATGAGCGCCGAAGACATGCGTGTCTTCTGCCCGACCTGGACCGACGAACAATTGCAATTGCGCGCCGAATGGCTGCACACCTGCTACGAGCCGGCCATCGTGCGTGCCTTCAACGACTTCCACGAGGTGGATTTCCATCAGGACCTGCCGAACCTGCCCGTCCCTGCCCTGCTCATCGTGGCCGGCCGTGGCGGCGTGATTCAGGCCGAGGACGAAGCGGAAATCCGCCAATTGCAACCCGCGATCCTGATCGCCCGCGTGGAAAACGCCGGGCACATGATCCCGTGGGACAACCTGCCGGGGTTCTTTGCGGCGTTTGGTGATTTTTTGGGCACGACATTGCGCTAGCGACGTCGCTCATCTGGCGCTGAACGTTATGTAGGAGCGTGTTTGCCGCCAACCACTCAAGTTGCAAAAGGAGAACGGAATGAGTGAACAGCAAAGCGCCGACGCCAACTATCAGGGCGTCTGGGGCAATCGCATTGGCTTCGGTCAGAAACCGGCCTTGCTGATGATCGACTTCATGCAGGGTTACACCCAACCCGGCGCACCGCTGTTTGCACCGGGCGTGGTCAGCGCCGTGGCCGAGAGCGTCGAGCTGCTCGCCAGCGCGCGGCAACACGGCATTGCGGTGGTGCACACCAACATCCGCTATCACCCTGGGCATTTTGCCGATGGCGGCATGTGGGTGAAGAAAGCACCGGTGATGAACGACATGGTCGAGGGCAACCCGCTGGCGGCGTTCTGCGAAGAAGTGCTGCCGCTGCCGGAAGAAGTGGTGATCAGCAAGCAATACGCCAGCTCGTTCTTCGGCACGTCACTCGCCTCGATGCTGCACGCCATGGGCATCGATACCGTGGTCCTGGCCGGCTGCTCGACAAGCGGCTGTATCCGGGCGACGGCGGTAGACGCCGTGCAGCACGGGTTCCGGACCATCGTGGTGCGTGAATGTGTCGGCGACCGCCACCCCGATCCGCACGAGGCCAACCTGTTCGACATCGACAGCAAATACGGGGACGTGGTGAGCAAGCAGGAGGCTATTAACCAGTTCAAGAAATGACCTGAGACGACCGCGCCCTGTCAGGCCAACACGAAACCTGTGGGAGCGAATTTATTCGCGAGACGTGGGTACATTCGGCACACATTTGTCGCCTGACCCAACGCATCGCGAATGAATTCGCTCCCACAGCAGATCGGTAGCCGAAAGGAGCATGCAACAAACGCTTCACCGGCAGAAACGGACATTCCGCCGTCAGAACCAGGCCACAGAGCACTGGTCGCGCAGGTTAATCGCGCACTCACTGGACACCGTTTCGCCATGGACCGGCGAAGCGACGCCCAGTCTTCTGACACTGCCTTTGGAAGCCGCCACCCGGTGCTTGCCAAAGTACTGGATGTGCGGCAAACAAAAACCACAACAGGCCGTATGAGAACGCAGCAAACGCAGGCAAGATCTGCCGCGACTGTGCTCATCGGTCGAAGAACCGCCAGGAGACACCCATGCCCTCTGCGAATGTAGAAACCGCCGCGACCGTTGTCGCGGACCCGATCAAAGCGCTGTACCACAAGATCACCTGGAAGCTCATTCCGTTCCTGTGTTTCTGCTACCTGGCCGCGTACCTTGACCGCATCAACATCGGCTTTGCCAAGCTGCAGATGCTCGATCAGCTGCACTTCAGCGAAACCGCCTTCGGCCTGGGTGCCGGGTTGTTTTTCGTCGGCTATATCCTGTTCGAAGTGCCGAGCAACCTGGTGCTGGAAAAAGTCGGTGCGAAGATCTGGATCGCCCGGATCATGATCACCTGGGGCCTGCTCTCGGCCTGCACGCTGTTCGTCAGCACGCCGATGCAGTTCTACATCCTGCGCTTCTTTCTGGGCGCCGCCGAAGCAGGCTTTCTGCCGGGCGTGCTGTTCTACCTGACCACCTGGTTCCCGACCTACCGTCGCGGCCGCATCATTGCGCTGTTCATGATCGGTCTGCCGCTGTCGAGCGTCATCGGCGGTCCACTGTCCGGCTGGATCATGGGGCATTTCGACCAGACGGCGGGGCTGCGCGGCTGGCAGTGGTTGTTCCTGATCGAAGGCGTGCCCAGTGTGCTGCTTGGCGTACTGACCTTCTGGGCCCTGCCGAACGCACCGAAAGATGCGAAATGGCTGAACGCTTCCGAGCAGACGCTGCTGGAGGGCGAGCTGCGTCTGGACGATGCCGAAGGCAAAGACAGCAAGCACAGCTTCCGTGACGGCTTTTTCAACCTGAAGGTGTGGATGCTCGGCGGTATCGACTTCTCGATCCTGCTCAGCGCCTACGCCATGGGCTTCTGGATGCCGACCTTCATCAAGAATGCCGGGGTGACCGACACCTTCCACATCGGGATTCTGACCGCGCTGCCCAGCGTGGCCGCGCTGATCGGCATGCTGATGATCGGCGCCAGCTCCGACCGCCGCCGCGAGCGCCGCTGGCACATCATCGTGCCGTTCTGGATCGGTGCGGTGGCCATGGCCGCCAGCCCATTCTTCACCCATAACGTGGTCGCGACCGTGGCGTTGTTCGCTGTCGCGTCGGCGGCAATCATCGGCGCAGTGCCCGTGTTCTTCAGCCTGCCAGCGACGTTCCTGAAGGGCCGCGCGGCCGCCACCGGCTTCGCCCTGGCGTGCTCGCTGGCCAACATCGCCGGGCTGGTCAGCAACTCGATGATGGGCATCGCGATCGACGTCACCGGCAGCAGCGCAGGCGCGCTGTGGTTCTTCGCCGGTTGCCTGATTCTCAGCAGCCTGCTGGTCGTGGCGCTGCCGGCGAAGCTGGTGAACAGATAATCGACACCAACCCTGTAGGAGCGCGCTTGCCCGCGATTGCGGTGTGTCATGCGCATCAATGTCACAGACAGATCCCAATCGCGGGCAAGCGCGCTCCTACAGGGTCTGTATTTCTCCAACAACTGTGGAACACGACCATGCAGGCGTTAATCAAAAGCTGTGCCCTGGCCTTGACCCTCGGGCTGTCCGCAACCTCACTGCAGGCGGCGGAAAAGGTGATCTTCGATACCGACTTCAACGTGCTCAACGATGACGGTCAGGCCTTCATCATGCTCGCGCAGCTGCATGCGCAAAAACGCATCGACCTGCTGGGCATGACGCTGGTCAGCGGCAATGCCTGGGTCGATCAGGAGCAGGTCGACGCGCTCAAGGCCGTCGAGCGCATGGGCGTGGAGAATGAAATCGGCGTTTACACCGGCGCGGCCTATCCGCTGCTGCACGACTTCGCGTCCTATGAGCAGGAAAAAGCCCTGTTCGGATCCGGCTGGCCGGGCGCGTTCAAGAATCCCCGTCCCACTGCGGCCTCGCAGCTGGTCGCGCCACCGGACGGCTTGGCGACACACACGACACTGCGCAGCGAATCCGCCGTGCAGTTCATTGTCGACAGCGTGAAGAAAAACCCGCACGAGGTGACGATTCTCGCCGTTGGCCCACTGACCAACATTGCACTGGCCATCCGCAGCGCGCCGGAAATCGTGCCGTTGATCAAGCGCATCGTCTACATGGGCGGCGCCATCGAGATTCCTGGCAACACCACGCCCGCCGCGGAATTCAACTGGTGGTTCGACCCGGAGGCGGCAAAAATCGTCCTGCGCTCGCCGATCGAGCACGTGATCTTCCCCAACGACGTCTGCGAGAACGTCATCTTCGACGCGTCGGTGTACAAGCGGATCGTGTCGCAGAAAGGCGTGATCCCTGATCTGTACAAAACAGTGCTCGGGCCTGAGTTCGACAAGGACCCGAACCATCACAGCTTCACGTGGGACAGCCTGCCTGCACTGTTCCTGGTGCACCCGGAACTGGTGACTGAATCGAAAGACCTGTGGGTGGATGTCGACGCCCATTTCGGCCCGGATTACGGCCGTTCGATGGGGTATAAAAAAGGCGCGCCGGTCGGCACGCAGAAGGCCAAGGTGGTGTTCGCGGTGGATCAGCCAAGATTCTGGGACGAGTACGTCAAGCTGGTGACCCTACCGGCGCCGGTTAAACGCTGAGGTATCACTCGCCTTGAGTCACCTGTAGGAGCTGTCGGAGGTTACGACGGTGGCGAATGCGGTCAGCGACATCCATGTCGACCAACGCTCACCTTCGCGAGCACGCTCACTCCTACAGGTAACGGTTGCCAATCTAGACAGCGCATCACCCCACCAACGCAATCAACTGCTGGCGCTGTGCATCGGTCAACAAAGGCCCCATCGCCGCGCCGGCATTTTCCTTCATGTACTTCGGATTGCCCGTCCCCGGAATCGCGCAGGTCACGGCGGGATGCGAAATCAGAAATTTCAGCGCCAATTGCGGCCAGCTCTTCGCTTGCACCTCCCCGGCCCAGCCCGGCAACGGCTTGTCGCGCAGACGCCCGAACAACCCGCCGCCGCCGAACGGCCGATTGCAGATCACCGCGACGCCACGCTCGCGGCAAATCGGCAGCAACCTTGACTCAACCGCCCGGTCATCCAGCGCATAGTTGATCTGCAAGAAATCGAATGCCTCGGCCTTGAGTGCCGCCTCGACCTCGTCATACGCCGACGAGGTGTAATGCGTGATGCCGATGTAGCGAATGCGCCCCTGCTCCTTCCACTCTCGCAGCGTGGGCAGGTGGGTTTTCCAGTCCAGCAGGTTGTGGATCTGCATCAGGTCGATGCGATCGGTTTGCAGCAGACGAAACGAAGCCTCCATCTGCGCAATTCCCTCCGCCCGTCCCCGGGTCCAGACCTTGGTGGCCAGAAACGCGGGAGAGCGCGGCCGATGAATCGACAGCAGCTCGCCGGTGGTCTGCTCGGCGCGACCATACATGGGCGAACTGTCGATCACCGTACCGCCTGCCCGGAACAGCTCGTTGAGCACCTCAGGCAGTAACTTATAGGCGTCGCTGCCAGGCTCGACATCGAAACCGCGATAGGTGCCGACACCGATCATCGGCACGGCCTCGCCACTGGAGGGGATATTTCGGGTCAGCATGTCGGATTCTCCTTGCGGGTCGGACGGCGTGTCAGAACGGGGGTCGGGTGACGGCGAACCCTCACCGGCTGCGGAATCGAACGCCAGCGCAGCCGACACACCGGCGGCCAGCGTGAGTAATCGTCTGCGTGTGAACAGCGCTGACTCGGTCATGGCACATTCCTTTTGCGAACCTCCCGATAAAGAGGAGTCGTCAAACAATAGTTGATCGACCACCCTCGACTCGCGTCGGTTCAACGACCATTTCGTCCGTCTGCGCAAGTTCTCGGGAACGCTCTTCGCTCGACGTACGTCACACGTTAGGCACTGAAAGGAGCGCACGACATGAAGACAGTCATCACACTGCAAGAACTTGCCGACGCAGACCTGCGGCCGTACAAGGAAGTCTGGCTCACAACAGCGCAAGCGTTGGCCGAACGTGGCCACAACGAAGACGAGCTATGCCTCTGGCGCTCGAACGACACGTTCACTCACGACATGCTCAGCGAAGGCACGCACGACCAGAACGTAGCGGGCGTCTGGCTGGTGGTCGACGACATCGACGACCCGGATCAGGTGCTGGAGATTGAAGAAGAGGTGCGCCAGCGCTTGCAGGCGCTAGGGCTGGAGGGCGAGTTCTACCCGGCAGAATCGGGTGACACCCGCGCGTCATTGGGATAACTGTCCCTTCGCCTGCGACCTCTGCGTCTCTGTCGTCGCCCGCCGAGGAGAGGTGCATTAGCATCACGACTACCGCTCGTCAGTCCACCGGTTTCACCCTTGCGACTGGCCAAACCGACCGGTATAAATGAGCACCTACTCACTCATTACAGAATGTTGCCCATCATGGCCCGCCCGAAAAGCGAAGACAAGCGCAACGCCCTGATTGACTCCGCCCTGCGTATTTTCGCCGAGCAGGGTCTGGGCGCGCCGACCTCGAAGATTGCCAAGGGCGCAGGGGTCGCAGAAGGTACGCTTTTCAACTATTTCGAGACCAAGGACGACCTGCTCAATCAACTGTATCTGGAGTTGAAGGCCCAGTTGCGCGACGCCATGGTCCCCGGCTATCCGCGCAATCAGGACCTGAAAACACGTCTGCGTCACGCTTGGCACACCTACGTCGGCTGGGGTGTCGAGAACCCCGAACAACGCAAGGTGATGGCATTGCTGATGATGTCGGACCGCGTCACCGACGCCAGCAAGGCGGCGGGCAGCGAAGCCTTTAGCGACATCAGTCGACACATCCAGGAGGGCGCGGCATCTGGCGCGCTGCGCAATCATCCGCCCGCCTTTACTGCTGCGATCATGCGCTCGCTGGCCGACACCACGATGGACTTCATGAGCAACGAACCCACGCAAGCCGAGCGCTATTGCGAAGCCGGCTTCGAGGCGTATTGGAATGCAATGGCAACGGACTGACTCATTTACCCATTAAATGAGTGACTACTTACTCATATTTATGTTTCAGGAGAATTTCCATGTCCAAAGTCTGGTTGATTACCGGGAGCGCCAGCGGCCTGGGCCGCAACATCGCAGAAGCCGTGCTTGGTTCAGGTGACCGTCTGCTCGCCGCTGCCCGGGATATCCGGCGCCTCGATGATCTGATCGACCGTTACCCTTCGACGGTCTTTCCCTTCGAGCTCGATGTGACCGACGCTCATGCCGCAAACGCTGCGGTTCAGGCGGCGGTTCAGCATTTCGGCCGTCTGGATGTACTGGTCAACAATGCCGGATACGGCCATATGCTGCCCTTCGAACAAATCGAGGCATCGGACTTCCGGCTGGAGTTCGAGACCAACTTTTTCGGTGTCGTGAACCTGTGCCGCGCCGCCGTGCCAGTAATGCGTGAGCAGGGTTCGGGGCACATCATTCAGATCTCGTCGGTCGGCGGTCGTCTCGCCACCTTGGGCATGAGCGCCTACCAGTCAGCGAAATGGGCCGTGGGTGGTTTTTCAGACGTCCTCGCGGCAGAAGTGAAACCGCTGGGCATTCGGGTCACGACCCTCGAGCCAGGCGGCATGCGCACCCACTGGGCAGTGCGTGCCCGTGGCGGAAACGTCAGCATCATGGCGCCCTACCAAGTGAATGTCGGACAGATGCGCGACCGGCTGCGCAACATGGCGGGCAATGAGAACAGTGATCCAGACCGTGTGGCACAGGTGGTGCTGAAGGTCGCCGAACATGAGACGCCGCCGCTGCGTCTGCTATTGGGCAGCGATGCGTTGCACTATCTGACACCAGTGGAAGCCGACCGCGCAGCGGCTGCCGAACGCTGGAAAGCCGTCAGTACGTCGGTCGACTTCAGCGCGACCGCTCCTGTTCCCTCCCTGCCACAGCACTGAGGAAGCAAAAAGCGGCCCGCAATACATCGGGCCGCGTTTGCGAACCACGTGGCAGGTTGCCGATCTGCTTCTGCCAAAGGCCTGGGCCCTTGGCTTGCCAGCGATCAGCCGGGACCTGCAGCAATCCCGGCTGACTCACCTGCTCGGAACTGTACTCACTTCTTCAACGCGTCATACGCTTCCAGCGCGTGCATCGAGTAGATGTACGCGGCACCCGCATTCAGCGAGATCGCAGTGGCCAGGGCAGCTGCCACTTCTTCACGGGTCGCGCCGGCCGCGATGGCGGCTTCGGAGTGGGCGCCGATACAGCCGTCACAACGAGTGGTGATGGCCACGGCCAGGGAAATCAGCTCGCGGGTTTTCGCGTCGAGCACGTTATTTTCTGCGGCGGCATCGCCAAGGGCCATGTAGGCCTTGACCATTTTCGGGTTGGATTTGGACAGCGAACCGAAAGATTGCTTGATGGTGGAAACGAGGTCGGACCAATTGCTGAACATGGTGGTATCTCCTGAGAGCGGCGACTAGACTGCGCCGGGAACACAAACAGTGTCCGCCAAGGGCGTTCGTGTAACTTGCTCGTTTGGCTCATTTCTTTGTCTGAAAGTCGCATATGAACGCCATCGACACGCTCATCACTTTAGCCGACGTCCGCGGAAGCCTTGACCTGCGCTGCCAGTTCCAGGGCGACTGGGCACTGGATCATGATCAGAAAGCCAGCGGCATCGCGCCCTATCACATCGTTCTGGCGGGAGAGTGCCGGATCGAACTGCCGGACGGTCGGCGGTTGAAGCTGGTTGCCGGTGACATCCTGGTGCTGCCCACCGGGGTCAACCATTTGCTCCTCAGTCGCGGGGAACGGGTGTCGCCGTCCCGCCCGCAGAGGGAGGAAGGTGGCTTGTTGACCGTGCAACGGTTCGGCAACGGCAACGGCCAGGAGCTGGACCTGCTCTGCGGGCGGTTTCTCTACCAGCCCGACTCGATGCTGCTCTCGGCCCTGCCTGATCACCTGCTGATTTCCACCGAGTCGCTCAGCGTCGGTGATCCCCTGCCCTCACTCGTTGCGTTGCTGCGCAGCGAGGCCGATGGCAATCAGGCGGGTGGCCAGTTCATGGTCAACGCCTTGACCTCGGCGCTGTTCACCCTCGTGCTGCGCGCCCACCTGCACCAGTCGCCGCAAAGCGAAGGCAGCCTTGCACTGCTGAGCGATAGACGCCTGGGTCGCGCTTGGCAGGCTATGCTCGAAGATCCGGCCCATGACTGGACGGTCGAGGCGCTGGCGGAGCTGGCGAGCATGTCTCGCGCCACTTTCATGCGCGCATTCAGCAAACTCAGCGGCAGCTCGCCCTGGACCTTGCTCACCCAGGTGCGCATGCAACGCGCCTACGGTTTGCTAAGCCGCTCGCAAAGCGGCCTCAGCGACATCGCCGCGCAGGTCGGTTACCAGTCTCAGGCGGCGTTCAGTAAAGTCTTCAAAGACACCTACGGCATGGCGCCGGGACAGTTTCGTCGGAAGCTCGAACCCCCTGTTTCCTGAGACCTTGGGTGGCAGTGAGTCTGTCCTGCGTTGCCTTTGAATGTTGGGGTGAATCAGTGACATTGAGGTTGCCTGAACGACCGCATTCGCCAGCAAGCCGGCTCCTACAGATTAGACATCGACCGCAAATCATCGGAACGACGCAGTACCTGTAGGAGACGTCCGAGGTTACGAGGGCAGCAATGCGGTGGGTCAGGTACATCGACGGTGAATGACACCCCGCATTCGCCAGCAAGCCGGCTCCTACAGATTAGACATCGACCGCAAATCATCGGAACGACGCAGTACCTGTAGGAGACGTCCGAGGTTACGAGGGCAGCGAATGCGGTGGGTCAGTGACATTGAGGTTGCCTGAACGACCGCATTCGCCAGCAAGCCGGCTCCTACAGATTAGATATCGACCGCAAATCACCGGAACGACGCAGTACCTGTAGGAGACGTCCGAGGTTACGAGGGCAGCGAATGCGGTGGGTCAGTGACATTGAGGTTGCCTGAACGACCGCATTCGCCAGCAAGCCGACTCCTACAGAGTAGACATCGACCGCAAATCATCGGAACGACGCACTCCCTGTGGGAGACGTCCGAGGTTACGAGGGTATGGGCCGCACTTCGGACGAATGCGGTGGGTGAGGTACATCGACGGTGAATGACACCCCGCTTTCGCCAGCAAGCCGGATTGTACAGGTCTGATGGCGGCCTCAAATCCCGGGGAAGCGACCGGAATCACGGGGCCTTCACCCCCAACCGTTTCCACATCGGCTTGGTGATGCGCTGAGTGTTTTTATAACCCGCCCACGGATCGGCCTTGAGCTTGCGCAGGCGTTTTTGCAGGTTGCCGATGTTCCATTGCGTCGATGATTTGAGGCTGCTCAGTTCGTCCCGGGTGATTGGCACCGAGACCGGCAGTCCCGGTCTTGCCCGGGCGGAATACGCGGCCACGGTGCTGGCGCCACGGGTGTTGCGCAAGTAGTCGACGAAGATCTTGCCGACTCGGTTCTTCGGGCCGGAAGTCGCGGTAAAGCGTTCCGGCAGTTGGTCCGACAGGAACTGCGCCAGCGCCTTGGCGAAGGCCTTGACCGTGTCCCAGTCGGCCTTGCGCGCCAGTGGCACGATGATGTGCATGCCCTTGCCGCCGCTGGTCTTGAGGTAGGCATCCAGACCCAGCTCATCAAGCACCGACAAGGTCATTTGCGTGGCCTCGATCATGCTGCGCCACGGCAGAGCCTCGTCCGGATCAAGGTCGAGGACGAAGTGATCGGGCAGCTCAATCTTGTCGTACGTCGAGCCCCAGGTGTGCAATTCGATGGTGCCCATCTGGGCCGCGCCGACCAGCGCCTGAACGCTGTCGATCTCCATCAGTCGCGCATGGCCGGGGTCGAGTTTCGGGTCAAGCTGCTTGATGTTCGGGATCGCCAGCCGCTCGGAATGCTTCTGAAAAAACTGCTCGCCCTCGACACCGTCCGGGCAGCGCAGCAAGGCCACCGGACGGTGATCCAGATGCGGCAGGATCCAGTCGGAAATCGATTCGTAGAAATGCGCCAGGTCGATTTTGTGCAGGCCGCTCTGCGTGTCGATCACCCGCTCGGGATGGCTGATCATCACGCCCGCCACTTCAACCTTGTCTTTGCCGGCACGCTTGCTGGCAGGTTTGGGCTTCTCGGTTGTCACTTCGGCAGTCGTGGACGCCTTGGACGCGCGAGCCTTGGTCGCACCGGTTTTAGAGGCGTTCGGCTTGAAGGGTGCCTTGATGTCCACCGGCGACTTGGGGTACTCGTGGACCACTTCGCTGGCAGGCTTGTCGCTGCGCAGCGCGATAAAGGCCGAATGACGAATGATGCCCTCGCGGGTCCACTCCCCGAACTCCACTTCACCGACCAGCGTCGGCTTGATCCAGTGCACGCCTCGGGCCTGAGTGCTGGTGAGTTTTTTCGCCAGCGGCGAGGCATCCTGCGCGAGCGGCTTCATCTGATCGAGCAATTCACCGAGCATCTTCTGATTGAAGCCGGTGCCGACCCGCCCTGCATACACCAGCCCTGCCCCTTCCTCGTTGACCGCTAGCAGCAGCGCGCCAAACCCGCTGCGCGTGCCCTGTGGCTGGGTGAAGCCGACGATGACAAACTCCTGGCGCAGCTTGCACTTGAGCTTGATCCAGTCCGCGCTGCGCCGTGACTGATAGACGCTGCCCGCACGCTTGCCGATGACCCCTTCAAGGGACAACAGACAGGCGCTTTCCACAATGTCGCGATGGCTGGCCGAAAACGCATCGGAGAAACGCAGCAATCGGCTTTTCTTGCCCAACAGCTTTTTGAGGGCCGCACGACGCTCTTCCACCGGTGTGTTGCGCAGGTCTTCGCCATTGAGGAACGGGACGTCGAACAGGTAATAGACGATGTCCTTGCTGCGGCCGATCTCGAACGCATTCTGCAGCGCCTGAAAGTCCGGCAACCCCTCCTCGTTGAGTACCACCATCTCACCGTCGAGCCAGCCGTCGCCCAGTTTCAGGTCCGCGATGGCCTTGGCCTGCAGGGGCAGACGCTCGGTCCAGTCATGGCCGTTACGGGTGATCATCCGGACGTCGCCGTCGAGAATCCGGGTCATGATCCGATAGCCATCGAATTTGATTTCGTACAGCCATTCGCCTTCTGGGGGCGTGGCCATCAGCGTGGCAAGCTGCGGCGAGAGTTTTTCCGGGACCTTGATTTTCTTCGTGGCGGACTGCTTGCCCGCCGCTTTCCCCGACGCCTGACCGACCGAATTTTTTGCAGCGACGGACGCAGACGCCGCCGTCTTGCGCTGGCCGGATCTGGCCGACGCCCGACCTTCGCCCACGGTCGCGCCGCTGACCACGCTCTGCGGCTTGTCTGCGACGATGTCGTACTCGTCCGCCGAACGCACTGCCTCGTCCTTCTCCTTGATCAGCAGCCATTGCTCCTTGTCGCCGCTGCCGGGCAAGTGCGTGCGCACCAACGCCCAGTCGCCGGTGAGCTTTTCGCCGATCAAGGTGAATTTAAGCTTGCCCGCCTTATAGGTTTCCTGTGGATCGCCATGGGGCTGCCAGATCCCCCGGTCCCAGACGATCACGTCTCCGGCCCCGTATTGGCCCTCCGGAATGCTGCCCTCGAAGCTGCCATAGCCCAACGGATGGTCTTCGACATGCACCGCCAGGCGCTTGTTCTTCGGGTCCAGACTCGGGCCTTTGGGCACAGCCCAGCTTTTCAGCGTGCCATCCAGTTCAAGTCGAAAGTCGTAATGCAGGTTGCGCGCATCGTGCTTGTGAATGACAAAGCTCAACGCCTTGTCTTTGTTCCCGCGAGCCCGGCCTGGCGTTTCGGGTGGCTCGGAGGTGATGTCGAAATTGCGCTTACGGGTGTACTCACTCACAGGTTTCGCCATGATCGATTAGACCTCTGCATTGTTCTTATCAACCCGGCATCGCTTTTCAGGATGCCTTGGTCGCTTTCTTCCTTGCAGGGGCGCGCCGTTTGGCCGGAACGTCTTCATCATCGGCAGCGGTTTTGCTCTTGCTGGCAGGTTTGGTTTTTACGGGGGCTTTGGCTGAACCGCCACGGCCACCCAGGCTGCGTTTGAGCAACTCAGTCAAATCGATGACATCAGCGGATTTGCGCTCGGTTTCCCCAGCGTCGGTCTCCACATCCTCGATCTTGCCTTCCCGGGCTTTGGTCTCGACCAGCGTCATGATCTGGTCCTGGAACGTGTCACGGTATTCTTCGGCGTCCGGCGTCCACTCGGTGCTCATGTCCTTGACCAGGCGTTTGGCCATGTCCAGTTCGCTCTTGCTCAGTTTGACGTCGGTCGCCTCCTTCGGCAGATCCAGCGTGTCGAGCCCGCGCACTTCAGAAGGCCAGCGCAGCAGCACCAGCACGATGGCCGACTCCAGCGGCATGACGGCAGCGAGGTGCTGGCTGGTGCGGATCACGACATGGGCCAGCGCCACCTTGCCGGTGTCTACCAGCGTTTGTCGTAACAGAGCGTAGACCTTCTCGCCACGCTTGTCGGGCGCGAGGAAGTAAGGCGTGTCGATGTTTTGCAGCGGAATGTCCTTGCTGTCGACAAAACCGAAGATGTCGATGGTCTGCGTCGACTTGGGGTGAGCAGCGCGAATCTCTTCCTCACTGATCACCACATAGCGGCCTTTCTCGTACTGCACGCCCTTGACGATGTTCTCTTTGGTGATTTCCTTGCCCGTGGCTTTGTTGATCCGTTTGTAGCCCACCGGGTCCATGCTGCGTTTGTCCAGCCAGTCGAAGTCAACGCCTTGCCGCGACGTCGCCGACACCAGCGCGACCGGAATATGCACCAGCCCGAAACTGATCGCGCCTTTCCAGATTGCCCGAGCCATCGCGTGATTCCTTGTGGGATGAGTCTGTGTAGGAGTGACCGGGGCAAGGGAGGAAAAGTTTCGGCGGAGCGACGGGTGCAGAGATGGCGCATCAGCACCCTTCTTTTGATGCATAAGACATATCCACCCGATAGCACTTCTTAACGCAACGAAAAAGCGTTAGCCTCTGATCCTTCCTTTTTATGCACCGTGGTAGCGCGCTTTTGCGGCCCGTTGCAATGCCAGTCGAGATCCGCATGACTTCCATGCCCCACGCCAACCCCGGTGCAACGATGACCAAGGGCCTGGCCGTACTGTTTGCGTTCTGCTGCGGCGCAATCGTTGCCAACATCTACTACGCCCAACCCATCATCGGATTGATCGCGCCTGACATCGGGCTGTCCAGCACGCTGGCGAGTTTCATCGTGTCGTTGACGCAGATCGGCTACGCGCTGGGGCTGTTCTTCCTGGTGCCGCTGGGTGATCTGCTGGAAAACCGCCGGTTGATGATCATCACCACGGTCGTGGCCATTCTCAGCCTCTTGAGCGCTGCCTTTGCGCAGACGCCTAACCTGTTTCTGCTGGCCTCGCTGCTGGTGGGGTTCAGTTCGGTCGCGGTGCAGATTTTGATTCCGCTGGCCGCGCATCTGGCGCCCGAGGAAACACGCGGACGTGTGGTCGGCAGCATCATGGGCGGCCTGCTGTTGGGCATTCTGCTCGCCCGCCCCGCTTCCAGCATCATCGCCGACCACTTCGGCTGGCGTGCGGTGTTCGGGACGGCAGCGGCGGTCATGCTGGTGATCAGCGTGGTATTGGCAACGACCATTCCCCGGCATCAACCCGCCCACAACGCCAGCTACGGGCAATTGCTGACCTCACTGTGGACGCTGTTGCGCAAGCAGCCGATTCTGCGCCAACGGGCGTTTTATCAGGCCTGCATGTTCGCCACGTTCAGCCTGTTCTGGACGGCTGTGCCACTGGAACTGGCGCGCAACCATGGCCTGTCGCAGAGCCAGATCGCCATTTTCGCGCTGGTCGGTGCGATTGGCGCCATTGCCGCGCCGATTGCCGGGCGTCTGGCGGATGCCGGACACACGCGAGTCGCCAGCCTGTGCGCCATGCTCTTCGCCGCCCTGAGCTTTCTGCCCAGCCTGATCACGCCAGCGTATGCGGTGATCGGCATGGCGGTGACCGGCATCGTCCTGGACTTCTGCGTGCAGATGAACATGGTCCTCGGCCAGCGCTCGGTCTACGCCCTGGACGCCAAAAGCCGCAGTCGTCTCAACGCGCTTTACATGACCAGCATCTTCCTCGGCGGCGCCACCGGTTCGGTGATCGCCAGCGCCCTGTATGACCACGGCGGCTGGACATGGATCGTGATCGCCGGGAGTGCATTCCCGCTCATCGCGCTGCTTGCGTTTCTCAAAAACTCGGCGTCCGGGTCGCGATCTTTCTAAGCGCCCGATAGCCAGACGGACACTGTCCCTGTGGGAGTGAATTCATTCGCGGTGCGATCGTACAACCGACAAGAAAAGGTCGGAGGCACTGGCCAATCGCGAATGAATTCGCACACAGGGACGCACCCCGACCTGAACCTTTTCCCCAATCTTACGGAGCACTATTCATGACCTCCCGCACTTTCCTGATCACCGGCGCCAGCAAAGGCATAGGCCGTGCGCTGTCCGAACACCTGGCGGCCGCCGGTCATCAGGTGGTGGGCATCGCCCGCCACGCCGACGACCCGACCTTCCCGGGCGTGCTCAAAGAGCTTGATCTGAGCGACAAAGACCAGACCCGCTGCGGCCTGACCGAGCTGGCGCAGCACTATCGCTTCGATGGACTGGTGAACAATGTCGGCCTGGTACGTCCGCAGCCGCTCGGGCAGATCGAGCTGGACGACTTCGACGCCGTGATGGGCGTCAACCTGCACTCGGCCCTGCTCGCCACCCAAGCCTTGCTGCCCAACATGCGCGAACAAGGCTGGGGCCGGATCGTCAACATCTCCAGCCTGACCGTGCTCGGCATCACCCAGCGCACGGCCTACGCCGCCGCCAAAGCCGCGCTGATCAGCTTCACCCGCTCCTGGGCGCTGGAACTGGCGCAGACCGGCATCACCGTCAACGCCATCGCCCCCGGCCCGACTGAAACCGAGCTGTTCCGGCAGAACAACCCGGTGGGCAGCGAAGGCGAAAAACGCTACCTGTCCGGCGTGCCCATGGGCCGCTTCGGCCAACCCGAAGAAATCGCCTCGGCGATCGCCTTCCTGCTCTCCGAACAGAGCGGGTTCATTACCGGGCAGACGTTGTTTGTCGACGGTGGGGCTTCGGTGGGTAAGGCGGGGTTTTGACACACAAACGCGTCGGTTGAACGAAGCCGCTGCCACAGGTGCATCCGGCGCTTCAACGGATCGCCGCAAACCCCCGTTCCAGATCTTCGATCAACGCGCTCACGTCCTCCAGCCCGATGTGTAACCGCAGCAGCGGATTCAGCGCCTTGTCTGGAGCGTTATCGCGGTCGCGGACGTTGGCGACGATGATCAGGCTTTCGAAGCCGCCCCATGAAGCACCCAGCCCGAACAGCTGCAGCGCGTCGATGAAGGCGTCCAGGTGTTTGGGGTCGTTGTCGGCGAGTTCAAAGGTCAGCAGGCCGTTGCTGCCGCTGAAATCGCGCTTCCAGAGTGCGTGATTCGGGTGATCCGCCAATGCCGGATGGAACACGCGCCTGACCTGCGGATGCTGTTGCAACCAGTGGGCGACTTGCAGGGCCTGGCGCTGATGAACGTCGAGCCGCGCAGCCAGGGTGCGGGCGCCACGCAGCACGAGATACGCGTCGTCAGGACTGACGGTGCTCATGCGGGATACCGGCGGGTTCACACTGCGCACACCGCTGCCCTTTTCGCCTCGTGCGGCATGGACCAACCGGGTGCGGACACGGCTCTGGTTCTCGCTCGAAGCCAAGGGCTTGAGGCTGGCGATTTCCTGTTCGGTCATCTGCCCCAACAACCCGATCTCCCACGCCAGGTACTGACGGGCCGCATCCTTGTTGCCGGAGTGACGGTCGTGGGTGAAGAACAGAAAATCGATGCACTGCTCGTTCAGCGGGTTGCCTGCATCTTCATGCACAGGCAGGCCGGCCGATTGCCAGGCCCTGAAATCCAGCCATCGGGCGTGCACTCGCTGCTGCTCGGGCAATTCAAGGGCCGCTATTGCCGCGACATCGGCATGATCGGCCACGAGCACCACCGGCTTTGTTTCAGTTGCCAGATCATCGGCCAGACGCGAACGAATCGACCAGCGAGCCCCTGCGATCTGCGCCTTGCGAAACGCCATGCTCCCGCGCAGGTCCACCAGCACAACGGTGTTGTCACGCAGCGAGTCCGCCAGCTCGGCAGCGCTGATCGAAGGCAATGCTGGCGCGACAGCGTCACGCTCGGGCGTTAACGCCAGACCGCTGTGCAAGCCGCCCTTCAACACGTAGGCCTGATGCCCAAGCTGACGTAACCAACTGGCCACGATGGGGGCGCGCACGCCATCGTTGTCGATCAGCACCAGCCGCGCGCCACGCACGCCGATGTAGAGGTCGGTGGATTGAATCAACTGTCCGCCCGGCGTGTGTTGCGCCCCGGGGAGACTGCCGAAGGCAAACTCTTCCGGGGTGCGCACATCGCACAGAAACAGGCTGCGCGCGGGGTCGCCAGACCAGGCCACGACCTGCTCGGCGTCGACGGTCGTCACACCCGCCCGCTGAGCCAGACGTGTGGCGGCCTCACGTTGCTGCGCCAGCGACGCGGCAGCGGACACTTGCGGGTAGCGACGCGTGCTGCCGTGTTCCAGCGGCAGGTCGGCGAGGTACCACCCTTGTGTACCGTTCTCCAGCGCATACACCGGGTTCTTCACCCCCAGGTCAATCAGGGTCTGTGCACCAATGATGCTGCGCGTGCGCCCCGCGCAATTGACCACGATCGGCGTCGTGTCATCCGCAACCAGGTCGGCCAGCCGATACCCCAGCTCGCCGTTGGGGCAGCAGATGGAACCGGGAATGGTCATCTTGCGGTATTCGTCGAACGGCCGGCCGTCGAGCAACACCAGCGGTTCGCCTCTGGCCTGCAATGCCGCCAGTTCGGTCGCGCTGATGTGCGGCGTGTGACTGGCTTCTTCCACCAACTCGCCAAACGCCTTGGACGGCACGTGCACCCCGGCAAACAGTTGCAGGCCTGCCGCTTGCCAACCATCGGCACCGCCTTCCAGCACATGGACGTCGGTGTAGCCGAGCGTTTGCAAACGTTGCACCGCCCGGACGGACACATCGTGGCCGGTCTGGTCGTAGATCACCAGGCGCACCGCGGGATTGGGCGCCAGCCGACGCGCTTCCAGCTCAAGGCGACTGTAGGGCAGGTTCACCCCGTGAAACAGATGCGCTTCGCCGTACTGACCATGCTCGCGCACATCGAAGAGGGCGATCTCCTTCCCGTCGAACAACCAGGTTTGCAGGTGTTGCGGGGTGACTTTTTGGCTCATGGAATTCTCGTGATTCAGAAAATGATGCAACTCGCTTTTGTAGGAGCGCGCTTGCCCGCGCTTCAGGCGCCGCGGTACATCAGGCAGTCCGCGTTATCGTTTATCGCGGGCAAGCGCGCTCCTGCAGGACGGTGAGCGCCTTTACTGCAACGCCAACGACTTCTCGCCCGCTGCCACGTCCCTGCCCTTGTCATACGCCCGCTGCACGGCCGGGCGGGCTTTGATGCGTTCGCGCCAGGCGTGAATGTTCGGGTAACGCGCCAGGTCCTGGCCCTGCCGCAATGGCTGAATCCACGGGAAGATTGCCATGTCGGCGATGGAGTATTCGCCCGCCACGAACGGCACGTCGCCCAAGCGTTTTTCCAGCACGCCATAGAGGCGCGCGGCCTCGGCGCCGAGCAGGTCGAGGGCGAAAGGAATCGGCTCCGGCGCCTTCTCCTTGAACACCTGCAACTGGCTCAGATAAGGCGTGATATGCCCGACCTGCCAGAACAACCACTCCTGCACACGCTGACGCTCGGCAGTGCCTTCGGCGGGCAGAAGCGGCCAGCCTTGTTCGCCAGATAATTCAGGATAGCCCCGGATTCGAACAGGCTCAGGGGATCGCCCGCTGTCGGAGCATGATCGACAATCGCAGGAATCCGCCCGTTGGCACTGATCGCCTGGAACCCGTCCTGCTTCTGTTCGCCCGTGCGGATATTGATCGGCAGCAACCGGTATTCCTGGCCCAGCTCTTCCAGCAGGATGCCGACTTTCAGCCCGTTGCCCGTCGGCCAGTAGTAGAGATCGATCATGCGTACGCCTTGATCGACGGGGCCATTTGCGAGGCGTTGTAGTTGAGCACCTTGCCTTCGGTGTTGACGCCGTAGCGCCCGTTCAACGACTCCAGCGGACGGCCATACAAATGGAAATGCAGGGTCGGGGTTTCGCCATCGACCTTGATGCCATGCAGGTCCTCACCCAGGAAGCTGATCGAGGTGCCCGGCTGCACCACCACTTCTTTCTCCAGCTCAAGCCTGGCGAAGGCCGGGTCGCTGCCGTCGTCGGTGCGCGCCCAGACGTAGTTGATCTCCTGCCCCTCGATCGCCACGATCACCGCCCAGGTTTCGTGGTTGTGCGGCAGCGTGCTTTTGCCCGGCAGCAGGGAGTTCATGTACAGCGTCGGGGTCTCGCCATCGTCGTTCAGGCGATAACGAAACGCCGTATCGCCCTCACCCGGCACGGGCGCAGGGAAGGTCGTGAAGTTGAACAACTCACGGCGCTGGGCCAGCTCTTCCAGCAGGCTGACGATCTCTTTCAGGGCTTCACGGTCAACGCCGCGCCGATGGATAACGCGGATTTTTTGCAGGAAGTCTTCGATCACTTGGCTGCGGTCTTCGGTGCTCATCAGGTGCTCCTTTTATAGATTTTCAGGGCGTGCGATAAATCTCTGCCAGACCACACTGCCCCTGTAGGAGCGCGCTTGCCCGCGATTGCAATCGAACAGTGCCATCTGTGCTGAATGACACACCGCAATTCGCGGGCAAGCGCGCTCCTACAGGGTTCTTGGCGTCTGACAGACGGATATCAACGTCAGACAGACAAACTGTAACGGCTGATATTGCTCAACAAAAACGGATCGCCAACCGCTGCGGGGCGACGTCCGGCGTCGCCGAGGGCGTGGCGCATTTCGTGGGTGACCAGCACGCAGGTCATGCCTTCCTCGGTCAGTTCGCGAATCACCGTCAGCACCTCGCCGACGGTTTCCGGGTCGAGGGCCGAAGTCACTTCGTCGAACAGGATCAGCTCGGGTCGCATCGCCAGCGCCCTGGCGATCGCCACGCGTGGCTGCTGGGCCGATGATCGACACCGCCTGACCGCGCTGCACATCGAGGTCGATGCCTTTGAGCACGGTGTTGCTGCCAAAGGACAAGTGAATGTCGCGCAGGCTGATCAGCGGGTGTTCGGCGCGCGTTTCAGGAGAAGGCATAACGTCGCTCCAGGTATTGAGTGAGTCGGGAAATCGGATGGCAGTAGGCAAAAAACAACGCCAACACACTGAAGTAGATCAGCACTGTGAAGCCGGTCCGGTTGACCGTGTTGCTGGCGATCTGCGCGGTGTCGATCAGGTCGTGCACACCCACCAGCGACGCCAGCGCCGATCATTAATGGCAGGAAACGAGCAAATGGCGAGCGCGTGTACGGCACGGACTTCCCCTCAAATGGTCATCGGCTCGGCGCTTGCGACGGGTGACGTCAGCGCCTTGTAATGAACCGCATCCTAGGGAGAGTACGTGATGAGCGGAAATTCAAATATCCAATATGGTTATAACTTTCTGGTTTGGCGATTTAGAGCAAAACGGCATAAGCGCTGTTTTATTGGGCTGTGCGGATATTTTGAAAGAGAGGGCTTTTGCAATTCATAAAAAAACGTAATGTATTGAGCGATTCCGCTGATGTAATACGGACCTGTAGGAGCGCGGCTTGTCCCGCGATCGGCGGGGAACCCGTCGTCAACCCAACGATTGCATTACACCTGAGGCTACCGAGCCGTCTGATTCTACTGCCGGTACCCGGCAGATCGCGGGACAAGCCACGCTCCTACAAAACTGACGTTTACGGGATACACAACATGTCCTCCACCCTAGACCTCGAATTGCTGCGCACCTTCGTCGCCGTTGTCGATCATCACAGCTTCGCGGGCGCCGGGGCGCAGTTGTCGCGCACGCAATCGTCGGTGACCCAGCACATGCAGCGTCTGGAGCAACAGATTGGCGTCAGCCTGTTCCAGAAACAGGGCCGTCAGAAGCAACTCACCGAACCCGGTCGGCAGCTGTTACGGCACGCGCGGCAGATGCTGTCGCTCAACGATGACGCGCTCAATTCACTGCGAGAAAGCAGCCTCAGCGGCGTGTTGCGCATCGGCTCGCCTCACGACATCGCCGACACGATCCTGCCGCCGATTCTCAGCCACATCGCCCGATCCGCGCCGAGGCTGCGGCTGGAGATAGACGTGGGTCGCAGCCCATTTCTGATGGAAGATCTGCATCGCGGCAAGGTCGACATGGTGATTTCGACCCGCGAGGATCCCGCCCTGGAAGGCTTCGCCTTGCGCACATCACCGGTGTGGTGGATCTGCTCGGCGCAGTACCTGCACGTGCCCGGCGAGCCGATTCCGCTGATTCTGGTGGATGAGCCGAGCATCTATCGGCGGTACGCGATCGAAGCACTTGAGCGCGCCCACATTCCCTGGCGCCAGGCCTATCTGGCCTCGAACCTGATCGGCATCAAGGCCGCCACTCGCGCGGGGCTCGGGGTCACGGCCCGCAGCATGGAAATGCTCGGCCCGGACATGCGCGTTCTGGGCGAAGCCGATGGCCTGCCGCGCATGCCCGACGTCACTTATCACCTGTGGATCCGGCCCAATACCGTAAACCCGCTGGCGCGCCGGGCCTATGAACTGATCCGCGGCAGTCAGGGGTTGTAAAGCCCACGACACCTTTGATTCTGCCGAAGGCGCAGGAGCGCGCTTGCTCTGGGCAGCACTCGGACGATCTATCGCGCAGCGGCAGCCATCAGACGCGTCAGCCTTTGAGCACCCCTTCGATCCAACGCTTCAAATCGGCAACCTCGGCCGACGTAATGGTATGCCCTGCCCCGGCGTAGGAATGAAACTCCGGATTGATCAGCAAGTTCTCCAGCACCGTCCGTGCCTCGGTCGCGCCGGAGAACGACACGCGGTTGTCGGCCGAGCCATGACCG
The DNA here is from genome assembly GCF_900100795.1 of Pseudomonas abietaniphila. Taxonomy (GTDB): domain Bacteria; phylum Pseudomonadota; class Gammaproteobacteria; order Pseudomonadales; family Pseudomonadaceae; genus Aquipseudomonas; species Aquipseudomonas abietaniphila. The sequence goes on from NZ_FNCO01000011.1 coordinate 181,134, forward strand.
ATAAACACTTTGAGCGGTTTCAAAGCGGCATCCGGTTTGAGCCGGGCATTGAGCGCCGCAAGAATCTTGCCGCTCAACGGCGCGATGCCACGCACCATTTCCGGATGCTGCAAGCCGATCTGATAACTCATCATCGCGCCCTGACTGAAGCCCACCAGCACCACCTTATCGGGTTGCGTGCCGTACTTCTCGGTGGCTTGTTCGATGAAGGTCCTCAGCAGATCGGTGCTCTTGTCCACATCGCTGGTCACACCTTCGTATTCGGCCTGATCGGTGTCCTGACTGAACCACTTGTACCCGCCACCGTCGACCTCCAGCGGCGCACGCACTGACAGGTAGGTGTAATCCGGCGACAACTCGTCCTTGATGCCGAACAGGTCGCGCTCGTCACTGCCGTAACCGTGCAGGAAGATGATCAGGGGTTTGTCATGGGTATCGGCGGGGGCAGCAGCGAGATACGGCAGGGCGAGATCGGTGAGCAGGGCTGGCTCGGCGTGAGCAAAACCGGTGAACACACAGAGCAGCGCAGCGAAAAACTTCATCATTGAGAACGGGCCCTTTCAAAAAAACGTCGGGCCCATCATACGCAGCATGTTTCGGATGTCAGCCCGAAATCGACCGGGGGATGCTGTCAGAAGGCTGTACAGCTCGCAGATTTTTCGGACAACTGCTGAAGCTGAGCCCTTCAATCCTCCAACGCCGCCAACCCCAGATGCTCCCGCAAGGTCGAGCCCTCATACGCGGTGCGAAACAGCCCCTTGCGCTGCAAATGCGGGATCACGCTTTCGACGAACTCGCTGAACGACCCCGGCAGATACGCCGGTGAAATCACAAAACCATCGCAGCCGCCCTGGGTGAACATCTCTGCCAGTTGATCGGCAATCTGCGCCCCCGTGCCCAGCAGTTGCGGCACCCTGACGCTGCTGGCGAAAATCCTGCCGAGTGCTTCCAGGGTGGTTTCAGCCCCTTGCATCAACAGCTTCTCGGCAGCGGCCGGAGGGATCAACGGCGAGCGTGCGATTTCCGCCAAGGTCGCCGACAAGGGGAAAGGCGACAGATCGACGTTGAGCTGCGAAGCGAGTGTCACCAACCCCAGTTCGGGGCGCGCCAGCGCGTTGTGTTGGTCACGCTTGGCACGTGCCTCGGCCTCACTGCCGCCAATGAACGGCATGACCGCCGTCAGCACCTTGCAACTGTCGGCGTGGCGTCCTTGCTGCACGACCTGCCCGCGCACGTCCTCGCGAAACGCGTGCATCGCCTTCAGATGCGGGTGAATGGTGAAAATCGCTTCGGCCCAACGCGCGCCAAAACGGCGGCCCCGACCCGAGGACCCGGCCTGAATCAACACCGGTCGCCCCTGCGGCGTACGCGGAATGTTCAGTGGCCCTTCCACCTTGAACCACTCGCCTTGATGCTGCACCGAGGTGATCTTCGACGGATCAGCCAGCACGCCGGTTTCACGGTCGAGTTTCAGCGCATCCGGCGCCCAGCTGCGCCACAGCTTCAGCGCCACCTCGACGAACTCGTCGGCACGGTCGTAACGCAGGTCGTGCTCAAGGTGCTTGTCCTTGCCGAACAGACGCCCCTCGCTGTCGTTCATTGATGTGACGATGTTCCAGGCTGCGCGGCCCTTGGACAGATGATCGAGCGTGACGAACTCGCGGGCGATGTGCGCGGGCTCGTAATAGGTGGTCGAACGGGTCGCCCCCAAGCCCAGCTTGCGTGTTTGCCCGACCAGGTAGGACAGGATCGGCAGCGGGTCCAGCCGTGTCGCATCCTGCGCACCGTAGCGCAAGGCGATATCCCGCGAGCCGCCCATCTGGTCGCCAACAGCGAGGCGATCGGCGAAAAACAGGAAGTCGAACAGCCCCTCTTCCACCACCCGCGCCGTGCGCGCGTAGTACTCCGGGTCGAGGTAGTGACCCATGGTGTCCGGATGGCGCCAGACGGCATGGCTGTGGATAACCGGCCCGGTCAGCAGAAAGGCAGACAAGTGAATTTGACGGCTCATGATGCTTCTCCTGCCTTATTTGGCCTTGGGCACCCAGACGGCGATGTCGGAAATCTTCAACGGCTTGGGAATCAGCTTTGCTTCGTAATAGTAATCAGCGATGCGCTGCTGCTCGGCCAACTGATCGACCTTCACCGGAACGATGTCATAGCTGCGGCGGCTGTTGGCCAATTCCACGGTTTCCGGCGGAATATTGCCCCACAGCGGCGCGAGGTTTTTCGCCGCCTCCTGGGGATGGCCTTTCACCCACTGCCCGGCGTCATGAAGCGTGTCGAACACCACTTGCAGCACCTCGGGGTGCGCCTTGGCGAAACTCGTGTTGGCGACATAGAAACGGTTGTAGTTGGCGACGCCTTTGCTGCCATCCGCCAGCACACGAACATGATGCTCACGTTCCTGGGTGGCGAGGAACGGGTCCCAGATCGCCCACGCATCCACATTGCCACTTGAGAACGCGGCCACGCCGTCTGGCGCTTCCAGGTACACCGGCTGAATGTCTTCCAGCGTCAAGCCGGCCTTTTTCAGCGCAGAAATCAACAGAAAATGGCTGCCCGATCCCTTCGAGACCGCGACGCGCTTGCCTTTGAGGTCGGCGACGCTGCGAATGGGCGAGCCGTCCTGAACAATGATCGCCTGCGCGGTGGGCGAGGGGTTCTCACGTGCGTAATAGGTCAACGGCGTATTGGCCGCCTGGGTGAACAACGCAAACGCATCAGCCACATCGGCGTGCAGATCGACACTCCCCGCGTTCATCGCGCTCAACAGCCCGCTGCTGAACTCATGCCACTGCACGGTAAAGCCCAAGGGCTTCAGGCGTTGCTCGATCTGGCCGTCGTTCTTGAGCAACAGCCACAACGTCGATGAACGCTGGTAACCGATATTGATGACCTGTTCGGCCTGCGCCGTGGCGGTCGCCAGCAGCAGAGTCGCGGCGACGATGAATGTGCGAAGGGACATGGCAATCCTTAGGTGGGCGAGTGTTTGAACGACGCTTGGCGCCCGGCCTGACCAAAAGGCATGAGCACACCGTCTTAAAGTCCTTTTGATTATAAAAACTGCCACGGATTATGAAAGAAACGTATAGCTCTAAGCTTATGCATCTTGACCGAATGGAACGCCTGAGTGCGGCTCGGGTCTAGCCATAAGCACCTGATTGCAGACCCACAGCCGATGAAGGAAACGACCATGAACATCTTCGAAGCCCTGAGAGAAAGCCACGATCGGCAACGCGGCTACGCCGATGCCTTGATCCAGACCCACGGCGACAGTAAAGACCGTGTCGAGGCCTACGAACAGCTCAAGGCCGAGCTTCAGGCCCACGAGACCGCTGAAGAACGCTTCTTCTATATTCCCCTGATGAAGTACGACAACGGCGTCGACCTCAGCCGCCACGCCATCTCCGAGCACCACGAGATGGACGAGATGATGGAAGAACTCGACGAAACCGAGATGTCCAGCCCCGCATGGCTGGCGACCGCGAAGAAACTGTCCGAGAAGGTCCATCATCACCTCAAGGAAGAGGAACAGAAATTCTTCCAGATGGCGGGGAAGTTGCTGGACGACAAGCAGAAGGAATCGTTGGCGGGCGAATACGTGAAGGAATACAAGGAACAATTGGCGGAGGAATGATCCGCCTCCCGGCGATGACCTGACGTTGGCGCGTGATGCTCTTTTTTATAAACCACGACACCCGGCCGTATTTGGCGCTTTACGAGCTGAATGCGGCGTTTGGTTGACCGGCAACAAAGCGCCACCGGACGACTTCACGTCCAACCCGGCGAGCGGGGTGCTCGTGAGCTCTACCGCGATTGCAGGCACGCAGTGGCGGCTGCACGAAAACCTCGATGCCGCTCACTCAACGCATTACTGATGCGTACACCCACCGATCAAGGATCGACGTGCGCCATCAGCTCCGGCACAGACTCATTGCGTTTGGCATAACGCTGCGCCAACACCGCGCAGACCATGAGCTGGATCTGGTGGAACAGCATCAGCGGCAGGATCAGCACGCCAATCGTGCTCCCCGCGAACAACACCTGTGCCATCGGTACGCCCGTGGCAAGGCTTTTCTTCGAGCCGCAGAACAGAATGGTGATGCGGTCTTCGACATTGAAACCGAACAGCTTGCCCAGCAACGTCGACGCCAGCAGCACCAGCCCCAGCAAGACGCAGCAAACCACCACCAGACCACCGAGATCCCAGAGCGGAATCTTGTGCCAGATGCCTTCGTTCACCGCCTCGCTGAACGCGCCGTACACCACCAACAGAATCGAACCCTGATCCACGAACTTCAGCCAGTTCTTGTTGCGGCCGACCCAGGCGCCGATCCAGCGGCGCATGATCTGGCCGGCCACGAACGGCAGCAAGAGTTGCACGCTGATTTTCACGATGGCGTCGACCGTCGAACTGCCCTCGCCGTGGACGTTCAACAGCAGCGTTACCAGCAACGGTGTCAGGAAGATTCCGAACAGACTCGACGCTGCCGCACTGCAGATCGCCGCCGGAATGTTGCCGCGCGCCAGCGACGTGAAGGCAATCGCCGACTGCACCGTGGCGGGCAACGCGCACAGATAAAGCACGCCCATGTAGAGGTCTTTACCAATCAGCGGAGACAGCACCGGCTTGAGCGCCAGCCCGATCAACGGAAACGCCACAAACGTCAGGCCGAACACCAACAGGTGCAAACGCCAATGGCCCGCACCTGCAATGATCGATTCGCGGGACAGCTTGGCGCCGTGCATGAAGAACAGCAGCGCAATCGCGATATTGGTCAACCAGCCAAACCCGACGGCCACTTGGCCGCTGGCGGGAAGAAGACTGGCAATGATCACCACCGTGACCAGCGCCAGGGTGAAGTTGTCGGGGAGAAAACGAGGACGAGTCATGTGAAATATCCGGATATACCTGGAACAGGGTTGTGACTCTACGCCTGTGAACAAGGACCGGCTAACGCCAATAAGCCGATGAATAGCGCTTAAAGGACAGACTTCTGTTGGTGAAACGTTTTTGTTGTTAAGGCGGGGCCATGCGCAGCGCGACCGGGCGCGCTGCCTCAGGTATTCAGCCAGACGCGGGGAACGACGTCATCAGGACATCCCGCCTTCTATCACGCGCAGCACGGTCACCCGCCGCTGCCCCGGATTGTCCGCAATGTGCTGACTCAGCGACGCCTGCCATTGATGGATGTCGCCGTGCCTGGCATCTGACATCAATGCATCCCAACCCACCGAATCCTGAGCAGCCACTTCCTCAGGCGACACTCGGGTAACACGTTCACGCTTCAACAGGTTTGCTGCAATTTCCGAGAGGGTACTCAAGGTGGACTCCATGGCACGCTCATCGGGGAGCATGCCGATACATAGCGGCGGGGATGGGTGCGGGGTGCCAGAACGCCAATTTTCAGTTGTTGCGGCAACCTGCAGCGAGGTCATAGCAAGGTTCAGACCAACGACAGCCGTCCGGAGCGACCCTTGATCTGAATGTGCGGCTGAGCAAGCGGGAGATGAGCGGTATCAGGAATGGCGTGTGGTTTTACTGCCGGCGACTCTGCGATCCACCAGACGAATGCGGTCGCGGCCCGCCCGCTTGGACTCGTAGAGCGCGGCGTCGCCTTGTTCGATCAAGGCGGCAAGACTCGACGGTGGTTGGTCAAACAGGCTGGCACCAATGCTCAACGTGACCGCTTCAGGCGTCTCGAAAGTCTGCGCCGCCGTGCGGTGAAACTGTTCGCGCAGGGAGCTCGCCAATGCCTCGATTCGTTCGCTCGAGGCATCGCGCAGCAGGATCACGAATTCATCGCCGCCCAGCCGCGCGGCGAGCGCACCTTCCGGCAAGGACGATCGGATCAATTCGCTGAGCGCAACCAGCAAGCGGTCACCTGCGGTGTGCCCGAACAAATCGTTGACCGACTTAAAGTTATCAATATCGATCAGCAGCGAGGCGCCTGGCCGCTCGCCAGAGACGTCATCGAGCACACGCGGCGCACGGACTTCCAGCGCCCGACGGTTGTACAGTGCCGTCAACGGGTCGCGCGCCGCCAACCGCTCGATGCGCTTCTCGCGGCGATAGCGCTCGGACCCGGTCATGGCCAGCGCGATGAACATGATCGCCATCGCACCTTCGACCAGAGAAATCTGGATGATCTCGCCACGAAACGCCGCCAGGTCGATCAACGTGCCCGGCATCACGGCGATCACGGCTTTGGAAAAATAGAACGCACCGTGAAACAGCAGCACATAGCGTAACTGCCCTGCCCCCACGCTCAACGACGTGCCATGCGGTCGCAGCAGCAAACTGGCTTTTAACATCAACACGCTAACCAGCAGCGAATTGCTCGCCAGCATCACCTTCGACCACCACGGCTCGTTGGGCAACAGCAACAGAGCCGCCCAGATCACGAAAATCAGGTACCAGCCACGTGACAGTCGTGACTCGGTGAAACGCGCAACACCCAGCAGGAACAACCAGTGCGCCGTCACCAGCAAGCCGTTGGCGAACCAGATACCGATCAACAAAATGCCGCTGCTGCGCAGCAACGCCAGCGTCGAACCGATCGTGATCGTGGCAAACCCCGCACTCCAGAACAGCAACGAGGCCCCACGCACATGCCGCCACTCAATCGCCAGATACAGCGCAGCCGCCGCAGCGAGGGCGATCGAAAGGGTCAACATCGTAGTGGGATCGAGCGCCATAGACTGCCTACTGCATGATCGGTTCTGAGGTGCGGTGCCAATTGTAAGCGCCTGGACGGCTTTTTTCGGAGGGAAATGGCGTGGCTTGATGTCGCAATGATAGCAACAATCCACGCGCCGCCGTATTTACTCCCCGACCTTTAAACACTATATGTGACGAAGTGACATCGACACCGGGGAACGCCCTGGACGATTGCACGCACATCATCGCGACAGCACCGTCGCGCCCCGGGAGGTTGAGTGAGTCTGGACACCACATTATCGGAAGAAGCCGGGTCGCCGCCTCAAGAGGGCTGGTTCTCCAACGAACACCGCGCACGCATCGACGAGCTGATCGCCAAACTGCAAACCAGCGACACCCGGGAAAGCGTCTCGCGCTATCACGCGATGGCTGAAGGGTATCTGCTGGGGCTGCTGGACTGCTATCACGCCAGCACCGAGCACCATGACGCGGTGAGGCAGTATTTGCACAACCTGGCTATTGCGAGGTTGAAGGTGGTGAAGGCGAAGGTTCGGCGATAGCTGGATGGCGGGATCGGCCACGCGGAACCGGAACGCCAGAAACGACAAAGCCCTGAATAATCAGGGCTTTGCGGTACAGAATATGGCGGAGGCGCAGAGATTCGAACTCAGGGACCTGTTACAGTCGGCAGTTTTCAAGACTGCTGCCTTAAACCACTCGGCCACACCTCCAATTGCGTTGCGGGCGCCATAATACCGTAATGAAACAAGCTGTCAAACTCTCTGACTCGCGCGTCCTCGCGGCTCTGTTATGATCTTTGCAACTTGAGATTTCAAACGACTCATTTCACCATCAGGAGTAGCGCCATGCGCGAACAGGATTACGCAGTCAACAACCGCGTGCAGGTCGAGCAGCTAGAGGTTAGCCGCGTCCTGCGCAACACATACGGCCTTCTGGCCCTCACTTTGGCTTTCAGCGGCATCATGGCGTTCGTCGCGCAGCAGATGCATGTGCGCTACCCGAACGTTTTCGTGGTGCTGATCGGCTTCTACGGCCTGTTCTTCCTGACCAACAAACTGCGCGATTCGGCGTGGGGTCTGGTGTCGGCGTTCGCGCTGACCGGTTTCATGGGGTTCATCCTCGGCCCGATCCTCAACCGTTATCTGGGCATGCAGGGCGGCGCTGAAATCGTTTCGTCGGCGTTTGCAATGACGGCACTGGTGTTCGGTGGCCTGTCGGCGTACGTGCTTATTACCCGCAAGGACATGAGTTTCCTGGGCGGCTTCATCACCGCAGGCTTCTTCGTGCTGCTGGCGGCGGTGCTGGCGAGCATGTTCTTCCAGATCAGCGGTCTGCAACTGGCGATCAGCGCAGGTTTCGTGCTGTTCTCGTCGGTGTGCATTCTGTTCCAGACCAGCGCCATCATCCATGGCGGTGAGCGCAACTACATCATGGCCACCATCAGCCTGTATGTTTCGATCTACAACCTGTTCATCAGCCTGTTGCAGATCTTCGGCATCATGGGCAGCAGCAAAGACTGATTCGCAGCCTGCCTCAACAAAAAGCCCGCTTCGGCGGGCTTTTTGCTGTCTGGTGTTGTTGAATTCTTTATCATTGCCTCCATTCACCCTTGCCAGTTCCTTGACCGAGCCGCCCATGAAGTTCGCCATTGCCCTGTATTCTCCCGCCCACGCGCCCTCCTCGCGCCGAGCGTTGCTGTTCGCGCAGGCCGCGTTGGCAGGCGGGCACGAGATCGTGCGGTTGTTCTTCTATCAGGACGGCGTCCACAGCGCCTCCTCCAACGTCGTTACGCCGCAGGATGAGCTGGACGTGCCTGCGCAATGGCGCGACTTCGTGACCCAGCACCAACTCGACGGCGTGGTGTGCATCGCAGCCGGCCTGCGCAGAGGCGTTCTGAACACACAAGAAGCCGAGCGTTACTCACGCCCCGCTGCCAACCTGGCGGAACCGTGGGACTTGTCCGGGCTCGGGCAGTTGCATGACGCTGTCCAGGCCGCCGACCGCTTGATCTGCTTCGGGGGGCCTTGATATGCCGAAGTCCTTGCTGATCATCAGCCGCCAGTCGCCGTGGTCCGGTCCGAGCGCACGCGAAGCGCTGGACATCGCCTTGGCGGGTGGCGCGTTTGATTTGCCGTTGGGCATGCTGTTTATGGACGACGGCGTACTGCAGTTGATGCCGTCGCAGCGCGCCGGCGCGTTGCAGCAGAAAGACATCACCGCCAACCTTCAGGCGCTGTCGATGTTCGGTGTCGAGGACCTGTTCGCCTGCCACACCAGCCTCGCCGAGCGCGGGCTGTCGCCCACCGAACTGAGCGTCGAACCGCTGCAGGTCCTGCGCGACCAGGACATTGCTGCGCTCATTGACCGTTATGACCAAGTGATCACGATCTGATGTCGACCTTGCATGTGTTATCTCATTCTCCATTCGCTGACTCGCACCTGAGCAGTTGCCTGCGCGTGCTCGGCAGCCACGACGCGATCTTGTTGTGCGGCGACGCCACGTACGCGCTGACGCCGTCCACGACAGCGCGTCAGACGCTCGATGCGAAAGTCGGAAGCCTGGCGTTGTTCGTGCTCGATGAAGACGCCAAAGCACGCAACCTGAGCCTTCCCGACTGGGTAAAAAGCGTCGATTATCCTGAGTTCGTCGCGCTGTCCGTGCAGTACGACAAGGTGAACACCTGGCTATGAAGCAACTCATTGTCGAGGGGCGCACCCTGGCGCTGGACAAGGACGGTTACCTTGAGGACCTTCACGACTGGTCGAACGCGGTGGCTGAAGCCTTGGCGCTTGAAGAAGACCTCGTGCTGACGCCCGATCACTGGGAAATCCTCGAGCTGCTGCGCGCCTTTTATGCCGAGTTCCAGTTGTCACCGGCCACTCGCCCGCTGGTGAAGTACACCGCGCTGAAGCTGGGCGCCGAAAAAGGCAACAGCCTGCACCTCAACCGTCTGTTCAATGGCACTCCCGCCAAACTTGCCGCCAAGCTGGCGGGCCTGCCAAAGCCGACCAATTGCTTATGACCGATTTCGCCCCCCTCGTCACCGAAACGCCTGCCGAGCACCCGTTCGCGCCCTTCGTGCGCATCCTGGGCAAAGGAAAACGCGGCGCGCGCAACATGACCCGCGAAGAAGCGCGCGAAGCCATGGGCATGGTGCTCGATGAAAAGGTCGAAGACACCCAGCTCGGCGCCTTCCTGATGCTGCTGCGGCACAAGGAAGAGAGTGCTGAAGAGCTGGCGGGTTTCACCGAGGCCGTCCGGGAACGCCTGACCGCCCCACCCATGGCGGTCGACATTGACTGGCCAACCTACGCGGGCAAGAAGCGTCACCTGCCGTGGTATCTGCTGGCGGCCAAGTGCCTGGCGCAAAATGGCGTCCGCGTCCTGCTTCACGGCGGTGGCGCGCACACGGCGGGCCGTCTTTACAGCGAACAGTTGCTGGACCTGCTGGGCATTCCACTCTGCCGCACCTGGCAAGCGGTCGGTGAAGCACTGGAACAAGAGAACATCGCCTTTATTCCGCTGGGTGACTGGGCGCCGCAATTGCAGCGCATGATCGACCTGCGCAACACCCTGGGCCTGCGCTCGCCTATCCATTCGCTGGCGCGGATCCTCAATCCGCTCGGCGCGCGCTGCGGTTTGCAGAGTATCTTCCATCCGGGTTATCAGGCCGTGCACCGCGACGCCAGCAGCCTGCTCGGCGACCACGCGATCGTGATCAAGGGTGATGGCGGCGAAGTCGAGATCAACCCAGACACCATCAGCCACCTGTACGGCACCACCGATGGCCAACCCTGGGATGAAGAATGGCCCGCGTTGTCGGAGCGTCGGCACGTCAAACCGGCCTTCCTCGAACCACAGCAGCTCGTCGCCCTCTGGAAAGGCGAGGTTGAGGACAGCTATCCGCAACTCGCACTCATCTCGACCATTGCCCTGGCGCTTCGTGGCCTCGGAATGCCCCGGGCTGAAGCCTTCGAGCGGGCCGAGCAGTTCTGGGCGAACCGGAACCGATCGATTTAACCGATCATTACTCCCCAGTCTTTGCGCTATTTCTTCGAACGATTGCCTTTAGACTGATCTCCAACGTACATCAGTACACACTTTTTGGAGTCAGACATGGGCCTTCTCGTCGAAGGGCGCTGGCAAGACCAGTGGTATGAAAGCAGCAAAGACGGGGCGTTTCAGCGCGAGCAAGCCAAACGCCGCAACTGGGTCACCGCCGATGGTCGCCCGGGCCCGTCGGGCGAAGGCGGCTTCAAAGCCGAGGCCGGTCGTTACCATCTTTACGTTTCCCTGGCCTGCCCATGGGCGCACCGTACGTTGATCGTGCGCAAGCTCAAAGGCCTGGAGAGTCTGGTAGACGTCTCCGTCGTCAGTTGGCTGATGCGCGAAAACGGCTGGACTTTCGACAAGCAGACCGGCTCCAGCGGCGATCCGCTCGACGGCCACACCTTCATGTACCAGCGCTATCTGGCAGACACCCCGGACTACACCGGTCGAGTCACCGTGCCCGTGCTGTGGGACAAGAAGCTGCAACGCATCGTGAGCAATGAGTCGTCGGAAATCATCCGCATGTTCAACTCGGCGTTTGATGAGTTGACCGGCAATCATCTGGACCTGTACCCAGAAGCGTTGCGCCCTGCGATCAACGAACTCAACGACCGCATTTACCCGGCCGTGAACAACGGCGTCTATCGCGCAGGCTTCGCCACGTCGCAAGGCGCGTACGAAGAGGCGTTCGACGAGGTGTTTGCCGAGCTGGATGCCTTGGAGACTCTGCTGGGTGAGAAGCGATACCTGGCGGGCGAATACCTGACGGAAGCGGATGTACGCCTGTTTACCACGCTGATCCGGTTTGACGCGGTGTACCACGGCCACTTCAAGTGCAACCTGCGCCGCATCGCCGATTACCCGAACCTGAGCAACTGGCTACGCGAGATGTACCAATTGCCGGGCGTGGCCGACACCGTGGATTTCGTGCACATCAAGCACCATTACTACGCCAGCCACGCCACCATTAACCCGACGGGTGTGGTGCCGAAAGGTCCGGATCAGGATTTCAGCGGGGAGCATGATCGTGGGCGCTTGAGCGGGAAAGGGATCTTGCAGAACGCCTAACGTAAGTGCTGCTGTGGCAGGAGCCGGCCCGCAGCAAGCCAGCTCCTTCAGTTTCGGTGAGCGTCTTATCAAACGCTCGCCTGAGCCCCTTCAAACCACGCCAGCTTCTCCCGCAACATCACCACTTCACCGACAATCACCAGCGTTGGCGCATGCACTTCATGCTCCGCCACCAGTTGCGGCAAATTGGCGAGGGTGCCGGTGAATACGCGCTGGTTGGTCGTGGTGCCTTGCTGAATCAGCGCGGCAGGCGTATCGGCGGACCGACCGTGTTTGATCAGTTCGCTGCAGATGATCGGCAACCCGATCAGGCCCATGTAGAACACCAGCGTTTGCGCAGGCGACACCAGATCCTTCCACGGCAGGTCGGTAGTGCCGTCCTTCAGGTGGCCCGTTACGAACCGCACGGATTGCGCATGGTCGCGGTGGGTCAATGGAATCCCGGCGTAGGCCGCACACCCACTGGCCGCTGTGATCCCCGGCACGACCTGGAACGGGATGCCGTGTGCCGCCAGTTCCTCGATTTCTTCACCGCCACGGCCAAAGATGAACGGATCGCCGCCCTTGAGCCGCACCACTCGCTTGCCCTGTTTGGCCAGAACCACCAATTGCTGGTTGATCTGATCCTGCGGCACAGCGTGATCGGCGCGTTGCTTGCCGACATAGATCCGGTCCGCATCACGACGACACAGTTCGAGAATGGCGGGCGCCACCAGACGGTCGTAGAGCACCACATCGGCTTGCTGCATCAGACGCAAGGCTTTGAAGGTCAGCAGGTCCGGATCGCCCGGCCCCGCCCCGACCAGATACACCTCTCCGGTGGCGGCAGGCGGTTCTCCGTCGATCTTCGCCTGAAGCAAACGCTCGGCTTCCGCGCCCTGCCCGGCCAGTTGCCGATCGGCGATCGGCCCCTGAAATACCTCCTCCCAGAATGCGCGACGTTGCTGCACATTCGGGAACAGGTTTTTCACCTGATGGCGGAAACGCGCGGCGAGTCCGGCGAGATGCCCATAGGTGGGCGGGATCCAGCTTTCCATCTTGGCGCGGATCAAGCGTGCCAGCACCGGCGCATCGCCGCCGCTGGACACCGCAATCACCAGCGGGGAACGGTCGACGATGGCCGGGAAGATCACGCTGCACAAGGCAGGCGCGTCCACCACATTCACCGGCACACCCCGCTGACGGGCATCAGCGGACACTTGAGCGTTAAGCGGCTCGTCGTCGGTGGCGGCAATGATCAGCACGCAACCGGTCAGATCCGCCTGGCTGTACCCCCGCAGAATCTGCTCGCCACCGCTGCGGTCGATCAGCTCGCGCAGCTCTGTTCCGATCTCGGGTGCAACCACCCGTAAAACCGCACCGGCATCGGCCAGCAGGCGAGACTTGCGCAAGGCAATCTCGCCGCCGCCCACGACCAATACAAGGGCGCCCCGCAGGTTGTGGAACAGTGGCAGAAATTCCATTTAGCCGATGACCTCGATGCCACCCATCCACGGTTTCAGGACTTCCGGCACGCGGATCGAACCGTCGGCCTGCTGGTAGTTTTCCAGCACGGCAACGAGGGTACGACCGACCGCCAGACCCGAACCGTTGAGGGTGTGAACCAGTTCAGGTTTGCCGGTTTCCGGGTTACGCCAGCGAGCCTGCATGCGACGCGCCTGGAAATCACCGCAGTTGGAGCACGAGGAGATTTCGCGGTACTTGTCCTGGCTTGGAATCCACACTTCCAAGTCGTACGTCTTCACGGCGCTGAAACCCATGTCGCCGGTGCACAGCGCCAGCACACGATAAGGCAGTTCCAGCAATTGCAGCACGCGCTCGGCGTTGCCGGTCAGGCCTTCAAGGGCTTCCATGGACTTTTCTGGTTCGACGATCTGCACCATTTCGACCTTGTCGAACTGGTGCTGACGGATCATGCCGCGGGTATCGCGACCCGACGCGCCCGCTTCGCTGCGGAAGCATGGGGTGTGGGCAACGAACTTCAACGGCAGCTGTTTGGCGTCCAGGATTTCGCCGGACACAATGTTGGTCAGCGACACTTCAGCGGTTGGAATCAGGTACAGATCGGCCTCGCCTTCGCGGGCGATCTTGAACAGGTCTTCCTCGAACTTCGGCAACTGCCCCGTGCCTTGCAGTGCAGGCGCCTGGACCAGATAAGGTGTGTACGCCTCTTCGTAGCCGTGCTCGTTGATGTGCAGGGTGATCATGAACTGCGCCAGCGCGCGGTGCAGACGGGCGATCGGGCCACGCAACAGCGCGAAACGGGCACCGGACAGTTTGGCGGCGGTTTCGAAGTCCAGCCAGCCGAATTTCTCGCCCAGCGCGACGTGGTCCTTGACCTCGAAATCGAACGACGCCGGGGTGCCCCATTTGCGCACTTCGACGTTTTCTTCTTCGTCAGCACCGACCGGCACCGACTCGTGCGGCAGGTTCGGCATGCTCAGCAGCATGGCGTCGAGCTCGGACTGAATACCGTCCAGTTCTTTCTTGCCGGTGCTCAGCTCTTCAGCCATGCGGTCGATGTCAGCCATCAGCGGTGCAATGTCTTCACCGCGCTGCTTGGCCTGGCCAATGGATTTGGAACGGGCGTTACGCTCTGCCTGAAGCTGCTCTGTGCGGGTCTGCACAGTCTTGCGCTGGTTCTCCAGCGCTTCGATACGGGCCACGTCCAGTGTGAAACCACGGGAAGCCAGGCGATCCGCTACGTCCTGAAGTTGGGTACGTAACAGTTTGGAGTCGAGCATATCGTTGCCTCGTTATTGAATCGGGTTTATTAAATGCGGGTCAAAGACAGGCCAGCCCAGGTCGCGAGCAGGCCGCCAAGTACACTGATCAATGCGTAGCCAATGGCGAGGGGAGCCTGACCGCTTTCCAGCAGACGAATCGTATCCAGCGAAAAGGACGAAAACGTCGTCAAGCCACCCAAAAAGCCCACCATCAAACCGGCGCGCAGCTCGATCGGCACTTCCGGGCGAATCAGAAACAGCCCGTACAGCAAGCCGATCAGCAAGCAGCCCACCAGGTTGACGGCCAGCGTGGCGGTATAGAAATGACGTGGCCAGTTCGCAGAAACGAAGTTGCCTGCGGCAAAGCGCAATAATGTACCAGCCATGCCCCCGGCGGACACGGCAAGAATCAATTGAATCATTATTTTCTCCGTTGACGGGGACTGGCGCGGTCGAGGGCGGCCAGATGTTTGAGTTTTTCGCCAATTTTCAGCTCAAGGCCACGGGGCACCGGCTGGTAATACTGACGCGGCTCGAGATCCTCTGGGAAGTAGTCTTCACCTGCAGCGTACGCATCCGGCTCGTCATGGGCATACCGGTACTCTTCGCCGTACCCGAGCTGTTTCATGAGTTTGGTCGGCGCGTTACGCAGGTGCAGGGGCACTTCCAGCGACCCATGCTCGGTCGCTTCGCGCATGGCCATCTTGAAGCCCATGTACACGGCGTTACTTTTTGGCGCGCACGCCAGATACACAATGGCCTGCGCCACGGCGAGCTCCCCTTCCGGGCTGCCGAGGCGCTCCTGAACATCCCACGCCGACATGCACAAAGGCAGCGCGCGAGGATCGGCATTACCGATGTCTTCGCTGGCCATGCGTACCACACGCCGTGCCAGATACAGAGGATCGCAACCGCCATCGATCATCCGCGCGAACCAGTACAGCGCGGCATCGGGGTTGGAACCGCGAATGGACTTGTGCAGCGCAGAGATCTGGTCGTAGAACGCTTCGCCGCCTTTGTCGAAACGACGACGGCTGTCCCCGAGCAGACTCGCCAGCAGTTCCGGTTCGATTTCACTGCCGTCTTCAGCCAGGTCCGAGGCGTTCTCCAACAGGTTGAGCATTCGCCGGCCATCACCATCGGCAGCCGCCAGCAGCGTCTTGAACGCTTCGTCGCCCAGCGTCAGATGACGGTTACCCAATCCGCGCTCTTCGGTCAGCGCCCGGTCAACCAACTGACGCAACGCCGCTTCGTCGAGGCTTTTCAGCACATAAACGCGCGCCCGCGACAGCAAGGCGTTATTGAGTTCGAAGGAGGGGTTTTCCGTGGTGGCGCCAATGAAAATCAGCGTGCCGTCTTCGACGTAGGGCAAGAAGGCATCTTGTTGCGACTTGTTGAAACGGTGCACTTCGTCGACGAAGAGGATCGTCCGGCGACCGTACTGACCGGCCTGCTGCTTGGCGACTTCGACCGCCTGACGGATCTCCTTCACACCCGCCAGCACGGCAGACACCGTTTCGAAGTGTGCATCCGAGACCTTTGCCAGCAACCGCGCCAGCGTGGTTTTACCCACGCCGGGCGGCCCCCAGAAAATCATCGAGTGCAGCGCTCCCTGCTCCAGCGCTTCACGCAGGGGCTTGCCGTGGGCGAGCAGATGTTGCTGACCGACGTACTCATCCAGATTGGTCGCCCGCAAGCGTGCGGCCAAGGGCTGGGCAATCGGTTCACTGCTGAACAGGTCCATTGAAGACGTTAGCGCCTCTTATTCCTGAATGACGTCAGCGCCCTTCGGGATGTCGAACTTGAATTTGCTCGCCGCGACAGGCTCGTTCGCCTTGACGCCAGTGAACAGGATATTGGTGCGCTGGCCGACGCTGTCGATCAACTGCATGTCGTTGATCATGCCGTTGCGGAAGGACAGACGCAGGTTGTCGAACAACGTGTCCTTGGATTTCGGCTTGAGCACGAAGTCGATCACGCCGCCCGCTTCCTTGGCCGTGATGTCGAAGCTCTCGCTGATTTTCGACACGTCACCGGACAGCAGCAAGGCCGGGGTCTGGGTCAGGCGCTGGTCCAGCGTCTTGATCGTGACCTGCTCCAGGTCCGGGTCCCACAGCGTGACTTTCTTGCCGTCGGACACCATGGTCTGCTCTTGAGGTGCGTTGGTGTGCCAGTAGAACAGGCCCGGACGCTGCAGAACCATGTTGCCGGAAGTCTCCTGCAACTGCGTGCCGCCGCCATCCAGGGTCAGCTGCGAAAAATTGCCGCTCAGGGTTTTCGAGTTTTCCAGCAGCTGGGTCAGGCGCGCGACGTCTTTGCTGTCGGCGTGGGCAGGAATGGCAGAAATGGCCAGTGCAGATACCAACAACATGCGGATAAGACGCATGGGATTCCTCTTTGAGTTGGGTTAAAGCCGGACGGCGCCATAGTGGCGCCGTCCAGTCACTCGTGACGTAAAGTGTCAGTCACGCATAGGGGCTGGCGCAATCACTTCCCGCGAGCCATTGGTGTTCATGGAGGTCACGACGCCCGCCATTTCCATGGCTTCGATCATACGCGCTGCGCGGTTGTAGCCAATCTTGAGCTTGCGCTGCACGGCCGAAATCGACGCACGACGGCTTTCCAGCACGAAGTTGACCGCCTCGTCATACAGCGCGTCGGTTTCGCTGTCATCGCCGTCGCCACCGCCGCCGCTGTCAAAGCCACTGCCCGCCTCCTCAACGCCCGCCAGAATGTCGTCGTTGTATTGCGGGGTGCCGCGCAGTTTCCACGCCTCGACGACGCGGTGAACCTCGTCATCGGACACGAATGCGCCGTGAACCCGAATCGGCAGGCTGGTGCCGGGCGGCATGTAGAGCATGTCACCGTGGCCCAACAGCTGCTCGGCGCCGCCCTGGTCGATGATCGTCCGGGAGTCGATCTTGCTCGACACCTGGAACGCCATGCGGGTCGGGATGTTGGCCTTGATCAGACCGGTGATAACGTCCACCGAAGGACGCTGGGTCGCGAGGATCAAGTGAATACCGGCCGCCCGCGCCTTCTGAGCGATACGTGCGATCAGTTCTTCGACCTTCTTGCCGACGATCATCATCATGTCGGCGAATTCGTCGACCACCACGACGATGGTCGGCAGCTTGGTCAGCAGCGGCGCTTCGTCGTGAATGCTTTCGCGGTGGTACAACGGATCGGACAGCGGCGTACCGGCATCCTCGGCTTCCTTGACCTTGTGGTTGAAGCCGGACAGGTTCCGCACGCCCATCTTCGCCATGAGCTTGTAGCGGCGCTCCATTTCTGCCACCGACCAGCGCAGGGCATTGGCGGCGTCTTTCATGTCGGTCACCACCGGGCACAGCAGGTGCGGGATACCTTCGTAGATCGACAGCTCAAGCATTTTCGGGTCGATCATGATCAGCTTGGCGTCTTCCGGCCCCGACTTGAACAAAATCGACAGGATCATCGCGTTCACACCCACCGACTTACCGGAACCGGTGGTACCGGCGACCAGCAGGTGAGGCATCTTCGCAAGGTCGGTGATGATCGGCTTGCCGCCGATGTCATGACCGAGCGCCAGGGTGACCGGCGATTTGAAGTTGTCGTATTCCGGGGTCGACAGCACCTCGGAGAAGCGCACGATCTGGCGGTCTTCGTTGGGAATTTCGATACCGACGGTGGTCTTGCCGGGAATGACCTCAACCACACGAACGCTGGTCACGGCCAGGGATCGCGCAAGGTCTTTCGCCAGGTTGGCAATGCGGCTGACTTTCACACCCGCTGCCGGCTGGATTTCGTAACGAGTGATCACCGGACCCGGGTGAATCGAGTCCACGGAGACTTCGACACCAAACTCCTTGAGCTTGATTTCCAGCAGATGACCCACTGCAGCCAAAGATTCAGGCGAGTAGTTGAGCTGTTTCTTTTCTGCCGGATCGAGAATCGAAATCGGCGGCAAGGTGCCTTCCACGGCGCTGTCGACGAACAACGGCACCTGTTTTTCTTTCTGGACGCGCTTGCTCGGCTCTGGCGGACGGACCGGCGCAGGGGCAATAACGGCGGGAATGTGTTTCTCGCGCGCCGCCATGTGTTCGGTCAGCACTTGCTCACGCTCGATCAGCCGCTCTTTGGCCTTGGCCTGCTCACGACGATCGGGCGCCACCGGCGCGACAACCTCATCGATGCGCATGTCGACTTCGCGCAGTTGCGCAACCATTTGCTTGCGTTCGTTACGGGCTGTCCACCAACGGTTGATCGCGCTCTGGAACAGCTCGAAGAGGTCCAGCGTGATCTTGCCCGTGGTGTCCATGACCTTGAACCACGACAGATCGGTGAACACGGTCAGGCCGAACAGGAACAGTGCGATGAACAGCAAGGTGCTGCCCTGCACGTTCAGCGCGCGCTTGGCCAGATCGCCGAGCACTTCACCCAATACGCCACCGGCAGAACCGGGCAGCCCGGAAGCGGAATGGAAGTGAATGTGCGCCAGGGCCGCGCCTGCGAGCACCAGAAACACGAGGCCGATCAGGCGCCAGGAAAACAGCCAGCCGCTCCACTGCCACGGCTCATGGCGGTGGCGGAACACCTGATACGCCTTGACGCCCAGCAACAGCGGGAAGATATAGGCGAAGTAGCCGAGCACCATGAACAGGATGTCGGCGGCGAATGCGCCCGCGCGACCGGCCGCATTCTGCACCTGCACGGAACTGCTGGTGTGACTCCAGCCCGGATCGCCTTGATCGTAGGTCAGCAAGGCCATCATCAGGTACAGGCACAGAAAGCCGAATGCGATCAGCGCACCTTCCTTGAGTCGGTAGTGCAAATGCTGCCGCCAGAGCGGAACGGGACTGGGTGCTGCGGTGGATTTCTTCAAAACGCTTCAATTCCTGCGCGCTAGCGCGAACATCTTAGTGGTTGACTATGAACGACTGCATCGACGAAATAGTACTGACCAATCCCTGAGAGCCTTGAGACGACAACATCGTTGAAGGCACGCTCGACAGGCGACTTGAAATGAGGTTAAACAACATCGGGCATTGTACGGATTTGCACGCCGCACGCCACGTTAGTCTGGCGTGGACCTTGCAGATCTTCAAGCGCCGGTGACAACGGGCGATTTGAGCATGCATTTTCTTAGCTGACAAAGGCTTATGACGTGTTTATCTCAATCTTCACAACTGTCCAAAGGCCATGCTCCGCTTGAAGACCCTCAATGCACCTTACATTCAACGATGTCGCTGCAGTCAACGGCGTGTGACCGCAGTCACCGCCCGTAGTTGCACGGCGGCTCACCACTCCCCTCCCCTCTCGCAAAAGTCTTGACGCCATGCTGACCTGGTTACAACGCGACACGCTTGAATTTCCGCCGCTGGAAAAGGCCATGCGCGAGCCAAACGGGCTCCTGGCCGGAGGTGGCGACCTGTCCGCCGACCGGCTGATCCGGGCCTATCGCCACGGCTGCTTCCCTTGGTATCAGCAGGGGCAGCCGATCCTCTGGTGGTCGCCGGATCCGCGCACGGTTCTGTTTCCTGAAGAACTGCACGTTTCCCGCAGCCTGGCCAAAGTGCTGCGTCAGCAAAAGTATCAGGTGACCTTCGACCAGGATTTTGCGGGGGTCATACGCGCCTGCGCAGCGCCGCGAGACTACACAGACGGCACCTGGATCACTGGCTCCATGCAGGCTGCCTATATAGAGCTGCACGCACGCGGTTTTGCCCACAGCGTAGAAGTCTGGGAGAACGGCGAACTGATCGGCGGGCTTTATGGCTTGGCGATGGGCCAACTGTTTTTTGGCGAATCGATGTTCAGTCGCGCCGATAACGCCTCCAAGGTCGGATTCGCGACACTGGTCGAACATCTGAAGCAGTGGGGGTTCGTGCTGATTGACTGCCAGATGCCGACGCAACACTTGCAAAGCCTGGGTGCCCGCTCCATTGCGCGCCAGACCTTTGCCGATTACTTGAACAAACACCTCGATCTGAGCAATTCCGCCGACTGGCTACCTAGGCGAGTTTGATTCGGCTGGCATACACTCTTAACTAAAGTTTTTCTCGAGGGTTGATCATGACCGAGCTGGCGCGGCTTAAGTTTTATGCCACTCAACCCCACTCCTGCAGCTACCTGCCCGAGGAACAAGCCACCACGCTGTTTCTCGATCCCAGCCAGCCGATGGACGTGCAGGTCTACGCCGACCTTTCGGACATGGGGTTTCGCCGCAGTGGCGATCATCTTTATCGCCCGCACTGCCAGAATTGCAGTGCGTGCGTGCCTGCACGGATTCCCGTCGGTCTGTTCGAGCCCGATCGTCAGCAGAAACGCATCTTCAAGAAAAACGCCGACATCGAAGTCACCAGCACCAAGCCGCACTTCAGCGAAGAATATTTCGACCTTTACCAACGCTATATCGAGCAGCGCCACGCCGACGGCGACATGTTCCCGCCCAGTCGCGATCAGTTTTCGACCTTTCTGGTACGCGACCTCCCGTTCTCGCGTTTCTATGAGTTTCGCGTCGAAGGACGATTGCTGGCCGTCGCCGTGACGGACCTGCTGCCCAACGGCTTGTCGGCGGTTTACACCTTCTACGAGCCCGCCGAAGAAAAACGTAGCCTGGGGCGTTACGCGATTCTCTGGCAAATTGCCGAAGCCGCTCGCCTGCAACTGCACGCGGTGTATCTGGGCTACTGGATCAAGAACTGCAAAAAGATGAATTACAAGACCCAATATCGCCCTATCGAGCTGCTGACCAATCAAAGATGGGTCACTCTTTACTGAAGCCCTTGGCTTAACCCCCATTTTTCGGGCACAATGCAGCCCGCTTTTGCCTGGCTGCCGTTTGCACCGGGCCATTCATTGGATACCGAGGGCTTTACTGCATGTCGAAAGAAGACAGCTTCGAAATGGAAGGCACTGTCGTCGACACCCTGCCCAACACCATGTTCCGTGTGGAGTTGGAAAATGGGCACGTCGTAACCGCGCACATCTCCGGCAAGATGCGCAAGAACTACATTCGTATTCTTACCGGCGATAAGGTCCGCGTTGAACTGACGCCCTACGACTTGAGCAAAGGGCGCATCACTTACCGCGCCCGCTAACAGGTCTTAACAAAAACGCCCGGCACATGCCGGGCGTTTTTGTTGGCGCAACGTAAGCTCAACACCCTTTGCAGGAGCGCGCTTGCCCGCGATTACCGACTGGCTGACACACATGCGGTGACTGATACGACGACATCGCGGGCAAGCGCGCTCCTACAGGTTTTTCGCAGACAACAAAAAGGCGCCAATCGGCGCCTTTTTGCTGTGTCGCGGTGAAACGTCAGGCCATTTCCGCCGTGGTTTCGTAGTCGAACGTGATCTCGCCGTCCTTGTAGTCGATGTGAACCACACCGCCATGCTCGGACAACTCGCCGAACAGAATCTCCTCGGCCAGTGGACGCTTGATCTTGTCCTGGATCAGACGCGCCATTGGGCGAGCGCCCATCGCAGCATCGTAACCGCCTTCCGCCAGATAGCTTCTGGCCGCATCGGTCACCTCAAGCAGCACACGCTTGTCTTCCAGTTGCGCCTGAAGTTCGGTAAGGAACTTGTCCACCACGCTTTTGATGACCTCATGGCTGAGGCGACCAAACTGAATGATGGTGTCCAGGCGGTTGCGGAATTCAGGCGTGAAACTCTTCTTGATGACTTCCATCGCATCAGACGAGTGGTCCTGATGGGTGAAGCCGATCGAAGCACGCGCTGCCGTTTCAGCACCGGCGTTGGTGGTCATGATCACGATCACATTGCGGAAGTCCGCTTTGCGGCCGTTGTTGTCGGTCAAGGTGCCGTGGTCCATCACCTGCAGGAGCAGGTTGAAGACTTCCGGGTGCGCCTTCTCGATCTCATCGAGCAGCAGCACACAGTGCGGCTGCTTGGTGATGGCTTCGGTCAACAGACCGCCCTGATCGAAGCCGACATAGCCTGGCGGCGCACCGATCAGACGCGAAACGGTGTGACGCTCCATGTACTCGGACATGTCGAAACGCACCAGCTCGATACCCAGCGCTTTCGCCAACTGGCGAGCCGCCTCGGTTTTACCGACACCGGTAGGGCCTGCGAACAGGAACGAACCAACCGGCTTGTCTGGCGATTTCAGACCCGCACGGGACAGCTTGATCGCAGTCGACAGAGAATCGATCGCCGCGTCCTGACCAAAGACCGTGAGTTTGAGGTCACGCTCAAGGTTACGCAGCAGTTCCTTGTCGGAGCTGTTGACGTGTTTTGGCGGAATCCGCGCGATTTTCGCGACGATGTCTTCAACCTGAGCCACTTCGATGCGCTTCACGCGCATCTCTGCCGGCTGCAGACGCTGATAGGCACCCGCCTCGTCAATCACGTCGATGGCCTTGTCCGGCATATGCCGGTCATTGATGTAGCGCGACGCCAGTTCAGCGGCGGCACGCAGGGCTTCATCACTGTATTCGATGCTGTGGTGCGCCTCGAAGCGGCCTTTCAGGCCACGCAGAATACCGATGGTGTCTTCTACCGAAGGCTCGGACACGTCGACTTTCTGGAAACGGCGAGCCAGTGCACGGTCTTTTTCGAAGATGCCGCGGAATTCCTGGAACGTGGTCGAACCGATGCAACGGATATCACCCGAAGACAGCAACGGTTTGAGCAGGTTGGAGGCATCCATCACGCCACCCGACGCAGCACCGGCACCAATGATGGTGTGGATTTCGTCGATGAACAGGATCGCGTGCGGACGTTTTTTCAGCTCACCCAGCAACGCCTTGAAGCGTTTCTCGAAATCACCCCGGTATTTGGTCCCTGCCAGCAAGGCACCGAGGTCCAGGGAATAGACGACGCTGTTAGCCAGCAGGTCAGGCACCTGGTTGTCGACGATACGCTTGGCCAGACCTTCGGCGATGGCGGTCTTGCCCACACCGGCCTCACCGACGAGCAGCGGGTTGTTTTTACGACGGCGCGCGAGGATCTGAGCGACACGCTCGACTTCCAGCTCACGGCCTACAAGCGGATCGATGCGGCCTTGACGGGCCAGTTCATTCAGGTTGCTGGCATAGGCATCCAGAGGATTGCCCGAAGAAGAAGACTCGCCGCCCTCATCATCCTGCATATCTTGCTCACCTTCAGAGTGTTCGCCATGCCCTGGCACCTTGGAGATACCGTGGGCGATATAGTTGACGACATCAATACGGGCAACGCTCTGCTGTTTCAGCAGGAACACAGCCTGACTTTCCTGCTCACTGAAAATGGCCACCAGAACGTTTGCGCCGGTGACTTCACGCTTACCGGAACTCTGCACATGGAACACGGCACGCTGGAGCACGCGCTGGAAGCCCAGGGTTGGCTGGGTCTCGCGATCCTCATCATGCACGGGGATCAGCGGCGTGGTGGAGTCGATGAACTCCTGAAGGTCGTGTTTGAGTTTGTCGAGGTTTGCGCCGCAGGCACGCAGAACAGTGGCGGCAGCCTCATTGTCCAATAGGGCCAGCAGAAGGTGCTCGACCGTCATGAACTCATGACGCTTCGAACGGGCCTCCTTGAAAGCCAAATTGAGGGTGACTTCGAGCTCACGGTTTAACATAGCTTCACCTCATACCCAAGTGTCCGGCGTTAACCGTCCTTCTCGATCTCACAGAGTAGCGGATGCTGGCTTTCCCTGGCGTATTGGTTCACCTGCATGGCCTTGGTCTCGGCGATGTCGCGGGTGAACAATCCGCACACTGCCCGTCCCTCTGTATGGACGGCCAGCATGACTTTGGTCGCCAGCTCACGATTCAGGTTGAAAAACACCTCGAGCACTTCGACCACGAAATCCATCGGGGTGTAGTCATCGTTGAACAAAACCACCTTGTACATCGGTGGCACCTGCAATGTCGGCTTGGCTTCCTGTACGGCTATGCCCGCCGCGTCGTCCTCATGGGATTGCGGATCATCCTGATTGAATGTTAGTCGAATCTTGCTGATTGCATGCATGGTAAAGAAGGTTCGTAGGGGACGAAATTGAAATAAGTAGTCACAGGCATACAGGTTTTCAACTGGACCGCTGCGTGACCTTGACTAACGGCTAAACGGTGTTACAAACAATAGAACCCACATTGGGTAAAAAGGGTCCGCGCAGTCAACCAAAATTTTTTAGGTCCGGCGGATGAGAGGTGATGATACTCCCATCGGAGTCCTTTGCAGAGGGATGTGACTATGCTAAGCGGTAAGGTCAAGTGGTTTAATAACGCCAAGGGGTATGGCTTCATCGTTGAAGACGGCAAGAACGAGGACCTGTTTGCTCACTACTCGGCGATTGAAATGGATGGCTACAAAACCCTCAAAGCCGGCCAGCCGGTTCAATTTGAGACCATCCAGGGGCCGAAAGGTCTGCACGCCGTAAAGATCAGTGGGCTAACGTCGACCGCCAGCGCCAATAAAGAAGCAGCTCACTCACACGAAAAGCAGCACGAACACAGCTGAAATCACGCCTGAGCCGGACCGTTCAAGCGCGAGACAGGAAAAGCCGGTTAGCTCCACTTCTGGACTGACCGGCTTTTTTTCGTCTGAGGCAGGGTGCAGGCATTACATATGAGAGATCAGCGCATCCCCGAAGGCCGACGAAGACAGTAATTTGGCTCCGTCCATCAACCGCTCGAAGTCGTAGGTTACGGTTTTCGCCGAAATCGCACCGTTGGTGCCCTTGATGATCAGGTCCGCCGCCTCGGTCCAGCCCATGTGCCGCAACATCATTTCGGCAGACAGGATTAACGAACCCGGGTTCACCTGATCCTTGCCGGCATATTTGGGCGCGGTGCCGTGGGTGGCTTCGAACATCGCCACGGTATCGGACAGGTTGGCGCCCGGCGCGATGCCGATGCCGCCCACTTCTGCCGCCAGCGCATCCGAGAGGTAGTCCCCGTTGAGGTTGAGCGTGGCAATCACGTCATATTCGGCCGGACGCAGCAGGATCTGCTGGAGCATGGCGTCGGCAATCGCGTCCTTGACGATCACGTTCTTGCCGGTTTTCGGGTTCTTGAACTGCATCCACGGGCCGCCGTCCAGCAGCGTTGCGCCGAACTCGCTCCCCGCCACCTCGTAGGCCCACTCCTTGAAGGCACCTTCGGTGAATTTCATGATGTTGCCTTTGTGGACAATGGTCAGCGAATCGCGATCGTTATCCACGACATACTGAAGGGCTTTTCGGGCCAGACGCTGAGTGCCCTCCTTTGAGACGGGTTTGACGCCGATGCCACAGTCCTGATCGAAGCGGATCTTGGTCACGCCCATTTCTTCCTTGAGAAACTTGATGACCTTGATCGCCTCGGGCGACCCGGCCTTCCACTCGATTCCTGCATAAATATCTTCGGAGTTCTCGCGAAAGATCGTCATGTCCACGTCGCCCGGCTTTTTCACAGGGCTCGGCACGCCTTCGAACCAACGTACCGGACGCAGGCACACGTACAGGTCAAGCTGTTGGCGCAACGCCACGTTGAGCGAGCGGATCCCGCCGCCGACTGGCGTGGTCAGCGGCCCCTTGATCGACACCACGTAGTCTTTCACGGCATCCAGGGTTTCCTGCGGCAGCCAGGTGTCCTGGTCATAGACTTGCGTGGCCTTCTCTCCGGCGTAGACCTCCATCCAGGCAATCTTGCGCTCGCCGTTGTAAGCCTTGTTCACCGCCGCATCGACCACCTTGATCATGACCGGGCTGATATCGACGCCGATGCCGTCGCCCTCGATGTACGGGATGATCGGATGGTTTGGCACGTTGAGCGAGTGATCGGCATTGACCGTGATTTTTTCGCCCACCGCTGGCACCTTGATCTTCTGGTATCCCATGCTGACTCCGCCTGTTCTTGTTATCGCGTGATAGAGCGTTCGGGTTCTGGAGCGTTGCGCCAGGAAGCGCGCGCTCCACGAGCGTAGACCACTTGAACAGGCTTCGAAGCGAATGCTCCTTTAGTCGAAAACTGACCCGTTATTCATCTGCCCTACAGAACCCGCGGCAACCTGCGACAGGTTGCCGCAGCCCGCATGAGACGGGGGTTTGCCGGTTTTTCACCGTTTTTGACGTGGCGACCAACGGCGCTGAATCGTTCCACGGGAGCGCAAAGCGTTCACACTACTATCGTAGTAATGGCCGGGACCGGTGATATACTCGCGCCGGTGACCATAGGGTCATTGGGGGCCGAGCCATCTTAAAGCCCTCGACAGGCTGGACCGTTACCACAGCCCAGCTGCTTGATGCTCGACTGATCTACCCCACATCACGCGACGAAATTCTCGACTTTCGGCTCATCGATACTTTGGGCGAAAGTGCCTACCCTGCGCATCTCGAAATTTTGTGTACGCTCAGCAAAGAAGAGAGTTATCCCGAAAATGTCCAACCGCTCGAAGATCATCTATACCTTCACCGACGAAGCGCCTGCCCTCGCCACCTACTCACTCCTTCCTATCATCGAAGCGTTCACCGCCTCCGCTGATATCGCCGTCGAAACCCGCGACATCTCTCTTGCAGCCCGCATCCTGGCCAGCTTCCCTGAGCAGCTGGGCGACAAGAAGGTTTCCGACGATCTGGCAGAGCTGGGCGAACTGGCGACCACGCCGGAAGCCAACATCATCAAGCTGCCGAACATCAGCGCCTCGGTTCCGCAACTGAAGGCCGCGATCAAGGAGCTGCAAGCCAAGGGCTACAACGTCCCGAACTATCCGGACGAAGTCGTGACCGACGCCGACAAGGCCGCCCGTGCTGGCTACGACAAGGTCAAAGGCAGCGCCGTGAACCCGGTTCTGCGTGAAGGTAACTCTGATCGCCGCGCACCGCTCTCGGTGAAGAACTACGCGCGCAAGCACCCGCACAAAATGGGCGCCTGGGCTGCAGACTCCAAGTCCCACGTTGCCCACATGGACAACGGCGACTTCTACGGCAGCGAAAAATCCTCGCTGATCGAAACCGCTGGCGCCGTGAAGATCGAACTGATCGGCAAAGACGGCAGCACCACCGTGCTGAAAGACAAGACGTCGGTGCTGGCCGGTGAAATCATCGACTGCGCCGTCATGAGCAAAAAAGCCCTGCGCGCATTCGTGGCCAAGGAAATCGAAGACGCCAAGAAGCTGGGCGTTCTGTTCTCGGTTCACCTGAAAGCCACCATGATGAAGGTTTCCGACCCGATCATGTTCGGCGAGTTCGTCGCCGAGTACTACCAGGACGCGCTGAACAAGCACGCTGAAGTCCTGAAGGAAATCGGCTTCAACCTGCACAACGGTATCGGCGACCTGTACGCCCGTATCAAGGACCTGCCAGCCGACCAGCAAGCGCAGATCGAAGCGGACGTCAAAGCCGTTTACGCGACCCGTCCTGCGCTGGCGATGGTCAACTCCGACAAAGGCATCACCAACCTGCACGTGCCGAGCGACGTCATCGTCGACGCCTCGATGCCTGCGATGATTCGTGATTCCGGCAAGATGTGGAACAACGACGGCGTCCTGCAGGACACCAAGGCCGTGATCCCGGATCGCTGCTACGCCACCATCTACCAGGCTGTCATCGAAGACTGCAAGAAACACGGCGCCTTCGATCCGACCACCATGGGCAGCGTGCCAAACGTCGGCCTGATGGCTCAGAAAGCCGAAGAGTACGGCTCGCACAACAAGACTTTCCAGATTGAAACTGACGGCGTGGTCCGCGTGACCGACGACAAAGGTCAGGTTCTGATGGAACAGAACGTTGAAGCCGGCGACATCTGGCGCATGTGCCAGACCAAAGACGCGCCGATTCAAGACTGGGTCAAGCTGGCCGTGAACCGTTCGCGCCTGAGCAACACCCCGGCCATCTTCTGGCTGGACCCGCAACGTGCTCACGACGCGGTGATGATCAAGAAGGTCGAGAAGTACCTGAAGGATCACGACACCACTGGCCTGGACATCAGCATCAAGTCGCCGGTCGACGCGATGAAGGTTTCCCTGGAGCGTATCCGCGCTGGCAAGGACACCATCTCGGTGACTGGCAACGTGCTGCGTGACTACCTGACCGACCTGTTCCCGATCATGGAACTGGGCACCAGTGCCAAGATGCTGTCGATCGTTCCGCTGATGAACGGCGGCGGTCTGTTCGAAACCGGCGCTGGCGGTTCGGCACCGAAGCACGTTCAACAGCTGAACGAAGAGAACTTCCTGCGCTGGGACTCGCTGGGCGAATTCCTGGCACTGGCGGCTTCGCTGGAGCACTTGGGTAACGTCTACAACAACCCGAAAGCGCTGGTACTTGCCACTGCCTTGGACAAGGCCACCGGCCAGTTCCTGGACAACAACAAGTCGCCGTCGCGCAAGGTTGGCGGTATCGACAACCGCGGCAGCCACTTCTACCTGGCCACCTACTGGGCTCAGGCTCTGGCGGCCCAGACCGAAGATACTGCCCTGCAAGCCAAGTTCACCGAGCTGGCCAAAACCCTGACCGATAACGAAACCACCATCGTTAACGAGCTGAACGCTGTTCAGGGCAAACCTCTGGACATCGGCGGTTACTACTTCGCCACCCCAGAACTGGCCAGCAAAGCCATGCGCCCGAGCAAAACCCTGAACGACGCGATCAACGCGTTGAAGTAAGGTTTGCCGGATAGGCGGCTCACCCCGCCGAACGCAAAATGAAAGCCCCGGCCATGTGTCGGGGCTTTCTTGTTTATTGGGGTACACACGATCCCCTGCAGGAGCAATCGGAGGTTACGACGGTCGCGATGCGGTGTGTCAGGAAAACCGCTATCGCGCCCCCCCCTAACCTCGGATTGCTCCGACATTTACCGAGGAGATTTCGAATGACCTGGCAACCCCACATCACCGTCGCCACCATCGTCGAAGACAACGGCCGCTTTCTGTTCGTCGAAGAAGTCAAAAATGACAAACGGGTACTCAATCAGCCCGCGGGCCATCTGGAAGCCAACGAAACCCTGCGCGACGCCGCGATTCGCGAAACCCTGGAAGAAACCGGCTGGGACGTCGAATTGACCGGCGTGGTCGGCATTTATCTGTACACCGCGCCCAGCAACGGTGTGACCTATCAGCGGGTGTGCTTCACCGCCAAAGCCGTGAAACACCATCCCGACCGCGTACTGGACACCGGCATCGTCGGCGCGCCGTGGTTCACTCACGACGAACTGGCCGCTCAACCCGAGCGCTGGCGCAGCGAGCTGGTCCTGCAATGCCTCGACGATTACCTGGCAGGCCCGGTCCACAGCCTGGATGTCGTGCGCAACTGAATAGCTTTTAGCCTTGACGCCGAGTCCCTGATAGAATCGCGTCCTTTTCCAAGCTACCCATCGAACCCCTATGTCTGATTCAGCCTTTTCCGATACAGAAAAGAAGCGCGTCATTGTCGGCATGTCCGGCGGCGTGGATTCTTCGGTCTCCGCCCTTCTGCTCATGGAGCAGGGGTATCAGGTGGAAGGCCTGTTCATGAAGAACTGGGAAGAAGACGACGGAACGGAATACTGCACCGCCATGGACGACCTCGCGGACGCCCAGGCCGTGTGCGACCGCATCGGTATCAAGCTGCACACGGTGAACTTCGCCGCCGAGTACTGGGATAACGTCTTCGAACACTTCCTCGAAGAGTACAAGGCCGGCCGCACGCCGAACCCGGACATCCTGTGCAACCGCGAAATCAAGTTCAAAGCCTTCCTTGATTACGCTTTCATGCTCGGCGCTGACCTTATTGCCACCGGTCACTATGTGCGTCGCCGCGACATCGACGGCCGCACCGAATTGCTCAAAGGCCTGGACCCAAACAAGGACCAGAGTTACTTCCTGCACGCGGTGGCGGGCGAGC
Organism: Pseudomonas abietaniphila; assembly: GCF_900100795.1. Taxonomy (GTDB): domain Bacteria; phylum Pseudomonadota; class Gammaproteobacteria; order Pseudomonadales; family Pseudomonadaceae; genus Aquipseudomonas; species Aquipseudomonas abietaniphila. Next base: position 211,459 of record NZ_FNCO01000011.1, read on the forward strand.
AGATCGCCAAGACCCTGTTCCCGGTCGGCGAACTGGAGAAGCCTGAAGTCCGTGCGATTGCCGAGAAGTACCAACTGGCGACCGCGAAGAAAAAGGACTCCACCGGCATTTGCTTCATTGGCGAACGTCGCTTCACCGATTTCCTCAAGCAGTACCTGCCTGCGCAACCGGGCGAGATCAAGACCACTGAAGGCGAGGTCATCGGCCGCCATGCGGGCCTGATGTATCACACCATCGGCCAGCGCCAGGGCCTGGGCATCGGCGGGCTGAAAGACGCCGGCGACGAGCCATGGTACGTGCTGGAAAAAGACCTGGTGAACAACGTGCTGATCGTCGGTCAGGGCAACGAACACCCGTGGCTGTTCTCCCGCGCCCTGCTCGCCTCGAAAATCTACTGGGTCAACCCGATTGACCTTAGCACCCCGCGCACGCTGACCGCCAAGGTCCGCTACCGCCAGGGCGATCAGCGCTGCACCCTGGAACGTACCGACACCGGCTACCGCGCCACCTTCGACGAACCGCAACGGGCCGTGACCCCAGGCCAGTCCGTGGTGTTCTACGACGGTGAAATCTGCCTCGGCGGTGGCGTCATCGAAATCGCCGAACCCTGGCACAGCAAGGACCCTCGTCGATGAGTCCGATTCAAGAGCAACTCACTGCCCTCGGCGGCGTGTTTCAGGCGGCCGTACTGGTGGACCGGATCGCCAAGACCGGGCAGGCCAGTGAGGCGGCTGTCGGCTGCCTGCTGGGCGGATTGCTGGTCATGGACCCGAAGGACACGCTCGATGTGTTCGGCGGCGACGACCTGAACCTGCGCGAGGGTTACCGCGCCCTTGCCAGTGCTCTTGAGCGCGACCCCGGGACGCTTCAGCGCGAACCACTGCGCTATGCGCTGGCCATGCTCGGCCTCGAGCGTCAGCTGTCCAAGCGCGACGACATGCTCGACACCATCGGCAAGCGCCTGCCGCAGATCAAGTCGCAGGTCGAACACTTCGGCATCGTTCACGAGAACGTGATCGCCGCCAGCGGCGCGCTGTACCAGGACACCCTGAGCACACTGCGTCAGCGTATTCAGGTCCACGGCGACATGCGCAACCTGCAGCAACCCAACAACGCCTCGAAAATTCGCGCCCTGCTCCTGGCCGGTATTCGCTGCGCGCGACTTTGGCGACAAGTGGGCGGTCACCGCTGGCAACTGGTCATCAGCCGTCGCAAGTTATTGAAAGAACTGTACCCGCTGCTGCACGGCTGATGGCCGAGCGCATCGAAACAGCGCATTTACCCGACACAGCGCGTCTCCTGTCGGTCAACCGGCCTCGGCTGATCCGAATTTTCATGTATGATACGCGCCCCTTTTCGTTGCCCGACTGTCCGAGAACACCCCATGCAGCTTTCTTCGCTCACTGCGGTTTCCCCTGTAGACGGCCGCTACGCCGGCAAAACCCAGGCCCTGCGCCCCATTTTCAGCGAATACGGCCTGATCCGTTTCCGCGCCCTCGTTGAAGTTCGCTGGCTCCAGCGCCTGGCGGCTCACCCGCAAATCCCTGAGGTCCCGGCCTTTTCCGCCGAGGCCAACACCATTCTCGACGCACTGGCCAATGACTTCGCCCTGGAGCACGCCGAGCGTGTGAAAGAGATCGAGCGCACGACCAACCACGACGTCAAGGCGATCGAATACCTGCTCAAGGAGCAGGCTGCGAAACTGCCGGAATTGGCCAAGGTCAGTGAATTCATCCACTTCGCCTGCACCAGTGAAGACATCAACAATCTGTCCCACGCCCTGATGCTGCGTGAAGGCCGCGACACGGTCCTGCTGCCGCTGATGCGTCAGATCGCCGAATCCATCCGCGAGCTGGCGATCCGTTTCGCCGCCGTGCCGATGCTCTCGCGCACCCACGGCCAGCCTGCTTCGCCGACCACACTGGGCAAAGAGCTGGCGAACGTCGTCTACCGTCTGGAGCGTCAGATCGCTCAGGTCGCGGCCGTTCCCCTGCTGGGCAAGATCAACGGCGCCGTGGGCAACTACAACGCTCACCTGTCGGCCTACCCGGACATCGACTGGGAAGCCAATGCCCGCGCCTTCATCGAAGACGAGCTGGGCCTGGGCTTCAACCCGTACACCACGCAGATCGAACCGCACGACTACATTGCCGAGCTGTTCGACGCGATCGCGCGCTACAACACCATCCTGATCGACTTCGACCGCGACATCTGGGGCTACATCTCCCTGGGCTACTTCAAGCAGAAGACGGTCGCTGGCGAAATCGGTTCTTCGACCATGCCGCACAAGGTCAACCCGATCGACTTCGAAAACTCCGAAGGCAATCTCGGTATCGCCAACGCCCTGTTCCAGCACTTGGCAAGCAAACTGCCGATTTCCCGCTGGCAGCGCGACCTGACCGACTCCACCGTGCTGCGCAACCTCGGCGTGGGCTTCGCTCACAGCGTGATTGCCTACGAAGCGAGCCTGAAAGGTATCGGCAAGCTGGAGCTGAACGAGCAGAAGATCGCTGCCGACCTGGACGCCTGCTGGGAAGTGCTGGCCGAGCCGATCCAGACGGTCATGCGCCGCTACGACATCGAGAACCCGTACGAGAAGCTCAAGGAACTGACGCGCGGCAAGGGCATCAGCCCTGAAGCACTGCAGACGTTCATCGACGGTCTGGACATGCCTGCCGAAGCCAAAGCCGAGCTCAAGAAGCTCACCCCGGCCAACTACATCGGCAACGCCGTGGCACAAGCCCAGCGCATCTGATCGCACCGCACACGCTCTGAACGCCCGGCTGAGCCGGGCGTTTTTATTCCGGTCTGAAAAACACGCTTTTTCAATAGGTTACACATGAATCCTGATATTCCTGTTCAGCTGCTTGGCGGCATCACCGCGCGCGAATTCCTGCGTGATTACTGGCAGAAAAAACCCCTGCTGATTCGTCAGGCGATCCCGGATTTCGAAAGCCCGCTCGACGCTGACGAACTGGCCGGCCTGGCGCTGGAAGAAGAAGTCGAGTCGCGCCTGATCATCGAAAACGGCGTGCGCCCGTGGGAAATGCGTCGCGGCCCGTTTCCCGAGGACGAGTTCAGCAAGCTGCCCGAAACCGAATGGACGTTGCTCGTACAAGCCGTTGACCAATTCGTCCCGGAAGTGGCCGAGCTGCTGGAAAACTTCCGCTTCCTGCCAAGCTGGCGCATCGATGACGTGATGATCAGCTACGCCGCACCGGGTGGCAGCGTCGGCCCGCACTTCGACAACTACGACGTGTTCCTGCTTCAGGGCCACGGCAAGCGCCACTGGAAGATTGGCCAGATGTGCGACGCCGACAGCCCGTTGCTCGAGCATGCGGACCTGCGCATCCTCGCCGACTTTCAGGGCACCGAAGAATGGACCCTGGAACCGGGCGACATGCTCTACCTGCCGCCGCGCCTGGCCCACTGGGGTGTCGCGGTGGACGACTGCCTGACCTACTCGGTCGGCTTCCGCGCGCCAAGTGCAGCTGAAGTGCTGACTCACTTCACCGATTTCCTCAGCCAGTTCATGTCTGACGAAGAACGCTACACCGATGCCGATGCACAGCCGGTCAGCGACCCGCACCAAATCCAGCGTGACGCCCTTGACCGCCTCAAGGCGCTGCTGGCCGAACACATGGGTGACGAGCGCCTGCTGCTGACCTGGTTCGGCCAGTTCATGACCGAGCCGCGTTACCCGGAACTGGTGACCGGCCCGGAACTGGACGACGCCGACCTGCTCGACAGCCTGGAACAGGGTGCGATTCTGATCCGCAACCCGAGCGCGCGCCTGGCGTGGTCCGAAGTCGATGACGACCTGCTGCTGTTCGCCAGCGGCCAGAGCCGTCTGTTGCCCGGCCGTCTGCGCGAGCTGTTGAAACTGGTCTGCGCGGCCGATGCACTGCATATGGATAATCTGGGCCAGTGGCTGGCGGATGAAGACGGTCGTAGCTTGCTCTGCGAGCTGGTCAAACAAGGAAGTCTGGGGTTTGCTGATGAATAAGATCCGTGTACGGGTAGCTGACTGGCAGAAAGACAACGCCGATATCCGGCGCATTCGCGAAGCCGTGTTCATTGCCGAGCAATCGGTACCGCCCGAACTGGAATGGGATGCCGAAGACGCAGGCGCCCTGCACTTCCTGGCACTGGAAGGCGACTACCCGGTCGGCACCGCTCGTCTGCTGCCTGATGGCGAAATCGGTCGCCTGTCGGTGCTCAAGGACTGGCGCGGGCTAAACGTCGGCGACGCACTGCTGACGGCCGTGATCGCCGAGGCAGAGCAACGCGATCTCAAGGAGCAGAAGCTGAGCGCCCAGGTCTACGCCACGGCGTTCTACGAGCGCTTTGGCTTCACGGTGGTCAGCGAAGAGTTCCTCGAAGCCGGCCTGCCTCACGTTGACATGGTGCGCAGCTCACGCTGAATCGCGCGCCACTCAAAAGCGAACGCCCCGCCGCTCCTGGCTCAGCTGACTATGCTGAAACCAGGACGCCGGGGCGTTCTGCTGTCTGCGATTCAATTTGGCCAAGTCCAGGCCGACAAACTGTCACACTCAACGCTTTGATGCGCCCCCTCGCGGAGATCACACCGATGTCGTTACGTACCCTGCTCGCTTCGATGCTGTTGGCTTGCAGCTTCACGGCCGTTGCCGCCACCGAAGTCATTCCCCTCAACTACCGCACCAGCGACGACCTGATGCCCACGGTGAAGTCATTTCTGGGCGACGAGGGCAGCGTCAATGCCTACGGCAACAAGCTGATCGTCAATGCCGAACCAAGCAAGATCAATGAGCTGCGCGACCTGCTGTCCCAGCTGGACACCGCGCCGAAACGCCTTCTGATCAGTGTCGACACCAGCGACAACACCGTTCAGAACGATCAGGGCTACTCGGTCAACGGGACTGTCCGCTCACAGAACGGCCGGGTGAGCGCCAACAGCCAGACCCGCATCATCAACTATGGCACCGCCAGCCGTGACGGCGGCGTGCAGCAGGTTCAGGCGAATGAAGGCACGCCCGCGCTGATTCAGGTCGGTCAAAGCATCCCGATCACCGACGTGCAGACCGACTCGTACGGTTACGCCCAGAGCAATACCCAGTACCGCAATGTCACGCGCGGCTTCTACGTGACAGCCAGCGTCACCGGCGACATCGTTCATCTGAACATCAGCACCAACAACGACCGCATGAGCCAGCAACGCGCCGACGCGATCAAGGTGCAGAGTACGGACACACAGGTCAGTGGCAGGCTCGGTGAATGGATTACGCTGGCGGGCGTCAGTGATCAGTCCCGCGCCGACGAACAAGGCGTCGCGCGCCGCTACTCCACCCAAGGTCGCGATGACATGACGCTGCGCGTCAAAGTCGACAGCCTGGATTGATCCTCCGGCCCCATGACGAATGTAAGCGCACTCCGGCAACTTATGTAGTGCGCATTTTCGCACTACATAAGCCCTCCCACCTCGTGACCACCCAGTCCCAGAGCGGCCTCGCGGTATCAGTACCTTTGGGCCTGAAACTGACTGATGGGTCGTATTAGTCAAAATATGTAGTGCGACTAAAAAAGCACTACAAAGTGTTTGACGAAGCAAAATCGCCAAGGCATGATGGCCTCGCTCCCACTGATTGGAGGTTTTCGCAGAAAGCCTCAGAATCGCGCTCAAACTCAACCAAGTTGAGCCGATTCGCGTCTTTTACGCCCAAAAGGCGGTTTCATCGCATCACTATCGTGACCGCGAAAAAAATCCAGGCTTGAACGCAATGCTTTCCGATTCAGTGAGCAGCCATAAGTGCGCCTGAAAAAACCGTAGGGCGTCGGCGGAGCAAAGAGCTTTCACCTCAAGACTCACCAGACAATGCGACGAGGTTTACCCCATGGCACTGACACGCGAACAACAAATTGCAGCCATCGAGAAAGACTGGGCCGAGAATCCACGCTGGAAAGGCGTGACCCGCACCTACTCCGCTGCTGACGTCGTCCGCCTGCGTGGCTCGATCCAGCCAGAACATACGTTCGCCAAACTGGGCGCTGAAAAGCTCTGGAATCTGGTGACGCAGGGCGCCAAGCCGTCCTTCCGTCCCGACAAGGATTTCGTCAACTGCATGGGCGCCCTGACTGGCGGCCAGGCGGTGCAACAGGTCAAAGCCGGCATCCAGGCGATCTACCTGTCCGGCTGGCAAGTCGCCGCGGACAATAACTCCGCCGAGTCGATGTACCCTGACCAGTCGCTGTACCCGGTGGATTCGGTGCCCACCGTGGTCAAGCGCATCAACAACTCGTTCCGCCGCGCCGACCAGATCCAGTGGAAAGCCGGCAAGAACCCGGGCGACGAAGGCTATATCGACTACTTCGCGCCGATCGTGGCTGACGCCGAAGCCGGTTTCGGCGGCGTATTGAACGCCTACGAACTGATGAAGAGCATGATCGAGGCGGGCGCTGCCGGCGTGCACTTCGAAGACCAGTTGGCGTCGGTGAAGAAGTGCGGCCATATGGGCGGCAAGGTGCTGGTGCCTACACAGGAAGCGGTGCAGAAGCTGGTCGCGGCACGTCTGGCGGCTGACGTTGCGGGCGTACCGACCATCATTCTGGCGCGTACCGATGCGAACGCTGCGGACCTGCTGACCTCCGACTGCGACCCGTACGACCAGCCGTTCGTGACCGGCACCCGCACCCCCGAAGGTTTCTACAAGGTGCGCGCTGGCCTGGATCAAGCCATCGCTCGTGGCCTGGCGTACGCGCCGTATGCCGATCTGATCTGGTGTGAAACCGCCAAGCCGGATCTGGACGAGGCTCGCCGCTTCGCCGAAGCGATCAAGAAGGAATACCCGGACCAACTGCTGTCGTACAACTGCTCGCCTTCCTTCAACTGGAAGAAGAACCTGGACGACGCCACCATCGCCAAATTCCAGCGCGAGCTGTCGGCAATGGGCTACAAGCATCAGTTCATCACCCTGGCGGGCATCCACAACATGTGGCACAGCATGTTCAACCTGGCGCACGACTACGCCCGCAACGACATGACCGCCTACGTGAAGCTGCAAGAGCAGGAGTTCGCTGACGCCGCCAAGGGATACACCTTCGTGGCGCACCAGCAGGAAGTCGGCACCGGCTACTTCGACGACATGACCACCGTCATCCAGGGTGGCAAGTCCTCGGTGACCGCACTGACTGGCTCCACCGAGGAAGAACAGTTCCACTGAGTGCCGATTTTTCGGAGCTTCTTCCTCTAAAAACACATGGTCGCCTCCGGGCGACCTTTGTGTTTTCAGCACTGCCAATAAGCTGCTTACAACGCCAACAATGACCTCATAGACGCCTCATATCGGGCACACCGAGTTAATTAACACCGTCGCTTATTAACCTTTCATTTGACGATCGCAATAACGTCAACTTCGTCACGTTTCAGTGACACACCCTAAAACATGACTCAAATGATATTAATTATCATTTGACCCGGTCGATTTTCTTTACCGTTTGTGGGAAACATAATTAACAAAATGTGCCGTAATGCCCGTGCCATAGGGGCTCGCGTACCAAAACCGTGACTTATCTCATTAATCCTACGAATAAATTTGATGTAGAAAATTTACTTGCCCTCCTTTTGCACATAAAATCCCGGAATTGATCGCACTGCGACATATCGTCACTGCTTCTACTTCTTTTCAAGCTCAGAGACCCTTGCTCTCTGTTAAGGACTGCCAGCATGCCCGAATCGACAGGTCTGATTGCCCACAACTGGGGCTTCGCCATTTTCCTTTTGGGCGTTATCGGCCTCTGTGCCTTCATGCTCGGCCTCTCCAGCCTGCTGGGTTCCAAAGCCTGGGGCCGCAGCAAGAACGAACCGTTCGAATCCGGCATGCTGCCCACAGGCGGCGCCCGCCTGCGGCTCTCCGCAAAATTCTATCTGGTCGCGATGCTATTCGTGATTTTCGATATTGAAGCCCTCTTTCTGTACGCCTGGTCTGTGTCCGTCCGCGAAAGCGGCTGGACCGGCTTCGCCGAAGCTCTCGTTTTCATAGCAATTCTGTTGGCAGGTCTTGTCTACCTATGGCGTGTAGGGGCGCTCGATTGGGCTCCCGTAGGTCGTCGTAATCGGCAGGCGAAGCTAAAACAATGAGGCTTTGGCAATGCAATACAATCTCACCAGGATCGACCCGGATGCTCCTAACGAGCAGTACCCCATCGGCGAACGGGAAACCGTTTCCGATCCGTTAGAAGATCAAGTCCACAAAAACATCTTCATGGGCAAGCTCGAAGACGTGCTGAGCGGTGCTGTCAACTGGGGTCGCAAGAACTCCCTTTGGCCGTACAACTTCGGTCTGTCCTGCTGCTACGTGGAAATGACCACCGCCTTCACGGCGCCCCACGACATCGCACGCTTCGGCGCCGAAGTCATCCGGGCATCACCGCGTCAGGCGGACTTCATGGTTATCGCCGGTACCTGCTTCATCAAGATGGCGCCGATCATCCAGCGTCTGTATGAGCAAATGCTCGAGCCTAAATGGGTCATCTCCATGGGTTCGTGCGCCAACTCCGGTGGCATGTACGACATCTACTCTGTAGTCCAGGGCGTGGACAAGTTCCTGCCTGTGGATGTCTATGTGCCCGGCTGCCCGCCCCGCCCAGAGGCATTCCTGCAAGGCCTTATGCTGCTGCAGGAATCCATTGGCCAGGAGCGTCGTCCTCTTTCCTGGGTCGTCGGCGACCAAGGCGTGTATCGCGCCGAGATGCCGTCGCAGAAGGAACAGCGCCGCGAACAGCGTATTGCTGTGACAAACCTGCGCAGCCCCGACGAAGTCTGATCCAGTTTTTCTTTTACAAAAAGAAGCCTGAACCTGGGTTCATTCTGTACGTTGACCGATAGCGATCGAGACCTATGACTGCAGACACCGCTCTGTACATCCCGCCTTACAAGGCTGACGACCAAGATGTCGTCGTTGAACTGCACAACCGCTTTGGCGCCGAGGCGTTCACCGCCCAATCCACTGTCACCGGCATGCCGGTGCTGTGGGTCGCCCGTGCAAAACTGTTCGAAATCCTGACGTTCCTGCGCAACGTGCCCAAGCCGTACTCGATGCTGTACGACCTGCACGGTGTGGACGAGCGCCTGCGCACCAAGCGCCGTGGCTTGCCGGACGCCGATTTCACGGTGTTCTACCACCTGCTGTCGGTAGAGCGTAACAGCGACGTCATGATCAAGGTCGCCTTGTCCGAAGGCGACCTCAGCGTGCCGACCATCACCAGCATCTGGCCGAATGCCAACTGGTACGAGCGTGAAGTGTGGGACATGTTCGGGATCGATTTCCCGGGCCACCCGCACCTGAGCCGCATCATGATGCCGCCGACCTGGGAAGGTCACCCGCTGCGCAAGGACTACCCTGCCCGCGCCACCGAATTCGACCCGTACAGCCTGACGCTGGCCAAACAGCAACTGGAAGAAGAAGCCGCGCGCTTCCGTCCGGAAGACTGGGGCATGAAGCGTTCCGGCACCAACGAGGACTACATGTTCCTCAACCTGGGTCCGAACCACCCGTCCGCTCACGGTGCGTTCCGTATCGTGCTGCAGCTGGACGGTGAAGAAATCGTCGACTGCGTTCCGGACATCGGCTACCACCACCGTGGTGCCGAGAAGATGGCCGAGCGTCAGTCCTGGCACAGTTTCATCCCGTACACCGACCGTATCGATTACCTCGGCGGCGTGATGAACAACCTGCCGTACGTGCTCTCGGTCGAGAAGCTGGCCGGCATCAAGGTGCCCGAGAAGGTCGACGTCATCCGCATCATGATGGCCGAGTTCTTCCGTATCACCAGTCACCTGCTGTTCCTGGGTACCTATATCCAGGACGTGGGCGCGATGACCCCGGTGTTCTTCACCTTCACCGACCGCCAGAAAGCCTACACGGTGATCGAAGCCATCACCGGTTTCCGTCTGCACCCGGCCTGGTATCGCATCGGTGGTGTCGCTCACGACCTGCCACGCGGCTGGGAAAAACTCGTAAAGGATTTCGTCGAGTGGCTGCCCAAGCGCCTGGACGAATACACCAAGGCCGCCCTGCAGAACAGCATCCTCAAGGGTCGTACCATCGGCGTTGCCGCCTACAACACCAAAGAGGCCCTGGAATGGGGTGTCACCGGTGCCGGCCTGCGTTCCACCGGTTGCGACTTCGACCTGCGCAAGGCGCGTCCTTACTCGGGTTACGAGAACTTCGAATTCGAAGTGCCGCTGGCACACAACGGCGATGCCTATGATCGCTGCATGGTCCGCGTCGAAGAGATGCGCCAGAGCATCAAGATCATCGACCAGTGCATGCGCAACATGCCGGAAGGCCCGTACAAGGCGGATCACCCGCTGACCACGCCGCCGCCGAAAGAGCGCACGCTGCAGCACATCGAAACCTTGATCACGCACTTCCTGCAGGTTTCGTGGGGCCCGGTCATGCCGGCCAATGAATCCTTCCAGATGATTGAAGCGACCAAGGGCATCAACAGTTATTACCTGACGAGCGACGGCGGCACCATGAGCTACCGTACCCGGATTCGCACCCCAAGCTACCCGCACCTGCAGCAGATCCCTTCGGTGATCAAAGGCAGCATGGTCGCGGACTTGATCGCGTACCTGGGTAGTATCGACTTCGTTATGGCCGACGTGGACCGCTAAGCATGAACAGCACGCTTATCCAGACAGACCGTTTCGCCCTGAGCGAATCCGAGCGCTCGGCCATCGAGCACGAAATGCATCACTACGAGGACCCGCGCGCGGCGTCCATCGAAGCCCTGAAAATTGTCCAGAAAGAACGCGGCTGGGTGCCGGACGGCGCCATCTACGCGATCGGCGAAGTGCTGGGCATCCCTGCCAGCGACGTTGAAGGCGTGGCCACGTTCTACAGCCAGATCTTCCGTCAACCGGTCGGCCGTCACATCATCCGTGTCTGCAACAGCATGGTCTGCTTCATCGCCGGTCACGAAGACATCGTCGGCGAGATTCAGAGCACGCTGGGCATCGGCCTGGGTCAGACCACGGCCGACGGCCGCTTCACGCTGCTGCCGGCCTGCTGCCTGGGCAACTGCGACAAGGCACCGGCGGTCATGATCGACGACGATACTTTCGGCAATCTGCAGCCGACGGGCGTTGCCCAGCTGCTGGAGGGTTACGTATGACCATCACTTCCTTCGGTCCGGCCAACCTGATCACCCGTACGCCGGAAACCCATCCGCTGACCTGGCGTCTTCGCGACGACGGCGAGCCGGTGTGGTTGGACGAGTACGTGGCCAAAGACGGCTATGCCGCTGCCCGTAAGGCCTTCGCCCAGCAAACGCCTGACGAAATCGTTCAGTCGGTCAAGGACTCCGGCCTCAAGGGTCGTGGCGGCGCGGGCTTCCCCACGGGCGTGAAGTGGGGCCTGATGCCCAAAGACGAATCCCTCGACATCCGCTACCTGCTGTGCAACGCGGACGAGATGGAACCGAACACCTGGAAAGACCGCATGCTGATGGAGCAACTGCCCCATCTGCTGGTGGAAGGCATGCTGATCAGTGCTCGCGCGCTGAAGGCCTACCGCGGCTACATCTTCCTGCGTGGCGAGTACGTTACTGCGGCCAAGCACCTGAACCGCGCCGTGGCTGAAGCCAAGGCCGCGGGTCTGTTGGGCAAGAACATCCTGGGCACCGGCTTCGACTTCGAGCTGTTCGTGCACACCGGCGCCGGGCGTTACATCTGCGGTGAAGAAACCGCACTGATCAACTCCCTGGAAGGCCGTCGCGCCAACCCGCGCTCCAAGCCGCCCTTCCCTGCCGCCGTTGGCGTGTGGGGCAAACCGACCTGCGTGAACAACGTCGAAACCCTGTGCAACGTCCCGGCGATCGTCAACAACGGCAACGACTGGTACAAGTCGCTCGCCCGCGAAGGCAGTGAAGACCACGGCACCAAGCTGATGGGCTTCTCCGGCAAGGTGAAGAACCCGGGTATCTGGGAACTGCCTTTCGGCCTGCCGGCCCGTGAGCTGTTTGAAGACTACGCGGGCGGCATGCGCGACGGCTTCAAGCTCAAGTGCTGGCAGCCAGGCGGTGCCGGTACCGGTTTCCTGCTGCCCGAACACCTCGACTGCGCGTTCTACGCGGGCGGCGTGGCCAAGGTCGGCACCCGGATGGGTACCGGTCTGGCGATGGCCGTCGACGACAAGGTCAACATGGTGTCGCTGCTGCGCAACATGGAAGAGTTCTTCGCCCAGGAGTCGTGCGGTTTCTGCACACCTTGCCGCGACGGCTTGCCGTGGAGCGTGAAGATGCTGCGAGCGCTCGAGAACGGCCAGGGTCAACCCGGCGATATCGAGACGCTGCTGGGGTTGGTCAACTTCCTCGGCCCAGGCAAGACCTTCTGCGCCCACGCACCGGGCGCCGTGGAACCTCTGGGCAGCGCGATCAAATACTTCCGTCCGGAATTCGAGGCAGGCATCGCACCGGCAGCACGTGCGACAGCGGGCCTGGTTCCTGGCAAAGCGCCCACGATAGTCGGCGCATAACAAGACTGACCGGGCAGTGATTCAAAAGACCACTGCCCTTTGCTCCGATTGCGCCTGACGGCTGTTTGAACCGGAGCAGCACCGAGATTCCATTAGCCACGCCCGCTGACACCGGGCCAACGAAGACCTTTGAACCATGGCTACTATCCACGTAGACGGCAAAGCGCTCGAAGTCGATGGCGCAGACAACCTGTTACAGGCCTGTCTGTCGCTGGGGCTCGACATCCCTTATTTCTGCTGGCATCCAGCACTTGGCAGTGTTGGCGCCTGTCGCCAGTGCGCCGTCAAGCAGTACACCGACGAGAACGACACCCGTGGTCGTATCGTCATGTCCTGCATGACGCCCGCCACTGACAACACCTGGATTTCCATCGACGACGAAGAGTCCAAGGCGTTCCGCGCCAGCGTCGTCGAATGGCTGATGACCAACCACCCCCACGACTGCCCGGTCTGTGAGGAAGGCGGTCACTGCCATTTGCAGGACATGACGGTGATGACCGGCCACAACGAGCGCCGTTACCGCTTCACCAAACGCACCCACCAGAACCAGGAACTGGGGCCGTTCATCGCTCACGAGATGAACCGCTGCATCGCCTGCTATCGCTGTGTGCGCTTCTATAAAGACTACGCCGGCGGCACCGACCTCGGTGTGTTCGGTGCCCACGACAACGTGTACTTCGGTCGCGTCGAAGACGGCACGCTGGAAAGCGAGTTCTCCGGCAACCTCACCGAGGTCTGCCCGACCGGTGTGTTTACCGACAAGACTCACTCCGAGCGTTACAACCGCAAGTGGGACATGCAGTTCTCGCCGAGCATCTGTCACGGCTGCTCCAGCGGCTGCAACATCAGCCCGGGCGAACGTTATGGCGAAATTCGCCGTATCGAGAACCGCTACAACGGTTCGGTGAACCAGTACTTCCTGTGCGACCGTGGCCGTTTCGGTTATGGCTACGTCAACCGCACCGACCGTCCACGTCAGCCACTGCTGGCCGAAGGCAACGTCAAGCTGAGCCTGGACGCTGCACTGGACAAGGCCGCCGACATGCTGCGCGGTCGCAACATCGTCGGTATCGGTTCGCCACGTGCCAGCCTTGAAAGCAACTTCGCCTTGCGCGAACTGGTCGGTGCCGAGCACTTCTATTCGGGTATCGAAGCCGGTGAGCTTGCGCGTCTGCGTCTGGTCGCACAGGTCCTGAAGGACAGCCCGCTGCCGATTCCGACCCTGCGTGAAGTCGAAGAGCACGACGCGGTGTTCATCCTCGGCGAAGACGTCACGCAGACCGCTGCGCGCATGGCGCTGTGCCTGCGTCAGTTGGTGAAGAACAAAGCCGAAGACATGGCCGCTGCGATGAAAGTCCAGCCTTGGCTCGACGCTGCGGTGAAAAACATCGGTCAGCACGAGATGAACCCGCTGTTCATCGCCAGTCTGGCCGAAACCCGCCTGGACGATATCGCCGAAGAGTGCGTACACGCCGCTCCCGACGATCTGGCCCGCATCGGTTTCGCCGTGGCACACGCCATCGACCCAAGCGCGCCGGCCGTCACCGGCCTGGACAGCGAAGCACTGGAACTGGCCCAACGCATCGCCGATGCACTGCTGGCCGCCAAGCGTCCACTGATCGTCTCCGGCGCCTCGCTGGGTTCCAGCGCGCTGATCGAAGCCGCTGCGAACATCGCCAAAGCCCTGAAACTGCGCGAGAAGAATGGCTCCCTGAGCCTGATCGTTCCGGAAGCCAACAGCATGGGTCTGACCCTGTTCGGTGGTGATTCGGTCGATGACGCGCTGCAAACGGTGATCTCGGGCAAGGCCGACGCCATCGTCGTGCTGGAAAACGACCTGTTCACCCGCGTCGATGCGGCGACCGTCGAGGCCGCACTGAAGGCCGCGAAAGTGGTGATCGTTGCTGACCACCAGAAGACCGCGACCACCGACCGCGCGCACCTCGTGCTGCCGGCCGCCAGCTTCGCTGAAGGCGACGGCACGCTGGTCAGCCAGGAAGGCCGCGCCCAGCGCTTCTTCCAGGTCTACGATCCGACCTACCTGGACGCCAGCATCCAGATCCACGAAGGCTGGCGCTGGCTGCATGCCCTGCGCGCCACCCTGCTGAACAAGCCGGTGGACTGGACCCAACTGGATCACGTCACCGAAGCCTGTGCCGCGAGCAACGCGCAACTGGCCGGCATTGTCGGTGCAGCGCCTTCCGCCGCGTTCCGTATCAAAGGCCTGAAACTGGCTCGCGAACCGTTGCGTTACAGCGGTCGGACCGCCATGCGCGCCAACATCAGCGTGCATGAGCCACGCACCTCGCAGGACAAGGACACCGCGTTCTCGTTCTCGATGGAAGGTTACTCGGGCTCCGCCGAACCTCGCTCCCAGGTGCCATTCGCCTGGTCGCCGGGCTGGAACTCGCCACAAGCGTGGAACAAGTTCCAGGACGAAGTCGGTGGTCATCTGCGTGCGGGCGACCCGGGCGTGCGCCTGATCGAAAGCAGCGGCGACAAGTTGAGCTGGTTCTCCAGCGTGCCGCGTGCCTTCTCCCCTGCTCAAGGGACCTGGCAGGTCGTGCCGTTCTACCACCTGTTCGGCAGCGACGAGACCTCGTCCAAAGCCGCGCCGGTTCAAGAGCGTATTCCGGCGGCCTATGTCGCGCTGGCCAAGTCCGAAGCGGACCGCCTGGGCGTCAACGACGGTGCCATGCTCAGCCTCAACGTTGCCGGTCAGACCCTGCGTCTGCCACTGCGCATCAACGAAGAGCTGGGCGCCGGTCTGGTGGCATTGCCATCGGGTCTGGCGGGCATTCCTCCGGCGCTGGCCGGGAAAACCGTTGAAGGTCTGCAGGAGGCAGCACAATGACCACGTGGTTTACCCCTGAAGTGATCGACTCGATCATCGCCGTCGTGAAGGCCATCGTGGTGCTGCTCGCCGTGGTGGTTTGCGGCGCGCTGCTCAGCTTCGTCGAACGCCGTCTGCTGGGCTGGTGGCAGGACCGTTACGGTCCTAACCGCGTTGGCCCGTTCGGTATGTTCCAGATCGCCGCCGACATGCTGAAGATGTTCTTCAAGGAAGACTGGAATCCTCCCTTCGTCGACAAGATGATCTTCACCCTGGCGCCGGTCGTGGCCATGAGTGCGTTGCTGATCTCGTTCTCGATCATCCCGGTCACCCAGACCTGGGTCGTCGCAGACCTGAACATCGGCCTGCTGTTCTTCTTCGCCATGGCCGGTCTGTCGGTCTACGCGGTGCTGTTCGCCGGCTGGTCATCGAACAACAAGTACGCCCTGCTGGGCAGCTTGCGTGCTTCGGCACAGACCGTCTCGTACGAAGTGTTCCTGGGCCTGTCGCTGATGGGCATCATCGTTCAGGTCGGCTCGTTCAACATGGGCGACATCGTTCAGTACCAGGCCGATCACCTGTGGTTCATCATTCCGCAGTTCTTCGGCTTCTGTACCTTCTTCATCGCTGGCGTCGCCGTGACTCACCGTCACCCGTTCGACCAGCCGGAAGCGGAACAGGAACTGGCCGACGGTTACCACATTGAATACGCCGGCATGAAGTGGGGCATGTTCTTCGTCGGTGAGTACATCGGCATCATCCTGATCTCGGCACTGCTGGTGACCCTGTTCTTCGGTGGCTGGCACGGTCCGTTCAACATCCTGCCGCAACTGTCGTTCATGTGGTTCGTCCTGAAAACCGCGTTCTTCATCATGCTGTTCATCCTGCTTCGCGCTTCTATCCCGCGTCCGCGTTATGACCAGGTGATGGATTTCAGCTGGAAGTTCTGCCTGCCACTGACCCTGATCAATTTGCTAGTGACCGCTGCGGTCGTCTTGGCGGCTCAGTGAGGATTTGACCCATGTTCAAATATATTGGCGACATCGTTAAGGGTACGGGTACCCAGCTACGCAGCCTGATCATGGTCTTCGGCCATGGCTTCCGTAAGCGCGACACCCTGCAATATCCGGAAGAAGCGGTTTACCTGCCGCCTCGCTACCGCGGTCGTATCGTGCTGACGCGCGACCCCGACGGCGAAGAGCGCTGCGTGGCCTGCAACCTGTGCGCCGTGGCCTGCCCGGTCGGCTGCATCTCGCTGCAGAAAGCGGAGACCGAAGACGGTCGCTGGTACCCGGACTTCTTCCGCATCAACTTCTCGCGTTGCATCTTCTGCGGTCTCTGTGAAGAAGCCTGCCCGACCACCGCGATCCAGCTCACGCCGGATTTCGAAATGGCCGAGTTCAAACGTCAGGATCTGGTGTACGAGAAGGAAGATCTGCTGATCTCCGGTCCCGGCAAGAACCCTGACTACAACTTCTACCGCGTTGCAGGTATGGCGATCGCCGGCAAGCCGAAAGGCTCTGCGCAGAACGAAGCCGAGCCCATCAACGTCAAGAGCTTGCTGCCTTAAGGAAGAAAGATGGAATTCGCTTTCTATTTCGCATCCGGCATCGCTGTTGTAGCCACCCTTCGGGTGATTACCAACACGAACCCGGTGCACGCCCTGCTCTACCTGATCATTTCGCTGATCGCCGTGGCCATGACCTTCTTCAGTCTCGGCGCTCCGTTTGCCGGTGCTCTGGAAGTGATCGCCTACGCTGGCGCCATCATGGTGCTGTTCGTGTTCGTGGTGATGATGCTGAACCTGGGCCCGGCCTCGGTTCAGCAAGAACGCGCCTGGCTCAAGCCCGGTATCTGGCTGGGCCCGATCCTGCTGGGTGGCCTGCTGCTGGCGGAGCTGCTGTACGTGCTGTTCGCCAACTCCACCGGCGCCGGTATCGGCCACACGACCGTGGACGCCAAGGCCGTGGGCATCAGCCTGTTCGGTCCGTACCTGCTGGTGGTCGAACTCGCCTCGATGCTGCTGCTCGCCGCAGCGGTGACGGCGTTCCATGTCGGCCGCAACGAGGCGAAGGAGTAATCCCATGCATGCACAAATCCCTCTGGAACACGGGCTGGCCGTCGCCGGCATCCTGTTCTGCCTCGGCCTGGCGGGCCTGTTGGTACGCCGCAACATTCTGTTCGTGTTGATGAGCCTGGAAGTGATGATGAACGCAGCCGCACTGGCTTTCGTCGTGGCGGGTAGCCGCTGGGCGCAGCCTGACGGCCAGATCATGTTCATCCTGGTGATCAGCCTTGCCGCAGCCGAGGCCAGCATTGGCCTGGCGATCCTGCTGCAACTGTATCGCCGCTTCCACACTCTCGATATCGACGCTGCCAGCGAGATGCGCGGATGAACCTACTCTTTCTGACTTTCGTATTCCCTCTGATCGGCTTCCTGCTGCTGTCGTTCTCACGCGGCAAATGGTCGGAAAACCTGTCGGCCCTGATCGGCGTCGGCTCCATTGGCCTGTCGGCCATTGTGGCCGCCTACGTGATCTTCCAGTTCAACGTCTCGCCGCCCGAAGGCGGTCACCTGACCATGGTGTTGTGGCGCTGGATGTCGGTTGACGGCTTCGACCCTAACTTCGCGCTGTATGTCGATGGCCTGTCCATCACCATGCTGGGCGTCGTGGTCGGCGTGGGCTTCCTGATCCACCTGTTCGCGTCCTGGTACATGCGCGGTGAAGACGGTTACTCGCGCTTCTTCGCCTACACCAACCTGTTCATTGCCAGCATGTTGTTCCTGATCCTGGGCGACAACCTGCTGTTCATCTACTTCGGTTGGGAAGGCGTGGGCCTGTGTTCGTACCTGTTGATCGGTTTCTATTACAGCAACCGCAACAACGGCAACGCGGCACTGAAAGCCTTCATCGTGACCCGCATCGGCGACGTGTTCATGGCCATCGGCCTGTTCATCCTGTTCCAGCAACTGGGCACGTTGAACATCCAGGAACTGCTGGTACGTGCACCGCAGCACTTCAAGGTCGGCGACTTCTGGATCGTGCTGGCCACCCTGATGCTGCTGGGCGGCGCTGTCGGTAAATCCGCGCAACTGCCGCTGCAGACCTGGCTGGCGGATGCGATGGCCGGTCCTACCCCGGTTTCCGCACTGATCCACGCGGCCACCATGGTAACCGCCGGTGTCTACCTGATCGCCCGTACACACGGCCTGTTCGCCCTGGCGCCGGACATCCTGCACCTGGTCGGCATCGTCGGCGGTGTGACCCTGGTGCTGGCAGGTTTTGCGGCACTGGTTCAGACCGACATCAAACGTATCCTCGCCTACTCGACCATGAGCCAGATCGGCTACATGTTCCTGGCGTTGGGTGTGGGTGCATGGGAAGGCGCGATCTTCCACCTGATGACCCACGCTTTCTTCAAGGCCCTGCTGTTCCTTGCATCCGGTGCGGTGATCGTGGCCTGCCACCACGAGCAGAACATCTTCAAGATGGGCGGCCTGTGGAAGAAACTGCCACTGGCCTACACCAGCTTCATCGTCGGCGGCGCTGCCCTGGCGGCATTGCCTCTGGTGACTGCAGGTTTCTACTCCAAGGACGAAATTCTTTGGGAAGCCTTCGCCAGTGGCCATCAGTACCTGCTGTATGCAGGTCTGGTCGGTGCCTTCATGACTTCGCTGTATACCTTCCGCCTGATCTTCATCGCCTTCCACGGCGAAGCGAAGACCGAAGCTCACGCTGGCCACGGGATCTCCCACTGGTTGCCGCTGAGCGTGCTGATCGTGCTGTCGACGTTCATCGGTGCCTGGATTCATCCGCCACTGGCGGGCGTGCTGCCGGAAAGCGCCGGTCATGCCGGTGGCGAAGCCAAGCACAGTCTGGAAATCGCCTCGGGCGCCATCGCCCTGGCCGGTATCCTGCTGGCCGCGGTGCTGTTCCTCGGCAAGCGTCGTCTGGTCACGGCCATCGCCAACAGCGGTCCGGGTCGATTCCTGTCCGCCTGGTGGTTCGCGGCATGGGGCTTCGACTGGGTGTATGACGTGTTGTTCGTCAAACCTTACCTGGCAATCAGCCGCATCCTGCGTGGCGACCCGCTCGACCACACGATTGGTGTGATCCCGCGTCTGGTCAAAGCCGGTAACGGCTTGATGACCCGTACTGAAACCGGTCAGCTGCGCTGGTACGCCGCTTCGATCGCCGCAGGTGCCGTACTGGTACTCGGCGCGATTGTGCTGGTCTGATGAGTCTATCTGACATGAACCTTGCGACTTACGAAAAGGAATTGAGCCCGTCATGATTCTGCCTTGGCTAATCCTGATCCCCTTTATCGGCGGCCTGTTGTGCTGGCAAGGTGAGCGCTTCGGCCCTACCCTGCCGCGCTGGATTGCGCTGGTTACGATGTCCCTCCTGACTGCCCTGGCGCTGTGGCTGTGGAGCACCGGTACGTACACCTACGCACCGGCTCCTGGCGTCGACCCCACCTGGGCGGTTGAATTCAAGGCCCAGTGGATCCAGCGCTTTGGCATCAGCGTCCATCTGGCGCTCGATGGCCTGTCGTTGCTGATGATCCTGCTGACCGGTCTGCTGGGTGTCCTCTCGGTCCTCTGCTCGTGGAAAGAAATCCAGCGTAACGTCGGCTTCTTCCACCTGAACCTGATGTGGATCCTGGGCGGTGTGGTGGGCGTGTTCCTCGCCATCGACCTGTTCATGTTCTTCTTCTTCTGGGAAATGATGCTGGTGCCGATGTTCTTCCTCATCGCGCTCTGGGGTCACAGCTCTGCAGACGGCAAGAAAACCCGTATCTACGCCGCGACCAAGTTCTTCATCTTCACTCAGGCCAGCGGCCTGATCATGCTGGTGGCGATCCTGGGCCTGGTGCTGGTGCACTTCAATCAGACCGGCGTCATCACGTTCAGCTACGCCGACCTGCTGAAGACCAAACTGTCCCACGGCACCGAGTACATCCTGATGCTGGGCTTCTTCATCGCCTTCGCGGTGAAGCTGCCGATCGTGCCGCTGCACTCCTGGTTGCCTGACGCGCACGCCCAGGCACCGACCGCAGGTTCTGTGGACCTGGCGGGTATCCTGCTGAAGACCGCCGCTTATGGTCTGCTGCGTTTTGCCCTGCCGCTGTTCCCGAACGCGTCGGCAGAGTTCGCACCGATCGCGATGATCCTCGGCCTGATCGGGATCTTCTACGGTGCCTTCCTGGCCTTTGCCCAGACCGACATCAAGCGTCTGATCGCGTTTTCCAGCGTGTCGCACATGGGCTTCGTGCTGATCGGTATCTACTCCGGCAGCCAGCAGGCGCTGCAAGGCGTCGTGGTTCAGATGCTGGCCCACGGTTTGTCGGCCGCTGCACTGTTTATCCTCAGCGGTCAGCTGTACGAGCGCCTGCACACCCGTGACATGCGCGAGATGGGCGGCCTGTGGAACAAGATCGCTTACCTGCCAGCCATCAGCCTGTTCTTCGCAGCCGCCTCCTTGGGTCTGCCGGGCACCGGTAACTTCGTTGGCGAGTTCCTGATCCTGATCGGCACCTTCGTGAGCGCACCGTGGATCACCGCCATCGCCACTTCCGGCCTGGTGTTCGGTTCGGTCTACTCGCTGATCATGATCCACCGCGCCTACTTCGGCCCTGCAAAGACCGAAGAGATTCTCAAAGGCATGGATGGACGGGAATTGATCATGGTGCTGGGCCTGGCCGTGTTGCTGGTCCTGCTGGGTATCTACCCGCAGCCGGTTCTCGACACTTCCTCGGCGACCATGCATGGCGTGCAGCAATGGCTCGGCACCGCCTTCACTCAACTCGCTTCGGCCCGGTAAGAGCGCTATGGACCTGACGATTCAACACTTTATTGCGCTGGCGCCGCTGCTGATTACCAGCATCACCGTTGTGGTGGTGATGCTGGGCATCGCATGGCGTCGCAATCACTCGCAATCGTTCCTGCTGACCGTGGCAGGACTCAACCTGGCCCTGCTGTCGATTTACCCGGCCCTCAAGGTCGCGCCGCTGGTGGTTACGCCTCTGCTGCAGATCGACAGCTTTGCCCTGCTGTATATCGGCATCATTCTGGTCTCCACTCTGGCGTGCGTCACCCTGGCTCACGCCTACCTGGGTGAAGGCAAGGCCGGTTACCCGGGCAACCGTGAAGAGCTTTACCTGCTGATCCTGATGGCCGCTGCCGGCGGCATGGTGCTGGTCGCCTCGCAACACCTGGCGAGCCTGTTCATCGGTCTGGAACTGCTGTCGGTGCCGGTCTACGGTCTGGTGGCTTATGCCTTCTTCAACAAGCGTTCGCTGGAAGCCGGTATCAAGTACATGGTGCTTTCGGCGGCAGGGTCTGCGTTCCTGCTGTTCGGTATGGCGCTGCTGTACGCCGAAGCGGGCAGCCTGGGCTTCAGCGAAATCGGCAAGGCCATCGCGGCCACCGGTATGCCAAGCCCGATCGCCAGCCTGGGTCTGGGCATGATGTTGATCGGTCTGGGCTTCAAGCTGTCGCTGGTGCCGTTCCACCTGTGGACGCCGGACGTGTACGAAGGCGCCCCTGCCCCGGTGGCGGCGTTCCTGGCCACCGCCAGCAAGGTCGCGGTGTTCGGTGTGCTGGTGCGTCTGTTCCAGATCTCTCCGGCGGCCAGCAGCGGTGTGCTGACGGACGTGATGTCGGTCATTGCGGTGGCGTCGATCCTGATCGGTAACCTGTTGGCGCTGACTCAGAACAACCTCAAGCGTCTGCTGGGCTATTCGTCCATCGCTCACTTCGGTTACCTGATGATCGCGATGGTCGCCAGCAAAGGTCTGGCGGTTGAAGCGATCAGCGTGTACCTGGTGACTTACGTGCTGACCAGCCTGGGCGCGTTCGGTGTGATCACCTTGATGTCGTCGCCGTACAGCGGTCGCGACGCCGATGCGATGTTCGAATACCGTGGTCTGTTCTGGCGTCGTCCGTACCTGACGGCCGTGCTGACGGTGATGATGCTGTCGCTGGCGGGTATTCCGTTGACGACGGGCTTTATCGGTAAGTTCTACATCATTGCAACCGGTGTCGAGGCTCACTTGTGGTGGCTGACCGGTTCGCTGGTGATCGGCAGTGCGATTGGTGTGTTCTATTACCTGCGGGTGATGGTGACGCTGTATCTGCAGGACTCGAAGATTCAGCGCCACGATGCGCCGTTCAATTGGGCGCAGCGTGCCGGTGGTGTGATGTTGTTGGGGATTACGCTGTTGGCGTTCTTCCTGGGTGTTTACCCGCAGCCGTTGTTGTCTCTGGTGCAGCACGCCGGGCTTTGAGGGTTCGGTGAGGTAGAAGAAACCCTGCTCTTGAGCAGGGTTTTTTTATGGCTGGAATCCGGATGATCTGGGTTTAGGGTGACACTGGGTTTATTGGCGGATCCGTTGTTGATGGTGGTGCTGACGGGTTCTGGCTAACGCCAGACCTGTTTCGCCTTCGGCGAGTTACTTTTTCAAGAGCCAAAAAGTAACCAAAAGGCCCTGCTCCTGGCTTGGCCCTCCTGCGTCGGGTCCCTTCACTCCGGCGACGCTCCGTGGGCACGCTGCCATCGGCCATCCATGGCCGGGGGCAGCTCTCGCGGCATCCATGCCGCTCGGCCCACTCCGCGCCGCCTGCGTTCAGCCTACACCCAAGTCGCGTTTTGTGGTGTCTGGACTTTCGCGGTGAAAGATCAAGATCAAGATCAAGATCAAGATCAAGATCAAGATCAAGATCAAGATCGGAATCGCTGACGCGCTTCGCTATCTCATGACCGATAACAAGTCCTTGTGGGAGACGTCGGAGGTTACGACGGCAGCGAATGCGGTAGGTCATTCACCCTGAATACCTCTCCCCCACCACCGACTGTCTTGATCGTTCCCACGCTCTGCGTGGGCACGCATGTCCT
Source organism: Pseudomonas abietaniphila (assembly GCF_900100795.1). Classification (GTDB taxonomy): domain Bacteria; phylum Pseudomonadota; class Gammaproteobacteria; order Pseudomonadales; family Pseudomonadaceae; genus Aquipseudomonas; species Aquipseudomonas abietaniphila. The sequence continues at coordinate 234,708 of NZ_FNCO01000011.1, forward strand.
GACGCTCTGCGTCGACTCTCCATGGGGTAGAGACGCTATCGAGCGTTGCCAATCGTCTGTATGCCGTGGCCCTGCCCTCACCTTCTCACGTCGTCGGCCGATAGTCTGGAGGTAGCCGTGGACGTCTCTTCTAAAAAATCCAGCCACGCACTTTTTTGTTTCTGCCTTCCAACACTTATAAAACCAGCGGAATATTTCATGAACATCAAACAGAAGCTGACGTGGGCGTTTGCGGCCATCGCGTGTCTCCCGGTTATTGTGGTGGCGGTGCTTGTCGTGTTTAACGTGCGGGAAGGGGCCAAGGCCGACTTCGTGGACAGCAGTGGGCGCGAGATTCGTCAGATCGATAACGGGATGAAGCAGTTTTTCGACGGTATCAGCCAGAACGTCGAGTACCTGGCGAAGGACCCCCGCGTGGTTGCTGGCAAGGATTTGAAGAACTACTCAGGGGCCGATGCGGCTCAGATTCCGCTGACTGAAAACAACCGTGCATTCCTCGAGATGTTCGAGGCCTTCGCCAAAAGCCATCCGAGCACCGCGTATCTCTCTCTTGGCCTGACGGATGGCGGCTACGCGAGCTGGCCGGACGACGCCAAGCTCTCCCAGTATGATCCGCGCCAGCGTCCGTGGTATCAGGCAGCGATCGCTTCGCCAGGTGCCACTGTTCGCACAGGCGCCTACTATTGGGCCCCGGATGACATCTCGTTGATCGGCACCGTGCACACCGTCAGCGACGCAGCGGGCAAGCTGGTGGGTGTTGTCGGTCTGGACGTCTCGCTCAAGCAGCTGACCGAGCTGGTCAAGAACATCAAGCTGGGCAACAGCGGTTACCTCATGCTGGTCGAAGCCAACGGCAACGTGCTCGTGGACCCCAGCAACGCGCAGCATAACTTCAAACCGATGGCCAGCCTGGGCGCCAACTACGCCGAGCTGGCGCAACGTGGCGACGGCCCCGCTCAGGTCGAGATCGACGGTAAGGTCTACATGGCCAACGTGATCAGCTCCAAAGGGTTGGGCTGGCGTTTCATCGGTCTGATCGAGCGCGACGAAGTGATGGCCAAGGCCTCTAACCTGACCTGGTTGATCGCCGCCATTGCCGCCGCACTCGCGGTGATCTTCGCCGTGGTCGGCGCCAGCTTCGCCGGCTTGATCGTGCGGCCGATTCGTGGCGTTGCCGACGGTCTGCAGGAGATTGCCGAAGGCGAAGGCGATCTCACGCGTCAGCTCAAGGTGCAGGGCAAGGACGAAACCGCCACGCTGGCGGGCTGGTTCAACCAGTTCCTCGGAATGATTTCGCAGTTGGTGCAACGGATCAGCAGTGCCTCTACCGATCTGCAAGCAGCGGCTGCCGACACCCATCAGGTCGCCAGAAACATGGACGAAGTCGCCGGTCGCCAACGTGAGGCGGTGGAGCTGGTCAGCACCGCCTTCAACGAGATGGTCGCCACCGCTAACGAAGTCGCGCGCTCCTGCAGCGAGGCGGCGTCCAGCGCCGATTCGGGTTATCGCGACGTGTCCGACGGCCAGCAGCACATCAGCGAAGCCACGGGCAGCGTGATGAAACTGAGCAAGGAACTGCAGCAATCGACGGAAACCATGCAGTTGCTGGAGCAGGACAGCAAGAACATCAACAGCATCCTCGACACCATTCGCTCCATCGCCGAACAGACCAACCTGCTGGCGCTCAACGCCGCCATCGAAGCGGCGCGTGCCGGTGATCAAGGCCGCGGATTCGCGGTGGTGGCCGATGAAGTACGAGCACTGGCCCGACGCACCGCCGACTCGACAGGCGAAATTGACAGCCTGCTTGGCAACCTCGGACGGCGTACCCAAGAGGTGACGCTGCAGATGCAGGGAAGCTTGCAGGTCTCGCAAAACAGCGTCGAGTGCATCCAGCAGGCTCGGGACAGCTTCGACAAGATCCGCACGTCCGTCGATTCCATCCGCGATCAGAACACTCAGATCGCCACGGCCGCGGAAGAGCAGCATCAAGTGGCGGAAGAGATCAACCGGCATATCGCGCAGATTCATGCCGATGCTCAGTTGGTGGAAGAATTCGCGCACTCGGCACAGTCCGGTTCAGGGCGCCTGACGGACATCTCCGGTCAACTCAAAGGCCTGGTGGGACGCTTCAAGTTCTGACCTCATTCAGCACTATGGCCACGGACGGCCTGTAGCCGACACAGAGAAAAGGCTCACAACCGGAGCCCTTTCGACGAGCGGGATCAGCGTTTCCGCCCTTGGGGCGAGGCGTGTGAAATAGACCTGTGCCACAACACGTTACTCACGCCCGAACGCTCCGCCGCCTCCACCATTGACGGGTAACTGCCCTGCCACGTGCCCACGATATTCCCCAACTCCGCGCCCGAATGAAGCAGCGCGTAATAGACCGCATCGTGCCCACACAATTGATCTTCCTGGCATTCCAGAACGCGTTGATTGCCTAAAAAACGATAACAAATCGTGAAGCCCATGAAGCACCTCCACAGACACTTTCCCAGTGCGCAGGCCGATCATAATCCTCGCCCTCAACGACCGCTGTGGCGAGCCGCTCATATTTAGTGACTTTCCGGGCCACGGGAGTGAGGCCAGAGATACAACGTTTGAATCCATTCGCTGCCTCGTCATGTTGCGGCTGACGTTCTGGTTCAAAAGGGCGACGCAGAGCGTCCAGAGCGGCGTTACCACGCGGAGCGTGGGAACCATCATCGGCCATCCATGGCCGGGGCAGCTCTCGCGGTATCCATGCCGCTCGGCCCACTGCGCGCCACCTGCGTTAAGCCTGCACCCAAGTCGCGTTTGTGTCGTCCAACGGTTCTACGTAATGACGATCAAAAGTAACGGTAGAAACAAAAATATCAGGCTGACGCAGACCCTGTAGGAGCGTGGCTTGTCCCGCGATCTGCCGGGAACCGGCAGCAAGAACTGTGTATGCGGGGCGTCAGGCAGAACCGAGTCGCCTGATTCTGCTACCGCTGCGCAGTAGATCGCGGGACAAGCCACGCTCCTACAGGATTCGCGTAATTCGATGCTTTTGATTTTGCTCTTCTAGCGCGATAGTCCGAACGCCACAAAACGCGACTTGGGTGCAGGCCGAACGCAGGCGGCGGGCCCACGGAGCGTCGCCGGAGTGAGCAACGACGACGAAGGAGTGGCCAAACCAGGACAAGCCCCTTGGTAACTTGGGGATGGTCCGGCATTCCGGTTTTGAAGTAACCCGCCGAAGGCGGAACAGCTCGGCCGTTAGGCCGAACCCAACATCAGCGCCACCCGAGCACACGGATTGGCAACCAAAACCGAGCGCCGCTAATCCGAAAAACCGATAAACCGATAAACCGATAAGAAGCCAAAGGCATCACCCCGGCAACCGCACCGTCTTCTTCGCACCGGTAAACAACCCCCATGTCGACATGAACAACGCCGCAATCATCGGCCCGATCACAAACCCGTTCAGCCCGAAGACCGCCATCCCGCCCAGCGTGGAAATCAGAATCAGATAATCCGGCATCCGCGTATCCTTACCCACCAGAATCGGCCGCAACACGTTATCGACCAGCCCGATCACAAACACCCCGAACAGCCCCAGCACCACACCCTGCCAGATCATCCCGCTGAGCAGGAAATACGCCGCCACCGGCGCCCAGACAATCCCCGCCCCCACCGCTGGCAACAGCGACAGAAACGCCATCGCCACCGCCCACAGCAACGCACTGGGAATGTCCAGCACCCAGAAAATCAGCCCCCCCAGCGCACCTTGCGTCAGCGCCACGACGATGTTGCCCTTCACCGTCGCGCGCACCACACGGGTGAACTTCAGTTGCAGACGGCGCTTCTGCGGCTCAGCCAGCGGAATCGCAATGCGGATTCGGCGGGTCAGGTCCTGGCCATCGCGCAGGAAGAAGAACAACAGGTACAGCATGATGAAGAAGCTCACCACAAAATCGAACGTGCCCTGGCCGAAACTGAATGCCTGGGTCGCCAGGTACTGACTGCCCTGCATCGCCGCCTTGGAAATCTTGTCCTGCAGTCCCTTGAAGTCGCCCATGCCCAAACGATCCAGCCAATGCTGCATCGACGTCGGCAACAACGCCTTGAACTCCGCCAGGTATTTGGGAATATCCAGCTGGCCGCTTTCGACGTTTTTGTAAAGCGCCGCCCCCTCTTGAACCATCAGCATGCTGATGACGATCACCGGCAGAATCGCGATCACCAGACACACCATCAGGGTGCACAGGGATGTCAGGTTGCGTTGCCAGCCGAAGCGCGCCAGCAGGCGGCGCTGGAGCGGCGCAAAGATGATCCCCAGAATCACCGCCCAGAACACTGCGCCGTAAAACGGCAGCAGAATCCAGATGAAGGCGATGGTCACCAACACCAGAAGTAACATCAGGGTTTTGTTTTGCAGCGAGGTTTCGTTCATGTTCCTTCCATGTCATTGAGCCGCGCTGAGCGCACGGCCTAATGCTTAGTCCGCCAATCGTCACAGGAGTGCCGCCTGTAACGCTGACGAGACAAGGGTTGGAAGCCTATAAGCGAGTTTCATGACGGGCCGTTGCGACCCGCCAGGATGAGCATTAGCGCCCGCGTCAGATGCGGAACTGGCCGACCAGTTGACCGAGACGCTGATTGAGTTCGGTCAGGTTGCGCGAGGTGTTGGCACTGTGACGGGTTTCGTCGGCCACGCTCTCCACCGCCACCGCAATCTGATGAACGCTGCGGTTGATCTCTTCAGCGACAGCAGTCTGCTCTTCCGCCGCGCTTGCGATCTGCGCGTTCATCGAGTTGATGGTGCCGATCAACTGGCCAATGGTGTCCAGCGACGCACCGGCTTCATTGGCCCGCGCCGACGTGCCATCCCCTGCCTCACTGGAGCGACGCATCGCCGCGACCGCGCCCTGTGTGCCCTGTTGCAGGCGATCAATCATGCCTTGAATTTCCTGGGTGCTCTGCTGAGTGCGGCTGGCCAGCGCGCGCACCTCATCGGCCACCACGGCAAACCCGCGTCCCGCCTCGCCGGCGCGTGCGGCTTCAATGGCTGCGTTGAGCGCCAGCAGGTTGGTCTGTTCGGCGATGGAGCGGATCACACCCAGCACACCGACAATCGACGTCACGTCGTTCTGCAGGCTGTCCAGCGAGGTCCCGCTGTGCCGAATGTCGTTTACCAAGGCGTGAATCTGTTGAATGCTGCCATCAACCACCCGCTTGGCGGCCTGGCCTTCTTCGTCAGTTTGCTGCGCCGCCACCGATGCGCCTTGGGCGCTTTTGGCGACTTCCTGCGCAGCGGCCGACATCTGGTTGATCGCCGTCGCGACCTGATCCGTCTCGTGGCGCTGACGCTCCATGGCCTGCTCGGAGCGCTGCGCCTGGTGCGTGACTTCACCCACGAGGCCCGTGAGCTGACCGGTCATCTCGGCGATCTGCCGCACGAGACCGTGAATCTTGTCGACAAAACGGTTGAACGAGCCCGCCAATTCGCCGAGTTCGTCTTGGGACGTCACCGTCAGGCGCCGGGTCAGGTCGCCCTCCCCTGCGGCAATGTCATCCAGGTTGGCCTTCATCTGGCGCAGGGGTCGCAAGAGGCCCCCCGCCATCCAGACACCGACCACAGTAATGATCACCAGCACCAGCAGTGCGATGCCAATGATGCTGACCAGCATGTTCTGCATGCGCTCGGCGACCACTTTCTGTACCTCGGCGACCTTGGCGTCGATGTTGTCCAGATTGACCGAGGAGCCCACGGCCATGTCCCATTTGGGTAGGTATTCGGAGTAACCGAGTTTGGGGACCAGTGCATTGGAGCCAGGAAGCGGCGAGGAGTATTCAAGGTAATGGGTGCCGGCTTTCGCAACCTCGACAAGACCTGCATTGACGTAGACGCCATTCGGGTCCCGGGTGTCCTTGAAGCTCTTGCCGATGCCGTCAGGACTGCTGCCCTTGAACAGGCGTACGGCCTGGGAGTCGTAACCGAAGAAATAGCCGTCTTTGGCGTACTGGACCTGCGAGAGCATCTTGATGACTTGCGCGCGGGCTTCCATGTCGCCCGGTGCCGACGCGTCGTACAAGGGCTTGATGGTGCCGATGGCCACCGCGACGTAGCTTTGCAGCGTCGCCTTGGCCTCGGCGAGCAGGTGTTGGCGGGTTTCTTCCACTTCACGCTTCGCTTGGTCGCGCAGCATGACCACTGTGCTGACGCTGACTATCAGCGCAAACAGCAAGACCGGAAGCACCGCAAGAGACAGAACTCTGGCTTTCAGATTCAGGCGCATAGATACCGTGACCCTTTATTTTTGTGTGCGTTACGCCGTTGGGCTCCTAGAGGGTTAACGGCCCCGCACAACAAAAGTTGAGGTCAAGGTGCAATCAGTCCGCCATGGGCTGTACCGTTCGCTCAGGCAGGTCGATGCGCACCTGAAGCCCGCCCAACGGGCTGTCCAGCAATTGAATGCGTCCGCCCCAAGACTCGACGATGTCCTTGACGATCCCGAGCCCGAGACCGTGCCCCGTGACCTGCTCGTCCAGACGATTGCCACGGCCCAGTACGTCTTCGCGCTGAACCGCCGGAATGCCGGGACCGTCGTCGTCGATCAACAGGCAATGGCCACCCGACGCCTGCGTGATGCACAAGCAAATGCTGCTGTCGGCCCATTTGCAGGCGTTGTCCATCACGTTACCCAGCAATTCGAGGATGTCCTCCCGGTCCCACGGCAGAACCAGCCCGGGCGCGACATGATTGTTGAGCTCCAGGTGCTCGCCGTGGATCATGCGCAGGGTGGAAAACAGGCCCGGCAGTTCAATGTCGCAATCGAATCGCATACCGGGCAAGGCATCGCCGGAGAGCCGCGCGCGATTAAGCTCTCGCTCCAGACGTTGCTGGATCTGCTGCAACTGATCGCGCAACGTATCCCGCACGTGTGGGTTCTGCTCCAGCTTTCCGCTTTCGGCGAGGCTCAACAAAACGGCCATGGGCGTTTTCAGCGCATGCCCGAGGTTGCCCAGCGCATTGCGCGAGCGCTTGAGGCTGTCCTCAGTGTGCGCCAGCAGGTGGTTGATCTGCGCGACCAGTGGCTCCAGCTCAAGCGGGACGGCCTCGTCGAGCTGAGAACGCTGGCCTTGTTGCAGTTGGGAAATCTGTTCGCGCGCGGTGTCCAGCGGACGCAGCGCCCGGCGCACGGTCACACGCTGCAAGGCAAGGATCAGCAACAGCGCCGCTAGCCCAAGCCCCAGGCCAATGCGCTGAACCAGAACGAAGCTGGCCTGAACCGGTGTGTAGTCCTGCGCGACGGTGATCGAGATTTTCTGGCCGAACTTGCGGTATTCAGAGTGCAGCAACAGCAACGACTGCCGGGTCTTTTCCAGCTCAAGGTCGGCATGCAGCCCCGCCTGCTCGGGCTGTGGCAACTCAAGGTCCCACAGGGATCGCGAGCGCCAGTGCCCGTCGTCGAAGTCGATGCGGAAGTAATGACCGGAGTATGGCCGTTGATAACCGGGTGACAAGCGGTGCTCATCCAGTTGAAGACCATTGGGTCCCCGGACAATCGCCACCAGCAGCAATTCGCTGTCATTGCGCAGCCCGGATTCCAGATAGCGCTGCAGGCCGACCTCGAACAGCCAGAGGCTGATCTGTGCCAGCACCAGCCCGACGATCAGCAGCACGCTGATCAGGCCAAGACTCAAACGTCGCTGGATCGACCTCACCCGCCGCTACCGCCAAACCGGTAACCCTGGCCGCGTCGGGTCTCGACGACGGCACGGCCCAACTTGCGACGCAGGTGGTTGACGTGAACTTCGATCACATTCGAATCACGCTCGTTTTCACCGTCGTACAGATGTTCGGCCAGATGGCTTTTGGAAAGGATTTGCTCGGGGTGCAGCATGAAATAACGCAACAATCGAAATTCGGCAGCGGTGAGCTGAATCTCTTCGCCGTCGCGACTGACGCATTGGCGCCCTTCGTCCAGATGCAACCCGGCGGCTTCCAGCGTCGGTTGATTGGCCAGGCCACGGGCACGGCGCAACAACGCCTGAATGCGCAACTGCAGCTCTTCAGGGTGGAAAGGTTTGGTGAGGTAATCATCGGCACCGGCCTTGAGGCCTTCGATCCGCTCGGCCCAGGAACCCCGTGCGGTCAGAATCAGCACCGGCGTCGACAGGCCGTCTGCGCGCCATTTCTGCAGGACCTCAAGGCCTGGAACCCCGGGCAGTCCCAAGTCGAGCACGATCAGGTCGTAAGGCTCGCTCGCGCCTTGATGGATAGCGTCCCGGCCATCGGTCAGCCAGTCGACGGCGTACCCCTGACGGCTCAGGCCGCTGATCAATTCATCCGCCAAGGGAACGCTGTCTTCAACCAGTAGCAAACGCATCAATCGTCTTCCTTGTCTTGCAACAGGCGGCGGTCCCGGGCGTCGAACTTCAATTCGCGGACCACGTGGTCAGCGGTCAGCAGTTCGATTTCGTAAACCAGCACGTCATGTTTCTCTTCGAGCTCCGCTTCCAGGAGCTTTGAGCCGGGGTATCGCCCCAGTGCCTGTTCGATGAATTGCTCAAGCGGCAGGATCACACCCTGCTGACGCAACTTGAGCACTTCATCCTGATCCAGGTCGCGCGCCGTACTGACCGTACAGGCCATGACGGCACCGACCGTGAGTAAACAGTAAACGAAACACTGACCCGGACGTTTACCGGCAAAGCGACGTTTACCCGCGTTCATCAGGTGTCCTGATGGTCTTTGAGGACCTGGCCGCTGACCGCATCAAGTTCGACATCCCACTCGACGCCCTTGGCATCGCGCAGTTCGACTTGATAGACATATTTGCCATATTCCTGTTCCAGCTCGGTATCGGTGACGGTGGCGTTCGGGTGTTTGGCGAGCGCCGCAGCGTTGAGTTTTTCGAAAGACTGAATAGTACCTGCATCGCGCAGTTTGAGCGCCTCATCAGGGCCCAGATCCTTGGCCTGAGCGTAACCGGCGGTGACAGCGAGGGCGGTGGCGGCGAAAACAGCAGTCAGAATGTTCATCAGTGAATCTCCGTGGTAGTCGTCATGTTTACGGAATCCACGATAACCAACCGAACTTAATTGAAGCTGAATTTTCTGGCTACATGCCATCACCGGCCAGACTTCCCGATTGCCTGACAGCGGATATACTTCGCGCCTGTCCACCCTTGGAGTGCCCATGAGCGCCGTCCACATCAAATCCCCAACGCTGACGATCAAGGCCGGTCGACGGGCCATGGTGCGCATTCGCGAGCAGGGTCTGAAACCCGCTGACGTCGGGATCATTCCCGGTGCGGCAGGTGGGCCGAAAGCGCTGGGCATTCAAGGGCTGGATCTGGCGTTGTTTGGCGAGTGGCTGCCGCGCTTCGCGCGTGAACGTTCGCTGATTGGCGCATCGATTGGCTCCTGGCGATTTGCGAGTGCGTGCCTGCCTGATCCGGTGCAAGGCCTGGAACGGCTGGGCAGGCTGTACAACGAGCAGAGTTTTGCCAAGGGCGTGACCATGGCGCAGGTCACGCAAAGTTGCGTGAAAATGCTCGACGACCTGCTGCAGGGGCACGATGCCAGCGTGCTGAGCAATCCGCATTACCGCCTGAACATCATGATCGTCAAAAGCCACGGGCTGCTGGCGATGGACCATCGCGGCAGCCTGGGGCTCGGCCTCGGTTCAGTGATCGCCAACAACCTGATAGGGCGCGCGCGGCTGTCCCGGCATTTCGAACGCTTGATCATGCACGACGCCCGCTTGGCCCCTCCGCTGTCGACGCTGACGGATTTCCCCTCCCGAAGCCTGCACCTCGATGAGTCCAACTTGCGTCAGGCCTTGCTGGCCTCAGGCTCCATTCCGATGGTCATGCAAGGGGTGATGGACATCCCCGGCGTCGGCCCTGGCACGTTCCGCGACGGCGGACTGCTCGATTACCATCTGGACCTGCCTTACAGCGGCAGCGATATCGTGCTGTATCCGCACTTCACCGACAAAATCATTCCGGGCTGGTTCGACAAGACCCTGCCCTGGCGCCGAGGAGATCTGGGCCGGCTGCAGGACGTCGTGCTGTTGGCACCGTCTCGTGAATACCTGGCGACCCTGCCGTTCGGCAAGCTGCCGGACCGCAGCGATTTCAAACGTTTCGTCGGCAAGGACAAGGAGCGCCAGGCGTACTGGCGGACTGCGATGGAAAACAGCCGACGCCTGGGGGATGAGTTCGTTGAGCTGGTAGACACGGGGAAACTGGCGGATCGGCTGGAAGTCCTGGTGTGATACATCGGGTTAAACAGGACAGGTTTAACCGAGCGGTCAGGTTCTGCCTGTTCCTTGCTAAAGCATTGCTGGTAAACTCGCCACCTGCATTTTTTCGCTCAGGCGATCGCCACCTTTCAAGGCTCTCAATACTGTGGAAATCTTCAAGGAATTTACGTTCGAATCGGCTCACCGTCTTCCTCACGTCCCGGAAGGCCACAAGTGCGGCCGTCTGCACGGTCACTCCTTCCGTGTAGCGATTTATCTGCAGGGCGAACCTGATCCGCACACCGGCTGGATTCGTGACTTTTCCGAGATCAAGACGATTTTCAAGCCGCTGTATGAGCGTCTGGACCATAACTACCTGAACGATATTCCCGGCCTGGAAAACCCGACCAGCGAAGTGTTGGTCAAGTGGATCTGGAATGAGTTGAAACCGTTGTTGCCTGAGTTGTCGGCGATCCGGATTCACGAGACGTGCACCAGCGGGTGTGTTTATCGCGGAGACTGATGCGGCGGTTGTTCGGAAAACCACCTTCGGGTGGTTTTTTTGTGGGCGTTCGAGGCTGTCTCGGCATGAGAAGCAGATCAAAAGCGGAGCGCGCGTTGCGGTATTTGGGCCCAGACACGTGTCACTGGTCTGGCACAAAACCTGCGGGAGTCACCAAGCTGACTCCCACAGCAGAGCGGTTACCGATCACTCTGTGGATGATCGATCATCAAGCATCAACCGGACGCAGCCGTCAGAACCGATACGCCACGGCGAGGTTGGACACGACCGTTCTGCTGGACTGAGAACCCGCATCGCCGCCGTAGTAATCACGCTCACCCGTTACTGAATTCTTGACCAGAACACTGCCCTTCGCTTCAGCGTAAACCTGATAATCAATTCCGGCCTTCAACGACAGTTTCGGGTTGACGTCATAGGACACCGCCAACGCCAGGCTTTGCATCCGGCCGCGATTGCCCTGGTTGCCGACGAAGGTCAGGTCACGTAGGTGATGCTGATCGTGATCCCGCGCCTTCACCCACTGGCTGTACTTGAAGCGGCTCTCAACCGTCCAGTCACGGTAGTGGTAGACACCGACCAGACCGGCATAGGGCGTCTCGTAGGACTGCTGATAGGTGATGCCCTTCAGACCCGCGGGGATGTCCCCGACTTCATCGCGATGCCCTGCCTCCGACGAATAGACATAGCGACCGCCACGGGCCTGCCACCCCAACTCGTTGCGCTGATAACCCAGCATCACGCCAAGGGCCAGATCATCACGCTTCAGCGCCCAGGCGGTCGCCGCGACTTCGGCCTGCCAGGCCTTCTGCACGCGGGTGTCAGGGTGATCCGAAAAGTCCGTCCAGCTTTCGCCCTCATCTCCCAGCCAGTCGTAGTCCTGCATGTGGCCATCGCCCTTGGCCACTTTGGTCCAACCTTTCGCCTCAAGGGAAAGCCAGTCCAGCGGATGGTAGGTCAGGCCCAGATGCAAGGTCGGCACCTGCTTGAGGTCCCAATTCAGCTGACTGACTTTCTGGCCATCGTAGGTGTCATACACCTTCTCCTGCGCCTGCCCGTTCAGCAGTCCCAAACCAAGGCTCAATTCGACGCCACCCACCTGAAACCGCTGTTCATCCGTCGTGTGTGCGTGCGCGATCGCGTGTTGCCCAACCGTCACAAGGCCCAGCAGCGCCAGCGTTTTCCGTACCTTCATCGACCATCCGCTCCTTTTATTCGAGGGTGCGCCGGGCGGCAACGCACCACCACGGCAAGCGGCGAAAGGATGAACATCAAGGAAGGACATTTCTGCCAGCCCGATCCCAGGCAAGCGTGTGAAAGCTAAACGCTTTGAAAGGGATGTTTCCTACAGGAAGTAATGGGATCTGGCGTGTGACGGCGACGCAAGCGCTACCGCCCACGATGCACACCTACAAAAAAGGGCCGCCCGTTCACACGGGCGGCCCTTCTATCAGCAGCAACAACCGACGCGAATTACGCCAGGCTTTTGCTCAGCACCTCGTAGACGTCCGGCGACAAATGCCCGGAAGCACGGATGCGCTCCAGCTCGCCTTTCATCAACGCCTGACGGGCGCTGTCGTATTTGCGCCAGCGGGTCAAAGGCGCCAGTTGGCGCGAGGCGATTTGGGGGTTGAAGCCGTTCAGCTCGATGACCAGGTCCGCCAGGAAGCGGTAACCCGAACCGTCCGCCGCGTGGAAGTTGATCAGGTTCTGCCCGGCGAAGGCGCCGATCAGTGCACGCACCTTGTTCGGGTTCTTCAGGGTGAACGCAGGGTGTTCCATCAGGGCTTTCACGCGGGCCAGACCACCGGGCAAGGTGCTGCCGGCCTGAACGCTGAACCACTGATCCATGACCAGCGCGTTTTCTTTGAAGTTTTCGGCGAACACCGCCAAGGCCTTGGCCTTCTCGTCTTCGAACGGCGAGTTGACCAGCACGGCCAGCGCGGTCAGGCGCTCGGTCATGTTGTCGGCGTTGTCGAACTGCTCAATCGCGGCAGCCAGCACTTCAGGTTTACCGGTCAGCATCAGGTAAGACAGCGCAATGTTCTGCAGTGCGCGACGAGCGAAGTGCTCGGACTCGGCCACGTACGCGGTCTTTTTCGACAGTTCGCGGTTGGTCTGGTAACGCTTCCACAGCGCGTCGCTCAGGCTGCTGGCCAGTTGCTGACGCGCGAATTCGCGAGCGGCGTGGATGGCATCGACGTCGGCCACTTCACTGATTTCGGTCAGGTAGGCTTCGCCCGGCAGCGACAGCATTTCCGCGACCATCGCCTGATCCAGGCTGTCGTCAGCGAGCACGGTGCCGAGCGCGGTCACCAGACGTTGGTCCATCACCAGGTTCTTGCCTTTCTGGTGCTGGGCGATGAGTTCCTGCAGGACCTGAACCGACAATTGCTGGCCGGCATCCCAACGGTTGAAGCCGTCCGTGTCGTGCTGCATCAGGAACATCAGTTGATCGCGGTTGTACGGAAAGCTCAGTTTGACCGGCGCAGAGAAGCCACGCAGCAGCGACGGCAGCGGCTGCTCGGCCACATCGACGAAGGTGAAGGTCTGTTCGGCTTCGGTCACGGAGATCACCCGCGAACTGCCCGATGCCGTGGCCTCGCCTTGCAGGCGCAACGGAATTTCCTTACCGGCGTTGTCGAGCAGGCCCAATGACACAGGAATCACGAACGGCTTCTTCTCGTCGCCTGGCTGGCCGGGTGTGGTCGGCGCGCTTTGGCGGAAGGTCAGGCTGTAGGTGTTGGCCGACGGGTCATAAGACTCGGTGACCGCCAGACGTGGCGTACCGGCCTGCGAATACCAGCGCTTGAACTGGGTCAGGTCTACACCGTTGGCGTCTTCCATGGCCTTGACGAAGTCGTCGCAGGTCACGGCCTGGCCGTCATGGCGTTCGAAATACAGGTCGCTGCCTTTGCGGAAGCCTTCGGCGCCGAGCAGCGTGTGGATCATTCCGACCACTTCCGAGCCCTTTTCGTACACGGTCAGGGTGTAGAAGTTGGAAATCTCGATGAAGCTGTCCGGACGCACGGCGTGGGCCATCGGACCTGCGTCTTCGGCGAACTGGTGCGTGCGCAGGTAGGCAACGTCCTGAATGCGCTTGACCGTGGCCGAGTTCATGTCCGAGGAGAAACCCGCGTCGCGGAACACCGTGAAGCCTTCCTTGAGCGACAGCTGGAACCAGTCGCGGCAGGTCACGCGGTTGCCGGACCAGTTGTGGAAGTATTCGTGGGCAACGATGGCTTCAACACGTTGGTGGGCGGCGTCGGTCGCGGTTTCCGCGCGAGCCAGCACAGCGCTGGAATTGAAGATGTTGAGGCCCTTGTTCTCCATGGCACCCATGTTGAAGTCGTTGACCGCGACGATCATGAAGATGTCCAGATCGTATTCGCGACCGTAGACCTCTTCGTCCCAGCGCATGGATTTCTTCAGGCTGTCCATGGCGTGCTGGCATTTGTCGATGTTTTCCTGCTCGACATAAATGCGCAGCGTGACCTTGCGGTTTGTCATCGTGGTGAAGGTGTCTTCGATGCACCACAGATCACCGGCGACCAGTGCAAACAGATAGGCCGGCTTCTTGAACGGGTCTTGCCAGGTGATCCAATGGCGACCGTCTTTCCCTGGACCGGAGCCGACCAGGTTGCCGTTGGACAGCAGGATCGGGAAATCCTGCTGGTTGGCAATGACCGTCGTGGTGAACGTGCTCATCACGTCCGGACGGTCGAGGTAATAGGTGATCTTGCGGAAGCCTTCGGCCTCGCACTGGGTGCAGAACATGCCGCTGGACTTGTACAGGCCCTCCAGCGCGGTGTTGGTTTCCGGGTGGATCTTCACGCTGGTGTCCAGGGTGAAGGTATCGGAGGTGGGCTGGACGGTCAGGCTGTCAGGGGTCAGTTCGTAATCGCTGGACGTCAGGTCAACGTCGGCCAGCTTGACCGACAGCAGTTCCAGCAACTGGCCGTCGAGCACCAGCGGCGGCAAACCTGATCCGCGCGCCGGATTGCGGCGCATGACCAACTGCGCGTGGACCAGGGAGTGGTCGTCGAACAATTCGAATGTCAGATGCGTCTCGTCGATGAGGTACTCAGGCGCCTGATAGTCCTTCAGGTAAATCATTTTCGGCTGTTCGGTGCGCATGATGCTGTCCTTATTCGTTTGCCAATACAGAGCTGCCCATTCACGGCTACTGGTGAACGGCGAGCTGGTAGGCCGTGTATTTGCGGATGTTGATCACGCCGGTGTCGAAGATCAGGTATTGACCCTTGATGCCCAGCAACGTGCCCTCGGCGATCGGGTCCTTGTCCAGATTGAAGCTGACGATCTTGGTCGGGTAGGCCTCAACCGGATACTTGATCTCGATGGGCGCGACGTCGTTCAGCAACTGGATGGCCTGCAAGCCGAAACGCGCTTGCAGTGCAGACAGCCCCTCGGCACAGGACTCGAACAATTGCTGACGGATGGCCGTCAGGTCAACCGATGGCGCATCGCCTTTAAGCAGCGCACGCCAGTTAGTACGGTCGGCCACCTGGCTGCGGAACAGGTCCTCGACGAAGCCCGACTGCTGGCGGGTCGCCACGCGCACGATCGGCAACGCCTGACTCGCGCCTTGATCCAGCCAGCGCGTCGGCAATTGCGTGGCACGGGTGATTCCGACTTTAACGCCCGACGAGTTGGCCAGATAGACCACGTGGTCGGTCATGCAAAACTGCTCGCCCCACGATGGATCGCGGCAGGTGCCGTGCTCGTGGTGGCATTTTTCCGGGCTCATGATGCACACGTCGCACTGCGCCAGCTTCTGCATGCACGGGTAGCAATAGCCCTGACTGAAGCTGGTCTTGGTGCGACGGCCACAATGGCTGCAATGGATCGCGCCCAGGTACTCCAGGCGCACGGTCTTGCCGATCAGCGGGTTGACCGGGATTTGCGCATCACCCAGACGAAAAGCGTATTCAACCCGCGTGGCATCGAGCCGCGCGGACATCTTGTTGACGGAACCGCGACCAATTTCGATCAATGGATGGCATCCGACTTGAACAGGATGTTCGGCACTGGCGCCGACTTGGAGGCACATTCCTGCGGGCCCATGTAACCGATACGCTGCTCTTCGGGCACGTTGCGCACTTCCCAGGCGATCAGCGCCTGCAACGACAGCTCGCGTTGTTCCTGCGTCAGCTTGCGGCCATCGGACCACTTGCCGATTTCCACGGCCAGCTTCAGGCTCTCGTAGATGTCCGGGGTAATGTTTTCGATCATTTCAACAAATGAGGACATGGGGCTCTCCCAGAATTAAGCGGGCAATTTTAATGTTTACGGCGCGCTAATGCACCGCCCACAAGACCTGTTGCACAACCGATGATCAGACCGCCGACATGCGCCCCGTTGGCGATCTCGCCAAACCCGAGCAGGCTGATCACGCCGGACATGCACAGCACCAGCCAGATCAGCATCATGGCCAGCACGCCACGCGGCAGACGGTAGATGGGGTTGGGCGCCAGCCATTGAAAGATCCAGCAGTGACCGAGCAGGCCGTACAGCACCCCGGACAAACCGCCGAACAGGCTCGGGCCGCTCCAGAAATACTGGCCGTAGTTGGAAAATGCACTGAAAGCGAGGGTCAGACCCAGCAAGTGCCAACTGCCCTGACGCCTCTCGATACGTCGCCCCAGCTCCCAGAACCACAACGCGTTCATGACCAGGTGCAACACGCCGAAGTGAATCAGCATCGGCGAAACCACACGCCACCACTGCCCCGCCGCCAGCGACACCTCGACCGGCGTGAACATGACGTAATCACCGCTCACGCGGAAATCGTTGAAGGTCAGCCAGCTGAGCGCTTCGTAGTTGTCGCCCAGCAGGGTCACGCCCGCGACGATCAGGCACACCAGCAACACGAGGCTGGTGACCGGACTGCTGCGCACCTGCACCAACGGGCTGGGCCGGGTCACGGCCACCACTTCGCGACCGGGTGGCAGCTGAGCGGTGGGATCGCCTTGCGGGTATTGTTCGTACAGCTGACGAATGTCGTCGGCCAACTGCGGCGCGTCGGGCACCCACAGCACCTGCTCACCGGCTTCCTCGCTGACGCGGTGAGGCACGTTGAGGCGTCGCAACAACTCGACGAAACCGCTGAGGTCGGTGTTGAGCGGCAAGCGTAATACCGCAACCGGATTCATTGGGCAGTCTCCGGCCGCGTGACATCGACCCAGACGAACTTGCCGGGATCGATTCGGGTTTCCTGATCGAGCCGGTAGGCCACCAGCTTGCCGTACAGCACGGCGCTGTAATCCAGGCACGCCAGGTTCGGACGGATCGGTGCGGGCACGCCACTGCGCCAATAGTGGCCGACGAACAGCAGCGGCTCATCGGCGCCATAGCGCAGCAAGGCATTTTTCTCGCTGTCGGAGAGCGGCCGTTTGGCGACAGGCTCTGGCAGCGCATCTGGCTGGAACACCACGTCGCCGTAGGTCTGCGGGTCGTCCTCCCAGAACTTGGTGCGAAAGGACGCCCGTGTCAGGCCGTCACCACCGGTGAGCGTCATGCCGTGCGGCAGGCGCATATCGGTGCCGCGCAGCAGCCGGTCGAACACCGCGCTGGCAAAGCTGCCCGGCACCGCCGACGCCTGAACGAAATGCTGATCGATCCGGCCATCGCCATGGGCGCTGCGCAAGGGTTCGATCAAACTCGCGTCCCAGCAGGCATGCACCAGCCGGAAACGCTCGGCATCGACGAACAGCGGCAGTTCGTAGAACCAGTTGAGGAAGTCTTTCCAGTCACCGGGGTGCTGTTCGAACTGCGCCAGCGTTTCACCCAGCAAACGGGCATGACGCGGGGTGTGTTCGCGCACGAACTGTTTGCCGGTTTCTGGCGGTGCTGGCGTGCTCCAGCCCAGCGCGTTGAATTCATGGTTGCCCATGATGCAAAACGCCTGACCGGCCACGACCATGTCATGAACGATGTGCAGCGCCTCACGAATGCGCGGGCCGCGGTCAATGATGTCGCCCAGAAACAGGGCGATGCGTTCAGGGTGGCGCCAGACGCCAGCCTGATAGCGATAACCGAGGGTGTCGAGCAAGTGCTCAAGGGTCTGGGCACATCCATGCACGTCACCGATCAGGTCGTAGCTACGCGCGGGATCGAGCATCAGTCGCCCCCGCCGCCAAGCCGACTGCCCCAACCGAGTTTGGTCCGGCAGACTTCGTAGTAATTGTGATCGAGCGGGTGAATGAGTCGCAGCTTCTGGGGTTTCTTTTTCACCGTCACGGTGTCACCCGGCGCGCAGGTGAAGTGGTTCTGTCCATCGCAGGAGACCTGTGGATAAATCGTCATGTCCTTTGAGACAACGATTTTCAGCTCACTGTTGCCGTCGACGACAATTGGCCGCCCGGACAGCGTGTGCGGGTACATCGGCACGATGACAATGGCGTCCAGTTTCGGGTGCATGATCGGCCCGCCCGCCGACAGCGCGTACGCGGTGGAGCCGGTCGGCGTGGCGACAATCAGGCCATCGGCCTTCTGGCTGCAGACGAACTGGCCGTCGATGTAGATTTCGAATTCGATCATGCGCGTGGACTTGCCGGGGTGCAGGACCACATCGTTGAGCGCGTCGCCCTGGCCGATGGCTTCGCCGTGACGGCGGACTTCGGCTTGCAGCAGAAAGCGGTTCTCGACCAGATAATGGCCGTCCAGCACCTCGGCGACCTTCACTTCCAGCTCGTCAGGGCGGATGTCGGTCAGAAACCCCAGGCTGCCACGGTTGATGCCGAGCACCGGCACGTTGTGCTTGGCCAGCGCACGGGCGGCGCCGAGCAGACTGCCGTCACCGCCGACGACGATGACCATGTCGCAGACTTCGCCGAGCATCTTGCGCGAAGAGGTCTGCATGCCGTGCCCCGGCAGCACTTCGGCGATGGCGTCTTCGAGAATGACGTGCAGGTGCCGCGACATCAGGAATTTCTTGAGTCGGCGAACGGTCTCGAGCACTTGGGAACTGCCCAGGCGACCAATGATGCCGATATTACGAAATTGCTCCATGGGGCTCCCGCAGGGTCGATGCACATAAAGAAAGCGATTATGGGCGAAGGGGTCGGGGGCGGCAAACCGACAAGCGTAATCGGCGCGATTACCTGGCGCTGATAGCGGGTTCTGCCTAACGGCAGAAGCGTTCCGCCTTCTGGCTCCTGGCTTGGCCCTCCTGCGTCGGGTACCCGCACCCAAGTCGCGCTTTGTGGTGTCTGGACTGTCGCGTACAAGAGGAACGCGGGCTGGAGCTAACGCTCTTCGCAATTTTTGATTCGTGCATCTACCTGCTGCACGCCACCCTGTAGGAGCGCGCTTGCTCTGGGCCGCACTCGGACGATCTGCCGGGAACCGGCAGCAAGACCTGTGCATGCGGAGTGTCAGGCATAGCCGAGTCGCCTGATTTTGCTACCGCTGCGCGGCAGATCGTCGGACAAGCCGGACTCCTACGCCTTCGGCAGAATCAAAAACACAGCGGACATCCAGGACTCTCGTTTTGCGACTGCGTGGGAACGATCAGTTGCTCTTGGCTCTGGCTTTTGATCTTCCTGCCTCGCCAGTCCAGACACCACAAAACGCGACTTGGGTGCAGGCTGAACGCAGGCGGCGTGGAGTGGGACGAGCGGCATGGATGCCGCGAGAGCGCTGCCAGGACATGGATGTCCGTTCAGCGCGGGCGAATCACGATATACCCAATCCCGAGCTGCACCGTGCCACGCCCCACAACACCCGCTATTCTCCCCCAATGACCCCATTTCCCACCCTCACCGCCCTGCCCCGTCAACTCCGTACGCCTCAAGTACGTGACCTCGCGTGGGCGATTCTTTCGCCACCGATGCTCGCGGTGACCGACTGGCCGCAGCGTCACCCGTTGAGCGGCAGCGACTGGGTCCGGCATCCCGACACGTTGGCGAACTTCATGCGCACGCTCGATCACGACAGCAGCGCATTGCTCGACTGGTTGTCGAAAAGCTCGATACGCCGTCTGGGCCTGTATTACGAACGCCTGTGGCATTTCGCAATCCGGCACGCGCCGGGCGTGGACTTGATCGCCGCCAACCTGCCGATCCGCGTCGAAGGCCGCACGCTGGGCGAGCTGGACATGCTGCTGCGCGACGGGGATGGCGTTCACCACGTCGAACTGGCGGTCAAGTTTTACCTGGGGCCTCAGGACGGAAACGGTGGAGATCCGGCGAGTTGGCTAGGACCCGGCTCGCACGACCGGCTCGACCTGAAGCTGGCGCACCTCAATGAGCATCAACTGCCGATTTCGGCGAGAGAGGAAAGTCGTCAGGCGCTCGCGGCACTCGGCATTGAGTCGCTGGACGACCATCCGCTCAAGGCTGAACTGTGGCTCGGCGGCTACCTGCTCTACCCATGGCCCCACAATGCCGGCTCACCCGAAGGTGTCAATCAGGATCATCTGCGCGGTCTGTGGTTGCACCAAAAGGACTGGCCGAGCTTCGCCGCCCGACATCCCGAAGGGCGCTGGCAACTGCTACCCCGTCATGCCTGGCTGGGGCCGGCGCGGTATGACGAGGCATGGAGCGTCGATGAGTTTCAGGCCTGGCTCGAACAACTCGCGCCAATCGCCCCGGCGCAATTACTCGTTCGCCTGGTTGAAACGCCCGGAGGTCATTGGGAAGAGGCCGAGCGGCTGTTTCTGGTGTCGGACCTCTGGCCCGCCACCGCCGATGCGGGCGAGGTCACACACTCAATCTCAGCACCAGTGCCGCCAGCGTGATCAACAGCACCGGCAATGTCAGCACGATGCCGACCCGGAAGTAATACCCCCAACCGATGCTCACGCCCTTGCGCGCCAGCACGTGCAACCACAGCAACGTCGCGAGGCTACCAATTGGGGTGATCTTCGGTCCCAGATCGCTGCCAATGACGTTGGCGTAAATCATCGCTTCCTGAAGCGGGCCGTGCGCCTGACTGGCATCGATCGACAGCAGGCCAATCAGCACGGTCGGCAGGTTGTTCATCACCGAGGACAACAACGCCGTCAGCACGCCCGTCCCCATCGCCGCGCCCCACAGGCCGTGTTCGGCAAACCGGTCGAGCCAACCGGCCAGATAAGTGGTCAGGCCCTCGTTGCGCAATCCATAGACCACCAGGTACATGCCCAGCGAGAAAATGACGATCTGCCAAGGCGCGTCCTTCATCACCTTGCGGGTGGAAATCTTGTGCCCCTTGGCGGCAATGCCCAACAGGATCGCGGCACACACCGCCGAGATCGCGCTGATGGGAATGCCCAACGGCTCAAGTGCAAAACACCCCACCAGCAAGATCACCAGCACCCACCAGCCCGCCAGGAAGGTGGCTCGGTCATGGATTGCGGATGCGGGCTCGGCCAGTTGCGAAGCGTCGAACGTCTTGGGGATGTCGCGACGGAAGAACAGCATCAGCACCGCCAGCGTCGCGGCGACGCTGACCAGGTTCACCGGCACCATCACCGAGGCGTAGCGATTGAAGCCGATGCCGAAGTAGTCGGCGGAGACAATGTTCACCAGATTGGAGACCACCAGCGGCAGGCTCGCGGTGTCGGCAATGAAACCGGCGGCCATGACGAACGCCAGCGTGGTCGCCGGTGAAAAGCGCAACGCCAGCAGCATCGACATGACGATCGGGGTGAGGATCAACGCCGCGCCGTCGTTGGCGAACAAGGCGGACACCAACGCGCCCAGCAGCACGATGAACGCAAACAGCGAGCGCCCCCTGCCATTCCCCCAACGCGCGACGTGCAACGCTGCCCAGTTGAAGAACCCGGCTTCATCGAGCAGCAGGCTGATGATGATCAGGGCGATGAACGTGCCCGTGGCGTTCCAGATGATGTGCCAGACCTGCGGGATGTCAGTCAGGTGAACCACGCCGAAGAGCAGTGCAAGTACCGCACCGAAGGTCGCACTCCAACCGACGCCCAGTCCTTTTGGCTGCCAGATGACGAGGGTGATGGTAACCAGAAAGATCAGGGCGGCTATGAGCATTTAACGTCGGGGTCTCGGAAGCAGGATGGCAAGGATGCCAAGCAACGGCAGGAATGAGCACAGCGTGTAGACATAGACGATGCCGTGAAGATCCGCGAGGTGGCCTAATAATGCTGCACCAATTCCACCGAAGCCGAACATCAGCCCGAAGAAGATCCCGGCGATCATGCCGACGTTACCCGGAACCAGTTCCTGCGCGTAGACCACGATGGCCGAGAACGCCGAAGCGAGGATGAAGCCGATGATCACGCTCAGCACGCTGGTCCAGAACAGATCGGCGTACGGCAGCGCGATGGTGAACGGGGCGACGCCGAGAATCGAGAACCAGATCACCGCCTTGCGACCGATCCTGTCGCCAATCGGGCCACCGAAAAACGTCCCCGCCGCCACCGCTGCCAGGAACATGAACAAGTGCAGCTGCGAGCTGGCCACGGTCAGCTGGAATTTATCGATCAGGAAAAAGGTGAAGTAGCTGGTGAAGCTGGCCATGTAGAAATACTTGGAAAATACCAGCAGCGCCAACACCACCAGTGCGCCGGTCACGCGGCCCTTGGACAAGCCATGAGTGGCCGCTTGACCGGACTTCAGTTTGAACAGCGCGAGGTGCTTTTTGTACCAGCGGCTGATGACGTACAGCAGCCCCACCGAGAACAGCGCGATCAGACCGAAGTACGCGATATGCCCCTGCCCGAACGGGATGATGATCGCGGCGGCCAGCAACGGCCCGATGGCCGAGCCACTGTTGCCCCCGACCTGAAAACTGGATTGCGCCAGACCAAAACGGCCACCGGACGCCAGTCGGGCGATGCGCGATGCTTCGGGGTGGAAGGTCGACGAGCCTACGCCAATAAGGCCTGCAGCCAACAGGATCAACGGGAAACTGCCCACGGTCGCAAGCATCAGCACACCCGCCAGAATGCACAGCGATCCTACGGGCAGTACCAACGGGTTCGGGTGACGGTCGGTGTAATAACCCACCCAGGGCTGCAGCAACGAAGCGGTGACCTGAAACGTCAGGGTAATCAGGCCCACCTGGGTGAAACTCAAGCCGTACGACGCTTTGAGCATCGGGTAGATCGACGGCAGGATCGACTGGATCAAGTCATTGAGCAGGTGCGCCAGCGCCACCGCACCAATGATGCGCATGACCAGCGGGCTGGATTGAGAGGTCGCGGGGGTCGCGGTCGAGGGGCTGGTAACGGCCATCGGGTTCATCCATCGGACGGTTGAGCGCCGCACGCGAAACGATGACAAAGGATGTCGGCGGCATAAAGGGCCGCCAATGTGCCATTTTTTGGGGCAGTGATGCCATG
Organism: Pseudomonas abietaniphila; assembly: GCF_900100795.1. Taxonomy (GTDB): domain Bacteria; phylum Pseudomonadota; class Gammaproteobacteria; order Pseudomonadales; family Pseudomonadaceae; genus Aquipseudomonas; species Aquipseudomonas abietaniphila. The sequence goes on from NZ_FNCO01000011.1 coordinate 257,769, forward strand.
TTTTGTTGCGAGTTTGCCGGGCTCACCTCATCAACGTCTTCTGTGGGAGTGAGCGTGCTCACGAAGAGGCAGGTGCATCCGCCGCCTCTTCATCGCCTGATACCCGGCTTTCGTGAGCACGTTCACTCCCACAGGGACGGCCAAAGCCCTAGACAGCGGGCTGCATCCCCGGACGCTTGGCCAGGCTGCCGTCCACGTCGTGCAGCGAGACCTTCGAGGTCTCGGGCAATGCCAAGCCACCGACCAGCCCCAACAGCGCGATCACGATCAGGTAAAACGCGGGCGAGAGATTGCTGCCGGTCACGCCGATCAGCCAGGTCGCCATCAACGGCGCAGTGCCGCCGAAGATCGTGTACGCCATGTTGTAGGTGATCGCCGAGGCGGTGTAGCGCGTGCGTGTCGGAAAGGTCTCCGACAGCAACGCTGCGGTCACCACGTTGCACAGGACGGCGCCGGTCGCCAAGAGCATCACCCCGACGATCGAGCCTGCAAACGAGCCGGAACTCGCCATCAGGAACGACGGATACACCATCACCGCCAGCAGGACACACGCGCTGATGACTGTCGCCCGACGCCCGACCTTGTCGGAAAACGCGCCGGCCACCGGACACATCGCCGCAGCGAACAACAAGGCAATCAGCGACACCAGCAACGCGGTCGCCCGGCTTAAACCGCCGGCCACTTGCAGGTAAGTCGCGAAGTAGGTGGTGAACATGTAGAACGACAGCGCCGTCAGCGAAATGAACGCGCCCAGGGCGCAGATCGCCGCACCGTGATTGCGCAAAGTTTCCTTGAGCGGCGAATGCGCCACGGCGTGTTCCTCAGTGACCGCCTGGAACGCCGGGGTTTCGTCAAGCTTCCAGCGCAAGTACAGACCGACCAGCCCCAGCGGTGCGGCGACCAGAAACGGCAGACGCCAGCCCCAACTGCTCATGGCGTCGGCAGACAACGAGGCCTCCAGCGCGTAAGCGAAAATGGCCGCTGCGGCGAACGCCGAGAAGGTCGAAACGGGCACGAAACTGCCGTACCACGCGCGTTTTCCCCGTGGGGCATGTTCCATCAAATAGGCACAGGCACCGGCGTATTCGCCACCGGCCGAGAAACCTTGAGCACAGCGAATGATCGTCAGCAAAATGGGGGCCGTGACACCAATGGCCGCGTAGGTCGGCAGCAGCCCGATGATCGTGGTCGCCCCGGCCATCAGCAGAATGGTGAACGCCAGCGTGCGTTTGCGGCCGATCCTGTCGCCGAGCATGCCGAAAAACAACCCGCCCAACGGACGGAAAGCAAAGGCCACGGCAAACACCGCGAAGGTCTTGAGCAACGCCACACTGGCATCGCCACTGGGGAAGAATTGCTGGGCAATGGTGGTCGCGAGAAACCCATACACGGCGAAGTCGAACCATTCGACGAAATTGCCGATCCCGGCCGCAACGATGACTTTTCTCAAAGTGGCAGGGTCAACCTGCTCAATGGCTGGAGTGATCATGCAAACCTCGGCACACGTGGGAAAGATCCGATTATCGGTACAGCGCCTGAGCGGCCTTACTCCAGAAGTGTCGCCGACATACTCAGGACCGACCTGTCGAGGTGTCTGGTCCGCAGGATTCGTGCCAAGGATCGGCCAATTCACTGCAGGCGTCCGCCGTACGCAAACCCTGTGGGCACGAATTCATTCGCGGTGCGGTGGTCAATCCGAGACAGATGCCTGGATGCCCGGCCTCTCGCGAATGAATTCGCTCCCTCAGGGTGATGGTCGTCGTTCGAATCAGCGCCCGTTTGCAGCAACCAACGCTGCTTTACCTTGAAGCCCACCGGTGTGAACAAAGATCAGTCTGGCGCCTGGGGCAAAACGCCCGGCATCGACCGCCTGCCGCAGCGCCAACAGCGCCTTGCCGGTGTACAGCGGCTCAAGCGGGACACCACTCTGCTGTTCACACTCGGCCATGAACGTCATCAGCTCGGGATCGACTTTGGCAAAGCCACCTCGGCTGGCATCGAGCAATTCGTAGCGCCGACCGCGTGAACCGCCAAGGATGGCCTGAATGTTCTGCGCAACGCCATGCCCCTCGGGCACCGCCATCGCGCCGAACACCTCATGCTCATCGGACTCAGCAAGCACAAGACCCGCCAAGGTGGTTCCCGTGCCACAGGCCAGCCACCAGCCGTCGTAGTCCTCCCAACCGAGGGCGCCAAGCTGGCTGCGCGCCTGGCTCACGATCTCGGCGCAGCCCAATGCGCCGTCCAGTCCGCCGCCGCCTTCTGGAACCGGATGCAGCTGTGGATAACGCTCACGCCACGGCGCCCAGAAATCCGGCTCATGCCGAGCGCGGTAACCGCCATAGCCCAGCCAGTGAAGCGCCATGCCGAACGCCTGCACGTCCAGCACCGTCGGCGTTTGCACCGGATGCCCGCGCACCAGCCCGACCGTTGAAAAGCCAAACCGCTTCCCCGCCGCGGCCAGTGCATGGAGGTGATTGGAATGCGCGCCACCAAGACTGATCACGCCTTCAGCGCCCGCCTGTCTGGCGGCCGTCAGATGGTGTTTCAGTTTGAACCATTTGTTGCCACTGATCAGAGGGTCGATCTGGTCGAGACGCAGGATGGCGACCTCGATGCGGGCGGCACGAAGCCAACCGAGGTTGAGGAGATGCAACGGGGCGGGAGGAAGCATGGGGATCGTTGATCAATCAAAGAAGGCGGAGTTTACCACCGCAACAGAGCCCTGCCGGGGTCTGACCTTTCCGCCTTGATCCCACGATCGCCGAAACCTGCAGGAGCGACCGGGGAGTCGTTCCTACAGGGTGAAACGGGCATTCGCCCCTTACAACTCTGCCGCCAGTCGCGAGCCCTGGTTGATCGCGCGCTTGGCATCGAGCTCAGCCGCGACGTCCGCGCCACCAATCAGGTGCACGCTCTGACCTGCCGCCTGCAAGCCGTCGTAGAGTTCACGCAGCGGGTCCTGGCCTGCGCAGATCACCACGTTATCCACCGGCAGCAACTTTTCTTCACCCTCCGCGCCGATGCGAACGTGCAATCCGGCATCGTCGATCTTCAGGTACTCGACGCTGTTGAGCATCTGAACCTGCTTGTTCTTCAATCCCGTGCGATGAATCCACCCAGTGGTTTTACCCAGCCCATCACCGACCTTCGAGGTCTTGCGCTGCAGCAGGAACACCTGACGCGCGGGTGCATGCGGATGAGGTTTGATCCCGGCGACACCGCCGCGCGCCGACAACGCGCCATCAATGCCCCACTCTTCCCAGAACGCGTCGCGGTCCAGACTGGTGGAGACGCCCTGATGCACGAGGAACTCGGAGACGTCGAACCCGATGCCACCTGCGCCAATCACCGCTACCGATTTGCCAACCGGTTTGCGCCCGAGAATCACGTCCAGATAACTCAGCACCTTGGGGTTGTCGACGCCCGGAATCGCCGGCGTCCGCGGAGCGATCCCGGTCGCAAGAATGACGTCGTCGTACCCCTTGCCCACCAGATCGTCGACCGCGACACGGGTGTTCAAGCGCACATCGACCCCGGTGGTCTGGAGCTTGCGACCGAAATAGCGCAGGGTTTCGTAGAACTCTTCCTTGCCCGGGATACGTTTGGCGATATTGAACTGCCCGCCGATTTCGCTGGCCGAGTCGAACAGCGTGACTGCATGCCCGCGCTCCGCCGCAACGGTGGCGGCTGCCAGCCCCGCCGGACCGGCGCCAATCACCGCGATCTTCTTGATCTGCTTGACCGGCAGGTAGTTGAGCTCGGTCTCGTGACACGCACGCGGGTTGACCAGGCAACTGGTGAGCTTGCCGCCGAAGGTGTGATCCAGGCAGGCCTGGTTGCAGCCGATGCAGGTGTTGATTTCGTCTCCGCGACCGGCCGCAGCCTTGTTGACGAAGTCGGCGTCAGCGAGGAACGGACGCGCCATGGACACCATGTCGGCATCGCCTTCGGCCAGCACCTGTTCAGCGACTTCCGGCGTGTTGATGCGGTTGGTGGTGATCAGCGGGATCGACACCGAACCGCGCATTTTTGCGGTGACCTTTGCGAACGCCGCACGCGGGACCTTCGTAGCGATGGTCGGAATACGCGCTTCGTGCCAACCGATGCCGGTGTTGATCAGGGTCGCGCCCGCCTGTTCGATCGCCTTGGCCAGTTGCACCACTTCTTCCCAGGTGCTGCCGCCCTCGATCAGATCGAGCATCGACAACCGGTAGATGATGATGAAGTTCGCGCCAACCGCCTCGCGTACCCGACGCACGATTTCCACCGGCAGACGCATGCGGTTTTCGTAGCTGCCGCCCCAACGGTCGGTCCGGTGGTTGGTGTGTGCTACGAGGAACTGGTTAATGAAATACCCTTCCGAGCCCATGATTTCGACGCCGTCATACTCGGCGGTCTGGGCCAGGGTCGCGCAGGTCACGAAGTCCTGAATCTGCTTCTCGATGCCTTCCTCATCCAGTTCCTTGGGCTTGAACGGGTTAATCGGCGCCTGAATCGCGCTGGGCGCTACCTGCTTGGGGCTGTAGGCATAGCGGCCCGCGTGCAGAATCTGCATGCAGATCTTGCCACCGGCCTCGTGGACGGCCTTGGTGACAATGCGATGGTGATCAGCCTCTTCGGGTGTGGTCAGCTTGGCAGCGCCCGAATAGACCCCGCCTTCGGCATTGGGCGCGATACCGCCCGTGACCATCAGACCGACACCGCCACGCGCGCGCTCGGCAAAGTAGGCGGCCATCCGTTCAAAGCCGCCCGGCTTCTCTTCGAGGCCGGTGTGCATGGACCCCATCAGCGTGCGGTTGCGCAGCGTCGTGAAGCCCAGATCCAGGGGAGCCAGCAAGTGCGGGTAGTGTGCGGCGGCCATAAAAACTCCATCGAGCATCATCACGGGACGCGAGCACTCTATGGCGCTCGTCGAAGTCATCAGGACTTTCAAGACAGCCCTGTTCATGACGCAGACAGTAAACAGCCATTGAGTCACGCTCAATGACCGAAAGTGACAAGTTATTGATCCAAATGCGCACCATCCCCCTTGGCAATGCTTGCGTCGCGCCCTACCCTTGACGGCATTCTGGTTCAGGCTCGTTTTATCCTCCCATGCGTAAAGTTCTCGGCTCACTCATCGCGGTCGTGCTGGCGATCCTTCTCGTCAGTTATGGTTTGTGGACGAGCAAGCGTCGCGTCGGCCATTACCTGACCGACTTGCGAATACAGGTGGTCATCAATGATGGCCAGCCCGGTCAACGTGGCAATCTGCTGGGGATTCAGCCCGAGCTCTTCCCTTCCGATTACTCAAGCGTGAAACGGCTGCATCGTAAACTCGCCGCCTACCTGGAACAGGCCCGTGACCGGGGCTTACTCAATGACAAAACCATTGTGGTGCTGCCCGAGCACATCGGCACGTGGCTGTTCGCGGTCGACGAAAAAACGCAGTTCTACCAGGCGACGACCATTGAGGAGGCCATGAACTGGCTGTCGTTCAGCAACCCGCTGCTGTTCCTCGATGCGGCCCTCCATGCCCGTGGGGAGCGCTGGCTGGATGACGTGCACCTGCGCATGAAGTCGCGCAGCATGGCGCAGGATTATCAAAGCGTGTTTGGCGGTCTGGCCAAGGAGTTTGGCGTGACGCTGGTTGCGGGGTCGATCATTCTGCCCAATCCGCAAGTGCAGGACGGGAAACTGCAGGTGGGCACCGGTGCGCTGTACAACAGCAGCCTGGTGTTTGGCCATGACGGACTGCCCATGGGGCAACCGCAGCGACAGCTCTTCCCGAACGTGTACCAGCGCGGTTATATCCGTGCCGACAAAGACGCCCGACTGAACGTCATCGATACCCCGGCCGGCCGCCTCGCCACCCTGATCGGCAGCGACAGCTGGTACCCGGACAACTACACCCGCCTGAACGAACGCGGTGCCGAACTGATCGCCGTGCCCGCGTTTGTCGCGGGCAATGGCGGCTGGTCGGAACCTTGGCGTGAAGAGAAACACGAGACACTGACGGCGCATCTGAACCTGGGCCAGCAGCCTTTGACCGAGGGCGAGGCGTGGCGCCGATTGACCCTTTCTCCCCTGAGTAATGCCAAGGCCGGCATCAGCGTGTTCATGCGCGGCCAGTTCTGGGATCAAGGCAGTGCCGGTCATAGTTTCGCCAGCCGGGGTGGCCAGAGCATCGCCGAGCCGTCCATCAGCGCAGCTCCCAAAGGCGCCAAGCCCGGGCATGGGGCGCGCCTGATCAACCTGTGGTTGTGACAGATGACCGCGCCCCGGGTACGCCTCGGTGATCTGTCGGTCGGCTTTGTGCATGGCCTGGCCGATGCCATCCGTCACCTGGGGCACGACCCGCAACCACTGCTCGATCAATTCGGTCTGGACCCGGCGCGGCTGGCGGATGTGGGCGCCAGACTCTCGATCCCGCGCTACATGCGCCTGGGCCATGCAGCGATTCAACTGACCGGCACGCCTGCCCTGGGATTGCGCATGGGGCGTTCAAGCCGCTTGAGTCAGGCGGGACTGGCCGGTGTGACCGCGGCTCAGGCGCCCACGGTGAGAGAGGCGGCACGGACATTGATCCGTTTCGAGCCGTTGTACGGCTCCAATTATCGGGGGCAGTCGAGCTTTCACGAAGACAGCGAAGGGGCCTGGCTGCGCTTCTATTCCATCAGTCCTTATAACGACTACAACCGTTTTGTCGTGGATTCGATTCTGGCGGGCTGGCTGCATCAGCTCTCCACCCTGGCGGGCACAGAAGTCCTTGCCGAAAAGATCGAGATCGAATTCGACGCCCCGGCCTACGCCCATGAATATGGCGCACTGTGCGAGGGCCCCGTGAGTTTCGCAGCGGGCGTCAATCAATTGCGCCTGAGCCAGAGCGTGCTCGGGCTGCGCAACCCGGATCATGTCCCGGGCACGTGGCGGCATTTGCTGCAGCTGTGTGAGCGGGAACTGGAACAACTCACCCGCACCCGCAGCCTGCGTGAGCGCATCACTCAGTTGCTGGGACCGTTGTTGAATGGCGGGAGAGAGCCGGATCTGGAGGAAGTGGCAGCACGACTGAAGCTGCCCACCTGGACCCTGCGCCGCAAATTGGCGGAAGAAGGCACGCGCTTTCGCGCGATTCTCAATGACACTCGGCGCGACCTTGCAATGACCTATATCCGTGACACGGAACTGGCCTTTGGCGAGATCGCTTACTTGCTGGGTTTTGCGTCAGCCGAAGCTTTTCAACGCGCCTTCAAACGCTGGAACGGTCAGACCCCGGGAGAGTTCCGCCGCAGCCAACGTCATTCAGCCTGAGCGATGCTTAAAGCTCGGTAGCGTCGTCGGCAGGTTCAAGCGGGTCCAGCTCGTAAGCCTGATATTCCAGTAGTTCTTCTTGATAATCGTCCATCACTCATGCCCTCGTGGCTGTTCTCTTTCGTCTTGATCGTCTTTTGTCGTTTCAGCGAATGGTTTCAATGACCACGACCTTCACCCTAAAGTGCCGTCATGAAGGATAAATGAACGCTTCTTGAACAATAGACGAGGTGAACGCGGAAGCATTTACCGGCACATCCCTGTCAGGGCTCTAGGGCGCGGTCCGTCGCCATAAGGGTGATATTTAGCTCACGACGAGAATTCGTGCAAGTGGTCAGGAAATTCCTACGTCCATGGGTCACGCATCTGTAGGAGCGTGGCGTGTCCCGCGATCGGCTGCGCAGCAGTCGTGCACTGGGAAACGCGGTGTATCTGGCAGATCGCACTTAATCATTTTTGCTGCCGGCTCCCGGCAGATCGCGGGACAAGCCGCGCGCCTACAGGAACCTGCCCTTGACGTCCGTATCGTGTTCGCCATAGTCTTCAGGCCATGAACGTTACCCAGCATTTCTTCGGCCAGATAATTATTACCGCCATTCCAGTCATGGCGGGTTAGCCGACGTTTGCACCGAACCCGCCCTAGAGGCGGGTTTTTTCTCTCTGTCTCCCGGGCCCCAAACCTCGAACCAGGAGTCAGACATGATCATCATCCGCCCTTCCCTCGCCGTCTTCTCGCCACGTCTGATCATCGCCGCCGTTTCGACGAGGCCGACACGATGAACGCGATGCTCGAAAAAACACGGGGCCATGGCGATCTGCTCAATCAGTACGTCAAGAAAATCCTCACCTCGCGCGTCTACGACGTGGCCGTGGAAACCCCGCTTCACGGTGCTCGTCAGCTGTCCGAGCGGCTGGGCAACCAGGTGCTGCTCAAGCGCGAAGACCTGCAGCCGGTGTTTTCCTTCAAGATTCGTGGCGCCTACAACAAGCTGGCGCAACTGAGCACGGAAGAGCTGGCGCGGGGCGTGGTCACGGCGTCGGCGGGCAACCACGCGCAAGGCCTGGCGCTGGCGGCGAAGACCCTGGGTGTGTCGGCGACG
>NZ_FNCO01000018.1 GCF_900100795.1 Pseudomonas abietaniphila
ATCCTGGTACGCGAAATGCGGACAGGCTTACCCGCGAGAGCATAAAGCGTGTCGGCACACTGACGGACTTCGCCGGCCAGTCTCGCATCGAGGGCTGCGAACATTTCGGCGCTATTCAGACGGGGCGTACGATGGGGGCTTGGGTTTGCAGTCGACTCCGAAAGCCACTGTCTGTCGTGACGATACAGCCACGCATACCCCCTGCATGCATGTGCTTTGTACAATCGATAATCAGCCTCGAAAGCCGCGCGTCTTGCGCATAGCTCAATGTGAAATCGCGCCTCCCTCCAAGCATCTTGCCCGCCGGGTACATTTCGGATGTGACGATAGACATACGCTGATGAAACGCCTAGAACGGCAGCGATCTTTTTGGCATCAGCTCCTTCAAGAGCATGTTCCCACACAGCGGCTGACGAACAGTCCAGGCCTTCACCAGGCATCACCGGAGAAAGGCGCGCGTGAAGCCGAATGTGAGCTTTCGGATCACATGCCACCGCCTGTTTCACAGGGCATTGACCATGCAGCAAGCTCACCATTTCAACGCCCAGAGCACCGGCCAATAAGATGTATTTGAGCGGATGGTGAGAGGTTATAGGCGTACGAAGCAGCTTCGTGACCCATGAGGCGGGTGTACCTGCACGAACATCTCCGAGTATAGAAAATTCCCATTCTCGCGGGAGTGCGGCAAAAAAATCGGCCATGTGCTGCGCCAGCATGTGCAGGTGCAAGCGATGGTTATCAGAAGCAAGGTTGAGCTGCGTTGCCCTGTGTAAAAGCGTGAAGCGCACCGCCTCCGCCGACAAAGCAGTGACTTCAGACTCGAGGACCTGAAGTGAGCGCAACGCTATTTCGTGAAGCGGTGGCATGCACCGCAACGGGGTGTCGAGAAGTACTGTGTGTGCTTGCACATTCTCATCACTGGGCAGATTGAGTTGTCGAGAGCTGCGGCTGGACCAGCGAGGATCAACGATCCTGAGTGACGTACCGTGATGAGGACATACCAGCACGCCTGGAAGCATGTGGACCCTGTGCCAGTAAGCGACTCCCCGTTGAGCCTGATCTTGGGCGATACATTCTGGGCATAACCGCACTCGGGAGGCGAATCCAATACGGCTCGCATTGACGCCCAGCTTTAACATCAAGCCTTTACCATCAGCGGTCATCAGCGTCCGAGCGTGTTCAACCTGGCTCACCCTCAAAAACGGCGCGTAATAGGGTAGTAATGTGTGGCGCATCAGGACCTCGGCTACCGATAGCTCGGTACCGCTGGGTAGCGCGTCGACAAAATCCCCTAAGTGACTCGGGAATGCCACATTTTGCGAAAAAGCTGCCGCCGATTTCAGTCCGGCAAATGCTGCTTGGCAATTACGAACACCGCAAAGACGGGCATAACGAGAAATCACGCTGTGCAGCGTCTCGTCGGGAAACGCGGCGGGGAAGAAATGGAGTTTAAGCTGCACTTCACCCCCCTCCTACTCACGCTTTGTGATACATCGGTGATAACTCAAACAGGTCCTCGTTGAGCCAGCCCGCAGCGCGCAGAGCGTCGAGGGGAGCGTCATGTTCGCTAAGCGCTTTAGCCTCTGAGTTTTCCACAGCAGTAGCAATCGGCGATGGGTGATCTTTCGCAAGAATAGTTGGAGATGGGTCTGCCGGTTTCTCACGGGATACAACGCTTCGAAGCAAGGTGAGGCGATCCTCTCGTGCCAATCCATCGAAGACCATCATTTCGCTCAGTTGATCCTCAATCGGCAGCAAATCGTCAAACTGTCGCATCCGCTTCGGATCACGGCTACGCAGGGCTGAAAGGGCTGGCTTTAGAATCTGCATTTTTGAGTTGCTTACCTTCACCATGACCTCGGCAGTCAAACACTCCGAGCCACTCTGGACCGCATAACGCTGACTCAATACCAGCAGCTTGACCAGGAAATCTGTCACGCCTTGAGTGTGTTCATACAGCGTGTCAAAAATCTCGTCGGTCAGCTCGGCAGTCTGCTTGCACCACTGATAGCTCCAGAGATTTTCGACCAACAACCGCCACTCCTCATCATCCTTTTCGAATCGTTTGAATTCGAGCGTACCGGCACCACAAACTCGGCGGGCAGTCCGCATGGCTTCTGAGAACAGGCTAATTGTCGAGTTCGTGCCACTGAAAACCACCGGGATACCGATGTTGTTTACCAAGTGCAGGAAAAAATTCAGCATGCTCTCTTTACCACCGGTTTTCGCCAGGTGGAGGTTTTGCAGCTCGTCGATCAACAAGGCGCCGATGAAAAACGTGCTGGCCACCTGCTCCATCTGTTGCAGCGCATCATTGATGTTTCGATGCCTGTAGCGCTTGTGGTAGTCCTTATCTCCTAGAGCGTCACCAACCGCATAAAAAAACTGCTGGCAAAATCCAGCCAGCGATCCATCCCGAGGGCAGTCAAGCTTCAGCCATGTGATTTGGGTATGAACAAACTGCTTTCCCTCATAGCGCTCATGACGGATTGTCTGTGGATAAAGGCTCAAGATGGCGTGGAGCGCCGTCGACTTGCCAATGCCGCTCAGGCCGACGACGGTAAACGTTTCTGCAGTGGACTTGAACGCATCGTGGTAACGCTGAGCTCCCGATAAAGAATGCAAATGCCGGACGGTAGCGGGCGACATCGGGTTACGCCCAACATACCCTCGACGAATGAGCAGTGAGAACAGGGCCTCCAGTTCCAGATGTAGCAAAAACGGCTGTACCACGGTTCTTAGCCGGTCGATACAGTGAATTCGAGTGGCTCCTTCGAGCGTCAGCTCTTTCGGATCCACCGGCTGAGGAAAATTCGAGATCAGCTCAACAGCCGCGGCCTCCGACAATATCGGAGGCAAAGCTTCGATAAGCGGGTTACCCGCATACTCACTAATGTCCTGTCTGACGTAATTGGCAAACGTCTGTGCACCTTTCATTTTGCCTGTCCTGGCCGAATTCTTTTGAGCAAATCGATAACCTGCGCAGTCCGCTCGCCGGCATATGAATCATGCGCTTTCGGTGTCAATTCAGATTGAAGTGAAGCTGGCTCCGCCCTAACGCCTTCAGGAACAACCGCATTTTCACGCTCACGGAGACGTTCTTCTGCGCGGTTCTCGCGGATGTTTCCAGTGGCCTCTGCCTTGGTGGGCGGAGCAGGTTCCAGTTTTCGTTCTGCGAGTGCATGACTGATGATCTGGTGGACCTGATCGCTAAGCTGCACACGGCTTTCCAGCTCGGCTCGCCGGCGAGTAGGCGGTTTTTGGCGATAGGCTTCGAGCAGATCAAAAATCTCGTCCGAGCGGTAATTCGCGTAACCGGCATCCGATCGTCGAAGATCACAACGGATAAACTGCTTGGCCTCTCCCTGAATCCAAATGTGTGCCGCCGAGTTCGGATCGAACCAACACTCTATTGACCAAACGCCCCCTTTGCGAGCCTTGGCAAACCAATCTTTCTCTATGGCCATATCACACACGTAGTGCATGCCGCGAAACATAACCCCACCCTTTTGAACGGTCGCGCGCTCGCGAGGCAAGAGATGGAGGTAAACCAGCTCGTCAGGACGTTTGTTGGATTCGATCAGGTCGTTGTCGCAGGCCCAATTCCATATCCCGTTGGGTGTAGGTTCAACGCCGTCATTCATCATCGCCTGCGTCAGTCGTTCAGGCTGTCGATGGTGCCCGTTATAGTGGAGTACGCACTTGATGAGGATTTGGGTGAACTCTTTGAGATTCAGCGTGGCATCGAGCCGGTAATCTCGCTCGCCTCGCTCTTTGTCTCGCGCTGCTACCCCGCCAGGTAGCCATCTGATACCCGTCAAATCATTCAAAATGCCAAACCGACTTTCCACCATAGGCTTCCAATCCGGCCGATAAGGCGGAGCAGTGCCCATCTCAATTCCCAATCCTGACGATAGCCCCTCTGCTGCGAGTGACAGCATCTCTCCTCGGTCGGCGTAAATCTGGTGGGGCAGGTGGTGACAATTCCAATCATCTGCATTGATTTCGACGCCGTTCTGAGCGCAGAACTCGACTTTGGAGGTAAACGCGTTGAACAGCGCTTGCCTGGCCCCATTCCAACTAGGGCCCTCCAATCCTACATAGAGACCAGCAATCATTCCGGAGAAGCTATCCACAACGATATAAACTACGGGCCGGCCAATGAGCATCCGCCTGGAGTAGCTGTTGACCAAATAAATATCGGCAATAGTCGCGTCGATCTCGAACTGATGACAGGGTCCACGCAGCCAATCGCGAACGGTACCTGAAAGCGGACGGCAGTCCTTTAACCATCTCCTCAATCCTTTACGGCCACGCTCGGTTGCAATCTCGTCGAAAAAAATCTGTCCCCAATATTGGAACTGCCTCAAGCTGGGGAGTTCTGAACCAGGCAACAAACGAAGCTCTTCTTCACTGTTTTTAGAGATGTCTCGGACTGAGTAAAATCGTCTCAACATTTCGTCATATGCGCTCGAAATGGAAGATTTCTTATCTCTTACATAAAGAGCATATCCAACACGGATGCATCGTTTATCAACCGCACTGAGCATCTTGGAAGGCGAAGTAAGAACGCCTTGAAATTTAGGCTTTCGCCCTGGTGGCCTGCTCGGATCATATTTTCTATCGGCAACACCTACCGCCGTATAATTATTAAGCAATGAGTTGCGAACTTGACCATAAAACCAATATCGGTAAAGAAGCCGATAGATCGTTTTCCGCTGGATTCCGAGCTCTGACGCCCGTCTGCTAACAAGCCGGCCTAACTCACCTCGTACAAATATTTGTCCCGGGTATTTAGGATCTAATAGAGGGGCGATGACGGCCCACTTTTCGTCCCGGCCTTGCTTGGCTCTCTCATCCAACTGTTCCTCAAGCACAAGCATGAACTCGGGCGTGGCAATGGCTGCTGGTTTGGTGTGACCAGACGCTAACGATCGACGCAGCTCCTCCAGTCCAACAGCGTATGGCTGCCGGGGTGGGTCAGCTAGATCCATCAAAACTGCTAAGTCATGTGTTTCATCCTGGTAAAGGAGCCTGGCTATCGTAGCGATGACCGACAGATCGGTTACAGGCTCGAAAACGTCATTAACGAGAACAGTCATGACATTTTCTCCTTCAACGATACTTGGACAGGGCTCGGTGAAACTTCGAAGCCAGGAACTAGACCAGTAAGGTGGAGAGGAGTGTTAACCAAATCGATTTTCAGTATCTTGTTCCAAACCAGGTGAAAGAAAATTGCTTGAGCGTCTATATAGGAAATGGACAGAAGTGACGCTATTTTTCTTAGACAGGTGGCTAAGGTCCACGAATATTCCCGGCTGTTTACAAGGCACTCGATAAAATTCGAATGCAACGGCGCTTTCATTAAATCACGAGAGAGCTTCGAGTACCTCCTGATTAGTCCAAGATTTTTAATCAAATCTCGTGAAAAAAACTCGTCTGTTACGATTTTCCAATCAACACCTTGGCTTTCCCAAAAACGCTTTTCAATTTCAAGTTTTTCAAGCGTTCTTTTACTTCCATTGCCAATTAAATCGGAACGATACTTCACCGTCCTAGCTACCGATTTGAAGTTTCCGCTCGGGTCCTTAACAGTTAACAGGAAGTCTGTTGTCATCACATAAGGCAGTGTTGTTCTAGGGTATCTTGGATAGCGTACATCGATCGCCGACGCTATCGCTTGCGCACGCTCTGTGGGTAGTAAAGGGTATTGCTCCCGGATATCCACGACGTCTTCAGAAAATTCACACACAAGGAAGTAGGAACGCTCGAGATCTGACAGGAGGTGATGAATCCTCTCGATCTTCACACCTTGAATCTTGTGCGAACGACCTATCGACGGGACATCTTGTACCCGCAGCCAAGGCACGTAGCTTGCCCCGGCGCCTTCGCCAAATCCATTTGCAATGTGCCGTTCAATGTCCTGCTGTGATGCAAATTTACGACCTCGCAACCCACGCCTCCTCAGTCGATGCGGACCGCTTCACCTCGCGTCGAGAAAAAGTCGTAGAAGGACACGACTGCCAAAGCGGCCGTATTCAAAACATTTTCCAGACTACACCCGCTGAAAGTTGAAGCGAAGAATCCAGACCAAAGGGAAAGCCTGGAAAGGAAAACCCCCGTAGATACGGGGGTTTGAGCCTTGTGTCAATCTATGTTCATGAGTGTCAAACTTTATTGTTTTGTGTCAATCTTTATTGTTCAAAACCACCACAACGACTCGTTGTGGATAACTTATTCCACCGTCACCGACTTCGCCAGGTTACGCGGCTGATCCACGTCCGTGCCTTTAAGCACTGCGACGTAGTAAGACAGCAGCTGCAGCGGGACGGTGTAGAGAATCGGCGCCAGGGCATCGATGATGTGCGGCATCGAGATGACGTGGGTGCCTTCGCCGTTGTTGAGGCCGGCTTGTTCGTCAGCGAAGACGATCAACTCACCGCCACGGGCGCGGACTTCCTGCAGGTTCGACTTCAGTTTTTCCAGCAGTTCGTTGTTCGGCGCCACGGTCACGACGGGCATGTCGCTGTCGACCAGCGCTAGCGGGCCGTGTTTGAGCTCGCCTGCTGGATAGGCTTCGGCGTGGATGTAGGAGATTTCCTTGAGTTTCAGGGCACCTTCCATCGCGACCGGGAATTGCGCGCCACGTCCGAGGAACAGCGTGTGGTTCTTCTCGGCGAACAACTCGGCCACTTTCTCGACGGTGCTGTCCATCGCCAACGCTTCGCCCAGGCGGGTTGGCAGGCGACGCAGTTCTTCAACCAGCTCAGCTTCAACGCCAGCAGCCAACGTGCCTTTGACCTGACCCAGCGACAGGGTCAACAGCATCAGGGCAACCAGCTGAGTGGTGAATGCCTTGGTGGAGGCCACTCCGATTTCAGGGCCTGCTTGCGTCAGCAGGGTCAGGTCGGATTCACGCACCAGCGAGCTGATGCTGACGTTGCAGATCGCCAGGCTTGCGAGGAAGCCCAGTTCTTTGGCGTTGCGCAGTGCGGCCAAGGTGTCGGCGGTTTCGCCAGACTGGGAAATCGAGACGAACAGCGTGTCCGGCTGGACCACGACTTTGCGGTAGCGGAATTCGCTGGCGACTTCGACCTGACAGGGAATACCCGCCAGGCCTTCCAGCCAGTAACGGGCGACCATCCCGGCGTGATAACTGGTGCCGCAGGCAACGATCTGGACGTTGCGCACTTTGGCGAACAGCTCGGCCGCTTGCGGGCCGAATGCCTGGACCAGCACCTGCTCCGGACCCAGACGGTTTTCCAGCGTGCGTTGCACGACTTTTGGCTGCTCGTGGATTTCCTTGAGCATGAAGTGACGGAACTCGCCTTTGTCAGCGGCCTCGGCGCCTTCGCGGTACTGCACGATTTCTCGCTCCACCGAAACGCCGGCAGCGGTCCAGATCTGCACGCTGTCACGGCGGATCTCGGCGATGTCGCCCTCTTCCAGGTACATGAAGCGATCGGTGACCTGACGCAGCGCCAGCTGATCGGAGGCCAGGAAGTTCTCACCCAGACCCAGGCCGACCACCAGCGGGCTTCCGCTGCGTGCCGCGACCAGACGATCAGGTTGCTTGGCACTGATGACTGCCAGGCCATAAGCACCGTGCAGTTCTTTAACGGTTGCTTTGAGCGCTGCGGTCAGATCAGGCGTGTCCTGCATTTTATGGTGCAGCAGGTGCACGATGACTTCGGTGTCGGTATCGGAGGTGAACAGGTAGCCGAGGCTTTTCAGACGATCGCGCAGCGGCTCATGGTTTTCGATGATGCCGTTGTGGACAACGGCCAGTTCGCCGCTGGAAAAGTGTGGGTGCGCGTTGTGCTCCAGAGGCGCACCGTGGGTGGCCCAACGGGTGTGGGCAATACCCAGACGGCCCACCAACGGTTCGCCCGCCAGCGATTGCTCAAGCTCATTGACCTTGCCGACGCGGCGACGACGCTCCAGCACGCCAGCATTGCTGAACAGCGCTACGCCCGCGCTGTCGTAGCCGCGGTATTCCAGACGCTTGAGGCCTTCCAGCAGGATGGCGGTGACATTACGTTCAGCGACAGCGCCGACAATTCCACACATGGTTTTTTCTCCTAGGAAACAGCGGCGCAGATCAACGTAACGCCGCGCGCCTGAATATGATCGCGTGCCTCCTGAGGCAGTCGATCGTCGGTAATAAGGGTGTGGACACTGCTCCAGGGCAGTTCCAGATTGGGAATCTTGCGACCGACCTTGTCGGCTTCGACCATGACAATCACTTCGCGAGCGACCTCGGCCATGACACGACTGAGGCCCAGCAGCTCGTTGAAGGTCGTGGTACCGCGCATCAGATCAATGCCGTCCGCACCGATGAAGAGCTGATCGAAGTCATAGGAACGCAGCACTTGTTCGGCGACCTGGCCCTGGAACGACTCGGAATGCGGGTCCCAAGTGCCCCCGGTCATCAACAACACCGGTTCATGCTCCAGCTCGCCGAGGGCGTTGGCGACATGCAAAGAGTTCGTCATGACGACCAGGCCGGGCTGCTGACCAAGCTCTGGGATCATGGCAGCGGTGGTACTGCCGCTGTCGATGATGATTCGGGCATGCTCACGGATGCGCTTCACCGCCGCGCGGGCAATGGCTTGCTTGTGTCGGGATACCGGCTGACCCGGTTCGCCGATCAATTCCTGCGGCATCGGAACCGCCCCGCCGTAACGGCGCAACAACAAGCCGTTGCTTTCAAGTGCAGCCAGATCCTTACGAACCGTAACTTCAGAGGTCTCGAAACGTTTCGCCAACTCGTCGACACTCACCTCGCCCTGTTCATTGAGCAGCGCAAGGATATTGTGACGACGTTGAGGGGTATTGCGCTTGGACATGTTGACCCGTAAGTTTCGTTTCGAAAGATAACGATGCGAATAGAAACCTATCGAAAGATATTCGTCAAGAGAGGGCGATGATTTTTCTGGGGATGCCGAAGGCTGTGAATACATCAAGCCCTGGCAGAGACGGACTGAATCAGACCTGAACGCGCGCGATGGCAGTCAGGCCTGATGCAAACTGTGGATAACTTCAGTGTTTCTTGATTTTGACCGGGCGCTTCCAGCCATCGATGTTGCGCTGGCGCGCTCGGGCAACTGCCAGCTGCTCGACCGCAACGTTCTGCGTAATGGTTGAACCTGCAGCAGTCGTTGCCCCCGACGAGATATCCACAGGCGCGACCAGCGAGTTGTTCGAGCCGATGAATACGTCTTCGCCCAATACCGTTTTGTGCTTGTTGGCGCCGTCATAATTGCAGGTGATAGTGCCGGCGCCGATATTCGTGCGCGCGCCGATGACCGCATCTCCCAGATACGCCAGATGACCGGCCTTGGCCCCCTCGCCCATCTCGGCGTTCTTCAGTTCAACGAAGTTACCCACATGGGCCCGAGCGCCCAAGACGCTTCCTGGACGAAGTCGGGCGAAAGGACCTGCATCGGCCGCTTCACCGACAATGGCGCCTTCAAGATGGCTGTTCGCCTTAATGATTGCGCCTTTGCGCAGCGTGCTGTCTTTGATCACACAGTTCGGGCCGATGGACACATCGTCCTCGATGACTACACGACCTTCGAGGATCACGTTGATATCGATGGTGACATCGCGTCCGACCGTGACATCACCGCGCACATCGAAACGCACCGGATCGCGCAACGTCACGCCAAGCGCCATCAGGCGGCGCGCTTCACGCAGCTGGTAGTGACGCTCCAGCTCGGCGAGCTGTTTGCGGTCGTTGGCGCCCTGCACTTCCATCGGGTCATGTGGCTGGGCTGTGGCGACGATCAGGCCGTCGTTCACCGCCATTGCGATCACGTCGGTCAGGTAATACTCGCCTTGGGCATTGTTGTTCGACAGACGGCCTAGCCAATCGGCCAGACGCTTGCCAGGCAAAGCCAGAATCCCGGTGTTGCCTTCCTTGATCGCTTTCTGAGCGTCAGTGGCGTCCTTGTGCTCAACGATGGCGCTGACGCGGTTCTGTTCATCGCGCACTATCCGGCCGTAACCGGTCGGGTCGTCGAGGGTGACGGTCAACAGGCCCAGCTGCTGGTCGTTCACCAGCGTAAGCAGACGCTGCAATGTCTCCACTTCGATCAGCGGGACATCGCCGTACAAAATCAAAACGGTGTCAGCGCTTAGCGCCGGCACGGCCTGGGCGACTGCGTGTCCGGTCCCCAATTGTTTGTCCTGCAGGACAAAGCTCAAGTCGTCGGCGGCAAGCTGTTCACGCACCTTATCGGCGCCATGCCCGATCACCACCTGGATGCTGTCAGGCGAAAGCTGACGAGCACTGTGGATAACATGGCCCAACATGGAGTTGCCGGCCACCGGGTGCAGCACTTTAGGGAGAGCCGAACGCATGCGAGTGCCCTGACCCGCAGCAAGAATGACGATATCGAGAGACATGAAGGATTCCAGGCGAGCAGCCGCAGCGGAGACCGGGCTGATGATTCAGGAAAAAGAACCGAAAAAAGAAAAAGGGTAGCCGAGGCTACCCTTTTACTCAATCGCGCATGAACGTCGTGAGCCTTAGCCGCCGAATTTCTTGCGAATTTGCTGAACGGTGCGCAGCTGAGCCGCGGCCTCCGCCAGACGTGCAGCAGCAGATCCGTAGTCGAAATCTGCGCCTTTTTCGTTCAGGGCTTTCTCGGCAGCCTTGACGGCTTCCTGAGCAGAGGCTTCGTCCAGGTCAGCAGCGCGTTGCACGGTATCGGCAAGCACTTTGACCATGTTCGGTTGAACCTCAAGGAAACCACCGGAGATGTAAAACACCTCGGCTTCTCCACCCTGCTTGATCAGACGGATCGGGCCCGGCTTCAGATCAGTGATCAGCGGCGCGTGACCTGGAGCAATACCGATATCACCCAGGTTACCGTGTGCAATCACCATCTCGACCAGACCGGAGAAAATCTCTCCTTCCGCGCTGACGATATCGCAATGGACTGTCATAGCCATTTGCTTGCCTCAACCTGATTAGCGCCCGTTGCCGGGCGCCTGGATTACAGTTTCTTGGCTTTCTCGATCGCTTCTTCGATGCCGCCGACCATGTAGAACGCTTGTTCTGGCAGGTGGTCGTACTCACCGGCGAGGATGCCTTTGAAGCCAGCAATGGTGTCTTTCAGGGAAACGTATTTACCCGATGCACCGGTGAAGACTTCAGCCACGAAGAACGGCTGCGACAGGAAGCGCTGGATCTTACGAGCGCGGGATACCAACTGCTTGTCGGTTTCCGACAGCTCGTCCATACCCAGGATCGCGATGATGTCTTTCAGCTCTTTGTAACGCTGCAGAACGTACTGAACGCCGCGGGCGGTGTCGTAGTGGTCCTGGCCGATAACGTTCGGGTCCAGCTGGCGCGAAGTCGAGTCCAGTGGGTCAACCGCTGGGTAGATACCCAGGGAAGCGATGTCACGGGACAGAACGACGGTGGCGTCCAAGTGGGCGAAGGTGGTCGCTGGCGACGGATCGGTCAAGTCGTCCGCTGGTACGTATACCGCCTGGATCGAGGTGATCGAACCTTCTTTGGTCGAAGTGATGCGCTCTTGCAGCACGCCCATCTCTTCAGCCAGGGTCGGCTGGTAACCTACTGCGGAAGGCATACGGCCCAGCAGTGCGGATACTTCAGTACCGGCCAGTGTGTAACGGTAGATGTTGTCGACGAACAGCAGAACGTCGTTACCTTCGTCACGGAACTTCTCGGCCATGGTCAGACCGGTCAGAGCAACGCGCAGACGGTTTCCCGGCGGTTCGTTCATCTGGCCGTATACCAGTGCCACTTTGTCCAGAACGTTGGAATCCTTCATCTCGTGGTAGAAGTCGTTACCCTCACGAGTACGCTCACCCACACCGGCGAACACGGAATAACCGCTGTGCTCGATGGCGATGTTACGGATCAGTTCCATCATGTTTACGGTCTTGCCGACACCGGCACCACCGAACAGACCGACTTTACCGCCCTTGGCAAACGGGCAAACCAGGTCGATAACCTTGATGCCGGTTTCCAGCAGGTCGTTGCCGCCTGCCTGGTCAGCGAACGAAGGCGCAGGACGGTGAATGCCCCAGCGCTCTTCGGTTTCGATCGGGCCAGCTTCGTCGATCGGGTTACCCAGGACGTCCATGATCCGGCCCAGAGTCGCTTTACCGACCGGTACGGAGATGGCTGCGCCGCTGTCGATAACGTCCAGACCGCGCTTCAAGCCTTCGGTAGAACCCATCGCAATGGTACGAACTACGCCATCGCCCAGCTGCTGCTGAACTTCCAGGGTAGTTTCCGCGCCTTGTACTTTCAGCGCGTTGTAGATACTCGGTACGCTGTCGCGTGGAAATTCCACGTCGATCACGGCGCCGATGATTTGAACGATACGTCCGCTACTCATTAGCTGGATCCTCTGAATATTTGAACCGTTAAACCGCGGCAGCGCCGCCGACGATTTCCGAGATCTCTTGGGTGATCGCTGCCTGACGCGCCTTGTTGTAGATCAGCTGCAAATCGCTGATCAGGTCACCGGCGTTGTCAGTGGCGTTCTTCATCGCGATCATCCGCGCGGCTTGTTCAGCTGCGTTGTTCTCGACCACCGCCTGGTAGACCTGCGACTCCACGTAACGGACCATCAAGCCGTCCAGCAGCTCTTTGGCGTCGGGTTCGTACAGGTAATCCCAGTGGTGCTTGAGTTCTTGATCCTGGGTGGCGACCAACGGAATCAACTGCTCGACCGTTGGCTGCTGAGTCATGGTGTTGATGAACTTGTTGGATACCACGGACAGGCGATCAATACGGCCCTCCAGGTAGGCATCCAGCATCACCTTGACGCTGCCGATCAAATCGTTGATCGATGGCTCTTCGCCCAAGTGGCTGATCGCAGCGACGACGTTACCGCCGAAGTTGCGGAAAAACGCCGCACCTTTGCTGCCGACCACGCACAGATCGATCTCTACGCCGTTTTCACGGTTCTTCGCCATGTCCTTGACCAAAGCCTTGAACAGGTTGGTATTCAAGCCACCACACAGACCGCGGTCACTGCTCACCACGATATAACCGACGCGCTTTACTTCGCGTTCGATCATGAAGGGGTGACGGTATTCCGGGTTAGCGTTGGCAAGATGACCAATCACCTGGCGGATGCGCTCCGCGTAAGGACGGCTAGCAGCCATGCGCATTTGAGCCTTGCGCATTTTGCTGACCGCCACTTTTTCCATGGCGCTGGTGATCTTTTGCGTGCTTTTGATGCTCGCAATCTTGCTGCGAATCTCTTTTGCGCCTGCCATGTAACACCTATCAGGTTAGCAAGCGGGAGCCTCGCGACTCCCGCTGCGGCTTACCAGGTTTGGGTGGCCTTGAACTTCTCGATACCGGCTTTGAGGCCAGAATCGATTTCGTCATTGAAGTCACCCTTCACGTTGATCTTCGCCATCAAATCGGCGTGATCGCGGTTGAAGTAAGCAATCAGCGCTTGTTCAAAGCTGCCGACCTTGGCGATTTCGACGTCAGTCAGGAACCCACGCTCAGCGGCATACAGCGACAGCGACATGTCAGCGATCGACATTGGCGCGTATTGCTTCTGCTTCATCAGCTCGGTAACGCGCTGACCATGCTCAAGTTGCTTACGGGTCGCTTCGTCCAGGTCAGAGGCGAACTGGGCGAATGCCGCCAGTTCACGGTACTGAGCCAGAGCGGTACGGATACCACCGGACAGCTTCTTGATGATCTTGGTCTGAGCGGCACCGCCCACACGAGATACCGAAACACCAGCGTTCACAGCCGGACGGATGCCGGAGTTGAACATGGCCGATTCCAGGAAGATCTGACCGTCGGTGATGGAAATCACGTTGGTCGGAACGAACGCGGAAACGTCGCCAGCCTGGGTTTCGATGATCGGCAGTGCGGTCAGGGAACCGGTTTTGCCGGTCACTGCGCCGTTGGTGAACTTCTCTACGTACTCTTCCGAAACGCGGGATGCGCGCTCCAGCAGACGGGAGTGGAGATAGAACACGTCGCCTGGGTAAGCTTCACGTCCTGGTGGACGGCGCAGCAGCAGGGAAATCTGGCGGTAAGCCACTGCTTGCTTCGACAGATCGTCATAAACGATCAGTGCGTCTTCACCGCGGTCGCGGAAGTATTCGCCCATGGTGCAACCGGCATAAGGAGCCAGGAATTGCAGCGCAGGAGATTCGGAAGCACTGGCGGCCACGATGATGGTGTTGGCCAGAGCGCCGTTTTCTTCCAGCTTGCGAACAACGTTGGCGATGGTCGATTGCTTCTGACCAATAGCAACGTAGACGCAGAAGATGCCGCTGTCTTTCTGGTTGATGATCGCGTCGATCGCCAGAGCGGTTTTACCGATCTGACGGTCACCGATGATCAGCTCACGCTGGCCACGGCCGACAGGGATCATGGCATCGACAGCCTTGTAGCCAGTCTGTACAGGCTGGTCTACCGACTTACGCCAGATAACGCCTGGAGCAACTTTCTCGACCGCGTCGGTCTCGGTGTTGTTCAGAGGACCTTTACCGTCCACAGGGTTACCCAGTGCATCGACAACGCGACCCAGCAGTTCCTTACCAACCGGAACCTCCAGGATGCGGCCTGTGCACTTGGCGCTCATGCCTTCGGCAAGAGAGGTGTATGCGCCCAGTACGACAGCACCCACGGAGTCTTGCTCCAGGTTGAGTGCCATACCGTAGACGCCGCCCGGGAACTCGATCATTTCGCCGTACATAGCGTCGGCCAGACCGTGAATCCGCACGATACCGTCAGACACGCTGACGACAGTGCCTTCGTTGCGGGCTTGGGAGGCTACATCGAGCTTGTCGATGCGGCCCTTGATGATTTCACTTATTTCGGAAGGATTGAGTTGCTGCATTGCTCTGCTGCCCCTTCAAACTCAAGATTTCAATGCTTCGGCTAGTTGCGCGAGTTTGCCGCGAACTGAGCCATCGATAACCAGGTCGCCGGCGCGGATGATGACACCACCTATCAGGGCAGCATCCTCCGCAGCGTGCAGGCGCACTTCCCGGCCGAGCCGTGCACTGAGAACCTTGGCGAGTTTGTCTTGCTGTTCTTGGTTCAATGCAAAAGCACTGGTCACATCCACATCTACCGATTTTTCCTGCTCGGCCTTGTACAGCTCGAACAGTTCGGAGATCTCCGGCAGAAGCTGGAGACGGTCGTTTTCAGCAACGACGTGAATGAAATTCTGTGCCTTGGCATCGAACTTGTCGCCGCACACTTCAATAAAAGTGGCGGCCTTGTCTGCGCTCGTCAGTCGCGGGGCCTTGAGCATGCGCTGCATGGTGTCGTCTTGCGACACCGCAGCAGCCAGGCCGAGCATGGCTGACCAATTGGCCAGTTGCTGGTGCGCCTGTGCATGCTCGAAGGCTGCCTTAGCGTAAGGTCGGGCCAACGTGGTCAGTTCTGCCATGATCGCCCTCGCTTAAATTTCAGCAGCCAGTTTGTTAACCAGCTCCGCGTGCGCGTTTTGATCGATTGTGGCACCCAGGATCTTCTCCGCGCCGTTGACTGCCAGGCTGCCCAGTTGGGCGCGCAGCGCGTCTTTGACGCCGTTCAGTTCCTGCTCGATCTCGGCCTGAGCCTGAGCCTTGATGCGGTCAGCATCGACACGAGCCTGTTCACGGGCTTCGTCGACAATCTGAGTACCGCGCTTCTTGGCTTGCTCAATGATTTCAGCTGCCTGAGCTTTCGCTTCGCGCAGTTGCTGACCCGCTTTATCTTGGGCCAGCTCCAGGTCGCGAGCTGCTCGAGTAGCAGCGTCCAGTCCATCCGCGATCTTCTTCTGACGTTCGTGCAAAGCCGCGATGACCGGAGGCCACACGAACTTCATGCAGAACAGCACAAAAATGAAGAACGCAACGGACTGGCCAATCAGGGTTGCATTAATGTTCACGCCAACACCTCGCTCGTTCGTTGTCCATCACACCAATCAACTCGAAAATTCGAGCGATTAGCCAGCGAGTTGACCAACGAAGGGGTTCGCAAAAGTGAAGAACAGAGCGATACCAACACCGATCATGGTTACGGCGTCGAGCAGACCAGCCACGATGAACATTTTAACTTGCAGCATTGGAACCATTTCTGGTTGACGCGCTGCGCCTTCCAGGAACTTACCGCCCAGCAGGCCGAAACCGATTGCAGTACCCAGAGCACCCAGGCCGATCAGCAGTGCAACAGCGATAGCAGTTAGACCAACTACAGTTTCCATCTTTCCTCCCGACTTTTACGTCGTATTGGTTAGGTTTTTTTAGATTAAAGCGGTAAAACAAAATCGTTTTTTACATCAAGCCCTTGCGGGCGCCCCCTCACCGCAATGAGGGGATCATCAGACTCGCCAGGCGGGTCTTAATGGTTATCTTCGTGAGCCATCGACAGGTAGACGATGGTCAGCATCATGAAGATGAACGCTTGCAGGGTGATGATCAGGATGTGGAAGACAGCCCACGCCCATTGCAGTACCACGCCCAGTCCGCTGAGCCACAGCAGCCCGCTGCCGAACATGACCGCGATCAGGATGAACACGAGTTCACCGGCGTACATGTTGCCGAAGAGACGCAGCGCCAGAGAAACCGGTTTGGCGATCAGTGTCACGAATTCAAGCAGGAAGTTCACAGGAATCAACAGTGCCTGGACAACAACGTTCTTGCTGCCGAACGGGTGCAGGGTCAATTCGCCAATGAAACCGCCAATGCCCTTGACCTTGATGCTGTAGAAAATGATCAGTGCGAAGACCGAAAGCGCCATGCCGATGGTTGCGTTAGGGTCGGTGGTCGACACCGCGCGGAACGGAATGTGGTGATCGCCGGAAATCATCACCGCCAACTGTGGAATCCAGTCAACCGGCACGAGGTCGACCGCGTTCATCAGGAAAACCCAGACGAAAATGGTCAGTGCCAGAGGTGCGATGACCGCGCTGCGACCATGGAAGCTGTCTTTTACGCTGCCGTCGACGAATTCGATCAGGACTTCGACGAAGTTCTGCAGACCGCCAGGCTGACCGGAGGTCGCTTTTTTAGCGGCCATGCGGAAGAGCAGGACGAAGATCAGACCCAGAGCCACCGACCAGCCAAGCGTGTCGAGGTGGAAAGCCCAAAAGCCCATTTCTTTTGCTTCTGCTGCGGAATGCGCGAAGCCCCAAGTGCCGTCAGGCAAATGACCGAAGGTCAAGTTCTGCAAGTGGTGCTGGATATAGCCCGAAGCTGTTTGCTCTGCCATGGTTGCCTCAAACGCCCTAAGGTCTCAAAAGTCTTGTTCTCATTAGCAGGGGTGCGAACCAGCTGACCAACTGGGTCAGCATGAACACTCCGAAAACCGCCAGCGGGGCCAGCGGCTTTACACCTGCGAAGGTCAGTGCAAACAGCACTGCCGTAAAAATCAGTTTGCCTGCCTCGCCGGCGTAGAACGACCGAACGATGGCTTGCGCAGCCCTGGCACCGGAAAACCGGAACGCCTTATGGGCAAAGTACAAATTGGGCAGCCAAGCTATCAGGCCTCCGCAAAGCCCTGAGTATCCAGCTACGACTCCATGCCACTGCCAAAGCGTCACCGCTGCCAGTAACAGCACAATCAATTGAGCCAGCAGTACCGGGAAAACAGCCAGACGATGGAATGGCAAGCGGTTTGGCGTGCGTGTCTCCATCACATGGGCTCCTCGTATGCCAGCCGCCAAAATCAATAACTTGGCATAATTTGTGCCGACAAAATGCGCGCAGAGTATAGGGGCGGTTCAGCCCCTATTCAACTGCCGGGTAGTGATTTCCGACTACACGCTACGCACGATTTGTTTCAGCGGATGTGGGCGAGGACGCCCTGCAACTCATCCAGTGAGTTATAACGGATTACCAACTGGCCTTTTCCCTTTTGACCATGGCGAATCTGCACCGCAGAGCCTAGGCGCTCGGCCAGACGCTGCTCGAGTCGGGTGATGTCCGGATCGGCTTTGACGGGTTCGGCAGGCTCCTGCTTCCCACTCAACCACTGCCGTACAAGTGCCTCAGTCTGGCGCACGGTCAGCCCGCGTGCGACAACATGTCGCGCCCCGTCGACCTGCCTTTCTTCCGGCAAACCCAGCAACGCTCGGGCATGACCCATCTCAAGGTCTCCGTGGGACAGCATAGTCTTGATCACCTCAGGCAGCGCGATAAGACGCAAAAGGTTGGCCACGCTGACGCGTGACTTACCCACAGCCTCCGCGACCTGCTGCTGGGTCAACTGGAATTCCTGCTGCAAGCGCTGCAGTGCGATGGCCTCTTCAATCGGATTGAGGTCTTCGCGCTGGATGTTCTCGATGAGCGCCATTGCGATAGCCGCTTCATCCGGCACGTCACGCACCATTGCCGGGATCGTTTCGATGCCTGCCTGTTGGCTGGCACGCCAGCGACGTTCACCGGCGATGATCTCGAAGCGGTTGTCGGCGATCGGGCGCACCACGATCGGCTGCATGACGCCCTGAGCCTTGATCGAATTGGCCAGTTCTTCCAGCGCCTGCGGATCCATATCCCGGCGTGGCTGATACTTGCCGCGCTGGATCAGATCCAGCGGAATGTGCTGTAACTCGCGCTGATCGGCCTGAACGGCCTGTTCTTCCAGCGCGCTGACGGTGGGGCTGCTCAGCAGTGCGTCCAGCCCACGTCCGAGTCCTCGTTTCTTGACGGCCATGGGATTTCCTTAAGTGGGCTGGGCGGCGGCGCGGGATCCGCGACGTTGACGACGAACCATTTCGCCCGCCAGAGCCAGATAAGCCAGGGCACCGCGAGAGGTCTTGTCATAGGCCAGCGCCGGCATCCCGAAACTCGGGGCCTCGGCCAGTCGAATGTTGCGTGGGATCACAGTGTCGTACAGCTGGTCGCCGAAATGTTCCTTGAGCTGGGCAGAGACATCGTTGATCAGGCTCAGACGCGGGTCATACATCGTTCGCAACAAGCCTTCGATCTTGAGCTGTGGATTAAGCAGCTCGGCGATGCGCTTGATGTTATCCACAAGGTCACTCAGGCCTTCTAGCGCGAAGTATTCGCACTGCATGGGGATAATCACACCGTCCGCCGCTACGAGGGCATTGAGCGTCAGCATCGACAGGGATGGAGGGCAGTCGATCAGGATGTAATCGTAGTTCTCGCGAATCGGCGCCAGCGCTGTGCGCAGGCGTGCCTCTTTCATCTGCATTTCCAGCAAGACGACTTCAGCGGCGGTCAGGTCGCGGTTGGCAGGCAGCAGTTGATAACCGCCGTGCTCGGAAAAATGCATGGCCTGGTTCAGGTCACATTCGCCGATCAGAAGATCGTAGACGGAATGCTCCAGCCCATGTTTATCCACACCGCTACCCATGGTGGCGTTGCCCTGTGGATCGAGATCGATCAACAACACCCGACGCTTGGTAGCAACCAGCGACGCTGCGAGGTTGATGCAGGTGGTGGTTTTACCCACACCACCTTTTTGGTTCGCTATCGCGAATACCTTAGCCATTCTTGCGTGTGTTCCCTGTCATGCCGTGCGGCGCAGTATCAGCAGATGCCGTTGGCCTTGGCAACCCGGTACGGCCAAGGCTTGCGCGCTTTCCAGACGAAAATCTGCGGGCAATGCTACCAGTTCGTCAGCCGGATGCAGACCTTTCATTGCCAGCCATCGCGTCTGGGTGTCACCCATGTGACGCGTCCACTGTGTGAAGTCTTCAAGGCTGCTGAAAGCGCGGGAGATGATTCCTGTGAACGGTTGTTCAGGCTGGAATGCTTCTGCACGGCTGTGGATAACTTGGAGATTGTCGAGTTTCAGTTCGAGTTTGACCTGGGTCAAAAAGCGAGTCTTTTTGCCATTACTGTCCAGACACGTGACCTGCATGTCCGGGAACAGGATCGCCAGCGGAATACCGGGCATGCCGCCGCCACTGCCCACGTCAAGCTGGCGCTCACCCTGAATGTAAGGCACGACACTCAGGCTATCGAGCAGATGGCGAGACACCATTTCGTCCGGATCGCGGACAGCAGTCAGGTTGTAGGCCTTGTTCCACTTGATCAGTAACGACAGATAGCCCAGCAGTTTTTCATGCTGGACTTCACTCAGGTCGACGCCCAGTTCGCGGGCGCCTTGGGTCAGTTCTTCTGCGTGCTGCGGGGTGACCATAGAACTCAAGCGCTTTGCTCCAACTGACGGCCCGCGCCGCGTTTTTTCAAATGAATCATCAACAGCGAGATCGCTGCCGGGGTCACACCCGGAATACGCGAAGCCTGGCCCAATGTCTCAGGACGCGTTGTCCCCAGCTTGCTCTGAATCTCTTTCGACAGACCGGAAATGGTGGTGTAGTCGATATCGTCAGGCAGTTTTGTATTTTCGCTGGCACGCAGACGAGCAATCTCGTCCTGCTGACGATCGATGTAACCGGCGTACTTGGTTTTGATTTCGACCTGCTCGGCAACCTGTGGATCGATTGACCCCTGACCCGTCAACGCAACGAGGTTGACGTAGTCAATTTCAGGGCGGCTCAGCAGGTTGAGCAAATTGTACTCGTGGGTCAGTGGCGTTCCGAAATGCGCGGACACGGCGTCGCCCTGCTCAGTGCCTGGACGAATCCAGGTCGATTTCAGACGCTGCTCTTCTTGCTCGATGCTTTCGCGCTTGGTACAGAACGCAGCCCACCGCGCATCGTCGACCAATCCCAACTCGCGCCCCTTCTCGGTCAGGCGCAGGTCTGCGTTGTCTTCGCGCAGGATCAACCGGTACTCCGCACGAGAAGTGAACATGCGGTAAGGCTCTTGAGTACCCAGGGTAATCAAATCATCCACAAGCACACCGATGTACGCTTCATCACGACGCGGGCACCAGCTTTCCTTGCCTTGAGCACGCAGCGCTGCGTTGGCACCGGCGAGCAAACCTTGTGCGCCAGCTTCTTCGTATCCGGTGGTGCCGTTGATCTGGCCAGCGAAGAACAGGCCGCCGATGACCTTCGTTTCCAGGCTGTATTTCAGATCCCGCGGATCGAAATAGTCGTACTCGATGGCGTAACCAGGGCGAACGATATGGGCGTTTTCCATGCCGCGAATCGACTGCACGATCTGCAACTGGACGTCGAATGGCAGTGAAGTCGAAATCCCGTTCGGATAGAGCTCATGGGTGGTCAGGCCCTCCGGTTCGATGAAGACCTGGTGGCTTTCCTTGTCGGCAAAGCGATGGATCTTGTCTTCGATCGACGGGCAGTAACGCGGGCCCACACCTTCGATTTCGCCGGCAGCGGAATACATCGGCGAACGATCGAGGTTCGCAGCGATTATTTCGTGAGTGCGCGCATTGGTGTGAGTAATCCAGCAACTGACCTGGCGCGGATGCTGTTCCTTGGAACCCAGGAACGACATCACCGGGATGGGCGTGTCCCCGGGTTGCTCGGTCATCACCGAGAAATCCACAGATCGACCATCAATGCGCGGAGGCGTACCGGTTTTCAAACGCCCGACGCGCAGAGGTAATTCACGAAGCCGGCGTGCGAGCGCGATCGACGGTGGATCACCTGCCCTGCCACCGGAGTAATTCTGCAAACCGATGTGGATAAGTCCACCGAGAAAAGTGCCGGTGGTCAAAACCACAGAGTCCGCCATGAACCGCAAACCCATCTGCGTGACCACGCCCCGTACCTGGTCCTGCTCGACAATCAGGTCATCGCAGGCCTGCTGAAATATCCACAGGTTCGGCTGGTTTTCAATGATCTCGCGGACCGCTGCCTTATAGAGAATACGGTCAGCTTGAGCACGGGTCGCCCGTACTGCTGGGCCTTTGCGGCTGTTGAGCACGCGAAATTGAATACCGCCCAGATCGGTAGCCGTGGCCATTGCACCACCCAGCGCATCGATCTCTTTAACCAGATGACTTTTACCAATGCCGCCAATGGCAGGGTTGCAGCTCATTTGCCCGAGGGTTTCCACGTTGTGCGTAAGCAGCAGGGTTTTCGCACCCATGCGTGCAGACGCCAGTGCTGCCTCGGTACCGGCATGACCGCCGCCGATGACGATCACTTCAAAACGGGAAGGGAAATCCACCACGCACCTCGTGCCTGTTTTTGGGGGGGAATAGGAAATTGGCGGCAAGTATAGGGACTTCGCCCCCCTGAAAGGAACCTTTTGCGCAAAATTTAACCAGCTGTGGATGAATGGCGGTTAAAGAAATTAAAAAGAAAGAAATTTATAAAATCTTTGTTTTTATGTTTATGTTTAGAGAGGCACCTTTCTGTGGATAGATCTCTACAGGCCTTAATATTCAATGTGTACAGAGATTCAAAAGTCTGTGTTCATGTGCCAATAAGGCCCTTGGATAACGTGTCTAAGCCTGTGGATTAAAGTGATGGTTGTCCACAGGCGAGGTTATCCTCCGATTTTAGGCCCACTTATCAACTGAGCTGAAGCGCGGTTATGCACAGGGCTCATTCGGTGGTGAGTCCTGTCTGGACGACCGAAAATCGCGTGCACGAGTACGCTCTGGCGGTCAAAGGATCGGATTTAATGTTCAGGAGGGGGATGAAGCGAGGGCAGGCAGGTCGGGGAATGACCTGCCTGTCGAAAAAACGGACCGGTTATTTGCCGATGCAGAAGCTGGAGAAGATTCTTCCCAGTAGATCGTCAGAGCTGAATGCCCCAGTGATCTCTCCGATAGATTGCTGAGCAATGCGCAGGTCCTCAGCCAGCAGCTCCCCCGCACCCGCCAGGGTCAACTGTGAGCGGCCGTGCTCTAGCGAAGCACTGGCCTTATGTAGCGCTTCCAGGTGCCGACGTCGAGCGCTGAAGCTGCTTTCCGCGGTTTGCTGATAACCCATGCAGGCCTTCAGATGATCTCGCAGAAGTTCAAGCCCTTCACCGCCGGCTTTGGCGCTGAGGTTGATGGTGACATGGCCATCTTCACTGACCTCGAGCCCTACAGGATCCCCACTCAGGTCAGTCTTGTTTCTGATGAGCGTGACCTGCGCGGGGTCCGGACGCTGCTCGAGGAATTCCGGCCAGAGGGCAAACGGATCCTGCGCCTCCGGCGCGGTGGCATCCACCACCAGCAGTATTCGGTCAGCTTCCGAAATAGCCTTGAGCGCCCGTTCGACGCCAATTCGTTCAACATGATCCTCTGTATCGCGAAGGCCAGCCGTGTCCACTACGTGCAGCGGCATACCGTCGATGTGGATATGTTCGCGGAGCACGTCTCGGGTCGTGCCGGCAATCTCGGTAACGATCGCGGCTTCTCTTCCTGCCAATGCATTGAGCAGGCTGGACTTACCTGCGTTCGGTCGGCCGGCGATTACCACAGTCATGCCGTCACGCAGCAGCGCGCCTTGATTGGCTTCACTCAGGACAGTGGATAACTGAAGACGCACGTCATCAAGCATGCTGAGGACGTGGCCATCAGCCAGGAAGTCTATTTCCTCTTCCGGAAAGTCGATGGCAGCTTCTACGTATATCCGCAAACTGATCAGTTTCTCGGTGAGGTTATCCACACGCTGAGAGAAAGCACCTTGCAAGGACCGCAACGCATTGCGCGCCGCTTGTGCAGAACTGGCTTCGATCAGGTCGGCAATGGCTTCAGCCTGCGCGAGATCCAGCTTGTCGTTAAGAAACGCCCGTTCGCTGAATTCGCCGGGGCGTGCCAACCGGCTTCCCAGCTGTACACAGCGCTGCAGCAACATGTCCAGCACGACCGGGCCGCCATGGCCTTGCAGCTCCAGAACATCTTCGCCCGTAAAGGAGTTCGGTCCGGGAAAATACAGGGCAATGCCCTCGTCGATCACTTCTCCATGCTCGTCCTGGAACGGGCCATAGTGAGCATGGCGAGGCTGCAATTCTTTTCCAGTGATCGCCTTTGCGGCGTTGGCGGCCAAAGGGCCGGAGATACGTACAATGCCAACGCCGCCTCGTCCCTGGGCGGTGGCAATCGCGGCGATGGTTTCACGAGGGACGTTCATGGCCCGGCTCCTGAATAACTAACGGATAGCAAAACGCCCCACGAGGGGGCGTTCTGAATGACTTATTCACAGGGTAGTTCAAGCGGCAGCTTTTTTGGCCTTGGCTTCGATGCTACGCGTGATGTACCACTGTTGAGTGATGGACAGGGTGTTGTTCACAACCCAGTACAGCACCAGACCTGCCGGGAACCACAGGAAGAAGAAGGTGAAGATGATTGGCATCAGCTTCATGACCTTGGCTTGCATCGGATCCGGAGGTGTAGGGTTCAGACGCTGCTGAATGAACATGGTCGCGCCCATGATGATCGGCAGGATGAAGAACGGATCCTTGATCGACAGGTCGGTTATCCACAACAGCCAAGGCGCCTGGCGCATCTCGACGCTTTCCAGCAGTACCCAGTACAGCGACAGGAACACTGGCATCTGTACAAGAATCGGCAAGCAACCACCTAGCGGGTTGATCTTCTCTTTCTTGTACAGCTCCATCATCGACTGTGAAAGCTTCTGACGGTCGTCGCCATGCTGCTCTTTCAGGGCAGCCAGACGTGGCGCAACGGCACGCATCCGCGCCATCGACTTGTAGCTGGCAGCGGACAGTGGGAAGAAAAGCCCTTTGATCAGCATGGTCAGGAAGATGATCGACCAACCCCAGTTACCCACAATGCTGTGGATATGTTGCAACAGCCAGAAAATCGGCTGGGCAATGAACCACAGAATGCCGTAGTCGACGGTCAGTTCCAGACCTGGGGACAACTCTTTGAGTACGGCCTGGCTCTTCGGACCGGCGTACAACGTGGTGGTCGTTTCAGCCTTGGCACCCGGCGCAACGGTCAGTGCTGGACCGGTGAAACCGATGATGTAGTTACCCGCGCTGTCTTTGCGAGTGGTTACGGTGTTGCTGTCAGCCTTGTTCGGGATCCAGGCAGTGACGAAATAGTGCTGCAACCAGGCGACCCAACCACCTTGAACCGTGTCTTTCAGCGAGCCTTTATCGATGTCCTTCATCGAAACCTTTTTGTAAGGCTCCGACGGTGTCCACATGGCCGCACCCAGATAAGTGGCGGTGCCAGTGGCGGTAGTCGACGACGGATCTGCGCTTGCATCGCGTTTCAGCTGAGCGAACAGATTACCGTTCCACGCTTGAGCGCTCTGGTTATCGATCAGATACGAAACGGTCAGATCATACAGGCCGCGTTTGAAGGTAAAACGCTTGATGTAGTTGACGCCGGCATCGCTGAATTTCAGATCGACAACGAGATCGTTCTGCCCATCCGCCAATTGAAAACTTTTCTGTGTCGCGACGTAGACAGGGCGACCGGAAGCGCGGGCATCCGGACCGTTTGCGCCCGTCAGGCCGCTCTGTGCAAGAAAGGTACGCTCGCCGCCATTGTCGAACAGCTGAAACGGAATTTCAGGATGGTCTTGACGGCGTGGATACAGTGGCAAGCGAAGTTGCACCACATCACCGCCGACTGGATCGATTTCCAGGTTCAACACATCGGTTTTAACCTGAATCAAGTCTTTGCTGGCAACCACCGGAGTTTCGGTTGGCGCAGCGACTTCACCTGTTGCACTCGGAACGTCTGCGTTGGCAGCAGCCGTACCTTGCGGAGTGTCAGGGAGAGCGGATGTATTGGTGTTGGCGGCAACATTCTGAGTCGGCAAGGCAGCCTGACCATAGTCCTGGTTCCATTTCAGGACACCGACATAGGTCACGATTGCCAGGGCGACGATCAGGATCGTGCGTTTAATATCCATGATTACTCGGCCATCGAAGAGGAACGGGAGGTGGGAGCAGGTGGAACCGGGTCGAAACCACCGGGATTCCACGGATGACAGCGACCTAGGCGACGCAAGGTCAGCCAGCCGCCGCGCACCAGGCCATAATTTTCAATGGCTTCGTACGCGTAGCAGGAGCAACTGGGGTAGAAACGACAGTGACTGGCCATCAGAGGACTAATGGCATAGCGGTAAAACTGGATCGGAACGAGCGCCAGTTTACGCATCAGGACTGTCTACCCCCGCAGTTTCGGTTTTGACTTCTGAGGTTGGCCGGCTACGCGCCAGACGTTTCCAGAGCTTGCCGAAATGCTGAATCAATTCGGGGTTTTCAATGTCACCCAAGCCTTTGCGCGCGACAACCACAATATCCCAACCAACGAGGTTGTCTTGGTGGTGGCGAAAAGATTCGCGCATCAGGCGTTTCAAGCGATTGCGCTCGACGGAGAGCTTCACGCTCTTCTTACCGATCACCAATCCCAAGCGGGCGTGATCCAGGTCGTTGTTGCGCACAAGGAGCAGGAGATTTTTCCCCGGAACCTTGCCGGTGGGGGAGTCAAAGACTGCCTTGAAATGCCGGGGTGTCAGCAAACGCTTTTCCCGACTGAAGTCTCGACTCACCACCTGTGCCGATTAATCAAACTGCCAGACGCTTACGGCCTTTGGCGCGACGACGCGACAGAACTGCACGGCCGTTTTTGGTGGCCATACGAGCACGGAAACCGTGGGTGCGGGCGCGCTTGATAGTGCTGGGTTGGAAAGTACGTTTCATGGCGTGTTACCTGGTTCGTCCACAACGGGCCGGAATGGCCCCCGTTTTAAGAGACCGGGGATTCTAGAGAAAGCAAGCTCTCAGGTCAATTTCCAACCAACGTTTCTTCCATTTACTTCTTGCCTGCATTTCGTAGGGCACACGCCCGTTCGTGAATGACAGGTGGGGACCTTAGACATAAAAATAAAGAAGGAAAGTATTTAAAGCTTTTCTGTAAAGCTTATAAAGACTAGAGACGACCCTCTCTGTGGATAAGTAGGTTTAGCCCATTTAAATCAAGGTGTACAGAGAATCAAAACTCTGTCTAAAAGCCGTGTTGCGCCTGTGCTGCGCCCTCGGAAAACCTGTGCGTGGAATGGGATGTTATCCACAGGGCAGTTACCCACAGATTTCCGCCCCCAGTTATGCAATGGGCTGAGTCACGGTTATCCACAGGGCTTATGCACATGCCACCGGTCGGGATTTTTCCTCATAAGAGGTTGATTTTGAGATGCCCGTCAGCTACCTACATGTGGATAAGTCTGCCGGGGGTGGTTACAATGGGCGCTTGTTTTTGCCTCACCGGCTTTCGAAACTTAGGGGATATCCGTGTCAGTGGAACTTTGGCAGCAGTGCGTGGAGCTTTTGCGCGATGAGCTGCCTGCCCAGCAATTCAACACCTGGATCCGTCCGCTACAGGTCGAAGCCGAAGGCGACGAGTTGCGTGTCTATGCGCCAAACCGGTTCGTGCTTGATTGGGTGAATGAAAAGTACCTGGGTCGCGTGCTCGAATTGTTGGCGGAACAAGGCCAGGGCATTGCGCCTTCGCTTTCCTTATTAATAGGCAGCAAACGAAGCTCTGCTCCCCGAGCCGCCCCCAATGCTCCGTTGGCAGCGGCCGCCGCCGCATCGCAGGCTGCTCAAAATGCAGCCAGCCAGGTCACCACTTCCTCTGCTCCGGCTGCCACACCTGCGTCAGCACCTGCTGCGCCTGTGGTGCAAGTAGCGTTGGATGTAGATGACGAGCCTTCGCGTGCAAGCTTTGACCCGATGGCAGGCGCCAGCTCTCAGCAGGCACCTGCTCGCGCTGAGCAGCGCAATGTCCAGGTCGAAGGAGCGCTCAAGCACACCAGCTACCTGAACCGTACCTTCACGTTCGAGAATTTTGTTGAAGGTAAGTCAAACCAACTGGCGCGCGCCGCAGCGTGGCAGGTCGCGGATAACCCCAAGCACGGCTACAACCCGCTGTTCCTTTATGGTGGTGTCGGCTTGGGTAAAACCCACTTGATGCACGCTGTGGGTAACCACTTGCTCAAGAAAAATCCGAATGCGAAGGTTGTTTACCTTCATTCGGAGCGTTTCGTTGCGGATATGGTTAAAGCGCTGCAACTCAATGCAATCAATGAATTCAAGCGTTTCTATCGCTCCGTCGATGCCCTGCTGATCGATGACATTCAATTTTTCGCTCGCAAGGAGCGTTCTCAGGAAGAGTTTTTCCACACCTTCAACGCGCTCCTTGAAGGCGGTCAGCAGGTCATCCTGACCAGCGACCGTTATCCAAAGGAGATCGAAGGTCTGGAGGAGCGTCTAAAATCGCGTTTTGGCTGGGGCTTGACCGTAGCGGTCGAACCACCCGAGCTTGAAACCCGAGTAGCGATCCTCATGAAGAAAGCAGATCAGGCCAAGGTCGAACTTCCCCACGATGCTGCCTTCTTTATTGCCCAACGCATTCGATCCAACGTGCGTGAGCTTGAGGGTGCGCTCAAGCGTGTCATCGCTCACTCCCACTTCATGGGGCGCGACATCACCATCGAGTTGATTCGCGAGTCGCTTAAGGACCTGCTGGCGTTGCAGGACAAGCTGGTGAGTGTGGATAACATTCAGCGCACTGTCGCTGAGTACTACAAGATCAAGATCTCCGACCTTTTGTCGAAACGTCGTTCGAGATCGGTTGCACGCCCGCGGCAAGTCGCGATGGCGTTGTCCAAGGAATTGACCAACCACAGTTTGCCGGAGATCGGCGATGTGTTTGGCGGACGCGACCATACCACCGTGCTGCACGCCTGCCGCAAGATCAATGAGCTTAAAGAATCCGATGCGGACATCCGCGAGGACTACAAGAACCTGCTGCGTACTTTGACTACGTGATGCTGACGCAGCTTTTCAAGGCAAGGGACTAGACCATGCATTTCACCATTCAACGCGAAGCCCTGTTGAAACCCCTGCAACTGGTCGCGGGCGTTGTCGAACGCCGCCAGACCTTGCCGGTTCTGTCGAACGTGTTGCTGGTCGTCGAAGGGCAGCAGCTGTCCTTGACCGGTACCGACCTGGAAGTCGAGCTGGTTGGACGGGTTCAGTTGGAAGAGCCTGCAGAACCGGGCGAGATCACTGTGCCGGCTCGTAAGCTGATGGACATCTGCAAAAGCTTGCCGAATGACACCCTGATCGATATCAAAGTCGACGAGCAGAAGCTCGTCGTCAAAGCCGGGCGCAGTCGTTTTACGCTGTCGACGTTGCCGGCCAATGATTTCCCGACCGTAGAAGAAGGGCCAGGTTCGCTGACGTTCAACCTGGTGCAAAGCAAACTGCGTCGGTTGATCGAACGCACCAGCTTCGCCATGGCTCAACAGGACGTACGTTACTACTTGAACGGCATGCTGTTGGAAGTGCAATCAGGCATTCTGCGCGCAGTCGCCACCGATGGTCACCGTCTGGCAATGTGCTCGATGTCTGCAGAAATCGAGCATGCTGATCGGCATCAGGTGATTGTGCCGCGCAAAGGTATTCTGGAACTTGCACGCCTCCTGACCGAGCAGGATGGCCTGGTCAGCATCGTGCTGGGTCAGCATCACATACGCGCCACGACCGGCGAGTTTACGTTCACTTCCAAACTGGTGGACGGCAAATTCCCGGACTACGAACGCGTACTGCCTAAAGGCGGCGACAAACTGGTGGTGGGTGATCGTCAAGCGTTGCGCGAAGCATTCAGCCGTACTGCCATTCTGTCGAACGAGAAGTACCGTGGTATTCGTCTGCAGTTGGCCAGCGGTCAGCTGAAGATTCAGGCAAACAACCCTGAGCAGGAAGAAGCGGAAGAAGAGATCAGCGTTGATTACAACGGCAGCTCGTTGGAGATCGGCTTTAACGTGAGCTATTTGCTCGACGTGTTGGGCGTCATGACGACTGAGCAAGTTCGTCTGATCCTTTCCGACTCAAACAGCAGTGCGCTGGTACAAGAGTCTGGCAATGACGATTCGGCTTACGTCGTCATGCCGATGCGCCTGTAATCAGCAGTCGATAGATGTCTCTCAGCCGCGTCTCGGTCACCGGGGTGCGCAATCTGCACCCGGTGACCTTCTCCCCCTCCCCCCGCATCAATATCCTTTATGGCGCCAACGGCAGTGGTAAAACCAGTGTGCTTGAGGCGATCCATCTGCTCGGACTTGCTCGTTCGTTCCGTAGTACCCGCTTGCAACCTGTTATCCAATACGAACAGCCCGCTTGCACGGTCTTCGGACAGGTTGAACTCGCTGAAGGTGGGCACAGCAATTTAGGCATTTCGCGGGATCGCCAAGGCGAATTCCAGATTCGTATCGACGGTCAGAACGCTAAAAGCGCTGCTCAGTTGGCGGAGACGTTGCCGCTGCAATTGATTAACCCAGACAGCTTTCGGCTGCTTGAGGGTGCTCCGAAGATCCGCCGCCAGTTTCTGGATTGGGGAGTGTTCCACGTGGAACCTCGCTTTATGGCCACTTGGCAGCGCCTGCAGAAGGCCCTGAGGCAGCGGAACTCGTGGCTTCGGCATGGTACACTTGACGGCGCTTCGCAGGCGGCTTGGGACCGGGAACTGTGCCTTGCCAGTGACGAAATCGATGAGTTTCGAAGGGCTTATATTAAGGCCCTTAAACCCGTGTTCGAACAGACGTTGAGCGAACTGGTTCAGCTTGATGGCCTGACCCTGAGTTATTACCGCGGTTGGGATAAAGAGAAAGACCTGAGCACCGTGCTCGCCTCGTCTCTCTATCGCGATCAACAAATGGGTCATACGCAAGCAGGACCACAACGCGCAGATTTGCGTCTTCGGCTCGGCGGTCATAACGCAGCGGATATCCTGTCACGCGGACAGCAGAAACTCGTGGTCTGCGCGTTACGTATTGCTCAAGGTCATCTCGTTAGTCAGGCGCGCCGCGGCCAATGTATTTATCTCGTCGACGATCTGCCATCGGAGCTCGACGAGCATCACCGCAGCGCATTGTGTCGCTTGCTGGAAGAATTACGCTGCCAGGTATTTATCACCTGTGTAGATCATGAATTGTTGAGGGAAGGCTGGCAGACGGAAACGCCAGTGGCTTTGTTCCACGTGGAACATGGCAGTATCACCCAGACCCACGACCATCGGGAGTGAATGCATGAGCGAAAATCAAACGTACGACTCGTCCAGCATTAAAGTGCTGAAAGGACTTGATGCCGTACGCAAGCGTCCCGGTATGTACATCGGCGATACGGACGATGGCAGCGGTCTTCACCACATGGTGTTTGAAGTGGTGGACAACTCCATCGACGAAGCGTTGGCTGGCCATTGCGACGACATCAGCATCATCATCCATCCGGACGAATCCATCACCGTGCGCGACAACGGCCGCGGCATCCCGGTTGATGTGCACAAAGAAGAAGGCGTTTCCGCGGCTGAGGTCATCATGACCGTGCTGCACGCCGGCGGTAAGTTTGATGACAACTCCTACAAAGTATCCGGCGGTCTGCACGGTGTAGGTGTTTCTGTTGTAAACGCACTGTCTGAAGAATTGAACCTGACCGTTCGCCGCAGCGGCAAAATCTGGGAACAGACATACGTTCATGGTGTGCCGCAGGAGCCGATGAAAATCGTGGGCGAGAGCGACTCCACTGGCACGGAAATTCATTTCAAACCGTCCGCCGAGACATTCAAGAATATTCATTTCAGCTGGGACATCCTGGCCAAGCGCATTCGCGAACTGTCCTTCCTTAACTCCGGTGTGGGTATCGTCCTGAAGGATGAACGCAGCGGTAAGGAAGAGTTGTTCAAGTACGAGGGCGGATTGCGTGCGTTCGTCGAATACCTGAACACCAACAAGACGCCGGTGAATCAGGTCTTCCACTTCAACGTTCAACGTGACGACGGTGTCGGCGTCGAAATCGCGCTGCAGTGGA
Source organism: Pseudomonas abietaniphila (assembly GCF_900100795.1). Classification (GTDB taxonomy): domain Bacteria; phylum Pseudomonadota; class Gammaproteobacteria; order Pseudomonadales; family Pseudomonadaceae; genus Aquipseudomonas; species Aquipseudomonas abietaniphila. The sequence continues at coordinate 31,651 of NZ_FNCO01000018.1, forward strand.
ACGATAGCTTCAACGAAAACCTGTTGTGCTTTACCAACAACATCCCTCAGCGTGACGGTGGTACCCACCTCGTGGGTTTCCGCTCCGCGCTGACGCGTAACCTGAACAACTACATCGAGCAGGAAGGTCTGGCGAAGAAGCACAAAGTTGCCACGACCGGTGATGACGCGCGTGAAGGCCTGACGGCGATTATCTCGGTGAAGGTTCCTGATCCGAAGTTCAGTTCGCAGACCAAGGACAAGCTGGTTTCTTCCGAGGTGAAGACCGCAGTCGAGCAAGAGATGGGTAAATACTTCTCTGACTTCCTGCTGGAAAACCCGAACGAAGCCAAAGCCGTCGTGGGCAAGATGATCGACGCCGCCCGTGCCCGTGAAGCAGCGCGTAAAGCCCGCGAGATGACCCGACGCAAAGGCGCTCTGGATATCGCAGGCTTGCCAGGCAAACTGGCTGACTGCCAGGAGAAGGACCCTGCCCTCTCCGAACTGTATCTGGTGGAAGGTGACTCTGCTGGCGGTTCCGCCAAGCAGGGACGTAACCGTAAGACTCAGGCCATCCTGCCGCTCAAGGGCAAGATCCTGAACGTTGAAAAAGCCCGCTTCGACAAGATGATTTCCTCGCAGGAAGTCGGCACCTTGATTACCGCTCTGGGCTGCGGCATCGGTCGCGACGAGTACAACATCGATAAGCTGCGCTACCACAACATCATCATCATGACCGATGCTGACGTCGACGGTTCGCACATTCGTACCCTGCTGCTGACGTTCTTCTTCCGTCAGTTGCCGGAGTTGGTCGAGCGTGGCTACATCTACATCGCTCAGCCACCGTTGTACAAGGTCAAGAAAGGCAAGCAAGAGCAGTACATCAAAGACGACGACGCCATGGAAGAGTACATGACGCAGTCGGCCCTGGAAGACGCAAGCCTGCACTTGAACGAGTCCGCGCCTGGTATCTCCGGTCCGGCACTGGAAAAACTGGTCAATGACTTCCGCATGGTCATGAAGACGCTCAAGCGTTTGTCGCGCCTGTACCCCCAGGAGCTGACCGAGCACTTCGTGTATTTGCCGCCTGTAGCGATGGAGCAATTGTCGGATCACGCCGCGATGCAGGACTGGCTGGCCAAATTCGACGAGCGTCTGCGTGTGGGCGAAAAATCCGGTCTGGTTTACAAGGCAAGCCTTCGTGAAGACCGTGAACGTAATGTCTGGCTGCCAGAGGTCGAACTGATCTCTCACGGCCTGTCCAACTACGTGACGTTCAACCGCGACTTCTTCGGCAGTAACGACTACAAGACCGTCACCGCTCTGGGTGCGCAGATCAGCACGTTGCTTGAAGAAGGTGCCTACGTACAACGTGGCGAGCGCAAGAAGCCCGTTACCGAGTTCAAAGAAGCCCTCGCCTGGCTGATGGCAGAAAGCACCAAGCGCCACACCATTCAGCGATACAAAGGTCTGGGTGAAATGAACCCGGATCAGTTGTGGGAAACCACGATGGACCCAAGCGTGCGTCGCATGCTGAAGGTCACCATCGAAGACGCGATCGCTGCCGATCAGATCTTCAACACGCTGATGGGCGACGCCGTAGAACCTCGCCGCGACTTCATCGAAGCCAACGCGCTGGCGGTCTCGAACCTGGATTTCTAAGGTTCAATCGCCACAACAAAAACCCCGGCCGATACCCATCGGCCGGGGTTTTTGTTTTTCAGGCCGACCCGCTTCTCACACCTGCCCAATACGTTTTCAAGTCTGTCATCGTGGACGTGAGCTGCGCAGCAAACGCATGTCGTCGCGCCATGGCTGGCTTTTCAATGAAGTGCCAAGAGAACATCGCAGCAACCAAGACTATCGGGAATGCCACCAGCATCATGCTGAGAGGACCGATGCCTTTGACCTGATGCGCGAGTATCTCTTGCACAGGGAAGGCATAGATGTAAACGCCGTAAGAGTAATCACCCAACTGGTTGTAGCGATCCACAAAGCGGTTTGTGGCAAAGCCCAAGTAGAAGATCAGGTACGTCCAGGCGGCCACGAAGCACTCGAAGAACCATGGCTTTTGATAGGACCACGCGGCCAATGCCGCCAGCGGGAGGAACCACACGAAGCGATGTTGAATGTGCTGACGATAACGGTACAGCGACATGCCGAGTACGAACGGAAGGCTCCAGGTGAAGAAGAACTGGGCCCGGTGCAGTTCGTTCAGCAGTGTGGTGTTGGCCAGCAACTCCTTGAAGGCGATGTAGATGATCGCGTAAACGAGAAGAAACCCGGCAAACCGCACGCCTCGCCCGTAGAATGCAAACGCGCCCAAACCGCCTACCAGCACATACAACGTCACTTCGTAAAACAGCGTCCACAGTGAGCCGTTGATGCCCGGCCACGGGTTATCCTCGAAGACGCCGGGGAGCTGAAATTTCATGCTGAACAGCATGAGGTTATTGCTCAGGTAACTGTAAATTGCACCTGAGCGGAAATATTCCAGCGCGCCCAGTGTCGTAAAGATCGGGCCGATCAGGAAGACGCTCAGTAACAGGACGAGGGACAGCCCCGGGTAAATGCGCAGAAACCGCGCTGAGAAGAAATCCAGATTAGTCGGCGCACGGTCACGGCTGAGGGAAATAAAGAAACCGGAAACGCAAAAGAAGGTGATCACGGCCAGTTCACCGAGCGACAGACCCAGCCAACTGGATAAAGGCTCGATGGCGGTGCTGCCCAAGGCGAGTGGATAACTGTGAGAGATCAGTACCGCAGTGGCAGCAAGCATTCTGATGAGGTTGAAGTTATTGTTCCGTCTGGACGCCAGATCACCCAATGTATTCATACCGCCTCCGCCCGCAAACAGGGCAACTGCATTTCGATCCATTTACCGCTGTGATGCTTCACGTCCAGAGCAACGCGCAATACCGAGAGGCAAGAAGTGTGTTCCCACGCTCGAACCATACACCGGCGGTGTACAGGGTCTAATTGCCATGAGTAATCGCCCTTTGAATTACCGGGTTGCCAATAATTTGACCGAACGCGGCCCCCGATAGATTTCCTTGCAATCAGCGCCTGTTAAACGGCCAATCTGACTTTCTGGAAAGTGAACATGCCTGCCGAAACAACCAGCAAAACCCTGCAGCAGACGACCGAGGGATTACGCCTTGTAGGGGACGCAGCCAACGGTTGGCGGGAATGGGGACCGTATGTGAGTGATCGCCAATGGGGAACAGTGCGGGAGGATTACAGTGCGGACGGCGATGCGTGGGCCTACTTCCCGCATGATCATGCTCGCAGTCGCGCTTATCGCTGGGGCGAGGATGGTCTGGCCGGGTTCTCTGACAAGTCGCAGCATTGGTGTCTCGGACTGGCGTTATGGAACGAGCGTGACACGATTCTCAAGGAGCGTCTGTTCGGTCTGAACAACGCCGAGGGCAACCACGGCGAGGACGTGAAGGAGCTTTATTTTCATGTCGACGGTTTGCCGAGTCATGCCTACATGCGCATGCTCTACAAATACCCTCACGCGGCCTTTCCTTACAGTGATCTCGTTGAAGAAAACGCACGACGCGGGTTGGACGATCCCGAGTACGAAGTGCTCGATACCGGTGTCTTTAACGACAATCATTATTTCGATGTGACCATCGAATACGCCAAGCACACGCCTGACGACATCTTCATGCGGGTGACCGTGGTCAACCGATCCGATTGCTCGGCGAGCCTGCAGGTGTTGCCACAGGTGTGGGCGCGAGATATCTGGAGCTGGGTCGGCGAGCCTGTCGACCGCCCTGCCCTCGTGCTGCAGAACGATCGAGTGGCGGCTCGTCACCCTTCACAGCCCGACAAGGAAGTAACCGCCTGGGGAAAACGACCCTGTGACTGGTTGTTTTGCGAGAACAGCACCAACACTCCTCGGCTGTTCGGCGAGCCTGCCAGTGGGCCGTTCAAGGACGGCATCAATGATTACATCGTCGGTGCCAACCGAGGTGCGATCCGACATGACTCAGGCACCAAGGTTGCCGCGCACTTCCACATGCGCCTTGAAGCCGGCGCCTCTGAGGTCGTTTACCTGCGCTTCGCGCCGGCCGGCTCGGCTCACGTCAATGCCAAGGCACTGTTTGAACAGCGCACGTCCGAAGCCAACGAGTTTTACGGTGCGCTTCAGAACAGGCTAAAGGATGAAGACGCGCGCAGTGTCCAGCGCCAGGCGCTGGCTGGATTGCTGTGGTCCAAGCAACTCTATAATTTCGACGTCAAAGCCTGGCTCGAAGGGGATCCGGGAAAAGGCCCTTTGCCCGCAGGGCGCTCGCACATTCGCAACAATCAATGGCGGCACCTGTGCAATTTCGACATCGTCTCGATGCCGGACAAATGGGAGTACCCGTGGTACGCCTCATGGGATCTGGCATTTCAGGCCGTGGCATTTGCGTTGATCGACATCGAATTCGCCAAAGACCAGTTACTGATGCTGGTCAAAGACCGCTTCATGCATCCCAACGGCCAACTTCCCGCCTATGAGTGGCGCTTCGACGACGCAAATCCCCCAGTCCATGCGTGGGCGACGTGGCGCGTCTATCAGATGGAAAAAACGCAAACCGGCAAGGGAGATGTGGTTTTCCTGGAGCGAATTTTCCACAAGCTGCTGCTGAATTTTTCATGGTGGGTCAATCGCAAGGATGCCGAGGGGCACAACATCTTTCAGGGCGGATTCCTGGGACTGGACAACATTGGTCTGTTTGATCGCTCGGCCGCCCTCGCCCCCGGTTACCAACTGGACCAGGCTGATGGCACCGCGTGGGTCGCAGGTTATGCGCTGGACCTGATGCGCATTGCGTTGGAGCTTGCTCAGCACAATGAGGTGTACGTCGACATCGCGGTGAAGTTTTTCGAGCACTTCCTTTATATAGCCGGGGCGATCAACGAGGTCGACAAGGAAGACGTAGAGGGACTCTGGGACGAAGACGACGGCTTTTTCTACGACGTGCTGCACCGACCTGACGGTTTGCGAGAATCCGTGCGGCTGCGCTCTTTCGTGGGGCTGATACCTCTGTTTGCCGTGCGTGTCCTGGAGCAGCGCGAGCATGAAGGTTTGAAGGGATTGCGTGAGCGTCTGCTGGGCTTTCTGCACCATCGCCCAGACCTTGCGGCGTTGATCTCTCGCTGGACCGAACCGGGCAAGGGCAACCGTTTGTTGCTGGCGCTGTTACGCGGACAACGGACCAAGGACCTGATCAAGCGCATGCTCGACGAAAGCGAGTTTCTCTCGGGCTTCGGTGTGCGGTCTTTGTCCCGTTACTATGGCGATCAGCCGTTCAAGATGCAGGTGGATGGCAGCACGCTGTGTGCGGATTATCAGCCGGCGGAATCGAACTCTCGTTTGTTTGGCGGCAATTCGAACTGGCGCGGGCCGGTCTGGATGCCGCTGAACTTCATGCTGATCGAGTCGCTGCGGGAGTTTCATCGCTATTACGGCGAGAATTTTTCTGTTGAGTACCCCAGCGGCTCAGGGTATCTCGCGTCACTGGAAGAAGTGGCAGACGGACTCAGCCATCGCATAAACAGTCTTTTCCTACGAAATGAGGAAGGCAATCGTCCTTCGATGGCGGGTTATCCACAGCTTGAAATAGATCCCGAGAGTCGGGATCTGGTGTTGTTTCATGAGTATTTCCACGGCGAGAACGGGCGCGGTCTAGGGGCGTCCCACCAGACAGGCTGGAGTGCGCTGGTGGCCCTTCTCCTTCAGCCGAAGGAATAGACTCGTCGACCGCTCGCGCGGTGAGCATCTGAATCGCGGTTTCAGGAAAAAGACGGATCAAGGAGCTGTAACCGGATGTCGTTTCGCAAATACCAGAAAGTGCTGGCGATCCCGAGGGTTTTGCAGGCCACGTTGTTTATGTTCGTCGCGGGTTTACCGCTCACGATCATGACGCTGACGTTAAGCCTTCACGTCCTCAATGAGATGGGTCGCAGTTATTTCGACGCGGGTTTGGTGGCGACAGCCACGGCATTGGGGTTTGCCGTGGGATCACCGTTGCTGGGACGCATGATGGACCGGCATGGTCTGCGTCCGGTGGTCGCGGCCTGCGGGGCGTTATCCACAGTCGCCTGGGTTCTGCTGCCGCTGGTGAATTACACGCTTTTCGTCGCGCTGGCCTTTGCTGCCGGCGTTTTCACCATACCGACAGGCTCGCTCTCGAGGCAGTTCGTCGCCAGTCTGGTTCCGGAAGATCAGCGTCGTGCGGCGTATTCGCTGACGACGATGCTGATGGAGCTCTCTTTTGTCATCACGCCTGCTGTCGGCATTCTGTTGATAACGGCCTATTCGGCGACTGCGGTGCTGGTGGGAATCGGCATCTGGCGAGCACTGTCCTACGCGGCGCTTTACCTGTTGAACTGGCCGATCCGCAATCCCAATGAAGTCGTCGCGGTGACGGAGCCCGCCCGGCCGAAGTTGGGTGAGTGGCTCAATGCTCGGCTGATAAGCGTGTTGCTGATCAGCTCGGGCGCGCTGTTTGTGCTGTTCGGGACGGAGCTCGCATTGATTGCTGTGTTGCGGGAGAACGGCGAGATCGCATACACCGGCTATGTGATCGCAGCAATGTCGATTGCCTCGATTGCCGGGGGTTTCGTTCACGGGATTGTCCACAGGTCCTGGTCGTTGAACCGGCTGGCGGTGACCATGAGTCTGTTACTGCTGCCTGTCGTCTTCTTCGATCAGGTCTGGTGGTGGCTGTTACTGGCGCTCTTGCCGACCAACCTGTTATGTACGCCGACGCTGGCGGCGAGCTCCGAAGCGGTCGCGCAGCTCGCCCCCGCCAGTGTGCGAGGTCAGGTCATGGGGCTGCAGGATTCAGCGAACCGGATGGGCCAGACCCTCTCGATGCCGTTGGTGGGCTTCGCGATTGATAGCCTGTCGCCCGCGATGGGGTTCGTGGCAGCGGCGTGTGGAGGGCTGGTTTTAATCGCAATCGCGGCGCTGTGCGATCTGTGGATATCGAAACGTACTCAAACGGCCTGAAAACGAAATCGGTCTTGACCGTGAAGGCTCAAGACCGATGTATACAGCGGTAAAAATGAACGCTCAGAAAAACTTATGCACGTTTTCGGCTCGATAATCGCCGTCAGAAATAAGTAACTAAATTAATGACTTAGAGCAATTTATCGATAATTTCACACAATTGGTACACAGGTTATCCACAATTCACACGGATGATTTTTCAGGTGCGGGTGCAGGCATGGCCGGCGAGCCCAGCGCCTTCTGAGTGGCCTCGTTCCAGGCGTAGACGCGGTCGTTGAGCGCTGCGATGGCGCGCGGGCCTGTACCCTCGGCGTACATAGGTTCGCCAATCACCACTTCGATCGTCCCCGGCTTCTTGCCCCAGCCTTCTTTTGGCCAGTATTTGCCGGCGTTGTGGGCGATCGGCAGGACCGGCAACTCAGCATTCACCGCCAGTGCCGACCCGCTGCGGGAGAACTTGCCGATCTGGCCGTAGGGCACGCGCGTCCCTTCCGGAAAGATCATCACCCAGACGCCGTCTTTCAATAACTCATCGCCCTTCTTCGCCACGACCTTGAGCGCCGCTTTGGGATTGTTGCGGTCGATGGCGATCGGCCGCAGCATCGCCATTGCCCAACCGAAGAACGGCACATACAGCAGCTCACGCTTGAGAACCTGACTCAGCGGCTGGAAGTGCGCGGACAGGAAGAACGTTTCCCATGTGCTCTGGTGATTCGAAACGATCACGCAAGGCGTCTTGGGGACGTTTTCCTGGCCTGTGACATTGACCCGGATGTTGAGCAACACCCTGGTCAGCCAGACCGCACAGCGACACCAATAGACATTGATGAAGCGATAACGAATGCGGAACGGCAGGAAAGGCGCGATGAAAAAACTCAGCGAGCACCACAGCAGAGCGCTGGTGCCCAGCAGCAGGTAAAAGAAGAAGATCCTGATGGCCTGCACTATCGACATAGCTGCTTTTACCATTACGGGCAGTGCCCGGATTGAGCGTGCCGTTGAACGACCGGTCAGCCGTTCAACGAAGCGCTGTTGTGGATAAGTTCGGCGGCAACCGCCGCCAGATCGTCAAAAATCAACGTTCCCGCGGGCAATGGATTGCTCCGCGTCTTGTGACCTTTGCCCGTCATGACCAGAACAGGTTGAGAGTCGACGGCCACCGCCGCCTCCAGGTCACCCTTGCTGTCGCCGACAAACCAGATTCCGCGTAAATCGACGGCGTAATGGCTGGCAATGGTGCGCAACATGCCCGGCTTCGGTTTGCGGCAATCGCATCCCTGATCCGGTCCGTGAGGACAATAAACAATCAGACCGACCTCGCCGCCCTGCGCCGCCACGAGTTCACGCAGACGTGCGTGCATGGCGTCCAGGGTGGCCAGATCGTAGTAGCCGCGAGCGATGCCGGACTGATTGGTGGCGACTGCCACCGTCCAGCCGGCCTTGCTCAGTTGCGCGATCGCCTCGATCGAGCCGGGGATCGGAATCCACTCTTGCACCGACTTGATGTAAGCGTCGGAGTCTTCGTTGATCACTCCGTCCCGATCGAGAATCAGCAGCTTCAAATCATGTTCTCCTGCCTCAGCCCGGCTTAACCCAGTAGGGAAATGTCGGCGACGCCGAGGAACAGGTTGCGCAGACGTGCCAGCAACGCATAACGGTTGGCCCGCACGTTTGCATCTTCTGCGTTCACCATCACGGCTTCGAAGAATGCATCAACGGGTTCGCGAAGGGCGGCCAGACGGGTCAGGGCTTCGTTGTACTGACGGTTGGCAGACATCGGCACGACGGCCTGATCGGCCTGTTGAATCGCCGAGTACAGCGAGAACTCGTTAGCGTTGTCGAAGTACTTCGGCTCGACGGTGTGGGCAATGTTGCCCTCCGCCTTGCTCAGCAGATTCGACACACGCTTGTTCACGGCCGCCAGTGCCGCCGCTTCAGGCAGCTTGCGGAATGCCTGAACGGCTTGCACGCGCTGATCGAAGTCCAGCGCCGAGCCGGGTTGCAGAGCACGCACCGACAGGTACACCGACACATCGACGCCTTCGTCTTCGTAACGCGCACGCAGGCGGTCGAAGATGAACTCAAGGACTTGCTCGGCCAGACCGGCCGACTTCACCTTGGCACCGAACTGGGTGACGGCGAACTGCACCGTCTTGATCAGGTCGAGGTCCAGCTTCTTCTCGATCAGGATGCGCAGGATACCCAGCGCTGCACGACGCAATGCGTACGGGTCTTTGCTGCCGGTCGGCAACATGCCGATGCCGAAGATGCCAACCAGCGTGTCGAGCTTGTCGGCGATCGCCACGGCGGAGCCGGTGAGGGTGCTTGGCAATTCAGCGCCAGCGCCACGCGGCATGTACTGCTCGTTGAGCGCCAGTGCCACGTCTTCCGGTTCGCCATCGGCCAGCGCGTAGTAGTAACCCGCTACGCCCTGCATTTCAGGGAACTCGCCGACCATTTCGGTCGCCAGGTCGCACTTGGACAGCAGGCCCGCACGGCCGGCGCGCTGAGCGTCGCCGCCAATGCGCGGGGCAATGAACGCGGCCAGCTTGGAAACGCGCTCGGCTTTGTCGAACACAGTACCCAACTGAGCCTGGAACACGACGTTCTGCAGACGCTGGTTGAAGGTTTCCAGCTTCTGCTTCTTGTCTTGCTTGAAGAAGAACTCGGCGTCGGTCAGACGCGGGCGAACGACTTTCTCGTTACCCAGGACGATCTGCGACGGGTCCTTGCTCTCGATGTTCGCGACAGTGATGAAGCGCGGCAGCAGCTTGCCGTCGGCATCCAGCAGGCAGAAATACTTCTGGTTGTCCTGCATGGTGGTGATCAGGGCTTCCTGAGGGACTTCCAGGAAACGCTCTTCGAACGAACACACCAGCGGAACCGGCCACTCGACCAGCGCGGTCACTTCGTCGAGCAGTGCAGGCGGGACAATCGCCGTGCCTTCGTGCTGGGTTGCCAGCTCTTCAACGCGCTTGCTGATCAGCTGACGGCGCTCGTTGAAGTCGGCCAGCACGTGGGCTGCGCGCAGGTCGCTGGCGTAGTTGGCAGGCGAGGTGATGCGCACGCTTTCAGGATGGTGGAAGCGATGGCCGCGGGACTCACGACCGGCGGTTTGAGCCAGGATCGTGCAGTCGATCACTTGATCGCCAAACAGCATCACCAACCATTGGGTCGGACGCACGAACTCTTCCTTGCGAGCACCCCAGCGCATGCGCTTAGGGATTGGCAGGTCATTCAACGAGTCTTCGATGATGGTCGGCAGCAGGCTCGAGGTCGGTTTACCCGCGATGCTCTGGCTGTAACGCAGCTTGGGACCGCTTTGGTCGATTTCACTCAGATCGACGCCGCACTTCTTGGCGAAGCCCAGTGCCGCCTGAGTCGGATTGCCTTCAGCGTCGAACGCGGCCTGACGTGGCGGGCCGTCCAGATTGACGCTGCGGTCCGGTTGCTGAGTCGCCAGTTCGGTGATCAGTACGGCCAGACGACGCGGCGCGGCATACACCTGCTTGGCGCTGTAAGTCAGGCCAGCGGCCTGCAGGCCTTTTTCGATACCGGCCAGGAATGCATCGGCCAGGGTGTTCAGGGCTTTGGGTGGCAGTTCTTCGGTGCCCAATTCAACCAGGAAATCTTGAGCACTCATTGTGCAGCCTCCAGCTTAGCCAACACTTCATCGCGAATATCCGGTGCAGCCATCGGGAAGCCAAGTTTGGCCCGGGCCATCAGGTACGCCTGGGCAACGGAACGCGCCAGCGTGCGTACACGCAGAATGTATTGCTGACGCGCGGTCACGGAAATCGCGCGACGGGCATCCAGCAGGTTGAAGGTGTGCGACGCCTTGAGCACCATTTCATAGCTCGGCAGCGGCAGTTCAGCAGCGATCAGGCGCACGGCTTCGCTTTCGTAGAAATCGAACAGCTCGAACAGTTTGTCGACATTGGCGTGTTCGAAGTTGTAGGTCGATTGCTCCACTTCGTTCTGGTGGAACACGTCGCCATAGGTCACTTTGCCGAACGGGCCGTCGGTCCAGACCAGGTCGTAGACCGATTCAACGCCTTGCAGGTACATCGCCAGACGCTCGAGACCGTAAGTTATCTCGCCAGTGACCGGGTAGCACTCGATGCCGCCCACTTGCTGGAAATAGGTGAATTGAGAAACTTCCATGCCGTTCAGCCAGATTTCCCAGCCCAGGCCCCAGGCACCCAGGGTTGGCGATTCCCAGTTGTCTTCTACGAAGCGCACGTCGTGCACCAGCGGATCGAGGCCGACATGCTTCAGCGAGCCCAGATACAGCTCCTGGAAGTTGTCAGGGTTTGGCTTCAGAACGACCTGAAACTGATAGTAGTGCTGCAGGCGGTTCGGGTTCTCGCCATAGCGGCCATCGGTAGGACGACGGCTCGGCTGTACGTAGGCGGCGTTCCAGGTTTCCGGGCCGACGGCGCGCAGAAACGTGGCGGTGTGGAAAGTGCCGGCGCCCACTTCCATATCGTAGGGCTGAAGTACCACACAACCTTGCTCAGCCCAGTATTGCTGGAGGGCGAGGATCAAGTCTTGGAAGGTACGCACGGCTGGCGTAGGCTGGCTCACGAAATTCACCTGTACTGGGGGGCTGCGATTTAAAGAGCGGGAGTATACCCGATTCAGCAGCGCCTCCACCCTTGGGAGCCCTATGCCACGCTGCTTTTGGTGCAACGAAGATCCGCTTTATATGGACTATCACGATCAGGAGTGGGGCGTGCCGTTGCGCGACGCGCAGATGCTGTTCGAGTTTCTATTGCTCGAAGGGTTCCAGGCAGGTCTGTCGTGGATCACGATTTTGAAGAAGCGCGCGCGGTATCGCGAAGTGATGTTCAACTTCGACGTGCAGCGCATTGCAAACATGACCGACGCCGAGATCGAGGCATTGATGCTTGAACCGGGCATCATCCGCAATCGCCTGAAGCTCAACGCCGCGCGAAAAAATGCACAGGCCTGGCTGCGTCTGGAAGACCCGGTTGCGTTCGTCTGGTCGTTCGTCGGTGGCCAGCCAAAGGTCAATCACTTCAAGGATCGCAGCGAAGTCCCAGCCATCACGCCAGAGGCCGAAGCCATGAGCAAGGCCCTGAAAAAAGCCGGTTTCACCTTCGTCGGCCCGACCATTTGCTATGCGTATATGCAGGCCACGGGGATGGTCATGGACCACACGGTGGATTGTGATCGGTATGCCGAGCTCTCACGGTAATTGAATATCCATTGTAGGAGCCGGCTTGCTGGCGAAAGCGGTGTATTAGCCGCTATTAGAGGTGGCTGACCCGACGCTTTCGCCAGCAAGCCGGCTCCTACAGGGGACCGCACTGGTCGCCGTAGTGGTTACAATGCCCACCTCATCGATTCAGGAGTGATCTGTGGATAAGTTCAAAGGCGCCATGATGGTCGGGGCGTTGCGGTTATTTGCCCTGTTGCCGTGGCGTGCCGTGCAGTGGGTGGGCACCGGCATCGGCTGGTTGATGTGGAAGCTGCCTAACCGTTCTCGTGAAGTTGCGCGCATCAACCTCTCCAAATGTTTTCCCGAGCTGAGCCCCACCGAGCTTGAAGCGTTGGTCGGTCGCAGCCTGATGGACATCGGCAAGACCTTGACCGAAAGCGCCTGTGCGTGGATCTGGCCTGCTCAGAAATCGATCAACCTGGTGCGTGAAGTCGAAGGCTTGCAGGTGTTGAAGGACGCTTTGGCGTCCGGCAAAGGCGTGGTCGGCATCACCAGCCATCTGGGCAACTGGGAAGTGCTTAACCACTTCTATTGCAGCCAGTGCAAACCGATCATTTTCTATCGTCCACCCAAGCTCAAAGCCGTGGATGAACTGCTGCGCAAACAGCGCGTGCAGTTGGGTAACCGTGTGGCCGCGTCGACCAAGGAAGGGATTCTCAGCGTCATCAAGGAAGTGCGCAAAGGCGGTTCAGTGGGGATCCCGGCGGATCCGGAGCCGGCTGAATCAGCCGGTATCTTCGTGCCGTTCTGCGGCACCGTGGCGCTGACCAGCAAGTTCGTGCCGAACATGCTGGCGGGCGGCAAAGCGGTGGGCGTGTTCCTGCATGCCATGCGCCTGGACGATGGCTCAGGCTACAAAGTGGTTCTGGAAGCGGCGCCGGAAGACATGTACAGCACCGACACCGAAACCTCGGCGGCGGCGATGAGCAAGGTCGTTGAGAAGTACGTGCGCGCTTACCCGAGCCAGTACATGTGGACCATGAAGCGATTCAAGAAGCGGCCCGAGGGGGAGACGCGCTGGTATTGAGTCTGGCCTGAGCGAGCGCGGTCACTCCTGTAGAAGCCGGCTTGCTGGCGAATGGAGCCGTCCTGATACATCACTGTTGAATGACGGATTGGGTTCGCCAGCAAGCCGGCTCCTACAATGAATTGCATTTCTATGCGGTATCTGGGGCGCTACGCTTTGCGATCCAGCTTTTTAAGAAACACCGTCATCTCTTTTTCGGCCTGTTTGTCGCCATGGCCGACTGCCGCTGAAATCCCCTGCTCCCAGGCCTGACGGGCTTGTGCGGTATCCCCCGCCGCCAGCCAGGCCTTGCCGAGCAACTTCCACGCCGCGGAATATTTCGGGTCGAATGCGACGCAGTGCTGCAAGTGCTCGATGGCCTTCTGAGGATCTCCGGCATCGAGATACCCTTTGCCCAGACCGAAACGCAGCAGTGCGTTATCCATGCCCTTGGCGAGCATCTTTTCCAGCGAATCGAGCACGTCGGATCTCCTTGCTTAAAAAAAGCTCAGCCCTACCTGAAATAGCCGTTCCACATCGCGGATGTACTTTTTATCCACAAGGAACATGACCACATGGTCGCCGGATTCGATCACCGTGCTGTCGTGGGCAATGAGCACTTGTTCGGCGCGAGTGATAGCCCCGATGGTGGTGCCGGGCGGCAGGTTGATGTGCTTGATGGCCTTGCCGATCACTTTGCTCGACTTGGCATCGCCGTGGGCCACGACCTCAATGGCTTCGGCGGCGCCGCGCCGTAGCGAATGCACGCTGACAATGTCGCCGCGCCGCACGTGAGCCAGCAAGGTGCCGATCGTCGCCAATTGAGGGCTGACCGCGATGTCGATTTCCCCGCCTTGCACCAGGTCCACATACGCCGGGTTGTTGATGATGGTCATGACCTTTTTTGCGCCCAGCCGCTTGGCCAGCAACGACGACATGATGTTGGCTTCATCGTCGTTGGTCAGGGCAAGGAACAGGTCGGCGTTGTCGATGTTTTCTTCCATCAACAGGTCGCGGTCCGAGGAGCTGCCTTGCAGGATCACGGTGTTGTCGAGCGTGTCCGACAAATAGCGGCAGCGCGCCGGGTTCATCTCGATGATCTTCACTTGGTAACGATTTTCGATGGCCTCGGCCAGACGCTCGCCGATCTGCCCGCCACCGGCGATGACGATGCGCTTGTAGCTCTCGTCCAGACGGCGCATTTCGCCCATCACCGCACGAATGTCCGCCTTGGCGGCAATGAAGAAGACTTCGTCATCCGCCTCGATGACGGTATCGCCTTGGGGAATGATCGGACGGTCTCGGCGGAAAATAGCAGCGACGCGGGTGTCGACATTCGGCATGTGCGCGCGCAACTGACGCAGTTGCTGGCCCACCAACGGGCCGCCGTAATACGCCTTCACGGCAACGAGTTGCACCTTGCCGCCGGCGAAGTCGATGACCTGGAGCGCGCTCGGGTATTCGATCAAACGCTTGATGTAATTGGTGACGACTTGCTCCGGGCTGATCAGCACGTCCACCGGAATGGCGTCGTTGTCGAACAGCCCGGCACGGGTCAGGTAGGCCGATTCCCGAACCCGGGCGATCTTGGTCGGGGTATGAAACAGCGTGTAGGCGACCTGGCAGGCGACCATGTTGGTTTCGTCGCTGCTGGTCACGGCCACCAGCATGTCGGCATCGTCAGCACCGGCTTGGCGCAGTACGGTCGGGAAAGAGCCACGGCCTTGAACGGTCCGGATATCCAGCCGGTCACCCAGTGCGCGCAGGCGATCCGCGTCGGTGTCGACCACGGTGATGTCGTTGGCTTCGCTGGCCAGATGTTCTGCCAGCGTGCCACCGACCTGTCCTGCACCGAGAATGATGATCTTCAATCAGTCTCTCCTTGAATTGATGATGGTGTCGTTGCCTGCGCAGGGGGACGCATATGTTTGAAAGGGAACGCGGACTGTAGGAGCCGGCTTGCTGGCGAATGCAATCGATCATTCACCACAGTGGCGTCTGACCTGACGCTTTCGCCAGCAAGCCGGCTCCTACAAGGGAGTCGCGTCAGGTGCCTGCCGCGATCTTGATCAGTTTGGCGTAATAAAAGCCGTCATGCCCGCCTTCCTGCGCCAGCAACTGGCGGCCGTGGGGTTGTTTAAGGCCCGGCGGTGGATTGCCTTGCTGACCGGCGATGTCCAGCTCCCGTGCGCCGGGCGTGCGGGCGAGGAAGGCGTCGACCACTTCGGTGTTCTCGGTGGGCAGTGTCGAACATGTGGCGTATAGCAGAATGCCGCCCACCTGCAGGGTCGGCCACAACGCATCGAGCAGCTCGCCTTGCAGCGTCGCAAGGGCTGGAATGTCATCGGCCTGACGGGTCAGCTTGATGTCCGGGTGACGACGAATGACACCGGTCGCCGAACAAGGCGCGTCGAGCAGAATGCGCTGGAACGGCTTGCCGTCCCACCATTGATCGGTGGCACGGGCGTCGGCGGCAATGAGCTCTGCGCTCAGGCCCAGACGATCCAGGTTCTCCTTCACGCGCACCATGCGCTTGGCTTCCAGGTCCACGGCGACAACGCCCGCGAGCCCCGGCTGCACCTCAAGCAGATGGCAGGTTTTGCCGCCCGGAGCGCAACAGGCATCGAGCACACGTTGACCCGGCGCCAGCTCCAGTAGATCGGCTGCCAGTTGTGCGGCTTCGTCCTGCACGCTGATCCAGCCCTCGGCGAAACCCGGCAGCGAGCGAACGTCACTTGGTTCGGTCAGCACGATGCCATCCTGACTGTAGGTGCTGGCAGTGGCGGCGATGCCTGCGTCCTGCAGCAACTGGACGTACTGGTCACGCGTCTTATGACGGCGATTGACCCGCAGGATCATCGGCGGATGTGCGTTGTTCGCGGCACAAATCGCCTCCCAATGCTCCGGCCATGCGGCTTTCAGGGCTTTTTGCAGCCAGCGTGGATGAGCGGTTCTGACGACAGGGTCGTGCTCGAGCTCGGTCAGCAACGCTTCGCCTTCACGCTGTGCACGACGCAGGACAGCGTTGAGCAGTGCCTTGGCCCACGGTTTTTTCAGTTTGTCTGCGCAACCGACGGTTTCACCGATGGCCGCATGCGCGGGGATGCGCGAATAAAAGAGTTGATACAAACCGACCAGCAGCAATGCCTGAACATCGTTGTCGGCGGCTTTGAAGGGTTTCTGCAGCAGCTTCGCGGCAAGGGCTGACAGCCGAGGTTCCCAGCGGGCGGTGCCGAACGCCAGGTCTTGGGTCAGGCCGCGATCACGGTCCTCGACCTTGTCCAGTTGAGTGGGCAGCGAGCTGTTGAGCGACGCTTTACCGCTGAGTACGGCAGCCAATGCCTTGGCAGCGGCGAGACGCGGATTCATTGGCTGTCCACCTGAGCACCCAATACGGTGCCGACGGCAAATTTTTCACGACGGCTGTTGAACAGATCAGCGAAGCCCAGCGGTTTGCCGCCCGGCAATTGCAAGCGAGTCAGGCGCAGGGCGTTCTGCCCGCAGGCCACGACCAGACCGTCCTTGCTGGCGCTGAGTACCGTACCGGGCTCGCCTTCGCCTTCGGCGACCTGAGCGGCAAGCACTTTCAGTGCCTCGCCGTTGAGGGTGCTGTGGCAGATCGGCCAAGGGTTGAAGGCGCGAACCAGACGTTCCAGTTCATCCGCCGGGCGCGTCCAGTCGATGCGTGCTTCGTCTTTGTTCAGCTTGTGAGCGTAGGTGGCAAGACTGTCGTCCTGCACTTCGCCCACCAGTGAACCCTCCGCCAGGCCTGCAATGGCCTGTAGAACAGCAACGGGTCCGAGCTCAGCCAGGCGATCGTGCAAGGTGCCGCCGGTGTCTTCGCCGGTGATCGCGGTAACGGCCTTGAGCAGCATCGGTCCTGTATCCAGACCGGCTTCCATGCGCATGACCGTGACGCCACTTTCAGCATCGCCAGCCTGCACGGCGCGCTGGATCGGCGCTGCACCGCGCCAGCGCGGCAGCAAGGATGCATGACTGTTGATGCAGCCCAGACGGGGAATATCCAGCACCACCTGTGGCAGGATCAGGCCGTAGGCGACCACCACCATCAGATCGGGCTTGAGGGCGGCGAGCTCGGCCTGTGCTTCAGGCGCACGCAGGGTGGGCGGTTGCAGCACCGGAATATCGTGCTGCAGGGCGAGTTGCTTGACCGGGCTGGGCATCAGCTTCTGGCCACGGCCTGCCGGGCGATCGGGCTGGGTGTAAACCGCGATCACTTCATAGGGGCTGTCGAGCAGGGCTTTGAGGTGTTCGGCGGCGAATTCAGGGGTGCCGGCGAAGACGATGCGCAGTGGCTCAGTCATGGGCTTCTCGTTGAAGAATATGGCCGCAGGAGAGCGTTTGCCCGAGGTTGCAGGGTGTCAGCCGACGAGTGCGTCGCAGACAGATTGCAATCGCGGGCAAGCGCGCGCCTACAGATAGGGAGGAATCAAGCGTTTTGCTTGTGCTGTTTTTCCAGCTTCTTCTTGATCCGGTCACGCTTGAGATTAGACAGGTAGTCCACGAACAGCTTGCCGTTGAGGTGATCGCATTCATGCTGAATGCACACGGCGAGCAGGCCTTCGGCGATGAGTTCGTAAGGCTGACCATCACGGTCCAGCGCCTTGATCCTGATCTTCTGGGGACGGTCGACGTTTTCGTAGAAGCCAGGCACCGACAGGCAGCCTTCCTGGTACTGATCCATTTCGTCGGTCAGCGCCTCGATCTCGGGGTTGATGAAAACCCGTGGTTCGCTGCGATCTTCGGAGAGGTCCATTACAACGACGCGCTTGTGTACGTTAACCTGCGTCGCCGCCAGACCGATGCCAGGTGCCTCGTACATGGTTTCAAACATGTCGTCGACCAACTGGCGAATGCCGTCGTCCACAGCAGCCACCGGCTTGGCGATGGTGCGCAGGCGCGAATCGGGGAATTCGAGAATGTTTAAAATGGCCATATACGTAAGAGCTGCACTTGTAGGGTAAAGTCAAAATCGGCTGCTAGGCTGTGGACGTCACAAGCGGGCAACCCTTGTAAAACCGAAGTCTCGCAAGACTCAATGTTTCACGCGAAGCCAACATGATAAAGGGATTCACCGCATGAGGAAATCACTACTCGCCCTGCTGCTGTTGGCCGCGACAGGCCTTGTCCAGGCGCAAGTACAACTCAGGGATGGCCATCCACAGAGTTACACCGTTGTCGCCGGTGACACACTCTGGGACATTTCCGGCAAGTTTCTGAGCCAACCGTGGAAGTGGCCGCAGCTCTGGCGCGCGAACCCGCAGGTCCACGACCCTGATTTGATCTACCCCGGCGACACGCTGAACCTTATTTATGTAGACGGCCAGCCGAGGATTGTTCTTAACCGTGGCGAGTCTCGCGGCACGATCAAACTGTCCCCTCGGGTGCGCAGCACGCCTATCGCCGATGCGATTCCGACCATTCCGCTGGGCGCAATCAACGCATTCCTGCTCAACAACCGGATCATGGACACCGCCGAGCAGTTCGAAGATGCACCGTACATTGTGGCCGGTAATGGCGAACGCGTCTTGAGCGGCGCCGGGGACCGGATTTATGCGCGAGGCAGCTTTGACCCGGCCCACGTGTCCTACGGCATCTTCCGCAAGGGCAAGACCTACTACGACCCAGAAACCGATGAACCCTTGGGTATCAACGGTGACGACATCGGAAGCGGTGAAGTGGTAGCCCGCGAAGGTGACGTGGCGACGGTGCAGATGCAGCGTTCGACTCAAGAGGTTCGCCTGGGCGACCGCCTGTTCGTCAGTGAAGAGCGCGCGATCAACTCCAACTTTCTGCCGAGTGAGCCGAAGCAGGAAATCAGAGGCACGATCATCGATGTGCCGCGCGGCGTGACTCAGATTGGCGAGTTCGACGTGGTCACGCTGGACCGTGGTCGTCTCGACGGTCTGGCGGAAGGCAACGTGCTGGCGATCTATAAGGCGGGCGAGACTGTTCGCGACCGCATCACGGGCGAGCAGGTAAAAATCCCGGACGAGCGTTCAGGTCTGCTGATGGTATTCCGTACTTACAATCGTTTGAGCTACGCGATGGTGCTTCATGCGTCCAGATCTCTGGCGGTGAACGACCGGGTGCGCAATCCGTAATGCTATGTATCAGCTCTAAAACACTTTTTCCCACCGGCGTGCTTCACTTATCTAATTGTTGTTAACAGACTTATCCACAGGTTGGCCCGCTCATTGAAGTGGGCCACGGATCAAGGAAGATCTCATGCCGTTGTTCGAAAATGCCGGGCAGTCCCCTGCCGAGCTGGAGGCGCGTCTGCGCCTTCATCGATTGCCCGAAATCGGTCCCAAGCGTTTTCATACCCTTATCGATGCGTTCGGCAGTGCCTCTGCTGCGTTGAGCGCGCCGGCGTCCGCCTGGCGATCCTTGAGGCTTCCGGCGGCCAGTTCTGACGCACGGCGCAGCCCGGAGGTGCGTGACGGCGCGAGCGCTGCATTGGCCTGGCTAGAGCGTCCGGGCCAGCATTTGTTGATGTGGGACGATCCCGACTACCCTGCCTTACTGGCTGAAATTGCCGATCCCCCTCCGCTTCTTTTCATCGCCGGTGATCGCACCTTGCTTGATCGTCCGCAGCTCGGGATGGTCGGCAGTCGACGCGCCTCCAGACCGGGACTCGATACGGCGAAGGCGTTCGCCCGTAGCCTGGCGGGGGCTGGATTTGTTGTCACCAGCGGCCTTGCACTCGGCATCGATGGCGCTGCGCATCAGGGTGCGCTGGATGTAAAAGGTGCCACGATCGGCGTCCTTGGCACGGGCATCGAAAAACTTTATCCACAGCGGCATCGTCAACTTGCAGCGACCATGGTGGCGCAGGGTGGCGCGGTGATTTCCGAGCTTCCGCTGGACGCCGAACCCCACGCCAGCAATTTTCCGCGACGCAACCGGATTATCAGCGGCCTGTCGTTGGGCGTGCTGGTGGTGGAGGCCAGTGTTGCCAGTGGCTCGCTGATCACGGCGCGGCTGGCCGCTGAGCAGGGCCGGGAGGTCTACGCGATTCCCGGATCGATTCATCACCCGGGCGCTCGGGGCTGTCATCAACTGATCCGTGAAGGCGCGGTATTGGTGGAGACCATCGATCACATACTGGAGGCGCTGCAAGGCTGGAAAAATCTGCCGCCGAGCAATGAACCGGGGGAAAGCAAGCCTGGAATCATCCATCCCCTTCTGGCATTGCTGCATGCCGCTCCGCAGACCAGCGAGGGCTTGTCAGCCAGCAGTGGCTGGCCGTTGCCCAAGGTACTGGCGGCCCTGACCGAACTTGAACTCGACAACAGCGTGGCCTGTGAGGCCGGGCGATGGTTTGCCCGGGCGCCCTGAGGTTAAACTGCCCACCAGCGTTAATTCGGAGAGTGAACGATGGTCAGCAGTTGGCGTGTGCAACAAGCCGCACGAGAGGTCCGGGCCGGAGCGGTGATTGCCTATCCAACCGAAGCGGTATGGGGTCTGGGGTGCGACCCTTGGGATGCGGAAGCGGTTTACCGCTTGCTGGCAATCAAGGCGCGGCCTGTGGAAAAAGGCTTGATCCTGATTGCCGACAATATTCGCCAGTTCGATTTCCTCTTCGAGGATTTCCCTGAGCTGTGGATTGATCGCATGGCCAGCACCTGGCCTGGCCCGAACACCTGGCTGGTGCCGCATCAGGGCCTGTTGCCCGACTGGATCACAGGTGGCCGCGACACCGTGGCGCTGCGTGTCAGCGATCATCCGCTGGTGCGTGAGCTGTGCGCGTTGACCGGGCCGCTGGTGTCGACGTCGGCCAACCCGACGGGCCGACCTGCCGCGCGTTCGCGATTGCGGATCGAGCAGTATTTCCACGATCAGCTGGACCTGGTCCTGGGTGGTTCGCTGGGCGGGCGTCGTAATCCGAGTGTGATTCGTGACCTGGTGACGGCCGAGGTGGTGCGGGCGGGGTGATGTCGTTTGCACGACCCTGTAGGCGCTGCGCGAGGTTACAAGAGTGGCGAATGCGGTGTGTCAGGCAAAACGCGTTCGCCACTGTCGTGACCTCCGCCAGCTCCTACAGGTATTGTGTCGTTGGACTAAGGCACCAAAATGATCGACCCGGTCGTGCGTCGTGCCGACAGCTCGGTGTGCGCCTTGGCCGCGTCCTTCAAGTCGAATTTTTTCAGGTCATCCACCTTGACCTTGCCGCTGGACACCATCGCGAACACCTCGTCGGCCATCGCCTGCAAGGCTTCCGGGGTGTTGGCGTAGGAACCGAGGGTCGGGCGGGTCACGTACAGCGAGCCTTTCTGCGCCAGGATCCCCAGGTTCACGCCCGATACAGCCCCTGAAGCGTTGCCGAAACTCACCAGCAGTCCGCGCAGCTCCAGGCAGTCCAGAGAGGTTTCCCACGTATCTTTGCCGACGCCGTCGTAGACCACCGAGACTTTCTTGCCATCGGTCAGTTCAAGCACGCGCTTGGCCACGTCTTCCTTGCTGTAGTCGATGACTTCCCACGCGCCGTTGGCTTTGGCGTGGGCGGCTTTCTCCGGCGAGCTGACCGTGCCGATCAGCTTCACACCCATGGCGCTGGCCCACTGGCAGGCGATGGAGCCCACGCCCCCGGCGGCGGCGTGAAACAGGATGATTTCTTCAGGACGAATTTCGTACGTCTGCCGGAACAGGTACTGCACCGTCAGGCCCTTGAGCATGATGGCCGCGGCTTGCTCAAAGCTGATGTCGTCCGGCAGTTTGACCACGTTGGCCGCCGGTGTCAGGTGCAGGTCGGCGTAGCTGCCAAGAGGCCCGGTGCCGTAGCCCACGCGGTCACCGACTTTGACGTGGGTGACTTCTGTGCCGACCGCCTCGATCACGCCCGCCCCTTCGTTACCCAAGCCCGATGGCATCGAGGCAACGGGATACAGACCCGTGCGGAAATAGGTTTCGATGAAATTGACGCCAATCGCTTTGTTGCGCACAAGCACTTCGTTCGGACCGGGAGCGGCCGGCTCGAAGTCGACGTACTCAAGAACTTCAGGGCCGCCGTGGGCGCGGAACTGGATACGCTTTGCCATTTGCTTTCTCCGTCATGGATCGAAACTTTTGTACGAAAGGGCTCTATCGGACTCCTTCGTTTGGTCTTCGTCAACTGCGGCACCGGCCAAGCCGGTGATATGCTACGCGCCACTTTCGCGGCAGCGTTTTGATGGGCGACGCTCTTCTCAGCGGCAGATTGCGCCCAAAACGATGCTCACAAACACCGGTTTCACGTTCTTTCAAGGTACTGCCATGTCCTTTCGCACCGATGCCGTCAAAGCCTATCTGCTGGATCTGCAAGACCGGATCTGCGCCGCGCTGGAACAGGAAGACGGCAGCGCACGTTTTGTCGAAGACGCTTGGGAGCGTCCCGCCGGTGGCGGCGGACGGACCCGAGTGATCGAGAACGGCGACGTCATCGAAAAAGGCGGCGTCAACTTCTCCCATGTCTTCGGCGCAGGGCTCCCGCCTTCAGCCAGTGCTCATCGTCCGGAACTGGCTGGACGTGGCTTTGAGGCATTGGGCGTGTCGCTGGTCATGCACCCGCATAACCCACATGTTCCGACCTCACACGCCAACGTGCGTTTCTTCATTGCCGAAAAAGAAGGTGAAGAACCGGTCTGGTGGTTCGGCGGCGGCTTCGACCTGACGCCTTACTACGGTGTTGAAGAAGACTGCGTGCACTGGCACCGAGTCGCCGAGCAGGCCTGCGCGCCGTTTGGCGCCGATGTCTACCCGCGCTACAAGGCCTGGTGCGACCGGTATTTCCACATCAAGCATCGCAATGAGCCGCGCGGCGTGGGCGGTCTGTTCTTCGATGACCTGAACGAGTGGGATTTCGACACCAGCTTCGCTTTCCTGCGGGCCATTGGCGATGCCTTTGTGGACGCCTACCTCCCCATCGTGCAGCGCCGCAAGGCCACGCCTTACACAGCACAGCAGCGCGAATTTCAGGAATTTCGCCGTGGACGTTACGTGGAATTCAACCTCGTCTACGACCGAGGCACGCTGTTCGGGTTGCAGTCGGGTGGCCGCACCGAATCCATCCTCATGTCCCTGCCGCCGCAGGTACGTTGGGGCTACGACTGGAAAGCTGCACCGGGCAGCGAGGAAGCGCGCTTGACCGACTACTTCTTGCAGGATCGCGACTGGCTCGCTGAGGAAAACACGTAATGACTGACCACTATGTCGTCTTCGGCAACCCGATCGCACACAGCAAGTCGCCGCTGATTCACCGCCTGTTTGCCGAGCAGACCGGTCAGGCGCTGGATTACCAGACCGCCCTGGCGCCAGTCGATGACTTCACGGCGTTCGCCAGGCAATTCTTCGTGTCCGGGCTTGGCGCAAACGTCACTGTGCCGTTCAAGGAAGAGGCCTATCGTTTGGCGGATCAACTGACCGAACGCGGTCGTCGCGCCGGGGCGGTAAACACCTTGGCGATGCAAGCCGACGGCAGCCTGTTGGGCGATAACACCGACGGCGCGGGCCTTGTGCGTGACGTGAAGGTCAATCATGGCGTGACACTCAAGGACAAGCGCGTGCTGTTGCTGGGGGCTGGCGGGGCTGTACGCGGTGCGCTGGAGCCGCTGCTGGCCGAAGAGCCGTACGTGTTGGTCATCGCCAACCGCACGGTGGAGAAGGCCGAACGGCTGGCACAGGAGTTTGCGGATATCGGTCCGGTGCTGCCCGCCGGTTACGACTGGCTTGAAGAGCCGGTGGACATCATCATCAACGCAACGTCCGCCAGCCTTTCGGGAGAGGTGCCGCCGTTTGCGCCAAGCCTGATTCAACCGGGCGAAACCTTTTGCTACGACATGATGTACGCCAAGGAGCCCACCGCGTTTTGCCGTTGGGCGACCGAGCATCATGCCGGGCGAGCCGTGGACGGCCTGGGGATGCTGGTCGAGCAGGCGGCGGAAGCCTTTTTCCTGTGGCGCGGCGTGCGCCCGGACTCAGCGCCGGTGCTGGCCGAGTTGCGGCGGTTGATGGCTGAGGGTTGATCAACAAGTGGATGCTGCTGGCGGTCGCCGATCTACCTAATGCCGCAGATCTACTGTGGAAGCGAATTCATTCGCGATTCGCCGTTACATCCGACACATTTCTGTCGCCTGTGGCGCCGTCTCGCGAATGAATTCGCTCCCACATGTCAGTCATCAGCCTTGAGATCAAATTGATCCCAAGGTCTGGAGGACGCTTACAACTTGGCCTTGACCGCTGGCAGCGCATCCTTGTCGTCGATGGTTTTTACACCGCTCAACCACTTCTCAAGCACCGCCGGGTTTTCCTTGAGCCAAGCTTTGACCGCTTCGGTATTGCTGACCTTGTTGTCCACCACGTTCTTCATGATGGTGTTTTCCATGTCCTGAGTGAACGTCAGGTTGGAGAACAGCTTGGCCACGTTCGGGCAGGCGTCGGCGTAGCCCTTGCGGGTCACGGTGTACACGCTGCCGGTATCACCGAAGTACTTTTCGCCACCTTTCAGATAGTGCATGCCTTTGATCTGCACGTTCATCGGGTGCGGTGTCCAGCCCAGGAACACCACGAACTCCTTCTTCTTCACGTTGCGCTGCACTTCGGCCAGCATCGCCTGTTCACTGGACTCAACCAGTTTCCAGTCGCCCAGGTCGAACTCGTTCTTCTTGATGATCTCCTGAATCGACGCGTTGGCCGGAGCCCCCGAACCGATGCCGTAAATCTTCTTGTGGAACTTGTCGGCGAACTTGTTCAGGTCGGCAAAGTTATGCACACCCGCGTCGTAGACGTAGTCAGGAACGGCGAGGGTGAACTCGGTGCCTTCCAGGTTCTTGGCGTATTGCGTCACATCGCCGGTGGCGATGAACTTGTCATAGAAGCCCTGCTGCGCAGGCATCCAGTTGCCCAGGAAAACGTCCATTTGACCGTCTTTGAGACCACCATAGGCAATCGGCACTGCCAGCGTATCGACCTTGGTCTTGTAACCCATGCCGTCGAGCAGAAAGCCCGCTGTGGCATTGGTTGCAGCGATGTCGCTCCAACCTGGATCGGCCATCTTGACCGTACTGCAGCTTGCGTCAGCGGCGTATGCAACGACGCTGCTCAAGCTCATCACCGCAACCGCCAGCGTTGTGAACAACTTCTTCATGGTGTGCCCCTTTTTTGGTTTTCTAAGTGTTGGCAGGGTTCAAGGTTGTGGATAACGGGCCTTGCGCTCCAGATCGTCTAGATCGATATGGTTGCGCATGTATTGCTGACTGGCGTCTACCAGCGGCTGGTGATCCCAACTCTTCAGCTTGCCGAGGGCCAGCGACTCGGCGACGAAACGCCGACGACGCTGGCTGGCGAGCACCTGATGGTGTATCGCCGGAATGTCCCACTTGGCCTTTGCTTCGGCCAGGAACGCGTTGAACAGGTCGCGGTGAGCCTCGGACTGGCTCAGCTCTTCCTGCTCTTTCGGGTCGTTCTCCACGTCATACAGCAGACATGGATCTTGTTCCGAATAGATGAACTTATAAGCGCCGCGACGAATCATCATCAGCGGGCTGTTGGTGCCCTCGGCCATGTATTCACCGAACACTTCATCGTGACCGCCCGTGCCTTGCAAGTGCGGCAGCAGCGAACGGCCGTCGAGCGGAAGGCCCGCCTCCAGCTCGCCTTGCGCCATGGCGACGAAGGTCGGCAACAGGTCGGCGGTGGACACGGCGGCCTTTACCCGGCCGGCCTTGAACTGACCCGGAGCGTACACGAGCAGTGGCACACGGGCGGACATTTCAAACCAGTGCATTTTGTACCAGAGCCCACGTTCGCCGAGCATGTCGCCGTGATCGCCGGAGAACACGATGATGGTGTCGTCGGCCAGACCGGTGTCTTCCAGGGTCTTGAGCAGCTTGCCGACGTTATCGTCGATGTAGCTGCACGCGCCGAAGTAAGCGCGGCGAGCGTCGCGGATTTTGTGTTCCGGCAGCGGCTTGTCCCACAGGTCATAAACCTTGAGCAGGCGCTGGGAGTGCGGGTCCTGATCGGCTTGCGCGGGCGGTGCAGGCGGCATGGGAATCTCGTCGTCGGTGTAGAGATTCCAGAACGACTTGGGAATGGTGTACGGGTCGTGCGGGTGAGTCATCGACACAGTCAGGCAGAACGGCTGGTCACCGTCTTCACGCACATGGTCGAACAGGTACTGCTGCGCCTTGAAGACCACTTCTTCGTCGAAGTCGAGCTGGTTGGTCCGCACGCACGGGCCGGCCTGCAGCACCGACGACATATTGTGGTACCAGGTCGGGCGAACGTCCGGCTCGTCCCAATTGACCGCCCAGCCATAGTCGGCGGGATAGATGTCGCTGGTCAGGCGCTCCTCATAGCCGTGCAGTTGGTCGGGACCGCAGAAGTGCATCTTGCCCGACAGCGCCGTGCGATAGCCAAGACGGCGCAGATAGTGGGCGTACGTCGGGACATCGGCCGGGAAGTCGGCAGCGTTGTCATAAGCGCCGATTTTGCTCGGAAGCTGACCGCTGACGAGGGTAAAGCGCGACGGAGCGCACAGCGGGCTGTTGCAGTAAGCAGCGTCGAACACCACGCCGTCAGCGGCGAGGCGGCTCAAATTCGGCATTTTGATTGGAGATGAGGCGTAAATCGGCAACATCGGCGCGGCCATTTGATCGGCCATGATGAAAAGAATGTTCTTGCGCTTCATGTATTCGCGGCATTCCATAGTGAATATTTATGCGAAATTGCTGCTCCAGAGAATGAGACCCATGGGATCAGCGGTAAAGCCCATAAAACGCAATGCCTAGGATAAGCCACGCTTATGTTTGAAGCCCTCGGTGATATGTCATTGGACCTGCTGCGCGGTTTTGAAGCTGCCGCCCGGTTGCGTAGCTTTACGGCGGCCGCCGTCGAGCTCGGCACCACTCAACCGGCCATCAGCCAGCAAATCAAAAGGTTAGAAGAACAACTGGCAACGCGCCTCTTTGATCGCATCTACCGAGGCATCGAACTCACCGACGCCGGCGAGATTTTGTTCAATCACGTGCAAAGTGGATTGCAGTCGATGGATGCCGGTCTGAGCCTCATCACCGAGCAGCATCAACATGAGGTGTTGCAGGTCGCGACTGACTTTGCCTTCGCCGCGTATTGGCTTATGCCGCGCCTGCATCGCTTCCACAAAGACAACCCCGACGTGGACGTGAGCCTGGTGACCAGCGAGCGTAGCCACAGCATGCTGCGCGCGGACATCGACGTTGCCGTACTGTTTGGCGACGGGCGCTTCAAGCAGGGGGAAAGCCACTGGTTGTTCAGCGAGGAAGTATTTCCGGTCTGCAGCCCCAAGTTGCTGGCTGGACGCCCCCTGCCCTTACCCAATGAGGCGTTGAAGGAATTTCCCTTGTTGCACTTGCGTGGCGAAAACAGCACCAACTGGTTTGACTGGGGCGGCGTCTTCCGCGCGCTGAACATCGCCCAGGCGCCCGCGCCGGGACAGCTGCGATTCGACAACTACACATTGCTGATTCAAGCGGCGATCGGCGGCCAGGGTGTCGCCATTGGTTGGCGACATCTGGTGGACGATCTGCTGGATCAAGGCTTGTTGTGCCGTCCGATCGACGCGACGGCAATATCGGGTTACGGATATTACATCGTGTTGCCACAGCGAAAGCGGCGGGTGCAGATCGTGCAGCGTTTCGTCGATTGGTTAAAAAGTGAGCAAGCGTTGAGCGGGGATTCGTTGGTCGGCAAGCCGATGCCTTCCATCGCGATTTGAAGTTCTCTTAAATGCGACTGTTCCGACCCCTGACACTGGACAGAGGCTCGATTGCTCAGCCGCCCAATGAACGACGGCGAAATTTCCTACGGTTTTATCGGACGGGGCCGGGTTTACTCTCTTCTTAAATCAGGGTTACTTCTTCTCTCGAGATCAGATGAACGCTAGAGAGTATGGTGCATTCGCCCCACTGTTAAAGCGAAGACAGTTTTGAAGGAGTGCTGTATGCGACCTCAGCTACGGCGGGTACTGCTGGATATAAAAGTCGTTTTTATATCGAGTTGGAGATGGTTGGGCGAGCGAGTTAACAGAAGATTTGTAAATGTCTTCCTTAATATTATTCGATGGACACTGATCGTCTACCTAAGTCTTTTCTTCTACGGATTCTATAGCTTCGGATGGCTTCTTTAACAAAAATTATTAGATGCAGTTATAGGGAATTTATGATGCCACAAAATTTAACCCAGCAAGATCTGAAAAGTTTGGATATCTTGCTCACCCACGACTCTGTATCCTCGATGTACGCGGTCCTGCAACTTAAAGGCTACAACTATGCCATTTTGGCGGAAAATGTGGTGAGTCAAAGCTCTGCCTCTGGTGCCGCTGCTGTGGGCTTTATGAAGGCAACCGCAGAGCGTGAGGGTATCGTCGTATCAGGTGATACCCTAAATTTTATCTACACTAAAATGGCCCGAGGTTATCTGGATGCGCTGGCCGCTCAGTACAAGACTCAAGGGGTCGTTAATAGGGATATCAACTATCGCGAGGCCTGGAGTTTTCACAACAAGGCTTTCGGCGACTATGGTCTTTCCCCCGACGCCTGGACATTAAATTCGGTATTCACTGTCGTTGCAAGCGATGCAATGCGTGAATATTATTGGTCTGAAATACTTGCTTCCGCGGGTGACCCGATTGCAGAGGCCGCCATTTTGGTGAAGACGGAAAATCTCATGGCGACTGCATCTGTCATTGGTAACGCAGAGATTAAAGCCGTTGCACAGAATTGGCGTGCGCGAGTGGATACACCCTCAATGACGGCGGCCGTGTTAAATGGCACAGTTGGAATGGTCGCTGATCGCATTGGAGGTCTTTTCAGAGAGATATCCGATAACGTGTTGGGGCCGATACCTTCAGGGACCGTAATCCCTGCTTGGGTACCGCCGCCAACGCCGACTCCGTTGCCGACACCCAATGTTGTGACAGCACCGCTCCCAATCCCGAGTGCTCCGCAAGCACCCAGTCCTACGAAATATAAACCTCGGAAAAGGCCTCGGCTTCCTCCTCCGACCACTCACCAAGGCCATCCCGGCAGTGGATATGGGCCAATCGGTGGAGGAGGAAGCAAACCCAGTTTTTGGCTGGAATGACCACTAGATAGCCAGTGCATGTCTCCCTCGTCTTCGCGCTTGTTATGCGAAGACGTGTTCATGCTCCCACGGTCAACACCTCTCAATCTGATAGGGTGACAAGCGATGCACTTTTCCGGCAACACTTTTGCTTTGGTGATAGCGCTTGATGCAAAAGTATAGCGACAACCTTATCTTTGAGATTTGCCAAGTCAAAGACAGTCCCTCGTTAAAGGAGAGGCCAGATGTCATCCATCGAGGGCTATCACGCCCACGTTTATTTCGATGCCCAGACCATCGAGCAGGCGCGTGCGTTGTGCGAGACCGTGGCGGCCAAATTCGATATCCGCATGGGGCGAGTGCATGAGCGGCCTGTGGGGCCGCATCCCGACTGGAGCTGTCAGTTGGCGTTCGAGCATGCAAAGTTCGCTGATGTGATGCTGTATCTGGCGCTGAATCGCAACGGACTGGTGATCTTCACCCATCCTGATACCGGCGATGACCTTGCCGACCACACCGAGCATGCGATCTGGATGGGCGGGATTCGGGAATTGAATGTGGGGATGTTCAAGGTGTAACGGCGACACTGTTACTGCTGAAACTGTCCCCACTTTGGGAGTGAGCTTGCTCACGAAGAGGCCGGTACACCCACTGCATCATCAGGGTTTGTACCACCGCCTTCGCGAGCAAGCTCGCTCCCACAGGGCTTGTATCGTTAGCCAAATTGCGTCGGGGTCAGTTCAGAACACCTTCCAGGATCTCATACACGATCCCGCTGCCGACCGCGATCAGGACGATGTCCGGCCCCAGACGACGCCATTCGTAACCGTCGTAACGCGGCAGGTACTGCAGCGAGCGGTCATCCAGACGACGGCCGTAACCCCGTGGCAGCGGATGGCCTTTCACGATATGGATATTTGGCGGCAGCGGTTGGCCGCGGCCAATGACCTCGCGGTGTTCCTGAATCGTGCGGCGCACATCTCCAAAATCTGACGGTGGACGGCCACCACGATGATCGTTGTCACGATTGTCGGCATGCTCGTCATTGCGATGATCGTTACCGTGATCATTGCCTCGATTATCCTGTGGACCGCCTTGCGGGCCTCGGTCCTGATGTTGGCCAGGGCCATGGTCGTCATTGCCGCCACGTTGATCCGGGGGTGCCGCGTGGACCAGCGCACTGGCGCTGAGCATCAGCACGCCTAACCCTGCGATCAAACGATTCGAGACTTTCATGTAGCGTGCTCCTGAGCAAATTCGAGTCAGCAAAAAGGGGTTCAGAATCAGGTTCTGAACCCCTTTGCTGTACTGCTTAGTCTGCTAACAAAGGTGGAGATTCCTCTGTATCAGAAACTTTACCTTCAGGACACACGGGCCTTACGCACGCCTTCGGACAGCTCGGCGCACAGCTTCAGCACACCGCTGACGGCCTGATCGGCCGACTGCGCGTTGGCGATTTGATCGATCAACGCAGAGCCGACTACCACGCCCTCGGCGACACGGGCGATGGCGGCGGCTTGATCCGGTGTGCGAATGCCGAAACCGATGCTGATCGGCAGGTCGGTATGGCGACGCAGACGTGTGACCGCTTCTTTCACATGCTCGATGGTCGCCGCGCCCGCACCGGTTACACCGGCCACCGACACGTAGTACACGAAGCCCGAACTGCCATTGAGAACGGTTGGCAGACGGTTGTCATCGGTGGTTGGCGTGGTCAGACGGATGAAGTCCAGACCCGCTTCCTGCGCGGGGTCGCACAGCTCGTTGTTGTGCTCAGGTGGCAGGTCGACCACGATCAGGCCATCAACACCGGATTCACGCGCTTCGGCGATAAAACGCTCTACGCCATAGTTGTGGATAGGGTTGTAGTAACCCATCAATACCAGCGGGGTCGTGGTGTCTTCGACGCGGAACTCGCGAACCATTTGCAGGGTTTTCGCCAGATTCTGCTTGGCGTCCAGCGCGCGAATGTTCGCCAGCTGGATCGCCGGGCCATCGGCCATCGGGTCGGTGAAGGGCATGCCCAGCTCGATCACATCGGCACCGGCTTTTGGCAGGCCTTTCAGGATCGCCAGCGAAGTGTCATACGCAGGGTCACCCGCAGTGATGAACGTCACCAAGGCGGCACGGTTTTGTTCTTTGAGGTCGGCAAAACGTGTTTGCAGGCGGCTCATCAGTGTTTCTCCTGCTTGGACAGATCCATATGGTGCATGACGGTTTGCATGTCCTTGTCGCCACGACCGGACAGGTTGACCACCATCAGGTGATCCTTTGGCAGCGTTGGTGCGCGCTTGAAGACTTCAGCCAGGGCGTGAGCGGTTTCCAGCGCCGGAATGATGCCTTCCAGACGGCAGCACTGGTGGAACGCGGTCAGGGCCTCGTCGTCAGTGACCGAGGTGTATTCGACGCGGCCGATGTCGTGCAACCACGCGTGTTCAGGGCCGATGCCTGGGTAGTCCAGACCGGCAGAAATCGAGTGTGCGTCGATGATCTGGCCGTCGTTGTCCTGCAGAAGGAACGTGCGGTTGCCGTGCAGTACGCCCGGAACGCCGCCGTTCAGGCTCGCTGCGTGCTTGCCGGTTTCGATGCCGTGACCGGCCGCTTCGACGCCGATGATGCGCACGGAGGTGTCATCCAGAAACGGATGGAACAGGCCCATGGCGTTGGAGCCGCCGCCGATGCACGCGACCAGGCTGTCTGGCAGGCGCCCCTCTTGGGCTTGCATCTGCTCGCGGGTTTCCTTGCCGATCACGGCCTGGAAGTCGCGGACCATCGCAGGGTAAGGGTGTGGACCGGCCACCGTGCCGATCAGGTAGAAGGTGCTGTCGACGTTGGTCACCCAGTCACGCAGCGCCTCGTTCATTGCGTCTTTCAAGGTGCCGGTGCCGGCCACCACCGGGATGACCGTGGCGCCCAGCAGTTTCATGCGGAACACGTTGGCCTGCTGACGCTCGATGTCGGTGGTGCCCATGTAGATCACGCATTCCAGGCCAAAGCGCGCGGCCACGGTGGCGGTTGCCACGCCGTGCATGCCAGCGCCGGTCTCGGCAATGATGCGCTTCTTGCCCATGCGACGGGCCAGCAGGATCTGGCCGATGCAGTTGTTGATCTTGTGCGCGCCGGTGTGATTCAGCTCTTCGCGTTTGAGGTAAATCTTGGCGCCGCCGCAGTGCTCGGTCAGACGCTCGGCGAAATACAGCGGGCTTGGACGACCCACATAATCGCGTTGGAAATAGGCCAGTTCCTTGAGGAAGGCAGGGTCTTGTTTCGCGATCTCATACTCACGGTTCAAGTCGAGGATCAGCGGCATCAGGGTTTCGGCTACGTAACGACCGCCGAACGCGCCGAACATGCCGCGCACGTCCGGGCCATTGCGATATTGGGTCTCTGTCTGGGACATAGGAACCTCCGAGGTGACGAATAGGGTGAGCCGTTAAGGCAGTGAACACACTTTAACCAGCGCAAAGGCCGATGAAAACCGATAAGATCGGCGCAACCTGTCAGAAAAACTCACAGATCCCATGAGCCGAGACCTTCCCCCGCTGAAAGCCTTGCGTGCTTTTGAAGCCACTGCCCGCCTCAACAGTGTGAGTCAGGCTGCGGAGCAACTGCACGTTACCCATGGCGCTGTTAGCCGACAGCTGAAAGTTCTCGAAGAGCACCTGGGCGTTAGCCTGTTCAGCAAGGATGGTCGCGGCCTGAAACTCACAGATGCCGGTATTCGTCTGCGAGACGCCAGCGGCGAAGCATTCGACCGACTGCGCAGCGTGTGCGCCGAGCTGAGCCAAGGCAGCGCGGATGCCCCGTTCGTTCTCGGCTGCTCGGGAAGTCTTTTGGCGCGATGGTTCATCCCTCGGCTGGGAAGGCTGAACGCCGACCTTCCCGATCTGAGGTTGCATCTGTCCGCTGGCGAAGGGGATCTGGATCCGCGGCGACCGGGGCTGGATGCATTGCTGGTATTCGCGGAGCCGCCCTGGCCTGCGGATATGCAGGTCTTCGAACTGGCGAGCGAACGAATCGGCCCTGTATTGAGCCCCCGTTTCGCGCGGTTCGAGGCGCTGTGCCAGGCGCCTGCACAGGCATTGCAGGGCGAGCCGCTTCTGCAAACCACGTCGCGTTTGCAAGCATGGCCCAGTTGGGCAAAGCAAAACGGTATCGATCCCGACGCGCTGCACTACGGTCAGGGCTTCGAGCATCTGTATTACTTGCTGGAGGCTGCAGTTGCAGGCCTTGGAGTTGCCATCGCCCCGGAGCCGTTGGTCGCGGATGACTTAAAGGCAGGACGCCTCGCTGCGCCATGGGGCTTCAGTGAAACCCCGGCGCAACTGGCTTTGTGGATACCCAAACGTGCCGCCGATGGGCGGGCGCAACAACTGGCCCAATGGCTCAGGCAAGAGCTGGCACGTTCAGGTCAGGTGTAATCAACTACCGCGCTTGCACAGCAAGTAGGCCGCCAGCAAACCGATCGCACCCACGGCGACGCCTGCGGTGGTCCAAGGATGCTCTTGGGCGTAGTCACGTGTGGCAACGCCGGTTTCGCGCGTTTTCACTTTAACGTCCTCATAGACATCGCTCAGCAGGCTGCGCGAATGACTCAGCGCGCTTTCGGCGTTGGCCTTCAAGGACTTCAGGGTTTTGCGCGACTCGTCCGAAGCGTCGGACTTCAAGCTCTCAAG
This sequence comes from Pseudomonas abietaniphila, assembly GCF_900100795.1. GTDB lineage: Bacteria > Pseudomonadota > Gammaproteobacteria > Pseudomonadales > Pseudomonadaceae > Aquipseudomonas > Aquipseudomonas abietaniphila. The sequence goes on from NZ_FNCO01000018.1 coordinate 65,669, forward strand.
TGACTTGAGCAAACTCTCGATCTCGGCTTCCATGCTTTGCAATGACGCTTTACGGGATGACGTGAATGCCATGATGTGACTCTCCTGCAGTGATGAGTGGCGTGTGTTGATTCCGACTACAGGGTTTTCAGAAAGTGCAGTGCGGGTTTCGAACAGCCGCTTTTTATGAACTTTTCAGCCGGTCCATGCGCCTCAAAGGTAGGCAAGCCACGCCGGACGTCAGGAGCAGATTCGCTGCTACGCTCCAATCGAAGACCATTTGAGGAAAACTGCCATGACTGATCACCACACTTACAAAATGCTCGAACTGGTCGGCTCGTCGACCACCAGCACCGACGATGCGATTCAGAATGCGATTGCCCAGGCCGCCAAGAGCGTCAAGCTCATGGAGTGGTTCGAAGTGCTGGAGACGCGCGGGCATATCGAGAACGGCAAAGTGGCGCACTTCCAGGTGACCATCAAAGTGGGCTTCCGCATCGATAACAGCTGAAAAACCTGAACTTTTAAACTGGCCGAGTGCCATAGCCTTCGCTATACATACCCCGCCGTTCGTGAATTCGGACGCGAGGACTCTGTGACGGGCCGCTGATCTCCAGCGGCCTTTTACGCTTGAAAAGCGCCTGACGAGGGAGTGTGACCGATGAAGAAGATTCTTTTGGCGGTTGGGTTGTTGAGCATTGCGGGCACCACCTTTGCAGCCGGAAAATCGTGCGATGACGTGAAGGCGGACATCGACGCGAAGATCAAAGCCAAAGGCGTGGCGTCTTACACGCTTGAAGCTGTGGACAAAGGCAGCGCCGCAGACGGCAAGGTCGTTGGCACCTGCGACGGCGGCAGCAAGGAAATTGTCTACAAACGCGGCTGATTCAGCCCGTTGTGCCCATAAAAAACCGACGCATCTGGCGTCGGTTTTTTTGTGTGCGCAGACTAGCCTTTCGCGACCTGCGCCAGAATCTCGTAAGAGCGCAGCCGATCAGCGTGCTCATACATGTCGCAGGTGAAAATCAGCTCGTCGGCGTCGGTCTGTTCCAGCAACACGTCCAGCTTGGCGCGGATCTTTTCCGGGCCGCCGACCATCGCAAGCCCCAGGAAGTCCATCACCGCTTCGCGTTCATGGGGCAGCCACAGGCCGTTCATGCTCTCGACCGGAGGTTTTTGCATCAGGCTCTGCCCGCGCATCAGGTTGAGAATACGCTGGTACACCGACGTCACCAGATACTCCGCTTGCTCGTCCGTATCGGCAGCCGCCAACGGCACGCCCAGCATGACGTAAGGCTTGTCGAGCACCTCGGAAGGCTGGAAATGGTTGCGATAGACCCGAATGGCTTCATGCATGTAACGCGGCGCGAAGTGTGAGGCGAACGCATACGGCAAGCCTCGCTGACCGGCCAGCTGCGCGCTGAACAGACTCGACCCCAGCAGCCAGATCGGCACGTTGGTGTTAGTGCCCGGCACGGCGATAACGCGTTGGTGCGGCTGGCGCGGCCCCAGGTAGCTCATGAGTTCCGCGACGTCATCGGGGAAGTCGTCGGCGCTGCCGGAGCGTTCACGGCGCAGGGCGCGAGCGGTCATCTGATCGGAGCCCGGCGCGCGTCCCAGACCCAGGTCAATACGGTCCGGAAACAGACTGGCCAAGGTGCCGAACTGCTCGGCGATCACCAACGGCGCGTGGTTGGGCAGCATGACGCCCCCCGAGCCGACGCGGATGGTCGACGTGCCGCCCGCCAGATACGCCAGCAGTACTGAGGTGGCTGAGCTGGCGATGCCGTCCATGTTGTGGTGTTCGGCGACCCAGAATCGGTTGTATCCCCATTTTTCGACATGTTGCGCCAGGTCCAGCGCATTGCGCAGCGAAACCGCCGGGCCTTTGTCCTCGCGCACCGGAACCAGGTCGAGGGTAGAAATCTTCACATCAGCTAATCGTTTCATAGGCCGCTGTTGATCCTCTTGGGGCTTGGTCTGGCGCCTCAGACGTTCGGGGCGTGAGAGCAAAGCCTGCGTTAAGCCTAAATATTTGCGTTAAGCCATAGGATAAGGCCGGATTTTGAGGTTGCAATGGGCAGAGAGAAAATTCCTACTAATTTGGTCGGATTTTCCATAGCCGAAAAAAGACAAATTAAGCACGCGTGTCATAACTGTTGAACTAACTCCCGCCTACACTCCTCAGACTTTTGGTCCACGTGCGATCACTTCGCACTTTTTTCATTCATGAGGAGACACCATGAGCATCGTCAAGAAAGCATCCGCCCACTGGGAAGGCGACCTGAAGACAGGTATCGGTAGCATCTCCACTGAAACCGGCGTGCTGCGCGAAGCCCCTTACGGCTTCAAGGCCCGCTTCGAAGGCGGCAAAGGCACCAACCCGGAAGAGCTGATCGGCGCAGCCCACGCGGGTTGCTTCTCGATGGCTCTGTCGATGATCCTGGGCGGTGAAAACCTGAAGGCCGACAGCATCGACACCACTGCTGACGTCACACTGGATCAGGTCGATGGCGGCTTCGCGATCACCGCTGTGCACCTCACTCTGAAAGCCAAAGTCCCAGGCGCAACTCAAGAGCAGTTCGACAAATTGACTGCAATGGCCAAAGAAGGCTGCCCGGTCTCCAAGGTGCTGAACGCGAAGATCACCCTGGATGCCACGCTGCTGAGCTGATCCTGCGTTGAGGCAACACCCGATGACCCGCACATGCGGGTCATCTGCGTTTCGGGCCAAGGAGAACCGGCTCGTCGCGGCAAGGTCATATGCAGGGCCAATGCGAATCGCACGGCATCGAAGGAGTCGAACATGAAACGCATCGCCGCAACCCTGATCATCAGTGCACTGACCACCAGCGTGTTCGCTGCTCCCAAACCCTGCGAGGAGCTCAAGGCCGAGATCGAAGCCAAGATCCAGGCGCAGAACGTCAGTTCATACACGCTGGAAGTCGTCGGCAACGAAGAGGTTCATGATCAGAACATGGTCGTGGGCACCTGTGAGAACGGCACCAGGAAGATCATCTATCAGAAGAATGATCGGTGAGTGTCGAGTGGACCCGCATCCTCTTGTAGGTCCTAAGGAATGCAAAAAATCTCGCCCTCTTCCGCCAGCACTCTGCGTTGCTCGTCTCGCAGCTGGGCGTCGATGCTGTTGGCGATGTGGCGCACGTCGAGGCGATAACGGTGGCCCGCTTCGAAATGGTCGTAGTTGATCGTCACGTAGCATGTCAGCTCGTTGTAAATGTCCATCGACAATCCCATCCCGCCCGGTGCGTATTCATAGTCGTAACGCACTTCGAGTTTGTGTTTGCCTGGCGTGACCTGAAAATAGCGGCCATCCTCCGTACGCACACCGTCCAGCTTGTCGGCCATCAGCGTCTTGCCGGTGAACGTGTGCAGGTCGACCCAGGCTTGTTGCGGATCGACCGCAGGCAATGGCCCCGCGCATCCAGCCAGCAGACTCAGAGCAATGATCGACAGGGGCAGGCGCATGGCAGACTCCGCATTCAGGCAGATGACGAGGGTGGTTGCGTCGCGGGCCGGCTCTGCGGCATAACAGTCGACGCTGTGCACCTTGTGTTTTTCTACGTTAAGGCCGCTGGATGAATCGACTCAAAACAACGTGGTTCCGGCGCGGCGTGCCGATGCTGGCGATTTTACTCCTCAGCGGCTGTTCCAGTCTTTCCTATTACACGCAGTTGGCCAGCGGTCAGTTGGCGTTGCTCAGGGCGCGCGAGCCGGTGAGCGATATCATTGCCGATCCGCAGCGTGATCCCAAGCTGCGCGACCGTCTGCTCAAGTCGCAGCAGGCTCGCGCGTTCGCCAGCCAGCACCTGCATCTGCCGGACAATCAAAGCTATCGGCTGTTCGCGGACATCCATCGGCCTTACGTGGTCTGGAACGTCTTCGCCACAGGCGAGTTTTCTCTTGATCCGGTGACCCATTGCTTCCCCATCGCAGGTTGCGTCGCCTATCGCGGTTACTACGACCAGAATGCGGCGCGAGGGGAAGCGGCGTTGCAGAAGCTCGACGGCAAAGACGTGTACGTCAGCGGCGTCGAGGCCTATTCGACCCTGGGCTGGTTCAACGACCCGATCATCAGCTCAATGATGAACTGGGGTGATGAACGTCTGGCGACGTTGATCTTTCACGAACTGGCGCACCAGCGGTTTTATGTGAAGGACGACAGCGAGTTCAATGAGTCCTACGCCACCTTCGTGGAAGAAGAAGGCACCCGGCAGTGGCGGGCAGCGCGAGGATTGCCGCCCGAGACAGCGTCCTCGGAGACGCAACGTCGTGATCAACTCACGCAACTGGTGCTCAATACCCGGGACCGTCTCAAAGCGCTTTACGCCGAGCCTCTTGGCGCGGACGTCATGCGCCAGCGCAAGACGGCAGAATTCGAGCGTCTGCGCAGTGAATACAGACAGATGCGTGACAGCCAATGGGGCGGCGACAAGCGTTTCGATGCGTGGGTGTACGCACCCATGAACAACGCCCGGTTACTCCCGATCGGACTCTATGATCAGTGGGTGCCCTCGTTCGAGGCGCTGTTCAGGCAGGTCAACGGAGACTGGGTGGCCTTTTTCGCAGCAGTCGAGAAGATGGGGGCGTTGCCCAAGGAAGAGCGCAAGGCCGCGCTCGAGCGGTTGGCGAAGCCTTGAGCCTGACCTCGGACCTGTAGGAGCGCGCTTGCCCGCGATTGCGGCCTTCCTGAAACATCAATGCCGGATGACACACCGCAGTCGCGGGCAAGCGCGCTCCTACAATGGGAAGTGGTGCGGTCAGGATTTGAGAAACGCCTGATGCAGCGCTTTCAGCGATTCAAAGTGATACGTCGGCGCTTCGGCTTCCAACTCTTCGCGACTGCCAAACCCATACCCTACCGCCGCCACGTCCAGCCCGTTGCGTTTACCGCCAATGAGGTCGTGCTTGCGGTCGCCGATCATCAATGTCTGCTTGGGATCGAGTTTTTCCTCGTCCAGAAGATGGCGAATCAATTCGACTTTATCGGTCCGCGTGCCGTCCAGTTCGCTGCCGTAGATCAGCTTGAAGTGCCGGGCAAAGTCAAAGTGCCGGGCGATCTCATGGGCGAATACCCAGGGTTTTGACGTCGCGATAAACAACGTGCGGCCTTGATCGGACAGCAGGTCGAGCAGCTCGAAAACGCCATCGAACACCAGATTTTCGTACAGGCCGGTGACCTTGAACCGCTCGCGATAGAACCCCACTGCTTCCCACGCCTTGGCCTCATCGAAATCGTAGGTGCGCATGAATTGCTGCAACAGCGGTGGCCCGATGAAGTGCTCAAGGCGAGTGATGTCGGGCTCGTCGATTCCCAGTTTGCTCAGGGCGAACTGGATCGAGCGCGTGATGCCTTCGCGTGGATCGGTCAGCGTGCCGTCCAGGTCGAACAGAATATTCTGGTAATGCATGTCGTCTCTCAGAAGCGTGAAGAGAATGTCTGGGTGATGCACGGACTCTGTGGGAGCGAATTCATTCGCGAGAGGTCCGCACATCCGCAGGGGGGGCCTCGAATGTACCGACGTCTCGCGAATGAATTCGCTCCCACAGGTTAATCAGCGTCCAGGGGAAAGCTGTCTTGCTCAGCAGGGCTTGTCGAAACCTTCGGCCAGATGCTGGTCCTTGAGCTTCACGTAATTGCTCGCGCTGTAGGGGAAGAAGGCGATTTCCTTCTCGGTCAGCGCACGAACCTGTTTCACCGGCCGGCCAACGTACAGGAAGCCCCTTTCCAGACGCTTGCCCGGCGGCACCAGGCTGCCAGCACCAATGATCACTTCGTCCTCGACGACGGCGCCGTCCATGATCGTGCTGCCCATTCCGATCAGGATGCGGCTGCCAATGGTGCAGCCGTGCAGCATGACCTTGTGGCCGATGGTCACTTCGTCGCCGATCAACAGCGGGAAACCGTCCGGGTTGAACGGCCCTGCGTGCGTGATGTGCAGCACACTGCCGTCCTGAACGCTGGTGCGGGCGCCGATACGGATGCGGTGCATGTCGCCGCGAATCACCGTCAGTGGCCAGACGGAGCTGTCGGCGCCGATCTCGACATCGCCGATAACAATGGCCGAATGATCGACAAACGCCCGGTCGCCAAGGGCCGGTGTGTGATTCTGGAAAGTACGAATAGCCACAATAGGCTCCTTCTCTGGCGCTGATAGCTGCGGTCAGCGCCGATTCTAATTAAGATGCTCAGGTGTTTCTTCCAGCCAAGGTGCCAAACCGTGAGCGCGAACAACCCTCTTTTGCAATCGTACGACCTGCCACCTTTCTCGGCGATCCGCGCCGAGCACGTAAAACCTGCCATTGACCAGATTCTTGCCGACAACCGCGCTGCGATTGCCGACATCCTCGCCAAGCAAGGTACGCAGCCTACATGGGCAGGCCTGGTGCTGGCGATGGACGAACTGAACGATCGTCTGGGCGCGGCCTGGAGCCCGGTCAGCCATTTGAACGCTGTGTGCAACAGCGCCGAACTGCGCGAAGCCTACGAGTCGTGCCTGCCGGCATTGAGCGCCTACTCCACTGACATGGGCCAGAACCGCGAACTGTTTCAGGCCTTCGAAGCGTTGGCCAACAGCCCGGAGGCCGCCGGTTTCGACGTGGCGCAGAAAACCATTCTGGAACACTCGCTGCGTGACTTCCGCCTGTCGGGCATCGATCTGCCGCCCGAGCAGCAGAAGCGTTACGCCGAAGTGCAGAGCAAACTGTCGGAGCTGGGCAGCCAGTTCTCCAACCAGTTGCTCGATGCGACGCAGGCCTGGACCAAGCATGTCACCGACGAAGCCACCCTCGCCGGCCTGACTGATTCGGCCAAGGCGCAAATGGCCGCTGCGGCCAAGGCAAAAGACCTCGACGGTTACCTGATTACCCTGGAATTCCCGAGCTACTACGCGGTGATGACCTACGCCCACGACCGCAAGCTGCGCGAAGAAGTCTATGCAGCCTACTGCACTCGTGCGTCGGACCAAGGCCCGAATGCCGGCAAGAACGACAACGGCCCGATCATGGAACAGATCCTCGACCTGCGTCAGGAGCTGGCAAAACTGCTGGGCTTCGCGAGCTTTTCGGAGTTGAGCCTGGCGACCAAGATGGCCGAGTCCAGCGATCAGGTGCTGAGTTTCCTGCGTGACCTGGCCAAGCGCAGCAAGCCATTTGCCGCTCAAGACCTGCAACAGCTGAAAGCCTACGCCGCCGAACAGGGCTGCCCGGACCTGCAAAGCTGGGACAGCGGCTTCTATGGCGAGAAACTGCGGGAACAGCGTTACAGCGTGTCTCAGGAGGCACTGCGCGCCTACTTCCCGGTCGACAAGGTGTTGACCGGGTTGTTTGCGATTGTGCAAAAGCTGTACGGCATCGAAATCGCCGAGCAGAAAGGCTTCGACACGTGGCACCCGGACGTCCGTCTGTTTGAAATCAAGGAAAACGGTCAGCACGTCGGCCGCTTCTTCTTTGACCTCTATGCCCGCGCCAACAAGCGCGGCGGTGCGTGGATGGACGGTGCGCGTGACCGTCGTCGCACATTGGCCGGCTCGCTGCAAAGCCCGGTTGCCAATCTGGTGTGCAACTTCACCCCGGCGGCACCGGGCAAACCTGCCCTGCTGACCCACGATGAAGTGACGACGCTGTTCCACGAGTTTGGCCATGGTCTGCATCACTTGCTGACGCGTGTTGAGCACGCGGGCGCCTCGGGCATTAATGGCGTGGCGTGGGATGCGGTCGAGCTGCCAAGCCAGTTCATGGAGAACTGGTGCTGGGAGCCGGAAGGTTTGGCGCTGATCTCCGGTCACTACGAAACCGGCGAGCCGCTGCCACAGGATCTGTTGGAAAAAATGCTCGCGGCGAAGAATTTCCAGTCCGGCCTGATGATGGTCCGTCAGCTGGAGTTCTCCCTGTTCGACTTCGAACTGCACGCCACCCACGGCGACGGTCGCACCACGCTGCAAGTACTGGAAGGCGTGCGTGACGAGGTTTCGGTCATGCGTCCGCCTGCCTACAACCGCTTCCCCAACAGTTTCGCGCACATCTTTGCAGGCGGTTACGCCGCCGGCTACTACAGCTACAAATGGGCTGAAGTACTGTCGGCAGATGCCTTCTCCAAGTTCGAAGAAGACGGCGTACTCAATGCCGAAACCGGTCGCGCGTTCCGTGAGGCGATTCTGGCCCGTGGCGGTTCGCAGGCGCCGATGGTGCTGTTCGTCGACTTCCGGGGACGCGAGCCTTCGATTGACGCACTCTTGCGCCATTCCGGCTTGAGCGAGGAAGCGGCAGCATGACCGATACACCGCACGTGATTACCAAGAAACGCTTCATCGCCGGGGCGGTCTGCCCGGCGTGCAGCGAGCCCGACAAGTTGATGATGTGGAGCGAGGACGATGTTCCGCACCGCGAATGCGTGGCCTGTGGGTATTCCGACACGCTCAATGCCCAGGGTCAGTCGATCCCGAAAGAGCTGGGCACACGCGTCAACAAGCCTGTGCCGAAACCGGCTGATCCGAAGGTTCAGGGTGTGCAGTTCTTCCCTAATCCGAAGTTGAAAAAGCCGGTTGATCCCAGCTAGACAAAAACGTGGAAATCCCGTCATGCCTCACCCATGGGCATGACAGGGATCGGCATCAAACCTCATAACCGCCACAGAATCGTCTGCACACCCACCACATCGGTCTTCTGAAACCAGCCTTTGATCGCGCAACGGGCAAACGCGCTGGTGCTGCAGGCGCCGCTGTTGAGCGCTGTCTTAAGGGCATCCACATCGACCTTGCTGATGTAATCGATGCCGTGCTTGAGGTTGTCTTCGTCGCCATAGCCGCCGTGCTCCATTTCATCGAGCGCTGCCTGTTTGCTCCAGCCTTGCACGACAATTCGATACATCGCCGCCACCAGCCCGGTACGGTCCAGACCGTGCTTGCAATGAATCAGCACCGGTCCGTTTTGCTGCGCCGTCTGTATCGCGCGCAGGCTTTCAATCATGTCGGCATCGTCGACGTGCACCGTTTGCAGTGGGATCTGTACCTGCGAAATCGAGGGGTCCGACAACCACTTTTGGTCGCTTTCCTTGATGAAGTTCACGACCGTGTGCACGCCGAGCTGTTCGATCAATGGCTGCGCAGAGGCGTCAGGTTGGCGACTGCGGTACAGCATCGGCGTGATGCGAAAAAGGTTGTAGTGAGGGTCGATCGGCTGCGCCCACTCGCTCGGTCGTGTGGTTGGCATGGACGGTGAGTCGCCGGCTTGGGAAACCTCAGAGAGAGAAAGCGCCAACAGGCTGGCAACCAGCGGGGCAAGGAAGCGAATGCGCATCGAAAACATACCGTGCGAATGAAGCATGAAGAGGTGCGGCAAGTCTCTGTCGTGCAGGGTCAAGGCGGTGTCAGGCGCGTGTAAAAACTTCGTTGAACGGGCGAGTTGCCTGCGTGCCACTTATCAGCGGACTGAAGTTTTTGCAGCGTGAGCGTGGAGAGCGTCGAACTTCCGCGGTACTGTATGTATAAACAGTAATGGGAAAGCTCGCATGTCCACCTTACTTCCCCCGCGCGGTCGCGGCACCGCCACCAATCCGCACAATCGCTTTGCGCCCAATCGCTCGGTGGTGGAGGACGACGGCTGGTATCAGGAAGTGCCCGTCACCCAAGGCACCACCGTCACGCTGGAAACCGCCAAAAGCATCATCGCGCGCAATTCCTCGCCGGACATCCCTTTCGATCGCTCGATCAATCCTTACCGTGGGTGTGAGCACGGTTGCATCTACTGCTATGCGCGGCCCAGTCACGCTTATTGGGACATGTCGCCGGGGCTGGATTTCGAGACGAAGCTGATCGCCAAAACAAACGCGGCGGCGTTGCTGGAGCAGCAATTGTCCAAGCCGGGCTACAGCGTTGCGCCGATCACGCTGGGTGCCAACACCGACCCGTATCAACCCATCGAGCGCGAATACAAGATCACACGCGCCACCCTGGAAGTGCTGCTGCGCTACCGTCATCCGGTCACGATCATCACCAAAGGCTCGTTGATTCTGCGCGATCTGGACCTGTTGGCTGAATTGGCAAAGCAGCGGCTGGTCTCGGTGTTCATCAGCCTGACATCACTGGACGACGAGCTCAAACGCATTCTCGAACCGCGAGCGGCGGCGCCCAAGGCCCGATTGCGGGCGATCAGGGTGCTGCGTGACGCCGGTGTGCCCGTGGGCGTGCTCCTTGCGCCGATGATTCCCATGATCAACGACATGGAGCTTGAAAAATTGATGAGCGAAGCCAAGGCCGCGGGTGCCTTGAGTGCGAGCTATGTGATGTTGCGGCTGCCGCTGGAGGTCGCGCCGCTGTTCGAGGAATGGCTGCAGGCACACTATCCGCAGCGCGCCGAGCACGTGATGAGCCTGGTCCGTCAGAGTCGTGGCGGCCAGGTGTACGACAGCCGCTTCGGTTCGCGAATGCGCGGCGAAGGAGTATTCGCAGAGCTGCTGGCACAGCGCTACAGTATTGCGGTGAAGAAACTGGGCCTGAACCGACGCGACAGTTTCCAGCTCGATTGCGAGGCGTTTTGTCCACCGGGCGGGCAGATGTCGCTGTTGTGACTCGCGTGGCGTCTTACCTGTATTGCGCTTGATCTGAGGAGCGTGGCTTGTCCCGCGATCTGCGGCTAAGCGGTAGTCAATGCGGTTAGCCTGTCAGAAACTGTGAGCAGGTTTACGACGGGGGCCCGCCGTTCGCGGGACAAGCCACGCTTCTACAGACTTGCTGCGATTAAGGTTTTCTTAAGCAAGACCCGCAGGCTAGAGCGATGCATTCAGTTTCAATTAAGTTTTGGCCGTTAGGGTAACTGCAAGTGACCGGCTGGTCGCGTGCAAAGGGAATTGTCCGTAATGCCAGAAAAAAGTGGGTCGTCCACCGGGAAACACGGGAATATCCACTTCAATCCGACAGTGAGGATCAGAGATGAGTAACCAGGATAAGTCGCAGTCGGCCGCCTCGACAGGCGCTTCGACTACAGAGTCCGCCGATGTAGCGCTGCAGCACATCGTTGATGGCTTCAAGCATTTCCGCCATGACGTCTTCCCGCAGCAGGAAGAGCTGTTCAAGAAACTCGCGACCGCACAGCATCCAAAAGCGATGTTCATTACCTGTGCCGATTCGCGCATCGTTCCTGAGCTCATCACCCAAAGCTCGCCGGGCGATCTTTTCGTGACGCGTAACGTGGGCAACGTCGTACCGCCTTACGGGCCGATGAACGGCGGCGTCTCAACCGCCATCGAGTACGCGGTGCTGGCTCTGGGTGTGCAGCACATCATCATTTGCGGACATTCCGATTGCGGCGCCATGCGTGCGGTACTCAACCCGGACACCCTGGAAAAAATGCCGACGGTAAAAGCCTGGCTGCGTCATGCCGAAGTCGCCAAGACCGTGGTGCAGGACAACTGCAGCTGCACCGGCGAGCACGAAACCATGCACGTGCTGACCGAGGAAAACGTCATCGCGCAGCTGCGCCATCTGCAGACGCATCCTTCGGTGGCATCGAAGATCGCCGCCGGCCAGTTGTTCATTCATGGCTGGGTGTACGACATCGAGACCAGTGAAATCCGCGCCTACGATGCCGAACAAGGGACATTCCTGGCCCTCGATGGCGAACACTCCATTCCAATGGCGACGCCTCGAAAGCGCTATTGACGATCAGCGACTGATCACACCCAAGAGCCTGTGAATCCACTTCACAACTGACGGTTCGAACCTCATTCAAGCTCGTAGCGGCCGCGCTTTGCGCGTGCCGTCGGGCGTTGTCACGTCTGAAGATTTACCGGAGAGTCGTCATGGCTACTACAGATCTCAAATCCTTGTTACCACGGGAGCTGCTGGCTTCCGTGGTGGTGTTTCTTGTGGCGCTGCCACTGTGCATGGGTATCGCCATCGCGTCGGGCATGCCGCCCGCCAAAGGCCTGATCACCGGCATCATCGGTGGCCTGGTGGTCGGCTGGCTTGCGGGCTCGCCGTTGCAGGTCAGCGGTCCGGCGGCAGGTCTTGCGGTGTTGGTGTTCGAGCTGGTTCGTGAGCATGGGATGGCGATGCTCGGCCCAATTTTGCTGTTGGCCGGCATGCTGCAACTGCTCGCGGGCCGCTTCAAACTCGGCTGCTGGTTTCGCGTGACGGCGCCCGCCGTGGTCTACGGGATGCTCGCCGGGATTGGCGTTTTAATCGTGCTTTCCCAGGCCCATGTGATGTTCGACAGCGGGCCCAAGCCTTCCGGGCTGGATAACCTGATCGCCTTCCCGCAGACCCTGTTGGGCGCAGTCGGCCCGGGCAGCGGAATGCAAGCGGGTTTGCTGGGTCTGGGCACCATCGCGGTGATGTGGTTATGGGAGAAGCGGCGGCCCCATGCGTTGCGTTTTGTGCCGGGTGCGCTGCTGGGCGTGGGCATCGCCACGGCGGTGAGTCTGTTCATGAGCTTGCAGGTCAAGCGCGTCGAAGTGCCGGCCAACCTTGCTGAAGCGATCGACTGGCTGCGCCCTGCCGACCTGCTGAACCTGGCGGACCCTGCGATCCTGATCGCGGCCATTGCCGTGGCGTTCATTGCCAGCGCCGAGACGCTGCTGTCCGCCGCGGCGGTGGATCGCATGCATGACGGCCAGCGTTCGGATTTCGACAAGGAACTGAGCGCTCAGGGCGTCGGCAACATGCTCTGCGGTCTGGTCGGCGCGCTGCCAATGACCGGCGTGATCGTGCGCAGCTCGGCCAACGTGCAGGCCGGTGCGAAGACGCGTCTCTCGGCGATGTTTCACGGCCTTTGGCTGTTGGCGTTCGTGTTGCTGCTGTCCAGCGTGCTGCAGAGCATTCCGGTGGCGAGTCTGGCGGGCGTGCTGGTGTACACCGGTTTCAAACTGGTGGACCTCAAGGCGCTCCGAGGTCTGGGTCGTTATGGCCGCATGCCGATGTTCATCTACGGCGCGACAGCGTCGGCGATCATCCTCACGGATCTGTTGACGGGCGTATTGATTGGCTTCGGTCTGACACTGGTGAAGCTGGCGCTGAATGCGTCGCGTCTGAAGATCAACCTGGTGGATCTGGAGGCCGAGGGGGAGATGGAGTTGCGTCTGAACGGCGCTGCGACGTTCCTCAAGGTTCCGGCGTTGACGCAGGCGCTGGGGGCTGTGCCGCCTGGCACCACGCTGCACGTACCGCTGAGCAACCTCAGTTACATCGACCATTCCTGCCTTGAGTTGCTGGAGGAATGGGGTCGCGCCAATGCCGCGCAAGGCTCGCGCTTGTTACTGGAGCAGCGTTTGCTCAAGCGGCGCGTCGAAGGACGGATCCGGACGTCAATTGGCGGCGCGGCGTTGCATTGATAATCCCGGCTTTTACCTGACCTTGTAGGAGCGCGCTTGCCCGCGAAGCGACATGACAGCCGACAAATGTATGTCGACTGTACTGGCCTCTTCGCGGGCAAGCGCGTTCCTACAACGGCGGCTGAGTCGAAGTCATCAATCCTTCGCGCATTCCATCTCAAGCCCCACCCCTAGCTGGCGAGACAAGCTAGGCCAGCGCTTCCATGCCGCTTCGGTATCCGGGCTGGCGAGTTGGTCGCGGTAGGCTTCTACCGATTCCAGCGAGAAACTGTCCTCGTCCAGCAATTCATCAATGGCGTGATGCACCACTTCATCGAGCTGGTTGGCAAAGTCCTCGCCGATCAACTGATGCGCGATGACGCTGGCGACGGTGGTGTTCACCGGGATCAGCGGCTGACCGAAATGCACGATGTACAGGTCGTTGACCTCTTCCACCAGACGATGGGCCAGGTAGGCTTCGTCGAGCAGGCCGTCGAGACCTTCATGACCGGCCATGATCGCCGGCGGCGCGATGAAAAACTGCTCGGCAATTTTCAGCACGGGTTTGATCTGGCTGTCGATCCCGGCTTGCAGCGCGACGTCGTGGGCGGCGTCCAGCAAATCCGGAACCTGCTCGATGTAGGCGATCACAAAACGCGCCAGTACACCTCTGGCATCGACATCGGGCAAATGGATGGCAGGGTGCAAATGGGGAAGTTGCAATTCGAGTTGGCGCAATAACTGACCGGTCTGGGTCTCGTGTTCCTGTGCTCGTTTGATCTGCTCGCGCAACGCGGCGGTGTTCATGGATGCTCCATAAGGCAATAAAACCAGGCAGTCATTATAGGGAAGTCATACGTTAGCTTGCTTATCAACTGCGCTAAGACGTAATTGTCATAACCATTTCATGGTTATGTGCATCCGCTATTAAAAGGCCACTTTTTGCCGTTTCAGGCCGTTTTTTTTCAGTAAATGCGCGTGCGTATAGCTGGGTTTCGCGGATTCTCCAGCGCATTGCGGACGCATTGCCCGTGTCTATACTCGGATTTGTGATGAGTTGGCTGATGAAACTGGAATGTGACGCAGGCTTGGCCCCGGTCCTCTAGCTGCTTACTTGACCGCTCCCTCGCCCGCACAGGCATTTGTGAAGACATTGCGCACGGCATTGTCTTCACCCGCCTGAAATGACTGCCGGCAGATAAGAAGAACAAGAGGGGAACCCGCAATGATGCGACATCCACATGTCTGGATGGGCCTCCTGTTGTGGTCGATATTCGGTCAGGCACATGCCGCCTGGACCACGAATATGGCACCTGGAGCGACCGAGGTAAGTCACGAAGTTTTCGACCTGCACATGACCATTTTCTGGATATGTGTGGTGATCGGGATCATCGTGTTCGGCGCGATGTTCTGGTCGATGATCGTACATCGGCGCTCAACCGGGCAGGTTGCCGCCAAATTCCATGAAAGCACCACGGTGGAAATTCTCTGGACCGTCGTGCCTTTGTTGATTCTGGTCGTCATGGCAATCCCTGCGACCAAGACCCTGATCCAAATGTACGACAACACTGAATCGGGTCTGGATATCCAGATCACCGGTTACCAGTGGAAGTGGCAGTACAAATACCTGGGTCAGGACGTCGAGTTCTTCAGCAACCTGGCCACTCCGGCCGATCAGATTCACAACAAGGAAGCCAAAGGCGAGCACTACCTGCTTGAGGTGGATCAGCCGTTGGTGGTGCCTGTGGGTGTGAAAATCCGCTTTCTGGTGACCGCCGCCGACGTCATTCACTCCTGGTGGGTGCCTGCATTCGCGGTCAAGCGCGACGCCATTCCCGGGTTCGTCAATGAGGCCTGGACCCGGATCGAAAAGCCCGGGATCTATCGCGGCCAGTGTACGGAGCTGTGTGGCAAGGATCACGGCTTCATGCCGATCGTGGTCGAGGCCAAGACGCAGGCCGATTACGACACCTGGCTGGCCGAGCGCAAGGCTGAATCCGCGAAGCTCAAGGAGCTGACCAGCAAGGAATGGACGCTTGAAGAGCTGGTTGCCCAAGGCGACAAGGTCTACCACACGGCCTGTGTGGCCTGTCACCAGGCCGAAGGTCAGGGCCTGCCACCGATGTTCCCGGCGCTCAAAGGCTCAAAAACCGTGTTGGGCCCGAAAGAAGAACACCTCGCCACCGTATTCAACGGCCGAGCGGGCACAGCGATGGCCGCGTTCGGCAAGCAGCTGTCGGAAGTCGATATCGCCGCCGTCGTCACCTACGAACGCAATGCGTGGGGCAACAACAAGGGCGACATGGTGACCCCGAAAGACGTGCTGGCGCTGAAACAGGCGGCCGCGAAATGAACGCAATGAAACAAGTACGCCGGGAAACCTGTGGGAGCGAATTCATTCGCGAGAGGGCGTTACATCTCACACATATCAATCGGCTGTACCACAGCATCGCGAATGAATTCGCTCCCACAGGGGTGTGTATCTCCACCGGATTCAGAGCTTGGCGCGAGATTTGCGCAGGAGACAGGACATGAGTGCAGTGATTGACGACCATGGCCACGAGGGCCATGCGCATGGTCCGGCCAAGGGCCTGATGCGTTGGGTGCTGACCACCAACCACAAGGACATCGGCACGCTGTACCTGTGGTTCAGCTTCTGCATGTTCCTGCTCGGCGGCTCGTTCGCCATGGTGATCCGTGCCGAACTGTTCCAACCCGGTCTGCAGATTGTGGAGCCTGCGTTCTTCAACCAGATGACCACCATGCACGGCCTGGTGATGGTGTTCGGTGCGGTGATGCCGGCTTTCGTCGGGTTGGCCAACTGGATGATCCCGCTGATGATCGGCGCGCCGGACATGGCGTTGCCGCGCATGAACAACTTCAGTTTCTGGCTCCTGCCTGCGGCGTTCCTGCTGCTGGTCTCGACCTTGTTCACACCGGGCGGCGGACCCAACTTCGGCTGGACGTTCTACGCCCCGCTCTCCACCACGTATGCGCCGGAAAGCGTCACCTACTTCATCTTCGCCATTCACCTGATGGGGATCAGCTCGATCATGGGGGCGATCAACGTCGTCGCCACTATCCTAAATCTCCGCGCGCCCGGCATGACCCTGATGAAAATGCCGCTGTTCGTCTGGACCTGGCTGATCACGGCGTTCCTGCTGATCGCGGTGATGCCGGTGCTCGCCGGGTGCGTGACCATGATGCTGATGGACATTCACTTTCACACCAGCTTCTTCAGCGCGGCGGGTGGCGGTGACCCGGTGTTGTTCCAGCATGTGTTCTGGTTCTTCGGGCATCCCGAGGTGTACATCATGATCCTGCCGGCATTCGGCGCGGTCAGTTCGATCATTCCTGCGTTCTCGCGCAAGCCGCTGTTTGGCTACACCTCGATGGTCTACGCAACGGCGAGCATCGCGTTCCTATCGTTTATCGTGTGGGCGCACCACATGTTCGTGGTCGGCATCCCGCTGGTGGGCGAATTGTTCTTCATGTACGCGACCATGCTGATCGCCGTGCCGACCGGCGTGAAGGTGTTCAACTGGGTCAGCACCATGTGGCAGGGCGAACTCACGTTCGAGACGCCGATGCTGTTTGCCGTGGCCTTCGTGATCCTGTTCACCATCGGCGGGTTCTCCGGGCTGATGCTGGCGATTGCGCCAGCCGACTTCCAGTACCAGGACACCTACTTCGTCGTCGCGCATTTCCATTATGTGCTGGTGCCGGGTGCGATCTTCGGCATCTTCGCGTCGGCCTATTACTGGCTGCCGAAATGGACCGGCCACATGTACGACGAAACCCTGGGCAAGCTGCATTTCTGGCTGTCCTTCATCGGCATGAACATGGCGTTCTTCCCGATGCACTTTGTGGGATTGGCCGGGATGCCGCGTCGGGTTCCGGACTACAACCTGCAGTTCGCCGACTTCAACATGGTCTCTTCGATTGGCGCGTTCACCTTCGGCGCTACGCAGATCTTCTTCCTGTTCATCGTGATCAAGACTATCCGTGGCGGCCCGCCAGCCCCGGCCAAACCCTGGGACGGTGCCGAAGGGCTGGAGTGGACGGTGCCTTCGCCTGCGCCGTATCACACCTTCGTGACCCCGCCGGAAGTGAAGTGAGAGAGCGAAGAGAGATGAGCGATACACCGCGTCCGAACAAGCCACTCGTTACCCGCCTGCTCATTTTGGTGGTGGCGATGTTCGCGTTCGGTTTCGCGCTGGTGCCCTTGTACGACGTGATGTGCAAAGCGCTGGGCATCAACGGCAAGACCGGGGATCAGTACACACAGACTCAACAGGTCGATGACAGCCGTCAGGTGCGGGTCCAGTTTCTGGCCACCAACAATGCCGACATGACGTGGGGTTTCTTTCCCAAGGCCCAAGAGCTGACGGTGCACCCTGGGGCCGTCAGCGAAATGCTCTTCGTGGCTCAGAACCCGACCGACAAGCCGATGACGGCGCAGGCAATCCCGAGCATCTCGCCCAGCACCGCCGCCGTGTATTTCCACAAGACCGAATGCTTCTGCTTCACCCAGCAAATGCTGCAACCGGGCGAGCGCATCGAAATGCCGGTGCGCTTCATCGTTGACCGCGACCTGCCCAAGGATGTGAAACACCTGACGCTTGCTTACACGCTGTTCGATATCACCGCTCGCATGCCGCCGGTTATCCGCCCCGTTGCGGCATCAGGCGGTTAGGCCGATAAGGCCGAGGAGATTCAGAAGATGGCAACGCATGAGCATTATTACGTCCCGGCGCAGAGCAAATGGCCGATCATCGCCACGGTTGGCATGTTCATCACCATGTACGGGCTGGGCACCTGGTTCATCGACATGAAGGCGGGCCGTGAATCCCACGGCCCGATTTTCTTCGCGATTGGCGGCCTGATAGTGGCCTACATCATGTTTGGCTGGTTCGGCACGGTGATCAAGGAAAGCCGAGCGGGGCTGTACAGCGCTCAGATGGACAGGTCATTCCGCTGGGGCATGAGCTGGTTCATCTTTTCGGAAGTGATGTTTTTCGTGGCGTTCTTCGGCGCCTTGTTTTACGTGCGCAACATTACCGGGCCTGCGTTAGGTGGCGAAGGTCCGAAGGGCATTGCGCACATGCTGTGGCCGAACTTTCAGTACGTCTGGCCGCTGTTGCACACGCCCGATCCGACACTGTTTCCGCCACCCAAGGAGATCATCGACCCTTGGCATTTGCCGCTGATCAACACGGTGTTGCTGGTCAGCTCGAGCGTCACGGTGACCATCGCTCACCACGCGTTGAAGAAAGGGCATCGGGGGGCGCTGAAACTCTGGCTGGCACTGACCGTCTTGCTGGGCCTCGCGTTTTTGATGCTGCAAGCCATGGAGTATCACGAGGCGTACACCGAGCTGGGCCTGACCTTGGGATCGGGCATCTATGGCGCGACCTTCTTCATGCTCACGGGTTTTCACGGCGCCCACGTGACCATCGGCACGATCATTTTGTTTGTGATGTTGATGCGGATCCTGCGCGGCCATTTCGATGCCGAGCATCAGTTCGGTTTCGAGGCCGCGAGCTGGTATTGGCACTTTGTGGACGTGGTGTGGGTGGGATTGTTCGTTTTTGTGTATGTCTTGTGATCGCCGGAAAGTTGGCCTCCCGGAAGCCTGTAGGAGCGTGGCTTGTCCCGCGATCTGCCGCGAAGCGGTAGCGAATCCGGTAAACGCGGTCAGCCTGTGATACCGAGTATGCAGGTTTTACGACGGGTCCCGTCGGACGCGACCCCGGCGCGATCGCGGGACAAGCCGCGCTCCTAGAGAGAACGGTGTTGGGTTACCAAGGTGTGTGATAAACCAGCTGCCCGCTGAAATACCCATAGGCAATCAACGCCAGGGTAATGGCGGCGCAGGTCACGCGCACGGTCAGGGCTTTGACCAGGCGCGTGGATGACGCGTCGTCCTTGACCAGAAAGAACAGGCCGCTGAACAGACTGATCACCGTGGCGATGAGCATAAAAACAATGGCCGCTTTGAGCATCGGTTAACTCCGGGAGCAAACGCTATGCAAAGGAGTATAGGTGGGGCGCGTCAGCAGGCGCGGGAAGCGTAATGAAGCGCTTTCAGCCCGGCATTGCCCCAACGCTGGTGGTGCTCCTGTTGCTGCCTGTGCTGATTTACCTGGGCTTCTGGCAGCTGGGACGCGGTGAAGAAAAACGCCTCATGCTCGCCAACTACGCCGAGCGTCGTGCAGCGCCGCCGATGTCGGCCCAATTGTTGCCCTCCACTGCCGATCCCGCCTACCGACGTGTGCAACTGCGCGGCAGCTTCGACGCCGAACACAGCCTGCTGCTGGACAACAGCACCCGCGAGGGCAAGGCCGGTGTTGAGCTGATACAGCCTTTCCATGATCAATCGAGCGGTGTGTGGTTGATGGTCAATCGCGGCTGGCTGCCCTGGCCGGACCGTCGCACGCCTCCTGTTTTCGAGACGCCGACGCAATCGCTGAATCTGGACGCGTGGGTCTACGTATCGCCCGGCGCGACCTTCCAGCTGCATCCCGATGCGCAGAACGGCAGTTGGCCGAAATTGGTCACGGCGATCGATCCCGCCAAGGTCTGGCCTGAACTGAATCGCGAAGGCTTCGCCCATGAACTGCGTCTGGAGGCAGGGCCGGCGGCGTATCGCGCCGACTGGCCGGTCGTTGCGATGGGGCCTGAAAAGCACCTGGGTTACGCCGTGCAATGGTTCGCCATGGCCACCGCGCTGGTCGGGCTTTATCTGTATCTGGGTTTCAACACGACCCGAAATACCAAGCGCACAGACACGCACAATAAAAAGAAGGAGAAACCGCATGGGAACCGCGATGAATCCAGCCAGCATGTCTGAAACCCGTCCGCCGAGAAGCCGGCGTCGCGGTCGTCTTCAGCTGATCCTGGTGTTGCTGGTGGCGCTAGGGCCGATGGTTCTTGCCACCACCATGTACAAATTCAAGTTCTGGGTGCCGGACAGCCGCAGCTTTCATGGCGAACTGATCGGCAATGGCGAAAGCCGCACCGAACTGGGTGTGCAGTCCGACGAGAAGCGCTGGCAACTGCTGGTCACGGCGCCCAATCAGTGCGACGCCGACTGCCAGCAACTGGTGTATCTGGCGCGGCAGATCCAGATCGGCCTGGGCCGGGATGCTTCTCGGGCCAGCCATGCGCTGACCACCGCCCAGCCGCTGAACCCTGAATACGACGCCAGGCTCACCCGCGAATACCCGCAGTTGCAGCGCTATCCGCTGGACCTCAAGCGCTACCACCGAATGGCGCCGGGTGTGGAGTTGCCCCAACTCTGGATCGTTGACCCGCACGGCAACCTGGTGTTGCGCTATGGCGCGGAGGTCAACGGCAAGGACCTGCTCAACGACCTGCGCCAACTGCTGAAACTGTCGAACATCGGCTAAGGGGGTCATGATGACCAGACCCGGATTTCGTCTCGCACTGTGTGCAACCTTGTTGGCGCTGGTGGTTGTGCTCCTCGGCGCCTACACGCGACTGACCCATGCCGGCCTCGGCTGTCCCGACTGGCCGGGCTGCTATGGCTTTATCAGCGTGCCCAAGACCGAGGCGCAACTGGCCCATGCCGAACTGCGCTTCCCGGATGCGCCCGTGGAGGAACACAAAGGCCGCAACGAGATGGTGCATCGTTATTTCGCCGGCGGCCTGGCGTTGATGATCATGATGCTGGGTGTTCAGGCCTGGCACCGTCGGCACCTCTCCGATCAACCGGTCGGCCTGCCGCTGTTGCTGGTGGGGGTGGTCTTCGCCCAAGCGGCCTTCGGTATGTGGACGGTGACGCTCAAGTTGTGGCCTCAGGTGGTGACCGCCCATTTGCTGGGCGGTATCACGACGTTAAGTCTTTTGTTCTTGCTGACGGCCCGGCTGAGTGGTGTGTTCACGCCTATGCCACAGGTGAGTCCGCGCTTGCGGCGTCTGGCGGCGGTCGGTCTGGTGCTGGTGGTGGTGCAGATTGCGCTGGGCGGTTGGGTCAGTTCCAACTATGCGGCGATGGCCTGCACCGACCTGCCCACGTGTCAGGGGCAATGGTGGCCCGACGCTGATTTTGCCAACGGCTTTCATCTGACCCAGCACATCGGCCCCAATTACTTGGGCGGCAAGCTCGACAGCACGGCGCGGACCGCGATTCACCTGACCCATCGCATCGGCGCACTGCTGGTGACGTTTTCTTTGCTGATGCTCGCCTGGCAGCTGCGGCGTGCCGGGCTCAAGGGTTTGGCAGGGTTGTTAACGGTGGCGCTGGGTCTGCAGATTGCGTTGGGTGTGAGCAACGTGCTGTTCCATCTTCCGCTGGCCGTAGCCGTCGCGCACAACGCAGGCGGTGCGGCGCTGATGCTGACCATGACCCTCATCAATTACCGAGTCAGGCCGGCATTCGCCGTTTCACGCAGGCACGCACCGAGCTTCTGGCAACACGCGCATGTGCTGCTGCATCTGGGGCCGCATCGTTGAACGACGGACTGTCGACGCTCTCTTGTAGGAGCGTGGCTTGTCCCGCGATCTGTCGCGAAGCGGCAGTAAATACGGTAAATGCGGTGAGTCTGTCACACCGGGTGAGCAGGGTTGACGACGGGGCTCGTCGGACGGGACCCCGGCGCGGTCGTGGGACAAGCCACGCTCCTACATCGTTCGCGTAGTTTCGACAGGAGGAAACACATGACAACCGCAACCGGCGAGCAGCATCGCCAGGCGCTGTGGCGGGACTATCTGGAGCTGACCAAGCCCAAGGTCCTGGTGCTGATGCTGATCACGTCGCTAGTGGGCATGTTCCTCGCCACCCGTGCCGGCGTGCCGTGGGCGGTGCTGCTGTTCGGCAATCTGGGGATCATGCTGTGTGCCGGCGGCGCGGCGGTGGTCAATCATGTGGTCGACCGACGCATTGATGCCTTGATGGCCCGCACGCACAGACGGCCCATCGCCGAAGGGCGTGTTTCACCTGCTGCCGCCCTCACCTTCGCCGCTCTGTTGGCGATCGTCGGTCAGGCGTTGCTGCTGACGTTCACCAACCCGCTGGCCGCCTGGCTGACCCTTGCCTCGCTGCTCGGCTACGCCGTGATCTACACCGGCTTTTTAAAGCGTGCGACACCGCAGAACATCGTTATCGGCGGGCTGGCGGGTGCTGCGCCGCCGCTGCTCGGCTGGGTCGCCGTCACGGGGCACGTCAGCGCCGAGCCCTTGCTTCTGGTGCTGATCATCTTCGCCTGGACGCCGCCGCATTTTTGGGCGCTGGCCATCCATCGAAAAGAGGAATACGCCAAGGCCGACATCCCGATGCTGCCGGTCACGCACGGCGAGCGTTATACCAAGCTGCACATCGTGCTCTACACCTGCGTGTTGCTGGCCGTGAGCCTGATGCCGTTCGTGATCAAGATGAGTGGCATGCTTTACCTGATCTGCGCTGGCCTACTGGGGATTCGCTTTCTGCATTGGGCTCTGGTGTTGTACCGTGGCAGCCGGCCGCACGCCGCGATCCACACCTTCAAGTACTCGATCTGGTACTTGCTGCTGCTGTTCATCGCGCTGCTCGTAGATCACTACCTAGTGTTGAATTTATGACCCGAACGCAAAAGACCGTCTTTATTCTCGTGGCCATCGTAGCGGTGGTGTTGGGCCTTACCGTTAACCGTGTGCTGTCGGGCAAGGGTCAGGGCGACCAGACTGCGCTGATCGACGCGGGTGTGATTCTGTTGCCGCAAAGCCGCAATGTGCCAGATCTGAAAATGGTCGACCAGGACGGCCAGCCGGTGTCGCTGGGCTCGTTGAAGGACAAATGGACGCTGCTGTTCTTTGGCTACACCTTCTGCCCGGACATCTGCCCGACCACCCTCGCCCAGCTGCGTCAGATCAAGAGTGAGCTGCCGAAAGAAACCGTCGACAAACTGCGTATCGTGCTGGTCAGCGTCGATCCCAACCGCGATACCCCGCAGCAGCTCAAAACGTATCTGGGTTACTTCGACAAACAGTTCGTGGGCCTGACCGCGCCGGTGGACAGCATCCAGAAACTGGCCAATGCGGTGAGCATTCCGTTTATTCCAGCCGACACCAGCAAGCCCAATTACACGGTCGACCACAGCGGCAACCTCGCCCTCCTCGGTCCGGACGGCACCCAACGCGGTTTCATCCGCGCGCCGCTGAACAACCAGAAGCTGATCGCGCAGTTGCCGGGGTTGGTTGAAAGGAAGTAATGGGGGATTGTTCGCTACACATGGTGTGGCAGATGCCAGACCTGTTTTGATCGTTCCCACGCTCCGCGTGGGCATGCATCTCGTGACGCTCCGCGTCACAGTGGACGCAGAGCGGCCTGATCGGCATTCCCACGCGGAGCGTGGGAATGATCAGTCAAAGCGGTGTCGCGAGGTTCTGATCAGAACGCCGGAACCACCGCCCCTTTGTACTTCTCAAGAATGAACGCTTTGGTTTCCGGGCTGTGCAGCGCGGCAACCAGTTTCTGGATGGCCGGCGAATCCTTGTTGTCTTCGCGGGTGACCAGGATGTTCGCGTACGGCGACTCCTGGCCTTCGATGACCAGCGCGTCCTTGGTCGGATCAAGCTTGGCGGTCAGCGCGTAGTTGGTGTTGATCAGCGCCAGGTCCACCTGAGTCAGCACGCGTGGCAGCGTGGCCGCTTCCAGCTCGCGGAATTTCAGCGCTTTCGGGTTCTGCTGCACATCGCTTGGCTTGGCAGTGATGCTGTTCGGGTCTTTCAGGGTGATCAGGCCGGCCTTGACCAGCAGCAGGAGTGCGCGGCCTTCGTTGGTGGCGTCGTTCGGCAGCGCGACGGTCGCACCATCAGGCAGGTCGGCGAGGTTCTTGATCTTGTCCGAGTAGGCACCGAAAGGCTCGACATGAACCTTGGCCACGCTCACCAGATGTGTGCCTTTGCCCTTGTTGAACTCATCCAGGTACGGCTGGTGCTGGAAGAAGTTAGCGTCCATGCGCTTCTGATCGACCTGCACGTTTGGCTGAATGTAGTCGTTGAAGACCTTTACGTTCAGCGTCACGCCTTCTTTGGCCAGCGTCGGTTTGACGAATTCGAGAATCTCGGCGTGCGGCACCGCGGTGGCGGCAACGGTCAGGGTTTCATCGGCGTGGGCGGAAAAGGCAGCCACGGCAGCGAATACGGCCAACAGTTTTTTCATGGGTTCTACTCCTTGAAATGCGCGCGGTGTGGCGCGCATTTGCCGATCTACGACCGGCGAATTCAATTAACGGTGCGAAAAATGCGCGACCAGTCTGTCGCCCACGGTTTGCAGGATCTGCACCAGCACCAGCAGCAATACGACCGTTACGAACATCACATCGTTCTGGAAGCGCTGGTATCCGTAACGAATCGCCAGATCGCCCAGACCGCCAGCACCCACGGCGCCCGCCATCGCGGTGAAGGACACCAGTGCAATCGCCGTCACCGTGATCGCCGCGAGAATGCCCGGACGGGCTTCAGGCAGCAGCGCCTTGACGATGATCTGACGGGTTGTGGCGCCCATCGCCTGAATCGCTTCGATAATGCCGCGATCCACTTCCCGCAATGCTGTTTCGACCAGACGCGCGAAGAACGGCGTGGCGCCTGCGATCAGCGGCGGCAGCGTGCCGAGAATCCCCAGCGAGGTGCCGGTGATGATTTCGGTCAGCGGCATCATCACGATCAACAGGATGATGAACGGCAAAGCCCGCAGCATGTTCACGATCAGGCCGACGGTGGCATAGACCGGCTTGTTCTCGAGCAACTGACGCGGCGAGGTGAGGAACATCAGCACGCCGAGCGGCAGGCCCAGCAGCACGGTGAAGGCCAGTGACACGCCAAGCATGATCAGGGTATCGCCAGTGGCAACCCAGATTTCGTACCAGTCGACGTTGGAAAACAGATTGATCAGGGTGTCCATCAGCGCAGGATCTCCATGTGGACGTCAGCCGCGGTGAAGCGGGCGAACGCAGCGTCCATGTCGCCGCCCGTGATGGCCAGCGTCAGTTGCCCGTAAGGAGTGTCCTTGATGCGGTCGATGCGGCCGGCCAGGATGCTGTAGTCCACGCCGGTTTCCCGCGCGACCGTCCCCAGCAGCGGCGCATAGGTCGCTTCGCCCTGGAAGGTCAGGCGCACGATACGGCCCTGAACATGAGCGAAGTCGGTGTTCTGTTCGTTCTCGTCGACCTGTTCGTCTTCCTGGACGAAGCGTCGGGTCGTCGGATGCTTGGGGTGCAGAAACACGTCGGCCACGGGGCCTTGCTCGACGATCACCCCGGCGTCCATCACCGCCACCTGATCACAGACGCGACGGATCACGTCCATCTCGTGAGTGATCAGCACGATGGTGAGCTTCAACTCCCGGTTGATCTCGGCCAGCAATTGCAGGACCGACGCCGTGGTTTGTGGGTCGAGGGCGCTGGTGGCCTCGTCGCACAGCAGGATCTTCGGCTTGGTCGCCAGCGCGCGAGCGATGCCGACGCGCTGTTTCTGGCCGCCGGACAATTGCGCGGGGTACTTTTTGGCGTGGTCGGACAGCCCGACGCGGGCCAGCAGTTCGGCCACTCGCTGATCGATCTGGGCGCGGGACATGTCCCCGGCCAGGGTCAGCGGCATGGCGACGTTATCGGCGACAGTCTTGGACGACAGCAGGTTGAAGTGCTGGAAAATCATCCCGACCTGTCGGCGAAAGCCACGCAGGCCATCGGCATCCAGGGCGGTGACATCGACGTCATCGACCAGAATCTTGCCGCCGCTTGGCGCTTCCAGGCGGTTGATCAGGCGCAACAGGGTGCTTTTACCCGCACCGGAATGGCCGATCAGGCCAAACACCTGGCCGTCTTCGACCCGCAAGCTGGTCGGGTGCAGCGCGGGGATTTCCCTGTCGGCGACCCGATAGGTTTTATGGACGTTTTGAAACTCGATCACTTAGCGAACCTTGTGGGGGCGCGGTAGAAAAAACAGGGTGTGAGGAAAGCTCGAACACACTGCTGGGCGATGCCATTTCGGCCGTTTATCGCCTCGGCTGGATAAACCGGGCGCGCATTTTAGCCTGTCGGGCCAAGGTTGGGCCCAGAATTCTTAGCATTTATTTAGCGGATCACCTGCCGAATGGTCATAACGCCATTTTCGGTTGGCCTGCCCTTGGCTGAAGCAACGTTAGACCAAAGGTCAGAAAAAACACGGAACGGCCATTTTTTCCCTCAGTCACTTAATAAGCGTCGCGATTTCCCGTGTCTTCTGTCCGGGAAATCCTTGCTTAACGAGCTTATTTCGCCTTTCGCCTATGGAAGAACGAGAAAGAGCCGCCTGAACCGAGGAGTTTTAGACTGATGGCTACGAAGAAACCAGCACCTGTAAGTCCGACATCCAAGAGTGACCTGGCCGGCACCGATACGTTGGATCGAGGCAACACGAACGAGAAGCTCGAGAGTCTTGAGCAGTTCCGTTCAGACGCGACCGGTCAGGCCCTGCGCACCAACCAAGGCGTGAAAGTCTCCGACAACCAGAACACGTTAAAGGTCGGTAACCGCGGCCCGTCGCTGCTCGAAGACTTCATCATGCGCGAGAAAATCACGCATTTTGACCATGAGCGCATTCCGGAGCGCATCGTTCACGCACGTGGCACCGCCGCCCATGGTTACTTTCAGAGCTACGAGAACCATTCAGCGCTGAGCAAAGCCGAATTCCTGCGTGATCCGGGGAAGAAAACCCCGGTATTCGTGCGCTTCTCCACAGTGCAGGGCCCACGCGGTTCCGGCGACACGGTGCGTGACGTGCGCGGATTTGCGGTCAAATTTTACACAGGCGAAGGCAATTACGACCTGGTCGGCAACAACATGCCCGTGTTCTTCATTCAGGACGCGATCAAGTTTCCAGACTTCGTGCACGCCGTGAAACCCGAGCCGCATAACGAGATCCCCACCGGCGGCTCGGCCCACGACACCTTCTGGGATTTCGTCTCGCTGGTCCCTGAATCCGCGCACATGGTGCTTTGGACGATGTCGGACCGGGCGATTCCGAAAAACCTGCGCAGCATGCAGGGCTTCGGCATTCACACCTTCCGCATGATCAACACCGAGGGTAAATCCTCGTTTGTGAAATTCCACTGGAAACCCAAGTACGGCACCTGCTCGCTGCTCTGGGACGAAGCCCAGAAACTTGCGGGTAAGGACACGGACTTCCACCGTCGTGACCTGTGGGAGTCCATCGAGTCAGGTGACTATCCAGAGTGGGAACTGGGCGTGCAGATCGTCGCTGAAGAAGACGAGCACACGTTCGACTTCGACCTGCTCGACCCGACCAAGATCATTCCCGAGGAAATGGTGCCAGTGACGCCGTTGGGCAAAATGGTGCTCAACCGCAACCCCGACAACTATTTTGCCGAAACCGAGCAGGTCGCTTTCTGCCCGGGCCACGTGGTTCCAGGCATCGACTTCTCCAACGACCCGCTGCTGCAGGGCCGTCTGTTTTCCTACACCGATACGCAGATCAGCCGTCTTGGTGGCCCGAACTTCCACGAGATCCCGATCAACCGCCCGGTATCGCCAAACCACAGCGGTCAGCGCGACGCTCAGCATCGCATGACCATCGACAAGGGCCGTGCGTCCTACGAGCCAAACTCCATTGACGGTGGCTGGCCGAAAGAAACACCGGCCGGTCCGCAAGATGGCGGCTTCGAGACGTATCAGGAGCGCGTTGAAGCGCACAAGGTGCGTGAGCGCAGTCCGTCGTTTGGCGATCACTTCTCCCAAGCCACCCTGTTCTTCAATAGCATGAGCGAGCACGAGAAAGAGCACATCATCGCGGCGTACAGCTTCGAGCTTGGCAAAGTCGAGCGCGAGCACATTCGCGCCCGTCAGGTGAATGAGATTCTGGCGAACATCGACATGACCCTGGCCAAGCGGGTCGCCGAAAACCTCGGGTTGCCTGCACCAAAAGGTCCGACCGTCAAACCTCAGAAGACTGGCAAACCGACGGTGGATCAGTCGCCATTGCTGAGTCAGGCCAACCTGCTGCCGGGCGATATTGCCTCACGCAAAGTGGCGATTCTGGTTGCTGACGGCGTGGACGAGAAAGCCGTTGCCGCCATGAAGGCGGCGCTGGAAGCCGAGTCGGCTCATGCCAAGGTGCTTGGGCCAACCTCGGCGCCGGTGAAGACAGCGGGCGGCGGTACATTGGCCGTCGATGCCTCGGCGGAAGGCCTGCCGTCCATCGCGTTCGATGCGGTGTTCATCCCAGGTGGCGCGGCTTCCGTGAAAGCCTTGAGCGGTAACGGCGTGGCGCTGCATTACGTGTTGGAAGCTTACAAGCACCTCAAGGCGATCGCTTATGCCGCAGATGCCAAACAGCTGATCGACACGCTGCACCTGGACCCGGATGCGGGATTGTTGGCGGTCTCGGACAGCAAATCGTTAGGTGCCTTCTTCGATGCAATGAAGCAGCATCGAGTTTGGGCGCGGGAGCCGAAGGCCAAGGCGATTCCGGCCTAAGGTCAATCGCGGTGGGCTCATTCACCGCGAAACTGTAGGAGCCGGCTTGCTGGCGAACGCGACCGGTCTGTGACTCATCAGGTGACGGACCCGCCGCTTTCGCCGGCAAGCCGGCTCCTACAAAGCGTTTACGCATCCAAATAAAAAGGCGTTGCCCGTGAGGGCAACGCCTTTCTTTTGATCAGAATCTGATCAGAGCTTTGCGGGTTTCAGGATGATCTGCGCAGGCTCGGTTTTCTCGATCTCACGCTGCATCTGCAACTCGAAGTCCGGGTTGATCTTCGTGACGCGCTTGGTCAGCAACGTTGCCAGCCAAGGGTAGTCATCCGTGCGGGGCACCTGAACGGTCACTTCGCAATTGAACGCAGCGATATCGGCGGCGATGTCGTTCAGTTGGCGACGCAATTGCCTTGAATCGGCAATGTTCAACTTGATCGTCGTGCTTTCCACGGTCGGGTCGATGACCTTGGCAGTGCGCCTGGCCTCAGCCGCGCGCAAATCGGCTTCAGCCTTGTCGAGTTCGGCCTTGCGAGCATTGGCGATCGCGCCATTCACGCCGCTGGTTAACGCAGGCGCTTTGGGCATGAGTGCGCGCGCACGGCTCAGGGCGGTGGCGGCGGCGTTGACGTCTCCTTTTTGAAGCACAATCTGACTGCGGCTCAAATACGCCTCGGCCAGTTGACGTTGGTACTGCTCCAGGCGCGGGTCGTCAGGGTTCTTGCTCTGCAAAGCGGCCAATTGATCTTCAGCGGTGGCCAATTCGCTGCTGGCAATATTCTGATCCAGTTGCTGATACGCATCGGGCGCCGCGACAGGCGCGGGCTCTTCGACGGGCTTGCTTTGGCAGGCGACCAACAAGGTGGAAAATGCAGCAAGCAGCAGATAACGGGATGCGAACGGCTTCATTCCTGCGATTCTCTATTTGCGCAAAAAACGAGCAAGTCTACACATAAGTGCCTTGCACCGAAAATAACTGATCACCATCGGCGGCGCTGTACCGAATCATTGCATATTGCCGCCATTCAATTATTGCGGAGTATGACTGTTCTTCCAGTCCAAGGTTCTACCGCTTGGGTAAAAGGAAGCTCAGCAAAAACAGCGCGGCGGCGCAGACCACGATGGACGGGCCTGCCGGGGTGTCCTTGAACCAGGACAGCGCGAGCCCGCCACAGACTGCAAGCACACCAATGATGCTCGCGCCCAACGCCATTTGCTCGGGCGAGCGGGCGTGACGTTGTGCCGCAGCCGCCGGAATGATCAGCAAGGATGTGATCAGCAGTACGCCAACGATTTTCATCGCCACCGCGATGACCACGGCGATCAGCAACATCAGTGTCATGCGCAGGGCCGCGACCGGCAGCCCTTCGACCGTCGCCAGTTCTTCGTGGACCGTGATGGCCAGCAGCGGCCGCCACAGCGCACAGATCAGCACCAGCACCGCCGCGCTGCCGCCCAGGATCCACGAAAGATCAGTCGGGCTGATCGCCAGCAGGTCGCCGAACAGATAGCCCATCAGGTCGATGCGCACTTCGCGCATGAAGCTCAGTACGACGAGCCCCAGTGAAAGCGTGCTGGGCGCGAGAATCCCCAGCAGCGTGTCCGAGGCGAGTGGCTGACGTTGTTGAAGGGTCACCAGCAGAATCGCGAGCAGTAGGCAGCCCACCGTCACCGCGATGGTCGGGCTGATGTCCAGCAAAAAGCCCAGCGCCACGCCCAGCAAGGCGGCGTGGGACAAGGTGTCGCCGAAATACGCCATACGACGCCAGACCACGAACGAGCCTAACGGGCCTGCGACGATCGCCAGAGCAAGTCCTGCGAGCAAGGCATAGAGCAGAAAATCAGCCATGCTTGCAGCTGTCTCCGTGGTCATGGTTGTGAGGGGGCGTGTGTGCTGGCGCAGGATCATGACGGTGATCGTGCGCAACCGCGGGTTGGCACACTTCACCGTGCAGGTCGTGCGCATGGTCGTGGTGGTGGTGATAGATCGCCAGGCTCGGCGCGTGCTGACCGAACAGCTCGACGAACGCCGGGTCGTTGCTCACGTGTTCCGGGTGGCCGGAGCAGCAGACGTGACGGTTCAGGCAGACCACTTGGTCGGTGGTGCTCATCACCAGATGCAAATCGTGGGACACCATCAGCACACCGCACTGATGACGGTTACGCAATTGGGTGATCAGCGCATACAGTTCGGCCTGGCCTGCAACGTCGACGCCCTGCACGGGCTCATCGAGCACCAGCAACTCAGGCTGTCGCAGCAGTGCACGGGCCAGCAGAACCCGTTGCATTTCCCCGCCTGAAATACCCTGCAACGGACTGTCGATGACTTTTTCGGCGCCGACTTCGGTCAAGGCCGCGAGCGCGGTGTCCCGGTCGACACCCGGCACCAGGCGCAGGAATCGCAGGACGGACAACGGCAGCGTGGCGTCTATATGGAGCTTTTGCGGCATGTAGCCGATGCGCAGTCTGGGTTTGCGCCAGACATCGCCTGAATCAGGCTTGAGCAATCCGAGCACGGCGCGCACCAGCGTCGTCTTGCCCGCGCCGTTAGGGCCGATCAGGGTGACGATCTCGCCGGGACTGACGCTCAGCTGGATGTTCTCCAGCACGCTCTGGCCGGCACGAGTGACGCTGACGTCCTTCAGGCGGATCAGTGCGTCGCTCATCAGGCGGCCTTGCAGCCAGCACACACACCGACCACTTCAACGGTCTGGCCTTCCACGTCAAAGCCGACTTCATTGGCCGCGTTGACGATGGCTGCACTGATAGCCCCGTGCTGCAGTTCGATGGCTGCGTGACATTCGCGGCAGATCAGGAACTGGCCTTGATGCGCGTGGGTCGGGTGGTTGCAGCCCGCGAACGCGTTCAGCGAGGCAATGCGGTGCACCAGACCGTTTTCCAGCAGGAAATCCAGCGCACGGTACACGGTGGGCGGCGCGGCACGACGACCGTCTTCTTCGCTCAAGACCGCGAGGATGTCGTAAGCCCCCAGTGGCTTATGGCTTTGCCAGACCAGCTCCAGCACACGACGACGCAGAGCGGTCAGCCGCAGGCCTTTACCGGCACACAAGGTATCGGCTTCAGTAAGGGCGCTGTGCACGCAATGAGAGTGATCGTGGGGGCGACTGGCCAGTGGTGTTTTAGACATGGGCGGCGACGGCTTTTGAGAGAGACGTTATTATGTTACCCGTTCCTGCCCCCATGAGTGGTCACCGTGTCCCGACTTTTTTTACTTTTTGTCGTATTCATCACCGGATTTCTTTCCATTGCTCCCGCCCAGGCCGAGGTTCGAGTGCTCACCAGCATCAAGCCGCTACAGCTGATTGCTGCGGCGGTGCAGGACGGAATCGCGGTGCCGGAAGTCCTGCTGCCGCCGGGCGCATCGCCGCATAACTACGCGCTGCGTCCGTCCGACGTACGGCGCGTCCAGGACGTCGACCTTCTGTACTGGATCGGCCCTGACATGGAAACGTTCCTGCCTCGCGTGCTGGCGGGACGAACCAAGGCGTCTGTGCCGGTGCAGTCGTTGCCGGGCATGCATTTGCGCCACTTCACCGCGAGCAGTGATCACCATGACGACGACGGTGATGCTGACGAACATGATCACGACCATCGTCCGGGCAGCGTTGACGCACATCTGTGGCTGTCCTCGGTCAACGCGCGGGTGATCGCGGCGAAAATGGCTGCCGATCTGAGTCAGGCCGACCCGGCCAACGCGGCGCGCTACGAGAGTAACGTCAAGGCATTCGATGCACGCATGGATGCAGTGGACGCGAAGATCAAACAGCGCGTGGCGGGCATCACCGACAAGCCGTATTTCGTGTTTCACGAAGCCTTCGATTATTTCGAAGAGGCTTACGGGCTCAAGCACGCGGGTGTGTTTGCGGTCAGCAGCGAAGTGCAGCCGGGTGCGCAGCACGTCGCCGCCATGCGCACGCGACTGGCAACCTTCGGCAAGACCTGCGTGTTCAGCGAGCCGCCGCTGCGCCCGCGCCTGGCCGAAACCCTGAGTGCGGGGTTGCCGGTGAAACTGGCTGAGCTGGATGGGCTTGGCGGATACACGCCTGCCACGGCCCAGGGGTATGAGCAGTTGTTGAGCAAGCTGGCTGATGATCTGGCGGGGTGCCTGGAGAGTTTGTAGCGTCTGGGAAAATGTTATCGCGGGCAAGCGCGCTCCTACAATTGAAGCGCGCTCTTCTGTGGGAGCGCGCTTGGTCTGGGCGGCATTCCGACGAATGCGGTGGGTCAGCAACTTCAACGGTGACTGGCACACCGCATCGCTGCCCTCGTAACCTCGGACGTCTCCTACAGGGATCGGGTTGATGCACGGACACCTGTTCGGCCCCAGCCCTGTGGGAGTGAGCTTGCTCGCGAATGCATTTACAACGCGAACGGCAATGGAATATGCGTTTCCTGGCGCTGTTCCAGGCGTTTGCGGAATTCCGACGGGTCGTGGATCAACACGTCCTGTCCGGCAAAGCTTTGCGCTGCAATCAGGCGCGACAACCAGAACCGTACGCAACCGACGCGCAACATCGTTGACCACAGCTCAGCTTCCGCCGCCGTAAACGGACGCAATGCCGCGTAGGCGCCCAGCAAGGCGCGAGCACGCGGCGCATCGATCTTGCCGTCCTCGAACGAGCACCAGTCATTCACGGCGATCGCGACGTCATACAGCATCGGTGCGGAGCAGGCGTTGTAAAAGTCGATTACGCCCGTCAGGTGAGTCCCTTCAAACAGCGTGTTGTCGCGGAACAGATCGGCGTGCACGTTGGCGCGCGGCAGGGCCATGATCTTGTCTTTCTGACGCTCGATTTCTTCGACGGAGCGCTTCAGCAGAGCGCCTTCCGTTTCGCCGAGGTGCGAAATGAAGTTAGTGCCTTCCTTCAGCATCCAGTCCAGACCGCGATCGGTCTTGCGCTCGATGGGCTTTTCACGGGTCGCCAGGTGCATGTGCGCCATCAGCTCGCCGATCTGCGCGCAGTGCTGAGTGTTCGGTTCGGTCGGGTGTTTGCCCGACAGGCGCGGTTGCAGCAGCGCGGGCTTGCCTTTGAGCTCGCGCAACGCCTGCCCGTCGGTGGTACGCAGGGCGTAGGGGACCGGCAGGTTCGCGTCGTGCAGCACGTCCAGCAGTTCGATGAAGAATGGCATTTCCTGCACGGGGCCGCGCTCGACCAGCGTCAGGACGAACTCGCCCTTTTCCATGCTGATGAAGAAGTTGGTGTTTTCACTTCCGGCTGCGATGCCTTGGAAATCACGCAGGTGGCCGAGCCCGTACGGGGCGAGAAAAGCTTCCAGCTCGGGCCGAGCCAGGGGAGTAAAAACGGACATATGAACACTGCCAGCAAAAGGTGAATGTAAGGCGTTACCAGCTGAATAGTACCCACTGGGGGATCAGCATGTCCGGTTGATCCGAACGAATGAATTGACCGCTGGTGCCATCGGCGCGCACCAGATAGTACGGTTTGCCGTATTTCGGCGTGATTTTTACCGCATAAACGAAGCCGTTTGCCTTGTATTCCTGCACGAAATTGTCACCTTCCTTGCGGATCGTGACGTCAGGTTCAGCCGACGGGGCTTCGTCTTCGGCTGCCGCCGCGATCAGCGGGGCAACCAACAGAGCGAGCAGTAACAAGCGATTTTGTGTACGCATGATAACCTTGCTCCTTTGTCGTCAACGGTCCTCGCATTCTAGCGCCGACCCCGCCGAAAAGGTTGATCCTGCACATGAGTCTCGCGCCCCTCGTCCTGGTGGACGGTTCTTCTTATCTGTACCGCGCCTTCCACGCGCTGCCGCCACTCACCACGTCCAAGGGCCTGCCTACCGGTGCGGTCAAGGGCGTGTTGAACATGCTCAAGAGCCTGCGCAAACAGTATCCGGAAAGTCCCTTCGCCGTGGTGTTCGACGCCAAAGGCGGGACCTTCCGCGATGAAATGTTTGCCGAGTACAAGGCCAATCGTCCGAGCATGCCTGACGACATGCGCGTGCAGATCGACTTTTTGCATAACTGCGTCAAAGGCCTGGGTTATCCGTTGCTGTGTGTCGAAGGCGTGGAAGCCGACGACGTGATCGGCACCCTGGCGCGCAGCAGTGCTGCCGCCGATCGTCCGGTGGTCATCTCCACCGGCGACAAGGACATGGCGCAGCTGGTCGACGGGCACATCACTCTGGTCAACACCATGACCGGTAGCGTGCTGGACGTGGCGGGCGTGAAAGAGAAATTTGGCGTCGGCCCCGAGCACATCATCGACTATCTCGCGTTGATGGGCGACAAAGTCGACAACATTCCCGGCGTTCCCGGCGTGGGTGAAAAGACCGCCGCTGGCCTGCTGGTGGGTATCAACGGTGGCCTCAAAGAGCTCTACGAGAACCTCGACAAGGTCCCGAGCCTGGCGATTCGTGGCGCAAAATCGCTGCCCGCCAAGCTCGAAGAGCACAAGGAGATGGCATTCCTTTCCTACCAGCTGGCGACCATCAAGATCGACGTGCCGCTGGACATCGAACTGGATGCGCTGCACTGCGGCGAGCCAGACCGCGAAGCCTTGCTGGCGCTGTACACCGAGCTTGAGTTCAAGAGCTGGGTCAACGACCTGCAGCGTGAAGCCAAACAGGAAGGGACCGAGATTGCGCCTGCCGAAGAGGCTGCGCCGGTTATCGAGGCCAAATATGAGCTGATTCTGGAGCAGACTCAGTTTGACGACTGGCTGAAGAAACTCCAGGCCGCCAACCTGTTCGCCTTCGTTGTGCAGAGCAACGGTACCGATGCGCAACGCGCTCAAATCGTCGGCCTGTCGTTCGCGATCAAGACCCACGAAGCCTGCTATATCCCGTTGACCCACTCCTACATGGGCGTGCCGCAGCAACTGGACCGCGATGCGGTACTCAATGCCGTCAAGCCCATGCTGGAGGACGCGAGCAAGATCAAAGTCGGCCAGCACGCCAAGTTCGCCATCAACCTGCTGGCGAACTGCGCCATCGGAGGCGACCAGAGCCAGGGCATCAATGTTCAGGGTGTGAAGTTCGACACCATGCTCGAATCCTATGTGCTCGACTCAACGGCCACTCGGCATGACCGCGACAGTCTGGTCGCCAAGTACCTGGACCACACGCCGGTGAATTTCCAGGACATCGCGGGCAAGGGCGCCAAGCAACTCTCCTTCGACCAGATCGCGCTGGAGCAGGCAGGCATCTACGCCGCCGAGGAAGTCGACCTGACCTTGCGCCTGCATGAAGTCCTGCAAGCAAAACTGGACAAGATCCCGACGCTGGCGCCGGTGTTGAACGAGATCGAAATGCCGCTGATGCCGGTCCTGGCACGCATCGAGCGCCAGGGAGCGCTGGTCGATGCCAAGTTGCTGGGCATCCAGAGTGTCGAGCTGGGCAACAAGATGACCGAGCTTGAGCGTGAGGCGTTCGCCATTGCGGGCGAGGAATTCAACCTCGGTTCGCCCAAGCAACTGGGCGTGATCCTGTATGAAAAGCTCGGCATGCCGATTATCAGCAAAACTGCCACCGGACAGCCTTCCACGGCAGAAGCGGTGCTGGCGGAACTCGCCGAACAAGAGTTTCCGCTGCCCAAGGTGCTGATGCAGTACCGCTCGATGAGCAAACTGAAAAGCACTTACACCGACCGACTGCCCGAGCAGATCAACCCCCGCACCGGGCGGATCCACACGTCCTATCACCAAGCCGTGGCCGTGACCGGACGCTTGTCGTCCAGCGACCCCAACCTGCAGAACATTCCAATCCGCACTGCCGAAGGCCGTCGGATTCGCCAGGCGTTCGTGGCGCCGCAAGGGTACAAGCTGCTGGCGGCGGACTATTCGCAGATCGAATTGCGGATCATGGCGCATCTGGCCAAGGACGAAGGGCTGCTCCACGCCTTCCGCAACGACCTGGATGTGCACCGTGCGACGGCGGCCGAGGTGTTTGGCGTCGAATTGCCAGAGGTGACGAACGACATGCGTCGAAGTGCCAAGGCGATCAACTTCGGTCTGATCTACGGCATGAGCGCATTTGGTCTGGCCAAGCAGATCGGTGTCGACCGCAAACAGTCGCAAGCGTATGTAGACCGGTACTTTGCGCGGTATCCCGGTGTGCTCGAGTACATGGAGCGCACCCGCACTCAGGCGGCCGAGCAGGGTTTCGTCGAAACGATTTTCGGGCGTCGTCTCTACCTGCCGGACATCAATGCGAAGAACCAGGCGCTGCGCAAAGGGGCTGAGCGCATGGCGATCAACGCGCCGATGCAAGGCACGGCGGCGGACATCATCAAGCGTGCCATGGTCGCGGTGAATGGCTGGCTGGACACGTCAGGTCTTGATGCCAGGGTGATTCTGCAGGTCCACGACGAACTGGTGCTGGAAGTGCGCGAGGATCTGGTCGAGCAGATCAGCAAGGACATCCGCGTCCACATGAGCGGCGCAGCCGATCTTGACGTGCCGCTGCTGGTGGAAGTGGGCGTGGGGAGCAACTGGGACGAGGCGCACTAAGCGCTTTGTTGCCTTTCCCGCAGGAGCGCGTTCCTGCGGGCCGCGCCCGGAATCACGGTCCGGGCTGGACTGCCAACATTAAATTTCCGCAGATTTTGAACTTCCGCGGACAAAACCCGGTCAGAGTTTGCGAGTGGTTGACGTAACCACTCATGCTCCTATGTTGTGTTAAGTGTTGGCAGATATCCGGACCTCTCCCTAGTGGTCTGGACTTAGACCCCGAACTTCCCCTCCCCATATGAAGTCCGGGGTTTTTTTTGCCTGCGATTTACGCCGCAGGCGCCTTGTCTTCCAGTTCCATCCAGTCGGCCAGCACGGTGTACGCTTCTTCCAGGCCCATGCGCTTGGGTGCCGAGAACAGCTGGATGGTGACCGCGTCGCCCCAGCCCTTGCGAATTTCCGATTGCACCTTGAGCAGCGTGTTCTTGGCCGCGCCGAAGGTCAGTTTGTCCGCCTTGGTCAGCAGGATGTGCATGGGCATGCCGCTGGCGATGGCCCAGTCGAGCATCAACAGGTCGAAGTCGGTCATCGGGTGACGGATGTCCATCATCAGGATCAGACCTTTCAGACTCTCGCGGCTGCCCAGGTAAGCCTCGAGGTGACGCTGCCAGTGTTGCTTGAGCGGAATGGGTACTTTTGCATAACCGTAGCCGGGCAGGTCGACCAGACGCCGATCATCGTCCAGACTGAAGAAGTTCAGCAGCTGCGTGCGACCCGGCGTTTTCGAGGTGCGTGCCAGGCTGGCGTGGGTCAGGGTGTTCAGCGCGCTGGATTTGCCGGCGTTGGAGCGGCCGGCAAAGGCCACTTCAAAACCTTCGTCGTCCGGGCATTGGTCGACTTTGGCGGCGCTGAGCATGAACTTGGCTTGTTGGCACAAACCGAGGATCGGGTTCTTGAGTTGCATGGGATATCCGGTGAGGGCGTTGCGGCAAGGGTGCGGCAACGGGGTGTCGTTTCCGTTTGATGGGCGCAAGTATATAATGCCGCAGATTTTGTGTGTGCTTTGTGCGTCAGCAGGATGAAGTTCGCGCAAGTCGGACTAACCTTACTCCAACAATAAAATGTACTGGATTAGCCGATGAACAAATTACTGTTGAGTCTGCTGTTGATCTTGGGCATCTCAAGCACCACCCAGGCCGCTGATGCGGTAAAGGGCGATCCTGCCGCGGGCCAGGCTAAAACCGCTGTCTGTGGCGCCTGCCATGGCCCGGATGGTAACAGCATGGCCCCCAACTTCCCTAAACTCGCCGGACAAGGTCCGCGCTATCTGCTCAAGCAGTTGCACGAAATCAAGGACGGCAAGCGTGTCGTGCTGGAAATGACGGGTCTGCTCAACAACCTCAATGAGCAGGACCTGGCGGACATCGCCGCCTACTTCGCCAGCCAGAAAGGCAGCGTCGGTGCAGCCGATCCTAACCTGGTGGCGCGAGGCGAAGCACTGTTCCGTGGCGGCAAGCTGGATCAAGGCATGCCGGCGTGTACGGGATGCCACTCGCCCAACGGAGCGGGCAACGCTGCTGCCGGTTTTCCACACCTGGGTGGGCAGCATGCCGACTACGTCAAGAAGCAGCTGACCGCGTTCCGCGAAGGCGAACGCACCAACGACGGCGACACCATGGTCATGCGCTCCATCGCCTCCAAGCTGAGCAACAAGGATATCGACGCGTTGTCGGCCTACATACAGGGTCTGCATTAAGCCTCGATTAAGGCTGCAGGCCCCGTCGCAGGCGGATTGACGATCAGAAATGTTTGCACATGTTTCATGTGCAGGCGGGCCAAAAAGGATAGCGAACGGCTGCCCTTTTTTATGCGCGCAGGCGTTACACTTGCGAACTCACATCACCCCGTCCGGTCCAACAGCCGCTGTCGAGGTGACTTTTCATGCCCAGGAGTTAAGCATGCGTAATCTGATTCTCAGCGCCGCTCTGGTATTCACCAGCCTGTTCGGTCTGACCGCTCAAGCTGCAGAGCCGATCGAAGCCGGCAAGCAATATGTCGAGCTGAGCAGCGCCGTCCCTGTTTCCGAGCCAGGCAAGATCGAAGTCGTCGAAATGTTCTGGTACGGCTGCCCTCACTGCTACGCGTTCGAACCCGTGATCAATCCATGGATTGAAAAACTCCCGGCCGACGTCCACTTCATCCGCGTGCCTGCCATGTTCGGCGGCCCATGGGATGCCCACGGCCAGCTGTTCATCACGCTGGACACCATGGGTGTCGAGAAGAAAGTCCACACTGCCGTGTTCGACGCCATCCAGAAAGGCGGCAAGCGCCTGACCGATCCGAACGACATGGCCGAGTTCGTCGCCACTCAAGGCGTCGACAAGACCAAGTTCCTGGAAACCTTCAACTCGTTCGCCGTGAAGGGCAAGATCGCCCAGTACAAAGAATTAGCCAAGAAGTATGAAATCACGGGCGTCCCGACCATGATCGTCAACGGCAAGTACCGTTTCGATCTGGGCACTGCCGGTGGTCCTGAGCAAGCGCTGCAAGTGGCCGATCAGCTGATCGCCAAAGAGCGCGCAACGCTCACCGCCAAGTAAGCGCCGGCGATGACGCGCTGGGGTACTGAACGCACTGTTGCCCGGCACACCCCCAAGGTCAACGAGCGACATGTGCAGGAATCCGGATTGCCAGCCGATGGCCGGCTCCGGTTGCTCAGCTTCAACATTCAGGTGGGCATCAGTACCGAGCGTTACCGGCATTACCTGACCCGTGGCTGGCAGCACTTGCTGCCCCACAACGGTCGGGCCGGAAATCTGCAGAAGATCGGCAACCTGCTTAACGACTACGATCTGGTCGCCTTGCAAGAAGCCGATGGCGGCAGCATGCGTTCAGGCTACGTCAATCAGGTCGAACACCTCGCCCAGCTCGGTTCTTTTCCGTACTGGCATCAGCAGCTCAACCGTAACCTGGGACGTTTTGCCCAGCACAGCAATGGTGTGCTGAGCCGGTTGCGACCCTGGGATATCGAAGATCATCCGCTGCCAGGCCCAGCCGGGCGTGGCGCGATTCTGGTTCGCTTCGGTGAAGGCGAAGACGCTCTGGTCGTCGTCGTGATGCATCTGGCATTGGGTGCGCGCACCCGTACCCGGCAGCTCGCGTATATCCGCGAGCTGATCGGCGGCTACAAGCATCAGGTCCTGATGGGCGACATGAACACCCACGCGGCCGATTTGCTGGAAACCTCTCCCTTGCGTGATCTTGGCCTGCTCGCGCCACAGATCGAAGCCACCTTTCCCAGCTGGCGCCCGCAGCGCTGCCTGGACCACATTCTTCTGAGTCCGACCCTGACGCTTGAGAAAGTCCAGGTGCTGGCTCAGCCCATTTCCGATCATCTGCCCGTCGCGGTGGAGATTCGCTTGCCGGCCTCATTAATTGGCGACTCGCTGCCGATAACAAGCACATCTCCTCGCGGACCCTCGGAATGAGCGACGAAGCCCAACGCTGGAAAGAAAAGTACCTCAAGAGCATCGAGCAGCAAGACAAGCTGGAAAAGCGTTGGAACGCTCGTCTCGACCTGCTCCGGCGTGGCCTTGTGCGCAGCAGCCTGGCGGCCGAAGGCGCTGACAAGGCGGTCGATCAGTGCATGAAGGAGATGCGCGAGATCGTTCGCAAGGACGACATGGACGCCGGTCTGGCAGCCTTGATCCCGCGTCTCGAAAAAGCCGTGCTGGACTCCGAACAACGCCGCGAAAAGCGCGTGGAGCAAATGGGCACAGCGTTGACCTCGCTGGTCGCACAGCTGCAATCGCTGCCATTGCCCCGAGAAGTCGCCAAACCGCTCAAGCGCTTCGCCAAGAATCTTGAAGACCGCGTCAATCAGGCCCGTGAACTGCCGCTGCTGCTCAGCGAACTGGGCGGGCTGCAAAGTCAGGCCCTGGCTCAGCTTGAGCACCCGGAAGAAGCCGCTCGCCCCGGTTTTCTCCAGCGTCTGTTTGGTGGTCGGGATGCGCACGAAGAGGGAGAGGCGACTCCGTCTGCCCACCCTCACGTCGAAGCACTGAAGCCTGCGCCAGCCAGTGCTCATCAGCCTGATCTTGAGGAAGACGACGAAAGCGCGGCACCGGCGCGCGGCACGCCTCAGGCCGCTCAGTGGACGAACGAGGCACCCGCGCAATCAGAGGCGGCGGTAACGACTGGAAAGCCTGCTCCTGCCGCGATGGCTCCAGCAAAGACAGGTGCGCCGGTTGCTGCTGTGGCCGATACGCCGGCGGTGCCCGACGCCGTGGTGCCTGCTGTCGAGCCGGAGCGTGAGCCCGAGCCGCGAGAGACAGCCGCGCCAGCTGCTGAACCGGCGTCTGTCGCGCCGCCAGCGTCTGAACCCTCGGTGGTCGAAACTCAAGCGACGCCCGCAGAGCCCAGCGCTGAGTCAGCGCCAATCGAAGCTGCGCCTGACATCGCGCCTGCTGAGTCAGACGCTGCTGAGGTGAGCGACGGGCCAACGCCGGACAGCGAAGAACATGCCATCGCGCAGGCTGAAGCCGCGTCCAGCGAAGATCAGGAGGCCGCAGCGCAGGCTGACGAAGAGACGGACGGTGAAGACAAGCCCGGCGCCGAGGGCGATGTTGAAGAAGACGGACCCTATGCGCTGCCCTCTTCGCCCGAGCCGAGTTATAGCTCGGTCGCTGCGCACATTGAAGAAACCCTGCTGGGTTTACTCAACGATCTGACGTTGCCCGAACATCACCGCCCTCAAGCCGAGGCCATGCGCTCCCGGCTCGAACATGGATTGAACTGGTACGAGTTGTTGCCGATCCTCGACGATCTTGCCGTCTTGATGCTGGCGATCACCGACAGCGGTCAGCATGAGTTCGAGCTCTATCTCAAACAGCTCAATGAGCGGCTGGAGTCGTTCCAGAGCAACCTGCAGGCCGCCAGCGAGGACCACGCGGGGCAGCAGTCTGCTTCGCGAGAGCTGAACGATCAATTACGAGAGCACGTGGGCGGCCTGCAAACCAGCGTGCAGGAAGCAGCCGATCTCGACAGCCTGAAGAATGTGCTGGAGAGCCGTCTGGAAGGCCTGATCGGCACCATGGACGAGCATCAGAAACAACGTGATCAACGAGAGCAGGAGGTCGCAACGCGTCTGCAATCGTTGGCCAGCCGCGTGGCAACCATGGAGCAGGAGGCGCAGGGGTTCCGCGCGCACCTTGAAGAGCAGCGGCAGAAGGCCCTGATCGATACCCTCACAGGTTTGCCTAACCGTGCGGCCTGGAACGAGCGGCTGGATCATGAGGTTGACCAGCTACAGAAGCACCGCTCCAGTCTGCTGCTGGGGATTCTCGACCTGGACCATTTCAAGCGTATCAACGACGGCTACGGTCATCTGGCGGGCGACAAGGTCTTGAAGATCATTGCCACGCAGTTGCAAAAGCGCGTGAGGCCGTCAGACTTCATTGCGCGTTTCGGCGGTGAGGAGTTTGTGTTCCTGCTCCCTCACACCCAAATGGCCGAGGGTCTGGCGTTGCTCGAACGGTTACGCGTGACCATTGAGGCCTGTCCCTTTCACTTCAAAGGCGAGCCGGTGACCATCACGGTGTCCATGGGCATCACGACGTTCAAACCGGGCGAGCGCAGCGATCTGGTGCTTAAACGCGCGGATCAGGCGTTATACCGAGCCAAAGCCGAAGGGCGTAATCGCATCGAGCAAGGATAAGGGCATCGCCGTTGCCGGTGATGCGCGGCAGCAGCCATTTTTGAGCGAGGCGCGGGCATTACGTTACACTGTTGCATTACTTGCCTATGTGTTCTGCCCTTTATGAAGTCATTTTCAGCGTTTTTCCTTCTGTTGTTGCTGACCGCTTGCACCAGCGGTCCGAAGCTCGACACCAGCCACCCCTCCGCCAATTTCGACAGCCGCACGCAGTTTGTCGTGGTGCATTACACGTCGGCC
The DNA here is from genome assembly GCF_900100795.1 of Pseudomonas abietaniphila. Lineage (GTDB taxonomy): Bacteria > Pseudomonadota > Gammaproteobacteria > Pseudomonadales > Pseudomonadaceae > Aquipseudomonas > Aquipseudomonas abietaniphila. Next base: position 108,834 of record NZ_FNCO01000018.1, read on the forward strand.
TCGCTTGAGCGTTCGCTCGCATTGTTGACCCACGGTGAGGTCAGCGCGCACTACCTGATCGGCGACGGCCCGGCCACGGTCTACAAGCTCGTGGATGAAAGTCAGCGCGCCTGGCATGCAGGTGAAAGCGAATGGGACGGCCGAACCTGGCTGAACTCCAGTAGCATCGGCATCGAAATCGTCAATCCGGGCTATCGCGACACGCCAACGGGGCGGCTCTGGTATCCGTACAGCGAAGCGCAGATTCAGTCTCTGATCGCGCTGCTCAAAGACATCGTCAAACGCAACAAGATCGAACCCCGGCATGTCATCGGGCACAGCGATATTGCGCCCATGCGCAAACTGGACCCGGGACCGTTGTTTCCATGGAAGCGGTTGGCGCAGGAAGGGTTGGGGATCTGGCCAGACGAACAGCAGGTTGCGCAGCGTCAGTCGCAGATGATGGGCGTGGTGCCCAGCGCGACATGGTTCCAGCAGCAACTCGCGCTCTTGGGCTATGCGACGCCGCAAACTGGGGAATGGGACATTGCGAGTCGCCACGTCTTGGCGGCTTTCCAGATGCATTACCGTCCGCAGAAATTCGACGGCGAACCTGATCTGCAAAGTGCAGCTATTCTTCAGGTGCTCAACCTCAGGCACTAAATTACCCGCGCTGTCGGTTTTTACCGGGCTATTTCCGCGCTTGTTGCTATACCTCATTGGTATCCATCTGGAAAACCGGCCGATGTTCACGGCTTCACCGCAACTGCGCTCAGTTCTTTATCGCCCTTCACTCCTGGCACTGCTGGCGGCGTTGTTGAGCGCTGTCGTGTTGCTGGCGGCCAGTTTCGGCCTGGCGATGCATCAGGCTCGGCAGGAAGAAAGCGCGCAGATGAACGCTCAGGGCGAGCGTTTTCTGGTGCGTCTTGAGCAGTTGTTCGGGCAACTACGCGCAGGTCTGGACCAGCTCGAAGCACAGCCGCTACGCGGTTGTGGCCCGGCGATGATCGAGCAATTGCGACAGGTCAACTCGCGATTTCGCTTCATCTATGAAGTCGCCTACGTGGATGACACGCAGATCTGCTCCAGTTGGTGGACCCGGCAGAGCATGATGGGCAAACCACGTGCGCCGGACATTCGTGGGCCCACGTATGACTACTGGCTCAACACATCGACTCAACCTGATGACAACCTCGCTTCGTTGATGCTGGGACGCGGGGATTTCCGTGTATCGACCTCGCGGGGGCACCTGACAGACGTGGTGGATCTACCACCTGGCGGAAGTCTGTTAGTGGTGCTGGACCAAGGCGCGAAGGCTGTGCCTGTATTGGGTGCACCTCAAACCTGGCCACCCACACCCGATTGGACCCCGACTTCTGTTGAAACGCTGATCACCACGCAGGACAAGTTGGTTTACCGGATGCCGACACAGAGCCCGGAATACCAGTTGGTGCTGATTACACCGCGTAACGGTCTGCAGCAGAAAATTACCGGCGCCTGGTGGCTGTTAGTGCCTGCGAGCGTGCTGGTGTCGTTGTGCATCGGGATTCTGGTGCTGCAACTGGTCCGGCAGCGACAGTCTTTGGGGGGCGAGTTGCACGGTGCGCTGCGTCGCGGTGAGCTGAAGGTTCTGTATCAACCCATTTTCGACCTCAATACCCGGCTGTGCGTGGGCGCTGAGGCCTTGGTGCGCTGGCGACGACCCGACGGCACGCTTACCAGCCCTGACCTTTTTATTCCACTGGCCGAGAACACCGGGCAAATCCGGCAGATCACTGACTTTGTGCTGCAGCAGTTGCTGGAGCAGCTCGGTCACCTGTTGCGGGCGAATCCGCATCTTTACGTGTCGGTCAACCTCGCGGCCTGCGATGTGATGGCGCCTCGCATCGGTCGAGTGACGGCCAAGCTCCTGGCGCTGCATCGAGTGGCGCCCCGGCAGATTGCCTTTGAGGTGACCGAGCGCGGTCTGGTTGACGTGGTGGTGGCGCGCAATCACCTGCAGGCACTGCGTGATCGTGGCCATCAGGTGTTGATCGACGATTTTGGCACGGGTTATTGCAGCCTCGCCTATTTGCAGACCTTGCCAGTGGACTGCCTGAAGATCGACAAGGCGTTCATTGATGCGTTGGGTCACGACGCTGCCAGCAGCGGTGTCGCGCCGCATATCATCCGCATGGCGCACGCGCTGCAGTTGAGGGTGATCGCTGAAGGGATCGAGTTCGAGTCTCAAGCCTTGCTGCTCAAGAGTGAAGGCGTGATCTATGGTCAGGGCTGGCTGTTCGCCCGGCCGTTGAGCGCGAACAAGTTTACCGAGTTGGTGACGGGTGGACGGCGCAGCGCAGGGCGACGTACGGATGATGTGGCGTGACGGGGTCGGGCGACCCAAAGGGCTGGGTTCTCCTTAAGAGGTGAGCCTACAGGCCTACACCTACAGAGGCAGCGCCATGTAGAACTGCGTGCCCTGCCCCGGTCGTGAATACACACCCATGCGGCCCCCGTGCAACTGCACGATCTCCTTGCACAGTGCCAGTCCCAGGCCTGCCCCGCCTTTCTTGCGCCCGACTTGAACGAAGGGCTCGAAAATCCGCGCCTGCTGCTCGTAGGCAATCCCCTCGCCGTTGTCTTCGACGCTGATGATCAGGCGTTCGCCGTGCCGACGCGCTTGCAGGCGGATGAGCCCGGATTGAGAGGTGTGGCGCAGTGCGTTATCCAGCAGGTTGTCCAGCACGCGCTCAAGGTGCGCTTTGTCGGCTTGCAGGCGCGGTAAGGGTTCCTGCATTTCCAGCAGCACCATCACGTCCTGTTCCCGTGCCGATTCGGCAAATCGCTCACGGGTTTCATGAAGAAGCTCGGTGACGTCACACGGTGCGAGGGTGAGTTTCTGCAACCCATTCTGATAGCGAGAGAAGTTCAGCAGGTCGTTGATCAGCTGCATCAAACGCTGCATTTCTTCGTTAACCGTCTTGAGCAGGTCGGTTTCCCGGGACTCGGGCGGGAAGTGCACCCGTTCCTGCAACAACCCGAAGGCCATGTGCATGCCGGTGACCGGCGTGCGCAACTCGTGAGACGCGCGCAGGACGAACTCACTGCGCACGCGCTCGAACGCTCGCTGCTCGGTGACGTCGTGCAGCACCATCACGGCCCCCAGTACGTGGCCTTGAGTGTGGCTGACGGGGGTCAGGCTGTAAGTCAGGAGTCGGGCTTCGCCGTCGATCTCAATGGACAGGTCGTCCGGCGCCCGCTCAAGCGTCCCTCCGCGCAGAACCAGATACAGCTGTTCATCCAGTTCAGGCCGTTGCAGCGCTTCGCCCAACCCTTGACCGAGCTTGCTTTCTTCCCAGCCGAGCTGGCGCTGAGCCACGGGGTTGAGGTGCTCGAGTCGACCCTGACGATCAATCATCAGCAAGCCATCGTCGATGCTGTCGAGGACCGCCTGTAAGCGCTGCTGGCCGGCCAGCAGTTCGTCGACGTTGGTGACCTGATGCTGGCGCAAGGCCTCGGCCATGATGCCGAAACGCCGGGTCAGCTGGTTCATTTCCGCAGCCGAGGAAATGGGCAATGTCACCTCGAAGTTGCCCTGACCGATTTTGTCAGCGGCCTTGGCCAGCGCCTCGATGGGCGCACCAAACCGGCGTGCAATGCCGTGCGCGGTGACAAACCCGATGGCCAGCACCGCCAGGCCCACCAGTCCGAGGAGCGCCGCGACCCACAATGCCCGGCTACGCGAAGCACTTTCCGCCTGACTAATGTTTTCCAAGGCCTGACGGTGTGCATTCAGCAGACCGTTGCGCAGCGTGTTGAAAGCGCTGGTCACGTTCTTGTCGTCGATCAGCGGGTTGGTGGAGTCGTTAGCGCCCTGGATGGTGCTGAGGAACTGCTGGTAATCCAGTCGCGCTTTTTCGAAGCCGCTGTCCGTGTGGGTCTGCTGGTCGTGGTCGATGCCCTGCTTAAGCAATTCCTGAAACTGCGCCTGATTCTGCGCCAGCGCTGCTCGATCGGGCGTCTCCCTGAGCAGCATCACCAGCTGGTCGCCCAGGTTCTGCCTGAGCTTGAGGCCGATATCGAGCGTGATGAAGTTGTGCCGAATCAGCGACTCCTGGGATTTGGCCATCTGCATGACGCTGACCAGACCCAGCAATAACCCCAATAGAGCGACGGTCATCAGCGCCGAAATGCTGAGGAACAGACGCGTGCGCAACTTCATCCCGAACTTCATCGATGCCCCATCACAAGTTGTACTGCTTGCGTTTGCGGTACAGCGTCGACGCATCGATGCCGAGCGTACGTGCGGCTTGATCAAGGGTGTCACTGGTGGCCAGCACCGCCCCGATGTGCGCTTTCTCCAGCTCGTCCAGGCTCAACGCTGCGCCGACGCGCGGTGCATTATTGGTCGGCTGCTCGGCCATGCCCAGATGGGTGATTTCGACCTTCTCTTGCGGGCAGATAATGCTCGCCCGTTCGATCACGTTGCGAAGCTCGCGGATGTTCCCTGGCCAGCGGTAGTTGAGCAACGCGCTGCGCGCTTCATCGCTGAAGCCACGCGCCGGGCGACTGTACTCTTTGACGAAGCGTGCCAGAAAGCGATCCGCCAGGGTCAGGATGTCTTCGCCACGCTCACGCAGCGGCGGCAGGTGCAGTGTGATGACGTTCAGTCGGTAGAGCAGGTCCTCACGGAAACGCCCGTCACGAACCATGTCTTCCAGGTTCAGGTTCGTTGCAGCGAGGATGCGCACGTCTGCACGGCGAGTGACCGGGTCACCGACGCGCTCGTATTCCTTGTCTTGAATGAAGCGCAGCAGCTTGGGTTGCAACGTCAGTGGGAAGTCACCGATTTCGTCGAGAAACAAGGTGCCGCCGTCGGCCTGGTTCACTCGACCCAGCGTGCTTTCGCTGGCGCCGGTGAATGCGCCACGGCTATGACCGAACAGCTCGCTTTCCATCAGCTCAGCCGTCAGCGACGGGCAGTTGATGGTGACGCAGGCTTTTTTGTTGCGCTTGCTCCAACCGTGAATCGCACGAGCCAGCTCGCCCTTACCGGTGCCTGACTCGCCGAGGATCAGAATGTTGGCGTCCGTATTGGCGACCTGACGGGCCGTTTCCAGAATCGCCATCATCGACGGGCTGTGGGAGTCCAGGCCGTCTTTGGGCTTGCGCACTTCGCCTTCTAGCGCTTCGAGCCGTGCAGACAGCTGACGCACCTCCAACTGCTTGGCGGTTGCCAGGCGCAGTTGATCCGGGCTGCATGGTTTGACCAGGTAGTCAGCAGCCCCGGCTTGAATGGCATCGACGGCGGTGTCTACGGCGGAGTGCGCGGTCACGATCACCACACGCATCCAGGGCGCTTGAACCCGCATCTGCGCCAATACGTCCAGTCCGTTGTCTTCCCCCAGCCGCAGGTCCAGGAAGCAGACGTCGAACACCTGACGTTGCAGCAGCGCCTCGGCCTGAGCCGCGCTATTGGCGGTGGCGACGCTGTAGCCTTCATCTTCCAGGCAATAGCGGAAGGTGCGAAGGATGGCGGATTCATCATCCACAAGCAGAATACGGCCCTGATTCTCAGTGGCTGCTTCCATTTTTCCTACGCTCCTAAATGAATGATCTTGGTTAGTCCCGGAAAAATCGGGCAAGTTGCATGGTTCATTCTGATTGATTAAATGAGCAGCATGGTAGTGATCTGCCAAAAAACTCAAAAAACACGCGGTTCGTCCAACATCAGCGGACGCAGCGCTTCAAGCAGGGGCTCGCGGCGTGGTGATTCGCGAAACAGAACATCTGCGCAAATGAAAAGTCTCTCCAGTAGTACCTTTTGAAAATGTCTGGAGATTGCCATGCCCCCGCTGAAAAAAATCGCTCTGGCTGTTGCCACCGCCGGCCTGCTCGGGATGACCCCTCTCATCGCCGAGGCGGCGCAGGGCGATTTGCAAGCTCAGTTGACCCAGGCGCGTCAGGAAGGGTCAATCTGGACTGCGTTCGCGCTGAACCGGCACCTGAGCCCCTTCAATATTGGCGTGAAGGTCGACCAGGGTACGGCGACCCTGACGGGCAAGGTCGAAAATCAGGTTGATAAAGACCTGGCGACCCAGATCGCGGGCGATACACAAGGCATCAACAAGGTCGATAACCAGATGGAGATCGACCCGCAGGTGGCCGCAGAGCCGGGCACTAAAGCCAACATGGCCCAGCGTTTCGACGACGCTACGCTGACCGCAACCATCAAGTCGAAGCTGTTGTGGAACAGCGTGACCGAGGGGCTGAACATTGATGTCACGGCCGCTCAGGGCGTCGTCACGCTCAAAGGCCAGGCCAAAGATGCCGAAGCCAAGCAACTGGCGGGCAGCCTTGCCAGCAACACCGACGGCGTCACCGAGGTGAACAACCTGATCAGCCTCAGTGCGCGGGATACGCAGGCCATCAAGGAGCAGAATCAGGCCGAAGCCAGCAGCGTACGCGAGGAATTCAGTGATGCGTGGATCACCAGCAAGGTCAAATCCAGCCTCATCTATAGCCGCAACCTCGACGGGCTCAATATAAAGGTCGAAACCAAGAGCGGCGTGGTCAGCCTCAATGGTGTCGTCGCCAACTATGCCGAGAAGGAACTGGCGGTCGAGATTGCCCGAAACATTCGGGGCGTCAAAGGGGTGGATGCCGATACTTTGCGCGTCATGACACGGAGCGCCGAGTAATTCCTTGAAGCGCCTGCATCGTTATGCGGTGCTGGCCAGTCTCAGCGCGGGCACGTACTTGTAGGAGCGCGCTTGCCCGCGAATCGATTGTTCTGCCGACGCCGATGCATCGGATGTACGGGCTTCTCGCGGGCAAGCGCGCTCCTACACCGTTATGCGGCGCTGGCCTCTGGAAGGCAGGCGTGCTCGCACTATCTATGCGACACAGATCGCGCCTTCTTTCGGTCCTCGCCTATCCCTTCGTGCAATACGCACGATGCCAATTGTTCAATCGTGCAGCTTGCTCGTAAGAAGGATCTTTCAGTCTTTCATAACCATCTGATTTTCAAAGAGTTTATTGCATTTAGAAAGCTGGCACACAGGCTGCAATGTCTCAGGTAACAAAGGTCTGCATCGTCGGCCAACAAGATTCCTGGAGCCTGCTGAATGAACACTCAACCACTCGCCAAACTTCGCATTTCCCCACTGCATCTGCAGCAAGGTCTGTTTGCCAGTTTGGCCCTGATGGTCACCTTGATCGTTGTTCAGCAGTTCAACCATTGGAATCAGGATCACGACGCGGCTCAGATTCAGCATGCCTACAGCCACAGCGCACCGCTTGCCAAAGCGAGCGCGTTGAAGGCAACGGATGTTGCACTGAGCCTGCAACCGGTTGAAGACGCAGCAACCGCTATCGATCAAGCGCCGCGTCAGCAGAGTTGGGTCTTCTGATTCATACCGTCAGAGGCACGATCTACATCGAGGGTCAAATCCGACGCCTCGTCGTAGTTAGAAATTAAAAACAGTAAGGAGAATCACCATGTTGAGCTGGGCTATTACTTTTCTGATCATCGCCATTGTTGCAGCTGTTCTGGGCTTCGGTGGTATCGCAGGCACCGCCACGGGTATCGCCAAGATTCTCTTCGTTGTGTTTCTGGTGATGTTCGTCGTGTCGTTCTTCTTCGGTCGTCGCGGTCGGGGTTAACCATGATTCGCACGCATTTCCATGCGTTGACGCTGGCGCTTTTGACGAGCGCCAGCGCCATGGCGATGGCGGCAAACGACGGTCAGGCGAGGGTCAGCGAACTGCTCAGTTCGGACCCGGAATATCGTCAGACGTGGTCGGGTGTTGTGAAGAAGGAAGAGCGTTTGCCCGATTGGGTGATCAACCTGTCCGGTACCTCCGAGCAGATGAATGCGGTGACCGAAGATGGCGACAAATACCTGGTAGGGCCTCTCTGCGAAACCCAGGACACGTGCCTCAACAAACGGCTCATCGTGGCGTTCAGTCTCGACAAGTCGCATGCCTATGCGATGTTGGTGGAAGTTCCAGCTGGCCTGCCAGCAGACAAATCCCCGACTCGGCATGCCGACTACCGCTTTCTCGGTAAACCCGACGAAGGCATGCAGGGATTGCTGAAAGAGCAGTTAAAGAAAGATCCAAACTGGTACTGATTCAAATGAAGGAAGACTGAATTTCGCTTGGGTCTTCCAGAAAGCCGCTCAACCCCGAGGAGGGACTGGGCGTGACCAAGGGGCCGGGACGTTCTGACCAACGGAATGGTTGGAGCGACCCAGGTGTACAGGGAGTACTCCCGTTCGTGGGCCGGGTCAGGAAAGCCGCAACGCAAGTCCATCGTCAGATCAGCCCTCTCGCTGCGATCCGATTATGGACTTGCGACGCGCAAACGATTGATCAGGCGTTTTATCAGCGTTTTCCGCACTTTTCCCTCCTGTTACCCTTCCTACATAGCCCTTTCATCATTTCCTACGACCGTACATCGACAAGAAATCACCGAATATGCCCCTTTGGCCGTGGGTGACCGATTTGTCACTTGCCCTGCCATTTTTATCGCCTGCATCGCTACAGGCGACGTTTTAGCCACTCCCAAGCATAAAACTGTCTTCTGAAAATGTCGGGATTTGAGCCGGGTTTCGGTAAGTCTTTGATTTCTCTCATGCCGATTCGGCATGAGGTAGGCATTTCCGGCATTAGACGATAGGCCCTTCCGTGGGAATAGTTGCGCCCTTTTTCGCCTGCTAAGAGCTCGGACGCTCGCTTGCGGTGACCTTCTGGACAGCTCTAAGGGCATCCGCGCCTCGATGCTGCTCTGCTAGAGCGACATCGGAAGCGTCGGTTGAGAAATGTCCACGCCAACTACAACAAGGGTAATGACATGAAGAAGGCAAAACTGAGCCTCGCCTGGCAGATCCTCATCGGCCTCGTGCTAGGTGTCGCGCTGGGCGCCTTGCTCAATCACTTCAGTGCTGAAAAGGCCTGGTGGATCAGCAATATCCTCCAGCCAGCGGGTGACATCTTTATCCGCCTGATCAAGATGATCGTCATCCCTATCGTGATTTCGTCACTGGTGGTCGGCATCGCAGGTGTTGGGGATGCGAAAAAGCTCGGTCGTATCGGTCTGAAGACGATTCTGTACTTCGAAATCGTCACCACGATTGCCATCGTCGTCGGCCTGTTGCTGGCCAACGTGTTCCATCCCGGCACCGGCATCGACATGAGCACGCTGGGCACCGTGGACATCTCGCAATACGAGAAGACCACCGCCGAGGTTCAGCACGATCACGCCTTCATCGCCACGATCCTCAACCTCATTCCGTCGAACATCTTCGCGGCGGTCGCACGTGGCGACATGCTGCCGATCATCTTCTTCTCGGTGTTCTTCGGTCTCGGTCTTTCCAGTCTGAACGCTGAAGTGCGTGAGCCGCTGGTCAAGGTGTTCCAGGGCGTATCGGAAACCATGTTCAAGGTCACTCACATGATCATGAACTACGCGCCGATCGGTGTGTTCGCGCTGATCGCCGTGACCGTCGCCAACTTCGGTTTTGCCTCGCTGTTGCCGCTGGCCAAGCTGGTGATCCTGGTTTACGTGGCCATCGCGTTCTTCGCCTTCGTGGTATTGGGGCTGATTGCCCGTCTGTTCGGTTTCTCCGTCCTTAAGCTGATGCGCATCTTCAAGGATGAGCTGGTACTGGCCTACTCCACCGCGAGTTCCGAAACGGTGCTGCCACGCGTGATCGAGAAGATGGAAGCCTACGGAGCGCCGAAAGCCATCAGCAGCTTCGTGGTGCCGACCGGCTACTCGTTCAACCTCGACGGTTCGACGCTGTATCAAAGCATCGCCGCGCTGTTCATCGCGCAGCTGTATGACATCGACATGCCGATCAGCCAGCAACTGATGCTGGTATTGACCCTGATGGTCACGTCCAAAGGTATCGCCGGCGTGCCGGGCGTCTCCTTCGTGGTGTTGCTGGCGACGCTGGGCAGCGTGGGTATTCCGCTGGAGGGCCTGGCCTTCATCGCCGGCGTCGACCGGATCATGGACATGGCCCGTACCGCGCTGAACGTGATCGGCAACGCCCTCGCAGTCCTGGTTATCGCGCGTTGGGAAGGTATGTACGACGACGCCAAGGGCGAGCGCTACTGGAACTCGCTGCCGCACTGGCGCAGCAAGGAATCCTTTCCAGCAGGTCAGTCGACGGTCGATTGATTGCTGAGTAGCGGCAAACACACAAACCCCGGCCCTGGCTGGGGTTTGTTGTTTTAGGCGTACCGAACGGTAGGAGCGCGCTTGCCCGCGAGAGGCCGACACATCCAATGCACCTTCGTTGGCAGAACAATCGATTCGCGGGCAAGCGCGCTCCTACAGGATCGGGTCTGAACCTGATGGCTGGGCAGGGCCGCATAACTTTGTAGGAGCGTGGCTTGTCCCGCGATCGGCGACGTAGTCGTCGTAAAGACGGCGAATGCGGATTACCTGACAAGATGGACTGGTCTGATTTCACGACTGCTGAGCAGCCGATCGCGGGACAAGCCACGCTCCTACAGTTTGTGTGTCGTGTCTGGTAACTGTGGGATAGGGTTTGTTGTTTGCGGCCCCGCCGCTATCATCCCCGCATCTTGCGAGGGGATTTACTGATGCTCAATGGCCTGTGGCTTGGCTTTTTCGTGGTTGCGGCGATTTCCGCGCTGGCTCAATGGCTGGTAGGGGGTAACTCAGGGATTTTTGCCGCGATGGTCGAAAGCATCTTTGCCATGGCCAAGCTGTCGGTGGAAGTCATGGTGGTGCTGTTCGGCACCCTGACCCTGTGGCTCGGCTTTCTCAACATCGCCCAGAAAGCCGGAATCGTCGACTGGCTGGCAAAAGTATTGGGGCCATTGTTCCGTCGCCTGATGCCTGAAGTGCCCCCCGGCCACCCTGCCCTCGGCCTGATCACGCTGAACTTCGCGGCGAACGCGCTGGGTCTGGACAACGCCGCAACGCCTATCGGCCTCAAGGCCATGCGTGCCTTGCAGGATCTCAACCCTAGCCAGACCGTGGCCAGCAATGCGCAAATCCTGTTCCTGGTGCTCAACGCCTCCTCGCTGACGCTGCTGCCGGTCACCATCTTCGTTTACCGCGCGCAGCAGGGTGCAGTCGACCCGACATTGGTCTTCCTGCCCATCCTGCTCGCTACCAGCGCCTCGACCCTTGTCGGCTTGCTGTCCGTCGCGGTCATGCAGCGTTTGCGCCTGTGGGACCCGGTGGTGCTGGCGTACCTGGTGCCTGGCGCATTGCTGCTGGGCGGCTTCATGGCCGTGCTGGCGGGGTTGTCCGCCACGGCGCTGGCAAGCCTCTCCTCAGTGCTTGGTAACCTGACGCTGTTCGGCATCATCATGCTGTTTCTGGTGGTCGGCGCGTTGCGCAAGGTGAAGGTTTACGAAACGTTCGTCGAAGGCGCGAAAGAAGGCTTCGACGTCGCCAAGAGCCTCTTGCCGTATCTGGTCGCCATGCTCTGCGCCGTGGGCGTACTGCGCGCATCCGGGGCGCTGGACTTCGCGCTGGAGGGTATTCGCCACGTGATCCAGTGGATGGGCCTGGACACCCGCTTTGTCGACGCACTGCCCACCGCACTGGTCAAACCCTTCTCGGGCAGCGCCGCGCGGGCGATGTTGATCGAGACCATGAAAACCCAGGGTGTGGACAGCTTCCCGGCGTTGGTCGCCGCAACGATTCAGGGCAGCACCGAAACCACCTTCTATGTCTTGGCGGTGTATTTCGGTGCTGTCGGTATTCAGCGAGCTCGCCACGCCGTCGGGTGCGCGCTGCTGGCTGAACTGGCGGGGGTGATCGCTGCGATCTGCGTCTGCTACTGGTTCTTCGGCTCGACGGTGTAATGCTTCTGGCCCTGCTCCAGGGTCCATTGCAGCACCTGGGCGGTCAGCGTATCGCTGGCCTGCCCAAAGGCGGCCACCACCGCTGGGACCTGTTTGTCGCCAACAGGCTGATGCACCTCGAAGCGCCGACTCGCAACGATGCGTTGATGGTCATCGGCCAGCCGCGCGTCCAGGCGAATCACCACCTCGATGGCCTGAGCGCGGTATTCGCTCTGGAACGCCTGGAGCTCCCCGCCCAACTCGAAATCCGCCTGCAGGTTGCTGTCGTCGGTGCTGATCGACTGCACACGCCCGTCACGGTAGAACGCATCGGTCAGCCGATTGCGCAGCAGCACCGGCGCCGGGTCGCTCCAGCGAGCGCCTTTGTAGCTGCTGATGACATCACCCTGCGGGATGACGGCAATGCGCGGGCTGTCGAGCGTCTCGCTGGACTTTGGCTTGACCACGCGCAATGACCAGGGCGCAGGTGTCGCTGCTTTGCTGATGGTTGCAGCCGTGGGCAAACGGTAGACGTCCGTCGGTTCCTGCTTGGGCAATATCGAACAGGCGCTGAGCGTCAGCAGTGCGCTTGCCAGCAACAGCCCCGGGATTGAATGACTGGCAAGCCTCATGGCTGGAATTCCTTGTTCTTGTCGCTACCGAGCAGGTAGCCGCTGGGGTTGGCATTCAGACTGCGTGAAATGGTCTTGAGCGAGGTCAGGGTTTCGCGCAGCTCGCGAATCGCCGGGCCCAGCTCACTCAGCCCCTGGAGCCCGCCGTCGACGGAATCCTTGTTGGCTTTGATCAACTGGTTGATGGTGTCAGTGCTCTGTTGCAACGACACCATGGCCGCCTGACCGGTCGCGATGGCCTGCTTTCCGTCGACCGTGAACAACAGATTGGCGTTGCGCATCGCCGTGGAGGTCTGATCCAGCGTGGCGCTGGCCTGCTTGCTCAGCACCAGCAGTTGCTTAAGGGTCTGACGGATATCGTCGCGTTGATCGGCAATCACTGCCGTCGTCTGCTCCAGATGCTCCATGGTGTTGCTCAGCGCCTGCACGTTCTTCGACGACAAGAGTTCGTTGGCGTTGTGAAGAAACACGTTGATGCCTGTGATCAGGTCATTGCTATCGTTGAGCAGCCGTGAGATCGGTGACGGCGACGCAATGATCACAGGCAGGTTGCCGTCGTCGCCTTTCAGTTCTTCGCTTTGTGGCGTGCCGCCGCTGAGCTGGATGATCGAAGTCCCGGTGATGCCGTTCAGGGCGAGCTTGGCGAAGGTGTCACGCTTGATCGGGGTTTCCCCGGCCACACGAATCTGCGCCAGCACGCGGCGAGGGTCTTGAGGGTCCAGACGCAGTTGAACCACGTCACCGACCTTGATCCCGCTGTACTGCACGGGGCTGCCGCGAGACAGGCCGGTCACGGCTTCGTTGAACACCACCTGATAATCCTTGAACGCCGTGTCGACGCTGGACTTGGCGAGCCACAGCCCGAACAACAGCGCGGCGGCGACCACGATCACCGTGAACAGGCCGATCAAGATGTGATGGGCGCGGGTTTCCATCATGAGACCTCGTGTGGGTGGGTGGCCGCTGCATAGGCCGAGCGGCCGCGCGGGCCATGAAAGTATTCGTGAATCCAGGCGTCCTTGTAAGCCGACACCTTGTCGATGCTATCGGCCACCAGCACGCGTTTCTGAGACAGCACCGCCACCCTGTCGGTGATGGTGTACAGCGTGTCGAGGTCGTGGGTGACCATGAACACGCTCAGGCCCAGTGCGTCGCGCAGGGTCAGGATCAGTTGATCGAAGGCCCCCGCGCCAATCGGGTCAAGGCCTGCGGTGGGCTCGTCGAGAAACAGGATGTCCGGATCCAGTGCCAACGCCCGAGCCAGCGCTGCCCGCTTGATCATGCCGCCGGACAGCGAGGCAGGGTATTTGTGAGCGGCCGACAGTGGCAGCCCGGCGAGGGCCATTTTGATGCCGGCCAGATGCTCGGCCTCGTCACGGCTCAGCCCTGCGTGTTCGATCAGGGGCAAGGCGACGTTCTCGGTGATCGTGAGTGATGAGAACAACGCGCCCTTCTGAAACAACACGCCGAAACGTCGTTCGACCTGGGAGCGATCTTTAACGGACAGATTCAGAAGATCCTGACCCAACACCCGGACATTGCCTTCAGCAGGGCGCTGCAACCCGACGATGCTGCGCAGCAACACCGACTTGCCACTGCCCGAGCCGCCCACGACCCCGAGGATTTCCCCGCGATAGAGGTCCAGATCCAGATGCTCGTGAACCACCTGCGGCCCGAAGCGATTGCACAGGCCGCGCACTTCAATGACGGTTTCACTGGGTTGCACGCAACGTCGGGTCACCAGCCAAGCTCCATGAAAAACATCGCCGCCAGTGCGTCCAGCACAATGACCACGAAAATTGACTGCACCACGCTCGACGTCGTGTGAGCGCCCACCGATTCAGCACTGCCCTCGACCTTGAAACCCTCGAGGCAGCCAATCGCGGCGATGAAAAAGGCAAAGATCGGCGCTTTGACCATCCCGACCAGAAAATGCTGCACGCCGATGTCTGCTTGCATCAGCGACAGAAACATCGCTGGCGAGATCCCCAGCGACAGCGCGCACACCACGCCGCCACCGACGATGCCGCAGATCATCGCCAGAAATGTCAGCATTGGCAGTGAGATAAGCAGCGCCAGCACGCGAGGCAATACCAGCAGCTCTGTAGGACTGAGGCCCAAGGTCTGCAAGGCATCCAGCTCTTCATTGGCTTTCATTGACCCGATCTGTGCGGTGAACGCACTGGCCGTGCGGCCCGCGAGAAGAATCGCCGTCAGCAACACAGCGAATTCCCGCAGGAACGAGAAGCCGATCAGATCGACCGTAAAGATCGTGGCGCCGAAGGCCTTGAGTACCGTTGCGCCCAAAAAGGCCACGACGGCGCCGACCATGAACGTCAGCAACGCCACGATGGGTGCCGCGTCCAGACCGATCTGTTCGATATGGGCGATCACTGAAGTGGTGCGCCAGCGTTTCGGGTGGAACAACGTTGTGACGAACGTCTGCAGAATCAGGCCGACGAAACCGAGCAGTTGCAGGGTGTCGTTCCAGATGACCTCGACAGCAGACCCGATCCTCGCCAGTAACTGAGTGCCGACAGCGACTTCAGGGTCTTTCACGGGCTGGCAGTAGTCGCACAACGCGCTTTGGATGGTCTGCATCAACGCGCGGCTCGACTCGGGCAGGTTCGGCGCCTGAACGGCCAGCAAACGCAAACGTTGAACACCCAAAAGCTCCACCAGCAACGACGCGCCAGCGGTATCGAGGGCACCCAACCCGCTCATGTCCACCTGCGTGGCTGGGCCGAAACCGTCGCTTAACGCATCGGTCTGGCGCTTGAGTGCGTGGTAGTGGGCAAGCGTCCAGTCTCCGGCGATCCACAGCTGAGCAGGGTCGGTCGAAGTGTCCAGTGTGGCGCTGCCGCACACCGTTGATGCGCGGTTGACGAGGGAGATCGATGGGGTCATAGCGACGAGCTTAGTTGGTTTTGGCCGGGGTGGACGGGCTCGCCGCTGGCGCACTGTCATCAGGCTTGTCAGCGTCTGAATCAGACGAGCCCAACGTGTCTGCGCCGGGCTTCAGCCCCGCGGGCTTGATCTTCTTGCGCGTCACGGCAGGCTGATCCGAATCGGTCACTTCAAAGCGCAAAACGCCGATCATCTGGCCATCCTCTGTCAGCACCCTCACCTGCCATTTGCCGAGCACATCGGGCGGAAAATTCTGTTTGTGAGTCCATGCCCGATAGCCTTCCTTACGTCCGCCGTGGATGTCTAGAGCAATTCGATCGACTTCTTCGCCGTTGTGGCGCCAAACGTGATAAATCCGCTCGTCCAGACCGCGCGGAGCGTTGATCGACGTGTACGCATACAGCCCGGCGCTGCGCAGTTGATTGACGCCGATCTCCTGAATACTCTCGCCCGGCGTGCGGTTCTGGTTGTCGAACTGGGTGCTGACGGCCACCTCTGTCAGCCACAGGGTTGCGGGCGGCACCCACGAACGCAGCATCCAGCCCGCACCCCCAATGGCCAATGTCATGAGCACGAGCCCGACGCCGCGTTTCCAGTTGTTGAGCGGGAAACTGGAGGCCAGGCTCGGGAACGACAGCAGCATGGCGATGATCAGCGACAGCTTGTAACTCTCGGCGGTGGTCAGGTGCAGGATGATGGGCAGCGCGGTCAACAAAGCGGCAAACAGGGTCAGCGTGTGCAGCGCCATGAACAGCCAGCGACGGGGTGCCAGCCATTTGTAATACAGCGGGTCAGTGATCGAGATCAGTCCTGCGGCCGCGAGGACGCCGGTGAACACCAGCTGGCCGCTGTTCCATGTGGTGGTCACGAAGAAAAACGGCAGAACGAAGAACAGACTCTCCTGATGGATCATCTGTGTGGCGTATCGGAGCAATGGCTGCGGGATTTCGCGCTTCAATAATTTGGCCAGCAGCGCGACGGCACTGTTTTCCACCATCAGCCACAACCAGCTCACCAGCATGATCACGGCAATCCAGGTCGCGAGCTTGGCTTGCCGGTCCACCAGAATGAAGCTGCCTATGCCGGAGCAAAAACCGAAGAACGCGATCAGCCCCGGGTAGCGCTTGATGAACTCCAGTACGCGCTGTACCAGGGAGTTCTGCATGAGGGCGTTGAGATCCGGCATTTCGGTGTTCACTTTGGCTGTAGGAGAAATCGTTGGCAGGATACCAATGATCGCAGTTCATACGCGTACACAAACTGCTTCTGCCGAAGGCGTAGGAGCGCGCTTGCCCGTGATCTGGCGCGTAGCGGCAGTGATTACTTCAAACCCGGTGTGTCAGACGAATTCAGACCTCTGGTTCTGCTGCCGCTGCGCGGCAGATCGCGGGCAAGCGCGCTCCTATCGTTAACGGGAGTGCTTGGACTCAGCGCAGTCCTGTTACAGCGGGCGTCTTTTGTGAACACGCCACCGCCAGAAAATGACCAATGCCAGCAACGCGACCACCGCCAAGCCGATCTCATACAACTCGTCATAGCTGACCAGCGGCTCTTCAATGCGCAGATACCCGGGCTGCGCCAACAGCTGGCGCATGGCCCGATTCGCCAGATCCAGGCTCACGCCCCGCGTGCGCTTGGCCGGGTCCTCGAAGCGACCGTCTTCATAATCGTTCAGGGCGCCCCAGTAATAATCGGCCAACGCGCTGTTGCCTTGAACCGCCCAGGCCTGTTTGGCGATCGAAGCCTGTTGCAGCCGGGCGAAGGTCGCAGGATCCATGCCTTCTTTGCGCAGCCGTTCCAGCATCGAACGCACCGATGCCACCGCCGCGTCCACATCATCACGTGCGAGATCGGCGTTCAGGCTGAGGAATCCGGTGTCGCCGAAGGCTTCCCGGTCGGCCCACGGGCCGTAGGAATAGCCTTTGTCCAGGCGCAACTCGCTGTAGAGCGACCAGTCCAGGTAGGCTTTCACCAAATCCCACGTCTCATCGTGCTGCTCGCCCATGTCAGGCTCTGGAAACAGCAGGTGCAGCTTTGCGCCATCGCCCAACGCGCCGCGGACCAGCGTGCGCTCGGGCTCGGCTTTGGCGTTGATGGAAGGCAGCGGCGGGTGTTCGGTCGGGTCAACTGCATTCAGCTGACCGAACGTTCGCTCCAGATAAGCAGGCAACAGCTTGTCCAGTTCGCCCACGATGATCAGCGTCATGTTGTTGGACGCGTACCAGTTGTCGTGGATGGTTTCGATCTGCTCCAGCGTCAGGTGATCGACTTCCGGCCGCTCCGAGCATTTGAGCCCCAGCTCTACCGCCAATTGATTGCTGGCGCTGTGTCCGAGGTCGCGCTTGTCCAGCCAGCGCTGCAGGTGTGAGTAGTGACCGCCGTCTTCACGCTCGACGATGCGCTTGGCAGTGTCGAGGTTCGCCTGATTGATCTGCGTGTGAGTGAGCACGTTAAGGAGCAAGTCCAGCACCTTGCGCTGATTCTGCGCCGGCGCTTCGATCACGAACGTGGTGTCGGTGTTGCTGGTGAACGCGTTCCACTCCCCGCCCAGCGCCTGCATCTGCTGCTCCAGGCCGCCCTCACCGGAATTGTCGATGCCACTGAACAGCAAATGCTCCAGCAAATGAGGGAGCTCTTTGTCTTTGCAGGTGAAGTCATCGAAGCCGATGCCGACCACCAGCCGAATCGACACATGACCTTTTTCGGCAGGCTTGAGCAGCAACTGCAAACCATTGGGCAGCACGTAGCCCTCGACCTGAAAGCGGTCGAGGGCCATGGACGAGAGGGATGTCAGGAACAAACAAACGAACAGCAGGCAACGCATAAAAACGGGCTTCCTTGCGGGCCGGTATGTGTAACAGACTTCAGACCGGGCCCTGCGTTCACCTCGATTATTCTGGTTGGCTTTCGCTGGACAAGGCCCCGGTGTCAGAGGTTTCAAGAACGGCATAGGCGCTGCTGCAGAACAAAGAATTCAAACGTTTCATGTCGGCGATCAGCTCGAGGTGCAACGAGCTGGTCTCGATACTCTGCACGATTTTACGTTGCAGTCTGCTGACATGGGCATGGGCCAGACGCCGCTCCTGTGCCCGGAAACGACGTTTTTCACGCAGTAATTGGCGCGCGCTTTCCGGATCGCCACTGAGAAATACCGACAAGCCCAGGCGCAGATTGGCCATCAGCTGCTCATGCAGCCCGGAAAGTTCTTCCAGCCCGACGTCGGAAAACGAACGCCGCTGGGAAGTCTTTTGCTGTTGAACCTTACGCAGCATACGCTCGATCAATCCGCTGGCCAGTTCAAGATTGATCGACAATTCGATGATTTCGGCCCAACGGCGGTTGTCCTGATCGCTGAGGTCTTCTCTTGGCATTTGCGCCAGGTACAGCTTGATCGCGTTGTACAGCACCTCGACGTCGTCGTTCAGACGCCGCACCTCTTGGGTGACCGCCGTCTGATTGCCCCGCAGCACTTCCTGCATGGCATTGAGCATGCTGTCGATCAGATCGCCCATACGCAGGGTTTCACGCACCGCATTGGC
Source organism: Pseudomonas abietaniphila (assembly GCF_900100795.1). Classification (GTDB taxonomy): domain Bacteria; phylum Pseudomonadota; class Gammaproteobacteria; order Pseudomonadales; family Pseudomonadaceae; genus Aquipseudomonas; species Aquipseudomonas abietaniphila. Next base: position 127,708 of record NZ_FNCO01000018.1, read on the forward strand.
CAATGCCAGGCTCGGTGTCGCCAAGGCAGTGAGGTCCAGATGACGGGGTTTGACCGCGCCATTGACCTCGGCCTGTTGCGGCAGTATCGAGGCGCACAGTCGGCCCATCGGTCCAACCGTGGGCAGCATGATCAGGCAGCGCAGCGAGTTGTAGATCACATGGAAGCTGATCACCAGGCTCGACGGGCTGACTTCCAGGGTTTCCATCCAGTGCACCAGGGGCGTCAACACCGGAATGATCAGCAGCAAGCCGATCAATTTGTACAGCAAGCTGCCAAGCGCCACCTGGCGACCGGCGACGTTCTGCATGCTGGTGCTGAGGAACGCCAGCAGACCGCTGCCGATGTTGGCGCCGATCACCAGCCCGATGGCGACCGGCAAGCTGATGATCTCAGCGCCTGCCAGTGTTGCGGTCAGCAGGACAGCGGCCAGGCTTGAGTAGGAGATCAGCGCGAACATCGCACCGACCAGGGCGTCGAGCAGGATGTCGCCGGTCAGCGACGCAAACAGCACCTTCACGCCGGCCGCCTGAGTGATGGGTGCGGCAGCGGTGACGATCAGTTGCAGCGCCAGGATGATCAACCCCAGGCCGATACCGACGCGGCCAAGCTGACCGACACGGGTCTGCTTGCGCGACAAAAAGAGAATCACCCCGAGAAAGATCAGCAGCGGCGACAGCCACGACAGGTCGAAGGTCAGGATTCGCGACATGATGGCGGTCCCGACGTCGGCACCCAGCATGATCGCCAGCGCGGGCGTCAGGCCCATCAGGCTCTGGCCGACGAACGAGGTCACCAGCATGGCGGTGGCGTTGCTGCTCTGCACCACTGCGGTCACGAGGATCCCGGCCACGAAGGCCAGCGGACGTTTAGACATGTTCTGACTGAGCACACGGCGCAGCTGCGAGCCATAGACACGCAGGATGCCGGTTCGAACGATGTGCGTGCCCCAGATCAATAGCGCGACGGCAGAAAGCAAATCGAGCAGGGTCAGCATACGGAAAGCCCCCTGTTAATAGCCCGGCGGACAAAAATAGCCAGCGCCCAGTTGGGCAAGAAGTGAAAGTACAGCGTGTAGCGAGCGAAAGCGCTTGGGCACTGTCGTGATCAGCTTGCTCAACTAAAGCTTTAGTCGGCCTGAGGCCTTATTGCCAGCATGGCACAGCCGATTATTTCTTGAAACAAATCTGTCATAAATCAGGTGTTTGCTTTGTGTGAGTCAGTGTAGGAGTGTGGCTTGTCCCGCGATCGGCGAGGAACTCGTCGCAAAATCAGAGCGCACGTCGTACCAGGTACTCCGCGTCTGCGCAGTTTGCTGCAGATCGCGGGACCAGATGAAGCGCAACACCGGCAGGTCCTACAGGATTGCGCCGGGTTCAATAAAAAACGGGGCACTCAATGCCCCGTTCTGTCACCGCTACAACGCACTCTGGGTGTTATTGACCCGGAACGTCCTTGCGAAGTTTCACGGGATCCTTCATCGCTCGCTTCTTGGCCATCGAGGTACGCATCTTGATGTTGATCGCTTCGACCGCCAGCGAGAACGCCATGGCGAAGTAAACGTAGCCTTTCGGCACGTGCACATCGAAGGACTCTGCGATCAGCACCGTACCGACGACGATCAGGAACGACAGCGCCAGCATTTTCAGTGACGGGTGCTTGTCGATGAAATCGCTGATGACGCCTGCGCACAGCATCATGATCAGGACCGCGACGATGATCGCAGCGACCATGACCGGCACATGAGACACCATGCCGACTGCGGTGATGACCGAGTCCAGCGAGAACACGATGTCGATGATCGCGATCTGAATGATCGTGTACAGGAAAATGCCACCCTTGCCTTTCGGCTCTTCGATCTGCTCATCTTCGCCTTCCATGCCGTGATAGATCTCTTGCGAGCTCTTCCACAACAGGAACAGACCACCGAAGAACAGGATCAGGTCGCGACCGGAAATGCCCTGGCCGAGTACGACGAACATGTCGTCGGTGAGGCGCATGACCCAGGTGATCGACAGCAGCAGAAGGATTCGCGTGACCATCGCCAGCGCCAGACCGAAGATCCGCGTGCGGGGTTGCATCGCTTTGGGCATCCGGCTGACCAGGATCGAGATCATGATGATGTTGTCGATGCCCAGAACGATTTCCAGGGCAGTCAGGGTTAAGAAAGCAACCCAGATCTCAGGGTTGGTCAGCCATTCCATTACGTTTTCCTTTGAGCTTGTTAATCCTCGCTGCCGGTGGTCCGCCAGCGAGGGAGTTCAGTTGCCTTATAGACTGCTGAACGCAGGGAATATCCCCATCAGCAGTGCGGCGACCAGGATGCATACGCAGACCAGCACCGCCCACTTGAGGGTGAAGCGCTGATGATCACCAAATTCAATGCCAGCAAGGGCGACCAACAAATAGGTCGACGGCACCAGCGGGCTCAACAGATGGACGGGCTGACCGACGATCGAGGCACGTGCCATTTCCACCGGGCTGATCCCGTAGTGCGATGCGGCCTCGGACAGCACCGGCAGCACGCCATAGTAAAACGCATCGTTGGACATGAAAAAGGTAAACGGCATGCTGACCACGGCCGTAATGACCGCAAGGTACGGGCCCATCGCGTCCGGAATCACTGCCAGCAGGCTTTTTGACATCGCATCGACCATGCCGGTGCCGGACAGGATACCGGTGAAAATGCCCGCCGCGAAGATCAGGCCGACCACTGCCAGTACGCTACCGGCGTGCGCCGCGACGCGGTCTTTCTGCGCTTGCAGGCACGGGTAGTTGACGATCATGGCGATACTGAACGCGATCATGAACAGTACCGGCAGCGGCAGCAGGCCCATGATCAAGGCAACCATCAGCGCCAGCGTCAGTGCGGCGTTAAACCAGATCAGCTTGGGACGGCGTGCGTCGGGGAACTGCGAGACACTGATTTCGCTGTGATCGACTTCGTCGCCCGGCAGGTGCAGTTCGCCCAGACGCGCACGCTCACGTTTGCCGTAGCAGTACGCGATCACCAGGATTGCGATCACACCGGCGAGCATCGCAGGAATCATCGGCACGAAAATGTCCGAAGGGTCCACATGCAACGCACTGGCCGCACGGGCAGTCGGGCCGCCCCATGGCGTCATGTTCATCACGCCGCCCGCCAGAATGATCAGGCCGGCCATGATGCGCGGGCTCATGCCCAGGCGGCTGTACAGCGGCAGCATGGCGGCCACGCAGATCATGTAGGTGGTGGCGCCGTCGCCGTCCAGTGAGACGACGAGGGCCAGAACGGCGGTGCCCACCGACACTTTTACCGGGTCACCTTTGACCAGCTTGAGGATCTTGCGCACGGCCGGGTCGAACAGGCCGGAGTCGATCATCAGGGCAAAATAGAGAATGGCGAACATCAGCATCACGCCGGTCGGCGCAAGCTTGGTGATGCCGGCGAGCATCATGGGGCCGATGTCGGAGGCGAAACCGCCGAACAAGGCAAACACGATCGGCACGATGATCAGAGCAATCAGCGCGGAGAGGCGCTTGCTCATGATCAGGTACATGAAAGCGACAACCATGGCAAAGCCGAGGAAGGTCAACATAGAAATACTCCAGGCGTTACGCGACGTGAAAACGGACGAGACGAAGCAATCAGCTCAAGACGAGCAGCGCAGGGAGTCGGGGGTGAGCGAGGGGTACAGCGGAGCACGAGCAAGCATCAGAATCACCGAATTGTTGTTGTAGATGGGCCGGCGAACGTCGAAAAGCGTTCGTCCTGGCTGGCCGGTCTTTCGCCGGCGGTGAGGTGATGCTAAAGCGCTTACCTTTCAACCAGCTTTCGCTGCCGTTCCGCTGATCGTTGCCGCACCAATGAAGCATTTTCGCCGGAACGCAGTCAGAGCCTGAACACGAACGGGAGAATGACCATGAGCGAAATGCATACCGGTGGATGCCATTGCGGCAATCTGCGCTATCAACTCGATGCGCCCTTGCGCGACATTGCTCATTGTCATTGCTCGATTTGTCGGCGTACATCAGGCGGCATTGCGGTGACCTGGATCACCGTGCCTCTAGAGTCATTCAAATGGTTGGCCGGAAGCCCTGCGGCCTATGATTCCGGACCGACCTGCGTAAGGTTCTTCTGTAGTAACTGTGGGGCACAGGCGGCGCTCTTCAGCCGCAACAGCCCGGAGACCATGGACGTGACCATCGCCACGCTCGACCACCCCGAGCTCGCCCCGGCCGTTCGGCATATCTGGACCGACAACCGATTGCCTTGGCTGCATTTGGATGAACATCTGCCGGGCGAGCCAGGCGAAACGGTTTAGCCGCACCCAGAGTCGCTTCTGCCCGCAGGGGTAGCGATCGGAGGTTACGAAGGTCCCGATCGCGGCGCATCAGACGGCATTGATGTGTCTGATCCACCCTTATCGCGAGCAAGCTCACTCCTACAAATGCAGGCAGGCCTCAGATCTGAGATACGACGCCGATCCTGTAGGAGCAATCGGAGGTTACGACGGTCGCGAACGCGGAGTGTCAGGCGACATGAGTGTTTCTGACCCAGCCTCATCGCGAGCAAGCTCACTCCTACAAATGCAGGCAGGCCTCAGATCTGAGATACGACGCCGATCCTGTAGGAGCAATCGGAGGTTACGACGGTCGCGAACGCGCAGTGTCAGGCGGCATGAACGTGTCTGACCCAGCCCCATCGCGAGCCAGCTCACTCCTATAAATGCATACAGGCCTCAGATCTGAGATACGACGCGGATCCTGTAGGAGCAATCGGAGGTTACGACGGTCGCGAACGCGGAGTGTCAGGCGGCATGAACGTGTCTGACCCAGCCCCATCGCGAGCAAGCTCACTTCTTCAAATGCAGGCTGGCCTCAGATCTGAGGTACGACGCCGATCCTGTAGGAGCAATCGGAGGTTACGACGGTCGCGAACGCGGAGTGTCAGGCGACATGAGTGTGTCTGAACAAGCCTTGTCGCGAGCAAACCCAATCCTGCAGATCGCTTTGCGTATTCAAGGTAACTCCAACCCACCCGCCGCCTTGTGCAACGCCCGCAAATGCTCGCCCACTTGCTTGAGATTTTCGTCGGTAGCGGCAATCTCGGCAGCACGGTCAGGCTCCAGCAGCGCCCTCACCTCTTTGTCCAGATCGCCGGTCAGACGCTGCAGCTGTTTCTGGCGCTGGCTGCTTTCTTCTTCAAGACGTGTCCATTCGCCCTGCTGCGGCAGTCCGTACCCTCCACTGCCCAACAGTTCCGCGGGGCGGCTGAGGAAGCCGCTGTTGGCCAGGATGTCCTGCAACGTGCCAGTGGCCTTCGACACACCGTTGTCCTTCTTCTCGACCGCGCTGAGGTAGCGTTGCTTGACCTCATCCTGCGCCAGCAGCAACTGACGGCGTTGAGCGGCCTGCTCCAGAAGCAACATGGCGGCGCTGGTGCGCAGATCGGCCTGGGCGAAATAAGGGCGTCGGTCTTTCGCAGGCAGCGACAGCCAGTCTTCGACGGTGGTTTCCTTCACATCAGTGGATTTGCGCAGCACATCGAACATCGCTTGGTAGCGGTCGCGGTAGGAATCAAAGCGATAGCCCAGCCGCAGCGCTTTTTTGGGATTGTCCAGCACGCTGGTGTCCGCCAGACCCCTGCCCTTGAGCACTTCCAGCAAACCGTTGGGCATGATGCTGTCGAGGCCCACCAGCCGAGGGTCGTCAGTGCCGCTGCGCAATAGCTTGAGGTTTTCCACGGCGCAGTTGTTGGACAGAAACCAATAGTTGCCGTCATACGCCCAGTGCATCTCGGCGGCATGCTGGACCAGCCCGTCGATTTCCTCGCGGGACAGTTTCAGCGGCACGGACGCCAGGCTGCGCAATTCCGTTTTGGTGTATTCGTCGATCACCTGCCCCAGCGGCAGCACGAACAGGCGCGATGGATAAGCGCCTGTCAGGCCGCTCCAACTGGACAGTTGCAGGTCGTTCACAAACGCACGATAGGACAACACCAGATGCTGATCCAGATCCAGACGGCAATCCGGGCCGCGCGGACGTCCAGGCTTGCAGATGACCAGGCGCAGCATGCTGTGGCCCCAACGACTCACCAGATTCTGATTGGCTTCGGCCAACAGGTAATCAACCTCATACACGCGCTCGGGGTCGAGCTTGCCCAGCGGCTCACGGGCGAAGTCGTTACCGGCGTTCAGGTACGGGTAGTAAGTCGGGCAGTCATCCTTGGCGGCGGGCGCCCAGTTGAACAGCTGTTTGTAGTAGTTGTAGAGCGCGGGACGTCGGCAGGCATAGGCCGGATCAAGGAGGAAGTACTCCATGTTCACCGCAACAAACTCCAACGGGCTGCTGATTTCGTAGATATCGGGGCTGCGGGCAACTTGACCGTTGCGTTCCTCACGCTCCCCTCGACGTCCCACGTATTGCGGCCAGCCGGCAAGGTCCAGCAGGCGTGGATCGTCGCTCAACGTGAAGCGCCGGTCGGTCTGGCCTCGGCAACTGTCACGCAGACCGATCTTGCCGGTGCTGTTGCCCTGGCGCGCACACGCGATGATCAGCTTGCGGTCTTCAGGCGACCAAAGCTGGGCGTGATCATAAATATGGGTGAGCTCATGCAGCACCGTCGCGAGCATCTCTTCGCGCACCGTCCCGTGTGGGCGATTGGTGCGGGTGGTGGCTGCGGTGCCGTCGGTCAAACCCGCCAGCAGGCGTTGATTGAGGTCCAGACGGTAAGGCCCGTCTGCGCGTCCGTAGGCGTTGGACGGCATGTCATCGGTCCAGCGGACTTCGACTTTACGATCAAGCTTGCTGACGAACATCGGCGGCAAATGCGCCATGGCCTCGTCGAGCAGCGTCTGGCTGGCTTGCTGCTGGGCAGGACTCAGCCCGTCGGTGTACAGCGACAGACTCAAGTCGGCGAAGGCGCTCGTACAGATCAGCGACAGCGCCGAAGCCAGCAGCCAGACGGCTACGCGCCTCACAGTGCGAGGATGGCTTCAGCGAGATCCTGGTCACTGGCATTGCGCGCTTCTGGCAGGCGCTCACGCAAGGTGGCGAACGCGGCGTCCAGTTTAGCGCCGTGAATGTCGCCGTTCGTGGCGACGTAGCTGGCGGCATCGTCCTGAGCTTCCACAACCATTTTCCAGTTGCGAACCGAAGACGTGGTGTCGGAGGTGAAGTCCACGCTGCGGCCCAACGCACGGACAACGATGTTACTGGTGGCTTTCAAGGTTTGCGCGTGCGCGACATCGGTCAGCAACAACAGGCCGAGGGCAGCGGCAATCAACGGGGTACGCATGGAACGGCTCCAGAATACAGAAGGTGCAAAAGTGATTATTGGACGAGAATTGCCTGCGCCAGTTCAAGGTCGCTGGCATGAAGTTTTGGCTGGGCTTGACGCAGATACATCAGCGCGGCCTCCAGCTGTGCTCCTCGCAGTTGGCCATCACTGGCTATAAACGCTGCAGCATCATCCTGGGCGGCAAGTATCAGCTTGTTATCGAAAGGCCCGGTCGTCACCTGGCTGGTGGCGTACCCGCTTTTGATCAGGCTTTGTGTGGTTGTGTCGAACGCTTGAGCCTGGGTAACGCAGATCAGGCTGGCAGTCGCTGCAATCAACAGGCGAGACAATGAACGCATGAGTCTTCGGTATTGGCGAAACGAGTGGCAAGGCTAGCGCAATGCCCCGGCCAGAGCCAGTGAAGGTGTCGGGGCGTGCGGCGCCAAAGCTGTCGCGATGCTGAATCAGATTGCGAGAATGGCCTGCGCCAGCTGCGCATCCGATGCGTTCAGGCTCGGGCTGACTTCACGGATGTGCTGAAACGCACCCTCCAGATGAGCTCCGCGGATTTCGCCTTTGCTGGCGACGAAGCTGGCTGCGTCATCGCGCGCGGCCAGAACGATCTTGTCGTCATGGAAGGACGAGGAGATCTTGGAGGTGGCGTTGGACGACGCGTCCAGTGCGCGCACGATGGTGTCGGTGGTGACCACGAAGCTGGACGCCTGAGCGCCGGTTGCCGCGATCAAAAGTACAGCTGCACTCATCAGGCGAAAGCGAGACATGTTTGAACTCCACAAGGAACAAAATAAGTAACCACATGCGCAAAGCCGACGATGAGCAAAGCTATCTCGCAGGCGATGGGGTAAAGGGTGAAGCAAGACTAGCGTAACCGGGATCGTCAGCACTATCACGGCTAAATGCCAGCTGACAGGATGAGCCTGCTTTATCGTCACCTGAAATGCCTGACAGGCCCGTGAATCAACAACTGTACTTGCTGGGAGACTAAATTAATAAACTGTACCTATCAGGCTGATAGCCGCACTCGATCTTCGAAACCCGGAAACAACAAAGCCCGTCGGCAGTTTCCTGCGACGGGCTTCGTGTGAACAATTCGGGTTGCTGGTGAGAGGCTCTTCGCCTGGGACCAGCGGACGCTAAATTAGCGCCAGAACGGCTTGCTCAGCTCTTCGTAACGCTGGGATTCGCTGATACCGGCGTCAGCCAGCAGACGAGCATCCAGACGGGCCAACTGGTGGCGGCTGGACAGACGACGCTGCCAGAGCATCAGGTTGGCGAACATGCGCAGCGGCAACGAGGCTTTAGCGGATTGAGCGGTTTCTTCGTAGAACAGTTCGGAACTTACGGTGCGTTCCATGGTGCTTCTTCCTTCCGCTTGTGGCGGGATTAGATAGTGACTTGATTGGTGCCAATCTTCCTCTTGTTGCCGCTCTCTCTCCAGACACAGTTCACTTGTATTGTGATGCTCCAGTTAACTGTTCAAAGGCACTGTTTTGCTCATTCGTGGGGCAACTGTACCGGTAAGCACAAATATGGTGCGTTTTGTGCGCCGGAACAGTGAATTTTGAATTTTCAGGGGTGAAAACGACCGGTACAGCAATACAGTTTTTGTCAAAAAGGCGTGCAGTGCGTGGAAAGTGGCGACGAAAGGTCGTCGCCAATCCAGAACTGTTTTCCTACACCGACAGCATGCGGCCGGTTTCTTCCAGGTTGAGGTGCCAACTGAGTGCATCGCGCAGCACATGCGGGGTGTGGCCGCCGATAGCGCAGGCTCTGCGGAAGTAGTCATTGAGCGCTTCGCGGTAGGCGGGATGAACACAGTTGTCGATGATCACGCGAGCGCGTTCACGAGGTGCCAGGCCCCGTAGATCGGCAAGCCCCTGCTCAGTCACGAGGATGTCCACATCATGCTCTGTGTGGTCCACGTGGCTGACCATCGGCACTACGCTGGAAATCGCGCCGGCTTTGGCGATGGATTTGGTCACGAAGATGGCGAGGTGAGCGTTGCGAGCGAAATCGCCCGAGCCTCCGATGCCGTTCATCATCCGCGTCCCGCCCACGTGTGTGGAGTTGACGTTGCCGTACAGGTCGAATTCAAGGGCTGTGTTGATGCCGATGATGCCCAGACGGCGCACGACTTCAGGATGGTTGGAGATTTCCTGAGGGCGCAATAACAGTTTCGGTTTGTACTGTTCCAGGTTGTTGTAGACCGCGTCGTGCTTGCGCTCTGACAGCGTCATCGAGCAACCCGAGGCAAAGTCCAGCTTGCCGGCCTCGAACAGGTCAAAGGTCGAGTCCTGAAGCACTTCCGAGTACATCGCCATGCCGTGGAACGGCGAGTCGATCAGACCGGTCATGACCGCGTTAGCGATCGTTCCAACGCCTGCCTGGAGAGGCATCAGCTGGTTGGTCAGGCGGTTTTGCCGCACTTCGTTCTTGAAGAACTCCACCAAGTGACCGGCAATCGCCTGCGTTTCACTGTCTGCGGGCAGTACAGTTGAAGGTGAGTCGGTCTGGTCGCTGATCACGATGCCCACGATCTTCGCCGGGTCGATCTTCACCGCCTGGCTGCCAATGCGGCTATCAGCCTTCAGCACCGGAATGGGCAGGCGGGTCGGGCGGTACGTGGGTATATAGATGTCATGCAGGCCTTCGAGCTCCAGCGGTTGCGCCAGATTGATCTCGACGATCACCTGCTCGGCCAGAATGGCGAAGCTGGCCGAGTTGCCCACGGACGTGCTCAACACCAGATGACCTTCCTCGGTAATCGCCACGCACTCGATGACGGCGATGTCGACGGATTTGATCTGACGATTGCGCAGTTGCTCGACGGTGTCGGACAGGTGCTGGTCGATGAACATCACCGAACCGTCGTTGATTGCCTTGCGCAGCGTGTTGTCGACCTGAAACGGCATACGACGGGACAGCACGCCGGCTTCGGTCAATTGCTTGTCGAGGTCGTTACCCAGACTTGCGCCGGTCATCAGGCTGATTTTCAGCGGGTGAGCCTTGGCGCGTTCCGCCAGCGCCTTGGGCACGGCCTTGGCTTCGCCGGCACGGGTGAAACCACTCATGCCGACGGTCATGCCGTCCTTGATCAGGGAAGCGGCGTCGGCCGCGCTCATTACTTTGCTCATCAAAGACGGCAGGCGGATACGTTCACGGTGCATGTTTGTTTATCTCGGGACGAGGATGCGAGCGACCAAGTCTAGAGATTTGCCTTTTTCTCGTCCCACGACCAAGGTCGCATGAGAGGGCTCTAATTAGCGGGTTTCAGAACAAAACACTGTTACACCGAATGTAAAAAACCCTCGGCCGATCGATGCGCCGAGGGTTTGATGTGTCGCGGGCTAAAGCGGTTATTCGACCGCTTTGACCATGTCTTCGATGACTTTCTTGGCGTCGCCGAAAACCATCATGGTCTTGTCGAGGTAGAACAGCTCGTTGTCCAGGCCGGCATAGCCGCTGGCCATCGAGCGTTTGTTGACGATGATCGTCTTGGCCTTGAAGGCTTCCAGAATCGGCATGCCGGCGATCGGCGACTTCGGATCGTTCTTCGCCGCCGGGTTGACCACGTCGTTGGCGCCGAGCACCAGCACCACGTCGGCCTGGCCGAACTCGGAGTTGATGTCTTCCATCTCGAACACCTGATCGTAAGGCACCTCGGCCTCAGCCAGCAGGACGTTCATATGGCCTGGCATACGACCGGCGACCGGGTGAATCGCGTACTTCACAGTCACGCCACGATGGGTCAGCTTTTCGGTGAGTTCCTTGAGGGCATGCTGGGCACGAGCCACCGCCAGGCCATAGCCCGGTACGATGATCACGGTGTCGGCATTGGTCAGCAGGAAGGTGGCGTCGTCAGCCGACCCGGATTTGACCGGGCGTGCTTCTTTCGAGCCTGCCGCTGCGCCTACATCCGCCGCGCCGCCGAAACCACCGCCGATCACGTTGAAGAACGAGCGGTTCATGGCCTTGCACATGATGTACGACAGGATCGCGCCGGAGGAACCTACCAGAGAGCCTGCGATGATCAGCATCGAGTTGTTCAGCGAGAAGCCGATACCGGCCGCCGCCCAGCCCGAATAGCTGTTGAGCATCGACACAACCACGGGCATGTCCGCGCCGCCAATCGGGATAATCAGCAGCACGCCGATGACGAACGCCAGGATCAGCATGATGCTGAAGGCGAACAGGCTGCCGGTGAACATGAACGTCAGGCCGAAGAACAGCGTGGCCAGGCCCAGGAGCAGGTTGAGCTTGTGCTGACCTGCGAACTGTACCGGCGCGCCCTGAAACAGGCGGAACTTGTACTTGCCGGACAGCTTGCCGAAGGCGATGACCGAACCCGAGAAGGTGATCGCACCGATGGCGGCACCCAGGAACAGCTCCAGACGGTTGCCGGTCGGGATCGAATCGCCCAGGTGCGCCACGATGCCCAGCGACTGCGGTTCAACCACAGCGGCAATCGCAATGAACACCGCGGCCAGACCGATCATGCTGTGCATGAAGGCGACCAGCTCCGGCATTTTGGTCATCTCGACGCGCTTGGCCATGATCGACCCGGCCGTGCCGCCAACCAGCAAGCCCACGATGATGTAGCCGATGCCCGCGCTGGCGCCGTCAGTGGACAGTGCAGCGAGTTTGAACACCAGGCCGATCGTGGTCAGGACAGCAAGCGCCATGCCGAGCATGCCGAACAGGTTGCCGCGACGGGAAGTCGTCGGGTGCGACAGGCCTTTAAGGGCCTGAATAAAACAGATCGCCGAAACGAGGTACAACAGGGTGACGAGGTTCATGCTCATTACTTCGGCACCTCAGTTTTGGCTGTGCTTTTAACAGGAGCAGCCTTCTTCTTGAACATTTCCAGCATGCGGCGGGTGACCAGAAAGCCACCGAACACGTTGACGGCGGCCAGAGCGACAGCCAGCGTGCCCATGGTTTTGCCCAGCGGCGTCACGGTCAGTGCGGCAGCCAGCATGGCGCCAACAATCACGATGGCCGAGATGGCGTTTGTCACGGCCATCAAAGGCGTGTGCAAGGCAGGGGTGACGTTCCAGACCACGTGGTAACCGACGTAAATCGCCAGCACGAAGATGATCAGGTTGTAGACGCCGTGAGAGATCAGCATGTCTTCCATTGTTTTTATCCTCAGCCGTTCTTGCGGACGATCTGGCCGTCGCGGCACATCAGGCACGCGGCGACGATGTCGTCTTCGAGGTTGATCTCGAACTGTCCTTCCTTGGTAAAGACCAGCTTCAGGAAGTCCAGCAGGTTGCGTGCATAAAGAGCAGAAGCATCGGCAGCAACCAATGCGGGCAGGTTGGTATGACCGACGATGGTCACGCCATGCTCGATCACTACCTGGTCAGCCACGGTCAGCGGGCAGTTGCCGCCTTGGGCTGCCGCAAGGTCGATGACCACCGAGCCCGGTTTCATCTGCGACACCGTTTCTGCGCTCAGCAAGACCGGCGCCTTGCGGCCCGGAATCAGCGCGGTGGTGATCACGATGTCCGCCTGCTTGGCGCGTTCGTGAACGGCCACAGCCTGGCGCTGCATCCAGCTGGCAGGCATCGGGCGCGCGTAACCGCCAACACCGACCGCTGCTTCGCGCTCTTCATCCGTTTCGTACGGCACATCGACGAACTTGGCGCCCAGCGACTCGATCTGTTCTTTCACCGCAGGACGAACGTCGGAAGCCTCGATCACGGCGCCCAGACGTTTGGCCGTGGCGATGGCTTGCAGGCCGGCAACGCCCGCTCCGAGAATCAGCACGCGAGCAGCCTTCACCGTGCCGGCAGCAGTCATCAGCATCGGCATGAAGCGCGGATAGTGATGCGCGGCCAGCAGCACCGATTTGTAACCGGCAATGTTGGCTTGCGAAGACAGCACGTCGAGGCTTTGTGCGCGAGAGGTGCGCGGGGCCGCTTCGAGGGCAAATGCGGTGATCCCGCATTCGGCCATCTTGGCGATGATCTCGTTGTTGAAGGGGTTAAGCATCCCGATGACAACCGTCCCGGTCTTGATCAGAGCCAGTTCGCTGTCGCTGGGTGCGACGACTTTGAGGATCAGCTCGGCGCCGAAGGCATCGGCGGCGCTGCCAATCGAAGCACCGGCCGCTTCATAGGCGCTGTCCGTGACACTGGCGGTAATGCCGGCGCCTGACTGGACGGAGACCTTATGACCCTGGCCAATGAGCTTCTTGATGGTTTCCGGCGTTGCAGCAACCCGAGTTTCACCGGACTGGGTTTCGAGAGGGACACCAATGTGCACGTCAAATCTCCTGCGTGATCTTTTTATCTTTTAAAAATAGGCCAGCGCACTGCGGATGGCGCGTCTGGGGCAGCGATCACCATGTCCCCGCAAGACAAGGCGGGGCGCGGCATTTTGCAGGTGTCAGAAGGGGGCATCAAGGAATTCTGTAACGCGACATCTCTTTAACTACAAGTCACCCTGTGACCGTTTGACGCAACAAAACGCTACAGGCCTTGTAGGTTATGGTCTGTAGCTGAATATGAGGTGTTGGAAATTTTTTTTCTATCTATCACGAGAATGGTGGCTAATCAGCCTGTAAGCCCCGTCACATAACGCTTACAGCCTGTTTTTGATAAAGAACACAAGTGTTTCTTAAATGCGACATATCAAGATATCTGTAGGCTTTTCAAAGTCCTGACTACAGGGTCAGTAATGGCGGTTAGATAGACAGATCAAGGCATTGCGTATGTTTCAGCCTGATGCACCAGCCAGTCTCGGAACGCTTTCAGGGACGCTGACTCGACTTTGCGTTCTGGAATCATCAGGTGATACGCCTTAAGACTCGATAAAGCATGGGGATTGGCGATGACCAAACGGTTCTCAGACAGCTCGCGCTGAATCAGGAACGGCGGGATCAGCGCGACGCCCATGTCATGCATGGCCGCCTGGGCGAGCATGGAGAATAGCTCGTATCTGGGACCTGTCATGTCGCGTGCGACACTTATGCCCATTGCGCTGAACCACTGTCGCCAGGCATAAGGCCGGGTGGTCTGTTGGAGTAGCGGCATGTCAGCCAGATCCCCGGCGCTGAGCTGCTTGCTGTTATTGAGCAGCGCCGGGCTGCACACCGGCATGGGGTTTTCGCTCATCAGCCGATGCGACTCTGTGCCTGGCCAGTCTGCGTCGCCGAAATAGATCGCTGCATCGAACTCGGTATCAGCAAACAGAAAAGGTCGGGTTCGGTTGGTCAGGTTAATCGTCACATCCGGGTGCTGATGCTGGAAGTCTTTGAGCCGCGGTAACAGCCATTGGGTGCCGAAGGTCGGGACCACGGCCAGTTCGATCACATTGGCGCCTTGATGGCCCATCACGGAGAGTGTGTCGCGCTCGACGGCGTCGAGTTGGGTGGCTACGCGACGACTGTAGGAAAGCCCTGCCTCTGTCAGCTTCACGCCTCTTCTAGAACGTCGGAATAACTCGACGTTGAGGAACTCTTCAAGGCTGGCAATCTGACGGCAAATTGCACCTTGCGTGAGGGACAGTTCTTCAGCCGCCTTGGTAAAGCTTTCATGACGAGCGGCGGCTTCAAAGCTGACCAGCGCTGTAGTACTGGGAATCTTGCGTCTCATGTACGTCAACCTCACTCGTAAACTCTGAATCTCGCTGCTCGCGCGTTCTCGGAGTGAGAAATTAGCACAACACTATGCGAAATCCTCGTTTGCTGTAGGACAAATCCACGCCTAGGATCTATCCACGACTTTTCTCGGCAGCGTCCGAGAACATCATTCAGCGAGGAGACAGTCATGGGCGGTAAGGCAAGCTTCAATTGGATCGATCCACTGTTGCTGGATCAGCAGCTCACTGAAGAAGAGCGCATGGTTCGTGACAGCGCCGAGCAGTTCGCCCAGGACAAGTTGGCGCCTCGCGTTCTTGAGGCCTTCCGTCACGAGCAGACCGATCCTGCAATTTTCCGTGAAATGGGCGAGGTCGGCCTGCTGGGCGCGACGATCCCTGAGCAATACGGTGGCAGCGGTTTGAACTATGTCTGCTATGGCCTGATTGCCCGCGAAGTGGAGCGTGTCGACTCCGGCTATCGCTCGATGATGAGCGTCCAGTCGTCGTTGGTCATGGTTCCGATTAATGAATTCGGTACCGAAGCGCAGAAGCAGAAGTATCTCCCCAAGCTTGCCTCTGGTGAGTGGATTGGATGCTTTGGCCTCACCGAGCCGAACCACGGCTCAGACCCGGGCGCCATGATTACTCGCGCCAGGAAGGTCGACGGCGGTTATCGCTTAAGTGGCAGCAAAATGTGGATCACCAACAGTCCGATCGCGGATGTGTTCGTGGTGTGGGCGAAAGACGATGCTGGCGACATCCGCGGCTTCGTGCTGGAGAAAGGATGGCAGGGCCTGAGCGCGCCGGCCATTCATGGCAAGGTCGGCCTGCGCGCTTCCATCACAGGCGAAATCGTGATGGATAACGTCTTTGTGCCAGAGGAGAACATCTTCCCGGATGTGCGAGGTCTGAAAGGTCCGTTCACCTGCCTGAACTCGGCGCGTTATGGCATCTCCTGGGGTGCGTTGGGTGCAGCCGAGTTCTGCTGGCACACCGCGCGTCAGTACACCCTGGACCGCCAGCAATTCGGCCGGCCTTTGGCGGCCAATCAGTTGATCCAGAAGAAACTTGCCGACATGCAGACAGAAATCACTCTGGCACTGCAAGGTTGCCTGCGCTTGGGCCGAATGAAAGATGAAGGTACGGCGGCGGTAGAAATCACCTCGATCATGAAGCGTAACTCCTGTGGCAAGTCGCTGGACATTGCGCGGATGGCCCGTGACATGCTCGGTGGTAACGGGATTTCGGACGAGTTCGGCATTGCCCGCCATCTGGTCAATCTTGAAGTTGTGAATACCTACGAAGGCACGCATGACGTTCACGCGTTGATTCTGGGTCGTGCGCAGACGGGCATTCAGGCGTTCTATTAAGGAGCCGGCCATGGGCGCGCTATCGCATTTGCGTGTGCTGGACTTGTCCAGGGTTCTTGCCGGACCTTGGGCGGGGCAGATTCTCGCCGATCTCGGCGCTGATGTGATCAAGATCGAGCGCCCAGGCAATGGCGACGACACCCGCGCCTGGGGGCCGCCGTTCCTGAAGGATCCTTGGGGCGAGAATACCTCCGAGGCGGCGTATTACCTTTCTGCCAACAGGAACAAGCAATCCGTCACCATCGACTTCACTCGGCCTGAAGGTCAGAAGCTGGTGCGGGAGTTGGCCGCGAAGTCCGACATTGTGATCGAGAATTTCAAGGTGGGCGGGCTCAAGGCTTACGGTCTTGATTACGAGTCCCTGCAGGCAGAGAACCCCCGGCTGATCTATTGCTCTATCACCGGCTTTGGTCAGACGGGTCCGTATGCCAAGCGGGCGGGTTATGACTTCATGATTCAGGGGTTGGGCGGCTTGATGAGCCTGACCGGTCGCCCTGAAGGTGAGGACGGCGCCGGGCCGGTAAAGGTCGGGGTGGCGCTGACCGATATCCTCACGGGGCTTTATTCGACGTCTGCCATTCTCGCTGCGTTGGCGCACCGCGATCAGGGCGGTATGGGTCAGCATATCGACATGGCGCTATTGGATGTGCAGGTCGCGTGTCTGGCGAACCAGGCGATGAATTACCTGACGACAGGTGTATCGCCAAGGCGGCTGGGCAACGCTCACCCGAACATCGTGCCCTATCAGGACTTTCCTACGGCAGATGGTGATTTCATCCTGACGGTGGGCAACGACAGCCAGTTTCGCAAGTTCGCGGAAGTCGCGGGTCAGTCGCACTGGGCGGACGACCCAAGGTTCGCTACTAATAAGCAGCGTGTTGCGCATCGAGGCGAGCTGATTCCGCTGATTCGTCAGGCCACTGTTTTCAAGACTACGGCTGAGTGGGTGACAGCGTTGGAGTTGGCGGGCGTGCCATGCGGCCCGATCAATGATGTCGCTCAGGTATTTGCCGATCCCCATGTCCAGGCGCGGGGCTTGAAAGTCGAGCTGCCTCATGCGCTCGGCGGAACGGTGCCACAGGTTGCCAGCCCCATCAGGTTGTCGCAGACACCGGTGGAGTATCGTCGAGCGCCTCCATTGCTGGGCGAGCATACGCTGGAGGTCTTGACCGGTGTTCTGGGGCTTTCGGACGACGCAGTGATGGCGTTGCGTGAAGCGGGAGTGCTCTAGGTCTCTTCTCTATAGGAGGCCGCGAAAGCGGATCCCTATATAAACAGAAGGAACTGACTGATTTTCATGAGGTTTTGGCTTTTTGATAGAAACTTCAAATTAAGTGTTGACGCCCCTCTGAATGTCTCTATAATTCGCCCCACTTCCGGCGCAGAAGAAACGGAAAACTCCTTGATAATCAACGAGTTGGACGAAGTAAGCAGCGAGGA
>NZ_FNCO01000034.1 GCF_900100795.1 Pseudomonas abietaniphila
CCTGGCGATAAGGGTGATCGCGTCCGCTTAAAAATAGGCGGACACCATCGCCTTTAATTCCGGATTTCTGAAGGTGTGTTCGCTGGCCGCTTACCGCCAAAAACCAAAAACCAAAAACCAAAAACCAAAAAGCCCCAACTCTCACGAGCCGGGGCTTTTCGTTTTCAGCGCAACGCGACGATCAATACTTCTCGATCTTCGCCGCCGACTGCAGCTGAGACTGATACGACTCGAAGTCCTGACGCCCCTCACGGGATGCCAGGAAACGACGGTACTGCGTCTTCTCGGCATCGGTCGCCGGCGCCGCCTGATTCACGCCATTGAGGCGCACAATCACGAAGCTGCCGTCCGCCGCGGTCAGGCTGCCATAGACCGGCTTGTCCTTGCCCTCTGGCTTAGGCATACGGAACAGCGCCTGCAGCACCTGAGGATCAACACCCTCCTGACTGCGAGAAGCGGCTTCCACGACCTTCCAGTTCTGACCTTCCTGCTTGGTGGCACTGTAAGGAACCTTGCCATCACGCAGACTGGCCAGCAGCGCCTCGCCCTTGCCTTTGACGGCTTCGCTGGCGTGCTGTTTGGTCAGCTGGGCACGAATCGCGCTGGAAACAGCTTCCAGAGGCAACTGCTCCGGCTGACGGTGTTCCTTGACATGCACGACCACCGTGGTTTCCGGATCGAGCTCAAGCGCAGAACTGTTGGAACCCTCTTCCATCACTTCCTGACTGAACGCTGCCTGGATCACCGCACGGTTAGCCGCGATGCCCTCGCCGCCTTCACGACCAAACGGCGCCGTGGTCTGCACCTTCACGCCCAGATCCTGAGCAGGCTGAACCAAGTCAGACGCTTCATACGCGGCGTCTTGCAGTTTCTTGCTCGCGTCTACGTACTTCTGCTCAACCTGTTGAGACTTCAGGTCATGCGTCAGCTTGTCTTTCAGGCTGGCGAAGGTCGGGACCGACGGGGCCTCAACGCCCAGCAGCTTGATCAGGTGCCAGCCGAACTGGCTGCGAACCGGTGCCGATACCTGATCCTTGTTCAACGCATACAGTGCGTCTTCGAAGGCCGGATCATAAACACCCTTGCCGGCGTAGCCCAGGTCACCGCCCTTGGCCGACGAGCCAGGGTCCTGCGAGAACTCCTTGGCCAGTGCCGCGAAGTTTTCACCCTTGGCCAGACGCGCCTGAATCTCTTCGATCTTCGCCTTGGCCTGCGCATCGGTGGTCTTGTCGTTGACTTCGATCAGGATGTGCGCAGCGCGACGCTGCTCAGCCAGGTTGGCGATTTCTTTCTGGTACGCCGCCTGCAGATCTTCGTCCTTCACCGACACCTTGTCGAAGAACGAGGATTTCTTCAGCTCGATGTAGTCGAGCACAACTTGCTCGGGGCTGAGGAATTCCTTGGCGTGCTGGTCGTAGTGCGCCTTGATTTCGTCGTCGGTGACCTTCACGTTCGACGGATCGGCTGGCAGCGTCAGGGTCGCGAAATCACGCGTCTGCTTTTCCAGACGAGCGAACGCGTCAACCTGTGCGTCAGTGATGAACGCACTGCCTGCGATGCCCGCACGGATCTGGCCGATCAGCATTTCCTGACCGAGGATCTGGCGGAATTGCATGCGGGTGTAGCCCAACTGACGAATCACCTGATCAAAACGGTCGGCGCTGAACTTGCCATCGACCTGAAATTCAGGCGTCATCAGGATCTGCTGATCCAGCGCAGCTTCGGAGAAACCGAACTTCGCATCGGCTGCGCCCTGCAGCAGCAGCTTGCGGTCGATAAGGCCCTTGAGGGCCGAGTCGCGCAGCATCTTCTCATTGAGCATCGCAGGATCGAAATCCTTGCCCAGTTGTTGCATCAACTGACGGCGTTGCATTTCAACCGCCTGGCCCAGATCGGTCTGAGTGATCTCGTCGCCATTGACCTTCGCAGCATCCTGACTGTGGCTGGTGGCCCTGAAAATGGCATCGAAACCCGTCAGGGCCATCAGCGCCACGATGACCCCGATGATGGTCTTGGCAATCCAGCCTTGTGAATTGTCCCTGATATTTTGCAGCATGCGTCCCCCAGAACGGTTGTATTCGACTCACAAACCGCCGAGCGTGGGTGAAATCCGGATAGAAGAAAGGCGCATCCGAGGATGCGCCTTCTCGTCGTAACAGGTGTAACCAGTGAAGCGGGCAAAACGAACAGGGTTCGAATGTGCGTTCCCTGAGGTGACAGGCCAGCGCTTGACCAACCGCCCGTGCCGCTTCACGACCAGAACAGGGATAACCCTGTCCTGGGGATAGGCAAAGGTAAAAAAGAAACTTAGTTGACGGCTTCTTTCAGAGCTTTACCGGCTTTGAAGCCTGGTTTCTTGGCAGCTGCAATTTTCAGCGCTTCACCGGTCTGTGGGTTACGGCCGGTACGAGCAGGACGATCAGTTACGGAGAACGTGCCGAAGCCAACCAGTACAACAGAGTCGCCAGCCTTAAGAGCGCCAGTGACGGATTCGATTACTGCGTCCAGCGCACGGCCAGCAGCAGCTTTCGGGATGTCAGCGGATGCGGCGATAGCATCAATCAGTTCCGACTTGTTCACTCTAAGTCCCCTTATATCTATCTATTTTGAGTATATTTTCTAAGTTTTTTGGTGAAGCCAGACAAACGCTGAATGGCCTTCTGACGCTGCAAAGAGCCGCTTTATAACAAGGGCTCTAAAAAGCTGTCAAGGAAGGCCCCCCAGACTAATGCGTGCTAATTCTTTCCTTAGAGTCAGACTCGCGTTTTTCATCCTTTGCAACCATCTCCGGAGCCACATCCGGCAAGGGCTCCGGCGCGTATTGCAGCGCAATTTGCAGGACTTCGTCAATCCATTTAACCGGTTTGATTTGAAGATCCTGCTTGATATTGTCAGGAATTTCTTTCAAATCACGCACGTTTTCTTCTGGAATGATCACCGTTTTAATTCCACCACGGTGTGCCGCCAGTAGTTTTTCCTTCAAGCCACCAATCGCCAGAACCTGACCGCGAAGGGTGATTTCACCCGTCATTGCCACGTCCGCACGGACCGGGATCTGGGTGAGTGCCGAAACCAGTGCCGTGCACATGCCTACACCCGCGCTAGGGCCGTCTTTAGGCGTCGCCCCTTCCGGCATATGGATGTGGGTGTCGCGCTTCTCGTGGAAGTCCAGAGGGATGCCCAGGCTTTTCGCCCGACTGCGCACAACCGTCAGTGCAGCGGTGATCGATTCGACCATCACATCACCCAACGAGCCGGTCTTGATCAGCTGGCCTTTACCCGGGACCACTGCCGCTTCGATGGTCAGCAATTCGCCACCCACCTGAGTCCACGCCAGGCCCGTGACTTGACCGATTTGATCCTGCTGCTCGGCAAGGCCGTAGCGGAATTTGCGTACACCGAGGAAGTTTTCGAGCATTGCAGCCGTCACCACGACCGCAAAGCGCTTCTCGTGAGCGTGCTCTTTGACTGCCTTACGGCAGACTTTGGCGATCTGACGCTCTAGGCTACGCACGCCAGCTTCACGCGTGTAGTACCGGATAATGTCGCGTATGGCCTCTTCTTCGAACTCGATTTCACCTTTTTTCAGGCCGTTCGCAGCGATCTGCTTCGGCGAGAGGTACTTGGTGGCGATGTTGATCTTCTCGTCTTCGGTGTAGCCCGGCAGACGGATCACTTCCATACGGTCCAGCAGCGCCGCAGGAATGTTCATCGAGTTCGCGGTGCAAAGGAACATCACATCGGACAGGTCGTAATCGACCTCCAGATAGTGATCGTTAAAGTTGTGGTTCTGCTCGGGATCGAGCACTTCGAGCAGTGCTGACGCCGGGTCGCCCCGCATGTCGCTGCCCATTTTGTCGATTTCGTCGAGCAGGAACAGCGGGTTGCGCACGCCGACCTTGGTCATTTTCTGAATCAGACGGCCTGGCATCGAACCGATGTAGGTACGACGGTGACCGCGAATTTCAGCTTCGTCACGCACACCGCCCAACGCCATGCGCACGAACTTGCGGTTGGTGGCGTGAGCGATCGACTCCGCCAGCGAGGTTTTACCCACGCCAGGCGGACCGACCAGGCACAGCACCGGACCACGAATCTTCTTCACGCGCTTTTGCACGGCGAGGTATTCGAGGATCCGTTCTTTGACTTCTTCCAGACCGTAGTGATCGGCATCGAGGATGTCTTCAGCGCGCGCCAGGTCCAGACGCACCTTGCTTTGTGCCTTCCAAGGCACCTGCACCAGCCAGTCGATGTAGGAACGCACGACCGTTGCTTCAGCGGACATCGGCGACATCTGCTTGAGCTTGTTCAACTCGGCAGTGGCTTTTGTCATCGCATCTTTGGGCAGGCCAGCGGCGTCGATGCGCTTTTTCAGCTCTTCGATTTCGTTGTGGCCTTCATCGCTGTCGCCGAGTTCCTTCTGAATGGCCTTCATCTGCTCATTCAAGTAGTACTCGCGCTGACTGCGCTCCATTTGTTTTTTCACACGGCCGCGAATGCGCTTCTCGACCTGCAACAGGTCGATTTCAGCATCCAGCAACGCCAGCACGTGTTCGACACGCGCAGGCAGGTCAATGATCTCGAGGATTTCCTGCTTCTGCTCGATTTTCAGCGCCATGTGCGCTGCCATGGTATCGACCAGACGGCCCGGCTCATCAATGCTGTTGAGCGATGACAGGACCTCAGCCGGGACCTTCTTGCCCAGCTGCACATATTGTTCGAACTGCGCCAGGAGGCTGCGCACGAACACTTCGGATTCGCGGTCAGGCGCGTCGACTTCGTCGATCAGCGCGACTTCGGCACGGCAATGGCCGTCCACTTCGATGAAACGCTCTACCGAGCCACGCTGCTCACCTTCCACCAGCACTTTGACGGTGCCGTCAGGTAGCTTCAGCAGCTGCAATACAGTTGCAATCGTACCCACGCTATAAAGAGCGTCTTCACCAGGATCATCGTCTGCTGGGTTTCTTTGCGCGAGCAGCAGGATCTGCTTGTCGCCCGTCATCGCGGCCTCAAGGGCCTCGATGGACTTCTCGCGACCCACGAACAGTGGGATAACCATGTGCGGATACACCACGACATCGCGCAATGGCAAGAGAGGC
Source organism: Pseudomonas abietaniphila (assembly GCF_900100795.1). GTDB lineage: Bacteria > Pseudomonadota > Gammaproteobacteria > Pseudomonadales > Pseudomonadaceae > Aquipseudomonas > Aquipseudomonas abietaniphila. The sequence continues at coordinate 5,103 of NZ_FNCO01000034.1, forward strand.
AGTTCAATGGTCGTCTTCATGATTTCGCCTCTACGGCGGCCTTTAGGCCATGGACAGATAGAAATAAGCTGAAAATCAAGATGGGGGTAGATACCCAAAAAAACAAGCGTCGCTTTGAGTTAATGCGAAAGAGACGGTGAAATGCAAAAGGGGCCCGAGGGCCCCTTTCTTTTCCAGTCGCCCGGTACGAAGCCTTCCGGCTTACGCGTCGGGAGCCGCCTTGGCGGGTGGCTCGCTGTTTTCGTAGATCAACAGCGGCTTGGACGTACCTTCGATCACGCTTTCGTCGATCACCACTTTACTCACGTCGGTTTGCGACGGGATTTCGTACATGGTGTCGAGCAGCACGCCTTCGAGGATGGACCGCAGACCACGGGCACCTGTCTTGCGCTCCAGCGCACGACGAGCAACCGACTTCAGCGCATCGGTGCGGAACTCCAGGTCCACACCTTCCATTTCGAACAACTTGCCGTACTGCTTGGTCAGCGCGTTCTTTGGCTCGGTCAGAATCTGCATCAGCGCAGCTTCGTCCAGCTCGTCCAGGGTCGCCAGTACTGGCAGACGGCCCACGAATTCCGGAATCAGACCGAACTTGACCAGATCGTCAGGCTCGACCTCACGCAGGGATTCGCCAACCTTCTTGCCCTCTTCCTTGCTGCGCACTTCGGCATTGAAACCGATGCCGCCCTTGGTGGAGCGATTCTGGATGACCTTTTCCAGGCCCGAGAACGCACCGCCGCAGATGAACAGGATGTTGCGCGTGTCCACCTGCAGGAATTCCTGCTGTGGATGTTTGCGACCGCCCTGCGGCGGAACGGAAGCCACAGTGCCCTCGATCAGTTTCAGCAAGGCTTGTTGCACGCCCTCGCCAGACACGTCACGCGTAATCGAAGGGTTATCGGATTTGCGCGAGATCTTGTCGATCTCGTCGATGTAGACAATACCCATCTGGGCCTTCTCGACATCGTAATCGCATTTCTGCAACAGCTTCTGGATGATGTTTTCCACGTCCTCACCCACATAACCGGCTTCGGTCAGGGTGGTGGCGTCGGCGATGGTGAACGGTACGTTGAGCAAACGTGCCAGCGTTTCCGCCAGCAGGGTCTTGCCGGAGCCCGTAGGGCCGATCAGCAGGATGTTGCTCTTGCCCAGTTCAACGTCGTCATTTTTCTTGTCGCGCTGGTTCAGACGCTTGTAGTGGTTGTACACCGCTACTGCGAGAACCTTTTTGGCACGCTCCTGACCGATGACGTACTGGTCAAGGATGCCGCTGATTTCTTTAGGCGATGGTAATTTATGCGCGCTGCTTTCTGCCTGTGCTTCCTGCACCTCCTCGCGGATGATGTCATTGCACAGGTCGACGCACTCGTCACAGATAAATACCGAGGGGCCGGCAATCAACTTGCGCACTTCATGCTGGCTTTTGCCGCAGAAGGAGCAATAAAGCAGTTTGCCGTTGTCCTCGCCGTTGCGGGTGTCAGTCATTCGATCGATCCAATCCGGTAGGCTTGCAACACAAGATGAAGGCAATTGCGGGCTTTTTCAAGTCCGCAGGCGGTAAGGACGTGCCGACCGCCTGGGATTACTGCCTATCAAGCAATCATTTGATCATTTGACGTTTGTCGAGCACCGAGTCCACCAGACCGTATTCAGCAGCGCGTTCGGCGCTCATGAAGTTGTCGCGGTTGGTGTCGCGCTCGATGGTTTCCAGCGACTGACCTGTATGGTGGGCCAGCAGTTCGTTCAGACGCTGGCGAATGTACAGGATTTCCTTGGCGTGAATGTCGATGTCCGACGCCTGCCCCTGGAAACCGCCCAGTGGCTGGTGAATCATCACGCGGGAGTTAGGCAGCGCGAAACGCTTGCCCTTCGCACCGCCAGCCAGCAGGAAAGCGCCCATGCTGCACGCCTGCCCCATGACCGTCGTCGAAACGTCTGGCTTGATGAACTGCATGGTGTCGTAAATCGCCATGCCAGCCGTCACCGAACCACCAGGGGAGTTAATGTAGAGATGGATGTCCTTGTCCGGGTTTTCCGCTTCAAGGAACAGCAGTTGCGCCGAGATCAGGTTGGCCATGTAGTCTTCAACCGGGCCGACCAGGAAGATGACGCGTTCCTTGAGCAGGCGGGAGTAGATGTCATAGGCGCGTTCGCCACGGGCGGACTGCTCGATAACCATCGGGACCAGGCCGCCAGCGGCCTGGATGTCAGAGTTCTGCTGAATATAAGAATTGCGGGACATGTCTCGCATTCACTCCCAAATAGTCATGTCTTGAATACGCATAAGCCAGCGCGAAGGCTGGCTTATGGTGTTTTCGAACGAGAGAAAGAAATCAGTCGGCTTGTGGAGCTTCTACCGGCTTGACGGCTTCTTCGTACGAGACCGCTTTATCGGTCACGCTCGCTTTCTGCAAAACAGTATCCACAACTTGCTCTTCCAGCACAACCGAACGCACTTCGTTCATTTGCTGTTCGTTCTTGTAGTACCAGGCCACAACCTGCTCAGGCTCCTGGTAAGCGGAAGCCATTTCCTGGATCAGTTCGCGAACGCGGGCTTCGTCAGGCTTGAGGTCGAACTGCTTGACGACTTCAGCAACGATCAGACCCAGCTCTACGCGGCGCTTGGCCTGCTCTTCGAACAGCTCAGCCGGCAGTTGATCAGGCTTGATGTTGCCACCGAACTGTTGAACGGCCTGAACGCGCAGACGGTTCACTTCGTTTTCCAGCAGTGCTTTAGGCACGTCGATCGGGTTGGCGGCCAGCAGACCGTCCATGACCTGATTCTTGACCTTGGACTTGATGGCCTGACGCAGCTCGCGCTCCATGTTCTTGCGAACTTCGGTGCGGAAGCCTTCGATACCGGTTTCCTTGATGCCGAACTGGTTGAAGAACGCTTCGTTCAGCTCAGGCAGGGTCGGTGCCGACACGGTGTTCACGGTAACGGTGAACTCTGCGGTTTTGCCAGCCAGCTCCAGATTCTGATAATCCTCTGGGAACGTCAGGTTCAGAACGCGCTCTTCGCCCGCTTTGGCGCCAACCAGGCCTTCTTCGAAACCAGGGATCATGCGACCCGAGCCCAGTACCAGCTGAGTGCCAGTCGCCGAGCCGCCAGCGAATGCTTCGCCGTCGATCTTGCCCACGAAGTCGATGTTCAGCTGGTCTTCGTTCTCGGCAGCACGATCGGCCACTTCAAAACGGACGTTCTGCTTGCGCAGGATTTCCAGCATGTTGTCCAGATCGGAGTCAGCGACGTCGGCAGACAGACGCTCTACGGACACGGACTCGAAACCGGCAACGGAGAACTCAGGGAACACTTCGAACGTGGCGACGTACTCGAGGTCCTTGCCTTTTTCGAAGGTTTTTGGCTCGACGGAAGGTGCGCCGGCCGGGTTCAGCTTTTGCTCTACGACAGCTTCGTAGAAGGTCGCCTGGATCAGGTCGCCCAGAGCTTCCTGACGAGCACCGTCTTCGTAACGCTGACGGATCACGCTCATAGGCACTTTGCCAGGGCGGAAGCCCGGGATCTTGGCTTTGCGTGCAGTCTGCTGCAGACGCTTGTTGACTTCCGTCTCGATGCGTTCGGCAGGCACGCCAATGGTCATGCGGCGCTCAAGAGCCGAAGTGTTTTCAACAGAAACTTGCATGGATATTCCTCGTTGCACAGACGATAGCCGGCCATCCCGACCCCAGAATCAAGGGCAAGCATTCTAGTGGGTCAAACACAAGAAGTCACCCCACGGCGTGTGGCTAATCTTCCAAGGCTCTGAGGCCCCGTGCCGGAGCCTCGATCAATGCGCTTTCTCCTGTCGCGCAGGCTTGCGGCGCAGTGCGGCCGGCTGAGGTGCAGCTCATCGGAAATACCGCCCCACTGTCATTTCTGACAGCTTTCAAAATAGCGCATCGGGTTTATAAACCTAATCAGCGGCACAACGCGCATGGGGATGCGCCAGCCGCCAAAGGGCCTCTCAGGCATCGGGCCCGCCATTTCAAGGGACAAGTCAATCGTAAAGGACACATTGCCATGCACGCACCTCTGCACCATAACCCCGGCATTCTGGACACCGCTCCCACCAGCCTCCTGGCGACTTCGGCGGCCCCCGTCACCCTGACACCCAAGGAAAAGCAAGTCGGTCACTGGGGAAACAAAGGCAAGTCTTCATGGGAGATCGCGCAAATCCTGGCCTGCACCGAGGCCACGGTCAATTTTCACTTCGCCAATATCCGGCGCAAATTCAGTGTCGGCTCCCGTTGGCTCGCATTGCGCAAAGCGGCGGAAATGGGCCTGCTCGACGAATGAAATTACCGACCAAGGACCTTTAAGGCCGCTTTTAAATATCCAAACCCCACAGACAATTAAGAATTGCCCTACACAACAAACGCGAACAGCGTACAGAGAGTTCCTACAAACCCTTGTTAAAGTTCCAGCGCTTTCAAATAGGCGGGGTCCGAAAACGGCTCCGCCGATACCCGCCATTGCTCACTGCCTGTCAAACCCTGCACCGCCTGAGCCTCTAGCATGAATACCCACCCGCGAGCCCTACGCCCCCGATTGACCCCACGACACATCCTGCTGGCAGATGACCATCCTGTGGTATTGCTGGGAGCACGCATGTCGTTGAGCAATGGTCGGCATCACGGCGCTTCTATCAGTGATGCCCATAACGCCGACCAATTGATCGAACACCTTCACCATCGCCCTTGTGAGCTGTTGATCACTGACTTCTCCATGCCCGACAGCCAGAAACCCGACGGGCTGGCGCTGATCAGCTATATACGTCGCCATTTCGAAGCGTTGGACGTCATTGTCATGAGCATGTTCGACAGCCCCGCCCTGTGGAGGAACCTGCTCGATCTGGGGGTTCGGGGCTTGTTCGACAAACAGGACTCGTTGACCGAGCTCGACTGCGCACTGGACACCGTCTGCCGAGGGCACATTTATATAAGCCCGAGCATTGGCGACCGGCTGGATACGCCAGCCTGCGATACGCACACCGACTCCGCCCTGTCCATCCGCGAAGTGGAAGTGGTGCGGCTGCTTTACCAGGGATTGTCAGGGCGACAGATCGCCGAACGCCTCAATCGCAGTGAAAAAACCGTCAGCCGCCACAAACGGACCGCAATGCAAAAACTGGGGCTCATCCATGACAGCGGTTTGATCGAGTACGGACGTGCCCTGGGACTCAATGGGGCGTCACGATCCGTGAGCGCGCCTCGTCGCCGGGCAAAGGAATGGGCCGTTTGAACACTGGGCGAAGTGATGTCGATGCAGATGCACATCAGAAGAAGTAAGCCGGCCTTTTAAGGAAATAGGCAGGTCTGACCAGGTAGGAGAGTGTCGTGTTCATCACACCGGTCCTGATTGCCGTCACACCGTTTTGCGGCGAAAAGACGCGGTAAGTCCCCCTCACGGTGTCGCTCGCCCGATTCCGTGTTGCTGACCGAGACCTCGGTTCAATATCCTTCGACTGATTTTGTAATTATTCAGAAAACTCAACCCCGCCAGCCCCGCAGCGGCAAGGCCCAGGCCTAATGACGACTGCCATGACAAATGCCCTGATGGGTCAATGCGATTGACAGGATCTCCCAGGCAATACGCATAAGGATTCAAACCGCCCTCACCCAAAGGGCTCAAGTTGTCAGGGCTGTTGAAGCGCATGAGCACCGGATTGAACGCCCGGTAACCTGCGCCCAGCAGATAATGCCCCGTCACCGATTCACGACGTTCACCATTGAAACCCAACCCGCCGGTCAGGCCATTGGTGTTCTGGCTATGGCCATAGGGGGTGTAGACCAAGCCTGCTTGCTCCTGCGCCGCCCTCTTGTGCAAAACAGTGCGGCGCTGGTCCGTGCCCAAGAGCGTGGTGTGCAAGTCGTCACGCCAGCCCGTATTTCCGCGCCAGATGCCTGCTCGGTCCACTTTGGGCGTGCCCTGCAGTGTTCTGATCATGTATGCCCACCAACCCGTATCACGTTTACCGTTTTGGTTGATTCATCCACCCAGAAGGTCGCACGCGCTTTTTTACTTAGTCTGATCTGATACTGCTGCACCTCTGTGTAGCTTGAGGTGCCATCGACCTCGGATGGCATTGAAACCTTCGCTAAACTCTTGAAGTTGGTGTCGCCAGCCTGCCTGGCTGCATGTGCATAGTGAGCGCCGTCGTTATTGATAGCATTTTGAAACCTATCCCACTTTTCCTGCTCCGTAGTTGTCAGACCGCTCTTGTTGAAGCTGACTTTTGTCTTGTCGATGGACCAGCGTTGCGCAGCCTTTCCTGCTCCTCGCCCACTCACCGGGAAGCCTATCCTGCCATTGACCCGCTGCATCCGGTTTAACCCGCGCAGTACCGGCAACGCTCGCCTCGAGTGCGGTCTGATCTTTAGCTTTATTCCTCCTCCAAATCCTCCCACCGCTCCGGCAGCAAATCCGAGTCCCATGCTGATCTTGCCCAACAGGTCGCCTTCCTCCCCGCCCGTAGCCGTTCCCGCTATCCCAGTCCCTACAGACGCGAGCTCCAGGCCCACACCGATGACCATTGCGGTATTCCCGGCGGCAGCAGCGGTGCTGGCAGCCATCGTGCCCGCCAAGAAGGTTCCGACACCACCGGATACAACGCCCAGTGCGATACCGCCGGCGATGCCGATTGCCATCATCGCCCAGCTCGGCAAATGCCCTGTCGGATCCACGAAGTTCACCGGATCGCCCACGCAGTAGGCGTAAGGATTCAAGCCACCCGCCTCGAACGGACTCAAGCTGTCCGGGCTGTTGAACCGCATGAGCACCGGATTGAATGCCCGGTAACCGGCACCCAGCAGATAATGCCCCGTCACTGATTCACGGCGCTCGCCATTGAAACCCAGCCCGCCGGTCAGGCCATTGGTGTCCTGGCTATGGCCATAGGGGGTGTAGACCAAGTCTGCTTGATCCTGCGCCGCCCTTTTGTGCAAAACAGTGCGTCGCTGGTCCGTGCCCAAGAGCGCGGTCTCCCAGGACGGATCATCAGGCGGGCGTTGGTGCGGCATGCCTTGATAGCTCTGCATGACCGAATGGGGCGAAGTCGCTTGAATGCCGGTCGCAGTGCCGCCGTCGCTGCTAACCGGTCGCAACGTATCTGGCGGGGGCGGCAAAGACGCAGTTACACAGTCAGTTGCTTTGCCATCACAGGGGGATAGGTGCAAACATGTAGAGGTGTTCATTGATAAATCCTCCTTGGCAAACGTGTTCATCACACCGATCCTGATTGCCGCCACACCGTTTGACGGAAGAAAAACCGATCATTAAACGTCACCCCGCACACTTGGAAACCGTTCATGCGCTCAACGTCATCAGCCGCCAGCACCGTCTGAAAACAATGTATAACCGCAACATGAAACCTGCGACAGCCGCCCTAAACAGTAGACACGTCAATATCGAACCTAACTTTTCTCTGCACACGGTCAACCGTAGACATCGTCGAACTATCCGTTTTTTTTAAAGCCGACTTAGGCACCTTAAAAGAATTCATAAAAGCTTCCGACTCTGACTCAGGAACAATGCGACGTCTCCTTCCTAATTTATCCACCCCGATGCGTTTGCGTTTAAGTGCACCCATCCCAGCCATACTGTATAAAGAGTCCGGCAATTGCGACACCAAATCCGGATGTAAAGAACTGTAATATGCATTCGACACATCAGAGATTTCAGCGCGACCAAAGTGTTTATACGCTGCTGTGCGTTTGTATACTGCGGCAGCTTTAAGCGGAGCGTTCATCCTTCCTGCCACTGATTTCATCCCACCCCCAAATCCGCCCACCACCCCGGCGGCAAGCCCGAGCCCCATGCTGATCTTGCCCAACAGGTCTCCTTTTTCGTCCCCGATAGCCATTCCCGCTATTCCCGTTCCCGCAGACGCGAGCTCCAGGCCCACACCGATGACCATTGCGGTATTCCCGGCGGCAGCAGCGGTGCTGGCAGCCATCGTGCCCGCCAAGAAGGTTCCAACACCACCGGATACAACGCCCAGTGCGATACCGCCGGCGATGCCGATCGCCATCATGGCCCAACTCGGCAAATGCCCCGTTGGATCAACGAAGTTCACGGGATCGCCCACGCAGTAGGCGTAAGGATTCAAGCCACCCGCCTCGAACGGACTCAAGCTGTCCGGGTTGTTAAACCGCATGAGCACCGGATTGAATGCCCGGTAACCTGCGCCCACCAGATAATGCCCCGTCACCAATTCACGGCGCTCCCCATTGAAACCCAACCCGCCGGTCAGGCCACTGGCGTCCTGGTTATGGCCATAGGGGGTGTAGACCAAGTCTGCTTGATCCTGCGCCGCCCTTTTGTGCAAAACAGTGCGTCGCTGGTCCGTCCCCAGCAGCGTGGTCTCCCAGGGCGGATCACCAGGCTGGTGTTGGTGCGGCATGCCGCCATGGTTCTGCATGGCCGAATGTGGCGAAGTCGTCTCACCGCCTGGCGCGGAATCATTGCTGCCGTAAAACGGTCGCACCGGATTCGCCAAGGACGGCAAGGCGGCGGCAAAACGGTCAAATGCTTCGCCTCCATTGGGGTATACGCACACACATTTAGACGTGGTCATTAATTTTCCCTCCATACACCTGCCAACTGTTTATCCCTTTGACATCGGCAACCAATATTAACGATGAGATGAAGAACAAAGCATTCACTTAACGATTACACACACCCCTCTTTAAACTGTTGTTTTCATACAAAGTCGCAACGCGATTAATCCAGACTCAGCCTGCGAGGATTGATAGAACTTATAGTGCTTGACCTAATATGCCACTGATCCTGAACAGGCCCCATGTAAGGTTCAACTGCCGTTCTCCAGTTACCGATCCTAGAGGTCGCATACCTTCTTCCCCACTGATCATTTCCCTCTCGAAAGCGTGCTCGATTACCCTCGGCCGCATGCTGAGCATCCAGACTATTCCCTACCGTTTCTCGGCGTGGGTTGTCGTAACTTATCTTCAATTGCGCATCAAATTCTGAGTCAGGACGGTTAGCGTAACTTCTAGTCACTTTCCCATAATCCTCTGCATGACCTTTTTTCCCATACTGTGCGGCTTCCATTTTATTTGTCGTTCTGACGTTCAACTTCATCCCAAACCCGCCCACCACCCCGGCAGCAAGCCCGAGCCCCATGCTGATCTTGCCCAACAGGTTGCCTTCCTCCCCGCCCGTAGCCGTTCCCGCTATCCCAGTCCCTACAGACGCGACCTCCAGGCCCACACCGATGACCATTGCGGTATTCCCCGCGGCAGCAGCGGTGCTGGCAGCCATCGTGCCCGCCAAGAAGGTTCCGACACCACCGGATACAACGCCCAGTGCGATACCGCCGGCGATGCCGATTGCCATCATCGCCCAGCTCGGCAAATGCCCTGTCGGATCAACGAAGTTCACGGGATCGCCCACGCAGTAGGCGTAAGGATTCAAGCCACCCGCCTCGAACGGACTCAAGCTGTCCGGGTTGTTAAACCGCATGAGCACCGGATTGAATGCCCGGTAACCGGCACCCAGCAGATAATGCCCCGTCACCGATTCACGGCGCTCGCCATTGAAACCCAGCCCGCCGGTCAGGCCATTGGTGTCCTGGCTATGGCCATAGGGGGTGTAGACCAAGTCTGCTTGATCCTGCGCCGCTCTTTTGTGCAAAACAGTGCGTCGCTGGTCCGTGCCCAAGAGCGTGGTCTCCCAGAACGGATCATCAGGCGAGCGTTGGGTTGGCAGCCCGTCGTGGCTCTGCAGGGCCGAATGCTGCGACGTCCCTTCAGCGCCAGACGGAAAACCACCGCCCCCCCGATAGGAGCTCTCCGGATCCGTCCGGGGCGGCAAGGCCTCGGCTGGACGGTCAAGGGTTCCATCTTGACTTGGGTCTAAGCGCAAACGTCTGGACATGAGCATTGATAAGTCCTCCTTAACTAACGTGCCAACGGCGTACCTAGCCAATATCATCGGCTATCAACGTCTCATCTACCGGCTATGAAGGTCCCTGGTAACTCACGCTTTAGTACCTTTGAGCCGTTCACGTCTTATGGCTGCCGATCTCGCAGCCTGCTCCGCTTGCTGCTGAGGCGTTTTCGCATTGAAATAACTCAGGAGTTCCTGACGCCGCTCAACGGCCCGAGGCAGTTTTTTTCTTTCAACTTTCCTGGCAGCAGCACCTTTAACCCTATTGTTCAATTGCTGAGCGTTGCTCCTGCCCTCTGTGTGTATTCCTCTCCCTGGGGCCTGGGAAGTCGTCGGTCGCCCTCTTTCAGTTGCAATCCTGGCGATAGGGGCATAATCCTCTGCATGACCTTTTTTCCCATACTGTGCGGCTTCCATTTTATTTGTTGTTCTGACTTTCAACTTCATCCCCACCCCAAAACCGCCCACCACCCCGGCGGCAAACCCGAGCCCCATGCTGATCTTGCCCAACAGGTTTCCTTCCTCCCCGCCCATCACCGTTCCCGCCACTCCCGTCCCCGCAGACGCGAGCTCCAACCCTACCCCCAGAACCATCGAAGCGTTGCCTACAGCGGCAGCGGTGCTGGCGGCCATCGTGCCAGCCACCAAGGTTCCGACACCACCGGACACCACGCCCAGTGCAATGCCGCCGACGATGCCGATCGCCATCATGGCCCAGCTGGGCAGGTGCCCCGTTGGATCGACGAAGTTGACCGGATCGCCTACGCAGTAGGCATAAGGATTCCAGCCACCTTCATCGAAGGGGCTCAGGCTGTCCGGGCTGTGGAAGCGCATCAGCACAGGGTTGTAGGCCCGGTAACCAGCGCCCAGCAGATACCCGCCAGCGTCTTCGCATCGCTCACCGTTGAACCCCAAATGACTGGCCGTCTGCGAGGCCTCTTCGCGATGGCCGTAAGCGGTATAAGAATGGGTGTGTACACGCTGCTGATCGATTTCGCCGAGCACGGTGACACGGCTGTCATTGACCAGCAGCAGGTTCTTTCCCGGCGAATCCTCCCCACTTTTACTGCGTTCAGCCAGCAGATGATCGCCGCCGCGCATGAAACTCAGCTGGTTGCCGTTCGACTCCTTCTGACTCACCAACTGAGCGTCGAGGTAGAAACGGGATTCGGAGGTTGAACCATCGCTGCGACCACTGAGGGTGTCCAGGGCGTCGTAGTGATAGGTGTTGGCGCTCTCGCCAGGCACCGCGCTGACGCTGATCAGGCGACCAATGTCGTCGTACGCCAGCTGCCGTCCTTGTTCATCGACCGTCAGGTTACCGTCCTGGTCATAGTCCAGCATGATCAGTGCAGGGTAAGCAGGGTCGGTGCTGACATTGCGCACCTCGCGCAGTTGCGTCGGATCGACGCCGGAATAGACATAGGTCGCGGTGTTCTGCCCCTGTGCACTGCCGTCGACGAAGAGAGTTGTTACGGTGGTGAGGTTGTTCAAGGCATCGAAATCGAAGACCTGCTCCTTCAGGGTTTTGCCATAAGGATCCAGCGGGCATTGCGTGCCGGTGCAGCGATAGTGCCTCAGACGCGCCCGCAGATCGTACTCATACTGCTCGTCACGCAGGACTTCCGTAGGCGTACCGTCGCTGTTAACCCGCTCCAGCGTGCGCTGCACGACCGCATCGACTTCGTTGTAGCGTTGAGTCAGTTGCTGACGCTCGTCGCCAAAGTCGAAAACGCGCACAGCCTCGCGGCCGAACCCGTCGTACGTCAGCGTGATGAAGACCTGATTACGGAGTGCTGTATCAAGGGTCTGAACATTGGCAGCACGCCCCAGATCATCGTAGGTAAACGTGGTGGTCACCTCGGCGAGACGGGTAGTGCTCAGCCGTCCGGCGGCGTCGTATTCGCAAGTCTGGGCTTGCTGGAAAACGTCGGTGAACGTGATCAGGCGACCGCGCAGGCTGTAGTGGTAATGCGCTTCGGAGTCGTCGCTGCCCTGGATGCGCCGTTCGCTTTTCAGTTTTCCAGTGCTGAAGTACTTGCGACTCATCTTTACGGCCTGCTGGCCTTGCCTGCCGGGGCCGGGCTGTTCGATACACTCGATCAAGCGCGCATTTTGCACGTCGTACTCGTAGTCAGCGGTCGAGCCTGCCATGACCCGCTGCTTGGGCTCTTCGCCCAACTGTGGCGTATATTGGTATTCGATGACCTTGCCGCTGGGACGCTGCACGCTCTCTGGCTGATTCTGCCCAGGCCGATAGGTGAAGGTTTCCTCACGACCACCGGTCCTGGCCATGATTCTGCGCTCCAGACCGTCGAATGCCTGCTCACCCAGCACAATGTCATTGACACTGATCAGGACGGGCAGGTCCTCCCTGCTGTGCAGGGCATAGTCGCGCTTGACCCAGGCACCATCGGCCAGCTCGGTTTCGACCATGCGGTCGAAGGCGTCATAACTGTAAAGCGTGCGACGATTGAGGGCGTCGTACTCCTCAACACTGCGCCCCAAGCCGTCATAGAAGTACTCATGCAGGTACGCGTGCCCCTCTTCGTCGGTGCGCCGCACCTTCAACGGTTTTTCGAATAGATTCTGCGTGGTCTGGGTTTTGTCCGATTTGAGCTTCGTCTGCGCGTACTCGCGCCACTCGGTACGCATCAACGCAACGGGGTCATTGACCTGATGCTGTTGAATCCCGTCGGGGCCTGTCACGCAGCGTTGTTCTCCCCAGTCGTCGTAATCGAATGTGCTGACATAAGGGATGTCGCCATTGATCCAGTCGTACTCGGTTTCCGCTGCCAGATTGCCCAGCAGATCGTGCTCGGCACTGTACGTCAGGCGCCACGCCGGTGCGTTCCCCGATTCCACCGCGTCGACATCCTGACGCTCCTCCCGGACCGTACGATGGAGCCCATCCAGCCAGGTTCGGGTCTTGACGCCTTTGACGTCCGTTGACTCCTGCATGGCCTTGTTCCCGACCGCGCCGCTGAGCCCATAACTGTAAAACCGGCTGGCCTCGTAGTCTGTATCCGGCGCGACCTTCTCCTCGACCACGCGCCCCAGCACGTCGTACCTGTAGCGAATCGCTACATCGTTGTCGTCGCGGGTAAGCAGCGGCTCGCCATTGAGCAACGAATATTCCGAGGTGATTTCTTTCTTGGCAGCGTCCAGGTTGGTGCTGCGGAGTTCAACGGTCCGTTGAACGTATTCGCCCTCAAACCGTTTGGTTTTAGTGTCGTTGAGCGGTTTGCTGTACTCAAAGAGACTGGTTTGGGTAAACCCGTTGAGGGTCACGGCTTCGACGTGTTTACGCCCGAACAAAAACGGGTCACTCACATTGTCGATGTACTGCGTTTCGGTGCGTTGCAGTTCGATATCACCGTTGCCGTCCACCTGCAGCAGCGTTTCGCTGTCCAGCGCCAGCCAGTCGCTCAGCGTGCCCAGGGTCGGTTTGATGCTGTAGCGGTAAACGCTGCGCAGCGTCGGGGCTGCCTCGCCCAGCTTTCGCGGGCTCTGCACGAACGCTGTGAAGTGGCGCTCGAGGGCGCTCACCACGCAGCGGCG
>NZ_FNCO01000044.1 GCF_900100795.1 Pseudomonas abietaniphila
TTAACACTTGCTTGTGCAATGGGGTGGTGGTCATGGGCGCCCCCTGAGCGTCAACGGATTCAGCCTAGCTCAAAAGCATTCCACCTAACTTAATAAAGCGCATAGTTGCTGCTGAATGCCACGACACCCTGGTGCTTGAGATCGCCACGAATCCCATGGAATAGCGCACCCATCTTCACGAAGGGTTTGGCGTCGGCGGAGCGTGCAATCACGCAGCCGTCGTTGTTGCTCAGCACGACGATGGGGGTGCGCTGGAGGTCAGGCCGAAATACCCGCTCGCAGCTTGCGTAAAAACTGTTGCAGTCGATTAGGGCAAACACCTGCTCAGGCATGGGGGCGGTGATTACGCAGACTATGACTCACGACGCCCCAGATCATCAGTTCGTCATCATCCAGTACGTAGCGCGGCGCGTAATCAGGGTGCTCGGATTGCAGCACATACGACTTCTGGCATCTGCCCAAGCGTTTGACGAACACATCACCGTTTAAGCAGGCCACCACGACATCGCCTGGTTTTGCCTCCAGTGCACGACTGACGATCAGGTGGTCACCATCGAAGATACCCGCGCCGGTCATGCTGTCACCGCTAACCAGCACGACGTAGGTGTGCGGTGCATTGATATCCAGCAGCTCATCCAGGGACAGCTTGTGTTCCATGTGGTCCAGCGCCGGGCTGGGAAAGCCGGCCGGAATGTGCGCGTCAAAGAAGGGGAGGCGTGTGCTGCTGGCGTGAAGTGCGCCAAGGATCAGGGCGTTGCTCATGGGGAAATGCCGATAGCTGTATTTATGTACAGTATCCGGCAATTTTGAGATCCAACAAGGCGCGTCCGTCGGCGTAGATAGGCATGTGCTTTAAATGTTTACGGGTGAAAAGTTTACGTATCGCCTACAGCGGTACAGGTGCCTATGGTTGATTCATCTCAACCCGAGGAGGTTCGCCATGATCATGCTGAGTCCGCTGACTGAACATCTTGTACTGATAGCTGCCTTGACCCTGATGCTGGGTTTGGCTCGTGTTGCCTATGGCGGGCGACAAATCTGAAGGTCAATGCGAAGTCATGCATCGACAAATAAGCCGAGCGGTTTTTGTGGGGATATCGCGAAACTTCTTTGCGTGATTTGAGTGCAGCGTCACGTTATCTGCGGATCTTAAAACGACTTAAAGCCTGTAGGTCTTCCGGCCAATGTCATGGCTGTACATCAGGAGGATCACTTAATGTTAAACAAGCTCATCTGGCCAAGTGAAGCTACGCCTACTCAAGATCAATCAGATCAAGTTGCGGGGCCCATTCCAGATTACGTAACGATTGTGATCATGCAGCAAGTCGCTGACGCCATAGTTGCCCGCGTATCTGGGGAAATGTTAGCCGGTGCCGCACGGTCACTCTGTAAAGCACTGCTTGAATCAGCGTCTCAGCTGGCTTGTGCTGACCAAGCTCAACGCATTTGCGAAGATCACGGTGCCGTTTTCACCAGTGCCTTAGATCGCTCATTCAGCGCTGCGGAGGGCATCTATTTCTACGGCGAAGATTTTCTAATCGAGCACTACAGTGCGACCGGTCACTGGATCGAAAGCAGGCTCGGCGAGCTGGACAGTGTTTGCCTGGACTTCGTCGAGACAAACACCTCTCAGCCATTTGCAGTATGTGTGTGCTTCTGATGGGTGGCGTAATCGCCGTGAGTAATCGCTGCGCTATTGGCTTTTCAACACGACCTGCTGTGTGGCGTGTAGATTCGCTCTAAACGACGTCAGGCCTTAATCGGGCAGTCTTTTGATGAACGTTCATTGGATGGAAGTGCTTTATGGATAAGCAAGGAATACTCGCAGTTGCTCAAAATTCCCTGTCAGAGCTGATGTCTCTGCCGGGCGGGACTTTGTACAGCAGCTACAACACCCTGAGGCCTGGTGATGTCTACTTCTTAGGTTACAACCCAGGCGGTGAAGGTCCCGATGGCCCTACCGTTGCAGACCGTCTTGAAGCCTTGCCATCGAAAACGTGCAACGACTTTACGGATTTGGAATGGACGACAGCAGCAGGCCGATCACCGCTGCAGTTGCGGGTCAAGTGGTTGCTCGACAGCCTTGGATACAGGGTCGAAGACGTCTGCAGTAGTAATCTGATTTTTGCCCAGAGTCGAGACGCGAAAGGTGTGCCCGAGCATTACGCTGATGTTTGCTGGCCTGTGCACGAAGCGATCTTGGCACTGGTAAATCCTAAGCTGATTCTGTGCTGCGGTAATTCGCAGGTATCGTCATTCGGTTATCTGCAGCGGAAATTCGATGGTGAGATTCAGTACTCGCCAAAAGGTGTAGCTCTGCATGGGGGCTGGGCAATCAAAGCATTTCGAACTGAGCTGAATGGCCAGCCGGTTTTGGTTGTTGGGTTTCCTCACTTGTCCCGATACAACCCCATCGGCAAGCCACAGATAATCGAGTGGATTAAGCAGGGCGGCGGCAAAAACTGAGTGCAACACCTGACCTTTCCGGTACGGTGCTGCCCCTATGTCTTATTCCGAACTCAGCGTTGAAGAACGCGCCACCA
>NZ_FNCO01000001.1 GCF_900100795.1 Pseudomonas abietaniphila
TTCAGCGCATTGATACCTCCGGCATGGTACAGCCTCTTCCATTCCCCGATGCTGTTTTGCCCGCGGATGCCAAAGAGAATGGCGGCTTGCTGGTCTGACAATCCATCCTGCTCAATGCGCTGTAGAACACTGAGTTTGAACTGGGCGTCATAGCGGCTGTACTGCTTGGCAAGGCCGGGCAGACCGTGTTGCTGATAGCTGCGCACCCAGCGCTGCAGGATGGAATGACCGATACCATTTTTGACTGCAACTCCATTGGTGCTGCTGCCGGCCAGGCATTGTTTAACCAGCTTGAGTTTGAAGGCTGGATCGTACTTCGTCATGGCTGTCCCCTCGGTTGGACTGGGTGTCCAACTTTCGGGGGTCAGTTCAAAGGCCCTGCTCCTGGTTTGGCCTCGACTTCGTCGAGGTACCTTCACTCCGGCGACGCTCCGTGGGCCCGCCGCCATCGGCCATCCATGGCCGGGGGCGGCTCTCGCGGCATCCATGCCGCTCGGCCCACTGCGCGCCGCCTGCGTTCAGCCTGCACCCAAGTCGCGTTTTGTGGTGCCTGAACTATCGCGTACAAGAGCACCGCGGGCTGGAGTTAACGCTCCTCGCATTCTTGGTTCGTCCACCATTCTCCCGAACTCCACCTCTTAGTGTAGGAGCGTGGCTTGTCCCGCGATCTGCCGGGAACCGGCAGCAAAACCTGTGCATGCGAAGTGTCAGGCATGACCGAGTCGCCTGGTTGTGCTACCGCTGCGCGGTAGATCGCGGGACAAGCCACGCTCCTACAGGATTCGCGTCATTCGATGCTTTTGATTTTGCTTTTCTAGCGCGATAGCCCATGCACCAAATGTCGCGACTTGGGTGCAGGCTGAACGCAGGCGGCGCGGAGTGGGCCGAGCGGCATGGATGCCGCGAGAGCGCCGTCAGGACAGGGATGTCCGTTCAGCGCGGGCCCACGGAGCGTCGCCGAAGTGCGGGTACCCGACGAAGTCGGGCCTAACCAGGAGCCAACCCTTGGTTACTTGGGGTCTTTTCAAGTAACTCGCCGGAGGCGAAACAGCTCTGGCGTTAGCCAGAGCCCATAGGCGTCCCCGCCGATAACGGATATACACCCAAACCCAAACCCAAACCCAAACCCACAGCCGCAAATAAAAAAGCCCGCCTGCCGATCACTCGGCAGGCGGGCTTTTCATCGCGTACAGACTCAGTTCAAACCGAGTTTGCCACGCATCTGCGACAGGTCTTCTGCCAGCGTGTTAACCGGACCGGCCAGAGCCTTGCGGTCGTTTTCCTTGACCTTGTCATAGGTCTCGTAACCGCCGTCCTTGGTCTTGTACTTGGCCAGGATCTTGTCCACGGTGGCGAAGTTCTTGTCCACCTTGCTCACGAACGCCTTGTCCGACTTCTCCAGTTGCGGCTTGAACAGGTCGACGATTTTCTTGGAACCGTCAACGTTGCCCTGGAAGTCATACAGGTCGGTGTGGCTGTAACGGTCTTCTTCACCGGACAGCTTGGTCGCGGCCACTTCTTCCATCAGTGCGGCAGCACCGCCGACCACTTTCTCGGGCGGGAAGGTCATGTCGGCAATGCGCGATTGCAGCTCTTTGACGTCTGCCAGCAGCTTGTCAGCGAAAACAGCCTGGTCCTTGGTGGTGTTCTGCGAGAACAACGCGTATTCCAGACGGTGGAAACCGGTGAAGTCGTCGGCTTTCACGCCGTTCTCGTGGTCGTCTTCACGGGAGTCGATCGAGGCGTCCAGGTCGCTGAACAGTTCGGCGATGGGCTCGATGGACTCGTAAGAAATGCGAGTGGTCGGGAACAGTTTCTTGGCCGTCGCCAGGTCGCCTTTCTTGATGGCGTCGGTGAACTTCTGGGTGTCTTCGGCCAGCTTGTCGACGTTTTCGGTGACGTAGATCTTGTAGTCCGAAACCGGGGTGACCAGGTCCAGCGGGGCGGTTGCCGCGAACACGGACAGTGGGGTCTGCAGCAAGCCAACAGTAAGCAACAACGCGAGAGACGACTTTTTCATAGAGCTCTTCCTGTGAGGTAAGGGTTGTCAGGCAGTTTTTGTTGTTCGAGCAGAGGCGGCCAGCAGCGACCGGCCAATGAAATCGTTGCTGTCCACGACGCCCGGCAGGGTGAAGAAATACCCGCCGCCGATGGGCTTGAGGTATTCCTCCAGCGGCTCGCCGTTGAGACGGGTCTGGACGGTGATGAAGCCTTTTTCCAGGTCCGACTGGTAGCAGATGAACAGCAGGCCCATGTCCAGTTGCCCGTTCTTGTTCACGCCATTGGAGTAGTTGAACGGGCGACGCAGGATCAGGTTGCGCTGGCTGTCCGGGGTGCGCGGGTTCGCCAGACGGATGTGCGCATCCAGCTTGGTAATCTTGCCTTCCGGGTCTTTCGTGTAATCCGGGACGTCGGTTTCGGTCTTGCCGTCCATCGGCGCACCCGAGGCCTTGCTCCGGCCGAAGATCGATTCCTGTTCCTGCAGCGGGGTACGGTCCCAGCGCTCGACGAAGTTACGGATGATCCGCACGGCCTGATAGCTGCCGTTGGCGGCCCAGGCCGGTTCGTCGCTGCCCGGTTGTACCCAGACCAGCTCGTTCATGGTCTTCTGGTTGTTCGAGTCGGGGTTGGCCGAGCCGTCTCGGAACCCGAGGAAGTTGCGGGCGCTTTCCGGTGGTTGGCCGGGTTTGAGCGGCGCCTGGGCCGGTACGGTGCCTTCTTGCTTCCAGCGGACCAGCAGCAGGTCCGGCAGGTTCTTGACGATGTCACGCAGGGCGTGGATGTTGCTGTCCGGGGCGTTGGAGCAGAACTGAATGCTCAGGTCGCCATGGCAGCAGTCGGCTTCCAGCGCATCGTTGGGAAACCCGACCATGCGCTGCAGGCGCTTGGGTTTGACGTGTTCCAGACCGAAGCGCTCGTCGAACAGCGAATCGCCCACGGACACCGTGATGGTCAGGTTGTCGGGGGTGACGACAGGGCCGAGGATGCCGGAGTCCAGCGGCGGCAATTTCGGGTCGACCTGTGGCACGGGACCGCCGGTCATCAGGAATGCGATGCGCTCGTTCAGGGTGCGGAACAGCCGCTCCAGGTCCTCGCGATCCTGCGCCAGCACATCGAAAGAGACCATCATCCCGGCCGTCGGGCGCGGGGTGACGATGCCGGTCTGATGCACGCCATGGAATGCGTTGTGGTCTTGGGTCTTTTCGCTCTTCGGGGCTTCGGTTACTTGCGCCGGCGCGGTGGCGGCCAGCGCATTACCGGTCAGGCTGGCGCCAGCGATGGCCGCGCCGGCAGCACCCAGGCCCATCAGGACACGGCGGCGTTCAACGGAAACAGGGGCGTTGGATGAATCGGAGTCTTTCATGTGAATGCTTACTTCGTTCTGGTTTCAGGGCCGGGCGGGCGCATTGGGCACCCGCCAGGGCACGCTTACAGGCCGGTGAGGCCCAGGGCCGGATCGATTCCTTCGAGTGCATCGGCCAGCGCCTTGGCCTTGTCTGCGATGTGTTTTCGTTGTTCGGTACTGACCTGGTCGTACGGCGTGAAGCCGTTGTCGGTCTTGAGCATCAGCAATTGGTCATCCAGCGCGGTGGTCGCATCGTCGATCTTCTTCAGCACCTCGCCCGAGGTCTTGGCCAGAAGAGGGCGCAGCAGTTCGATGACTTTGCGGGTGCCTTCCAGGTTGGCGGCGAAACCGTTGACGTCCAGGTGGCTGTAGCGCTCTTCCTCGCCATTGCTGCGGATGTCGGCCAGGCTGCGCATGTTGCGCACGACCATGCTCGCCAGTTGCTCAGGGGCGATGCTCTGGGCCAGTAGTTGTTCTTTCAGGGACGCGATGTCGGCCTGCAGTTTCTGCACGACCGGCGCCAGGCCTTCGACAGACTTCTGCGAGAACAGACCGAACTCGATGCGATGGAACCCGCTGAAGCCCGGATCCTGTTCGCGCTTCTCGAAGTAATCGGCACGGGCGTTGATCGCGTTGTCCAGTTCAGCCAGACGCTGAGCGGCCGGGGCGATGCGCTGATAGGCTGCGCGCGCTGGCGCATAGGCTTGCTGCGCCGCGGCCAGGTCGCCGCTTTCGATGGCTTGCTGCAGATCGTTCACCGCGCGGATTAACGCACTGCTCCTGGTGCTCAGGTAGACCCGGTATTCCGACAACGGGCCGATGAACGCGACCATCGAAGGCCGTGCCTTGGCGGCAGCGTCGGATTCAGCGGTTGCGGTCACGTGCAGGGTGCCGCGCGGGTTGCTGAGCAGTCCGCAGGTGATCGCGTAATCACCCGGTTGCAGGTTGGCGTTGATGATCTGGCTCAGACCGGGGGCGATGTTCTCGCGCTCTTCGATCACCAGCACGCCGTCCAGGATTTCCCATTCGACCGCACGCTCCGAGGCGTTGACGATGCGGAAGGCATTCTTCCCGGCAGGCACCGTGATCGCGTTCGGCTCACAGCTTTTGGGGTGGATGGTCACCACGGTCTCGGCGCTGTTGTTGGCCTGGCGTTTTTTTTGCGCCTGTTGAGAGGCGTAGTAAAACATCGCACCGGCGCCGATCATCAGGATCACCGATCCGGCGACGGCCATTCGCAGTGCGCGAGGAGGCTTGGCTTGCTGGGGAGGAAGCCCGGAGGGACTGCTGGTCATGGAAGCCCTTATTTATTCGTAACTGAAGAAGAGTGGCCGTGTGCGTGCGCAGGTCGCGTGGGAAGACTCACCACGCGAGGCTGCGGCAGGAAGAACAACACCAGCGCGAAGATCAGGTAGGCGACGTACACGGTCAGCACGCTGACGGTCGGTGCATCCTGATAACCGAACATGCCGGCGAGCACCGAGCCGGTCGGGCCGTCCATCGGCAGGATGGCGCTGATGTCGAAAACCACGGTCTGGAAGTGGTTCCAGAGGCCGGCCTCATGCAGGGCCTGAACCGAGTTGGCCAGAATGCCCGCCGCGACCACCAGGATGAACAAGCCGGTCCAGCGGAAGAAGCGCCCGAGATTCAAGCGCATGCTGCCTTTGTAGATGGCAAAGCCGATGCCCACGGCAATGATCAGGCCGAGGAGGGCACCAATCGGCGCGCTGGCGCCTTCGCTTTGCTGGAATATCGCCAGCAGAAAGAACACGGTTTCCAGACCTTCGCGAGCAACCGCGAAGAACACCATGCCGATCAGGGCATACGTCTGGTTTTTTGAGCCGGCGAGGGCGGCGTCCAGTGATTCGTGCAGCTCATGCTTGATGGAGCGCGCCACTTTGCGCATCCAGAACACCATGGAGCTGAGGATGATCACCGCCAGCAGTCCGACCAGGCCTTCGAACAGTTCCTGTTGCTTCTGCGGGAATTCGGCACTGACCAGTTCCAGGCCACCACCGACGAACAGTGCGAGCGCGGCGGCGAGGAAAACCCCGATCCAGACGGCGGGCATCCACTCGCCACGGCCGGTTTGACGGAGGTAGCTGGCAATGATGCCAACGATAAGCGCGGCTTCAATCCCTTCGCGCAGCATGATCAAAAAAGGAACGAGCATTTATCACCGGTACAAATCTGATAGGGTGTGAGCCGTGAACGCTTCGGTAAGTCATTCGCATTCAGGCATGTGTAACATAATGATACTCATTATTGAATGAGCATACTTGTTTTTTTGCTTTTCCCCGGTTTTGTGCAGGTGTTCAGCTGGCGTTCAGCTACTGCGTTTCACAGGACCTGTGTAGGAGCGCGCTTGCCCGCGATTGCGGTGTGTCAATCAATAAAGAGGTGACAGGGCGGACGCCATCGGGGCAAGCGCTACTACTAGGGTTGCGTCGACATGCCGGCTTTCATCATCTCGATGAAGCGTGCGGCCGCAGGACTCAATCCAGTCCCCGCGCGCGTGATCACGCCGATCTCTCGATTCACCCCCGCATGTTCGACGCGCACCTGAACCAGGTCGCCACGGCCTTCGTCGGCCGATTCCGGTAACAGCGTCATACCCAACCCCTGACGCACCAACGCCATGACCGTCGACATGTAGTTCGCTTCCAGGCCCGGCGTCAGCATCAGCCCTTGCTCTGAAAACAACTGTTCAACCCGTTCGCGCACGCTGCTGTCCCGGCCTGTGAGGATGATCGGCTCGCCGGCCAGTTCCGACAGGGTGATCGATGAGCGTTTGGCGAGCGCATGGCGAGCCGGGACGAACAGACTCAGGCGATCCATCATCACTACCTGAAAATTCAGCCCGTGGTTCATTCGCGCACGAACGCCCACGCCAAAATCCACCTCCCCGTCACGCACCAGCGTGTCGATGCGTTGCGCCACGACATCGCGCAGGCGCACTTCGACGCCGGGGAATTGTTCACGGAAGGTTTTAAGGATCGGCGGCAGCGCCCCGGCGCACAGCGAGGGCAGGGCGGCGATGGTCACCACGCCTCGGCGCAACGCGACCAGATCCCGTGAGCCGCTGACGATGTTGTCCAGGTCCAGTAGCAGTTTTTCCATGGGGCCACGGTTGTTCTGCCCGGCGGAGGTGAGGCTGACCTGACGCGGGCTGCGTTCGAGCAGCGTGACGCCGAGCCATTCCTCCAACTGCTGGATTTGCACGGTCAGGGCCGAGGGCGACAGGTTCAGCTCAAGGGCCGCTTTGGCAAAGCTGCCGCTGTTGGCCACGGCGAGAAAGGCGCGGATGTGCTGGATGGCGTTCTTCATCATGAATTCCCGTTGGCAGCTGTTGGATCAGCGTTCGTATTTTCAGAACGTAAGGCCCTGAACATTTCAATTTACAAAGCTTACCCCCGTTTCGATACTCGCTGAAAACAACAACAGCTCGTCCCGCCGCCTGCCGGTGAGGGATGACGAAAGGATCACGCCATGCTCGCCACTCTGGGTGTCATCACCATTCTCTGTTTGCTCGCCGCTGTCATGAGCAAACGTCTCTCGCCTCTGGTTGCGCTGATTGCCTTGCCGATCATCGCGGCATTGATCGGTGGTTTCGGTCTGCAAACCAGCGGTTTCATCATCACCGGTATCAAGAACGTCGCGCCCGTGGTTGGCATGTTCGTGTTTGCCATCCTGTTTTTCGGAGTGATGACCGACGCCGGCATGCTCGACCCGATCATCGACCGCATCCTGCGCACGGTGGGCACACGTCCGACACGTATTGTTGTGGGCACCGCGCTGCTCGCCTTGCTGGTGCACCTGGACGGGTCGGGCGCCGTGACCTTTCTGGTGACCATCCCGGCAATGTTGCCGCTGTACACGCGGCTGGGCATTGATCGGCGAATTCTGGCGTGCGTCGCCGCGATGGCGGCGGGGGTCAACTTCCTGCCATGGACCGGCCCGGTGCTGCGCTCTTCCGCCGCCCTGCATGTGCCGGTGGCCGACCTGTTCCAGCCGTTGATTCCGGTGCAGATCGTCGGTCTGGCGTTCGTGTTCATCTGTGCCTGGTGGTTGGGGCGTCGTGAAGAAAAACGCCTCGGGCTGGGCGCCGGTGCGAAGGTCGATGTGGTGCCGGAGCGGACGCTGACCGAGCAGGAAGAGGTGCTGCGCCGCCCACGCCTGTTCTGGCTCAACCTGTTGCTGACGATCGTGGTCATGGCGGTGATGATCGCCGGCTGGGTCGATCCCGTGGTGATGTTCATGGTCGGCACGGTGTTGGCGCTGTGCATCAACTACCCGAATGTGGACGCGCAACGCGCGCGTATCGATGCCCATGCCAAAACGGCGTTGACCATGGCCAGCATTCTTCTGGCAGCGGGCGTATTCACCGGCATCATGCAAGGCACCGGCATGCTCAAGGCCATGGCCGAGGTGGCAGTGGCGCAGATTCCGGCGGGTCACGGCAAGCTGATCCCTATGGTGGTTGGCTTCCTGTCCATGCCGTTGAGTTTGTTGTTCGACCCGGACTCCTTCTATTTCGGCGTGATGCCGGTGATCGCCGAGGTCGGACGCGCGCTGGGTGTCGACCCCTTGCAGGTGGCGCAAGCGTCCTTGCTGGGCGTCCACACCACCGGGTTCCCGGTCAGCCCGCTGACCCCCGCGACCTTTCTGTTGGTCGGGTTGTGCAAGGTCGAACTGGCCGATCATCAACGCTTCACCATCCCTTTTCTGTTCGGCGCATCGGTGCTGATGACCCTGACCGCATTGCTGCTGGGAGTGTTCTGAATGACAACCTTACGTATCGGCTCGGGCGCCGGGTATTCCGGTGACCGCATCGAGCCGGCGGTGGAACTGGCCGATAAGGGCGATCTGGATTTTCTGGTGTTCGAGTGCCTCGCCGAACGCACCATAGCCCTTGCGCAACAGGCTCGACTGGCTGACCCCGACGCCGGGTTCGACCCGTTGCTCAGTGAGCGCATGCGCCGCGTGCTGCCGTTCGTGGCCCGAGGGCGTGAAATCGGGCAGCGACGTTTGCGCATCATCAGCAACATGGGCGCAGCCAATCCCTTGTCGGCGGCGCAGGAAGTGCGGCGCGTCGCGGCCGAGCTGGGCCTGCACGGGCTAAAGGTCGCTGCACTGACCGGCGATGACGTGCTGGCAGCGTTGCACGCCGACCCTCAGGCGTTGCTGGACAACGGCGCGACGGTGGCGTCGTTGGGGGATAGGCTGATTTCCGCCAACGCCTATTTGGGGGCAGAAGGCATTGTCGAGGCGTTGAATGCCGACGCTGATGTGGTGATCACCGGCCGCGTGGCGGACCCTTCACTGTTTCTCGCGCCACAACTGTTCACCTTTGGCTGGGCTCAGGATGACTGGACGCGCATCGGACGTGGCACCCTGATCGGGCATTTGCTGGAATGCGCCGGGCAGATCACCGGCGGTTACTTTGCCGATCCGGGGGTGAAGGATGTGCCGGACCTCGCCCGATTGGGTTTTCCGCTGGCCGAAGTGGACGCCGAGGGCCGCGCGGTGATCAGCAAGGTCGCAGGCTCCGGCGGAAGAATCGACCCCGCCACCTGCACCGAGCAGATGATTTACGAAGTGCACGATCCCAAGGCGTATCTGACACCGGACGTGACCGCCGACTTTTCAAACGTCTCGTTCACGGCCGTAGGGACGAACCAGGTCCGTGCCGACGGCGCAGAGGGTCGCGCGCGCCCCGACACGCTGAAGGTATCGGTTGGCTACCTCGATGGCTGGATCGGCGAGGGGCAGATGTCCTATGGCGGGCCGGGTGCATTGGCGCGAGCACGACTGGCGCGTGAAGTCGTCCTGGAACGCTTGAAGCTGACCGGCGTGGTTGTCGATGAAGTCCGCGCGGAACTGATCGGTGTGGATTCATTGCATGGGGCAACATTGGGTTCGCGCACCGCGGCTGAACCGTGGGAAGTGCGTTTGCGCGTAGCGGCCCGGTGCGCCGACAAATCCGACGCCATACGCATCGGCAACGAAGTCGAAACCCTCTACACCAACGGCCCGTATGGCGGTGGCGGTGCGACCAAGGGCGTACGGCAGGTGGTGGCGGTGGCGTCCTTGTTGCTGCCCCGTGATGCGGTCAAACCCCACGTTCATCTGGAGGACGCCTCGTGAGCACGATCAAACTGCGCGAACTCGCGCATTCGCGGACCGGAGACAAGGGCGATACGTCGAACATCTCGGTGATTGCCTTCAAGCCCGAAGACTACCGGCGTCTGGTTCAACAACTGACGGTGGAACGCGTCACGGCGCACTTTGCTGAACTGCTCGACTCAGCAGCAGGACCGGTGCGGCGCTATGAATTGCCCAACGTACAGGCCCTGAATTTCGTGCTGCCCGGCATCCTCAAAGGCGGCGTCACCCGCTCGTTGGCGCAGGATGCGCACGGCAAGGCATTAGGCGCGGCATTGCTGGATATCGAGATCGAATAGAGGGAGGCCTGCAAGCGCGATCTGCATTAGATTGTGGCCGGGGGCCGTGGGAGATTTCATGGTTGTCACACCCGTGCTGTCCGTCCGTTTCTTTAGGGTCGCAAAGCCTGACAGCATGCGCCACCTCCTGGATGACGCAGAGCGTCATGGACTGTGTTACCACGCGGAGCGTGGGAACCATCAGCTTGCTCGCGATGGGATAAAGCCAGTTTCCTCAAAGGTGAATGACACACTGCATTCGTCAGCAAGCTAACTCCCACAGGTTTTGTGTTCAGCCGGCAGTTTATGTGGCGAGCCTGCGAAAGCGCAGGGCGCGCTTCGCTTTTGATCTTGATCTGATCTTGATCTTCATACCGCAGCAGTCCAGACACCACAAAACGCGACTTGGGTGCAGGCTGAACGCAGGCGATGCGGAGTGGGCCGAGCGGCATGGATGCCGCGAGAGCCGCCCCCGGCCATGGATGGCCGATGGCGGCGGGCCCACGGAGCGTCGCCGAAGTGAAGGAACCCGACGAAGTCGGGCCCAACCAGGAGCATAGGACCCTTGGTTACTTGGGGATGGTCCGGCATTCCGGTTTTCAAGTAACCCGCCGAAGGCGGAACAGTTTGGCCGTTAGGACAAACCAAACCCTCAGCGTCACGCCAAATAGTTGAAATGCACACCCTACAAGCAGCTTGCTCCTACGCCCTCCGGCCAGAAGCGAAATTGCGCTCAATCCTGATTACGCAAAAACACCACATACCCCCGAAACCACGGGCTGTCTTTCAGAGAGTCCGGCGCCGTCCACGTGCCACCCTGAATCAAGCCGACCTTGAACGGCAGGCCCAGCCTGCCCATGCGCGGCAGGTACGCGGCATAGTCAGGGATGCTATGGCGGCCCTGATAGGTCTGCACCACCACTTCATCCACCACGCCTTTGAGTTGGCTGATGGCCTGCGGGTCGGCGTTGCTGCTCCAGTCCATCAGGCCCGTGATGCTGAGCTTCAGTGAGGCAGGCAGGCGCGACCTCAGGTCTTTGAGAAACATCACGTAGTCCTGCAGGTAACGGGTTCGCGCATCGAAGTCGATCTGAATCCCGGTCACCGCATTTCCCGCCTGCTGCCAACGCTCGACCTGGCCAAACACCTGTCGGTAAACCGTCTCGGGCCAGCGCAAGGTGTGGGCGCGGTAGACGATCCACAGCGCTGGCTGCGGCAGGCGTGTCACGCTCATGCCTTGGGCGATCAGTACGGGATTATGGCGGTCGGTGCGGGGGGTGCTGATCTGGCCTTGCAGCACATAGAGCGTCTTGGCCTGATGCAGGACCGGCTGACTGGTCACGCCGCTCCACAGCCAGAACGCTTCGTAGTCTCGTGCCTCCACGGCGGCCGATGCCGACGGGCTGCCCAACAGTCCAATCAGTGCGAACAACAGTGCCTGAAGCCTCACCAGTAGTACTGCAACGACTTGCCCCACGGGGTGCCGCCATAGGCGGTTTTCAGTTGTTTGAACCATGCCTTGCGCACCGACTGGGCGACGTCTTTGCCGCCGCAGCTGTTGTAGCCCGAAGGCCCGTAGCAGTTGATCGCGCGGAAGAGGGCGTAGGCCTTGTCGTCACGTCCGGCCGTGGTGTCGGCGATGACCGTTTGATAACCGTTGAGACGGGAGAACACGTCGCCCTTGAAACCCGACTCGCCGCTGCCCAACTGACCGCTGCCCGGTCGCTGGTCCAGCGGCATGCTGTCCAGACCATTGCGCAAAACGAACTCGCCCAGGCAATTCAGGCCTTTGGGGTCTTTGTCGTTGGCTTGCAGCAGGGCCGCTGTGTCGCCGATGCTCGGGCAGGCGTAGTTCGATTCGGCCTTGTCGCCGTTCCAGCGGAACAACTGCAAGGTCTGCCCGGTGCCGTAGACATAGCCCAGGCTGGTTCCCAGTTGCTCTTCGCCGGACTTCTCGGGCAGTGCTTTGAAATCATCGGCGAAGGCTGCGTACTGACCGTGCAGCAGGTCTTTATAAAGCAGCACGAATCGCGCGGTGTTCTTCTCCGTGTCGCTGATGCCTTGGGTGATCTGTTGACGCAGCAAAGGCGCGCCCGCCACCTTGCCCAGCAGGATCAGCCGCACTTGGGCCGACTGGATCGGCGAATCGGTAGCGAATACCTGTTCAAGCTGACCGCTGCGCTCGTGGTTCATGGCCAGCGCCAGTTCCAACTGCTCACGTTGCAGTGGCTGTCTCACCAGTGGCAGCATTTTCAGCCACAGGCTTTGAGCCCCAGGCAGATCGTTGCTCGCCTCGAGTGCCAGGGCACGCAAGGTGTGCTGGCTGAACGCGAAATAGTCGAGCGCAGCGGGAACGTCCTTCGGCAGCCGCTTCAGGGCTTCTTCCGGCTTCTGATCAACATAGAAGGCATACACCGCCTGCAAGTAGTCGAACATGGCCGGTTGATCGGCGAACAGCGCTTTTTGCGCCGCCAGTTTCTCGCGGGTCAGTTTCGGCTGAGCGTCCTTGCGCATCTGCATCAGGTCGCTGACGGCGGTCATCAAGGCGGACGGCGTTGCGTCAGCGATGTTTATCAGCAGTTTGTTGTCGGTCTCCTGGATCAACGCGTCGATCGGCAGGTTGCGTTGCGAGTCGTCCGCCTGGGTCATTTGCCAGGTGTAATCGTCGGCCAGTTTATCGGTGTCCCCGGACAGCCAGTGCACCCGGCGCATCAACCCCTTGGCCGACAACGCGTAAATGCCTTGCGGGTAAGCCGCGAGGTACTGGTCGAAGGCTTCCCCGACCTTGGCGTAAGGCGCTGTGTCGAGGGTGTCCTTGCGGGTGCCGTACTCATCGAATGCGTCCTGCTGCGCCGCGTTGAGGCGGGTGCGGGCGACCATGTAAAACGACACCTCCTTAAGCCACGGCTGCGCGTTATCGTTGAGGCTGGCAAAGCCGTTTTCGGCTTCGTTGAATCGGCCGCTGTAAAAGTCCGAGGCTGCTTGCAGGTAGGTCACAAACGCCTTGCCTTCGACAGACTGAACATCGGTCGGCAGCAGGCTTGCCTGTTTTGCTGCGTCCCAGGTGCAGCCATCGAGCAGTTGCAGACGACTGCGTGCCAGCAATTGACGTTCTGAATCAGACAGCGACGGTGTGTCGACCAGTTGCCCGATAAACACCGCTGCGCTGTCGTCGCGATTACTGCGGCAACGGCTGCCTTCCCCTTGCAGGAACGCCTGCCCGGCGCTGTCCGTGCTGTCGCGCTTGATGCCGAGCTTTTCCAGCAGGCCGTTCAAGGCGGCCGCGCCGGACTCTTCACTGTCGTCTCCCTCGATCTGCGCAGTGTCGAGGCGCGCCACCGCAAACGGCACCGGGCCATACCCCTCTGACAGCTCGTCCTCGGTCAGCGCATTGGGCTTGAGTTCCACCGCTTTGCGGTCCGCCAGCAGCAGGCGCAGGTTGACCCGGCTGTCGTTACCAGGATTGAGAAAGGCCAGGTTGTTGCAGACGTCCAGCGAGTCACGCAGCAGCGACCAGGCGGGGTAGCAGGAATCGTCACCGCTGGCCTGCGCCTGACCGCAGAGGGACGCGCCAATCATCAATGCAAGAGGGGTCAGAACGCGCATACGCATGAACAATCCTTGATTTCGCTACGTAGAGAGGGTGGGGCGAGGGCGGATGATACAGGGTGTTTCGGAAAACCGGATTGATGGCAGTTTGCTTATTTGTTTGAGGTTCGTGCCACGTTAGAGCCTCTTGGAGTGGCGTTTGATATCCGCGCTTCGTGCAGGAACGGCTTGCCTGAGATTGCAGTGCGTCAGTGAAGCAGATGTCACAGACAGAATGCATTCGCGGGCAAGCGCGCTTCTACAGAGCCTGTCAACCCACCTTCTTAGGCAAGCGCAGTTCGGCGCACAACCCACCGCCGTCCCGGTTGGACAGGCTCAAGGTGCCGCCCAGCGCCGAGGCGAGTTGCTGGGAAATCGCCAGGCCCAATCCCGTGCCGCCGGTATCACGGTTACGCGAACTCTCGACGCGATAGAACGGCTTGAGCACTTCCAGCAGCTCGGCCTCGGCAATGCCGGGTCCGCGGTCCAGGACCTGGATCGACAAGCCCTGGTCACCGAGGGTCTGCACCTTGATCTCGGCTGCGCCGGCGAATTTCAGCGCGTTGTCGGTGAGGTTCACCAAGACCCTGCGCAAGGCATGGGGACGGGTATCGATCACACCGCCGGTCTTTCCGCACAGCTGGACCTGCTTGTTCATGTCCTGATAGTCGAACGTCAGGCTGTCGAGGAACGAGTCCAGGTCCACACGTCGAACGGCTTCGGTGGAGGTGTCCATGCTGCGCGCATAGGCCACGCCTTCCTGAACCAGGTGCTGCATTTCACTCAGGTCGCTCCACAGCTTGTCTTTCTCGACGCCTTCATCCATGAACTCGGCGCGCAGCTTCATGCGGGTGATCGGGGTCTGCAGGTCGTGGGAAATGGCCGCCAACAATTGCATGCGCTCTTTGACGTAGGTCGCGATGCGTTGCTGCATGGTGTTGAACGCCACCGCCGCGAAGGCCACTTCGGTCGGGCCGCTTTCGTCCAGGCGGGTGCCTTCGCCGTTCGGGTCCAGGTTATCGACGGCCTCGGACAGGCGCGTCAGCGGGCGAATCGCGGTTCTCACGGCCAGCCAGGTGCAGGTGAACAGAAGCACCAATTGCACGATCAGCAGCAGGGGCAGCCAAGGCGACAACGGCATGATCGAGGGGCGAACGTCGATCGTCAGCGGGGAGCCGTCGCTGAGCGTCAGGTGCGCCTGATAGTGTGGGCGAATATCCGGCACGTCCTGAAAGCGCAAGGTGTATTCGCGGCCGAGCGTGGCCTGCATCGAGCGCACCGAGACCGGCGAATGACTCATGTCCATCGCCGTGCCCGGCTGACCGGTGCCGAGGATGTAACGATAATTGGCGTGTTCGAAGCGCGGTAGCCAGGCTTCACGCTCATTGGCGGGCAAACGTTCCAGTACGGCAACGGTGGTGGTCAGGTCCTGCTCCAGGTTACCCAGCATCAGGGTCATCGCGCTCTGATAACGCTCGTAGAACTGCAACCCGAACGACAAGCCGTGAGCCAGCACCAGGCTGATCAGAAAGATCAGCGACAGCCGGGATGCCAGGGTCCGCGGCCATCCGAACGTCAGCTTCATGCCTCGTCCCCGAGGATTTCGACGGCGTAGGTGAAGACATAACCTTCACTGCGCACGGTCTTGATGTAGGCCGGATCCCGCGCATCGTCTTGCAGGCGCTGGCGCAGGCGGCTGACCAGCAGGTCGATGGAGCGGTCGAACAGGTCGGCGTCACGGCCCTGGGTCAGGTTCAACAGTTGATCGCGGCTCAGCACCCGTTGCGGGTGATCGAGGAAGGTGCGCAGCAGGCGGTATTCGGCGCCGCTGAGGGTGACCACGGTGCCTTGGGCATCCAGCAGGTGACGGGCGGTGGTGTCCAGTTTCCATTTGCCGAACGCCAACAGACGACCGCTCTCGCTGACGATCAGGTTGGGTGGCAGCATCCGGGTACGGCGTAGCACGGAGTTGATGCGCGCCAGCAACTCACGGGCGGCGAAGGGCTTGACCAGGTAATCGTCGGCGCCCATTTCCAGGCCGATGATGCGGTCGGTTTCGTCGCTGCGGGCCGTGAGCATCAATACGGGGGTGGTCTTGTGCTTGCCCGCGCGCAGTTCGCGGCACAGCAGCAGGCCGTCGTCGCCGGGCATCATGATGTCCAGCACGATCAGGTCCACGGGGGTCGACTCCAGGAACGAGCGCATCTGGCGGCCGTCGGCGACCACCGTGGTGCGCAATCCGTTCTTCTTCAGGTAGTTGCCCACCAGCTCCCGAATTTCGCGATCGTCGTCGACAATCAGAATGTGGTCTACGTGCTCCATTGCCTCAGCTCCCCGTTTTCATTGACGTGTGGCGCATCTTACCCAGCTGCGCAGGGCTTGCCTGCCGCCCTTTGTATTGCACTGTATCTGATCCTGCGACGAATACATCCGGATGCAAAAAGCGCATTTTTCAATGCGAATGTATCGCTGTGTATCCAGACCACGCCATGACACTTAAAGATGATTTTCAGGCATTTCCCGACACATCCGGGACACCTGCGAGGCATTCAATGGGACCCATCGAGACAACACAGGCACACCGTCTCGCACTCAAACGACGAATGACCCATTGAACCTCGGAGAACACCATGAACATGAAGAACATCGGAATCGCCACGCTGTTTGCCGCCCTGAGCCTCGGTGCGTTTTCGGCTCAAGCCCAGGACAGCGTTCCTGCACACAGCTACATGTATGGTGAACACCTGGACATCGCCAGGGCCCTGTCTACCGAAGTCGATGCAACACCCACCTGCGGTCTGGTCAATACGCACCTCAACTACGTCGATTCTCACGGCCAGAAGCAGACCCTGAATTACCGCACCGTTGCTCAGGACTGCGCAGGGGACAACTGATCCCGGCGTGTTCGGCCTGTTGGCGAGCGCACGAGTCGGGTGTGATGGGTTTTGATGCAGCGCCAGCAAAATCGGGCGTCCCGTTTGTACCTGAGACGCCCCATGCACAGGTTTTGCTGCCGGATCCCGGCAGATCGCGAGGCAAGCCAGGCTCCTGCAGCGTGCGGTTAGATACCTCCAGAGAGGCTGTAAATGTGATGCGATGACGGCCGTTGCTTTGCCCTGCCGAATCGGCATGACAACGTGGTGGGCGACGGGGCGTCGGGAAGGGTAAGCTGTTGCGTCATCTTCCGCTGTTTCTGCCCCACGCCGTCGCGTTTATCAGGACGATTGCCCCGTAATGAGTTCACCCGGTCCGTTTGCTCCACCGCCCTCGCTGTTTTTACCCGTGACCGAAGAGGCGGCTCAAAGCCTGGCCGCCGGCGAGTCGCTGGACGATTTTCTCGCCGAGGCGACCCGGGCGCAGCTCGCTGCCCTCATGCTGTTGATCAACCTCAACGCACTGGTCGAGCAAAACACGCCCATCGAGAAGCTGGAGCGCATGCTTGACGATGTCATGCGTGCGGCGCTGTCGATGGAAGAGGCGGGCGGGTCGTTCGGCGATCTGCTGCGCATGCGATTCAACGCCGCCCACCTCGCGCAGGGCCTGAGTGTTCTGGAAGTGGCAGGCATCAGCTTGCTTGAGGCGCACGAAGTCGACGATGAGGACTACCTCGACGATGAAGGCCATTGGGACTTCGGTTTTGGCAAACGCCATCGCCAGACCCTTGAGCCCCTGACCCGCGAAGTGGTCTTGCCGACGGGCGACCTGCTGTATCTGAGCGACCAGCAGAGCCGGATCTTCGACGAGTTCCGTGGCTGCCAGGATGAGTCGTTTCATTTGCAGGCCTACGCGGGCGTCGGCAAGACCTTCCTGCTGGCGAAGTTCTTCGAAACGCTGCCCGCTGAAACGACCTTGCTCATGGCGACGTACCCGCAACAGGTCAAGGCGCTGGAGGATCGCGTCAGGCAGAGTGATCCGAGCCGAAAGCTCCACGCCTGCACCTTCGGCCACATGGCCAACCTGCTGCTCAATCGCGACCAGACTTCGGCCGGTTGGCGCAACACGGGCAGGCAGCGCACCGGCGCCGACTCGCTGGTGTCCGATCAGCAAATCGCCGAATGGCTGAACCTGCAAACGGTTGGCAATCTGCCTCCCCGGCAGGTGGCATGGGTGTGCCGCACCACGGTTTACAGCTTTTGCCTGTCGCCGCTGCCCACCCTTGAGCCGCGGCATCTGCCGTCATTGGGGTACGCCGCCAGTCAGGCGGACATCGCCATGCTGCTGGAATACAGCCGGTTGTTGTGGCGGGAAACCGTCCGGCCCTCAGCGCCGCACATCCGTTTGCCGGTGCGCAACAGCCATCGCATCAAGTTCCTCTCGATGACCTCGGAAGTGGTCTTCGAAAACTTCACCCACATCATCATCGATGAAAGCCACGAACTGACCGCGCCGATGGTGCAGATCCTCGATCGAAGCCCACAGGCAGTGATCACGCTGGGCGATGAGTTTCAGCAACTGAGCGGCAAGGCCCCGCGCCATGGGGGTTCCATTCGTCAGCGGTTCATGACCCAGTCGATCCGTGCCGGGCGGCAGATGGCCGACGTCCTCAACCCGCTGATTCAGCTGCACCCCAGCGATATCAAAGAAGGCTTCGTCGGGCGCGCGCCTTACCCGACGCGCATCATCGGCCACAGCGTCATGCCGATTCCGGACAAACCCACCACGATTCTGGTTGCCAACGAATGGGGCCTGTTCGCCTGGTTCAAGCGTTTGACCGAAGCCGGTGCGCGGTTTCAATTGCCGGCGGGCACGGCTCAGGACCTGACCCTGTTCATCAAGGGCCTGGTACTGCTTTACCGTGAAGACCTGCGGCCCCAGCATCGCCTGATCTTTCGTTACACCCATTGGGACGCGCTGGCTAAAGCCATGGGCGGCAGTCACGAATTCAAGGCGGTGCACGAGTGGCTGGGGCAAGGCAACACGGAGCCGCAGTTTGTCGAGACGTTGCAACGGTTCTGCAGCGAACCTGGCGCCATCCTCAAGCTGGCGAAGGTCGAAGACGTTAAGAACCAGGAGTTCGACACCGTTCTGCTCTCCCGCGACCTGATGCGTCCTCCGCGCACCGGTTCGCCGCATTCACTGGCCAGCGTCTGCTCGCTGCTGTACACCGCCAGCTCGCGGGCGCGGCATGAACTGTTGTTACCGGGGAACCTGAATGACTGGCTGCAGGACATCGGACGCAAGGAGTCATGAGCCCATTCCCTCTCTGATAGCGAAGCTTTCGCCGCCTCCGTTGCAGGCGATGAGGGCGTACTCCACGCCGCCCGACTGCTGTCACAGGAAATCAGCTGCAACATGGGCATGCTCGGCGTGTGCTCGCTGGACGAAGTGGATCGCGCGGTGTTGATGCGGGAGGGGGAAGAGTTCTTGTAGAGGGCCGACGCCTGCCTGAATTGGCGGCGCGTCCTACGAGTCGCCGTGGAATCGCCTGACTTACCGTTTGCCTTGGCATTGTTAAGTTGCTGACCGATCAATTCGGTGCAGGGATGAACGATGAGCGAGGGCAATTCAGGTGATGTCAGGCCTGCCGTACTCAACTGCGAGACCCCGTTAGGGCAGGCACTGATTTCGATGTTTGGTTCTCTGGCCCGGGAACTGGAAGCTGAAAATGCCCCGCCGGGCGCGCTCAGGGTCATTGTCTTCGGCGGGTGTGCGGTTCACCTCTACACCAGCCATAGGGTGTCGATGGATGTTGATGCGGAGTTCTTTTCAACGACGCTGCCTTCAGAGATTGACGTCTGCAGATTGCTCGCTGAACTTCCCGAAGAGTTTCTGGATGACCAAACGGGACGCTTGATCGAGTTGACCTATGATTTAAATTTCTCGACCGGCCTCGGCCCGTTGCACGAAGATTTTCTTGAACGAGGCCTACGACTGCCTACATTCGATTCTGCGTCACCCCTTCATGTATTCATTGCGTCGCCCGTTGATATCGCTATCTCGAAGCTCGGTCGTGCCACTGATCAAGACATCAGCGACATTTTCGCTCTATTACGCACTGGTTTCATTCTGGCTGCCGAATTTGAGCGCTTGGCCTTGGAGGCGATTGATTGCTATGTTGGCAATCATGAGCCACCGACTTCGATTCTGAAGAACATCCTGCAGGACTATCTGGAGACCGCAGATGACCAAACCTTCTGATCGCCACATTCTTTCTGAAGCATTGGACAGCCTAGGCAGGGGCCCACTGAGTCTGGCCGATGATGAGACCTTGATAAGTGCCGCTCAAGAGGTTTGGTATGAGCATTCGAGCCTTGAATCCGAACTTCGGCTCTTTCTTGCGCGTAGCCCCGATGAGGTAGCGGTGCGCCGAGCGGGTTATTTTTTGGAGAAGCTGACTCGATTTACCTGCCTCAGTGAGGAACGAGCGTCTGAAGCGCTTTACTCACTGAGTCTGCTACTCAAGCGTTATCGGAGCCAGGATGAACTGAGTGACACACCTGGAGCGCGGCTACGTGAGCGGCGCGACAGGCTTGCCCTGTGTTGGGGGCTGGATGAAGGACTTGGATTGAAAATCCAGACGCTGTTGCCTTACCAGACCCGGCACTATGCAGCTTCTCGAAACGACGCTTTCAAATAGCATCAGCCTGGGGCTCACTCAAAAGACGCTCCGTGGGGCCTGCGCCGAACGGCCCCCTGCCTTCACCAGCACGCTAAACCCCACGGATTCAGCATCCGCCATTGAGTGGCAGGTCGGTGATTTCTTGAGACAGGTACGTTCGGCACGAGAGTTATAAAGGGTGGCACAGCGTTTACTGGGTGTTGACCGCCGCGCTGCGCCACTGCTTGGGGCTCAACCCAAACCAGCGCTTGAACGCCCGGGAGAAGGCGCTGGTCTCGGAGTAACCCAGCATGGAGGCGAGTTGGGTGACGCTGAGGTTCTGCTGTTTGAGGTGGGCGATGGCCGAGTCCTGGCGAATCTGGTCCACCAGTTGCGTGAAGCTCAGGCCCTGTTCGCGCAGCTTGCGTTGCAAGGCCCATTCGGAAAGACCGAGGTGGTGGGCGATTTCGTCCAGTGCCGGTTCACCCAGGTGCAGCGTGGCGAGGATGGTCTGCCGGGCACGTTCCAGCAGGCTGATCTCGCTGCCGTTGTCGCCCAACTGGCGAATGGCGTCCTTGATCAGCATCAGCAGGATCGGGTCACTGCCCGGCATGGCCTTACCGACCAGTTCCCGCTTGGGAATCAGCAGCGAATTGCAGCCTTGGCCAAAGCTGACGTCGGCATGAAAGGTGTCGCGGTGTTCGTGCCATTCCTGCGGTCTGGCGTGTTCGAAGGCCACTTGCCGAGGCGCCCAGTCCGGGCCCAGCACATGACGCACCAGATTCATCGCCATGCCCATGGTCAGTTCGGCGTCCTGGCGACGCTCATGGATCGCGCCGTGCCGGACCTGATAGTTGAAGCGGTAGCAGTCCCCTTGGTCCACCAGTTCGATCAATGTGCTGTGCTGGTGAAACGGAAAGGCTTGCGAGAAGTTGATGAGGGCGTCTTCCAGGGTTGCGGAACACAACCCGATGTAGCCCAGCAGACCCAGCGCCTGAGGCTGAAATTGCTGGCCATAACGCAGGCCGAAGTTGTCGCAACCGGTTTGCCAGGCGGCTTCCTCGAGCACTTTGCAGTAGTTGGTCAGGGGCAGGCTGAGCGTGGGGTGCAGCAGTTG
The DNA here is from genome assembly GCF_900100795.1 of Pseudomonas abietaniphila. GTDB lineage: Bacteria > Pseudomonadota > Gammaproteobacteria > Pseudomonadales > Pseudomonadaceae > Aquipseudomonas > Aquipseudomonas abietaniphila. The sequence continues at coordinate 21,033 of NZ_FNCO01000001.1, forward strand.
CTCGGGATCGATGCCGGCACAGCCGAACACCCGATCAAGGTCGCCGCCGTGCTGCACGATGAAGCCATCCAGACCGTTGGCGGCAGCCGACAGCACGCCGCGATTGCTGGCGGCGGGAGAGGTCGGTGCAGCGCTGGGGATGAGGGTCTGAAGCATCGAGATGAAGGGCCGTCAGGGTCTGTATGAATTTTATTCAAGCAAATGTCGTACCTTGTTGCGGTTTGACGAGAGCAGGCCGCTATTTTCTGTAGGAGCGTGGCTTGTCCCGCGATCGGCTGCGTAGCAGTCTTAAAACAGACGCACGCTGTACTTCCTATATGCCTTGGTTATCAGGTTTACGACGACTTCGTCGCCGATCGCGGGACAAGCCACGCTCCTACAAGTGGCCTGCAAGCCGCCAACTGCTACTCATCCACTCATCCACCTGGGTAGTGTGGTGTCATAAATCGTGACCCTCTATAAAGCACACCCCCTCATTTCACGCGCCGCCTTGGCGCACCCCGCGCCAATACCCGAAAAACTTGACCGCACACGACAACCCGCGTCCTGTACGGTCAAGCCTTGCCGGTAAACCTGTGGCTATGCTCGACGTCAGGCAAATACCGTCGCTTGGCTACCGGGGTACACACTCATGACCGCTACACAACTCAAACCGACATTGGGAACCCTGCACCTGTGGGGACTGGCCGTAGGCCTGGTGATTTCCGGCGAATACTTCGGCTGGAGCTATGGCTGGGGCACGGCGGGAACGCTGGGCTTTTTGGTCACCACGCTGATGGTGGCGGTGATGTACACCTGCTTCATTTTCAGCTTCACCGAACTCACCACGGCAATCCCCAACGCGGGCGGTCCCTTCGCCTACAGCTTGCGTGCCTTCGGCGTGACCGGCGGGATGATTGCCGGGCTGGCGACCCTGATCGAATTCGTGTTTGCGCCACCGGCCATCGCGATGGCCATTGGCGCGTACCTCAATGTGCAGTATCCGTCCCTTGATCCGCGGGTCGCCGCGATCGGGGCGTACATCGTTTTCATGACCCTCAACATCCTCGGCGTCAGCATCGCCGCGACGTTCGAACTGGTGGTGACCGTGCTCGCCGTCGCCGAACTGCTGGTGTTCATGGGCGTGGTCGCGCCGGGCTTCAGCTTCAGCAATTTCGTGCTTGGCGGCTGGGCCGGTTCCGACACCTTCAGCCTGCCCGCAATCAGCGGGATTTTCGCGGCGATTCCGTTTGCCATCTGGTTCTTCCTCGCCATCGAAGGCGCGGCCATGGCCGCTGAAGAAGCCAAAGACCCGAAACGCACCATTCCGCGTGCCTACGTCGCGGGGATTCTGACCCTGGTGGTGCTGGCAATTGGTGTGATGATCTTCGCCGGCGGCGTGGGTGACTGGCGTGCGCTGTCGAACATCAACGACCCGTTGCCACAGGCGATGAAGGCCGTTGTCGGCAACAACTCCAACTGGATGCACATGCTGGTGTGGATCGGCCTGTTCGGTCTGGTCGCCAGTTTCCACGGCATCATCCTGGGCTACTCGCGCCAGTTCTTCGCTCTGGCCCGGGCCGGTTTCCTGCCGCCGAGCCTGGCCAAGCTGTCGCGCTTTCAGACGCCGCACCGTGCCATTCTTGCCGGGGGCGTTGTCGGTATCCTGGCCATTCTCAGCGACGGCCTGGTCAACCTGCAGGGCATGACCCTGACCGCCGCGATGATCACCATGTCGGTATTTGGCGCTATCGTGATGTACATCGTGAGCATGCTGAGCCTGTTCAAACTGCGTCGCAGCGAACCGGATCTGGAACGCAGCTTCCGTGCGCCGGGCTACCCGATCGTGCCGGGCATCGCGTTGGTGCTGGCGGTGGTGTGCCTGATCGCGATGGTCTGGTTCAATCTGGTGATCTGCGGCATCTTCCTGTGCCTGATGGCACTGGGTGCGCTGTTCGTCAAAGTCGTGCGCAGTCGCGGCACAGTGGTTGCAGTGGCTCGTTGAAGTCGCTGCTGCGGCCGGTTAATCAAGTGAGTCGATAGAAGGAAGGTTACGCATGAGCTTTTCCCACAGCATCGGTGGCATGGTCTGGCGCTTCGACAGCCTGCGGGAACTCATGGCCAAGGCCAGCCCTGCACGCTCCGGGGACTTCCTCGCCGAAGTCGCCGCCACCAGTGACGCGGAACGTGCGGCGGCGCAAATGGCCCTGGCCGAGGTGCCGCTCAAGCGCTTTCTCAACGAGGCGCTGATTCCGTACGAGGAGGACGAAGTCACCCGGCTGATCGTGGACACTCACGACCTGGCGGCGTTTTCGGTGGTCAGTCACCTGACGGTCGGCGGTTTCCGCGACTGGCTGTTGGGTGACGAGGCCACCGAGGCCAGCCTCAAGGCACTGGCGCCGGGATTGACCCCGGAAATGGCGGCGGCGGTGTCGAAGATCATGCGCGTGCAGGATCTGGTACTGGTGGCGCAGAAAATTCGCGTGGTCACCCGTTTTCGCAACACCGTGGGCCTGCGCGGGCGGATGTCCACCCGCTTGCAGCCCAATCACCCCACCGATGACCCGGCGGGCATCGCGGCCAGCGTGCTCGACGGTTTGCTGTATGGCAACGGCGACGCCATGATCGGCATCAACCCGGCCACTGACAGCATCAGCGCCATCACCGAACTGCTGAAAATGCTCGACGGCGTGATTCGCCATTACGACATTCCTACCCAGTCCTGTGTGCTGACTCACGTTACCTCCTCGGTCGCAGCCATCGAGAAAGGCGTGCCGGTGGATCTGGTGTTTCAGTCCATTACCGGCACCGAAGCGGCAAACAGCAGCTTCGGCATCAGCCTGGAGATTCTGCGCGAAGGCTACGAAGCGGGCCTGAGCCTGAACCGTGGCACGCTCGGCAACAACCTGATGTACTTCGAAACAGGGCAGGGCAGCGCGTTGTCGGCCAACGCTCACCATGGCGTTGACCAGCAGACCTGCGAGGCCCGTGCCTATGCCGTGGCGCGGCATTTCAACCCGTTTCTGGTCAACACCGTGGTCGGTTTCATCGGCCCGGAATACCTGTACAACGGCAAGCAGATCATCCGCGCAGGCCTGGAAGATCACTTCTGCGGCAAGTTGCTGGGCGTGCCGATGGGCTGTGACATCTGCTACACCAATCATGCCGAAGCCGATCAGGACGACATGGACATGTTGCTGACACTGCTCGGTGTGGCGGGCATCAATTTCATCATGGGCATTCCCGGCTCCGACGATGTGATGCTCAACTACCAGACCACTTCGTTCCACGATGCGCTGTACGCGCGCAAGACGCTGGGCCTGCGCCCGGCGCCGGAGTTCGAGGCATGGCTGACGCGCATGGACATCCTGCGTCAGGACGATGGCGGCGTGCGTCTGGGGCAGGGTGTGCCCCCGTTGTTCCGTCAGGCGCTTGCGCAGTTGAAATAACGCGATCGAGACAGCAGTAGCCGTGAAAAGAGAGAAGGATGGGCCATGAGCGATGACCGCAGTAAATCCCCCGCGCAAGCCGATGCCTGGCGTCAGTTGCGCGCGCTGACCTCGGCGCGAATTGCCTTGGGGCACGCGGGCACGAGCCTGCCGACCGCCGCACAACTGGATTTCCAGTTTGCTCACGCGCAAGCCAGAGACGCTGTGCACTTGCCCTTCGATCACGCCGCCCTCAGTGAGCAGTTGGCGGCGCGCCAGCGCGAAACGCTGACGGTCCACAGTTCCGCCTCAGACCGAAACGTCTACCTGCAACGGCCCGACCTGGGGCGTCGCTTGTCGGCGGACTCGGTTGAGCAATTGCGCACTTACGCCCAAGCGCACGCTGACGGCTTCGATCTGGCGGTGGTCGTGGCGGACGGCCTGTCGTCGCTGGCCGTGCAGCGCCATAGCCCGGCGATGCTCGAACGCATCGATGAGCTGGCGGCTGCCGAGGGCTGGAGCGTTGCGCCCGTGGTGCTGGTCGAGCAGGGCCGTGTCGCGGTGGCGGATGAAGTGGCCGAAGTGCTCAAGGCGCGGATGGTGGTGATTCTGATCGGTGAGCGGCCGGGCCTGAGTTCGCCGGACAGCCTGGGCCTGTATTTCACTTACGCGCCTCGGGTCGGCCTCAACGATGCGGCGCGCAATTGCATCTCCAACGTGCGGCTGGAAGGCATGAGCTACGCGATGGCCGCGCACAAGTTGCTGTACTTGATGCGCGAAGCCTGGCGGCGGCAGTTGTCCGGTGTGAACCTGAAAGATGACGCGCAGGTGCCGGTACTGGAGGCGGGCGAAGGCGTGCGTCCGGGTAACTTTCTGATCGGCGGGTGACGGTCGACAGCCTGCTGCACAATGAGCGTTGTAAGCGCCGGCGTGCAGCGGGCCGGCGCCTGCAAAAACGTGTTCACTCCAGATTCAGACCGTCAACGCTGCAACACCCATATCCGCGACAGCAGTTCATCCCTATCCACGTAGCACCCCTGAAAATGCCGTGCGCCGCTGGCAGGATCGAAGGCGTCGCGGGCGTGCAGGGTGCGCCGGTTGTCGAAACACCACAATTGCCCGGCCTCCAGGCGCTGATGAAACTGGAAGCGTGCTTCGCGGGTCATTTCGATGAAGCGCCGATAGGCGCGGTAATACGGCAGCACCCATTGAGGCGGTAGATTGAGCGGTCCGCGCAGAAAGTTCGCCATACGGATTTCCGCAACCTCGCCCAAGGCGTCCAGCGCAATCACCGGGGCCAGGCAGCGGTAGTCGCTGCGCCGGTCCTTGTTGCGAAACTCCACCGGGATTTCGCACAGCAAACGGTAGGCGTCCGGGTCTTCCTGACGCAGCGTTTGCGCAATCGCGAAGCCATCGACGAAGCGACTGTCGCCGCCCTCGGCGTCGTTCACCAGGCAATGCAGAAACTGCAGGCCGGGCTGCAACTCGCGGGTCGGCAGGTCAGTGTGCAACGGCAGGTTGAAGGCGGTGTAGGCGTTGCTGTCGGCATCGGCCCTGGATTGCACGTTGAACAGCACGCCGAAATTGCTCTGGCGAATGAACGAGATTCGCTCAGCCAGCGCACTCAGCGAACCCGGCGCGGTGGGTACGCCCCGCACCTGCGTCAGACCGATGTCGCGCACCGCCAGCAGCCAGTCGAGCAAGGCCTTTGGGTCTTCCATCACCGCGTCGTACTCGAACACCGGCAATTCCAGTCCAGCCACCCAGTGCCGCTTGTTCACACGTCTGGCCTGTTGTTCGGCGCGCGATGCCTCGTCGTAGGCATGGGCGCGTAACCAGCCGGGGTCGAAACGGCTTTCGTGACCGTCATCCCATTGGACGTGCAGCGCGCCGTCGCGATCGACCTCAACGCTCATCGCCTGCAGGGTTTCCGGCACGTCGGCGATCTCGAACACCTGCTCGCGGGTGACGCTGTACACGCATTGCGGGCACGGGCAGTTGTCGCGCAACCACAGGTGATGAAAGGGGCTGCGGCGTTGATCCGCCCATGTCACCTCGATCAGATCGGGTGCCAGCGTTACACGGAGCAGCGGGCTGATCAGCGGGTAGGTGCGGTAGTCGGCGATGGCGTTCATGGGCAATGCTCCTGAGTCTGTGCGGTGTGAAGTCAACCCTGTGGCGGATCACTGGGCAGCGGATCGGCAATGCTCGGATCGGCGAGGCGCGAGGATGATGCGCACCGCATACACGGTGCCAAACAGGATCAGCGCCAGACCGGTGGCTTCAGCCGGGGTGGGCAAGCGCCCGTGAAACGCGAGGCCCAGTGCGGTGGCGAAAAACGATTCGAGCGCGATCAATTGCCCGGACAGCACCATGGGCAGGCGTCGCGAGGCGAGGTTCCAGGCCCAAGCGCCAATCACGGAAGAGAGCAGCGCGATCAGCATCGCCCAGCCGTACAGGCGCATGGCGGCGGGTGTGTCGATGCCCTGAACCGGCAGTTGCAGCCAATGCGAGGCCCACGCCAGCGGTGTCAGCAGTAGGGCCGCCAGCCCCGCGCCGATCATCATCAGGCAGGTCCAGGCGCTGGTGGCGCGGCTGTGGAGGTGTTCCATCGTGGCCTGATTGACAACGCTGAACGAGAGCCAGATCAGCACGGCACCCAGCGAAAATGCCAACCCTGCCCCTAGATGCGTATTGGCATCCGGCGGGTCGCGCAGCACTTGCAGGTTGATCAGGCCCAGACCCAGGCTCAGCAAGGCAATCGGCATCGCCAACTGGCCCCAGCGCAAGGCCCGGTCGCGGGCGTTACCCAGCAACGCTTGCAACACCGGGACCGCGCCGATGAAGGCGGCAATCATCAACGGGCCGCCGTAAATCACGCCGCCCGCGATGCAACTGCTGTAAGCCAGATACCCCAATGCGCCCAATCCCATGCCGGTAATCCACTGCCGTGGGCGCAGGCCGCGCAGTTGCGAGCGATACAGGGGCAGCAGCAAGACGCCCAGCGCGCCGGCCATCATGAAACGCACCAGCATGAAGTCCTGAATGCTGTAGCCCTGCAGCACGTACGGCGCAATGAAGTTGCACGCCCAGCTCAACGTCGCGAGCACCGCGAACGCCACGCCTTGCAAGAGGATTGAACGGGGTGGGTTCATGGGCTGCCTTAAGCGCTGAGAGGGTCGAGAGCTGTGGGAGCGAATTCATTCGCGAAAAATATTCCTGGCAACAGGGATGTGTCGATTCAGCTGACCATCGCGAATGGATTCGCTCCCACAGAAAGCTGTTCCGTCAGGCGCCATCAATGCCGACGATCCCATCTTGCCGATCGAGGCGGCTGTGCTACAAATGATGTCTTCGTCACGATGCATTACTGGACATTATGAATAAGCTCGGCAAATCCCTGCCTCCACTGGCCAGTCTTCTGCCTTTCGAGGCCGCTGCCCGATTGTTGAGTTTTTCCCGCGCGGCCGAAGAGTTGAACCTGACTCAGGCGGCCGTGAGCCGGCAGATCAGGGCGTTGGAGGAGGATCTGGGCATCAGCCTGTTCCAGCGGCGCAACCGGGCGGTTTTCCTGACCGATGCCGGGCGCGAGTTCAGCCTAACGTTGGGTAATGCATTGCGTGACGTGGGCAGCACGGCGGATCGGCTGCGCGGGGTGGCCAGGAAGAATGAAGTGGTGTTGCTGTGTCAGCCCTGCGAAGCCTTTCACTGGCTGATGCCCAGGCTGTCGAATTTCCACCAGCAGTGCCCGGAAATCGAACTGAAGATGGTCACTTGGGCCAACCCGCTCACTGACTTCCAGGGCTACTTCGACGTGGCGATGCAAAGCAGCAACCGCGACCACGGCTTGCATCCGCTGTTGTTCACGGCTGCTGACGAGGTCTTTCCGGTGTGCAGCCCAGAGTACCTCCAAGGGCGCGCTTTACCCGTCGCGCTCGATGAGCTGGGCAACCACACCTTGCTGCATCACGACGCCTTGCCCGCTTATCAACTGGAATGGGACACCTGGCTGGCGACGTTCGGCCACCAAGTCCCACGCCAGGCCCGTGGGCTGGTATTCGATCATTATTCACTGATGCTGCACGCCGCCGTCGAGGGACACGGCCTGGCCATGGGCTGGCGGCGCACCTCGCAACGCATGCTCGACAGCGGCGTGCTGATTGCCCCGTTCGCCGAAAGCGTTCACCTGAGCGAAGCGCTGTCGGTCTACCGCCGCCACGGGCAGGCGCGCCGGGAAGAGGCGAGCCTGCTGGTGGAATGGTTGCGCGCTGAGTTGAACTGAGCGCGGGTTCTCAACCGCCCGCGATCATCAGGTCCAGGTTCTGCACGGCCGCACCGGCCGCACCTTTGCCCAGGTTGTCGAACACGGCGGCCAGCAGCACGTGCCCGGCATTTTCGAACACCATCAGCCGCAGTTTGTCCGTGTCGTTCATGACCCGAGGGTCCAGGCCGGTCAGGGCCTGCGAGGCGTCCATCGGCATGACCTCGACAAAATCGCTGCCCGCGTAGTGCTGCTCAAGGCACGCGTGCAGCCGGGCGCCAGTGACACCCGATTGCAGCAAGCGCAGTTGCAGCGGGAGGGTCAGCACGATGCCCTGACGGAATGAACCGTAGGCCGGGATGAACATCGGACGTTCGCTGAGGCCGCTGTATTGCTGGATCTCCGGCACGTGCTTGTGTGCCAGGCTCAGGCCGTACACCTGAAACGGCGTCGCCTGGGCAGCGTCCGGCCCCTCGAATTCATCGACACCGGCACGGCCTTTACCCGAGTAGCCTGACACCGCGTTGATGCTGATCGGGTAGTCCCGGGGCACCAGCCCGGCGTCCAGCAAAGGACGCAGCAGTCCGACGGCGCCCGTCGGGTAACACCCGGGGTTGGTCACCCGGCGAGCGGTGGCGATGAGCGTTTTCTGCTGTTCGCTCATCTGCGCAAACCCATAGACCCAATCCGGATGGGTACGGTGGGCAGAACTGGCGTCGATAACCCGTACGGCAGGGTTCTCAATACTCGCTGCGGCCTCACGGGCGGCGTCGTCGGGCAGGCACAAGATTGCGATGTCGCAGGCGTTGATGGCCGCTGCACGGCTTCTGGCGTCCTTGCGCTGTGCGGCAGGCAGCGTCACAAGTTGCAGGTCGGTTCGGCCCTGCAGCCGCTGGTGGATTTGCAGGCCGGTCGTGCCTTGGTCACCGTCGATGAAAACAACAGGAAGGGTCATGAGGTTGCGCTCGCTTACAGTCATCAATGGCAAGCATCTTCGAACAAGGCGTAAGATAGGAAAAGTTGAATTTATTGATGATCAGATTCAGATTTTATGAAGGAGTGGTGCTGTGCGTGAGATCAGCCTCGACCGGTTACGCACACTGGTGGCGATTGCCGACCACGGCTCGTTTGCTGAAGCGGCGCGGGTGTTGAACCTGGCGCCGCCCACAGTGAGCTTGCACATTGCCGATCTGGAGGAGCGTGTCGGCGGGCTGTTGTTGTCGCGCACCCGAGGTCGCGTCCAGCCGTCGGCGATCGGGGAAACGCTTATCGAACGGGCCCGTCGTTTGCTGGCCGATGCCGAACAGGCGCTCGAAGATGTCGAGCGTCAGGTCCAGGGCCTGGCCGGGCGGGTCAGGCTCGGCGCGTCGACCGGCGTCATCGCGCAACTGATACCGCAGGCGCTGGAAACGCTCAGTCAGGAGCACGCGGGCATCGATGTGCAGGTGGCGGTGCTCACTTCGCAGCAGACCTTGCAGAAACTGGCCGATGGCAGTCTCGACATCGGCGTGATTGCGTTGCCGCAATCGCCGGTCAAGGGGCTTAAAATCAAACCGTGGCGACGTGACCCGGTGATGGCGTTCCTGCCAGCGCGCTGGGCGTGCCCGGACATTATTTCGCCCGCCTGGCTGGCGGCCCAACCGCTGATTCTCAACGACAACAGCACCCGGCTGTCGCGTCAGGTGGGGGAGTGGTTCGCAACAGAAGGCCCGCAACCGACGCCGCGCATTCAGCTCAACTACAACGACGCGATCAAGAGTCTGGTGGCGGCCGGGTATGGCGCGACGGTACTGCCCCATGAAGCGTCGACGCCGGCGCCGGAGAGCCGCATCGTCATGCGTCCGTTGCAGCCGTCGTTATGGCGAGAGCTGGGCATCGCCCATCGGGCCGGAGAGGTCGAACGCTCGACCCGGCATGTTCTGGAGGTGTTGTGGGAACTGGAAGCGTTGTAACGACGCAAGGTGGACCTGTGGGAACAGCGACGGTGATACGCCGCCTCCCACAGGTGCATCAGCGGTCGATCAGAACTTGAATGCCTGACGGCCGATCAGCAGCCAGTGGCCTTTCTGCTTCTGCCAGACCTGGAAGTTTTCGATCTCGGTCGGTACTTCGACGCCGCTGTTCACGGCTTGGGCGGAGAAGTGGTTGCGAACCAGCGCGGTGTCGCCGTCCAGGGTGATTTTCTGGTTGAGCATCTGAAGGGTCTTGAAACCGCTGCGGCCGGTTTCGATGTCGGCGATGAATTCCTGCTTGTTCTGAATCTTGCCGCTGGAGTGACCGTAGGTGACGTTGTCTGATGTCAGGGCGCTCAGTGCCTTGATGTCTTTGTGCAACATGGCCTGGGTCATCTGGTCGACGGCCTTGGCGACATTTTGCTCATCGGCAGACGGCGCAGCGGCTACATAGCCCGAAAACAGGCACACAAACCCTACCACCAGTTTGAACTTGGTCATTGATGTTTCCCTTTTTATTGTGATCGGATCGAAACGGAATCCCCGCTCGGGCGCCGGCAAAGCCACCCGGAAAACGAGTTTTCGTACGTTATCATACAACTGTGATGGGCTGGCTAGTGGGAAGTGACGGTAGACGCGATCAAGGGGCGCCGAACAGCATGGTCCAGTAGATGCCCAGATCGCTGCGGGTATTGGTTGCGTAGGCCGCGCCGACCTGAGTGAACATCGGGTTCATCAGGTTGGCGCAGTGACCGGGGCTCGCCAGCCAGCTCTGCATGGCCTGGTTCGGTGAACCCTGACCGGCAGCGATGTTTTCGCCGATCTGCCGCCCGCGATAACCTGCCACCCGCGCGCGGTCCGCCGGCGTGTCGCCATCCGGGTCCTGGTGGGCAAAGTAGTTGTCGTTGGCCATGGCCTTGCTGTGACCTTGGGCGGCAGTGCCCAGCGCGTTGCTCCAGCTCAACGGGCGAGCCGCCGCGAAGCGCCGATAGCCGCACATGCGCGAAGTGGCGCGGGCGGCGTTGACCTGTGCCAGCAACGCCTTGTCCGCCGCGCGCACGTCGGTGAGACGGGCATCCACCAGCGGTTTGGCCAGCACCAGTTGCCATTGCCCGCCCCCATGGCTGATGCCGAGGTCGGCGGCCTGGCTGTCGAGCATCGAATCGCAGTATTCGCGTTGCAGCATGGCGAACGCGGCATCGGCGTCACGTGCGCCGACCAGTTGAATACTCTGAACCGTGGCGGCCTGATAACCCGCCGCCTTCAAGCCTTCGCGCAAGCTGCCGCCATAGCCCACCGGCAGGGCGACGTTGGCCTTCAACGACAGCGGCGGCATTGGCGAAGCGATCCGGCCTTCGCACCGCTGCGGATGCGCCCGATAACTGTTGATGGCTTGCGCCAGTTGTCGCTCGCCGTCGGCAATGGCCGGTGGGGTAACGAGGTAGAGCGAAGCGGCAAGGCTGAGCAGGGCAAAACGAGACAGCTGAACAGGTGGGCGCATGAGGCGGACAGCTCGGGTGATCAAACGGGGAGGTTGCTGAACGGGATTTCGGGGCGCGGATAGGACTGCGGGTTTGCAGACTAGTTGCAGGAGGCAACGAAATTTCATCAATGAGCAGCGGGCGGATGGCTGAGCTAAGTCCTGGGTACACCGGAATCCCCGTGGGAGACGTCCGAGGTTACGAGGGTATGGGCCGCACTTCGGACGAACGCGTTGGGTCATTCAAAACGTATGTACCTGACCCACCGCATCCCCTTACCGGCACCTCACTTCAAATCACTGGCAAATGGCATCAGGGGTCCATCGCTCGGACGGCGGCCCGTGGCCCCGACGGCGTTGAGCATGATTTCCAGGTCTTTCGCCCGTGGCGTGGTGGAGCTGGCGTCCACCGGCCGGACGGTCACGGCGTTCTCGTCACCGACTTCCCCTTGCGCGATCGTCAATGACGGATGATCGAACGGCGCTTGTTCCCACGCTACCCGTGGATCGGTGAGGCCCACTTCCATGAATTTGACCAGTGCGTCTATTTCGCTTGGGGTCAGGTTCAGCGCGGTCATGTCCGGGTCCAGGTTCGAGGCGTTGTGCTGGTTCACACTTGGATGGTCGAACCCGCTGGTATTGCTCGCGTCCTGACCGCGCCGGTCGCCGCCACGGTTGTAGAACTCCACCACTTGCTTGAGCGTCGAGCGGCTGCCGTTATGAAAGTACGGCCCGGTCAGCGCGATGTTGCGCAAGGTCGGTGTCTTGAAGGCACCATCGATCGAGTCGCGGAACCCGACATTAGGCTTGAGCGTCGCATCACACGGAATGGCCGGGCTCAAGGGTGCTTCGAATTTGCACACGTCGACCTCGAACGGGTCCGGCACGCTCAGGCCTTGCAGCAGGGTGTTGTACTGACGGGTGAACGACAGCGGGTTGCCCCAGGCGTCGCTGCCACCCAGCGCCAGGTCTTCCTCGGTCGGGCGCACGCCGGTGTTGTAGAAACCGTTGTCGTAGAGCGTGACCAGGTTGTCGGCCATTACCATCCGTTCAATACGCTCGCGGGGTTCGAGGCGCAGGCGTGTTGCGGCATTGGTCAGCTCGGGCCCGGCGTGACACGCCACGCATTTGCCTTTGCCGGTGAACAGGTTCATGCCCTCAATCTGCTGCGCGTCCATCGCCTGGGTGTTGCCTTGCAGGTAAGCGTCGAGGGGCGTCTGGTCGGACACCAGCGTCGACTCATACAGCTGGATGGCAAGGCCAAAGAACAGCGGGAAATTCGCCTCGATCTGCGCATAGTCGACGCCGCCCAGCGACACCGGCTGCGCGGCGTTCCACAGCCGTGGGTGGAACGCCGCCTTGATCAGGTCGCGGTAGCTGGGACGCCGCACGGCAATCGACGACAACACCGAATCATTGGAGGCGATGCGTTGATGGCTGAGCGCCAATGAGTCCAGCATGCGTCGACCAATGTCGGCAAACGTACGGCCCCCACAGGACATCTCCACCGGGCTGCCGGGCGGGCCGACCGCCTGGGAAGCGGCAGAAGCGTCATTGAGCGCCAGCCTGACTTTGGTCGCCACGGGGTTGCGTTCAGTGGTCACGAAAATGGCGGCGTCGGGGTCGCGATTGCCGAATGGCGAGAAGCCGTTGAACACGTTGTTGGCCCGCCCATCCCAGAAGTTGCGCACGTTGAAGGCGGCGTTGATTACCGTTGGGGCGTTGCGTCCCGTGCTTCGGCGCACGCTGGTCTTGCCAACCGCAAACAACGCGTCGGTTTGCGGGGTGCAGCGGTCGAACCGAGGCTGACGAGGCCTGACGTAGTTGGCTTCGAACACGCCTTGTGAGCCCACTACATCGTCCGAGGAATAAACGATCGCCGAGTTACGGTCCAGCGGATCGGCCAGCACGTGGGTCGGGAAGTCGGCTTTCTTCAGCGTGTAGTTGGGGCCGCCCTTGCCGCCGGACAGGGTGGTGTAGGACGGCACATCCCCCGGGATGTTCGGCGCAATGAACGGTTTGCTGAACAGCGACGCAACGTTGGCGTTGGTGTGGGCCTGACCCGGATTGAGCTGGTTGCTGATGCGGTGATCCACGCCAGCGTGATAGTGACAGGACGCGCAGGCGGTGAAGCCGTCGCTGCCGAAGTCCTGATCCCAGAACATCGCCTTGCCCAAACGAATCGCTGCGTCGCGGTTGAGCACGAAGTCGCCCATCAGGTCGACCTTGCGCCCGCCTTCGGTACCGGAGGGATCGGGCGGCGTCACGCCGCGCATCGATTGCAGCGTGGGGATGTCCGGGCCGGGCGCGACCACTTCCACAGGTGTCGCCGCAGAGGCTAGGGGTATCAACAGGCAACCGGCAATCAGGCCACCCACGAGGGTGCAGGTCAGACGCAGGGATCGAACGCTCATCAGGTGATTCATGATATCGGCACTCTCGGTAAGTGAAGGATTACCGGAACTGTTTGCAGTGTTCTTGTTTAAAAACAGGCCAAAGCAATAGCGGTCCTCGTGAACATCACGTCGACTGAAAGTTGAATGGCGCGGTGCAGACGACAGGTCGGCGCTTACGGTTGCCGATCACGTACTGTCGCGAAGACAGAAGGCTGCTGAGAGTGACAATAGCGCTGCGAGAAAAAAATGGAAGTTATATTTTGAAATAATTTAATGAAGGGGGGGAAGTGTCTATGGAGGTGCATGGAAAGCCCTAAGTGTGGGGGGTGTTCTTCCCCGTTATTGGGGAAGTAACCGGAAAATGGTAAAGCGATTAATAAAAAATTAATATTTTTCAATTGGTTGAGCGATGATGTCTCCGATTGTGGACATTGGCAAACAAATTGCTAAGTGAGGGTGTGGGCTGAGTGTTAACGGGCGGGTGGCGTAATTTTATAGAGACTCGTGCAGTTAAGGTCAGGACAGGTTTTAAAGTAAGCGTTGAGGCGCGCCTATGTAACGAAGTAGCGCTTGTGTGAAATCACACCGCGTCAGCTATTGCCTGTTTATATATAAAGTCATCGCGTTTTTTCGACGGGGCAGGTGGTGATGTGCGACGGCGATCGATCAACCAGCTCTCCTGAATAATCCGCCACCTGCTATCGGGTCAAAACACTGCTTTAATGATTGTTCGTTACCGCGCCACCGAGTCGTAAGGTTCAGGCGCGGTGCCAAGCCGACAATCAATGAGGAAGTGCACAGATGACCCGTCTCACTGCCAAGGATTTCGCCCCTGAATTGCTCGAGCTGTATGACTTCTACGTTCACGGCAAGATCAACCGCCGTGAATTTCTTGATCGGGCGGCGGTGTTCGCCTTGGGTGGACTCACCGCGACCGCGATTCTGTCATCCCTGAGCCCGGATTACGCGCTGGCCGAGCAGGTCGAATTCACCGACCCCGACATCGTCGCCGAGTATATTTCCTATCCATCGCCCAAAGGCCACGGCCAGGTCCGTGGGTATCTGGTGCGGCCAGCCAAGGCCAGCGCGAAAGTACCGGCGGTGCTGGTGGTGCATGAAAACCGTGGCCTCAATCCGTACATCGAAGACGTCGCCCGTCGTGTGGCCAAGGCCGGGTTCGTCGCGTTGGCGCCTGATGGCCTGTCGTCCGTCGGCGGCTACCCGGGCAATGACGACAAGGGCCGAGAGCTGCAGCAGAAGGTTGATCCCGAGAAATTGATGAACGACTTCTTTGCGGCCATCGAATGGCTGATGGCGCACCACGCGTCGACCGGCAAAGTCGGCATCACCGGGTTCTGCTATGGCGGTGGCGTGGCCAATGCGGCGGCCGTTGCCTACCCCGAACTGGCGGCGGCAGTGCCGTTTTACGGCCGGCAACCCAAGGCGGAAGATGTCGCGCGCATCAAGGCACCTTTGCTGCTGCATTACGCGGAGCTCGACAAGCCCATTACCGATGGCTGGCCCGCCTATGAGCAGGCGCTGAAAGCCGCCGGCAAGACCTATCAGGCTTACGTTTACCCCGGGGTCAATCACGGCTTCCACAATGACTCAACGCCACGCTACGACGATGCGGCCGCGCGGTTGGCGTGGGATCGGACCCTGGAGTGGTTCCGCAAATACCTGGCGTAATGCACACCGGCGCCGTCCCCCTGTGGGAGTGTTCGGAGAAAGGCTTTAGCGCCTGTATGACGAGCTAACACGGGTATGTGCAATATTGCTCTGCCCGTTGCGTCATCTCTTCGTCCGTGATGGGCGAAATATTGTTTCACTCTCTGTATACAGTTTCTGTTTATTGTTGAAGTTGTACGCCGTCATTAAGGCTTCCGTGATGATGGGTGTTGGCTTTGGATCCATTATTTAAAAGGTTGATAGCGTGATGTATCTCCATTAGCTGTTCGTGTCGTGGCGACGCGACACAACACTGGCTGCATAAGTTCAAAGCTTTACTCTTCAGCGTAAATTGATGCAAAATCAGCCTCGCGCTGCGGCCCTTGCTCTGCGGGCCTTGCGTTGAAAAAATAGTTCATTGACCTCCCTTATTTGTGAAAGTTTAAAATTTAAGCGATTGATTAAAAAGGTTATAAAATCTTTTGCAATGTGCTGTTTATCTGCTAATAATCGTCCCTGTTTCGGGCACTAAGGACTGCCTCGCTCTCACAATGAAGTGAACATCGAATCATCTCTCCGATTATTGCCGTCCGACCATTAATGACACTTTCGAGCGACTTGCCTGCCGTCGGCACAAGTACGCTGCCGTGCGGCGCATGCAAATGCGCGGGAGGAATATGAATGGCTCGAGCTCATCCAAGACTCAAAGTCCTGTCGATATTTGGTACTCGCCCGGAAGCCATCAAGATGGCCCCGTTGGTGAAGGCGCTCGCCGCTGAACCGGGTATCGATTCGCAGATCTGCATCACCGGTCAGCATCAGAGCATGCTCCAGCAAGTGCTCGATATGTTCGAGCTCAAAGCCGATTACACCCTGGACGTGATGACGCCCGGACAGACCCTCAATACCCTGACCGCTGCGCTGTACGCAGCCATTGATCCGGTGCTTGAGCAGGCACAGCCGGACAAGGTGCTGGTGCACGGCGACACGACGTCGGCGATGGTGGCGGCGATGTCAGCGTTTCATCGGCGGATCCCGGTGGCGCACATCGAAGCGGGTTTGCGTACCGGTGACATTCACCAGCCGTGGCCGGAAGAGATGAACCGTCGCAGCATCGACCTGATCTCCGATCACCTGTTTACGCCCACGTCTGAGTCGCGCCGCAACGTGCTCGGCGAGCGCCTGCAAGGCACCTCGTTCGTGACCGGCAATACCGTGATCGACGCGTTGAAAATGACCGCCGAGCGTATCGACAGTAACCGTCAGTTGCGCGTCGCGCTCGACCGACAGTTCAGCTTCCTTGAGCCCGGGCGCAAAGTGTTGTTGGTGACCGGCCATCGCCGAGAGAATTTCGGCGACGGTTTCCTCGATATCTGCCAGGCGCTGCGGACCCTCGCCAGCCGCGCCGATATTCAGATCGTCTACCCGGTGCACCTCAACCCTAATGTTCTGGGCCCGGTGACCGAGCGTCTGGGCGATTTGCCCAATGTTCATTTGATCAAGCCGCTGGACTACCTCTCGTTCGTGCGCCTGATGCAGCTGGCGCATGTCGTGCTGACCGACTCCGGCGGTGTTCAGGAGGAAGCACCCTCGCTGGGCAAACCCGTGTTGGTCATGCGTGATGTCACCGAGCGCCCGGAAGCCGTGGCCGCAGGCACCGTGCGGCTGGTGGGCACCGATCCGAATGCCATCGTGCGAGGGGTCTGTGCGCTGTTCGATGACGAGCAGTTGTGGCGCATGGCGTCGCGATCGGCGAACCCCTACGGCGACGGCAAAGCGTGCGCGCGCATTGTCGACGCCTTGATGGGTCGCCCCGTGGACGAGTTCGTCGCGCAAACATCGCTCAGGCATCCAGAGCCGAGTGAGGCGCAATGGCCGTCGATCCAACGGCGTTCGGTCGCCAATCTGCATTAGCCACGACCTGAACGTTTCGGCCCGCCCTTTCGAGGGCGAGGTCCTTCCAACTCCCCCGTGGGAGCGGATTCAACGATGAAGACGCCAGATCCGACACTGTCGGCAAAGCGCCTCGCTCCGAGATCTTCCACGCCCTTTGTGTCATAAGAGATTCGTCTGAATGAAGTCTTCCGTTTCCGTTCACCCGGGCGCGTTGCCCGCCCTTGTCTGTGGCATGAGCCTGTTGGCTGTCATGCCCGCTTTCGCCTTGGCTGCCGAGACGCCGCTGAGCCAGGCCATCAGCCGTCTGAATGCCGATACCCGGCAGCAGCGCTCCATCGAGTTGCAGGATCTGGGCATTGATCGACCGATCATTCTCAATGCCTCCGATGCCCGGCGGGAGTTGTACCTGCCGGTGCCTGCGGACGTGCCGCTGACCGACGCGACCCTGCACTTCGACGCCAGTTACCTCAACGGCGAGGCCGGTCGCAACACGCTGTTGCTGTCCCTGGACGGCTACCCGGTCCGCGCGCTCGGGCTCAACGAAGGGGAGGGCGATGCCAGCGCCACGCTGGGCGTGGACAAGGCACCGCGAGACAGCGGTTCGGTGCGCCTAGGCATCGCGTGGTCGTCGATCATTTCCCGCGTGCAATGCGAAGACGACCGCGCCATCGGCAACGTGCTGCGCATCGACCCGCACACCCGCCTGAGTTACAGCTACGATGCCAGTCAGCTGCAGGATGTTGGCGCGGCGTGGAACGCACTGCCCGGCAAACCGGGGATCCTGGTGGCGCCGGGTGCGTTGTCCAGCGCCAGTTATGACGCCGCCTGGCGCCTCGGCGTTGCGTTGGAGAGGATTGGCAAGCAAGCACGCATCGTGCCGTTTCCTTCGGTCAAGGACAGCATCGACCTTGGATCGCTGAACGTTCCCGCCGAGCTGAAACAGATCCCGGCGTTCGCCAGCCTGGACGGCAAAGGCATGCACACGCTGGACGATCCGGCGCAGATCGGCGCGTTGTTGATGTTGGGGCAAACAGACGCACTGAGCGCCGACCTGGCGGTCGGCGATCCGCAGTTGCTCAAGGCGATCAATGATTCTCTGGATGCATTGCAGCGTCAGGTGCAAAGCGCCGATGCCAGTGCGGCGAGCGCCTTCACTCAATGGCGCGAGCGTCATGCCAACGGTGCGCTGAATAACCCAGGGACCGACAATGTGCGTCTGGCGCTGTTGGGCGCACGCCCGGTGCTGATGATCAACCAGGATGCTGCGGGCAAGGCCATCGGTCTGTTCAGCGCCGCATGGAACAAGCTGGCGAAGACACGCCAGTTGACCGTGGGTGAAGAAGCCAACCTGCCACTCAGCGAGGACGGTCGCGTCGCATTGAGCCGTCTGGGCGGCCAGCCAGGCAGCATCGACGTGCTGGCCAAGAGCGACTGGAGCGCCAGTTTTCCCCTTGGTAGCGTGGCATATGACGGTCGCATTCCGACCCGCGCCGCTGTCGATGTAGCGGCCGCTCCGGGCGCCTCCGGCACCTCTCCGGTGGTCAGCCTGTTCCTCAACGATTACCTGATTGGCGCGAAACAACTGGACGCAGACGGCCAGAAGGAGCGCATCGAAGCGCGTATTCCACGTTACGCGCTGGCGGCGCAAAACACCTTGCGCGTGTCTTTTCAGCGTCAGCCGGTGAGTGACCTGTGCCGCGAAACGCCACAGGCCTTTCCGGTTTCCGTGCTGCCGAGCAGCCACATAACGCTGGAAAAGACGGCGCTGGATAACGACTTCTCAGGCATGGCGGCGCGCTTTGCGTCGGGCACAGAAGTGGTGGTGCCGCAGAGCTATTTGGACCGTCCCGCCAGCAGCCTGCCGCAACTGATTCGCATCGCCAGTGCGAGCGGGGTGTCGCCACTGCGCGCCGAGCTGAAGGTGAATGCCGATGCCAAATCTGCCATTGCTCCGGACAAGGCATTTCTCACCTTCGAAGTGCCGGTCAAGGACAGCGATGAAACGGTGCAGGTCGATTACGAGGGGCGTCTGCTGATTCATCACAAGGAGCAAACGTTGCTCGACCTGAAATCGCTCAATCACCTGGCGGCACTGCAAGTGGTCGAATCTGGCAGCCAGCATGGGATGGTCTATCGCACGCTGGGCGGGCAAGCGCCAGACTTCGCGCGGCCCGTGCTGCTTGAGCGCGGCAATGTCACGATTCTGGGCGACAGCGGCGCGTTGACTACCTTCGACGCGAAGGACCCGACCGGCAGCCAGATGATTGACGACCAGGAACCCAAAGGGCTGGATGCCTGGCGCAAACCCTCATTGCTGTGGCTGATTCCGGCAGGCGTGATTGCGTTTCTCGTGTTGCTGCTGACTGGCCGTCGCGCCCGTCGCAATCGCCAGTAACGGGAGCCGCGATGACCTCGCTTTATTGGCCCTATTGGCTGGCTCATTACTACAGCGCGCTGGAGGTCGCGACCATCCTGGTCGCGGCGATCATCCTGGTGTCGAGCCTGGACGATCTGTTCATCGACCTGTGGTACTGGGCACGACGTCTGTACCGCAAGTTCACGGCCGAGCGCCGGTACCGTCCGCTGACTGCAGAGCAGTTGATGGCGCGGGATGAGCAACCACTGGCGATCATGGTGCCTGCGTGGCTGGAATACGATGTGATTGCGCCGATGATCGAGAACATGGTGTCGACGCTGGACTACCAGCATTACGTGGTCTTCGTCGGCACCTACGTCAACGATCAGCGCACCATTGATGAAGTCGAGCGCATGCGTCGGCGCTACAAGCAACTGCATCGCGTGGAAGTGCCCCACGCCGGTCCGACCTGCAAGGCCGACTGCCTCAACTGGGTCATTCAGGCGATCTTTCTGTATGAGCAGACCCACGCGGTGAGCTTCGCCGGCGTCGTGCTGCACGACAGCGAGGACGTGTTACACCCCTTGGAGTTGCGCCTGTTCAACTACCTGTTGCCACGCAAGGACATGATTCAGTTACCGGTCGTGTCGCTGGAGCGTAACTGGTACGAATGGGTGGCAGGCACCTACATGGACGAGTTCGCCGAGTGGCACGGCAAGGACCTGGTGGTGCGCGAAAGCATGACGGACAGCGTGCCGTCCGCCGGTGTCGGCACCTGCTTTTCGCGACGTGCGCTGCAGGTGCTCGCCGATGAAAACCGCAACCAGCCGTTCAACACCGACAGCCTGACCGAGGACTACGACGTCGGCGCGCGGCTGGCGCGTTACGGCATGAGCGCGATCTTCGTGCGCTTCCCGGTGCAGTACCGGGTTTTGCGCAAGTCGTGGTTCCGTGAGCCGTACGAATCGACCCTTGAAATGCCGCTGTGTGTCCGCGAATTCTTCCCGGATACCTTTCGCACGGCGTTCCGTCAAAAGGCTCGCTGGACCCTCGGCATCGGCCTGCAAGGCTGGGAACAGATGGGCTGGACGGGCTCGCTTGCCAACCGCTACCTGCTGTTTCGCGACCGTAAAGGCGTGGTGACTTCGTTTGTAAGCATCATCGCTTACGTAATCCTTATGCAGTTGCTGGCGTTGATCGTCCTGCGCGCCAGTGGACTGTGGAACATCAGCTTTCCAACGCCGTTCGAGAACAACGGGCTGGTCGGCTTTCTGCTGGCGGCCAACGGCGTCGCATTGCTCTGGCGCATGGCGCATCGGTGCTACTTCACCACGATTCTTTACGGTTGGCAGCATGGGCTGTTGTCGATGCCGCGCATGATCGTCGGCAATTTCGTCAACTTCATGGCCGCCGCCCGCGCGTGGCGGCTGTTTCTGGTGGGCAAGTTGCTCAACCGCAAGCTGGTCTGGGACAAGACCATGCATGACTTTCCGTCGACCGATCTGGTGGCGCAAGCGCCTCGCAAGCTGGGGAGCGTGCTGTTGTCCTGGCAGGCAATCAACGACGAAAAGCTGCAAACCGCGCTGCAGCAACAGCAGACGCGACAGTTGCCGTTGGGCCGAATCCTGCTCAGTCACGGCTGGCTCGACGACGAAACCCTGGCGGAAGCCATTGCGTTTCAGAACGACTTGCCGCGGGTGTTCGACCTGGCGGCCAAGGTCCAACCGACATCGATTCTGGCCGACGAATACTGGTTGCGCTGGCGCGTGGTGCCTTTAGCACTGGACAGCCAAGGCCGCCCGGAAATCGCCGTGGCCAGCCCACTGACTGAAGAAGGTTTGCAGCAAATCACGGACCAGATGGGTGCAGAGCCGGTGCAGTTGATTGCCCGGGAAAGCGAGATCATCGAGCAGTTGCGCCGGCTGGACGTGGTGGCGGGTCAACCGCTTTCCGCGGCCACGCCGTTGCTGGGTGACTTGCTCATCGACCAGGGCTTGCTGGATCGCCAGACCTTCAATCGCGCCATGTTGCAGTACCGTCCGCACATTCACGGCCGTATCGGCGATTACCTCGTGGACACCGATGTGTTGTCTCGGGAAACCATCGAGCAGGCCGTGGCGAAGCAGCACAGCCAGTCGGCGTCGAACGCTCAAACGGAGCAACCTTCATGAAGCTCCCTGTATTGCTGCATCGTCACCTGCGTTTGCACCTTGGCTTTGGCCTCGGCGTGCTGCCGCTCCTGTGCCAGGCTCAGGCGCAGCCGCACATCCTGCCGCTGCCGTTGACCGGTCCTGCGTTTGCCATCGCCAACGAGGCCTACAGCGCTTACAACCGTAAGGATTACGACCTCGCGATCGCCAAGGCCCGGGAGGCGCTGCGCCAACGCGACGACGTGGATCAGCTGCGTAAGCTGATCACGTTGGCGGAGCGCGACAAAGACCGCCGGGATCACCCTGAGCGTTACCCGGATGCGCGACCCAAACCGGGTTATCTGGACGGGAACCGTTCGTTGCGCGCGTACGCCAATGGCGACTACGACCGTGCGGCCGGGTTTGCCCGCAAAGCGATCCTCCAGGCGCCGAAAAACCTCGACTACCGGATGATGCTGATCGAGGCGTTGCAGCGTCAGCAGCATCTGGAGGAGGCCGAGGTCGCGATCAACGAGGCGACTCAGGCGGTCGGGCCTCAAGCGGTGCTGGACCGGCGTCTGCAATCGGTCCACGAACAGATTGCCGTGGTCACCGCCGCCAAGGGCTACCAGGCGTTGGCGCGGGGCGATAACGAGGCTGCGGTCAGTTACGCCCGTGACGTGGTGCGGCGTTATCCGGACGAGATCGCCTATCGCCGGTTGCTGGTCAGCGCATTGATCGCGCAGGCGCAATACGCCGATGCACGTTCTGCAGCGACCGAAGCGTTGGCCCTGAAAGGCAATGACGCCACCTTGCTGGCCCAGCGCGGGCAGATGCGGCTGCGTCTGGGCGACAAGCCCGGCGCGCAGCAGGACTTTGCTCAAGCGCTGGCCGTCGGCAACTTGCCGCTGCGCGAACAGGCGTCGTTGTATGCCGCGATGGGCGAGCCGCACGAAGCGCTCGAACGCCTGCAAAAGGCCCGCGATGCCGGTGAGTTGCAGCCGGGCGATGAGGTGCAGATGGCGTATTTCCTGAGTCAGGCCGGTGATGATCGCGCCGCGCTGGGCGTGTTCAAACGCCTGGATCGGCAAAACGGCCTCAAGCCCAAGGAGGTGCAGGACGCGGCGTACACGGCCATGCGCGTGCCCGACGATGTGCAGGCGATTGCCTACTTCAAGCGCGTACTCGATTACCAGCAGACGGGCGATCTGCAGATGCCTGATCAGCAAGTGTTTGACACGCGGCGTGCCGTATCGGATCTGTCGCGGGTCTGGGGCGTGACCAACACCACGACCTACCGCGGCGCCAGTACTACCAACGGCTTGAGCGGTGCGCCGAGCAGCAGTAACGACAGCGTGCAGAACAGCACCGAAGTGTTCTGGCGCCCGGCCGGGTATCGCGACGCACGGTTCGTCGAACTGTACGGGCGCGTGACCGACACGCTGTGGAACAAGGAGAGTGGCAACGACAAAGGGCTGGATGCCTTGCAGGGCGCGGTCGGGGCACGGATCAAACCGTTTTCCGACTACAACGTGATGGCGGCATTCGAGCGCACCTTCCCGCTGGCAGGCTCGAAGGTCGACGGCGACTGGCTGGTGCGGCTGGGCTATGGTTCGAGCATCGGCACCGACCTGCGCGTCGATGTGCCGAGCTGGTGGACCTCTCAGTTCTACGCTGAAGGGGGGCGTTATCTGCAGGACAAACGCAACTACTTCAACAGTGAATGGCAATTGGGTCGCAGTATTCGCCTGGACCGGGTCAGCCCACGGCTGGTCGTCTTTCCGCACGTGGTCGCCGCCGTGGATTACGACTCGAAGATGCACAGTGAAGTCGACGCCCTCGGTCGCAATAAAACCTCTGGCGACAGCGCGGGCGGGGCGGGTGTCGGAGTCGGCGTGCGCTACTGGTTCCGTGAGACCCGGCACAAGGCGCCGCAGTCGTACATCGACTTTTCCGTGCAGTACCGCGAGAAGGTGTTTGGTGACGACAGCGCCCAAGGGGTGTTTGCGCGCATGACGTTTGCCTGGTGACTCAGATCGGGAGGGATGTTTTGGAAAGGCCCGGAATGTCGCGATGGCTGAAAACCTCGTTGGCCGCGCTGCTGGTAGGCGTGATGGGTGTGGCTGTCGATGCGTTGTACGAACTCGGGCAAGGCGCACGACCGAACATTGCGGGCATTGTCTGGCAGCCGGACAACGCGACCGTGGGCATTCAGGGCGAGTGGCAAAAGCTGGGTGCCCATGAATTGCTGGTGCAATGGACCGCGGTGGACGGCCAGGCGTTTGTGCCCGGCAGCGGGTTGCCTGAGGTGCCGGCCTTACCCGATTGGGCGCGCATTGCCAAAGCGCCTTGGGCGCAAGATGTGATCGTTGGGCTGGCAGGGTTCTTCAGTGAAAACCGCTCGCGGGACAACATTGAGGAACTGGCGACGTTGTCCGAGCAGATGGCCCGGGTCAAAACGCCATTGAATGTCACCGGATGGTACTTTCCCGCGGAAGTCGATCCCAGCTGGAGCCGCGCCAAAGAACTGCCCGCGTTGCTCGCCCGCTTGCCGAGGCCGCTGTGGATCAGCGTCTACGACGGTGCCAACATCGGCCCGCAAGCCACGGCTGACTGGCTCAAGTCCTGGCTGCCGGACGACATCGGGGTGTTCTTCCAGGACGGCGTCGGCGTCTACGCGCGCACTGCCCCGGTCGCGCGCACCTATGCCGATGCGCTGCGCAAAACCCTGGGCAAAAACCGCGTGAAGATCATCGTCGAAGCGTTTCGCCCTCAGGTCGGCGGCGGCTTTCGCTCCGCAACGGCCGACGAACTGAAACCCCAGATTGCAGCGTACCGAGGCTACCCGCTGTACCTGTTCGACGGCCCGCATTACGTCACGCCAGACGTGGTGGAAGGGTTGTTGAAGTAACTGAGTGATACCTGCGGTGTGAGGTTGACGCCGATGTCGTTCCTGCAGATGCCATTCTTTAGGTGGAGGTGAATAGGCTTCTGGCCGCAGGCCTAGGAGCGCGCTTGCCCGCGATCTGCTGCGCAGCAGCCGTAAAGCCAGGCACCTTTGCCCTTTCAGGCAGAAAGCATCAACCCGATGACTGCCGCTTCGCGCCAGATCGCGGGCAAGCGCGCTCCTAGGCCTGCGGCCGAAGCCTCATCACCGGGCGAGCATCAGCGTTGTGCTGACAGATACCGGGCCAGCGCCTCGATCGCGCCCTCGGCCGTCGCGCTGCTGCCCGCCCAGGTGCACGCCAGCATCAGGTTTTTCGGCAGATGAAAGTCCTCGACCTGAAACCCCTGTGCATCGAACCCTTCGGCGTCGTGCTGGATCTGCTCGCGCAGCGATCCGAGGTCATCGAAGTAGGCCCACACCGGTTTGGCCAGCGCCACGGCCATGCCGACTTCAAATGCTGTCCCGGAATCCGGCTCGGCACCGCGAAACACATTCAAATTCGCCAGCACGGCATCGCAGCCTTTGATCATCGTGATGTTGGCAGTGCAGATCAGCGCGGCCGTTTCCTGCGGCGGCAGCCCCTGCGTGACCTCGTTATCGAATGGATACAACCCTTCGAGGCCGTGTGCGTTGCACAGCGCTTTCAGATAACGCCCGTGCTCGATGGCGTCGCTTCGGAAGACGTCAAAGCCCGCCAGATAAACCCGAGGTGTGCGAGAGGAGAGCATGGCCGTTTCCCTTGTAGACGAAGGCATTGATTCTAACGAATCGGGTGACCGGTTGCCGTTGATCAGACCGGTTGCGATTGATGGCAAAAAGGGGCTGGAATCTGTACGGATACACAGTATCCTGACGCCTTTCCAACTGCCGTAACGTGACCGCGCCGTGAGCACTTCCCCCCTCGACAACCCGTTCTATTACCTGGAGAACTTTCGCCAGGTGCTGGGCTGGATTGGTCAGCGCTACGACGATCTGCTCGATGATGACGAGCGTCGGTTCATCGAGCACTTTGCGCGTCTGTCACAGCCTTCCCAGGCGTTGCTGGTGCGGATGGTCATGCGCAAGGGGACTCTGTTTCGTGCCAGCAAGCTGAATTATGCCGAGATCGGTGACGTGCGGCTGGCTGCCGCGTCGCTTTTGGCGTGTGGATGGGTCGACGCACAGCCTCATCTGGATCTTCATGGGTTATTCGCGCTGCTGCGCAAGGACGAACTGGGGCTTTGTTTCAAGGATCACGGAATCAGGAGCACGGAGAAAAAAGCGGATCTGCTGGAGCGACTCCTGCCGCTGTACGCGCAGGCGCAACCGCTGGATCAGTGGTTCTCAGGCCTTGATGACGTGGTCTTCGGGCTGGAGGTCATGCCGTTGTGCGATCGCTTGCGTCTGTTGTATTTCGGCAATCTGTACCAGGAGTGGTCCGAATTCGTGCTGGCGGATCTGGGCATTTATCGCTACGAGAAAGTCGAATTTTCCGTCGAGTCGCGGGGTATCGGCCGACGGGAAGACATCGACACGTGCCTGCATCTGCACGCCTGCCGCCAGGCGCTGGACGAAGGCGCGGTGTTGCACGAACTGGCCGCTCAGGCGACGAGCGTCAACACCGCAAACCCGTGGCTGGCGATGCGCCGGGCCAAGCTGCTGTTCCAGATCGGTTATCAGGCCGAGCGCGAGCAGGACTGGCCGCTGGCGTTGGCCGTGTACACACAGTCCAGTTATCCCGGTGCGCGGGTACGCAGGATTCGCGTGCTTGAGCGCATCGAGCACTACGCTGAAGCCATGGCGCTCTTGCTGCAGGCTCAGTCGGCGCCTGAAAACGATGAAGAAACCCAGCACCTGCTGCGCATTCAGCCGCGCCTGCAACGCAAGCTGGGGCAGGGTGGTGTTCGACGGCGGACCACTCGGGCCGTCACTCGGCTGGACCTGAGCGTGGTGCCGTTGCCGGAACACAGCGTTGAGCGATTGATTCAACTGCACTTGGCCGAAGAGGGCAGTGAGGTGCATTACGTCGAGAATGCGCTGATCAACTCGCTGTTCGGGCTGTTGTGCTGGCCTGCGATCTTCGCCCCGCTGCCCGGTGCATTCTTCCATCCGTTTCACAGCGCGCCCAGCGACCTGCACAGCCCCGACTTCTACCCGCGTCGCGCGACGTTGTTCGATGCCTGTCTGGCGCAACTGGACGATGGTCGCTATCAGGCGGCGATCCGGCAGAACTACGTCGACAAGTTCGGCCTGCAATCACCCTTCGTGTTCTGGGGCACGCTGACGCCGGAGCTGCTCGAGCAGGCGCTGCACTGCCTGCCGCCGCAGCACCTAAAACGCTGGTTCCGCCGTCTGCTGCAAGACATCAAGGCCAACCGCACCGGCATGCCCGACCTGATCCAGTTCTACCCTGAGCAGCGCAGCTATCGAATGATCGAAGTCAAAGGCCCGGGCGACCGGTTGCAGGACAACCAACTGCGCTGGCTGGATTTCTGCGCCGAACACGAGATGCCGGTGGTGGTGTGTTACGTCCAGTGGGCCGAGGAATCTGTGCTGGCGGGTTAGCGCTTCGCTTTCTTGGGCGGCAAGGGCAGGGGGGCGAACAGTGCTTCGATGTCGTCGCCCTGCAGTTTCCAGTCTCCGGCGGCGCGACCGTCCAGCACGCCGGATGCCAACGCGCGCTTCTCTTGCTGCAGGTGCTGGATTTTCTCCTCCACCGTGCCTCGGGCGATCATCTTGTAGACGAAGACCGGCTTTTCCTGACCGATGCGATAGGCGCGGTCGGTGGCCTGGTTTTCAGCGGCCGGGTTCCACCAAGGGTCGTAGTGGATCACCGTATCGGCCGCTGTCAGGTTCAAACCCGTGCCGCCGGCCTTGAGGCTGATCAGGAAAATCGAGCGTTTGCCGCTCTGGAAGTCCTGGACCGGTGTTCGACGGTCCCTGGTCTTGCCGGTTAACAAGGCGTACTCGATCCCGCGGTGTTCCAGCTCCGTTTCGATCAACTCGAGCATCGACGTAAATTGTGAAAACAGCAGAATCTTGCGATCTTCCGCCAGCAGCTCTTCCACCATTTCCATCAGGCTCTGCAGCTTCGCCGAGGTGGAATGGCGAGGATTGGGCGGCACGCTGTTGACCAGACGCAGGTCGCAACAGACCTGCCGCAGTTTGAGCAATGCTTCCAGAATGATGATCTGGCTGCGTGCCACGCCTTTTTGCGTGATCTCGTCGCGGACCTTTTTGTCCATGGCCAGGCGCATGGTTTCGTACACGTCGCGCTGAGCATCGTTGAGTTCGACCCAGTGGACGATTTCGGTCTTGGGCGGCAGTTCGGTGGCGACCTGTTCTTTGGTGCGCCGCAACAGAAAGGGTTTGATTCGCGCGTTCAGGTGCTGAAGACGCTCTTCGTTGCCGAGCTTTTCAATGGGCGTGCGGTAATTGAGGGTGAACTGCTTCACGTCGCCCAGCCAGCCGGGCATCAGGAAATGAAACAGCGACCACAGCTCGCCCAGGTGGTTTTCCAGCGGCGTGCCACTCAGGCACAGGCGCTGACGAGCGTTGAGCTGGCGAGCGGCCTGCGCGGCCTTGCTGTTGGGGTTCTTGATGTACTGCGCTTCGTCGAGCACCAGCACGTGCAGCAGCTGTTTGCTCAGCAGCTCAACGTCCCGTGGCAACAGGGCGTAGGTGGTGAGGATCAGGTCGTAATCCTGAAGGCTCTCGTAGTCCTGGTGGCGGTTCGCGCCATACAACGCCAGCACGTTGAGCTGCGGCGTGAAGTGTTTCGCTTCGTCCATCCAGTTGGGGATCAGGCTGGTCGGCATGACCGCCAGCGCCGGGCAATCCAGTCGCCCGGCCTGTTTTTCCAGCAACAGATGCGCCAGGGTCTGAAGGGTCTTGCCCAGACCCATGTCATCGGCCAGCACGCCGCCGACTTCCAGCTCGCGCAGGGCCTGCATCCAGCTCAACCCTTCCAGCTGATACGGGCGCAACGTGGCATTGAGACCTTCCGGAACCGTGACCTGGGTGTCTTTGATGTTAAAAAGCCGTTCGGAAAACTGACGGACCCGGTCGCCCCCTTGCCACAGCAACGGCATGTCGTCGAGCGGCTTGAGCCGTGCCGCATCGGCGGTACTCAGGCGAATCGCGGTGTTGCCGTCTTCACGCCAGTAGAAGTCGCCCAGCGTGGCCAGCACGGTCTTCAAGCGACCGTAGGGCAGGGCGACCTGAATCGGAACGCCGCCACGCTGGGTGAAGTGATTGAGCTGCACCAGAAGCTGTTCATCATCACGCCGTTTGGCGATGCCGTTCAGCGTCATCAATTCGGGGTGCGTGCGCAGCAGGTTGATCAGGATCGGCAACAGGCTCAGACGCTCGCCATTGACGATGATCCCCAGCTCCAGATCGAACCAGTCACGTTCCGGTGCTTCATCGACCGTCGCGTACCAGTCGTCCACGGGCGTCACGTCAAACCCGAAATCGGCGTTCATTTCGATCTGCCACCCCTGCTCGCGCAGCACGGGCAGCTCGTCGAGCATGAAGGTCAGCCAGGCCTTGTCGGTTGGCAGCTCGAACATTTCACCGGCGCTATCGGGCAATGCCTTGCTCTGCCGGGTGGCGATGCGAAAGCCCATGTCCTGCAACTGCTTGCGGTACTGCGCCTCGCGATCCAGCACGCGGCGCATGCGAATGGTTTCTTCTTTGAGGTGCCACAGAATGTCGCTGGAGCGGCCGGCGCTGGGCACGCCCGAGACAAACATCTCGCGGTAGCGGAACGCCAGGGCCGCACGGTGCTGAATGTGCCGTTGCATCTTGCCGTTACGGGGTTCGTAGGCGCTGAACTCAAAGCTGGCCAGGATCAGGCGCGGCTCCGGTTCGACGCCTTTCAACAGCTTGACCGGCAGCGCGGGTTTTTTCTCGATCCCCGGCTTGCGTGCGCCATTCAGATTGCCCGCAGCCGCCGCGATCGTAGGCCTGTTTTCCGGGTCCTGAAGGAAAAACAACGCGGCTGCGCAATGCTTGCAGTTGTTTCTGACCGGGCAGGTGCACTTGCCGACGATAAAATTACGGGTGCGGTCGGGGTCTTTGAATAGCAGGGTCTGGGTGTAGGTTTCAAGGCTCGACCCTCGGCACACGGTGCGCACCAGATCGGCGCTGATGTGATCCAGGGTGACGCGTTTCTGCCGGGCATAGTCAAGCCCGCGTTCCACGCTTTGCGCCTTGAATAACGGTTCCCATGGCAGCGCCAGGGCTTTTTCCAATGAGGATGACACGTCTTGCCCTACGTCAACGCGGTGCTTGAAGAGGAGAGACTTTGATCAACATCGCCAGGCTCCCGTTGTCCATGTAGGTCAATTCGCCGTTTCTGACGCGGGTCGCCTGACGCATGCGTTCGCTGGTGACCAGCACGCCATGGTCATCGAGCTGGTTGACCCAGAAATTGGCGTCGATGTCCGTAAAACGCGCCAGACCCAGGCTCACCGTGCCCTCGATCGGGTAGTGGCCAAACTGTTTCTGGCCGCTGCTGATCGCCACCTTGCTCGGCGTCGCGCTCAGGTCCTGCTGCCAGGCACGGTGCAACAGCACTTTATAGCCCTCGCTGGATTCCAGCTTGCCCGCCAGTGTGTCCAGCGCGGTGGACGCCTGGTTGTCGGGTCCCAGTGTTCGCGCGCCGGCGGCCCAGTCTTCCGGCGCTGGCTGGTTGGTCTCCGCGGGTTCACCGTTCTGGCGGAACAGGATCAGTTCCACCTGATACGTACCATCGGCGAACGCTGCAGGGGCGAATAGCACCAGCAGCAGGGTGAGCGAGTGAAGCAGACGCATGGTGAATCCTTAAGCCGATTGTTTGGAAGGCGGCGGGGTCAGACGCTCGAACAGCGCTTCCAGCGTATTAAAGCGCTCCTCGGGTCGCTCCATCGGCACCGTGAACTTGAACAGCGTGGCGCCTTCGAATTTGTAGCGATTGGGTTGCCCTTGAATCAGCTTGATCAGCGCCAGCGGATCTACTGGAGTATCGGCGCCGAATTCGATTCGTCCACCCTGCGGCCCGGCATCGACCTTTTTAATGCCCAGTTGCTCGGCCTTGAGCTTGAGCGAGGTCATGCGCACCAGGTTTTTGGTCGGTTCCGGCAGCAAGCCGAAGCGGTCGATCATTTCCACCTGCAGGTCTTTCAGGCCTTCCTCATCGGCGGCGTTGGCGATGCGTTTGTACAGAATCAGGCGTGCATGCACATCGGGCAGGTAATCCTCGGGAATCAGCCCCGGCACACGCAGGTTGACTTCCGGTCCACCGCCGAGCGGTTGATCCAAGTTCGGCTGTTCGCCCTTGCGGATCGACTTTACCGCGCGCTCGAGCATCTCCATATAAAGGGTGAAGCCGACCGCCTGGATCTGCCCGCTCTGGCCTTCGCCCAGCAGTTCACCCGCGCCGCGGATTTCCAGGTCGTTGGTTGCGAGCACGAAGCCTGCACCCAGATCCTGAGTGTTGGCGATCGCTTCCAGGCGCTTCTCGGCGTCGGGCGTGATCTGTTTGCGCGGCGGTGTCAGCAAGTACGCGTACGCCTGGTGGTGACTGCGTCCGACCCGGCCGCGTAACTGGTGCAGCTGGGCCAGCCCGAACTTGTCGGCGCGCTCGATGATGATGGTGTTGGCGCTTGGCACGTCGATCCCGGTCTCGATGATGGTCGAGGCGATCAGGACGTTGAAGCGCTTGTGGTAGAAGTCGCTCATCACCTGTTCGAGGTCGCGCTCATGCATCTGGCCGTGACCGATGCCGATCCGCGCTTCGGGCACCAGCTCGGCGAGGTCCGCGGCGCACTTCTCGATGGTCTTCACGTCGTTGTGCAGGTAGTAGACCTGACCGCCGCGCAACAGCTCGCGCAGCAGCGCCTCTTTGACGGTCGGCTTGTTCTGCTCCATGACGAAGGTGCGCACCGAGAGGCGACGCGCAGGCGGTGTGGCGATGATCGACAGGTCGCGCATACCGGCCACGGCCATGTTCAGGGTCCGCGGGATCGGCGTGGCGGTCAGGGTCAGGATGTCGACTTCGCTGCGCAGCGCCTTGAGCTGTTCTTTCTGACGGACACCGAAGCGGTGTTCTTCGTCGATGATCACCAGCCCCAGGTTCTTGATCTTGACGTCGTCCTGCAACAGCTTGTGGGTGCCGATGACGATGTCGATCTTGCCCTCGGCGAGATCGGCCACGGCGGCATTGATTTCCTTGGCCGACTTGAATCGACTCATGACTTCAACGGTCACCGGCCAGTCGGCGAAACGGTCGCGGAAGCTGTTGTAGTGCTGTTGGGCGAGCAGGGTGGTCGGCACCAGGATCGCGACCTGCTTGCCGCCGTGTACGGCGATGAACGCCGCGCGCATCGCCACTTCGGTCTTGCCGAAACCGACGTCGCCGCAGACCAGGCGGTCCATCGGTTTAGGCGCCAGCATGTCGGCGCGCACCGCTTCGATGGTGGTCTGCTGGTCCGGGGTTTCCTCGAACGGGAAGCCGGCGCTGAAGGTTTCGTAGTCGAGCTTCGGATCGGCGAACGCGTAGCCTTCGCGCGCGGCGCGACGGGCATAGATATCGAGCAGCTCGGCCGCCACGTCGCGCACCTGTTCGGCGGCCTTGCGCTTGGCTTTCTGCCAGGCTTCGGAACCCAGACGGTGCAGCGGTGCCAGTTCGTCATCGCTGCCGGTGTAGCGTGCGATCAAATGCAGGTTGGCCACCGGGACATACAGCTTGGCGTCCTCGGCGTAGGCCAGCATCAGGAACTCTGCGACCTGGTTTTCCACTTCCAGCGTGGCAAGGCCCAGATAGCGCCCGACGCCGTGGTCGATGTGAACCACCGGCGCACCTTCGCGCAACTCGGCAAGGTTCTTGATGACCGCGTCGTTGGCATGGCCGTCC
Source organism: Pseudomonas abietaniphila (assembly GCF_900100795.1). Lineage (GTDB taxonomy): Bacteria > Pseudomonadota > Gammaproteobacteria > Pseudomonadales > Pseudomonadaceae > Aquipseudomonas > Aquipseudomonas abietaniphila. Next base: position 53,401 of record NZ_FNCO01000001.1, read on the forward strand.
GCACGCTTTTCACGGCGACGACGCTGCATCACGCGCTGACCGAACAACGGGCTTTCCGCGATCAGCGCCAGCGCGGGCTGGTCCAGCACCAGGCCATCGTCCAGCGGTGCGATGGTGATCGCCAGCCGCTCTTTGCTGTCGACGAATTCCTGCCAGCTGTCCAGAGTTTTCGGGCGCAGCTTCAGGCGCTCGAGCAGTTCAAGCAGCACCTCGCGTCGACCGGCCGATTCGGCGGTGAACAGCACGCGGCCGGGGAAGTCGTTGAGGAAGTTGGACAGCGCCGCCAATGGCTCGTTGGCCTTGGCCTCAATCGCCAGGTTCGGTAACACCTGCGCCGGGAAGCGCTCGTGGCCCACGCCGGTGTCGACGTCGTCTTGGCTGGTGACCACCCGAGGCCAGCTTTTGAGGCGCGCGAAGCAGTCTTCCACCGGCAGGAACAACTCGGCAGGCGGCAACAGCGGTCGGTCAGGGTCGACGCGGCGCTCTTCGTAACGGCTGCGCACGTCCTTCCAGAACGTTTCCGCCGCCTGTTCGATGCCCGGCAGCGAGAACACCTGGGTGTCCTGTGGCAGGTAGTCGAACAGGGTGGAGGTTTCTTCGAAGAACAGCGGGATGTAGTACTCGATACCGGCCGGGGTAATACCGCTGTTCAAATCCTGAAAGATCGGGCTGCGGCGGAAATCGACGTCGAACCGCTCGCGGAACCGCGCCTTGAACCGGGTGACGGCCTCCTTCTGCAGCGGGAATTCCTTGGCCGGCAACAGGCGCACTGAATCGACCTTGTCGATGGAACGCTGGGTTTCCGGCTCGAAGGTGCGCAGGGTTTCGATTTCGTCGTCGAACAGGTCAATTCGGTAGGGCAGTTTGCTGCCCATCGGGAACAGGTCGATCAGGGCGCCACGCACCGTGAACTCGCCGTGTTCGTACACTGTGTCAACGTAGCGATAACCGCTGGCTTCGAGCCGCGTTCGCATGGCCTCGACATCAAGTTTCTGCCCGACGTCCAGCACCAGACTGCTGCCGAGCAGGAATTTGGTCGGCGCCAGGCGGTGCAGGGCGGTGGTAATGGGCACGACCAGCACGCCATGTTCCAGCTCGGGCAGCCGATACAGGCTTGCGATGCGCTGGGAGATGATGTCCTGGTGCGGCGAGAACAGGTCGTAGGGCAGGGTTTCCCAGTCAGGGAAATGCAGCACCGCAAGCTCAGGGGCGAAAAACTTCAGTTCCTGCTCGAGTCGCTCGGCGCTTTGGCTGTCGGCGGTCAAAAGCAGGGTGAAGCGTTTCGCGGCGCTGGCGGCCTCGGCGATGGCCAGGCTCTGAGCGGCACCGGGCAGGTTGCCCCAATGTTGTTTGCCTGCGGCAGCAGGGAGAATCGGTAGGCGCAGAACGGGCACGGAAGATAAAGCTCCAGGCGTTGCGGCAAAGCCGGGGATTGTAACTAAATCGGGAATCCGCTGTCAGTTTTGTGCTCGCCGATTTATGTAGTGCTCCGAGATCTCAAAACACTGGATTGCTCATAAACAAAGGCTTGGGCATAATGTAGTCCCTTTTTTCAGCCCCTACATGTGGAAGGTTCCCGTGACTCAGAAGCCCGACCAGTGTCTTGGTGAATGGATCGATCGTGAAGCACTCGCCGAGGCGATGATCCCGCTTATCGGTCAGCTCTACCGCAATAACAATGTGGTGAGTTCGATCTATGGCCGCACCCTGATCAACCGTTCAGTCATCGCGATTCTCAAAGCTCACCGCTTTGCGCGTCACCGCCAGGCAGACGCAACCGAGTTGTCTGTACACGAGACTTTCCCGCTCATCAAAGCGATGAGCGAGCTCAAACTGGGTGCCGCTTCGGTGGACTTGGGCAAGCTGGCCGTCAAATACAAGGCCGAAGCCAACGGTCGCACTGCCGAGCAGTTCGTCCGTGAAGAAATGGCCGAAATCGTAGGCCAACAGAATTCCGGCGCTCGCAAAGGCACTGACGTCGTGCTGTACGGTTTCGGCCGTATCGGTCGTCTGCTGGCGCGTATCCTGATCGAAAAAACCGGTGGTGGCGACGGCCTGCGTCTGCGCGCCATCGTCGTGCGCAAAGGCGCCGAGAACGATCTGGTCAAGCGTGCAAGCCTGCTGCGTCGTGACTCGGTACACGGTCCGTTCGACGGCACCATCACCATCGACGAAGCCAACAACACCATCAGCGCCAACGGCAACCTGATTCAGGTGATTTACGCCAAGAGCCCAACCGAGGTGGATTACACCCAGTACGGCATCAAGGATGCGCTGCTGGTCGACAACACCGGCGTATGGCGTGATGCCGACGGCCTGGGCCAGCACCTGCAGTGCCCTGGCATTGACCGCGTGGTGCTGACCGCACCGGGCAAAGGCAAGCTGAAGAACATCGTTCACGGCATCAACCACCAGCAGATCACCGCTGATGACAAGATTATTTCCGCGGCTTCTTGCACCACCAACGCCATTGTTCCGGTCCTCAAGGCTGTGAACGACAAGTTCGGTATCGTCAACGGTCACGTTGAAACGGTTCACTCGTACACCAACGACCAGAACCTGATCGACAACTTCCACAAAGGCGACCGCCGTGGCCGTAGCGCCGCGCTGAACATGGTCATCACCGAGACCGGTGCTGCGACAGCGGCTGCCAAGGCGTTGCCTGAACTGGCCGGCAAGCTGACCGGTAACGCAATCCGCGTTCCGACGCCGAACGTGTCGATGGCGATCCTGAACCTGAACCTGGGCACCGCGACCACCCGCGAAGAAATGAACGAGTACCTGCGCCACACCGCGCTGTATTCGGACCTGCACAAGCAGATCGATTTCGTGAACTCGCAGGAAGTGGTTTCCACCGACTTCGTGGGTTCGCGCCACGCGGGTGTGGTGGACGCTGAAGCGACTATCTGCATGGATAACCGCGTTGTTCTGTACGTCTGGTACGACAACGAATTCGGTTACAGCTGCCAGGTGGTTCGCGTGATGGAAGACATGGCGGGCGTTAACCCACCGGCGTTCCCGAAGTAAAAGCAGCGTTGAACGGCGAGTTTCAAGCTGCACGTTGAAGCCACATGAAAACGCCCCGACTGGTTCGGGGCGTTTTTTTATGGGTTAAGTGTCGGTGTTAGCTTTTGGGTGGTATCCGATTTCGGTGGTGACGCTGAAGTTTGTTCTGCCTAACGGCAGACCTGTTCCGTCTTCGGCGGGTTACTTGAAAAGACCCCCCTCTTTGTTTCAAGAGGCAGCCAAGTGTCCTGGCTCCTGGTTGGGCCCTCCTGCGTCGGGTCCCTTCACTCCGGCGAAGCTCCATGGGCACGCGCCGAACGGATATCCATGTCCTGGCGGCGCTCTCGCGGCATCCATGCCGCTCGTCCCACTCCACGCCGCCTGCGTTCAGCCTGCACCCAAGTCGCGTTTTGTGGTGTCTAGCCTGGCGAGGCAGGAAGATCAAGAGCAAAAGCATCGGATAGCGCGAATCCTGTAGGAGCGTGGCTTGTCCCGCGATCTGCCGCGCAGCGGTAGCAAAATCAGGCAACTCGGTTGTACCTGATACACCGCATGCACCGGATTTGCTGCCGGTTCCCGGCAGATCGCGGGACAAGCCGCGCTCCTACGCCTTCGGCAGAGTCAAAAACAACATTGAAGTCGCCTGCTAGCTCTCGCTCTGCCTCGTTCTTGACGTGCTTTTCGTACCGCGACAGTCCAGACACCACAAAACGCGACTTGGGTGCAGGCTGAACGCAGGCGATGCGCAGTGGGCCGAGCGGCATGGATGCCGCGAGAGCCGCCCCCGGCCATGGATGGCCGATGGCGGCGGGCCCACGGAGCGTCGCCGGAGTGAAGGAACGACGACGAGGGAGTCGCCCAACCAGGAGCCAGAAGGCGGAACAGATCTGCCGTTAGGCAGAACCAAAAAATCAGCATCACCCGAGATCTCGGATATGCCAAGAGCGCGAGATCCCCGCCAAAAAAAAGCCCCGAACCAGTCGGGGCATTTCTTTCAGCGTCACAACGAATCAGGCTCAACCCGCCGCTGGAGCACCTTGAATGCGCGTCTGACCCTTACGGAACAGCACCAGCGTCGCAATCAAGCCCAACACCGCAGCGCCACTCAGCCAGATGCCAGGCGCCGCCTTGTTGTCCAGCACGTGAATCAGATACGTACAGGCCGCTGGCGTGAAGCCACCGAAGGTCGCGGTCGCCAGACTATAGGCCAGCGAGAAACCCGTGGTACGCACTTCTATCGGCATGATCTCGGTCAGCGAAACCACCATTGCGCCGTTGTACGACCCGTACAGGAACGACAGCCACAGCTCGACCATCAACAGGTTGACGAAGCTCGGGTTCGAGGTCAGCCAGGACAGCGCAGGGTAGGCTGTGACGATGGCCAGAATGGTCGCCGCCAGCAGCAGCGGCTTGCGGCCGATCTTGTCCGACAGCGAGCCCATGACCGGCAGCCAGATGAAGTTCGAAATCCCTACGCACACCGTGACCAACAAGCTGTCCAGATCCGACAGGTGCAGTTCGTTCTTGCCGAAGGTCGGCGTGTACGCCGTGATCAGATAAAACGACACAGTGGTCATGACCACCAGCGCCATACCGGCGATCACCAGACCGAAATTCTGGCCGATGGACTTCATCACTTCGCCCATGGTCGGGCGATGTTTGCGAGCGCGGGCTTCGAACTCGGGGGTTTCTTCCAGCGAACGGCGGATGATGAAGATGGCCGGAACGATCATGCAGCCGACAAGGAACGGTACGCGCCAGCCCCATTGCCCCATCTCTTCCGGGCTCAGCCAGTGGTTCAGGCCCACACCCAGCAAACCGGCGAACACCACAGCCGCTTGCTGGCTCGCGGACTGCCAGCTGACGAAGAAGCCCTTGCGGCCGGGGGTCGAGATTTCGGCCAGGTAGACCGAAACACCGCCCAGTTCCACACCGGCGGAAAAGCCTTGCAGCAGACGACCGACCAACACCAGCAGCGGCGCCGCGACACCCAAGGTCGCGTAACCCGGCACGCAGGCAATCAGGATCGTGCCCATCGCCATCATGGCGAGGGTGATGATCAGGCCTTTTTTACGGCCGTGGTGGTCGATGTAGGCGCCAAGGAAGATCGCACCCAGCGGGCGCATCAGGAAACCGGCGCCGAAGGTCGCCAGCGAAAGCATCAGGGACGCGAATTCACTGTCGGCGGGGAAGAAGGTCTTGGCGATGGCCGTGGCGTAGAAGCCATAGACCATAAAATCAAACATTTCAAGGAAGTTGCCGCTGACAACGCGAAATATCGCCTTGCCTTTGCCTGTGTTCGAGGCCATTTGGAATTACTCACTTAGGCTGTCTAGCTGGGGGGATCCGTTGTATTTATGCGTCCTCTCCTGCGCCGTTCGAGCTGGGTCTCGAGCGATACAGATTTGTAACGATATGTGTAAAAGTGGCGAATGGCAATTAATTCGGGCAGCCGCGGGCCTTGGCGGTAGACCGTCGCGATGAAAGGCAATGCGGTTTTATGTCGCGCGCAGGCAGAGGAGTCGCCTGAAGCCCCCGACGAGCGCCGGGGGCGGTTTTTTACTTCAGCAAGGCTTCACGCAGATCGGACGATAAACCGTCCGGCGCGAGCCAGATCGCGAAGTAGGCCTTGGCCAGTTCGGGGTCGGGGCTGGCGAAGATCACTTTGCTGTTACGCGTGAGGTTGAGGCCATCGTTGCGGTCCCAGCTCAGGTCATAACGGTCACCTCGCTTGATGTTCTGAAAACTTTGGTGGAGTCGGTCCAGTTCGGGCCTCAGCCGTGCCAGCGTCTCTTTGGTCTGTTGACGTTCAAGCGTGGCGTTGGCGGCCTTGATCACGTCCTCACGGTCAATGTCGCGGAAATAAAACAGTTCCAGTTTCTGCGGTGCCTGGGTGAAAACCGCCTGCCTGGCGGTGATCGACGGTTCGGCATAAAACGCGGCGGCGTAAACATCGGTCCACAAGTAGGTGAGAATCGCCTGATTCTTGCGCTCCAGCGCCGGGGTTTGCCCCTCGAGGCGAGCGGGAAAATCGGCCTGCTTTAGCAGGTCCGCCTGAGAGGCCATGGCCTGCGCGCTGCACAGCAGTCCCATTAACAGCATCCAGTGAATGAAGCGGTGTCGCATGATCGCGCCCTTTATCGAAAGATCCCACACAAGGGTATGACACTTTCTGCGCGATGCGGCCACAGCAAGTCAGTCGCTGCTCCTTAATAAACGTCGGAATTCGGTAGAAACCCACAAAATTGCAGGTTTTTTTAGGATTCGTAACGCCAAGGGATTTATCATCCGCAGCAATTGGGCATACAGCCGGCTTTTTGCGGTGATCGTATGCCCTTGCCGCAGACAAGATTGGCCTGCGACGCGACCAAGGGTTAATGTTCGCCGCGACGCTGGACGATTAGACTGCGCCGCGAGTTTCGATTCTCATGCCGCCGGCCGCGGCATGATTTAGCCAGAGACGCCAGAGTGGCGCCTCGGCCTGTTCTAAGGAGTACGCATGGCTGTCTACAACTACGACGTAGTGGTACTGGGTTCCGGCCCAGCTGGGGAAGGCGCGGCAATGAACGCCGCCAAGGCTGGGCGCAAGGTAGCCATGGTCGACAGCCGTCGGCAGGTCGGCGGCAACTGCACTCACTTGGGCACGATCCCGTCCAAGGCGTTGCGTCACTCGGTCAAGCAGATCATTCAGTTCAATACCAACCCGATGTTCCGGGCCATTGGCGAGCCACGCTGGTTCTCGTTCCCGGACGTGTTGAAGAACGCCGAAAAAGTCATCAATAAACAGGTGGCGTCGCGCACCGGCTATTACGCGCGCAATCGCGTTGACGTGTTTTTCGGAACCGGCAGTTTCGCTGACGAGCGAACCGTCGACGTGGTGTGCAACACCGGTGTCATGGAAAAACTGGTCGCGAACCAGATCATTATCGCCACCGGCTCGCGTCCCTATCGTCCGGCCGATATCGACTTTTCCCACAAGCGTATCTACGACAGCGACACCATCCTCAGCCTCAACCACACCCCGCGCAAACTGATCATCTACGGTGCCGGCGTCATTGGCTGCGAATACGCGTCGATCTTCAGTGGTCTGGGCGTGGACATCGAACTGATCGACAACCGTGATCAACTGCTGAGCTTCCTCGACTCGGAAATCTCCCAGGGCTTGAGCTATCACTTCAGCAACAACAACGTGATGGTTCGCCACAACGAAGAGTACGAGCGCGTCGAAGGCCTGGAAAACGGTGTCGTGCTGCACCTCAAGTCAGGCAAAAAGGTGAAGGCCGACGCCTTGCTGTGGTGTAACGGCCGTACCGGCAACACCGACAAACTGGGCCTGGAAAACGTCGGCATCAAGGCCAACGGTCGTGGCCAGATCGAAGTCGATGAGGCGTATCGCACCAGTCAACCGAATATCTACGGTGCGGGCGACGTGATCGGCTGGCCGAGTCTGGCAAGCGCCGCCTATGACCAGGGGCGTTCGGCGTCGGGCAGCGCGGTCGACAACGGCGCTTGGCGTTTCGTCAACGACGTGCCGACCGGCATCTATACCATTCCGGAGATCAGCTCGATCGGCCAGAACGAACACGACCTGACCGTGGCCAAGGTGCCGTACGAAGTGGGCAAGGCGTTCTTCAAGAGCATGGCCCGAGCGCAGATCTCCAACGAGCCGGTCGGCATGCTGAAGATTCTGTTCCACCGCGAGACCCTGCAGATCCTTGGCGTGCATTGCTTCGGCGACCAGGCGTCGGAGATCGTGCACATCGGTCAGGCGATCATGAACCAGCCGGGTGAAGCGAACAGCCTCAAGTATTTCGTCAACACCACGTTCAACTACCCGACCATGGCCGAAGCCTATCGGGTCGCGGCGTACGACGGCCTCAACCGGCTTTTTTGAGCGGCTCCGGCCGGTGGCCTGAGCCGGCCGGGGAGACCGATTTCAGTAATTCTCGAGCGTGGCAGTGGCCAAACCGGGAAAGTCTGTAATCAGGCTGTCAACGCCGAAGTCGGCGAGTCTGCGCATCAGCGCAGGCTCGTTGACGGTCCACACCGACACATGCAGGCCCAGCGCCTGGGCTTTCTTCAGGCGTTCCGGCGTGCACAGCGTCCAGTTCAGCGCCAGAATCTCGCACCCATAACCCACCGCGACCTTCAGTGGGTCCAGCCATGCGTACTCTGCCACCAGTCCACGGGACAGATCGGGCGTAAGCTCCAAGGCTGCGCGCAGGACTTCCCGGGAGCTTGAGGTAATGGTGACCTTGTCCAGCAGGCCGTGACGCTGAGCCATCTCGCGAATCGCCAGCACGGTGGTTGCTGCGCGGGTACGCGAAGCGCTTTTAACTTCCAGTTGCCAGTGATCGAACGCGCACTTTTCGAACAGCTCTTCGAGTCGCGGTATCGGACAGGGCTGCACCCAGCCCGGACCCCCTTTGCGGGCGTCGTAGGTCACCAGATCGGCGGCGTCATGTTCGATGACCTTACCGCGCCGGTCAGTGGTGCGTTTCAGGGTCGGGTCGTGAATCACCATCAGTTCGCCGTCGCGAGACAGGTGCAGGTCCAGTTCGCAACGTTTGACCCCGTGTTTGAGGCATTCCTGAAAGCTGGTCAGGGTGTTTTCCGGTGCTTCGCCCTTGGCGCCGCGGTGGCCGTAAATTAAGGTCACAATTGTTCCTCGAAAGCGCGCTAAGGCAGTAATCGGTTTATTTCACATCAGGGTCGTTCTGCTCACGCGCCAACCGCCGCTGTGCGGCTTGTCGTTGCAGGATGTGTCGGGCGAGCAACTGGCGCTGGGCATCACTGAGGTCGATCCACTCGGTGCCGATCTCGAAATCGCCAATGGTCAATGAGTGACACTGCGTCACTTTGGCTCGCAGCATCATGCCGGAGGCTTGGGGCATCAGTACCATTTTGACCGACAGCAGACTGCCGACAGGGAAGGGTTGGTGGGACTCGAATTGCAAGCCGCCTTCCGACATGATCACCTTTTGCGGGGCGCCCAGCTTGCCCAGCACGGTCTGCGCGACCACTTGGCCGAGCAGGTCAATGCGCTTGCTCATGGCCCGCAGAAAGCTGTTGGTCGTGCGGTCGCGATCGTCGAGCTGGCGCAGCAGGTGCTGGGACTCGAACTCGGCAACGTGCAGCTCGCTCAGCAGGTCGAAGAGTGTCGAGCTGGTGTCATGGGGGTGTTCATCAAGGGTGCCAGCGGCTGGAATGCGTTGAATTTCCAGTGCGACGCTGTCCTCGATACGGTAGTATTCGCGGCGTTCTTCTTCATCTAATGTCGACATGGCGAACCCATGGTAGCGGCGGTTGTCAGAGTGATTGCTCGCAATCGTTACTCAGCGATTTGAGTGTAAAGCTGCCGGCCAAGGCCCGCCACAAGGACGTTCCCATTCCTCCGAACAAGCCCCTACATGTTCAGACCTCTTTTTGTATTCATCGGCACGCGTTACACCCGTGCAAAACGCCGTAATCATTTTGTCTCCTTCATTTCCCTGACGTCGATGATCGGTCTCGCCCTTGGCGTTGTGGTGATGATAATCGTGTTATCGGTCATGAACGGTTTCGATCATGAGATGCGCACGCGCGTCCTCGGCATGGTCCCCCACGCGACCATCGAATCCGGCGAACCGATCAGCGACTGGCAAAGCCTGGCGGCCAAGGTCAAACAGAACCCGCAGGTGGAGGCGGTCGCGCCGTTCACCCAGATGCAGGGTTTGCTGACCAACAATGGCAATGTGCAGAAAATCCTGCTCAATGCCATCGACCCGGTTCAGGAACGCAAAGTTTCGATTATCGACGGCTTCATGAAACAGGGCAGTCTTGACGATCTGGTGTCAGGCGGCTTTGGCGTGGTCATCGGCGACAAGGCCGCGACCAAACTGGGTGTGGGCTTGGGCGATAAGGTGACGTTCGTGTCGCCTGAAGTGATGGTCACTCCGGCCGGCATGTTCCCGCGCATGAAGCGCTTCACCGTGGTCGGCATCTTCCACGTCGGCGCCGGCGAGCTGGACGGTTATCTCGGTGTGACCAACCTGCAGGACCTGGCGCGTCTGCATCGCTGGAAGCCCGATCAGGTGCAAGGGCTGCGCCTGAAGTTCACCGATTTGTTCAAGGCACCGCGTACGGCTTACGAGATTGCCCAGAACCTGGGTGAGCACCAGTATTACTCGCGCGACTGGACCCGTACCCACGGCAACCTGTATCAGGCCATCGGCATGGAAAAATCCATCATTGGCCTGCTCCTGTTGCTGATCGTGGCCGTGGCGGCGTTCAACATCATTTCCACGCTGGTGATGGTGGTCAACGACAAGCGCGGTGACATCGCGATCCTGCGTACGCTGGGCGCCACGCCGGGCCAGATCATGCGCATCTTCATGGTTCAGGGCACGGTGATCGGCGTCGTCGGCACGCTGGTAGGTGCCGGTGTCGGCATTCTGGCCGCGCTCAACGTCAGCTCGGCGATTTCGGCGCTCGAAGGCCTGATCGGTCACAAGTTTCTCAACGCGGATGTCTACTTCATCGACTATCTGCCTTCGCAATTGATGGCTGAAGACGTGCTGCTGGTCTGCGGCGCGGCCTTGGTCCTGAGTTTCCTCGCCACCCTGTATCCCGCCTGGCGTGCTGCGCGCACCCAGCCGGCGGAGGCGCTACGTTATGAGTGAGTCGGGCATGAGTGATAAAGCTGTACTGAGTTGCCGCAACCTGGGCAAATCCTACGAGGAAGGCCCGGAATCCGTCGTGGTGCTGTCGGGCCTGCAGCTGGAACTGCACCCGGGCGAGCGCGTGGCGATCGTCGGCAGTTCGGGGTCGGGCAAAAGTACCTTGCTCAACCTGTTGGGCGGACTGGACACGCCTACCGAAGGCAGCGTCTGGCTGGCCGGTGAAGAATTGTCCGCACTCAACGAAAAGGCCCGTGGCCTGCTGCGCAACCGCGCACTGGGTTTCGTGTACCAGTTCCACCACCTGCTGCCTGAGTTCACCGCGCTGGAAAACGTCTGCATGCCGCTGCTGATCGGCAAGACGCCGATTCCGGAAGCGCGCCAACGCGCGACGGCGTTGCTGGAGCGGGTAGGGCTCAAGCACCGTCTGGCGCACAAGCCTTCGGAGCTGTCGGGTGGTGAGCGTCAGCGCGTGGCCATTGCCCGTGCGCTGGTCAATCAGCCGGGGCTGGTGATGCTCGACGAGCCGACCGGCAACCTCGACTCCCATACCGCACAAGGCATTCAGGACCTGATGCTGGAACTGAGCACCTCATCGCGGACCGCGTTCCTGGTGGTGACCCACGACATGGCGCTGGCCCGTCAGATGGACCGCGTATGGCGCCTGGAAGAAGGCCGTCTGGTCGAGGCGTGATGCCAACAACCCGTTGCCGGTCTTTACGGCAGCGGTGGTTTTTTAATTTCAGCGGCTTTTAGCTACGGTGCTCCACGAATGTTCAGACCGTTATCCATCTTTATCGGCACGCGCTATACCCGGGCCAAGCGACGCAACCACTTCATCTCGTTCATTTCGATGACGTCGATGATCGGCCTGGCGTTGGGCGTCCTGGCGATGATCGTGGTGCTGTCCGTGATGAACGGCTTCCAGCAGGAAATGAGCTCGCGCATTCTTGGCATGGTCCCGCACGCGGTGATCGACGGGGTCAAGCCGCTGGATGACTGGAAACCGGCCGCCGATGCGGCGATGAAGAATCCGCAGGTCACGGCTGCCGTGCCGTTTACGCAAATGGACGGCATGCTCTCGTACAAGGGCACCATGCAGCCGATCGAGATCAACGGTGTTGATCCGGCGCTCGAGTCGAAAGTCTCCATCGTCACTCAACACATCGTGCAGGGTCGCCTTCAGGACCTTAAAGCCGGTGAGTTCGGCGTGGTGATCGGTGAGATCACCGCGCGGCGCTTTCGCCTGAACGTCGGTGACAAGATCACCCTGATCGTGCCGGAAATCAGCAGCGACCCGGGCGGCATCACGCCGCGCCTGCAACGCCTGACCGTGGTGGGTGTGTTCAAGGTGGGCGCCGAACTGGACGGTTCGATGGCGCTGGTGAACGTGGCCGATGCCGCGACCATTCAACGCTGGCAGCCCAATCAGGTGCAGGGCGTACGCCTTGCTCTGACAGACCTGTACGCTGCACCGCACGTCTCGGCGGCCATCGCGGGCGGGTTGGGCGCTGACTACAAGGCCGACGACTGGACGCACACGCAAGGCAGTCTGTTCAGCGCGATGAAGATGGAAAAGACCATGATCGGTCTGCTGCTGCTGATGATCGTGGCCGTGGCCGCCTTCAACATCATCGCGACACTGATCATGGTGGTGAATGACAAGGGGGCGGACATCGCCATTTTGCGGACGATCGGCGCCACTCCTCGGCAGATCATGACCATCTTCATGGTGCAAGGCACGGTGATCGGTGTCGTGGGCACTGTCATCGGCGGTGTGCTGGGTGTGATCGCGGCAATCAACGTCAGTCAGTTGGTCGGCTGGGTGGAGCGGGTGACAGGGCAGCACATCTTCACCTCCGACGTGTACTTCATCAGTAACCTGCCGTCGCATCTGGAAGGCAGTGACGTGGCGCTGATTTGCAGTGCCGGCTTCATTCTCAGCTTTCTGGCGACGATCTATCCGGCGTATCGCGCGGCACAGATCCAGCCGGCGCATGCGTTGCGGTATGAGTAAGCGCCGATATTTCTGACGCAGCATGACATCTGTGGGAGATTCATTCGCGAGAGGCCGGTACAGTTGACGCATCCATGTCGCCTGGACGCTTGCGTCGCGAATGAATTCACTCCCACAAGAAAGATCACTGGCTCCCGGCAGGCAACTCGATCAAAAACCGCGTCATCCCATGCTGTGACTCACACCTGATTGTCCCGCCGTGTGCGTGGATGATCGATTGGGTAATCGCCAATCCCAACCCCGCGTGTTCGCTGCTGCCTTCATGGCGGGCAGGGTCGGCGCGGTAAAACCGGTCGAACAGTCTGGGCAACACCTCGGACGGGAGTGTCTGACCGGAGTTTTCAACGGTGATCCGCACGCGTTGGGCCGCCGACTCGAGCTTCACGGCGACCTGCCCTTGGGCCGGGGTAAAACGCAGGGCGTTCCCCAGCAGGTTCGACAGTGCTCGACGCAGCATATGGCGATCGCCCGCCAGTTCGGCGTCTCCCTGGCGACGGAGTTGCACGTGGGCTTCCTCGGCCAGCGGCAGGAAAAACTCCAGCAGCGCGTCAGTTTCTTCCGCCAGATGCAAGCGCTCCCGGCTCGGACTCAGCAGGCCATGCTCGGCTTTTGCCAGGTACAACATGTCGTTGACCATCTGCGCCATCCCCTGCAGTTCTTCGAGGTTATCCAGCAGCGCCTCGCGATACGCTTCAAGATCCCGTGGGAGGGTGAGGGTGACCTGGGTATGCGTGAGCAGGTTCGACAGCGGCGTGCGCAGCTCGTGGGCAATGTCGGCCGAGAAGGCCGACAAGCGCTGAAACCCATCGTCCAGGCGCCCCAGCATCGCGTTGAACGCCTGAGTGAGCTCTGCCAGCTCCGCCGGCATCTCGTCGAGCGGCAGGCGCGTGGTCAGCGAGCTGGCCGACACGCTGGCGGCGATTTCGCTCATCTTGCGCAAAGGACGCAGACCACTGCGGGCCGCCCACGCGCCGAGTAATGCGGTGGCCAGCGCCGACAAACCCACGGTCAGCCAGATCAGGTGCTGCATGCGCTCCAGGAAATGCTGGTGGTGGGTGATGTCCAGCAACAACGTCAGCTGTGGCGAGTCCTGTTTCTCCGGGTACAGCGCAACCGTGTAGGCGCGATAGGCAACGCCGCTCTCGGTCAGGGTGTGCAAGCCTGCATGAACGCCATTCTGCGGTATTGACGGGACCTGGCTGTCGAACCACAGCACGCCCGTCTGGCTGCGGACCTGCAAGGTCAGGTCCGGTGAATGCCTGAGTTCATTCAGCAGTGCCGGTTTTCTTGCGTCGAACTGCTCGGCGGTGAGCACGTCCTTCAAGGCATCTCGCAGCGTCGGCAGCTTGCTGTCGAGCAGTTGCTGATCCAGCTCCAGGAAGTGCGCTTCGCTGGCACGGTTGAACAACACGCCTGCCGTCAGCGACACCACCGCGGTGCAGGCGGCGAACAACAAGGCAAGTCGACTGCCAAGGGAAATGCGTTGGAGCATCAGAGGCTTCGCTCTTCGAGGACGTAGCCCATGCCGCGCACCGTATGAATCAGCTTGTCGGGATAATCGTCGTCGACCTTGAGGCGCAAGCGCCGGATGGCCACCTCGATCACATTGGTGTCGCTGTCGAAGTTCATGTCCCAGACCTGCGAGGCGATCAGCGATTTGGGCAGGACTTCCCCCTGACGACGAAGCATCAGCTCCAACAGCGCGAACTCCTTGGCGGTCAGGTCGATGCGCTGGCCGCTGCGTTCGACGCGACGACGCAGCAGGTCAAGGCGCAGGTCGGCCAGTTGCAGGTGGGTTTCCTGGCTGGCGCTGTTGCCACGGCGCAACAGGCTGCGCACGCGTGCCAGCAACTCGGAGAACGCGAAAGGCTTGATCAGATAGTCATCGGCGCCCAGTTCCAGGCCGCGTACTCGGTCTTCCACCGCGTCGCGGGCGGTCAAAAACAGCACCGGTGTGTCGAGCCCCGCACCGCGTACCGCCTGCAGAATCTGCCAGCCGTCCCGACCGGGCAGCATCACATCCAGAATCAGCAACGCGTAGTCGCCGGTCAGCGCCAGATGCTGGCCGCTGGCGCCGTCGGCCACCCATTCGGTGTTGAATCCGGCTTCGGTCAGCCCTTGGCGCAGGTATTGACCCGTTTTTGCTTGATCTTCGACGATCAGTAATTTCATGGGCAGCTCATCGGTCGTCATGACGCTGGACAGTGGCGTTCGCGGTCACGCTTTATAGCGCGAGCGGAGTGGGCGGTGGTCAAGCTTACAAAGTTGTAATCTTGCGGTCAGCTGATTGCCAGTGGCGGCGGCCTACCTTAGCGTCATCGATCGTCGTTGACTGGAGATTCACATGTTTGCTCGTTTAATCGCTGCTGCCGTGTTGCTGGGCGTAAGTTTGTCGTCGTTGGCGTCCCCCGGTGAGCATTTTGCCTTCGGCCACCCGGCCAAAGCCGACCAGGCGACCCGCACCCTGGAGCTGACCCTGGGCGACATGTACTTCGAACCCAAGTCTCTGGCCGTCAAGGAAGGGGAGACCGTACGCTTCGTGCTGGTCAACAAGGGGCAGTTGCTGCACGAGTTCAACCTGGGTGACGCGGCCATGCACGCCGCGCATCAACAGGAGATGCTCAAGATGGTCGCCAGCGGCATGCTGACGTCGACCGGGATGAAACATGACGGCATGGCGGGGATGGATCACGGCGCCATGGGCATGAAGCACGACGACCCGAACAGTGTGCTGGTGGAGCCTGGCAAAACCGCTGAGCTGACCTGGACCTTCACCAAGGCCACCGACCTTGAGTTTGCCTGCAATATTCCCGGCCATTATCAGGCTGGCATGGTCGGAAAAATCGCGATTGCCGACTAATCGCTGAAAGCGCGGGACAAAACCTATAAACTTCGCGGTCAGGATTTTCAAATCAGCCCCTCACATCCGCTTTCAGGTTCAGGTCCCGCCATGCATCCCGCAGCCGAACACTCGCCGCTGGGCAAGTCCAGTGAATACATCGCCACCTACACGCCGTCTCTGCTGTTTCCGATTCCCCGTGCCGCCAAGTGGGCGGAGTTGGGGCTGACGGCCGAGACGCTGCCGTATCAGGGCTTCGATTTCTGGAACTGCTACGAGCTGTCCTGGCTGTTGCCGTCGGGCAAGCCGGTGGTCGCCATCGGCGAGTTCTGCATCCCGGCGGACTCGCCCAACATCATTGAGTCCAAGTCCTTCAAGCTTTACCTGAACTCGCTGAACCAGACGCCGTTCGCCTCTCAGGATGATCTGGTAGCCACCCTGGAGAAAGACCTGTCGTCCGCTGCGGGCAAGCCCGTGGGCGTGCGCATTCGTTCGCTGAAGGACATCGAGGCCGAGGGCATCGTGCCGGTGCCAGGGGTGTGCGTCGACGAGCTGGACGTGACCATCCACAGTTATGACCGGCCACAGCCTGAATTGCTGCGGTGCGATGAGGCGCGTGTGGTCGAGGAGTCGCTGCACAGCCATTTGCTCAAATCCAATTGCCCGGTCACCAGCCAGCCGGACTGGGGCAGCGTTGCAGTGCAATATCGGGGTGCGGCGCTGGATCACGCGAGCTTTCTGGCTTACATCGTCAGTTTCCGCCAGCATTCGGACTTTCATGAGCAGTGCGTAGAGCGAATCTTCATGGACCTGCAGCGGCTGCTCAAGCCCGAAAAACTCACCGTGTCCGCGCGCTATGTGCGTCGCGGCGGGCTGGACATCAATCCGTACCGCAGCACCGAAACGCTCACGCTGGAAAACGGGCGTCTGGCACGTCAGTAACAGGCAATGCTTCTACAGGGGCCGCCTTTCGTTGCTGGAAACTAAAAAGCCCGTCATCACGACGGGCTTTGCCTTTCAAATCAACCGAAACGTCAGATTCCGATATTGCCCAAGGTCAGCACGATGTTGCGCAGGGTCCCTGCAATCCCGGGGTGTTCCAGCTCGAACCGCTCGACCGCAAGGTTCACGCCGTCGGCCAGATTATTGTCCGGGGTGGCGGTTTCGACAGCGATCTCCGCTTCAATTTGCGCCATCAGCGTGTGCAGGTCAGCGCGCTCTTCCTCGGTCAGCGGAGGATTCTGTTCCAGTTGCTCGCGCAGGGTGTTGAGTTGTGCTTGCAGTTCGCGGGCGGGCATAGGGTGCTCCCTTCATGAATAGTCTCAGCATGGACCGCGACGCGTGCGCAAAGGTCCTTTGCAGCTAAGACTAATCCACTCTGCGCCACCTTGCATGACGCCGATCAAACGAGTGTCAGGGCTTTTCGGCTTTGAGGCGTCTCAAGGTGATGTCGGCGAGGCAGGACTCCAGCTCACCCAAGTGATCGATCACCGAATGCGCACCGGCCGCGTACAGTTCCAGCGTCGCCCGGCCACGCCGACGTTCGCGGTCCAGATCGCTCAACGCCTCCCACTGTGCAGGAGACAATCCGCACAGGGGGCCGCACGAGGCCAGACCCACCGTCCACAGTCCGGCGTTGAGACCGGCCATCAGCAGCCGGGGGTCGCCACTGACCAGCACGCAACCGTCAAGCTGTCCGGCATTCAGGCGCATCAACGCCTGCCAGCACGCGTCCGGTGCGGGCCAGTGGTTATTCGGGCGGGGGGTGGAATGGATCAAACCCTCCAGAGGCGCCGCCAGTTGCTCGGCGATGCTGGCCGGGTACTCGTCGATCCAAGCACAGGGAATCTGTTGTTGCTTGAGGCTCTTGAGCGCTGCCAGTGCGCCGGGGGTGGGGGTGGCGAACGGGCTGGCATCCTGAGAATGGAAAGAAAGGCCGTCACTGCTGCGTAATGTCCGGGCCTGTGCGCCGAAATCAACCAGGCAACCGCTCAGACCAAACAGCACGGCGGTGAAAGACGGGGCGGGCACTGCGACCGGGGCGAGCATGGAATTCCCTCTCAAATGGCAATGACGCTAAGGGATTTGCATGACAGTCCGGTGACCGGCGTGTGACATTGTGAGCAGATGTTTAAGGGCCTACGGCATTCCGTCAGTTTTCGACGACGTAAAACGTCGCGGAACGCTTTATACTCCCTCTCTTTGGTTTGGGGCGTAGCGCCCGCTTCATTACTTTGACTGGGAGTCTCAGCTATGCCCGTGACCGGTGCAGGCTTTATCAATCGTCTGGCTCGAACGTGTTTCTGGGCCGGTCTGGCCTTGGTGCCAATGGCGGCTCAGGCCGCTGAAGACGATCCATGGGAAGGCGTCAACCGCGCGATCTTCCGTTTCAACGACACCGTCGACACCTACGCGTTGAAACCCATCGCCCAGGGGTATGAATTCATCACCCCGCAGTTTCTTGAAGACGGCATCCACAACATGTTCAAGAACATCGGTGAAGTGACCAACTTCGCCAACGATGTCCTGCAGGCCAAGCCTGAAGCCGCCGGTGTGGACACCGCGCGCCTGATCCTCAACACCACCTTCGGCCTGTTGGGCTTCTTCGATGTGGGCACCAAAATGGGCCTGCAACGTAACGATGAAGACTTCGGTCAGACCCTTGGCCATTGGGGCGTGGAAAGCGGTCCATTCGTCATGCTGCCGTTTTTCGGCCCGAGCACCGTGCGTGACGCATTCGCCAAATACCCTGACACCTACACCCAGCCGTATCGCTACATCGATCACGTGCCGACCCGTAACACGGCGTTGGGCGTAAGCGTGGTGGATACCCGTGCCAGCCTGCTGTCTGCAGAGAAGCTGATCAACGGCGACAAATACATCTTCATTCGTAACGCGTACCTGCAGAACCGTGAGTTCAAGGTGAAAGACGGCAAGGTCGTCGACGATTTTTAATCGCCTTGCGATTCGCGTGAAGATGCAAAAAAGGCGACCTTTGGGTCGCCTTTTCTTTTTCGGAATTTGTCGAAAATGTGAAGTAGTTCCGAAGTGCCATCACTTCATGGTCAGGATGGTCAGTCCCAATTTTTGCTCGCCGCCGTCGATGTCGGCAATCCAGACCACCTCGGTGTCGGCTTCCAGACCCTTCAATGCAGTGTGTTCGGATTCGATCCGAACACTGATCCTGTCACCCACCTTGAACGAGCGCGGCGCCTGTATCTGCATGCCTGAGCTGGATAAATCCACGCACACCGCAGGGATGATCTGACCCGCATAGATCAGGCTGATGTCCGCGTCGACACGCATGCGGATGTAATCTCGTTTCTCTGCATAGTCGCGATCAATCTGGCCCATGGCGCATCCTTCGTTTTCGTTGCTGATTTAAAGGTTCTTATAACTCCCGGCGATTTGCGATGTAAAGACGCTGGCCGACCGCTGGAGCGAGCTTGAAACGCCCGGCGGATGGGAGTACCGTCTGCGCCTTGAAGGGCACCTCTGACACGTGAAGCGTTTGACCAAAAGTCCGCTCCCTGACTCCAGAGAGGCTAGAAGCGAATCCAGTATGCGGCCTGACAGAATCCGACCGCGTACGCCAACCTAATCTGGCGCCGTTTGCCCACATGCAAAAAACCAGTGCCACGCTGCTGATTATCGATGACGACGAAGTAGTGCGCGCGAGCCTCGCGGCCTATTTGGAAGACAGTGGGTTCAGCGTCCTGCAAGCCAGTAACGGCATGCAGGGTCTACAGACCTTCGAGCAAGAAAAGCCTGATCTCGTGATCTGCGACTTGCGCATGCCTCAAGTGGGCGGCCTTGAGCTGATTCGGCAGGTGACCAGTCTCGCTCCGGAAACCCCGGTCATCGTGGTGTCGGGTGCGGGTGTGATGAGCGACGCCGTCGAAGCGTTGCGTCTGGGTGCGGCCGATTACCTGATCAAGCCCCTCGAAGACCTTGCAGTGCTTGAGCACTCGGTACGACGGGCGCTGGATCGCGCGCGCTTGCTGCAAGAGAACAAGCTGTACCGTCAGAAGCTGGAGACCGCCAACCGCGAGCTCGAAGCCAGCCTGCACCTGCTGCAGGAGGACCAGGACGCGGGCCGTCAGGTTCAAATGAACATGCTGCCGACCAGTCCCTGGGCCATCGACTCGTTCGAGTTCGAACACGAAATCATTCCGTCGTTGTACCTCTCCGGCGATTTCGTGGATTACTTCCGGGTCGACGACCGTCGTGTAGCGTTTTACCTGGCCGACGTGTCAGGCCACGGTGCTTCCTCGGCCTTCATCACCGTGCTGCTGAAATTCATGACCACGCGCTTGCTGTTCGAATCCAAGCGCGGCGGTACGTTACCGAAATTCAAGCCTTCCGAGGTCCTCGGCCATATCAACCGTGGTCTGATCAGCTGTAAGCTGGGCAAACACGTGACGATGGTGGGTGGCGTGATCGACGAAGAAACCGGGCAATTGACCTACAGCGTTGGCGGCCATTTGCCGCTGCCGGTGCTGTACACGCCAACCGAGACGCGTTATCTCGAAGGGCGCGGTCTGCCGGTGGGGTTGTTCAATGAAGCGACGTATACAGACCATGTGCTGGATCTGCCTGAGTCCTTTAGTCTAACCCTGCTGTCTGATGGCATTCTGGACCTTTTGCCAGGTGATACACTCAAAGAGAAAGAAGCCAACTTACCTGAATTGGTGAAGTCGGCGGGCGGCAGCCTGGATGGCCTGCGTCGTAAGTTTGGATTGGCCACACTCGGGGAGATGCCGGATGATATCGCCTTGTTAGTGTTGAGCAGGAACCTTTAATGAGTACCGGTAGAATCCAGTTTGCCGAGCAAGATGGCACCTTTGTCCTGAAGTTTGTGGGTGAAGTGCGTCTGACTCTCTGCTCGGCGTTGGATGCGACGATTGAGCGGATCTTCACCTCGATGAATTTTTCGACCGTGGTGATCGATCTGACCGAAACCCGCAGCATTGACAGTACAACGCTCGGCCTGCTGGCCAAGCTGTCCATCCTGTCGCGGCAGAAAGCGGGCCTGCTGCCCACTGTCGTGACCACTCACGAAGACATCACGCGCCTGTTGCAGTCGATGGGCTTCGATCAGGTGTTCAACATCGTAGGTCGTCCGATTCCGCGTCCCGAGACGCTGAGCGACCTTCCGTCGCAGGATCAGTGCGAGGACGTGGTCAAGGCCAAGGTCCTGGAAGCGCACAAGATTCTGATGGGGCTCAACGACTCCAATCGCGAAGCGTTTCGCGACCTGGTGAACGCGCTCGAGCATCAGTAGGATTTTCTCTTGGCTCTGGCTGAGGCCGATCGGTTTCGCTTTAGCAAATTGCTTCTAAAAGCGGGGAAGTGGACCTACCAGAAGTAACCGATATTGCTGTCCCTGTTTTTGATCGTTCTCACTGACAGTGTCAGACAGACTGCGTATGCAGGATTTGCTGCCGGTTCCCGGCAGATCGTCGGCAAGCCAAACTCCTACGCCCTCCGGGCAGAAGCAAGACAGTGCGCAGGTCAAACTCTGCGTGGCAATGCCCGTCAGGACGCTTCGTGCCCCCAATGACGCAGAGCGTCATGCGCTGCGTACCACGCGGAGCGTGGGAACGATCAAAAGCCCAAGCCCGACGACGCGATTCCATAGACGAAAAAAAGGGCAGCACCCAAAAAGGATGCCGCCCTTTTCACCAACCCGATGTATTACGCCTTGGCGCTCAACAACGCCTCGAGCTTCTCCTGGTCGCGGGCAAACTGACGAATGCCCTCAGCCAGCTTCTCGGTCGCCATCGCATCTTCGTTCGACGCCCAGCGGAACTGGCTTTCGTTCAGCGTCTGACGTGGCTCGCCACCGTTACCCGGCTTTAGCTTCTGAGCCAGGGTGCCAGTGTCTTCAGCCAGCTTTTGCAGCAGGTCCGGGCTGATGGTCAAACGGTCGCAGCCGGCCAGCTCTTCGATCTGGCTCAAGTTACGGAAGCTGGCACCCATGACCACGGTCTTGTAGTCATTGGCCTTGTAGTAGTTGTAGATGCGGGTGACCGACTTGACGCCCGGGTCTTCGGCACCGACGTAATCCTTGCCTTCGGCCTTCTTGTACCAGTCGTAGATGCGACCCACGAACGGCGAAATCAGGAACACACCCGCGTCAGCACAGGCCTGGGCCTGAGCGAAGGAAAACAGCAGCGTCAGGTTGCACTGGATGCCTTTCTTTTCCAGCTGCTCCGCAGCGCGGATGCCTTCCCAGGTCGAGGCCAGCTTGATCAGGATGCGATCACGGCCGATACCGGCCTGGTCGTACAGCTCGACCAGACGTTCTGCGCGTTCGATGCAGGCGTTGGTGTCGAAAGAGATGCGGGCGTCCACTTCGGTGGAAACACGACCCGGAACCACTTTCAGAATTTCCTGGCCGATCGCCACGGCGAAACGGTCGCTGGCCAGGCCGATGTCATTCTTCGCGCCGCTGAACGCTTCCTTCAGGCGGTCGGCGTTGCTGTCGCTGGAGGCGGCTTTGAGCAACAGGGAAGGGTTGGTGGTGGCATCAACCGGCTTGAGCTTTTCAATGGCAGCGAAATCGCCAGTATCGGCGACGACGGTGGTGATTTTTTTGAGTTGTTCCAGCTTGGAAGTCATGAGCGTGCTCTGTCCTGTGGGTGTGATGACATTACCCGAGCGCCGCCGGTCACTCAAGGGCGTAAACCGCAACAAACACGCTGATCCAGAGGGCTGCATTTGCGCAAACAGCAGACCTGTGCATCAGCCACGATCCCGGAAAAACATGACGTTGAGGTTGTCAGTCAGGGTGCGTGGTTGACGGTTCCCGAGGAGGGCGGATACTCGATCCAGACTGGTTGGAGCCCGGAGGTGGCGGGTTGTTCCCCGCACTGTCGTCTATTGTGGTCTGACCGATTCGGGCGAAAGGGATCATCACCATGAAGAAATTGATCAATGACCCGCTGGGTGTCGTCGATGACATGCTGGAGGGGGCCGTGCTGGCCGATCAGCGGCTAGTGCTGCTGGAAGGGGAAAACATCGTTGCTCGCCGGGATTTTCAGGCGCTTGGCCAGAGCGGAAAAGTCAGCATCATCTCGGGTGGCGGCGCAGGTCATGAGCCGGCGCATGGGGGCTATGTCGGCGGCGGCATGCTCACGGCTGCGGTCGCCGGGCCCGTGTTCACGTCGCCGAGTGTCGACGCGGTGTTGAAGGCGATCATGGCCCTTGCCGGACCGGCGGGTGTGTTGCTGATCGTCAAGAACTACACCGGCGATCGTCTCAACTTCGGGCTTGCGGCGGAAATCGCCAGGGCGGCGGGTGTGGAAGTTGACATGCTGGTTGTCGGTGACGATGTCGCGCTGGATAACCAAGGCGGGCAAGTCGGGCGGCGGGGCATTGCCGGAACCGTGTTCATTCACAAGGTGGCCGGTGCGGCAGCGGAGGCTGGACTCACGCTGTCGCAGGTCAAGGCCGAAGCGGAGCGTGCGGCCGCGGGGCTGTTCAGCATGGGCCTGGCACTCGGCGCCTGCACCGTGCCTGCCGCCGGAAAGCCGGGGTTTAACCTCGGCGACGATGAGGTCGAGTATGGGCTGGGCATTCATGGGGAAAGCGGCGTGCGGCGCGGCCGGATTCAATCGGCGGACGAGATGGTCGACGTGTTGTTGGCACGCCTCGTCGAGCAGGGTGAGCTGAAGGCGGGTGAGCGCATCGCGCTGATGGTCAATAACCTCGGTGGTACGGCGGTTCAGGAACTGGACATCGTGGCGCGTCAGGCGTTATCGGGGTGTGCGGCACTGGGAATGCAGGTCGAGGCCGTCATGGTCGGTACGTTCCTGACAGCCCTTGAGATGGCGGGGTGTTCGCTTTCGATCCTGCGTGTCGATGACGCGCTGCTGACACGACTCAAGGCGCCGACTGACGCGACCGCATGGCGAGGCATGACGACGCCCAGTGCTGTCGTCTCCCGGGTGCCGGTGGTGAGCGTGACCGAGCAGCATGCGTTCACAGGCGCGTCCTGGTCGTCGGACCAGGCTGATGCCATGAGGAAGGTGCTGCAGGCGGTCAGCCAGGCGTTTCAGCACAGCGAACAGGTGCTGACGGAACTCGATTCGGTGGTGGGGGACGGTGATATCGGCATCAGTCTGGCGCGAGGGGCTCGAGCCATCGATGCGGCGTTGGAATCACTTGCGCTGGACCGGCCAGCGGTCGCGTTGCAACAGCTGTCGGCCATTCTGCGGCGGGTTTTGGGCGGGACGTCGGGGCCGCTGTATGCCGTTTTCGTGCTGCGTGCGGGTGTGGCGCTTTCGGAGCACGCCGAACCAGGTTCTGTGGGAGCATGGGCCGAGGCATTGCAAGCGGGGTGCGACGGGATGGTGAGGCTCGGCGGTGCCAGTGCGGGCGACAGAACGATGCTGGATGCGCTGATTCCCGCTGCGGCTGCGCTTTCGTCCCAAGCGAAGGGTGTGGCTACGGCCGATGCGGTCTTGCAAATGGCCATTGCCGCAGAGATCGGGGCTGAGGCGACGCGTACGATGTTGCCGAGCAAGGGACGTTCTTCCTACCTCGGTGAGCGGGCGCTGGGGCACGTCGATCCAGGGGCTTACGCGGTGGCGCTGTGGATGCGTGCGGTTGCTTCGGCCTTGGGCGATTGAAGCAGGGCGATGTGAGCGGACGCGTTGACCTGTCAGTGACTGAGACTATAGCCAAAGGCTTACACGGGCTGAGGCGAACTCGCCCTATGAACTGAAACATTTGAGGGTTACATTGGATCCATCAACTGAAGCGAAGGAACCGCTTCGCAGATCACGGATGATCAGCCATGGCGCGGAGCGCTGCCGACAGGATGTTGGAATGGCCTTGAACTGAAAAACGACCCGCTTCGGCGGGTTTTTTTATGGCTGCAACTTAAGGGTTTTTCGAGTTTTTTGCCGATGCGGGCGGTGATTCTTTATTTAACGTTTGCCCGGTCGGGAATACGCCACGCATCCTGTAGGAGCAGTCGGAGGTTACGACGGCCGCGAACGCGGTGGGTCAGTGAAATCACTGCCTTAGGCATACCGCATTCGCGGCCGTCGTAACCTCCGACTGCTCCTACAAGGTGTGCGGTGGGTCATTGAAATCACTGTCATAGGCACACGCAGGCGTTTCGCAGTCATTGACTGCCCGCACCACCGCACGCGCTGTCCATCTCTTTCACCAGCGTGTTCTCTTGAAACACCTGCAGATGCACCTGACAGGTCCCGCCCGCAGGCAGGTTCACACTCACGCTGTTGGCCGGAACACCGCTCTGCACATCGCCTTGCTGGTTGATCCTCGACATCCCGTTCACGCTCGTCTGGCTGACCGTCATGCGGTACTGCAGGGTCAACGGCACCGGGTTTTCGATGTGCGGGCGAATGACCACCATCGCGCCATGGCGCTGGGTATCGATCGATACCGCCAGTTGGGAAACGTCCATCATCAGGTCTACCTCTGGGTCGCGCTGGCTTTCATGTTATCGCCGTACTGGGTCACCGACACCGTACCGCCGAATCCGGCCTGGTTCACGGTCGCTTGGTTTGACTGTCCGTACTGCCCGACGAATGCCTGATTATAGGCGCCGGCCTGCACCACGTTCGCCGAGTTGTCGGTGCCGTGCTGCGCGACGCCGGTCTGGTTTTGATTGCCCGACTGGGTGACCTGCGTGGTGTTACCCGATCCGTTTTGCTGCGCAGTGATCGAGTTGTTCGCGCCGCTCTGGTTGATGACCGCCTGGTTGCGACTGCCCACTTGACTCTGCACCATCCGTTGCGAGGCACCGCTCTGATCGACCCGCGCCTTGTTGTAGGAACCGATCTGCGAAATCGTCGCGACGCTGTTGCCCACCGTGATGTCGGCGTAGCGATCTTCGCGCACCAGATCGGCGGCGTGGCAGAGGGTGCTGCCGAGCAGCAAAGCCGCCAGCAGCACGCCGTTTCGACCCTTGTTATTTTTGAGTGACATTCTTGTCTCCAGTTGGCAGCAGCGCCTTGTCGGCTTCGGCCATCGGCGCCGTGGACATTTGTTCGTCATAGCTCTGCAGATAACTCTGCAACAACGGCTTGTTCAGATCGTCGGGGTTCTTGAGGTTCCAGCTGCCGTCGCGCGCACCTTGGGCAATCATGTGGATCAGCGCGGTTTCGATGGCTTCGCGTACGCATTGCTGCACGGGCTCGTTCCGTGACAGGCCTGTTTCCACTTCCAGCAAATGCTTGAGCGACACGAAGCGGAAGATGCCGAAGTCGACCTGGATCGAGAACACGGTCTTGGTGGTGGTGATGCTCTGAATGATGTCGCCGGTCCGGATGTCGATTGCGCGCAGGTTCACCGTCACCTGGTCCTGGCGATAGAGCTCGGACGGCCCTACACCGAGGTAGCGAACACCGATACCGCCGGTCCTGACGTTGCTTTCGTAGGCGACGATCGCGCCTTCGATGATCATGTTGGCTGGCCGCAAGGCGGGCAGTTGAACCTGGGACTGGTCTTGTGGCTGCTCCAGCGCGCGGATGATCTTGCGCTCGGTCAGCAGGTCTTGCAGGTTTTCGCGTTCGACCGGTTTGAACCAGCGCGAATCGCGCAGCGCAGTGATCAGCAGCGACGCGGCGCCCTGAGTCACTGATGTGGAAAACGAGCTGTCGGGTGACGGTTTGTATTGACCGGTCTGGTCACGCAAGCCGTACACGGCAACGCTGATAGGGCCCGCAGGGGCAGGCAGGTGCGTCAGGTCTCGCAGGCTCTGTGTCGGCGGCGACAGCGTAGCGGGCGAGATGGTCGCTGCAGGACGCGAAGTGGCACAGCCGGCGATTAGCATTACGGCAGAGACAATCAATGTAAACGAACGGACGCGCATTCTTATTCTTCCTACAAAGAAAACCCCGCCGGATCACCGGCGGGGTAAGACATCTTAGTGTTGGTAGACAGTTGCGACGTTGCCGCCACCGCCAGACTGGCTGACGTTGGCGACCATGTTGTTGCCCGATTGAGTCACGCCCACCACGTTGGCTGCGCTGAAGTAGCCCGAGCTGGAACCGGTCTGGCTGACGGTCGCGCGGTTGTTGTTGCCGGTTTGCAGCAGGGATTCTTCGTTGTAGCTGCCGGTCTGGGTGCTGGACGCGTAGTTGTTGTTGCCACGTTGCTGAACGTTGGCTTCCAGCGAGCTGCCGCTCTGGTAGAGGCCCGCGGTGTTGTAATCGCCACGCTGTGTGGCCGTCGCGGTGCTGGCGCTGGCGCCGTTCTGTTGAACGTTGCCCAGGTTGTTGTTGCCGTTCTGGTCCACTTTGGCAGTGACCGCATACGTGCTGTTCAGCTGCAGAACACTGCCGGTGTTGGAGTTGCCGGTCTGGTTGACGGTACCGGAGATGAAGCTGCTGTTGCCCTGTTGGGTCACGCTTGCCAGGTTGTAGTTGCCCGACTGGGTGATGGACGCGCCAGTCCCGTTGCCGTTACCGGTTTGCGAGGTGGTCGCGGTGTTGTTGTTGCCGTTGCCCTGAGTGATGCTGGCGCTGGTACGGGTGTTGGACGCCTGACCGATGGTCGCGGTGTTGTACGCAGAGGATTGATCCAGGGTTGCGGACTGACCCAGCACGTAAGAGCCACCGGTCTGGGTAATCGCGCCGGAGTTGTTGTTACCGGACTGCTTGGCAGCGGCGCTGTTGTAGTTGCCGCTCTGATTGATATTCAGGGAGCTGTAGCTGGCGGTCTGGCTGATCGCGGCGCCCGAGTAACGACCTGCAGCAGGAATGCCGGCGGTGTTCTGGCTGCCTTTCTGGTTGATGTTGACGGTCGACTGGGTCGCGCCTTGCTGGTCGACGTTCAGGGCGTTGCTGGAACCGTCCTGAGTGGTGTTGACGGTGCTGTCGTCAGCCATGGCTGCGCCAGAGAGAGCCATCAGGACAGCGAGAGACAGAAGGGATTTACGTGCGTGCATCATGATCTTCCTTTTTCAGTTTTGTACTTGGGTTTTGGGTGTTGCAAATCGTCTTGCGGCAGGTCTTACGGTTGATTCACTTGAAACTGGGTGGTCTGGCCGGTGTTCTTGTCGGTGGTGACAATCTGCAGCAGCCCGCCTTGAAGGTTGGTGATCGAGATACGGAAGTCGGTGGTTTCAACGATCCCGGGCACCAGTTGGCCGTTGGCGCCGACGATGCTGGAGGTCACGGCTGACGACACGCGGCTGAGAATGGCGCTCTGCAACATGCTGTTGAATTGCGTCAGTGCGGTCTGTCCCGATGCGCCGGATGACGACGACTTCTCGGTAAAGTGGTTTTGCGCCTGCGCCTGGTTCAACAGCACCGGTCCGTTCAGCGGGTTGCCACCGAATGACGGGTTGTTGGGCACATAAGCCAGCTCGCTGGCGTGGGCGTTGACAAAGGCGCCGGACACAAGTGCCAGGCTGACTACGGCCAGTGAAATGCGCTGCATATCCATACCTTTCATAGTTCGTCGCGGCCCAGGTCCGGGTCGCCAAAGAATTGTGCGAGTTGGTAATCGAGAATCGCCTGATACACCTGCGCCGCGGCGTCGGCGCCAATGGCGGGAATCAACGTACGGTTAGGTGGCAGGAACATCGAGAACAGGCGGCGGTTGCCGTAGTCGACGAACACTTGACTGCCCAGACGTGCAGTCGGGCGTTCGCTGATGGCGACGGTGAAGGTCCCGTCCTCGTCCTTGTCGCGCCACGCACTGGCAAAACTGTCGTAGAACGCACGACCGGCCATGGTCATGGTCTGGCCGATCACCAGCCCGCCTACATCTCGGCGATTGAGTGTGCGGTGTTGATCGACGGTCGCAGAACTGTTCACGCTCGTTTGTGCAAAGAGTGTGGATGCCGCGCACAGTTGTACGATCAGGACGCAAATAGCGCGTGAGTACGTCATGTTTGTAGGGCCGGTGTTACAGAGTTGGTACTTGTTATATAGGAATAAATTCACTTTGCCACTACGAACTTAAAAATAATTTCATTATTTTTATTGGCGTCAAATTGCGTGCGGTTTTTTAGTTGAGTCGATAGAGGCTTAATGAAAGGGGGAGAGAATTCATGGCGTCAAAAAAAGAGGTATGGGGTTGGGTGTTAGCCCTTGTAAATGCTGGGGTTTACGCATGGGTAGGGGCGCCTCGGTGAGGCCTGTTTAATTGAATGTCGAGGTGTCGTACTGCGCGGAGAGTCTTTTGCGTGTGTTTAATCGCAGCCTCTTATTAAGGGGGCGCGTTTGAAGTCAGTGGGCGTGTGAGATTAAGTAGGCAGTCGTCAGGGTGTTTTCTTTTGCTGTTATTACTCGGTGTGAGGGGCGTCGTGTAATGAAAGTTTGGCGATAATAATTAAGCGTCATGTTTAAAGGGGTCAGTGTTTTGAGGGTGTATGTAAGTCAGTCAATTTGCGCCGTTTCAATCAGGTGTCTGAACGGGAGGCGTCTGGCACGCGGCTTGGATCCAGACATTGTTCGTGCGGTAATCGAGTCAGATGCACGGCGTTGTTCTGGCGCATATGGGATTCGGATTGAGGCGCGAACCCTTCTCGTATCAATTCTGAAACACTCGCGAAGTTGCGCAAAAGTGATGTCTCATTGCCACTTAGTTCGGGCCTCGGGAAAGGGGCATTGCACGCCGCACGCCATCCGGAACATGGCCATGCGCCTACAGCTTGATCGCGCTAACTGTTAAACTGCGCGCCCATTACGCCTGACCCTTCTGACCGCCCCATGCTGCCAATGACCGCTTCACGCCCCGCCAGCGCGCCCCGCGAACCTTCACGCCGCTTCTCCGTTGCGCCGATGATGGACTGGACCGATCGCCATTGCCGGTTCTTCCTGCGCCTGCTGTCGAAGAACGCACTGCTGTACACCGAGATGGTCACCACCGGCGCCTTGCTGCACGGCGACAGCGAGCGTTTCCTGCGCCACGATCAGAGCGAGCATCCGCTGGCGCTGCAACTGGGCGGGAGCAACCCGGCAGACCTCGCCGCCAGCGCACGTCTGGCACAGGCGGCGGGGTACGACGAGGTCAACCTCAACGTCGGCTGCCCGAGCGACCGGGTGCAGAACCACATGATTGGCGCGGTGTTGATGGGCCACCCGCAGCTGGTCGCCGATTGCGTCAAGGCGATGCGCGATGCGGTGTCGATTCCGGTGACCGTCAAGCACCGCATCGGCATCAACGGCCGGGACAGCTACGAGCAGCTCTGTGAATTCGTCGGCACGGTGCGCGACGCGGGCTGCACCAGTTTCACCGTGCATGCCCGTATTGCGATCCTTGAGGGCCTGTCGCCGAAGGAAAACCGTGACATCCCGCCGTTGCGCTATGAGGTCGCCGCGCAGCTCAAGCAGGATTTTCCCGACCTGGAGTTCATCCTCAACGGCGGCATCAAGAGCCTGGAACAATGCCAGGAACACTTGAAAACATTCGACGGCGTAATGCTGGGCCGCGAGGCTTACCATAACCCGTACCTGCTGGCGGACGTCGACCGCGAACTGTTCGGCGGCACTGAACCGCCCATCACCCGCGCCGAAGCACTGGCGCAGCTGCGTCCTTACGTCGAAGCCCACCTGCGCGATGGCGGCTCGATGCACCACATCACCCGCCATGTGCTGGGGCTCGGCACGGGCTTCCCCGGCGCCCGTAAATTCCGCCAGCTGTTGTCGGTGGACATTCACAAGACCGACGATCCGCTGGGCTTGCTGGACAAGGCTGGGGAGTTGCTGGAAGGGCGGTGAGCCCGTCGGCAGGTGCGTGCCTCAACCATCGGGTTCGCCAGCAAGCCGGCTCCTACGAGGGATAGCGCGGCGCTCGCCTGCCCGGTTCAGGGATCGAGCCCGCGCAATACGCGTCCGACCTCGGTCTGTATCTGATACGCCGGCGCTTCCACCGCATTGAAATCCTGGGTGTAGCGCTGGGCGAACCCGTCAACGCCCCATTCCTGATACTGCTGCACGTGTTTGAGTTCGTGAGCCCACAGGGCAACGTCGTGCTCAGCGGACTCGGCCGTGCGGAAGACAATGATGTCGATCAGGGTGACGGCGCCGATGTCGGGGTTTTGCATCATCGCGCTGGCGGCGCTGAGTTCGCCGTTGTCGCCGACTTTATAGAGGGCTGCGTCCAGCACGCTGGGCGGATACCAGCGCAGCAGTTGCTCGCGGATCGCCTCGGGAATGGGTTGTGTACCGCTCATGGCGGCGTCGGCGCGGGACTGGCTGAGCCAGAGGGCAAGCGCCGGACCGGCGACCTGGGTCACTTCGGTGGGCAGGCCGCTGCCGAGGATCTTTCCCAGATCGGGCAAGCAGATGCAGCCATTGAGGCAGATGAGTTGTTCCCCGGCCGGACAGGACACAGGGTCGGCGAGGGCACTCGCGCCAAGGCAGGTCAGAAGCAGGGCGAGCAGGGCGTTGCGCATGAATGTGTCCGGAACGGAAGTGCGCTTAGCCTAGCTGCTCGCCGGGATTTTCTGTAGCCCGGCTCAACGCCGTCCGGTGCGCGTGCTCACGTCCACCCAGACCGCCAGTACCAGAATGCTGCCCTTGACGATCATCTGCCAGTAGCTGTCGACGTCGAGCATCGACATGCCGTTGTCCAGGCTGGTGATCACCAGCGCGCCAAGTAACGCGCCGTACACCGTGCCGGACCCACCGCGCATGGACGTGCCGCCGATGAAGCAGGCGGCGATGGCATCCAGTTCACCCATGCTGCCCGCCGACGGCGAACCCGCCGCCAGACGCGCCGTGTTCACCAGCCCCGCCAGGGCGCACATGACGCCCATGATGCCGAAGATCCACAGCTTGACCGCTTGCACGTTGATGCCCGACAGCCGCGTGGCTTCCATGTTGCTGCCCACCGAAT
The DNA here is from genome assembly GCF_900100795.1 of Pseudomonas abietaniphila. GTDB lineage: Bacteria > Pseudomonadota > Gammaproteobacteria > Pseudomonadales > Pseudomonadaceae > Aquipseudomonas > Aquipseudomonas abietaniphila. Next base: position 84,752 of record NZ_FNCO01000001.1, read on the forward strand.
AGATGCGGCGGCCGAACACGGTCTGGCTGGTGATGTAGCTGAAGACGCCGAGCAAGACCAACAGCAGCAACACCGGCACCGGGATGCCGTCATAGCTGTTGAGCGTGTAGACGAAACCTGCCAATACCGCGCCGATCAGCACGACCCGCAGAACATCGCGCAGCAGTGCGTGCGGGGCCAGACCATGCAGCGCGCGGTTGCGACGCTGGCGCCAGGTCAGGAACACAGTCAGGGCGAACAGCAGGACCCCAAGTGTCACGCCGACCAGCGGCGGCAAATACCCTTGGCCGACATAGACCAGTTGCGGCGACACCGGCGCAATGGTCGTGCCGCCCGTGATGCCCAGTAGAATCCCGCGAAACGCCAGCATGCCGCCCAGGCCGACAATAAAGGAAGGGATGCGCAGGTACGCTGTCATGGCGCCGTTGGCCAGCCCGATCAGCAGCCCACACAGCGCCACGATGCCCAGGTTTACCGGCAGGGGCACGTGGTAGACCACGTCAAGAATCGCCGCCACGCCGCCCAGCAAGCCGAGCAACGAGCCCACGGACAGGTCGATTTCACCGCTGATGATCACCAGCACCATGCCGCACGCCAGGATGCCGGTGATCGACATCTGCCGCAGCAGGTTGGAGAGGTTGCGCGGCGTGAGAAAGCCGCCCTCGGTCTGCCAGCTGAAGAACAGCCAGATCACGGCGATGGCGATGACCAGCGCGAGCATTTTGTAGCGGGTGAAGAGTTGTTTGACCTGATTCATTTAAGCGGAGCTCCCCACGGCAGCTGGTCGATCATTATTGTTATGTCCGTCGGGCTGGCTAAGCGCGGCGGCGAGCACCTGTTCCTGCGTCAGGTCCTGGTTGATGAAGTCCCCACGCAACTGGCCTTCGCCGATCACCAGTACGCGGTCGGAGACGCCGAGCACTTCGGCCAGCTCCGACGACACCATGATGATCGACACACCGTTGGCAGCCAGTGCGCCCATCAGTTTGTAGATCTCGTACTTGGCGCCCACATCGACACCGCGTGTGGGCTCGTCGAGGATCAGCACGCGCGGCTGGGTCAGGAGCATTTTGGCCAGCACCGCTTTCTGCTGATTACCGCCCGAGAGGCTGGTGATGGGCAGGAACGGGCTCGCCGTCTTGAGGTGCATGCGCGCGATTTCCTTGTCGATGCTGCCCAGTTCCTTCTCGGCATCGATGCGTGTCAGGTGCGCGAAGCTGTCGAGCACTGCCAGGGTAATGTTCTGGCCGACGCCGAGGTCGGGGATGATGCCCTGACGCTTGCGGTCCTCGGGCACCATGCAGAGCCCTGCGCGAATCGACTTGAGTGGCGTGCGGGTGTCGATTTTCTGGCCTTCCAGCCAGACCTCGCCCTCATAGCGTCCGGGATAAGCGCCGAACAGCGCTGACACCAGCTCCGTGCGACCGGCGCCGACCAGCCCGGCAATGCCGAGGATCTCGCCACGTTTGAGGGTGAAAGAAATGTCGTCGACGCGTTTGCGTCTGGGGTTGTCGATGTCGTAGCAGGTGAAGTGCCGGGCTTCGAAAATCACCTCGCCGACGGCGTGGGGTTCGGTGGGGTAGAGGTTGCTCATCTCGCGGCCGACCATCTGAGTGATGATCTTGGGGATGTCCATGTCGGCCATGGCGGTGGTTGCGATGTGTTTGCCGTCGCGGATCACCGAAATCGTGTCGCACACGGCGGCCACTTCATCGAGCTTGTGCGAGATGTAGACGCAGGCCACGCCCTTGGCCTTGAGGTCGCGGATGATGTCCAGCAAGACGTCGATTTCCGAGCGGGTCAGGGCCGACGAGGGCTCATCGAGGATCAGCAGACGTGCTTGCTTGTTCAGTGCCTTGGCGATCTCGACCAGTTGCTGATAGCCACCGCCGTACTGCGAAACCGGCAGCGAGACGTTCATGTCAGGCACCTTCAGCTCGCGCATCAGGGCTTCGGCACGGTGGATCATCGCCGGGTAATTCATGCGGCCGCCCGGCAAGGTCAGCTCATGGCCCATGAAAATATTTTCTGCCACCGACAGGTCGGGGACCAGCGTCAGTTCCTGGTGGATGATGACGATCCCGGCGGCTTCGGTCTCGCTGATGGAGTGGGCTTTGAGCGGCTGGCCGTCCCAGACGATTTCGCCGTCCCAGGTGCCATGGGGGTAGACCGCTGACAGCACTTTCATCAGGGTCGATTTGCCGGCACCGTTCTCGCCGCACAGCCCGACGCACTCGCCGGGCCGGACCTTGATGTCGATGCCGTTCAGGGCGTTGACACCGCCGAAGGATTTGACGATGCCGTTCATTTGCAGCAGGTAGTCGGACATTGCGCGGTATTCCAGGACAGGCCGGAGGTCTCATGCAGGCGCGTGGCTTGTCCCGCGATCGGCGGCGAAGCCGTCGTAAATTCAGCAGACGCGTTGTGGCAGGCAAACCACAGTGTCAGGTTTTACGACGGGTTCCCCGCCGATCGCGGGACAAGCCACGCTCCTACAGGTGTCGGTGCAGGGCTCACACTGCAGCTATGGCACCCTGCGAGGGGCGATCACTTCCCGGCGATCTGATCCTTGGTGTAAAACCCGTCCTTCTCCAGCAGGTCGATGTTGTCCTTGGTCAACGGCGTCGGGGTCAGGAGGATGGTGTCGACCTTTTTCGTGCCGTTGTCGTATTGAGAGCTGAACGCCGGTTTCTCGTTGCGCGCCAGTTGCACCGAGAGCTTGGCCGCTTCCGAGGCGATCAGCTTCAGCGGTTTGTAGACGGTCATGGTCTGGGTGCCGTCGATCACGCGTTTGACCGCCGCAAGGTCGGCGTCCTGACCGGAGATCGGCACCTTGCCCGCCAGTTTTTGCGCGGCCAGGGCCTGGATCGCACCACCGGCCGTGGCGTCGTTGGAGGCGACGATGCCGTCGATCTTGTTGCTGTTCTTGGTCAGGGCGTTTTCAACGATGCTCAGGGCTTCGGTCGGGTTCCATTCCTTGACCCACTGCTGGCCGACAATCTTGATGTCGCCCTTGTCGATGGCCGGCTGCAGCACTTTCATCTGGCCTTCGCGCAGCACTTTGGCGTTGTTGTCGGTCGGGGCGCCGCCGAGCAGGAAATAGTTGCCCTTCGGCTGCGCCTTCAACACGCCGGCAGCCTGCATTTCGCCGACTTTCTCGTTATCGAACGAGATGTAGGCGTCGATGTCGGCGTTCAGGATCAGGCGGTCATAGGACACCACCTTGATCCCGGCTTTCTTGGCCTCGGCCACTGCGTTGGTCAGGACGGTGGCGTTGAACGGCACGATGACGATCACGTCGACGCCGCGAGAAATCAGGTTTTCGATCTGGGAGATCTGCTTCTGTTCGTTGGCATCGGCCGATTGAACGAAGACTTTGGCGTCCATCTTCTCGGCCGCCGCAACGAAGTAGTCACGGTCGCGCGACCAGCGTTCCAGTCGCAGGTCGTCGATGGAGAAACCGATTTTCGGATGGGCCGCGTCGGCCATCACCGGCAGACTGAGCAGGGCCAGGGCGCTGGCGAGCAAGGTGCGTTTCAGGTTTTTCATTGTGGTGCGTCCTTTTATTGTTGTTTGGGGGCACTTCCTGAGCGTGTACGTGTTACCGGGTAAAACTGTAGTGAGTTGTCGGAGCCCGCGAGCAACGAATTGTCGCGAGATTGTAACCGCCACCTTTTGAACCACTGTGCGGGTCTTTTTGCAGGAGCCGGCGTGCTGCGGTCGGCTCCTACCGGTCATGCGGCCGCCTCTGACGAAGGCGGTGTGTCAGTCAATCGCAAGGGTGAGTGACGCACCACATTCGCCAGCAAGCCGGCTCCTACAACATCAATGCAAGACCTGGGAGCCGGTGCCAGACACTGCTCAGCGGTAGATGAATCTGTTCACCACGCCTTCGAGCATCTCCTGACGGCCACTGACCGCCTGTGGGTTGAGTTCATGGTCGAACGCATGTTGCGCCAGTGCTTCCAGGCTGAACTCCCCGGACAGGACGGCGCGGCCAAACGGTTGATCCCAACCGGCGTAGCGGGTGTTCTTGAACTGCTGAAGCTGATCGTTTTCGATCATGGCCGCCGCGCGCTCAAGGGCCAGGGCAAGCACATCCATCGCTGCGACGTGGCCGTAGAACAGGTCGACTTCATCGAGGCTCTGACGGCGCACCTTGGAGTCGAAGTTGAAGCCACCGTTCTTGAACCCGCCTGCTTTAAGGATCTCGTAGGTCGCCAGGGTCATCTCTTCAACACTGTTAGGGAACTGGTCAGTGTCCCAGCCGTTCTGCGGGTCGCCCCGGTTGGCGTCGATGCTGCCGAAAATGCCCAGCGAGGCCGCCGTGGCGATTTCGTGATGGAAACTGTGGCCCGCGAGGGTCGCGTGGTTTGCCTCGATGTTGACCTTGATCTCCTTCTCCAGGCCGTACTGCTGCAAAAAGCCGAACACGGTGGCGCTGTCGTAATCGTATTGGTGTTTGGTCGGTTCCTGCGGCTTGGGCTCGATCAGCAGGTCGCCCTTGAAGCCGATCGCGTGCTTGTGCTCGACCACCATGCGCATGAAGCGCCCCAGTTGCTCGCGTTCGCGCTTAAGGTCGGTATTGAGCAGCGTCTCGTAACCTTCACGACCGCCCCACAGGACGTAGTTCGAGCCTTTCAAGCGCTGCGTGGCGTTCATGGCGCTGAACACCTGAGTGGCGGCATAGGCGAAGACTTCCGGGTCCGGGTTGCTCGCAGCGCCCGCCGCAAAGCGCGGATTGCTGAAGCAGTTGGCGGTGCCCCACAGCAACTGAATGCCACTGCTTTCCTGATGACGTTCGAGCTCGTCGACCATGTGCGCGAAGTTGTGGCGGTATTCCTTCAGGCTGGCCCCTTCAGGCGCCACGTCGGTGTCATGGAAGCTGTAGTAATCGATGCCCAGTTTGGAGAAGAACTCGAACGCGGCTTCGGCCTTGAAGCGCGCGAGTTCCATGGCATCGCCCGGTTTGATCCAGGGACGCTTGAAGGTGCCGACGCCGAACATGTCGGCGCCTGGCCAGACGAAGGTGTGCCAGTAGCAGGCCGCCATGCGCAGGTGCTCGCGCATCGGCTTGCCAAGGATGATCTTGTCGGCGTTGTAATGGCGGAAGGCAAGGGGAGAATCGCTGTCGGGACCTTCGTAGCGAATCCTGTCGATCTCGGGGAAGCAGGGCATCGGTCGTTTCCTTGTTGTTCTGGTTGATCGGCGACTGTCCCGATACTAACAACGGGCCTGACCTTCAAAATTATGAAAATCACCAACTCGGTGTTCGATTTTGAGTATTGAGATTCGCCTCGCGCAGGCCTAGTCTGTGCCGACCTGTTTCACCGGCTCGGGGAAAAACAATGAAAACCGTCCCGCCCGTTCACCGTATTGCCCTGCTGTTCAACGGCGGCAAGATCTACGATCGCGGCATCATCACCGGCATCGGCAATTACCTGAGCAGCACGCGCGCGTCCTGGGATCTGTTCCTTGAGGAGGATTTTCTCTGCCGTCTGAAAGGCATCGAGCGCTGGCAAGGCGACGGGATCATTGCCGACTTTGACGATCCGCTGATTGGCGAGGCGCTGGCCGGGAGCAAACTGCCTGTGGTCGCGGTGGGCGGCTCTTACGAAGACGAACGCGCCTACCCGAAGCACATTCCCTATGTGGCGACCGACAACTTCGCGCTCATCAAGCTGGCGTACGAGCACCTGATCGAGGCCGGGCTGACGCGTTTTGCCTGCTTCAGCCTGCCGGAAGCCCAGAGCAATCGCTGGGCGCAGGAGCGGGAAAAGGCCTTCCGCCGCCTGCTGCAACGAGACGGTTTGCGCGGCGAGGTCTATCGAGGCCTGAGCACCAGCGCGCCGCTTTGGGACAGCGCCGTGGAACAGCAAATCGCCTGGTTGCAGAGTCTGCCCAAACCCATCGGCATCATTGCCGTGAGCGACGCACGTGCCCGTCAGTTGCTGCAGGCCTGTCTGACGGCGGGCATCGCCGTGCCGGAGCAGGTGGCGCTGATCGGCATCGACAACGACCCGCTGACCCGCACCTTGACCCGCGTGCCGCTGAGCTCAGTGATTCAGGGCACCCAGAGCATGGGCCGCACGGCCGCGGCTCTGTTGCACCAGATGCTGCACGGCATGCCCTCCACGACAAGTCAGATCCTGGTGCCGCCGGAAGCCATCAACGTGCAGGCCTCGAGCCTGCACCAGCCGTTGGGCAACCCTTACGTCATGCAGGCGCTGCACTTCATTCGACAGTACGCGTGCCAGGGCATCAAGACCGCGCAGGTCGCGGGGTATGTCGGGATCTCGCGCTCTTCGCTGGAATCGCATTTCCGCAAGGCGCGCGGTTGCAGCGTGCATGACGAAATCCTTCGCTTCAAATTGGCGGCGGCGGCTTCGCGGTTGGAAAAAACCGATTCGGCCATCGCCGACATCGCGCAGCATTGCGGCTTCAAATCCGCGCAGTACCTGCATACCGTGTTTCGCCGAGAGTTCGGCTGCACCCCGCGCGAGTATCAACAGGACGTCGCGCATTGAATTGCTTTTGAGGCACGGCCTGCCGGGCGTGCCTGACCATAACAACGACAACATCATGGGAGTCATCGATGCATCCGATTCGTTTAGGGCTGGTGGGTTACGGCAAGATCGCGCAAGACCAGCACGTGCCGGCGATCCGCGCCAACCCGCAGTTCGAGCTGGTGGCCGTCGCCACCTTGGGTCCACATTGCCCCGGCGTCGACAATTTCAGCTCGCTCGCCGATCTGCTCGCGCACGGTCCGCAGGTGGATGCGATTGCGTTCTGCACACCGCCGCAAGGCCGTTTCGCACTGGTTCAACAGGCCCTGGACGCCGGCAAGCATGTGCTGGTGGAAAAGCCACCGTGCTCGACCCTCGGTGAAGCGATGTCGCTGATCGATGAGGTAAAACAGGCGGGTGTCAGTGGGTTGTTCGCCTGGCATTCGCGTTTCGCGCCGGGTGTGGCGAACGCCAAAGCATGGCTTAAGGGCAGAACCCTGACCCAGGTGCGCGTCGAATGGAAAGAGCAGGTGCGCAAATGGCACCCCGGTCAAGCGTGGATCTGGCAGGCAGGCGGTCTGGGTGTGTTCGACCCGGGCATCAACGCGCTGTCCATCGTCACCGATCTGCTTCCGGGTTCGCTGTTCGTCACGTCTGCCGCGTTGAGCGTGCCGGACAACTGCCAGTCCCCGATTGCTGCGAACCTGAGCATTCGAAGCCAGGCCCAGGTGGAGGTGCTGGCCGAATTCGATTTCGACCACAGCGACAACGAACTGTGGCGCATCGAGCTGCACAGCGAGGAAGGCATGATGCGTCTGGATTCGGGAGGCGCTCAGGTCAGCATCGATGGCGTGCCGCAGGGCGTTTCAGAGGAGGGCGAATACCCGGCGATGTACCGGCATTTCGCGCAATTGATCGCCGACAAGCAGAGCGACCTCGACCTGCAGCCGCTGCGCATTGTGGCGGACAGTTTTTTTGTCGGCAGCAAGGAGACGGTGGCCGCGTTTCACGAGTAAAGCGTTGCGCTGACGCAGCACACACCCTGTAGGCGCGAGCTGGCTCGAGAAGGTGGTGGTTCAGAACCATCGGTGATGAATCACACACCGCCTTCGTTCTCGAGCTGGCTCAATGCAGCGTGGGACAAAAGACAGTCAGCGGAATGAATCAAGCGCAGATTCGGGCGTTAACGCGGATCAGAACTGGCCAACGCCCGACAAGGCGATACAGAACGAAACGATCAGCATCAGCAGAATGGACATGTTGATGGACATTGAGGAAATCCTTGTTCGGGTAGTCAATGTCGGCATGATCCCAATCCGCGATGGGAAAATGAACGGCGTTCTCGAGTATGTTGGCTATCGACACAATCAATAGTCCGACGCTTTGAACCTATGGCGGCAGCTGTGCCAAGTGAAACCCTGCAGCCGCATGCCTTTGCGGTTTGCCGGCGCGGGTGTCAATGAGCGCTGCGTTGCAGTCAGTCCTGCGAGTTGTGTGATACCCGTTACAAGCCCTTGAACATTTCCCAGAACGACGCCCCGACGCCGGTGATGCTCTCGCCCGCAATCAACCCTGCCGCTGCGGTGATCGCGAAGCGCTCGGTCACACTGGGCCAGCGGCGGCTCACGATCCAGGTGAGTACGGCGCCCAGTCCCATCATCATTGACGTGGAGGCGGGCAGCACGAATGCCAGCCCGAGCGCTGCAGTGCTCGGCAACCACCGCGCGAGACGTTGCGGCAACAGGCTGTCCAGCGCCCCCAGCAGCACGCCAAAAAACGCGCCGACGAAAATCGCCCAGCGAATCTGTGGCGACAGCGATCCCAGCCCGTGGGTCAACGTTTCGGCGACGGCCTTCCAGGTGGCGACGGCAGGCGCGGGCCATTCTTCGGTGAGCAGCATGTGCTGCGGGTCCGGAATCAGTGCCAGATACACCGCGACCCCGACCACGCTGCCGATAAAGATCCCGATGCATTGGGCGATCACCTGTTTTTTCGGCGTTGCACCAATGGCCAGCCCGACCTTGAAATCGTTCATCAGGTCAGTGGATTGACCGGCCGCGCCGCCAGCGGTGTTGGCGCTCATCAGATTGATCGGTACTTGGCCGGGTGCAATGAGGCCGAAGGTCAGTTGCGAGAGCTTGCCGATGGCGCCAATCGGCGCGATCCCGGTGGCACCGACGACGCGGGCGGCGACCACGGCCAGACAGATCGCCAGCGGAATGCTCAGCAGCGCCATCCACAGATCGATGCCGAACAACGCCGCCTGCAAACCCACGACCAGGGCGATGGACAGCACCAGGCCGACGGCAGGTCCCGGCGAAAAAGGCGCGCGGGCGCGGGGTGTGCTGTTGGCCGTTGCCTTTTTGGGCGTTTGAAACAGGCGGACGCCCAGGGCGGTCAACGTCGAACACACCATCAGGCTCACGCCCGGCCACAGTAACCATTCCACCAGTTTGGCGAATTGCGGACCCTGGGCATCGGGCGCAAGCATCACCCAGCCCTGATCGATCAACCAGGGTGCGAGGCCGCCCCACGCCAGCAGCGCACCCAGCAGCAGGGTCAACCCGACACGAATGCCGATAATGCCGCCAAAACCGATCAGCAACAGTGACGGGTCCACCGTGAAGGTCAGGCGTTCCAGTTGCGCGGTGGGCGCCCAGCGCGGGATTGCCCAGACAAAACCGTCGACCCATTTGACGGCTGCGGACACCAGCGCGGCGCTGAACAGCACCTTGATCCTCACCACCGCTTCCTGTCCGTGGTGGTAGATGTGCTGCAAAGTTTCCAGCGTCGCCATGCCCTCCGGAAACTTCAGACCATGATCGTTAAGGAGGGTGGGGCGCAAATACCAGGCGATCCAGATACCGAGAAAACTCACCGAAAACACCCAGGCCATCATGGGTATCGGGTCGAGTTGCTGGCCGGTCAGCAGCGTATAGGCCGGAATGGGCGCGACCAGTCCTCCGGAGATGATCGATGCAGCCGCCGAGGCCACGGTCTGGTTGATGTTGCTCTCATGCAAGGTCCACGCAGGTTGATGCGTGTTGCGTCGGGCCAGGCTCTGCCAGACGCCGAATCCCACCAGCAGCGCGATGATCGACATGTTGAACGACCAGCCGATTTTCAGTCCGGCGTACACATTCGACGGCGTCAACAGGATGCCCAGCACGGCGCCGGTCAGCACCGCGCGCAGGCTGAGTTCGCGTTCGATACGGACAGTGGACAACGGCGTGTCGGCGTAACGGCCCATGGCAAATCCTGTGCAGGAAGGGAAAGCAAGTCCTGAACAAATGAGCCCTGTCGGCCCGGAAGGTTCAGCGCGAGCAAGGCGTTTACGTGACAGTGGGCCTCAAGCACTGATCAGGAGGCCGATACCTTGCGGGTATCACTGCTAACCCAAATTCGATTAGTCATGCATCGCAGCCCGTCCTACAGTCCATCGCCAATAACAACAAATTTGAATGGAATCGGGCATGACTGCCGTTGACCGATACACCGGCCCCATCATTGACAGCCACATCCATCTTTTCGACGCCTCCCGCGATGAGGGCATTCCCTGGCCCGAGCCCGGCCACCCTTTGCATGGGGTCGCGCTTGCGGCGGACTATTGGGCCCTCGCCGAAAAACACCGTATCACCGGCGCCATCGTGGTCGAAGCCAGTCACTGGCGGCTCGACAATTTCTGGTTGCTCGAAAGGGTGCGACAGAGCCCGCACCTGCTGGGCTTTATCGGCAATCTTTCGCCCTTCGACGCAGCGTTTCACGATGACCTGAGCCGTCTGGAGCGCGAGCCGCTGTTCCTCGGTCTGCGTTACGGCAACCTGTGGCAGCGCGATGTGCTCGACGACCAGACCCGGCCCGGTTTCATCGAGGCGATGCAGCGTCTGGCAGCGACCGGTCGAACGCTGGACAGTGCCAACCCGGACCCGCGTCTGATCAAGGGATTGATCAGGCTGAGCGACGCCGTGCCAACGCTGCGGATCGTCGTCGATCATTTGCCTAGCGCATCGGTACCTGGCGAGCACTGGGCCGATTTTCAGCGTGACGTGTTGGCGCTGGCCGAGCGGCCCAATGTTTTCGCGAAGCTTGCGGAAATTCCCCAACAGGGGAACGAGGGGCTGGTAACCGATCCTGCGTTCTATCGCGATCGGCTGGCGTATTTGTGGGACGCCTTCGGCGAAGACCGCTGTTTCTTCGGCAGCGACTGGCCTAACAGCAATTCCGTTGCCGACTTCGACAGCACCGTGAATCTGGTCAGGCACTGCATGGCCGACAAGCCGTTGGCGGTCCAGGAGAAGTTCTTCCTGCGCAACGTCGCCCATGCCTACTCATTGCCTGTCCTGCAGGGAGCCCGCTGATGGCTGTCCGCGCCTTTCGCATGAACCTCAATCCTGGCCAGGCGGAGGAATACCGCAAGCGTCACGACGAGATATGGCCAGATCTGGTCGACGCATTGCGCGACGCGGGCGTGTCGGATTACCGGATCTATCTCGACCCCGACACGCTGGCCTTGTTCGCCGTGCTCACCCACGACGATGAGCATCGTCTGGATCAATTGCCAGCGCTGGACGTCATGCAGCGCTGGTGGCGGCACATGCAATCGATCATGGCCAGCCACCCTGATGCTTCGCCGGTCAGTGTTGAGCTGCTGCCGATGTTCACGCTGCAGGCCCGCCCCGGCGTTGAGCGAGGCTGAGCAAGCCGTGCTCCAGGTGGGCCCGGGTTCTCCAAAAAATCTAAAAACAAAAGGACATGAGACGTGGAAATCATTCTGCTGGGCGTGCTGCTGCATTTCATCGGAGGTTCGGCCTCGGGCAGTTTTTATATTCCTTACAAGAAGGTTCAAGGCTGGGCCTGGGAAAGCTACTGGATCACCGGCGGGCTGGCGTCCTGGCTGATCGTGCCGCTGATTGCCGCGCAACTGACAGTGCCGGGGTACGTCGACATCCTGCGTCAGGCCGACGGCGCCACCTTGTTCTGGACGTACCTGTTCGGCGTGTTGTGGGGCATTGGCGGGCTGACCTTCGGCCTGACCATGCGTTACCTCGGCTTGTCGCTCGGGATGTCATTGGTCATGGGGCTGACGTCGGCGCTGGGCGCCTTGATGCCTGCGCTGTATCGCGACCTGTTTACCGACGCCAAAGCGGGCACGTTGAGTGAGATGATCACCAGCGCCAGCGGAAACTGGGTGCTGTGGGGCGTTGCTGTGTCGCTGGTGGGGATTGCGCTGTGTGGGCGTGCGGGGGTGTTGAAAGAGCGAGACGTGTCCGAGGAAACCAAGTTCGCCAGCATCAGCGAATTCTCGTTGAGCAAAGGTGCGCTGGTGGCGGTGATCTCCGGTGTCCTGAGTGCGTGTTTCAGTTACGGCATCACGGCGGGCCGGCCGCTGGCGGAAGCGGCGGTTCAGCACGGCGCCAACAGCCTGTTTCAAAACAATGTGACCTTCATGGTGATCATGTGGGGCGGGCTGACCACCAACGCGATCTGGTGCCTGTGGCTCAACCGACGCAACCGCAGCTTCGGTGATTACACCAACACGCAGACGCCGCTGCTGCGCAATTACCTCCTGGTGGCCAGCGCCGGAACCCTGTGGTTTCTGCAGTTCTTTTTCTACGGCATGGGCGAGAGCCGCCTGCACAACGACGCCAGTTCGTGGGTGCTGCACATGTCGTTCATCATCATCGTGTCGAATTGCTGGGGCCTTTATTTCCGCGAATGGCAGGGCACGACAGCCGCGAACAAAGGCGTGCTGGTGTCGGGTATTGCGGTGATTCTGGGGGCGATCGGCATGGTCGGTTATGGCAATTATCTGAGCTGAGTCCGGGTCAGGTTTACCCGTTCATTTTTTGAGGAGTTTTCTATGTTACTGGCAGGCAAAACCGTAATCATCACCGGCGCATCCCGTGGCATCGGACGCGCTGCGGCAAAGGAATGCGCAAGGCAGGGCGCTCGCGTGGTGATAGGTCACAGCGGCAGCGAGCAGGGCACCGAGGCTGCACGCAGCCTGATCGAAGAGATTGCTGCGTTCGACGGACAGGCCATCGAAGTGGGCAGCGACGCCGCCGATCCGGACACAGGGGACAGGCTGGTCGCCGGCGCTGTCAATGCGTTCGGCAGTGTCGACGTGTTCGTCAACAACGCCGGGATCTGTCCGTTTCATTCGTTTCTCGACATGCCCCGCGAGGTCTACCTGAAGACCGTCAACACCAACCTCAACGGCGCTTATTTCGCGGTGCAGGCAGCGGCGAACCAGATGAAGAATCAAGGCAAGGGCGGGGCGATCATCGCCGTCAGCTCGATCAGTGCCTTGGTGGGCGGCGGCATGCAGACCCACTACACCCCGACCAAGGCAGGGCTGCATTCGTTGATGCAATCCTGCGCCATCGCATTGGGCCCGTATGGCATTCGCTGCAATTCGGTGCTGCCCGGCACCATCGCCACCGACATCAACAAAGACGATCTGGCCGATGAAGAGAAACTGGCCTACATGACCTCGCGGACGCCTTTGGGCCGTTTGGGCGAACCGGACGACGTTGCCGGCCCGATCGTGTTTCTGGCCTCAGACATGGCGAAGTACGTGACCGGTGCGTCGCTGCTGGTGGATGGCGGTTTGTTTGTGAATCTGCAGTAGCGGAGGCGCGGCGTTTGATTCTGGCCGCAAGCCGTGGGCGCGGAGTAGCTCGCGATTTGGCGCGCAGCGGCAGTGAATCCTGCAAACGCGATCAGCCTGGCACACCGCGCCGGATGATTTCAGGACCGCTGCGCGCTCCATCGCGTCCGTCGTAACCTCCGAATGCTCCCACGCCCTGCGGGCAGAAGCGGGATTGCGGTGCTGGCGCGCAGCGGCAGCAGATTCAGACACCGCGGTTTGTCTGACCTGTCGCATCACACGCTCGCCCGCGAAGGCCGGTGCTACGCCCTGCAGGCAGAAGCGGGATTGCGGTGCGACCTCGGGCTCTTGATTCTGGCCGCAGGCCGTAGGAGCGCGCTTGCTCTGGGCCGCACTCGGACGATCTGGCGCGCAGCGGCAGCAGAATCAGGCACCGCGGTGTGTCTGACCTGCCGCATCGCAAGCTCGCCCGCGAGGGCCGGGGCTGATAGGGTATTCCGGATTTCGCACTGCACCGATGCTCCCCGCACCTAAGGACCTCCATGCCCTCCACACCGATCCGCATCACCGACGAACAGACCCTCTCGGACAACTGGTACGTGCTGAAGAAATACAGCTTCGAGCTGCAGCGCCGCGATGGCAGTTGGCAGTCGCAGACCCGCGAGGTGTACGACCGTGGCAACGGGGCGACCATCCTGCTGTACAACCTGGAGCGCCGTACTGTCGTGCTCACCCGTCAGTTTCGGATGCCGGCATTCGTCAATGGCCACAGCGGTTACCTGATCGAGGCCGCTGCCGGTTTGCTCGACAACGCGAGCCCGGAAGAGCGTATCCGACTGGAGGCCGAGGAAGAGACCGGGTACGTGGTCCGGTCGGTGAAGAAAATCTTCGACGCGTTCATGAGCCCCGGTTCGGTCACCGAGCGCATTCACTTTTTCGTGGGTGAGTATCAACCTGCCGACCGCGTCAGCGATGGCGGTGGCCTGGAGGAGGAGGGCGAGGACATCGAGGTGCTTGAATTGAGTTTCGAAACGGCGATCGCCATGGTCAAAAGCGGAGAAATCGCCGACGGAAAAACCATCATGCTGCTGCAATATCTGGAGCTGCGTTTGATGCGATGAAAGCTGCCCTCAAGGGATAAACAGCGGTCTGTCAGATCGGGCCCATCCTGCGAAGCACGTCACAGTAAGCGTTGACAGCTATCAGCCCCGGCTTATTTTTTTGACCGAAAAAAAAGCGCTCCCACCTCCTGATCGCCACCTCGTCAAAACGCGGTGTCGCTCCATCTAATGCCTGTAAATCAGCGGGTTATAGCTCGTTAGCCATCAATTAGCCGCCATCTGGTGGCCCTCCGAAAGACCCCGCCCTTATACCGAAAGTTTCACCAATCGGTAAAATTTCTTACATTGCAATGAGAATCGTTTGCGTTATCCTTCGCGTTCTTTCGTTACCAAGGATGTCGAACAAGATGGATTTTCGTCCTGCAATGAGCCAGCCGACACGGCTTCGCTCCACCTGTGTGAACGGGTCTTGCGTATCGATTGATCCTCGTCTTGATGCGCTGATGGGCACCTACAACACCCATCGGGAAGGGCTGCTGCGTCTGGCGGCAAAATTCCTTGGCTGCCGTGCCCGCGCCGAAGATGTGGTGCAGGATGCTTTCGTGAAAATGCTCGAAAGCGACCTGGCCTCCACCGAACCTGCCCGCTACATGTTTCGGGTGGTGCGCAACCTCGCCATCGACCGTCTGCGTCGCCAACGCCTTGAGCGCAACCACGGCGCCGAAATCGAGCTGGACGAGCAGCCACGCTTCGAGGTGTCGCCCGAGCGTGTGCTGGCCGGACGCGAGTCGCTCAGCCAGCTGGTCGGCGCCCTCAACGAGCTGCCCAAACGCATGCGCATCGTGTTCAACCTCAGCCAGATTCAGGGCTACACCCAGCGCGACGTCGCCAAGGTCATTGGCACGTCTCCAACGATGGTCAACTTCCTCTTGCGCGACACCCTGTCTCACTGCCGCGCGCGGCTGGGCGAGATCTAGGCGTCGTCGATTCACACTTTATGTTTTTTGTTTTTTGCTTCCACTGCCCGGAGTCATCCATGAAATTAGTTCGTCTGGTCTTCCAGCAATACCGCTGGCCACTCGCGATGGTTCTGCTGCTGAGCATCAGCAGCGGCCTGTTGAGCGTGGGCGTGATTGCCTTCGTCAACCAGCGCATGATCAGCACCCACGACGGTCTGGGCACCGCGTTGTGGCAGTTCGGCCTGATGCTGTTGCTGCTGCTGGCGCTGGCGTCCGGGGCGTCGCTGTCGCTGACGGCGCTGGGGCATCGCTTCGTCTACGGCCTGCGCCGGGTGATGGTCAAACGCCTGCTGGACACCCACATCGAACGCATCGAATCCATTGGCGGGGCGAAAATTTTCGCCAGCCTGTCGAGCGACATTCGTGCCGTGACCATGGCGTTCGTGCAGTTGCCGGACTTGATCTACGGCACCGTGCTCAGCGTCGCGTCGTTCAGTTATCTGGCCTGGCTCTCGCCGTCTTTGTTCATCACCACGCTATGCTGGATGGCTTTCACGCTGGGCGTCGGCTGGTTGCTGGTGGGCAAGCTCAACGCCCACATCCGTGCCTTGCGCGAGTCGGAGGACACGCTGTACCAGAGCTATCAGGGGGTGATCGACGGGCGCAAGGAGCTGACCCTCAACCGCGACCGCGCCCGTCGTCTGTACGAAGAAACCTTCGACGTGGCAGCCCAGCGCTATCGCGAACATTTCACGCTCGCCGACCGGTATCACGGGCTGGCCAGCAACTGGGCGAACATCATGGTGCTGGGCACTATCGGCCTGGCGTTTTATCTCGCCAATGGTCTGGGCTGGGCACCGACCGAAGTGGCCGCGACCTACGCGCTGACCGTGCTGTTCATGCGCACGCCGCTGGTGCTGGCGGTGGCCGCCATCCCGGCGCAGATCTCCGGCCGCGTGGCGCTGGACAAAGTGGAGTCGCTGGCGCTGGCCGAGCACCACGACAGTTTTGAGGTCGCCCCCAGTCACATCGTCGGCCACTGGCAGACCCTGGAATTGCGCGACGTCGAGTATCACTACCCGGCACAGGGCGACGAACCCGGGTTCGATGTCGGTCCGGTTAACCTGACCCTGCGCCGTGGCGAAACCGTGTTCCTGATGGGCGGCAACGGCAGCGGCAAATCCAGTCTGGCGCGCCTGCTCAGTGGCCTGTATCGGCCCTCAGCCGGCTCAATCCTGATCGACGGCCAGGTCATCGGTTCAGGCGACTGGCTGGCTTATCGTCGCCTGTTCGCCAGCGTGTTCACCGATTTCCATCTGTTCTCGCAACTGCTGGGCGGCGACGGCCAGGACGCCGAAGCCGCGCACATCGACCATTGGCTCGATCAGCTGCACATGAAGCACAAGGTGCAGATCGGCGAGGGTCAACTGCTCGACACGCGTTTCTCCCAAGGTCAACGCAAGCGTCTGGCGTTGTTGCTGGCGTTGCTTGAGCAGCGCGACATCCTGCTGCTGGACGAATGGGCCGCCGACCAGGACCCGCTGTTTCGCCGGTTTTTCTATCGCGAGCTGCTGCCGATGTTCAAGAAGGCCGGCATCACCGTGTTCGCCATCAGCCATGACGACCAGTACTTCGACCTGGCCGACCGGCTGGTGAAGATGGAGTCCGGTCAGCTCAGCGAATTGCAGGGCGATCGTCGCGACAACGCCAGCCGGGATGCGGTGGAAGAGATCGGCGGCGCGTACGCCATGAAAACCGTCAAGGCTTTGTAAGTTTTTCATCGGCAAAGACTAAACAGCCAGAGGGCTCAGGCGTCTTTGTAATGATAATCACTCTTACTCATTCTTGATGCCCGTGAGCGGCCCAAGCGTCTGTGGCAACGGTCACGCACCCGCTGGAACTCACGGCGCATCGCTCCTAACGAGAGGGAAGCATGGAACTCGTCTACGACTACATCGGCATTGGTTTCGGCCCGTCGAACCTGGCTCTGGCCATCGCCACCCAGGAGCATGCACTGCGCAGCGGTCTGGCGCCCCAAGTGTGTTTCCTCGAAAAGAAACCTGCCTTCAACTGGCACGAAGGCATGCTGATCGACGGGTCCACCATGCAGATTTCCTTCCTCAAGGATCTGGTGACGCTGCGCAATCCGGCGAGCCGTTTCACCTTCGTCAATTACCTGAAGGAACGCGGCCGTCTGCAGGATTTCATCAACCTCAAGACGTTCTTCCCGACCCGTGAGGAGTACACCGATTACCTGACCTGGGCCGCTTCGCACTTCAACGAGCAGGCGCATTACGGTGAGGAGGTGATCTCGGTCGAACCGCATTTCGAGGACGGTCGTTTCGTCGCCGTCGACGTGCTGTCCCGTGGGCCGGGCGGCGGTGTTTCCCGTCGCCGTGCGCGCAATCTGGTGTTCGGCATCGGCGGCATTCCCCAGGCGCCAGCGGCGTTCGACGGCATCGACGACCCGCGGGTTCTGCACTCGGCAGGGTATCGCGGCGGCATCGAGCGCTTGCTGACCAATCGCCCGGGCCCCGTGCGTGTCGCGGTGGTCGGTGGCGGTCAGAGCGCGGCGGAAATCTTCGAAGACCTCGCCAGCCGGTTCGACAACGTCGAGGCCAGCCTGGTGATTCGCGGCAGCGCGTTGAAGCCGTCGGATGACAGCCCGTTCGTCAATCAGATCTTCAACCCGTCGTTCACCGACACCATCTTCAATCACAGCGAAGAACGCCGCGACGCGTTGTTCGCCGAGTTTCGCAACACCAACTACTCGGTGGTCGATACCGACCTGATCGAGACCATCTTCCAGCGCCTGTACCAGCAGAAAGTGCGCGGCGAGCAGCGTCACCGGTTGCTGACCAACCGCGAAGTGGCGCACGCCGAACTCAGCGCGGGGGGCATCGAACTGTTCCTGCGCGATGCGCCTCATGACCAGATGCACAGCGAGACCTTCGACGTCGTGGTGTTGGCCACCGGCTACCGCCGCGACTATCACCTGGAGCTGTTGGCGGGCGTACAGCCTTACATTCAAGGCGCAAACGTGGATCGCCACTACCGCCTGCCGCTGAGTGCGGGCAGCGAGGCGGGCATCTTCCTGCAGGGCTGCTGCGAGGACAGCCATGGCCTGAGCGACACGCTGCTGTCGGTACTGGCCGTGCGCTCGCAGGAGGTGGTGGAGTCGATCTTCGCCGAGTACGAACAGCCCTGTTCGAGCCGACCGGCGCAGACCCATGAGCGTGTGGCGCTGAAACTGGCGCGTTGATTCACATGCGCTAAGCCGGACCTGCACGCCAACGCGTCGCACCGGTGGCCGTTCGCGGCCACCCAACCTTTCTCACAACGTTGCGGATGAGGCCCGTTTGGCCGTCCGTGGGTTGAGCCTTGCCGAAACAAACAGGTGAAAGCATGAAATCCATACGAGATCAGGCCGCGCATTTTCCCGAACTGGTGGGCCACTATGCGCAGAGCCAGCCGGACCGGATTGCCCTTCGACACATCCAGCACGAAGACCAGGAACCGCAGCAGACCACCTACGCGCAGCTGGATCTGCACGCGCGCTCGATCGCGGGTGTGTTGCAGCATCATCTCGGCCCGCAGGGCGCTGAACGTTGCGTCCTTATGCTGCCGACCGGCGCCGATTACGCCGCGGCGTTTCTTGGCTGCCTGTACGCCAGGGTCATCGCAGTGCCGGCGTTCGCCCCGGAATACAACCGGCAAACCCACCTGGACCGACTGACCGGCATTCTTCAGGACGCCGCGCCCGGCGTGGTGCTGGGCCGTCGTGAGGACCTGGATAAATTCCAGCACCTGCTGCAACCGTTCATGCCGGCGGGCGGGCGCTTTGTCGCCATCGAAGACGTACATGGCTGGCAGGACTCGTTGCAGCCCTTACTGATCGATACCTCGTCGCTGGCGTTCCTGCAATACACCTCGGGCTCAACCAGCGCACCGAAAGGCGTGATGGTCTCCCACGACAACCTGATGGCCAACGAGGTGGCGATGGCGCGCCACTTCGTCACCGACGCGTCGGCCGAAAGCTGGGTCAGCTGGCTGCCGCTTTACCACGACATGGGCCTGATGTGCGGTCTGCTGCTACCGCTTTACTACGGCGGCACGCTGAACCTGATGTCGCCGAATTATTTTCTCGGCCGTCCGGCGCGCTGGCTCGAGGTGATGAGCCAATACAACGGCACCTTCTCCGGTGGGCCGGATTTCGCTTATCGCCTGTGCGTGGAGCGGATCAAGCCCAGCGCCGTGAAGCACCTCAAACTGGACAACTGGAGCCTGGCGTTTTCCGGTTCCGAGCCGATTCGCATCGCAACCCTGGATGCGTTCAGCGAGCATTTTGCCCCCGCCGGTTTTGACCGCCGTGCGCTGACCCCGAGCTACGGTCTGGCCGAAGCCACCCTGTTTGTCAGCGCGGCAAACCGTGAGGTGCCGTTCGGTATCAAGCGCTTTGATGGCAGTCAATTGGCTGCGGGCGAGGCCGAAGAAGCGTTGTTCGCCAACCAGAATTCCACCAGTCGCCTGCCGGGCTGTGGTTGGTGCCGCGATGACCACGACCTGCGCATTGTCGACCCTGCGAGTCAGCAAGTGCTGCACTCTGGGCAAGTGGGGGAAATCTGGATTGCCGGGGCGAGCGTCGCCCAAGGCTACTGGCAGAACCCGGAAGCCACCGCGCACACCTTCGTCGAGCAAGACGGCAAGCGCTGGTTGCGCAGCGGCGATCTGGGGATCGCCAGCGAAGGTGAGCTGTTCGTCACCGGTCGCCTCAAGGACCTGATCATTCTCAATGGCCAGAACCTTTACCCGCAGGACATCGAACAGGCGCTGGAGAAGAGCGTGGAACTGCTGCGTCGCGGTCGTATTGCGGCCTTTCCGGTCATCGACGAGCAGGGCGCCGAAGGCGTTGGCCTGGCGCTGGAAATCAGCCGCAATGTGCGGCGCCTGATGAAGCCTCAGATGATCTGCGAAGCCGTCCGCGACGCGGTGTCGGCGCTGTTTCTGGTGGCGCCGAAGGTCATCGTGTTGCTGGAGCCGGGCGCCTTGCCGCGCACCACCAGCGGCAAACTGCAGCGTTCGGCCTGCCGCGTCGGCTGGCAGAACGGCAGTCTCGACAGCTTCGCCATCTGGCAGGACGGTCGTCTGCTCGACACTCAGAGCAATGACGAAGCAAGCGCCGCCGAAGCTTCGTCTTTATTGCCAGAAGTCGTTGCCGCCTGGGCTGAAGTGCTCGGTAAACAGGACCTCGCCCCGCACGACCATTTCTTTGCCCGTGGCGGCGATTCGGTCGGCGTTGTTCAGGTGTTGTCGCGTCTGAACAACGTGCTGGGCCTCACCCTTGAGCCTACGCATCTTTTCGAACACCCGACGCTGGGGGGCTTCAGCGCTCACGTCGCTCGCCAGACTCGCAGCGGTCAGGCGCCCGCATCCGTGGCGCGTATTTCCCGCGAGACGCCACCGGAGCAATCTTTCGCGCAGCAACGCTTGTGGTTCCTCGCCCAGCTGGAACCTGACAGCAGTGCCTATCACCTGTGCGGTCAACTGAGCCTTAGCGGCGCCATAGATGACCTCGCGCTGCAGCGCAGTTTTGATGATCTTGCGGTGCGTCATGAAAGCCTGCGCACCACCTTCGCCATCGACACGGACGACTCGCTGGTGCAACGCATTCACGCCGCGCAGCCGGTGGTCATCGAGCAGCACGACCTCAGCCTGCACGCGCAACCGCTGGACGCATTGGGCGAGCTGGCCAAGGCCGCCGTCGAGCAACCGATGGACCTGCAGACCGGGCCGCTGTGGCGCGTGCTCAACGTGCGGCTGTCACCGAACCAGCAGCAACTGGTGCTGGTGTTGCACCACATCATCGCGGACGGCTGGTCGGTGCAAGTCATCCTCAAGGACTTTGCCGCGCTTTATAGCGCTCACGCTCAAGGGCTGACGCCGGCGCTTGCGCCGTTGCCGATCCAGTACGCTGACTTCGCCGCCTGGCAGCGCGAGCGACTGGCCGGGGGCGAAGGTGAGCGGCAACTGGCCTACTGGCGCGAACGCCTCGGCGACACGCAGCCGGTATTGACGCTGCCAGCCGATCGTCCGCGCCCGGTCCAGCAAAGCCATCGCGGCGCGCGCTATGCCATCGCCTTCGACAGCCGCCTGAGCCAAGGCCTGCGCGAACTGGCTGCGAGCCACGGCGCCACGCTGTTCATGGTCATGCTCGCCGCCTACAAAACCCTGCTGCAGCGCTACAGCAGTCAGACTGACCTGCGTGTCGGTGTGCCGGTGGCCGGGCGTACCTGCACCGAGGCCGAAGGCCTGATCGGTCTGTTCGTCAACACCCTGGTGCTGCGCACGGAGGTGTCGCCGCAGCAATCGTTCAGCGCACTGATCGAGGCGGTCAAGCACACGGCGCTGGGCGCGCAGAGCCACCAGGACCTGCCGTTCGAGCAACTGGTCGAGGCGTTGGGCGTGTCGCGCAACCTCAGCCACAACCCGCTGTGTCAGGTGAAATTCACCCAGCAGTTCCCGCTGCCGCAGAACGTGGAAACCGGCGGCCTGCGCATGGACGTCAATCAGCTGGATGACTACGCCGCGCACTTCGATCTGGGGCTGGACATCACTGACAGCGCCGATGGCATCCAGGCGGTGTTCACCTACGCCTGTGACCTGTTCGACGAGGCGCGCATCGCCGGTCTGGCCGCGGACTTGTTGCGCATTTGCGCGCAGGCGGTCGATCAGCCGAAAGCGCGTCTGGCCGATCTGCGGGTTTCGGCCATGCCGTCGCGACTGGACGCTGAAACCCTGTCGTTTCCGGCAAGCGATGTCTTGGCACTGTGGGACGCCAGCGTCAAGGCGCAGCCGAGTCGTCTGGCGCTGCAAGCGCAAGAGCACCGGGTGGATTTCGCCTCCGTCGACGTTCAGGCCAACCGCCTGGCCCGGCACTTGCGTCAAGCGGGAGTCGGCGTGGAGAACCGCGTCGGCATGGCGTTGGAGCGCTCGGTGGCGTTCGTCGTCGGTCTGCTGGCGATTCTCAAGACCGGCGCGGCCTACGTGCCGCTGGACCCGAAATGGCCGGCAGAGCGTCAGGCCTTTGTGCTTGCCGACAGCGGCGCGCTCTGGCTGATCAGCGATGCCGCAGCGCCTGCTGACTTCAAGGGCGACGTCTTCGGCATGGATGACGAGGCGGCATGGCGCTTACAGCCTTCTACTGCGCTGAACGTGCGCCTGCACCCCGAGCAAGCGGCGTACCTCATCTACACCTCGGGCACCAGCGGCACGCCAAAGGGCGTGGTGATCAGCCATGGCGCGCTGGCCGATTATGTTCAAGGGCTGCTCAAGCGCCTGGAACTTGCGCCGGATGCAAGCATGGCGATGGTCTCCACCGTCGGTGCTGACCTGGGCCACACCGTGTTGTTTGGCGCGCTGTGCTCGGCGCGCACGCTGCACCTGATCAACCCGGATCGCACCAACGACGCGGACCGTTTTGCGGCCTACATGGCCGAGCACAACGTGGGCGTTTTGAAGATCGTCCCGACCCACCTGAGCGGGCTGTTGCAGGCCGCCAATGCCGCCGACGTGTTGCCGGAACACGCTTTGATTCTGGGCGGTGATGCGTTGCCGTGGGAGCTGGTCTCGCAGGTCAAGCGCCTGAAACCGGGCTGCCGCGTCATCAACCACTACGGTCCGACCGAAACCACCGTCGGCGCGTTGAGCAACGAGCTGACGCACGCACAGACGACGTCAGAAACGGCGCCTGTCGGGCGTCCGCTGCCCAACGCCGTGGCGCTGATTCTCAATGATCAACTGGAACCGGTGGTGCAGGGCGACATTGGCGAGCTGTACATCGGCGGGCCGGGTCTTGCCCGTGGTTATCACGACCGTCCGGGCATGACCGCTGCGGTGTTCATTCCGGATCCGAACGGCACAGGCCGTCGTCTTTACCGCAGCGGCGACCGTGCGCGCTTGCTGGCCAACGGGCAGATCCAGTTTCTCGGGCGTGCCGACGATCAGGTCAAGGTGCGTGGCTATCGCGTGGCGCTGGGCGAGATTGCACAACGTCTGCGTCAGCTCGACGGTGTGCGCGATGCCCATGTCCGCGTCGACGACCGTGGCCAGTTGATCGCCTACGCCCTGATCGCCAAGGACGTGCAGATCGATGGCGAAAGCCTGCGCGCGCAGCTCGGCGAGCGCCTGCCGGACTACATGGTGCCGAGCCATGTATTGACGCTGGATGCGTTCCCGCTGACCGCCAACGGCAAGCTCGATCACAGCACGTTGCCGACGCCGCAGGTGGTTTCACAAAGCTTCGAGGCCCCGCACGAAGGCGTCGAAGCGACGTTGGCGGCCCTGTGGGAAAAGGCCCTCAACGTGGAAACGGTAGGCCGTCACGATAACTTCTTCACCTTGGGCGGCGACTCGATACTCAGCCTGCAGATCATCGCGCGCGCCCGTCGTCAGGGCATTCGCCTGACACCCAAGCAACTGTTCGAAAAACAAACCATCGCCGAATTGGCGCGAGTCGCCGTGTTGTCCGAGGCCACGCCTGCCGCTGCGCCCGTCGTAGCTGCTGTGGTGCCGCGCGATTTTGCCCTGATACCGATTCAAACCCGCTTCTTCGCCTTACCCATGGCTCAGCGTTCGCACTGGAACCAGTCGCTGCTGCTCGACCTGCCTCAGGGCCTTGACGTCGCTGTGCTGCAACAAGCGCTCGCGTTGCTGTTGGCGCAACACGACAGCCTGCGCCTGAGCTTCCATCAGGGCGACGACGGCCAGTGGCTGCAGCGCTATCGCGACAGCGAAAACGCCGAGCGCGTGCTGTGGACCTGCGAACTGACCCGCGAGGAAGACCTCGCTTCACTGAGCGATGAAGCCCAGCGCAGCCTGAACATCGAGACCGGGCCGTTGCTGCGCGTGGTCCATGCGCGCCTGCCCTCGGGAGAAGGTCGTCTGCTGCTGGCGATTCATCACCTGGCCGTCGATGGCGTGTCGTGGCGCGTGCTGCTGGAGGACCTGCAACACGCCTACAGCCGCCTGGCCTCGGGTCAGCGCGTGACGCTGGCGGAGAAGACCGCGAGCTTTCAGCGCTGGTCGCAGTCTCTGCACACCCTGGCTCAAAGCCCTGAACTGGCGGCCCAGTTGCCGCACTGGCAAGCGCTGCACGCGGCCGATGCCTGTCTGCCGGGCGATACCTCGATTCAAAGCCGGGTCGGCGATCGTGAAACCGTCGGCCTGACGCTGAATGCAGACGACACCCGTCGCCTGCTCAGTGAAGCCCCGGCGGCCTACCGCACGCGCATCGACGATCTGCTGCTGGCGGCGCTGGCCCAGGCGCTGCATCAGTGGACCGGGCGTCGTCGTCACGTGATCAGCCTCGAAGGACATGGTCGCGAAGACGCCAGCGGCGCGCTGGATTTGAGTCGCAGCGTCGGTTGGTTTACCAGCCTGTATCCGCTGGCGCTGGAAGCCGGTGACGATGCGATTGCCACGTTGAAAGCGGTCAAAGAAGCGGTACGCGCCGTGCCTGATAAAGGCTTGGGCTATGGCGTGCTCAAGCATCTGGCTGGCGCCGATCTGCCAGAGCTGGTGGGGCAGGGCCTGACCTTCAACTATCTGGGTCGTTTCGACGACAGTGAGGGCGCACTGTTCTCGCTGTCGAGCGTGACACCCGCCAACCCGCGTGACCCGCAAGGGCCGCTGGCCAACGCGTTGGCGGTGGACGGCCAGGTGCGCGGCGGTCAGTTGCATCTGGACTGGACCTTCAGTGGCGAGCGCTTCAGCCGCGACAGCATCGAGCACCTGGTGGCGTTGTACCGTGAGCAACTGATGCAACTGATCGACCATTGCAGCGATGAACGCCATGCCGGCCTGACCCCATCGGACTTCCCGTTGGCCGGGCTCAGTCAGGCGCAACTGGATGCCTTGGCGATTCCAGCCCGGGAGATCGAAGACATCCTGCCACTGGCGCCCATGCAACAGGGGATTCTGCTGCACAGCCTGCTGGAGCAGGGCAACGGCATCTACCTGATGCAGGATCAGTACGAAGTCGGCAGCGACGTCGATTTCGAGGCCTTCAAGTTCGCCTGGCAGCAGGTGGTGCAGCGTCATCCAGCCTTGCGCACGGCCTTCTACGGTCTGGAAAGTGGTGTGCAGCGTCAGGTGGTGATGCGTCGTGTGCCGTCCCCGGCGCAGTTGATCGACCTCAGTCACCTGTCCCGCGAGGCTGCCGAAGCGGAGCTGGAGGCACTGCTCAGCGCCGAGCGCGAACAGGGCTTCGATTTCGCCCGCGCGCCGCTGCTGCGCCTTCGCCTGGTCAAGCTCGGCAAGGCGGATTTCCGCATCGTGCAGAGCCATCACCACGCCCTGATCGATGCCTGGTGCCGTGGCCTGATGCTCACCGAGTTCTTCGCCCATTACCGCGCGTTCCTCGACGGGCGCCATGTCAGTCTGCCGGCTGCGCGACCTTATCGTGATTTCCTCGCCTGGCTGGCCGAGCAGGACGAAGCCGTCAGCCGCGATTACTGGCGCAACGCGCTCGCCGGCTTCACCGACGTCACGCCGCTGCCGTATCGCCACAGTCCGCAAGGCGAGCCGCAGATGCGTGACGTCACGCTGGCGCTGGGCACCGAGCAGACCGCCAGACTGGCTGACCAGGCGCGGCAATATCGCCTGACCGCCAACACCTTCGTGCAGGCCGCCTGGGCCTTGTTGCTGATGCACCATGCCGACCGCGACGACGTGGTGTTCGGCGTTACCGTGGCGGGTCGTCCCACCGAACTCGAAGGCATCGAAGGCGCGCTGGGACTGTTCATCAATACCTTGCCGTTGCGTCTGAAGCGCCCGGGAGTGGGCTCTTCTGCGCTGGAGTTGCTCAACGCGCTGCAAGCGCAGAACGCCGAGATGCGTCAGCACGAACACCTGTCACTGGCGGACATTCAACTGCTGGCCGACACGCCGCGCGGTCAGCCGCTGTTCGACAGCTTGTTCGTCTTTGAAAACGTTCCGTTGGGCGCCGAGGTTCAGCAGGCCGTGAACGACTACCGGATCAAACCGCTGGCCAACCGCACCCACACCAACTACCCGTTGACCGTGGTGCTGCTGCCGGGCGAATCGCTGCAACTGCAGCTGACCTACGACACCCGTCACTTCGACGACCGCGACATGACCTCGCTGGTCGGGCATTTCCGTCGGCTGCTGACGCAACTGATCGATAACCCGCAACAGACCCTCAGCCAGTTGCAGGTGCTGGAACAGGCCGAGTGCGAACAGTTGCTGCAGCAGGGTCAGGGACCGGTGGAAAAGCACTGGTACGGCATCAGTTATCTGGAGCGTTTCGAGTCCCGCGTGCAGGCGCATCCGAACCTGGAAGTGGCGCGCTGCCAGGGCCAGAGCCTGACCTACGACGCACTCAACCGCGAGGCCAATCGCATTGGTCACGGCCTGATCGACGCGGGCGTGCAGGGCGACGACGTGGTGGCGCTGTTCGCGCCGCGCGGCTTGCCGCTGCTGAGCATGATCATCGGCGCGTTCAAGGCCGGGGGTGCCTACCTGGCGCTGGACGATCGCCACCCGGCAGGCCGCAGCGCGCGCATGCTGGTGAGCAGCGGCGCCCCGGTATTGCTCACGCCCCGCGATTGTCTGCCGCAGGTCGAGGCGATTCTCGCTTTGACCGAGGTCAAGCCGCGTCTGCTGATTCTGGAAGACCTGGTCGCCAGCGGCGCCGAGGGCAATCCGGGGCGTTACGCCACCGCCGAGCAACTGGCCTATGTGATCTACACCTCCGGCTCCACCGGTGAGCCGAAAGGGGTGATGGTCAACCAGCGCGGCATGCTCAACAACCAGATGTCCAAGCTGCCGTACCTGCGTCTGGGCGAGGACGACGTGATCGCGCAGACCGCCGCCACCGGTTTCGACATCTCCGTGTGGCAGTTCCTCACGGCGCCGCTGTTCGGTGGACGCGTGGAGATTCTGCCGGACTCGGTTGTTCACGACCCGCAGCGTCTGCTGGAGGAGGTCGTGGCCAATCAAGTCAGCGTGCTGGAGTGCGTGCCCGCCGTGATCGACGGCATGCTCGCGGTATCCACGCACAAACTAGACGCCCTGCGCTGGTTGCTGCCGACCGGTGAAGCGCTGACCGTGGACCTGGTGACACGTTGGTTCAATCGATACCCGAACGTGCCGTTGGTCAACGCATACGGCCCGGCCGAATGCGCCGACGACGTGGCCCTGCACACCTTGACCGCAGCCCCAGCCGCCAGGGCCAACATGCCGATCGGTCGACCGACCGACAACAACCGTTTGTACGTGCTGGATTCCAGCCTGCAACTGGCGGCGACGGGCGTCGTCGGCGAGTTGTACATCGGAGGTGTTGGCGTAGGTCGCGGATATGCCGCACGGCCTGCATTGACCGCCGAGCGCTTCCTGCCGGACCCGTTCGGTGAAGCCGGTGCGCGCCTGTATCGCAGTGGTGACCTCGCGCGCTGGAACGCCGACGGTGTGCTGGAGTACGTCGGCCGTGCGGATTTCCAGGTGAAGATCCGTGGCCAGCGCATCGAATTGGGCGAAATCGAGAACGTCCTGCTGGCTCAACCGTCCGTGCATGACGCTGTGGTCAGTGCGCAACCGACCCCGCACGGTCCGCAACTGGTGGCGTACGTGGTCACCGAGGCGCAGCAGGCACTGTCTGCCGACGTCCTCAAAACCGCACTGGCCCAAGCGCTGCCGGCGTTCATGGTGCCCGCCCACGTGGTGCAGCTTGAGCGCCTGCCGCGCAACGCCAACGGCAAGCTCGACCGCAAGGCATTGCCTGCGCTCAGTGTGCAGGAAAGGACCTTTGAGGCGCCGCAAGGCGAGCGCGAAGAGATCCTTGCCGAGCTATGGCAGAGCCTGCTGAAGGTCGAGCGGGTTGGACGTGACGACAACTTCTTTGAACGGGGTGGGCACTCGCTGCTGGCAACACGGCTGTTGTCGCGCATTCGCGAGCGCCTGGGAGTGAGCATTCCGCTGGCGCAGGCCTTTGAGGCCACCACCGTTGCCGCACAGGCCGCCCTGATCGACACCTTGCAGGGGCAGACCCTGACGCTCGACCGGCTCGATGCCTTGGACGAGTTAATGAATGAGCTGGAGGAAAGCAACTGATGTCGCAACCGAGCATGACTTCGCAAAGCAAGCTGCTGGCCCTGGCCACCCGCTTCCTCAGCCTCGGCGCCACACAGCGGCGGGTGTTTCTGGGCAAGTTGCGCGAGCAGGGGCTGGATGCGTCGGCGCTGCCGATTCCGTCCGGGGTTGCGGGCGAGCGCAGCCCGACGTCCTTTTCCCAGCAGCGCCTGTGGTTTCTCGAACAACTGGAACCGGGCAACAGCACCTACCACCTGCCGGGCGCGCTGCGTCTGAAAGGCACGCTGGACATCGCCGCCGTGCAGTCGGCGTTCGAGCGTGTGGCCGAGCGTCATGCCAGCCTGCGTACCGTGTTCGACACCGCCGAAGACGGCACGCCGGAGCAAGTGATTCAGGCGCCGCACGCCTTGCCGTTCGAGCGGTTGAACGCGGACGATGAAAGCCAGTTGGAGACCCTTGCCGATGCGTTCGCGCGCCGTCCATTCGACCTGGCCCAGGGTCCGCTGTGGCGCGTGGCGCTGGTTAAGCGCGCTGATGACGAGCATGTATTGCTGGTCTGTCTGCACCACATCATCGCGGACGGCTGGTCCATCCAGGTGCTGTTGCTGGACTTCGTGCAGGCCTACCGCGCGGCGCTGGAGAACACTGATTCGGCCCTTGCGGAACTGCCGCTGAACTATGCCGACGTTGCCCTGTGGCAGCGTGCCTGCCTGGACGCGGGCGAGGGTGACCGCCAACTGGCGTACTGGAAAGAGCAATTGGGCGAAGAGCCGCCTGTGCTGGAACTGCCTGCCGACCGTCCACGTCCGGCGCGTCAGAGCTTCCGGGGTGCGCGCCTGCCGTTCAGCTTCGACGCGGCCTTGTCTGATCGCATGCGTGCGCTGGCGAAGCAACGTGGCGTGACCGTGTTCAACGTCATACTGGCGGCCTACCAAGTGTTGTTACAGCGCCTGAGCGGGCAGAACGACTTGCGCATCGGCGTGCCGATTGCCGGGCGTCAACGCGCCGAAACCGAAGGCTTGATCGGCTTCTTCGTCAACACCCAGATCCTGCGCGGCGAGGTCACGGCCGGCGCCAGTTTCAACCAGATCATCGATAACGTACGCCTTGCTTCCCAAGGCGCCCAGGCCCATCAGGACCTTCCGTTCGAACAATTGGTCGACGCGCTGGCGCCGGAGCGCAGCCTGAGCCACAACCCGCTGTTTCAGGTGCTGTACAACCACCAGCAGCGTCAGGACGAAGCCCTGCAATTGATGCCCGGCCTCAACGCCACGCTCATGCCGCTAGACAGCGGAAGCAGCCAGTTCGACCTGGCCTTGCACACTTGGGAAAACGCTGCGGGCGAACTGGCGGGCAACTGGAACTACGCCACCGATCTGTTCGATCACGGCAGTATCGAGCGGATGCATGAGCGTTTCGTGCAGCTGTTTGCGCAGTTGCTGGAACAGTCGGACGCGGCCATTGGCGATTTTGAGTTGCTGGATCGGCAGGACCTTGCGCAACTGGCGTTGGTCAATGACACGGCGCGCGACTGGTCTGCCGATGAATCTGTTGTGCATCGTCATTTCGAGCGTCTGGCGCAGTTGCATCCTGATCGCGAAGCCCTGCGTTGTGGCGATGAGGTGCTGACGTATCAGCAACTCGATCAGCGGGCCAACCAGTTGGCGCATTTCCTGCGTGGGCAGGGCGTGGGGCGCGATTCGCTGGTGGGTGTGGCGGCGTTGCGTTCGGTTGAGATGGTCGTGGCGTTGTACGCGGTCGTTAAAGCGGGCGCTGCCTATGTGCCGCTGGACCCCGAGTACCCGGTTGATCGCCTGCGTTACATGCTCGAAGACGCGGGAATCGGTTTGCTGCTGAGCCATGACGCCGTGATCGATGATCTGCCGGTTATTGAAGGGTTGCAGGTCTTGAATCTGGATCGGCTTGATCTAGACGACCAACCTGTTTCTTCCCCGGTTGTGGAGATTCATCCCGAGCAACTCGCCTACATGATCTACACCTCGGGCTCGACCGGGAAACCGAAGGGCGCAGGCAACACCCACGCCGCGCTGTTCAACCGGCTGGCCTGGATGCAGGAAGCCTACGTACTCGACGCGACCGACGCCGTGCTGCAAAAGACCCCGTTCAGCTTCGACGTTTCTGTCTGGGAGTTCTTCTGGCCATTGATGGTCGGCGCGCGTTTGGTCATGGCCCAACCGGGCGACCATCGCGATCCTGCCTTAATGACTGCGCTGATCGAACAGCACCAGATCACCACGCTGCACTTCGTGCCTTCCATGCTGGCTGCGTTCATGGCGCAGGACAATCTATCCGGTTGCGCATCCCTGAAACGCATCGTCTGCAGCGGCGAAGCGCTGCCTGCCGATCTGGCCCGAGACACCCTGCAACGCCTGCCAAACGCCGACCTGTTCAACCTGTACGGCCCAACCGAAGCGGCCATCGATGTCACCCACTGGACCTGCCGCGATGAACCGGGCGCGTCTGTGCCCATCGGTCGTCCGATTGCCAACCTGCAAATGCACATCCTCGACAGCCGCCTGAACCCGCAACCCATCGGCGTACCCGGCGAGCTGTACATCGGCGGCGCCGGTCTGGCGCGGGGTTATCACCAGCGTCCGGGCCTGACCGCAGAACGCTTCGTCGCCAGCCCGTTCGGCAACGGCGAGCGGCTTTATCGCACCGGCGACTTGGCGCGCTGGCGTGCCGACGGCGCAGTGGAATACCTTGGCCGTCTCGATCATCAGATCAAACTGCGCGGCCTGCGCGTGGAGATCGGTGAGATCGAATCGGCGCTGCTGGATCACCCGGCCATCAGCGAAGCCGTCGTCGTCGCGCGTCAACTCAGTAACGGCCTGCAACTGGTGGGTTATCTGGTCGCCACTGATTTCGACGAAGAACAGCTGCGCACCCAACTGAAACAACGCCTGCCGGATTACATGGTCCCGGCGCATCTGGTGACGCTGGACGCCTTCCCGCTGTCGGCCAACGGCAAACTGGACCGCAAGGCGCTGCCAGAACCACAACTGCAGCTACGTGCGTTCGAAGCACCACAGGCAGGCGTGGAAAGCGAACTCGCCGAGCTGTGGGAGGACTTGTTGGGCGTCAAACAGATCGGCCGTCAGGACAATTTCTTTGAACTGGGCGGCGATTCGATTCTCAGCCTGCAAATCGTCTCGCGCGCGAAGAAGCGCGGCATTCAACTGACGCCTCGGCAGATGTTCGAGCGCCAGACCATCGCCGAACTGGCGCAAGTCGCCCAACTGCTCGACCGCAATGAAGCCTCTGCTCAGCCACGCATCGAACTCAACCGCGACATCCCGCTGACGCCGATTCAACATGGGTTTTTCGAGCAACCGATGCGCCGTCGCAGTCACTGGAACCAGTCACTGTTGCTGACGCCGAATGAGGCACTGGAAACGCCGGCACTGGCGCTGGCGCTGCACGCGCTGGTCAATCATCACGACGCTTTGCGCATGACGTTCGTGCAGCACGACAACGGCCAGTGGCAGCAGCGTTATCGCAGTGAAGTCCATCCGGCACATGCTGCCGACGGTCTGTTGCGGCAGCGTGACGTCAGCAATGATGGCCTCGCAGCAGCCTGCAATGAAGCGCAGGCCAGCCTGGATCTGAAAGACGGTCCGCTGCTGCGTGCCGTGCAGTTCACACTGGCCGATGGCGGCGAGCGACTTTTGCTGGTCGTGCATCACCTGGTGGTGGACGGCGTCTCGTGGCGCATCCTGCTGGAAGACCTGCACAACGCGTACGCCCAGGCACAGGCCGGTCTGACGATCGACCTCGGTGAGAAAGGCTTGCCGTTCCAGCGTTGGGCCCATCGCCTGCTGGACTTCGCCTACAGCGATGCGCTGCTGGCCGAGGCCGAGTACTGGCGTAACCTGCCGAGTGCTCCGCCATTGCCGGTTGCCCATCCTCATGGAAAGGCCTTGCACGCTTCGGTTCAACAGCGCCATCTGCAACTGGACACGGCCCGCAGTCAGGCATTGCTCAGCGAAGCCCCAGCGGCGTATCGCACGCAGATCAATGACCTGCTGCTGACCGCACTGACCCGCGCGATTGCGCAGTGGAGTGGCGAATCCCGCGCGCTGATCGCGCTCGAGGGTCACGGTCGTGAGGACCTGTTCGAGGGTCTTGACCCGTCCCGCACCGTGGGCTGGTTTACCAGCCTGTATCCGGTCAGCTTGCAGGCTCAGGACAGCCTCGATGCTGCCCTCAAAAACACCAAGGAAACCTTGCGCGCCGTGCCCAATGGCGGTCTGGGTTACGGCTTGCTGCGTCATTTGCGCGGCGAAGCGTTGCCGTCGCTGGAGGGCTGCGTACTCTTCAATTATATGGGCCGTGTCGGCCATCAACCGGGCCGCCTGCAAAACAGCAGTGGCCTGTTCACGCTGGCCGAAGAAGGCAGCGGCGCTCAACGTGGCGCCGACTCGCCTTTGGCCTGCGAGCTGTCGTTGGATGCTGAGGTGCGCGGCGGACAGTTCCGCGTAACGTGCAGCTACAGCGGCGAACGTCATGACACAGCCTCGGTTCAGCGCCTGCTCGATGCCTATGGGGTGGCGCTGGACGAGGTGATCGAGCATTGCCGCACGCATTCGGCGGTCACGCCGTCGGACTTTCCGGCACTGGACCTGACTCAGGCGCAACTCGATGCATTGCCGGTCGCTCCCCGTGACATCGAACACCTGTATCCGCTGACGCCGATGCAACAGGGTTTGTTGTTCCACAGTGAACTGGGTGAGACCCATGGCACTGTAGGTGCGCGCGACCTGTACATCAATCAGGTGGCGCTGGACATTGAGCACCTGCCGCTGGCGCGCTTCAAGTCGGCCTGGGCGGGGGCGGTGCAGCGTCATCCGATTCTGCGTGCCTCCTTCCTGCGTCTGACCGGCAGTCAGCAACCGGTGCAATTGATTCGTCGCGACGCGGCGCTGATGGTCCGCGAACTGGACCTGCGTGCCGATCAACAGGCGCTGAGCGAGGTGCTGGCTGCCGAGCGGGAAACCCCGTTCCAGTTGCACGAAGCGCCGCTGATGCGCGTGTTGCTGGTGCGTCAAAGCGAAACGCTGTGGAAGCTGGTGTGGACCTTCCACCACATCCTGCTCGACGGCTGGAGCAGCGCGGCGGTGCTGGGCGAAGTGATTCAGTCGGCAATGTCCGACGCCGCACTGACACCTGCTGGTCATTACGGCGATTACGTTGAGTGGCTGCTCAGCCGAGACGCGCAGCACAGCGCCACGTTCTGGCAGCAACATCTGGCCGGTTTCGAACAACCGACGCTGATGGCGGCAGCCGTCACCGCGCCTATATCTGCCAACGGTGAACCGCTGCCGACGCAGGTGAGGGTCACGTCGATGGACCTGGACAGTCAGTTGCTGCACAACGCCGCGCGCCGTCAGCGGGTGACCGTCAACACGCTGATCCAAGCGGTCTGGGTCTTGTTGTTGCAACGCTACACCGGGCAACAGCGCGTCGCGTTCGGGGCTACCGTGTCGGGCCGTTCAGCGCAGGTTCCAGGCATCGAACGCATGCTGGGCCTGTTCATCAACACCCTGCCGCTGGTGCAGGCGCCGGAATCGCAGCAGAAGGTCGGCGACTGGCTCAATGAACTGCAAGCGCACAACCTGGAACTGCGCGAGCACGAACACACGCCGCTGTTCGAAGCTCAGCGCTACGCCGGGCACGCCGGCCGTGACCTGTTCGACAGCCTGGTGGTGTTCGAAAACTACCCGGTGGACGCCGTACTGCGGGACAAACAAGCAGGCGGTGTGAATCTGGGTTCCGTGGAACTCAGCGACAAGACCCATTACCCGCTGAGCCTGGCGGTGGTGGCGGGCGAGCAGGCGCATGTTCACGTCAACTACCACAGCAACGTGTTCAGCGCCGAACAGATCGACCGCCTGTGCGGGCATTTCCAGACACTGCTGGACGGCCTCTGCCGCTTCCCTGAAAGGAGCGTGGGCGAGTTGTCCATGATGACCGAGCGTGACGTCAGCGACATGCACGCCTGGAACCATCCGCCGTTCTCGCCCTACGTCGACCGTCCTGTCCACGCACTGATCGCCGACCATGCGCGGCTGCGTCCCGACGCCATCGCGTTGGTGCATGGCGAACAGCACCTGACCTTCGCCGAGTTCGACCGCCGTGCCAACCAGCTCGCCCACGCCCTGCGGGCGCGCGGCATCGGCACCGAAGTGCGGGTGGCGATTGCCATGGAACGCGGTATTGATCTGTGGCTGTCGTTCTTCGCCGTGCTGAAAGCGGGCGGGGCCTACATCCCGCTCGATCCGGATTACCCGACCGAACGCCTGCGCTACATGCTCGAAGACGGTGGCGTGAAGCTGCTGATCTCCCACGATGCCGCGCTGGACCGCGTGCCGGTGGGCGACGTGCCGCTGCTCAACCTGAATCAACTGGACGTTTCCAGCGAGCCGGAAACCGCGCCGGACGTGGTGATTCATCCGCAGCAACTGGCGTACCTGATCTACACCTCGGGTTCGACCGGCAAGCCGAAAGGCGCGGCCATCGCTCACGGCGACATCTCGATGCACATCCAGACCATTGGCGAGCGTTACGGCTTCACGCCCCAGGACCGGAAGTTCCACTTCCTCTCGATCAGCTTCGACGGCGCTCACGAAGGCTGGATGATGCCGATGTGTTTCGGCGCCCGCGTTGTTTTGCGCGATCAGGAGCTGTGGAGCGTCGAGCAGACCTACGACACGCTGATTCGAGAAGGCATCACCGTCGCCTCGTTCCCGCCGAGTTACCTGCGGCAGCTGTCGGACTGGGCCGGTGTGCAAGGCAAAGGGCCGGGGGTGAAAACCTACTGCTTTGCCGGTGAAGCGTTCAGCCGAGAGATGCTGCACGATGTAATTCGCAATCTGCAGCCGCTGTGGATCATCAACGGTTACGGGCCGACGGAAACCGTGGTCACGCCGACCTTGTGGCTGGCGTCTTCGGAAACCGCTGACTTCACCACGGCCTATGCGCCCATTGGTGACCTAGTGGGTGACCGTCAGGGTTACGTGATGGATGCCGATCTGAACCCACTGCCCCAAGGCATTGCCGGTGAGTTGTACCTGGGTGGCGCGGTGGCACGGGGTTACCTGGACCGTCCGGGCGCCACCGCTGAGCGTTTCCTGCCGCACCCGTTCCGTCCCGGTGAACGGATCTATCGCAGTGGCGACCGCGTGCGTCTGAACAGCGAAGGTTTGCTGGAATACCTGGGCCGGATCGACCACCAGATCAAGATTCGTGGTTTCCGTATCGAAGCAGGGGAAATCGAAGCGGCGCTGAAAGGCTGCGAGGGCGTGCGTGAAGCCTTGGTCATCGTCCGTGAGGGTGCGAGTGGCAAACGTCTTTTGGGCTACGTTGGCGGCAACGAGCTGAACGAAGAGCAGATCAAGCAGCAACTCCAGGTGACCCTGCCGGAATACATGATCCCGGCGCACATCATCGTCATGGAGCGCCTGCCGCAACTGCCGAACGGCAAACTGGACCGCAACGCGTTGCCCGATCCGCAGCTCAGCTCCAGCGACTATGAGGCACCGCAAAACGCACTGGAGCAGCAACTGGCCGCCTTGTGGCAGCCCTTGCTGGGGATCGAGGCGGTAGGGCGCAACGATCACTTCTTCGAACTCGGCGGCCACTCGCTGCTGGCGATGCAACTGATCTCGCGCCTGCGTCACGAACAGGACGTGAGCGTGCCGTTGCGGCTGCTGTTCGACGCACCGCGTCTGGCTGATTTCGCCCAGCGCATCACACAGCTGGCGCAACCTGCGAAGCAACTTGAACTCACCGCACGCCACGCGACGAACGCCGTGCAGTCATTCGCCCAGCAACGCCTGTGGTTCCTCGATCAATTGCAGCCGGGCGGTCACGCGTACAACCTGCCGGGTGCAGTGCGCTTGCGCGGTGAGCTGAACGACGCGGCTTTGCAGTCGGCGTTCGACGGGTTGGCGGCGCGTCATGAAGTGCTGCGCACGCGTTTCGTTGCGGGAGACGGTGTGCCGCTGCAACAGATCGATGCAGCCAGTACGCTGCACATCGAACGTCTGGACATCCGCGCCGACGCGAATCTCGAAGTGGACTTCGAAGCGCTGGCTCAGGACTTCGTCAAGCGGCCGTTCAACCTGTCGCAAGGCCCGCTCTGGCGTCTGGCGCTGGTGCGTGTCGCCGCCGACGAGCACTGCCTGTTGTTGTGCCTGCATCACATGATTTCTGACGGCGGGTCGGTGCGCGTGCTGTTGCAGGAATTTTGCGAGCTGTACCGCGCTGCCGTGGAAAACCGCGCGCCGCACCTGGCGGAACTGCCGGTGCAATACGCCGACTTCGCGGCCTGGCAGCGCGAATGGCTGGAGGCGGGCGAGGGTGAGCGTCAGTTGCAGTACTGGCGCCAACAACTGGGCGACGAGCACCCGGTGATGGAACTGCCGACCGACCGTCCGCGTCCGGCGCAGCAGCGCTATCAGGGTGACCGGGTACTGTTCAACTGGGATACCGCGTTCAGCCATCGCGTGCGCGCGTTTGCCAAACAGCAGGGCGCGACGCCGTTCATGGCGATCCTCTCGGCGTATCAAGTGTTGCTGCATCGCCTCAGCGGGCAGAACGACCTGCGCATCGGCGTGCCGATTGCCGGGCGTTCGCGCCTGGAAGTGGAAGGCCTGATCGGTTTCTTTGTCAGCACGCAAGTGTTGCGCGCAAACGTCAGCGCTGAACTGTCTTACCGCGAGGTGCTGGCGCAGGCGAAGGCCGCCACTCTTGGTGCTCAGGCGAATCAGGACCTGCCGTTCGAGCAACTGGTCGAAGCCCTGCAACCGCAGCGCAGCCTGAGCCACAACCCGCTGTTCCAAGTGGCGTACGACCATCAGCAACGTGACTTTGCACCGCTTTCCGGGTTGCCGGGGCTACACGCCGATGTCCTGCCGCTGGACGATGGCAGCTGCCAGTTCGACCTGGCGCTGAACACCCATGAGGACGCCGACGGTGCGCTGGGTGGCTCGTGGAATTATGCGACCGATCTGTTTGATCACGGGACTGTCGAGCGGATGCATGAGCGTTTCGTGCAGCTGTTTGCGCAGTTGCTGGAGCAGCCGGACGCGGCGATTGGCGATTTTGAGTTGCTGGATCGGCAGGACCGTGCGCAACTGGTGTTGGTCAATGACACGGCCCGCGACTGGTCTGCCGATGAATCTGTTGTGCATCGTCATTTCGAACGTCTGGCGCAACAGCATCCTCAGCGTGAAGCAGTGCGTTGTGGCGATGAGGTGCTGACGTATCAGCAACTGGATCAGCGTGCGAATCAGCTGGCGCACTGTCTGCGTGGGGAGGGCGTGGGGCGCGATTCGCTGGTGGGTGTGGCGGCGTTGCGTTCGGTTGAGATGGTCGTGGCGTTGTATGCGGTCGTCAAAGCTGGCGCTGCCTATGTGCCGCTGGACCCGGAATACCCGGTTGATCGCCTGCGTTACATGCTCGAAGACGCCGGGATTGGTCTGCTGCTGAGCCATGACGCCGTGATCGATGATCTGCCGGTTATTGAAGGGTTGCAGGTCTTGAATCTTGATCGTCTTGATCTAGACGACCAACCTGTTTCTTCCCCGGATGTCGAGATTCATCCCGAGCAACTGGTGTACATGATTTACACCTCGGGCTCGACCGGGAAACCGAAGGGCGCAGGCAACACCCACGCCGCGCTGTTCAACCGGCTGGCCTGGATGCAGGAAGCCTACGTACTCGACGCGACCGACGCCGTCCTGCAAAAGACCCCGTTCAGCTTCGACGTCTCGGTCTGGGAGTTCTTCTGGCCATTGATGGTCGGCGCGCGCTTGGTCATGGCCCAACCGGGCGATCATCGCGATCCTGCGCTGCTCACCGCGTTGATCGAACAGCACCAGATCACCACGTTGCACTTCGTGCCTTCCATGCTCGCAGCCTTTATGTCGCAAGACGACCTGACCGGTTGTGCCTCGCTGAAACGCATCGTGTGCAGCGGCGAAGCGCTGCCTGCCGATCTGGCCCGAGACACCCTGCAACGCCTGCCGAATGCCAATCTGTTCAACCTCTACGGCCCAACCGAAGCGGCCATTGACGTCACCCACTGGACCTGCCGCGATGAACCGGGCGCGTCCGTGCCCATCGGCCGTCCGATTGCCAACCTGCAAGTGCACATCCTCGACAGCCGCCTGAACCCGCAACCCATCGGCGTGCCCGGTGAGCTGTACATCGGCGGCGCCGGTCTGGCCCGGGGTTATCACCAGCGTCCGGGCCTGACCGCAGAACGCTTCGTCGCCAGCCCGTTCGGCAATGGCGAGCGCCTGTACCGCACCGGCGACTTGGCGCGCTGGCGTACTGACGGCGCAGTGGAGTACCTGGGTCGTCTCGATCACCAGATCAAGTTGCGCGGCCTGCGCGTGGAGATCGGCGAGATCGAATCGGCGCTGCTGGACCATCCGGCTGTCAGCGAAGCCGTGGTGGTCGCTCGCGAACTCAGCACCGGCATGCAGCTGGTGGGTTATCTGGTCGCCACTGATTTCGACGAAGAACAGCTGCGCACCCAGCTGAAACAACGCCTGCCGGACTACATGGTGCCGGCGCACCTGGTCACGCTGGACGCGTTCCCGCTGTCGGCCAACGGCAAACTGGACCGCAAGGCGCTGCCAGAACCGCAACTGCAACTACGTGCGTTTGAGGCGCCCGTGGAGGGGGTGGAAAGCGAACTGGCCTCGTTGTGGCAAGACCTGCTGGGCGTGAAGCAGGTGGGTCGTCAAGACAACTTCTTTGAGCTGGGCGGGCATTCGCTGCTGGGTATTCAACTGGTGGCGCAGATCCGTCGCGACCTCAAGCTCGAATTGCCGTTGCGTGCGTTGTTCGAGGCGCCGGTGTTGGCCAACCTGGCGCATTACCTCGACACACGCGCAGAGCGCGCAGCGATGCCGGTGTTGTTGCCGCGCCGCGAGGGTGAGTTCGCGCCGCAGTCGTTCGCGCAACAGCGCCTGTGGTTCCTCGCACAACTGGAACCGGAGAGCACGGCGTATAACCTGCCCTGCGTACTGAACCTCTGTGGCGCGTTGCAGATCGACGCCTTGCAACGCAGCTTCGATGCGCTTGCCGCACGGCATGAAAGCCTGCGCACCTGCTTCCTTCCTGGCGAGTCTGGGGTTCCACAGCAGCACATTCTGTCGGTTGGCAGCGTCAGCATCGCTCGCCACGACCTGCGCCAGAGCGCTACGCCCGATGAAGATTTCGCCGCACTGGCCCATGGCTTCATGAATCAGCCTTTCGATCTGGATGCCGAGCGTGCGCCGTGGCGTGTGGGCCTGGCGCGGGTGGGGGAGAGCAAGTGGCGTCTGCTGCTGTGCATGCACCACATCATCTCCGATGGCTGGTCGGTGCAGGTCATGCTCAATGACTTCGCGAAGCTGTATCGCGCCTTCTCTCAAGGGGACGACGCGCAGTTGCCGACCCTGAGCGTGCAGTACGCGGACTACGCCGCCTGGCAGCGTGAATACCTGACCGGGCGTGAACGCGAGCGGCAGTTGAGCTGGTGGCGCGCGGCGCTGGGTGACGAACAGCCGGTGCTGGAGTTGCCGGCAGACCGCTCGCGTCCGGCCGAGCGCGATGGCAAGGGTGCACGCCATGCGTTCGTGCTGCCGCAGGACCTGGCCGACAAGCTGCGTCATACCGCGCGAACCCATGACGCCACGTTGTTCATGCTGTTCCTGGCCGCGTTCGACACCCTGTTGTATCGCCTCAGCGGCCAGCGAGATCTGCGCATCGGCGTGCCGGTGGCGGGGCGTGCCGACGCGCCGACACAAGGTTTGATCGGTTTCTTCGTCAACACCCTGGTGCAGCGGGCCCAGGTCAGTGGGGATCAGCCGTTTACCGAATTGCTGGCGCAGGTGAAAGACAACCTGCTGGGCGCCCATGCCCATCAGGACCTGCCGTTCGAGCAACTGGTGGAAGCGCTGCAACCGGCGCGCAGCCTCAGCGTCAACCCGCTGTTCCAGGTCAGCTATAACCACCAGCAGCAGCCGGACATGTCGCTGCTGCAATTTGACGGCCTGAGCATCGAAGCGCAACAGTGGGACATCAAGGGTGCGCAGTTCGACCTGGTGCTCGGCACCTTCGAACATCAGGACGGTCGCATCAGCGGCTATCTGGATTACGCCACCGACCTGTTCGATGCCTCGACGGTTGAGCGTCTGTACGGGCAACTGCTGACCGTGCTGAACGCTGTCTGCGCGCAACCGCACACCGCCATCGGTGATTTGCCGCTGCTCAGTGAAGCCGACCTCGTTGCGCTGGATCAGTGGAATACACCACCGTTCTCGCCTTATGCCGATCGCCCGATTCACGCGCTGATCGCCGACCATGCACGGCTGCGTCCTGACGCCATCGCGTTGGTGCATGGTGAGCAGCACCTGACCTTCGCCGAGTTCGACCGCCGTGCCAACCAGCTCGCCCACGCCCTGCGGGCGCGCGGCATCGGCACCGAAGTGCGGGTGGCGATTGCTATGGAACGCGGTATTGATCTGTGGCTGTCGTTCTTGGCGGTATTGAAAGCCGGTGGCGCCTACATTCCGCTGGACCCGGATTACCCGACCGAACGCCTGCGCTACATGCTGGAAGACGGCGGCGTGAAGCTGCTGATCTCCCACGATGCCGCGCTAAACCGTGTGCCGGTGGGCGACGTGCCGCTGCTCAATCTGGATCAACTGGACGTTTCCTGCGAGCCGGAAACCGCGCCGGCCGTGGTGATTCATCCGCAGCAACTCGCCTACCTGATCTACACCTCGGGTTCGACCGGCAAACCGAAAGGCGCGGCCATTGCCCACGGCGATATCTCGATGCACATCCAGACCATCGGCGAGCGTTATGGCTTCACCCCCGAGGACCGCAAATTCCACTTCCTCTCGATCAGCTTCGACGGCGCCCACGAAGGCTGGATGATGCCGATGTGTTACGGCGCCCGCGTCGTTTTGCGCGATCAGGAACTGTGGAGCGTCGAGCAGACCTACGACACGCTGATTCGAGAAGGCATCACCGTCGCCTCGTTCCCGCCGAGTTACCTGCGTCAGCTGTCGGACTGGGCGGGCGTGCAAGGCAAAGGGCCGGGGGTGAAAACCTACTGCTTTGCCGGTGAAGCGTTCAGCCGCGAGATGCTGCACGACGTGATTCGCAATCTGCAGCCGCTGTGGATCATCAACGGTTATGGCCCGACGGAAACCGTGGTCACGCCGACCCTGTGGCTGGCGTCTTCGGAAACCGCTGACTTCACCACCGCGTACGCGCCAATCGGTGATCTGGTGGGTGATCGTCAGGGTTACGTGATGGACGCCGATCTGAACCCGCTGCCGCAAGGCATTGCCGGCGAGTTGTACCTGGGCGGCGCGGTGGCACGGGGTTACCTCGACCGTCCCGGCGCGACGGCCGAGCGTTTTCTGCCGCACCCGTTCCGTCCCGGTGAACGTATTTATCGCAGTGGCGACCGCGTACGTCTGAACAGCGAAGGCTTGCTGGAATACCTCGGCCGGATCGACCACCAGATCAAGATTCGCGGCTTCCGCATCGAGGCCGGTGAGATCGAAGCGGCGCTGAAAGGCTGCGAGGGCGTGCGCGAGGCGTTGGTGATCGTCCGGGACGTCGGCTCGCTCAACGGCAGTGGCAAACGTCTGCTGGGTTACGTCGGTGGCAATGATCTGAGTGAAGACAGCCTGAAACAGCAACTGGCAACCACGCTGCCGGAATACATGGTGCCGCATCACATCATCGTCATGGCGCGCCTGCCGCAACTGCCGAACGGCAAACTGGACCGCAACGCGTTGCCGGATCCGCAGGTCAGCGGCCAGCAGTTCGAAGCAGCTCAGGGTGAGCGTGAACAGCAGTTGGCCAACGTCTGGCAACAACTGCTGGGTGTGGCGAGCATCGGTCGCTCGGACAGCTTCTTCGAACTGGGCGGCGACTCGATTCAATCGCTGGCGGTCATCACCCGTCTGCGTCAGGCCGGTCTGAAACTGATGCCCAAAGACGTTTTCAGCCATCCACGGTTGAAGGATCTGGCGTTGCGTCTGGCCGTGGTCGAAGCCGGTGCTGAAGCGGTCATTGATGAGGCCCCACGGGGCGAAGTGGCGCTGACACCGATTCAGGCGCATTTCTTCGAACAGCCCATGACCAACCGCGCACACTTCAACCAGGCGTTGCTGCTGGACGTGCAGCGCGCGGTGGAAGCGCCGTTGCTGGCACGGGCGCTGGAGGCGGTAGTGCGTCATCACGACGGCCTGAACCTGAGCTTCCGCGCCTTGGAGGATGGGCGGTGGCAGCAGGCGTATCGCCAGACGTCCGCGAGCGACAGCCTGTGGGTGCGGGATGTGGCGGATGACGCTGCAATGGTCGCGCTGTGCGAGCAGGCGCAACGCAGTCTCGATCTGGAAAACGGTCCATTGCTGCGGCTGGTGCTGGCGCAGATGCCGCAGGGTCAACGTCTGCTGTTGGTCGCCCATCACCTGGTGGTCGACGGCGTGTCCTGGCGGGTTCTGCTCGAAGACCTCGCGCGCGCCTATGCCCAGTTGTCGTCCGACGGCCCGGTGAATCTGGGCCCGAAATCCAGCAGTTATCAACGCTGGGCACAGCACCTGGTGCAGGCCGCGCAGGCCCCGGAGCGTCAAGCCGAGGCCACGCAATGGCTTGAGTTGACCGGGGGCGCCGACGACGCAGCATGGCCGGTTGACGACGCAAACGGTCGGGCGACTCAACAGGACCTTGAGCAATGCGAACTGCTGCTGGACGCCGAGCAGACGCGTCGTTTGTTGCGTGAAGCGCCGGCGGCGCTGAATGCGCGGATGGATGAAATCCTGTTGGCTGCACTGGCCCAGGCGCTGAGCGGCTGGACCGGACAGCGCGACCACCTCGTCGCGCTGGAGGGTCACGGTCGTGAGGCCTTGTCCGACGGGCTGGACGTGGGTCGCACCGTGGGTTGGTTCACCAGCCTGTTCCCGGTGCGGGTCAAGGCTGCGGGCACGATCAGACAGACCGTCGAGCAGGTCCGGGAGACGGTTCGCGCACTGCCGGACAAGGGCGTCAGCTTCGGGCTGCTGCGTTATCTGGGCAACGATGCGGTGCGTCAGTCACTCGCGGCATTGCCGGAACCAAAGGTGGTGTTCAACTACCTCGGCCAGTTCGATCAGGACCTGGGCGACGGACGTTTTGCGCCGTCCGGCGTGTCCGCCGGGGCGCTGGTCGATCCTGCCACACCGCTCAATCGCGAGCTGGAAATCAACGGACAGGTGTTCGCCGGGCAACTGGGCCTGACCTTCCGTTTCAGCGGTCAGCGTTATCGGCGCCCGACCATCGAGCGCTTGCAAGCGGCTTACCTTGTGGCTCTGACGCAATTGCTGGATGGCCTGCCAGCGGCGCAATCGGCGGCCGCTGCGGCTCAACCTGTCAGCAACCCTGTCAGCAACAACAGCGCACCGAATCCGCTGATTCGCCTGAGCAGCGGCGCCAGCGACAAGCCGCCGGTGTTCTGCGTGCATCCGGTCAGCGGCACGGTGGTGGGTTATTACGCCCTGGCGCGTCGGCTGTCCACGCAGTGGGACGTGTGGGGTATCCAGAACCGTCAGGTGCTCGACGGTCAGTGGCGCGACCGTTCGATCGAACAGATGGCCCGCGACTACGTGAAAGCCTTGCTGGAGCAGCAACCGTCCGGGACGTATCGCCTGATCGGCTGGTCGATGGGCGGCACGATGGTGCTGGAAA
Source organism: Pseudomonas abietaniphila (assembly GCF_900100795.1). Classification (GTDB taxonomy): domain Bacteria; phylum Pseudomonadota; class Gammaproteobacteria; order Pseudomonadales; family Pseudomonadaceae; genus Aquipseudomonas; species Aquipseudomonas abietaniphila. The sequence continues at coordinate 128,760 of NZ_FNCO01000001.1, forward strand.
TGGCTCGGCTGCTCACCCGTCTGGGCAAGCGCGTGGCATTTGTCGGCCTGATCGACGGCTACGTGCCCGGTGCCGGCCAGCCGCGCCCTGCGGTGGCGGATACCCGGCCGGTCGACCCTGCTGCCGACGATGCTGACGGCGAGGGCGATGAGCACTGGCAACAGTTGCTTGGCGTCGAGCGACACCTGCGCCAACTCGCCAACCAATGCCGGGACATTCACCCCTCAGGCGTGCCTGTGTATGCCTGGTGGGCGGAGCGCTCCCCGGAAAATAACGATAACGCACCGGCTCTTCTGGAGCAGGGCATGGGCAGCCGCTTGCAGGTTTCAGCCTGGATCGACGCCGACCACCTTTCGATTGTCCGTGATCAGCCGTTCATTACCCAACTGGCCGAGGCGCTCGCGCAAGTCAACGAACGACCTCAGTCACACGATTTCCAGGAGCAGGAATATGCATAGCCAACACAACGTGACGCCGATTGCCGAGCTGACCCCCGATGCGGCACTGGCCCATGCAGACTACCGGTTTGCGCCGACCGCGCGGCTGGACCGTCAGGCGGCGGTGGAGTCCAACGCTCGCAGCTACCCGCGGCGCATTCCGCTGGAGCTCAAGCGGGCACAAGGCATTCATGTGCAGGACAGCGAGGGGCGCTGGTTCATCGATTGCCTGGCAGGCGCCGGTACGCTGGCGTTGGGGCACAACCACCCCGAGGTGGTGCAGGCAATGAGGGATCTGCTCGACGGGCAGCGTCCATTGCACACCCTGGACCTGATGACCGAGGCCAAGGACGCGTTCATCAACGAACTGTTCGCGCTGCTGCCGCCGGAGTTCGCCAGGGATGCACGCATTCAGTTCTGCGGCCCGGCGGGCACCGACGCGGTGGAAGCGGCGATGAAACTGGTGCGCACGGCCACCGGGCGCAGCAACATGATGGCCTTCCATGGCGCCTACCACGGCATGACCATGGGTGCTTTGGGTCTGATGGGCAACCTGGGGCCCAAGGCGTACCTGGGCGGCCTGGCCTCAAGCGCGCAGTTCTTGCCGTTCCCGTACGACTATCGCTGCCCGTTTGGTGTGGGCGGTGAAGCGGGCGAGCGCATCGGTCTGCACTACATTGAAAACCAGCTGACCGACCCGGAAAGCGGGGTCATGCCGCCTGCCGGGATGATCCTTGAGCCCGTACAAGGAGAAGGCGGCGTGGTGCCGACGTCGGCCCACTGGCTGCGCGAAGTGCGCCGTATCACACGCGACGCCGGCGTTCCGCTGATTCTCGACGAAATCCAGTGCGGCGTAGCGCGCACCGGCAAACCGTTCGCGTTCCAGCACGCCGGCATCGTGCCCGACGTGCTCGTGCTGTCCAAGGCGATTGGTGGCAGCCAGCCGATGGCCGTGGTGGTGTACAACAAATCACTGGATGTCTGGAAACCGGGCTCTCACGCCGGAACATTCCGGGGCAACCAACTGGCCATGGTGGCGGGCTCTACCACGCTGCGCATCGTCCGCGAACAGCAACTCGATCAGCACGCGGCGGCCATGGGCGAACGTCTGACCCAGCACCTGCGCGCCCTGCAAAAAGACTGTCCGCAGATGGGCGATGTGCGCGGCATGGGCTTGATGCTGGGCGTGGAAATGGTCGATCCGGAAGGGCGTCCAGACGTGCTGGGTCACTTCCCGCAAAGTGGCGTGCTGGCGTCGAGCATTCAGCGCCAATGCCTGCAACGCGGACTGATCATCGAAGTGGGGGGCCGTCACTCCAGCGTCATCCGCTTCCTGCCGCCTTTGATCGTCACCGCAGCCCAGATCGACCAGATCGCCGAGATCTTCAGCGCCGCTGTTTCCGCCGCCGTCAACACGCGTTAATCCCCCCGACCTGTATCAGCGAAGTGACAAGGGATGGCACTTCGCTTTTATTTTGAATGACAATGGTAACGAGAATGTTTCTCTGTTACATTTTCACGCTTTTTTTACATTTGTAAGCACTGCGCAGGGGCTCAGGCCCCGGGTCATTTCAAAGGGAGGGGGAGTTCGGATGGCGAGCAACAAGAACAAACAATTCAAGGTGAATGCCTTGGCAGCACTGGTGGCCACAGTCGCCTGTCACGGCATGGCATGGGCAGAGGATGCCCCTGCCAAGCCTGCAAAAGGCTCAGCGATTCAGCTGCAGAATTCGGTGATCACCGGGGAGTCACTGGCGGTTGAACCCGACGTTGGCTACCAGGCCAAGAACAGCACAGCGGGCACGAAAACCAGCACTCCATTATCTGAAACACCGCGTTCTGTATCGGTGGTGACACGTCAGCGCATTCAGGATCAGGGTTCGCAGACCCTCACCGATATCCTGGGTTATGTGCCCGGCATCTTCGCCCCGCCGTTTGCAGTGGGTGACGGCCTGGCGGGTGACCTGTTCTCCATTCGTGGCTACAACGCCACCGACTATGGCTACGGCTTGCTGAAGGATGGCCTGCGTCTGCAAGGCAACCGTTACGACACCACCACCGAACCGTATGGCCTGGAGCGCACCGAAGTGTTCCGCGGTCCGAGCTCGATCCTGTACGGCGAAAACGCCCCGGGCGGTCTGGTCAACCTGGTCAGCAAACGCCCGACCGAAACGGCACAGGGCGAAGCCAGGTTCTCTTACGGCAGCAACAACCGTCGCCAACTGGGCCTGGACGTGTCTGGTCCTCTGACCGACGACAACCGCATTCTGGGTCGTGTGGTGATGCTGGGCCGCAACGCCGACACGCAGGTGGACTCGGTGCCGGACGATCGTCTGTACATCGCGCCGTCCATGACCTTCAACTTCGACGAAGACACCTCGCTCACGTTGCTGTCGACCTACCAGCGCGACCGTACCCAGCTGCTGCTCGGTTATCCGGCCGCGGGGACCTTGCTGAACAACGTCAATGGCAAGATCGGCAAGGACCAGTACAACGGCAACCCGAACTGGGATGACTTCGAGCGCGAAGCCTGGAGCCTGGGTTACGAGTTCAGCCATCAGATCAACGATACGTGGCAGTTCCGCCAGAACTCGCGTTTCATGGAGTCACGGATCGACCGCCATGAAACCTGGCCGAACAACCTGAACAACGCCGGTTTCGGCAGCATCCTGACCAGCACCGCGTATGACCGTGACAACAAGTCCCTGGCGTATTCGCTGGACAACCAGTTTGAAGGTCACTTCACCTCCGGCGCGCTGGAAAACACCGTGTTGCTGGGTGCGAGCTACGACCGTACCTCGTTCAACCAGGACTGGGCGGCGGGCAACGGCGGTACGTACAACGCTTTCAACCCGGTGTTCCCGGCCGGGAATCCGCGGATGATCGCGACGATCCAGAACTCGCAGCTGGACCAGCAGATGTACGGCCTGTACAGCCAGTTGCAGAGCAAGTACGACAACTGGATCTTCCTCTTGGGCGGCCGTCAGGACTTCGTCAACAGCAAATACCGTAACCGTGCGGGCACGACCAGTGGTTTGGCCGATCTGGATGGCTGGGATCATCGTTTCAGCTGGCAGACCGGTCTGATGTACCAGTTCGAAAACGGCATTTCGCCTTACGTCAGCTACTCGACGGCGTTCACGCCGGTGCAGCAGTCTTCGCAACCCAACGGTGAACTGCTCGACCCGATCCTCAGCCACCAGTACGAAGCGGGTCTGAAGTTTGAGCCGGCTGGCTGGAATACCACTTTCAGCGCCGCTGTCTTTCAGTTGACCAAGACCCATGACGTGGTGGCAGGCAGCAATGGCTTCAGCCGTCAGGTGGGCGAGAGCGAGTCGAAAGGCATCGAGCTGGAGGCCAACAGCGATATCACCAAAAACCTCAGCCTGACGGCGTCTTACACCTATACCGACGCGCGCGTGACCAAGGATGCGCCGGGATCGTTGGTGGAAGATCACCAGTTGACCGGGATTCCGCGTAACCAGGCCTCCGGTTGGGCGACATATCGTTTCCTCGATGGCCCGCTGAGCGGTGTCCGTCTGGGAGGTGGTGTGCGTTATTTCGACAATACCTTTGCGTACACCTCACCGACCTTGTACGGCAAGTTGAAAACCGGCGATGTGACGCTGGTGGATGCGTTGGTGGGGTATGACATCGATAAGCACTGGTCGGTGGATGTGAACGCGAAGAACCTGTTCGACAAGGAGTACGTCAGTGGTTGCAACAATGCGGGTCGTTGTTACTGGGGTGAGGAGCGTACGGTGATGGGGACGGTTGCGTTTCGCTGGTAACGTTTGAGTTTTAGTGGTTTGGAAGGGGCAGACAGGGTCAACGTGTCTGCCCTTTTTTATGGCCGGGATTTGGGCGGAGATGGCCGGCTTGAGATGTACGCAGGTCTCTGTAGGCGCAATCGGAGGTTACGACGGTCGCGAAGGCGGTCTTTCTGATTTTTCTGATTGACGGGTTGGAGCGGGTTTTGTGTGTATCCGTTATCGGTGCTGCCGCTGATAGGGATCTGGCTAACGCCAGACCTGTTTCGCCTTCGGCGAGTTACTTGAAAGGACCCCAAGTAACCAAGGGTCCTATGCTCCTGGTTGGGCCCGACTTCGTCGGGTTCCTTCACTTCGGCGACGCTCCGTGGGCCCGCCGCCATCGGCCATCCATGGCCGGGGGCGGCTCTCGCGGCATCCATGCCGCTCGGCCCACTCCGCATCGCCTGCGTTCAGCCTGCACCCAAGTCGCGTTGGGTGGTGTCTGGGCTGCTGTGGTACGAAGATCAAGATCAAGATCAAGATCAAGATCAAGATCAAAGGCGGTGCGAGGCGTTTTTTGCGATTGGGTGCTTCGTGCTGATTGTTCCCACGCTCCGCGTGGTAACACGTTCAATGACGCTCTGCGTCATCCGGGATGTGGCGCATGCTCAGGCTTTGCGGCCTTCAAGAAACGGACGGACATCACTGGTTTGAGAACCATTGATCGCCCACAGGAGTGAAGTCTGACGACGGCTTTTTGTGCCACACCACCTGCCACTGTGGGAGTGAGCTTGCTCACGAAGGCTGAGTGTCAGGCACTGGCGCTGTATTGGCTATCCCCCGACGGAGCACCGCTCTGCTTTTGATTCTGGCGCAGCCATAGCGTCCGGGGTGGCGCGCCACCGTGTCCCGCGATCTGCCGGGAACGGGCAGCAAATCCTGAGCATGCGGTTTACCGGATACGGACCCGGCTGACGCAAACCTGAGGAGGACATCCGTGGCAGGCAGGTCGATGTCACCCGTCTAAACTCAGCGCTCCACCCCATACGCTGGAGAGCTGACATGGTCGCGAAGAATACAATCTGTCTCTGGTACGAAGGCGACGCCGAAAAGGCGGCGAACTTTTATGCGAAGACGTTCCCTGACAGTGCCGTCACCGCTGTTCATTCCGCGCCCGGGGATTACCCGTCGGGCAAGGAGGGCGATGTGATCACGGTTGAGTTCACGGTCATGGGTATCCCCTGCATCGGACTGAACGGCGGGCCGGTGTTCAAGCACAATGAGGCGTTTTCCTTTCAGGTCGCGACGGACGATCAGGCGGAAACGGATCGCTTCTGGGACGCGATTGTCGGTAATGGCGGAGAGGCCAGCGTCTGCGGTTGGTGCAAGGACAAATGGGGCATCTCGTGGCAGATCACCCCGCGTGTGCTGACCGAGGCGATCGCCCACCCTGACCGGGCCGCGGCGAAGCGAGCGTTCAACGCGATGATGGGCATGACCCGGATTGACGTGGCCGCCATCGAAGCCGCGCTCAAGGGATAACAGCGCTTTCTGTCACACGCCATCACTTTGAGATAACCTCGGGGCCCCCTTGCATACGGATGGTCAGGTTTGCCTGAGGCGAGTGCGACAGGCTTCGCTCAGCGAGCCGGACTCAGGGCAGTAAGGGCACGTGTGAGAGTCCCACAAAAACGATCGTTGGAAAAAACAGGCGGGGCGAACGTTGAGCGAGAGAAGAGAGTTCAGCGGCGGCATGAAGGGCAAGAACCTTCGCTATCTGGAAGAGCATCGGCGGCTGCCGTGTACGCACACGCGGACGGGTTTTCTGTTGCTCGAACACTTCTCGCTCCCGGCCTTCACTCAGGCGCTGGACACCATCGTCACCGCCAATCTGCTGCGCCCCGGGCTATTTTCTTCCCGAACGTTCGGCTTGCAGGACGGCGAGGTCATCAGTGATCTGGGGCTGGTCATCCGGCCTGATGCCCGCCTTGAACTGCCCGCGCTCAAAGACCTTGATCTGCTGGTGATCTGTGGTGGCTATCGCACGGAACTCAAAGCCGATGACGCACTGATCACGCTGCTGATCACCGCCTCCGACCTGGGCATCACCCTGGCCGGGTTATGGAACGGGGCGTGGTTTCTCGGCGCGGCGGGCCTGCTTGAGGGCTACCGTTGCGCGATTCACCCCGAGCACCGTCCCGCACTCGCCGAGATCTCCAAAGTCACTCACGTGACCAGCGAGCCGTTTGTGGTGGACCGCAACCGGCTCACGGCGTCCAGTCCTTCGGGTGCGTTCCACATGGCCTTGGAATGGATCAAAGGCCTGCACGACAAGGCGTTGGTCGAAGGCATCGAAGACATCCTGTCGTTCGAGGAATCACGCTATCGGCGCATCAAGCCGAGCCGGCACATTTCGGTCAGCGCACCGCTCAAGGAAGTCGTCAAACTGATGGACGCCAACCTTGAAGAACCGCTGGAAATGGACCAGCTGGCGGTCTACGCAGGGCGCTCACGCCGGCAGATCGAGCGTCTGTTCAAGGAGCAGTTGGGCACCACGCCGCAGCGTTATTACCTGGAGCTGCGCATCACCGAAGCACGGCGGCTGCTGCAACACACCGAGCTCTCCCAGGTCGAAGTCCTCGTCGCCTGCGGCTTCGTTTCCCCCAGCCACTTCAGCAAGTGCTACAGCGCCTATTTCGGCTACCGGCCTTCCAAGGAAACGCGGCTGGTGAAGTGAGGCTGGCAAGGCCAATCTCAGGTTTAGGCGTCTAGTCCAACCCCCGGTATTGGGCGAACTTCAACGGTAATCCCCGCGCTGAAAAAGACCGAGCGCTGGAAGTCGCTGCTTTCATGGCGTGTGTCGGCTTTTTCATCAATGCCGCTGGCCTTCACACGGTTGAGGAGGGCATTACAGGCCGCCTAAAGCGCCATGTCCCGCGACGCCTGTTCGAATCGTTCGCGCAGAAAGTCCAGCAGGGCCCGTACCCGAGGGGCCAGGTAGCGACTGCGGGGATACAGCGCATGCACCGGCGCCTCGGCGGTTTGCCAGTCTGGCATCACCAGGCTCAAGCGACCGGCGGCGAGGTCGGCGCTGACGTCCCAGATCGATTTCAGGGCGATACCGTGGCCATCGATTGCCCATTGCCGAGCCAGCGAGCCGTCGTTGGTTTCCCGTGCCGCCTCCATCGGCACCTTGAACAGCATCACTTCCTCCCCTCGTTGCAGACGCCATTCGCTGGACCAGCCTGATTGTCCGGCGACGATATGGTCGAAGTCCGCCAGTTGGTCGGGGTGCTTGGGTGTGCCTCGGCGCTGCAGATACTCCGGTGCGGCGCACAGCACGCGGCGATTGGCCGCCAACGGCCGTGCGATCAGCGAGCTGTCAGGCGGCACGCCGAAGCGAATCACCAGATCGACCTCGTCGGCGATCAGGTGGGACAACGAGTCCGACAAGTGCAGCGCAGGCACGACCTGCGGATACAGGGCGGTAAAGGCGTCCAGCCAGGGGTTGAGCACGTGGCGGCCGAAATCCGAGGTCGCGGAGATCCGAATCTTGCCGCGAATCTCTTTCTTCTCGGCGGACAGTGCCGCACGGGCATCGTCCAGCGCCTGCAACGCCGGGCGGCAATGTTGCAGATAAAGCCGGCCTTCATCGGTCAGCCTCAACTGACGCGTGGTGCGCTCGAACAGCCGCGTGGAGAGTGAGGCTTCGAGCTTGAGCAGACGCGCGCTGGCAGCGGCGGGGGACAGCCCCAGTTTGCGACCGGCTGCCGACAGGCCACCGAGTTGGGCCGCTTCGACGAACAGGCGAATGGCTTCGAGGTTGTCCATGATTCTTCCGCTATTTTTGAAAATCCATCAAAGATTAGCCCAATTATCAAACGCGGTCCTCCACCGCAGACTGAGCCCATTCCCTTTCACTGGCTCAGGAAACCCTCACCATGACGACTCCAGCGACCTTGTTTACCCCCATCGCGTTCGCAGGCCTTAATGCACCGCACCGTGTGGTGATGGCGCCCATGACCCGCGCGCGCAGCACTCAGCCCGGCGACATTCCCAACGCGCTGAACGCGCAGTACTACGCTCAGCGCGCGTCGGCGGCGTTGATCGTGACCGAGGCGTCGCAGATTTCTCCACAGGGCAAGGGATATTCTTTCACCCCCGGCATCCATAATGACGCGCAACAGGAAGGCTGGCGCGGGGTGACCGAGGCCGTGCACGCCGAGGGCGGCCGCATCTTCCTGCAACTGTGGCACGTGGGGCGCATGTCCCATCCTGACTTCCATGGCGGAGCGTTGCCCGTGGCGCCCTCCGCACAGCCGTTCGAAGGGCAGATCTGGAAGGTCGACCCGGCGACCGGGCAGGGTGCGATGGTGGACTCGCCAACACCTCGGGCGTTGAGCCGGGCCGAGATTGCGCAGATTGTCGATGACTTCCGTCAAGCCGCACGCCGGGCCATGCTCGCCGGATTTGACGGCGTTGAGGTCCATGGCGCCAATGGTTATCTGATCGATCAGTTCCTGCGCACCACGTCCAACACGCGGACCGACGAATACGGTGGCTCACGCAGCAATCGCCTGCGTTTTCTGCGGGAAGTGGTCGATGCGATCAGTGATGAAATCGGCGCCGAACGCACAGCCATTCGCCTGGCGCCGTTCCTGACCGCCCGTGGCATGGACTGCCCGGACATTCTTCCGACGATCCTTGAAGCCGCCGAGTACCTGCAAGGGAAGGGCATCGGTTATCTGCACCTGGTCGAAGCCGATTGGGACGACGCGCCAGTGTTTACCGAGTCATTCCGCCAGGCGATTCGCGAGCGCTTCACCGGCCCGATCATCGTGGCCGGCAACTACGACAAGGCCCGTGCCGAGTGGGTCATCGCCCAGGGTTATGCCGACCTGGTGGCGTTCGGCAGACCGTTTGTGGGCAATCCCGACTTGCCGGCCCGCCTGGAGCAGGACCTGCCGTTGACACCGCTCGATCCGGCCACCTTGTTCGGCGGGACGGCTCGGGGCTACAGCGATTACCCCGTCGCTCGCACAGGAGAAGCCTCATGCGCTCGTTGATCACCGGCCTGCTGGCAGTCGCCATCACCGCCACCGTACTCACCCGGCCTGCCGTTGCCGCCGAGCCGGTCCTGATCACCTCGAAGGTGCTGATCACCGACCCAGGCACAACGCCGGAGCAGCTTCAGGCGCAAACCCTCGCAGCCCGCCGTTACGCGACGTTCTGGTCGTCGGGTGACCCGGCGCTGGCCCGCGAAGCGCTGGCGCCCGACTTCATGGACCGGGCCTTGCCGCCAGGCCGCGCACAAGGCATCGCCGGACCGCTGGCCGCGTCCATCGCCTTCCACTCTGCAGTACCGGACCTGAACTGCGAGGTGCAACAGATGATCGTCAGTGGCGACCGGGTGGTTTCGCACCTGCGTTTCACCGGGCATTTCACCGGAACGTTCAACGGCGTGAAGGGACAAGGGCAAGCGGTGAACTTCATCGCGACCGACATCTACCGCATCGCCGATGGGCGGATCGCCGAAAACTGGCACCTGGAAGACAATCTCACGTTCCTGCAGCAGATCGGTGTTTTCGCCCGTTAACCTCCAGGCGTCTGCTGGCGAAGGTGTTGGTTCAGAGACATCACCGTTGACTGATCCACCGCTTTCGCTGCCGTCGTAACCTCCGACGTCTCCTACAGTGTTCGCGTCGCTCCGAAGACTTGAGCTCGACGCTGATACTGTCGGAGCGAGCTTGCTGACGAAGGCGGTGGGACAGCGACATCACCGGTGACTGATCCACCGCGCTCGTCCGACTGCGGCCCGTACCGTCGTAACCTCCGACGTCTCCTACACGAACCGGGTAGACCGAGATGTTCTACCCGCCGCAAAACCTGTGGGAGCTGCTGGAGGTTACGACAGTGGCGAATGCTTGTTCGGCAGCACCTACGTCCTTTTGCCGTTCGATGTCGTCACGCGTTCAGATCCATTTCGCGTCCCATAGAGGATAGTCATGAACCCGAGTGACCAAACCGGCGCGGATCGGATTGGTGATGATGTAACGCCCTGCGCTGAGCAAGTCTTCTTCCTTCCGAATCGCCCGGTCGTGAAAGCCTCTCTGCCAGAGTTGGCCGGACCTGCCTAGATGCGTATTGATGTCTCGCGCTGCGCGTGATTTGACCGTGAGCACCAAAGCGGGAAGATCCTTTTTCTCAAGCTCGAGCAACCAGTGAAAGTGATCTGGCATCACGACCCAGGCCAAAGCATTTGCCCAGCCTTCCTGCTGCGCTTTTCGGAAGTGATTTACCAGCAACCGCCCTGTGACCCAGTCGTTGAAGAAGGGCTGACGATTGTGGGTGATTGAAGTCACGAGATAAATCTGGCCTTTCTGGGAATAACGACCAATGCGCAAGCGCTTGGAGTCAGCGGGTAGAGGCATCGCGTGCTCTCCTGTTTAAGAAGTAAAGCCAGAAGACTAGCGACCAAAACAAATGACCTGACCCAAGATCTGCATCAGGATGTGTGAAGCAGATCGCGTTCGTCCTGAATACGGCCCATACCGTCGTAACCTCCGACGTCTCCTACACGAACCGCGTAGACAGAGATGTCATGCCCGCCGCATAACCTGTAGGAGCTGCTGGAGGTTACGACAGTGGCGAATGCGGTGGGGCAGTAACATCACCGTTGACTGATCCACCGCATTCGTCCGACTGCGGCCCATACCGTCGTAACCTCCGACGTCTCCCACTGGGGGTGTGGTAAACCAGGCCACCGCAGCCGCCGCAAAACCTGTGGGAGCTGCTGGAGGTTACGACAGTGGCGAAGGCGTCGGGTCAGGCACGGCGACAGACACTGACCCACCGCAATCGTCCGGAATACGGCCCAACCCTCATAACCACAGTGGCTGCCTCGACGCATGTGCCTTGAGTCGGGCCGAGGGATTACTGAGCAAAACATTTGAATTGCCCGGCATTGCCCGACAGAATCGCGCCCCGGCTGGCCAAGGTGCCGGCGGTTCAGGGTGAGGAAGGAGTGGCAGTTGAACGAACACACATTGTCCAGGCGCCTGGAGCACGTCGCAGCGCGGGTACCGGCCCGGGCGCGGCTGGCGGACATCGGCTCGGACCACGGTTACCTGCCGGTCGCGCTCATGCGTCGTGGGGCGATCGAGTATGCGGTCGCGGGTGAGGTGGCGATGACGCCGTTCCGCGCGGCCGAGCGTACCGTGCGTGAGAACCATCTGAACGACCGCATGACCGTGCGCCTGGCCAACGGCCTCGAGGCGATTAAACCCGAGGACGAGATCACGGCCATCAGCTTTTGCGGCATGGGCGGGGAAACCATTCGCGACATTCTCGACAGCGGCAAAGCGTACCTGACGGGTCGTGAGCGTCTGATCATGCAACCCAACGGCGGCGAGCAGCCGCTTCGCCAATGGTTGATGGAAAACGACTACCGCATCCTCTTCGAAGAAGTGCTGCGGGAAAATCGCTTCGACTACGAAATCATCGTCGCCGACCGCAGCGGCCCTGTGGTGTACACCGCAGAAGAACTGTATTTCGGTCCGCTGCAGATACAGGAACGCAGTGACGCCTTTCTCGCCAAATGGCAGCGCAGGCTCAAGCAGAAAGAGAAGACCCTGAATCAGTTCGCACGCGCACGCCAGAACGTACCCGACGCCAAGGTGCAAGCGCTGGTCCAGCAGGTGCAGTGGATCACCGAGTTGCTGGGCTGAGCGCGATCACAGAGGACGGCCTCCTTACGGATCACTGTGGCCCTTTAACCTGAGGTATCGAAAAGAAGAACGAGGCGCCTGTGGGCGAGTTTCGTGCCCAGATCTTTCCGTCGTGAAAATCGATGATAGACCGACAGATGGACAAGCCCATCCCCAGCCCGCTATCCCGGGTCGTGAAGAATGGCGTGAACAGCGACGGCAACACATCTTCACGTATTCCAGGCCCACCGTCACTGACCTCAACGATGACTTCACACGGCGTGACGAAGGTCTGAACGCACAGCCGACGGCGGTGCTGCTCGACCCCGCTCATGGCCTGGCATGCGTTGATCAGCAGGTTGATAAGGACCTGTTGCAGTTGTATCCGGTCTGCAAATACCCAAGGGTTTTCTGCGGCCAGGTCCATGCGCGGGCTGATATGGTGATGGGTCATTTCATACTGCACCACACAGAGTGTCTCCCTGACGATATCGTTGATGGGCTCGTGTCGACGTATCGGGTCACTTTTGCGTGACAGCGCCCTGACGCGACTGATGACTTCACTGGCCCGGCGTGCGCTGTCGTTGATCTGCCGTAATCCGCGCATGGCCTCGGGGATATCCGGTTGCGGACGATCCAGCCAGCGGCGACAACCATCGGCGCTGCTGTTGATGGCAGTCAGGGGCTGATTGACTTCATGTGCGATCGACGCGGTGAGTTCACCCAAGGTGGTGACCCTGCAGATGTGGGTCAACTGGGCCTGGGTTCGGTACAGCATCTCCTCGGCCTGCATTCTTTCGGTGATGTCCATCACGGCACCCAGATATTCGAAGCGGTCGTCCTGAACGAACAACACAGTGGCGACCATGTGCACATGCTTGATGCGCCCGTCCGGCATGAGCAGCCGGTGGCGTACTTCAATCTGTGGCTCACGCTGCGCTGCCCGGTTGAACACATCGTGGATCAGTGCGTGATCTTCTATCGGTGTACGCGCCAGGATCATTGACTTCGACACGGGCATCTCGACCGGGTACTCAAAGATTCGCGCGCTTTCCGCCGACCACGCCATCCGTTCGGTGAGGCCGCTGAACGTGACACTGCCGGTCTGGCTCAAGCACTGAGCTCCCGTCAGATAAATCTGATGCTGGCGAAGATCGTCTGCGGCCTGTTTGGCGCGCGTTGCCAGAAAACCGATGGCGGACAAGGCCGTCAGGCAACGCACGAAACTGGTGAAAGAGTCCCAGTCCTGATAACCGTGGTCGACGAAAAACATGACGACGATGGTTGCCATGCACATCAGCGAAACGCCTATCACGATGCGCAACGTGAACACATTGGCGGCCATCAGCAATAACGTCACATAGATGACTGTGGCCGCGATGTCGCGGTGGTGCGCGGCCGTGCTTATCACGGCGATGCCTGCCGTCACCACAAGGCCAATGGCCCAGACCAGCCACGTTTCGTAGCGGCGTTTGCTGAGACAGATCAACGGCCGCGGGATCAGGTTGCCGGTGCTGTCCGGGGTTGGCGAAGACTTGAACAAATTGAAGTCCTGTCGTTTGCGCTTGCTCGAAGACTCGGTATCACTCATTACGCTGCGCTGTCCCTTTCGGTGAGGCCATCGACACGGAAAAGCCTGGCACGCAAACAACGCTGGCCAGGCCTAAACAGATGCGGCTCGAAGGGTGTGCCGCAGTGATCGGGCAATCAGGCAACCGGAATCGATGGGTCTGCGGCGCTCAACGCGCTCGCGCGTTCCGCGACCGGAGGGTAAATCCAGACCGAATTGATCGTGTGTTTCAGCGTCCTCGCTTCCTGCCCGACCAGCTTCACCTGACGATCCCAACCTTCGGTGTACACCGCGCCCCATTCACCGAGGTCCAGGCAGGTCACGTATTTAGGCTGGCTGTAGCCGGTGGTGGGAACACCCAGCAGGGCAGCTGCGGCGTTGTTGCCTGCATGGCGTCCGAGTGAAATGGCGTGCTGACAGGACATCGCGGCGACGTGGCCTTGATCATCGGTCGCGGCAAAGGCGACGTCGCCAGCGGCATAGATGTCGTCTTGACCGATCACCTTCAAGTTTGCATCCACGTGGAGTCGGCCGAGCGGGTCACGTTCGCCAGGGACCTGAGCGGTCAGTGGACTGGCGCGGAAACCGACCGTCCAGATCACTGTTTTCGATGCGATGTAGCGTCCATCACTCAAGGTGACGCCGTCTGGATCAATCGCTGTCACCGATGCATTCAGGCACCACTCGATGCCTTGCGCGGCAGACGCCTCGGCGATCGAGGGGCTGATGTGCTTGCCCAGCGCTGCGCCAATTTCTGCGCCACGGTCGACGATGAGCACATTGACCTTCGCATCGTCACCCAATACGGCGCGCAGTCGTTTGGGCAGTTCAGTGGCGGTTTCGATGCCGGTGAAACCACCCCCGCACACCACGACAGTGTTACGGGCTTCGGAATCCGAGTAGCTGCCCAATGCGTTGATGTGTTTCTCAAGGCAGGTTGCTGCCTCGATTTCATCCACGTCGAAGGCATGCTCGATACCGGTAATATTGGAACGGATCAATTGGCTGCCCGTCGCCAGCACCAACTTGTCGTAACTGAGCCAGGAATGAACCCCTCGGCCTGCGGTGTACTCGACGCGTTTGCCCTGCGGGTCGATCCGGTCCGCCGTGCCTTCGACAAACCTGACGCCGGTAACGTCGAACAACTCGAGCAGGGACGCTTTCATTTCGTGCACGTTCGACTCATAAAAGCGTGGGCGGATACGCAGCTCCGCCTGAGGCGCCAATACAGTGATTTGCACATCGCTGCTGCCCTGTAAATCCAGCAACCGAGCCGCGCTCAATGCACTCCAGACACCACCGAATCCAGCGCCCACTACCAGGATGTTTCGCTTCATGTTTAACTCCGTACTTCATTGTTCAGGGGCGGAAAGTTTGTGATTGATGGCGTCACTTTAACGAGCGAAGTTCCGCGCGTCATGGCTGCATAAGTTGCAGGCTTTAGTGAATGAGTGTGACAGGTGTATACGTTGGTATAGTGGCCAATTCATTAAAAATCCGGCGGTTGCGCGTGGAAGGGAAGGGGCGATATTTTCAGGGGCGATCAAGTTTCAATGCCACCTCCAGACAGGCAATCAAATGCTCTCCATCGAACGGCTTGGACAGATAGCAACGGGCCCCC
This sequence comes from Pseudomonas abietaniphila, assembly GCF_900100795.1. Lineage (GTDB taxonomy): Bacteria > Pseudomonadota > Gammaproteobacteria > Pseudomonadales > Pseudomonadaceae > Aquipseudomonas > Aquipseudomonas abietaniphila. The sequence continues at coordinate 143,846 of NZ_FNCO01000001.1, forward strand.
AGCTCCGCGGCGGTCAGCCGCGGCGCCTGCGCTGCGGAGGCCGTAATGAAGATGACGGGAATGGTATGGCCATCGCGGAGTAGCCGTTGGTACATGTGCAGGCCACTCATGCCGGGCATCTGGATGTCGGACACCAGGCAGTCCAGCAGGGGGATCACGTCCGACGCCAGCAACGCTTCGGCGCTCTCGTATAAATGAACGGAATAACCATAAGCGCGCAGCAAACTGCTCAGTGAAGTTCGAACAAAGTCGTCGTCATCGATAATGGCGATGGTTGAGCGGGTGACCACTGTATGCACCTTCCAATGATGAGGGTCGCGTTCGCTGACCGTCCTTACCTACACGATACCCCCTGTCGGCTTATCATTAATTATACCTGCGTATATATATTCTACTTTTCGAGACGAAGTTTCAGTGTTTCGGCCATGCGCACCAATTCCGCAAATGTTTTAGCCCGCATTTTTCGCATGACATTGGCGCGGTGGATCTTCACGGTGATTTCGCTCAGGCACACTTCGCTGGCGATTTGTTTATTCATGAGGCCGGAGGCCGCCAGTGCCATGACTTCCTGCTCCCGGGCGCTCAAGGTGCGCAAGCGATCAGTCAGTTCGTTCAAGCTCTTGTTCGCCTCGCGCTGCTCCGCGTCCTTGCGCAACGCCAGGCCCACTGCGTCCAGCAAATCCTGTTCGCGGAAGGGTTTGGCGAGAAAATCCACCGCCCCGGCCTTCATGGCTTTCACCGTCATCGCGATGTCGCCATGCCCGGTCATGAAGACGATAGGCAGCGTCTCGCGGGCTTTGACCAGTTCATCCTGAAAGTCGAGACCGCTGATCCCTTGCAACCTCACGTCCAGCACAAGGCAACTCGTGGTTTCGGGTCTTTTGAAGGTTAGAAACTCTGCCACCGACGCAAAGAGTTCAACCCGCCAACCGATCGAGCGCAGCAAACTGCTCAGGGATTCGCGTAGTAGCTGATCGTCGTCGACGATGTAGACGCAGGAGGCGTCGTTGATCATTTTGCTGGTCATCTGACTGGTCATCTGAAAAGTGCCCATGGGTCTGGTGCCGCAACTGAGGGAAGCTCCAGCAGCAAGGAGCCGGTCCAGAAAAAGAAACCACTGCCTAGCGGCCAGGACGCGCCAGGGCGCTGATCTCCGTGCTTGGAGGTGGCTAACATGGGGGTGTGAAGACCCTGGTCAAGTTTATGAGTCCGGGCGCGGCACTGATATGACATAAACCCCGGAATTTATGCCAGCGGCGGGGCGGGGCGCAGAACCACCCTAGAGCGGGCGCACACCGACGCCGCATCATCAACGCGGAAACGAAAAGCTTTGCTGTGACGGTCTACGACCCGGATGCCCTGACAGGCGGCGGCTGGTGGCATTGGACGGTGGTCAACCTTCCCTCGAGTGTCCGAAGCCTGCCGCGCGGCGTCGGTGCTCATCTGCCTGTCGGTGCTGTGCAAGGACGTACGGATTACGGTCAGCCGGGGTTTGGGGGTGTGTGTCCACCGCTCGGGGACACCCCCCACCACTATCAATTCACGGTCTGGGCATTGAAGGTTGAAAAGCTGCCGCTGGATGAGCAGGCCAGCGGTGCGCTGGTGGGGTACATGCTCAACGCGAATGTGCCCGGCAAAGCGACCATAACCCCGACTTACGCGCGCCAGTGACACGGCGAAATACCGGTCAAGCGCCCGTAGCCACCGGGTGCTTCGCGAGTACAGCAGTCTGCGCGTGCCGGTGGCCATGACGTCACCCTGCCTCGTGTGTCTATCACGCTGACGGGCAGGCCGTCCTTGAGACTGATCGTGCCGATATAAAACAACGCCTTCTGGAGGTCTGCGCTGGCAGAGAAACAGGGGTTTCTGTCGTGGCGACCAGCCTCATGGTCACGCTAGCCTTTTTACCCGGCCGGACACTCGGCAATACGCCTTCCATAGCGTGATCCCCAACCTGGCGTAATCGAAAAATCATGGTTCCGACGTCGATGGAAAACAGCCAGGGCCTGGGAATGGGGCTGGCGATCTGTCGCTCGATCATCGAAGCGCACGGAGGCCTGCTCTGGGCCACCGCCGACTCACTACACAAGTTCGCCAAACCCATGAATACTGAAGCGCGCGGGCTTTGTCGGCGCCATCTGTTGTGTTTTTCAAGGAGACCTCTTTCATGAACAGTTCTGCGCTGTCCGCGCCGTTCAGTCGTCCTCGCACCATGTTGTTCGTGGCGTATCCGCAAGTGGGGTTGCTGGACCTGACCGGCGCGCAAACGGTTTTCTGGGTGGCGAGCAGGGCCATGAAGGCGCTCGGTTTGCCAGGCTATCATTGCCCGACTGGCAGCATCGCGGGAGGCATCACCCCGACCGCCGAGGGGGTCGCGGTGGATACGCGGGAGCTGTCGTCGCTCATCGACGAGGAGGTGGACACGATTGTGGTGCCAGGATCGCCCGAAATTCTCACGGCGCTGGAGAACAATCCCGATGTGATTGACTGGATCGCGCGACACTCGCCCCAGGCGCGGCGGACGGCGTCGGTGTGCAGCGGGGCGTTTTTACTGGCGCAGGCGGGGCTGCTGGACAGCAAGCGCGCGGCCACGCACTGGGCAATGTGCGACATGCTCAAATCCCGCTTCCCGACGGTGGAGGTCGATCAGGACGCCATTTTCATTCAGCAGGACAGCGTCTGGACCTCCGCCGGCGTCACTGCCGGGATTGATCTGGCGCTGGCGTTGGTCGAGGAAGACTGCGGGCGGGATATCGCCATGAAAGTGGCGCGTGAGCTGGTCGTTTTCATGAAACGCCCGGGCGGTCAGTCGCAGTTCAGCGAGATGCTTCAGTCGCAGATGAGCGACGGCGATACGTTCGCCGGCTTCCATGTCTGGTTGACCGAGAACTTGCGACGCGAGGACCTGGACGTCGAGACGCTGGCGCGTCAGGCCAACATGAGCGCGCGGAATTTCAGCCGGGTCTACAAACAGAAAACCGGCCGCAGTCCGGCCAAGGCATTGGAGGTGTTTCGCCTGGAAGCAGCGCGTCGCTTGCTGGAGGACTCAGACCGCAGCATCTGCCAGATCGCTTCTGCCTGCGGGTTCGGTGACGAAGAGCGGATGCGTGTGACGTTTCAGCGCCACCTGGCAATTTCGCCTCGGGATTACCGCACCCGTTTTTCTCGCTGAGGGCCTTGAAGCGGCCCTCGGCGCGCAAAATTGGGCCCGGCCAAACCGTTGGCCGGATTTCAGGGTTTTATGTCGTTTACCGGTGCTCTTCAGGCTCCTAGCATTCTGGGAAATAAGCCCGGAGCACAGAACAATGAAACAGCAAATCCTGGTAATTGGCGCTGGATTCGGCGGCGTCTGGAGTGCCTTGAGCGCCGCGCGTCAGCTTGACCTCAATGACCGTCAGGACGTCGAGATCAGCGTCTTGGCCCCACAGGCCGAATTGCGCATTCGACCCCGCTTTTATGAACCCGATGTGCATGAGATGAAGGCCGGCCTGCAGGCCTTGTTCGAGGTTGCCGGCATCAGGTTCGTGCAGGGCATGGCAGACAGAATCGAGGTGGCGGCCAAGACGGTCGAGTACGTCGATGCTCGCGGTGAGCGACAGTCGATGCCCTACGACCGACTGGTGCTGGCGACCGGCAGTCACGTCATGCGGCCGAACCTTGAGGGCGTCAGCGAGCACGCGTTCGATGTCGACACCCTCGAGGCGGCGGCTCGACTCGAGGCGCATCTGCATGCGTTGGCTGAGCAGCCGGATTCCGTCGCACGCAACACCGTCGTGGTGTGCGGCGGTGGTTTCACCGGCATCGAAACCGCAACTGAAATGCCCCAACGCATGCGTGCGCTGCTGGGGGAAGATGCAAGCGTGCGCGTCATCGTCGTCGAGCGCGGTCCGAAGATCGGGGCGGCGTTTGGCGAAGGCATCAGCCCCTCTATCGTTCAGGCCAGTGAGGCCTTGGGCCTTGAATGGTACCTGGGCGCCACGGTCGCCGCTGTCGACGCCAACGGAGTCACCCTCGATGACGGGCGCCACATCGAGGCCATGACGGTGATCTGGACAGTGGGGTTCCGTGCCAGCCCTCTGACCGCTCAGATCCCGGGCGAGCGTGACCCCTTGGGCCGGTTGTACGTGGATCACAACCTCAAAGTGGTCGGGCAGCCGGATATTTACGCAGCGGGCGATACCGCCTATGCGGCGACCGATGATCTGGGCAACTTCGCCGCCATGTCGTGCCAGCATGCTATCTCGCTGGGGCGCCATGCTGGCAATAACGTCGCTGCCGAGTTGATCGGCGCGGCGACCCAACCCTACCGCCAACCCAAATATGTGACATGCCTGGATCTGGGCGAATGGGGTGCGGTGTACACCGAAGGCTGGGACCGTCAGGTCAAGCTGATCAAGGACGAGGCCAAGCAGCTCAAGCGGCAGATCAATTCCGTATGGATTTACCCACCTGTCGCCGATCGCACGGCGGCATTGGCCGCGGCGGACCCCTCAATCCCTGTCGCGTAATCACGGCTTTCAAGTGTTCGCCTGTCCCGGTTCGTCCGGGACGGGCTTTTTTCGTGAATGGCAGGGAGACGTGCCGTTGGACTTTCCGCAGATCTGCTCGCTGATTGCCGGTTTCGTATTGCTGGCGTTGGACCTGTTGGTGTGGCATCTGACGCCCTCGGTTCGCATGCTGCATCGAACGCTGGTGCGCATTTTTCTTTTTCTGCTGTTTTCCTGGCTGATCATCGCAATCGGCGTCAGTCCGTTACAGCCGTCGCCGTGGCCTGACAATGTCGCACTGAACATGCTGAGTACGGTACTCGCGGTGCTGTGGTGGTTCTTCGCCGCACGGACGCCGACCGTGGTGTTAAGCGCGATGTTCTTCAACCGGGGCGAGCACGCCGCGAGACTGTTCCAAGACATCCTCGGCGCGGGCATCTTTCTGGTTGCGATCGTCGCCGCCGCTGGCTACGTCATGCAATTGCCGGTCAAGGGGTTGTTGGCCACGTCCGGCGGGATGGCGATCGTCGGCGGTCTGGCGTTGCGCAGCACCTTGAGCGATCTGTTCTCCGGCGTTGTGCTCAACACCACCAAACCGTATCAGGTCGATGATTACGTGAAGATCGACAGTATTGAGGGAAAGGTGGTCGACATCGACTGGCGAGCGACTCACCTCATCACCTCCCACGGCAGCATGGCGGTGATTCCGAACTCAATTGTCGCCAACGCCAAAGTGCTCAATTTCAGCCGTCCTGTTGATCTTCACGGGGTCAACATCACCTTGCAGGTCGCAGCGCATGTGCGCCCCGGCCGGGTGATCGAGGCGCTGGAGCGGGCGCTGCAAGGCACACGGCATCTGCTCGCGTCCCACCCGCCCAAGGCCTCGGTGAAGGGCGCAGGCCCTGAGTTCATCGAGTACGAGGCGCGAGGCTTCATTGTATCGATAGGCCAGCGAACGGAAGTCTGCAATCACTTGTTCGATCTTGCCCATCGACATCTGGAAGCGGCGGGCATAAGCCTGGGCAGCGCACCCCTTGGTCCCGCTGTTCAGGGGGCGCAGTCACAGCGCTGGAGCCGACAGAGGTTGCTGCTGGAGGACGTGAAGATCTTTCGCTCCTTGAGCGAGGTTCAGCGTGACCAATTGGCTCAGGACATGCGCATGGTCGAGTGCATTCCCGGTCAGGTGGTGCTCGAGCTGGCCCAGGTGTCCGACTTCTTGATGGTCATCAGCACGGGCGTGATGTCGGCGTCCGTGCATGACGGGGAGCGACTGCTCGAAGCCGCGCGCATGGGGCCCGGTGAAGTGCTGGGCGAGGAGGGGATTTTGTCAGAGGGTCGATCACGGGCGCAGTTCCGCTGTATCACGGGGTGTGTGCTGTTCCGCATCGACCAGGTCACGTTGCGTGCTTATCTGGAACAGGGCGATGAATTCAAGGCGGCGCTCAACAAGTTGCAGTTGTTCCGTCAGGGCGTGCGGCAATCGCTGTTGCTTCAAAAACCCGTGGCGATCAAAAAAGGTGGCTTCCTGCGCTGGCTTAAAAGCGCCTGACGGGTTCATGATCCCTTCTGCGCACGATTCCGACCGACGCGTTTTCAATCCCGGGATCCGGGCCTAAACTCGTTAAGCTAAACATTCTCATCTGCAGAGAAACGATCGTGCTGGCGCAGGAGAGTGGCGTGTGATTGTGCGCGCCCGTGTCCTGTCCCATGGATGTTCAACGAGCAGCGCACACAGATGGCCGAGACTTTTTCCATCGATCAATTGATACGGGACCGACGCTCCAAGCGAGGTTATCTCGACAAACCCGTCGCGCCTGAAACCCTCAGGGACATTCTTGAGGTCGCGCGGTTTGCACCAAGTTCCAGCAACAGCCAGCCGTGGCGTTGCATCGTGATGACTGGCCGTACGTTGGGACGTGTGACCGAGCGCGCGGTGCAGCGGTATCGTATTGCCCCGGAAAGCCTGACCCCTGAATACCCTTTTTTTCCGGCTGAGCTGCATGAGCCCTACGCACAACGCGTCTATTTATTTCGGGATCAGTTGGGCGAAGCGCAGGGGTGTCCTCGCACGGAGAAAGCGTTACGGATGCTCAACATCGAGCGCCAATACCGATTCTTCGATGCGCCAGTCGGCCTGATATTCATCATGGATCGCAAGCTCGAGCGCGCGAATTTCATCTGTTATGGCTGTTTTCTGCAGAACATCATGCTGGCGGCCAAAGCGCGCGGACTGGACACGTGTCCTCAGCAAATATGGTCGCTGCAGCATGCGGTCCTGCGCGAGGAACTGGACATCCCGGCGCAGGACATGGTGGTGGCGGGCATGGCATTGGGGTGGGCTGATTCCGAACGGCTGGAAAATCATATCGAGACGCCACGAAGCCCGCTGAGTGAGATGGCCACGTTCTACGACTGACCCCGAGCGCTTCGGGTTCGCGATCGTGTTCAGCGGCGCTCGCGTCCACCCTCACGGGTGATTTACATCCCTCAATGAGGATGAAAAATATATACCCAAGTGTGGTTCCGGGCCCAAGAGGCGGCGGCGCAGACTTTCCCCCTGAGCGATTCATCGCTCGCGCGGTAACCCAGCCGCGCGCCTGAATGTCTGAGCCGAGCCTAAGGAGAACCACCATGACAACCTACCTCAATCATCCCGCCCCACGGGCATCGTCGTTTCTGCCGGACAGTGGGCAGTCGTCGTCGACGCTGGACGGGCATCAACCCATTGGCGCCGCCGGGTTTGAAGAGCTCGTTCCGTCGCGCTATGCGCTGCGTGTCGGCGACATCGACGTGATGGTGGTCAGCGACGGTGTTCTGCCGCTGCCGACCGAGACCATGTCCACCAACGTCGACCCGGTCGTGCGCGCCGCCTGGTTCAAGGACATGTTTCTGGGGCCTGATGCCTTCGACTGGGCACTGAATGTACTGGTCGTGCGCAGCGGCGAGCAGGTCATTCTGGTCGATGCGGGGCTGGGCGGACAATTCCCCGGATTCCCGCGCGCAGGTCAGTTCCCCAAGCGTTTGAAAGCGGCGGGTATCGAGCTGTCTGCCGTGACTGACGTGATCATTACCCATATGCACATGGACCATATTGGCGGGCTGCTGGTCGAGGAGGTGAAAGCCCGGTTGCGTCCGGACATCCGTATCCACGTGGCGGCGAGCGAAGTCGCGTTCTGGAAAGCGCCTGACTTTTCGCAGACGTCTATGCCTGAGCCTGTCCCTGATGTTTTGCGCACGACTGCCAATCAGTTCATGAATGAATACGGCAGCAAGGTGCGCACCTTCGAGGACGAATATGAAGTCGCGCCCGGCGTAGTTGCCAAGGTTACAGGGGGCCATACACCAGGGCATTGTGTGGTTTATGTGAACTCCTGCGGCGAACGGCTGACATTCGCCGGCGACGCGCTGTTCCCGGTGGCCTTCGAGCACCCCGACTGGCAGAACGGGTTCGAACATGATCCCGAGGAGTCGGTCCGGGTGCGCGTTCGGTTGCTGCAAGAAGCCGCGGCCAGTGGGGAGCTGTTCGTCGCGACCCACCTGCCGTTTCCGTCGGTGGGTCGAATCGCCGTCGACGGCGACGCCTTTCGGTGGGTAGCGGGGTTCTGGGATTACTGATGACCTGACTGAGGGTCGAGCAACGCGAAGCCCTTCGTTGCGCTGCAGCGAGGGGTGTTTTGCTGACCGCAAAGGTGTCGCGAGACGATTGTCGGCGCGCCGTGGATCGGTGAAGAAGTTTGGATGAAGCCTGGAAGACAAATCGATGCAATCGGAAAATGCCGCTGACTGGAAGCGTTCCAGAGAGCGATTAGCCCCTTGGAGAGTCAAGAAGGCGCAGGTGCTCATGTCTCAACTGATGGTAGAGCGAGGGACGGTCGAAAAAGTCGCCAAAGCGTGTGCTCTGTCCAGAAGCCACTTTTCTCGGGCGTTTAAAAATTCTACCGGGCTTTCGCCGCATGACTGGCTCCGGCGGGAAAAACTGTCGAAAGCCGAACAACTGTTAAAGGACCGACGCCTGACGATTAATCAGATTGCCCTTGAGTGCGGGTTCACGGATCAGTCGTATTTCACGCGCTTGTTCAGACGAGTGAAAGGCGTGAGCCCTCGGCGTTGGCAAGTCCAGCATGAAGGCAATGGCGTAACGGCCAAGTGTGATCTGTCATCCGCGGGACGTTTTAAGTTTCGCGCTGATGAAACAGTTATTCAGTGTGAAGTTGATGTTTTTAACGTGGGTTGCAAACGTCCACTCTGTAAGTAACGCCCCAAGCGGACAATTAACCCTGAATAAGTGCCATGAGAGATTTCGCGCTTGACGGCATTATAAGGATTTCCAACTATTGGCACTCTTCATGGACATCGTCACGATGAACCTTATCGTTCTGTTCACTGCAACGGCGGTTGGCGCACTGTCATGACCAGACAAAACCAAGACGTTTATTCAAACAGGGAATGAACAATGAATACCCTTTCTGGTGTCACTATCCATCACTCGATCATCCCCTCTAATCGAGACATTGATGCAAGAATCACTGTTCAGCCTGCTTTGACGGCGGCCGAGGTGAGCAGCAGTATCCAGCCTCGCGACGCCGTCAAAGTCAATCTCTCTGTTGAGGGGTTGCAGGCCTTTGCGTCCGCGCAGAGCGACAGCAAAAAACCGGCGAATACTGAGGCCAAGGAAATCGCGAAAATTCGCGAGCACATTAAAGAGTTGCAACAAGCCCTTCAGGAGCAGCAGGCGCAACTGCAGTCAATCCAGTCATCTAAAAACGTGTCCGACGATGAAAAGACTCAACGTATTGAAGCCATCAACCAACAACTTGCCAGTCTCAACGCTTCACTCGCCAGTGCGACCGCGCAGTTGATGGAAGCGCTCAAAGGTAAGCCGAAAACTGCGGGCGCGGAGGGTGTTCAGCCTGTGCCGTTTGTGCAACATGGGGCGCCGGCTTCCGGGTCGGACTCTTTCTGATCCAGCGATGCAGGTGTCGGCGGTCGCGTTACTGTTCGTCAATTAATGACGGCGAAGCCTGGGCGATCAGCGTTGATCGCCCAATGCCTACAACCCTCAAGCCTGCTCGCTCGCCTCGACCACCCCCTGATCCTCACCCAGAAACCCGCCACTCTGGTGCTGCCACAGCCGTGCATAGACGCCGTTTTTCGCGAGCAATTCAGTGTGCGTGCCTTGCTCGATGATACGGCCGTCATCCATGACGATGAGTCGGTCCATGGCGGCTATCGTGGACAGCCGGTGGGCGATGGCGATCACGGTTTTGCCTTCCATCATTTCATCCAGGCTTTCCTGAATGGCGACTTCGACTTCTGAGTCCAGCGCGCTGGTCGCCTCGTCCAGCAGCAGGATGGGAGCGTTCTTGAGCATCACCCGCGCAATCGCGACCCGTTGACGCTGACCGCCCGAAAGCTTGATACCGCGCTCGCCCACCAGGGTGTCGTACCCGGTGTGTCCCTGCTTGTCGCTGAGCTGGCGGATGAAACCGTCGGCCTGGGCGTTGGCTGCGGCGCTGTGAATCTGAGCGTCGGTCGCGTCGGGTCGGCCGTAGGCGATGTTGTCGCGAATGGAGCGGTGGAGCAGGGAGGTGTCCTGAGTGACCATGCCGATGGCGCTGCGCAGGCTGTCCTGGGTGACGTGCGCGATGTTCTGCCCGTCGATGCGGATCTCGCCGCTGTCCACGTCGTAGAAGCGCAGCAGCAGGTTGATGAGCGTGGATTTGCCCGCGCCGGAGCGACCGACCAGGCCAATCTTTTCACCCGGCTGGATGCTCAGGCTCAACCCGTCGAGCACTTGCCGCTCCCCACCGTAATTGAAGCTCACCTTGTCGAAGGTCACGGCGCCGCCGGAGGTCACCAGTACGCTTGCGTGCGGCGCATCCTGAACCTTGGGGCCGCGGGTCAGGGTCGCCATGCCATCCTGTACCGTGCCGATGTTTTCGAACAGGGACGTCATTTGCCACATGATCCAGTGAGACATGCCGTTGATGCGCAACGCCATCGCGGTAATCGCGGCGACGGCGCCTGCGCCGACTTCGTCTTGATGCCACAACCACAGCGCGTAGCCGCCGGCTGCCAGAATCAATCCGACCACCAGCGCCTGGTTGACGATCTCGAACTGGCTCACGAGGCGCATCTGCCGGAAGCCGGTCTGCTTGAAGTCTTCCATGGCCGCGCGTGCGAAGTGCGCTTCACGTTTGGAATGGGAGAACAATTTGACGGTGGTGATGTTGGTGTAGGCGTCCGAGATCCGTCCGGTCATCGACGACCGCGCATTGGCCTGTTCCTGCCCGACTTTCCCCAGGCGCGGCACGAAGTACCACATGGCCAGCCCGAACAATACGATCCAGGCTATGAACGGGAGCATCAGCTTCAGCGCGAAGCCACCGGCCAGTGCGATGATCGCGATGAAATACACGCCGATTCCGGGCGCGATTTCGATAAGGGTGAACAGCACTTCACGTACGGACAGTGCGGTCTGCATCACCTTGGTGGTGACCCGGCCTGAGAATTCATCGGAAAAGAACGACAGACTCTGGCGCAGCATCAGGCGATGGAAGTCCCAGCGCAGACGCAACGGCAGGTTGATCGCCAAAATCTGGTGCTGGACCATCGTGCGCAACGCCACCAGCCCGATACTGGTCAACAACACAATGCCGATGCCCCACAACACGTGACGTTCCTGATCGGTCACCGCGCCGCCGGTCTTCCAGGTCGAGAGCAAGTCCACGACCTGGCCCAGGAAGGAAAACAGCCAGGCTTCGTAGATCGACACCCCGGCGCTGAGCAACGCGAGCGCGAGGATATAGCCCCGGGCGCCACGCGTGCAGGCCCACAGGAAACGCGCCAGCCCGTCGGGAGGTGGCGGGACTTCGTCGGGTGGGAAGGGGTCGAGCCAACGCTCAAATGCACGCAGCATGGTGGTCTCCGAAAGGATCAAATGAAGAAGAGTTTGCCATCGAACGGCGGCCAGGGCTAAGGCGGCTAGCGTTCAGGGTCGTCAGCATCGGGGGTTGAGGGCCGTTTCGCCGCGACAGCGCTCATCACCTCCATCAATTGCGCTTGAGAGAATGGCTTGGCGAGGCGAGGGATTTGCGCAGGGAGCCCGGTGACCATTTCCGCATACCCCGAGACCAGGATCAGCGGCAGGTCCGGCCAGCGCTCGCAGACCAGGGCCGCCAGTTGGGCCCCCGTCATGTGGGGCATGGCGTGATCGGAGATCACCATGTCGAATCGTTGCCGATCCAGCCAGCTCAGCGCTTCGTGCGCGGAACGTACGGCCTGCACGCGATGCCCCATGTCCCTGAGCATCTCCACGGTGCTGAGCAGCACCAGCTCATCGTCGTCCACCGCCAGAATGTCCCACGCGGCAGGGTGAGCCAGGTCGCGCACCGGTTGTTGCGAGCCTGTATCCAGCGCCTGTGCGGGGGCTGTTGTGGCCGGTAACCACAGCGCGGCGGTCGTTCCGATACCCGGGCTGCTGCACAAACGCAACGCCCCGCCTGATTGCTGAACCAAACCGTGCACCATGGACAAGCCCAAGCCAGTGCCTTGCCCGATGCCCTTGGTGGTGAAGAACGGTTCAGTCGCGCGCTTGAGCGTCTCTTCGTCCATGCCTGTGCCGGTGTCGATGACGCAAAGGCACCCGTATTCTCCGGGGTTGAGCTGTGCGTCCGCTGCCAGCACGGTCCGCAGGCTTGCTTCGATTCTGATCTGCCCTTGGCCGTCCATGGCGTCGCGCGCATTGACAGCCAGATTCAGCAGCGCCGCTTCCAGCTGATTGGGGTCGGTGAGCACCCAGACCGCGGCGGACGCGGGGGTTATCTGCAGCTCGATGGTGGGCCCGAGGGAGCGTTGCAGCAGTTCGCTCATGCCCGTGATCAATTCACCGAGTTCGACAGCCTCAGCCCGCAGTTCTTGCCTGCGTGCGAACGCCAGCATGCGGGCGATCAGCGTGGCGCCTCGCTCTGCGCCCGTGCGCGCGTTATCGACCAGTTGCAGGAGGTGCGGGGTCGGTGGCATTCGCCGACGCAACAGCTCAAGGCTGCCAATGACCGCCATCAGCAGGTTGTTGAAGTCATGGGCAATGCCGCCTGTGAGACTGCCTAACGCCTCCATTTTCTGCGATTGATGCAAGGCTTGCTCGGTGCGACGAATGTTGGCTTCGCTCTGGCGCAAGGCCTCGGTGCGCTCGAGCACCCGGGCCTCAAGGTCGAGGCGAAAGCGCTCTTCGCTGTCGCGGCGTCTGGACTCGGCGCGCACCCGTTCGATATGCGCCCAGGACCGCTCGGCCACTTCGGCCAGCATCGACAGTTCGCGCGGGGCCCACTGGCGGGGAACCCGGTCATGAATCGCCATCAGTGCCGTGAGCCGACCGTCCTTCACCAACGGCATGCAAACCGTGGCCGCCAGCCCGATGCTCAGAAACGCCTGAGCCTCGACGGGTTCCAGCTCGCCTGCGTTGTCGTTCAGGATCAATGGCAGGCCCGAATGCAGGTTGCGCATTGCCAGTTTGCCGAAGTCAGCCAGACGGTAATGCCCGACAATGCTGGTCGAGCCGGGCGCATGCCAGTCGCCGCGGATGGTGAAACTGTCCTCATCCGACTCCATGTCGGCATAGGCACAGACGGCGATCTGCAGGTGTTCGCCCAGCATCCGCGTGGTGGTGGCCATGATGACGTCGGCGTCGTTGCTGCGGGCGGTTTCCTTCCCCAGCGCATCCAGAAAATGCAGCCGCCGCTCATTGGCCCGCAGTGCTTCTTCCGCTTCCCTGCGCCCGGTAACGTCTGTGGCGGTGCCGAACCATTCGATGATTTCGCCGTGCTCGTCAAACAGTGGAACGGCGCGGGACAGCACCCAGCCCAACGTTCCATCGGTCCGTATGACCGGGTGCTCGAGGGTGAACGTGCTTTTAGTGCGGATCGCTTCTTTGATCGCCAGATTGACCTGCGGCTGGTGTTGCGGCGGGACGTAGGTGTCCAGCCAACTGAGGTCGGAAGGGATGCCGTCTTCAAGGAAACCTTTACCGTCGAGTTGACGCAGGTTGCGCCAGTCGGGTGATACCCGATACACGACGTCAGCCGTTGCGTTGACCAGCGCGCGGAAGCGCTGTTCGCTTTGCTGAAGGTTGCGGCGTGCCAGGATCCTCGATGTGGTCTCCACGACAATGGCAATCACACCGGCAGGCGTGCCACTTTCGTCATAAACGGGGGAATAATCCAGGTCCATCCAGACCTGCTCCGCGTGCCCATGGCGATACAGCGTCAGCTCTTGGTCTTTGTAGGCCAGGGTCTGGCCCGACAGGCCGATGCGCATGACCTGGTCATTGAAGTCGGCGACTTCCGCCCAGCCTTTTCGGACTTCAGAACCCAACAGGCGGGGATGGCGCTCCCCGGCAAAAACGGAATAGGCGTCGTTGTAGATCATGATGCCCTTGGCGCCCCACAGCAGCACGATGGGCACCGGGGATGCGAGCAGCATCGACGTCACCGTTTTAAGACTCTGCGGCCACAGCGCAGGGGCGCCCAAACCACTTGAGGACCAGTCGTGGTGACGAATCAGCTCGCCAAGTTTACTCGGAGGCAGGAACGACAGACTGTCTGTCGCGGGCGGCTGGATCATAGAGACTCAAGTCCATCAGAGGCAGGGTGGATTGCTATGCGAGTCGGTTGCAAAGCGATAGTTCCGACAGGGTATCAGCGCCCGGCGCAAGAGAGTCATCACACCCATGGCGTCTGTGCGGATGGCGGGCTCCCGCACTTCTGGATCAACCCTATTTCTTGAGTCGAGGTCGCCATTGCTCCCTCCACGGACGCCGGATTTGCCGCTGTGCTGCACCGTCGGTGTCAGGTCTGTGGTGCCGTGTTTTCATCCAGCCGAAAATATTTTTCAAAAACCTGTGAGGTAAATGCCGTTTCGACCCGTGTAGAGAGATAGGAATCATTCTCTTTCGCTTTTCTCTACGGAGTCACTCACGTGGTCATGCTGCTCAACCGCACCAATGCTTCGCTCCTTTTGTGTTCGGCCCTGCCGTGTCTGGCGATGGCCGCCCAGCCGGTCACCGAGCTTCCGGTCAGCACCATTGAGTCCACGTATGACGCCAGGGGTGAGGCCAGCAGCTATACCCGCGCCGACAACAGCACCGCGAGCAGAGGATCGACCCAGAACCGCGATGAGGCGCAGACCGTCAACACCGTGACGGCACAAACGCTCGATGACTATCAGGTGAAGGACCTCAATGATGCGATGCGTTTCGTCAGCGGTGTCACGCAGACCAACACCTTGGGCGGCACCAAGGACGCGGTGATCAAACGCGGTTTCGGCAGCAACGACGACAACTCCATCCTGCGCGACGGCATCCGTTCGGCCATCGGCCACAACCTGGGCGCCACCACCGATCATGTGGAAGTGCTGAAGGGGCCCGCATCACTGATGTACGGCGCGCTTGAGCCCGGCGGGCTTATTAACGTGATCAGCAAACAGCCGCAGTTCACCCGCAGCACGACGCTGACCGGGTCAGGTTACAGCGAGGGCGGCGGGTCTTTCGGCGTCGACACGACCGGCCCGCTGGGCGATACCGGCCTCGCTTATCGTCTGATCGCCGAACGCAGCCATGAAGATTACTGGCGCAACTACGGTGTCGACGAACACACGCTGATTGCGCCCTCGATTGCCTGGGTGGGTGATCGTGCCAGTTTCTCGCTGGCCTACACCTACAACGACTACGCCAGCCCGTTTGATCGCGGCACGGTGTTTGTGGGTGGGCATCCTGCGGACATCAGCTACCGCGATCGTCTGGATGAGCGTTGGGCGAAGACGCAGGGTATCAGCCAAAGCACGACCGCCAAGTTCGAGTATCAGCTCAACGACGATTGGCGCAGCCGCCTGACCTATGGCTGGACGGAGGATCGCTACAGTCTGGCCATTGCACAGCCCAGCACGTTAAACGGCAACACCTTGCGGCGAATCGCCAACGGTGGCCATTACGATTACGAAAGCCGCTATACCGCGCTGGATTTCCTGGGCGACCAGCAGATATTCGGGCAACGGCACGAGATCACGGTCGGCATCGACAACGAATCGCTGGATAAATACCGTGGCAAAACCTACCGCAATACCAGCACCACGGCCGGCAACCTCAACATTCAGAATCCCGCTTACGGCAACCTCGCCGAACCTGTGACCATCAGCGCCGCACAGAGCAATGCGCAAAACAACCTCGTCACCACTTCGGCGTACTTCAAGGACAACTGGCACCTGAACGACCAGTGGATTCTGGTGTTCGGCGGGCGTCAGGAGCACTGGGATCAGTACAGCGATCAGGGGCTGGGCAGCGCGTATGCGCCGGGCGCTGATTCCAACGGGGATAAATTTATTCCGTTTGGCGGGATCGTCTATCAGCCAACGGAAACGGTGGCGCTCTATGCCAACTACAGCCGTTCCTTCGTGCCCAACGACGCCGATGATGCAGGCAACAGCTTCAAACCCACTGAAGGTCGCAGCTACGAAGCCGGGATCAAATACACGCCAGTCGAAAAGCTCAACGTGAACCTGGCGGTCTACGACATCGTTAAAAAGAACCTCGTGAACAGCGTGCTGCAAAGCAATGGCGACAGCATCGACGAAGCGGTGGGTAAAGCACGCTCACGCGGGGTCGAGCTGGATGTGACCGGTGAGATCGCCCAAAACTGGAGCGTTATCGGCACCTATGCGTACGACCATACAGAAGTGTTGAAGAACGACGAGTCGCCCGAGCAGGAAGGCAATCGTCTGCCTAACGCGCCGATGCACAGCGCCAGCCTCTACCTGACTCACCATCTCGCGCTGCCGGCTGATACGGGCAAGTGGCATGTCGGCGCCGGTGCTCGCTACGTCGGCCAGCGTCCGGGGGACGATGCCAACAGCTTCTGGCTCGACAGCTACACCCTGGCCGATGCGTTCGTTCGCTGGGACCTGCCGACCCGAGACTACAAAACCAGCCTGCAACTGAACATCGACAACCTGTTCAACAAGGAGTACTACCCGTCGACGACTGGCAGCAGCAAGCTCCAGGTGGAAGAGGGTGCGTTGAGAACCGCTCGGCTCACGGCCAGCATGACGTTCTGATCGAAGGTCTGTGTGGGTGTTCAGGGGAGTTACCCTGATCCCGCGCAGGCTCTGATTCCCGAATACGGTCTGGCGTGAGGGCGGGGGATGCTGGGCAGAGCCCTGATATTGCAGATTCTGCGTACGCGTGGCACGGCGCTGTGAGGAACCGTCACTGAGACCCGAGACAGGCAACGGGGCGCCGGTCAGCTTCTGGCAACCAGCGCTTTGATCTTGTCGACCACCACATCGATATCAAACGGTTTATCCAGGACCTCGATGAAGAGGTCCGGGCGCGCAACGCCGAGGTAAGCCTGTGCCCCGCTCATGAGCATGATTGGCGTGGCGGCGTGAAGATCTCTGCTCCTCACCGCGTCCGCAAACTCGATACCAGTCATGCCGGGCATCATGAAGTCGGTGATGATGAGGTCCGGGCGCTCCCTGTCCAGGATTTCCAGCGCCTTCTTTCCGCTTCCAGCGGTGACGGTCATGTACCCCTCATCCTCAAGCGCAAAGCTCAGAATGTCTGCAATCAGGTATTCGTCGTCGACGATAAGAATGGTCGTCATGACGTGAGCGCTCGTCGGAGCCAGTCAAATGTGCTTGGTCGTGCAAGCCAGACTCGCTGTGTCGTTTTAAACATGTGCATGAGTCAGACCTTATTCACGGCTACCCCGAAATCACCTATGGCCACCTCCAGCAGAGAGGGGTCGTAGGCGCTGTCCCTGATTTTCAGAATAAAAAGCTCGCGTTTAAGTTCAGAACCTTTTCGTGCGAATCGGATGAGGAGCAGATTGTCCACGATGCTTGAGAGGTCCGAAGCCGGTGCATCGATCTCACTGCCCAGCAGTGTCTGCGTCTCCCACGAGGCCATGGTGGTGACGCCTCGGGTCCGCAATTCCGCCATCAGCGCGGCGAGCAGGTCATGAATTCTGCTCTTGTCCGCCGCGACGCGGCCCATTCCGCTGAGGCTGTCGATGAAGACTCGCTTGATCCCTTTCTCTTCGACAACCTTGAGCAAGTCGTAGCCCAGCTTGTCGATCAGACCGGGCGTGGTGGGATTCCAGATGAGGTGCAGGGCTCCGCTGCTCTGCATGGCGTCAAGGTCGATACCGAACGCGTTGGCCTTGACCCTCAGCCGCTGCGGCGATTCGAAAAAACCGAATAACAGCCCCGGCTCCTGCGGCGTGCATTTGCTCAGGAAATGCATCCCGATGGAGGTTTTCCCGGCGCCGGACGGGCCCGTGAGCAAGGTCACTGAAGAGCCTACGAGCCCACCGCCGATCTGCGGATCCAGTGAGTCGATGCCGCTGCTGACAGGCGCGATCGAAGCCAGGTCAACCACTGACGCACAGCTCAAGACGCTTTCGAGCCTTGGGTAAACATCAATGCCCTTGTCCGTGATTTCAAACTCGTGGGCACCTGGCAACGAACCGCTTCCGCGGGTTTTGCGCAGCCTCATGCGGCGAACGGTCCTGGGACCAAAGGTCTCTTCACCCATCTCGATGACGCCATCGACCATGGTGTGCTCCGGGCTGCCGTCGTCCAGCTGCGAGCTGGTCAGGAAGATGACGGTGCAGCCGGCGAACGCGGCATGACCCTGAAGTTCGGAAATGAACTTCTTGGTATCGATAGGCAGTTCGGCTTGGGAGCGGGCGTTCAGGAGGCCATCCAGAATCATCAGCGTGGACTTCTGTCTGCTGATTTCCCGCCGCAGCAATTTGACGACCTCGTCCAGGCCATCATTTTCCAGGGTGTCAAACGCGCTGACGAACTGGATCTTTCCGCCGATCTGGGTTTTGTCGAAGAAACTGAGCGTCGACAGAAAGTGGAACAGGCGATCGTGAGGCTCTGCGAGCAACGTGGCGAAGAGGACATTGGCGCCGTTGCGCACATGGTTGAAGCCGATCTGATTCGCAAGGATTGTTTTCCCGGAGCCAGGGCGCCCTTGAACAATATACGAAGCCCCGGCGACCAATCCGCCCTTCAACAGGGTATCAAGGCCCTCAATGCCGCTTTTCAGGCGTTTTAACTGTTCCACGTCTCAGTCCTCTACTGATTCAGCCAGCAACACGATGAGTGTACGGGGCGGGGCTGATGCTGCTGGTTGTTGCGGACAGCTATTCTATCCAAAGCGAAGGCGTGCGCTAGCCCTCTTTTCAGAGAGCGTCTCGTTGGACAGGTTTCGTCGGTGGCGTCTTCAGGACGCGGTCAGCGGCGTCGGTTGCAGCAGTTCGCGAGTGCTGTCAGTGATGATGACGGGGCGATACTGCAAGTCGACAAGATGCTCTGCGTTTTCGTCGGGAGACGCGCAGGCCCGCGCCCCGAATGCCAGTGCTATCTCGGCGTGCTCGCTCGAGAAAAATACAAACGTTTCTGCCGTCGCGGCGTCGATCATCAGGCGATAGGGCGATTCAGCCATCGGGCACAGCAACAGCCGGAGTTCGTCCAGAATTCTCAAACGGTGGTAGACGGGCGCCCCATGCCCCAACGATTTACTGTACCAATCGGCCATATCATTGCTCGTCAAACGGATAGTTAAGGTTCTGACAAATCGTTGAAAATGTTGGTTCCGCAGCCCCGCAAGGGTCTCAGTGCTGCGGGCGGGTGGCAGGTGAAAAACCTGCCACCCCATTTTCTACGGGCGGCGAGTTCGCGTCAGATCGAATGGCTATAGAACAACGCGTAGGATTCGATCCCGTCGTTCGGCTCTTTGATGCCCGCGTTGGAGTAATGGGTGACGCGCAACCCTACCTTTTGCGTGTCCCCGATCTTGAGGCCGGCGCCCAGGCGGTCTTCAAAGTTGAAGGCCGAACCGAATTTCTGATCGCCCGCCGTGGTGCCTGAAAACATCGCGACGCCGATGCCTGCTTCTACGAATGGCTTGACGTGGCCGTTTCCGAATTCGTACACGAACACCGGGGCGAAGGACACGGAATGACGGCCGCCAGCCTCATCGCCAGCCTCCCAATAGGTGTAACCCAGATCCCAGTAGCCGGTCAGTTTGCCCGTCGAGCTTTCCATCCAGCGCTTGTCCCAATCGAAACCCAAGCCGACGCGGGCCGTGAGACCGCCCTGACTGGTGGCGCCGAGTGCGCCGGAGATTTCGGCGGCGTATGCATTGAGCGAGAGACTGGACAGGCAGAACGCCGCGATCAGGAGCTTTTTCATATTCTTCATGAGGCAATATCTTGATGAGGGTAGGGATGCGGACGACGCCGCGCGAGGGATAGGGCAGATCGCCATTAGAATGGTTCAATGTTTTTTGCAGGAAGGAAAATTGAACGGCCGTATGCCCTTGAGATCCGAGTTTTACATTCACATCAGCCGTGCCACCGGCATGCAGGCAACGCGAGGAGGTTTTATGGCCGTCACCGTCAAAAAGCTGGAAGGAATTGAAGTGCCTGAGGTGTTACGTCGCGGTGAAGATCAACAGGTCTTTGAGGTGACTGACGTCGACGGCAGCACGCATTACCGGGAAGACGAGGTGGATGCGGCAAAACTCGTCGTCGAACTCAGCGAAGAGGCCAAGAAAGAACAGAGCAGGTGATGCAGCGGTGACCCCTGGACGGGTCACCGGAAAGGCCTTCATTTTCTGACGACCTTCCTGAGCGCTCGGGAAAGTTGATCCAGGGAGTAGGGCTTATGCAGCAGCTCGAAACCGTCGGAACCTTTGTCAGCCAGTACATGGCTGTAACCGGACGTCAGAACGACCGGGAGTTCCGGGTAGCGCGTGTGAAGCTCGTTTGCGAACTCGATGCCGGTCATGCCTGGCATGACCACGTCGGAAAACACCACATCGAACGGCTGGGCAGCGGATTCAAGTTCGGCCATGGCCTGGAGCGCATTGGTGCTCAGGACTGTCCTGTAGCCCAGTTCGGTCAGTGCCTGCACGGCGGAGGTGCCCACGTCGCTGTTGTCCTCCACGACCAGCACACAGGTGCCGTGACCTTCTTGCAGGGGAATATCGGCGAGGGCCTGTTTCGACATCCAGCCTGCCTCGCTCACGCGCGGGAGGTAGAGGGTGAAGGTGGTGCCTTTGCCCAATTCACTGGCCACGGCGATCTCGCCACCGGACTGCTTGGCGAAGCCAAATACCTGACTCAACCCCAATCCCGTGCCTTCGCCGACGCTTTTGGTGGTGAAGAACGGTTCGAAAATGTGCTCCAGCTGCGTCGCAGCGATGCCTGTGCC
Organism: Pseudomonas abietaniphila; assembly: GCF_900100795.1. GTDB lineage: Bacteria > Pseudomonadota > Gammaproteobacteria > Pseudomonadales > Pseudomonadaceae > Aquipseudomonas > Aquipseudomonas abietaniphila. The sequence continues at coordinate 164,611 of NZ_FNCO01000001.1, forward strand.
CGTGTCCGAGATCGAGATGGCCACGAAAGCGCCGGTCGAGGGCGGATGAAGCCTGACGGAGGGCATGGATTCGACGGGGCGTACCGTGAGTGTGAGCCTGCCTTCGCCCATCATCGCGTCCCGGGCATTGGCGACCATGTTGACCAGCGCGGTATCAAACTGACTGGGGTCGGCGTTCACGCAGCAAGGCTGCTCGTCGAGCTGGATCACCGTTTCGATTCTCGAGCCGCTGAGTGTTCTCATCATCCCGCTGATCGCATCGACGTTTTCGCAGGCGCTGAAGACTTCCGGCTGAAGGGCTTGTCTGCGCGCGAAGGCGAGCAACTGCCCGGTCAGCCGGGCGGCGCGATCGACGGTCTCTGAAATGGCGGTCACGTACCGCAGTCTTCGTTCTTCGGTCAGGTTCGGGCGCATCAGCAGATCGGTCGAAGACCGGATGACCGTCAGCAGATTATTGAAGTCATGGGCCACGCCGCCAGTGAGTTGTCCGAAGGCTTCCATCTTCTGGGATTGGCGCAGCGCTTCGGCCTGTTCTCTTTCCTTGGTCACATGCCGACCTGCTGCGTAGACACGACCGTCTTCGAAGGTGCCTGTCCAGCTGAACCATTTGTAAGAACCGTCCTTGTGGCGCAGTCGGTACTCATAGGGCACGGTCAGTGGAGCCTCGAGCAGGGTAGTGAATGCGGCCAGCGAGCCCGTCAGGTCATCCGGGTGCGTGTAGTCTGAAAAGGTGGTACCGACCAGCTCGCTTTCCGACCATCCCAGCTGTTCGGTCCAGCGTCCGTTGACTTCATCCAGCGTGCCGTTGGGCGAGGCGATCACCAGCAGCTCCTGTGACAGTCCCCAGGCCCGATCACGTTCCCGGGTACGAATCGCCAGGTTGTTGGCCTGATCTTTTTCGTGGGTGATGTCGCGGCCGCTGCAATAGATCTTTCCGTCCTCGAGGACCGCCACCCACGCGACCCAGCGGTATTTACCATTGCGATGACGGACGCGATTCTGAAAACGGGAGACCGGCCGGCCTCGGGCAGCCTGGGTGAGGACGGCTTCACTGCCGGGTACATCGTCCGGATGGATGAAGGACAGAAAGGTGGTGTGCAATTCTTCCGGAGACCAGCCCAGGGAAATCGTCCAGGCAGGATTGGAGGCCTCGATGATTCCGTGGGCGTTGATGACGGACAGCAAGTCATTGCTGAGCAGCCAGGTACGGCTTCGCTCTGTGGCGCGCTCATTGACCTTGCGCTCGAGGTAATTGTTGAGGTCACGCAGTTCATCCTGGCTCTGGCGCAACCGCTGATCCGAGCGATGCCGTTCGATGGCGAGCGCGACGGTCTGGGCAATGACAGCGATGGCTTCGATATCGCCATCGGTTGGCGTGCGGGGTTCGCCGTAGTAGACCGCGAACGTGCCGAGAATTTTCCCGTCCGCGGCCCTGACTGGCATCGACCAGCAAGCACGCAGCCCGTGAGGCACCGCGAGGTCCGCGTATCCCTGCCACAGGTGGCTGCTGGCGATATCGTCGACATAAACAGCAGCACCGCGCGCTGCAGCGGTGCCGCACGAGCCAATGCCCTCGCCAATGGCGATTCCGTGAATGGCCTCGTTGTAAGGCGCCGGCAGGCTGGGCGCCGCTCCATGAAGCATGTATTGACCGTCTTCGCTCAAAAACAGCACTGACGCCTTCATGTCACGGCTCTGCGCTTCAATGGCGAGCAGAAGGTCATTCAACACTTCCGCCAGCGGCATACCGCTGGCGATCTGACCCAAGACCTTTCTTTCGCGCTCAATGAGCGCCACCGGGGAGTAGCGTCCACCCAGCAAACTCAGGTCAATGGATGGCATGACAAACTCCTGGAACTCGGTACGTGATGCTGAAAAAGGGCGTGGTTTGGCGTTTCTACCGGCGCGGGTTAACCGTCTACGGTCTTGTATACGGCGACATGCCGGCCAGCACGCCGATGGCCGGCCGGGCAAACAGGTAGCCCTGCATCAGCTCGACGCCCATTTTCAGCAAGGTTTCACACTCCTGCGGCGTCTCGATGCCCTCGGCAATGACGGTAATGTCCAACCGGTTGGTCACCAGCACGATGCCCTCGATGATCGCCTGACGTGCGCGGTCTCGATCAATGCCACGGGTCAGCGCCATGTCGATTTTCAGGACGTTAGGCTGGAACATCGCCAGAAAGTTGAGCCCCGAGTAGCCCGATCCGAAGTCATCGATGGCCGTCGTGAAACCCTGACGCTCGTACTCTTCAAAAATCGATTTCAGGTGCTCAGGATCGTCCACGCGCTCGCCTTCCGTGACCTCGAACATCAGGCGCCCAACGGGAAAATCAAACAGGCGAGCGGCTTCCAGTGTGGCGCGTACGCACGTCTCGGCCCTGTAAACGGCATTGGGTAAAAAGTTGATGCTGAGTTTGCAATCAGGAATCGCCAACAGTCCGAGCTCTGCGGCCAGCTCGATGGCCTTGACCCGACAGGCCTGGTCGAACCGGTAACGGTTGTTGTCGTTCACTCTCCCCAGAATGCTGGCGGCCGACTCTCCGTTGATGCCGCGCACCAGCGCCTCGTACGCGTAGGTGGCGCCGGTTTTGACGTTGAAAATCGGCTGGAAAGCCATGGTGAAGTCGAATCCCAGCCCGTCAGCATTGCGGCATTCAGCGCATCCGACAGACTTGAAAACGGGGGTGGGAGTGCGCTGAGTCATGCGTGTCCTGCTCCATAGGCGAAAGGAATACGTACCTGATGATGCTGCTCGGTGATCCGCACCGTTGCGCAAGCATGCATTAGAACCTTTTCCGCCGCTTTCAAGAAGCGGCTTCTACTGGGACAGGCTGGGACGCATTTTGATCACTCTGACTTCGCAAGGCACTGATGGGCGGAGCGATGGCCGGTTTAATCCTCCGTTTGCAGACCTGTTCAGGCGGTTGCGTTCGATTCGCAGAGATGAACCTCAGTGGCGTAGCGACCCGCCAGCCAGGCGAGGAAAGACGCGGCGACCAGCACGGCTGCGCTGAGCTCGAAGGTGGCCTTGTACCCGCTGAGGTCATAGGCCAGGCCGCCAATGATTGCGCCGCCTGCGATCGCCAGTTGGACAATGGCCACGAGCAAGCCGCCACCGGCTTCCGCATCGTCAGGAAGCGTCTGCGCCAGCCATGTCCACCAGCCGACGGGTGCAGCGGTTGCGACCAGTCCCCACAGCCCGAGCAGGACCGCGGTCAGCAGCGGCGAAGCACCATAATTCACCAGCGCCAGGGCGATGACGGCCATGATCAGCGGGATCACCGTCAGTGTCCGGTAGAGGCCATTGCCGATGAATCTTTCGATCAGGAAGGTTCCGATGAAACCTGCAACGCCCAGACCCAGCAGCATGAAAGACAGGGTGGAAACGCTGACACCGGTCACGCCCTCAAGAAACGGGCGCAGGTACGTGAAGAGCATGAACTGCCCCATGAAAAAAACGCTGACGGCGACCATGCCCAAGGCAACGGGCAACTGCTTCATCAACCGCAAGGCATTGCCGCTGCCTGCCTGACGTTCGGTCTTGAAGGACGGCAGGCTGATCAGCAGCCACACGGCCGCAAGGGTTGCGACCGGCACGACGCAGAAAAACGCACCGCGCCAGCCGATCAACGCGCCGAGAAAGCTGCCGGCCGGCGCTGCAATCACCGTCGCGAGCGCGTTACCTCCATTGACGATGGCCAGCGCACGGGAAACCTGAGCAGGCTGCACCAGTCGCATGGCGGTCGCCGCTGACAACGACCAGAACCCGCCGATTGCGATGCCGATCAGGGCACGCCCAAACATGAATGAGGGATAGCCGGGCGCGAGCGCGACAACCGTTCCTGAGACGATCATCAGCAAGGTCAGGCACAGCAGCAGCTTCTTGCGTTCGACGCGCGCGGCGATCGCTGCGATGACCAGACTGGTGACCAGTGCAAACGCACCCGACACGGAAATGCCCTGGCCGGCCTGGCCCTCGGTGATCTGCAGTTCGGCGGCGATGGGCGTCAGCAGGCTGACGGGCATGAACTCTGAAGCGACCAGCGCGAAGGCGGCCAGCGACATGGCGAGCACGGCGCTCCAGCCGCGTTTTTCTGTAGAACGTGAAGTCATGGGAATACCTGTGGTGCGACAAGCGCGTTGATTCGGTTTGCTGAAAGCGGCGCTGAACAGCGAGGCCTGGGGCGTCCGCGTCGGTGCATGGGAATGACCGGGACAAGCGGTTGTTGCCGGCATGGCTCGGGGAGGGAAACGTTGCGTGACGCCTCTCCCGTAACAGTTCGACACATTCTCGCTGTCGATCCGCCCGCGCCCTAGTGCATTCCTCTTGAATGCTTGCCTAATCCTATGGGGATGCAGGGCGGTGGATAGGAAACGTTTCCTCAGCGGATTAGAGTTCGGTCAACACAAGAGACCTGACATGATGCCGACCACCCCGCGCCATGAATCCCCCTTGGCGGCCAACATCGACCCCCGCATGAGCGTGACGGGAGACATCGCCACAGCCATTCCCGGCCTGTCGCTGTTTCGTCGCGACCAACCGGCGCCTCCCGCCGTGTGCATGATCGAGCCAAGCCTGATTCTGGTGGGCCGTGGCGAGAAGCGGTTGTGGGTGGGAGGCGAGAGTTACTGCTACGACCCGTCGAGGTTCCTGGTCACCTCACTGGATTTGCCCGCCAACTCTGAAGTGATGGTTGCCAGCCCCGAGCAGCCCTGTGTCGGGCTGGTGCTGAAACTGAATGTGAGCATGCTCGCCGAGGTCATCACTCAAGGTGGTTTGCCCGCAACCCGTCAGCGAGCGGAAGGGACGGGTGCCGGGATTGGCCACTTGTCATCGGCGTTGGAGAGCGCGCTTGATCGCCTGCTGACGTTGCTCGACGAACCCGAGGCGATTCCCGTGCTGGCGCCGCTGGTTCTGCGGGAAATTCACTATCGGCTGCTTAATACCGATCAGGGGCCAAGGCTGCGGCAGATCACGGCGGTCGATGGTCAGGGGTATCGCATTGCCAAGGCCATCGACTGGCTCAAGCTCAACTACGCCGCCGCGCTGCGCATCGATGATCTGGCGGCCCGCGTGCAGATGAGTGCACCGACCTTTCACCATCATTTTCGCCAGCTGACGCGCATGAGTCCCCTGCAGTATCAGAAGTGGCTGCGCCTGAACGAGGCGCGTCGGCTGATGCTGACGGAGCGCCTGGATGTCTCGCGGGCGGCGTTCGCCGTCGGGTATGAAAGCCCCTCTCAGTTCAGCCGCGAATACGGTCGTCTGTTCGGTACGGCCCCCAGCCGTGACATGGCGTTGCTGCGGGGGCAACCAACGGAAACTCAAGCGCTGGGCACTGCGACGCCTTGAGCGAAAAACACGCTGTACCGATGAGGTGCCTGGCTGCGCGTCACCGCTCATAACATTGCACGTCAACCGATGATCAAGCGGGTGAACCATGGAACTACGAATCAACCAGAAGACCTATCAGGTCGACGCCGACGCCGACACGCCCCTGTTGTGGGTGATCCGCGATGACCTGGGCATGACCGGCACCAAGTACGGCTGTGGCCTGGCGCAGTGTGGCGCCTGCTCCGTGCTGGTCGACGGCAATGTGGTGCGCTCGTGCGTCACGCCCGTGGCGGGTGTGGTCGGCCGAGAAGTCACCACCATCGAGGCGATTGAGGCCGATGACGTGGGCAAGCGCGTCGTCGCGACCTGGGTTGATCTTCAGGTTGCCCAGTGCGGGTATTGTCAGTCCGGGCAGGTGATGGCGGCCACCGCGCTGCTCAAACACAACCCCAGACCGAGTGCTGCGCAGATCGAGGCCGCAATGGTCAATCTGTGTCGCTGCGGCACGTACAACGCCATTCATGCCGCCGTGCATGAACTGGCCGGCAAGGGGGACGCATGATGAACGTGCGTATCGACCCTGCCTTGCAACCCTCCGCGCTTGCCTTGACTGACCCGGTCAACCTGTCCCGGCGCCGTTTTCTGACAGGGACCGCAGTGGGTGCACTGGTGCTGGGCTTCGGCCTGCCACTGGGATCGACCCGCGTGCAGGCTGCGGCTGCAGCGACGGCCGAGCGCGGCACGCAGGTGCCGGCGTTCCTGGAAATCCGCCCTGACAACCGCGTGCGTCTGCTGTGCCCCTTTATGGAAGGCGGGCAGGGCACGTTCACTGCGATGGCGCAGATCATCGGTGAAGAACTGGACGCCGACCCGGCGACCTTTGTGGTCGAAGCCGCGCCGCCCGGCGAAGCCTATGTGGTGATGGAAAACGGCATGCGCATCACCGGCGGCAGCATGTCGGTGCGCATGAGCTACCCGGTCATGCGCCGCCTCGGTGCCCTGGCCCGCGCGATGCTGCTGGAGGCGGGCGCACAGGCCCTTGACGTGCCGGTCAGCGAGTTGACCACTGAACCGGGCAAGGTGGTCCACGCCAGCTCCGGTCGCTCACTCGATTACGGTGCGTTGGCCGAGCGTGCGATGAGCCTGCCGGTGCCTGATCCTGCCAGCGTGCCACTGCGCGATCCGAGTCAGTTCCGCTGGATCGGCAAGCCTGTGAAGCGTCTCGATGCCTACGACAAGTCCACCGGCAAGGCGTTGTACAGCATCGACCTCAAGGTCGACGGCATGCTGCACGCGGCTGTTCAGCATGCGCCACGTCTTGGGATGACCGTGGCAAACCTGCGCAACGAAGATCAGGTCAAGGCCATGAAGGGCGTGCATTCCGTGCACCGGCTCGACGGTGCCGTGGCCGTGGTTGCCGAGCGCTGGTGGCACGCCAAACGTGCGGTGGAGGCGATTCAGGTCGACTGGCAGGAGCCCACGGCCGACAGCAAAGTAAGACCCATGCCTGCGGATTTCTCCAGCGATGCGCACTTCAAGCGACTGGCGGCGGAGAAAGGCCCCGCCCGCGACGATGAAAATGAAGGCGACGTTGCCGCGAGCCTGGCCAGTGCCAAGGTCCGTGTCGACGCCACTTACCACAACCAGTACCTGAATCACGGACAACTGGAGCCGCCCTCGGCGTTGGCGCGCTTCAACCCGGATGGCTCGCTGGAGGCCTGGCTGCCCAATCAGGCGCCGGACATGTTCCGCGCTGACATCGCCAAGCGCACCGGTCTCGACCTTTCACAGATCACACTGCATTCGCCGCTCTTGGGCGGGTTCTTCGGGCGGCACTTTCTGTACGACTCCGCCAACCCGTACCCGCAGGCCATCGTCCTGGCCAAGGCGGTCGGCCGTCCGGTCAAGCTCATCTGGACGCGGGAGGAAGAGTTTCTGCGCGACGTGCTCCGTCCGGTTGCCGCGGTCAATTTCCGCGCGGCACTGGATAACGACGGCTGGCCGCTGGCAATTGAAGCGATCAGCGCCACGGAAGGGCCTACCGAGGCCCTCGCGGGCAAGCAGGGTGACAAGCTTGACCCGACGGCTCTGGAAGGGTTGTCGGGCAAGTCCTACGCCATCCCGAACAAACGCATCGCGCAGATCTACGTCAAAGGCCCAGCCATGCTCGGTTACTGGCGTTCAGTGGGGAACTCCCTCAACGACTTTTTCTACGAGTCGTTCCTGGACGAGCTGGCCGACAAGGGCGGCAAGGACCCGTTCGAACTGCGCCTGCACCTGCTGCGTGACAACACACGCCTGACCACGCTGCTGCAGGCTGTGGGTGAACTGTCCGGGGGATGGAAGCGGGGGCCGTTTACCGCCGAGGACGGTACAAAAAGGGCGCGCGGCGTGGCGATGGCATCGCCGTTCGGGACGCAGACGGCGGTGATTGCCGAAGTGTCCATCGAGAACGGGCAGGTCAAGGTGCATGACATCTGGCAGGCGATCGACCCCGGCAGCATCGTCAACCCGGCGATTGTCGAGGCTCAGGTCAACGGTGCCGTGGCGCTGGGCCTTTCTCAGACGCTCGTGGAGGAGTCGGTGTGGATAGACGGCAAGCCTCGGGCCCGCAATTACGACCTGTACCCGATTCTGCCGCCTGCGCGGATGGCGCGAGTGCATGTCCGGGTCGTCGAGAGCGGGGAAAAAATGGGAGGCGTCGGCGAGCCGCCACTGCCTGCTGTCGCGCCCGCCGTCGCCAATGCGGTGGCCGCACTGACGGGGCAGCGGGTTCGCAGCCTGCCCATGAGCCGACACACCTTCACCTGATCAGCGCCGGAGCGTCCATGAAGAACAGCCGATTCGCAAGAACCGCAGGCTGGCTGGCCGTGCCATGCCTGGTCGCGGCAGGCCTGCTGGCCTGGTATGTCACGCGCGAGCCTGTCTCGCGTCTTGAAAGCCCACCCATCACCGTGGCCGACATCGACCCGGCGTTGGTTGCCCGTGGCGAATACGTTGCCAGGCTCAGCGACTGCGTGGCCTGCCACAGCGTGCCGGGCGGTGCGCCATTCGCGGGCGGCCTGGAAATGGCCACGCCGCTGGGGGCGATACACGCCACCAACATCACGCCCGACCCGGAAACCGGTATTGGCCGCTACAGCCTGCCGGACTTCGATCGGGCTGTGCGTCACGGCGTGGCACCCGGCAGTCGCCGTTTGTATCCCGCCATGCCCTATCCCTCGTACGCCAAACTCAGTGATGACGACGTGCGAGCGCTCTATGCCTTCTTCATGAAGGGCGTGGCGCCGGTCAACCAGGCGAACATCCCGAGCGCCATTCCCTGGCCTCTGAACCTGCGCTGGCCAATCGCGCTGTGGAACGGGGTGTTTGTCGACGCCAAGCCGTACGCGGCCAACACATCGCAAGATGAGGTGTGGAATCGCGGTGCTTATCTCGTTCAGGGCGCGGGGCATTGTGGCAGTTGCCATACGCCTAGAGGCCTGGCGTTCAACGAGAAGGCCCTTGATGAATCGGGTACACCGTTCCTTGCGGGCGCCTTGCTGGACGGCTGGTACGCACCGAGCCTGCGCGATGACCACAACACCGGGCTGGGCCGATGGAGCGAGCCGGAGATCGTGCAGTTCCTCAAGACGGGGCGCAACAGGCACGCGGTGGTCTACGGCTCGATGACCGAGGCCTTCAACAACTCCACCCAGTTCATGACCGACGATGATCTGACCGCCATTGCCCGTTATCTCAAATCCTTGCCCGGTGACCGTCAGCGCGACGGAGCGCCCTGGCAGTATCAGGAGCGCTCTGCAGCAGTGGGGTCGCAGACGCCTGGCGCTCACACCTATGCGACGCGCTGCGCGTCGTGCCACGGGCTGGACGGCAAAGGGCAACCCGAGTGGATGCCGCCGTTGGCGGGCGCCACCTCCGCCTTGGCAAAAGAGAGCGCGTCGGCGATCAACATCACCCTCAATGGCTCTCAGCGTGTCGTGGCGGCCGGGGTGCCAGACGCGTATCGTATGCCTGCCTTCCGTGAGCAATTGTCCGATCAACAAATCGCCGACGTGCTGACATTCATGCGCAGTCACTGGGGTAATCAGGGCACTGCCGTCGAGGCACAAGCGGTGGGCAAGCTGCGTGACCACACGGATCCTGCCAGCAGCAGCCCGATCATCCTGCAGATGCGCTAAGAGGAGAGCCTGATGGAAAGTATCGACGTGCTGGTCCTGCGCACCGCGCGCGACTGGCTCGCCGCCGGCGAGCGGGTGCTGCTTGCCACGGTGGCGCGCACATGGGGGTCTTCACCGCGTCCGGTCGGGTCGATGATGGCTTTGCGTAACGACGGCCGGGTGGTGGGCAGCGTGTCCGGTGGCTGCATCGAAGACGACCTGATTCATCGCTACACGACCCTTCACGGGGGAAGCGGAATGAGGGAAAGCGCCCCCGAAGTAGTGCGTTACGGTGTCAGTGCCGATGACGCCCACCGTTTCGGCCTGCCGTGTGGCGGTACCCTTGAACTGGTTCTCGAATTCGACCCCGCCTTGTCGTCGCTCGATGAGCTGCTGCGCGAGCTGGATGCCGGGCGGCTGGTGCGCCGCGAGCTGACCCTGAAGACCGGTGAGGTCACCCTCCAGCCCACGGCGACACCGGCGCAATTCACTTTCGACGGCCAGCAGATGCTCAACACGTTGGGGCCGGGATATCGCATGCTCATGATCGGGGCTGGCGCGCTGGCCGAATACCTGGCGACCATGGCGCTGTTCAACGGCTTCAAGGTTGCGGTGTGCGATCCACGTCCGGAACACATCGAGGCGTGGGAAGTGAGCGGGGTGGAGCGCATCGTCGGCATGCCGGATGATGTGGTCCGCGACTTCGCAGTCGATGTGCGAACCTGCATCGTCGCCTTGAGTCATGACCCAAAACTCGACGACCTCGCCTTGCTCGAAGCCCTCCACGGTCCGGCGTTTTACATCGGCGCCATTGGCTCGCGTCGCAACAGCCAGCTGCGCCGCGAACGTCTGATCGAGCATTTCGGTGAGACCCACGCGTCGCTCGAGCGTCTGCGCGGGCCTATCGGTCTTTATATTGGCAGCAAGACCCCTGCGGAGATCGCCGTCAGCGTCATGGCCGAAATCCTTGCCGCCAAGAACGGCGTCAGTGTGCCGAGCGAGTTCTCGATTGCCAGTTCCAAGGCCCACGAAGGGCTGCCGGCGTCGCGTTGAGGCCGTTTGCTCGGTTGGTTGTGTATTTTCAGAACCTTGTTCACGTGCGTCGACGCATTGTTGGGGTTAATAAACACACCTGAACTGCAACGCCGTTGCCCAGAAGTCAATGATGTAACGTTGCAGTATTGCGGATCGTGATCGGCGGATTAATGTGGCATGGTGACTGCTCGCTTTGTTTGAATGATCGGAGGTCGTTTGCAAGACGGAGATCCTCATGAATGAACTCTTTGGTGATCACAAGCGCGTTGCGGCAGCGATAGCCTCCGTTATCGATGCTGTGGGGCATCAAGACTTTTACGCCATCGTGTTGGAGACATTGGGGCTCTATATTGACTGTGAGCGTTGGCTGGCTATCAAGTACAGCCGATTTTCCGTCCCGGAGTTTATTGTCAATACCGCCTTGAGTCATGAGGCAGTCGAACAATACATGAGTCATCTGTACAGAATTGACCCGCTGCTGCGATTAGTGACAGAAGACCGTGTGCCCTCAGTCGTCACGTTTTCACTGATGCAAAACGAGGACGATTGCAATGTTTACTACGATGAAATATTTAAATCCGGGCAGATTCTGGATGAGCTGACGCTGATGCTGCCTGTCATCGGAGGTGGCTATCTGGGTTTTTGTTTCGACCGGGAAAACAGGGTGTTCAACGAAGATGAAATTGCCTTGTTCACCACCTTGTACCCGATCATCGTCGCTGCCCAGGCCGCCCACATGCGAACCGAATTTCTGGAGGGGCTGGGTGCCCTCTTTGGCAACGGGAAGGTTGGCGTTCTCACGCTGGGCAGCGATAACAGGATGATCTACCAGAATCCTGCGTGGCATGCCTTGACCGGTCACGACTTCGGAAACGAAACACTCGACTTCATATTGGGTCAGCCTGAGCTGATCGCCGTCAATGTCAAAGGTTTGATTGCCCACTGGGAGTATTCGAAGCCTGTATCTGCCTGTGCGACGGGCATCAGGGCGGTCTTTCTCGAACAAAAAAGTGAGGGGTATATCCAGACCGATGTAAATGAGTTCTTCGAGCAGTTTTATGATGCCTATCACCTGAGTCCACGTGAGCGGCAGTTGGTTGAAAAGACCTTGCGCGGTTATTCGATGCCCGTGATTGCAGAGAAACTTGATCTTAGTCTGGGCACGGTACGAAATTACAAACAGCGGTTATACGCCAAGCTCGACATCACCAGTGAACGGGAAATATTTTCCTTGTTCATGATGCATATGTTCGGGCAGTCATGACGGGCGGGTAGTGCAGATTAGCACTATTGGTCCGGTCATCGACCCGCGATAACATCGCCTTCAAGGCTCGGCACGCACCCGTACTCCGGCGGCTTTCCAGCGACGGGCCTAAAACGATAACAACATGAACTTGAAGATTCGCGGTTTTACGCGAGCGGCGGGAGTTTGCCCATGAACAGCACACCGATAGGCAAGGACGATTGTCAGGAACAGGGTCAGCACCTCCAGCGTGAACTGAACTTTTCCTCCACGTTTTCCCTGGCGTTTGCCTTTATATCGCCCATCGTGGCGCTCTACTCCATCTTCGGTATCGGCATCTTAACGGTAGGCCCTGCTTTCTGGTGGGGCCTGGTGGTGGCCATGGCAGGGCAACTGTTGGTGGCGTTGGTCTTCGCCATGCTGGTATCGCGATTTCCCTTTGAAGGCAGCATTTATCAGTGGTCCAAATATTTACTCGGCAGCCGCTTTGGCTGGTTTGCAGGCTGGACTTACATGTGCACGTTGCCGATTACCATCGCCACCGTCGCTCTGGGTGGTGCGGGATTCGTAGCGCAACTGTTTGGTGTCGATGCGACAGACAAGATGATCAGCGTGCCGATTGCCTTGTTTCTCATCGCATTCGCCACATGGGGCAATACACAGGGGCGGAAGATTTTCTCCACCATCGTCTGGTTGTGCATTGGCGCGGAAGTCATCGGTTCGGTCGGCATCGGAGTGCTGTTGCTGGTGGAGTTTAAGGTCAATGCCTTGTCTGTTCTGATTCCAGATGCGCAAGTGTTTGCCTGGCCGGAACCCGGTGTCTCCGGTTTCTTCTCGTCGAAAGTGGCGCTCGCCATTGCCTATTGTGGCTGGGCATTCGTGGGCTTCGAAAGTGCCGGTGCAGTGGCCGAGGAGGTCAAAGACCCTGAACGTGCGGTGCCCAGGGCGATGCTGTTTTGCTTGCTGTCCGTTGGCGCGGTGGTGGCGTTCTCGGCGTTTTCGCTGATTCTTGCCTTGCCTGCGCTGGAATTCCCGGCCGGAAGCGACCCTGTCACGGTGACGCTGATCACGCATTTAGGGCAGGTCGCTTACAAGGGGATGCTGGTGTTGTTCATTATCGGGTTCGTCGCGTGCATGCTCGGCATTCAAGCGTCGGTGTCCCGGGTGATCTGGGCGTTCGCTCGAGACAGAACCATTCCCTGCTCGGATTTTCTGCGGCAGTTGAGCGGGGACGACAAATTACCAACGCGCGCCTTTCTATTGACGGGCGGGTTATCGGCGCTGTTGTTCATGTTGTCGTTCACCAATATCTATCCGCTGTTACTGGCATTCAGCATTGCGGGGTTCTATCTCGCCTTTGCGTTCCCGCTGGTGGGCGCCTGTGTGAGTATGTTGAAAGGTGATTGGCGAGAAGGGCCGTTCTCTCTGGGTATTTTCAGTATCCCGGTGATCTTCGTCGCGACGGGCTGGACACTGTTTGAGGCCGTCAATATTTCATGGCCTCGCTACCCGGAACTTGCCTGGTATGAGAACTGGGCAGTGCCCATCATGATTGTTTTCCTGGCTATTGTGGGCGCAGTTATTTATTCAAAATGGGCCTCACCGTCTTATGCCTGCTCACCGTTACGCGCTGCCGTCGCAGATAACGAATACAGGTGATGACGAGGTGATCGATATACCTGAACGCGTGAACAGTGAACGGTATCTGACCCTTCGTGCCCGACTGGACACTGGCTTGCGCACGCTGCTGATGCCCGCCAGTCCTTCACTGCAGAAGCTCTACAGCGCCATGGCCTATGGCGTATTCGAACCGGGTAAATGTTTGAGGCCCATGCTCGCTTACAGCGCCTGTGAGGCCATGGGAGGGCAGCTTGATGCTGCGGACGGTGCCGCCTGTGCGGTGGAGCTGCTGCATACCTACTCTCTGGTTCACGATGATCTCCCGGCCATGGACGACGCGCTCGTTCGCCGAGGGAAACCGGCGTTGCATGTGGCCTACGGTGAGAGCACGGCCCTGATTGCAGGTGATGCCTTGCAAGCGCTGGCGTTCGAATCATTGACGCAATCGTCGCAGGTCAGCGCCGGTATACGGTTGCAGATGGTGGAGGTCCTGGCCAAGGCGGCGGGGCCTGCGGGCCTCGCTGGCGGTCAGTTCCTCGATATGACCTTGGCCGGTGACCGACCGAACAATGATCAGATCGCCGAAATGCAGCGTTTGAAAACCGGCGCACTGATCGAGGCCAGTGTCGTACTGGGCGCGATGGCAAGCGGTGCAGACCTTCAAACGAGCCGCTTCGTGGCCATGAGCAAATACGCCGAACAGATCGGCCGAGCCTTTCAGGTGCGAGACGACATTCTGGACGTCGTCGGGGATCCACTGCTCCTGGGTAAAGCCACTTGCGCAGACCGGCGTGCCGACAAGTCCACGGTTGTTTCTTCACGGGGACTGGAAGGTGCACGGCAGTATGCCTCGCAACTTCTGCTGGGTGCACTCACGTCATTGGACGCCTTTGGCGCGGAGGCCGATGAACTTCGTCAACTTGCGCATGTTGTCGTGGCGCGAAGTTTCTAGCGATACGACGTTTCTTTAATGGCATTGATAACAACCGCAATAGTGCAGATTTGCAGTATTTGAGTTCCCACGTTTTGCACTGAACATGTCCGTCATGGCGCTTAAAAACGGGTGTGTGCTCGTCGCGCTTCGTATAAAAAAACAGTGAGGTAATCGTGATGACAATCGAAAGAATGAATTATCCCGACGGCTATTTCCCAGTGGACGAATACCAGGGTCGCTGGAAAAAGGTAGAAGACGAAATGCGCCGTCTGGGTCATGAACTGGCCATTGTCTGGGGCAAGACAGCCGGTCACTACGAGCGGGCCATGGAAACACTTTGGCTGACCAACTTCTGGTCGGAGCATTCGGGCCAGGAACCGGACTCTCCTATCTGGAACGCTCGAGGTTTTTGCTGCGTGATACTGGAGCCTGGCAAGGAACCGGAGTTGCATGCCGATGTGGCCACGGTGCGGCGTCGGATGGTGCGTTGTGGCGATTACTTCTTCAGTGACGACCCGATCAGCAGCGTTGCCAAGGCGCTGAACGCCCGCAAACCACGTCGTAGCGTTGTCTTCGTCGGGTCGGACAACCTGCCCATGAAGTACGCCAGTCAGCTTGCCGAGCAGACACCGGGTATCCAGTTCGAGTATGACGATAACCTGATTCGCCGTTGCCGCCGTATCAAGAGCCCTCGGGAACTGGACATGTTCCGTGAAGCAGGACAGATGGTGTCCAGTGCCTTGTACCGCGTGTGCGACAGCCTCTACGCCGGCAAGACCGCAGCAGAAGCAGCGGCGGAGGGCGCCTACGAACTGACGCGTCGTGGAGGCGGCTGGCTGCGCATTCCGGTCAACTTCGGGAATGACGCTGACAGCCAGTTCTTCGAGCGCGACCCGATGTACGGGTACTCCATGGGCGCGCCGAGCAAAGGCGACATCGTTCGCACCTGGATCTATGGCCCGACCCATCAAGGGTATTGGCTCGACCCCGGCCGCTCTTTGGTCTGTGGCGGCAAGCCTACATCGGAGCAGCGCTCGCTGCTGGTTGACTCCTATTCGATCACAGAAGCGGTGATGAACTCCGTCAAGCATGGCGCCAAGGTCCTCGACGTGGTGGGCGAAGCCGAGCGTGTACAGGCGCGCGTCGCCGAGGAAGAGGACCTGGCTGCCAAGCAATGGCCGTACTTCGGCCACGGCAATGGTTCGATGTGGGAACACCCGATCATCAACCGGGATTCGGTCACGGCAGACGACATTTTTGAAGAAGGGATGGTCGCCTCGGGGGAATCGTTCATGACGCGAAAAGGGGTCGGCAGCGTAGGTTGGGAACAGAACTTCATCGTCACCCGGACCGGGATCGAGTTGCTCACCACCACGCCGGTCTTCTGGTTCTGATCGACGGTTACACCCTTCGACGTTTCGGGCGCCGCGCTCTTCGACCCAGGTGCGACGCCCTTTTTTATGGAGGCCTGCATGAACATTCTTTTGGCGCAAATGCCCATCGCAGATGCTCAGGTTGAGCTCAATCTGAGCAACATGCTGTCAATGATCCGCAACGCGCCTCTGGATACGGATTTGATCGTGTTTCCAGAGACGACGCTGTCTGGCTTTCCGACCCCGGACCAGGTGCAAACCACGGGGCTCACCACCCACAGCAAACCCGTGCGGCTCATTCAGGACGCGGCACGCAAACGCAGCATTGCCGTCGCGTTCGGGTTTTGCGAAGTGGCTGACGAAGGCGCGTTCAACACGGCGCTGCTGATCGACGGCTCTGGACGCATCGCCCTCAAGTACCGCAAGACCCATCTCTGGCCCGACACGGATTGGGGGGTGTTCAATGCCGGTTCGCATTACGCAGTGTGCGAGATCGCCTCGCTGCGGGTGGGCATGCTCATCTGCTACGACATTGAGTTTCCGGAAACAGCCCGGGCGCTGGCCTTGCTGGAGGCCGACCTGATCCTGGTGCTGGACGGCAACATGATCCCTTACGGGCCTGTTCATCGACGCGCCGTGATCACTCGCGCCATGGAGAACCAGTGCTTTGCCGTGCTGGTGAATCGGATCGGCGAAGGCAAAGGGTTGTCGTTTCCCGGCGAGAGTGTCGCCGTCGATCCGTTCGGGACCGTGCTGGTGGAGTCCACCGATGGACACCCTGTGCGCGTTACGCTGGATCGAGAGCGCGTTGAGCAAAGCCGAAAAATTTACCGCTATCTGCGCGACCGACGCGAGGTGCCACTGCGCGTTGAGCGCGGTTCCAGCGAGGATGGCATTGCCAATACGGTCAGCTTCATTCCTGGCTGATCGTGCAGTGCGGGGCTGTTGGCCGCTCATCGCCGCCTGACTCGGATTTTCCCTGAACCGTTCAGCGAAGCGGGTGCCCAATCAGATACCCATCAGAGGACATGATCATGGCCGAAGAAAAGAAAGAAGCGCCCAAAGAAGATGTTCCTGCCCATTCGACCGAACAGGAGAGGGAGCGGCTGAAAGACTTTAACAAGGACGGCATACCGCCTGGGTCAAGCTGATGCGTTTCGGCGAGACACCCAGGACCGATGGCGTACCGCGCTCAGAGCGTGTACGCCATCGGTTTCACCCTGCGGACTCTGGAGGATCAATCAGGCGCGTTCAGTACGCGCGCATCTCCAACGGCCGGGCATCTTCCTGCTCGAGCAGATAAACAGACTGGAAAGGCTTGGTCGTCGAAGGTCCCCAGGCGTCATCACGCTGCGTGCGCTCAGGATGACTTCAGTTTCGCCAGCATGGCCACGGCGACGGCCTTGGCCGACTGTGGGTTCTGACCGGAAATGACTTCGCGGTCTTCGATCACGTGTTCGCTCCATGGCTTGGCTTCGGAAAAGTTGGCACCGGCTGCCGTCAGCCCATCCTGCGGGAACAGTTTCATATGACCGCCGCCGAGGAAACCTTTCGCCTGCTCTTCTTCTGCGTCGGTAAACGCGGTGACGTTGTAGCCCTTGTAAATCCAGTTGGCGGGAGCCGCCGGCTGTTTGCCAGATTCCAGCGACGAGACAAACCCGCGCGCGTCCGGGAGCGTCGACAACATGGCTATAGTGCCGTGGCAGGTGAAGCCGGTGATTTTGCCTTTTTCATGGAAATGGGTCAGCAACTGACCCAGTTGCTTGTCCTTGAGCAGATCCTGCATCGGAATATGGCCGCCAGGTACGAATACGGCGTCGAACTTGTCGTAGCCGATTTTCTGAACCTGCGCAAAGCTGATGGCGGGCGAACCGGTCTTTGCGGTCAGCTTAAGTGTGGTCAGCATCGCGAGGCTTTCCTGACGGGCTTTTTCATCGCCGCCCCAGAAGCTGACATCATTGGATTTCTGGTCTGCCGTTGGCGCTTTACCGCTGGGGGTGGCAAATATCACGGTTTGACCCGCTGCGATGAAGGTCTGTACCGGCTGCATCAACTCGTTCAGGAAAAATCCTGTTTCCATGACCTTGCCATCTTTAAGATCCAGTTGAGCCTGGTCTGACAGGACAACAAGGACAGTGCCGGCATGGGCGTAATTGGCGGCAACGGTCAGCAGCGCGGCCATAATGGTTTTTTTCACACGGTTCTCCAGTAGCGATGGTTTGATAGCCTCATCTTATTACTGGGGCAAAAGTCGATAGAGTCCCTGAACTGGATATCAATTATTACATCGCGTAATCAATACTCGGGGGGGACTGGCTCACGTGCCTGGTCCGCGAATGGCTGAACGCAACCTCTGCGACGGTGCGGCAGTCTACCCTTCACACCCTTGAGTCCAATCAAGCAGGGCGCTGACGTATGAACTCACTTGTGATCCCGCTGGCCATCTTCGTGTGCCTGGTGGCTGCCTCGTTGCTCATGATGCATTGGTGCCCCAGGCTGCCAGCCCACCACCGGGATGACGACACCAACACGGTCGTGCGCCTGGTGGCCAACATCTTTGTGGTCATGACGTCGCTGGTGTTTGGCCTGATGATCAATTCGGCCAAGAATACCTTCGAGTCGATTGATGCAAGCTTCCACGGGTATGCAACCAGCCTGATCATTTTTGATCGCACCCTGCGTAGCTATGGCGACGCGGCCCAGGACACCCGCGGTCGTCTGCTGACGTATGTCGAGCGTGCGGTCGAAACCCCCTATCGAGGAGACGAGGCCCTGCAGCATCGCAACAGCGAGGCCGCTCAGTATCTGGATAACATCGGGAAGTCCTTGACCGGTATAAAACCGCCGGACCGCTTTCATGAAACGATGCTTCAGGACATCCGTCAGCAATACCACTCGCTCATCGAGCAACGCTGGAGGATCGTGGAGCAGTCAGAAGGTGCGATTCCAGGCCCTTTGATCGGGATGTTGGTCGCGTGGCTGACGCTGATCTTTGCGAGCTTCGGATACCGCGCACCCCGCAATTCGATGGTCGTGGGCATGTTCGTCGCCTCGTCATTGCTCATCGCGGCCTCTGTGTATTTGGTCCTGGACATGGATATACCTTTTCATGGCCCCATTCAGATATCCGACGAGCCCCTGCGCAGGGCGCTCGCAGTCATGCAGCTCTAGCCTGTTCTCAATCGCCCAGAAAAAAGTCCGGTACGAAGCGATTCGTACCGGACTCAATGTGAGCGTAAGGGCGTTATCGGTTATTCAGTTACAACCAGCAGTTCTGGACGCGACCGAATGGCGTAACGGGCGGTAAAGAAACTCACTGCGCCACCCAGCAGCAACATGAAGAACGTCCCCCAGGCCGCTTTGGAGACTTGTTTGGCGGCAACGTCTGCTGCTTCGCGGGCCTGTTGCTCAGCCTGCTGTTTGAGCTGATTCACTTTGGCGGCAGCTTCTTGATACGCGCGGGCATAGTTGTCGACGATCTGCTGGGCTTCATCCTTACTTTTGCCGGTGCGCGCCGCAACGATATTGACCAGCGCTTCCTTGTCCGCAGCGTTCAGGGCAGGCTCACCCGCTTTCTGGATGCGTTCGAACCACTGCTTCAACTGATCGCCGGCCTGGGTCGGATCAGTGGACGCTTGAGCCGCAGCCTGCTTGCCATCTTCTCCGGCGGCGTCGGCCTTCTGATCGAGTGTTGCGGGGTCAAGCGCCTGCTTGCCGGACTGCTTGAGCGTGGTGTCCAGTTCTGATTTCAGGCTGTCCCAATCCAGGCTGATGCCGTTCTTGTCCAGCTGTTGCTTGATGGTCTGCCCAACCCCGGGCGCCGCAGCGGCCACGCCATCGGCGGCCAGGGAAAGACCTTTACCCGCGATGTTGCCCGCAGTGCCCACCAATGAACCCGCCAGCGACGCCAGCAGCCAGGTGGTCAGCAGGGTGCTGATGGTCCAGCTCAGCAGACCGTGCAGCCCGCCGCGATCCGGCGCTGTGCGGCCCGACACCCAGGCACCGACACCGATGGCAAGCAGTGTGCTCACAAACAGCCAGACACCTGCGCCGGTTCCGAACCCTTGCAAGGGGTTGCCCTGCGCCAGCGGATTGATTGCACCGGCGCCAATGGCCGTTCCGAGTACGCTCAGCACCAGGTAGGTGACCAAGGTAATGGACGCACCCGCGAAGACTGAACTCCACGACACCCTGAAAGGGGAGGCCGAATGAAGGGTAGCGGGGGCAGCGTAAGTCGAAGTCATAAGCGATTCCTCGTGTCCAATGGCAGCGCATTACCTGCGTGCGTGATACGAGCCGCCATCACGTGCGGCTCAACTCGTCTTTTGTGACGTGCTATCAGTCTGCGCACGCAGCGCGAGCGTGTGATGGCGCATTTGCACTGGTTGCACTGGTGCATTCGCACCGACGTTTGTGCGCGGCGCTGCACTAAGCTTGCACCCGCGAGTCCGATGGTTTGCTGTGCCTTGTTTGCAGTGCCTTGACAGTCGAGGTGCAGCATTCGTTAACCGATCCAGGAGATGACATGACAGATGCTGTGCTTGCCCGAGAAACCAACCGTCGTCAGTTGCAGCACATAATTTCCGGGTTGTCGGATGGGGTCATTCTGGTCGAGGTCGATCAGACCATCATCTGGGCCAACGAAGCTGCGCTGCTGATGCACGGTGTGAACGAAGTGAGCGAGCTGGGTGCCGACGGCGGCGCCTACCGTGAACGCTTTTCGCTGCGCT
Source organism: Pseudomonas abietaniphila (assembly GCF_900100795.1). Taxonomy (GTDB): domain Bacteria; phylum Pseudomonadota; class Gammaproteobacteria; order Pseudomonadales; family Pseudomonadaceae; genus Aquipseudomonas; species Aquipseudomonas abietaniphila. The sequence continues at coordinate 185,044 of NZ_FNCO01000001.1, forward strand.
ATCGCAACAACCACCCGCTGGATCCGGATCAATACCCGATCAGCCGGGTGGCGGCCGGCGAGGAGTTCAGCGATGTGCTGGTGGAGGTCAGTCGAGTCGGAGATGAAGAAGATCGCAGCCGCGTGCATCGCGTGCGCAGCATGGTGCTGTCAGACAGCAGCGGCGAGCCGGAATCTCTGGTCTTGATCATGGCCGACGCCACTGAATGGGCGAGTGCCGAGCAGCGGTTCGAGAAGACTTTCAACGCCAACCCGGCCCCGGCCGTCATCTGCCGTCTGAGCGATCTGCGCTTCATCAAGGTGAATCAGGGCTTCCTGGAGATGACCGGGCATTCCCGGGAAAACGTGATCGGCCGTTCTGTCTACGAAGTCGACGTGTTGGAAAATGCGGAGCGCAAAGACCTCGCCATCGAACGGCTGAACGCCGGTGCGACCATTCCGCAGATGCAGGCCGAGCTTAAAATGCCCGAGGGCGGCACCAAGCTGGTCATCGTGGCCGGGCAGCCCCTGGACATGAATGAAGAAGACTGCATGCTGTTTTCGTTCATCGACCTCGAAGCCCGGCGTAAGGCGGAGACCGCGTTGCGTCAGAGCGAAGAGCGGTTTGCCAAGACCTTTAAGTTAACCCCGGTGCCGATCATGGTGTGCACAGCCGATCGTCAGCAGATCGTCGACGCCAACGAAGCCTTTCTCTCCACATTGGGTTTCACCACCCTGGAGATGATTGGCAAAACCGTCGCCGAGATGGACTTCCTCGATAAGGGTAAAGACGCGGTTCAGCTGTTCGATATCCTGGAAAAGAGCGGGCACATCGAGGGCGTGGATTTCAAGGTTCGCAAGAAGAGCGGTGAGATCATGCACTGTGTCCTTGCGGCAGACACCGTGACCATTCAGGACGCGGCCTGTTATCTGTTTGTGTTCATGGACATCACCGAGCGCAAGCGGTCGGAACTGGAGCTGGTGGAGGCCATCGAGACAGTGATGAAAGATGCCTCCTGGTTCAGCCAGACGCTGATTGAAAAACTCGCCAACGCCAAACGCGTCAATGGCCAGAACCTGCCCACCGCGTCTTTTACCGACCTCACGGCCCGGGAGCGGGACGTGTTGGGCTTGATCTGCGAAGGGCTCGCGGACAAGGAAATTGCGTCCCGTTTGAACCTGGCGCTCAACACGATTCGTAACCACGTGGCCACCGTCTATTCCAAGCTCGACGTTCACAGCCGGGCCGAAGCCATCGTCTGGGCCCGTGAACGCCACCTGTTTGCAAGCCAGGGCACAAAAAAACGCTAATCCCTGATGCAAATGCACTGGCGATACTGGTGCAAAAGCGCCTTAAAGGCCGAGCACTCACTGCTTAACCTGTGAGTGTACCGGCCGCTGCGGGCCGCAATGAATGAGAGTGATCCTGGAGGACATACCATGAAGGCGGAACAGGTGAAGGGCGCATTGGAAAAGGCCGCGGGTAAAACCCAGGATTTTCTGGGCGAACTGACCGGGGACGAGCGCTTGCAGATGGAAGGAAAAGCCAGGCAGTCGGCTGGGGAGCTTCAGCAGCGCTATGGTGATGTGCTGGACACCTGCGCAACCTATCTGCAACGCAGGCCGCGCGCCACTCTGTTTACCCTCGCGGGCCTGACGTTCGCGGTGGCCTGGCTCATCAAACGCCGCCGCTGAACCTGGCGGGTAGAGCCCATCAGCGCTCTGTCGCAGAAACAGACACAGACATCGACGACGGACGCGTTTCGACTGTTCGGTGCGGAAGGCCACGTGCCTTGACCGTTGCCGAATGACCCAAAGTGCCAGGCATTGGCACTCACGTTATCGGAGAAGCAACCATGAGCGGCACTTCAGACAAAATCAAAGGCCTGGCCAACGAAGCGGTCGGCAACATCAAGCAAGGCGTAGGCAAAGTCACGGGCAACGAATCGTTGCAGGTCAAAGGCAAGATTCAGGAAAAGAAGGGGGAGGCCCAGCAGGTGGTCGGGGACGTCAAGGACGCGGTGGATAAACACTGACAGCGGTCAGGTGTTCAAAAAAAGCGGTCATCTCAGGATGACCGTTTTTCGTTTGTCCTCGGGCAGGCTTTCAGGGGAATGGGTAATCCTTGCCGCCGCCCGCGCCACCCTTGATCCCAGCTTACTCGACGTTCTCGTACGGTAATCCCACATAGTTCTCGGCAATGGTGGTGCGTCCCGCCAGAGATCCCACGAAATAATCCAGCTCGGTCTCTTTGATGCGCTGGCCGAACGCATCGACGTCCGGGAAGGCATGCAGCATCGAGGTCATCCACCACGAGAAACGCTCGGCTTTCCAGATCCGCCGCAGGCAGATGGCCGAGTACTGCTCAATCGCGTCTTCACGGCCTTCTTTGTACACCTTGCACAGAATGTCGAATAACGTGCTGACGTCGCTGGCGGCGAGGTTCAGGCCCTTGGCGCCTGTCGGCGGGACGATATGGGCGGCATCGCCCACCAGGAACAGCCTGCCGAACTGCATGGGTTCGACCACGAAACTGCGCAGGGGGGCGATACTTTTCTCGATGGAGTCGCCGGTCACCATACGGTCCGCCAGCTCTGCGGGGAGGCGGCACTTCAATTCATCCCAAAAGCGCTGATCGGACCAGTCTTCGACTTTCTCCTGAGCACCGACCTGCAAGTAGTAACGGGTTCGCGTGGGCGAGCGCATGCTGCACAACGCGAAGCCTCGTTCATGGGCGGCATACACCAGTTCGTCGTTGACCGGCGGCGTATCGGCGAGCACGCCCAACCAGCCAAACGGGTAGACCCGTTCGAAAATCTTCAGTGCATCAGCAGGGATCGATTGCCGGGCCACGCCATGAAAGCCGTCACATCCGGCGATGTAGTCACACTCCAGACGCACCGTCTCACCGTTTTTCTCGAAGGTGACGCAGGGACGCTCGGTTTTCAAATCCTGAGGGCTGACGTTCTCGACGTTGTAAAAGGTCTCGCCACCCGCCGCTTTGCGCGCCGTCATCAGGTCGCGGGTGACTTCGGTCTGGCCGTAAATCATGACGGCCCTGCCGCCCGTGAGCTTCTTCAGGTCGATGTGTTGGCGCTTGCCGGCGAACACCAGCTCAAACCCGTCGTGCACCAGGCCTTCGGCATCCATGCGATCGGCCACTCCGGCCTTGCGCAGCAGGTCAACCATCCCTTGTTCGAGCACGCCTGCACGGATGCGACTGAGCACATACTCCGGGCTCTGCCGCTCAAGAATGATGTTGGAGATGCCAGCCTTATGCAGCAACTGACCGAGCAGAAGACCGGATGGACCGGCACCGATGATTGCGACTTGAGTCTTCATTGTTGTTATTCCACGCAAGCTTGTTGTGGTTATGAGCTTGCATTTTTCGCTTGCTGAAGGTGGTTTAGAAGGTTAAAAAACCAGAACTTCAGGTACTTTTCAGTAATTGGGGCGATTATCGCCCAGTGCGAGGCGGGCATGGTCAGGGCGGTGCTGGACAACATTCCGGTGTTCAAGCTGTATGGCGAGGGACAGCGTTGGGCGACCCCCGACCTGCTGCATTGCGAGACCATTGCCAAACGCAGTCGCCTCCACCATTGGGAAATCCAGCCTCACCGGCACGCCGATTTGTGCCAGCTGCTCTACGTACGCAAGGGACAGGCGCAGATTGATATCGAGGGGCAGCACCTCGTGGTGCGCGAAGCGGCCTTGCAAGTCGTTCCACCCCAATGCGTCCACGGTTTTCGTTTCTCGGAGGACATCGATGGGTACGTGGTAACGCTCGCCGCTCCGCTGATCGCTCAGTTGCAGGCTCAGGCGGGTGCCACCCATGATGTGCTGGCTCAGCCGGCGCTCTATCTGGCGGGCAGCGATCGCAAGTACCTGACGACGCTCTTTACGGCGCTGCTGCGTGAGTACCAAACGCTCCAGTCGGGCCGGGATGTGATGCTTCATTCGCTGATCAATGTGGCGTTGGTCTGGGTGGGTCGACAAGCCACCGCACGCAACAGTTCAAAGCAGGCGCCGGAGCGTGGTCGACGCTACCTTGCACACTTCATCAGCCTGATCGAAACACATTTTCGAGAGCAGCCCAGCGTCGAGCACCTGGCCTACAAGGTCGGCCTCTCGGTCGCGCAGCTAAACAATATCTGCCGCGAACTGGCCGGCCTCAGTGCGTTGCAGGTCGTGCACCAGCGCATGCTGCTCGAGGCCAAGCGCAGCCTGATCTACACCAGCATGACCGTTGCTCAGGTGGCCGATGCGCTGGGCTTTTCCGATCCGGCGTACTTCTCTCGCTTTTTCAAGCGCCTCAGCGGTCTCTCACCCTCGGATTTTCGTGGCCAGGGCCTGCGTCAAACGGACCCGTGACGGACAACGCCTGACGCCCCTGGCCGTCACCGATCACACCTGTCTTCCGGGTCAGGCATCGCGGTTGGCGATACCTCCTAGCGGAGGATCTGATTGGTGCGCGCAGGGTGCTCAGCGCTAAGGTCTACCGGCAGGGTTGCTCAAGGGTCGGTGAACGACCGTCACCTCATGGATCTGGGCACCTCATACTAAAAACAAGCAAGGTGAGATGATAATGAGCGTTACCGTCTTCGACTCGGCCGTTCAACCCCAGGCTGCCCCCAAACCCGCGACCTTTCCGATCAATCAATGGTACGTCGCGGCCTTGTCCAAAGAGCTTGAAGGTGCTCCCTTGGCGCGCACGTTACTGGGCCTCCCGGTCGTCCTTTTTCGATGCGCCGATGGCACGGTTGCGGCGTTGGAAGACCGTTGCTGTCACCGCGCGCTGCCACTGTCAAACGGCACCCTGGAAGAGGCAGGCATACGTTGCGGCTACCACGGTCTTTTGTTCGATGCTCAAGGCAAATGCATCGAGGTGCCGGGGCAGGATCGAATTCCCGCAAAGGCGAAAGTCCCTGCGTACGTCGTCCGTGAAAAGGATCACATTGTCTGGATCTGGCACGGCAGCGAGGCGCACCCTCAACCCCTGTCCGAACCGCCTGCTTATGACGTCCACAGCAGCGGCCGCTACCTCTACGACGGCGATGTCTATCACTACGATGCGCCTTACCAACTCATCCACGACAACCTTCTGGATTTAAGCCATCTGGGCTATGTCCATCTGCGCACCATCGGTGGCAATGCAAGCATCCACATGAACGCGCGCATGGATGTCCAGAGTGATGATCAGACGGTGCGGGTGGTGCGACACATGCTTGATTCCGTGCCGCCTCCCACCTATACCGCGGCCTATCCCTTTTCGGGCAACGTGGATCGGTGGCAGGAGATTGAATTTCACGTCAGCCACCTGCGCATCTGGACGGGCGCCGTGGATGCAGGCTCCGAGTCGATCGATGATCCGCATCGCGGCGGTTTTCACATGCGTGGCTTTCACGGAGTGACCCCCGAGACCGAAACGACAAGCCACTACTTCTGGACGATGGCGACCAATCCGCTGAGCGATCCGGAGGCCGTCAAAGCAAAAGTGGTCGAGCAGACGATTCTGACCTTCGACGAAGACAAAGTGGTCATCGAGGCGCAATACCGAAACATGTGTCGGTTTGGTAAGCCGGCCACCGTCGATATCCATGTCGACGTGGGGGCGAACCGTGCACGGCGAATCATCGAACGGTTACGTCAGAATCACGCGGATAACCCGACAGGCGAACGAGGATAATAAGAAAATGACCTATTTGAGAAACACCTGGTACGTCGCGGCCTGGGATGAGGAAGTGAAGCCCGAAGCGCTGTTCAGCAGGCGTTTGCTGGGGGAAGCACTGGTTTTTTTCCGTGAGCAGTCGGGTCAGGTTCGCGCCCTCGCTGACCGTTGTGCCCATCGTTTCGCGCCTTTGTCAAAAGGCACCCTGTGCAACGATGCCGTGCGCTGTCCTTACCACGGGCTTGAGTTCGACGGCGAAGGGCAGTGCACCCGCAACCCTCACGGAAACGGTGCCATCCCGAAGGCTGCTCAGGTTCGCGCCTACCCGGTGGTGGAGAAGTACAGCGTGATCTGGATCTGGATGGGTGATGTGGAGAAAGCGGATGAAACACTCATTCCTGATTTCTCCTGCATGGACCCGCAGCGATTCTACGTTGCCAAGCGCTACCTTCATGCCCGGGCCAATTACGTCCTGGAGTCCGACAACATCCTCGATCTGTCGCATATCCAGTACCTGCATCCCACGACCCTGGGCAGCGAAGATGTCAGCAGCGCGATCACCAAGGTCGAGCAGGACGGTTCTACGGTCTGGTCCTATCGCCAGACCGTTAACGAGATCATGCCGGCATTCCTTTACGACGCAATGGGTATCCCGGCCGATACGCCCGTGGACCGGTGGACAGACGTGCGCTGGGATGCCCCCGCCAATATGTTGCTGTTTGCCGGCGCGGTACCCACTGGCCGTCCGCGCAGTGAGGGCCGTGAAACGGCGCTGCCGCATCTGTTCACGCCGGAAACCGAAACGGCCACTCACTACTGGTTTTCTTTTCCGATGCCCGTGGAAATGGGGGTGTTGGGTCAGCAGATTGCGCAAGGGCAGGTGTCCGCGTTGGCCGTCCCTTTCACCGAGGAAGACCTGCCGATGCTGGAAGCGCAGCAGTTGGCGATGGGGGACGACGATTTCTGGTCGTTGAAACCCGTGTTGCTGCCGGGGGATGCGGCCGCCATTCGTGCGCGCCGGGTACTCGACGGTTTGATCGCGAAGGAGAAAGAGGTCGGCCTCTAGCCGTCATCGAGGCGATCAGCGTACGGTGTAAGTAACGAGGCCGCTGCAAACCTCGCGGAGTGCAGCGGCCTTTTTCGTTGTGCGGGATTAACGCGCGTTACCCCAGTGATTTATTCCGGCTTCCCGCCCGGCATCCACTTTTCACGGTGCTGGAACAGGAAGTACTGCGAGGTGTCGGCACTGGAGGGTTCAACTCGCGGCGACCAACTGTCGTCGTGCAAGTCCATGTCGGCGTCGTACTCGACGTGGCAGCCCATGGGGCTGTTGAAATACCAGAACCAGTTCGAACCCAGCTGATGCCGGCCCGGACCCCAGAAGGACTCGTAGCCTTTTTCGACGAAACGCGTACCCGCGAGCATGACCTCGGTGGGACCTGCCATGTGAAAGGTGAAGTGCTCAATGCCTTTCATGAACGGCGGCGTTTGAATGAAGAACAACGTGTGGTGGTCTTGTGTGCCCGCCGGGCGCAAGAAAGGGCCGGTTCCAATGAAACGGTCAGTGCAGACGAAGCCCAGTCGCGTGTAAAACGCCTCTGCTTTATCGGCATCCGGGACGAAATAGACAACGTGCGACAAGCTGCGGGGCAGGGCAGGCATATCATTGCTGGCGCCCAGGCTGTTGATCTCGCGCAGCGTCGACGATCCTGGTGCGTTGCTCACTTCTCCGGGCAGCGACAGTTCACGGCGCTGGGTAATCCTGAAACCGACCGCAAATCCCATGTCGTCTACGGCATGCAGCACACCATCCTCTGTGCGGCTGACCTCACGATCCCTGCGCAATTCGGTCTCGATGGCCAGTAGCGTTCCCTCGTCAGCGACGCCGTACACCGTCTCGCGCAGGGTGCTGGCCGTGCCCATTGCGGGCGGCAGCTGTGGATCATCCCGATGACGAATGAGGACGCCGGTGCCGTCCAGCGCTTCGAGGAAGCCGCCGGTGTCGTCGACATCAACGGGCTTGAGGCCATAGTCGGTCAGGTACTGTACGCAAACGCTAACGTCGTCGACGCCGAATACCAGATATTCAGGTCCGATAATATTCATGAGCTGTCTCTCTTGTTGTGGCTCAGGCCGTACGGCCGCCCAAAGTTTCAGCGACCCAGTCAGCGATGTACTGACCCGCGTTGATGCTGTTGTCGAAGCTTGAGTGCTGCACGCCGCCTTCTCGCTCGGTGAAAACTTTCAGTTCGCGTTGCGGGCTGTTGATCAGTTGCTCATAGGTGCGATGCGCCCATTTCAGCGGAATCTGGCTGTCCTTTTCGCCGTGGGTCACCAGGAAGGGCACCTTGATTCGATCCAGCACGCCATCCAGATGGACGTGCTCGGCCACCGTCATGAACTCATCAATGTCCTTCGCTCCCCACACCCAGCACACATGTTTCCAGTAGTGCGGAACCGGTAAGTTGCCCTCATTGGCCAGGCGCCGTTTCTGGACATCGCGCCAGTCATGGTTGGCACCCCAGACCACGCCACAGGCAAAGCGTGGCTCGAAAGCAACGGCGCGCGGGCAGTAATAGCCGCCCAGAGACACGCCTTCCAGACCAATGCGTTTCGGGTCGATGTCGTCACGGGTCTCTAACCAGTCCACCACGCGGCTGGCCCAGTGCTCGCTGTCATAGCGTGCTGTCAGCCCTTGCAGGCGCAAGGCCTCGCCGGTCCCGGGCTGATCGATGACCAGGGAAGCAATGCCGCGTTTGGCCAGCCATGTCGGCAGACCCACCCGGTATTTCATCTCCTTGGTGGAATCCAGGCCATTGACCTGAACCAGAATGGGCGCAGGTCCCTGCACCCCTTCGGCGCGGGTATAGAGGCCTGACAGGTGACTGCCTTCGTAGGGAATCTCTACGCGTTCGCAATTTTCCGAGGACAGGCGCACGCCGCGGGCAAAGGTGTCCAGAAACCGCTGATAGAGCGCTTCGCGGGCCGGAGCGCCGTGAGCCTGCAGGCGTTCGCAGGTGATGTAATACGTGGCCGCACGGTTGTATTTCTCGCCGGCCGAAAACAGCCGGCCGCGGGCCTCGTCTTCCTCGGCAAGGCTGCACAACTTGTCAGCCATTTTTGACCAGGTCTCACGAAACGCCTGTGTGCCGGTCGCGTCGGGGTGCTTGGCGCTTTCTTGAAGCGGCGCGCACATCTCTTCGATTTCGCCAATGCGGGCACCCATCTCGATGGCCAGGTCTACGGACAGATTCCAGACGTAATTGGTGGGGAAGTAGCGAAACATATTTTTATTATCCTTCTAACGGTTCCGAGGCGCGGCACTGTGAAACGCATGCCGCAGCGGGCACACGCATCAGTGCCAGCACGCAAGGAAGCTCGCACGCTTGCATCTGATCGACAAATTGCGAGTTCACATGCCAGCCATCGCGGTTCGCGATAGGTGGGCCAGCAGATCGGTGCGCGAAGCGTTAGCAGGAAGGGAGAGCCATCAGGCGAGGGGAGGGGTTTCAAAACTGCGGACGGTTTCAAGCAGTTTTGTACGAAGCCAGATCAGCATGGCATCGCCGTCCAGGCTGCGATGCCACGACATGTACTCGCGCATCACCGGAATTTTTACCGGGGGCGGAACGAGCCTCAATGGCAGCAGCTGCGCGTAGAGCGAGGCGAGGCGGCTGTGCATGGTCGCGATTCGCTGCGAGCCGATGAGAAGATGAGGGATGGTGTTGAAGTCGTGAGTAATGACCTCCATGCGGCGCTGGCAGCCGTACTGGTCCATGAACCATTGCTCGATGGCAGGCGTGCGACTGCGGCCGAAGGCAGCCGCGACATGACCCAGTTCCAGGTAGTTCTCCAGCGTGAAGGGCTCTCTGACGCTCGTATTGCCTTCCCACACCACACACACGTGTTGTTCTTCAAACAGCAGCTGTGAGGGATGCTCCGCATTGATGTGCTGTTCAGGCGCGATCATCAGGTCGATTTCACCGCGCATCAGCATTTCGACAGCGGTTTCGCCTGGGCTCATCAACTCGAACGTGACGTGCGGGGCGTCCGAAACGATGCGCTGAATCACCTCGGCAAACAGCACGTTGATCAGGTAGTCAGAGGCCATGATCCGGAAATGGCGCTTGCTCTGGGCGACGTCAAAAACAGGCTTTGCAGCGATCGACGTCTGAATCTTCAGAAGCACTTCGCGCACCGGAATCTGCAAGTCCTTGCCGAGCATCGTCGGCGTCATTGTGCGCCCCACCTGAACCAGCAAATCGTCCTCGAAGTAGGCACGCAGCCTGCGCAAAATTCCGCTCAATGCAGACTGCGTCATATGCAGGCGTCCCGCCGCACGGGTGATGTTCTGCTCTTCGAGCAAGACATCCAGAGCGACGAGCAGATTGAGATCGAGGTGGTTGAATCGCATGGTAGCTGGCTCATTGTTGTATTTATTTTTGAAATACTTTCCATGGCAACTCCCGATTAGTCAACGCCTCATTTCCTGCTTATGGTCGGCTCAACAGTAAGCCTGCAGCACCGGCCAACGATGGCTTTTGCGGCATCGCCGCCGTGCGTTCAGCGCTTGCCGTTTGATGATCAAAACAACAAAAACAAAAGGAACGCCGAATGAGCGAAGTCGATAAGGTCCTGGTCGTGGGCGGAGGTATCGGTGGTCTGTGTGCCGCCATCGCGCTGCGTCGTGAAGGCGTGCCGGTGGATCTGGTGGAAATCAAATCCGACTGGACCGTTTACGGCGTGGGGATCATCCAGCAAAGCAACGTGGTCCGGGAAATGGCCCGCCTGGGCGTCCTCGACCGGTATCTGGATGCCGCCTACAGCTTCGAAGATGTCGGCATCTATGATCTGGAAGGCGAACCGCTGGCGCGCATTCCCGGCCAACGGTTGGCGGGTCCGCAATACCCGGCCAACGTCGGTATTTCACGGCTGGCGCTGCATAAAGTCCTGAGCAGCACCGCCATCGAGTTGGGGGCACAGATTCGTCTGGGACTGAGCGTCGAAGCGTTCGAGCAGGATGAAGACGGCGTGGACGTCAGCTTCACCGACGGCTCACAGGGACGCTATGCCTTGATGGTCGGGGCCGATGGGGTTTACTCGAAAATTCGCACCCTCCTGTTTGGCGACACGTATCGGCCGCGCTTCACTGGCCAGGCAGTCTGGCGCTACAACTTTCCCCGCGACCCCTCCATCGATCATCTCGCCAGCTACATGGGTCCCGGCGGCAACGCCGGTCTGGTGCCGCTCTCTGACAACCTCATGTACATGTTTTCGACCTCACACGAGCCCGAGAACCCTTGGTATCCGCCCGAGCAACTGGCTGAGCTGATGCGTGATCGCATCAGCAACATTGGCGGGCTGGTCGGTCGCTTGCGCGAGCAGATCACCGACAGCAGCCAGGTGGTCTACAAGCCCATGGAAGTCGTGTTCGTGGATGAACCCTGGTTCAAGGGACGCGTGTTGCTGATCGGCGACGCGGCACACGCCACGACCCCACATCTGGGGCAGGGCGCGGGCATGGCGATTGAAGATGCCTTGGTGCTGAGTATGGAGCTGACCGCAGACGGCAGCATGGAGCAGAAGCTTCAACGCTTCATGAATCGCCGCTTCGAGCGCTGCAAGTTCATCAGCGAGAAGTCGGTGCTGGCGGGTGATCGGGAAATGGCGCGGGATCAGAGTTTTGATCGCATCGGCCTGACCAAGCAAATGCTCAAGCTGACCGCCGAGCCTATCTGACCTCGCGCGCCATCGCCGTGGCGCTGCCCTGAACAACAAGCAAGGGAACGGCAATGATCGACGTTATTGTGACCCGCAAAAAACGCGAGGCCGACGGGATTTTCAGCTTCGAGCTCGCCCGTACGGACGGCGTACCACTGGCGCCGTTCAGCGCCGGCTCGCACATCGACGTGCACCTGGGTTCAGGGCTGGTGCGCCAGTATTCGCTGTGCAATCACCCCGACGAGCAGTTTCGCTATCAGATCGGGGTATTGCTAGACGCGGCGTCTCGTGGCGGCTCCAAGGCCATGCATGCCCTCGAAGAAGGCTCCGTTGTGCAGATCAGTGAGCCGCGCAACCTGTTTGCCCTCGCACACGGTGCTCGACGCTCGTTGTTGTTTGCTGGGGGCATCGGTGTTACGCCGATTCTTTGCATGGCTGAACGTCTGGCGCAGATCGATGCCCCATTCCAGCTGCATTACTGCGGCCGTTCGCTCGCCAGCGTCGCGTTCATCGAGCGTATTCAGCAATCGCGTTTTGCCGAACGGGCGCACCTGCATTTTGATGACCAGCCCGAGACCCGGCTTGATGCAGTTCAGGCGTTAAGCGGCTATTGCGAAGGCGATCACCTGTATGTCTGCGGACCCGGCGGATTCATGGCATTCATCCTGGAGCAGGCACGTCTGGCCGGCTGGCCTGAAGGCAGTCTGCACCGGGAGTACTTTGCCGCCCAGCCACAGGCGGTGGCGCAAGCCGATGACGGTAGCTTCGAAGTGATGCTGGCGAGTACCGGCCGCTGTTTCTCTGTCCCTGCCGATCTTTCGGTGGCTCAGGTGCTGCTGGAAAATGGCATTGACCTGCCGTTGTCCTGCGAAGCGGGCATTTGCGGCACGTGCCTGACCCGTGTGCTCGAGGGCGAGCCCGACCATCGGGACATGTTCATGACTGCGGCCGAGCAGGCGCTGAACGATCAATTCACGCCCTGCTGTTCGCGGTCTAAAAGTCCACGCCTGGTGCTGGACCTTTAGCCCGTGACGCAACGTTCCCCTGTGACACTCAGCCGAATTTTTCTGTGCCAGCAGGACATGATCGTGGACGGCTCGGCACGCGGATTCGATCCTCATGCCGAGGGGCGCGACACGCTGTTTGTCGTCCGCTGGCGGGGCGTGCTTCGTGCCTGGCTGAACCGCTGTCCGCACATGGACGTCGCCATGCAATACCGCAAAGACCGGTTCATGTCCGCAGACGGCCAATACATTGTCTGCTTCGCACATGGCGCCCTGTTCCGACCGGATGACGGGCGGTGTGTACTGGGCCCTTGTCTTGGACAAACGCTGCAGCAGCAACCGATCGTCATCGACGAGGACGGTGCTGTCTGGTTGGTGGATACCCCTGCGCAACCCCTCACGGCATAACAACAAGAGAACCCAGCCATGGCTCGCACGCATGTCAATTGCAACACGCTTTTTACCGGCCTCGAAGACACCGCGCGGCAGCATCAGCGACTGATCATCGAAGACGGCGTCTTCACGTATGTCGGCCCGCAGGACTCAGCACCGGCGATCGGTGCCGGTGAGGAAGTCATCGACACCGGCGAGCATTTCGTCATGCCGGGACTGGTCGATGTGCATACCCATCTCGTGTTCGGTAACGCGAAAAGCGAGGAGGACATTGATCTGCATGTGTCGCCTGAGTTTCGCGCCCTGCGCGGTCTGTTTTTCACCCAGCATGTGCTCGCGGCCGGTTACACCTCGGTCGTGGTGCCCGGCGATGCAGGCCAGTGCAGTATTTCGGTCCGCAACGCGATCAACGCCGGCATGTTCACAGGCCCGCGCATCGCTGCCAGCAGCAATGTCATTTCCAATCGGCAAAGCCTCAACGACTGGTTCCCCAGCTGGGTCGGCACACCTGAGTATTTCAGTGGCCGGCTGTGCGCCACGCGCGACGAGCAGATCGCCGAGATCCGGCGTCAGGCAAAGGACGGTGTGGACTTGATGAAGATCGCCATGGATGGCCCGCATTTTCGTCCCAACGGTGAGCACATTGCGGCATTCACCGAGGATGAAACACGCTTCATGGTCGACGAAATCCACCGTCTGGGTAAGAAAGTCGCCGTGCACGCCTATGGCCGCGAAGCCGTCCTGTACGCCGCCAAGGCCGGCGTTGATGTGATTTTCCACGCCTTCTTCATGGACGACGAGTGCATTGAAGCCATCTTGAAATCCGGCAGCCACGTCGCCCCGACCTTCACCATGCTGGCGAACAACACGGAGTTCGCCGAGCCCTACGAAGCGTCGACCAAATCCGGCTACGCCTCCATGCAGCGCAGGGTGATCGAAGCAGGCTGTCGTAACCTGAAAAAAGCCTTTGCAGCCGGGGTTCCCTTCATGACCGGCAGCGACAGCGGCTTTGCCATCACCCCTTATGGCGAGTGGCATGCGCGAGAAATAGAAATCCTGGTGGACTGGTTGGGCTTGAGTCCCGCCCAGGCGCTGCGCGCTGCCACTTCGGTGTCGGCCAAAATGATGCCTGCCACGCAACGGGTCGGGGCACTGGAAGTGGGGCGCCGTGCAGACTTCATTCGCGTCGACGGTTCGCCGCTGGACAACGTCGCCATCCTTCAAGAACGCCAGCGCATTTGTGGCGTGTATCTGGGTGGCCGCCGTATCGAGGCCCAAGTGCCGGGCTATGACCCTAACCGGGTCAGCGATTTCAATACCGTGAAGTGGTCCGAGCTGCACACGCGCCAACGCGCGGTGGAGATGGGCAAGCGCACGCTGTCCACCCTGAATCGGCAATAAGGAGCGTGGCATGAACCGACTCACCCTGACCCTCGCGGACCGCATGGTCGACGAGGCGCTGAGCGAAGGCGCGCGGCAAGGATTTCAACCCCTTTGCGTCGCCGTGCTGGACGCGGGCGGGCATCTGTTGGCACTCAAACGTGACGAGCGTGCAAGCCTGCTGCGCCCGCAGATTGCCAACGGTAAAGCCAGCTCCGTGCTTGGCATGGGCTTCGGCGGTCGTGAGCTGGCGCGTCGGGCGGAAGTGATGCCGGCGTTTTTCGGCGCGCTGAGCGATCTGGCTGGCGGGAACATGCTGCCTGTTCCCGGTGGCGTGCTGATTCGAGACGACGCTGGAGACATCGTGGGCGCCATCGGCATCAGCGGAGACACCTCGGACAACGATGAGCGTTGCGCCCTGGCGGCGATCGCTGCGGTCGGTCTTGTCGCCGATGCTGGTTCACAGTGAAAGCGCCACGCCAAGGGCGTTGTTCGGTGTGCGACAGCCATCGCTTACGCAATGCTGCGACCCGTTCAGGTATCTAGGTTTGCAATACATCGCATCTCAAGAGTCGATTAGTCAAAACACCTGTTTGGCCTGAAGCTGTACCCAGCCAACCCATTGTTCCCGGTGATTGTTACTCGGTAATGGTGGGGGTCATAAAATAAGAAGAGTGAGGTTCACCATGATCTCGAGCAAACCGTTGTTCTCCTCCCGCGCAAAAAGCGTCGCCTTCTCTGGAAGGTATCCCTCCGTCTCTTTCAATCTCGACACTTACTCCACCTGAGCCTGTCGCCCGCTGAAACTCGTCTACGAGGAGCGCTGCTCGCCTGCGTGAAAGCAGTACGTCAGTCCTACGGATAAAAACAACAAAGAGGGATAGTTGATGGCCACTCATAAAGGGGCAAGGGCAAACTCGCGCCCGACATTTGCCCGTCACCCACTGGTATTTGCGTTAACAGCCGTGTTCGGCGGTGTGCCGCTGGTGCAAGCGTTTGATTTCGACACGGGGAATCCGGATATCCGGACGCGCTGGGACAACACGCTCAAGTACAGCTCGGCATGGCGGACCAAAAGCGCCTCGTCGCAACTCACCAACAGCAGTACGTCAGTCAACGGGGACGACGGTGATCGCAACTTCGGCAAGGGCTTGATCTCCAGCCGCCTGGATTTGCTCTCTGAATTCGACATCAGTTACCAGAACTTCGGTGCCCGGGTGAGCGGCGCCGCCTGGTACGACGACGTTTATAACAAGCAGAACGACAACAACTCCCCGGGCACCGTCAACAGCGTCTCGGTGAATTACGACCATTTCACGGACCGCACCCGGAACTTGCACGGCCGCCAGGCGGAACTGCTCGACGCCTTCATCTACGGCAAAGGCGATCTGGGCGAAATGCCGGTGTCGGGACGCATCGGTCAATACGCCATGCAATGGGGTGAAAGTCTGTTCTACGGCATGAACGGTATTGCCGGAGGCATGGCGCCTATTGATGTGGTGAAGGGTGTGTCAGTGCCCAACACCCAGTTCAAGGAGTTGATACGTCCGGTCAACCAGATGTCCGGGCAGTTGCAGATCACGCCGGATGTCTCGATTGGCGCGTATTACCAGTTTGAGTGGGAGGCGAACCGGTTACCGGGTTCGGGCAGTTACTTCTCGTCTTTCGATTCCATCGGTGAGGGCAATGAGCGTTTGTTCGTGGGGGCACCGCTTTTCCCCGGCGCTCAGCCGCTGGCGTTCTATCACGGCGCCGACAAACAGGCCAAGGACTCGGGGCAGGGTGGCGTACAGGTCAAATGGCGCACCGAAAACTATGACTTCGGTGTCTACGCGATTCGCTTCCACGACAAAAACCCCCAGCTATTGGTCCGTCCGGACTTTGCCAATCTGAACCCGCTGACCGGTGATGCCGGCGAATACAGCTGGGTGTACGGGGAGGGCATCAAAGCATTGGGCGCCAGTTTTTCCACCACGGTGGACGCGTTCAACATCGCAGGCGAGATGTCGACACGCTGGGACCAGCCGCTGGCGTCGACCAATCAGCGCACGCTGTTGCCGGGCGAAGGCATCTCCAATGAAGCCGACGACGCGTTGTATGCAACGGGGCGCACATTGCACGCCAACCTTTCATGGCTGGCGACGTTGAGTCCGAATTTTTTAGCGCAGGAAACCAGTTTTCTGGGTGAGTTCGCGTGGAACCGCACCCTGAGCGTGACCCGCAATCCGGATGCCGTCGATCACAACGCCGATCGTGATGCGTGGAGCTTCAGAACCGTTTACGAGCCGATGTATCGCCAGGCGTTTTCCGGCATGGACATCAGCGTTCCCTTCGGCGTGAGCTTCACCCATGGCGCTTCGGAGTCACTGGGGACGGCCTTCGGTACTGACCGAGGCGGCGACATCAACATCGGCGTCAAGGGTAATTACCTCAATACCTGGAACCTGGGGCTGACGTACACCCATTACTACGGCCCGGCCAACACCTTCCTCGACGCCAGCAACAACTACACCTTCGAACAGTCGCTCAAGGACCGAGACTTCGTCGCCTTCAGCGTCAGCCGTACTTTTTGAGCCTGGGAACAACTGCCATGACTATGTGTAAAACCGTGCCCCTTCGCAAAAAAATGACGCTTCTTATTACCTCGCTTGCGGTCGCCACGCTGGTGTCTCAGGGCGCTCTGGCAGCCGATGCGGCTGACTTGAAAACCACCCTCACGCCCTTGGGCGCCGAGCGGGCGGGCAACGCCGACGGCAGCATTCCTGCCTGGACCGGGGGATTGACCAAAGTCGACCCTGGCTTCAAAGAGGGCGGCAAGCGCACCGACCCTTTCGCGGCCGAGAAGCCGCTGTTCAGCATCACCTCAAAGAACATCGGGCAGTACGCCGACAAGGTCACGCCGGGCATTCAGGCGATGTTGAAGAAGTACCCGGACAGCTATCGTCTGGACGTTTACCCCACGCACCGGACCGCGGCGGCGCCTCAGTCGGTGTATGACGCCACCTATGCCAACGCGGGCAAGACCCGACTGGTCGACAGTTCAGCCGGTCTGATTCCCCAGGACGGGGAGGGCGGCATTCCCTTTCCTTTGGCGAAAGACGGCGTTCAAGCCATCTGGAACCATTTGATGCGCTGGCGCGCCGCATCGTGGCATACGGATTTCTCCCAGTACCTGACGACCTCCGATGGCAAGCATGTGCTGACCAACGATTCGCGTGCCGACTATCAGATGCCCTGGTATTTGCCGGATGGCGGTAAGAAAGACGGCACCTTCTGGAGCATTCGCATGATCAACGACGGCCCGCCATTGCGCGCCGGCGAGGCCATCACCGGTCGTGAAAACGTGAACGCCGACAACACCGGCGCGTGGACCTATCTGCCTGGCCAACGGCGCGTCCGTCGTCTGCCCAACGCGTGCTGCGATACGCCGACACCGGCCACTGCCGGCGTGATGAGCTTCGACGAGCTGTACGTTTTCACGGGCCGGGTGGACCGTTTTGACTGGAAACTGGTGGGCAAGAAGGAGATGTATATCCCTTACAACTCCAACAAGGTCTTCACGGCTGCCAGTCCCGAAGCCTTACTGGGTGATCACCACCTCAATCCCGATGTGCTGCGCTGGGAACTGCACCGTGTGTGGGTCGTTGAGGCAACGCTCAAATCCGGCAAACGTCACGTGATGCCACGCAGCACGTACTACCTGGACGAGGATACCTGGGCAGCGGTGCTGGGCGAGCGCTATGACGCTCAGAACCAACTGGCCAAAGTGCTGTGGACCACGCCGGTCGTGCTGCCCGATTTGCCGGGTGTCGTGACGGTGACCAACGGCTTCTACGACTTGCTCTCCAGCACCTGGTTCACCGGTGACATCTTTGCTGGAAAGAGTGAGCAGTATCGCGTGGTGCAGGCCTACAAGGATTCGGTGTTCACGCCGGACGCCCTGGCTGGCGAAGGCGTGCGCTGATATGAACGGCAAACGTTGGCTGACCCTGTGCCTGGTGGCGGTTGTCCCGCCGCTGCTGGCAGCCCCTCCTGTCGATGTGCTGAGCCACCCGGCAACGCAGTCGGTGCAGGCGCTGCACGGCGTCATGCAGGCCATTACCCGTGCCGGGGACCGATTGATCGCGGTGGGAGAGCGCGGCACAGTGCTGCTCTCTGATGACAACGGCGCGACCTGGCGTCAGGCGACGGTCCCGGTGAGCAGTACGCTGACCGCCGTGCAGTTTGTAGGGCAGCAAGGCTGGGCGGTAGGGCATGCCGGTGTGGTGCTGCACAGCACAGATGGCGGTGAGCATTGGGCACGTCAGCTTGACGGGCGCGCGGTGGCCGCACTGGAACTGAAGGCCGCGCGGCAGCAAGGCGACGAACGTCGGCTCGCGGCTGCACGGCAAGGGGTCACCGATGGCGCCGATAAGCCGCTCCTGGCCCTCAGTTTCACCGACGCGCTCAACGGCATCGTGGTGGGCGCCTACGGGATGGCGCTGATCACGCGCGACGGCGGTCAGACGTGGTCATCGCTCGCGGGACGTCTGCCTAATCCTCAGGGGCTGCACCTGTACGCCGTCGCACAAACCGGCCATCACGTTTATGTGGCGGGTGAACAGGGCCTGTTTCTGCGCTCTCTCGACCAAGGCGAACATTTCGAGGCGGTCGACACGCCCTATGAGGGCAGTTATTTCACCCTCGCCGTGCAGAGCGATGGCTCCGTCTGGGTCGCGGGCCTTCGCGGCAAGGTTTTCCGTGTCGCCAATGACGGACAGACTTTCGTCGAGGTGGTGAACCCACTTCCCGTTTCCATCAACGATATGCGTTTGCTCGGTCAGCAACTTGTACTGGTCAACCAGGCCGGCGGTGTGTTGCAGGCATCGGCCGATCGTACCCACCTGGCTCCACTCGCGCTGCCACCCGGACCACCCCTGACCTCGATAGCCCAGGCGGCCGACGGCACCCTGGTGGGTGCAGGTTTTGCCGGACCCGCGCGCCTGGTCACGCCCTTGAACGCTGCGGAGTAAGCCCATGCATGCCGCGAACCCACCAGGCTCGATGCCCTTGAATGGCAACCTTGCCGATTTCGATCAGCGCTCTGGCTCTCTGCTTGAGCGAGCCCTGTTTAATCACCGTCGCATTGTCCTCCTGCTTTGCCTGTTGGTGACGGTGCTGTTGGGCTGGCAAGCCACACGGCTTGAGCTCAATGCCAGCTTTGAAAAGATGATCCCGACCGATCACCCCTTCATCGCCAACTATCTGCAGCACCGCCAGGAGCTTTCGGGGCTGGGTAATGCCGTGCGCATTGCGGTCATCAATACCCGCGGAGGCATCTATGACGCACATTATCTGGAGACCCTGCAGAAGCTTAACGATGCCGTCTACCTGCTGCCGGGCGTGGACCGTGCCTTCATGAAGTCGCTGTGGACGCCCGCCACCCGATGGGTAGGCGTCACCGAAGAAGGGCTGGAAGGCGGGCCGGTCATTCCTGACGGGTATGACGGTTCCGCCGCCAGTCTGGATGCACTCAAGCGCAATATCGAACGCTCCAACGAGATCGGGCAGTTGGTGGCATTCGACCAGCAGTCGAGCATCATCTACGTACCTTTGCTGACCACCACTGCCGATGGCAGACCGCTGGATTACACGGTGCTCTCGCAGCAACTGGAGGCGCTTCGGGCGCAGTACCAAGATTCATCCATCGAGATTCGCATCACCGGGTTCGCCAAGGTGGTCGGGGATCTGATTCAGGGGCTCAGGCAGATCCTGCTGTTCTTCGGCGCGGCCATCGCCATCACCGCAGCGGTGCTCTACTGGTACACCCGGTGCCTGCGCAGCACGGTATTGGTGATGAGTTGTTCGCTGGTGGCGGTGGTCTGGCAGTTGGGCCTGCTCCCGCTGCTCGGGTTCGAGCTGGACCCATATTCGGTGCTGGTGCCCTTTCTGATTTTCGCCATCGGCATGAGCCATGGCGCACAGAAAATGAACGGGATCATGCAGGACATCGGCCGGGGCATGCACCGGCTGGTGGCCGCGCGTTTTACCTTCCGCCGCTTGTTTCTGGCCGGACTGACGGCACTGCTGTGTGACGCGGTGGGCTTTGCGGTGCTGATGATCATCAAGATTCAGGTCATACAGGACCTCGCGGTCATTGCCAGTATCGGCGTGGCGGTGCTGATCTTCACCAATCTGATTCTGCTACCGGTTCTGCTGTCCTATCTGGGCGTGAGCGCAGTGGCTGCCAAGCGCAGCCTTCGCAGTGAGGAGGCCGACATGGCGGGCGCGGCGCGCCATCCCGCCTGGCGTTTCCTCGACCTTTTCACGCAGCGACGCTGGGCAGCGACTTGCGTGCTAGTCGCGTCCGTTCTGGCCGTGGCGGGTTATCTGGTGAGCCTGCACCTCAAGGTGGGCGACCTGGACGCCGGCGCCCCAGAGTTACGCGCCGACTCACGTTACAACCAGGACAATGCCTATCTGACGCAGCACTACGGTGCCAGCAGCGATGTCTTTGCGGTCATGGTCAAGACGGCTCCGGGGGGCTGCTCCAGCTACGACACGTTGCAACGGGTCGATAACCTGGACTGGCAGTTGCGCGGGCTCCCGGGCGTGGATTCCACCAACTCGCTGGCGCTGCTCAACCGTCGGGTGCTGGTGGGCTTGTCCGAGGGCAACCCCAAATGGTACGAGCTGCTCAACAACCAGGCGACCCTCAACATGGTCACGGCCGGGGCGCCGCGAGGTCTGTACAACGAAGACTGCAGTCTGCTGACGCTGTACGCCTTCCTGACCGATCACAAAGCAGACACCCTGGAACGCGTGGTCTCCAGTGTCCAGGGCTTCGCGAGAGAAAACGACAGCGACCAGGCGCAGTTCCTGCTGGCGGCCGGCAGCTCGGGCATCGAAGCGGCCACCAATATCGTGGTCAAACAGGCCAGCCACGAGATGCTCTGGTGGGTCTACGGCGCAGTCTGTCTGCTTTGCCTGGTGACGTTCCGCAGCTGGCGGGCCGTCCTCTGCGCGGTCTTGCCACTGATGCTCACGTCCATCCTTTGCGAAGCACTGATGGTCTGGCTAGGGATCGGGGTGAAGGTGGCGACGTTGCCGGTCATTGCCCTTGGCGTGGGCATTGGCGTGGACTACGCACTGTATGTGATGAGCATTGTGCTGGCCGAGATGCGCCGTGGGTCGAGCCTGTCCCAGGCCTATTACCAAGCGCTGCAGTTCACCGGGAAGGTCGTAATGCTGACCGGCGTGACGCTAGCAATCGGTGTC
Source organism: Pseudomonas abietaniphila (assembly GCF_900100795.1). Lineage (GTDB taxonomy): Bacteria > Pseudomonadota > Gammaproteobacteria > Pseudomonadales > Pseudomonadaceae > Aquipseudomonas > Aquipseudomonas abietaniphila. The sequence goes on from NZ_FNCO01000001.1 coordinate 206,445, forward strand.
GGCACCTGGATGTTTTCGCCTATCAAGTTCCAGGCGGACATGGGCGTGCTGCTGGCCTTCATGTTTGTCTGGAACATGGTCGGCGCGCTAGTCCTTCTGCCCGCGCTGGCGTACTTCCTGCTGCCACAGCGGCAGGTGCGGGTGAGCACACCTGCGCCTGCGGCGTCCGTTACCCGGCCTTCGTCGAAGCGCAAGGCACTCCAGCGTCTGGAGGTGCGTCATGACAGCTGAGCAACGCCCTGCGGGTCTGCCCCAATCTGTGCTGTTGTTGCTGGGCAGTTGCCTGCCGGTGCTCGGTGCGGTGTTGCTGGCGCCGGTGCTGCCCCGCATGCAGGCGCACTTTGCCGATACCTCAGGTGCCGCTGTGCTGGTACCGGTCGCGCTGACGCTGCCCGCGCTGATGATTGCCGTCCTCGCGCCATTGGCCGGGATGATTGTTGATCATGTCGGGCGCAAGCCGCTGCTGCTCATGGCGATGCTGCTGTACACCGTTTGCGGCACCTTGCCGCTGTGGCTGGAGTCTTTGCAGGCGATCGTGATCAGTCGCGCGGGGATCGGACTGGCTGAAGCGGGGATCATGACCTGCTGCACCACGTTGATGGGCGACTACTACCGAGGCGGGCGACGGGAGCGATTGTTCGCCCTGCAAATGGTCGTGACCTCGTTGTCTGCCGCCGTGTTCATGGGGGTGGGTGGCTATCTCGGACAGGACAGCTGGCGCACGCCATTCACGTTGTATGCGGTCGGCCTGGTGTTTTTGCCGCTGATGGCGTTCTGGCTGTGGGAGCCCGTTTCGCAAAAGGCGTTTGAGCAAGGCGGGGCACCGATGCCCTGGCCGAGATTGCGGCCCCTGCTGGGTCTGGCCTTGTTGGCAGGGTTGAGCCTGCTCATCGTGCCCGTGCAAGCCGGTTATCTGCTCAATCTGTTGGGCGTGGACTCACCTCAACAGATCGGCATGACCATGGGCGGTAACCAGCTGGGCGTCGTGCTGGGGGCGCTGAGTTTCCGGCTGATTGGCAGTACCCGCCCCGCGCGTTTATTGCTGCTGGCATTTGCACTGGCCGGCATCGGCGGACTGCTCATGGCGGCGGCAGGATCACATCGGACGTTGTCGATGGCGGTCTTTATCAACGGCCTGGGCATTGGCCTGATGTTGCCAACGCTGATCACCCGGATCATGGCGCTGGTTGACTTCAACCAGCGGGGACGGGCGAGCGGATTCTTTACCGCCGCGATCTTCGCCGGTGAATTCATAAGCCCCCTGGCGGTGCTGATGATGACGCAGGGCGCCAGCTCGGCGCTGCCCACGGCGCTCGTCATCATTGGCGGCCTGCAATGCGTGATCGCGTTGTGCTGTTTGAAAATCTCCGCGCCGGTCGCGGTAGGAGAGCGGGCATGAATCAGGACCTCTTCAGCCTGGCCGGCAAGACGGCACTGATTACCGGCGCGACGCGTGGCATCGGCTTGGCGATCGCTCGCGCGTACGGGCGGGCTGGAGCCCGTTTGGTGATCAGCAGCGAGAACATTGACGATTGCCGGCGCGTCGCCTCCACCTTATCGCGCGAGGGAATCGACGCATGGCCGATGAGCGCTGATCTGGGGCAACAGGCCGACGTCAACGCGTTGGCCGATGCCGTCCTGGATCATTTCGGGGGGCTTGATGCGTTGGTGTGCAATGCCGGGGTTGCCCCGCACATGGGCCCGCTGGCGGCGGCTTGCGATCGAGATTGGGACACCACATTCACCATAAATCTGCGTAGCGCGCTGTGGCTGAGCACTGCCCTGATTCCTTCCATGGCCGCCCGTGGCGGGGGCAGTGTGGTGCTGATGGCCAGCATCGCGGGTGTGCGGGGAAACAAGTCGCTGGGTCTTTATGGCTTGTCGAAAGCGGCACTGGCCCAACTGGCACGAAACCTTGCGGTGGAGTGGGGGCCCGCGAACGTCAGGGTCAACGCCATCAGCCCCGGCGTCATTCAAACCGAATTCGCCCGACCCCTCACCGACGCTCCAGCCCTCTTGGAAAAACGCCTGGCGCTCACCCCCTTGCGGCGCGTTGGCACGCCTGAAGAAGTCGCCGGGATGGCGCTCTTATTGGTCACTCCAGCGGGCGGTTTCATGACGGGACAAAACTTCATCGTTGACGGTGGCACCACCATTGGCGATGGCAATTGAATAAGGACGGCCACATGAATCAATTACCTGCCTTCAAACGCGTTGTCACCGGACACACCCCCGATGGAAAGGCCACCGTGAGTCATTGCGCGGCGGCGCCCAACACCTTTGCGCTGAAGTCCGTGCCGGGCACCGTGTTTCATGAAATCTGGAGCACCGGGTCCAGCCCGGCGATGATCGACAACGGCGACGATCCCACCGCGCGTCCCTTGCACTTGAGTCCTGATCCACTGGGCAGCCTGATTCGAGTCGTGGACATCCCGCCCGACAGCGTGCAGAACGCGGTCAGCGACGAGGCCGCCGCGGCTGCCTTCGCCGAAATCGGCCAGGCGCACGCGGGAACGGGACACGCTGACGCTCGCCACAAGCTGATGCACCGCACCGAAACGGTGGATTACGGCATCGTCACCGAGGGCGAAGTGTGGCTGGTGCTGGACAACGAGGACGTGCATCTGCGTCGAGGCGACGTGGTGGTCCAGCGCGGCACGAACCATGCCTGGAGCAACCGGACCGATGCCATGGCCCGCATGGTGTTCATCCTCCTCGATGGTCAGTTCGCGCAGGAGCTGCAGCCATGAAGCTGGCAACGCTGCGCGACGGCAGCCGTGACGGTTATCTGGTGGTGGTGTCCCGCAATTTGCAGCGAGCGATCGCCGCACCGATTGCAACGATGCGTGAGGCGATAGAGGACTGGGCGCGATCCGAACCGGTGCTGAGGACCTTGTCCTCGGCGCTGGAGGCCGGTACCGCGGAAGGCGCCTTCGCGTTTGAACCGGCCAAGGCGATGGCGCCGTTGCCCCGGGCCTACCAATGGTGCGATGGCTCGGCGTTCCTCAACCACGGCACTCTGATGCAGAAGGCTTTCAACCTTGAGCCTATCGAAGGTGCCGATCAGACGCCGTTGATGTATCAGGGCGCCGGCGATGACTTTCTCGGCGCGCAACAGGACATCTGTTTGCCGAGCGTCAGCCAGGGAATCGATTTCGAAGGCGAGTTCGGCGTGCTGGTCGATGACGTGCCTCTGGGCTGCTCGGCCCAGGACGCACTCAGCCATATCAAGCTGTTGGTGCAGATCAATGATGTCAGCCTTCGCGCCCTGGCGCCGCGCGAGATGAAAACCGGCTTTGGCTTTCTTCATGCCAAGCCATCCTCCGCCTTCGCGCCTGTTGCGGTGACCCCCGACGAACTGGGTGATGACTGGCGCGACGGGCGTGTGCAACTGCACCTGAATGTGGAGTGGAACGGCCAGTGGTTCGGCAACCCCCATGCCGGGGAGATGAATTTCAGCTTTGGGCAGCTGATTGCACACGCCGCCTTCACCCGCAAGCTGGGGGCGGGCACGTTGATCGGGTCGGGCACGATCTCCAACAGGGATCGGTCCGCCGGTTCTGCGTGCATCGCCGAGCGACGCGCCATTGAAATGATCGACCACGGCGGCGCGCGGACGTCCTTCATGCAATTTGGCGACCGCGTGAAAATGGAGGTGTTGGGCGCAGACGGTCAGTCGGTGTTTGGCGCTATCGATCAGCGCATCGTGCAAGCCAACGGCTGAGGGGCTTCCATGCGTGTATTGATAACCGGTGCCAATGGTTTTATTGGTCGACACCTGACGCTGCAGTTGCTCACGCGCGCTGCCATTAGTGGTAGAGCGATCAATACGCTGCTGCTGCTCGATGCCCATCTTGAGGGTTTCCCGCCCGATTCGCGGATTCGATTGCACAAAGGCAGCATCACCGACGCCGCCTTGATCCGACGAGTCTTGGCGGACGGTGTCGACGTCGTGTTCCATCTGGTGAGTCTGCCGGGCGGCGCGGCCGAGCAGGACTACGACGTGGGCTACCAGGTCAACTTGATGGCGAGCCTGGAGCTGCTGGACCAACTGCGCCGTCAGCCTCGGCCGCCGGTCCTGGTGTACGCCAGCAGCGTCGCGGTGTACGGCGCCCAGCTGCCTGACCGCATGGGTGAGGATGCGCCTGCCCATCCTCAGATGTCGTACGGGACGCACAAACTGATGGTCGAGATGGCGCTTCGCGATCTGGCCCGGCGGGGCGAGGTCGACGGTCGCGCGTTGCGATTGCCCGGCATCGTCGCGCGCCCAAGGCAACCCAATGGACTGCGCTCGGCGTTCATGAGTGATCTTTTGCAGGCCTACGCCGCCGGTGAAGCTTACATCTGTCCGGTCAGTGCGCAAGCGACCGCCTGGTGGATGTCCGCTTACTGCTGCGTCAGCAACCTGATTCATGCCGCAGAGCTGTCGTCGCTGTTGCTAGACACCGAGCGGGTCTGGCAGCTACCTGTGCTTCGTCTTTCCATTGAGCAAGTCATCGATGCACTGGCTACCCGGTTTGGAGAAGCGGGGCGGGCACGCATCTCGTTCGAGCCCGATGCCGACCTCCAGGCGCTGTTTGGCGCAATGCCAGCGCTCAAAACACCCCAGGCTCGCGCTGCCGGTTTTTGCCACGACGGCAACGCCGGCGCGCTGATTCGCAATGCCCTTAATCTGACTGCCATGAGGAAAACGCTGTGAGCACTACCAAGCGCCGTCTGGTCGACCTGTCCGTCACCCTCGAAAACAACCCCTACACTGATCCGCCACCGCTGCTGCCAAAAATCGAGTACATGGACCATCAGCAAGGGTGGCCTGAAATGGCCGCGATGTTCCCGGGGTTGCGGCTGGATCAGATGCCCGGCAATGAGTCCTGGGCAGCGGAACGTCTGCAGATCACCACGCACAGCGGGACACACATGGATGCGCCCTGGCACTACGCGTCGACCACGGACGGCGGCCATCCCGCGTGGGGCATTGATGAGCTGCCGCTGGAGTGGTGCCTGCAACCCGGTGTAAAGCTTGATTTTCGTCACTTGCCTGATGGCCACATTGTCACTGCGCGCGAGATCGAGGAGGAACTGGCCCGCATCGGCCACGACCTTCAACCGCTGGACATCGTGCTCATCAACACCCGTGCCGGCGCCTTGTTCGGTCAACCAGGCTATCTGGACGCAGGCGTGGGAATGGGCCGCGAAGCCACGATGTACCTGTTGGAGCGCGGGGTTCGGGTGGTCGGGACAGACGCCTGGAGTTGGGACGCCCCGTTCAAGTACACCCGTGAGCGTTTTGCCCGGACAGGCGATGCCGCGATTATCTGGGAAGGGCACAAAGCGGGCCGGGACATCGGTTATGGCCAAATGGAGAAACTGGCCAATCTCGAGCAGCTGCCAGCCCATGGTTTTCAGGTCTCCTGTTTTCCCTACAAGATCAAGCATGCATCGGCCGGGTTCGTCCGTGCGGTGGCGATATTCGACGAGCCGGTGATGTCGCCATGACTGGGAGCAGCAGCACGTTTCCGAAAAATGCCTGGTATGTCGCGTGCACCCCTGACGAAATCGCTGCAAAGCCGCTCGGGCGGCAGGTCTGCGGAGAAAAGATCGTCTTCTACCGTGGCGTCGACAACGCGGTCGCCGCGGTTGAGGATTTCTGCCCTCATCGCGGCGCGCCGCTGTCACTGGGTTCTGTCAAAAATGGAAAGCTGGTCTGCGGCTACCATGGCCTGACGATGGGGGATGACGGCAAAACCATCGAGATGCCGGGGCAGCGGGTCGGGGCCTTTCCTTGCAATAAACGTTATGCGGTCGTCGAGCGTTATGGTTTTGTCTGGGTGTGGCCGGGCGATCAGCAGACCGCTGATCCTGCGCTGATCAGGCACCAGGCATGGGCGCAGAGCGAGGAATGGACCTATGCCGGTGGAATGTTCCATATCCACTGCGATTATCGGCTCATGATCGATAACCTGATGGACCTCACTCACGAGACCTATGTGCATGCCTCAAGCATTGGTCAGAAAGAGATCGACGAGACCGTGCCGATCACCAAAGTCGAGGGTGACGAGGTGGTCACCGCGCGTTACATGGAGAACGTTACGCCACCGCCGTTCTGGCGTATGGCCCTGAGAGGCAACCATCTGGCCGACGATGTGCTGGTGGATCGTTGGCAGATTTGCCGGTTCAGCCCGCCCAGTCATGTCCTGATAGAAGTGGGCGTCGCCCATGCGGGAAAGGGCGGCTATCACTCAGATCAGCAGCACAAAGTCTCCAGCATCGTGGTGGACTTCATGACGCCAGAGACCGAAACCTCGATCTGGTATTTCTGGGGAATGGCCCGCAACTTCAACACCCGCGATGAGGGCCTGACACAGGCCATCAGGGACGGTCAGGCGAAAATCTTCTCAGAAGACCTTGAGATGCTCGAGCAGCAACAGCGCAATATTCTGGCTCATCCGGACAGGTCATTGCTGAAACTCAATATCGATTCCGGCGGGGTGCAGTCCCGCCGGATTTTGGAGCGGCTTGTGGCGCTGGAAAGGGTGAGGGAAAGCTGATCATGCCGCACAGTGTGTCTGAAAGCGCTGCTGTAGCGCCCAGCGATCACTGCTCAGAATTTAAGCTTTCCCCAGCTCAACCCTATGACGGCCGCGACCGAGGACGCCGCCAGCACACTGAGTTTGGCGGATGACAGCAGCGCCGGATCCGAAAAGGCGAGGGACGCGATGAAGATGGACATGGTGAACCCGATGCCTGCCAACAACCCCACCAGGGTGACGCCTTTCCAGGTCACGCCATCCGGCAGTTCGCAGATGTTGAGTTTGACCAGCGCCCAACTGGCCAGCATCACGCCCAGCGGCTTGCCGAGCACCAGCGCCAGGATCACGCCCACGAAGACATTGTGCGACATTGCATCGTTCAGGTTGGCACCTTCCAGGCTCACTCCCGCATTGGCCAGTGCAAAAAGGGGCATGACGCCATACGCCACCCAGGGATGAAGGCCGACCTGGATGCGTTGGACCGGCGGCAGTACCTCCCGTTGAGCGTGACGTAGCTGTTTCAGCGGTTTGGCTACGGCCTGCGGGTTGTCTCTGGCTTGAGAAAAACGATCCATCAGTTCATGAAAATTCCGCCCGATGGTGTCCAGTGGGCGCTCTTGGGCAGGCTTGGAGTTTACGGGCGCCATGAGGCCCAGAATGACGCCTGCCAACGTCGGGTGCACGCCCGTTTTCAACAAGCCAAACCAGACAATTGCGCCGGGTAACAGGTAGGCGTAGGCCTTACCAATGCCCATTCTTTGGAACACCAGCACAAGCAACAGCCCAGCAGCAGCAACCACCAGACCCAGGTAGTCCAGACTGGCCGTGTAGAACACTGCGATGATAAGAATCGCGACGATGTCATCAATGATTGCCAGCGCCAGCAGCAGAATGCGCACACCTGCCGGAATCGACTTCCCCAGCAAAGCGAGTACGCCCACCGCAAATGCAATGTCGGTAGCCGTGGGGACAGCCCACCCGGCGCTGGCTTCGGTGCCATGGTTGAGCAGCGTGTAAATGAGTGCAGGCATCATCACGCCGCCCAGTGCGGCGCCCAGCGGCAGGGTGGCGAGCTTCATGTTGGCCAGCGCGCCGTCTCTGATCTCCTGGCGTATTTCTGCCCCGACGACGAGGAAAAAAACGGTCATCAATCCGTCGTTAACCAGAAAGTGCAGCGAACGAGACAGCGTGAAATCGCCGAGGCCGAGGGTGAGTCGGGTATTCCAGAAATGCTCGTAGGATTCGGCAACCGGACTGTTCGCCCAGATCAGGGCAGCCACCGCAGCGAGTAAAAGGACGATGCCACTGACGGCTTCGATGTGCGAGAAGCGCTCCAGTGCCGACAGCGCACGTTCGGTGAGAACCTGAGGACGGGGAATAGCAGTGGACGCCGGTTTTGTATGGGGCACGATCACTCTCCGTTGGCGGCCCGACCAACGTTTAAGCTTTAACCTGCCCTGTGCCTTATGCAGCAGCGCACCCACCGCGATGATAGGTAGCCAGCAGGCAAGATGCAAACGACCCTCTTCATCGCACAATGAAACTTCTGCCCCGGCAACCACTCAATGAGCCGTCACCCCTGAAGGTACTTCACATGATTGCGCGTTGGCGTTGGATCACGAGTCAACTGACCAAACGGCTGTGGTTCAGAGCGTCCCTGTTTTCACTGCTTGGGGTTGCCACGGCATTGGTTGCGGTGGTCTTCAAGGACTTCATCCCCGAGTCCCTGTCTGCGCGCATCGGCGCTGATGCGGTGGACAAGATTCTGGGGATCATTGCATCGAGCATGCTGGCGGTCACCACGTTTTCCTTGAGTACCATGGTCAGCGCGTACAGTGCCGCCAGCAGCGGGGTGACCCCTCGTGCGACGACGCTCGTCATGGAAGACACCACGACGCAAAACGCACTCGCCACGTTCATCGGCTCATTTCTGTTCAGCCTGGTCGGCATCATTGCGTTGAGCACGGGCGCCTACGGCACGCAGGGGCGTGTGCTGCTGTTTGCGGTGACGATCGGCGTGGTCATCCTCATTGTTTACACCCTGCTGCGCTGGATTGACCACTTGTCCAAACTCGGGAGGGTGGGTGAGACCATTGACCGGGTGGAAAACGCCACGATAGCCGCCATCAACCAGCGAGCACAGTGGCCGTATCTGGGTGGTGCAGCGTATCCACCTGACCTGGTGCTTCCCGCTTCTGCACGAACGCTGTCCAGTGAGCGAACCGGCTATGTTCAGCATATCGATGTGCAGGCGCTGGACGTTATCGCCCAAGAGCGCCAGATTCAGCTCTATCTGGAGGTCCTTCCGGGGAGTTTCGTTCACGTGGGGATGCCAGTGATCCGTATCGTCGCGTTGGACCCGGCGAGCATCGATGACGGGCGCCTGGACGCTGAGAAGATCCGGGCGGCACTGACCATAGGCGTCAGAAGGACGTTTGAACACGATCCCCGGTTTGGGCTCTCGGTCCTCTCGGAAATTGCATCGCGCGCTTTGTCTCCGGCCGTAAACGACCCAGGCACGGCAATTGATGTCATAGGCCGGGGCGTGCGAACGTTGACCTGCTGGGGCAAGCCGCAGCTTTCAACACCGGAGCATGATCCAGGCTGTGACGGGGTCTATCTGCGAGGCCTGACGGTCGAGGATCTGTTCGATGATTTCTTTTCGCCGATCAGCAGGGACGGTGCAGGTTTGCTGGAAGTCAACATTCGACTTCTCAAGGCGCTGATCAGTCTTTCTCAGATAAACCCCGAGCTGTTCCGACAGGTCTGCATCAAGCACGCGGATCTTCTGCTCAGCCGTGCGGAGGCCACATTGCAACTGCAATATGAGAAGGATCGGCTTCTTTCGCTGGCCCGTACAATGCCCCGCTAGCGCCTTGCAGTCCGGTCACAACGCTCTTTAAACGGCGGGTTTGGGAAACATCACCTCACAGATTGGCTATCAACTTGCCACCCTCTGCTCATCTATCTACTACATTGGAAGGACTCTGCATAAAGCCATAACAAGACGGAGAGTTCCCAATGCGAGTGTCCACCCGTTTCACCCTCCTGGCCGCGGCAGCCGCGCTGGCTGTCACCAGCGCCGCACACGCAGCCCCCGTGTTCATCAATATCCTGACCGGAGGCACCAGCGGGGTTTATTACCCGATTGGCGTTGGCCTGTCGCAGATCTACAGCGACGGGATACCGGGGTCGAAGACGTCCGTCCAGGCCACCAAGGCCTCGGTCGAAAACCTCAACTTGTTGCAGGCCGGTCGCGGCGAACTTGCACTAGCGCTCGGCGATTCGGTTGCCGATGCCAAAAACGGCGTGGAGGACGCAGGTTTCAAAGCACCGCTGACCAAGCTCCGCGCCATCGGCGGCGCCTACCCCAACTACATCCAGATCGTTGCCAGCAAGGAGTCGGGGATCAAGACCCTCGCTGACCTCAAGGGCAAGACCATTTCCGTCGGGGCACCGAAATCTGGCACCGAACTCAACGCACGGGCCATCTTCAAGGCTGCGGGATTGACCTATGAGGACATGGGCAAGGTGCAATACCTGCCATTCGCCGAGTCGGTCGAGCTGATCAAGAATCGCCAGCTCGACGCTACGCTTCAGTCTTCGGGGTTGGGTATGGCGGCGATTCGGGACCTGTCCTCGGTGATGCCGCTCAACTACGTGTCCATCCCGACTGACGTCGTCGCCAAAATCGGCAATCCTGCCTATCAAAGCGCGATGATTCCCGCCAATACCTACGACGGTCAGCCCGAAGCGGTGCCCACCGTGGCCATCACCAACATCCTTGTCACCCGTGAGGACGTTCCGGAGGAAGTGGCGTATGAGATGACCAAACTGATGTTCGACAACCTTACCCGGCTGGGCAACTCGCACTCCGCGGCCAAGGACATCAAGCTGGAAACCGCGGCCAAGAACCTGCCAATCCCGCTGCACCCCGGTGCCGAACGCTACTACAAGGAAAAAGGCGCGCTGTAACGCTCACGGGCGCGGTGTCGCTTCGGTGACCGCGCCCGTTTCCGTCCTTGTTCAATGCGGTCATGAGGCAGTCAATGAGTGAAGATCATCACGGCATTCCCGCGAGCCCGCGGGATTGGCCCAGAACCCTTTTCTTTGTCGCGCTGGCGTTTTCGATCTTTCAGATCGTGACAGCCGCGTTTTCTCCGATCTCAAGCCAGGTATTACGCGCCGTTCACGTGGGGTTCCTGCTGTGGGTGGTGTTTCTCAGTTACCCCGCCCACGGCACAAACCGTCCTTGGCAGCCCTTGGCGTGGGTGCTCAGTCTGGCGGGCATCGCCACCGCGTTATACCAGTGGGTATTTGAGGCGGATCTGATCCAGCGCTCCGGCGACCTTACAACGAGCGACATGGTGATTGGCCTGCTGCTGATCGCGCTGGTGTTCGAAGCGGCCCGGCGGGTGATGGGCATCGCGCTGCCGATCATCTGTGGGCTGTTTCTGGCTTATGGCCTGTTTGGTGAATACCTGCCGGGTGGCCTCGCGCACCGCGGCTATGGCGTTGACCAGATCGTTAATCAGCTGGCGTTTGGCACCGAAGGGCTTTACGGGACACCGACCTACGTGTCTGCGACCTATATTTTTCTATTCATCCTGTTCGGCGCTTTCCTGGAGCAGGCCGGGATGATCAAACTGTTCACCGACTTCGCCATGGGGCTGTTCGGCCACAAACTTGGGGGCCCCGCCAAGGTCGCGGTCGCGTCTTCGGCGCTGATGGGCACGATTACAGGTTCCGGCATCGCCAACGTCGTCACCACGGGCCAGTTCACCATTCCCTTGATGAAGCGCTTTGGCTACCGGGCAGCATTCGCCGGTGGCGTTGAGGCGACATCCAGCATGGGCAGCCAATTGATGCCACCGGTCATGGGCGCGGTCGCCTTTATCATGGCCGAGACCATCAATGTGCCGTTCGTGGAGATCGCCAAGGCCGCATTGATTCCGGCGATCCTCTACTTTGGCTCAGTGTTCTGGATGGTGCATCTGGAGGCCAAGCGTTCCAACCTCAAAGGCCTGCCCAAGGACCAATGCCCCAGCGCGCTGGGTGCCGTGAAAGAAAACTGGTATTTGCTGATTCCATTGCTGGTGCTGGTGTATCTGTTGTTTTCCGGCCGCACGCCTCTGTTTTCCGGCATGGTGGGGCTGGCCCTGACCGCTATCGTGATTCTCGGCTCGGCCATTATCCTCAGAGTGTCGAGTTTCGCCCTTCGCTGTGCGTTCTGGATTGCGCTAGGGGTGCTGTGCGTCGGGTTCTTCCAGCTGGGTATCGGGGTGATCTTCGCCGTCATCGCAGCGCTGGTATTGGTGTGCTGGTTCATCAAGGGCGGGCGCGAGACCCTGGTGATCTGCCTGCATGCGCTGGTCGACGGTGCACGTCACGCGGTTCCGGTGGGAATCGCCTGCGCGCTGGTCGGGATTATCATCGGGATCGTTTCGTTGACGGGGGTGGCGTCTACGTTTGCGGGTTACATTCTGGCGATCGGCCGGGACAACCTGTTGCTGTCGCTGATTCTGACGATGATCACCTGCCTGGTGCTGGGAATGGGCATTCCGACCATTCCCAATTACATCATCACCAGCTCCATCGCCGCGCCCGCGTTGCTCGAGCTGGGCGTGCCGCTCATCGTTTCGCACATGTTTGTGTTCTATTTCGGCATCCTCGCCGACCTGACGCCGCCTGTCGCACTGGCCTGTTTTGCGGCGGCGCCGATCGCGAAGGAAACCGGGTTCAAGATCAGTCTGTGGGCGGTGCGAATTGCGCTTGCGGGCTTCGTGATTCCGTTCATGGCGGTCTATAACCCAGCGCTGATGCTGCAAGGCGGCAATCTGTGGATGACCGCCTATATGCTGATCAAAACCGTGTTGGCGGTGGGTCTGTGGGGCATGGCATCGACGGGTTATCTGAACGTGAAAATGCCGATGTGGGAACGGTTGCTGGCCTTTGCCGCAGGCGCGTTGCTGGTGGTGGCGTTGCCGCTGACCGACGAAGCTGGCTTCGTGCTGGGCGCTTTGGTCATCGGTCAGCACCTCTGGCGTTCACGCCATACCGCCGTCGCCAACGCATGATCGGACTGTGCCTGGGCCTGGCCGGCGTGGTCTGGGCCCAACTTCCTCTCTCCAGCTTCACGCTGGCGTGGAACCACACCATCGAGAAAATCCGCTGGGAAGAAGACTACCGTGTCACCGAGCAGGGCTTGGTGCTGGGCGAGGCCCGCGTGCGCGGCAATGGCGCGGGGATGGAAATCCCCGATGACGCCTTCCTGAGAAACGGCAGCTGGCACTACCGCCGCCAACTGAGTCCTCTGCAACCCTTGAAACTGGGCCGAACGCCGGAAGCCGGTGATTATCAGCTGTGCTTTGAGGATCGGTGTCAGGCAATGAGCACCTGGGTGGGCGCGCCCGACGCGCGCCAACCCGGCATTGAACTGTGGGCGTGCGAGCGTCATTGATCCCTGTGACGTGGAGCGCGATTTGAGCCGGCACTGCAATGATTCACAGCTGCTACGCGGGGCACAGACGCTTTCACAGTTCATGAAAAATGTAATGGGCCGGTTCGTTGTCAGCCAGCTCAATGGCCGCGTGAGTCAACCTGTTGCGTAACGAAGGCTTGTCCACTCGTACCCGCCACTGTGTTTCCGATGCCAGCGCCGAGCCGTCCCCTGCACGATCAATGGCTTCGAGCAGTCGGGCCCGCTCCGGGAAGTAGACCACCAGCGCGTCATCCTTCCAGCCGGCGACATTCAACCCCAGCGCTGCGCAGATGGCGACCTTGGTTGCCGCATCGTCCCTGTCTGCCTGCCGGGACTGGTGGATGAGTGCTTCCATCGTTGAGTCAGCGCGCCCATCGGTGCAGATCACGTCATCGCTCTGCCACGCTTCGGGCGGGCATGCCTTTTTTTCTTTGACCAGGGGAATGAACGGGTTGATTTCCATGGGGTAGATGCGGCAAACCAGCGGTCGTTCTTCATAGATACCGCAGAGGTTGTCGTCCTTCAGGTTTGGGCATTGCTCAAGGGCTCGCCCTGCGAATAGAGCGATCAACTGGACCGTAGCATCCCCGCTGCGTACGGTCACGGACCGGCCTGAGGCGTGGGAGAATTGCAGCGAGGAGCCTGCCCAGTTCGACTCATCGAAGGCTTCAACGATCACCGACACATCATGTCCTCGACGCAACCATTGTCGGGTTTCATCCAGCGTGAGCGGTATAAGTCTTCCTTTGCAGCAGACGCCACAGCCAGTGCAGGAGAAGTGGGTTACGTCAGGTTGCATATCAATTCCGGAGGGTCGCGAGGGCCGTGGAAGGCGATGATCCGGAGAGGCGAGTTGTCTCTTTCCGGGCGGTTGGCGCGCGGACCTTGATACCCAGACGGATAACACTGGCGACCACGCCCGGAAGTTAATTCGCTTGCTTTCAGGCTCTGGTTACAGCGAGCCGAAAAAATGGGGTGAGGTGATGCCTCTAACGCCGGCTCATCTTCGAGGGCATCGATGACTCAGGCGATGAGCACGATCTTGCCCTGGATACCGCCCTGTGAAGCGCGGTGGTGTGCATCCGCTGCCTGGGCCAGTGCAAATGTGCTGTCAATCACCACACGCAGCGTGCCGTCATCCAGCAGCCGACCGGCCTCGGCCAGTTGTGTTCCATTGGAGCGCACCTGCGTCGACGACACCGTGACAGTTCGATGGGCGGCTTCTTCATGCCCGCAGAACCCCAGCGGATTGACCAGGAAGAGGGCGCCGCCCGGTTTGATCACGCGCAGAAAGCGTTCCATGTTCTCGCCGCCGACGGCGTCAATCACGAGATCCACATCCGTTGCTGCAGCGTCGGCGGCGGTCTTTGTGTAATCGATAAAGGCGTCGGCGCCCAATTCGCGGAGCAGGTTCTCGTGTTTGCCAGAGGCCACCGCGATCACACGCGCTCCTTGCCATTTAGCAACCTGCAACGCCAAATGCCCCACACCCCCTCCAGCACCGTTGACCAGCACCGTTTTGCCTTTCAGCGGGACGGGTGCATGCCGAAATGCCTGGAACGGGTTCGGCGCGTCATGGCCGGGGTCAATCAGGAATTGCCAGGCCGTGAGCAACGACATGGGCGCGCCGGCAGCCTGCACATGATCGATGCCCTGGGGTTTGAAGGCCAACTCGTCCTCATGGACGCGAACGAACTGAGCGTAAGCGCCGCTGCCGGTCATCACGTCTTCCGGAAAACGCACCATTGAATAGACTTCGTCACCGACGCTGAAGCGGGAGGCGCTGTCGCCAACGGCAATGACCTCTCCTGAAACATCGGTACCCAAAATCAGGGGGAATCGCGCGTCTGGACGCCACGCTGGTGGCAACGCCCGATAGCCGTCGCGCAAATAGAGGTCGGGCGGGTTGAGGCTGGCCGCGTGCACACGGACGAGCACTTCGTTACGTTGGGGAATGGGTGTGGGCGCCTCTTCGTAACGCAGGACGTCCGGCCCGCCAAATTCCCGTAGCAGCACCGCTTTCATCGTGTCGTTCATCGCAACCTCGTGCAGATCAATGGGGATGACTCAGCGTAAGCCTCAATGGTCGGGTTGATAATAAGGTTGCAATTCGTTTCAATGGTGCCATGAAGGAACCAATCGGATTTGAACGACTGAGCGGGATGATCGCATTCGCCCGCGCAGGCTCTCTGGGCAGCTACAGAGCGGCGGCCCGCTCGCTGTCCGTTTCACCCTCCGCGATCAGCAAAAGCATCCAGCGGCTTGAGCATCATTTCGGCGTGTCATTGTTCACCCGCACCACGCGCTCGCTGGTCTTCACCGCCGAAGGTCGCGATCTTCACGAGCGGGTGTTGCAGCTGTTGCGCCAGGCCGAAGAGATCGAGCAGGTGGCGAAGTCCGCGCGCTCCGAGCCGGCGGGCACGTTGAGGATCGCGACGTCACTTCCCATTGGGCTGCACGTGATAGCGCCCGTCATCACGGCGTTTCGGCAACGCCACCCCAAGGTGCTGCTCGACGTTCGGCTGAGTGACCAGATCGTCGACCTGATTGGCGAGGGCATTGATCTGGCGGTGAGGATTGGTGAGCTTTCGGACTCGTCCCTGTTGTCCCGCCGGCTCTTGCCGTACACCCTCTGCTGTTACGCTTCGCCGGATTATCTGGCCAGGTGCGGCACGCCTCAGCACCCCGATGATCTGGTGGAGCACGAGACGGTCAACCTGCGCTATCAAAGCACCGGCCAGACCTTGCGCTGGCCGTTTCGGGTGGGCGACAAGGAGATCGAGCGGCTGCCGTCATCGCCTGTCGTCCTGGATGCGAGCGAAGCCGTTCTGGCGGCCATCGCAGCGGGGGCGGGGATAGGCTTGGCGGCGAGCTTCATGGCCGCCCCGAGGGTGAGGCGACAGGAGCTGGTGCCTGTACTGTCCGAGTTCGCGGTGCATCGGCACAACATCACCGCCATCTGGCCCGAGAGCCGTCGCAGTAATCCTGCGGTGCGCGCTTTTCTGGACATGCTGATCGAGCTTGGTTGAGCCGGGATTTTTCAGAGCGCGGCGATACTCCCGCCTGCCGCAGCAGCCAGAAAAAAGAATAGAAGCATCGCTACTCTTCTTGATTGCCGAAAAAGCCGATCAACTCATCGGCTATCCGATTCGCAGCCTCTTCCGGCAGGTAATGGCCCGCGTTGAGGATCACATCACCCTGTACATCGGTGGCCAAGGCGCGCAGGACTTTGACGATATGATCGCCCACCCCTCGCTCTGCCCCCAGGGCCAATACCGGAATATTGAGCGGCGTTTCAGCGCGACGTCGGTTAGCGGCAACCCCTTCCGGTGACAGCGCTGACTGGTAGTACCCGGTGACCGCTTGCAATGCCCCGGGGGCGGCAAGCTGGCGCGCATAGACGGCAATGTCTTCAGGGGTAATGGTCCAGGGTTGCAGCGCCTTGGCCTTGTACAGCCAGGTCAGGAATGCCTGTTCGCGACCCGATATCAGCAATTGAGGAAGGTCGTCGAGTTGGTTGAACGCAAAATGCCAACTGCGCCGGTTGGCCTCGTCGGACGGCAAATCAGTGCGCGGCGCTGAAACGCCGGGAATCAGTGCGTCAAGCAACGCGACGCGCCGGATGTCTGCAGGCCAGTCCGCAGCCCACGCATAGGCAATCCAGGTGCCCACATCGTGCCCCGCAACATGGATCGGGCCTTCATCAAACAGGCCGATTTTTTCTGCAAACTGATGCAACTCAGTGGCGACGGTCCGCAGATCATAATTGCCTGCCGGCGCATCGCTTTCCCCCATGCCGCGGGGATCAACCGCAATCACTCGGTAACCGGCATCCACCAATTGGGGCATTACGTAACGCCATGCATACCAACTCTGCGGCCAGCCAGGTATCAGCAGAAGCGTCGGGCCTGCGCCGCCCTCGACGTAGTGAATATTGACTCCGCTGATCTGCGTACTTGCGTGGCGGAATCGCTGCCAGAAATCTGTGCGCACCATGAAATCCGTGCCCACATACGTTGGTTGTTCTGATCGAATCTTCATGGTATCTCCCAAAATGGAATTGATCGTTTCCTAATTGACTAAATGTTTACTCCAGCAGTCCCATCAGTTCGTTCACCATTGCGAGCATCTGTTCGGTGTCTGAGCCCGTTTTGCCCACTACCCGCATGCCTTGCTGGAGGACCAAGAGCAGCTTTGCCAGATTCGGGGCATCAAGCTCCTCACGAACGGAGCCATCTGACTGACCTTCCTCGATCAGGCGGCGGAGCTGGGCTTCTCGCCTGTCCTGCTGCGCGCCGATCAAGCGTGCAATCTCGCTATCAGCCCGCGAAAGCTCAACCGCGGTTTCGACGACCAGGCATCCTGTGCGGCCTGCAGCCTCGCAACTGAGGTGCGCGTAGTGAATGAGCAGCGCTTCGATTTTGTCGCGTCCAGAGCGCTTGCTCTCCAGGCAGGCGGCAATCGCCTCTGCCCGTCGGGTCAAATAGCGATCAAGTGCTGCCAGAAAAAGGCCGCGTTTGTCGCCCCAGGCCTTGTAGATGCTGCCCGACGTCAGGCCCAGGCACGTGTTCAAGTCCGAGATCGAGGTGCCGTGAAACCCATATTCACTGAAGCGTGTAATCGCTTTGTCCAGCGCCGCGTCGGTGTCAAATTCACGCGGCCGACCTGGCCGGACGGAGAAGTCATTTTTCGTAGTCATGGCGCGAGTATAGGAATCAATCGTTTCCAAATAAAGGGCTGAGGATAAAAAACCTGTGTTTAATCCATCAAGGGCTGGTCACGTCCCTCCTTGAGGCCAGCCCTTGTGGCTTTGATAACTCGCGATAATCCGGCAGGATCTTTGACCGGATCCTGCCAGCTGGCATTGGCTTATTGGTCCGATTCTCCTTGTCCGAACATGTTCAGGAAGAACAGCCGCACGGTGTCCCAGGTCCGCTTCCACCAGCCGCCCTCAGGCGCTTCTTCCAGGGCGATCAAAGGCCGCGTCGCCAGTTTCTTATCGCCGTCGTACAGGTCCAGGCTGCCGACCACGGTGCCCATGGCGATGGGGGCGACGAGAGGGTGGTCGATGTTGAAGCGGAGATCGACTTTGCGATTCCGGTCCTTTGGCAGGGTCAGGGAAATATCATCCAGCGACCCTACGGGCAGCGTCCGGTCTTCGCCTTTCCAGAGCATCGGGTTGGACAGGACCTGAGCCGCCTTCACATAGGTTTGGGTGTCGAAGAAGCGAAAGCCGTAGCTCAGCAGTTTTTCAGCGTCATTGGCGCGATTTTTCATCGAGGTGGAGCCAAATACTGCCGTGATCAATCGATGACCGTCGCGCAGGGCAGAGGTGACCATACAATAGCCCGCTGCCTCGGTATGCCCGGTTTTCAGGCCGTCCACGGACTCGTCCCGCCACAACAGCAGATTGCGATTGGGTTGGCGTATCCCGTTCCAGGTGAAGTGCTTTTGTTTATACAGCGGGTAGTAAGCGGACTCGTCGTTGATGATCGCCCGAGCGAGCTTCGCCATGTCCAGCGCTGAGGAATAGTGATCTGGCGCGGGCAGGCCGGTCGGGTTCAGGAAGTGCGTGTCGTCGAGCCCCAGCCGCTTTGCCGTTGCGTTCATCAAGCCGGCGAAACTGGTTTCATCGCCAGCGATGTGCTCGGCGAGCGCGACGCTGGCGTCATTGCCCGAGTCGATGACGATCCCGCGCAACAGGTCATGGACCGCCACCTTGCTTCGCGGATCGAGGAACATGCGCGAGCCCTCGGTGTGCCAGGCGTTTTCACTGATGGTGACTTCATCGTCGGATCGCAATCGGCCGCTCTGTATCTCGTTGGTCGCGACGTACACCGTCATCAATTTGGTCAGGCTGGCAGGGGGCAGGTGTTCATTTGCATCATGGCTGGTGATCACGTCCCCGCTGCCTGCATCCATCAGCACCCAGGATTTTGCATGAAGCTGAGGCGCCGAAGGTGTCATGGGGCCTGAGGGAACGGGAGCGGCGAACACTGTCGGCCAGTGAGTCAACGCAAGAGTCAGGACGAGCCGTGGGGTCAGGTGTTTCACGAACAGAAAGCCTTGGTTAGACGCGAGGTGCGACAACCTAGATCAGCGCAAAAACAGCGACCAATTAAGCAGGGTTAAGAAAAGTTTAAGAAGCGCCGTGCCGAGCATCGTGCAGAGGACATTCGAGTGTCACTCGGGTACCGCGTCCGTCGACGCCTGCTTTGATGTCCAGCCCGAATCCGTGGAGTCGGGCAATCGCAGCCACCAGTGACAAGCCGAGCCCGTTGCCCGGTTGCTGCCGGGACTGATCGCCGCGGTAGAGACGTCGGGTCACACTGTTGCGTTCGTGGTGCGGGATGCCTGGGCCGTTGTCCTGCACCTCGATACTCAGGCTGTGCTCCTTTCGCACGCAGCGCAGGCAGATGTGGCCTCCCGGTTGAGTGAATTTGATCGCGTTGTCCATCAGGTTCACCAACGCCTCGAACAGCAGAGAGGTATCACCCTCCAGCATTGGGCATTCATCAGGCGTCTGCAGGATCAATTGCTGGTGTTTCTCATGGGCAAGCGGCTCATAAAACTCGTGAGCCTGCTTTAGCAGCCGCGCGGGCTGAAATGCTTCGAAGGCCGAGCGCCGTCGGGTGTCCTCCAGCTCAGATATTCGAAGCAGGCCCTGAAAGCGCGACATGATCGATTCGCTTTCCTCCAGTGCCAGGTTCAGCGTATCGACATGGGCCTGCTGCAGCGGCAGTTTTTGCAGCTGATACAGGCGGGCCCGCAACCGGGTCAGTGGGGTTCGCAGGTCATGGGCAATGCCGTCACACACACCTTTGACCTCCAGCATCAGTTGCTCGATGTGTTCGAGCATGGTGTTGACGGCGCTGGCCAGCATGTCGAGTTCATCGCGGCGGGCCGAGAGCGGCAGCCGCTCACGCAGGTTGCCCGATACGATGCGTTCGGTGCTGCGCTGCAACCGCTCCACGCGCCTGATGGGGCGTCTTCGCAACAGGCGCCAGCCGATCAGCCCCGGCACCAGCGTCAGCGACAACCCCCAGAACAGGGCCTGCCCGATAATGCCTCCCACGGCGGAGATCGAGCCTCCGTCGCGCGCGAGGATCAGGATCCTGCCATCCGCGCGATCCAGCCGCAGTGCATAGCTGCTGCGGGTTTCTTCATTGGGCAACGCGATGCTTAAACCGCGCTCCAGATAATGCACCTGTCCATCGTCGGGAAGGTTGGAGCGCAATTTGAGCAAGTCACCGGTCAGGTGGGCGCCGTTGGCTTCGAACAACCCGTAAGCATCGATGCCCGGCGTGGAGTACACCTCACTTCCGGCGAGCTCGGACACCAGCGCCGCATCGCTGACTTTTTGATAATAATGCGCGCGTTGCATCAGCGTTCGCTCGGCCACGGTGCCCAGGTAGCGCGTGATCTCCCAGTACAGTACTCCGGTGAAAACGGCACCCCAGGCCACGAAGAACAACGCATACAGACCGATCAGACGGCTGCCGCTGGACCGCCAGCGTTCAGTCCTTGTCGACGAGGACATAGCCTGACCCACGAATCGTCTGGATGGCGGGCGCGCCCGGTCCTTCTATTTTTTTACGCAAGCGCGCGAGGTGCACCTCGATGATGTTGGTGCCGGGATCGAAGTGGTAACCCCAGACTTCCTGGAACAACATGGTGCGCGTGACCAACTGACCGGCGTTGCGCATCAGGTAGGTCAGCAGTTTGAATTCGGTGGGAAGCAGCGCGATTGCCTGACCGTCAAGCGTCACCGTCTGGGCAATCAGGTTCATCTGCAGCCCGCCGAAGCGCAGGCAATGTTCCGTTTCACCGGGCGCCGGGTCACGAAGCAGCACCTCGAGGCGCGCAATCATTTCGATCATCGAGAACGGTTTGGTCAGGTAGTCGTCGCCACCGGAGCGCAGACCTCGAACCCGCTCGTCGACGTCCGACAGGGCGCTGATCATCAGCACCGGGGTCTGAATGGACAACTGCCGCAGCGTGCTGACGATTGTCAGTCCGTCAAAATCGGGCAGCATGCGATCCAGGGTAATGACGTCATGGCCTCCTGCGATGGCCAGCGCGAGACCGTCGCGTCCGTTGTCCGCCCATTGAGCCTGGAAGCCATGGGCGTCAAGCTCGGTCATGATGGCGTGTGCGGTGACTTCGTCGTCCTCGATGACTAACGCACGATTCATTCTGAACTCCAGAGTGGGGGGCGTACATTCTAACGGCAGGCGCAAGGTGGGCCGGTACGTTTGTCCGTTAAAGTAAATTTTTCTTAACGCGGGTTAACACGGGGGAGGTGGAACGCTGCTTTAGCGTGAAGGTTTTCCGGACGAGGATTCGCCTGCCATGCACCCGTGCTTCAGACCCGTTTTGCTGACCTGCCTTCTTCTTTGCAACGGCCTGAGCCACGCCGCCGACAAGCCCGCAGAAGGTCCAGTGACCCTGAGGTTGCTCTGCTCCAGCGGTTTCATCGGTGCGGCTCAGGCCATCGCGCCTGACTACGAAAAAGGCCGCGCTATTCACCTGGACATCATCAAGGCGCCGCCCGCTGGCGTGACGCTGGCCGATACGTTTGAGCCCGCGCCCAGTCCCGGTGCGTTTGACCTGGTGCTGACCGACCGGGTGTCCATGGACCGACTGGTTGCGCAACGCAGGGTGGATCCGGCCACCCGCGTTGATCTTGGACAGTCGTTGATCGCCATGGCAGTCAGGGACGGCGCTCAGAAGCCCAGGATTGACACCGTTGATGCCCTGCGCGAGGCGCTGATGAACGCCGAGTCTGTCGCTTACGCCAACAGTCCCACAGGCATGTACCTTTCACATTGGCTGTTCCCGCGGATGGAGCTTGATCAGAACTTTGTGCTCAAAAGCAGGGCCATCTCCACCGAACCCGTCGGCAATGCCGTGGCGCGCGGTGATGTTCAACTGGGGTTTCAGCAGTTGAGTGAACTCAAAGCCGCGCCCGGCATTGATATTGTGGGCTTGATCCCCGACAACGTGCAGCAGATGGTCTTGTACTCCGGTGCCGTCATGAAGGGCAGCCCTCATCCCATGGAAGCCAAGACGTTACTCGACTACATGACGTCTTCACAGGGGCGGGCAGTGATACAGGAGAGTGGGCTGCAACCGTTCTAGTGTTCGCTCATGCTTTTCGTGAAGGCTGTCTCCTTCCATGCATTTCCCTCCCTGTCATTGACGTCGTTGCGGTGTGACCGAGTGCCCGGCAAGCAGGCGGCCGTGATCGGGTAGGTAATCCGACAGGCTGTTTCTGAGCCGGCTGCTGTCCGTCGCACGCTTGCTTCGGGGTGATGCTTGATGGGGTCTTTTCTGAGAAACTGACTTCCGTCCGTGTCGATAAGAAAGCGTCGCGCCACGGCATCTGTTTTCCCCGCCTTCAACCTGAACCAGACCGCCGGACAAGATTCTCTGGCCGTTGGGAGATCTGTTTGCCGACTGTTCCGATGAACCCCGTCATTGATGACCGTTTGTCTCATGTGCTGAATGCCAGTGAAAGGCTGGTCAGAGCGGCGTCGGTGGACGAGGTCGTCGATGTGTTGCGAGACACGGCGCGTGCCACGGTGGGCGCGGAGGGCATTGCAGTCGTTATCGAAAATGACGGCCGCTGTGCTTACGTGGCTGAAGATGCCGTCTCTGCGCTTTGGCAAGGCCAGAGCTTTCTCGTCGATCAGTGCATTTCGGGGTGGGCGATGCGTCACCGCGAGACGGTGGTGATCCCTGACGTCAGGCTCGATCCGCGAGTCCCGCAGGATGCCTATGCACCCACGTTCGTCCGCAGCCTGGTGATGGTGCCCATAGGCAGACCTGTCCCCGTTGCAGCGCTGGGGGCTTACTGGTCGCAGGTTCGTGATCACGATTGCGATACGATCGAGCGCCTGGAAAGTCTGGCGCGGCTGGCCACGATCGCCATCGAAAACGCTCGCCTCACCCAAGCGCGCAATCGCGAGGCCGCGCTTGGGGCTGCGCAGAACCGCATCCTGGAACTGGCGGTACAAGAGACCGCCCTGAGCGTCACGCTGGACGCGATCGTCCGCGAGGTGGAGGACCTGTCCACCTCCCGTTTCCTGGGAAGTGTCCTGCTCCTGACCGAGGACGGTCGCCACGTGGAGCATTGCGCCGGCCCAAGCTTGCCGGGTGCCTATATCGATGCTGTCAAAGGCATCACCGTTGGGCCGCACTCTGAGGCCTTGGGCACCGAGCCGTTGGGTCATGCTCCGGTGCTCATTTGCGACAGTTCAGGCGATCCGCTCTGGGGCGAGTTGCGTCAGCTGGCTATCAGACAGGGGCTGCACCTCTGCTGGTCAATCCCGATTCGTTCGATGCAAGGCGCTGTGCTCGGCGCTTTCGTCATGTACCACCAAGGGCCGCGTGAGCCGTTGTCCGCGGATATTGAGATCATTGATTTCGTGGTGCACACGGTCGGGCTTGTCGCACTCCGCGCTCGAGCGGACTCCGCGAACCGGATCAGCGAGGCGAGACTGCGCCTGGCGGTTGACCATGCGGATGTGGGTTTCTGGGACGTGGATTTCGTGCGCAACACGCTGATCTGGCCATCGCAGACGAAAGCGATGTTCGGCATCTCGGCTGACGTGCCCGTCACGCTGCAAGACTTCTATGACGGTTTGCACCCCGAGGACAGGGACGCAACCATTGAAGCCTTCACGGCGGCCGTTGACCCTGAACGCCGCGCGCTGTACGAAGTCGACTACCGCACGATTGGCCGCGAAGACGGCATCGTTCGCTGGGTGGCGGCCAAGGGCCGGGGCGTGTTCGATACGGCCGGCCGCTGCTTGCGCGTGACCGGCACTGCGATCGAAATCACCCCGCGCAAGGTCGCCGAGGAGAAACTGCGAGAGCTCAATGCCACCCTTGAAGGAAGGGTTGCGCAAGCCATTGCCGAACGGGAAGAGGCGCAAAAAGCGCTGCGTCAAAGCCAGAAGATGGAAGCGATGGGGCAGCTTACCGGCGGTGTGGCCCACGATTTCAACAACCTGCTCACACCCATTGTCGGCACCCTCGACATGCTTCAGCGACGAGGCGTAGGCGGCGAACGGGAGCAGCGGCTGATTTCTGGCGCGGTGCAATCGGCTGAACGTGCAAAGACCCTTGTGCAACGGTTGCTTGCCTTCGCACGGCGTCAACCGCTGCGCACGGTTCCCGTCGACGTGGCGAAGCTGGTGGGCGATATGGGCGATCTCGTGGCCAGCACGACGGGGCCGCAAATCAAGGTGGTCATCGATGTGCCAGAGGATCTGCCTGCGGCCATTGCAGATTTGAATCAGCTCGAAATGGCCCTTCTCAATCTTTCCGTGAACGCGCGCGACGCGATGCTTGAGGGCGGGACGATGCGCATCTCTGCCAGCACCGAGCGGGTCGGCACGGGTCACCGTTCCAAGCTTGGGGCGGGCGACTACCTGTGTCTGTCCGTCGCGGACACCGGCATTGGCATGGACGCGGCGACGCTGGCTCGCGCCGTGGAGCCATTCTTTTCCACCAAGGGCGTTGGCAAAGGTACTGGCCTCGGCCTTTCGATGGTGCATGGGCTGGCATCGCAGTTGAACGGCGCACTCACGATTCAGAGCGCACCCGGTCTCGGCACAAACGTAGAACTCTGGCTGCCGCGCAGCATGACCGAGCCGGCACCGGCTTTGCGCATCGTGGACGCATTGGAGCCGCAGCTGACGAGTGGGCTTGCGCTGTTGGTCGATGATGAAGAACTGGTACGCACCAGTACAGCGTACATGCTGGCCGAACTGGGCTATGGCGTGATCGAGGCGGCGTCAGGCGAAGAAGCTCTTGGGCTGATGGAGGCCGGGGAGGCGTTCGACCTGCTTGTCACGGACCATCTGATGCCGGGCATAAACGGGACCGACCTGGCGAGGGTGGTTCGTACCTCCAGGCCAGGAACCCCGATCCTTCTCATTTCCGGCTATGCAGAACGTGAGGGCCTTGACCCGGATCTTCCTCGGCTCACCAAGCCGTTTCGCAAGAATGAACTGGCGGCAAGCCTCTCGCAGCTGCGTGGCGAGTCTCGGGACGATTCTGCGGGCCAGACAGCAGCGCCTTGATCGGCGCCTTTAGCGCAACGCGGCCGTGGGACAGGAGGCGAGTCATCATCCTGAAACACAACCGTCAAATACCGACGTTTGCACCGGAACCGGAATGACGCGGTAGGCCACACACCTCTTTGAATAACCATTGCGGTTAGCAGCGATGCATCCGTATTACCAAAGAGGACTTCACCATGCGCGTGTCTGGCCAGCAAACCCCCGATTCCTCACCCTCCATCGAACGCCAAGAGGGGTCGGGTGCAAATGCCGTCACCGATCATGCTTGCGTGGGACAAGGTCATCCCCAATCCGGACAGGTGAGTGCCGCGGCTGTGAACGACTCCCGTGAAATGCGGCATTTGCTTACCGACTTTATAAGCCGGCAGTTCAGGCCCTATCGGGACCGTCTGGAGGCAGAATCGCCACATCGGGGAGAAATTGATCGGATCATCGAGAGCCGAGTCAACAAACTGATGGAAGAGAACATCTCGTTCGAAGAGCTTCAAACGGTGATGGATAAAGCGAAGAAGATGGACCGTAACGCGTCAATGGTGTCGGGGACGGTTGGCGGCTTGCCATTTGCTCTGGCATCGACGCTCCAGGCCACCATTCCCGCCATCACAGGCGCCGGAGCAAACATACAACATCCGGTGGCGAAAGCGGCCGCGCAAGGGGCGATCTCTCTCGCGGCGGCGTCAGTGATCGATCAGGTCGGCGGCGCGTCCATGAAAAAACTTCGAGAAGATGCGTATTACCTGCAGGCCCCCGGGGACAAACTGCATGAGTCTTTAAAAGTCGCGCTGGAGAGCATCGATACCAAAGCGAACCTGGCCATCAAAAACGCCAAGGAGGCGCAGACATTCACTGTCCGAAATGCCGCCAGGATGATTGCTGGCCCGGTGGCGGCCAAACTCAATCCTGCGGTTGAACCCATTCTGGATACCGCCCTTGCCATAACGGGTGGGTTAGCCGCTGGCGCCGGCACCGGCTACGCCGCCCACAATCGTCGGACGGAGCAATTCACCAGTGGCCCCGCGCTGCTGTTGGGACGAAGAGATGCCGAACCCAAACAGGACTTGAATCAGGAAACCGACTGGTTCGACGTCTTGCAAGCACTGCGGGGCGCAAACACCTTCAGTACGCCTCTCACCAATGCGGGAGGGCGTTTGGCCGACGCGGGGCGCACATTGCTCACCGATCCGCTTGGGGCGTTGTCGAGAACCGCCAAAGGCACTTTCACCGCTTCCGGTGCCGCTAACGTCACCACACTGACCGGTGGCTTCGCCGCGCTGGAAGCCGGTAAGGGCGCTGCAGTCAACGCGTTGGCCCAACAACAAGCCTGGGGGTCGTTTGCAAAACACGCCATCAACACAGCGGGCGGCGCCGTCGTGTTCGGTGCCAATGCCGCGAGCGTCGCCGTCGCAGACAAGCTGGTTGAGGATTTAATGGCGCAAGGCGGGACAACGGCCGATACGGCGGGCGCGACAGAGACCGCTCAGCCAGCGCATGGACAAGCGGAGGAGGCTCCCGACGAGGCGTCAGGCCGTATCGACAGAACGTCCAGTCAGCGGTCCCGGCGAGCGGGTTCTGAATCGAGTTCTCCTGCACGCACCAGCCTCACCGGCAATCGAATCATGAATGCCGATAACACGGCACGCAACGCCAACCAATCTCCAGCAAGCAGCGTGCGGGGAAGCCTCGACAGCGAGCAGGCGCAGCCCACGATCAGCGGCGGACCCTCGAGCGAGGCAGAGCGCTCAGGCTCGACGTCTTCGGGAACACCTGCCGAGCGCCTGGCTCAACTCGCCGTGCAGACAGAGAATCTCTCGGATGACGACGCATCCAGCTATCACACCGCGACAGACGCATCCGATGACGACGCATCCGTCTACTTCACTCCGCCACAAAGCCCGGTTTGAGCAAACCGGATGATCGGGTGCGAAGCCGCGAGCCGCAGGGGGCAGAAACTGTACTGCGGTTTCGCGACTCACACGAAAAGATCGCGTTCCTGCTCAAACATGTCAGCCACTTCATCGGCCACGACCCGGATGGAGGCGTCCTTACGATCGCGACTGCGCGTCAACAGAAAAACCTCCCGGCTGGAGCGCACTGCGCCAAGATCGCATACCCGCAGTGCCGAATCCGCGCGCCCGATATAGTGTGGAATCAACGCCAGCCCGATACCCGACCGCGCTGCTATCGCATGAAGCGCCTGGTCTTTGGCGCGAAAAGCAATGCGAGCACGAGGGAAATGCCGGGCCACCCATTTTTCCTGGGTCAGGTAACCATCGGCCTCATTGAAGCCGATCAAAACCAGATTGCCTGCGGCTTCAAACGAGCGACAGGCCTCCTCCGTCCCATAAAACCCATAGCCCACCTCGACCATCGGACGCGCGATGATATCGCCGTCCTTGGGCTTGTCGAAGCGGATGGCAATATCCGCTTCACGTCGGTCAAGGCTGATGGACCGCAGGGCAGGGGACAGATCTATATCCAGCTTGGGATAACGGGCTGTCAACGCAGGCAGGCGCGAGATGAGAAAGCTGCCAGCGAGGCCGGGGGAAGCGCTGATTCTGACGAGGCCCGAAGGCGTGCCGTCCTGCCTGCCCCGGCTGAGGACCTGCGCCGCTTGCTCCATGTCGCTTGCCGCTTCGAGCGCATGCGTACCGGCCAGCGTCAGGGCATAGCCGTCAGGGCGGCGCTCCACGAGTTTCTCGCCCAGCGTCTCCTCCAGAGCGTGGAGGCGGCGCGCGATGGTCGCATGGTTGACCGACAGCATCCGCGCGGCGGCAGACAAGCTGCCACAGCGCGCCAGCGCCAGAAAAATGCGGACGTCTTGCCAATCGAGGTCTGTGCGTTTTTGATCAGTCATTGAGCGAAGATAGGGAATTTTCGAACAGGCGACAACGCTTTATCGTCCCCTCAACCAACCCGTATGAGGAGTAAAGCCATGTCAACCATCAAGAAAGTAGCAATCGTCACCGGTGCTTCGCAGGGAATGGGCGAGGCCATCGTGAATGCGTTCCTCGCCAAGGGCTACGGTGTCGTCGCTACCTCGCGCTCGATAAAACCGTCCACCGATCCTGACTTGATCACCGTCGCCGGGGATATTGGCGATCCCGGGACGAGCAAGCGGTTGGTAGCAGCGGCGCTGGAGCGCTTTGGCCGCATCGACACGCTGGTCAACAACGCTGGCATCTTCATCGGCAAAGCGTTTACCGACTACACAGAAGAAGACTACCGCCTGAAGTTGAGAACCAACGTCGACGGCTTTTACTTCACCACCCAAGCCGTCATTCCCGTGATGCTTGAGCAAGGCAGCGGCCACGTCGTTCAGATCACTGCCTCGACGGCAGAGTTCGCCAGTTCGCGTTCACCTGCCCTTATTGCCATGCTCACTAAAGGCGGCATGAATTCGGCTACCAAGAGTCTGGCGATCGAATACGCCACCCGAGGGATTCGCGTGAATGCCGTCGCGCCTGGTGTTATTCGCACCCCAATGCACAACCCTGAAATTGTCGAGCAATTGGCAGCCTTCCATCCCATGAACAAGCTGGGTGAAGTCGAGGACATCGTCCGTGCCGTTCTTTACCTTGAGGACGCTGCCTTCTCGACCGGCGAGATCCTGCACGTTGATGGCGGCCTTATCGCCGGCCGTTAAAGCCTTTGGAGGAGGGCGCCAAGCGCGCTCCCCTCATTACCCTGGAGTTTCCCAATGCCAATCGTAAACATTCTGGTGACCCGGGAAGGCACAACGCCGGGCGCGGACCGAACCACTGCCGACCAGAAGGCGGCCGTCTATAAGGGCATCGCCGATCTGCTCTTTAACGTCATGGGCAAGCCTCGTGAAGACACGACCGTGATCTTCCACGAGCACGAGATCGATGACATCAGCCAGGGCGGAGTGCCGTTGTCAGCTTACCGTCGGCACCGCGCCAGAGTCGGTATGACGGACGCTTGATTACAGCTCCACATCTCGTTCCCGCGCTGCTTGCTCGAAACGGCTGGGAGCATTTTGGAAATCGAAGCTCCACAGCCCCTCGATCGCTGAGCATCGTTGCAGGCTTTCGGCAAACGACTGCTTTCGACAGCCGTCTGTCACACACGCGTCGAAAGAGGATGGCTCTTTTTAAATGTTCCCCGTCGGCCAGCTGAAACGCTCTTCGTCCATCGCTCGCAGCGGAAGGTCTGCATCAAGATAAAACTCATCCAGCTGCGGCGGTGCGACTCGGGTTCCTGACAGCATGGCGTGAACCTGCCCCCTGTGATGGATCTGATGCTGAAACAGGTGCAGCAACAGGCAGTCAACGCGTTCGAGCACGATTCCCTCGGCCCGGACAACCCTTGCCTGGCGACTCAATGACTGATCGTCCAGCCTTTCGCAATACGCGATCAGCCGTGCATCTGCCGCGGCTTGGAGCTGCGACAACGCGTGCAGCGACAAGGTGTCAGGAAGTTCGTTGCGTTGTCCCTCGATGTCGAACTCCAGCGCGGCGAGATAGAACTGATCGACGTCCACTATATGCAGAAGCGTCTTTTCAATCGAAGGAAAGAAACTGGTTCGCTTGGCCACGTATTCCTCCTGGCTTAACGCGAAGCAGGCTGAGAGCAAACGTCGATTCGACCATTGATTGTTTTGTGCCTGCGCCAGAAAGCTGTTCATTGGGAGTGGCCTGGTGGATTGGCTGAGCCTTGATCATAGTAAAAAACGCGAGGCTGAGGCTCCATGCGCCAATAATGCGCGATCACGTGTCTGGACAAGATCGCACCTTCGAACAGTAACGCTCGCGAGCGTTTTGGGGCCCGGCCATTGCGTTAGATGTGCGAAGCCAAATCGTCGTTCACACCCTGACGCTTTAGAGGCAGATAATCGCTAACATAGACGGCCAAATACCTGCGCAGGTTCTCCAGTGCCCTCCATTCAACGTTCTACCGTGCCTGACAACCGATTGGTCGTTGGATTAGGTGCATCAGCAGGCGGGCTCGAGGTGTTGCAGCGCTTTCTGACATTGATGCCGGTCGACACCGGCTTCAGCTTTTTGGTGATCCAGCACCTGGCCCCGTCCATGCCCAGTTTGTTGAGCGAAATCCTTGGCCGCGCGACCACAATGAGAGTCGCCGACGCCGAACATGGCGTGTCATTGGAAGCCAATACTGTTTATGTTCTGCCTCCCAATCGTGACCTCACCCTTGAAGGAAACACACTGGTGGTGCAGGCACCCATGCCGTCAGGCGGCCTGCACCTGCCCATCGACACCTGTTTCACTTCAATGGCGAGCGAGCTTGGCGCCAATGCCGTGGGCATCGTGCTTTCCGGCACAGGGCACGACGGCACGCAGGGCTGCCGGGCCATTCTCGACGGCGGGGGCAAGACGCTGGTGCAATGGCCAGACGAGGCGACCTACAGTGGCATGCCCAGCAGCGCTATTGAGGCCGGTAACGCCAGTCATGTCCTGACGTTGGAGCAAATGCCTGAGGTGCTTTTGGGGCGTAAGGTCGAGCCCATGGCTAATACCGCATCCGGCGAATCGTTGCAGCAGATATTGGTGCATTTGCGCACGGTCACCGGACACGACTTCACCCAGTACAAGAAAACGACGATTGCGCGACGGATAGAGCGGCGAATGCAGGTCCTGCAAATAGCCAGTCAGACTGACTATTCGAGCCTGTTGCAGCGTTCTGCGGTGGAGTGCCAATTGCTGTTCAATGAATTGCTGATCAACGTGACTCAGTTCTTCCGAGACCCTGAGGCGTTCGAGGTCATGCGCACGGACATCCTTGAGCCCATGCTGACGGGCAAAGCGAGCAACGACGAGTTTCGCGTCTGGATCGCGGGTTGCGCCAGCGGCGAGGAAGCGTATTCCGTGGCCATTGTGCTGCATGAACTGCTGCAAACCCATGGATCCGCGTGCAAGGTGCAGCTGTTTGCGACTGATCTGGATGCTGACGCGATCAACATTGCGCGGGCCGGCCTTTATCCCGAGACGATCGCCCAGGAGATGAGCCCCGAACGCCTGAGCCGCTACTTTAGCCCTGTCGAAGGCGGCTACAGAGTCAGGAAAGAAATCCGCGAGATGATCGTGTTCGCGGTGCAGAATGTGATTAAGGATCCGCCGTTCACGCGGCTTGATCTGCTCTGCTGTCGCAACCTGATGATTTACCTGGGCGCCGCGCTGCAGAACCGCCTGATCCCGATCTTCCATTACTCGCTGAAGTCCCAAGGCGTGCTGTTTCTTTCTCCTTCCGAGAGCATCGGCAGTTACGCAACGTTGTTCACGCCTATGCACCGCAAGTGGAAGTTTTATCGGGTGAACAAGGCCCACAACAACAGATTGATGCAGCTGGGCAGCAGTCTTTCCTGGCTTCCCCAAAAAATCAGCCGACCTGCGGACCGTACCTTGACCTTGAACAAAGAAACCAACCTCGCCGAACTGACTCGCCGCGCACTGCTTCAGGATTTCGGGCCCGCGTCGGTCGTGACGGATCTGGCCGGCAACATTCTTTACGTGCATGGCGATACCGGGAGTTACCTGCGTCCGGCACCCGGGCAGGCCAGCCTGAATGTCATCGACATGGCCCGCGAAGGCCTGCAGCTGGAGCTGCGCAGTGCCGTCCGTCGTGCTGCGCAGGGCGGTGAGTCGACATCCGGCCAGCCAGTCACGGTGACCGGCGATGGCATTGCCCGCCCGGTCCACCTGAGCGTGCGCCGCATGGCGGGCGCCTCGCAAAGCGAACAACTGCTGTTGATCACCTTTCAGGAGACCACCGATGCTGCGTTCGCCGACAGCGACGGGACATCACAACGTGTTGTGCCGCAATCGCCCCCCGACCGTGTGAACTCGCTGGAGC
The DNA here is from genome assembly GCF_900100795.1 of Pseudomonas abietaniphila. Lineage (GTDB taxonomy): Bacteria > Pseudomonadota > Gammaproteobacteria > Pseudomonadales > Pseudomonadaceae > Aquipseudomonas > Aquipseudomonas abietaniphila. The sequence continues at coordinate 238,379 of NZ_FNCO01000001.1, forward strand.
GTGACCTGGCCTACACCCGCGAAAATCTTCAAGCCACGATCGACGAATTGCAGCACACCAACGAGGAACTGGGTGCTGCAAATGAAGAGATGCAGTCGACCAACGAGGAGCTGCAATCCTCGAACGAAGAGCTGGAAACCTCAAGGGAAGAGCTGCAGTCGGTCAATGAGGAGTTGGTGACGGTCAATGCGGAGTTGCAAGCCAAGATCGAGCAGTTGGGCGACATGCAAAATGACATGAAAAATCTGCTCGACAGCATCAATATCGGAACTATATTCCTTGACACTCAACTGATCATCCGACGCTTCACCCGGGATGCCGTCAAACTTTACCGCTTGATTCCCAAGGACATCGGACGGCCGCTGGCCGATATTTCCTCGCACATCCATTCAGTGGATTTGCTGGTTCCCGCACAGGAAGTGCTTGATATGTTGATACCTCAGGAAGTCGAACTGTGCACGGTCTCCGGGGACTGGTTTCTCGCGCGCCTGGCACCGTACCGCACGCTGGACAACGTCATAAGCGGCGTGGTCATGACGTTCCACGATATCAACTCGCGCATTGCCAATGAGCGAGCCATTCAAGCCGCGCGCGAGCTGGCCGAGGCCATCGTCGACACGGTGATCGAGCCGCTGCTGTTGCTGGATCATGACCTGTGCGTCGTGTCTGCAAGCCGGTCCTACTATCGCACATTCAATACCACCGCCAGCCAGACTACCGGCCGCAGGCTCTACGAGTTGAACAACAGCCAATGGGACATCGCTTCGCTGCGCAAGAAGCTGGGTACCATCCTCGATGACGACACGAGCTTCGATGGCTTCGAGGTCACCCATCAACTCGCTGGCACCCAGCCTCAAACCGTCCTGCTCAACGCCCGGCGCGTGTCGGGCGAGGGTGCGCGACCGCATCTGATCCTGCTGGCGATGCAGCCCCAACCCTCAGTGCTCTAGGCCCGGACCATCATGAAGCCACCGACTTCCGCGCCCTTTGCTCAGATTCCCCAGCAGGTCGGTGGCCTGGAAGACCCTGATCGGCTGTTACGAGAGTTGCGGCTTCATCAAGTCGAGCTCGAGATGCAGAACGAGGAACTGCGTAGCGCTCAATCTGCATTGGAAGCTTCGCGGGACCTTTATCTGGACTTGTACGAGCACGCCCCAGTGGGCTATCTCACGCTGGATTTCCACGGTGTGGTGCAGGCTGTCAACCACACGGGAGAAACGATGCTGGGCTGGTCTCGAGACCGGTTGCTGCAACGCCGATTTGCCGGGCGAATCGTTGAGACGGACCGCGACCAGTGGCAGCAGGTCTTCGCCAGGTTGTGCAGAGACGGCCTGGCACAGGAATGCGACCTGTCGCTGGAGCGTGCCGATGGCAGTCAGTGGCAGGCAAGGCTCAACGGTATTCAGCAAAAAGGCGAGGTGCCGACGATCCGGTTGGCGTTGACCGATTTGACGACGCGGCGGCAGGTCGAAAGCCGCTTGAACCTTGCCGCGAGCGTTTTCACCCATGCGCGCGAAGGCATCATGATCACCGATGCGATCGGGACAATCATTGAGGTCAACGACGCTTTCAGTACGATCACGGGTTACTCACGGGCCGAGGCCGTTGGAAGGAATCCTCGCCTGCTGGCCTCGGGTTTTACGCCACCGGCTCAATACGTGAATCTGTGGGACAGCCTGCTGAAGGACCACTACTGGCAAGGGGATCTGTGGAACCGGCGGCGTAACGGAGAGCCGTTCGCTGCACAGCAGACAATCACGACCATTCTGGACGCTCAGGGGCAACCTCAGCATTACGTCGCGCTATTCACCGATGTCACCGAGTCCCACGAACACCAGCGCCAGCTGGAATACATTGCCCACTACGATCCGTTGACTCACCTCCCCAATCGCGTGTTGCTGGCGTCCCGCATGCATGAGGCCATGGCCGTCGCGTTGCGTACCGGCACTCAACTCGCCGTCGCTTATCTGGACCTTGATGGCTTCAAGGCGATCAATGACGAACATGGTCACGAAGTGGGCGACAGGGTACTTGCCCACGTTTCGCGACGCATGAACCAAACGTTGCCAGCGGGCTGCACCATGGCCCGTCTGGGTGGCGATGAGTTCGTTGCCCTGATCGTTGCTCTCGATCAGGTCTGCGACAGTGCGCTGGTGCTGGAGCGTTTATTGGCGTGCGCAAGCGACACGGTGCACATCGGCGCGTTGAAGGTGTCGCTGTCCGCAAGCGTAGGCGTGAGTTACTACCCTCAAGAAGGTGACATAAGCGCCGACCAGCTGCTGCGCCAGGCCGATCAGGCGATGTATCAGGCCAAGCTGGCGGGTAAAGATCGCTTCCATGTGTTCGACGCCAGGAACGATCTGGACATGCGTGGACACAACGCCCGGCTGGACAGGATCGACAGGGCCATTCGAGAGCACGAGCTGCGGCTGTATTACCAGCCCAAGGTCAACCTGCGCACCGGTGAAGTCGTCGGTGCAGAAGCATTGTTACGCTGGCAGCACCCGGAAAGGGGGCTGCTGATGCCCGACGATTTCCTGCCGCTGATTGAGAGCAATGCGCTTTCGGAGGTGGTGGGTGAGTGGGTGCTGGAAAACGCCTTGATCCAAGTCGCGCAGTGGCAACGGGAAGGGTTGCTGCTCCCGGTCAGTATCAATGTGGGCGCTCGACAACTTCAGCATCCGGACTTTGTCCCCAACCTGATGGAACGGCTGGCAGCGCACCCCGATGTCGAGCCGCACATGTTGATCATCGAAATTCTCGAAACAAGTGCGCTGGAAGACATCGAAGGCGTGTCGCTTACGTTGCGCAAGTGCGCAGCGCTCGGCGTGCATTTCGCGCTGGACGATTTTGGTACCGGCTATTCGTCTCTCAGCTACCTCAAGCGCTTGCCGGTAGCTCAGTTGAAGATTGATCAAACATTTATTCACGGGATGCTCGATGCACCTTCGGATGTGTCAATCCTGCAGGCAATCCTGGGACTGGCGTCGGCATTTGGGCGCGAGGTCATCGCCGAGGGTGTCAACAACCCCGCGCAGGCTGCTCAGCTTTTGCAGCTTGGATGTGAGGTGGCTCAGGGCTACGGTATTGCTCAGCCAATGCCGCCATCGGCCATTCACCACTGGATAGTTGGCTGGTCAAAGGATCCCTGGCCGCGCGCTTGAAACGCTCATTGCGTGCCCGTGTTAACGACATTCTTTTTAAACTCCATGCTTGTCAGCATGAACGTTGGTTGCCCGGTTCTCGGCATTGGCACAGCAACCCTGTGTGGCCTCTGCGACATCTCGAGTGTCGATGAGGTTACCCAATCCATCGCCCGCAGCGCCTCCCCAATTTCTGTTGGCCACCTGAGCCCCTGCGCGCGGTCAGTCTGACCCGCGCTATGACTCGACAGGCGTTGCGCGGCCCGGACCCACGCTCTTCCTGTTCTTGAGTGTCAGTGCATAACCATACGTTGGTTTAGGGACCCTGTTCTATTGGATTATTGTCGGGTGATGCACCGCGCGGATAGTCTCTTACTTACGAGTTGGCCATTTGGGCCGTTATGCGGTCCAGTTAAGTTAACCCATGTGGCTCGGTTTCATCCCATTGGATTTAACCGTACTGAACAACAGGCTGAGCGGCGCGGGTTCAATAATCGGTTTAAACCCTCTTGGCATTCAACTGATTCAATCACCGGATGTAAATGATCATGAACAATCAACACTCAGTCGTGCATGGACTGCTTGTGGGCGCCAGCCGCCTTGAAAACCTCGGTATTCATTTGATTCGACTCGGTGTCGCGATCATCTTTTTATGGATAGGCGCCTTGAAATTCGTCCCTTATGAGGCCGACAGCATCACGCCGTTCGTGGCTAATAATCCAGTGATGTCTATGTTCTATGCGCACCCGGATCAATACAAAGAGCATCTTACGCATGAGGGCCAACTTGATCCGGCCAAGCGGGAATGGCAGACCGCTAATCATACTTATGCGTTTTCCAATGGGTTGGGAACAGTGGAGATCCTGATCGGCTTGCTGGTGCTGTCCTACCTGTTTTCTCGCAGGCTCGGCATGGCCGGTTCCGTGTTGGCGTTTCTGACGCCGTTGGTGACGCTGTCCTTTCTCATTACAACGCCCGAGGCGTGGGTACAGAGTACGGGCGATGCCGAGTTCGGATTTCCCTACTTGTCAGGCGGCGGAAGACTGGTACTCAAAGACGTCCTGATGCTGGCCGGGGCCGTCGTCATGATCGCTGATTCCGCACGCCAATTGCTCGGGCAAAGAACAACGCCTGTTCTGGCGCCTGGCCAAGGCATCTGACGCTCACGATTTTTCAGGTGCTTTTATCGCGGCCTGCGGCACCTACGAGAAAGGGAACTGCACCGTGAAGCATCCTGACTTGAGCATCCCACATCCTGAGCTTGCGGCTGTGTGCCAGGCGTTCGCCGTGCCAGAGCGGATTGCTGCCTCGTGGAGCGAAGTGAGTTTCCTGGGCAAGGGATGGCAGGCATCTCTGGACGTTGACGGAGATCGCCTGGCGTTCTGGATGTTTGGCTGCGGGCCGGTCATTTTGCTGATGCACGGCTGGTCCAGTCGGGGTTCCCGTCTGATGGGGTTCGTAAAACCGCTGATCGCGGCAGGGTTTTCTGTTGCCGTGCTCGATGCGCCGGGCCACGGACACTCCACTGGAGCAGGGTCGAGTGTGATTCATGCGGGGAAGGCGGCATTGAAGCTGGCGGGGCATCTGGGCGATGTCCATGGCGTTATCGCCCATTCGGCCGGTTCCACCGCAGCACTCTGGGCACTGTGCAATGGTTTGTCGGTACAGCGAAGTGTGCATGTTTGCGGGCCCAGTTCGATGACCACCGTCGTTTTGGAGATCGCCCGTGCTCACTGTCTGAATGATCGGCAAACGACGGAGTTCTGCGCGTGGGTGGAAGCATTCATGGGGGTAACGCTGGCGTCTATCGACCTTCCGGCACTGGCCATGGGGCTCAAACACTCGGGGCTGATCGTGCATGATGGCGATGACCGTGTCGTACCGGTCGCTCAATCCCGGGCGCTGCATGGCGCATGGAGGCGTTCGACCTTGATTGAAACCCGCGGGCTCGGGCATCGCCGCATTCTTTCTGACGCTCACATCATCGAATGTGCCGTCAGGTTCATGATGCCAACCGATCATCCGCTCGAAATGCAGGCCTGAGCGCCTGTCCAAATCACTGCTTCGGGACGGGTTCCTGAGCCAGCAGTAAACGTTCGCTCTTTTCCAGTTCCCGCGACTGTTGATCACCTCCGTCTACTTGGGCGGAATCGCGGGAACTGTTTTTTTTCTGGCGTTAATGATCCGCACCTGGCCGATCAACGCCCGATGCCTCCCTGAAACTGCAGCCGTCTTTGTTACGGGCGACGCATCATCAGCAACGCGACGATCACAGCCAGCGCAGCGATGAGGGTGGCGATGATGCCAATCGAGCCCAGGCCGAAGTGACCAATGCCGATACCGCCGAAGATGGCACCCAGGCCGATGCCGGCGTTGGCTGCGGAGATGTTCATGGAGGCGGCCAATGCTTGAGCATGCGCCCCGGCCTGCATGACCCTGACCTGGCACACGACGAACAGTGCGGTGTATCCAATGCCCCACGCGACCAACGCAACGATCAGCCACGTGTGGTTCGGCGCCAGAGGCACCGCCGCGAGCATGCCTGCACCGGCCAGCACCAGAAACAGCACCATCGCGGCAAGGGGTTTGCGGTCGACCATGCTGCCGCCCAGGTGGTTACCGACCATGCCGATCGCGCCGAAGCCCATCAGCCACCAGCCCACCTGACCCGCAGGAATGCCACCCAGTCGCTCAAGGATGTCGGCCAGGTAGGTGTAGGCGGTGAACAGCGAGGTGAACGTCAGGATCGACAGCAACAGGTGAGCCAGGAAGCGTGGTTGGCGCAGGATTGCAGTTTGTTTCTGATCAGGGTGCGCACTGGCGGAGACCGGCAACTGTGGCATCACAAGGTGCATCAGCACGCCGATGAAAAAGGAAATCGCCGCCAGAATCCAGAAGCTTCCGCGCCAGCCCACCGAGTCAGCCGCCAGCGTGCCCAGCGGCACGCCAAATACCAGCGCGGCCGTAATACCCAGATAGACCCGGCCCACGGCCTTGCCCGATTGACCCGGACCTGCGAGCTGTTCTGCGGTTTCGCTGGCTGTTCCCCAGAACACGGGCAATGCCAGGGCCGGGATGAACCGTGCCAGCGCCATTATCCAGATGTTGGTGGACACCGCCGCCAGTACGTTCGAGGCGGCGAACACCATGAGGATCAGGGTGAACAGCTTCTTGCGCTCGACGTGGGCCAGCTTGGCGGTGAGGACGGGCCCGAACAGCATCACGGTGAACGCGAACAGGGTGACCACCTGGCCCGCGAGGGCGATGGAGATGTTCAGGTCTCGGGACAGGGCGGGCAGCAGCCCGACGATCAGGAATTCGGTGGTGACAATAATGAAGGCCGCGACCGCCATGATCAGGATCTGAAGCCCGGAACTTGAGGTCTCGGCGGGGTTCAGCGTGGCGCTTGCCGTGGGTGGGGACTGCATGGTGCTTAACTCCAAACGGATTTCGGCATAGCCTATTGGAGAAATTGTGTTTTATCTTGGCTGGTTTTTACCGAGTGAATGGAATCAGATTCACTAATTGGAGTGGCTATGTTTTCTTCAGAACGGCTTAAGGGCATTGATGTGTTCGTCATCGTCGCCGATATGGGCAGCTTCACTGCGGCGGCGGAACGTCTGAGCCTCACCAACTCGGCCGTCAGCAAGAGCATCGCGCGACTGGAAGGTCGGCTGGGGACGCGGTTGTTTCAACGCACCACGCGTCGATTGTCGCTGACGGATGCCGGGGAAACCTTCTACCGCACCTGCACCACCGTGCTGTCCGATCTGGAGGAGGTCGAAATTGCCCTGACGTCGACGCAGACCGAGCCGCAAGGCAAGGTCCGCATCGATTTGCCCGCTTCCTATGGCCGCTTGCACGTTCTGCCGCTGATCCTTGAGTTCATGAAGCTGCACCCGCGACTCTCGCCCCATGTGTCGTTTTCGGACCGTTATGTGGACCCGGTACACGAAGGTATCGATATCGTCGTGAGGATCGGGGGCTCCGATGCGTGGCCCGCGTCCATAGGGCATCAGTTTTTCGGCACCCAGACGCTCATTTTTTGCGCGTCGCCTGACTACCTCGAGCGCTACGGGGCACCGGCCTCGGAGGCCGATCTGGACGGGCACCAGTGCGTGGGCTATGGGCAGAACGATGGCATGACCATCCCGTGGTATTTCGAAGGCCGGCAACCGGGCGACCGGGAACGCAGGATCATTCATCCTCACATCGCCGTGGGGGACGGTGAGGGTGAGGTCATGGCCGTTCTGGCAGGCCTTGGCATCGCGCAGTTACCGACCTGGCTGGTTCAAACGCACTTGAGCAGCGGCAGACTGATTGAAGTGCTGCCGCATCTCGCCACCGAAGGCCTGCCGATGAACCTGGTATGGCTCAAAAGTCGTGAGGCGCTGCCGAAAGTCAGCGCTTTGCTTGCGTACCTGAGTGCCCATCTCACGCCCGACGGACGACGCTGATTTCCTGGTCCGTCATTCATACCCCCGGTGTAGAAAAACAGCGCGTCAGTGTCGTGATGAACCGGCGGCCGATTGCCGCAACAGATCAAAAAACGAAGCCGTGCCCCAGTTCGCTCTCCATCCACTCCAGAAACCGCCTGACACGCGGAAAGCTGGAGTGGGCCTTCGGGAATACCAGGTGATGCGCGGCCACCGGAGCACTCAACGATTCGGGTGATACCTCCACCAGTTCTCCGGACGCCAGGTACTTCTGCGCCAGCAGCGAGCTCTCAAGTGCGAAGCCCAGCCCATGGCTTGCCGCTTCGAGGGTCATGTAGGAGCGATCGAAGCTCAGCGCATAGGGATTCTCCGGGCGTGCCAGGCCGTGTTGGGCAAACCAGGCGGGCCACTTCAACAATGTCGCTTCCGACAGGATCAACTCACAGTCCAGCAAATCCGCTGCGGCGCTGATCGGTCTGCGGGCGAGTAATTTGGGCGCGGCCAGCACCGCGAAGTGTTCGTTACGCACGGTGCGCACTTCATAGCTGGGCCAGTTCGGCACGCCATGACGAATGTCCACGTCGATCTTGTCCCGGCTGAAGTGCAGGGATTCGTATGAACACGAAAGGTTGATCTGGATATCGGGATGGCTCACACGAAATGCCTCCAGCCTAGGCATCAGCCACAGCAGCCCGAAACTGGGCGAAGAATGCAGGCGCAGGCAATCGAGACTGACGTCGCTGGAGGCTCGCTCGGTCGCAATGGCCAGGCTGTGTAGTAGCCCGGAAATCTCCTTCAGGTATTGCTCACCCACCGGCGTCAGCGTCACGCCGCGGGCGTTGCGGACGAACAATTGGCGCCCGATCATCGCTTCAAGATTGGCCAGTTGATGGCTCACGGCCGAGGGCGTGAGGTCCAGCGCTTCGGCCGCTCTGGCGACGTTGCCGAAGCGTGCCGTCTGTTCGAAGGCCTGAATTGCTCTCAAGGGTGGGAGCGGTGGTGAGGCTTCGCCGCCAGTGGACATGGGTGAGGACTCCTTTGTTCTTCTTGTGATTCGGCGCTTTCTATTCAAGCACTCCTGCGACTGTCCTGACGAGGGCTGAATTTTTTTCAGCATCCAATGACTTTTGCGTTATTGCTCGCCCTGACCTCGAGGACCAAGCTGACCCCATCGATTCCCAGGGATCGAAGCCACCCAAAATCTCATAAAAACAATCAGAGGTTTCGCTCATGCTTCTTCAGGGCAAAGTTGCAATCATCACGGGTGCAGCATCTGCACGTGGTATCGGCCGGGCCACTGCGGCCACCTTCGCACAGCACGGGGCAAAGGTCGTCATTCTCGACCTCGATGCAGCCGCCGCACGAGACGCCGCAGCGTCGCTGGGCGAAGGTCATCTCGGACTCGCTGCCAACGTCGCCGACGAGGCACAGGTCAACAAGGCCGTCGCCCAGGTCATCGAGCACTTCGGCCGTATCGACGTGTTGATCAACAATGCCGGTATCACCCAACCCCTCAAGACCCTCGACATCCGCCACGCGGACTACGACAAAGTGCTCGATGTCAGTCTGCGCGGCACGTTGTTGATGTCCCAGGCGGTCATTCCGCTGATGCGCAAGCAGTCTTCGGGCAGCATCGTGTGCATGTCCTCGGTGTCCGCGCAGCGTGGCGGCGGTATCTTCGGCGGTCCTCACTACAGCGCCGCAAAAGCCGGTGTGCTGGGCCTGGCCAAGGCGATGGCTCGCGAACTCGGTCCTGACAACGTACGCGTCAACTCCATCGCCCCCGGCTTGATCCACACCGATATCACCGGTGGGCTGATGCAGGATGAGCGCCGCCACGCGATCATCGACGGCATTCCGCTGGGCCGTCTGGGTGAGGCGCAGGACGTGGCCAATGCGGCGCTGTTTCTGGCCAGTGACCTGTCCTCTTACCTGACAGGCATTACGCTGGATGTTAACGGCGGCATGCTGATTCACTGATAACAAGTGGCCGGGCGATCCGCCCGTACTGTTCTGGATCGATGATTCGCCGGGCTATGCGGCCTGGCGGTCTATAAAAACAAGAGATCAGATCATCATGATTACCACCATGACGCTCGACGCGGCATCGGCCGTGCGCTCGAATGCTTATCGCAAAACCGCCTGGCGCCTGATGCCATTCCTCATGCTGTGCTACCTCTGCGCGTATCTGGATCGGGTCAACGTCGGTTTCGCCAAGCTGCAGATGATGAATGACCTGTCGCTCAGCGAGACCGTCTACGGGCTCGGCGCCGGCATGTTCTTTCTCGGTTATTTCCTCTGCGAAGTCCCCAGCAACCTGATCCTGCACAAAGTCGGCGCTCGTCGCTGGATCGCACGCATCATGATCTCGTGGGGGATCATCTCGGCACTCTTCGCCTTCGTGGAAACGGCCTGGCAGTTTTACGCGTTGCGCTTCCTGCTGGGCATTGCCGAAGCGGGCCTGGCCCCCGGCTTGCTGCTGTACCTGACGTACTGGTTCCCGTCTTACCGTCGGGCAAAGATGACGGTGCTCTGGTTCGTGGCCATCCCGTTGTCGGGCATGATCGGCGGCCCGTTGTCCGGCTGGATCATGAACCACTTCGCGGGCATGCACGGCTGGTCCGGCTGGCAGTGGATGTTCGTGATCGAGGCCATTCCCACGGTCATCGTCGGGCTGCTGGTGCTGACCTACCTGAAAGATGGCGTGCATCAGGCCACCTGGCTCACCGACGACGAAAAGGAGCTGGTGAACAAGGAACTGGCAGAAGACAACAGCCGCAAAGTGACCCATGCATCGCCGCGGGAATTCATTCGTGATCGCCGTCTCTGGTTGTTGGCCTGCATCTACTTCTGCGTAGTCATGGGCCAGTACGCAATCACGTTCTGGCTGCCAACGCTGATCCGTAACGCCGGTGTCTCCGACCCGCTGCACATCGGCCTGGTGACCAGCCTGCCGTACCTGTGCGCCATCGTCGCGATGCTGTTGATGGGCCGCAGTGGAGACAAACACCGCGAGCGCCGCTGGCACTTGGTTGCCCCCATGATCGCTGGCGCCATCGGCCTTACGCTGGCGGCGTTAATGGGCGGCAACCTGGTGTTCTCTGTGCTGAGTCTGTGTCTGGCGGCAGCGGGCGTGCTGTCTGCGTCTTCACTCTTCTGGATGTTACCCACCACGCTATTGGGCGGGGTATCAGCGGCAGCCGGCATCGCGGGCATCAACAGCTTCGCCAACCTTGCGGGTTTCTGCTCGCCCTATCTGATCGGCTGGATTACGACCACGACCGGATCGAGCGCCATCGGTATGTACCTCATCACCGCTGTGCTGTTTATCGGCGCAGTTCTGGTGCTGCGTATTCCGGCCGCGTCGGTCAATCGTTGAGTCAATGGAGACTTCTCAAATGACAGTTCATGCATCACACACCCGTCTCGCGTCACTGACCGAGCGCGCTTACAACATTCGTCGTCACGCACTGCGCATGGGGCAGGTTCAGGGCCAGGGCTATGTCGGGCAAGCGTTGGGCGCCGCCGATCTGCTGGCCGTGTCGTACTTCCACGCGCTGCGCTATCAGCCGGACAATCCCGAGTGGGAAGGGCGTGACCGCTTTTACCTTTCCATCGGCCACTATGCGATTGCCTTGTACGCCGCGCTGATCGAGGCGGGCGTCATTCCGCTGGATGAGTTGGAAACCTACGGTTCGGACGACAGCCGTCTGCCGATGTCGGGCATGGCGGCTTACACCCCCGGCATGGAAATCACCGGCGGGTCGCTCGGGCACGGCCTGGGGATCGCAGTCGGCGCCTGCCTGGGTCTCAAGCGCAAACAGTCCGACGCGTTCGTTTATAACCTGCTTTCCGACGGTGAGCTGAACGAGGGCTCCACCTGGGAAGCTGCCATGTCGGCCTCGCACTGGAAGCTCGACAACCTGATCGCGATCATCGACGTGAACAACCAACAGGCGGACGGACATTCCAGCGAGGTGTTGGCGTTCGAGCCCATCGTCGATCGTTGGCAGGCATTTGGCTGGTTCACTCAACGGGTGGACGGCAACGACCTGCACGCGCTGGTCGACGCATTCGACGCCGCGCGCAACCACACCGGCAGCCAACCTCGCGTGATCATCTGCGACACCAAAATGGGCAAAGGGGTGGATTTCCTCGAGACCCGTGAAAAGACTCATTTCATCCGCGTCGATGAAAACGAGTGGGATCTGGCATTGCAAAACCTTCAGGTCGGGAGCGACAAATGAGCACGGTAAACACCCCTCAAAGCGGTAAAAAACGCCTGACAACCTCGGCCATGATTGCCTCGATTGCCTCGGAAGGTCAGGCCACCCGGTCCGCGCCTTTCGGCCACGCGCTGGCGGCGCTGGCAGAGCAACGCCACGACATCGTCGGTCTGTCCGCCGACCTGTCGAAATACACGGACCTGCACATCTTCGCCAAGGCGCACCCGGACCGTTTCTACCAAATGGGCATGGCCGAGCAACTGCTGATGAGCGCCGCCGCAGGCATGGCGCGTGAGGGCTTCACGCCGTTCGCCACGACCTACGCGGTATTCGCTTCACGTCGTGCCTACGACTTCATCTGCATGGCGATTGCCGAGGAAAACCTCAACGTGAAGATCGTCTGCGGTTTGCCCGGACTCACCACCGGTTACGGCCCCAGTCACCAGGCCACCGATGATCTGGCGATCTTCCGTGCCATGCCCAATCTGATGATCGTCGACCCCTGCGATGCGCAGGAGATCGAGCAGGCCGTGCCGGCCATCGCCGCTCACCAAGGCCCTGTTTATATGCGTTTGCTGCGAGGGAATGTACCGGTCGTGCTGGATGAGTACGGTTACACGTTTGAAATCGGCAAAGCGAAGACCCTGCGCACGGGCAACGATGTTCTGATCATTTCTACCGGCCTGATGACCATGCGCGCCCTTGAGGCGGCCGAGAAGCTGAAAGCCGATGGTGTCGACGTGGCGGTGCTGCACGTGCCCACGGTCAAACCCCTGGATGAACAAACCATTCTGGCTGAAGCGCGTAAATCCGGACGGCTGGTGGTGACGGCCGAGAACGCATCGATCATCGGTGGTTTGGGCGAGGCGGTGGCGGGGCTGCTGATGCGAAATGGCGTGACACCGACCTTCCGCCAGATAGCACTGCCGGATGCGTTCCTGGACGCGGGCGCGCTGCCGACCCTGCATGACCGTTACGGTATCTCAACCGACGCGGTGAGTGCCCGGATAAAAGCGTGGCTCTAACGAACGCCCTGCCATAAAAAACCGCCCTGGATGGGCGGTTTTTGAATCTGTGCTGAGTAGTCGTCCTTGTACAGTTGCAGCAAGCGCGCCTGGAGGCTTGTCACGTCGTTCGCCGATTGCTCCAGGTTCTGGCGGTACTCCGTCCAGTCAGCCTGCAGCAGGCTGAAGCTCACGCGTTGTCTGAGGTCATCGATCCCCTTAGCGAACAATGCTGACGGGGGCAGAGTGCTCGACGGGGGGGCGGGTGTCATCTTGGCGACCACTCGGCGCCGGACACAGCTGGGGTGCCCGGGGTCAGTGAGCAAGCGACTTCAATGTCACTTGGACGCACAGGCCGCCACCGGCGCGCGCCGACAGTTTCAACTGTCCGCCCAGAACGCACGCGAGTTGATTGGCGATCGCCAGGCCTAGCCCCGAGCCTTTGGTCCCGTTTTGACGATCAGACGGGATTCTGTAAAAGGGCTGCAGTACTCGCTCAAGTTCCGATTCGGGTATGCCGGGGCCTCGATCCAGAATGCAGATCAGGATGACGCCAGGGACCTGTGAGTCGGCCTCCAGCTGCGCGCCCCCGCCATACTTAATGGCGTTGTCGATCAGGTTGACCAGAAGCCGACGAAGTACATAGGGCTGGGTGTGAAGCACGTGTTTGCCGACGATCCGGTGCTGAATCGGTTTGCCCATGTCCTCGTAATCGAACACCAGCGTTTCAAGAAACGCATTCAAGTCGACTCGATGGTTGTTTTCGCTGGACGCTTGGGCGCTACAGGCATAAGACACACCCTCGGTAATCAAGTGCTCGATCTCGCCCAGGTCATGGCAAAGTTTTTCTTTTTCGCAGGACTCATCCATGAACTCTGTGCGCAAGCGCATGCGCGTAATAGGGGTTTGCAGGTCATGGGAGATGGTGGCCAGAATCAGTAAATGCTCCTTCAGATGGATGGCTACCCGATCCTGCATCGCGTTCAATGCAGCGGCTGCGTTGGCTATTTCCAGAGGACCCGTTTCATCGAGTCTGATAAGGCGGTTTTGTGGATCGAGGTATTCGATTTCCCGCGACAGCTTGATCAAGGGTCTGATCGACGCTCTGACCGCGAGCCAGGCACACCCGCAGATCAGCAGGACCTGAAGAAATTCGACCGCCGAGGCGCAAGGAGACGAAACGTCTTTGATTGCAGAAAGCATCTGTGTCAGGAGCAGGCTGACAACGAAGATCGCAAAAAGTCGAAAGGATAACGTGTGAGTCCACTTGGGAGAGTGGTCACGAATATTATTAAGGACGGAAGGCATCGTACTTTCTCCACTGCTGGACGAGACAATTAGCGGGGGATTACCCGGTCGTCGAGATCAGTCACCAATCAATAAAACCATTGAGCGAGCCCACCAGCCATTACACGTTGGTGCCATCCGGGTGTGAATGGACTCTGGCGGCCCGAGCAGCGGGGGCGCTGAGCCTGCTCACGTAAAGAGACAGTTCATGAGCGCAGCATCGGCATGTTTACGTGTGGTGGAACGTGCTGCCCGGTCGCACATTGCGATTCTGAGTCGATCCGGTATTGACACTCACGCGTGTTCCGCCAACCCGATACGGTGCGGGCTTAGTGGTTCCGAGCGCTTGGTTAAGGTGTGTTAAGCCGTTCAACTAACACACGCTAACAGCGAATAACTGGCACCAGGCCAACGGGCCACTCATCCTACAGTCTCGAAACAGCGGTCTGGACACACGAACCTGCAGCGGCTGCCAGACAGCAGCGTTGTCATTGACAGGTGAATCGAAGACTTGGAAGGGATTGATCATGAACGATGGCAACCGCAATAGCGGCCTCTGTGGCATTGACTGGCTCAGCAACGAAGAGCTTGGACGATTGATTGCTAATGTCGTGGTGCAGGAAAAGGGGGCGTCGCAACAATTGTTTGCGGCCGTTGCCCCTTTGCTCATGGCGTTTTATGAAGGTCAGGTACAGGCCGGCCGGGCCAGGCACGAACACCTTGAGACCCTTGTTCAGGAGGCGTTCATGGTCGTTCACCAACGCAGCGCCAGCTTCGATTGCGCGCTATCGACACGTGCCTGGCTGATCGATATTGCTCGCTGCAAGCTAGTCGACTACCTGCAGTCGATTGGTGATGAAGCCTTGGTGGCGGTGTCCGCCGCAGTACCCTTCGCCAGCGAACACGTAAGATCGAAAGCGCTATGAACATGCTTGCGATGAAGTCGATTCAGAGAACGCCATGATCAATATTGAGAAAATTCTGTACTCAAGTCGGACCCGAACGACGGGAGGGCGCGAAGGCTCGGGGAACAGCCTTGATGGCCGACTCGACGTGTTGCTCTCACCGCCGGGTACGCCAGGACATGGCACCAATCCCGAACAGTTGCTTGGAGTGGGCTGGTCGGCTTCGCTCATCAGCTCGCTTCGTCATGCGTGCAATGCTCGCAAGGTTACGTTTCCCGCTGACACTGCGGTCGAGGCGCAAATCGATTTGGGGCATGGGGAAAGGGGATTTTTCCTGAGGGCTCATCTGTCGATCGCTTTGCCCGGAGTCGACGAGGCGCTTGTCCATGAACTGGTCGAGGCTGCCACCCATACCTGTCCCTTCTCCAAAGCGATGCGCGAAAACATCGATGTCAACATCGTTGGCGCCATTGAGTAACCCTGCGTTGGCTTCCGGTCTGACGGATTGCGTGGTCTGCCTGAGGGGCGCTGCCGTGCTTGAACGATCATGCAAAACACTTATCATGCAGGAACCCGCGCGCAGGGCTTTTCACTGCGAGACACCGCCACCCTTCAAGAGAACGATCCTTGTGGAGCCCTCCTCAGGCGAGCTGCTCGAATCACTCAGTACTCAGTATGCGTTTGGGCCGTTCTGCGTGGTTCCGGCCAAGCGGCTGATCGCAAAGAATGGCATCCCCATCAAGATAGGCGGGCGCGCGCTGGATCTGCTGATTGCGCTGCTGGAAAACCCTGGTCGGGTGTTGTCCAAACGCGAGCTGATTCGCCGTGTCTGGCCCGACATCGTCGTTGAAGAAGGGAGTCTGCGGTTTCACATGAACGCACTTCGTCGCATTCTCGCCGACGGTGAGGGCGGAGCGCGTTACATCGCCACCCAGGTAGGCGTCGGCTATGCATTCGTCACACCGATAGAGAAAACTCACCCAGAGCCTGCTGCGACCCCTGGCGACAACTCGCCGGCGTCGGCAGGTGTGGAAGCGGTCGGCTATGTCAGTAGTGTGGGAAGCCTGCCGCCCAGAGCGAAGCTGATAGGGCGAGAGGCCGATGTGAGGCTGATTGCCGATCATTTGCAGCAACCCAAACTTTTCACCGTCGTGGGGCCCGGAGGGGTGGGCAAGACCAGTCTCGTGGTGGATGTCGCGCACCAGATTGCCAGCCATGACTATGAGCGTGTTCGTTTCGTGGACCTGGCTCAGGTGGAGGATGCGGCGCTGGTGCCTTCCGCACTCGCGGGGTCGCTCGACATTCCTGTTCAGGCCGAAGACCCGCTGTTCGTGTTACTGGCGCACTTGCGTGGACGCAGACTGCTATTGGTCATCGACAATTGCGAACATGTGATCGATGCCGTCTGCGAGGTTGTCGAGCAGATCAGGGATGCCGCACCGGGAGTCGGGCTCCTGGCGACCAGCCGTGAACCGTTGCGTGCCAAGGGCGAGTACGTGCACTGGTTGAACCCGCTGGATTTTCCTTCCGAACCACACCATTTTGCCAGCGACGAGCTCCTGGCGTTCCCGGCGCTGAGGTTGTTTGTGGAACGGGCCACTTCGAGCAACACAACGCTGGCGCTTGGAGAGGGTGACGCCCTGTTGATTGCGGACATGTGCAAGCGGCTGGAAGGCATGGCGTTACCGATTGAGCTCGCAGCGGTGCGTGTCGCCAGCCACGGGGTGAAGCCGACGCATACGTCGCTGGGCGAGCGTTTCTCGCTCGGGTGGTCGGGGCGACGTACGGCACTGCCCCGGCATCAGACGCTGCGCGCCATGTTCGATTGGAGCTATGACATCCTCAGTCCTGCCGAGCGCCTGGCGTTTGCGCGTCTCTCGATTTTTGTCGGGCCTTTTTCCCAGGAAGCGGCTGCTCAGGTCATTGCTGACCGGCAGATCGATTCGATCGCTGCGGCGGCGATCCTTGACGACCTGGCTTCCAAGGGGCTGGTCACTGTGGACCATTCGGATTCGATGTCGGCGTATCGTCTGCTTGAAATGACGCGGGCCTACACCCGCGAAAAGCTCACCCTGTATGGCGACAGCGAGGTGAATGCGCTGGCCTTCAGGCATGCGGCGTTTTATCTGAATCTGCTTGGCAAACTGGGTGGCTCGCCAGAAGAAATTTTCACGGGTTCCGCACGCCTGGCGAGCCAGTTGGGCAATATTCGAAGCGCGCTTGAGTGGAGTTTCGGCCCTCATGGCGATCCCGGGTTGGCGCTGCCGCTGGCTGCCGCGAGCACTCACCTTTTTCTGCATTTTTCGTTACTGGTGGAGTGCCGCACCTGGTGTGCGCGTGCGACCGAGTTGCTCTCATTGGGCTATTTCGGCACCCCGGCCGAGCTGGAGCTTCAGGCTGCACTGGGGCTCGTGCTGATGTTCACCCAAGGCAACACCGAGGCTGCGGAAAAGGCGTTGCTTCGGGCGCTGGATATTGCGGTCTCGCTGAACGACCGTTGGTCGCAGCTGAGGTTGCTCGGGCGGTTGCAGATCTTTTACGAACGCATCGGCGATTTTGCATCCTCATTGGCCTGGGCTGAGCACGCTGTCCAGGTGGGCGCGTTGATCGGCGATCCTGAGGCGACCGCCATCGCCGCTTCGCTTGCGGGCATCTCCCATCATTTGCTGGGTAACCAGACCCTTGCGCGGCAAGAGCTGGAAAACTCTCTGCGCCACAGTTTGCCGTCCAGGCGTAGCAACACAATCCACTATGGGTTTGATCATCGAAATCGTACAGGGCTGGCGTTGGCGCGCACGCTCTGGCTGCAGGGCCACCCGGATCAGGCGCAGGCCTGGGCGGCACAAGTGGAAGCTGAAGCCGCGGAGCTCGAGCACGCCGTCACGTTTTGTATAGCGGTGATCTGGACGTCTTGCGTCTATATCTGGAACGGCGATCTGGAGAAAGCCACGGCCAGCCTGGACACCTTTAGCCGAATATCGCAGGCGAATGCGTTCAGACCTTATCTGTCGGCGGCGAAGGGGCTGCGGGCCGCCGTTGCCATTCGCTCCAAAACGGCGGGAAATGCTGTCTCGGTGCTGGAGGAAAGCCTTCATCAGCTGCACGGCATGCGTTATGAGCTGCTGACCACCTCGTTCGAAATTGCCTTGGCGGAAGGACTGATCATGGAGGGCCAGCATGAAAAGGCCGCCTCGCTCCTCG
Organism: Pseudomonas abietaniphila; assembly: GCF_900100795.1. GTDB lineage: Bacteria > Pseudomonadota > Gammaproteobacteria > Pseudomonadales > Pseudomonadaceae > Aquipseudomonas > Aquipseudomonas abietaniphila. Next base: position 256,581 of record NZ_FNCO01000001.1, read on the forward strand.
CCCGGACCATTGACCACTGCCACCAGAGCGGAGACGCCTTCGCGCTGCCTGAATTGTTGAGAATCCAGGCCGGTGTGGTTCAGGCACTTGAGCCAGACAATGAGGGTCTGGCGGAGGAGATTCTGACTGAGTCGCTCCAGTTGAGTCGCCAGCAGGGCGCCCGTGCTTGGGAGCTGCGCACTTCGATGGACCTTGCACGGTTGTGGCTGGACCAGGGCCGCAGGACGCAGGCCTCGGAGCTGCTCCGGGCTTGCCGGTCATGGGTAACGGAAGGGTTCGGTACGCTGGACGTTCGTGAGCTGCACGCGATCGAGCAACGCATTCAACGTGCACAATCGCTTGACTAGGCCACCGGGAGCGAAAGCGTCGCTGCCGTTTTGACCAGATCAGCCAGTGAACGCACTTTCATCTTGCGCATGACTTTGCCACGGTGGGCCTTCACCGTGATTTCGCTGATGTTGAGATCAGCCGCTATCACTTTGTTCATCCTTCCCGCCACCACCATCGTCATGACCTCCTGCTCGCGAGGTGTGAGGGTCGCGTACAAGATGCGCAAGGCCTGCACATGTCGGTCGTGCTCCAGGGCGGCACGGCTGGTCTCAAGCGCGTCGGTGATGGCGCAGAGCAGGACGTCGTCATCGAACGGTTTGGTCAGAAACTCGACGGCGCCGGCTTTCATGGCGCGCACCGTTGCCGGAATGTCTCCGTAGCCGGTGATGAAGATGATGGGCATGCACGAACCGTCGTGGGCGATCAAGGACTGTAAGTCCAGGCCGCTGAGATCGGGGAGATTCATATCCAGCACCAGACAGCTGGGCACTGACGGCCGCGGATGATCGAGAAAGGCCTGGGCGGACTCGAAGAGGCGTGGTTCCCATTGGGCGACACGGATCAGCAATTCGAGGGATTCGCGCACGGAAATGTCGTCGTCCACGACGAAGACGATGGGTGTGACGACGGTTGTTGTCCCGGCGCTTCGATCGCGCGCGGGTAGGGTGGTCAGGTTCAAGATGCGGTCTCCTCATGGATTCGTTTGCGGCGCTCAGGCCACCGGCAGTGCCGCGCTCAGGGCCTTGAGCAATTGAGCTTCACTGAACGGTTTCATCAGGCAGTCCACGGCACCATGGCTCATTAAACGTGGCCGCTCGCTGAGATCCCCATGAGCGGTGATGAAAATGATCGGGATGCAAAAGCCTCGAACTTTCAACTCTTGCTGCAGTTGCGGTCCGGACATGCCAGGCATGGCAATGTCGAGAATCAGGCAGCGCGTCTGATCAACATGGGCTGACGCCAGGAAGGCCTGTGCGGAGGAGAAGGCCTGAACGGCGAATCCGAACTCTTTGAGCAGGTCCGGCAGCGATTCACGCACCGACTCGTCGTCATCCACGACAGATACGAGTAATGGCATGTTCATTTCAAATCCCTCTCGGCGTGACGCTCATCATCGTTCAGGTCTTGCGAGGCAAGGGGTTCGTCGCACGCGGGGGAAGAACGGTCGAGGCCCTGCGGGATGGAAAACTGGAACGTGGCACCGGGGCCCTCGTTCACCGATGCCCAGAGTCGTCCGTCATGCCGCTCGATGATTGACCGGCTGATGGATAATCCGATGCCCATGCCGGTATTTTTGGTGGTGTAGAACGCATTGAAAAGCCGCTCCGAATCCTGCAGATCAAAACCGCTGCCGTTGTCCCTGACCGCAAGGTTCACGTCGTGGTTTTCATTGACCCGCGTGGTGATTAGCATGCGCCGTGAGCGGCTGCTGACTTTGTTCATAGACTCGGCCGCATTCAAGATGAGGTTCAGGATCACTTGCTGGAGTTGGACCCGGTCACCTTGAACCGTCGGGAGCGCGTCGGCGAAGTCGGGCTGGATCATGACGCCATTGCGTTGCATCTCGCCCAGGATCATCGCAATGACCTCACGTGCGGCTTCGTTCAGGTCAACGTCTTCGATGCTGATGCTCTTTTTTGCGTACAGCGCACGCAGGCGCTTGATGACATCCGCCGCCCGGTTCCCGTCACGAATGGTGCGGCGTGCCGTTTCCCGAGCCCCCTCGATGTTGGGTGGTTCCGCCCCTAGCATGCGCAGACAGGTGCTGGCATTGGTGATGATGCCCGCCAGCGGTTGATTGACCTCGTGCGCAATCGACGCGGTGACGGCGCCCAGGCTTGCAACGCGGGCAAGGTGCGACAGCTCCGAGCGCACCTTGCTCAAGGTCTCTTCCGACACCCTGCGTTGTGTCACGTCCTGAACGGCCGCAATGTATTCAAGCTCGCCCCTTGCGTCCGGGATGAGGTGGGCGACGAGGTGGACGAACTTCACTTTACCGCCAGGCATCAGCAGGCGAGGTTCGTGCTCGAAGTCTCTTCCAGGGGCTCGCGCAAGCCTTAACGCCTCTTTGAAGGTCGACACGTCGTCCGGGTGGATTCGCTGGTATAGAAGGTCGAGCGTAGGCCTGACGCTCGTGTCCACCTCAAGAATGCGGTACATCTCCTCTGAACAGATGATGTCGTCGGCCCCCAATCGCCAAGAGAATGTTCCCGTAGCACTCAAGCGCTGTGCCTTGGCCAGGAACGCCTCGCTTTGCATCAGTGCCGCGTCCGCCCGCGCACGTTCAATGGCAATGCTCGCCAGGTGCGTGAATTGAGCGATGAGGTTGTTCTGTTCGGGTGAAGGTGTTGCAGGGGCCCTTGGATAGAAAGCGAGTACGCCGGTTACGTCCAATCCGGTGGAGGTGATGGGCAGCGCCCAGATTGCCCGCACCCCCTGCTCGAGGGCAACCGCTCGCCAGCGTTCCCAACGGCTCTCTTCAGTCAGATCGCTCACGATGACGGGGGCATTGAGTACGGCCGCCGCCATCGTCGGGCAGGTGTCCACACCCGCGCCGCTGTTGTCGCCCAACTGGATCAGACCGGAGGGCGCATTTGGCGACGCACAGGTCTGCAACCGAAGGCCCGCGTCGGTCGACAAGTGCGACCGTTTCTGGTCCACCACCGCCACGCAGCACCCGCAGTCGTCCACCATTACCTCGACCAATTCGCATAACTTTCCCAGAATGGCACTCAGCGGCGAGCCTGCGGCCATCATGCCGAACAGCAGTTTTTCTCCCGCCAGAAGCCTTTCGGTCTGCTTACGGTCTTCAATATCGGTGTTCTCGCCGAACCAGCTCGCCACGGCGCCGGACTCATCGCGTTGCGGCACGGTACGGATCAGGAACCAGCGATAGGCACCGTCGAAGCGGCGAAGGCGTGCTTCGAACTCCCCTGCATGACCCAACGCAAGCAGCTTCACCCAATACTCTTCCAGTGCCTGAGCATCGTCCGGGTGAACGGTGGCGGTCCATCCAGATCCCCGCGATTGATCGGCGGTCATCCCCGTATAATCACACCATCGTTGATTAACAAAGCTGACGCTGCCATCGGGCGCCGCACTCCACACGAACCCCGGCACCGCGTCGATCAGGTTGCGCATCCGGTCTTCGGAGGCACTGACCTCGCGCAGGGCTTTGACGATCAAGGCCTTGTCCCGTTTACGTTCGTCAACGTCGACCTGCAGCACGCACCAGCGAACGATGCGGTCCTGCTGGTCGCGAATCGGCAGGCCGCGCACATGAAACCAGTGATAAACGCCGTCGAATCGGCGGATCCTGAGCTCGATGTCGTAGGGCTCACCCGTATGGATCGAGTGAGTCCAGGCCGCCGTCACGGCAGCCAGATCCTGACTGTGAATCGTGCCGCTGGTTGACCAGTTTTTCAGCGCGTCGAACGGCAACCCGATGTAGTCGTTGATCTGCCGATTGACCTGCTCAAGTTCGCCATCGGGTGTCATGAACGCCACCATCGCGGGGATACTGTCGATGATCGAGGTGACGTCCATCTTGTCGGACTGCTGCTGGCTGGATTGCGCTGGAAGGGTGTCGATGTCGATGAACAGGCCGCACCATTTCGCAAGCTGGCCATCTTCGTTGCACATCGCATTGGCCCGAAGCAGAAAACGGCGATAGAGACCATCGCGTCGCAGGAGGCGAATGACAATGTCATCGGCGTGGCCACGACGGGTGGCTGATGCCCAGTATGCGAGCATGTGCGACCGGTCTGCGGGATGTATGACAGACAGCCAGCCCATTGCTGCTGACTGCTCGAGGCTCAGGCCGGAGTAGGCGCGCCAGCAATGATTGACGTAGCCGAAGGCGCCATCGGGCGACGCGGTGAATGCGATACCCGGTAGCGTATCGACAACGCGGTCGAAGTCATTCGGCATGCCCGTTCTCACCTTAGCAGTCACTATCCGGGAAGGATGCGCCATCCTTTGGGCGCCCGCCCATCATACTTTGGTGTCGCCAGTGTCCTCTGTGGCAGGGCAGCAGGACGGCCAGGTCGTCCAGTCATCGACCCGCCCGTGCGGCCGATTGAGTCAATGACGCGTCACGCCGAACCTGACGCGCCTGACGCGCCTGACGCACCTCGCACTCAACCGTTCTGGTTATGACAATTGTCCGCAGGCTTCAAGTAGTCGAGCATCCGGGTCTGACCTTTGGCGTCCAGGTACGTGATATGGGTCGTCACCAAACCGCAGGTGGCTGACGGCTCCTGGCTCGACGACAGCACGTGCTGAATGTCCGGCGCAGAGGCGAGGCCTGCAAAGGAGGAGGCCTCGGCCCGAGCGGCGAAGGTGCAAACGTTCAAGGCGGCGAACAGGCAAGCGGCGAGCGTCAGTTTCGATTTCATTTCTGTGTCCTCATGGTCGTCGGTCAGTAAACGTGCTGAGCTGAGGCGCCTGTGCGTCGCCCCGATGGAAGCCATTGAACGACGCCGAGGTATCTCGAATGTGTCGCGCAGCGGGCCTCGGCGCATCGTTTCGTGTAGGAAGGCAATCGGTACACAGAGCGATACAAATGGCTGCCGCTCTAAACGCCTACCTCATCAACTTGCGTTCGATCGTTGCCGCCAGGCGGGAAGTCCTGGCGGGTTTGAGCATCGGTGCGAAGCAGACCATCAGGACCGTGACTGCAAAGAGCATTTCATACGACAGCGTGTAGCTTGCGGTGTGGTCCCGCAGTGCGCCGAAGCTGAGGGGGCCGAGTGCCGCGATCAGGTACCCGATGAACAGCATAAAGACGGTCCAGGCGCTGGCTTGCTCGGGTGTTGCGACGTTATCCAATGGCAGCGTCATGGCTACGGTGAAGCCCATGCCCAGTCCTATTGCAGCGAGAACCACGTAAAGGGTGGGCGCCAGTCCTGGAGCGAGCCACAGACCGCCCATTCCCAGTGCTGCGAGCAAAGATGAAGCCCCTAGCATCAGACGACGATCGTGTGCGTTGCCTGGCATCATTCCCGCCCCGACACTGGCTATCGCGAACACGGCCGTGAACACGCCGAGTAGAACGCCGGAGGGTAGTTGGCTGATTGCCGTCTCGGATGACGCGGGGGCTAGCCAGGCAAATAGGGCGTACACCACGAACTGACCGGCGCCGAAGTTGAGTGCGACCAGCCACGCTTGCGGATCGGCCCACGGCAAGGGGACGGCGGGTTTGATGTGCGTTTTCGCACCCTGAGCCCCGGTGACGAAGTACCGGCTCATCCAGACCCAGCTGATCACGGCGGTCACGCACAGAATGCTCCAGACGCCTGCGCTGAATCTCCAGCTCTGGGTCAGCTCGGCGATCGGCGCTGCGAAAACCGCACCCAAGGTGGCACCCAGACTCAGGCCTGCCGCGTAAATACCCATGAAAAAGGCTGCGCGATGGGGGAAGTGTGACTTGATCCAGCCACCGATCAGTGCTCCTGCCACGGCAATCCCTACGCTGATAAGGAATGTGCTTCCCAGCAGGAAGAGGGGGCTTGGCGAAAGCGCCCGCAGCAGGGTAGAGGCGCCAAGCAGGGTCAGGGCGACTACGACGCAGCGGTCGGTACCAAAGCGTTGTATCAACTTGGGGGCTCCCAGGGCGAAAATGCTCATGCACACGTCAGGGATCGAGGTCAGGAGTGCTGCTTGGGTAAAGTTGAGATGAAAGTGCTGCTGGATCAAAAGCAGGATGGGGCCTATCGATACGATGGCAGGGCGCAACGCGATCGAAAGAACCAAGAGACCGACGACGGCTGTGATCGAATGTCTGCTGCTGATGGGGGGGTGAGACGCTTTCATGAAAGGCCCTCAGTGAGTGATTGGAACGAGGGTGATGGTAGAAATGATCGAGACACGACAAATGCCAATAATCATCGCGAAAGTGACAACCTGTGATGGAGCAAGCGGTGTGCGGCCGCTTGATGGCAGGGAGATAGCCTGATGGAAAGAGAGGTTCGGACTGCCGCCGTTTGTGTTACGCAAACGGGTCGCAGCGAGGATTACCTGGACTATCGGGATGTCACTCGGCCAATGACGGTTCTGGTGCGCAATCAACAAACCGGGGCCTTCAACGCGCCGCACACCCACCGGCATGGGCAAGTGCTCTACGCGTGCGCCGGGGTGATGCGCGTTTCGGCACAGAACGGGCTCTGGTATCTCCCGCCCAGGCGAGCCTTGTGGATTCCCGCCGGGGTGGTGCACGATCAATTGATGTTGAGTCCCGTCAAGTTGCGTTCGGTGTATATCGATCCGCAGGCCTGCGGTGTATTCGGGCCCATGTGCAAGGTGGTGGAGGTGTCGGTGATGCTGCGTGAGCTGATCCTGGCGCTTGCCGACCAGCCGGTTGAATACCCGCAGAACAGCCGGAACGCGCATATCGTTGCGCTTATTCTCAGTGAGCTCGAGCGGTCTCGTAGCCTGCCGGTGCAGATACCGTGGCCGGTGGATCGTCGCCTGGCAGTCGTCTGCGAGGCCATCCTGGCAAGGCCTGAAAACGCGCAGTCTGTGGAGTATTGGGCCGATAAAGTGGGGGCCAGTTCGCGAACGTTAATCCGGTTGTTCCTCAAGGAAACCGGGCTCACGTTTCGTCACTGGGTGCAGCAGGTACGTCTGGCCACCGCACTGGATCGGCTGGAACAGGGCCAGTCAGTAGGCGTGATCGCTCGCGACCTGGGCTATACCAGCGCCAGCGCGTTCAGTGCGATGTTTCGTCGGGTCATGGGTGAGTCGCCCCGAGAGTTTCTGATGCCCGGACGTTGAGTGATGGGACCCTTCACGCGGGCTGCCTCGGCGGTCATCGGAACGGCCGGATCTTCCCGCGTCCGGTCGCCTGATAACGACGGCTAACGATCCCGTGCGAAGAGCGGCATGCGCTCGGTAATCCAGTTCAGGCACTCTTCGGCAGCAGCGGACAACGGGCGCCGGGCTTTTACCAACAGGCGTGCGTGAGCGCTCTGGAAAAAACTGTGGTTGATGGGAAGCGCGACGAGTTCGTCTCCTGTGATACTCAAAGAGTCCGCAAATCCACCCAGTAACGTGATGCCGTTGCCCCGGCTTACAAAACGTCGCAGCCCTTCCAGCGAGTTGGTGACCAAGGTGGGGTGCAGTTGCAGGTTTTCCGAGAAAGCGACCCAGCGCACGGCTTGGCCGAGGCCATATTCCGGGGGCATGAGAGCGAGCGGGTAGTCGAGCAGCTCCCTGACCTCCACCGCAGTGCCGCGCAACGCCAGAGGATGACGTGCATGCACCAGCAGTTCCACCGGCTGCGAAGCGCTGCGCCGGTATTCGATTTCGGGGTGAGGGGAGGGGTTGTAGGCCAGTCCGATGTGGGCTTTGTTCTGCGCAACTTCGGTGAGCACCTCGTCCACCGGCAGAATGTCCATCATTATCCTGAGCCCGGGATAGGTCGTACAAAAATCGGTGAGCACTGACTCCATAAGCCCGTCCACATAGCCCTGACTCAAAACGATGCGGATCTCACCGGTTTGCAAGCCCATCAGTGCATTCAGTTGGTCTTCCAGACGCTCCTGCTCAGACTGACAGCCGCGCCAGAAGTCCAGAAGGTAGTGGGCAGCCGCAGTGGGCTGCACACCCCGGGCCTGACGCTCGAACAACAGCGCGCCCACCTCGCTTTCCAGCAGTTTGATCTGCCGGGTAATGACCGAAGGCGCTGTGTTCAGATTGTCTGCAGCGCCCCGGATCGATCCGCTTTTGAGCACCTCGTAGAAGTAGCGTATTCGACGCTGGTTGAGTTCGCGCATGTTCACCTCCGTTGCTCGAATGGCAACGATAGCAGCAATAAGTTGCTCTTGCTGCATCGGCCTCTGCGACGGACGATTGGGCCATCGAGCAGGCGATCACCTTGCGCCTGGCTTACCCACACGAGGTCTGGCCATGTCAGTCGAATCGAACAACAACAATAATCCAGATGCACTGTCCCGCCTGTATCGCAAGATCAGTTGGAGGCTGTTGCCGTTTCTGCTCCTCTGTTACGTCTTCGCGTATCTGGATCGCGTCAACATCGGCTTCGCCAAATTGCAGATGCAGGCGGATCTGGGATTCAACGACAAGGTGTACGGTATCGCCGCCGGTATGTTTTTCGTGGGCTATGTGCTGTTTGAAGTCCCCAGCAATCTGATGCTTCCAAAAGTCGGCGTGCGCCGCACCGTGGGCCGGATCATGGTGTTGTGGGGGCTGACGTCGACGAGCATGCTGTTCGTCCAGAGCCAAACCACCTTTTATGTATTGCGCTTCATCCTCGGCGTGTTCGAAGCTGGCTTCGCTCCTGCGATGATTTTCTACATGACCTATTGGTATGCGCAGAAACGCATGGCCAGTGTGATGTCGATCATCTGGTTGGCGGCGCCCCTGGCTGGCATTTTTGCAGCGCCCGTTTCCACCTGGATCATGGACGCCTTCGCCGGTCACGGTGGGTTGGCGGGGTGGCAGTGGATGTTCCTGTTGGAGGGGCTGCCCTGTGCGGCACTCGGCGTTGTTGCCTGGTTCTATCTGACCGATCGACCGGCAGATGCGGATTGGTTAAGCGCAGATGAAAAGCGATTACTGGCGGCGCAAGTCAACGTGGAAAAGGCCCCCCACCACTCGTTCAAGGCCGTCATGCGTGATCCAAAAATCTACCTGCTTGCGGCAGCCTATTTCTGTCTTTTGAACGGCATCTACACGACCAGCTTCTGGTTACCGACGTTGCTACGAGACGCGGGAATTGCCGACATCAAACAAATCGGACTGTACACGGCCATTCCTTACGTCGCGGCGGTGGTCGCAATGATTGTTTTCAGCCGCAGCTCCGATCGACACGGGGAGCGACGGCTGCACAGTGCCATCCCCGCGTTGATCGCCGCTGTGGCATTGGCATGCAGTACGCAAATCATCGGCAATCTTTTCTGGACGATGGTGAGCCTGATCGTTGCAACTTCCATGAGCTGGGTGGCCTATACCGTGTTTTGGGCCATGCCTGGCCAATTCCTCAAAGGCGATAGCGCGGCAGGCGGAATCGCCTTGATCAACAGCATCGGCCAGACCGGCGGCTTTTTCAGCCCGATTATCATCGGATGGGCGAAAACGGCGACCGGGACCACCAGCAGCGGCCTGTTGTTGATGTCGTCGCTGCTGGTCGTCGGAGCGCTGTTATTGCTGGCCAGTCGTGCGCCGGAGCAATCAATCGCAAGCGCGTTGCCTGTGCAGTGAGCGGTCATCGCAGCAGGCCGATTTCTGACGAATGCGGGTTTCAGGAGTGAGGTTCATGAACATGCGGATACTGATCGCAGGCTTCCAGCACGAGACCAATACGTTCGCACCCTCCAGGGCGACATACGTAAGCTTCGAAAAAGGCGAGGGCTTTCCAATGATGGCCCGTGGCGCAGCGGTACTTGAATTGCGCGATGTCAACGTCGCTGCCGGTGGTTTCATCCAGGCCGCTGAGCAAGCGGGTCATGAACTGCTACCGGTGATCTGGGCGGGGGCGAGCCCGAGTGCGCACGTCGAGCAGAGTGCCTATGAACGCATCGTCGGTGAGATTACCGACGCGGCCCGCCAGTGGAATTTCGATGCCATCTATCTGGATCTGCACGGCGCGATGGTCGCCGAACATACGGACGACGGGGAAGGGACATTGTTGGAGCGTTTGCGGGCGATCGTAGGGCCTCAGTTGCCGATCGTGGTGTCGCTGGATCTGCACGCGAACCTCACTCAGAAGATGTTCCATCACGCAGACGCGCTGGTCGCCTACCGCACGTACCCGCATGTCGATCTGGCAGAGACGGGACGCCGGGCCGCTGAGTTGCTGGAGCAGCGAGTGACTCGGGCCGAACCGTATCGATCGGTCATGCAACGGATACCGTTTCTGATCCCCATCAATGGCATGTGTACGCTGCTCGATCCTGCCAGGTCCTTCTACGGTCGTCTGGCCGAGCTCGAAACGGACGGGGTGCAGTCGCTGTCGTTCTCCCCGGGATTCCCGGCGGCGGATTTTCCCGAATGCGGCCCAGCCATCTGGGGACATGGCAGTGATCCTGCCGCCGTCCAGCAGGCGGTCTCGGCGCTGTACGATTTGCTGCTGGCCGAGGAGGCGCAGTGGACAGTCACGCTGCTCGAGCCCGATGACGCCGTTCAGGAAGCGATGCGGCTCAGTGCAGGGGCGAGCAAGCCCGTGATCATAGCCGATACCCAGGACAATCCGGGCGCTGGCGCAGACTCCAACACTACGGGAATGCTGCGGGCGTTGATACGCAACGGCGCAGTGAACGCCGCGATTGGTCTGATCTGGGATCCGCAAGCGGCGCACGCCGCCCATGACGCCGGTGTTGGGGCCTTCATCGATATTGGGTTAGGCGGCTGCCCGAACGTTGCGGGGGACCAACCTCTATACGGCCGCTTTGAGGTGATGTCGCTGTCCGACGGTCGTTGCCGTTTCGACGGCCCGATGATGCAAGGCATGCTCGCGCAGCTGGGTCCGGTGGCGTGTCTCAGGATCGATGGCGTTCTGATAGCCGTCAGTTCTAACAAGGCACAAATGTTTGATCGCAATCTCTACCGGGTCGCAGGCATCGAACCTGAACGCATGAGGATTCTGGTCAATAAAAGCTCGGTGCATTTTCGCGCCGACTTCGAACCCATCGCCGAGGCTGTGCTGGTGGCGAAAGTACCCGGGCCGGCGGTTGCCGATCCTTCAGCGCTGGACTGGACCCGTCTGACCGAAGGCATCCGTACGCGCCCCATGGGTAATCCGTTCAGGCGCGTCTCCCGGGAAACCAGAGCAGCAGCGATGCCAGCAGTTGGCTGCCTGCATAAAACGTGAACAGCCCTTGATGGGTCCAGCCGGAGTCGAGCAACAGTCCCGCCACCGCCGGAGAAAGGATCGCACCCAGGCGTGCCGTGGCCAGGACGAGACCGACGCCGCTGGTGCGCAGAGGGGCGGTGAACGCTTGTGCCGTCAGGTTGTACAGGGCCGCCACTGCACCGTTCAGCAGCAGGCCCGCCAGGCAGCCCGCCGCGATGGACAGTCCTGGCACCTGCGTCACTGGAACCATGATTGCCATCAGGCCTGTGTTGAGTAGCAAGCAGCCCAATAGCAGTTGACGACAGCCGAATCGATTGGCCCCCAAACCCACGGTCAGCGCACCCAGCATACCGCCGGCGTTGAGGAGCATGCCGCCTGCGGCTCCGTTGTGCTCGGAGAAACCGCTCTGCATCAGCAGAGTCGGTGTCCAGCTCATCACGAAATAAAAGCCGAACATGAGGAGGAAAAATGCCAACGCCAACGAAGCTGTTTTTTGCCATTGCTCTGCGGAAAACAGCAACCGATACGCGTCCTTGCGCATCATCCGGGGCGGATCCTCTCCATGAAGTGGCCGCTCACGCGTGTCATGGCTGAACGCCTGGCCGTGCCGCGACTCGCGAAAACAGCACGCGGCGATGACCGCTGCGCCCAACGTGATACAGCCGCCAGTCAGGAAAACGTATCGCCATCCGGCGGTGTCATTCAATCCATGGGCAAGCGCGCCACACAACACGGCACCCAGGGCGAAGGCCATCGACTGAAGTGCGACCGCCAACCCGCGCCGATCTGGACTGGCATGTTCGTAGGTCAACACATTTGCCATCACCAGCATCACCCCGACGCCGATGCCGGTCATGAAGCGTGCGCTCAGCAGCGGTCCGATCCCCGGACTTTTGAACGAGATGAGCATGCCCACGCCACTCAGCAGCAGGCTGATTACCAGCAACCTGTGACGACCATGACGCACGGCAATGGGCGCCGCGACGATGGAGCCGCAGGCCATGCCGACCAGTCCTGCGCTGAGCAGCATGCCGGTCTGCACGCCGTTCAGGCTCCACTCTTCGGCAACGCTGCCTGCCGTGAACGCCATGGCCATGACGTCCAGGCCATCGATCAGGTTGAACAGCATGCACAGTCCAACGATGCCCCACTGAGCGGTGGCCATCGGCATATTGGCGGCGGATCCGGATACCGAGTCTGTGTTCATTCACATCCTTTTTTACGTGCATTTGCGCTTGCAACGATGGCGTGCGGGCTGTCTGCCGTCACCGCCAGCCGCACCGTTCAAGCCTGCAACAGCAACATGCGTCTGTCGTGTGTGGCAAGTCATACCTTGGTATCGATCGACACCATGGTGCAATCGTCCGGCGCAGGGTCCTGGTGATCTGATGGAGCCTGGATGCACCGGATCCCACCGTCCCACGAGGGAAACTCCGGTAACGGTCGCCTCCGGGTCGGCCACTTACTGATAGGAGATTCAAAATGCCTGTAGCTTGTCCGGGTTTCACTTTGCGCTCTGATCTGACGTCCTCCGTGAGGATGAGTGTACTGGGGCTGGCGTTGATAACGAGTGGCGGTGCATGGGCGGCGAGCACTGCTGTCGGTGCGTCGTCCAGCACCGCCGCAACGACCGCTTCCGATTCGATTCGACCTTATCGGGTTCATGTCGATGAAGCCCAGTTGATCGATTTGCGCAAGCGCATCGCGGCGACCCGCTGGCCCGATAAAGAGACCGTCAATAATGACGCTCAGGGCGTGCAACTGGCTCAGGTTCAAGCACTCTTGAAATACTGGGGCGACGGTTATGACTGGCGCAAGGCCGAGGCGAAGCTCAATGCACTGCCTGAGTTCATCACCACCATCGACGGCGTCGACATCCAGTTCATTCACGTTCGGTCGCGCAACCCCAACGCAATGCCGTTGCTGTTGACACACGGATGGCCTGGTTCGCAATTCGAGTTTCTTAAAACCATCGGGCCGCTGACCGATCCGGTGGCGTTCGGCGGTAAGGTCAAAGATTCGTTCGACGTCATCATTCCCTCTATTCCCGGACATGGATTTTCCGGCAAGCCCACCGAACTCGGCTGGGGGCCTGACCGCGTTGCCAAAGCCTGGGACGTGCTGATGAGGCGTCTTGGCTACAAATATTACGTATCGCAGGGTGGGGATCATGGCTCGGTGATTTCTGATGCATGGGGTCGTCTTAATCCGCCCGGGCTGCTGGGTATTCACCTGAACATGCCTGCAACCGTACCCCCTGAGCTGGTCAAACCGATCAACAGCGGGGATCCCGCACCGGCAGGGCTGACCGAACCTGAGCGTAAAGCGTTTGATGCCCTGAGCACGTTCTTCGGCCGCAACGCCGCGTACGGGGCGATGATGGTCACCCGCCCTCAGACCATTGGCTACCTGCTTGCGGACTCCCCAGCCGGTACTGCGGCGTGGATGTACGAGAAGTTCGCCGCTTGGACGGACAGCGGCGGTCAGCCTGAACGCGTGCTCACCCGTGACGAAATGCTGGATGACATCAGCCTGTACTGGCTGACGAACACTGGCGCGTCGTCATCGCGTTTCTATTGGGAAAACAACAACAACAACTTCAGCGCCGTCGCGCAGAAAACCACCAACATCAAGGTTCCGGTGGCGATCACAGTGTTCCCGCACGAGATCTATCAGGCGCCGAAAAGCTGGGCGCAACGCGCGTACCCATCACTTTCCTATTACAGCCAGGTCAGCAAGGGCGGTCATTTCGCATCGTGGGAGCAACCGCAATTGTTTAGCGAAGAGTTGCGCGAAGCCTTTCGGCCATTGCGCGTAAGGCTCGACGCGACAAAGGTCGACCACTGATTCATCCACAACTGATTCAACACACCGAGCCGCTGGATGGCGGTTCGATACGGAGAAACACCATGAAGATGACCCTGTTGAAATCGCCTGACAGACCTCGACGCCTGCGCACTGCTGCCCCCTTTCTTCTGGTGGCCGCTTTTCTGCAATTTGGAGCGATGAGCGTAGGGTTCTCCCAAGCCAATGCTGCCGATGTACCGGCGTCCACGATTCGCGCAATCACACCGGGGGCGACTACATCCTTCGGCGAACTGAAGCACGTCAAGGCAGGATTGCTGGATGTGTCCTACGCGGAGATCGGACCGGCGGATGGCCCGGTGGTCATTCTCCTGCACGGCTGGCCGTATGACATTCATAGCTACACCGATGTCGCGCCGGCCCTCGCCGAAAAAGGCTACCGCGTGCTCATCCCGTCCGCTCGTGGGTACGGCGACACACGTTTTCTCTCAACCAAGACGCTGCGCAACGGACAACCGGCGGCGCTGGCCACCGACCTGATCGACTTCATGGACGCCTTGAAGATTAAGCAGGCCGTGCTTGGCGGATATGACTGGGGCGCTCGTACCGCCGACATCGTCGCAGCGCTGTGGCCGGAGCGGGTGAAAGCGCTGGTCGCAGTGAGCGGTTACCTGATTGGCAGCCAGGCGGCAGGCAAGACACCGCTGCCACCGGCGGCAGAGTTGCAGTGGTGGTACCAGTTTTACTTTGCCACCGAGCGTGGTCGTCAGGGTTACGAGAAGAACACCCATGACTTCGCAAAGCTGATCTGGAAGCTGGCTTCACCCAAGTGGGATTTTGACGACGCGACGTTCGATCGCAGCGCCGCTTCCCTGCAAAACCCGGATCACGTCGCCGTCTCGGTTTTCAACTATCGCTGGCGCCTGAACCTGATCAAAGGAGAGCCCAGATACGATGCTATCGAGAAAAAACTGGCGGGCTTCCCATCCATCCGTGTTCCGACGATCACCCTTGAAGGCGACGCGAACGGCGCGCCACACCCACCCGCCGAGGCTTACGCCAAACGCTTCACCGGCAAGTACGAGTATCGCCTGATCAGCGGCGGCATCGGCCACAACCTGCCGCAGGAGGCTCCACAAGCTTTCGCTCAGGCGGTGATCGACGCGGATCATCTCTAGCGGTCTCTCTGCTGCTATGGAGCGTCAAATCGCCTGCCTTACGGAGGATCATTGCAGGTGATGGGGCAGACCATTCCCTCGCCTGTTGCACCGGCAGGCGAGGAGTGGTGGCTGCATCATGGAATGAGGATGAGCTTTCCCGTGGTCTTCCGGCTTTGAAGGTCGGTCAATGCCTTGTCTGCATCAGCCAGCGGATACACGCCGCCGATTTCAATGGTAAGTGCTCCGCAGCGTAGCCAATCGAACAGTTGCCCGGCCTTCTCCCTCAGCAGATCCGGCGTATGAATATGGTCGAAAAACACGGCATACCCAAGCTTGATGCTTTTCGGCAAGCTCATGATGTCAATGGGGCCGGGGCCGCCTAGCACGGGCCCGTACCAGCAAAACGTGCCGGCTCGACGCAATGCGTCGAGCGATCCCTGAAAGGTGGCAGGTCCTGACCCGTCGTAAACGACGTGGACGCCTTCACCTGCGGACAGACGAATCGCTTCTTGCGCGAACGTCCCGTTGTCACTGACGATGACGTGGTCGGCGCCCGCCGCCTTGGCAACGGCTATTTTCGCCTCGCTGGAAACGCGACTGATGACGGTGCCGCCTCGGAGTTTGATGATCTGTGTCAGCAACCGACCCAAACCACCGGCGCCCGCATGCACAAGCGCGATGTCGCCTGGCTGGACGGGATAAAAGCAGGTCGCGAAGTGGCTTGCGGTCAGGCCTTGCATCATCACCGCGGCGGCGGTGTGATCATCGATGTCGTCAGGGATTTTCACCAGCGCATCCACGTCCGCAACGATTTGCTGAGCGTAGCTGTGCCGAACGAAAACCCAGGCGACCCGATCTCCGATCTGGAAACCCGTTACCTCGGCGCCCATTGCTACGATCCGGCCAGCGCCTTCGACGCCAGGGACGTCCGGCCTGTAATTACCGCCCATTGCGCCGGTTTTTGCGGCCAGGTCCATAAAGTTCACGCCGATGGCCGAAACCTCGACGGTGACCTGATGAGGGCCCGACACAGGCGGCTCAACCTGTTCGTACGTCAGCACGACGCTCTCGCCCGATGGGATGACTTTGACAGCTTTCATGGGGTTCTCCGTTATTGAACGATCAGTCCAGAATGGGGTAAAAAAAGCGTCTATCGCAACGCGCGTAATGCCATTTCTTTGAGGGATGCGAGGTGAGCCTGATCCGCTCCTCCTCGTGCTGCGATCCGGATTCCAGTGACACTGGCGAGCAAAAAATCGACGACTGATTCAGGGTCAAGATCCGGCGATATGTGGCCTTCCGACTGAGCGATGCGCACCTGCTCGGCAACGCCGTTTCGCAGAACGCTTCCCATCGTCTGGCGAATCTGAGAGATCTCGGATTCCGTATCCCCAAACTCGCAAATCGAGCCAATCCCCAGGCAGCCGCGATGGGCCTCGTGCACGACCCGGTCAAGGAATGCGGCGATGCCAGCGTAGCCATCGGATTGCCCTCGCACTGTTGCCAGATGGGCCGTAACCTCGCTTGAGCTGTAGTGGCGTAGAGCGGCGAGGTACAGATTCCATTTGTCACCGAACGTCGCGTACAGGCTCTGACGACCAATTCGCATGGATTCGGTCAGCATGACCGCTGAGGTTCCTTCGAACCCGTGCTCACGGAAGACCTCGACAGCCGCGTTTAGCGCCTGCTCTTCATCAAACTCTCTGGGTCTGGCCATGGTTTATGCCGTGGTTTAAGAATGATCGGTCAAAAATGGTAGCAGAACCAGGATACTAAGCCAATGGGGAACGCAATCTGCGGAACAGCAGCAAAAGAGGTGTTGCTCTAAAGGCAACGTTGACTGGTTTTTGTTGCTCTTGCTCGGCTATCGCCACCGATGCACCATCGTCATCACCGGCGTGACTGATGCGCGCCAAGCCTTGATTCCTGTTTCCAACGATCCCCTAAGGAGAGCATTCGAATGCTTTTGCATCTGTCGACGTGGTCCGAAATTGGTCAATACCTTGAGCGCAGCCAGACGATCATCATTCCGATCGGTTCGAATGAGCAGCATGGCCCCACTGGACTCTTGGGCACCGATTGGATGTGCCCTGAAATCATCGCCCGAGAGGCGCACAAAAACGCAGATATTCTGGTGGCACCGACCTTCAATATTGGTATGGCTCAACACCATTTGGCGTTCCCCGGAACCCTCTCCTTGAGGCCGTCGACGTTCATTGCCGCGATCGGCGACTGGGTGCGTTCGCTGGCGGCGCACGGGTTTGAAAAGATCCTGTTCCTCAACGGCCATGGTGGAAATGTGGCTTCGATTGAAGCGGCGTTTTCCGAACTCTATGCCGAAGCGAGCTTCGCCCGGCGTCCGGCGGGATTCGCGCTCAAGCTGGTCAATTGGTGGGACCTTGACGGTGTAACTGATCTGGCGCGTGAGCAATTTCCCACAGGGCACGGCGCACATGCGACCCCTTCGGAAATAGCCGTTACCCAATGGGCGTATCCTGAGGCGATCAAGGAGGCGCATTACTCACCGCAGATCGCAGACTCTGGCCCGATCCGCGAGGCACACGATTTCCGTGCCCGCTATCCAGACGGACGTATGGGTTCGGATCCCGCTCAGGCAACGCCTGAGAAGGGGCGGGCACTGGTGATGTTGGCAGCCGAAAGCCTGGTGCGAGAAGTGGCGGCTTTCAGCCATGAGCATACGCCGACCTAAGCGTCTTTCATTTCTCTCTGCCACGCGACGAAACGTCGTGCGGCCAAGGCTTGCTCTCAAGAACGGCAGCAGACAAGCGGGTACTCGGCCGCTTGCCTCAGGCTGTTTCGCAAGCCCTCGAAGCAGGAGAGAGGGTGGGGTCCGATCGAACAGCTGATTTATGGATTAATTTATCTACCAGCCATTGCTTTCATTGGAGCGGACAGTTCTAATGACTTCGTTATAGATTAATTAATCCATTTTAAGGTAGTGTTGATATGACCGTTTATGCTCACCGTTTTACCGGAAAAATCGCCCTAGTCACCGGTGGCTCTCGCGGCATCGGCGCCGCTATCGTTCGTCGACTGGCGAAGGAGGGCGCGGCGGTCGCGTTCACTTATTCCGCTGCGGCCGATCAAGCCCAGGCACTGGCCAGGGACATTGCTGCCGAGGGCGGTCGTGCGTTGGCAATCAAGGCGGATAGCAAGGTGATCCAGGACATCGAGCAGGCGGTGGTCACGACGGTCGAACACTTTGGTGCGTTGAATATCCTGGTCAACAACGCGGGAGTTCTGGGTATGGGGACTGTTGACGAGTTCAGTGTCGAGGCGCTTGACGACATGTACGCCATCAACGTCCGTGCCACCTATGTAGCGGCCAAAGCCGCCTCCGGTTATCTCAAGCGAGGAGACCGCATCATCAGTATCGGCAGCGTCTCGGGGCAGCGCGCTGGCTTCGCGGGTGCAAGTGCGTACTCCATGACCAAGGCGGCGATCGGCGGTATGATCCGCGGGCTGGCGCTTGATTTCGCGGCACGTGGCATCACCGTCAACAATATCCAGCCCGGCCCGACGGCCACTGACATGAATCCCGCGGACGCGCCGTACATCGACCAGGTCATCGGCCTGGTTCCACTGGGCCGTCTGGGTACTCCCGATGAAATCGCCAGCCTGGCAGCCTACCTCGCCAGTGATGAAGCGTCGTTCGTAACGGGGGCCAGCTTGACCGCCGATGGTGGTTTCCTGGCCTGATCCCTCTAAGTTGAGTGTTTAATCCTCGAGGCAATGGCTGTGGCAAGACCGAGACAATTCGACCGTGACCAGGCATTGCTTCAGGCGATTAATGTGTTCTGTGAAAAGGGGTTTGCGGCTGCATCGACGGATGAGTTGATGAAAGCAATGGGGTTGAGTCGACAGAGTATGTACAACGCGTTTGGAGACAAGCGCGAGTTATACGTCGAAGCGATGAAGCAGTACCAGGCCAACAGCATCACAGACCTCGTCTGGCGTCTGGGTAAAGACGCCACGCCGATGGAGTCGCTGTACAACACCTTGCTGTCATTTGCATCGCGCACGGAGCGTGAAGGTTCGGCTGGGTGCATGGCGGTCAACGCGGTCTGCGAATTCGGCTTGAGCGATGCTGAGCTTAATGAACTCCACTTGAGCGCAGGCCAAACGTTGCGTGAAGCCCTCGCGCATACGCTTACGCGAGGGGTGGAGATGGACGAAGTCCCACCGAGCACCGACATCCAGAGCGCCTGTGATTTTCTGCTTTCTACATTGAACGGGATGAAAGTCAGTGCCAAAGGTGGAATGACTACCGATCAGTTGAAAGCGGTCGCGGGTTTCGCGGTTAACGCATTAAAAACGCCTCGGTGAGCGTACCCCGATCGCCAGTGTGAAGTCGCTGACCCTCCCGATGATCCCTGACCTTTGGCATGGCTCAAATACAGAGCGGAGCAGGCGGCGCCGCAGTTTCATTTCACCAATCACCCGTGAAATGGATTAGCGGTGATGCGGCCACGACCCGACTTCCCTAAACTGGCGTCCGAATCTATTGGCACCCGGGGCAGGCAGGCTTTCGTGCCACCGCCCAGAACAGGTAATGAGAATGCAGCCCGTCTCGCTGAACCGCTTTTTTGTTGGACTGCTCGTCCTGATGGCCATGTGCGTCACCCTGCCAGCCTTCGCTCAATCGAGTCCTGCTCCCGATAACGAACTCAATGCGTTACAGGCCCCCGCCGAGGGACCGACGCTGGAGCAGCTCAACGATCAACTCGATCAGATCCGGCAAAAAGTGTCGGGCAGCGCCAATGACGACGGGCTCTCGGACTTGCGTCAGGCCGCGCTTCAGGTGCAGAAGCAGGCCGATACGCTCATTGCCCAGCAAGCCACCAGCATTGAACACCTGAATGACCAACTGAACATTCTCGGGGCGCCACAGCCCGACGAGCCGCCCACCATCAGCAGCCAGCGAAAAGCGCTGACCGCGAAGAAAAATGCGCTGGTGGACGATCAGCGTCAGACCAACACCCTGAGTCAGTCGGCTCGCGACCTGGCCAGCCAGATTTTCAGCCTGCGCCGCAGCCTCTTCGACTCTCAGATCACTGCGCGCTCGGCCAGTCCGCTCAGCACGGTGTTCTGGTCAACGATGATCCGCCCGACCGACGACGACCTGGGCCGTTTACGTGGGCTGTTCGACGATATCAAGAGCGCCTCCAGCACCGCGCTGGCGCCGGGCAAGCGGTTTTTCTTCTTCGGCGTTTTGGTCGGTGCGTTGCTGATCTGGGTCGCCGGCCGGCGCCTGATGGAGCATCTGCTGATCTGGTTGATGATCCGCTGGCTGCCCGAGGGGCGCCTGCGACGCAGTGCACTGGCGCTGACGGTCGGGCTCACAACCGTTCTGACCATCGGCGCGGCGACGTCCTTGCTGCATTGGGGCATTGAAACCAATGCGGTACTGAGCGCTGACGTGGTGAACCTGCTTGACCAGATGCAGACGCTGATCATTTTCTGCGCCTTCATCGTCGGCCTCGGTCGCGGGCTGTTGATGCTTCCTCACCCCTCGTGGCGCCTGCCGCAGATACCGGACCCAATCGCCGAGGCCATCGGCCATTTTCCCGTGTTGCTGGCGCTGGCGCTGGTCATCATCGGGACCCAAGAGCGGATCAACAGCGTGATCGCCAGCAGCCTGGCGCTGACCGTGGCGGTGAACGGTCTGACCGCGCTGGCGGTTTCGCTGGTGTTCTTCTTCACCTTGTTGCGCTATCGCCGAACCCGCCGCAAGCAGGGTCTGGAACGTCTGCCCGGTTTCGCCGGCCTGATTCCATTCGTGGTGGCGGTCTGGGTGGGGTTCAGTCTATTGGCGTTGCTGGCCGGCTACCTCACGCTGGCGTACTTCCTGA
The DNA here is from genome assembly GCF_900100795.1 of Pseudomonas abietaniphila. Lineage (GTDB taxonomy): Bacteria > Pseudomonadota > Gammaproteobacteria > Pseudomonadales > Pseudomonadaceae > Aquipseudomonas > Aquipseudomonas abietaniphila. The sequence continues at coordinate 277,562 of NZ_FNCO01000001.1, forward strand.
CGGTGAAATTGCTCTGGATAAGCGTGGTGTCTGCCACCGGTTATCTCCTGATTGCCTGTTTTGGTGACATCTGCGAAACCCTCCTGTCGCCCAAACAACCCGGTGGCGAGGCGCTGGGCAGCGCGCTGGGCCTCTCGCCGCGTCATCAGGCGCAAGCGAGCACCGCGCTCGCGGGCATTGGCCGGACTTTGCTGTTGTTCACCGCGGTCGTGCTCGCCTTTATGCCGTCGGGTTCCAGCCCAGGCGAATTGCTCGAAGGCTTCACTCAGCTGGATTTCGGCAACAAACCCCTGGGTGGATTGACCATCGCGCCCAGCGACATCCTGTTGGCCATCGGCGTTCTGATAGTCGGGATGCTGGGCATCCGGATTCTCAAGGACTGGCTGGCCGAACGGCTGCTGCCGGAAACCAACATGGACGCCGGCATGCGCGCGTCGTTGGTGACGCTGGTCGGTTACATCGGCGTCGTCCTGCTCGCGATCGTCGTGATGTCCACGTTGAATGTCAGCCTCACCAACCTGACGTGGGTGGTCAGTGCGCTGTCCGTGGGTATCGGTTTCGGCCTGCAAGCCATCGTGCAGAACTTCATTTCCGGGCTGATTCTGCTCACCGAGCGGCCGGTCAAAGTGGGCGACTGGGTCAGCCTCGCCGGCGTGGAAGGGGACATCCGCCGGATCAACGTGCGTGCGACGGAAATCCAGATGTCCGACCGCTCCACCGTGATCGTGCCCAACTCGCAATTCATCACCCAGAACGTGCGCAACGTCACCATGGGCAATGCACTGGGCGTGGTCGGCATCACCCTGACCCTGCCGCTGGACACCGACGTACTGAAAATCCGCGAACTGCTGCTGCAAGCGTTCACCGAGCACGAGGCGATACTCGACACCCCTGAGCCCTCGGTGTCCTTCAAGGACCTGACGAACACCGGCGTGATCATCGCCGTCAGCGGCTACGTCAACAGCCCGCGTTCAGTGGGCGGCGCCCGCAGCGACTTGCTGTTCACCGTCCTCGGAAGGCTGCGCGAGTTGGGTGTTGCGTTGTCGTCCCCGCAGAGCATGGTGCTGGTGACTGAGGGTGGGGAGAAGCTGGTGCAGCCTGAGGGGTGATGGAGGTGGGCTGGTTTGAACACTGGTTGTCCAAACGGGCGGGCGTGTGCATCGCCTGCTTCGGGCGCTAGCAATCATCGAACGCAGGCAGCTATCAACTGTGGATTCAACCGGTCGACGCGACAGATCGGATAAATCGCTCCGCAGGGGCTTACGCTGGGTAGGGGCGCCAGGCTGACCAAAAAGCGTATTAACCTCACTACTCACAAGCTTCAGGCTCAACGTAGAAGGCGGCTAGGTTAAAGGCTGGTGCTGGGGTAGGGCGTTGCTTACGGTGCTTTCGAATTTGTTCACTGCTGATGGTCCAGCTCAAAATCTGTCTAAGCATCCAGGTAAGCACAAACTAAAATTTAGATTCAGTGCTTTGAATTTGTAGCCGTGCATTATGGAAGGAGCCATTTTGGTAGGGTGTGTTAAAAGTATGAATGAGTGCACATGATCCACTAAGCGTAGTGGTTGTTGTCAAACAGGGAGCGGCTATTGTATGTCAGCTATAAATGCTTTTTATTGCGATTTGAATGACTTTTGTCGCAAATATCTAGATAGTAATCGACAGGTTTCGAAGGAAGAATTTGCCGTCTTTGTTCCTAGGAAGATGCAGGTTGATGCCTCCACTTTTGAAAATCTGATGATTTTCGAAAAAACAATGTTTAAAGTGTATGGAGAAAATATTCCTTTAGCCTATCTGATCGGCACTATGGGCGAAAGGGCATTTGAAGAACTCATTGAGCAGGATGCCTTGGGGTTTGTGCTATGGAAGCCGCTAGTGACCCATTTCGTTGACAAGATTGAGGGTTTAGATCCTCTGAGCTATGGAAACACTTCAAGCCCTGCGCATTCTGATCCTGAGCAATCTTTAGAACTGGGCTTGCAGTGGCTAAAAAAACCTTTGAAGCGGTCCAAGCGCCGTGCTTTTGTTCGAAAGCTACGTGATAAATACCAAATTACTGATGATGAGCTTCCTCAGCAAGCCGTGGGCCTTGCAGTATCGGCCTACAGCAGTGGGCGGCTTGATGTATATGGATTTGACTCCAAACAAGTAGCTTATCGGGATATCCCACATCATCTCATTGGTGGGTTGGCTAAACACGCCGACAGTATTTTGGAATATATTTACCTTCTGGATAACCAATTGAGCTCTGTGTCCAAGGTGGAGTATCACGATTACCTCACAACGTCGAGTAATAGATTTAACGCAGCTAGCTCTGCTATGAATAACTTCTGCCGTATTGCAGAATATGAGAATATTCCTGACTTAAAGTCCATGTACCACAACTCTGTCGATCCGTTCGCAAAGCTTGTCAAAATCCGAAATAAAGGCTACGCAAAGAAATTTAGATCTTGGCTGTCCGACTTGAGCGATGAAGTGGATTCAGAGGAAGTGCTCAGGGCTTATTATGAAGCGATCCTTAAGCCGCAAGGCTTTCTTCATACAGGCGTTGGGAAGATGACCAAGACGATCACGATGTCAGCTATTGGAATGGGGGTGGGCGCGCTGGTGGGAGGCCCTGCTGCCGCGATGCTTGGTGCCGCAGGTGGAAAACTAATCGAGGGTGCTGCCGATGTAGGGCTTGATATGTTGGATCAACACCTGCTCGATGGGATATTGCAAGGCTGGACACCGAGAGTTTTCATGGAGAAGATAGATCAGGCAAACCGCGAAGGGGCGAGCAAGGGGCGTATTGAGCCAACGATATAATTATGTCGAACGACAGAGTAAAAGCGGCCACGTCAAAAGCCCACGCTCAATGGGTGTCGCCCGCAGCGACATATTGTTCACCGTTCTCGGACCCATGCGCGAGTTGGACATTGCACTGTCGTCACCGCAGAGCATGAGCCGGTTACTGAGAGCGGGAGGAATTGCAGCCTGAGCATTGATGGAGGAGGGCGGCTTAGACCGCCTGTGCACGCAACGGCGACCGCTTTGCAGAGATGAGCATGCAGACGACAGCCAACACCATGAGCGCAAAGCTTGCCCCCAGTAAGCCTGTGAAGCCTGCGATCGGGTATACCCAGCCCGCCACGGCGGCCCCGCTGCCGATGCCGCAGAATACGAACGCCGCCGTCAACGCCAATGCGGCGCCTCGGTACTCTGCCAGATGCTCGATGACCCTTCGCTGCTGCGACGGCCAGATGACGTCTGTTGCAAGCGCCCACATCACGAGCATCAGGAAGAGCCACCCCAGTGAGCGCGGTCCAGCCCCCAGGGCCAGCATCAAGATAGCCAGCACTGACATGCTGCCGACGAGCAGGCGATCGGAGCTATGACGCGCAGCGAGACGAGTGACCAGGAGATTGCCGGTTACACCGGCCACCCCCAATACCAGAAGGGCGATAGAGACGTCATGTGCACTCCCGTTATAAAAATCATGCACGATCGGCGCGATAAATGAATACGTGGTGTAAACCGAGGCGGTGACAAAAAAAGCAACGCCGAACACGCTCAGGGAATGCGCTCGGGTCAGCAGTTTGAAGAGGGTACTTAATGCGACGCGTTGGCCTTCGGATTGATTGGGAACCTGCCAGGCGATCAGCAATGCGGTCGCGAATGCGGCCACGCTTATGGCCAGGAAAAGACTGCGAACGCCCACTTGATACGCCACCCAACTGGACAGCGGAATGCCTGCCAACCCTGCAACACTCAGTCCCAGCAGTACGATGGCGATAGCGCTTCCCTGCCGTTCGCTGCTGACCAGGCTTGAGCCCAGGGCTGCCAGAACCGGGCCTATAAACGCGGCGCCCAATCCCATGACGATTCGGGAAACCACCAGTACTGGATAGGTCGGAGCGGCTGCGAACAAGAGGGCGCCGGCCCCGAATACGCACAGTCCGAGCAACACTTGGCGCTGTCTGTGCAGGTGCCCGAGCAACACTTGCAGGAGCGGAGCGGCCAACGCAAATGTGATGCCGAAGGCCGTCATCAGGTAGGCGCCCTCAGCGTTGCTGAGGCCCCATTCACGGCCAATCGGTTCCAGGCTACCAATGACCGACAGAGCGCCCACGGCCTGTACGAAATACGCCACGCTCAAGGTGCGAAGTGCTCGCGTCACCTGCTGATCTGTCCTCATGGAGATTCCTATGGTGTCGGGATTCATATGCTTGCGGCCAGGCCGAAGCATCACGCTGGACCAGCAGCAAAGGCCTTTCGTCAGCGATGTTCAGCGCGTGCTCCTGGCCCTTGACCGTTGAATGCTGCAGAGCAAATGTCTGCGCGTCAGCACCGTTGAAGCACGTGCCAAGAAGCGTTACGGGTCAGGGGTAAGGATCAATCACCAGGCCTGTTGCGACTAGGAGGTCTGTGCGATTTTTGGGATAGCAACGGGTGGTACGTTGTTTGTGATGAAACAAAAAAAATCCCCGGCAGTCACCTGCCGGGGATTCGATTGAAGCGCCGATCAGTGCAGAGCGCTGGCGCGGCTTTTTTCGATGTCTTCCGGTTTGACCTGTCCTTGAGACTGACCGAACCGCCGCAGCACAAACGTGCTCACCGCCGCCAGTTCCTCGTTGGAGTAGCTGCCGGCAAAGTCGGGCATGCGCTGATCTACTCGCATGGCCTTAGGCGTGTGGCCTTCGATCAGGGTCGCGATCAGGTTTTTACCCGAAGGGTCGTTGACGGTCTTCAGGCCTGCGAGACCGCCCGCGGGCGATTGCCGTCCGCTGCCATCGAGTTGGTGACAGGCGACGCAGGTGTCGTTGAACAGCTTCAGGCCGACGCCTTTTTGCAGCGCCGCATCGTTCATGACCATCGATGGTCGTGTGATCCCTTCCGCTTGCGCCGGCGTGCTCTTGAGGTATACCGCGATGGCTTTGAGGTCTTCCGGGCTCAGGTAACGCAGGCTGTGTTCGACCGCATCGGCCATCGGCCCGCCAGCGCCACCAAAGCCCGGCGCGTAGCCCTTGGAGAGGTAGCTGACAAGGGCGTCTTCCGGCCATGCACCGATGCCGTGTTGAACATCGGAACTGATGTTGTACGCCTGCCAGTTCCCCAGTTCGGCGCCCGCCAGCGGCCGACCCGAGCTCATCGCCTGGAAGAGATTGCGCGGGGTGTGACATTCGCCACAGTGGCCAGGCCCTTGAACCAGGTAGGCGCCCCGGTTCCATTCAGCGCTTTGCTTGCTGTCGGGCGTGAACCGCTCGTTGGACGCGAAGATCGCGTTCCAGAACATCATTCCCCAGCGCTGGTTGAATGGAAACGACACGGTGTTCTCGGGCGGTACTTGCTTCACCGGTTCGAGGCTGAACAGGTAGCCCTTGATCGCCAGAATGTCTTCACGCGACATCAGGGTGTACGACGTGTACGGGAATGCCGGGTAGTAATGTTTGCCGTCCTTGCCGACGCCTTTTTGCAAGGCGCTGACGAACTCGTCGTCGGTCCAGTTACCGATGCCGGTTTCTTTGTCCGGGGTGATGTTGGGTGAGTAGATGCTGCCGAATGGTAGCTTGAACTCAAGTCCCCCGGCGAAGGGTTTACCGCCCGGCACGACATGGCAAGCCACGCAGTCGGCAGCGCGCGTCAGGTACTCACCCTTGCTCAGGGTGGCGGTTTCATTCGCGTAAACGCTCAGGGTCAGGCAACTGGCGACAAGCCCGAGTGCATGATGGAAAAATTTCATGGTGCACTCCTTAAACAGTGAAATAGCCCGAGCGGCTCAATGGCAGGCGGCGCTCGCGTACGCCGGTCGCGGCATACAGCGCGTTGACCAACGCTGCGGCGGCAGGGACTGCCCCCGTTTCACCTACGCCACCAGGGCTCTCGACGCTGTCGACGATATGCACCTCGACAGGGGGCGCATCGCTCATGCGAATTTGTCGGTATTGGTGGAAGTTGGTTTGCTGGACCTGTCCGTTCTCAATGAGAATTTCGTTGAACAGCGCGGCCGAAAGACCGAACAGGGTGCCGCCTTCCATCTGCGACGCGACGGAGGTCGGGTTGTTCGCAAACCCGCAGTCGATCACTGTCACCAGGCGTTTGATGCGCAGGCCTTTGGCGCCTTGTTTTTCCAGTTCGACAATGGTCGCAACGAAGCTGCCAAACACCGCAGACACCGCCACGCCACGGCCGGATCCGGCAGGCAGAGGTTTGTCCCACCCGGTGATTTCCGCCGCTTTGCGCAACACGGCCTGGGCACGAGGTTGCGATTGCATCAAGCCAAGGCGGTAGTTCACCGGGTCGGCTTTGGCGTTGTGCGCCAATTCGTCGATAAAGCACTCCACTGCATATGTACTGCGCAGTGGGCCTACGCCTCGCCACCAGGAGACCGGAATGACCTCCGGGTCGTGCCGGATGTAGCGAACCTGCAAATCCTTCAGGGTGTAGATCGGGTCTTTGGCGACTTCCACGGCGTCAAAGTCCACGCCATCGGCGGGCAGCCCTCCAAGGTAGGCGGCGACGACCGATGCACCCGCGATGCGATGCTCCCAGCCGACGGGGCGCAGGTCCTTGTCCAGGGCTGCGTTCAGACGATCGACGTAGTGCGGACGGTAGCGGTCGTGGGTCATGTCCTCTTCGCGGCTCCAGATCAATTTGATCGGGTAGCTGAGCTTGCGAGCAATGTCCACCGCTTGAAAAATGAAGTCGGATTCCAGGCGTCGGCCAAAGCCGCCGCCGATCAACTGGTTGTGGATCACGACCTTTTCAACGGGCAGTCCGCAGACTTTCGCGGCGCCCATCTGGGCCAGTCCCGGTGCCTGACAGCCGACCCACAGCTCGCATTCATCGGCTCGAACATGGGCGACGCAGGTCATCGGCTCGAGCGGGGAGTGCGACAGGAAGGGTTGCTCGTAAATCGCTTCGAAACGGCTGGACGCATTTTTCAGTGCGCTGGCGATATCGCCTGCCTTGTGCGCAAAAACACCGTCGCCCGCGCTGGCGTCGAACAGGGATTTATCCAGTTTCGCTGAGTCGAGACCTGCGTGCGGCCCCATGTCCCATTCGATGTCCAAGGCGTTGAGCGCTTGCTGGCACGCCCAGAAGTTCGTCGCCGTGACCGCGACCGCGTTGTCCAGCCGCACGACGTCTCGAACGCCGGCGATCGCTTTTGCGGCGGCTTCGTTCTTGAGGTTGCGCAGGGTGCCGCCCGATACAGGGCAGGTCCGCGTGGACGCGATCAGCATGCCGGGCACTTGCAGGTCAATCGTGAACTTGGCGGTGCCGTTGACCTTGTGCGGCGTGTCCAGACGCTGCGCGGATTTGCCCAGCAGCTTGAACGTATTGATGGGCTTGAGTGGAATGTCGGTCGGCAGTGGAAGGGCCGCAGCGGCATCGACCAGTTCGCCGTAGCCGGCGCTTTGATTGTTCGGGCCCAATACCCTGCCGTTTTCGGCGCGGCACAGACTCGGGGCAACGTTCCAGCGCAAAGCGGCCGCCTGAATCAGCACCATGCGCGCGCCAGCACCGGCCTTGCGCAACGGCTCCCAGGTATAGCGCGTCGAGGTGGAGCCGCCGGTGGCCTGGAACGTCAGCAGCGGGTCGGTATACAAGGCCGCATTGGGCGGGGCTTCAGCGATGGTGACCTGGCTCAAGGGCACTTCAAGCTCCTCGGCGACCATCATGGCGATGCCGGTCTGAACCCCTTGGCCCATTTCGATCTTCGGCGAGATGACGGTGACCGCGCCGGTGTGGTCGATGCGCACGAATGCACCGTAGCCTTTTTCCGCGCCATCGCCCAGATTGGCACCCTTGACGACATCCGCCGCAAAGCTGCGAGACACCATGGGCGGCAAGTAGGCGCTGATGATCAGACCGCTCAGGGCGGCACCGCCCTTGAGCAGGCCACGACGTGAAAGCAGGGCAGGGGACGATTGATTGTCGGACATGGTCATTCCCTCACGCCTGGCTGACGCTTTTGATGGCCGCGCGGATGCGCGTGTACGTTGCGCAACGGCACAGGTTGCCGGACATCGCATCGACGATCTGCTCATCGCTGGCCTTGGGGTGTTCGGTCAACAGCGCGACCGCGGACATGATCTGTCCCGACTGGCAGTAACCGCATTGCACGACCTCATGCTCCAGCCAGGCTTTCTGCACGGCCTGGCCGACTGGCTGCTCACCGACGCTTTCGATCGTGGTGACCTGCCGGCCCGCCACCGCACTGACGGGCAACACGCAGGACCGCGTTGCATGGCCGTCCAGGTGCACCGTGCACACGCCGCATTGGGCGATGCCACAGCCGTATTTGGTGCCGGTCAGTCCCATCACATCCCGCAAGACCCAGAGCAGCGGCATGTCATCGGGGACATCCAACTGATGCTCTACGCCATTAACCATTAATTTTTGCATCGCTACCTCTGGCGTTCATCACGGTAGACGCCCATGCCGGAACGCTGAATCAGGCATGGGCGCAAAGCTTGGTTTATTCGACTTCGCCCCGTGTCATCGACCAGGGCGGTCTTTTTTAGGGTGAAACGTGTGGAAACCCGCGACCGAGAGCGCTCGAGTGCGGTAACGCAGGCAATGTGAAGGCTACCTTGGCGCCCCCCTTGCCGTCATCCCTGTTTGCGAGTTGGATCAGCCCCCCGGCGGCCTCGATGATCGACCGACAGATAGGCAGCCCCATCCCCATTCCTGTGGCTTTGGTGGTAAAGAAGCTGTCAAACAGTTTCCCTTCGAGCCCGGGCGCGATGCCGGGTCCACTGTCCAGTACCTCGAGCCGGACTTCGTTAGCGCCAACAACCTCGCTCCTGACCGTCAGTTCGCGGGTCGTTGAGTTCGCACAGGCCATGGCTTGCGCGGCGTTCATGACCAGATTGACGATCACTTGCTGCATCAGCACCCGGTCAGCGCGCACAGGCGGTAATGATATCGCCAGATCGGTCGTAAGCCTTACCGAATTCTTGCGCAGCTCATGGTCAGTGAATTGAAGTGAATCCTGAATCACCTCGTTCAACGCAAGAGCCGTTTCTTGAGCCGGTCTGCGCAGGGCCATGCTGCGGATACGCGAAATCACATCGTTGGTGCGCTGGGCTTCGTCAACGATCTGCAACAGCGCGTTTTCGACCTCTCGCAAATCAGGCTCCGGCCTTTGCAGCCAGCGCAGTCCGGCTTGCGCATAGGTCGATATCGAAGTCAGTGGCTGGTTGATCTCGTGGGTGATGGACGCGCTCAATTCGCCCAGTATAGAAATGCGTGCCACATGCGCCAGTTCTGTCTGCATGATCTCCAGTGCGTGGCGCGCCTCGGCCAGTTCCGACAGGTCAATGATGCCAATCAGAATCACGCCGCGAGCAATGTTCTCTTTGGAGAAGCACGCGGTAAACAGGCATTCGAATTCCTTGTCTTCAAGGGTTCTTAACCGCGTGACCTCAATGTTGTTAGGTTGCCCGGTCAGGGATTTGGCGACGCAGCGGGCATAAACCTGAATGCTTTCGTCAGGCCAGTAACGATCGATCGCACCTAACATCTCGGTACGATCACCGCGGCCGAACAGTCGGACGCTGTGGTCGTTCAAATCGACCACCTGGGTGCTGTGCATGAAGTCGCGAACGACTTCAGGGTGGGCCAGGAAGTGTGCTTCGAGATCGCGAACGCCGGCGTCGAGTAGCGCGCGGATTTTGGGTCCGACCGCCGTGAAATCAAGCTCCCAGAATGAGGCGGCCATGGCCTGGAACAGATTACGGTAACGGTATTCGGTGGCCTTCAGATGCAGCTCTGTCTCTTTTGCCAAAGAAATGTCATAGCCGGTCTCCAGAACACCCACGGGATGACCCGCCGCGTCCCTGCGCAGTGACCAGCGGGCGTTCACAAGGCGGCGGGATCCATTGCCGGTCAGCCGGGAAAGTTCGCCTTCCCAATAGCCGTGCTCCAACAGCAGCGCGTCAACACCGTCGTAGGTTTCTTTCTCGTGCCTGCATTGAAGCAAGGCCCGGGCGCTGGTGCCCAACGCCGAGTGTGAGGGCCATCCGTACAGGGCAGCGGCGGCTGAATTCCAGAAATGGATATTCCCCTCCATGTCACGCACAAAAACGGCGTCGTGAAAACGCTCGAATACCTCGGCCTCGACGGAACTGATCGGTGGTGTCATTCGGCCGCCCTCAATAGGCTTTCGGCTTTCCAGGGGATCACCTTTTTCAAAGTGGGTATGGCGTTAATGCTCAATGGATACAAACCCGACAATGGAGGTGATGGTCTGAGGGTCGCTGAGAATCCTGCGATGCCCAAGCCCCTCTGTGATAAGCAGCGTTGAGTTCGCCCAGGCACTCTGGAGTGCTTGTGACTGCGTGACGCTTACGACGCGGTCACCCGTGTCATGAACAATAAAGCCCTGATGGCAAAGCCCGGCGGTCAGCGCCGGAAGATCTGCAGAATCCAGGCTGACGCGTGTGAACGCTTCTGCCCAGCGTTGAAAGGCCTTGGCTTGTGTGTCATCGAGCCCATGGGCGTGGGCGCTGCCGATCACGACCTGCTTCATGGAGCAAGGGCCACAGATGTGGACGCTTTTCTCTACCGACAGGCCGTTTGCCAATGCCCACAGCGCCGCCGTCGACCCACCCGAATGACTGATCAGTGAATGGAAGTCGCCGAGCACCTGGGCAAGCGCCAAGGCAGTCCTGCCGGCGTGGATCATGCTCGAGACAGCGCCCTCGGAGTCACCGTGGGCGGGCGCATCGAACAAGACCACAGAGAACCCTGCCGCGAGCAAGGGTTCTACAAAGCCCATGAGGTGCGAACCGCGACTGCACCAGCCATGCACGAGCAGAACGCGGGGGCCCTTTCCGAGGGTCCAATACACGATGTCTCGCGCATCGACCTTGAGCCGGGAGCAGGTCGCCGTGTCGAGAAAGGCCCTTTCTTGCGCCGTGGCGGGTACTCGGTCCGGGATAGCGAATGCCCTGCATGCCGCCTCGAGGGCGGGATCGTTCGATAGCAGGTTCTGGAACGTACTCATGGGCTGAGTCCTTGAGGCCTGATGCCGCTCAGGCGGTTACTCGGGCTTGGGGAAATCGACGGTGGTGTCGTTGATGCGATTGAACACGTTGGTAAAGGTGATCACGGAGATCGCCAGTCCGATGTGAACGACTTCTTCCCCGCTGTAGCCGGCTTCCTGCAGCGCCTGCACCTGAACATCAGGAAGTGTGCCGGGGTTGAGCGCCAGATGACGAACGAACGCCACGAGGGCATCTCGCTTGGTGTCCCCGGTCACTTGGCCTTCACGAATGCGGTGCATGGCCTCAACGGAGAGCCCGACCATTTTGCCGACCATGCTGTGGGCCGCCACACAGTAGTCACAGCCGGCCAGTTCACTGATCACCAGCTTGATGGTTTCCTGATCGGGTTTGCTCAGAGGGCCGCCGGACAGCACTTTATCGGCCGCCAGCATCGCCTGGAGCGCAGCAGGTGCCAGGGTTGCGAGGGTGGCGTAGGCGTTAGGGACCTTGCCCAACGATTTTTTGATGCCAGCGTAGATGTCTGCCGTTGCGCCGGTGGCTTGGTCTGCGGGAACAGAGGTAAAACGTGCCATGGTGAATCTCCAGATCTCAATGTCAGCGGGTTTTCAAATAACGGCCTGAGTGGCCTCGGAATCATCCGTGGAAATCGGCGCCCGGGATGTCTCCCCATGGACGCCGACTGCGGCTATCTCATGGGTGTTGAGGTGACGACGGTTTCATGACCAGAACCGCACGCAGCCGAACGTCCGCGCGCATCATTCGGTCGTAGGCCTCTTGCGCCTGTTCGAGGGGGAAGGTCTCAACCTGCGCGCGAATGTCTTGAAGGTTGGCGAAAGCGAGTGTCTGCTCGTTGTCCGCCACCGTGCCGGTGAGTGCGCCGGCGACGGAGCGTGCGCCGAAGATCAGATCCGTGGCGTTGACGCTGATAGGCTCGCCCGGTACGGCGACCACCACCAGCTGACCACGTGGCGACAGGCCCGGGATGGTCTGCGCCATGCCCTGTGCGGTCGGGGCGGTGCCGAGCACGACGCGTGCGCCGCCCATGGAGCGCAATACGGCGGCGACGTCTTCTACCGTGGCGTCGATGTATCGATGGGCCCCCAGGGATAACGCCAGCGCTGCCTTGTTCGCCCCGCGCGCGATGGCCACGGTGTGGAAACCCATCTTGCGGGCGAACTGCACCCCCAAGTGACCCAGGCCGCCAAGCCCGTGAATGGCCACCACATCACCCGCTTGGGCACCCGAGTGACGGAGTGCGTTGAACGTGGTGAGGCCTGCACACAGCAGAGGAGCGGCTTGCGCAGCGTCGAGGTCTTCCGGCACCTTCACCAGCCCGCGTGCTTCAGCGAGCATGATTTCGGCGTAGCCGCCATCGGTGGTCATGCCGGTGATCACCGGGTTTTGGCAAGTGACCGGGTCACCTTGGCGGCAGGACGGGCAAGTGCCGTCTTCGCCCGCAAGAAAGCCCACGCCGACGCGCTGGCCCACGCGCCATTCATGAACGCCATCCCCCACGGCGTCGATGCGCCCGATGACTTCATGCCCAGGCACGCGGGGGTAGGGGACGCCTGCAAAACCTTCAACCGTGGCGCTGTCCGAATGGCAAACGCCACAGGCTTCAACCTCAATGCGGACCTGGCCGGGCCCGGGCGTTGGAACCGGGCGTTCCACCAGTTCAAGTTGACCGGGTGCGGTTGCCACAACTGCTCTGTAAGTCGTGCGGGTTGTCATATGTCACCTGAATGCAAGGGTGTGTTGTTGGGCGTTCGCACACGCTTGCGGGCCAAAGGCGTGGCTTTTCATCGCGTGCACGAGAGGGCTTGAACGCGCGAGAGCCGAGCGCCAAGGGTTGTGTTCAGTGATTCGCCAGCGGCATCGGCCACGGTTCTGCATGTCGGATCTCCTTCGCAGGTGCGAGAAGAAGCAGTCCGTTGCCGTCTTGCTGGAAGTTAAAGGGGGCCAGCAGTCCGGTTGCTCGAACGGTGGCCCGATTGCTCAGGCATCAGTCATTCGAAGCGTCGACGAAAGCCGCGATGTGTTTGGCCGCAGTGCGTGGGTACTGCAGTTGTGGGCCATGCCCGGAACTGGGGAAGGTCACGATGTGCAGGGTGGGTAGCTGATCGCTGAGGGCGTACCAGTTCTCCACCGGGAACGCGATGTCGTGATCGGCCCCAAGGTGCAGGACCGGAATGTCCGTCGTTTTCAGTACATGGAGCACGGCATCGACCGGGAACACCGGATTCTTGGGCCCGTCGCCCAGCTGCGCGCCCGCCCATTCGTGAGGAACGGCGGGGCTTGCGTCTTCTCTGTTCGACGCAAGCCGCGCCCACGAACGCTCAGCGGCGGCTCTGCTGGAGGCTGAGTCGGGCTCGAAGAACAGACTGACGAAATCCTCGAAGTCGTTTTCGCGCTTGGCCAGTTCGTAAAAAAGCGGCTCGCCCATTTTGGCCAGCTTGCCTGGAGGCGTTGTTGCGATCAGCACCAGATGGCTGACGAGTTGAGGCGCTTGGGCGAGGACAATTTGCGCCGCGACACCCCCGATCGACCAGCCGCCGAGGGCAACCTTTCCTAATCCCAACGCGGTGATCAGCTCAATGGTGTCCTTCGCCAGCACGCCCGGGTTGTAACTTTTTTCACCCGTGGATCGCCCCAGGCCGCTGTAGTCGAATACCGTGACCTGGAAACCCTGCTGCGCGAGGCCGTCGAGAAATACCGGGTCCCACGATTCCATTGTTCCGCGAAACCTGACGCAAAGTACGAGAGGTGTGCCTTGTCCAAACGTTCTGTAAGCGAGCGTCCTGCCACTGATGTTTATATATTGAGTGGGTGCATGAAAACTTACGGAATGTTCAGTCATAGCGGTTGCTCTTTGTTATTGAAAGCGTCATATACCGACTAATTAAGCGCAGGGGCCGCTGGCCTCGCTGGCGTTATCGTGTGACTGTTATTACAACGATCAAGCGGAAGGCTTGACTAGGACTCTGGTGCTTATTGTGTAAGTTGTTCGGGTGCTCGGTGTTGCCGGCTCTTTAGTGTGTGTCGCGCACACTCTAACGGCTGCACAGGTCGTGCAGGTGCGGCGTTAAAGTGAGTGAGTTACAGCGTGGCTTAAGTGTTCGGCTTGGCGTAGGATGCAACCGTGATCATCCCCCGATGACCTGCCAGCCCCTTCGTTGCATGACCTCTCTTGACGTGCGACCAGTAGAGTCATCGTGCATCGCGTTGACTGGAATTGAAACGACATTTACGGTCGTGTTTTCGGACATGACGCCGGACGGAGAGAAAATGCACAAGATCGGTTACTTCTTGACGGAAGGATTCCAGGTCATGGCGCTGGGCACCCAGTCAGTGTTCGAGTTCGCCAACGTCGTCGCCAAGGAGCAGGTCTACAAGGTCACCAATTATTCGCTGACCGGCGGGGTCATCACTTCATCGATCGGGGCGTCGGTCAACACCGAGCGAGCGTCCTCCGAGTCGCAGGCCGATACGTGGATGGTGTCAGGCATTGTCGATCCCCTTGCCCGGGACAGCACGGTCGATGAGCTGGATTTCGTCAAGTCTGCCGCGGGTCGCGCCCAGCGCGTGGGCGGGCTGTGCACGGGCGCATTCGTGCTCGCCGAGGCCGGATTGCTTGAGGGGCGGCGTGTCACGACGCACTGGGCGTATGCGGGTGTCTTTAAGGAGCGTTTTCCGAACACCCATGTCGAGGCTGACAGGATCTTCATTAATGACGGCAGCATCTGGACATCAGCCGGGCTCTCTTCGGCCATGGATCTGGTACTGGGGATGGTCGAGAATGACCTGGGGCATGAATTGGCCAATAAAGTCGCTCGCGTCCTGGTCATGTATCACCGCAGGTCGGGCGGGCAGTCCCAGCACTCGGAAATGCTCAAGATAGCGCCCAAGTCTGACCGGATTCAGGCCGCGCTGGCCCACGCGCGGGCCAACCTTGGAGGTGATTTGAGTGCCGATGCCCTGGCCAGGGTCGTTCACCTCAGTGAGCGGCAATTCAGGCGGATTTTCCTGGCGGAAACCGGCATGTCCCCTGCCAAAGCCGTGGAGCAGCTCCGGCTTGAGACCGCCAGGAACATGATTCAGCGGGGTCACCACCCGCTGGAAGTCATCGCCAGGGAGACAGGGTTTCGAGACAGACGGCATCTGCGTGAAGTGTTTATCCGCAAACTAGGCGTATCGCCACAGTCGCTACGACGTGATGCCCGAGAAGATGACTCGGTTGTATAAAACCATTGAAGTATCGGGACGAGCGGGTGCCTGTGTTTATCGGGTAAACCCCTCGTCTCGATACGCGACCTATCCTTTCGTATGAATTGACCCTGCCGTCTTGCGGGTCCAGAGTTAGTGACAACACGCTGCAGTTCGCCGTAATAACCCCGGCTTCTTTACGCTGTTTAGGCGATAAATAAGTTGTAGGCGACTGACGGCTTAACCGGCGCTGATGGCCGGCACATCATGAAGTGTTGTCATGAACTTCCCACGTTAGGATTGATCCCCATGCAACTGACCAATAACACATTATTTATTACCGGTGGCGCCTCGGGTATTGGCCGTGGTCTCGCAGAGGCTTTCCATAAACTGGGTAATAAAGTCATTATCGCAGGCCGCCGCAAGGCGTTACTCGATGAGGTCATCGCGGCCAATCCGGGGATGGAAGGGCTCGAGCTCGACATCAATGACCCCGAAAGCATCGATAAGGTGGCCAAGACGCTGATCAGCCGCTACCCGTCGTTGAACGTGTTGATCAACAACGCGGGGATCATGCCGTTCGACGATGCCGCCGGGCACATCGACGAAGCCACGATGATCGGAACGATCACGACCAATCTGATGGGGCCGATCCGCCTGACCTCGGCGTTGATCGAACACCTGAAATCGCAGCCTCGTGCCGTGATCATCAATAACACCTCCGTTCTGGCCTTCGTGCCGTTGGCCGGCAATGCGGTTTACTCTGCCACCAAAGCGGCGCTGCATTCTTACTCCCTTTCTCAGCGTTTTACGCTGCGTGACACATCGGTGACGGTGCAAGAAATCGCGCCGCCTTGGGTCAATACCGATCTCGTTCACAAGGGCGATGATCCTCGTGCGATGCCGCTCGATGCGTTTATCGAGGAGACCATGCTGGGCCTGGCGACCGATGTGCCCGAGGTGATCGTCGAGGCCATCCGCCCATTGCGTGACAACCCGGGTTCGCAGGAGCACGCGTTGATTCATGGGTTCAACCAGTCGTTGGTGGATAACCCGATTCCTGTGGGTTAACCGCACCGGTCATGAACTCTGCGAGTGGGTAGCGCTGAACGCGTCCGGTTTTGCCTGGCGCGTCACCGCCGACAGTCGTAAGGAGGCTGAATGCATACCTTCACGTCTTCGCCGCCCACCCCAACGGGTGCGCCCATCGTTTTCGTGGTAGATGACGACCAAGTGGTCAGCGGCGCGGTCACGAGTTTGCTCAAATCGGTGGGTTACGACGTCAGGGCGTTCTCGGGCCCCAACGAAATGCTCGCGGACCCGCTGGCCGGTTTGGCCGGCTGCCTCGTGCTGGACGTCAGGCTGCAAGGCTACAGTGGATTTGACCTGCAGCAACGACTCTCGGAATCCGGCAACCATCTGCCCATCGTTTTCATGACGGGGCATGGGGATATCCCCATGTCGGTGCGTGCCATGAAAGCAGGTGCCGCGAACTTCTTGACCAAGCCCTTTCGATCCCAGGATTTGATTGATGCCGTGACCGAAGCGGTCGCGGCCTATCAAGCGTATCTGGAAAAACAACGTGCCCTTGATTCTCTGCGCAAACGGTTCGAATGCCTGACGCCCAGAGAACGGCAAGTCATGGTCGGGGTCGTCAACGGATTATTGAACAAGCAGATCGCGAGCGACCTTGTGGTCAGTGAGATCACGGTAAAGCTTCACCGCGCCAACATGATGCGGAAAATGCACGCCAACTCCATTGCAGACGTCGTCATGGCGGGTCATCAACTGCAACTCTCCTGATGGGTGCGCCGCCCTTCGTGGTGGTGTTCCTGCGGCGCATCGTGATGGCGGGCAAAGAAGCTTCAGGGGCCGTATCGCCCATTTCATCCGATGCAGAGGATATTCGTGTGGTCATGTTACCGGGCATCAAACTGACTCGACTCGAGCGATCGATGGAGTCTTACTCTGGAGGCGCGCTCCTCAAAAGCGCGAAGGCAAACCCCGCCGATCCTGGGAGCCTGTTTTTCGATACCCGCCTTTACGACGACGGTTCTTCGGCCCGTGCGGCCGGTTTGATTGAAGAGCCTGGCTTCTCCTCACGTTTTTGCAATGAATATGACCGGACCGAGCCTCAAGCCGAGGTTGATGATCAACAGTCGCCAAAGCGCACCCAGGAAAACCTGGCTCCCTGGCGGGTCAAAAGAGCCAAGGCGTTGATGATAGAGCTCATGGACCAAGGCTGTTCGATTGAGCGCGTGGCGAATGAGTGTGCGATCTCCAGAAGCCATTTCTCGCGGGCGTTCAAGAATGCCACTGGGTTGGCTCCGCACGACTGGCTTCGCCAGGAAAAAATACGCCGCGCCGAAGCGCTGCTGAGAACAGGGCGAGTGCCCATCAGCCGAGTGGCGCAAGAATGCGGATTTTCGGACCAATCTTACTTCACGCGCGTATTCAGGCAGTTGAAAGGTGTAAGCCCACGGCGCTGGCAATCGCAGAACTGCGGTGAGGTCACGCACTTGGTGGATGTCGCCGCGTCCTGTTAAACCTGACGACAGGCTTAACGGCGGGCCCTGGTCAGTACTCCATTAAATTCCAATCAAGTCTGCACTTCATCACCGAGAACAAGCGGATGAACACGAGGGGTGGGTACTTCCCCGCACACTGTATTCGCTAGAGTGGACGTCAATGACGGGCGCACGCTGCATTTAATCCGTGTCTTCGTGAGCCCAGGAAAAATAACGTGAATAACGCCCCCTGTATCGCTATCGTCGATGACGATAAATCATGCCGAATGGCCCTTGGCAGTCTGGTGCGCTCTTTAGGCTACCGGCCTTGCCTGTTTTCTTCTGCCGAAGAATTTCTCGCCTCTACAGACATCGATAACACCGATTGCTTGATATCCGATGTGCAAATGCCAGGCATGGATGGACTGGATCTGCAGCGGAAACTGGCTGAAACCGAACGCCACATTCCGATTATCTTCATCACGGCTTACCCAAAAGAATCCGTTCGCACACGTGCGGTGACGGCGGGCGCGGTGTGTTTCCTGGCGAAGCCCTATAACGCCCAAGTGATCATTGACTGTATCGAGCAAATCGTTTCGAAGGGCTGAACGCTGCCTCGGTAGCGTTGAAGGAGCGCGGCTTGTGTCAGCGCCGCATTTCACGTTCTGCCTCGCAGCGGTTGCACAATCAGGCGACTCGATGAGGCCTGACACTCCGCATTCACCGGTTTTGCTGCCGGTTCCCGGCAGATCGCGGGACAAGCCACGCTCCTACCTACGACGAGGCTGTGCGGGGTATGACGTCGGGTTCCTTCAGGCAGAAGCGATGTTGGGGGGGGATTCGAGGCTTTTGATTCTGGCCGGAGGCCGTAGGAGCGACCGGGGTGGCGTTCCACCTTGTCCCGCGATCTGCCGCGCAGCGGCAGTAGAGTCAGGCAACTCGGTGTGTCAGAGAGACCGCATCAGCCGGGTTTGCTGCCGGTTCCCGGCAGATCGCGGGACAAGCCACGCTCCTACGACGAGGCTGTGCGGGGTATGACGCCGGGTTACTTCGGGCAGAAGCGATTTTTGGGCGGGGATTCGAGGCTTTTGATTCTGGCCGGAGGCCGTAGGAGCGCGGCTTGTCCCGCGATCTGCCGCGCAGCGGTAGCAAAATCAGGCGACTCGGTTTTACCTGACACACAGCATGCACCGGTTTTGCTGCCGGTTCCCGGCAGATCGCGGGACAAGCCACGCTCCTACGACGAGGCTGTGCGGGGTATGACGCCGGGTTCCTTCGGGCAGAAGCGATGTTGGGGAGAATTCACAGCTTTTGATTCTGGCCGGAGGCCGTAGGAGCGACCGGGGTGGCGTTCCACCTTGCCCGCGATCTACCGCGCAGCGGTAGCAAAATCCGGCGACTCGGTTTACCTGACACACAGCATGCACCGGTTCTGCTGCCGGTTCCCGGCAGATCGCGGGACAAGCCACGCTCCTACGACGAATCTGTGCCGGCTATGACGCCGGCTTCCTTCGGGCAGAAGCGATGTTGGGGAGAATTCACAGCTTTTGATTCTGGCCGGAGGCCGTAGGAGCGACCGGGGTGGCGTTCCACCTTGCCCGCGATCTGCCGCGCAGCGGTAGCAAAATCAGGCGACTCGGTTTTACCTGACACACAGCATGCACCGGTTTTGCTGCCGGTTCCCGGCAGATCGTCCGAGTGCGGCCCAGAGCAAGCGCGCTCCCACGACGAATCTGTGCCGGCTATGACGCCGGTTTCCTTCGGGCAGAAGCGACGCTGTGCGTGATATGAAAACCGTGTCCACCGGGCAGACACGTCAAGCGGCGGGTGTACTAGAACCCTTCCAGCACGATCTTGCCCCTCGCGCTGTGGCTTTCGATCAACACGTGGGCGCGGCGGAGATTCTCGGCGTTTATCGCACCCAAATGCGCGCCGGTGGTGGTTTGCAGAACGCCCGAATCGATCAGTTCAGCCACACGGTTCAGCAATGCGTGCTGCTTGATCATGGCAGGAGAGCGGTACATGGAGCGGGTGAACATGAACTCCCAGTGCAGCGAGATGGATTTGCGCTTGAGGGGCATCGCATCCAGCGTGGCGGGGTCGTCAATCAGGGCAAGTTGACCTTCGGGTTTGAGCAGGGCAACGATCTGCTCGTAGTACGTATCGGTGTGAGTCAGGCTGATGACATGATCGACTTCCTTGTGACCCAGATCGCTCAGCTGAGCCTGAAGCGGCTGGCGATGGTCGATGACGTGATGAGCGCCCAGTGCCGTGACCCAGTCTTTGGTTTCCGTTCGGGATGCGGTGCCAATGACCGTCAATGCCGTCAGCTTGCGGGCGAGCTGAACCAGGATCGAACCCACTCCACCCCCTGCGCCAATGATCAGCAGCGTCTCACCGTGACCTGCGCCTTCCTTCACACCAAGACGGTCAAACAGCAATTCCCAGGCAGTGATGGTCGTCAGCGGGAGCGCGGCGGCATCTGCGACGTCGAGAGAGGAAGGGCGATGACCGGCAATGCGTTCATCCACCAGCCCATATTCGGCATAGCTTCCCGGGCGGGTGATGTCGCCGGCGTACCAGACCTTGTCGCCCACTTTGAACGCGCTGACCTCGGTCCCTACGGCCTCGACCGTTCCGGCAGCGTCCCAACCCAGGATGCGCGGCGAGGCCGTTGGCATGCTGTTGCGCAACTTGCTATCGACCGGGTTGACAGAGATCGCCTCGATTTTAACCAGCAGGTCATGTGGGCCAGGCACCGGTGTCGGAACTTCGATGTCATACAACGAAGTTAGGCTGTCGATGGGCAATCCTGGCTGATCGTACACGATGGCTTTCATGATATGGCTCCTGGAAAAGTAAGCGGGGTACTGCCTTTATTCACTCAACGCGCTGTGAGCGGTGCTGTAGGCGTGGAGCAATTGTGAGTGGTCTCTAAAGCGCATGGATGACGGTAATCATGTGATTCACGCATCACCCGGCTCACGGCCATAGTGCAACGCATTGGGGCAAATAAAATGACGCAGACCTTCCGGATTCCGGACATTGAAACGCCCATGAAAAAGCCCTGAGAACCCACGTTCTCAGGGCTTGATGGGGCGTGAAATTTAAACCTTCAATTCGTCCATCACACTCAGCACGGCTTTATGCGCCAGGCCGACGATTTCATCGATTTCGCTTTGGGTGGTCACCAGCGGAGGTGCGAAACCCAGGATGTCGCCGTGAGGCATGGCACGGGCGATCAGGTTCAGGTCGCGGGCGGCCTTGGAGACGCGGGCACCGACCTTGAGGGCCGGATCGAAGCGGGTTTTGGTAGCAGGGTCGGCGACGAATTCGATCGCCGCCATCAGGCCGACGCCACGCACTTCACCGACGATCGGCAAACCGGCGAACGTCTCTTTCAGGCTCTGCTGGAAGTAGCTGCCCACCCGGTGCGCATTGCCCGGAATGTCTTCGCGCTCGACGATGTCCAGCACGGCATTTGCCGCGGCGACGCCCAGTGGGTGACCGGAGTAGGTGTAGCCGTGGGAGAAGGCGCCGACTCGATCCGCACCGTCTTCCAGCACCTTGTAGACCTTCTCACCGACGATGGCGGCGGACAGCGGAACGTATGCCGAGGTCAGGCCTTTGGCGACGGTGATGAGGTCCGGTTCGATGCCGTATTTGTCACAGCCGAACAGGGCGCCCGTGCGGCCAAAACCGGTGATGACTTCGTCCGCGATCAGCAGAATGTCGTACTTTTTCAGGATCGGTTGAATCGCTGCCCAGTACCCGGCTGGCGGCGGCGTGATACCCCCCGTGCCGAGGACCGGTTCAGCGATGAACGCGCCGATGGTGTCCGGGTCTTCGCGCAGGATGAGGGCTTCGAGTTCTTCGGCGCGGCGGGCTGAAAACTGCTCCTCGCTCTCGCCAGGTTCCGCACCCCAGTAATGGTGTGGCACGCCGGTCTGAAGAATGCCGGAAACCGGCAGGTCCATATGGTCGTGATAGAAGCTCATTCCGGTCATGGAACCGGCAATGACCGAGCAACCATGGTATCCGCGCTCGCGGCTGATGATTTTTTTCTTCTTCGGCAGGCCGCGCAGGTTGTTGTAATACCAGACCAGCTTGGCTTGGGTTTCGTTGGCGTCCGAGCCGGACATGCCATAGAACACTTTGCTCATCTTGCCCGGCGCCATGCGCACCAGACGGTCAGACAAACGTGCCAGGTCTTCCGTGGTGTGCGCGGCGTAGGAGTGGTAGTAGGCCAGTTTGTGCGCCTGGCGGGAAATCGCATCGGCGACCTCGGTGCGGCCGTAGCCAACGTTCATGCAGTACAGCCCGGCAAAACCGTCGATGTACTCGCGCCCGGTGGCGTCGGTGATGCGGATGCCTTTGCCGGTTTCGATGATGGTCGGGTTCCCGGCCTTGCCGCTGGCGAAATCCTTCAGCTGGGTGAACGGATGCAGTACGGACGCACGGTCGAGTGCGCTGATCTGGTCCTGAGTGTGTTTATCCATGATGAATACTCCAAGCGGGGTTAGAGGCTGCCGACGCAGACGTATTTGAGTTCCATGTATTCAGCCAGGCCGTGACGAGAACCTTCCCGCCCCAGGCCTGATTGTTTCCAGCCGCCAAACGGAATCGGCGGCCCTGTGAAGCGTGCGGTATTGAGGGCGACCATGCCGAACTCCAGCCGGTCCGAGACGCGGGCTGCGCGGCGGGTGTCGTTGGTGTAGACGTAAGCGGCGAGGCCGTATTCGCTGTTGTTCGCGCGGCGCAGGACTTCGTCTTCGCTGTCGAAGGGCAGAAGGGCGGCGACCGGGCCAAAGGTTTCCTCCACCGCGATGTCCATGTCGTCGGTAACGTCCGCAAGAACGGTCGGGGTGACGAATGAACTGCCAAGGGCGCTGTTCAAGCCGCCGGCGGTCAGTCGTGCGCCCAGCGCCAGGGCGTTGCCAATCTGGTCACGGCATTTGTTGGCCACCGACACACGCGTCATCGGCCCGATGTCCACGCCGTCTTCCAGGCCATGGCCAACTTTCAGCTGGCGCGTCGCTTCACTGAAGGCCGCTACGAAGGGCTCGTACAGCGCCCGTTGAATATAGATGCGATTGGCTGCCAGGCAATCCTGCCCGGAGGTGGCGAACTTCGCGCCGATGCAACCGGCCACCGCTTCTTCCAGCGAGGCGTCGTCGAAGACGATGAAGGGCGCATGCCCGCCCAATTCCAGCGAAACCTTTTTCAGCGTCTGCGCCGACTGCTGCAGCAGCAGCCGGCCTATCTGGGTGGAGCCGGTGAAGCTGAATGCGCGCACTTCCGGGCGCTCCATCAGCCGTGCGCTGAGCGTCGGTGCATCGCCGGTCACCACTTGGAATACGCCAGCCGGCAGGCCGGCTTCCTCGGCCAGCCTGGCCAGTGCCAGCGCTGAAAGCGGCGTTTCTGGAGCAGGCTTGACGATCATGCTGCACCCGGCCGCGAGGGCAGCGGCGGCCTTGCGAGTGATCATGGCGTGGGGAAAATTCCACGGGGTGATCGCCGCCGTGACACCAATAGGCTGCATCCGCGTACTGAGCTGGCTGCCTGGCAAATGACTGGGGATCGACTCGCCGTAGCTGCGCTCGCCCTCGGCGGCGAACCAGTCCAGAAAGCCGGCCCCGTATTCGATTTCCCCCAGCGACTCGTTGAGCGGCTTGCCTTGCTCGACGGTCATCAGGATGGCCAGGTCCTGGGCGTGTTCCCGGCACAAAGCTGCCCAGCGTCGCAGCAATGCACCACGCTGTGCCGGGCGCAAATCCCGCCAGGTCAGGAACGCTTCGCTGGCGGCATCGATGGCGGTGTCCAGCCACTGGACAGTGCAATGGGCAACGTGAGCGATCACGGCGCCGGTGGCCGGATCGGTCACAGGGAGACGCGACTCACCCTCGACCCATGTTCCATTGATGTAGGCGCGGGTCTCCAGCAAATCCGGACGGCGCAGTTGCTCAAGCGCGAGTGGGGCAAGGTGGTTCATGTGCAGAGTCTCATCGTCGATGACGGGCTGATGACTCATTTTACGGACGGGCCCTAGGGGCAAAGCTGCGTAACGGCAGTCGATAGCGCAGCAATACTGCGAATAACGGAAAACCGCGCAGCTTTACTGCGGCTCCGGGGTCAAATCCGTTTCTGCAGGGAAGTCAGGATGGGCGGAGCGCTATTTGACTTCAACGGCGCCCGGTATCGGGATGCTGAAACCTGCCTTGACCCGGTCCATGACCACCATGGTCTTGAAGCCCTTGATGTTCGGGTTGTTGTAGAAGAACTGCCGGGTGAATTGCTCGTACTCCTCCATGTTGCGTGTCGTCACGACCAACACGAAGTCGGCATCACCGGTGACGTAGTAGCCGCTCATGATTTCCGGGGTCGTGCGGATCGAATGTTTGAAGGTGTCGATGATGTCGGCCCGCTCGCGCTCCAGCGAGACCATCACCAGCATCATCACGTCGCGCCCGACGGCTTTGGGCGACACCACGGCAATGTCGGCCTCGATGATCCCCGAACTGCGAAGCCGCTTGAGACGGCGCTGAATGCCGGTGCTGGACAGGCCGACCAGCTCGCCCAGTTCTTCGCTGGACACGCGGTTGTTGCGTTGCAATTCGGCAAGCAGCCTTGCATCGATTCTGTCCAGTTCCACGGTCATGATCCCCTGAGGCGGCTTGAGTTCGCCCTAGAGTAGCCGATGGTTCCCAGCGTGCAGAAGTCCATTGTGAATAACATTTGGTTATGCACGGCAATATTTATCGCATTTGACAGTATGGTCGCCACGTTCCAGATTGAGGGCACGCCCACCCGCCGATCCGCTTGAACTGGAGCATCGATTTGAACACGCAGACATCACCCGTTGTGCTCAGAGTCGATGCGCTGCACAAGCAATTTGGCGATACCGCGGTGCTCAAAGGTATTGATCTGAAGGTCCGTCAGGGAGAGGTGATCTCGCTGATAGGCTCCTCGGGGTCGGGCAAAAGCACGTTTCTGCGCTGCCTGAATTTTCTCGAAATGCCGACCTCCGGCGCCATCGAAGTCAACGGCCGTGATCTGCACATCGAAACCCGCAGCGACGGCAGTGTGCACTTGAGCAATCCTCGCCTGGTGGATGCGTTTCGTGCCGAACTGGGCATGGTCTTTCAAAGCTTCAACCTGTGGCCGCACCGCACGGTGCTTGAGAACGTCACCGAGGCGTTGGTCTGGGTGAAGAAGTTGCGACGTGACGAGGCTCGGGAGAGGGCGCTCGACGTGCTGACCCGGGTTGGCATGGCCGAGAAGTGTTCAGCCTATCCGTCGGCGCTGTCGGGAGGACAGCAGCAACGTGTCGCCATCGCACGGGTGTTGGCGATGAAGCCCGGCATCATGTTGTTCGACGAGCCCACCTCCGCGCTTGACCCTGAACTGGTGGGTGAAGTGTTGCGGGTCATCCGCCAGCTCGCGGATGAGGGCAATACGATTTTGCTGGTGACCCACGAGATGCGTTTTGCACGGGAAGTCTCCAGCCGCATCATCTTCCTGCACCAAGGGGGCATCGAGGACGACGGCACCCCGGAAGAGGTCTTCAATAACTCCAAGTCCGAACGCGTCAGGAAATTCCTTGCGCAACATTGAATCACTGCCGTCACTGAACTGACCTTAGGTATCTCTCGATGAAGAAGACATTGCTCGCGTTCGTTTGTGGCTCTGCGTTGATCACCATGACCTCGGTCGTCAACGCGGCGGAAGATACATTGACGGTAGGCACCGAGGGCGATGCCCCGCCTTACAGCATGGCTGACGTCAACGGGAATGTGACCGGCTACGACGCCGACATTGCCAATGCGGTGTGCAGTGAAATGAAAGTCAAATGCCGCTTCGTGGTCCAGTCGTTCAGCACGCTCATTCCCTCGCTGAGCACGGATCGATTCGATGTCATCGTGTCGGGCCTGGGCATTACCGAAGCGCGCAAGAAGCAGATCGATTACTCCATACCGTACGGCGGTGTGCCGCAGTATTACGTGATCGCCAAGGATTCGCCGATTGCCGCGCTGGGCTCGATCTCTGAAATCGAGAAGCAGCTCGACGGCAAAACGGTGGGTGTGGTCAACGGCACCACCTACGCCAAATACGTGCAGAAGCATCTGCCCAAGTCCGAGGTGAAGACCTACGACGCGACGACCCAGATGCTGGCCGATCTTGAGGCCGGACGCATTGATTCCGCTTACAGCGATTCGCCCACCTGGACGGATTTCTTCAAGACGCCGGGCGGTGCGAAGTTCACCCGCGTGAAGGTCGCCGTGCGACAAGCCGATGACCCGACCGTGCTGGGCTACGGCATGGGCGTCGGGATCCGTAAAGGCAACACCGCGTTGCAGGCGAAGGTCGACACGGCCCTCTGTGCACTGTCGAAAAAAGGCGAACTCTCGGCGATCAGCCAGAAGTGGTTCGACGAAGACTACGCCATCGCCTGCAAGCAGTAGAACGGCCACCGTGGCTCTTGCCAGCGTGTGGGGCAAGAGCAGCGTTCATGCAGTATTGAATGAGTCGGGTGGTTGATGACTGACGTATGGCGGTTTTTATTCGAGCAGGGCTGGGCGGTTTCCCTGCTCAAAGGCAGTGCCGTGACCTTGGGATTGGCTTTGCTGGGCATGTGCGTCGGCTTGATCGTCGCGCTGCCACTGGCGATCGTGCGCTGGCGCGAGGTCTATGCGCTGGGCCGCTTGGTCGAGGCCTACACCATGCTGGTACGCAGCATTCCGGGGCTGCTGATCATCTACCTGATTTTCTTCGGCTCAGTGCAGGTCGTCGACAAGATCGGTGCGTTCTTCGGGTTTCAGTCGGCGTTGCGCAGCGCCTATCCGTTTCTGATGGGGGTGTTGGCCATCAGCATCATTTCCAGTGCCTATTCGGTGGAAGTGCTGCGTGGCGCACTGCAGGCGATTCCGGAGGGGCTGATCGAGGCGTCGAAATCACTGGCGATGCCGCGCAGGGCCATTTACCTGCGAGTGGTCTTGCCGCTTATGTTGCGCGGTGCGTTGTCGGGCCTCAACAACGTCTGGCAGATGACGATCAAGGACACCTCACTGGTGTCGGTTGTCGGCCTGGGCGAGTTGATGCGAACGGCGGCGCTGGCGGCGGGCATCTCCCGTAGCCCGCTGGTTTTCTACCTCATTGCCGGCCTGGTGTTTCTGTTGATCACCTGGCTCAGCCAGCGACTGTTTCGGGTGTGTGAAGTGCGCCTGAATCGCGGATTCAGAGGGGCACACTGATGGACATGGAGTTGCTGCAGGAAGCCATTCCGTTTCTGCTCAAAGGGGCACAGGTGACCTTGCTCATCGGGTTCTTCGGCGTGGTGGTGGGGCTGCCGTTGGGGGTTCTGCTGGCGCTGCTGCGGTTGTCCGGCAGGCGGTGGGTCGTGGCCGGTTGCTCGGCGTTCAGCGCGTTCTTTCGGGGTACGCCGCTGTTGGTGCAGCTGTTCATTCTTTACTACGGGTTGGGGCAGCTGGAGTTCGTGCGGCACAACCCGGTCCTCTGGTGGGTGGTGGGCAGCAGTCTGAACTGCGCGATTCTGACCGTGGTGCTCAATACCGTGGCCTACACCTCCGAAATTTTTCGGGGAGCGTTCCAGTCGATACCCCACGGCCTGGTAGAGGCCGCGCAAGCCTGCGGCATGTCGAAGTGGATCACGCTGCTTCGGGTTCGCTTTCCGCTTGCGCTGCGCCAGGCTTTGCCGGCGTATGGCAACGAGATCGCGATTGTCGTGAAGGAGTCGAGCCTGGCGTCGACCATCACGGTGCTCGAGATCACCGGATACGCCAAACGGTTGATGAGCGAAACCTTCGCCATCATCGAGATTTTTGTGATCGCCTCGGTGTTTTACCTGGTGATCAATCTGCTGGCGATGCTGCTCGTGCGCCAGTTCGAGAAGTACTTGTCGGGAGGCGTCAAGGCCACCCGCAACATTCGGATCTGATTCCCGCGTCCGCGGGATGTCATTAGTGCGCGCGACGCCTGTCGCGCTCTGCTCAAGGGTCGTTTCATGAAACACATCATCGTCGTCGGCGCTGGCGCCGTCGGGCTTTCCTGCGCGCGTGCCGCACTGAAACGCGGTCATCGAGTCACCGTTCTGGAGCAGGGTCCGTTACCCAATCCCCAGTCGGCGTCCTATGACCAGCACCGGATGATCCGTTACCAATACGGTGACGCTGAAGGCTATACGCGGATGGTTGGCGAGGCTTTTGGCGCCTGGGACCGACTCTGGCAGGACATTGGCGAGCGTCACTTTGTGCCCACAGGCACCTTCGGCGTGTCCCTTGAGGCGAACGACGAAATCCAGCTGACCGTGCCGACGTTCAAGCGCCTGGGGATATCCCACGAATTGATGGACGGTGCCGCGGCGGAGCGGCTGTGTCCGCAACTCACGCTTCCGGCATCGGCTCAGGGCCTGTATCAGGCCGACGGTGGCGTGCTGTTCGCCGACCGCATCGTCGACAGCCTGCTGGCCTGGGTGCGAGGGCAGGGCGGGGAACTTCGTTCGCAGAGCAAAGTGGCTCACATCGACACCTTCAGCAGTCGCGTGACCCTCGATAACGGCGACGTGCTCCAGGGCGATGCGGTGGTGGTCGCGGCGGGGGCCTGGCTTCCGGGCTTGATGCCGCAACTCGACGATCTGCCGATCTGGCGCCAGGCGGTGTGCTATGTCGATGCACCGCAGCAGTACCTGGCGGATTGGGCCAACGGTCCCTGCCTCACCGACCTTGGCATTGGCGACAACTACGCCTTGGCACCTGCGGGCGGGACCGGCCTCAAATTCGGCTCCGGATTGCACCGCCGCGCCGGTACGCCAGCGCTCACAGGGTTCAAGGCCGATGTCCAGGAAGGCTACGAGGTCATCGCCCACTTTGCCCCTTACCTGCGCGATGCATCGGAGTACCGACCGGTTCGCATGGCCGTCGGTTATTACGTCAAGGACGCGTCGAGCAAATTCCGTGTGCAGCAGGATGGCCAGGCCGTGGTCGTCACCAATTGCGACGGTCAGATGTTCAAGTTTTCCACGTTGATGGGCGAGCGGGTGCTTGCGTGCATCGACGGGGAGTTGGCCGCTGACGAGCTTACGCGCTGGGCGGCGGGCGAGCGGTAATCCATTTATCAATACCTATTCAACAGCACTCAACGAACAGGACACAGAACATGAGCTATTTGACCCATTTCGATTTTTCCAACCTTGGCGCCGGCCGCAAAGGCGAGCCACTGCCAGGCCGTCTGGTGGAGGGCGACCCGCAGTTCACCACCTGGGACATTGCAAAAAGTGCTGACGGTCGCGTCACGGCGGGCGTCTGGGAAGTCACTCCCGGCGCGTACTGGTCGATCAAGGGCGAGAGCTGGGAGTTCTGCTCCATCCTCTCCGGCGTGTCGGAATTGGTGGAAGAGGGCCAACCGGTCAAGCGCATTCAGGCGGGGGATAATTTCATCATGCAACCTGGCTTCAAAGGCATCTGGCGCGTGATCGAAACCACCCGCAAAGTCTGGGTTCAGCTGGACTGACGGCCATGAGTCTGGTCTACAAGGCTGACCCTGAACGCGGGGAGGAATGGCGTGCGCTGTTCCGGCAGTTGGCGCCGCAGATGCCGTTTTACATCTGGCCGCAAACCGGGCCGGTGGAAGACGTGCGTTACCTGGTGGTGTGGCAACCACCTGACCGGTTGGCCGAGCGGTTTCCCCATCTGGACGTCCTGTTTTCAGTGGGCGCGGGTGTCGACCAACTGGCCGGGGCTGATATTCCTGCGCACCTGCCCGTGGTGAGAATGACTGAGCCGGGGATTGCTCAGGACATGGCCGAGTACGTCACGTTGGCGGTGCTTGCACTGCACCGTGACTGGCCGCAGTACCTGGCGCAGCAACGGCAGGCGGTCTGGCGGGAGGTGCGCAATGTGCCCGCCGCCAGGCGCCGTGTCGGTGTGCTTGGCCTGGGGCGGTTGGCCCGGCAGGCGTTGCGGCAATTGCAGCCGTTTGGTTTCCCCCTCGCGGGCTGGAGCCGTTCGGGGGGAGAGATTGAGGGCGTGGAGGTGTTTGCCGGTGATGCGCAGTTGCCGGAATTCCTGGCGCGCACCGACATTCTGGTGTGCCTGTTGCCCTTGACCGATCAGACACAGGGTGTGCTCGATCGGCGCTTGTTCTCGCAACTGCCCCAGGGCGCTGCGCTGGTGAACGTCGGGCGTGGGGGCCATTTGGTCAATGCCGATTTGCTGGCCGCGCTGGACGAGGGGCGCCTGCGCGCCGCCGTGCTGGACGTGTGCGACCCGGAGCCATTGCCGCCAGATCACCCTTTCTGGCATGACGCTCGCATTTTGCTGACCCCGCACGTTGCCAGCATGACGCGCCCCGAGACCGCCGTGACGACGGTGCTCGAGGTGATCGCCCAGCACCGGGCCGGTTTGCCGTTGGCGGGCGCCATCGACCGAAGCAAGGGTTATTGAGGGGGGGAAAGGTCAAGGCCGGTTTGAGCGATCAGATCGTTGTGCCAGTCCATGAACTGTTTGCGGAACAGATCGACGATTGCCGAGCGGTTGCGCCCCGACTGGCGAAGCTCGGCAAAGCTGGCATCAATGAACACGCCGAACGGCCGGATGGTGATGCCCTTGTCGAGGAAGTCGAGCGTGGCGGTGGGGTCAAGGATGGTGATCCCGGCGCCTGCTGCGACCATGATCAACGCCGTGTGGGACAGCAACGCCTCCAGCGTCACGGTGCGCGGCACGCCAGCCAGCGCCACCTCCACGCGCATGGCGAACAGGCTGCCAGGTTCGAGTGCGATCATCTTTTGCCCGGCCAGATCGGAAGGGTAGATCACTGCTTTCTGCGCCAATGGATGCCCATCCGGCAGGGCGACCACCGCTGCGATAGGTTGCATCGCCACATCGAAACCGGAACGGTCGATCGGACCGTCCGCATACCCCAGATCGGCTTGTCCGGACGCCACGGTTTCAATCACCTGCGGGGAGCCGAGACCGGTGACGGCCACGTAAAGATTGGGCTTGTCGAGCACGAATTGCGCCACGAAACGCGGCAGGATTCCGCTCGCCAGCGCCGGCATGGCCGAGATCCGCAGTGAGCCGGCGGAGTGACGACTGATGTCGGCGGCCACTTGCGTCAATCGATCCAGTCCGACGAAGGAGCGTGTGACTTCCTTGATCAGGGTGAAGGCCGCCTGGGTGGGAATGATCTGGTTACCGTGGCGCTCGAACAGCAGCAAACGCGTGGCGGCTTCAAAATCCCGGATCAACCGGCTGACAGCGGGTTGTGTGACGGACATGAGTTCCGCAGCAGCGGTCATGCTTCCCGTGGTCATGACCGCTCGAAAGGCTTCGACCTGCCTGAAGTTCATTGAGCGGCTCCATAATATTGGCTTATGCACGAGGCGTTTTTAGGCATTTGACCTCATGCTCGTCGAATCGCACATTAACCGCAACCCGCACGTTCGGTGCAGTGATTTAAAGCAGGAAGCGGTGTGGAAGAGCGCGAAATTGTCGTTATCGGCGGGGGCCTCATGGGCGCCGCGCTGGCGTGGGGTCTGGCGGGCCTTGGCCATGAGGTGTTGGTGCTCGACGGTGGTGACCTCGACCCGCGTGCCTCACGCGCCAACCTGGGGCTGGTCTGGGTCAGTGACAAAGGCCTCAATCAGCCGCACTACGCGCTGTGGTCCAGGGACGCCGCGTTGCAGTGGCCAGCCTTTGCCGAGACCCTCGAGCGCGAGACCGGTATCGACCTGCAATTGCAGCAGCCGGGTGGCTACAACTTCGCCTTGTCGGAACGCGAACTCGCTCAGCTGCAAGCGAACATGGCGACCATTGCCGCCCAGACCCATGGCGGCCTGGGCGATTACGAAATGCTGGGTCGCGCTGAGCTCCGCGCGCGCTTGCCGCACATCGGGCCGACCGTGGTCGGCGCTTCGTTCTGCCGCTATGACGGCCATGTCAACTCCCTGCGCCTGTTCAACGCCTTGCACCTGGGGATGGCCAGGCGTGGAGTGGAATACCGTTCGCATTCTCCGGTGCAGCACATCGAACCGATGGCGAGCGGATTCACCGTGACCGGATCATGGGGCGCGCTTCGGGCACGCAAGGTGATACTCGCTGCGGGCCTGGACAACACGCGTCTGGCGCCCATGGTCGAAATGTCCGCTCCGTTGGTGCGCTCCAAGGGGCAGGTCATCGTGACGGAGAAGTGTCAGCCCTTTTTCGACTCGGTGGGCGGCTCGCTGCGACAGACCGGCGAGGGCAGTGTGCTGATCGGGGAAAGCCAGGAGACGCAGTCCAATGCGTTGGCGGTCAATCACGGCATCAGTGCCGTCCTCGCCGATCGCGCCGCGCAGATATTCCCCGTCATCCGGCACTTGAATGTGGTGCGTATCTGGACCGGCCTGCGAGTTAAAACGCCCGACGGCATGCCGATTTATGAACAGTCGGCTGCGTATCCCGGCGCCTTTCTCATGCTCTGTCATTCCGGTGTCACGCTGACCTCGCTGCACGCAATGCACATTGCTCCGCAGATCGCGTCGGGACACCTGGCGGACTCATTGCTGCCGTTTCATTCGCGGAGGTTGCATGTTTCGTAGACTCGCTCCGATTTCCCAAGCCGTAAGCTTTGAATTCGAGGGCCGCCCGATGACGGCTGAAAAAGGTGAGAGCGTGGCGCTGGCGTTGCTCGCTTCAGGCATTCAAAGCTGCCGTGACAGTGTCGTGAGTGGGGAACCTCGGGGACCTTACTGCCTGATGGGTGCCTGTTTCGAATGCCTTGTGGTCATTGATGGTGTTCCCAGCTGCCAGGGCTGTCAGGTTGAGGTGAAGGCCGGGATGCGCGTCGTTCGTCAGTCAGGTGCGCGCTCGATGGATGAGGCGACCCCATCATGACGGCCTCAGTGATTGCGCACGCAGGCGACCTCGTCGAGCTGTACGACGTGATCGTAGTCGGCGCGGGGCCGGCTGGCATGAGCGCAGCGGCCCTGATGTCCGCAGAAGGCCTGAGCGTTCTGGTGCTGGATGAAAACCCGGCGCCCGGTGGGCAGATCTATCGCCACATTACCCTCAACGCCCAGACCAAGAGGCCGTATCTGGGCGCCGCGTACTGGGCCGGCCGGCCGATAGCGGCCGTGTTCATGACGTCTGCGCTGACCTATGCACCGCGTTGCCGGGTGTGGAGTCTGGACAGCGCGAACCCGTCGCTGGATGAGCCTTATGCACGGGTCGGGATTTCGTTGGGCGGCGTCGCCCGGCATGTTCAAGCCCGGCGAGTCATTCTGGCCACGGGTGCATTGGAACGCCCGATGCCGGTGCCCGGCTGGACGCTCCCCGGCGTCATGACGGCGGGCGCTGCGCAGATAGCGCTCAAATCCGCCGGCCTGGTGCCGTCAGGGCGCGTCGTGCTGGCGGGCTGTGGGCCATTGCTCTACCAACTCGCCGTCCAGCTCAAGGATGCGGGCGCGGACATCGTTGCCTTGCTCGACACGGGCGGGGGGCTGCGGCGCGGCTGGCGGTATCTGCCTTCATTTCTCGTTTCGCCCTATGCGCTCAAGGGCGCTGCGTTGCTGTTCAAGGCGCGACGCAGCCTGAGGGTGGTGTCCGGCGTTCGGCGGCTGCAGGTAGAGGGACGGGATCGCGCCACTGCCGTGCGTTTCAAGACCGACCGCTTTGAAGAGACGCTGACCGTTGATCACCTGCTGCTGCACCAGGGAATTATCCCGGACACCGCGTTGGCCAATTCCGCTGGCTGCGCCCTTGAGTGGAATGAAACGCTTCGAGCCTTTCAACCCAGGACCGATGACCGCGGGTGCAGCTCGCTGCCCGATATTTTCATCGCCGGGGACGGCGCTCGAATGGCCGGAGCCCTCGCGTCCGCTGAGGCCGGACGGGCTGTCGCACTGGCAGTCATGGCCGAGTTGTCGCCGGGCGATGCCCATCCGTTCGAAGCGCGACGCCAGGGTACGCTTCGCGAATGCGCACGGTTGCAGCGTGGGCGACCCTTCATCGACACGGTCTATTTGCCCGCCCGCCATTTCCTCGCACCTGAGGACGAATCGACCGTGGTCTGCCGGTGTGAGGAGGTGACGGTCGGTGCCATTCGGCGTGCGGCTCGCCGCGGCGTGACAGGGCCCAATCAACTGAAGGTGTTCACTCGCTGCGGCATGGGGCCTTGCCAAGGGCGAATGTGCGGTTCCACGGTGGCCGAACTCCTGGCGGATGAGCAGGGCACCGAGCCGGGTGACATTGGCACCTACCGACTGCGTCCGCCCATCAAGCCGCTCAGGCTGTCCGAAATCGCAGCATTACCGCACGGCGACGCCGACACGTTTGCCGTGACCGGGCTGCACCCCGAAAACGCCACCGACGCCTCCCCATCCCTTACTGAACGAGCCCTTTGCGATGACCGTTAGACATTTGCAAACCCCCATCATGCACCGCGTCGTCGAGCACGGCGGGCTTGTGTTCCTGGGTGGCGTCACCGCCGATGACGAGCGCCTGGACATGGCGGGGCAAACGCGACAGGTACTCAGCAAAATCGACGACTACCTTGCGCTTGCGGGAACGGACAACACCAGGCTCCTGAGCGCAACAGTCTTTTTGACTGACCTGACGCTGAAACCGGCCATGGACACCGTCTGGAAGGCATGGGTAGGCGGCCCGGACTTGCCGGCTCGCGCGACGGTGGGTGTCGCTGATTTAGGGGGAAATGCGTTGATCGAGGTGGTGATTACCGCCGCCAGTCGCGGTTGAAGAAAGATTGTGCGGCTGGCGTCGGTAATGAAGCTGGCAGGGCGCTCCCCGTTATCGGTTTTGACGCAATATCGAGAAGTTCAGCGCAGCGGCCACGCACAGCCAGACCAGGTAGGGGAACAGGATCAACCCGGTGATGACGTCCAGTTGCAGCGCCATGACGACCATCACAGCGACCACGACCCAAAGCACGGCCAGTATCACCATGGCGGCAAGCATCCGGTTCGCCCCAAAAAATACCGGTGTCCACAGCGTGTTGAGGGCAATTTGTGCAGCCCATAGCGCCAACACGGTCTCGCTGCCAGGTAGCTGCGTCAGTCGATAACCCGCCCAGGCGAGCAACAGATAAATCGTCGTCCAGGCGACAGGGAAGAGCCAGTTGGGCGGAGTGAACCTGGGCTTCTGAAGCGATGCGTACCACGCACCCGGTTTGAAGATGATGCCGGTAGTGGCAGCGGCGCAGCAGGCTATCAGGAAGATATAAAAGGTCATCGGTTGTCCTTGGCTGAAGAATCCGGGTTTGAGCGGCCAATGGGCCATCTGAGGATTGGACGCTTATACGCGTGAAAAGTCCGTTCTGCTGTTCAAGCATCGCCTGAATCCCGCGTGCGGTACTCATCCGCGTAAGGGGTATTCGCGACCTTGTAGCGGTTGAAGTCTGGCGAGCCGTCCTCCCACCAGACCGGTCCACGTTCTCCCAGTGCCACTTTAGCGGTCTGAACGGCCGCCCGTGCGACCTTCATCTCGTCAGGGTCGCCCGAAGCTTTCGCTGCTTTTACTGCCCTGCGTGCCTCCATGAGCTGATTGACCCAATGCTGCCGTTCACCTGCATCAAGGGCGGGATTCGAGCAACGCCATAGCCGTCCATTGACGACAAGATAGCGTCCATCAGGGGTGGTTGTGTTCATAGACGCTCCATCATTGTCTCTTACCGCTTTGACCCGCTGGCACGCCGATCAGCTCATCTGAATGAGTGAACTGTCGAGGTGCACTGTGGCCTCACCCTGACAGCTAACCCAAAAGGCGGCCTTATGAATAACGATCAATTCAATCAGTACGACGCTGAACAGTTTCACCACCGAGTGGCGCAGGAGCTGGGCATCACGTTCGAGGAGTTGAAGACCTGGATGATCAACGATATCGAGCGGGTCACCGAGGGCGGCAAGGACGTGGGGCATCTGGTGGTGTTCCGCGAGTCCACGCCGCCTGAGGTGCTTGAGCGGGTGAACAACAAGCAGAGTCAGTTCACGGCGATGGCTAAAGTGACCGCCTGATTCAGCCTGATGTTCAGATGACTTGAAATCGATCAGGCGCCCCGGTCTGAAGCCCTGCGCGCTTTCGCGCCATAGAGCGCTGTGAAGTGCTGGAAAGATCTGGCTTTTGAAGCAACGGAGAATGTATGCGACCGAAAACCTCGTTCATCTTTGACCTGGATGGCACGCTGACGGACAGCGTTTACCAGAACGTCGCCGCGTGGAAGGAAGCCCTCGACTCGGAAAATATTCCGCTGGCCATGTGGCGCATTCATCGAAAAATCGGCATGAGCGGCGGCCTGATGCTCAAGTCGCTTTCTCGCGAAACCGGCTTGAATATCAGCGAGGCGCAAGCCAAGCGTCTCAGTGACAGGCACGATCAAGCCTACGCCAGGCTGCAACACCAGATTATCGCGCTGCCCGGCGCGGCAGAGCTGCTGGACACGCTCACCCGTGAAAACCTCAAATGGTGCATTGCCACCAGTGGTGGTGCGGAAACGGCGAAAATCAATCTGAAGGCATTGGGGTTGGGTTTCGATGAGGTCGCCATCATCACCCGCGATGACGTGAATCACGGCAAGCCTGATCCCGATCTGTTCCTCGCGGCAGCCGACCGGATGGGCGTGCCGATTGAGCAGTGCGTCGTGGTTGGGGACGCCATCTGGGACATGCTCGCGGCCAGACGCTCCAAAGCAACGGGCGTCGGTGTGCTGTCCGGTGGCTATGACGTGGGTGAGCTGGAGCGTGCCGGGGCCTTGAGAGTCTACGACGACCCGCTTGATCTGCTCGATCACCTTGACGAAATTGCCTCCCGGTCTTGATCACCTTCCGGATGACGTTTGCCCGCCTTCAATGCGGGCTTTTTTGTGCGAGCTTATAGTGTGGGCTTGAAGAAGGATTTGCCCGTGCCAAACGGGCTTGAGGAGAGGTGAAGGTGCTGTTTGTCGTGTTGCTGGGTGGCAAGCACCCGAAGGCAAAGATTGAAGTGCATGACATCGCGGTCGTCGTCGGTGACAGCCTTGAAGCGACCTATCCGCAATTGCGCGAGGGCTGGTTTGGTGCTCAGGCCGGTCTGCACATCGACGCATGGATGGCCATCGAGGGCGTGGCGAACTGGAAGGTGGAACTGAGTCCGCTGGCGCCTCTTCCCGGATCGCCCCGCCTGTATCTGATCAACCTGGGCGGCTATGACGCGCGAGCCTTTGGCGAGGCGCATCACTACTTGGTCGTGGTGGCTCACAGCAAGAACGAGGCGAAGTCCAAGGGTAAGCGGCACATGCTCGCGAGCTGGGGACTGCCGCATACCGATGCGGTGATGGACGTCGACGATTGTTTGCCGATTGATCGGGTGGAAGGCCGTTACGTTCATCTGGTCGAAGGCGAGCACAATGGGGTGAAGCAGCAGAACGCCTATATCGTTTTACCTGCCGGGTCCCGGCTCGCCCTGTGACAGGCCGAGATTCGCAGAGACCCCGTAAAAATAGGCCAGGCTGCCCCGACTGCGCGATGCCGACGCTGAGGCACGCGTTTGCAACGGGGTCAAAATTCCGCGCCACTCAAACGAATGCCCGGTTTAATCTTCTGTTTTAAAAAGGGAATTTTTTCTGTGTCGAACAATCTTTGGCTTATCAGGACAGCAGCCAAGGAGAAAAAACATG
Source organism: Pseudomonas abietaniphila (assembly GCF_900100795.1). Classification (GTDB taxonomy): domain Bacteria; phylum Pseudomonadota; class Gammaproteobacteria; order Pseudomonadales; family Pseudomonadaceae; genus Aquipseudomonas; species Aquipseudomonas abietaniphila. The sequence goes on from NZ_FNCO01000001.1 coordinate 314,925, forward strand.
GCGCAGGAAAAGCATTACCGCATCGACTATCTGCTCAACGGAAGCTACAAAACCTTCTACATTCGGGCGGCGAAGATGGACAACGCAGAAGCCTGGCATTGGGCAACGGTGGATGCTGGCATCGGGCAGTTGCCCAAGTACCGGACCGATCCGATCAATAAGCTCAGTAAGCCACAGGCCGAGAAGCACGGGATCACCGATGTCGAGTGGAAGACAGCGTGAGTACGCTGACGTCTCAGTTGCACGGTATTCACGCAGTTGTGTGCGATCCATTCGTCATGGCGCCGCTCGCCGGGCACGGCTATCTGCAACACCCGGTTGAGCAGATTCGTGCAGGACGCCCGATACCGTCTGGAAACGCATTTGTAAGCCGTTGATAAACCTGGGGAATGATTTACCGCCAGACTGGCATGCACGCTGCAACATCCTTTGTTGACTGAGAAGGATCGGCGAGTAGACCGATTCAACACCGTGATACCAGAGGACGAACCATGAACGCTATCGAACTGCTGAAAGCTGACCATGAGCGTGTTAAGTCGATTCTGACGCAGCTCAGTGAATCCACCGAGCGGGGTGTGAAGAAAAGGACGGACCTGCTCCAGAAGCTTGAGATGGAAATCACGATCCACACCAAGCTCGAAGAAGAAATTCTTTACCCGGCCTTTAAAGAGGCAGGCGGCAAAGAGCAGGACGTGATGTATTACGAAGCGAAGGAAGAGCATCGCACCGTGGATTCACTGGTGCTGCCTGACCTGAAGGCCACCGATCCCGCGACCCCTGAGTTTTCAGGTCGCGTCAAAGTCGTGAAAGAACTGCTGGAGCACCACATCGAGGAGGAAGAAACAGAGATGTTTCCTCAGGCGAATAAGTTGCTCGGCAAGGCCAGGCTCGATGAGCTGGGCGCGCAGATGGAAGCGATGAAGGCCAGCTATAAAAAGTCCATGGCCCCAAATATTGCAGCCTGAGTTGCAATCTTCAGGCCCGGCTCAATGCCGGGCTTTTTAATGGGCGCCGTTTAGCGACCTGTCTCGTGCTGGCCTGTTTTGCGTTGAATTCAGGGGGCGCTCGCACTATTCATCCTGACGACGGGTGTAGTGCAGCAGTCGATCGGTTTCGGTCTTGACCACCGAGTAGCACTCACAGCTCAGCCTTTCCAGGCGCGGGCGATCCAGGACAGTGATCTGCCCGCGGCTGTATTCGATGACGCCTTGGCGCTGAAGCTTGCCGGCTGCCTCCGTCACGCCTTCGCGGCGCACGCCGAGCATGTTGGCGATCAGCTCCTGGGTCATGTTCAGGTGATTTCCGGGCAGGCGATCCAGCGATAACAGCAGCCATCGGCACAATTGCTGATCGATGGAGTGATGACGGTTGCACAGGGCGGTCTGGGACATTTGCGTAATCAGCGCTTGGGTGTAGCGCAGCATCAGCAGGAGCAAATCGCCGTGGCGGTTGAATTCCTTTTTCAGCTTCTGCCCGGGAAGCCGGAAGGCAACGCCGGCGCTTTGCACCACCGCCCGACTGGAGGTGCTTTCGCCGCCCATGAACAGCGCAATGCCGATCAGGCCCTCGTTTCCCACCACGGCGATTTCGGCAGACGAGCCGTTTTCCGTGACATGCAGCAGGGACACGATGGCGTCTGTCGGGAAATAGACATGACGCAGGGTGTCCCCCGGTTCATACAACACCTCACCCAGATTCAGAGACACCTGCTCCAGGTGCTGCGCCAGCCGTTTGAGGTCATCGGCCGGGAGCGCCGCAAGCAGGTGATTGTGGCTGGGCTGGGGGGGAACAGACATGGCGAAGCACCGAAGGGGAAGGGGGGCGTGCCGGGTCAGGGTACTCCCCTGCACGCCCTCACAGGGGATAGTTCGTCAGTCAGCGACGACGGGCGCGTGGGCCCGCTCTTCAGGCCGGGGTGAGCGCGCCCGGCAGTCGACCCTGACCCGGTACTCGCCACCGTCATCGTTGAGGGTCAGCGCACTGTTGGTGACGGGCTCGCCGTCCAGCGTCATGGACGTTATCGCCGAACTGCCCTGGCGGATGTCGAAGTGGTACAGGGTGTTGCCGAAACGGTAGTGCAGCGTGAAGCCTGACCATTCAGGGTGCATCAGCGGTTCAAGCGTCAGGGTCTTGCCGATGCGTTGCACCCCGAGCAAGGATTCGACGATCAAACGGTACATCCAGCCAGCGGAGCCGGTGTACCAGGTCCAACCGCCGCGTCCTCCATGGGGCGGTGTGCCGTAGACATCTGCCGCCATGACGTAAGGTTCGACCTTGTAAGTGTCGATTCGCGTCAGGTTCGCAGGGTCGGCAGGGTTGATCAGCCCCAGCAGTTCCCACGCCTGAGTGACCTCTCCCAGTCGCGCGAAGGCCATGCCCGCCCAGACGGCCGCATGGGTGTATTGACCGCCGTTCTCGCGCACGCCGGGCACATAGCCTTTGATATAGCCCGGGTCCAGGCTGCTTGTATCAAACGGTGGATCGAGCAGCAGCACCGCGCGAATGTCGCGTTTGATCAGGTGTTCGTCCAGTGACTGCATGGCCTGACGCTGGCGGGCGGGCGAACCGGCTCCGGACAACACTGACCAGCTTTGGGCAATCGAGTCGATACGGCATTCCTGGTTGGTGGCCGAGCCAAGCGGCTGGCCGTCATCGAACCAGGCGCGCCGATACCAGGCGCCATCCCAGGCGTTCTGATCCAGCGCGCGACGCAACAGCTCCGCGTTGTCGCTGCAGCGACGGGAGAAGGCGAGATCACCGTGCAGGCGTGCCGTTTCGGCGAACTGCTCCAGCACCTGATAGCCAAAGAAACCCAACCAGACACTTTCACCCTTGCCCAGATGACCGACGCGGTTCATCCCGTCGTTCCAGTCACCGCAACCCATCAGGGGCAAGCCGTGCCGGCCGCGGCTGAGGCTGTGTTCGATGGCACGCACGCAATGCCGGTACAGCGACTCTTGCAGAGGAGAGGTCCCGGGTTGGTCGTAATAGGACTCTTCGCCCGCCACCAGTGGCCGTCCTTCCAGATAGCCGGCGGACTGATCCAGAACGCCGAGGTCGCCTGTCATTTCGACGTAGCGACTGGTGGCGGCGACCAGCCACAGGAAATCGTCGGAGCACGCGGTGCGCACGCCCCGGTTCATCGGTGGGTGCCACCAGTGCTGCACGTCACCTTCGGCGTATTGATGGCCGGCGCACAGCAACAGATGGGTTCGCACCGCCGCCGGATCGGCGTGAATCATCGCCATGCTGTCCTGCAATTGATCACGAAAGCCAATGGCGCCGCCCGATTGGTAGTAGCCACTGCGGGCCAGGAAGCGACAGGCAATGACCTGGTACATCAGCCAGCCGTTGACCATCACATCCACCGCAGGGGCAGGGGATTCGATGCGGATGACGCCCAGCACCGTGCGCCAGTGCTCCCGGACTTTCTGCAGTTCGGTCGCGGCCGCCTGGCTGCCGCGGAACCGTTGCACCAGCTGGGTGGCGGCCTCTGTCGACGTTTCCGCGCCCAGACGCAGAATGACTTCCTTGCTCTGACCGTCCGCCATGCTGACCTGTACTTGCAGTGCCGCGCAGGGGTCCAGACCGCCGCCTACACGCCCGGACAGGCCGGCGTGGCGCATGGCGGCCGGCGAGGCCAGTGTCCCGCTGCGCCCGAGGAATTCCGTGCGATCCCCGCTGATGCCGTGGTTGATCGTGTCGGTGTCGAAAAACGCCACCCGGTCGGAGAACTCCACTGAATACGCGTTGCGGGCAAACAGGGCACCACTCACCGGGTCGGACTGGGTCACCACGTGCATCGCTGACTTGCTGCGCAGATCGCCCAGCACCCATTCCGCGTAACCGGTGACCGACAGGGACCGGGCGCGCCCGGAGCGGTTGGTCAATACCAGCCGCGAGAACTTGATGGGCGCATCCAGTGCCACATAGACCCACAGCTCACTGTGAATGCCATCTTCTTCGTGTTCAAAGACGCTGTAGCCGAACCCGTGTCGGGTGCGGTAAGGCCCTGCGCCCGGGCAGGGCTGCGGTGTGGGCGACCAGAAGTGACCGGTCTCTTCGTCACGCAGGTAAAGCGCTTCGCCGGTGCGGTCGGTGACCGGGTCGTTGTGCCAGGGCGTCAGGCGAAACTCATGGGCGTTTTCGGCCCAGGTGTAGGCGCTGCCCGCTTCGGAAACCACGGTGCCGAGATGCGCGTTGGCCAGTACGTTGACCCACGGCGCGGGCGTTGGATGAGTGGCGAGGCCTGCGATGATGTACTCACTGCCGTCGGCGTTGAACCCGCCATAGGCATTGCCCAGCAGCAGATCAGGCGGGTCCGGTTGCGCCGCAGACGGCGCAGACAGGTGCTGCCGGGTCGCAACGAACGGGGCGTGCACGGGCGATACCCTGCGCCGATGAACCTGCTCGGCCAGCGTGCCATACCCTTCGCATAACACCAGCCGGGCGACCGACAGAACCAGCACGCGATCGTCGGCCGATATCTGCTGGGCCGGCCGAACGAAAATGCCGCCCGGACGATCCAGCAACGTGGCTTCGCTGCCCGAGGTGATCAGCCCCATGATCGCGTCTTGCAACTGCTGACGGTAGCCTGCCTGATCCTCATTCCAGATCAGCAAATCGACCATCAACCCTTTCTGCCGCCAGTAGGCATGGGCCTGAACCAGTTGTTGCACCAGTTCGATGTTGTCCAGGCTGGAGATCTGCAACAGCACGATCGGCAGGTCCCCGGAAATCGCCTGCCCCCACAGACCGGACTGGTTGCGTCGATTGGCGATCAGTACGGCGCTGTCGGCGCGCATCGAGGTGTTGGCATACAGCAACGAGGACGCCATCTGCTCGAACAAACGGGCGTCGGACAGTGACGCATTGAGTTGGCGCAGCAGCACCTGGCTGTGGGTCCAGGACAGGTCGAACACGCGGTCGGCCAGGTGGCGGTCGCGGTATTTGTTGATCAACGACAGGCACTCGTCTCGGCTGTCGGCCACGCCCGTGACCAGATCGATAGTGGCCTGCTGGCCGGGCTGCAGCGTGATTCGGCAGCGGATTGCGACCACGGGATCGAGCACCGGCCCGGCCGTGTCCGACAGCGCTTCGCAGTCGGCATCCAGTGCCTGGGGCGCGACCAGGTTGCGTCCTCGCCCGATAAATCGCATGCGGTCGGTCTCGTAGGAAATCGCATCGATGTCGACCCCATGCACGGCCAGGAAATGGCACATCCAGGGCGTTGGCTCATCGCTGGCTCGCGGTCTGCGGCTGCACACGATGGCCTGAAGCGAGCGCAGCAGTTCGGTCTGCACGAACAGCTTGCTGAAGGCCGGGTGCATGGCGTCGCTGCTTGAGGCAGTGAGCACGACTTCGGCGTAGGTGGTGATCTCGATGGTCTTTGGCGACGACGCCCGGTTGGTGAGGTGCAGACGCCGCAGTTCGATGTCCTCCTCGGGCGAGACAACGATTTCCAGGTGCGTATCGAAATCCAGATGACGGGCTCTGAACTCGGCGCGGGAGTCGCTGAAGATGGCTTCGTGGCTTTCAGGCTGTTGCAACGTGGGTTGGTGCGTCGCCGACCAGACGGTCGAGGTTTCGACATCGCGCAGATAACAGAACATGCCCCAGTTGTCCTGGGTGGTGTCCTCTTGCCAACGCGTCACCGCCATATCGTTGCGCCGACTGTAGCCGCCGCCACCGCTGGTCAGCATTACGTGGTAGCGACCGTTGGACAGCAGTTGCACGGCCGGGCGTTTGCGGCCCGGGTCGGCGAAGACCCGAAGCCCGGGGGCTTGAGGGTTGTCGCCGGGTATCGGTGACTGCGCGGTTTGCAGGTACGGTGCCGCCGCCTTGGGAACTCGCTCCTGCAGCAACAGCAACGCCGACTGCAGCGAGGGATCGGCTTCGAAGCGTCGCTGCATGGGTTGATTGAGCAACACGCTGCTCAGGGCCAGCAGGCTCATGCCCTGGTGATGCGCCATGAATGACTGAACAACCGCAAACCGCTGACCGCGCGGTAGCCGCGCCTCGGTGTAATCCACCGCTTCGTACAGGCCGAAACGGCCGGACGAACCTTGCTGGGCAAGGCGTTGCAGGTTCTTGCAGGCCGCGTCCGGATCAATCATCAACGCCAGTGCACTGGCGTAGGGCGCAATCACCACATCGTCGCTCAGCCCGCGCTTGAGCCCCAGACCCTGAACCCCGAACGCGCGGTATTGATAATTGAAATGGGCATCAAGGGTGTAATACCCCGATTCCGAAACGCCCCACGGAATACCCAGCGCATTGCCATGTTCGATTTGCACCGCTACGGCGGCGCGGCACGTCTGATCCAGCAAGCTGCCGTCGTAGTTGGGCATCACCAGCATGGGCATCAGGTACTCGAACATCGAGCCGGACCAGGAGAGTAAGGTCGGCGTCCCGGCGTTTTCGCCGAGTAACCTGCCCAGCGTGAACCAGGCCCGCTGCGGAATCTGTCCCTGGGCGATGACCACGAAGTTGGCCAGACGCACTTCGGACGCCAGCAGATCGTAATAACCGGTGTCGAGCCGCCTTTCGTCGACGTTGTATCCGATGAAAAACAGGTCTCGTTGACGGTCGTAAAGCAGCGAGAAATCCATCAGCGCCATCGATGCCGCGAGCTGACTCAGCCGTTCCAGCGTCTTAAGGCGCTCATCGGCGGCCCGGAGAACGCGCGTGACGTCGTCATGGTGGACGGCTTCCCAATCGTCGATGTTCAGGCACGCCAGCTGTCGCAAGGTCGGCGTCATCGGGAACACGCCCACCCGAGGCGGCGGGAGGCGGAAACGTTGCAGCTCCTGCGTCCAGTCGATGCATTGCCGGTTGAAGGCGTCTCGCCAATAGGTGCTGTCCTCATCGCTGCCGGGATGAACCCGTGAAGCCATGGCGCGCGCGGTGTGCAGCAGGTCGCTCAACGTGTCGGCGTCCGGCGTCAGCGCGGCCCGGTCAATTCCCTTCCTCAACTGATCCAGCGGGTCTTCGTCACCGCCGCTGGCACGTTGTACTTCGATCAGCGTGTCCAGCGTATCGCGTAGACCATTGAGCACCGTCACGCCGAACATCGGCGCATCCGGCAATTGCGCAAGGCCGGCTTGCAGGGTCAGCAACAGCCCCGCCAGGTTGCCGCTGTCGACGGTAGACACATACTGCGGCCGCAGGGGTTCGCGCGTCCGGGTGTCGTACCAGTTGTAGAAATGCCGCTGATGCCGTTCCAGCCCGTCCATGCTGTCGAGCGACGCGGCGAGCCGGGTCAGCAGACGCTCCGTGCTCAGGTAACCGAAGTCGTGGGCCGCCAGGTGCGCGAGCAACGACATGCCCATGTTGGTCGGCGAGGTGCGATGGGCGATGGCGGGTTTAGGGGCTTCCTGGATGTTGTCGGGCGGCAGCCAATGGTCGTCGGGCCCGACGTACTGGTCGAAGAAGGCCCAGGTCTTGCGTGCGAGGATGCGCAGGAACCGCAGCGCCTCGGTTGACGGTGTGAACACCGATTGACGGGGAGGCGAGCTGAGGCGCCAGGCGACCCACGGCCCGAGCAACCACGCCAGCAGCAGCGGGGCGGCAATCCCCAGGGTCAGCGGATTGTTGCACAGCACGGCGACGGCGATCGCCACTGTCGTTGGCGCGACCCACATCAGCCGGTAGAACCCGCCCAGCCGACTGGCGGCATCGCGCTCCACCTCTCGGGAGGGCTGCCATTGCAACAGCAGGCGTCGGCTGAAACCCAGCCGCCACAGCGACCTGAGGATCGCGTCGGTGCTGTAGAACATCTCGAATGGCATCCAGGCCAGCGTCAGGCAGGCGCGGGCGAGATCTTGCCCCAGATCGCCCGCCATTGCCTGGACGTGTTGCCGATAGGGTACGGCGGACGCCGGTGGCTGCATCAGTTCGGTGAGTGCGCGAAGCAGCGGCTGAATCACCAGCAATCCGACGACGGTCAGCGTCCAGCCCAACGGAGCGTTGCTGAACAGCCAGGCCCAACCCAGCATCAGCATCGTGGCCAGGGGTTCGAGACTGCGGCGCAGGTTGTCGAGGATTTTCCATCGAGCCATGACGCCGAGCCGGTTGCGCGCCCACCCGCCGCTGGCATCGCGCGCCCAGGGCGATAGCCACGGCAGCAGCTGCCAGTCGCCCCGAATCCAGCGATGCCGACGTTTGACATCAGCGCCATAGCGCGCGGGGTATTGCTCGTACACTTGCACATCGCTCAGCAGGCCGGAGCGCGCATAGCACCCTTCGATCAAGTCGTGGCTGAGGATCTGGTTGTCCGGCAGGCAACCCTCCAGCGCGCAGGTGAACGCGTCCACGTCGTAGATGCCTTTGCCGATGAACGAGCCTTGCTGGAACAGGTCCTGGTAGACGTCCGACACCGCACGGGTATAGGGATCCACACCGGCATCGCTGCCAAACAATTGTGCATAGGCCGAGCGGGTAACGCTGGTCAGGCTGATGCCCACGCGCGGTTGCAAAATGGCGTGACCGGCGACAATGTGCGCCCCCATGGCATCGAACACCGGCCGGTTCAGCGGGTGCATCATTGCTGCCACGCAGTGGCGCGCGGCGTCCCGCGGCAATAACGTGTCGGTGTCCAGGGTGATCACGTAGCGAACGCCCAGCAACTGATCGACGTCTCCGACGATGGCGTTGAAAGACGCGCGCCCGCTGCCGCGTAACAGCGCGTTGAGTTCGATCAGTTTGCCGCGCTTGCGCTCATACCCCATCCACACCCGCTCACTGGGATTCCAGGCACGTGGTCGATGCAGGAGGAAGAAACGATCCTCGGGGCCTTCACCGCCTTCACCGCCTTCACCGCCTTCAGCGTATTTTAGGTTGAGCCGAGCGATTGCCTGACAGGCGTGGGCGAGCAGTCCGGCGTCCTGCGGCAAGGTCTGCTCGGCGGCGTCGAGAAAATCGCTGAGCAAGGCGAAGCGCAGATGCGCATCGCGGTTGGCGAGAAACCGCACTTCGAGGCCTTCGACCAACTCGTCCACATCGGCCAGGTTTGCGATCAGGGTGGGGATGACCACCAGCGTGCGCGCGTCGGCGGGAATCCCGCGCTCGTAATCCATTTTGGGCAGCACGGAGGGCGACAGACTGAAGGTCACCAGCCAGTTGATCAGGCTGATCGCCAGGCGGCTGGTCATGATCAGGCAGGGCACGGCCAACACCAGCAGGGCGATGTCCGGCATGCGGTCCCGGTGTGCGGAGGCGAGTAAGGGCGCGGCGAAGATCATCGTCAGCAGCGACACCGGCGCCAGGTAAAACAGCAGCGGCGAGCGCTGTAACAACCGTTTCCAGCGCTCATGAATCGGCACGCGGGCATTCAGCCTGCGCTCCAGCAGCGGCAGCCCCGCGCTGACCAGGTAATAGCCGATATGACGCGCCAGCACTTTGCAAGACACCGAGGCGGCTTCGGCGGTGGCGAGATTGACCACCACGCGCGCCACCTGGATTTCCGAGTGCTGCGGACTGCGGCGTGCCAGTCGCTCGATGACATGCCGATAGCTGTCCCGGGTGCCGAAATCCATTGCCCGGTAAACGGCGGCAGGGTCTTCGCTCAGGATTTGCTCCACGTGGCTCATCGACTCGACGAACTCTCGCCAGTCCGTCGCTGACAACAGGCGCAGGCTGCCGATGCTGTTGCTGATGGAAACCTGGTCGGCCGCCTGCTGCTGGGCATCGATCTGGACCTGGCGCTCGATGCTTGAGCCTGTCTCGCCGAGCATCTGTTCGATCCAGTTCAGCGGCAGGGCGAGGGACGCGCTCTGCCCCTGCAAGCGTCGGGTGAACTCGGCGACAAAGGCTGGCGACATGGGCGGTGCGGACCTCGCCATGTCGGCGACGGTCAGCACCAGGCTCTTCACGTCGCGCTCGGAGGTCTCGATCAACCGCTCGGCCCAGTCATCGGCCAGGTTTCGGTCGTCAGCATTGGCCATGACCCGAGAAGCGACCCTGCGCAGGTTTTCGATCAGCGCCAGTCGCAACATGATGGGGATCGCCCAGAGCTCCCCGAGCGCCAACGGCATGACCGTCTGATAGGAAAAGATGAAGCGGCTGAGGCTTTGTTCGTCGACCCGTCCGTCACCATGGGAAATGGTTTCCAGGGCAATGTCGTAAACCCTTGGCAGGCCGGCGGAGGCGCCATTCATCAGCCGGGGCAGTTCTCGGCTATAGCCTTTGGGCAAGTGAGTCTTTGCGGTGCGGATGTGGTCTTCGATCAGAAAAAAGTTGTCCAGCAGCCATTCCGCTGCCGGCGTGACCCGCCGACTGGACAGTTGTGCCTCGGCCAGCGCCGCAAAGCTGCGCTTGAGCAGCGCCTCGTTATCGTCCAGCCTGCCGAGCATCGCGTCCCGCGCAGACAACGCCGTGAGCCGATGCTGCCTGGCCAGTGCAATCCCGTGCTCTGCCATCTGATCGGCACTGAACAGCTCGGAGCGCAGAATCGGCTCGTATTCGAAGCGGGGAAGGGCAAATGAACCGGTCCGGTAAAACCCGGACGAGCGAGCAGCCACTCTCCGTATGCGTGTCCATATGCTGTTCATAAGGTCCTGAGCCTGAAACGCACGGAGGTGAATGCGTGCATTTTGAAAGGTGCACCGACGTCATGCGCCAGCGCGAGCAGCGCCTTATAGGACGAAGCTTTGCAGCGACGAGTGTGGAGTTCTCAAGCATTCTGCGTCTGTGCGCTGGCCCACATAGCGTTGTCAGGCTAACGGAGTAAGGGCTACCGGCGCGCCCTTTACCACGACGCCTTGAAAGTGACCGACCATCCGTTACGTGTGCGACATCGCTGAAATTCTCCCTGCACTGATCGTTATAAGCCTAAGGTCAGCAAGGAGGTTACTGGGTCAACTGGGGGTGTTAGACATGGCTTACGATGCGAGCATTGTGACAAGGTTCGATGACGAGACCAAAGCACTCAACGGGGATTACTGGCTTGAGCCCATGCAGGATGGAACGCCGATGTTGATCCGTGAGCTGGCGGCGCGGGACCGTGAACGTGACCTTGTTTTCTTTGAAGGGTTAGGGGCGGACACGCCGCATTTTCGGTTTCTGGCCTCTTTCAGCGAGCGTGAAGACACCCATGACCAATTGATGGATGTGAGCTTGCCCAACCGCATGGCCTACATCGCGCTCGCGTACGAAGGCAAGGAGTTGAAAGAAATCGGCAAAGCGCGTTACGGGGCGTTCGAAGGAGACGCTCATTGTGAGTTTGCCGTGGCGGTGTCCGAACAATGGCAGCGCAAAGGGGTTGCTTCCGCGCTCATGCAACATCTGATGGACACGGCCAAACGGCAGGGTTTTAAAAAAATCTCCTCGATGGATGCGTCCAACAATCAGCACATGGATCTGTTGGCGAAAAGCCTCGGGTTTACCTGCCGAAATAACGATGAGCACGGTTCGAAAATCTTTCACGAATTCGTGCTGCAGTAATCGGCTCGGCAATGGATGACGGCCTGGAGCGAGCCATCCATTGTCTGCCGGTGTTTACCGTCCATGCGGGCTGTTTAATGCCCGCTCGTTTTCTGACTTCGTTCAGCCATGCGTCCGTGGACCGTCTTTGATCAATGCAGCAGGTCACTCGGCAAATAAGACTTGTCCATGATCGCTGCCCAATCCACGTCACCCTTCAACTCGCCGTTAAGCCGCAGGCCGTCGGCCATGCGCTCCATTTCCACCAGGTTGAAATCACCTTCACTCCACATGTGTGGCGCAATCATGTTGTCCACGGCTTCTTTGGCGACTGCCGGATCAAGCTTGAAGCCCTTGGCGAGGATGTCGGCGGCGTGTTGCGGATTGTCGTAAATGGCGTTGACGCCCATTCGGCGGCCTTCGATGATCGCCTTCAATTTGTCCGGGTGCGCCTTGGCGAACTCGCGGGTGGTGATGCCGACCGAGGTGGTCATGGGGGGCAGCAGGTCGCTGGACTTATAGAGTGTGGCGTATTGGTCCTTGCGCAGAATCGACAACGGTTCGATCAGCACGGCGGCATCGACGGCTTTTTGATCCAGCAGGGTCAGCCCGTTCACATAACCGCCGGAGGCCACCCGGGTGACCTTGTCTGCGTCGATGCCCTTGGCTTTCAGCGACATCAGCAGCAGCATTTCCGACACGCCTTTGGGCGAGGTGATCGCGACTTTTTTGCCGTCCAGCTGGGCGATGTCTTTCAGCGCAGAGCCCTTGAGGGTCACCACCGACGATTCGGCCACCGACCGGGTGCCGATGTTGACGATGACCAGGTCCAGACCTTGCCGTTGAGCGGCCAAGGCAGCGGCCACTGCCACCTCACCGTACGGTGTGTCGCTTGCCAGAATGTTGCGCACCGTGGTTCCGCCTCCGCCCGAACCCAGGATGCCGGTAATATCGACACCGGCCTTTTTGAACAACCCGTCTTCCATGGCCACGGCGTAGGGCAAGCCATAGAGACTGGTGCCCCATTGGGTCACGGAGATTTCATCGGCGTGTGCAATCGAGGCCACCAGCGACAGCGTCGCGAGGCTGGCAACGGCGAGCTTTCTGGTTGAGCGGAACAGGGCTTGCTGTGCGGTCATTCTTGAAACTCCTAATAGCATCAGTGTGCTTGGGTCATGGCAAGAATCAGGGCTGAGCGGTGTTTTTTTAGTTTCTGTACGCTATTAAGAATCTCGGAGCAAAATGCAGGCCAACGCCTTAATTCACGTTCAAGGCTTGTCTGCGTTTTTTTAACTGTTTGATAACAAAGATTTAAATGGTTTTTTCATAAACGAGCCACCTGTTGTCCCGAGTTTGAGGTATTGCCCCTTAAACAAGTGTGTACGTTGATTCGTGCGCGATTAGCGGTCAGGGCCGATGGCCGGGGGGCAGGCAGACGCGGCGTCCTGCTTTGGTGCGGCAGCTGTCGCGAGGGCACTACACTGGAGCGAATAGCGTATACGCACTAAAAGACCTCTGGAATGCCTGTGCATAAAGACGTCGCTTATTAAGCGTTTTCGGATTAATTAAACGTCATAAAAATTTTTAAGTCGTTATAAATCAATCATCTGTTTTTATTGTATTTATACTTTAAAAACCTTGTCGCCTTTCTGGCGTCTATTTTGCTACTCCTCTTATATCTAGCGTATGCATTGTAATTTTAACGCTTTCAGCCTTAGCGGGCTCAAGGGTCACCAGCCGGTTCGGAGGAGTGAAGAATGACGTTTGCATTAAAAGGTGGTTCGGTCGAAACGTTGCGGGTCACTGCGCAAACCCGGACGCCGCATGTCACCCTGAGTCAAGTGACTCGCTCATTCAAAAAGGCTGGGGCCCGCGAGATGTTCGCAGCGCTGGGACCTATCGATCTGACGCTGAACAAAGGGGAATTCTTTTCCGTTGTCGGGCCTTCGGGCTGCGGAAAGTCCACCTTGATGGACGTGCTCTCCGGGCTTGCCCGTCCCACGTCTGGCGAAGTGATGTTCGAGGGAAAAGTGATTTCCAGCGTGCCGGACGGCGTCGGTGTGGTGTTTCAGGAAGACGCCTCGTTTCCGTGGCTGACCGTGCGCGACAACATCGCTTTCGGGCTTCGTCGCAGTGGTGTCGATGGCCCCGAAGTCGAGCGCCGTGTTGCCTATGCGCTGGGGTTCATGGGCCTGAGGGATTTCGCGGGCGCTTACCCGGCCCAACTGTCCGGCGGCATGCGCCAGCGCGTGTGTATCGCCCGCACGCTGGTGATGCAGCCACGGCTGATTCTGATGGATGAACCCTTCGGCGCCCTGGACCAGCAGACCCGTCTGCTGATGGGCGATGAGTTGCTGCGGCTGTGGCGCGAAACCTCCGCCACGGTATTGCTGATTACCCACGCGCTGGACGAGGCGGCAATGCTCTCGGACCGGGTCGGGGTGATGTCTTCACGGCCCGGGTTGTTCATCGACATGGTCGAGACCGGCTGGGATCGCGACCGCGACAGTCGCGTGGTGTCAACGCCGCGATTTGGCGAGATCAATGCGCGTCTGTGGGAAAAACTGCGGGTGGAAACCATGAAGGTCATGGGCACGCAGCACTGATCTGGCCGAGCCATTGTCGAGGACGTCGATTTGAATACCGAAAGCGTGCTGCGGTCCGCGTTGGTCGCCGGTTTTATCGGGCTGATCGAGTTGCTGTGTCGCACTCATGTCATCCCGCAAAGCGTATTGATTCCGCCTTCGCAGATGTTCGCCCATCTGCTGGCGCTGATGTCGGCCGGTCATTACGGCAACGACATCCTGTTCAGTTTCACCAACATTCTGGTGTCGGCGTTCATCGCCATCATCAGCGGATTTTTCATCGGCCTGGCGGTGCATTCGATGCCGCGTTTTCGCGCTGCACTGGAGCCATTGCTGGCCAGCTACTACGCCGTTCCGACGTTCATTTTCTATCCGGTGTTCATCGTCGTATTCGGGGTCGGTCATGGCTCGATCATCGCGATCGCCGTGTTGCTTGCCATCGTGGCGATGATCACCGCGACGCTGACCGGCCTGGACCGCATTCCCCACGTATTGCGTAAAAGCGCGGCGGTGATGCGCATGTCGCGGCTGGAGACGGCCTGGCGCATCGAGCTGCCCGCCGCGTTGCCGTACCTGTTCGGCGGGGTGAAGCTGGCCGTGGCGTACGCGTTCATCGGTGTGATTGCGTCCGAGTTCATCCTGTCGGGGGCTGGCATCGGTTACGCCATTGCCTTCGCTTACAACAACTTTGAAAGCGACAACATGTACGCCCTCATGTTGCTGGTGTTGATCAGCGTCACGTTGATCAATGCGGTGCTCAACTTCTTCGACCGTCGCTTGCAAGCGCGTCGTCAACGGTGACTGCCATGCAGAGATTTTTTCCGACCTGTTTACTGGTGATCGCGCTGATCGCCGCGTGGCAGCTGTTGCACATGGCGATAGGGGCGGGAGCCCTCACATCGCCCTGGATGACGCTCACGCATTTGCTGTCGATGATGGGCACGGTCGAGCTTTGGGTAAACGTCGGCGAAACCGCCAAGGCGTTTGCCTACGCCATGAGCCTCGCACTGGTCGGCGGCATCGTCCTTGGCGTGCTGCTGGGGGTGAACCGGCTGGCGGGCGCGGTCGCCGAGCCGATCCTGCTTAACCTGTACGCCATTCCCAAAGTGACGCTGTACCCGCTGGTGCTGCTGTGCTTCGGGCTTGGGCTGTCCTCGAAAGTGGCGTTCGGCGTGATGCACGGGCTGATCCCGATCCTGCTGTTCACCATGAACGCCATCCGCCAGATGCGCCCCGTGTACCTGCGCACGGCCGGCACCCTTCGGCTGACGCCGATCCAGTCGCTGTTCCATGTGCTGCTGCCGGCGATTCTGCCGGAGATCGTGGCCGGCGTGAGACTGGGTTTCGCACTGACACTGCTTGGCGTGCTGATCGGCGAGATGTTCGCCTCGCAGCGCGGCCTGGGCTACATGGCCGTCAATGCGATGGGCCTCGGCGACATCCCGACGATCATGGCCGTGGCGCTGTTGCTCACGCTGATTGCCGTCACCTGCAACAGCTTGATGCTGATGCTCGACAAGAAACTGCAGCACCGATAACTGACGTTCACCGAACTGTATCCACACTTAGGGGTAACCACGATGTATGACGTATTCCAGACTGACCGCCTCATCGATCTTTGGCTGGCCGAAGACATCGGTTATTGCGACCTGACCGCCCAGGTCATGATCGAGGCGGACGAAGTCGGCGCTTTCTACATGAATGCCCGCGAGACATTGATCGTTTCCGGTATCGACATTGCGGCCCGGGTCTTCAAGCGTTACGACCCGACGCTGGAAGTGATTGTCCGCGTCAAAGACGGGCAGAAGATCGAAGCGGGCACCGTGATGATCGATGTGCGCGGCAACGCTCGCAGCGTGCTGACCGCGGAACGCACCGCGCTGAACATCGTGCAGCGCATGTCCGGCATCGCCAACGAAACCGCCAAGTACGTGGCCGCTGTTGCGGGGAGCAAGGCTCGCCTGATCGACACCCGCAAAACCACACCCGGTCTGCGCATGCTGGAGAAGCACGCCGTGACCTGCGGTGGCGGTTTGAACCATCGTCTTGGCCTGGACAACGGCGTGATGATCAAGGACAACCACATCGCGGTGTGTGGCGGTATCACCCAGGCGGTGCAACGCGCACGTCGTCAGTTGCCGGTGCTGACCAAGCTGGAAGTCGAGTGCGACAGCCTGACCCAGGTCGCCGAAGCACTGGAAGCCAACGTCGACGTGATCATGCTCGACAACATGAGCGTGGTGGACATGACCGAGGCGGTGAAGATGGTCAACGGGCGCACCAAACTGGAAGCGTCAGGCGGCATCAACCTGTCCACCATTGGCGCCATCTCCATGACCGGTGTCGACTACATCTCCACCAGCAAACTCAACCAGGCGGCGGTCTGTGTAGACATCGGTCTGGACGAAGCGGAGTAAGGCACATGGCGCAGGGCATCTTCTTCTTTGTTGTCGGCCCCAGCGGAGCCGGTAAGGATTCGTTGATCGAAGGCGCCCGCGCCCACCTCGGTGACACCGGTGGTTATGTGTTCGCTCGCCGCACGATCACGCGCCCCACCGGCGCGCCGGGCGAGGATCACAACGGCGTCTCCGAGGCTCAATTCCGGTCGTCCGTGAGCGCAGGGGAATTCCTCATCACCTGGGATGCTCACGGGCTGTCCTATGGTTTGCCAGTCGATCTGCTCGCTGCGTTGAACGATGGCTGCAACGTCATCGCCAATGGCTCGCGCAAAATGATCCGCGAGCTGGCGCGGCGGGTGCCGAGGCTGATCGTCGTGGAGGTCACGGCGTCCACCGACGTGCTGGCAGCGCGGATTCTGGCTCGCGGGCGGGAAACCGCGCTTGAGGCGCGGGCGCGGGTCATGCGTCAGGTTGAGCCGTTGCCGGTGGACATCGAAACGATCCGCGTCAATAACGACGGCGCACTGGAGCAAGGGATCAACGCCTTTGTTCGCGCGTTGGCCAACGCCACCCAGCGCGTTCGGTTGCGCCGTGTGCCCTTGTCTACCGGGCTTGAGCGGGTGGCTTATTTGCCTGTCAAAAGCGCTGTTCTGTCGGTGGCGGATTACCTGGGGGGATCGAAGGTGGACCTGCTGGCCGACGACACCTCCTTGAGCGTGCAGATTCACGGCCTGGACGCGGCGGGACTGCTGGCGGCGAACGAGATCGGCTTGAGCGAGGAGGCGTTCTCGCACTGGGGCGTGGCCGAGGGCACCGAGATCGCCCTGCGCCGTACGCCATCGCCGGCCAGCCGCCAGGCGTTGATCCAAAAAGTCCAGGGTCACGAGCTGGGCGAAACGGAATACGAAATGCTGCTGCGCGACATCATTGAAGGGCGCTATACGGACGGTGAAATCAGTGCGTTTCTGGTCAGCGCCACGCGCAGCCTGTCCGATGCCGAAGTCATCGCCCTCGCCAGGGTGCGCAGCCGCTTCACGCCGACCATGCAATGGGAGCGTCCCATCGTGGTCGACAAGCACTCGATGGGCGGTGTGCCCGGCAGCCGCATCACACTCCTGGTGGTGCCCATCGTGGCCGCCCACGGCATGGCAATGCCCAAGACTTCATCGCGCGCGATCACGTCGGCGGCGGGCACGGCCGATGCCATGGAGTCGGTGGCACGTGTGGACCTGACCACCGCCGATGTTCAGCGCTGTGTGCAAGAGGCCGGGGCGTGCATCGCCTGGAACGGCCGGCTCAATCACTCGGTGGTCGATGACGTCATGAACGCAATCACCCGGCCACTCGGGCTGGACTCCAATCGCTGGTCGGTCGCCTCGATCCTGTCGAAGAAGCTCACGGCAGGTTCGACCCACGTGGTCGTCGATCTGCCGTACGGCCCGCGCACCAAGCTCAAGACCCAGGCCCAGGCGAGGGAACTGGGTGACCTGTTCGAGCGTGTCGGGGCGGGTTTGGGGCTGACCGTGGTCGCCTTCGCCACCGACGGCAGCCAACCGATTGGCCGGGGCATCGGGCCGTCGCTGGAGGTGCGTGACGTGCGTGCGGTGTTGGCCAATGAGCCAGCGGCGCCACAGGACCTGCGCGACAAGGCGGTGTTCTTCGCGGGGCAGATTCTGGCGTGGGACCCTGCCGTGGGCAGCGTGGAAGCCGGCCGTGAACTGGCCGAAAAACTGCTGGCGAGCGGCGAAGCCAATGCCGCCTTCGAGCGGATCATTGATGCGCAGGGCAGAAAGACACCGGTCTTGCCCAGTGCATTGACGGTTTCGGTCTGCGCCACGGCTGAGGGACGGGTGACCGAGCTGGATGGCTGGCGGATCGGCGAGATCGCCCGACGCGCAGGCGCTCCGGCGGATAAGTCCGCAGGTATAGACCTCAAGGTCGGGCAGGGTGATCACGTGAAGCCGGGGCAATGCCTTTACGTGATTCATGGCTCCAATGGCGCAGACCTTGAGTCGGCGAGCGTGTTGGCACAGATGAGCGATGGCGTGACGGTTGCGCCCACGTCGTGATCCGCGCCCGGCGTCAACCGGGCTTTACACGAGAACCGAGGTGAGCACATGCGTGAGGCGATAGCGACCACACAACGCTGGGTCATCCACATCGAGAGCCGTCTGATCGCGGGGCATGATGGCCTGAACACGGACGCTATCAACCGGTTGGCCGGTGAACTGGCGACCCTGCATCAACGCGGCCTCGACGTGGTGGTGGTGTCGGCCGGTGCCACAGCTGCGTGCGCAGGCCCCGCCAATGCCGCCCCGTTGCCGCTGCACGAAGCGCAGGCGTTGGCCGCCATTGGCCAGATCAAACTGACCAATGGATGGGCCCAGGGCCTGGCCGCGCATGGTCTGCAGTCGGCGCAGATCCTTCTGACCCAGGACGACCTGTCACATCGCAAGCATTATCTGAACGCCCGCAGCACCTTGCAGGTGTTGCTCGGCAAAGGTGTGGTCTCGGTGGTCAGTGAAAACGGCACCATTGCCAGTCACGGGATTCGTGCCGGTGACACCGACAGCCTGGGCGCGCTGGTGGTCAACCTGGTTCAAGCCGACGTGTACGTGCTGCTGACCGAGGTGCAAGGTCTGCTGATGCCTGCCGCTGAATCCGGACAAGCCGACACCTTCATCGACCAGGCCGCAGCGGGTGATGCGACCCTGGACCGATGCGCGCACGACATGACCGAACGCCTCGGCTTCGACGTGCGTTCCTGGTTGCGTTCGGCGCGGCTGGCGGCGCGCTCCGGTGCGCACACGGTGATCGCCGACGGGCGCCAGGCCGGTGTCCTCGACGCCATTGCCCGTGGCGCGCCAGTCGGTACGTTGCTCACCTCGGACACGCACCCGGCGGCGTCGCGGGGACGCTGGCTCGCCAATCAGTTGCCGATGCGCGGCGTACTGGAAATCATCGCCGGTTCATACCCCGGTGAATCGGATGCAAGCGGGATCACGGCGCTGATGGTCCTGCGTGTCGAGGGCGTCTTTCAGCGCGGAGACATGGTGGTGTGCCGGGGCGCCGACGGCGTCGAACTGGCACGCGGGCTGGTCAATTACAGCGCCCAGGAAATCCAGAAGCTGCGGGGTCAGTTCGTCGAGGCGTTTTCCCGGCAGATCGGTTATGTCGCGGAGCCGGACATCATCAGCCGTGAAAACCTGGTCGCGTATGCGGCGCCTTGACGGCCGACCGAGCGTCCTCAGCCATTGGCGCCGTTAGCGGCCGTAAACAACGTTTTCTGCATCGCTTGTGGCGGCTTGCCGAACGCGCGCAAAAAGGCCTGGCGCATACGTTCCCGGTCACCGAATCCGGTAGCCCTGGCGACAACTTCCACCGGATGGCGGCTGGTCTCCATCATCACGCGAGCGGCTTCAAGGCGCAGGCTTTCGATGGCCTTCGCCGGGGTTTGCCCGGTCTCCTCCCGAAACACCCGACTGAACTGCCGAGGACTGAGGCGGGCCACGGCAGCGAGTGCGTCGATTGATAAGTCGTCCGTCAGGTTTTCACGCGCATAGGCCATCGCCAGTTGGACGCGATCGGACTTCGGGTCCAGTTCCAGCAGTGCGGAAAACTGTGATTGCTCGCTGCCCCGACGCTGATAAATGACCAGTTTGCGGGCAATCCTGCGGGCCAGATCGCTGCCCAGATCGGTCTCGACCATCGCCAGTGCCATGTCCACGCCGGCACTCATGCCGGCGCCTGTCCAGGTCTGACCGTCCACGACGAACAGGCGATCCTCTTCCAGCTGTATCTCGGGATAGCGTTGCCGGAATGCCGGTGCGTGCAACCAGTGCGTGGTGGCGCGCTTGCCGGTCAGCAGGCCCGCCTCGGCGAGCAAGAAGGCACCGACACACAGCGAAGCGACGCGACGGGACTGGGCCGAGGCCGCCTTCACAAATTCGATCAGGGCGTTGTCCGGGGTGTCGAGTTCGAGGTAACCGCTGACGATCACCGTGTCGTAGCCCTCGGGCCTGAGTGCTGTGCTATTGACCGAAAACCCCTGCGAGGACATCACGGCGCCTCCCGCCTCAGACACCAGATGAAATTCATAGGCCTGCTCGCCCTGGAACAGGTTGGCGCATTCGAATACAGAGCCCACCGCAAGGCTGAGGGATTGAAAGCCGGGGTGAACCACCAGCGCAACGCTATGCATCAAGACATCTCCAGGTGAGCGGGGCATGCGCATGGATTGTCATGGCCCGCCGCGTGGCTGGCAACTGTGTTCTGCGAATCAGGCGGGCCAGTGGGCCGATGACCGAAAAAAGGACAGAAGCCCATGTCCGAAATCCTTGCGGATTCGACATTGTGAAGGGGAGCACCTGCTCTTAACATTCGCTTCAACAGGTGAGACGACTGGTCTACTTAGAGGCGAAGACGATGACCGTCACTGAACGTAAACATGCCCGACAGCACATTCTCGATGTCGCGAAGTTAATCATCGGCAGGAAAGGATTCTCCGCCGTCGGTCTTAACGAAGTGCTTCAGGCTGCACAGGTGCCCAAAGGTTCTTTCTATAACTACTTTGGTTCAAAGGACGTTTTCGGAGTGGCGCTGCTGGACGGTTACTTTGAAACCTACATGGATGACGTGACAAGGATTTTCAGCAGAACGGGATTATCCGAATACCAAAAACTGGACCTGTACTGGCAACAGTGGATCGACAACCAGACGAGCGAGACCGAGTCGGGAAACTGCCTGGCCGTGAAGCTTGGCGCCGAGGTTGCCGACCTGTCAGAGCCCATGAGGCTGGCCCTGGAACGCGGCACGGCGAGGATCATTGCTGCCCTGGCAGCGTCGATAGCCCGCGGTCTTGAAGAGCGATCGGTCACGGTGAGTGAGGGAGCAGAGCGCACGGCATTTCGGCTCTACTCGCTGTGGTTGGGCGCCAGCGTGATGGCCAAGATTACGCGCAGCGCCAGCCCCTTCGTCGACGCCAGTGTCATGACTCGCGCCGTATTGAAACACCCCGGGTAACCGCTATTAACGACTTTTAACGGGATCAAGCGTCAGTTGATCTCTCGGGATCTGTTGCCCAAAAAACAAGCTGTTTAGTTGCACTTTTCGACGTCACGAACGTTTACAAATCATTGAATCTGGAGAGTAGGAACATGACGACTGTGTCCGCAAAACAAGCAGCAACTTCTTTGTTCGAAGGGCCGTACTACCTCAGCATCGCCGGCAAACTGGTCGACGCCACGGCCTCGTTCGATGTCATGAACCCGGCCACCGGCCAGGTCCTTGCCAAGGCACCGTCGGGCTCGCCTCAACAACTGGATGACGCGGTGGCGGCGGCCAAGTCTGCTTTCAAGACCTGGTCGGCGCTGAGCTATGACGAGCGTGAGCATTATCTGGTGGCGTACGCCGATGCGCTTCAGGCACATCGTGACGAGCTGGCGGTGCTCTTGACCCTTGAGCAAGGCAAGCCCCTCAAAACGATGGCGGAGCCGGAAGTCGATCAGGCGATTTCGTGGATTCGTCAGATCGCCGCTCGCCGCATCCCGGTCGAGGTTCTGGAAGACAACGACAGCCATACCGTCGAACTGCACCACACACCGCTGGGCGTTGTCGGTGCCATCACGCCGTGGAACTTCCCGGTGCTGTTGGCCCTGTGGAAAGTCGCACCGGCGTTGCTCACCGGCAATACGATGGTCATCAAGCCTTCGCCGTTCACCCCGCTGACCACCCTGCGCTTTGGTCAGATTGCACAGTCCGTCCTGCCGGCTGGCGTGCTGTCGGTGGTGTCGGGTGGCAATGAACTGGGTCCGCAAATGACCGCGCATCCGGACATCGCCAAGATCAGCTTCACCGGCTCGACCGAAACCGGCAAACACGTCATCCGTTCGGCAGCCGGGACCGTCAAGCGCCTGACCCTGGAAATGGGCGGCAACGACGCTGCCATCGTCCTGCCCGATGCCGACTGGAAGTCGGTGATCCCACAACTCTTCTGGGGCGCCATTGGTAACTCGGGGCAATGGTGTGTGGGGATCAAACGCCTGTACGTCCATCGCTCGCACCACGAAGCATTTGTGTCGGCCTTCGTGGAATACGCCGGGCAACAGAAGCTGGGCGATGGCCTGGATCCTGAGGTCACCGTCGGCCCGGTGCAGAACAAGATGCAATTCGACAAGGTCCGCGAGTTCCTGGACGACATCAAGGCCAACGGTCAGCGCATCGTGCTGGGTGGCGAAGTGGACGAAAACCGTGCGGGTTACTTCATCCCGGTCACGGTGGTCGATAACCCGCCTGAAGACTCAAAAATTGTCCAGGAAGAGCAATTCGGCCCGATCGTTCCCATCATCGTTTATGACGACGTGGACGATGTCATCGAGCGCGCCAACGACAGCCCCTACGGCTTGGGTGGCTCGGTCTGGGGGCGCGACACACGGGCAGCAGTGGCGGTTGCCAACCGTCTGGAGACCGGCATGGTCTGGGTGAACGAGATGCACACCCAAGGCGTGGACATCCCGTTCGGTGGGCACAAACAGTCGGGTGTCGGCACCGAAGGCGGTCATGAAGGCCGGCTGCTGTTCACCAACCCTAAAACCATTCTGATCAAGAAGTGAGTGACGCGCGGCCCCTGGGTTCGGGGGCCGCACGCTCAGCCTTTTTCCCTGATTATCCGGAGTTGAACCTATGCAACATGAATCACTGTTTTCTGCTGTAACACTGGGTGGCCTGACCCTCAAGAACCGCATTGTGTTCCCGCCATTGACCCGTCAGCGCAGTGCGCAGCCCGGCGATGTTGCCTCTGACTTGATGGCCACGTATTACGGCCAGCGGGCGTCGGCAGGCTTCATGGTCAGTGAAGGCACGCAGATCGAGCCGCGCGGTCAGGGGTACGCCTGGACGCCGGGCATCTACACCCCAGAACAGATTGACGGCTGGCGCAAAGTGACGGATGCGGTGCACGCCGAAGGCGGTGTGATCTTCGCGCAGCTCTGGCACGTTGGCCGGGTGTCCCACCACGCCCTGCAGCCTGATGGCAGCGCGCCCATCGCGCCGTCGGCAATTCAGACCACCAGCTCCAAGGCCTTCATCGAAACCGGCGCCGGAACCGGTGAACTGGTGGCGCCGTCGATGCCTCGCGCAGTGACCGTGGCTGAAATCAAAGAGTTGGTCCGCCTGTACGCCACTGCTGCGAGCAATGCCATTGCAGCAGGCTTCGACGGTGTCGAGATCCATGCGGCCAACGGGTATCTGGTGAATCAGTTCATCTCCGAGCACGCCAACCAGCGGGATGATGAATACGGCGGCTCGCTTGAGAACCGTCTGCGCTTCCTTCGTGAAATCGTCGCAGCGGTTTCTCAGGCCATCGGTCCTGACCGTCTGGGCGTGCGGTTCACCCCCTTGTTCACCACCACCGATCAGGATCGGGTGTACATCGGCATGGTGGAAAAGGACCCGCACCAGACGTACATCGAAGCGGTCAAGGTGCTGGAAAACGCGGGTGTCACCTACGTCTCCATCGCCGAAGCCGATTGGGAGAATGCCCCCGACCTGCCGGAAACCTTTCGCCGTGACGTGCGGAACACTTTCAGTGGCCGGATCATTTACGCGGGCCGTTACACGGCGGAGCGGGGCGCACGGCTGGTCGAGGCAGGTCTGGCTGACTTGATCGCCTTCGGCCGTCCGTTCATTGCCAACCCGGACCTGCCCGCCCGCATCGTCAATGGCTGGCCGCTCAATCCTGTTAACCCCGCCACCCTTTACGGCGGCGCCGAAGCGGGCCTCACGGATTACCCGGTCTACGCCGGCTGAGGGCAGCGTAAAAGGCCGGACGCTAATGTGAAGCGTCCGGCCAGTCTCGTCATTGTCCGTAGAGCATGGCGTCGAGCGGGTCAACGCTCGCCGCTTGATGCTCTGCTGCGGCAGGTGTTACAGCGCGGGACGAAGCGTGCGCACTTTGCTGATGCTTTCGAGCAATGAAGCGATGTGCAGGATCGTCGACTCAGCCTGCCACGCACCCACAATCTGCACGTTGATCGGCAGTCCTTCCTTGCTCGTCCCGAACCGCATCGACACACCCGGCAACCCGGTCACGTTGAGCGGTACGGTCGCGCCCTGCAGGTAGGTGGCGTCCACGGTCTGGCCGTCGATGATGAACTGTTCGACCCCATGCCGGTGTGCCGGTATCGGCAGTACATGAGTTATCAAGGCGTCGTATTGCGCGAAGTATTCGGCGTAACCGTCGCGCAGCCGTTCGGCGGCTTGCTCGGCCTCGATGAAGTCCTTCATCGAGGTGTCGGGCAACGAGCGCATGGTCTTCGCCATCGTGTAGAGCTCGTCCTCTCTGCGTCCGGCGGTGGCTTCGGCGAACGCGGATTTCATCTCCATCACGTGCAGCTTGTTGAACACATCGAGGGCAAAGTCACGCTCCAGTGCAGGGATACCCACGTGTTCGACCTCCATGCCGATGTCTTTCAACGCCTCGGCGGCGGCCCGGACGGTGGCGACGACTTCGGGATCGACCGGGCCGAAACCTGGCCCCGTCATCCAGCCCACCCGCAGCGGGCAATAAGGCTGGCGACCGATGCCTGCGTCGAACCCGACGGTGCTGGTCGCAAAGGCGTCCCGTCCGTCCGGCCCGGCCAGTTGCGAGAAGGCGAGGGCGATGTCCCGAACCGACCGGGCCATCGGGCCGACGTGCCAGAAGCGGCGGGGCACGCGAGGCCAGATGCCGGTCATGGGCACGCGACCGTGGGTTGCTTTCATCGACGTGATCCCTGTTTGTGCTGCCGGGCCCCTTACGGAAATCGCAAGGTCGGTGCCCAGGCCGATGGGCGACATCCCGGCGGCGATTGCCGCTGATTCACCGCCGCTCGAACCTCCTGGTGTGCGTTCCAGGTCCCAAGGGTTGTTCGAACGACCGGAGAGCAGGTTGTCGCTTTCGATCCAGTAGGAAAATTCGGGAAGGTTGGTTTTGGCCAGCAAGATGGCGCCGGCCTGCTTCATGCGCGCCACGCTGGTGGCGTCGGTGTCTGGCTGGCGACCTTTGAAAATGGGCGAACCACGCTGAGTCAGTACGCCGGCGGTGTCGATGGAATCCTTGGCGGTGAACGGGACGCCGTGCAGCACGCCCAGCGGTTCGCCCTTCAACACCGCTCGCTCGGCGGCTTTCGCGGCCTCGAGCGCGTCATCCACCACGGTCACGATCGCATTGACCTGGGGATCGACCGCTTCAATGCGGTCAAGGTGGGCTTGCATCACTTCAACCGGTGAAACCTCCCGGGTGCGAATCAACTCGGCCAAACGGGTTGCGTCGGAGAAAAACAATTCGTGGCTCATGTGGTTTTTCCTGCCTGATGGGAAAGGGGATTGATGCCTGTGAATCGACAGAAGTGTTTCTCTACCTGCCAATTGGTAGGGGAAAAGCTAGAGCTTTAAAAAGGGACTGTCAAGCCCTACCTAACAAATGGTAGGCTTGTCGCCATTGACGAACATGAGGTGTTTACATGAGCACGAATGCGAAGGAGTCGATCCTGGCGGCGGCTCGGCAAGCCGCTCAGGCCCACGGTTATGGCGGCCTGAATTTCCGCGACGTGGCGGCGGAGGTCGGCATCAAGGCGGCGAGCATTTACCATCACTTCCCCAGCAAGGCCGACCTCGGCGCAGCCGTGGCGCGTCGCTACTGGGAAGACACCGCACGGGATCTGGATGAGCTGCTGGCAGAAACCGACGATGCGGAAAGCGCACTGCGCCGATACCCGTGGATCTTTCGCAGATCCCTGGAGTGCGGCAATCGGCTGTGTCTGTGCAGCTTCATGTCGGCTGAATACGACGACCTGCCGGACGCCGTAAAAACAGAAGTTCAGGCCTTCGCCGAGGTGAACGTGGCCTGGCTGGGAAAAGCGCTGGTCGCGGCGAAGCAGGTGCTACCGGAGCATGCCGAAAAGCGCGCCCGCGCCGTCTTCTCAGCGGTCTCCGGTGCTCAACTCATGGCCCGCAGCCGCGCAGACATTTCGATTTTCGACGAGTTGATCGACAGCTATCAAAACGCGGGGCTTCTGCCAGCCGAGGCCGTGTGAAGGCAGGCGGTATCGAGACGTTTCACTCCAGGTTGAAGAGACAAACCGCTTCGTCAGAGTGCCTGTCGCCACGCCCTGATCTGCTCAAGCGTGGCGGTGGCGCCGCCGCAGACCACCATCAACACGTTGTCGTACCCCGTCAGCAGGGGCGGGGAATACCCTAAAGACAGTGCCGCGCCACAGGCAGGCTCGACCAGGATTCGGTGATCGGTGAGAAAGCGTTCGCAGGCGTCCAAGGCGTCTTTGTCGCTGACCACGACGCTTTCGATCCGATGGGTCTTGAGATAGGCGACAGACTGGCTGCACACGCGTTTGGCGCCCAGCGACGTGGCGACGGAGGTGATGGCGTCTATTTCCACGGGCGCATCCGCCAACGTGGCGGCGCGGAAAGACGCGGCGCCTTCGGTTTCCACCGCGATCACCGGCACATCATCCCAGCCGTTGCGTTGCAGGCCTTCGATCACGCCGCACAGCAATCCGCCACCACCGACTGACAACACCACGGCCCCGGGTTTGCGCGTTGTTTTGGCGGCCTCGTCGATCATGCTGGCGTGGCCGGTCCACAACAGCGGGTCGTCGAAGGGATGAATGAACGCGTCTCCTGGCGCGATCAGCGTATGGGCCAGTTCGTTGGCCTCTTGCCAGGAGCGACCGTGAACGATGACGTCCGCGCCTTCAAGAATGAGCAGCTCCCTGGCCCGGTCTGTGGTGGTTTCCGGGACGACGACCGTCACTGCCGCGCCCAGAACGCGCCCGGCATAGGCCACGGCCAGCCCGGCATTTCCACCTGAAGAAGAGATGAAGCGTTTCGCGCCACGGGAATGATGAACCTCGCAGGCGTGCCCCACGCCCCGCAGTTTGAAGGAGC
The DNA here is from genome assembly GCF_900100795.1 of Pseudomonas abietaniphila. Lineage (GTDB taxonomy): Bacteria > Pseudomonadota > Gammaproteobacteria > Pseudomonadales > Pseudomonadaceae > Aquipseudomonas > Aquipseudomonas abietaniphila. The sequence goes on from NZ_FNCO01000001.1 coordinate 342,271, forward strand.
CGCAGGGCTGAAGCGCATCGAGCTTCAGGTTAATTGTGCGCTTGGCAATGGCGCTCATCGGACGGGATTCAATCAGTGGCGTTTCAATGTGCAGGGGCATGATGGATTGCTTCCAAGCAAGGGTGGGTCGATGCATGAACAGGCACCGGGTTACGGTTCAACACCGTAAGCGAGGCGGCTGTTCAACGCAATCGACCACACACTCAATCAGCGTCCGCGCGTGTTCAGTCGATGCGGGGATGCTGCTGCACCAGCTCCTTGCGCTTGGCTTCGAGCTCGGCGATCTGGGCGTCGATGTCTTCGATTTTCTGTTCGATGTTGTCGTGGAGGTCTTCCAGCAACTCCTTGGCTTCTTCGATGTTGGAGGCGGCAGGCGCCGCGCCGCGCAATGGTTTGTTCGCGGTCTCTTTCATCGTCAGGCCAGTGGCCAGACCAATCGCTGCAACCACCATCAGGTAATACGCCGGCATGTACAGGTTGTTGGTGGTTTCCACCAGCCACGCGGCGAGAGTCGGCGTCAGGCCGGCGATCAGCACTGAGACGTTGAAGGCGCCGGCCAGTGCGCTGTAGCGAATGTGCGTCGGGAACATCGCAGGAAGCGTGGACGCCATGACGCCGATAAAGAAGTTGAGCACCACGGCGAGGATCAGCAACCCGGCGAAAATCAGCCCGATCTTGCCGCTGATGATCAGCATGAACGCCGGAATCGCCAGCAGGAACAGCGCAATGCTGCCGACGATGATGAACGGCCGACGGCCGATCTTGTCGCTGATGAAGCCGATTAGCGGCTGGACGAACAGCATCCCGACCATGATCGCGATGATGATCAGCACGCCACGGTTTTCGCTGTAATGCAGGTTGTGCGACAGGTAACTCGGCATGTAGGTGAGCAGCATGTAGTAGGTGACGTTGGTCGCCACCACGATGCCGATGCAGGTGATCAGGCTGCGCCAGTGCTTGGTCGCCACCTCTTTGAACGACACCTTCGGGCCACCCGACAGGCCTTCACGGTCGCCCTGTTCGAGTTTCTCGACGTGCTGCTGGAACGCAGGTGTTTCCTCAAGGGCATTACGCAGGTACAAGCCAAGCATGCCCAATGGCAGTGCGAGGAAGAACGGCAGGCGCCAGCCCCACGCCTGGAACTGGTCTTCGCCAATGACCGCAGAAATCATCACCACGATGCCGGCGCCGAGCACAAAGCCGGCAATGGAGCCGAAATCGAGCCAACTGCCGAGGAAGCCGCGTTTGCGGTCCGGGGCGTATTCGGCGACGAAAATCGAGGCACCGGTGTATTCGCCCCCGACCGAGAAACCTTGGGCCATCTTCGCCAGCAACAGCAGGATGGGTGCCCAGATGCCGATCGAGTCATAGGACGGGATCAAGCCGATGGCGGTGGTGCTCAGGGACATGATCACGATCGTCGCCGCCAACACTTTCTGGCGACCGTACTTGTCGCCCAGCGCGCCGAAGAACAAGCCACCCAGCGGGCGAATCAGGAAGGGCACGGAGAAGGTCGCCAGTGCCGCGATCATCTGCACGCTGGGGTCGGCACCGGGGAAAAACACCTTGCCGAGCACATAAGCGACGAAGCCGTACACGCCGAAGTCGAACCATTCCATGGCGTTACCCAGGGCAGCGGCGGTGATCGCCTTGCGCATCTTCGCGTCGTCAACGATGGTGATGTCGTTCAACCCGATCGGGCTGACTTTTTTCTTGCCTGATTTCATGCGAATCACTCTCTTGCGGATCGGTGTTGCTGCAAAACGCGGTTGTCGACGTCGCCTCGGGACACAGGTGTCGCGCGTGAAGTCGATGAAAGCGTTTTGGTGGCACGTTATTTCCGATCAGATACAAGAAGACACGAAATAATTCAGCGCCGGCCGGTATTTTTCGTTGCGGGGCAGGGCGCAGGCAGCAAAAACAAAAAAGCCACCGCCCAAGGCAGTGGCTTTTGACGCGTTTACGCGGGGCGCATCAAGGGCGGATGTCAGCCTTGAACCACTTCTCCGAAAGGCGCTTGACGGTGCCGTCTTCCAGCGCGGCCGTCAGCGCGCCGTTGAATTTCTCGCGCAGGTCGTTATCGGCCTTACGGAAGCCCAAGGCTTCACCCGGGCCCCAGATGGTGCCGCCGATTTTCGGGCCGATCATTTGCACGCCCTTGTTATCCGGGTTGTCCAGTGCCGACGTGAAGAAGGTCACGTCATCGAACGCGAAGTCGATGCGGCCAGCGTTCAGGTCCAGCATGTGCTCGCCGGATTTCTTGTACTCACGAATGGTCGCGATGTCGCGGAAGTTCTTCTCGACGAACTCGGTGTAGGCCGTACCGGACTGAATGCCCAGGGTCTTGCCTTTCACCAGCGCTTTCATCTTGTCGATCGCGGCCTTGTCGGCATTCTCGTCACCGCTGAGTTTGATGATTTCATTGCTCGGCATGCTGGCGATCAGCTTGGGGTCGGCGCTGGCGAAAACCGCTTGGGTATTGGCGTAAGGTTTGGAGAACGCAATCACCGCTTCGCGTTCAGGGGTGATCACGATGGCGTCCATCAGCACGTCGAACTTGCCGGCATTGAGGCCTGCGATCATGCCGTCCCAGTCTTGGGCCTGCAGCTTGCACTCCAGCTTGATCCGGGCACAGACATCTTTGAGCAGCTCCGGCTCGAAGCCGGAAATTTCGCCGTTCGGAAGGGTGATGTTCCAAGGCTCGTAAGCCCCTTCGGTCGCAACCCGGACCGAGGTCCAGTCCTTTGCGAAGGCGGTGCTGCCGAAGACCAGGCTGCTGCCTAAAGCCGCACACGCGAGGATTTTTTTAGTGACGTGGTAGGTGTGGCCCATGTGTTTCCCCATCTAATTGGAAATAAGACTGGCAGGGTCAAGCTAGATCAAAAGCCGCGAAACAGTCATTTTTATTATGCCGCTGTGTCTTCAGTCGTCGAGTGAGACGCACGTCCGTAGAAGCCCGTTTGTTCTTCAGGCGTAAACATCACGCCGGGTTTTTCGTAGTAGGAGAACACCGCCACCATCCGCTCGCGGTGGCCACGCACGGGGGTGACGCGGTGCGCGGTATTTTTCCCACGAAAGACATTGAGAGTGCCAGCCCTGAGTCGCAATGTCTTCACGTCGGGGTCGCGACCGTTCAACAGATCGGCCACGCCGTCATAGTTGGGATCATCCGCTGTGCGCAAGTCGGTGCGGTACTCGAACTCGCCACCTGCTTCGGGTGATTGGAGCATCAGCGTGGTGGTAAATTCAGAGCGATCGAAGTGCCAGTTCAGCGTTTCGCCTTCGCGATAACTCATCACGTTGACCCGTGCCAATGGGTCGGCCATGACGTACAACGCCGGTTTATCCATGACCGCGCTGAGGAACGCCACCAGCGGCGGGTATTCATACACGTCGGTGACGAGGCTGTTCTTGAGCTGGTCTGCGCACAGCGTATGGCTGACGGTTTCGACCTTCTTCAACGCAGGATGATCGGCGGCCAGTTGAGGGATTTCAGGTTTGAAATAAATGTTGTGCGAGCGCTTGTGGGTGTGGGATTCAGCGTCCATGGTCGGCTGGATCTGTTGCGCGGCGGCACGCACGTTGTCGTCCTGTATGAAGCCTTCAAGGCTGAACATGCCGTCGCGGGCCAGCGCTGCGCGAGCGTGGTGGACCAGGGCGATCCATTCCTCACTGCCTGGGCGGTCCAGCGGATAGCGTTGAAGATTGATGACGGTGTTCATGTCGGCCCTCCGTTAGGTGTGGCTTAAACCTAACCTGTGAAAATCTTCGCAACAACGGCAAAAATTGTTAGCCTCCCCCCAGGAAAACTTAGGGAAGCGCTTCAATGAAACGACTGCCGCCGCTAAATGCCGTGAGAACATTTGAAGTTGCTGCGCGGTTGGCAAGCTTTGTCGCGGCCGGGAAAGAGCTGGGCGTTTCAGCCGCTGCGGTCAGCCAACAGGTCCGTCACCTGGAAGACTACTTCGGCAAGAAGCTGTTCGTGCGCAGCGGCAACCGGCTTTCGTTGACGGACGCGGGGCTGGCGATTTTTCCGCAGACATCCCGCGCGCTGGATGACATCGCCGCCATGACCGTACGCCTGCTGGAAGGCGAGATGCGCACCCGGTTGATCATCAGCGTGCCGTTCTCGCTGGCCGAGGTCTGGCTGGCGCCGAAGCTGGCGGTCTTGCTGGAAAGCTATCCGCAGCTCTCGGTGGACGTGCGGGTCGAAGATGACCCTGTTGACCTTGCCCGCCATGACGTCGACATTCGTGTCAGCTACGGCGACTACCATTACCCGTCGCTGGAAGCGATCCCTCTGGTACACGATCAGGTGGTGCCGCTGTGCGCACCGGAGTTGTGGTATCGCCACGGTAACAGCGATTTCGACCTGACGCGTATCCACGAAAGCCTGTTCATTCATACGCAGTGGGGGCCGAGTTACGCCTCGCACCCGACCTGGAGTGACTGGTACGCCAGTGAGGTCGGACAGGCCTCGCCGGATCCTGCGTTGGGGCGTCGCTCCGGGCTGTCCAGCCTGTCGATCACCTTGGCGAAACTCGGTTGCGGCATCGCATTAGGGCAGAAGCTCATCGCTCAGCCCGATCTGGCGGCGGGACGCTTGATCGTCTTGTCCGCCCGATCGCTCCCGCTAGGGCACCCTTATTGCGCGTTTGTACCGGCGGAAAAACGCAAGCGCCCGAACGTGCAAAGCTTCATCGCATTGCTGGCTACACCCTGACCCGAACGTTGCCACGGGTTGTTACAGGTCGACGCACTTTGCTGGGGCCCGATGTTTCTCCCCGCCCCAGCGTGAGGCGTCCTGCGGTCACCCAACCCCTTTTGCTCGCGATCTTTCTCCTGCATCCCGTTAAACCTTATGAGCATCTGACCGCCTAACCAGAGGGCTTGCCATGTCCTTGTTCCAGCCTACGGAAGGATGTGGCAATCAAATTGCATATGCTTGTAAAGACAAGTATGTATGAGTTGGGCGGTGTCTTCAGGCACCAGACGTTTCGCCGTTCGTTGCAGGAATAACGCTATGGATCTCTTACAGCTGCTCAGTTTCGGAAACAACGGATGGGGCGCGGCCCTCTTGAAAGCGGCCGGCATGACCGTGTTGCTGACCCTGTCAGCGCTGGTGGTGGGGGCCATTGCCGGAAGCACGGTGGCGGCGGCAAAACTCTCGAAGCGCCGTCTGTTTCGTTACGCCGGCGACGCCTATTCGATCCTGTTCCGGGGGATTCCCGAGCTGCTGGTGATCTACCTGTTTTACTTCGGCGGTGCCAGCGTTCTGGGCGCCATCAATCACTGGTTTGGTGGCGAAGGGTTCGTCGACACGCCACCGTTTCTGGTGGGCGCACTCGCGGTCGGGTTGATTTCCGGCTCGTATCAGGCCGAGGTGTACCGCGGTGCTTACCTGGCCGTCGCCAAGGGCGAGCTTGAAGCCGCGTTGGCGATCGGCATGACCTGGCACATGCGCGTCAGGCGGGTGCTGATTCCGCAAGTCTGGCGTTACGCATTACCGGGTCTGGGCAATGTCTGGCAGATGACCCTCAAAGACTCGGCGCTGATTTCCGTGATTGGCCTCGTCGAATTGATGCGCGCCAGTCAGGTGGCGGCCGGTTCCACGCGCCAGTACTTCACGTTCTATATCGTCGGTGGTGCCTGTTACTTGATCCTTACCGGCTTGTCCGGTCGCCTGTTCAACATCGCCGAAAACCGGGTGTTGCGCACGCAGCGCCGCACGCCACATTCCTGAGACGGGGAAACACTCATGATCGACTTTGCCTTTCTCAGTGACACGATGCTCAAACTATTGGCGGCGTTGCCCACCACCTTGAGTCTGTTCTTTTCCAGCCTGTCGCTTGGCTTGCTGCTCGCGCTGGGCGTGGCGGCCATGCGCGTCAGCCGCTGGCCGATTCTCAGCTACCCGGCTCGTATGTACATCTGGCTGTTTCGCGGCACTCCGCTGTTGATCCAGATGTTCCTGATTTACTACGGCCTGGGCCAGTTCAGTGCGATCCGCAGCAGTTTCATGTGGGAAATCCTGCGTTCCCCCTACGGCTGCGCCGTGGTCGCCCTGGCCATGTGTACTGCGGGCTATACGGCTGAAATCATTCGGGGCGGTATCCAGAGCGTTCCCCAGGGCCAGATCGAAGCCGGACTTGCGGTCGGCATGAGCCGCTGGACCTTGCTGTGGCGCGTGATAGGCCCCGTCACCTTGCGCCAGGCGCTGCCGTCCTATTCGACCGAAGCGGTGCTGATGGTCAAATCCACGGCCATTGCCAGCCTGGTGACCGTGTGGGACGTGACCGGCATTGCCCAGCAAATCATTCAGCGCACCTACCGCACGATGGAGGTCTTCCTCTGTGCCGCGCTGATTTACCTGGTGCTCAATTTCCTGATCGTTCGGGCCATGGCGTGGGTCGAGTACCAACTCTCGCCGCACCTGCGCGAGCGTCCTACACAGCGGGCGGCCGAACCGGTCCCTGAAACCCCTTCGTCCCTTTGATCGCAGCGGAGCTCATCATGAATCAACACGTCGCGGCTGCTTTGTCGGTCACCAACATCTGCAAATCGTTCGGCTCGGTGGAGGTGCTCAAAGGGATATCGCTGGAGGCGCACAAGGGTGATGTCATCTCCATTCTTGGCGCCAGCGGATCAGGTAAAAGTACCTTTCTGCGCTGCATCAACCTGCTGGAGTCCCCTGACCAGGGCCGCATCGTGCTGGACGGCGAAGTCATCGAAATGAAGCAGCACGCCAACGGACGCCTTCAGCCCAGCAACACTCGCCAGGTTGAAGCGATGCGCAGCAAGCTTGGCATGGTGTTCCAGAGCTTCAACCTCTGGTCGCACATGACCGTGCTGCAGAACATCATCGAAGGGCCGATGCGCGTGCTGAAACGCTCGCGCGCCGAGTGCGTGGAAGAAGCCGAGCAATTGCTGCACAAGGTCGGCCTGTACGACCGACGTGACTACTACCCGGCGCACCTTTCCGGCGGGCAGCAACAACGTGTCGCCATCGCCCGCGCGCTGGCCATGAACCCGCAAGTCATGCTTTTTGACGAACCGACCTCCGCGCTGGACCCGGAACTGGTCGGCGAGGTGCTGCGCGTCATGCGCTCGCTGGCCGAAGAGGGCAGGACCATGTTGGTGGTGACCCACGAAATGGGCTTCGCCCGCCACGTCTCGAACCGGGTGGTGTTCATGGCGCAGGGCCTGATCGACGCACAGGGCACGCCGGATGAACTGTTTGAAGGGCTGCCCACCGAGCGCTTTCGGCAGTTTGTGGCGAGTCATCACCAGCGCAGTACCGACTGAAGCCGCCAGACGAGAAGGCGACGGTGCGCGGTCGACCTGCTGTCGCCGTTGTGAGTTCGATGATCGAACCTTCTCCTGAGCGGGAACGAAACCACGAGCGCTTTTCACGCTTCGCAACGCCTGATTAAACGGATGCTGATTCCTGGATTCGGTCTATTGTTTCATGCAGTCAATGGAACCAGAGCACTGTATGACCTCTAACCTGAAACCGACACACGCCTGTGAACCGCCCCCTCTTCACGGGTGTGCAGGCGGCATCAAGGATCGTTGCGTGTTCCTGCCTGAGCCATCGCCCTTTTAACGGCAGGCGTCAGGCGATGAGGAGCATACTGCTCATACGCGGGGTTTTCATCAGGGGTTGAATATGATCGACCGTCGTGTGTGCAGGTGCATGTCCGTAACCGCCTTGCTGCTGGTGATGCCCGGTGTTGCGCTGAGTGAGACCGCATGCGATCACCTCACCGCAACCGGCAATGCGGAATACCCTCCCTACCTGTGGCGAGACCCCCACAACCCGCGTCGACTCATCGGCGCCAATGCCGACCTGATCAAGCAGTTGGGCAACGCGTTAGGCCTGCAGATCGATGTCATTTACGCAGGGCCCTGGTCGCGTGCGCAGGAGGAGGTGAGGGCGGGGCGCATCGACATGTTGGCGGGGTATTTTCTCACCACGGAGCGTGAGCAGGCGTTGAACTTTGTGAAGCCGCCTTTCCTGTTTACGCCCAGCATGGTCTGGGTGAGGAAACACGAAGCCTTCCCCTATCACCAATGGTCCGATCTGATCGGACGCAACGGGGGAACGCTGGTCAACAACAGTTTCGGTCAGGCGTTCGATGATTACGCGAAGGCCCACCTTTCGCTCGAGGCGGTGCCTACGGCCAGTCAGGCGTTCCAGAAGCTCATCCTCAAACGCAATGACTTCGTGTTGTTCGAGCAATACCCCGGCATGGCCCTGGCTAAAAAGCTGGGCGTTGAAGCGGCGGTAGAAGCCCTTGAACCGCCGATCAGCAGCGAGGGCCTTTATCTGGCGCTGTCGCCCAATGCAGATTGCATCCACCCCGCACTGCAAGCCCGGATAACCGACGAGATGCAGAAAATCGTGTCGAGCCCTCTGCCTGAGGTCCTTGTGAAGTCAAACCTGGAGCTTTGGAATGCACAGCAACGGGATGGGTTGAATCCGTAATCAGGATCAACCTGCTTGTTCGATAGTGAGTGAGGGGCGCTTTGACGCCAGAGCAAGGCGCCCTCCGATCAGAGGGCGCCTGTGTTCAAGGCCGGGCTATGAACCGTCAGCCCTCGATCAAGTCCTCAGGTTGCATCGTCAAGATGATCTTGCCGACGTTTTCCGAAGACTCCATCCGACGATGGGCATCGGCGGCACGCGACAACGGGAATGTGCTGTCGACCACGGGTTCCAGGCTGCCTGCGCCTTCAAACCGCTCGAGCCAGTGGTCACGGAAGCGTTTGATCATCGCGTGCTTTTGCGGTTGGGTGCGGGACTTCATGACCGTGCCGATGATTTGCAGGTGGCGATACAGAATCTGCTCCAGCGTCACGTTCACGCTGCCGCCGCCACCGAGGATACCGACCTGGATCAGTCGGCCGCCTTTGGCGAGGGAGGCGATGTTGCGTTCGAAGTAAGGTTTGCCGACGAAGTCGATAATCACATCCACACCCTGGCCGTCCGTCTTCCGGGCGATGACGTCGGCGAAATCCTGCGTCTTGTAGTCAATCGCGACATCGGCGCCGAGGTGCTCGACGCGCGACAACTTGCTGCCGTCCGTGGTCGCATACACGGTAGCGCCGGTGGCGTACGCCAACTGCACGGCGGCGGAGCCCACGCCGCCTGCCGCGGCATGAATCAGCACGGAGTCACCCGACGTGAGCCGCGCCAGGTGGATCATCGCCTCATGCGCGGTGACGAACACCTCGGGAATCGCCGCCGCGTGAACGTAATCCAGCTGGGCCGGAATCGGCATCGCCATGCGGTAGTCGATACGTGCCAGCTCGGCATAGGCGCCGCCGCCCACGACGCCCATCACCCGTGCGCCCACCTCGAAGCCTTCGACGGCGCTGCCTTTTCCGATCACCTCGCCGGCGATTTCCAGGCCGATGATCGGCGAGTCGCCGAAGTCGGGGTGCCCGTAACCGCCGGTGCGGTGGGTCAGGTCGGCGCGGTTGACGCCGGCCGCATAGACGCGCACCAAGAGGTCGTTCGGGCGCACTTCGGGCGTGGCTGCGTCGCTCAGCTTGAGCACGTCGGCGTCGCCAAACTCATGGATGATGATGGCTTTCATGGCTGTTGCTCCGATTCGTTGAGGGTGGCGTTGGCGATGGCCGAGGCTGTGATGGCGGCGGGAAAGCCCGCGTAGAACGCCAGGTGCGTGATTGAGGCCGACAGCTCCTCACGGGTGACGCCATTGGTCACTGCTCGCCGCAGATGCGCAGGTAACTCTTCAACATGACCACCGGCAATCAGCGCAGCGACCGTGATCAGGCTGCGGTCACGTTGGGAGAGTGCCGGATCGCTCCAGATCACTGGGTACAGTGTGATGTCGACGAACTGCGAGAGGGTGGGGGTGAAGGCTCTGGCCGCTTCACGAGGGCTGCTGAAATTGATGTTCGACATGATCGCGTCCTTACACCTGGCTGATGAATTTGTGGGTGAGGTAGTGCTCAATGCCTTCGACTCCGCCTTCCGAGCCATGGCCGCTTTCCTTCAGGCCACCAAAGGGCAGTTCAGTGGCGACGATGCGGTATTGATTGATGCCGATCATTCCCGCCTCCAGGCCGTCGGCGACGTCGATGGCCGTGCGTGCGCTGGTGGTGAACGCGTAGGCCGACAACCCGTACGGCAAGCGGTTGGCTTCTTGCAGCCCGTCGGCCATTTCGTCGAATGGCATCAGGATCGCGATAGGGCCGAAGGGCTCTTCATGCATGACGCGCGCGGTCATGGGCACATCGGCCAAAACCGTGGGCTCGAAGAAGAAACCCTGGCCCGACAGACGTTTGCCGCCCGCCAACAGGGTGGCGCCTTTGGCCACTGCGTCAGCGACCAGCTCTTCCATTTTCGCCAGTTGCCGTGGGTTGGCGAGCGGCCCGACCTGGGTCTCCGGTTGCAGGCCATTGCCGATTCGCAGCGCCTGGGTGGCAGTGACGAAGCGCTCGACGAACGTCTGATAAGCACCGCGCTGAATGAGAAAGCGCGTGGACGAGATGCAGACCTGACCAGTACCACGAAAGCGGTTTGCAACGCCTTCAACGGCGGCTTTTTCAACGTCCGCATCTTCGAACACCAGCACCGGCCCATGGCCTCCCAGTTCCAGCGTGATGGGTTTGACGCCCTCTGCAGCTCGGGCAGAAAGCAGCCGACCGATCGGCACGGAGCCGGTGAACGTGACCTTGCGGATAATCGGCGATGCGATCAGGTGGCTGGAAACCTGATCGGGCACGCCGAACACGATCTGCAACACGCCTTTCGGCAGCCCCGCGTCGTCAAGGGCACGGGCCAGGGCCAGCGCCGTTGAGGGGCTCTCTTCGCCAGGCTTGAGGATGACGCTGCAACCGGCGGCCAGGGCGGCGGACAATTTGCGGGCCGGGGTGATGGCCGGGAAATTCCAGGGCGTGAAGGCAGCGACCGGCCCAATGGGTTGACGTTTCACCAGTTGCAGAACGCCCGGGCGATTGGCCGGCACGACACGGCCGTCGATGCGCCGTGCGCTTTCGGCGAACCACTCGAAATACTCAGCGGCGCGTGTGACCTCATCCAGGGCTTCGCCGAGCGGCTTGCCTTCTTCCAGGGTCATCTGTGCCGCGATGTGCGGTGCCCGTTCCAGAATCAGATCGGCTGCACGTTTGAGGATCCTGGCGCGCTGATCCGGCACCGTGCGACGCCATACGTCAAAGCTCGCCTGCGCGATGTTCAGCGCGCGATCAAGGTCACTCGCGGTGGCGAGCGGCACGCGTCCCAGTTCCGTTTCTGTCGCGGGGTTCACGACCACCGCGGTGTCGCGTCCTTCAGTACCGATCCATTCACCGCCGATGAAAAGATAGAGCGAGTCGTAGGGGGTATTCATAGTGTGGGCCTTCATAGGGTTATCAGAAATCGGGTCAGTGGCCATTCAGCGCGGCGGGTGCCGCTGGCCTGTGCAACCGAGTCTATGGAGGACGCCCTGTTTGATTGAGCCTGTGGGGAGGGAATCATTGTTGTGTGCAGAGGAAATATCGGCGGCCAGCGACCGATTGCGCCCGCCGCTGCAGGCAGCCATGATGGCCGGGCATTTCCACAACGCGAGCGGTAGTTCAGACCGGGAAGGACGGTAGGGATGGATAAATTTTCTAATATGTCGGTGTACGTAAAGGTCGTGGAAATGGGCAGTTTCACCGCCGTGGCCAATCACCTCGATTCCACCGTTGGCAACGTGTCCCGGGCCGTTTCTGCGCTCGAGACCCTGCTCGATGCCCGCTTGCTGCAGCGATCGACCCGGCGGCTGTCAGTCACCGATGCGGGCCGGCGGTTTTATGAGCGCTGCACCAAAATCCTGGCTGACCTTGAGAACGCGGAAGCTGAAGCGAGCAACGCGCTGTTGACGCCCAAAGGCACGCTGCGGGTGCATTGCGTTCCTGGTCTGGCGCGCCACCTGGTGACAAACGCGGTGCTTGAGTACCGCCAGGCGTTTCCGGAAGTCACCGTTGATCTGTTGCTGTCTCAGCGGATGCCGAATCTGCTGGAGGATCAGCTGGATGTCTCGATCCTGATTGCGCGAACGCTGCCGGACTCCGCCTACGTGAGCCGCACGATCGGGGTCAGCCATTGCGTGCTGGTGGCGTCCCCGGCGTACCTGGCAAAACACCCGGCGCCCGTGGTGCCGGAAGATCTCAGCCAGCACGCGTGCCTGTTGTTGGGCACGGTGGATTACGCACGGGATGAGTGGCAACTCAAGAGCAGCGCTGGCACCGCCACCTTTGTACCGACGGGGCCGAGTTTCAGCGTGAATGATATGGACGCCATGGCGGTTGCGGTCCGTGCAGGCGCAGGCATAGGTTTGCTCGCGGGATTTTCGGCGATAGACGATTTGCGCTCGGGGAAACTGGTGCGCGTATTGCCCGAGTACCACACCCTTGAGCGCAACGTGTATGCCGTCTACACCTCCCGGCAGTACGTGGACGCCAAAATCACCTGCTTCATCGACGCGCTGAAAGAGCAGGTCGGCAGTCAGCTGGCGGCCACCGCGCAGGCGCTGATCGGGCAGTAGCTGCGAAGCGTGGCGTGCGCATCCAGCGGCCCAGTACGCGGAGCTGGTTCACCACGTTGAACGACTGCGAACCACCGCACACCTGCATGACCGCCAAGGTTTTGCCCTGTGTCGGGCGAACGGCGCTCAATGTCAGTCGAATCCAGTCTTTCTGCGCTTCCGGTCAGCGGCGCGATGGTCCGACACTTGAACTAAAAATTGACTGATAAGTCAGGATAACCAGCGTCACGACATTTCCTGATCATCCCGACACGAGAGCCCGATATGCACACCTACACGGTCCACTACCTGATCAACGACGAACCTCGCAGCCACCGGTTCGAGCTCAAGCAACCTGAGCTAGCCGTCCATGAAGCCGCGATGCACCTGCTGCAACTGCACTTTGGCGACAGTGAAAACAGCCTCATCATGCCCAACGCGGACGCCACCCCCGAGCAAATCCTGGAGCAGGCGGAGGTGGTCGGGATCTCGGGTATTCAGGTCGTCAAATAGGCGGCTTCATCACCCGTTGTCATACAACGGTATTCATCGGACAGGGTGGGACGGAGATCACGTGGGCATCAGGCCTCGCCGTATCTCGCCCTGTTTTTAGGCTTCGTGGAGTTTTAGCCGGGAACATGCCGCCTGAGTCTCGCCGTTTTTCCCGATTGACAGCAAGAGCATGGACTCGATATAAGGATCGTTGTACGACGACAGATGATCAATACTGATCACGCCCAACTATAAAAAACAGTGTCGGCCTCCCTCATGAAATCGACTTGCTCACTCATCTCGCTCCATGCTGCACCCAACGACTCGATCCCGGCAGTTCGTCGCGTGTCCTCGGCAGACGTCAACGTCCCGCCTACCACCTCTTAGTCCACTTCACACGTCTTGAATCAGGCCACAACGCCTGAAGTCCGTACGCGTGCGCTCTCACGATACTGTCGAGAGATCATCACCCGAATCCAAACAATAAAGTGATGCCATGAACCTGAACGAGTCCACTCATCCGCAAAGCGTCAGTCAGTCTGCCGTCATCAGTAAGGCCGTCGGCAAATACCGCTGGACGATCTGTGCGCTGCTTTTTTTCGCTACCACCGTCAACTACCTGGATCGTCAGGTGCTCAGCCTGCTGGCACCGGATCTCTCGACGCAATTTGGCTGGACCAACACCGACTACGCCAACATCGCCTCGGTGTTCCAGTTCGTCTACGCGATCGCCATGATCTTTGCCGGTCGCGTGGTCGACAAAATCGGTACCAAAACTGCTTACATCGTGGCGATCGGCATCTGGTCGACCGGCGCGGTCATGCACGCGTTTTCGGTGCCGCTGGGGGAGGGCATCGCCTCTGTGTGCGGGGCGTTAGGCCTGGCAGTCATTCCGGTGTCGATCGCGGGCTTCATGCTGTCGCGCGCGGTGTTGGCGATCGGCGAAGCCGGTAACTTTCCGATCGCAATCAAGGCGACCGCTGAATACTTCCCCAAGAAAGAGCGTTCGTTTGCGACCGGTATCTTCAACTCCGGCGCCAACGTCGGTGCGATCACCGCGCCCATCTGTGTGCCGCTGATTGCCAGCGTCTGGGGTTGGGAGTGGGCCTTCATCGTGATTGGCTTGCTGGGCTTTGTCTGGCTGGCGGTCTGGATGGCGCTGTACGAGAAGCCTGAGCAGCAGAAGCGCCTGACCGCAGAAGAGCTGGCCTATATCCGCAGTGATGAGACCGCCGACGCTGCTGCCCGGCCTGCGTCGAGCGTTGGCGAGAAAAAAGTGTCGTGGTTCAAGCTGCTGACCTATCGCCAGACCTGGGCCTTTGCGTTCGGCAAGTTCATGACGGACGGTGTGTGGTGGTTCTTCCTGTTCTGGCTGCCGACCTACTTGTCGGCGCAGTACGGCATGAAAGGCCAGGCCATTGTGATCCCGCTGTTCGTGCTGTACAGCATGACCATGTTCGGCAGCATCGGTGGCGGCTGGTTCCCCAGCTACTTCATGGCCCGTGGCGACAAGCCCTACGACGGCCGCATGAAAGCCATGTTCGTGATTGCGCTGTTCCCGCTGCTGGTGCTGCTCGCGCAGCCATTGGGCTACATCAGTTTCTGGGTACCGGTGCTGTTGATCGGCATCGGCGCTTCGGCGCACCAGGCCTGGTCGTGCAACATCTTCACCACCGTGTCTGCCATGTTCCCGCAGAAAACCATTGCCTCGGTCGTGGGCATCGGCGGCATGGCCGGTGGTTTCGGTGGCGTGGTCATGACCAAGATCGGCGGTTGGGTGTTCGACTACTACAAATCGATCAACGACATTCACACCGGCTACATGATCATGTTTGCCATCTGTGCGTTGGCCTACCTGGTGGCCTGGACCGTGATGAAGGCTCTGGTGCCGCGTCATAAAGAAATCACCGACCTGTAACAGCGCGCCTGTTGCGCAAACCGGTGCAAGCGAAAAGGTGAACGGTTCATTTCGACAGAAGTGAGCCGTTCACCTTTTTCGTTATGGCATCACGTGGGTCGTCATCTGCACGGCGGTTGTATCCGTGTGGCGTCTTCGTTAGCGTGAGCGCAATTGCACAATGCCGTTCAACGTTTCAGGAGCCAGGAACACCCATGTCCACCCTTAGCTTTCGCCTCCCCACCGCCGCGGACGCCCCGCGCTGCTTCGAGATTGAGTCCAGTGCCTACGAGGGTGACGAAGCCGCCACGCTGGAAAAGATCGCCACGAGGATCGACCAGTACCCGCAAGGTTTTTTGATCCTGGAAGAGGCCGGGCACATGGTCGGTTTCATCAATAGCGGGTGTGCCCACGAGGTCGTGATGTCGGATGAAGACTTCAAGGAACTGGTGGGGCATTCGGCCGATGCGCCGAACGTAGTGATCATGTCGGTGGTGGTCGAACCCGCCTCGCAAGGCAAAGGCTACTCGACACTGCTGATGCGCGAGTTCGTGCAACGCATGAAGGACTCGAACAAGCAGACCCTCCACCTGATGTGCAAGGCGCAACACGTACCCTTGTACACGCGCATGGGCTATCGCTATGTTCAGCCATCACCGTCCGAGCACGGCGGGATGGCGTGGCATGAAATGGTCATGGACCTTGCGGGCTAAGCCTGACTGCTCATCAGCTCCCGTACGCGAGACGTGAGTGCATCGACCCCGAACGGTTTGGTCAGCACCCACATGCCCACGCCGAGCGGGTCGTTGCCGATCGCAGCGGTCTCGGCGTAGCCGGTGATGAACAGCGTTTTGAGATCCGGTCGGGTTTCTCGTCCGGCATCGGCCATCTGCCGCCCGTTCATGCCCCCCGGCAAGCCGACGTCGGTAATCAACAGGTCGATGTGCGCATCGGACTGCAAAATCCTCAATCCGGCGGCGCTGTCTGGCGCCTCTATCACGGTATAACCGAGCTCTGCCAGAACGTCGGTGAGCAACATGCGCACCGTGGGTTCGTCATCGACCACCAGAATGGTTTCGCTGGCAGCGGCGCAAGGGCCATGCAAATGGCGGGTGTCGAGGTCGTCGGTGACAGCCTCGCCCTCGTAGCGAGGCAGGTAGATGCACATGGTAGTGCCTTCGCCGACGGTCGAGTAGGCGCGGACCTGCCCGCCTGACTGTTTTGCGAACCCGTAGATCATGGACAAACCCAGGCCGGTGCCCTGGCCAATGGGTTTGGTGGTGAAGAAGGGGTCGAACGCCTTGGCGATGATGTCCGGCGACATGCCGGTGCCCGTGTCGGTGACCGACAGGGACACGTACTCGCCTGCAGGCAGATCGAGTGCAGCGGCGAATTCACCTTTGATTCGCTTATTCGCCGTCTTTATCGTGATGCTTCCGCCTTCAGGCATGGCATCCCGGGCATTGATGCACAGGTTCAAGAGCGCATTTTCCAGTTGCCCGGCGTCGACCAGCGTTGGCCACAGAGCGGGCGCACCCACGGTCTCGACAGAAATCCCGGGGCCGACCGTGCGTTGGACCATTTCGGTGATGCCGACCATGAGCGTGTTCACGTCGGTCGGCCGGGGGTCGAGCGTCTGGCGGCGCGAGAAGGCGAGCAGTCGGTGAGTGAGTGCGGCGGCACGGCGGGTCGCGGCTTGCGCGGCGTGCATGTACTTGTCGACTTCTTCCAGCCGGCCTTGGTCGATCCGTTGGTTGATCAACTCGAGAGAGCCGGAGATACCGGCCAGCAGGTTATTGAAGTCGTGGGCAATGCCGCCGGTCAGCTGACCCACTGCTTCCATTTTCTGCGACTGACGCAGTTTTTCTTCCGCCTGCATCAGGTCGGCGGTGCGTTCGACGACGCGTTGTTCAAGCGTTTCATTGAGGGCGCGCAGCGCGGCGGTGGCCCGGTCGCGTTCGCGCTCGACGGAGCGACGTTCTTCCACGTCGATCAGCACGCCGGGAAAACGCAGCGGGGTGCCGTCGTCAGCGTGCTCAACGCGGCCGTTGGCTTCAATCCAGTAATAACGACCGTCAGCACGCCGAACCCGGTATTGGTGAGCGTATGCACCGCCGCGACCGATCGCCTCGGTGATGGCGGTTTTCAGAGGGTCTCTGTCCTCGGGGTGAACAGTGGCGATCACCTGCTCAAGGCTCAGACCTTCGCGGCCCAATGCCGGGTCCAGGCCAAACGCCTGGGCGAAGGCCTTGTCCACGGTGAAACGATCAGTGGGCAGATCCCAGTGCCAGGTGCCAATGATTGCGCCGGCCGCGAGGGCCAGTTGCACACGCTCGACGTTTTCCCGCGCAAGCGCCTCGCTGATCCGAAGACGCTCTTGCGCGGCCCGCCGCTCGGTGACGTCACTGAAGAAGATCGCGATCTGCCGGTCCGCCGGGTTGCCGACCTGAATGGCTTTCACGTCGAACCAGCGTTCGAAGTGACTGGCGTAATTCTCGAAATTGGCGGGTTCACCGGTCTTGGCAACGTGGCCGTAAGTCTGGAACCAGAAGTCCTCCAGATCAGGCGCAAATTCGGTGACCCATTTGCCTCGAAGGTTGACCCCGGCCTGCCTTTCAAAGGCCGGGTTGGCCTCGACGAAGCGGTAATCGATGGGGCGATCGTCAGCGTCGTACTTGACCTGAACGATGGCGAACGCGGCCTCGATCGTTTCCAGAATGGTCCGGAATCGCTCTTCGCGTTGTGCCGTCGTGTCCAACGCGGTGTGGAGACGAATGATTTCGGCCTCCAGCTCTTCTTGAGTCAGTCTTTCCAGAGCAGCCCCCGATCACGCATCGCTCATTCCTGTGCTGGCTTTTTGACAATCATTCCTGTGTTCGTAATGAAATCAGAAACCGTAAAAAGTTGCACTAGCGCTACATGGCCGGGCGTTCAGCCGACAAACAGCGTCCTGTCAGAGCGTCCAGCCCAACGCCAGAAACTTGCGCAGCGACGCAAAATCCTGGGGCTGGTGCGGCAAACAGCGGCGCGGTCTTGATCAGCCTTGCGCCGTGGTCGTCGCGTCTTGGTCGGTTTCAGCCGCAAGCTTCAAACGGTCCGCCTTGCTGATGTATTTCTCTTTCTTCGGGGCGAGCTTGGCGCTCGCCTTTTTGGCGTGTGCCTTCAAGAGCTGCTTGATCTTTTTTTGGCGGTTCATGACGGCACTCGACGTTGAGATTCTGAAAAACAGCGCACATTACGGAGTCAGGTGGTGAATGTCCACGGTCCGTTGCGCTGACTCAAAGCGACTGTGAAGAGCGGGCAATGGCCTGTGATCGACCGCTGGACTTCAGTCCCCGGGCAGCAGCTCAGGCACGATCTCATCGGCCACGCGTGGCTGATCGGCGGGCAGCGCGGGTTGATGGACCCAACTGATGAACAGCTCGTAACCCACCGCCAGGATCACCGGGCCGATGAACAGGCCAATGATGCCGTTGCTGATCATGCCGCCCAGGGCGCCAATCAGCACGACAGGCATTGGCACCGCCACGCCGCGCCCCAGCAACAGGGGTTTGAGGACGTTGTCGGCAAGCCCGGCGAGGATGCTCCAGATCGCGAAAACAATGGTGCCCGCGCTGCTGCCGAAGTGGGCAAAGGCGTAGATCACGACGGGAATGGTGAGGATCAGCATCGGCAGCTGGATGATCCCCAGCAGCAGCGCGATCAATGCCAGAACGCCTGCCAGCGGGATGCCCATCAGCACGAAGCCGATGCCCAGCAACAGCATCTGAATAAAGGCGATGCCGACCACGCCCTGCGCCACTGCGCGTATGGTCGCGGTGCACAGCGTCGCCACCTGAGGGCCACGAGCGGGGGTAAAGATCCGCGAGGTGATGGCGAGGGCGGTGCGATGACCGCTCGCGCCGTGAGCCATGATGATGCCAGCCACGATCAAGGCAAAAACGAACATCACAATGCCTGCGCCGATTCCGGCGGCCTGATGCAAGGCAATGCTGCTCCAGCCCTTGAGGTGTGGCATGAGTTGATGGATCGCCCAACTCAGGTCCTCGGACGCGTGCAACCAGACGGCGTACAGGGAATCACCGATCAACGGCCAGTTCTCGACACTGGCGGGTGGCGCTGGGATGTCGAGTTGACCGGTTTCGAACGCCTTGACCCCGGACTCGACCGAGCCTGCAATCGACGCTCCGAGCAAGCTCAACGGCCCGATCAGGCACGCAAGGCCGATGATCACCAATACGACGGCGGCGTACCCCGAGCGGTTGCCCATTCGGGTGGCGAGCCGTTGGTTCAAGGGGTAGAGGGTGATCGCCAGGATCAGCGACCACAGCACCAGGCTCAGGAACGGGCGGAAGATATCGAAACAGAACAGTGCCAGCAACACGATCAGGCCCGCGCGGATCAGCACGTCGAGCAATAGCCGGGAGGCAGTGGCGGGATGAAGCGGTTGAGGGCTCATGTTGAAACTCCTGTTTCAATGCTGGTTGAGCACTGCTCTGCCATCACCCGAGGCGCACTATTCGCACAGGAACAGCGGAGTCGCCTTTGTCGGGTTTAACCTGACTTCAAAAGACTGCGGTGAATGCAAAACGGTTAATCAAGCACGTGCGAGTTGAAAACGATATTACTCACCCGCCGTACCCGGTTAATGCTATTGGGTTATGAGCTGTTTTGAGAGGCGTTAATACGTAATAGCACGTCGAGCCTGTTTCGCCTGCACCGCCCGAAAATATTCAACCGTCCAAAAATAACGGCCCCTTGAACCATCTCTCCTGAAATCCTCAACTATAACTATCTTTGCTCAAAACAACGGACATCCGCGCCATATGCCGCGGGCCCGTGGTTGCTTTGGTTCATGGATCCGCCACGCAACGTCAAGGAGCTGCCCAATGAAGTTATCGCTAATCGCTCACTCAGTGTGCATGACAACGCTTATCCTGGCCGGGTGCGCGTCGACTGCCACGCCGCCTGAGGAATACTCCGGTTTTCTGAAGGACTACAGTCATCTGAAAGAGGATAAATCCGCAAGTGGCGTGGCTGTCATGCGCTGGATTGATCCTGACGTCAAAGTCTCGAAGTTCACCAGCGTTTACATCGAGCCCAGCCAGCTTTATCCCAAGCCCCAACCCACGGCGCAGATCCCTCAAGGGACCTTGCAGGGCATTACTCAATACTATGATCAGGCGTTAAAACGCGAAATTGGCAAGTCATTGCCGCTGGCCAGTGCGCCTGGCCCGGGCACGCTTGTCGTTCGTCCCGCCATCACAGCCGTCGGCAGCAAGGCAGAAGGGTTTAAACCGTACGAAGTCTTGCCCATTGCCTTGGTGGCTGCGGCCGTCAATACCGCTGCGGGAGGGCGCGATCAGGAAACCACGATTGCAACGGAAGTTGCTTTTCTGGATGCCGACACCAACAAGGTGGTCGCTCAAGTTATCCGAAAAGGCGCCGGCAAGAATCTGGAGAACAGTCAGTCGACGATGACGGTTGCCGATGCCAAAGGTGTGCTGGATGGCTGGGCCTCGGACCTTCATCAATCGTTCGAAAAAATCAAGGCGAGCAGCAAGTAGTTCAGTGGTGGTCGGTGGGCGGTGTTGACGGTCAGCGTTGAAAAAACCGGGTGGCTGCGCGTGCCGTCAGATCGTCGCAGCCCCCCGGTGGTTTCACAGCGGCTTAACCCGCTGCCGCTTGTTGCAGGATAACGGTCTGTGCCGGCATGGGCGCGGGGAATCCGGCCTCTCCCAATGCATCCTTGATCGTGCGGTTGGTGTCGAAGTACACCTGCCAGTAATGCTCATTGTGGCAGTAGGGCCTTACGGCCAGCACCGGTCCGACCAGGTTGAACTCCAGGATTTCCACATCCACCGGGGGAGCGGCGAGCACGTTGGGGAGTGTGGTGATCTTCTCCTTGAGCAACGCGGCTGCGGCTTTCCAGTCCGCGCTGCCCGAGAGCTGGGCCTTGAGTTCGACGCGACGGAACGGGTTGTGGGTGAAGTTCTGGATGTTGTCGCTGAAGATCTTGTTGTTGCCGACCAGGGTCAGCACGTTGTCAGGTGTATTGATGGCGGTGGCGAACAGGCCGATTTCCGTGACCGTTCCCGTGACACCTCCGGCGCAAATGAAATCACCGACCTTGAATGGACGCAGGACAATGATGAACGCGCCTGCTGCAAGGTTGGCCAGCAACCCGGACCAGGCCATACCGATCGCCAGACCCACTGCGGCGAGCAGCGCGGCGAACGTGGTGGTCTGCATGCCGAGGTAACCGAGAATGCCGATCACCAGAATGATGTTCAGCGTCACGGTGATGGCCGACCCAACATAACGCAAGACGGTCGGGTCGACCTTTTGCTTGCCCAAGGCTCGCTGCACCATGCTGACGGCAACGCCGATCAGCCAGCGACCTACGATCCAGAAGGCAATGGCGGAGAGGATTTTGACTGCAAAAGCAGCACCGTACAGCTGCACTACTGCCAGGAGCGCATTGAATTTCTCGGTGGTGAGGTTAACGATGGTTTCGTCCATGGCGGGGGCTCGCATGAGAGTGGCGGCTCTCAAACGCTAGCACAGCCCACGGTGCACGCCACTTGGCGGGGGAATGCGGGGGCTCGACCCAGTCGCCAGTGTGGTCTTCAGTCAGGTGCAAGTTCACAGAAACGAAGGCGGTTGCCGAACGGGTCGGCGATTTCCATGACGTTGCCCCAGCCTTCGTGCTTGATGCCGGGGCGGGCGTGGGCGTAGCGCTTGGCGTTCAGCTCGGCGTGCAGGGTGTCAATGCCCGTCATGGGGATGAACAGCGTGGAGCCCGGCGTGGCGTCGCCATGGTGGCCGGTGAGGTGAATCACCAGATTGCCCCGACGGATCTGCGCATAAAGCGGTAAATCGTCCTCGAACCGGTGCTCCCATTCGATGCTGAAACCCAAAAAGTCGACATAGAACTCCCTGGCCTTTTCTTCGGAAAAAATACGAATCAACGGTATTGCGCCTGAAATCTGCACGGCCCCACGCTCCTTTATGGTTTGAGCGACGATTCTAGCGGATCGTACGTGGGGCGGCGCGTCTTCGCAGGTCGCATCATCGGTGCGCGCGTCGCGCGTCGCGCGTCGCGCGTCACGTTTCCGACCGCAGGCTTGGTTTGCGCAAGCAGGTTGCCAAGCAACGGCACATTGCCATATGTATAGTGGCGTGATTACCGGTTCCGGGCATCGTCCATGAAATACCTGTGCCCATTTTGGTTGATGATTGGTTGTTTGTTCGCCGCGTTTCAGGCGAGCGGCGCTGAACAGACATTGCGTGTTCTGGCATGGCCCGGTTACGCCGACGGTGACCTGGTCGCGGTTTTTGAAAAGCGTTACAAGGTCAAGGTCGAGGTGACGCTGGTTGGCAGTGATGAAGTGCTGCGCAGCAAGCTGGCGGACAATCAGGGCAGCGATTTTGACGTCATCGCTGCCAATACCGCCGAAATCCACAATTATGTGAACCAAGGTCTGCTGCAGCCCCTGCACCCCGAACGCATCGCGAACACGGCGCGCCAGCTCCCGCGTTTCCGTGACTATTCGCGCATCCCCGACATTGTCGTCGACGGCCAGATTTATGCCGTTCCCTATGCATGGTCCGACATGGGGCTGATTTATGACCGCAAGCAATTCAGTCAGCCGCCGGAGTCGATCGACGCCATGTGGGACCCCAGGTTTCAAGGGCGAGTGTTGGCATTCAATACCGGCAACCATAACTTTTCGCTGGCGAGTCTCGCGCTGGGCGGTGATCCGTTTCAGATCCGAGCGGCCGATTTCCCGAAGGTGGCCGACAAGCTGATCGCCTTGCGGCGCAATGTCCTGACCTTCTATTCGTTGCCCGAAGAGGCGGCTGAGCTGTTCCGCACCCATTCGGTGGCGCTGATCTTCGCCAATTACGGTCGTCAGCAGCTCAGGCAACTGCGCGATGCCGGGGTGGATGTAGGCTATGTAGTGCCACGAGAGGGTGCGCTGGCCTGGCTCGATTGCTGGGCCGTCAGTCGGGGCGCGCGGGATCCTGCTCTCGCCAGTCTCTGGATCAACTACATGCTCGAGCCTGAGGTCAGTCGGGCATTGACCGATCGACAGGATCTCTCCAACACCCTGCAGGAGCCCAAGGATGCCAGCCCTTCAAGCCGTCTGATATGGCTGCGTCCGGTGGAGGACGACGAGCGTCGCGCAATGCTGTGGCAGCGCATCGTTTCCGGGGAACGCCCGCCATTGAGGGAACAATGATGAGGTTCGGCATCGCCTTCAAGCTGGGTTGCCTGATGGCCCTGTTCGGCATGCTGCCGACAGGCCTGGCCGGTTACTACATCTACAGCAGCAGTCGCGAGATGCTGTTGCACGCGGCCGAGCGTGATTTGCTGACGTCGGTGCAAGTGCTGGGGCGTAATTTGCACGGCAGCCTGCGCACGATCTCTCTGGATGCCGCCGTGTTGACCAATGGGCCGCAAGTGCACGAATTAGGGCAGATCAAAGACCCGGGCGAACTCAGCCACGCGCAAGACGATCTGGCTCAAGTGTTTCGCGCGATGTTGCTGGCGCATCCCGACTACATGCAGATCCGCCTGATCAGCGCCACGAACCATGGGCTGGAGCTGGTCCGGCAGGACCGTGACGGGCCGAGCATCGTCAGGGTCGAGGGCGACGATCTGCAGGAAAAGGGACACTACGCCTACGTGTTCGAGACATTGCGACTGGCGCCGGGTGAAGTACGGATCTCTCCGATCGTCATCAATCACGAACAGGGCGCGCACTCGGGCCTGGGCAAGCCGACGCTGCACGTCTCGACGCCGGTGGCGGACGAAACCGGCAAGGTGTTCGCGCTGCTGGTGATCAACGTTGACCTCGATCAGTTGTTCAGCCAGCTGCAAAGCGATTTACCCAAGGAATATCAGGTGTACCTGAGCAACCGCTGGGGCGACTTGCTGATCCACCCGGACCATCGGCGCACTTTCGGTTTCGATCAGGGCCGCCGGCTCTTTTTGCAGGACGAGTTCCCGGAAGTCGCGCGCCTTCTCACAGAAACCGGCCCCAGCAATCTGATCAGTCGCAGCGTCGAACAAGGGCAGCAGGACCGGTTGGTGGCGGCATTCGTCCGGCTTTCCCATAACGATGCCTCCGAACCGTTCGTGGTGCTTGGGCTGGGACAACCGCAAAGTCATGTACTCGCTCAGGCGTCCCGTGCCGGCACTAACATCGCGCAGATTGCCCTGCTGTTCAGCGCATTGGCGTTGCTGGCGGCGTTCATTGCGTCGCGCGCCTTGATACGACCGCTGCGCAGCATGACCGACGCCGTCGAGCTGTTTTCCCGCGAACGAAAAATCAGCGTACTGCCACCCAGAGACGACGAACTGGGCGTATTGGCGCATCGATTCCACGCGATGAAGCATGAGATTCTCAGCCAGCTTGATGACCTGACCTGCAGCCGCGCGGCGTTCGAACACCTGGCGCGACACGATCCGCTGACCGAACTGCCGAACCGCCGCCTGTGCTTTGAGCGTCTCGAGCAGGCGCTGGTGTCCGCACGGGAGAGCGGCAAGAAGATGGCCTTGCTGTTTGTCGACCTGGACCACTTCAAAGAGATGAATGACCAGTACGGCCACCGTTTCGGCGATCTGGTGTTGCAGGCCGTGGCCAAGCTGCTGACGTCGGCAAGCGACAACGCCGATTGCGTTGCGCGCCTGGGAGGCGATGAGTTCGTGATTTTCTTCAGCGACGTCACCGACCCGCAGAAAATCGTCACGTTGCTGGAAAAGCTGCACCAGTGTTTCCAGTTGCCCTTGTTCATCGACGGACACCGCGTGCAGATCCACGCCAGCATGGGCGTGAGTCTGTTCCCCCGTGACGGCGACGACATCGGCGCACTGATTCAGCATGCCGACCATGCGATGTACAAGGCCAAGAGTGCGGGACGAAACCGATACTCCTACGACGTGCTGGAAGAAGAGTGAACACTCTTTAACGTCGGGCAATGGTCTGTCCGTGCCCCTTGCACGGATGAGGCTGTGTGCCGTTTTCAATCATCTGCCGAATCCATACTTCCCAGCGAAAGTTTAGCGAGCGGGCGGGCACTGTTTTATCCCCTTTCGCGTTGTTTCAGTCGATACCCCATGTAACAAGTTTGGGTGTCATGATGATCGGGTCTTTTGAACAAAGTCTTTGTCCTTCACGCGTATAGGTGCAGGTTCATCAAAGACTTAACCTGCGTGCGGGCGCCTGTGCAGGCCTGTCATTCATCGCTTTTGGGGATGACAGAGTCTGCGGAAGTTCGTCACAAGGGCATGTAGAAAGCACGAGCCCCTCTCAAAAAAATAATTTATCTGCTCCCGGCACCACACGATAAGAGTGACAATAAGCGTGATTAAACACATCAGCACTTCCCTCAACTACCTGCTTGCCGGTTCTGTACTTGGAACGGTGCCCATGGCCCATGCCGCCTTCATCGAAGACAGCAAACTGACACTGGGACTGCGCAACTTTTATTACGACGCCGATAACCGTGAAGGCGGTGCGGACCAACGGGAATGGGCGCAGGCGTTCAGGCTGGATTACGTCTCCGGCTTTACCGAAGGCACGGTCGGTTTCGGCGTTGACGTGCTGAGCCTGACCGGTATTCATCTGGATGGCGGCAAAGGCCACCACCCGGACACCAATACCTTCGCACCCAGCGACAGTGACGGTTCCGCTCAGCATGAGTGGAGCAGCCTCGGCGCCACGGCCAAAGCGCGCATTTCGAAGACCGAGTTTCGTTTAGGCAACTCGCTGACGCCGAACCTGCCCATCCTGATAGCGTCCGACAGCCGACTGATGCAGCAGACCTATGGCGGGGCGATGTTCACCTCGAAAGAAATCGACAACCTGACCCTCACGGGCGGGCAGATCGAGCGCGCCAGGGGCCGGGCGTCGACTAACAGCCAAGGCCTGTCGGTGGCGGGCGGCACTCAGGACAGCAACACGTTCAGGTTTGCGGGGGGCGACTGGAAAGCCAGCAAAAACCTGACCCTGCAGTACTACTACGCCAACCTCCAGGACTATTACTCCCAGCACTTTTTCGGCCTGATCCATGTCCAGCCACTGGGCGAAGGCCAAAGTTTCAAAACGGATCTGCGCTACTTCAAGAGCTACGCGGACGGTGCGAACGGTCAGGCTGGCTACCGGTTCAACAACAACGGCGGATACGCGAAAACACCGGGCGAAGTGGATAACGACACGGCCATTGCCATGTTCACCTACACCTTGGGCAGCCACAGCCTGATGCTGGGCCAGCAGCGTGTGTCGGATAACGGCGGGTTTGTCTGGTTGAACCAGGCGAACGTCACCGACAGCCGTGGTCGCAACGAAGGCGAGGGGGGCGCTTCGTTCTACTCCTTCACCGACGCCGTGGTCGGCAACTTTGGTCGTGCGGGTGAGAACACGACGTTCGGTCAATACACCTATGATTTTGCAAGCCTGGGTGCGCCTGGCCTGAAGGCTTCGATTGGCTACCTGCGCGGCGTGGACGCCAAGGCCGTCAACGGCAGCGGACCGGATACCCACGAGTGGGAAACCGACATGCGGGTCGACTACGTTGTGGCACAAGGTCCCTTGAAGGGCTTTGGCACGACACTGCGTCATGGTACGTACCGGGGTGGCGGCACTAGCATTGCGGATCAGGACCAGACTCGACTGATCTTCAACTACACCTATTCGTTCTTCTGATTCTCTCCGCGACCTGATCAATGCCTGGACAGCAGGCATTGGATCCAATGCACTCACTGTATCGAATTCGGACAAAAGGTAGTCTCAGGCTATTGATGGAGTGATGGCTCAATGACATATTTGAGCCGTCTTCAACTCACTCTCCGTGTGCAAAATGCGCCCCCTAAAGTCACTTGTTGCGGCCTCAGTGCTGCTCAGCGGGTGCAATGGAATGCCAGTCGCTTTTACTCAGGATCCAGTTTATGACCAAGCGTTCGTCGTCCACTCCGGCGGGCCGCTTCCCTACATGCTGATGGGCACGGCGGTGCAGTGGAATGAAGAGTACGCCGTCACCGTCAAGCACATACCCTACGTGCCCGGGTCGGTTTACCAAGGGCAGGGGGACATCCAGTTTTTCCGGCACAAGGCCAATGGCGTTCCACTCTGGCGTGGATACACCCCGGGCGAGGCCGTCACGGCAGTGGGTTACAACTCGCTGTACATGTCGGTGAAGGGCAGTGGCCACGCCTTGCCTGCGATGGTGCGGCTGGACGCCAAAGAGGGCAACGTGCTCTATGGCACCCACGATGGCCCGGTCGCCAAAGGCATGTCGGGCGGCCCAGTGTTTGCCGCCGATGGCAAGGTCGTCGGCATCACCGTTGCATTCCTGTCGTCCAGCGAACTGGCTGCACTCAAGCGCCCGGACCTCGCCAGTCAGTCTCGGGTCAGCATCTTTCTGCCCTACGCCGAGATCAATCGCGAGTGGGGCCGTTACCTGGCGCAGGCCCAGCCGGTGACAGCGGCACCGACTCACCTTGCCAGTCGCTGATCATCGTTCGCGCAAGGCTTCGCGGGCGCGGTTCAGGGGTTTGATCAGATAATCCAGCACCGTCTTCTGGCCGGTGCGGATATCCACGGTGGCGATCATGCCGGGCACGATGGCGAACGTCTTGCCAGCCTTGTTGCGCAGTACATCGGAGTCGGTGCGGATGTACACGCGGTAATAGAAGATCTCGGGTTTGACCTCGTCCTGGATCGTGTCAGGGGAAATGGTCACGACCTTGCCGTCGAGACTGCCGTAGATCGAGTAGTCGTAGGCGGTGATCTTTACCTTGGCTTCCTGATCCGGGTGAATGAAGGCGATATCGCGCGGTGAAATCCGCGCTTCGATCAGCAGTTGTTCGTCCAGCGGCACGATCTGCATCAACTTTCCGTTGGGTGGAACCACGCCGCCGATGGTGGTCACTTCGATGTCCTTGACGATGCCACGCACCGGCGAGTGCAGGGTCAGACGGGAGAGTGAGTCATTGCGGCCACGAATCACTGCGACCAGCATCTGCGCTTCGGCGTTGGCTTTGGCCAGGTCTTCGCGGGCGCGCACCATGTAATCGGAGCGGGCTTCGGTGGCCTTGAGTTCGAGTTCCGAACGCTGCCGATTCAGACGCAGCACTTCGACCCGACTCGACGCGCCGATCTTCGCCAGATTCTCGGTAATCTCCAGCTCGCTGCGCACCAGTTTCAGCGAACTCTGGATGCCGTCCAGCGTGTCCTGCAGGCCCTTGCGGCGGGTGGTGTACAGCTCGGTTTCGGCGCGGATGAGTTCGGGGAAACCACTGAGCGACGCATCGAACGAGAGGGTTTTTTCACTGACCTCTGCTTGCAGGCGATTGACGCTGGCGAGCGCCGCCCGATACTTGGCTTCGCTTTCCCCCACGTTGGATTCGGTTTTCACGGCATCGAGCTGGGCGAGGACCTGGCCACGCTCCACCAGCGAACCTTCAGTGACGTTCATTTCCTTGATGATGCCGCCTTCCATGGACTGGATCACTTGCTCCCTGGAACTGGGGACCACCTTGCCCGTGCCGGTGGACACTTCCACCACTTCAAACCATGCCGCCCAGGCAAGAAAGCAGGCGATCATCACGGCGCAGCCCCAGATGACCCGGATGCCGCCAGTGATGCTGCGCTCGTCGCGACCGTCCAGGTAGGTGATCGAATCCGGCAAGCGCGGCGCGTGTTCGGCCGTCAGTGCTTTCATGACGGTGCTCCTTGGGGCTGCCGCAACCGCGCAAGCGCGGCGTCGCGGTGGTCATCGATCACGACCCGGCCGTTGTCCAGGACAATGATGCGCTCGACAAGCTGCAGGACGCTGACCCGGTGAGTGGCGACGACGAGCGTTCTGCCGGTGCACCAGGTGGCGAGTTTTTCCAGCAACAGGCGCTCGGTGATGTCGTCCAGCGAGGCGGTGGGTTCATCCAGCAGCAGGACCTGCGGTTGCCGGATCAACAGCCGCGAAAGCAGCAGGCTCTGGCGTTGCCCGCCCGACAAACCCAGGCCACCTTCGAGAATCAGATGGTCCATGCCTTTGGGCATCTGCCGCACGAAATCCAGTGCACCGGTGACGGCGAGCGCCGCGATGATTTCCTGATCGCTGGCCTGCCCGGCGCCAAGGGTAATGTTGTCGCGCAGCGTGCCGTGAAAGAGTCGTGCCTGTTGCGACATGAGGCCCACGTCGCGACGCAGGTCGGCGGGGTCGATGTGGGCGAGGGCGATGCCGTCCAGTGTGGTTTCACCTGTACTCAGGTCCACGGCGCCGGCCAATGCCTGAAGCAGGGTCGACTTGCCAGCACCGTTGCGCCCTAGAATGGCGATCCGTTCGCCGGGGCGTATCTTCAGGTCGATATTGCTCAACGCAGGCGATGATTCTTCGCTGTAGCGAAAGCCCGCTTGACGCATCCGGTATTCCCCGCGTATCGCGGGCAGGTGCACGCGCTGGCTGCCTTCGGGGTGATCCACTGGCATCTGCATGATCCGGTTCAAGCCCTGCAAGGCGACTTTGGCCTGCTGCCAGCGGGTCAATACGTGAGTCAGCTGTGCCATGGGACCCATCATCCGCGATGACAGGATCGACGCCGCCACCAGGCTGCCGGTGGTGAGGTCGCCGGCAATCACCATCGGCGCACCGAACACGATGACCACCGCGAAGACGCCGCCCTGAACGTTCTGGGTCCAGGTCACCAGGCTGTTGGTCAAGGTGCGCAAGCGCAGGCTGCTGTCGGCTGAGGCGGCGTTGTAGTGATTCCACTGCTGCTGAAAACGCTGCTCGGCCTGCAAGGCCTTGATGTCGTCCATGCCTTGCACGCCTTCCACCAGCATCGCGTTGCGCAGCGCGGCTTCGCGCATCGATTCGTTGGCCAGTTTCGCCAACCGGTGTTGCGCAAGAATGCCCGGCAATACCATGGCAACCAACGCGAGCAGCGGAATCAGCACCAAAGGTCCGCCGATCAGGTAGAACACCAGCAAAAACAGGAAAAAGAACGGCATGTCCGCCAGCGCCGTCGCGGTGCTGGACGTGATCAGGTCGCGGATTTGCTCCAGCTCCCTCAACTGCGAGATGAACGAGCCGGTGGATTTGGGGCGGACCGAATTGCGCAGGCGCAGGGCGTGACCGAAGACCAGATCGGAGACCCGCAAGTCGGCGCGTTTGCCGAGAATATCGGTGATGCGCAGACGCATGATGCGCATCACGAAATCGAACACCAGCGCCAGCATCACGCCGCCGAACAGCACGTACAGGGTCGGCAGCGATTCGGCGGGAATCACTCGGTCATAGACTTGCATCGAGAACAGCACACCGGCCATGCCCAGCAGGTTGGCCACCAGCGAGGCGAGCATGACCTGGCTGTAGGGGCGCAGGTCGCTGAGCACGATGCGCCTGAACCAGTGCTCGTCGTAGGGCTTGATGTAATCGTTGGTGCGCACATCGCTCAGTGGCTGGCTCGGCCGCAGGATCACCGTGCGCACGGCCTGGTCCGCGAGGGCCGCAGGTTCGATCCGGCTTTGCAGGCCTTGATCGCCGCTGTAGGCAATGCCCAGTTCGCCGTCTTCACCGACGCTTTCAATGACCCCGACCTGACCATCCTGCAATTGCACCAGCAAAGGCGTGCGCCAGCGGCTCAGGCTCTTGTGGTCGTAGTCGGCGAACTTGACGCTGAGCCCGGCCTGACGCGCCATGTGCCGGACCACTTCCTCGACCCGTCCCTCACTGTGGATCGACGCCAGGCGCACGCTTTCCGGTGAAACGTCCAGTCGGTAATGCCGTGCGACGGTGAGCACAGCCTCAAGCCACGGTGAGTAGTCCTGACGCGCCGCGTCGGCCTGCACAGGTTGAGCGATGACGATGGGATCGGTCATGGCAGGATCTCCACATGCTGGATGGTGCTGTGATCGATACCGAATGCCCGGCGCAATGCGCCACTGTTGTAGAGACAATCGATTTGCAGGCGACGCAGGTCGGCCTGAGTGTTGGCCAGATCGAAGCGCGACTGGTGGATCTCCTGCTCGGCATTGAGCAGGTCCAGCAGCGGCCGCGTGCCCAGCTCAAGGTATTGCCGGCCGTACAGCTCGCGGGCTTCTTTAATCGTGGTTTCGCGAAACTCCAATGAGTTGAGGCGGCGTGTCAGGCCGGACGTCTGGGCCTGGGACTCGCTCAAGCCCTGGCGCGCCTGCAAGCGAGCGGCGTCCTCGGCGGCGTCGGCAGCGGTCAGCGCATAACCGGCAGCACGGCTGCGGGCACTGATGGCGCCTCCCTGATAAATCGGCACTTCAAGGTTCAGGAAAATGCCGACCTGGGTGCGGTCGATGGCCGGGTTCTGGCTGTCGTAATTGTTGTCCAGGTACTGATTGAACGAGGGCTCCAGCGACAGCGTCGGATACGCCTCGGCCTTGGCCTGAGCGAGTTCGGCCTGGGCCTGGGTGCGCTGGGCGGCTGCCTGCAGTACGGCGGGCAGGGCATCGGTAATCACAGGCGTGTTGCAGGACTGATTCAGCGAGTCCGGAAAGGCGTCGGTCACTTGCGGGGACGTCTGTCGCCCCAGAAGATTGCCCAGCGTCGCTTGCCAGCGCGCGTATTGCGCCTTGTACTCCTGCAAGGTCGCCATGCCGCCCTCGGCGCGGGACTGTGCCTGAACCACATCGGAGCGGGTACTGGCGCCCATGTCGCTGCGCTGTTTGGCCAGATCGACAATCCCGCCAATCCCTTGAATCTGCTGGCGGGCGATGTCGATCAGACGCTGATAGCGCTGAACCTCGACGTAGGCGAATGCGGTGTCCCGACCGACCTGATCGATCGCCAGCAGAATGCTCGCCTGACTGCGTGCGGCCTTGGCCCGGGCAGCCTCGACGGCATTTGAAACCTTGCCGAAGTCATACAGCATCTGCTTCAGCGAGATGCTCACCGACTGGCTGCTGGCGTCACTGCCATAGCCGCTGTTGTAGCCGCCCTTGATGCCGCCGGCGATCTGCGGGTAATAACCGGCCTCGGCCACGTTGATGCCCTCGGCCTGTTGATACAGCGTGCCGATGGCCTCGCTGATGCTGGGGTGCCAGTCCACCGCGAGCCTCACCGCCTGTTCGAGCCCCAGTGTCTGCGTGTCTTCTTTGCCCGGTACTGCAGCGACAGGCGATTGGCTGCTCCGTGGTTTCGGTTGTTTGTCCCCCGGTTGATGTTGCAGCCGGGAAGGGCTGATGCTGCGCAGCCCCGGGTCGATGTATTCGTCTGCCTGCGCGGGCAGGTGGATCAGGTGTTGCAGGCCGATGGTCAATAGCACCATCGGCCAGGGGTGACGGCGTACGCACTTCACATGGTTTCCTTACTGACCTGGGTCAGACTTCCCTGGATCTCAAACAACCTGAATGCCGTTCTGTACCCACAAATGGTGACTCGGGTCCTCCTGCGGGGTGTATTGGGTGTAGTCGATTCCGTCCGCCTGGTGGGTGCCGTCGGCCGCCCAGGTGTCGGTCATGTGCACACTGTCTTTGCTGTCGCCCTTGATCAGCAGGGTGTTGTTGTCAGAGGAGGTGATCGCCACCAGGTCTGCCAGGCTCACGGTCAGTGACACGGCGCTGGTGTGATTCAGGTCCAGCACTTCGATGTTGTGAATCCGGCTTTGCAGATCGCCCAGATTGATTGCCGCGTCGCCACCGGCCCACAGCAGCGTGTCGGTGCCAGTACCGCCGTCCACCGACGCGAAATGCGGGTCGCTGATGATCAGCGTGTCGTTACCGGCACCGCCTTGCAAGGTCACGGCGCCGCCGTGGGATCCGTCGAGGGTGTCGTTGCCGTCGGTGCCCTGAATCAGTTCGGTGCCCGCAGCGGCGGCCGTTGTCGCGACCGACGCGGCGCTGTGATCGTCGACGCTGGCCAGGGCCGCGAAGGATGTGGTGGCCACGGCGCCGGCCGCGTCCAGGTCCACCGTCAACGTGGCAGTGTCCGTGGTGCCGTTGGGATGGGTCAGTTGGTAGGTGAACACATCCTGATGGCCAACCACCGCGCTGGTCTGGCCGGGGTTGAGGGTGTAGACGTAGCTGCCGTCGGCATGCACCAGTAACGAACCGTAGGTGCCGACCAGGGTCGTGCCGTTGTAGCCCGGCGTGACGAACATCCCGGCTTGCTGCACGCTGAGCACGGTATAGGCCGAGCCGAGTACGTCTGCACCGGCCCCCGCCGTGTCAGTGAGAAGGTTGCCTGCCACAGGCGTGTAGCTGCCGACGACGAACTGGTTGGTGGAGGTGGCCACATTGATGAGGCTGGTGTTGATCGTGCTTCCCACGCCCAGACCGCCAACGGCCACTTTGACCTGATAGCTGCCGGACGTCTGATCGTCGAACTGGATGCCGTAATTGCCCCCGCCCAGATTGAGCAACGAGCCGCCGCCGTAGCTTTTCACCAACACGTATTGACCCGTGGTGGTGTTGAGCTTGTAAAGACTCACCGTCACCGAACTCAGCAGGCTCAACAGATTACTGGCGTTGACCACGACCGTAAGGTCACTGACGGTGTTGGCCGCGACACTGGTGGCATAGGTACCGCTACTGCCACCCAGCAACACGCCGAAGCTGCCCAGCGCCGAGTTTGTGGTGACCTCCTGATTGACCAGGGTGATGCCCGTATGAGCGATGTCGTTGGTGGCGTCCACCAGCAAGGCCGGACTGGCGAGGTTGGTGTTGCTCCAGATTTCCGCCGCTTGTGGACTGTCGATGCGAACGTACAGCGTGGCGGTGTCGCTCAGCCCGTTGGCGTGCACCAGTTGATAGTTGAAGACATCCACTTTGCCGACACTGCTCAGGCTGCCATTGGGTTTGTAGCTGTAGTTGCCGTTCGCGTCGATGGTCAGCGTGCCGTACAGGCCCTGCACGGTCGTGCCACCGGCTGCCGCTACGTAGCTGCCGTTTTTCTGGATCTGCAACAAGGCGCCTTGATCAGGGCCGGTCTGGTCGACCTGACCGTCAGTGCCGACGTCGCTGATCACGTTACCGGTGATCGCCGCACCGGCGGTTCCGGTGAACTGCGTCAGGCTGGTGATATCCAGTTGCAGCTGGGTGGTGACGGTGGTCAGCACGCCGATGCCGGCGCTGGCCACGGTCAGGCGATAGTCGCCCCCCAGCAGGTCGCCGATATTGACCCGCACGCCCTGACCGGCAATGGCGATCAGGTCGAGCAGTCCACCGCTGCCATTGACGTCCAGTGTGACCCAGGCGCCGCTGGCGCTCTTGACTTGCAGCGTGTAGGAAACGCCGTCGAGCAGCGAGATCAGGCTGCCCGAGGTCAGGGTCAGCGTTGGGTCGATGCTGGTGCCGCTGGCCACGGTAAAGGTGAAGGTTTTCGAGAAGCCGGACAGCAGGGTGGTGAAAGAGTCGGAGAAGTTCTGCGTGACCTTGACCGGCGCGATGATCACCGTGGCGGTGGCCAGATTGTCACTGGCGACCACCGGCGCGTTGACATCGATATCGGGTGCCGTGACGACCGTTGCGACCGAGACGTTGCCATGGGTGTCGGTGAGGCTGACGGACAACTTCTCACCGTTGATCTGCGCTGCATTGAGCCCGACGCTGAACACACCGGTGCCGCCAACCACCGCCGTGCCGAGCACGGTGCCGCTGGCGGACTTGATGATTACCGTAGAACCGGCTTCCCCGGTGCCGCTGACCGTCAGGCCGTCGCCACTGACCAACAGCGTGGTCGGCGCGACAGGAGCCGTCAGGTCCGGTGCGGTTGCCGTGGCCGATACCGAGACGTTGCCGGTCGGGTCGGCCTGCGTGACGGTCAGGACCTGGTTGTCGATCTGCGCAGCGGCCAGTGCGACGGAGAAGCTGCCATTGGCCGCCACGGTGCCTGTGCCGAGAACAACACCTGTGGCACTGCGCACGGTCACGGTCGAGCCCGCCACACCCAGTCCGGTCAACACGGTGCCACTGCCGTTGACGGCAACGCCGGTGGGCGCGCCGGGGGCTGTCGTGTCGGGCGCTGTCAGGCTGCCCGCCGCAGAGACATTCCCCGCACCGTCGACCAGACGCACCGTCAGCGGTTGACCGTCGAGTTGCGCGGCCGAGGTCAGGTTGAAGTTGAAGGTGCCGCCGCTGCCTACCGTGCCGGTGCCCAGCAAGGCACCGCCAGCGCTGTAGACGTTGACCGTCGCGCCCGCTTCGCCGCTGCCATTTACCGTCAGACCGTTGGCTGCCAGGGTCAGGCCGGTCGGTGCAGTCGGTGCCTGTATATCGGTGGCCACCAGGTTGGCGACCGGAGACAGATTCCCGGCAGGGTCCGCCTGTTGGACGTTGAGTGACTGGCCGTTGAGCTGCGCGCTGGACAGTTGCACGGTGAAGCTGCCACCGGCACCCACCACCGCGGTGCCCAGCACCTGGCCTGCGGCGTTGGTCACGCTGACGGTCGCACCCGGCTCGCCGGACCCGCTCAGTTGCAGGCCGCCAGGGTTGAGCGCCAGATTGTTCAGACCCGCAGGCGCCGTGGTGTCCGGTGCCGTGAAGCCGGTTGACGCCGAGACGTTGCCGGCTGCGTCGGCCTGGCTCACGGTCAGCGGCTGGCCGTTGAGTTGTGCGGTGTTCAGCGTGACCGAGAACGTGCCGTTCGCCGCCACGGTTCCGGTGCCCAGCACCAGGCCGGCGGCGCTGCGCACGGTCACTGTGGCCCCGGCTTCACCCAGGCCCGTCAACAGCAGACCGGTGCCATTGAGCCCCAACGTGGAGGGCGCGCTGGGCGCGGTGATGTCCGGCGCCGTGACGTTCAGCGTGGTCGAAGGATTCCCCGCCGTGTCGGTCTGGAACGCGTTGAGGATCTGTCCATTGGCTTGGGCGCTGTTGAGTTGCGCACTGAAGGTGCCGTTTGCGCCGACCACAGCCGTTCCCAGTGCCGTGCCGTTGGCAGAGGTGATGGTGACCGTCGCGCCGACTTCCCCGCGCCCGGTCACCGTTGTGCCCGTTGCGTTGATTGCCAGATCGGTCAGCGGAACAGGGGCTGTGGTGTCACCTGCAGTGATCTCGGTCGGCACCGACGAGCCACCGAGCACCGTGCTGGCGGTGACGTCCAGAATCTGGCCGTTGGTTTGCGCCGGGCTGAGTGTCACCGTGAAGGTGCCGTCGATGCCGACGGCGCCCGTACCCAACGGAGTGCCCGTCGGGCTGTACACCGTGATCGTTGCACCGCTGGCGGCGGTCCCGGTCAGTGTCACACCGTCCGCCGAGAGGACCAGGTTGTCCGGGGCATCCGGCGCAGGCGTGAGGGGCACCACCAGCGTGGACGCGGTGGAGTCATTGCCCGCGGCATCGCTCTGAACGACGAACAGTATCTGATCGGCAGCGATGCCGGTCAGGTCGATGACGAAGGTGCCGTTCGCCCCCACGGTCCCGGTCGCGATCTCTACACCGTTGACGCTGACGGTGACGGTCGCGCCGACCTCACCACGGCCGGCGAGTTGGGTGTAATCCGGGCTGATCGACAGATTGCTGACCGGGTCCGGATCGGTGGTGTCGGGCGCCGTAAAGGGCAGGGTGGCCGACGGGTTGGCGGCGGCATCGGTGGCGGTCACCAACAGCGTCTGGCCGTTGGTTTGTGGCGCATTCAGCGTGACGGTGTAGGTGCCGTCATCCCCTGTTATCGCCGATCCCAGAAACGCGCCGCTTGCCGAGGTCACGGTCACGGTGCTGCCCGCTTCAGCGGTGCCGGTCAGGGCAGTCCCACCCGCCAGTTCGGTGACGGTCGGCAGCGCCGGGGCTGTTATATCCGGTGCGTTGACGGTCGCCGGTGTTGAATCATTGGTCCCGGTATCCACCTGAACCACAGACAGCAACTGTCCATTGAGCTGCGCGGTCGACAGGTCGACGCTGAACGTCCCGTCGGCCGCAACGGTCGCAGTGCCCAGAAAGGCGCCTTCGAAGGACACATTCACTGTGGCGCCCGCTTCGCCGGTACCGGTCAGCACCAGGCCATTGAGACTGACCGCGAGGTTGTCGACCGGCGCCGGATCGGTCACGTCCGGGACTTGATACGTTGCGTTGCCTGAGACGTTAGTGGCGTCGTCGGTCTGTGACAGGGTGAGTACCTGACCGTTGAGCTGCGCGGGGCTGAGTGTGATGCTGAAGGTGCCATCGGGATCGACCGTCGCAGTGCCCAGCGCCAGGCCGGTTGCGCTGGTGACCTGGACCGTTGCACCGGCTTCCCCGGTTCCGCTCAGGGTTACGCCATCGGCACTTAGCCCGGTGACGACAGGCAGGGCAGGCGCTGTGATGTCCGGTGCATCGACGGTCGTTGGCGTCGAAGGATTCCCCGCCGTGTCTCGTTGAATGACCGAAAGCGTCTCGCCATTGAGTTGAGGCACTGACAGCGTGAGCGTAAAGGTGCCGCCCGCGCTGACCGTTGCGGTACCGAGGACGTTGCCCGCGGCATCGCTGACGACAATGGCCGCGCCTGCTTCACCGGTGCCGCTGACGACTCGGCCTGCTTCATCGATCGCCAGGTTGGCCACTGCGTTTGGCGCGGTGGTGTCCGGGGCGAACAGAGTGCCCGCCGCCGACGCATTGCCTTTGGCATCGGTAAGCACGACGAAGACTTGCTCGCCGTTGGTCTGGCCTTGCGTGAGTGTGATCAGGAACGTGCCGTTGGCACCGACCGAGCCGGTACCGATCTGGGTGCCATCGGCCAAGGTGATGCGCACGGTCGCGTTGGCTTCACCACTGCCGCTGAGCACACCGCCGTCTGCGTTCAACAGCAGTTGAGTGGGCACTGTTGGGGGCGTCAGGTCCGGCGCGGTCACCGGCACGGCCGCACTGACGTTGCCCGGTGGGTCGGCCTGCTGGACGTTGAGGATCTGATTGTTGATCTGCGGCGTGCTCAACGTGACGCTGAACGAGCCATCGGCCAATACCACGCTGCTGCCGAGGACATTACCGGCAGGGTCTTTGACGGTGACCGTCGCGCCGGGCTCACCGGTACCGGTCACCACTGCACCCGCGGCGTTGATGTCGACGTTGGCAAGCGGGTCGGGCGGCGTGAAGTCCGGCGTCACCAGGGTGGCGTTGGGTGACACGTTCCCTGCGGTGTCTGTCTGCACCAGCGTCAGCACTTCGGCGTTGGTCAGCGGTGGGCTCAGCACCAGCGTAAATGTTCCGGTGCTGCCGACCACGACGGTGCCCAGTGCGTTGCCGTCACTGTCGCTGACCGTCACCGTGGCGCCGGCCTCGCCATGTCCGGTCAGCGTTGCACCGTCACTGGAAATGGCCAATTGCGTAAGCGCTATCGGTGCGGTGGTGTCGATGGCGATCAGGTTGGTGGCGGCCGAGGTATTCCCTGCGGCGTCGGTCAGGGTGACGGCAAGCGTCTGGCCGTTGGCCTGAGGGTTGGTCAGCGTGATCTGGAAGCTGCCGTCGAGGCGTACGCTGCCGGACCCCAACAGTGCGCCGGCGGCATTGAAGACGTTGACCGTCGCGCCGGCTTCCCCCGTCCCGGAGAGCACACTGCCGTCGCTGCTGACCGCCAGCGCGGCCGGCGCGTCGGGCGCCACGAGGTCCCTTGCCACAAGGTTCAGGCTGGGGGATTCGTTCCCGGCCGCGTCGGTCTGGCTCAGGTTCAGGGTTTGCCCTGCAATTTGCGGCGTGGTCAGGGTCAGGCTGAAGGTGCCATTGGCGGCGACCAGGGCGTTACCCAGAATCACGCCACCTGTGCCCATCACCGTGACGGTCGAGCCCGCTTCGCCATGGCCGGAGAGGAGCGCGCCGTCGGCAGAAAGCACGAGGTTGCTCAGGGGCGCAGGGGCGGTGACGTCTGCGGCGGTGTAACCGGTGGGCAAGGAATTGATACCGTCGCTGGACGTCGCCGTCGCCGAAAGCTGCTCGCCGTTCAGTTGCGCCGTATTGAGCGTGGCGCTGAAAGTACCGTCACTGGCGACCAGCGCCGAGCCCAGCAGGGTGCCGGACGGGCTGCGTATGCTCACCGTACTGCCCGCCGTGGCGGTACCGGTCAAGGTGAGGCCGTCAGCACTCAGGGCGAGGTTGGCCGGTGCCGGCTCTGCCAGATTGCCCGGCGCGGTGACGGCCGCTTGCGGCGATGCATTACCCGCCCCATCGGTCTGAATGACGTTGAGGACGGTGCCTGCGGCGGCCCCCGGGCTCAGCGTCAGGTTGAAATTGCCGTTGGCGTTCACCGTTGCCGTGCCCAACTGGACACCGTTGGCATCACCTACCACCACGGTCGCGCCCGCTTCGCCGTGACCGGCCAGCGACAGACCGTCCGCCGTGACGGCCAGGTTGCTCACTGCCAGCGGGGCGGTGGTGTCAGCCGCGGCATAGGCTGCCGGATTCGATACATTGCCTGCCGCATCGGTGGCCGTCACGGTCAGTGCCTGACCATTGAGTTGCGGCGAGCCGAGCGTGACCTGGAAGGTTCCATTCGCGGCCGCAGTGGCGGTACCGATTATTCCGCCAGCGGCATCCCGTACGATCACCGTGCTACCGGCTTCGGCGTTACCGGTCAGTTGCAGACCAGCGCCATTAAGCACAAGCGCAGTCGGTGCATCCGGCGCAGTGAGGTCGACCGCTACCACGTTCACCGCAGTGGAGACGTTGCCCGGCGGGTCTTCCTGGGTGACCGTCAGCACCTGCGCATTGGTCTGTGGCGAGCTGAGCGTGAGGTTGAATGAACCGTTCGCCCCGACCAGCCCGGTGCCGAGCAAGGTACCGTCCACGCTGCGCACGGAAACCGTCGCCCCGGGCTCGCCGTGGCCGGTGACGGTCACGCCGTCGGCATTGACCGCGACCTGAGTGAGCGCCGCCGGTGGGCTGATATCCGGTGCCTGCAAGGTGGCGGATGGCGATGCGTTGCCGCTGGGGTCGACCTGGCTGATGTCCAGTGTCTGGCCGTTGTTCGGAGGTGGCGCGAGGGTGACGCTGAATGCACCGTCGGCCGCCACGACGCCCGTGCCCAGCAGGGTGCCATTGCTGTCGGTGACACGAACGGTAGCGCCCACTTCGCCGGTGCCGGTGAGCGTGTTGCCACTGGCGCTGATGTTGAGGTTCTGGACGAGGGCCGGAGGCGTGGTGTCCACCGTATTCAGGCTGCTCTGCGGCGAGGTGTTGCCCGCTGCATCGGTGAGGGTGACCTGCAAGGCCGCGCCGCTGGTTTGCGCGCTGGGCAGCATCACCTGGAACTGACCGCTCTGGTCGACGGTTCCGGTGGCCAGCACGTTGCCCGCTGCATCGCGAACGGTGACCGTGGCACCCGCTTCACCCTGGCCGCTGATCACGGTTCCGACACCGTTGATGGCTAAGCCGGTCGCGGCATTCGGTGCCTGCAGGTCCGGGGCGATCACGCTGCCCGGTTGCGAAACGTTACCGACCGCGTCGCTCTGGGTGGCGGTCAGGGGTTGCGCGTTGAGCTGAGCAGGGTTGAGGACAATGCTGAAGTGACCGGTGCTGGCCACCACGCCTGTGCCCAATACGGTGCCGCTGCTGTCGGTGATGGTAACGGTGGCGCCGACTTCACCTTTGCCCGTGACTGCGCTGCCGTTGGCGTTGATGGTCAGATCCGAGGGCGCGTCAGGCGCCGTCGCGTCAGTAGCAGTGACTGTACCGGGCACTGAGTGGTGGCCACTGCCGTCGCTGGCGGTCACCTGCAACGTCTGCGCATTCAACTGAGCAAAGCGCATGAAAATGGTGAAGCGACCCAGACTGTTGACGGTGCCCGATCCAAGGTTCGTCCCGTCGGCCGCAACGATATTGACCGTGGTGCCAGGGGTGCCCGCCCCGGTCAGGGTGAAGCCGTCGCTGCTGATGACGAGGTCCGTCGGCATGGCTACCTGATTGCCGTCGGGGCCGGAAAGGTCGACCGGCGTGGAGGGGTTGCCGCTGCTGTCGGTACTGATGACCGTGCTGATGCTGCCGTTTTCCGCAGGCGGGTTCAGACCGATGACAAAGACACCATCGTTGCCGACAACGCCCGTCCCGATCACGAGGTTGCCGGGGGCGGTGATGGTGATGGTCGTTCCGGGCTCGCCGGTCCCGGACACCTGAGCGCCGTCCGGGCTGACGGCGAGGTTGGCCACTGGAGGCGGAGGCGTGGTGTCGGGCGCCTGAGTGCTGACCGGGAGTGAGTCATGGAGGCCGTCGGAAACGACGACCTGCACTAACTGGCCGTTATTGAGTGTGCCGGGGAGGCTAAAGGTGAATTCGCCATTGGGTCCGGCTGTGGTGGTGCCCAACAGGTTGCCGTTGGCATCCAGCACATTGACCGTGGCGCCGGCTTCGGTCGTGCCGCTCAGCACGCCATTGGCGTCGACGGCCAGGTCAGTCGGCGCGAGCGGCGCGGTAATGTCAGGGGCGGTGACGTTGCTCGCAGCCGAAGGGATCTGACTGGCGTCAACTTGCGTCACGTTCAGCGTTTCGCCGTTTTGTTGAGGGCTGGTCAGGATGACGGTGAAGCTGCCATTGGCTGCCACCACCACGCTCCCCAGCAGCGTGCCGTTCACACTGCGGACTTCAATGGTGTCGCCCGCAACGCCATTGCCCGAAACATGAAGCCCGTCCGCAGTGATCGCCACGTTGCTCGGGGCGTCGGCGGGCGTCGTGTCCAGCGCGGTCACCGGAGTGGAAACCGACAGATTTCCCTCAGTATCGGTTTGCGTGACCTGGACTGTCTGGCCGTTGTTCTGAGCCGGAGACAGCGTCACCTGGAAAGCACCGGTCGTGGCATCCGCCGTCGCAGTACCCAACAGGTTGCCGCTCTGGTCCCGTACGTACACGGTCGCACCCGGTTCGGCTTGCCCGCTCAGCAGAACGCCTGTGCTGTTGAGGGTAAGGTTGCCAGGCGCGTCGGGTGCCTGAATGTCCGGGGCGTCGACAGGCACTGGCGTCGATGGCGTCACCGAACCATCCACCTGGCTCACGTTCAGCCCCTGGCCGTTGATCTGCGGGCTGGAAAGGGTGATTTCAAACCGTCCGTTTGCGCCCACCACCGCTGTGCCCAGTGAATTGCCTGAGGCATCGGTCACGGTGACCGTCGCGCCAATCTGGCCATTACCGGTGACCACCGCGCCATTGGCAGAGATCTCGACGTTAGTTACCGCATCGGGCACGCTCTGGTCCGGCGCGTTGACGGGTACCGGCGTGGATGGATTGCCTGCGGCATCGGTCTGGGTGACCTGCAGCACCTGCCCGTCGGTCTGCGCCGTGGTGAGGTTGAGCGTAAAACGACCGTCACCCCCAACGCTGCCCGTACCGATCATGGTGCCGAGCGCATCACGTACGGTCACAGTCGCGCCAGGTTCGCCTCGACCGGTGAGCACCCCGCCCGAAGTATCCAGCGCAACGTTGGTCAACGGCGTCGGCGCCTGGGTATCAGGCGCCGTGAAGGGAACAGGCGTTGCAGGATTCCCGGTGCTGTCGCTCGCGTTGATCAGTAACGTCTGCCCGTTGTTCTGCGCACTGCTGAGGGTCACGCTGAATGAGCCGTCGGCGGCGACGTTGGCGCTGCCAAGCACATTGCCGTTGGCGTCGGTGACGGTGATTCTCGATCCCGCTTCACCGTGGCCGCTGAGCAACGTACCGTCACTGCTGAGCGAGAAACCATCAGGCTGCAGGGGCCCGTCCAGGTCCCCGGCAACCACCGGTGCCGACGCCGACGGGTTTCCGGCGGCATCCGCCAGCACGACCTGCAAGGTCTGACCGTTGGTCTGTGCGGTATTCAGGGTCACGGAAAACGCGCCGGTCGCAGAGACCGTGCCGGTGCCGAGCACGGTACCTTGAGCGTCTGTGATCGTGATTGTCGCCCCGGGTTCTCCACGACCGGTGACGGACAGACCGTCGTGGGCAACCGCGACATCGGCCGCCGCAACAGGCCCTGTGATATCCGGCGCTGTGACCGGCACGCTGACCGACGTCTCGCCATTGCTGTCGGTGGCGGTGACATTGAGCATTTCACCGTTGGCCCGTGGCTCAAAGAACGTCACCGTAAAGGTGCCACCGTTACCAACCACTGCGCTTCCCAGCAACGTGCCGTTCGCGTCCCGAACCTCAATCAAGTCGCCTGCCGTGCCGTTACCGCTCAATTGAGTGCCTGTGGCATTCAACGCCAGGTTGCCAGGCGTCCCTGGACCCTGAGCATCAGGCGTGAGGACGTCGAGCGCCGGCGAAGGATTGCCTGCGGCATCGGCTTGGGTAATCTTCAACGGTTCACCTGGAGCGGCCGCCGTCGTCAGCGTGATCAAAAACGTACCGTTTGCGCTGACAACACCGGTGCCGATGGCCGTTCCGCCCGCGTTGAGCACGGTAACGGTTGCACCGATTTCGCCGTTGCCGGACAGCAGCGCACCGTCGACGCTGATCACCACGTTGGTCACCTGAGCCGGGGCGGTGGTGTCGGCCGCGGTCAGGGGCGTGGAGGATGTGTTGCCCGCGGCGTCAGTGGCGCTGACGTCCAGATGTTCACCATTGGTCTGGGCGCTCGCCAACGTCACGCTGAACGTGCCATCCAGACCGGCGCGTGCCGAGCCGATCACCGCGCCTGAGGCATCGCGAACCAGCACCCGGGCGCCGGCTTCGGTGACACCGGTCAGCGTCAAGCCGTCCGCTGACAGAACGAAGGTGCCCGGCTGCGCCGGAGCGGTGGTGTCGGGCGCCTGCAGCGGCACATTGGATGAGACGTTGCCGGCCGCGTCAGTCAAGGTCACCTGCAGGACTTGACCGTTATGCGGGGCTGGATTGAGCCCTACGCTGAAGGTCCCGTCAGCGCCGACACTGCCGGTCCCCAGCAACGCGCCGTTAGCGTCGATGATGTTGACCGTGCTGCCTGCTTCGCCGTGTCCGCTGACCAACGAACCGCTGCCGCTTATCGCGACACCCGTCGGGGCGTCCGGTGGCGTGGCATCGCCATTGCCCGGTGTCGTGACGTCCGTATCGGGCGCCTGGGCCTGGGCCGGTGTCGAGGTGTTACCTGCTGGATCGATGGCGATGACCGTTAACGATTGGCCGTCGGTCTGCGGCGGATTCAATGTCACGTTAAACGTGCCGTCAGCGGCAACCGTGGCGGTTCCGAGCAAGGTGCCATTTGCCGCCCGGACCTGGATCGTTGCACCGGCCTCACCGGTGCCGCTCAAGGCAGTGCCATCCGCATTGACGGCCAGACTGCCAGGCGCATCAGGTGCTGTAGTGTCTGCCGCGGTCACCGAGCCCGGCGTCGAGACGTTACCCGCCGCATCGGTCAGCGTCACATCCAGCGCCTGGCCGTTGGTCTGCGGGGCATTGAGAACGACTTGGAAACGGCCGTCGCTGCCTACCGTTCCGGAGCCCAACACGTTCCCGGCGGCATCGTACACGGTGACTCGAGACCCTATTTCGCCAAGCCCGCTCAACGACAGACCGTCGGCGGACAAGCCGAGTCCTGTGGGGGCATCGGGCGCTGTCGTATCAGGGGACGCTGCGCCACCTCCGCTGCCGCCTCCACCGCCGCCACCTGCCGCCGCAGCGGCACCGCCTGCGCCGAGCAACCCTAATCCGGCGATCGCCCATGTAGGTGTGGC
This sequence comes from Pseudomonas abietaniphila, assembly GCF_900100795.1. GTDB lineage: Bacteria > Pseudomonadota > Gammaproteobacteria > Pseudomonadales > Pseudomonadaceae > Aquipseudomonas > Aquipseudomonas abietaniphila. The sequence continues at coordinate 386,753 of NZ_FNCO01000001.1, forward strand.
GCTGCCCACGACACCGGCACCGGCAATCAGCTCGTCAATGGAAGAGACTTCCTCGAAGGTAAAGCCTTTGAACACTTGTGCGTCGTACTGTGCCTGCCACAGTGCGCCGTCGTCGCCTTGAAACACCATGTCGCTGTGGACGCCGTCCGGTCCGGTATTGAAGAAGTTGGCGACCCTGATGTGTTCGCCATTCTTGAGATTGACCACCAGGTCCTGCCCACTGCGGCTCGCCGAGGCGACTCGGTCGGGCGCGATCGGCATTTGAACGACAGAGGGGTGGTTTAGGGCCAGATCGCCCCAGGTAGTGGCAGTGAGTTGAGAGGTTGTTTTGTCAGCGACGACGATGTTTTCCATTTCGTTGAATCCTGGTTCCATATTTCGCTTCGGGACAACAACCGCGCGGCCGTTCCATCAAGCTGGCCGCCGCTCTTTGGGCGTTAATACCGTCAGAGTGAGTGCTGTTTTATTCGTCTGCGGTTATCCGTTTGGTTAGAAAGCTAGATTGGATCCCGCGGGTTTCAATGCCTGCTAAATTGACAATCGCCTGTTTTTTGCACTGTCAGTAGCGTTAACAGACTGATAACTATCAGGTAATGGCTGATAAACGGATTGCGTGCCGGTCGTCGGAGCAAGCGGGACATGAGTCCTAACGCAGGGGGGTGAAAAACCGATGTATTCATCTGGATGGCCGAAGCAGCAGATGGCCATGCGCCCGGCCATGGCAGCATTAAAGTCAGTGGCGTGGCGCCCATGAAGAGCGCCGGCAGGTTTACGGCTTCGGGTTCGCCTCAGCGATTGGGACGCGCAGAGGCGCAGGATTTCACGCCAGACTGTCACTGCTGCCAAACGTGCTCACGCACGTCCAGACCGCAACCAGCACCGGCACGGTCAGGCACCACAGACCGAGTGCCAGATACAACAGCGCGGCGCCGATGCAACCGGCGGTGAAACCCAGCAGGTTCAGCGCGATGGGCTTGAGTCGTTGCTTGATCACACCGCGTTCTTGCTCGTCGCGTAAACCGAGCAGCGCAAACACATCGATAGCGCCCTGGGTGACATTCCCGGTCATCAGGGTGGTGGGCGGCGCGCCTTTGAGGTGCTGACGCGAGATCGCGTTCTGAATCGCCATGGCGGCCACGCCGGTCATGCCGGTGATCAACGCGGAGGCGCTGTCGCCGTCGCTGAAGGGTCCCAATTCGATAGCCAGTACACTGAACGCGGCGAGTAAAAGGGTGTGCAGGATCAGCAGCGGTCGCAGGGGTGTCCATCCACGCCGGTTGATCGAAACGGCTGCCAGGTGGCTCAGCCCACCCACCACGGCAAACACCGGCAATGCCAGGAGTTTGGCCAGCGCCCCCGAGGTGCCGTGGACAATGCTGACGCCCAGGGTCACGAAGTTGCCGGTCACGTGAGCCGTGAACAGGCCTTGCAGGGCGAGAAAGCCGACGGTGTCGACAAAGCCGCCGTTGAAGCTGAGGGCCGGGGCCATGGAGCGATGAATCGCGGGCATTTTGAAACTCCGTCAGATCGCAGGGCTGCGGCTTCATTCGCGAGAAACGATCAGGCAATCAGGATGCCGACCCTCGCGAATGAACGCGTTTTGCAGGGTGTGCGCCGTGCTATCAATCAACGACCGGCCTCAGGTTGAGCGCTGGAAACCGGTTGGTCGGCGGGCGGTTTTTGCGGCTCTCGGACAAAAATCGCCAACAACATCGCGCCCAGGCTCAATCCGGCCAGTGCCAGAGAGCCCACATCGATCGCCAGATCAAGGCCCCAGGCGGTTGCCGCGCGGCCCAGCAGCATCGCGACCACGCCTTGCATCAGGTAGGCCACCAGAAACAGCGCCGACAGCGTTCCGGCCCGGTGGTGCATCGGCGCATGGGCGTTGATCAGGTTTAGACCGCCCATGAACAACAGGCTGTAACCGGCGCCGCTGGCGGCACTGGACAACAGGAACACTGGCAGCGCATGGGTCGCGGTCGCCAGCATCAGCAACAAAAGGCTGGCAATGGAGAAACTCGCACCGGCAATGATGGACAGCTTGGAGCTGAAGCGTTTGGCAACGATCCCGGTGAAACCCACCAGAATGGCGAACAGTGAGATTGCACCGCCGTTGACCAGTGCATTGCTGGAGCCGATCAGGTCATGGGCGATCTGCGAGCCGAGCGACAACATGGTCGCGCCCACTGAATAGGCGCTGAGCACCGCGCTCACCGACACCAGAAAAACGCGGCGCAACGGCTTGTGAATCTGCGGCAACTTCAGCGACCAGCGTTTGCTGCTTTCCGCCTTGGTGTGACGCGGCAGGTGCCAGACGCCAGCCAGCGTGGCGACCAGCACCACCACCAGCACCCAGAAGCTCAAACGGGTGGGGAAGGGTGCGTATTGGATCAACCCGCCCCCCATGATCAGTGCCGCTGCCAGACCGAACGCCTGCGCCGCGGTGGTAATGGCGCCGGCGAGTTTGGCTTTACCCGGCGCGCTGAACTCCACCACGGCGGCCGCTGAAGGGCCGGCGGAAAGCCCGACGCCAATGCCCATGAACGCCCGGCCCACCAACAACCAAGTGACGTCAGGGGCGACCGCAAACAGCAGGACGCCGATCAACGACGCCGTCAGTCCCCACAGCATCGCGGCGCGGCGGCCGATGTAATCGGAGAGGTCGCCCAGGGCAATCAGCGTTGCGACCACGAACACGGGGAACACCGCAAAAATCAGCGTGGTCACGGTCGGTGTCAGTTGCCATTGATGCGCGTAAAGCGGGTACATCATGGCCGGTGCGGCGCTGGTCCACAGCGTATGGACAACCACGGCAGCGGCCACCCAGAAACTGCGTTTGCGGCCCCATGTGCGGGAGTTTTGGCTCATGTCAGTTGCCTCGAGGGTGTCAGTCATGACGTTAAGGTGCACAGGCGAAAAAGCCTTGTACCGATGTGCGTTTGATTGCGGTGTCCAGTCAGCCAGCGTTGCAGTGGCCGAAACACCGCGTTCGCCACTGTCGTAACCTCCAGCAGCTCCCACAGGTTCCGCGGTAACCACAGGTCTTGCGGCAGCCGCGAGTCCTGGGTCTGCCCGGTCCCTGTAGGAGACGTCGGAGGTTACGACGGCAGCGAATACGGTGTGTCAGTCGCCATCGATGTAACTGCCCCAGCGCATTCGCGAGCAAGCTCGCTGCCACAGGTTCCGCGGCAGCCACAGGTCTTGCGGCAGCCGCGAGTCCTGGGTCTGCCCGGTGCCTGTGGGAGACGTCGGAGGTTACGACGGCAGCGAATGCGGTGTGTCAGTCGCCATCGATATAACTGCCCCAGCGCATTCGCGAGCAAGCTCGCTCCAATAGGTTCCGCGGCAACCACAGGTATTGCGGCAGCCGCGAGTCCTGGGTCTGCCCGGTGCCTGTGGGAGACGTCGGAGGTTACGACGGCAGCGAATACGGTGTGTCAGTCGCCATCGATGTAACGGCCCCAGCGCATTCGCGAGCAAGCTCGCTCCAACAGGTTCCGCGGCAACCACAGGTATTGCGGCAGCTGCGAGTTCTGGGTCCGCCCGGTCCCTGTAGGAGACGTCGGAGGTTACGACGGCAGCGAATACGGTGTGTCAGTCGCCATCGATGTAACGGCCCCAGCGCATTCGCGAGCAAGCTCGCTGCCACAGGTTCCGCGGCAACCACAGGTCTTGCGGCAGCCGCGAGTTCTGGGTCTGCCCGGTGCCTGTGGGAGACGTCGGAGGTTACGACGGCAGCGAATACGGTGTGTCAGTCGCCATCGATATAACTGCCCCAGCGCATTCGCGAGCAAACTCGCTCCCACAGGTTCCGCGGCAGCCACAGGTCTTGCGGCAGCCGCGAGTCCTGGGTCTGCCCGGTGCCTGTGGGAGACGTCGGAGGTTACGACGGCAGCGAATACGGCAGGTCAGTCAATATCGTCCTCAATTGACCCACCGCTTAGCCAGCCAGCCGGGTCAGGAGATCAATTCAAGTGAGCCTTGAGCTCGCCCGCCGCCTGACGCATCGCTGCCTTGACCTCCGCAATGTTGCTCAGCGGATTGAGCAGCCCGTAGTCGTGGACCATGCCGTTGTAGCGCACCGCGGTCACATCGACGCCAGCGGCATCCAGCTTGCGGGCATAGGCTTCGCCTTCGTCACGCAACACATCCAGGCCGGCCGTCTGCACCAGCGCCGGTGGCAGGCCCTTGAGCTGCTCGGTGGTCGCACGCAGTGGCGATGCGTGAATCTCGGCGCGCTGTTTCGCATCGGTGGTGTAGCTGTCCCAGAACCACGTCATCATGTTTTTGGTGAGGAAGTGACCCTCGGCGTAGGTCTGGTAGGAGCCTGTGTCGAAGTTCGCATCGGTGACCGGCCACAGCAGCAATTGGAAACGCAGCTTCGGCGTGTTCTGCTCTTTGGCCATCAGCGCTACCACGGCTGCCATGTTGCCACCGACGCTGTTACCGGCCACGGCGAGCCTTGAGCCGTCGACATTGATGTCCTTGCCGTGCTCGGCCACCCAGCGGGTCGCGGCGTAGGCTTGATTGATCGCGGTGGGGTAATGCGCCTCCGGCGAAGGCGTGTAGTCCACGTAGACCGCCACCGCACCTGAACCCACCACCAGATCACGAATCAGGCGGGCATGCGTCGGATAATCACCGAGGACCCAGCCACCGCCGTGGAAATACATGAATACCGGCAGTTCACCTTTGACGCCTGCGGGGCGCACGATCGTCAGCTTGATGGTCTGGTTGTCGGCCTTGATGGTCTTCTCGCTGACCTGGATGCCGGACATATCGACCTTCACCGAGTTCTGTGCACCGGTGAGCACCGCACGGGCATCCTTGGGCGTCATTTGCTCCAGCGGTCGGCCGCCACCTGCCGCGAGGGCGTTGAGGAAGGCTTGAGTCTGGTGCTCAGGCACGGTGGTTTCGGCGGCGAACGCATTGCCAATGGACAGTGCGAGGAGGGTAGCGGTCAGGATCTTTTTCAGGGTGTTCATGAGGGCTTAGTCCTTTAGGTCGAATGAGTCGGGAGTGGGTGGCCGCTGACGCTCGTTGAGCGGGATGCTTGCTGGCTTGGAGGTGAATGTACGGACTAAACGATGAGGGAACAATTAGGCTAAATGGGGAATCATTGTTTCTGATTTGGGGACGCTGAATGCGCGACGTGTCGCTCGCAGGCAACGAATGTCCGGGTGCAGCGGGTGGAGGGATTTTTGCAGGGCGGGAGCCGGTCGGCGTGCGCTTGCCTGTGCTAACGAGAAGACCGGGCAAGGGTCTGGCTGGGGTATTCCAGAAACAGCGACCGATAGGTTTCCGCAAACCGCCCCAGATGCCAGAACGAATAGCGCATCGCAACTTCTGCAACGTTGGTGCCTTCGCGCCTGGCTGACAAAAGATCCTGACGTGCCAGGTTCAGGCGTCGGGTCCGTAGCCAGGCGGTCGGCGCCATGCCGACGCATTCATTGAAGGCCTTGCGCAACTGCTGGAACGATGTATCCGCGGTCTCGGCCAATTGCACGACGCTGAAATTTTCCGTGGGGTAAGCGCTGACCTGTTCGAACACCCGCTGCACGATCTTTCGCTGATCACGGACTCGCAGATTTCTGCCCGATAAGGGCGAGCACTGCGACTGTTCCAGCACGTACAGACAGTCCTCGATCAACTGATCCCCCAAGTGAATCGACTCGGCGGTGTCAGCGTGGGTCATGCGGGTCAGCATCGTGCTCAGCCAACCGCTGAACAGCGCGCCGTGAGGGGATTTGAGCGGGGTCAGCAGCAGGTCTTCGAAGGTGCGGTGCAGATGGCGGGTGCCCAGGCTGTCCTGTCTGATTACCACCGCGATTTCGCGGTAGTTCTCCGGTGTGATCCACAGGTTCTGCGTGCTGGCGTCCAGCAGGTACAGCGCGCGGTCGGCCATGTCGAAGCTGAACACCAAGGCATCGCTTGGCGCTTTGTAATACTGCTCGATGCGGGTATTCATGTGCTCTTCGTAGACTTGCACGCCGCCCAGTTCCGCCTCGACCAGCCGTCCCTTGAACTGCCCCGACGACATCTGCGCGTAGTGCAGGCTCCAGCCTGCGTAAGAAGTGCCTTGCTGATCGGCGGCGACGGTTTCGAATACCTTGACCGACATAAATAGCCTGCGCTTGAGCGCTGTTGTTATGAGGTGCGGGCACCATAGCAGCCCGCCTTGGCGCCCCGCAACCCACGTTTTCCGGGGCTTTCGGTGCCCCGCTGACTGAATCTGTGTTCGCACCAAAACAGGGCGGACAGGTTGCGCGAAAGTGGATAGACCGGCGGCTCGACGATCTTCCAGCATAAGGCCCAGCACAGCGCTCGGGCCGAAGCCCACCGCGCCAGGATTCGTCGTCACCCCCAGAGGTCTCATGGACAGCAGCGTGAAAGACCCACTCGCCGAGTGGTTGAAGAGCTACGGCATCACCGAAGTCGAATGCGTGGTCAGTGACCTGACCGGCATCGCCCGCGGAAAGATTCTGCCCACCAACAAATTCCTCAACGAACACGGCATGCGCCTCCCGGAAAGCGTGCTGCTGCAAACCGTGACCGGTGATTACGTCGACGACGACATCTACTACAACCTGCTCGATCCGGCCGACATCGACATGACCTGCCGCCCCGATCCGCAGGCGGTCTACGTGCTGCCCTGGGCAATCGAGCCGACGGCGATGGTCATCCACGACACCTTTGATCGCTACGGCAATCCCATCGAGCTGTCACCGCGCAACGTGCTCAAGAAAGTCCTGGAGCTCTACGCGGCGCAGGGTTGGCGACCGGTGGTGGCGCCGGAAATGGAGTTCTACCTGACCCAGCGCTGCGCGGACCCTGACTTGCCGTTGCAAGTGCCGACCGGGCGATCCGGACGTCCTGAGAGCGGCCGTCAATCATTCTCTATCGAAGCGGCCAATGAGTTCGATCCGTTATTCGAGGACGTGTACGACTGGTGCGAAGCGCAGGGGCTGGACCTGGACACGCTGATCCACGAAGACGGCCCGGCGCAGATGGAAATCAACTTCCGCCATGGCGACGCGCTGGACCTGGCCGACCAGATCACGGTGTTCAAACGGACCATGCGCGAGGCAGCACTCAAGCACGACGTGGCGGCGACCTTCATGGCCAAGCCGATCACCGACGAACCCGGCAGCGCCATGCACCTGCATCAGAGTGTGGTCGACATCAAGACCGGGCTCAGCATCTTCAGCACCCCGGAAGGCGAGCCCACCAAGCTGTTCCTGCAACACATCGGCGGTCTGCAGCGCTATATCCCCGAAGTGCTGCCGCTGTTCGCACCCAATGCCAACTCGTTCCGCCGTTTTCTGCCGGACACCTCGGCGCCGGTCAACGTGGAATGGGGCGAGGAGAACCGCACCGTCGGCTTGCGCGTGCCAGCCTCCGACGCGCAGGCACGGCGGGTCGAAAACCGGCTCCCGGGCGCTGACGCCAACCCGTACCTGGCGATCGCCGCGAGCCTCTTGTGTGGCTACATGGGCATGATCGAAGGCTGCGACCCGAGCGCGCCGGTGCAGGGCCGAGGCTATGAGCGACGTAACCTGCGCCTGCCGTTGACCATCGAAGATGCGCTGGAACGCATGGAGGCCAGCGCTGCCGTACGCAGGGTACTCGGCGACAAGTTCGTGCAGGGTTACGTCGCGGTCAAACGCGCCGAACATGAAAACTACAAGCGCGTGATCAGCTCATGGGAACGCCAGTTCCTGATGATGAGCGTCTAAGCGCAGCGGTCTTTTCCATTGACGTTGGGGGCACCATGAAGTTGATCGTTACCACGCTGTTTCTGCCGGCTGTGCTGGCCGGAGCAGTCACCCAGGCTCACGCCGAAGGCAACACCGTGAAGATTTACAACTGGTCCGATTACATCGGCCCGACGACGCTGGAGGACTTTCAGAAGGCCACCGGCATCCAGCCGACCTACGACGTGTTCGACTCCAACGAAACGCTGGAAGGCAAAATGCTGACCGGGCGCTCGGGCTACGACGTGGTCGTGCCGTCAAACCATTTCCTCGGTCGGCAGATCAAGGCCGGTGCGTTCCAGAAACTGGACAAGGCCCAACTGCCCAACTGGAAGAACCTCGACCCGAAACTGATGAAGCAACTGGAGGCCAACGATCCGGGCAACCAGTACGCCGTGCCGTACCTGTGGGGCACCAACGGCATCGGCTACAACGTTGACAAGGTCAAGGCCGTGCTCGGTGTCGACACCATCGACTCCTGGGCCGTGCTGTTCGAACCGGAAAACATGAAAAAGCTGCAAAAATGTGGCGTCTCCTACATGGACTCGCCCGATGAAGTCTTCCCCGCCGTGCTCAATTACATGGGCTTATCGCCCCGCAGCGAGAACGCCAAGGACTACGACGCGGCGACCGAGAAACTCAAGGCGGTGCGCCCGTACATCACCTATTTCCACTCGTCCAAGTGGGTGTCGGACCTTGCCAACGGCGACATCTGCGTGGCGTTCGGTTATTCCGGCGACGTGCTGCAGGCCAAGTCCCGGGCCGAAGAAGCGAAGAATGGCGTGAAGATCGCCTACTCCATTCCCAAGGAAGGGGCCAACGTCTGGTTCGACATGCTGGCGATTCCCAAGGACGCCGAGCACCCGAAAGAAGCCCTGGCGTTCATCAACTACCTGCTCGAGCCTCAGGTCATTGCCAAGGTCAGTGAGACCGTCGGCTACGCCAACCCGAACCCGGCGTCCAATGCGCTGATGGGCAAGGAGATCACCGAGAACCCGTCGATCTACCCGACACCTGAAGTCATGAGCCGGTTCTACATCTCCTCGGAATTGAAGCCCGCGACCCTGCGCCTGATGACGCGCAAGTGGACCGACATCAAATCCAATCGTTAAGGAACGCTTTATGCCTGCTGCACTGCCACACACGGGTTCGTACTATGCCGCGTCGGTCGCGCCCGAGCCCGAGCGCGCCTCACTGGACACCGCCATCAACGCAGACGTCTGCATCATCGGCGGTGGCTTCACCGGGGTGAACACCGCGCTGGAACTGGCCGAACGTGGGATGTCGGTGGTGCTGCTGGAAGCGCAGCGCATCGGCTGGGGCGCCAGTGGCCGCAACGGAGGGCAGTTGATTCGTGGCCTGGGGCATGACGTCAGCGGTGTCGAACGCTGGGTCGGCAAGGAGGGCGTGCGGTATCTGCAGCAGGCGGGTTCCGAGTCGGTCGACATCGTGCGACAGCGGGTGAACGACAACGGCCTGGCGTGCGACCTGCGCTGGGGGTATTGCGACCTGGCCAACACGCCCTCGCACTGGAAGGGTTTGCAGGAAGAACTGGGTGCGCTGACGGCCCAGGGTTATCCGCATCCGCTGCGGCTGGTGGAGAAGGACGCGCTGCATGAAGTGGTGAATTCATCCGCCTATGTGGGCGGGTTGATCGACATGGGCTCGGGGCATCTGCACCCGCTCAAGCTGATCCTGGCCGAGGCACGGCTGGCGGAGGCGAAGGGCGCGATCCTCTACGAGGCCAGCCCGGTACGCCGGATCGTGCACGGGGCCAAGGTCCAGGTGTTCACCGATCAGGGTCAGGTCACGGCCGGTCAGGTGGTGCTGGCGTGCGATGCGTTTCTTGAAAAGCTGGAGCCGGCACTGACGGGCAAGCTTCTGCCTGCGGGGAGTTACATCATCGCCACCGAGCCGTTGGGCGAGGCGCGGGCGAGAGCGTTGATTCCGCAGAACATGGCGTTGTGTGATCAGCGGGTGGCGCTGGACTATTACCGGTTGTCCGCAGACAACCGGCTGTTGTTCGGCGGCGCCTGTCATTATTCGGGGCGTGATCCGGCGAACATCGGTGATTACATGCGGCCGAAGATGGAGCGGGTGTTTGCGCAGTTGAAAGGGGTGGGAATCGACTTTCAGTGGGGCGGGATGATCGGGATCAGTGCCAATCGGTTTCCGCAGATCGGGTATTTGCCGAAGGCGCCGAATGTGTTTTACGCGCAGGGTTATTCGGGGCACGGTTTGAACGTCACGCATTTTGCGGCGCGGATTCTGGCGCAGGCGATTGCCGAGCGGGACAGCCGGGCGGTGGAGTTGTTTGCCAAGGTTCCGCACCGTACGTTTCCCGGCGGGGAGCGGCTGCGTTCGCCGCTGTTGGCGTTGGGGATGATGTGGTATCGGTTCAAGGAGTTGATTTGAGGGTAGGGCGCAGCCTAGCCTGCAGCAGCACCAACAGGGTTGCAGTCGAAAATGGTATCGGTCACTCCGGCGACGCTCCGTGGGCCCGCGCCGAACGGACATCCATGTCCTGACGGCGCTCTCGCGGCATCCATGGCGCTCGACCCACTGCGCGCCGCCTGCGTTCAGCCTGCACCCAAGTCGCGTTTTGTAGTGTCTGGGCCATTGATGTAAAAGAGCAAAATCAACGGCAAGGCCAGGAGCTTCAGGATTCCGCAGCCCTGTAGGAGCGTGGCTTGTCCCGCGATCTACCGCGCAGCGGTAGCAAAACCATACGACTCGATCATGCCCGACACCCCGCATGCATCGGGTTTGCTGCCGGTTCCCGGCAGATCGTCCGAGTGCGGCCCAGACCAAGCGCGCTCCTACGCCTTCGGCAGAATCAACAGCACAGCGGACATCCATGACACTTATTTCGTTGATCGTTCGCACGCGGAGCGGGGGAACGATCAAGCGCGTAAGCGGGCTTAGTTGTTGATCTTCAAACCGTAGCAGTCCAGACACCACAAAACGCGACTTGGGTGCAGGCTGAACGCAGGCGATGCGGAGTGGGCCGAGCGGCATGGATGCCGCGAGAGCCGCCCCCCGCCATGGATGGCGGATGGCGGCGGGCCCACGGAGCGTCGCCGGAGTGAAGGGACCCGACGCAGGAGGGCCTAACCGGGAGTTCAGACCCTTGGTTACTTGGGGTCTTTTCAAGTAACCCGCCGATGCGGAACAGTTCGGCCGTTAGGCAGAACCGAAAATCAGCGTCACCACAAACGACAGACGTGTACTCAAAATCATCACCAAAAAAAACGCCCCGAACCGGTCGGGGCGTCTTTTCAATCAATCAAACATCACAGTTCTTTTACGGTACGAACCTGATCCTTGTTGATACGGGTCTCTTTGCCGTCCAGTTGCTTGAACTCATAGAAACCGGATTCTTCGTCGTATTTCGGCGCATCCGTAGCCTGGATCTCACGGCCGTCGTTCAGAGTGATCACTGTCGGCGAAGAGCAACCGGCGAGGGAAGCCAGGCCAAGGGCGAGCAGAAAGGCTGCGGGAAGGGTCCGTTGGTTCATTACTGTGTCTCCGAGGGTAATTCTTTATGTAGTGAAGTTTCTGACGCAGGGGATGTCAGCAAAGTTCCATGAAACCTCATTCGCCGCTTCAAGGCCTGACGTCGGTCAATAAATCCGGCGTATTCAGATTCGCCAGCCGCGGATCGTTCGCCGGGCACTGAAACGGCACGACGCCCAGTTCGGCCATGGTCCGCCTCGGGCTGCGTTGGCCTTGCTGCCAATGCGCCTCGAACACCGGCGCGTGAACCGCAGGAATGCAACACAACAAAGGCTCCCATTGCTCACCCTGACGCACCATCACCGGCTGTGCGGGATGCGCCAGTGCCGTGCGCCGCAGACCCTCCAGCACGTCGATATCCAGCAAAGGCGAGTCGCACGGCATCACCAGCAGGTACGCATGCCGCGCCACCGCCAGCCCCGCGCGAATCCCGGCGTAGGGCCCCGGAAAATCGCTCTCGTCATCCTGAACCAGTTGGTCGGCGAAACGCGCGTATTGCTCACGGTTGCGGTTGCAGGAAATGATCAGGTCATCGGTCAAGGGACGCGTCAGGCGGTGCAGGTGCTGAATCAGCGGCTCGCCGCGCCAGTCGATCAGCCCTTTATCGCGCCCGCCCATGCGCTGCCCCCGTCCGCCGGCCAACAGCAGAATCGAGCAGGGCGGCAGGGCGTCGGAAGCGGTCATGGCGAACTCGTTCAGCGGAGAAAAAAGGAGTGCTGTGATATAACACCGGACTGTTTCCCCTACAACTGGACCTGCCGATGAAAGCCAAGGCTGACACACCTTTTGTGCCGTTGAACATTGCGGTTTTGACCGTCAGCGACACCCGTACTTTTGACAATGACACCTCCGGACAGATGTTCGTCGACCGCCTGACCGCAGCCGGTCACGGGCTGATCGAGCGCGTGTTGTTGAAGGACGATCTTTACAAGATCCGCGCTCAGGTCGCGACCTGGATCGCAGACGACTCGGTGCAGGTGGTGCTGATCACTGGCGGAACCGGTTTCACCGGTCGCGACAGCACGCCTGAAGCCGTGGCCTGTCTGCTGGACAAACAGGTCGACGGGTTTGGCGAGCTGTTCCGCCAGATCTCGGTGCCGGACATCGGCAGTTCCACTATCCAGTCTCGTGCGCTGGCGGGCCTGGCCAATGGCACGCTGGTTTGCTGCCTGCCGGGTTCGACCAATGCGGTGCGCACGGGCTGGGACGGCATCCTTGCCGATCAGCTGAACAACAGTTTTCGCCCGTGCAACTTCGTGCCTCACCTGAAAAAAGCTGAACCGTGCGCAACCCGTGGGTGAGAACCAATGAGCAAGCCTGAAATGCGTGGCCTGATCCCGGTGGAAGAGGCCATGGAACGCTTGATGAGCCTGGCCGAGTCCACGTCGATCACCGAGCGTGAAACGGTGGCGCTGGCCGATGCACAGGGCCGGGTGCTCGCCGATGACTTGATCTCAACGCTGGACCTGCCGCCGTGGCCCAACAGCGCCATGGACGGTTATGCACTGCGCGTGGCCGACTGGACCGGCGAGCCGTTGCCGGTCAGCCAGCGGATTTTCGCTGGCCAGGCGCCGCAACCCTTGCAACCTGGCACGTGCGCGCGGATCTTTACCGGCGCTCCGGTGCCCGAAGGCGCTGACTGTGTGGAAATGCAGGAGAACGCCGAGGTTCAGGCCGACGCGCGCGTGCGCTTCGTTGAACCGTTGAGCGCCCTGCAGAACATCCGTCCCAAAGGCCAGGAGACCACCGTCGGCGACAAGGTGCTCGACGCGGGCACGGTCATGACGTCCATCGAGCTGGGACTGGCGGCCACTCTGGGCCTGGGCCAACTGGACGTTGTCCGGCGCGCCCGTGTTGCCGTGCTGTCGACCGGCGACGAGTTGATCGAGCCGGGGCAGCCGTTGGGACCGGGGCAGATTTACAACAGTAATCGCGTTCTGCTGTGCAGTTGGCTCAAGCGTCTGGGCTGTGAAGTCGTGGATGCCGGGATTCTGCCCGACAACCTTGAAAAGACCCGTGCCGCGCTGGGCGCACTGGGTGACGTGGACCTGATCCTGTCGACGGGCGGGGTGTCGGTGGGCGAGGCGGATTTCCTCGGCCATGCGTTGCGTGAAGAAGGTGAGATTGCGCTGTGGAAACTGGCGATCAAGCCGGGAAAACCCCTGACCTTCGGTCATTTCCGTGGCGTTCCTGTGATCGGTTTACCCGGCAATCCGGCTTCCACGCTGGTGACCTTTGCGCTGTTGGCCAGGCCTTACCTGCTGCGCCGTCTTGGCGTGCAGGAGGTCAAACCGCTGCAGTTCAAAGTGCCCGCCGGGTTTGTCTGGGACAAGCCGGGCAACCGTCGCGAGTACCTGCGCGGGCGTCTGGAGCAGGGACGTCTGATCGCTTACCGCAACCAAAGCTCGGGCGTGCTGCGCAGCGCAGCGTGGGCCGATGGTTTGATTGAAGTGATCGAAGGCACCACGGTCGCCGAAGGTGACTTGCTCAACTTCATCCCGTTGAGCGAGGTCATGGGCTGACAAGCGGCTGGATCCAATCTCGGGATCCTGCGCTAACCTCAAAGCGTGTCATGACAAGTAGGCATCCAGCATTTGCCTTGGAGTATTGTTATGCAGTCTTTGCGCGTGGCCTGTGTGATCCCGACGTACAACGGGCGCAGGGAGCTTGAGCGTTTGCTCGATTCTCTCTGGGCCCAGACCGCAGAGTTCGACACCTTGATCGTTGATTCCAGCTCCACCGACGGCACGCTGGAGCTGGCGCGCTCACGTTGCAATGACGTGATCCGGATCGACAGCAAGGACTTCAACCACGGTGGCACCCGGCAGATGATGGCCGAGACTCATCCCCGGTATGACGTCTTCGTGTACCTGACCCAGGACACTTATCTCGAAGACCCCCGTGCGGTTGAAAACATCCTGATGCCGTTCGAGGACCCCTTGGTCGGCGCCGTGTGCGGGCGTCAACTGCCGCATCTGGATGCCACCGTCCTGTCCCAGCATGCCCGCTGGTTCAACTACCCGCCGGTGTCTCGCATCAAGAGCATGGCCGACGTGCCGGAGCTGGGTATCAAGGTGCCGTTCATGTCCAACTCGTTTTCGGCCTACCGCCGCGATGCCTTGCGTGCGGTGGGCGGGTTCCCTCGGCACGTGATTCTGTCCGAGGACATGTACGTCGCCGCAAAAATGCTGCTGACCCACTGGAAAGTCGCTTATCAGGGCTCCGCCGTTTGCCGTCATTCGCACAACTACACGCTGCGGGAAGAATTTCGCCGGTACTTCGACATTGGTGTCTTTCAGGCCCGCGAATCCTGGATTCACGCGCGGTTTGGCGGTGTACGAGGGGAGGGGTTTCGCTACGTGAAGTCCGAGCTGGATTTTCTCGGCGTGCGGCGCTGGTATTTGTGGCCGGCATCGTGTGTGCGCAACGGCCTGAAGTTGGTGGCGTTCAAGCTGGGCAAGGAAGAGGCCCGGTTGTCACGACCCTTGAAGCGCAAACTGGGGATGTACAAACGCTTCTGGGACAGTGAGCACGCTTGAGCCCTTTGCGAACGGTGAGGGAGTTGGGTGCGGGCGTCGGTCGGACGAATGTGGTGGGTCAGCGATGAAGATGTCGACTGTAACACCGCGTTCGCTGCCCTCGTAACCTCGGACGTCTCCCACAGGGAGCACGTCTGGCGCGCCACGCGGCGTCTGGCATCAATCACTAAGGAATATATTCAGCAACAGCGATTCCGCTGGATTCGTGCGTCTGGTGCACTCATACACTGCTCAAATGTCAATTTTTCTCATTGCCAAGGCTTTTTAAACTGCCGGACATAAACCTGGTTCCCGGAGTTGATTGCCTATGTTTCGCGATGCGTTGATCGGTGCGCCGCGCAAAAGCCTGCGTGCCCGGCCGTGACGGCGGTTGCCACCCTGCCGCCGCTCAAAGCCCCGGCGCCCAACGCGTTCGGCCTGCAAACCATCATCGGTCTGGTGGGTGTATTGATCGCGGTCCTCGTCGCGGGCATCAATGAAGGTGTGACCCGCATCGCCCTGGCAGACATTCGCGGGGCGATGTTCATCGGCTACGACGAAGCCACGTGGGTCACCTCGTTGTATTCGGCCACCTCGTTGACCGCCACCGCGTTCGCGCCCTGGTTCGCCGTCACCCTGTCCTTGCGCCGCTTCACCCTGGGGGCCATTGCGGCGTTTATCGTGCTGGCGCTCCTGTGCCCACTGGCACCGGACTATCGAAGCTTTCTGTTGCTGCGCGCCTTGCAGGGGCTTGCGGCGGGTTGCCTGCCACCGATGCTGATGACCGTGGCGCTGCGATTTCTGCCGCCAGGCATCAAGCTCTATGGCCTGGCGGG
Source organism: Pseudomonas abietaniphila (assembly GCF_900100795.1). Lineage (GTDB taxonomy): Bacteria > Pseudomonadota > Gammaproteobacteria > Pseudomonadales > Pseudomonadaceae > Aquipseudomonas > Aquipseudomonas abietaniphila. Next base: position 402,377 of record NZ_FNCO01000001.1, read on the forward strand.
TTATGCGCTGACGGCCACCTTCGCGCCCAGTCTCGGCACACCGCTGGCCGCGTTGTGGACTGAGTATTTCAATTGGCATTGGACCTTCTGGCAGGTCATCGCGCCGTGCGCCGTGGCGATGATCGCCATTGCCCACGGCATTCCGCAGGACCCACTGCGCCTTGAGCGGTTCAAGTCGTTCAACTGGCGTGGCGTGCTGCTGGGGACGCCTGCGATCTGCATGCTGGTCACTGGGCTCTTGCAGGGCAACCGTCTGGACGGGTTCGAGTCAACGTTGATCGTCGGCTTGCTCGGTGGCGGGACGTTGCTGCTGGTGCTGTTTCTGGTCAACGAGTGGTTTGCGCCGATCCCGTTCTTCAAGCTGCAGATGCTCTCCAATCTCAACCTGTCCCACGCGCTGATCACGCTCGGTGGCGTGCTGGTGGTGCTGACCGCGACAGGCTCGATTCCCTCGTCGTACCTGGCTCAGGTTCATGGCTACCGACCGTTGCAGACCGCGCCGATGATGCTCCTCGTCGCGTTGCCGCAATTGCTCGTGCTGCCGCTGGTGGCCGCCCTGTGCAACATCCGCCGTATCGATTGCCGGTGGGTACTGACCACCGGACTGGGCCTGCTGGCGCTGTATTGCTTCGCCGCAACCCGGATGAGCCCGGAGTGGATTCGTGACAACTTCTACGCGCTGCAACTGCTGCAGGCGGTCGGGCAACCCATGGCCGTCCTGCCGTTGCTGATGCAAGCCACGGGCGGCATTGCGCCGCCCGACGGCCCGTTCGCCTCGGCATGGTTCAACACCGTGCGTGGCCTCGCCTCGGTGATCGCGACCGGGGTGCTGGATGCCCTGACCACCTCGCGTCAGCACTTTCATTCCCATGTTTTGGTGGATCGCCTGGGCAACACGCCGGAGTTGGCGGGGCAGGACGCTCTGGCGTCACTGGCGCACCGCCTTCACGAGCAGGTTGTGACCCTGACCAGCATCGACCTCTATTACTGCATGGGCTGGGTGGCGGCTGCGCTGATCCTGCTCATCCCGCTGATGCCGAGCCGGGTCTACCCGCCGCGCGCTGCTGCCTGATTCCACGACCTTTGAGAGCACCTTCATGAGCATGACCTCCAAGCAAACCCTGGCCCTGTGCGGCGCCGTGATCGCAGTGGCGACTGTAGGTATTTACGTTTTCACCGGCACGGGCGGGCGCCAGAGCACCAACGACGCCTACATCGCTGCCGACTATTCGAATGTCGCGCCCAAAGTCGCCGGTTTCATCAGCCAGGTGCTGGTGGAAGACAACCAACAGGTCAAGGCGGGCCAGTTGCTGGCGGTGATTGACGACCGGGATTTTCTGACGGCACTGGCGGCCTCCGAGGCTGACGTGCTCACGGCCAAAGCGCAGTACGAACAGGCGAGCGCGGTGCTGCAACGCCAGGCCTCGGTGATCGCTCAGGCTGAAGCGGCGCTGGCTGCCAGCAAGGCCGAAGTGACCTTCGCGGAGCAGGAGCAGGCGCGGTACGCGCATCTGGCCGGCATGGGCGCCGGCACGGTGCAGAACGCGCAGCAGGCGCGTAACCGGATCGACACGGCGCGGGCGCGGCAGAACAGCGCGGTGGCCTCGCTGGCGGCTGATCGTAAACAGGTCGACATCCTGACCGCCCAGCAACACGCCGCCGAAGCGGGGCTCAAACGCGCGCAAGCGGCGCATGATCAGGCGCAGTTGCAGGTGTCGTACACGCGCATCGTCGCACCCGTGGACGGCATGGTCGGCGAGCGCGCCGTACGCGTCGGCAACTACGTCAGCCCCGGTGCGCGTTTGCTGTCGGTGGTGCCGCTGAATCAGGTGTACGTGGTGGGTAACTTTCAGGAGACCCAGTTGACTGACGTCACGCCCGGTCAGGCGGTGCAAGTGCGCGTGGACACGTTTCCCGGTGAAACCCTCACAGGCCGCGTGGAGAGCGTGGCCCCGGCGACCGGCGTGACCTTTGCCGCCATCAAGCCGGACAACGCCACGGGCAACTTCACCAAGGTCGTGCAACGGTTGCCGGTCAAAATCGTACTGGATGCGCAGCAACCTGTGTTGAGTCGCCTGCGGGTGGGGATGTCGGTGGACGCCAGCATCGATACCCACGCTGCACCCCGCGCAGAGGTCAGTGTTCGATGAGCCGCTTGGTATTGACCCTGTGGGCACGAGTTGGCGGTAACTTTTCGAGCAGTGCGCCGTCAGCGTCCGTGAGCACGTTCAGGCCCACAAGGTTTCGTGGATTGACGCTGGCTGCGCTGACCGTTGCACTGTCCGCCTGTCAGGTCGGTCACGATTTTCAGCCGCCGGTGAACACGGTGCAGGTCGACTGGCTGCCAACCCAGGGCGAGCAGGCCCCGAGCCGCCCTCAAGCCACGCCCATCAAGCCGCGCTGGTGGGAGGTGTTCAACGACCCGCTGCTTTCATCGCTGATAGACCAGGCCGGCGACGCGAACCTTGACCTGAAGATCGCCAGCACCCGGCTGGAGCAGAGCCGCGCGGCGCGTCAGGTCGTGGCCGGCAATCAACTGCCGAGCGTTTCCGCAGGCATGAGTTACCAGCGTGCACGCAACAGTGGGGAAGGGTTGCTCGATCCGGCCGGCGTGAACGGCAAGTCAGCGTTCAACCTGTGGGACGGCGGGCTGGATGCCTCCTGGGAAGTGGACCTTTGGGGCCGGGTCAAACGCGAGGTCGAAGCGGCCGACGCGAGCGTGGCCGTTGCTGACAATGACCGACGCGGCGTGCTGCTGTCGGTGCAGGCGGAAACGGCCCGCGATTACCTGCAACTGCGGGGCGTGCAGCACACCCTTGCCGTGACCCGGGACAACCTGGCGGTGTCGCGCAACAGCCTGGAGCTGTCGAACGCACGGCTGGCCAGCGGCGTCGCGACCGACCTGGACGTGGCCCAGGCCGCCGCGCAAGTGGCGACGGTCCAGGCACGTGTTCCGTTGCTCGAGCAACGTCAGGCGCAGTTGATCAACGCGCTGAGCCTGTTGCTCGCGCAGACGCCCCGAACCTTGCAGTCGGCGCTGCAAAAACCCGTCGACAGGACGCCATTGCCCGCTGCGATTCCGGTCGGTCTGCCGTCGGAGCTCGCTCAGCGGCGGCCGGACATTCGTCAGGCCGAAGCACGCCTGCACGTTGCCGCCGCGAGTGTCGGGGTGGCCGAAGGGGATTTTTATCCACGGATCGTGTTGTCGGGCAACGTCGGTTTTCAGTCTCTGCAACTGGCGGATTTCGGCAGTTGGGGTGCTCGCCAGTTCGGGATAGGCCCTCAGTTGAGCGTGCCGATTTTCGAAGGCGGGCGGCTGCGCGGCATGTTGCACCTGCGTGAAGCGCAGGAGCAGGAAGCGGCGTTGAATTATCAGAAAACCGTGCTGCGTGCCTGGCAGGAAATCGATGACAGCATGAGCCTGTACAACGCCAGCCAGTTGCAGCAGCACACGCTCCAGGAAGCGGTGCGGCAGAATCAGATCGCGTTGAACAACGCCAAGGAGCAGTACAAGGCCGGCGCGGTGGATTTTCTCAACGTGCTGACCGTGCAGCAGGCGCTGCTGGCGAGTCAGGAACAACAGGTGGCCAGCGCGACCGCACAGACGCTGGCGCTGGTGGGTCTGTACGCCTCCCTGGGCGGCGGGTGGTGAGTCGAGCCTTTCCGAAACAGAAAGGCGTGTGGAAAAATTAGGCATTTTCATCCCGCGCGTCAGAGCAGACAATTGGCCCACTTTTTCCAGAACAACAAAGGGCATGTCATGCAAAAGCCTTTGCAAGGGATCCGGGTCATTGAACTCGGTCAACTGATCGCCGGCCCGTTCGCCGCCAAGATGCTGGGGGAGTTCGGCGCCGACGTGATCAAGATCGAGCCGCCGGGCACCGGTGATCCGCTGCGCAAATGGCGCTTGCTGCACGAAGGGACGTCGGTGTGGTGGGCCGTGTCCTCCCGCAACAAGCGCTCGGTGACCCTTGACTTGCGCGAGCCGGAAGGTCAGGACGTCGTGCGCAAGCTGATCGCCGAAGCTGACGTGCTGGTGGAGAACTTCCGCCCCGGCACGCTCGAAGGGTGGGGTCTGGGCTGGAAAGACCTGCATGCGCTCAATCCAAAACTGGTGATGCTGAGGGTGTCGGGGTACGGCCAGACCGGCCCGTACCGGGATCGCCCGGGCTTCGGTGTGGTCGGTGAGGCCATGGGCGGTCTGCGTCATCTGTCGGGCGAGCCTGACCGCACGCCGGTGCGGGTCGGCGTTTCCATCGGCGATTCGCTGTCGGCCCTGCATGGCGTCATTGGCGTGCTGCTCGCGCTGCGTCATCGCGACCAGAACGGTGGCGAAGGTCAGGAGATCGACGTGGCGCTGTACGAGTCGGTCTTCAACATGATGGAAAGCCTGATCCCGGAGTTTTCGGTGTTTGGCGCCGTGCGTCAGCCCGCGGGCAGCAGCCTGCCGGGCATCGCACCTTCCAATGCCTACCGTTGCCGGGATGGCCGCTATGCGCTGATTGCGGGTAACGGCGACAGTATTTATCAGCGTCTGATGGCCTTGATCGAACGGCCTGATCTGGCCGCCGATCCGGCGCTCGCGCACAACGATGGCCGGGTGAAGCAAGTCGAGCTGATTGACGCGGCGATCTCCGCCTGGGCCGCGAGCCTGGACCTCGACGAGGTGCTGGCCAAACTCACCGCCGAGCGTATTCCGGCGGGCAAGATCTACGACGCTGCCGACATCGCCAGTGACCCTCATTACAAGGCGCGCGACATGCTGCTAGACAGCCAGCTGGAGGACGGCACGCCGGTCACGTTACCGGGCATCGTGCCCAAACTGGGCAGCACGCCGGGCGGTGTCAGTCGTCCTGCTCCGACGTTGGGGCAGCACACCGACGAGGTGCTGGAGCAGCTGGGTATCGATGCCGGACAACGGGCCGAATGGCGCGCTCGCGGATTGATTTGAGGCTTACCTGTCGGGAGGCAACACCATGATCGATCATCTCGACCATCTGGTGCTGACGGCGGTCGACGCCGAGGCTACCGTGGATTTCTACACCCGTGTGATGGGCATGCAACTGGAAACGTTTGGCGCCGGTCGCATGGCGTTCAGGTACGGCAACCAGAAAATCAACCTGCACATTCGCGGGCAGGAGTTCGAGCCCAAAGCTCACGTGCCGGTGCCCGGTGCGCTGGACCTGTGTTTCATCGCGTCAATTCCGCTGGAGCAGGTGGTTGCCCGGCTGAACGAGGCCCGGTGGCCGATCATCGAGGGGCCGATCCTGCGAACCGGTGCGACGGGGCCGATTCGGTCGGTGTACGTGCGCGATCCTGACCTGAATCTGATTGAGATTTCAGAGATGGTTTAAAAGGGCTCATAGGGCATGTGCAAATCCGCTGTTGAGGGGCGCGGCTGACAGGTTTGGCCTAACGGCCCGACTGTTTCCAACCGAACCACCCCTCTCAAGCGAATTCCAACCGAGGGAACAGCGGCCTCTGCTTCTCCCGTCATTCTCAAACCCCGCCATTTCCCGCATCATCGGCGTCCACTGACACCGGATACCGCGCCATGCCTTTACCTGACATGAACCTGCTGATCGCCCTCGACGCTTTGCTGGAAGAGGGCAGTGTCGTCGGTGCCGCCAGGCGCATGCACCTGAGCCCGGCGGCGATGAGCCGTACGCTCACACGGATTCGCGAGGCGCTGGGCGATCCGGTTCTGGTGCGGGCTGGGCGCGGGTTGGTGCCCACGCCCAGAGCGCTGGCGTTACAGACGCAGGTGCGCAACCTGGTCGAACAGGCGACGGAGGTGTTCCAGGCGCGGGATGAGGTGGACATGAGCACGCTGGCGCGCTGTTTCAATGTGCGCTCCAACGATGTGTTCTTCGGCGCGTTTGGCGGGCGACTGGTCGACGCGTTGCGGGTCCATGCGCCTGACAGTACCCTGCGTTTTGCGCCTGAGGGCGAGGGTGACGACGATGCCCTGCGTGAAGGCCGGATTGACCTGCACGTGACCGCGCGGCGTAACTTCGGGCCTGAAATCAAGGTGCAACAACTGCTCACCACCCGCTTTGTTGCGCTGGCGCGTGGCGACCATCCGATCTTCGACGCGCCGATCACCCCACAGACGTTCGCTCGTTACGACCACGTCAGCGTGTCCCGACGGGGTCGCCCTCACGGACCGATTGACCTGGCGCTGGAGCGCCTTGGGCTGTCTCGGCGTGTCACCCTGACCACGCCGAATTTCCACTCCGCGATTTTCTCCACGGCGAGTTCCGACCGGATCGTCTCTTTGCCGGAGACGGTGCTGTGGGGGCTGCGCGAGCTAGGGCTGCGCATGCGTCCGTTCGTGATTCCCCTTGAGTTCGAGCCGGTTCAGGTCGTTCAGGCCTGGCACCCGCGTTTCGACAAGGACCTGGCACACCGCTGGCTGCGTCAGACGGTCAAGGAAATCTGCGGCACAGTGAATGCGCATTACGCGGGTATCTGGCCGCAGAGGTAGCGCCGGAAACGTCAAGCGCTCACGGCACGCCAAGGCTTCAACCACAGCGCCAGACCGGCCAGCAACACCGCGCCATACACGCTACTCAAGCCCAGTTGCAGCCAGGTGTCGCTCAGCGGATGCAACACGATGGCCGCGAGCAGCATGATCGCGACACCCAGCAGCCACTGCTGACGCCACGGCAAACGCTTGAGCAAGTCCTGACGACGCATCAACAGCAGCCCGGTCAGGATCGCGCCGCAGACCGCCGCCATGGCGATGCCGATCAAACCGAAGAAAAACGGCAGCACCGCCAGCAGGACGGCGTTGAGCAAGCTGCCCGCCAGTTCACAGTGCAGTGGCAGGCGCGTGTCGCCCGCTGCGTAGGCATACCGGGCCAGCAACGCGTTCCAGGCACCAAACATCAGCGGCACCGCAAACCAGGCCAGCAGTGCAGGCAAGGGGCTGTCGATGGCTTGATGGGGCAGCAGCAACGCAACCAGCGCGCCGGCTGCGCCAATCAACCCGGCCACGGCTGGCACGGTCAGCAACGTGGCGCTGCTCAAACCTTTGCGCAACAACGTCAGGCGTTGATCGCCCTGGGTGCCGCTCATGAGCCCCAACAGCACCTGATTCAAGCTCATGAGGGCGATCAATGGCAGGTTGATCAGCTTGCGCGCCAGGTTGACCCAGGTCACCGCACCTTCGCCCAGCAACGAAGCGACCATGCGCTCCAGTAACGCCAGACCCTGGCTTGCCAGGTTACTGCTGAGCAACGGGCCGATGCGCCGCAGCAGTTCACGGCCCGCACCGGGCGCGCGGCTCAGGCGCCACGGCGTCCAGCCGTCGCGAAGCAGCCTGGGCAGCAGCGCCGCGGGCATCAGCAGGCTGCCGAGCACGCACGCGCTGGCCAGCCCCGTGGGCGTGGCCGCGTGGCGCATCAGTGTCAGGTAAATCACCGGCGGCAGGTTGAACAGCAGGGACCCCAAACCCGCCAGCACGAAGCGCGAGCGGGCCTGCAAGGGTACGCACAACAGCGCATGCAACAGAAAACCTGGCGCCGACCATGCCAGCCACTGAAGTGACGCTGCCGCCAATACGTACCCCGAGTCGTCCAGTCCCGGCCCGATCAGCCTTACCCAGAAGGGCGAACCGACACTGAGCAGCGCACTCAAGCCAATCCCGCACAGTAGCAGTCGCGGCACCAATGCGCCGAGCCAGTCGTGTTGTGCCTGTGGCGAACGCTGCTGATACAGGGGCAGGGCGGCGGCGCTGAGTAGCCCGGCGGCCAGCGCCATGCGCACTGCCTCGGGCAGAAACAACGACACCAGAAACGCATCGCTGCGGCCGCCCGCGCCCCAGGCGGCCACCACCAGCCACTCGCGCGCGAACCCTGCCGCCAGCCCTGTCAGGGTCGCCAGGGTCAGCCACAGCGCCGAACCGAACATGGGTTGACCTCAGTGGAACAAAGTGAACAGGCCTTTGCCGCCCACTTTGTAGTTGAGGCCCCGGGCGCGCTCGCCCTTAATCTCGGCATTCGGGCCGCTGACGATGGCGTAGGGTGGAATCGCTTTGGACACCACCGAACCGCCGCCGACAACGGCGCCTTCGCCAATGTCGGCACCGAACGAGAGCAGGGCACGGCTGGCGATCCAGGCGTAGTCGCGGACGAACACGGGACCGCCCACCGCCCAGAATTCAGGTGCCTTGAGGTCGTGGCCACCGGCAATGATCAGGACGTGCGAGGCAATGGTGACGTGGTCACCGATGATCAGACCGCCACGCGCGTCCAGTTGGCAATGCCAGCCTACGGTGCTGTCGTTGCCGATCCTCAGGCCGTCGACACCGAGGATTTCCGTGTTGCGCCACACTGATGACCCCTTGCCGATCTTCGCCCCGCCGACGCGCAGCCATAACAGCCGAAGCGTGTGGCTGGGGATCTTGCAGATGAGGATGTTGTAGGCCTGCTCCCAGGTGCGCAACATGCGGTCGCGCAGGGTCGGCCAGTTGATCCCGTACAGCGGAATCAGTGCGCCTGGCGTTTCGTTGGCCAACAACCGGTAGAAACGTCGGGCAAGGGGCGGCTCAATGCGCGGCTCGATATTCAGGTAGCTGATGAAACACAGGGTTTTGTCCTTCATTGGCGTTTCGAAGCACACGTCATTTTCAAGCATCCAGGCGTACGTGCTTTCGAGTTCCTCCGCGCTGACCCCCATCTTGCGCGCGTATTCCGGCAGTCGTTGACGCAGGTCGTGCGAATGCATCATGCGGTGTTTCATGGTCTCTCCCCTGGTTCCGTTGCCGTGCGGTGCTGCGTGTTCTGCAGGCGTCGGGCTTCGTGCAGGTTCAGCCCGAGCAGCAGCCAGAACAGCGCAATCAGCACCGTGGTGAAGCTGAAATAGTGGTCGAAGACGCCACTCAGTAATGCCGCCATGACACCGGCACGGGTACCGAACCACAAGGCGGTGTCGCGATTCAACGGGACGACGTGGCTGTCGAGCCGCGCTTCTTTCCACCAACTGACGGTGACGGCGGTGAATAGCAGCATGCCGGGGATGCCCAGCTTGTAGACGTAGTTCAGCCACAGATTGGAGATCCCCCACAGCCCGGTGCCTGGGACAGGTGGGTCGACCTTGAAGCCGATGCCCAGCGGGAACATCTTCATGGCGTCTGGAAAGTGCGAGTATTCCTGGAAACGGATCGCGGTACTGGCGTCATTGCTGGAGAACAGCCCGATCAGTCGCTCTTGCAGCGGCGGGTAGAACATCAGCAGCAATGCGCCGAGAAACACGCCCGCCATCAGCAGTCGGCCGACATACGGTACCCGCCTGCGTGCCATCCAGCACATCACCAGAATCAGGCTGAGCAAGGCGCCGCGTGAGCCGGTAAACAGCAGACCGGCCGCGGCCAGCCCGGCCACCGCCAGCCCCAGGGTGCGCACCGGACCTTGACGGGTGACGCCGATGCAGAACGCCAGCGGCAGCAGCATGGCCAAGGCACCGCCGGCGATGTTGGGATGCGTCCACGGCGTGCCCATGCGTGTCGACAAGCCGGACAACCCTTCGTTGAGGGTGTCCAGGTTGCTGTAACCCAGCCCGCCGATGATCGAGATAATCGCCGTCGAGCTGCCGCTCTTGAGGTACACCGGAATCGACAGCAGCAACAGAAACAGCGTCCCCAGCAGGAGCGCGATCGTCATCTGTTCACGGGATTTGTCATCGTTCAACAAGCGAGGGACGAGAAACAGAGGAGACAGGTTGAACAGCCAGCGCACCCAGTTGACCGGTCCGTTGCCGTCGGCATTGACCGTCAGTTGTCCTGCCACGAAGGGCAGAGCGCTGAACATCATCAGGGCGATCAACCAGCGTTCAGTGCGCAACAGATGCAGCGGCGGGGTGTACAAGGCAAACAGCCGATGGACCACTAGACTGGCCCAGATCAGCATCACCAGGGCTTCCGACACCGTGGTGCGCAGACCGATCTGCACGGTGGCGTACGGCAAAAAGGTCGCCAGCACACCGAACAGCAGCAGGCCACGCAATGGGCGGCGAATGATCGTCACCACCGCGGCGACACCGATCAGTGCCGCCGTCACCTTGATGGCGGGCAACACCCAGACCAGCACACCGAACAGCAGTGCGATGAATACGCCTACCGGCATGGCCAATGGCATCAATCGGGCTCCCGGGACAGCTCGTCCAGCAGTTCATTGAAGCGTCGGCGATACGCGTCGACGCCGTAATGCTGCGCCCATGCCAGCAGCGGCGCCGGGTCGTGTTGTTCTTCCGTGGACAGCATGCCCATCAGTCGCACCAGCGCGGCCTGATCGTCAGGTGAAAAACGTGGGCTGGCGTCGGGCGTCACCTCGTCCAGTGACGAGCCGCTGGCCACCGCAACGGGCGTCCCGACACCCAATGCTTCGACGACGGGCAACCCGAAACCCTCACCGTACGACGGATGCCACAGGCGATCTGCCCGCCGATAAACCTGATGCAATTGGCCGTCGCTGATCCCGCTGACGATGTGCAGGCCGGGCAATTCACGTTGCGCGCTGGTCAATCCGTCAGGCCCGCCGACCAGCATGAGGTCGGGCGTTTTGGGAAACTGCCGGCGAGCGATCTGCCAGGCCTCGACGAACCAGGGAATGTTCTTGCGCGGCTCGCGGGTGCCCACGCACAACCAGTAACGCTCGGGCAGCGGGGTGTCGAGGTCGACGGGTTCGGCGGTAAAACCGTCCACCAGATTGGGCAGCACCCGCACCTTGTTCCGAGCATGGGGAAACAGGCGTACGGTTTCATCGGCCGTGAACTGCGAGGGCGTCCAGATGCGGTCGGCGACGCGCACCGAATGAGCGATGGACAGCCGATCGGTCTGACCGTAGACCCTGGCCTTGATCTTCGAACCGTGAGCGTTGTTCAGGGTCAGCTGGAACACGTCGTGAAGTTGCAGGATGTAGCGCATGCCCGCTGGCTTGCGGCCAATCGGCAGGCCCATGTTCAGGTTGGCCAAGTAGACGTCTACCTCGGCATCACGCAATGCCTGCGGGAGAAAGCAGGCTTCGAAACGCAGGCGTTCCGGTAGACGGTGAATGCCGTCGAGCGGGGTCGCCCAGCGCGGACAATGGGCAACCTGGCGAACCCCGTGACCGAGCGGGCCGATGCTGAACAGTTGCAGCTGCACGTCGGGCCTGGCGCGCAAAGCGTCCTCCAGCGCGATGTTCTGTCGGCCGATGCCGCTGTTGGGAAAGCCCGTCGCCGGGCGGTAATCCAGACCTACGCGCATGCGTCAGCGTCCTCCTGCTGGTGAACCCGAGAGTAGATGCCTTCCAGCTGCGCAGCCGACACCGACCAGTCATGGTGCTTGCGCACATAGGCCCGGCCGGCCTCGCCGATTTTCGCCAGTCGGGCGGGCTGCTCGATGGCTTCCACCAGCAGCCGCGCAAGACCGTGTGCGTCCTCGCACCCCAGATAGTGGGTGCCATTGATCACGTTCAACCCCGAACAACCTTGCTCGGTGGTGACCACCGCAAGGCCCGCCGCCATGGCCTCAAGCACCTTGAGCTTGGAGCCGCCGCCTTCACGCAGCGGGGCGAAGAAGATCGCCGCTTCCTTCTGGACCGTGCGCAGGTCCGGCACGAAACCCAGCCAGTCGATGCGCGGATCGGCCCAGCGTTCCTTCCATTCTTCTGGCAGCGCATAGCCGCCAACGGTCAGGCGCACCATCGGGTCGAGGTTCCAGACCCTGGGCATGATGTGTTCGAGCGCCCATTCCATGGCGTCCAGATTCGGCCCGTATTCGTAGTTGCCAATGAACAGCAGGCGACGGCTGTAGCGGTCCGGGCAGACCTTGGCGTAGTAATCGCAATCCACGCCGTTGACCACCACCGCCGTGGCTCTGGCGGTCAATCGGGCCAGGCCTTTGGCGTCTTCTTCGGTGACCGCGATCAGTTCGCTGGTCTGACGGAATACCCGCGTTTCCCATTGCCGATAACGCCATTGATCGAAGCGGGTGAACGGGCGGGCCCACTCCGGAAAGTGGTGATAGCTGGCAGCGCCCAGACCCGACTCGACGTTGTGTTCGGTCATGATGAAGTGCTTGCCGGTGCGACGCAGCGGCGCTTCGAAAGGCTGAAAGCTGTAGCTGTGCTCAATCTGGATCACGTCCCATTGCTCTTGCAGCAGGGCCTCGAATTGCTGTTGCAGGGGGGCGGAAAAACCGTTCGCGCTGGCGAGCATCGGCGGTCGGGCGAACGCCACTGCGAGCAATGTGCGAACGCTGCGCAACGGCCGTCGCGGGATCACGATTAGCCGCTCCAGCCAGGGTTCGAGCGCGGCGCGGGTGGCGTCGTCCAGTTCGGTCTTGGACTGCACCAGCAACGTGATGCGATGGCCGCGCGCAGCGAGGTTGCGCAGCAGATGAAACTGCCGGGTCTTGCCGCCGCTGGTGGTGGGCCAGGGCAGGTAGGGCAATGTCCAGAGAATACGCATGGTCAAGGCTTCCAGACGAGGATTTGCAACGTGGGCGTGAGCGGTACATCGACGCCCTTGGCGCTGGCCAGCTCGCTGTGGTTGCCGGTCAGTGGGTCATACAGTGTGGCGGTCTTGATGCCAGGGAAGTTCAGGTGCGCGCTGCTGGCGCTCCAGGCCATCAACAGATGAGCGCCGTCCGCACGGTTCCATGCAATGGCATACAGGTCTTCGGGGATCGCCAGTGCCGGCGGTGGATCGGCAGGCATCAGCGTGGGGCCGGTGACGTCGAAGAAATTTTTCAGCGCGGTGTACACCGGCTTGGGTTCGCCATTGAGGTCCACCAGCCCGTAACCTCGATCGCGGGTGCTGGCGCGTTGATCGAGGTCGCTGAGGTTGAACACAAAGATGCGCTGATAATCCATCGTGCTCATCATGGCCAAGCGCCGCAGCGTGTAGTCAGCCTGGCCATCAAGCCCGATGATGTGCTGCATTTCCACCGGCCCTTTGTAGCTCGACCAGCCCCATTCGGTGGCCCAGACGTCTTTGACGCCTGCGTCATGCAGGCTCTTGTTCAGGGCGTTGCCACGCACCAGAAAATCCCGGTCGCCGATCGAGTCGCCTTCGGGGTATTCGGAATACGGATGGTAGGCCGCCGTGATCTTTTGACTGGCCAGGCCCTGGTCGACCATCGATTGCAGCATGTAACCGGTAGAGCCGCGCATTTGCCCGTAATACGCAACGCCGGCGGTGACGATCGGTTTGCCGGGCAACGCGGTGCGGATGGCGCTGGCGGTCTCTGTCAGCAGGGTGTAATAGGCCACGGGATCCGCTTGTGGGAGCCAGATGATGTTGGGCTCGTTCCAGACCTGCCAGTGGCTGACCTGCGGGTAATGCTGGGCGAGGGCGGTCATGCGCTCGGCAAAGATGCTGTTGTCGCGAGGCGGGTATTGGTCCGCGTTGCTGGCGCCCTGCGGTCCGCTGCTGTCGAAGGTTGCCGAACCCACCAGGTAGGCCACCGTGTTGTAGTTATGGGGTGCGGCAGCAGCCATCGCGGCGTCCAGGTCCGCCAGGTTGTACTGCCCGGGCGCTGGCTCGAGAATTGGCCAGTGCAACGTCCAGCGAATCCAGTTCAGCCCCAACGCGTCGAGCCGCGCCATCTGCTTCTGGTAAATGTCCGGGGTGAAATAGTGAAATTGCACGTTAACCCCCAGAAAGTCTTTCCAGGTCACCGCCCGTTGCGCGCGCAACACGGTTTCGGCTTCCACGGCCGGACTGCTCATCGTCAATGCGCAGGCGCTGACCCATGCCATCGCCCGTAACGCTTTGCCCTTCATGGACGAACCCCGCAAGCCTGTTGGAAAAGTGATTGAAAGCGTTCGGCGGTCAGGCTCCAGACCCGCTCGCGTCCTAGCGTAGACGCCCGGTCGGCCCACGTCTGAGCCATTTGGGGTTGCTCGCACAGACGAGACAACGCCGCCATCAGCGCCGGAACGTTGCCTTGCGGGTAAATGTCGCCATTGCCATGGGACACCTCTTCGGCAAACGAGCGGGCATCGGACGTGATCACGCCTCGCCCGCAGGCCATGGCCCACGAGAGGGCGCCGCTGGTGCCGCGCAGTTTGCCGAGGATCTTCAGCTTGCTCGACTCCCGATACGGCAGGACCATCACGTGATGCGCCTGGATCACCTGCGGGATATCGGCGGCCGGTAGGTCCAGGTGCCAGCCGATCAGGTCCGCCAGCCCCAGCTCACGGATACGCTGACGCAGTTGTTGCAGATAACTGCCCGAGGGGCCAAACGCCATTTCCGGCTCACTGCCGCCCGCGAGGGTCAGGCGCACCCGCGCGCGCAAGGCCGGTTTCTCGATAAACAGCTGCGCCAGGGCTTCGAGTAAATCTTCAATGCCCTTGCCCCGATAGATGAAGCCGAAATAGAGCAGCTTGAGGGGTTGCAGCGCAGGCAACGGCAACGGTGCGATCGGCAGATTGCCGTGAGGGATCACGGCCATCTGGGCCTGTTGCAGCCCCATGCGTTGTTGCAGGCAGCGATTCCCGGTGTGGGTCAGGGTCACCAGCCGGGTCATGTGCCGCGCCAGTTGACGTTCCTCGCGCAAGCAGAGCGGGTCAGCGAGCACGGTGGCCATTTCCGGCAGGGGCGAGCGCAGCGACGCCGCCACCGAGAGTGGCCAGGGCAGGGTGTGCCGACGCCAGACGAGGCGTTCAGGGTCGTGAACCGTAGCGGTCAGTGGCAACTGCGGGTAGCGCTCACGTAACGCGCGCAAGGCGTGAAATTCGGCGAGTCGCCCGCCGCCGATTTCCGCGTGCACCAGGTCGATGCCCGTCCAGTCGGCATCGGCCACACGCTGCCGGGCCGCCTCGGGATCGTTGCCAATGCCTTGAAGCGGCGTTCGGACCCTCACCCCCACGTCCTCAAGGGCGTGCTTGAGGTGGCCGGCGTAATCGGCGATGCCGTTCTGTTGCGGCGGCAAAGGGGCGAGCAGGGCAATTTGCATGTTAATGATGCCTCCGGAAACGGCCGATCCAGGCCAGGACGCTCTCCGGAATTTCGAAGCGACGGCGGTTGAGGATGATCCCGTCGACACGCTTGAACGCGGTGGTCAGCGTCGTCAGTGCGTTTTGCAGCATCGGCAGGGTGGAGCTTTCTGCCCGGACCACCAGCACGATGAGGTCGGCATCGCGCAAGTGCACGAACGCTTGCTGGTTCGCGTAGAAATCGGACGCAGCGATCAGCTGGATTTCACCCGGTTGTGCCGCACGTCCAGCCTCCACACGGACGCTGTGGCCATGCTCTTCAAGGAGCGCGCGCAGGTGTTCGACGACGAAGCTCACCCCTTCGCCCGAATGCGCGGAGGTCAGGCCGATGCTCAACCCTTTGTCAGGCACTTGTTTGAGCGGCAGCACGCTGTACAGGCGATACAGACTGGCGATGAAGGCGCTGTTGCGATGCGGTTGCGCCACCGTCGTGTCCTGCAGGCTGGTCCAGAGCGGCACGCCGAACTGCGCCTCGATCCTGTCCCCGTCGTGGATGCGCTGGTCCAGCAGATAGAACAGGTACAAGGCCAGCAGCCCGACACCCAGGCTCAACGGAATGGCCAGCAGCAACATCAACAGGCTTTTCGGAAATACCCGGCTGGGGTTGAGCGTGGCGTGTTCGATGATCGCAATATTGCTGATGCGCTTGTTATCCAGCTCGCGGTCGATGCGCGCCTTTTCCAGGCTGTCGGTGTAGAGAATGAAGTTCTTCTCCTCGGCATTCAGCTCGCTTTGCAGTCGCGAGAATCGGGGTTCGAGGTCCAGTGCCTGAGTACGATCCTTCTCCAGTTGCGCCAGTTGGGCGTCGAGTTGCTCGCGCTGTACCAGCAGGCGGGTGTAACTGGCCTGCTGGTCGTTCAGGATGTTTTGCAGGCGGGTGAACAGTGGATTGGGCGCGATATTTTCCGTGCGTTGCACCGTTGTTGCCTGACTGCTCCACAGCGCCTTGAGGTTTTTGATCTCGTTGTCCAGCGCCTGGACCGGCGGCGCGCTCTCCTTGAACGAGCGCAGCAATTCCTGGCGTTCGACTTCCTTGCTGTTGATGCGGTTTTGCAAGTCCTGACGGCTCGGATTGAGGGCCAGCTCCTTGCCCGAGCTGATCAGCCGTGTCTGCTTGTTCATCTGCTCCTGAATCTTGTCCATCCCGGCCTTGGTCGAGGCAATGGAGCGGGCGGTGTTGTTGCGCTCGGTGCGCAGGTCATTCAGGCCTTGGGCGATATCGGCCATTCGTTGATGGATGCTCACGGTGCCCAGCTGGTCGAGCAGTGTCTGGATGTCGTGCTTGTGAGAAAGAATGTTGGCTTGCGTGTCCTTCACCTCTTGCTCGTAAAACGCATAGAGGTTTACCCGGCCCAGCGTCCGGGCGCGCTCGTTGCCGTACTCATCGACCCAGTTTTTCAACACTGCCTGGGCCACCTCGGGATCGTTCCAGGTGAAGGTGAGCTCCATCACCGAAGAGCCCGGTTCGTGACTGGCCCTGAAATTCTTTTCCAGGTCCTCGGCAAGGCGCTCTTCCGGTGAACGGGCCTCGACCAGTCCGACCATTTCCAGCCCGCTGCGAATCACATCGATGATGGCTCGGAAGGCCGCACCTGGGGCGTTTTTGATGGCGGCGAAAACGCCGGAGGGCTTCGGTGCCTCGGCCAGCTTTTCCATGTACCGCTGCGCGACCCGCCGGATGATGGGGCGACCCGTCAGCATGCGCTCTTCGTCGAGCAACGGGTCGCGCAGGGCACTCGGCACGGCGATCGACTGCCGGTCTGCGAGTTCGATCGGCACAGTGCTGGTGTCACGGCCAGGCTTGACCAGCAGCAGGGCCGTGGACTCATACCGGTTGGGCAACAGGAAAGCGCCGAGCACGATGATCGCGAACGTCGCCACCACGGTGATCTGCACCTCCCGCCGGAAGATGAAAAACAGGCGCAGTACATCGCGCAATGAGCGGATGGTTATCATGTCGGCGGTCCCTTCCGGTTAGTTGTTGTCGCGCAAGTTGTAATTCACACCGAAGCCCAACGATTTAGAGAAGGGGATCAATTGGTTGAAGTACAGATTCACGCCGTCGATCTTGTTGCCGACCCCGGATTTAGGGACGAACACAACATCACCGCGCTGCAACAACACCGGCGCCGTCGGGCCTCCGCTGCCCGCGTAGAGCAGCTTGCTGTAATCAAAGAAATACGTCTTGTAGAGGCCGTCGTCGCCCTGACGTAGCAGCGCGACGAGGCGCGCATCGGCATCCGGGTTGATGCCTCCGGCGCCTACCAGCGCCTGCTCAAGGTTGGTGACCATCGACACGGGCAGGTTGGCGGGATTGCGAACCGCGCCTCCCACGAACACCATGTTGCTCGGCGCCTGGCTGATGTTGACGGTCAACGCGGTTTCCCGGTAGACCGGCGCCAGCTTGTCCTCCAGGACTTGGATGAGCTGCGGCACGGTCAACCCGGCCGCTTTCACCGAGCCGATGTACGGGTAGGAAAACGTGCCGTCGTTGAGCACCGGAAACAGCGTCAGCTCATAGATGGAGTTGGCCGTGAACGCCGAGATCGAAGGCGCTTCGCCGGTGTTGCGCACGATACGCAGGGTGTCACCTGCGTGAATGCGTTCAGGCGGCAGCGGTTTGCCGGCCAGGGCTCGGCCTGCATCCTGCGCGGCCTTGATTTCCGGTGATTCCGGCAGCCCTATCCGTGCGGGTGTGTTGCACGCGCACAGCAACAGCACGCTGACGAGCATCAACGTGTTTTTCATTGGTCCAGAACTCCTGTCATGCATGAATACGGCTCCCTTGCGGGTAAAACAATCATGTCGGCAATACTGCCAAGTCCAATGTCTGTGGTGCCCCGGCTTGGCCGTGGACGGGGTGCTGCTCAGGGGAGAACGCTGGCCTCGCTGCGTTGAAGAGGTATCAGCCGCGACGCGCGCGGCCGGTTCAGGGGCTGATCAGGCCGACGGTGCAGCCGGTACGCGGCCGTAGACGTCGGTGAAGCGCACGATGTCGTCTTCACCCAGGTACTCGCCACTTTGTACCTCGATCATCACCAGATCGATCACGCCGGGGTTGACCAGACGGTGAGTGTGGCCAGGCTTGATAAAGGTCGATTCGTTGGTGTCGAGCATGAATTCGCGCTCGCCGTTGGTGACGCGGGCCATGCCGCTGACGACGATCCAGTGCTCGCTGCGATGGTGGTGCATTTGCAGCGACAACGACGCCTGGGGCTTGACCACGATGCGTTTGATCTTGAAGCGCTTGCCTTCCTCAAGGACCGTGTAGGTGCCCCACGGACGGGTCACGGTGTTGTGCAACAGGTAAGCGGGGTGGCCCTGGCGCTTGAGCTCCTGAGCAATGACTTTGACTTCCTGGCTGCGCTCGGCGTCGGCGATCAGCAGGGCGTCCGGGGTGTCGATGATGATCAGGTTATCCAGACCGACGGCACCGACCAGTCGCTTCTTGGAATCGATGTAGCAGTTAGTGACGTCGTGCAGCACGACCTGGCCATTGCACTGGTTACCGTTTTCGTCCGCCGGAGCCAGTTCGCGAATCGCTGACCACGAGCCGATGTCGCTCCAGCCAAGCTCGCACGGCACCACGGCCACTTTTTGCGAGCGCTCCATCAAGGCGTAGTCAATCGAAATGTCCGGAGCGAGGGCGAACGTGGTGGCGTCCAGTTCCATCTGCCGTTCATTGCTGCCTTCTTTGCTGTTGCATTGGGAAAGGCAGTGACGCACAGCCGCCAGCACATCGGGGGCGTGGGTTTCCAGTTCGTGCAACAGCACGTCGACGCGCATGCAAAACATCCCGGCGTTCCACAGGTGCAGGCCACCGTTCAGGTATTCGTTGGCGGTGGTCGCGTCGGGTTTCTCGACGAATCGCGCCACCTGGTACGCCTTGTCACTCAAAGCCTGGCCTTTTTCGATGTAACCAAAGCCGGTTTCCGCACGTGTGGGGATCAGGCCGAAGGTCACCATCCAGCCTTCATCGGCCAGCTTGCGGGCGTCTGTGACCGCCGTGGCGAACGCCTCCACGTCGTGGATCAGATGATCGGCAGGCAGGATCAGCAACTGAGCGTCGTCACCCCGCAGCGCCTGGACATGAAGCGCGGCAGCGGCGATGGCAGGCGCGGTATTGCGTCCGAACGGCTCCAGCAGGAAGTCCAGGTGAATCTTGTTCTTGTTCAACAGGCGATAGTCGTCGACGGTCCGGAAATAGACTTCCCGGTTGGTTACCGTCAGCAGGCTTTCGACGCCGTCCAGGTGGCTGGCACGATTGAAGGTCTTTTGCAGCAGGCTTTCGCCGTCTGGCAGCCGCATGAAGGGCTTTGGCATGGCTTCACGTGACACTGGCCACAATCGGGTGCCGGCACCGCCGGCGATAATGCAGGGAATAAGGGTGCCCATCAGTAAGCCTCGCGGGAGAAGAGCACTGCCGGAACAGTGCGCAAAAGGATGTATAGATCGAACCAGACGGACCAGTTTTCGATGTACTCAAGGTCGAATTCGACACGCTTTTCGATCTTTTCCACCGTATCTGTCTCACCACGAAAACCGTTGATCTGAGCCAACCCGGTAATGCCCGGTTTGACCCGATGACGCGAGGTGTATTCCTTGACAGCTTGTTCGAACAAAATGCCGGCGGCCTTGGTGGCCGTGGCATGTGGGCGCGGCCCCACCATTGACATACTGCCCGCGAACACGTTGAACAATTGCGGTAACTCATCCAGGCTGGTCTTGCGGATGAAACGGCCGATGCGGGTCACCCTGGCATCGCCCTTGACGGTCTGCTGCTCAGACGTAGCGTCCGCCTGATGGGTGTGCATCGAGCGAAACTTGCAGACTGTGATCAAGCGGTTGTTGTAGCCATAGCGTTTTTGCCAGAACAGCACTGGCCCTCGGGAGTCCAGCTTGATGGCCGCGGCGATGACCAGCATGACCGGGGACAGCAGCAGGATCGCCAGGCTCGACAGCAACATGTCTTCGACCCGCTTGAACAACGGCGACCAGCCGCGCAACGGCACGTCGGAGGCATTGAACATCGGCAGGCTGGCGACCTCGGTGATGCGGTTGTGCGCGTGCCTGAAGGCGACCATGT
Organism: Pseudomonas abietaniphila; assembly: GCF_900100795.1. Classification (GTDB taxonomy): domain Bacteria; phylum Pseudomonadota; class Gammaproteobacteria; order Pseudomonadales; family Pseudomonadaceae; genus Aquipseudomonas; species Aquipseudomonas abietaniphila. Next base: position 422,450 of record NZ_FNCO01000001.1, read on the forward strand.
CCGGCACCAACAGCACGTTGACCGGCAGCCTGCGCAGCTCACGAATGATGTAGTCCATGCGATTTTCTGCCGACCAGGGAAGGGCGACCAGCACCTGCGTGACTTTCTCCTCGCGGATCAGGCCTTCAAGGTCCTTGGTGTTACCGAGCAGGGGCAAGCCGGCCATGGTCTTCGGCAGGCGACCGATGCGGTCGTCTATGAACCCCAATACCCCGGAGCGAATGTCCTGGTTCTGCAGCATGTATTCGGCCAGACGCTGTCCGTTCTCGGTGGCGCCCAGAATCACTGCGTTCTGCAGGAAGAACCCGCGCGCCATCAGGCGCTTGTAGATCAGCAGGAGCAGTATGCGGTCGGCGCAGAACATCGCCAGGCTGGCGACGAACCACACCATCAGTTGTTCCTGGGTGATGTAGTCGAAAAGGTCCATCGCCTTGTACATGAACAACAACACGCAGAACGCCGACGACCAGACGAACAGGATCATCTTGAAGCGAGAGCGGTTGGTGAAAATGCTTTCCGAATAAACCCCCAGCGCCTGAAACATCAGCACGCACACCACGCCGAAGAAGACCTGCACCATAAGGTAGCCTTGAGGCGGTGTCGGGGTGTCGGTTTTCCAGTAGGCGAGGATCAGGATGCCGGGTAGAACGGCTGTGACTCCATGAACCAGTCGGACGGCGAACAGGAAATACTCGATCAGGCTGGTGCGCGTCAGCACAAGGCTGTCGACCGGTTGCAGTCGCATACATCGTCCTCACATCTTCGATCCATGAATCCATGACTGGCTTAGCTGCCCCGCATTCCATCCTAAAGTCAATTTAATGACTTTTCTGCGAGGTAATTCAAAATAAGCCAATAATTTGTCGATTAAGCACCCTATTGCCCTGCTTTTCAATCCCGTCGTTAGGAAAAAATCCTATTTCTTCTCAAGCGGCGTAGGACTACTTCCAAAAGCAGGTCAGAAAGTCCCTCAAACGAGTGCTTACGAGAGTAAAGCCCATGAAACAGCCACTGTCATGCTGAAGGCGGTCATGACCCATCGGGGCGATGCCCGGGCCGGACCATCACGGCAAGTCGTGGCGGTTGGGATCCAATGATCATGGGCATTCCGCTCTTTTCGCCCTGATGCAAAAAAAAATCGGTGTCCGGGCTTTTTTTCGCGGGCTTGAGGTCAACACCTCACGCAATGAATCGCACAGGTAGAGGGAAAGGTATGACGGAGCGCAGGGCACTCTTGATTCTTCATGGTAAACAGGCGCTCAACGACGACGTTCGCGACGCCGTTAACCGTAAACGCAAGCATGGCTGGGAACTGGACGTTCGATTGACGTGGGAAGGCGGCGATGCGCAGCGTCTGGTCGCAGAAGCGCTGGCGGCCGGACACACGCAAATCATTGCAGGCGGCGGCGACGGGACGCTGCGCGATATCGCCGAGGCGCTGGCATTGGCGGACAGCGACGCGAGTCTGACGATCCTGCCGTTGGGCACCGCCAACGATTTCGCCCGTTCTGCAGGCGTTCCACTGGAGACCGAACGCGCACTCGACTTGCTGGATGTGCCGGCGCGCACGGTCGACATGGGCGTTGTCGACGGCCAGATGTTCCTGAATATGGCCACGGGAGGGTTCGGCAGTCAGGTCACCGCCAACACCTCGGAAGACTTGAAAAAGGTGCTGGGCGGCGCCGCCTATCTGTTTACGGGGCTGTCGCGTTTCAGTGAATTGAAAGCGGCTTACGGCGAATTGAACGGTCCGGATTTCCATTGGCGCGGCGACCTGCTCGCGTTGGGGATTGGCAATGGTCGACAGGCGGGTGGCGGGCATCCGTTGTGCCCCGATGCGTTAGCGGACGATGGTCTGCTCGACATCAGTATTCTGCCGGCGCCACAGGAAATCGTCGGTACGCTCAAGAGCTTGCTGGAGGGCGGGTTGGGGATCGACAACCTGTTCGTTCGCGCACGCTTGCCGTGGGTTGAACTGAAGTCTGCCGAGGGCCTTGACATCAATCTGGACGGTGAGCCGTTGCGTGGCGAAAGCCTGCGTTTCGAGGCCCGTCCCGGCGCATTGCGCATTCACCTGCCCGCGCATTCGCCGTTGCTGGGGCAGTCGAAGCGGATCGGCTGACGCGTGCCTTGACCCGCAGACGGGCGTGCCTTCGCGACTCAGCCTTTGAATCTCAGGGGTTGCAGCAATCAGCCCGCTCGTCTGCGAAAGGAGTGCGAAGCCATGGGGGGCAGCCGACCATGGACAAACGTTTGCGCAGTGCGGCGAGCGTCAATCATCAAGGCTGATGATCTGCTCCCTCACACAGAACAGCACCAGGCCCGCCACGTCGTAGATCTGCAATCGCTTCATGATCTGCGAGCGATGGGTCTCGACGGTCTTGACGCTGAGGTTCAGGCCGTTGGCGATTTCCCGCGTGGATTTGCCGCGTACGATCAGGCGCAGGATCTCCAACTGGCGTGCTGTGAGATTGTGGTTCTCGACCGGCTCTACCTTATTCGACTGAGCACTGACCAATGCCTGGTTGATCACCGTGTGCGCGATGGCGGGGCTGAGGTAGCGTTCATCGTTTCTCAGCGCCTCGAGAGCCTGCTCGATCTCGGTGCCGGTGGCGTCCTTGAGCAGGTAACCGTGTGCCCCGGCCTCCAGCGCCCGCATGATCATCTGCGGTTCCGTGTGCATGGACAGGATCAGCACCTTGCTGTCCGGCAAGGCTTTGTGAAGCCGCTCCAGCGCATCGAGTCCGTTGCTGTCCTTCATCGAAATGTCGAGCAGGATGATGTCCGGCTTCAATTCCTGTGTCATCTCCAGCAGGTGCTCGCCATCGGCGGCTTCGCCGATAACCTGATAGCCGGGAATGTCGGAAACCAGTGCGCGGACACCCGCACGAATCAGAGCGTGGTCGTCGACCAGAAGAAGATTGCAGATCATGAGTGCTTACTTATGTCGGCGCGTTCCCGAGCGCGGGGTGCCCAGGGAAACAAGGCTTGAATGTGAGTGCCGCGACCAGGCTCGCTTTCTACGGTCAAATGCCCGCCCAGCAGGGTGGCCCGCTCGACCATGCCCGCCATGCCGCGTTGCCCTTGCTGACCCGGATTGGCGGCGGGCAAAAATCCCAGCCCGTCATCGGAAATGCTGAGCGCCAGACCGTCGGGGCGACGCTGAATCCGCACCAGCAGGTTCTTCGCTTGCGCGTGGCGCAGCATGTTGGTGACCGCTTCCTGCGTGATGCGAAAGGCCGCCACGGCCATTTCCTCAGGAATGCCAGCCAGCCGCTGGTGGCATTCAAGACTCCAGAGCACAGGGGTGTCCACCAGCGTGCGCAGCAGGTGCGCACGCAGGCTGGCTTCGAGCCCCAGGCTTGCCAGCTGCCGTGGATTCAGGATGGCCGACACGTCCCGTACCTTGGCCAGGGTTTCGTCGAGAATGTTGTTGAGCATGGCGCAGTGGGGATGCAGGTCTTCCGTCGCCCGACGTTGCAGCCAGTCACTTTGCAGTTTGGCGGCGGTCAGCATCTGACCGATATCGTCATGCAGTTCGCGGCTCAGACGATGGCGCTCCGTTTCCTGGACCTGCAGCATGTGATCGGCCAGCTCTTGGGGCTGGAACTGTATGGTTTTGCTGGGGCGACTTACGCAGTAACAGATGCCCAGCAAGGCGAGCACGTTAATGAGCGCCAGCGCGGATGAAAGGCCATCGTCGAGAAAAAAAGCGACGAGATTGCACGCGGTGATCGCGAGACAGACCATCGCTACCCATCGAAATACGGTGTTCGAGCTCATAGGCCATAACGTGAAGGTCTTGTTGCTGCCATGCATAGCGGATGAAGCCATCGGATAATTGTTGCGGATACCTGAACAGGATGTGTCAGGCCACTTATCGTGGTCAACAGAGCGGCACGGCTCTGTTCACCTTTATACGTGTGTACAAAAACCAGGAGTCGACTTTCAACAGGAACAACGTGTTCACAAACTTCCCGCTTTCATTCGCGGGCGCCGATCTTACCTTAAATGCCGCCGTTATTAAGCACCGCGTGCAAACAACGCACACAAGAAGGTTGTCCATTTAGTCAGGATTTATGATTGGCACGACAGTGCTAATAAGACGGCGGGCGACATATAAGCCCGTTGTCTGTATCGCAGAACTTCAGCGTGCCGCTTGCCAAGTTACGCTGCAACAGAAGCGCACAGACATGGCGGGTCTGAATCCGACCAATTGAGGGGCGCGCAACAAGGTCTGTTGATCAAGGCAGGTCGCCCTGGCGAACATCAGCGGCAGGGCGCAACGGGGGAACTCAGAGTGTGCTGGAGCGCTCGCCACGTTCGCCCAGAGCGGTTTCCGAATGAACCGACGTCAGAGGGACGGGCCACTCGACAGGAACGGCAGGGCTGCTTTCAACCTGGCCGATGCCGCAACAGCAGCCGAACTGTTCCAGCAGATGTTGCTGTTCGCTGTCGTCCAGCGGCAATTGACCGGTGAGGGGGTCGACCAGTTCGATCTGCCACGACAGCAGCGACAGGCACTGGCGCAAGGAAATGAGTGCTTTGGGCTGCAAGCGTCCGGCAGCACTTGCAAAGTACAAGAGGTAACGCAATTGTCTGGCGAAGCTGGCGATCGCCTGGACGTGAGCTGCGTCTGATTTGCCGGCGATCTGTTGCAGCGTGCCGAGCAGGCACTCGATCGCATCCTTATCGTCACTGATCAGTTCCAGGTGACTCAGGCATTCGTCTGCGCGGCCCATCAGGTGCTGGGTGTCGCTGAGAAAATCACCGTGCAGTTGATGCCACTCATTGCCGTTCAGCATCTGAAATCTCCACTCTTCATGGACAGCGAATCAAGGTCGCAGGGGGCGAGTGGCCCAAAGTTAATGTTGAAGGCAATTGAATGTCTGTAGGGCGTTTCTGATTGTTGTGATTTGTTTGCAGTCAGCAAGGTGCAGTTGTGTGCGATACCTCGTGCCGCAGCCCAGACAGTCCGGTCTGTTATCACTGGTTTGACGAGGGGATCGGGGGATTCCACGAACACGACCACGTACCTGACTCCATTCATTCAATGAGAATGGCGTCACAATAATGGCTATTAGAAACCGCGAATATCAGGTTTGCCCTGATTGTCGTTAAGGAATACCCCTAGGGGATGCACTGAGGCCGTCTGCAGATTAGGCGAAAAGCCACTATTCGTCAGCAGTTTCAGTGTTTTAGATGCACGTCAGTAAAGCATGATGTTAATGTGATATCAATTGTGCCGGCGGGCATTTTTATCAGCATTAAGGTCTGCACCGGTTCTGCCGATAAAGGGTAGGCGGACTTACTAGAACCTGCTCCAGGAGCAACAGATGGCTGGCATTCTCGACACAGTAGACCAACGAACACAGCTGGTGGGTGAGAACCGCCTGGAAATCCTCATGTTCCGCCTGGCGGGTCGGCAACTGTTCGCGATTAACGTATTCAAGGTGCAGGAAGTGCTGCAACTGCCCAAGTTGACGTTGATGCCCCAGCGGCATCCGTTTGTCTGTGGCGTGGTGAACCTGCGCGGTCAAACCCTTCCCGTGATTGATCTGTCTCAGGCCATCGGCATGCGTCCGCTGGTCCCGGGCCCTTCGAGCACCATCATCGTTACCGAATACAACCGCTCGGTCCAGGCGTTCCTGGTCGGCGGCGTCGACCGCATCGTCAACATGAACTGGGAGGCCATCTTGCCGCCGCCCAGCAGTGCAGGGCGCCAGCATTACCTGACGGCCATCAGCAAGGTCGACGACCAGTTGGTCGAAATCATCGACGTCGAAAAGGTGTTGGCGGAAATCGTCCCCTACAGTGCCAAGGTGTCCCGCGAAAAGCTGGAAGACCCTGTCCTGGAACGTGCCCGTGGTCGTGAAGTGCTGCTGGTCGATGACTCGAACGTGGCGCTTTCGCAGCTGCGTGACACCTTGTCTCAATTGGGTGTGAAGATGCACGTGGCCAGCGACGGGCTCAAGGCGTTGAACATGCTCAAGGGCTGGGCCGACAGCGGCGAGGTGATGACCGACAAGTTGCTGATGGTCTTTACCGACGCGGAAATGCCTGAAATGGATGGTTACCGGTTAACCACCGAAATACGCCACGATCCGCGTCTGCGCGGTCTGTACGTCGTCCTGCATACGTCGCTGTCCGGCAGCTTCAACGAGTCGATGGTGAAGAAGGTCGGCTGCGACAACTTCCTCTCCAAATTCCAGCCGGACAAATTGGTGGATGTGGTTCGCGAGCGTCTGATGCTCGACCACTGATTCACGTGCACGCGTTTCGAGCCCCTTGCTGTATGGAGGGGCTTTTTTGTATCTGTACCGATCCTTGAGGCTTTCCCTCGTATAAAGTGATGGCTTTGCGCTCATCACTTCAAGGACGCGTTCATGATGCATCTCAGTGCGCTGTATCGGTATCCCCTGAAATCCTGCAAGGCCGAACCGCTGCAGCAGGCCAGCTTCGACGCGTTGGGGTTGACAGGTGATCGACGCTGGATGCTGGTCGACGAGAGCAATGGTCGATTCTTCACCCAACGCGCCTTGCCGCAGATGTCGCAACTGTCGGTACTGTGGAATGGTCGCGGCGGTGTGACGCTGTCGGCGCCAGGTGTCGAGGGGCTGGACGTCCCGCTGCCGGAAGATCTCGAAGCCAACCTGCGCGGTGTGACAGTCTGGCGCGACACCTTGCGTGTGCCCGATGCGGGCGACGAGGCGGCGCGCTGGGTCAGTGAGTTCATCGGAAAGCCCACGCGCATGGTACATATCCCCCAGGAACGGGCGCGCTGGCTGCCATCCGGGTATGGCACGGTCGAGGACAAAGTCGGGTTCGCCGACGGATTTCCGTTGTTGTTGATCGGCCAGGCGTCGCTGGACGATCTGTCCGCAAAAATCGGCCGGTCTCAGGAGATGCTGCGTTTTCGTCCGAATCTGGTGGTGGAAGGTGCTGAGGCGTTCGCTGAAGATGGCTGGAAGCGTATCCGCATTGGTGACGTTGAATTTCGGCTGCTCAAAGGGTGCTCCCGTTGCATTCTGACCACGATCGACCCGGCCACCGGCGAGCGCAGTGAAGACCGTGAACCGCTGAGCACGCTCAAGACCTACCGCGAGAAAGAGGGTGAGGTGTGGTTTGGGCAGAACATGGTAAATGACGGGCCCGGTGTGGTGGAGGTTGGGATGGAGGTTGAAGTGCTGGAGTGATGTTGCGTTGTGCGAATGACGCGCAGGTGTGTTCTTTGGCGCGGGATTTCGGTTTAAACCCGTGGCCTGCGTTCAGCCTGCACCCAAGTCGCGGTTTGTGGTGACTGGACTATTGAGTACTGGAGCAAGGCGGGCTGGAGCTAACGCTCTTCGCTTTCTTGATTCGATCATCAAGCGCCCGCACACCGCCCCAAATTGTAGGAGCGCGCTTGCCCGCGATCTGCCGGGAACCGGCAGCAAGACCTGTGGATGCGGAGTGTCAGGCAGAATCGAGTTGCCTGGTTTTGCTACCGCTGCGCGGTAGACCGTCCGAGTGCGGCCCAGAGCAAGCGCGCTCCTACAGAGACCACGTCAACCTGAGAGTTTCGTGTCTGTTGCTTTTGATGTTGCTCTTCTACATTAATGGCTCAAACACCACAAACCGCGACTTGGGTGCAGGCCAAACCGTATCTGCGCGGCCAGAGTAATGGGGTATTCACACGAAACCAGCCCCAGCCAGCCGATAAAAAAGGGGCCGATCACGCTGACGTGATCGGCCCCTTTTATCAAGCCGTTACGGCTCAAAAGTCATCAAAAAACCGCTCGTGCCAATCCACCAGAGGCTGCGGCGCATTCAGCTTCTGGCCATAGATCACTGCATACGACAACACGTTCTGCACATACTGACGCGTCTCGTCGAACGGAATGCTCTCGACCCACACATCGAACGACAAATGATTCGCGCCTCTGAGCCACTGCCGCACACGGCCCGGACCTGCGTTGTACGCCGCTGACGCGAGCACCCGGTTGCCGTTGAACTGAGCATGCACCTGACTCAGATAAGCCGCACCCAACTGAATGTTCTTGTCCGGATCCAGCACCTGCGCCGGGGAGGCCAGCGGGATGCTGAACTTGCGTGCCGTCTCCTTGGCGGTAGCGGGCATCAGTTGCATCAGGCCGCTGGCACCGACGCCTGACCGGGCATCGTCCATGAAGGCGCTTTCCTGGCGGGTAATGGCGAACACCCAGCTGGAATGCAGGCCGCGGATCTGTGCTTCACGCACCAGGGTGTCGCGATGCGCCATGGGGAACCGGATGTCGAGGTCGTCCCAGTATTGCGCCTGGCTGATGGTGCGAATGGCCGGGAAGTACCAGTGCATGTCGTAGGCGAGTTTGGCCTGGGCGACCATTTCGTCGCGGGTGAAGCGGCGGGTGACGTGGTACCACTCGCGGCGCCCGTTGACCACCTCGCCACGCTCGTAGAACTCCAGGGCCCGACGCACGCCCGGCGTATTGCGGACCTTATTGATCGTTGCCTGGCTCAGCATCAATGGCTTGTTGTTGAGCATGTACGGGGTCTGAATGCGGTCGGCGGCAAGGAAGCCATAGAAGTCGCGCTCTTTCGAAACCGTCCGGTACAGCGCCGGCAGTTGCGGGTTGTTGGGTTGGGATAACTCCAGAGCACGGGCCTGCCAGTAGCGCCAGCGGTTGGTCGTGGCCAGATCCTGAGGCAGGCGTCGGGTGAGTTCGTACGCATCGTTCCAGCGACCCAGGCGCAGCAACAGACGCAGACGCCATTCAGTCACCGTGTTGTCGCGCAGGTCAGGGTCGTATTTGGTCATCACCTCCAGGGCGCGACCATCGTAGCTGCGCGCCAGCGTCAGGCCGATTTCCTTGGCGATCTGCACTTGCTCTTCATGGGAAAAGTGCAAGACAGGGGAGTAGCTGTCCAGCAGCTCCATCGCGCGTTGGGGGTCTTGTTTGGCCAGGCGTCTCAGGCCCAGGCCGACGACATCCGACATGGCTTCGTCTGCCGGCATGAACTGGCCCTGGTTGTTGACCATCTCCGGCTTCTGCGCCACGGCGATCAGCAAACGGCCCTGGGGCGCCAGGGTGGTCATGCTGTTGACCAGTTGATTGGCCAGTGCGTAGTTGCGCGCCTGCGCCGCCAGCTTGGCGCGTTGCCAGCGCTTCTGTTCAGTCAGTTGGCCTTCCACGGCCCACTGCGTGAAGAAAGTGTCGCAGGCCGTTGGCAGGGTCTTGCCCGTCATCCAGGTCTTTTCGGCGTTGGCGTAGCCCTCCGACCGCAGATTATGGCTGAGCTGATAAGACCCGTAGAGGCAGTCGAGCTCCACGAAGTTGAGTTTGGGGTCGTAATACTTGACGAATGGTTGCCAGTCGCCTCGTGAGGCCAGCAGGCGCAACCAGCGCAACTTCATGAAGTTGGCCTGCGGAAGATCGCCATGATCGGCAAGAAATTTCTCGACTTCGTCGTTGCTCGCGGTATTCAGACGAGCCGTCAGTTCGTCGTACGCGAGATAAGGTTCGAGCGGATAGTCCGCCAGCGCTGCGCCGTACATGCGATACGGGCCTGCATCGCCTTTGGCCAGCGCGCGCTTGGCTTGATCGTAATATTGACGTTGGGTGGTGATATCGACCGCTTGGACGGACTGGGCGGCGGTGGCCGACAGAAGCAGGCAGGACAAAAGGCTGAACAAACGACTGCGCATGAGACTTCCGTGCAGATGAACCGTGAAAAGTGCCGTTAGCTTAGCCTTTTGCCAGCGCGGGTTGAAGCGCGAAGGTGTGGGCGAGGGGGGTAAGGAAACAAATACTTGCAGTTGAAGCAGGTGGTGGGCTTGGGATTCTCAACCCGTCATCGAATCCCGCCCAATCCTTGCGCTATCTCAGGTAGAATGCGCGCCCGGTTTTTGGAGAAGCTCATGACCCTGCTCAAATTCACCGATGTGTCCCTTGCGTTCGGCGCCATGCCGTTGTTGGACAAGGTGTCCTGGCAGATCGCCCGTGGAGAGCGGGTCTGCATCATCGGTCGTAACGGCACCGGTAAATCCAGCATGCTGAAGCTGGTCAAGGGCGTGCAATTGCCCGATGACGGCAGCGTCTGGCGCGCACCCGGCCTGAAAATCGGCGAATTGCCCCAGGAATTGCCCGTGGCCGATGGTCGCACCGTGTTCGACGTTGTGGCGGAAGGCCTGGACGGCGTGGGTGCCTTGCTTGCCGAATACCATCACCTGAGCCAGAACATCGTCACCGCCGAAGACCTCGACAAGCTGATGCACGTTCAGTCGGACCTCGAAGCCCGTGACGGCTGGCGCCTGCAGCAACTCGTCGACAGTACCCTCAGCCGCCTGCAACTGCCTGCCGACAAGACCCTTGCCGAGCTGTCCGGTGGCTGGCGTCGTCGTGTCCTGCTGGCGCAGGCACTGGTGTCCGAACCTGATTTGCTGCTGCTCGACGAACCGACCAACCACCTGGATATCGGCGCGATTGCCTGGCTGGAAGAGGCGCTCAAGGAATTCCAGGGTGCCGTGCTGTTCATCACGCACGACCGGTCTTTCCTGCAGAACCTCGCGACCCGCATTCTCGAGCTGGACCGTGGCGGTCTGATCGACTGGAACGGCGACTACGCCAGCTTCCTGGTGCACAAGGAAGCGATGCTCGCCGCCGAAGAAACCGCGAATGCGTTATTCGACAAGCGTCTGGCCCAGGAAGAAGTGTGGATTCGCCAGGGCATCAAGGCCCGTCGCACCCGCAACGAAGGTCGTGTGCGCGCCCTCAAGGCATTACGCGTAGAGCGCAGCGAGCGTCGTGAGCGCACCGGCAAGGCCAATATCCAGCTGGACACCGCCGACAAGTCCGGCAAGCAGGTCATGGTCCTGGATAACGTCAGCTTCGCGCACCCGGGCGGTCCGATGTTGATCAAGGATTTTTCGATGGTGCTGCAGCGCGAAGACCGCATTGGTCTGCTGGGCGCCAACGGTACCGGCAAGACCACCTTGCTCAAGCTGATGCTGGACAACCTCCAGCCCACCAGCGGCTCGGTGGAAGTCGGCACGCGTCTGGACGTCGCTTATTTCGACCAGTTGCGTCACCAGCTTGATCTGGAAAAGACCGTGATCGACAACGTCGCGGAAGGTCGCGACTTCATCGACATCGACGGTCAGAGCCGCCACGTGCTCAGTTACCTCGGTGATTTCCTGTTCAGCCCGCAACGTGCGCGGACGCCGGTCAAGGCGCTGTCGGGTGGTGAGCGTGCGCGTTTGCTGCTGGCCAAGCTGTTCAGTAAACCTGCCAACCTGCTGGTCCTCGACGAACCCACCAACGACCTGGACGTCGAAACGCTGGAGCTGCTCGAAGAGGTGCTGTTGACCTTCAAGGGCACGGTACTGATGGTCAGTCACGACCGGGCATTCCTCGACAACGTCGTCACCAGCACGCTGGTCTTCGAAGGCGAGGGCAAGGTGCGTGAGTTCGTCGGTGGTTACCAGGACTGGTTGCGTCAGGGCGGTTCGCCGCGTCTGCTGGGCGTCACCGAAAGCAAATCCGGCAAGGCCGACCTGAACTCGGCGATTGTCGAGCCGGTCGCCGCTCCGGCGCCTGCGCCTGAAACCGCACCTGTTGCGAAGAAGAAGCTCAGCTACAAGCTGCAGCGTGAGCTGGAGGCTTTGCCTGGCGAGATCGATGCCAAGGAACAGCAGATCGCGTCCGTTGAGGCGGAAATCGCTGATCCTGCTTTCTATCAGCGTCCTGCCGCAGAGACGACCAAGGTGCTTGCGTCCCTTGAGCAGATGAACAGCGAACTGGAAGCGCTGGTTGAGCGATGGGCTGAACTGGACGAGTAACCCGCTGACACCTCGCAACAAAAAAGCCCGAGCCCCTTCAAGGGTTCGGGCTTTTGTTTGAGGGAGCGATTACTCCGTGCGTTTGACCAGGCGCACGGCCAGGACGTCGCAAGGCGCGCCGTGCAGTACGTCGTTGGCGGTAGAGCCAAGCAGTAGCGAAAGGCCGTGACGGCCGTGGCTGCCTACGACGATCAGGTCGACGTTGTGCTCCTTGGCCAGGTTGTGGATTTCCTGCCGAGGCTGGCCGTAGGTCAGGTGGCTGTCGCCGGTGTGCACATCGGGGTATTTCAGCTTGAGGGCTGCCAGCTTTTCCTTGGCCTGATCGAACTGCTGTTGTTGCAGTTGCGACAGGTCCATCGGTACATCGCCACCAAAGGCCATGGCCATCGGCTCCACGATGTGCACCAGCGACAACTTGGCTTCGCTGCCGATGGCCAGGCCGATAGCCTTCTTGATAACGGGGTCGCACTCTTCAGTGAGGTCCACGGCTACCAGAATATGTTTATAGGACATGGGATGTTCCTTCTGAGGTTTGCGATGGTTTTGATTATGGCTTTTTTCACGCGCCTCATGGCAAGCCTTTACGTTTTGTCCGCTGCTCCCCGCAGCGGGGGCATACAGATATGACGGTGTGGATAGTGCTGTCAATCGTTGCGGTGGTTTTGAGTCCATTGGTGTGGCTGCGTCCATCCCGCTCCCAGAGTGGCCGGATGGCCATGCGCATGGAGGCGCGGCGTAGGGGGCTGGCGATGCAGTTGATCCCTCAGGACTGGCCGCACTGGCTGCCCGTCGAGCCGCCGAGCCCCTGTGCGCAATATCACCGGCCTCGGCGAGCACGTGAACCGGATACGTGGATGTACTGGCAGACGACGCCCGGAAACTGGGTGAATCAGTGGCGCGAGCCCTGTGAAGATGCACGTGTGCTGCCGCACTTGCTGACGCTGCCGCCCGATGTCTATAAGGTCGAGGCGGGCAAGCAGCTGATTGCACTGTATTGGGGGGAGCGGGGCGAAACGGAAGTGTTGCATCGCATTTCTGCTGTGATCAAGGCCTTGGCATGACCTCAAGTTGGGGCGCCTGGCCAAATCGTGGGCATTAAAAAGCCCGATAACAACATCGGGCTGGGGGTTGGCCAGGCAGGCCGATAATTCGTGGCGCTTTGCGGTGCAATGCCGCATACAAAGTCCGAATTCGTTTCACATGCTTGTGAAAAACGACCCGTCTTGATGCGCAGTGCGCTGAATGTAGACCTTAATGGTGCGTTTGTCTGCTGCGGATTCAATCATTTTTCAAGAAACGCCCACCAGTCGTCGCTTCCTGTGTTTATTCACCAGCCTCATCACTCAACGTGATCATTTCGATGAATGTCGGTTGATCAGCTGTGTCTTTTACCTGTGTTTTGCCGGTTTTGTCCGCTGTTGAGTGAATTGACAATTGCTGGAATATGGCCGAAGGTAGGCGCACCCAAATCAAACGGGCGTATGAATTGAGTGTTTGCCGTAGGAACGCTCTTACAGACGCCCGAATCGCGTCGACGGGGTGCCTGGCGTTTGGTGTGTACGTCGACGGAAACGTCGTGTTTTTCGCCGGATTTCAGCGTCTGACGCGTATTGTTCAGCTTCCATATTGTGGAGATCAGTTGATGATTTACGAAGGTAAAGCCATCACGGTTAAGGCTCTTGAAAGTGGCATCGTCGAATTGAAATTCGACCTCAAGGGTGAGTCCGTCAACAAGTTCAATCGCCTCACCCTCAACGACCTGCGTCAGGCTGTCGATGCCATCAAGGCCGACGGCTCAGTCAAGGGCGTTATCATCACCAGCGGCAAGGACGTTTTCATCGTCGGCGCCGACATCACCGAATTCGTCGATAACTTCAAGCTGCCGGACGCCGAGCTGGTTGCCGGAAACCTTGAAGCGAACAAGATCTTCAGTGACTTCGAAGACCTGAACGTGCCAACCCTCGCTGCCATCAATGGCATCGCGCTGGGTGGCGGCCTGGAAATGTGCCTGGCAGCCGACTTCCGGGTCATGTCTGCGACTGCCAAGATCGGTCTGCCTGAGGTCAAGTTGGGGATCTACCCCGGCTTTGGTGGCACCGTCCGCCTGCCGCGTCTGATTGGCGTCGATAACGCGGTCGAGTGGATTGCCTCCGGCAAGGACAATCGTGCCGAAGACGCCCTGAAAGTGGGCGCCGTGGACGCTGTTGTCGCGCCAGAGAAGCTTCAGGAAGCGGCACTGGACCTGATCAAACGCGCCATTTCGGGCGAGTTCGACTTCAAGGCCAAGCGCCAGCCGAAACTGGAGAAGCTGAAACTGAACGCCATCGAGCAGATGATGGCCTTCGAAACCGCCAAGGGTTTCGTTGCCGGCCAGGCAGGTCCGAACTACCCGGCCCCGGTCGAAGCGATCAAGACCATCCAGAAAGCCGCGAACTTTGGTCGTGACAAAGCGCTGGAAGTCGAGGCCGCCGGCTTCGTCAAAATGGCCAAGACATCGGCCGCCGAGAGTCTGATCGGTCTGTTCCTCAACGATCAGGAACTGAAGAAGAAAGCCAAGATCTACGACGAAGTCGCCAAGGACGTGAAGCAGGCAGCCGTACTGGGCGCCGGCATCATGGGCGGCGGCATCGCTTACCAGTCGGCTGTCAAAGGCACGCCGATCCTGATGAAGGACATTCGTGAAGAGGCCATTGAACTGGGCCTGAACGAAGCGTCGAAGTTGCTCGGTAAGCGCGTAGAGAAGGGCCGCCTCACCCCTGCGAAGATGGCTGAAGCGCTGAATGCGATTCGTCCAACGCTGTCCTACGGCGATTTCGGCCATGTCGATCTGGTGGTCGAAGCGGTGGTCGAGAACCCGAAGGTCAAACAAGCGGTGTTGTCCGAAGTGGAAGGTCAGGTCGCCGAGGGCACCATTCTGGCGTCCAACACGTCGACGATCTCCATCAGCCTGCTGGCGAAAGCCCTCAAGCGCCCTGAAAACTTCGTCGGCATGCACTTCTTCAACCCGGTGCACATGATGCCGCTGGTTGAAGTCATCCGTGGCGAGAAGTCCAGCGAAGTCGCGGTGGCGACTACGGTGGCCTACGCCAAGAAGATGGGCAAGAACCCGATCGTGGTCAACGACTGCCCGGGCTTTCTGGTCAACCGTATTCTGTTCCCGTACTTCGGCGGTTTCGCCAAGCTGGTCAGCGCCGGCGTTGATTTCGTGCGCATCGACAAGGTGATGGAGAAGTTCGGCTGGCCGATGGGCCCTGCTTACCTGATGGACGTCGTCGGCATCGACACCGGCCACCACGGCCGTGACGTGATGGCCGAAGGTTTCCCGGATCGCATGAAAGACGACCGTCGCTCCGCGGTTGACGCGCTCTACGAGGCCAACCGCCTCGGTCAGAAGAACGGCAAAGGCTTCTACGTCTACGAGACCGACAAGAAAGGCAAGCCGAAGAAGGTCGTCGACGCTTCCGTGCTGGAAGTGCTCAAGCCGATCGTCTACGAGCAGCGTGAAGTCACTGACGAAGACATCATCAACTGGATGATGATCCCGCTGTGCCTGGAAACCGTGCGTTGCCTGGAAGACGGCATCGTCGACACCGCGGCCGAGGCTGACATGGGCCTGATCTACGGTATCGGTTTCCCTCCGTTCCGTGGCGGTGCGCTGCGCTACATCGATTCGATCGGTGTCGCTGAATTCGTTGCCCTGGCTGACCAATACGCTGATCTGGGCGCTTTGTACCACCCCACTGCGAAGCTGCGCGAAATGGCCAAGACCGGCCAGCGCTTCTTCGGCTAAGTGCCCAACGAACAGGTGAAAATATGAGCTTGAATCCGAGAGACGTCGTGATTGTCGACTTCGGTCGCACCCCGATGGGCCGCTCCAAGGGTGGCATGCACCGCAATACCCGCGCTGAAGACATGTCGGCGCACCTGATCAGCAAACTGCTGGAACGCAACAGCAAAGTCGATCCGGCGGAAGTCGAAGACGTGATCTGGGGTTGCGTCAACCAGACCCTTGAGCAGGGCTGGAACATTGCGCGCATGGCGTCGCTGATGACCCAGATCCCGCACACCTCCGCTGCGCAGACGGTCAGCCGCCTGTGTGGTTCGTCCATGAGTGCGCTGCACACGGCGGCTCAGGCGATCATGAGCAACAACGGTGACGTCTTCGTCATCGGCGGTGTCGAGCACATGGGCCACGTCGGCATGATGCACGGCGTCGATCCCAACCCGCATATGTCGCTGTATGCAGCGAAAGCCTCGGGCATGATGGGGCTGACAGCGGAAATGCTCGGCAAGATGCACGGCATCACCCGTGAAGCACAGGATGCGTTCGGCGTGCGTTCGCACCGTCTGGCGCACCACGCGACCGTTGAAGGCAACTTCAAGGACGAAATCATCCCGATGCAAGGGTATGACGAGAACGGCTTCCTGAAGATGTATGACTTCGACGAGACCATTCGTCCTGAAACCACGCTGGAAAGTCTGGCGGCCCTCAAGCCTGCCTTCAATCCAAAAGGTGGTACCGTGACGGCGGGTACGTCCTCGCAGATCACTGACGGCGCCTCGTGCATGATCGTCATGTCCGGTCAGCGTGCGATGGACCTGGGCATTCAGCCGATGGCGGTGATCCGCTCCATGGCTGTCGCCGGTGTCGACCCTGCGATCATGGGTTACGGACCGGTGCCGGCGACTCAGAAAGCCCTCAAGCGCGCGGGTCTGAGCATTGCTGACATCGACTATTTCGAGCTCAACGAAGCCTTCGCTGCACAGGCGCTGCCTGTACTGAAAGATCTGAAAGTGCTCGACAAGATGGACCAGAAGGTTAACCTGCACGGCGGCGCTATCGCTTTGGGTCACCCGTTCGGTTGCTCGGGAGCGCGTATTTCCGGCACGTTGCTCAATGTCATGAAGCAGAAGGGTGGCACCCTGGGTGTTGCCACCATGTGTATTGGCCTTGGCCAAGGCATCTCTACCGTGTTCGAACGCGTTTAACCGGTCTGAGTGTGCGAGCCGGGGCCTAGTGCCCCGGCTTTTGTTTTTCTCGAGAAATGTTTTTTGAAAGTTTTTTTTCGCGTCAGTCCCTGAGGTCCGCACCATGCAGTTACAGCCAGGTCTCTATCGCCACTACAAAGGCCCCGAGTACCGTGTTTTCGGTGTCGCCAAGCATTCCGAGACGGAAGAGGAAGTGGTGTTCTATCAGGCGCTGTACGGCGAATTCGGCCTGTGGGTACGCCCTTTGAGCATGTTTCTGGAATCGGTTGAGGTTGACGGCGAGCACGTGCCGCGCTTTGCTTTGGTCCAGGCCGAACCTGACCTTTTTTCAAGGTCGTAAGGCGAGACCTTGCAGTAGCCTCTGCTTGACCTCACCTTGTAGCCACTATATATAGCGGGGCCTCGACGGCTCCAACGTCTTTTTTCTCGCATTAGGAATTTTCCGATCCATGGGCAAATCGCTGGTCATTGTGGAATCCCCGGCTAAGGCCAAGACCATCAACAAGTACCTGGGCAGCCAGTACGTGGTGAAGTCGAGTATCGGCCATATCCGAGACCTGCCCACCAGCGGTTCGGCGAGCGCCGCCAAAGAGCCTGCTGCCAAGCGCGGCAAAACCGCGTCTGAAGCGCCTGCCCTGTCGCCCAAGGAAAAGGCCAAGCGCCAGCTCGTGGCGCGTATGGGCGTCGATCCGGAGCATGGCTGGAAAGCCAAGTACGAGATCCTTCCCGGCAAAGAGAAGGTGATCGACGAGTTGCGCCGGTTGGCGAAGGATGCCGACACCATCTATCTCGCGACGGACTTGGACCGCGAAGGGGAAGCCATTGCCTGGCACCTGCGCGAAGCCATTGGTGGTGACGACGATCGTTACAAGCGCGTGGTGTTCAACGAGATCACCAAGAAAGCCATCCAGGAGGCCTTCTCCAAGCCGGGCGAGCTGGACATCGACCGCGTCAATGCTCAGCAGGCGCGCCGCTTCCTCGACCGCGTCGTGGGGTATATGGTCTCGCCGCTGTTGTGGCAAAAGATCGCCCGGGGCCTGTCGGCAGGTCGCGTGCAGTCCGTTGCCGTGAAGCTGGTGGTGGAGCGCGAGCGTGAGATACGCGCCTTCATCCCGGAAGAGTATTGGGAAATTCATGCCGATCTGGGCACCGCCAAGGGCGCCAACGTGCGTTTCGAAGTGGCGCGCGAGAACGGCGAAGCCTTCAAGCCGCTGAACGAAGCGCAGGCCATGGCGGCACTGGAGAAGCTCAAGTCTTCTGCTTACAGCATCGCCAAGCGTGAAGACAAACCGACCAGCAGCAAGCCGTCGGCACCGTTTATCACCTCCACGTTGCAGCAGGCGGCGAGCAATCGTCTTGGCTACGGCGTGAAGAAAACCATGATGATGGCCCAGCGTCTGTACGAAGCGGGTTACATCACCTACATGCGTACGGACTCGACGAACCTGTCGGCCGACGCTGTGGCGATGGCGCGCACGTACATCGAAACCGAATTCGGCAAAAAGTACCTGCCTGAATCGCCGAACGTGTACAGCAGCAAAGAAGGCGCTCAGGAGGCTCACGAAGCGATTCGTCCTTCCGACGTCAATACCCACCCGAGCAAGCTGACGGGCATGGAGCGTGACGCTGAGCGCCTGTATGAGCTGATCTGGCGTCAGTTCGTGGCCTGTCAGATGCCACCGGCGCAATACCTGTCGACCACTGTGAGCGTGGCCGCGGGTCAGTTCGAGCTGCGTGCCAAGGGTCGTATCCTCAAGTTCGACGGTTACACCCGTGTGCTGCCTCAGATGAGCAAGCCTGGCGATGACGACGTGTTGCCGGACATGGCCCAGGGCGACACCCTGAAGCTGATCAAGCTCGACCCGAGTCAGCACTTCACCAAGCCGCCCGCGCGTTACTCCGAAGCGAGCCTGGTCAAGGAGATGGAAAAGCGCGGTATCGGTCGCCCGTCGACCTACGCGGCGATCATCTCGACCATTCAGGATCGCGGTTATGTGGCGCTTCACAACCGTCGCTTCTATTCGGAAAAGATGGGTGACATCGTCACGGAGCGTCTGTCCGAGAGTTTCTCGAACCTGATGGACTACGGCTTCACCGCCGGCATGGAAGAGAACCTCGACGACGTGGCGCAAGGCGAGCGTGACTGGAAGAACGTGCTCGACGAGTTCTACGGCGACTTCAAGAAAAAACTGGAAGTGGCCGAGGCTGCCGACAGCGGCATGCGCGCCAACCAGCCGGTCATGACGGATATCCCGTGCAAGGTGTGCGGACGGCCGATGCAGATTCGTACCGCATCGACGGGCGTGTTCCTCGGTTGCTCGGGCTACAGCCTGCCGCCGAAAGAGCGCTGCAAGGCCACTGTCAACCTGACGCCGGGCGATGAAATTGCCGAGGACGACGAGGGTGAGTCGGAATCCCGCGTTCTGCGCGGCAAGCACCGTTGCCCGGTGTGCAGCACCGCCATGGATGCTTACCTGCTGGATGAGAAGCACAAACTGCACATCTGCGGTAACAACCCGGACTGCACCGGTTACGAGATCGAAGAAGGCACCTACCGCATCAAGGGCTATGAAGGCCCGAGCGTCGAATGCGACAAGTGTGGCGGCGAGATGCAGCTCAAGACCGGCCGTTTCGGCAAGTTCTTCGGCTGCACCAACTGCAAGAACACACGTAAGCTGCTGAAGAGCGGTGAAGCGGCGCCGCCCAAGATGGACCCGGTTAAAATGCCGGAGCTCAAGTGTGAGAAGGTGGACGACACCTACATCCTTCGTGACGGCGCTTCGGGCCTGTTCCTGGCAGCCAGCCAGTTCCCGAAAAATCGCGAGACCCGTGCGCCACTGGTGTTGGAAATCGTGCCGCACAAGGACGAGATCGATCCGAAGTACCACTTCCTGTGCGAAGCGCCGAAGAAAGATCCAGATGGCCGTCCGGCAGTGATCCGTTACAGCCGCAAGTCCAAGGAGCAATATGTGCAGACCGAAGTGGACGGCAAGCCGACAGGCTGGCGCGCGTTCTACGACGGCGGCACCTGGAAGGTCGAAGACAAGCGTTGATCGAGCCCGCCTGATTCCCGTCAGACTGGCGAGCCTTCGCGCTTTGCGTTAAAAGATCCCTCGGCGTGCACAGTGCGCCGAGGGATTTTTTTGACCCTGGCTTACTCGTTCAAATTTCATTGATGTGGAGGCCGTCGTCATGGCTCACGAACTCTATACCCGCACCAATCAGAAGATTTTCTTCGCAGGACTCGCGCTGGAATCCATGGCCAAGGCCAAAGAAAGCCGGGCCATGAACGCACAGGGGCTGGAGCAAGCCGAGCGGGAGTCGGCAGTGTTTCATCTGTACGGCGCATTGTTGGGGCTGTGCCACGAAATTGCGGGCTTCTATCGCCTGCCGCAGGCCAACTCCCCGCGCGCCGAGGACCTCCTGACGCCGCAGGTGCTGGAGGCCATCGCCATTCCTGAAATGGGTGAGCTGGTTGAACTGGCACAGCAGCGCGAAACCTGGCTGGCGCAATTGCTGGCATCCTACAACGCATTGTTTCAGCCGCCTCGTGCCCCGAAAAAACCGAAAGGCGATGTCACTCAGCCGTTGATCATTGCCGTCGGTGGCGACGAATCAGCAGAGCCTGTGTTGACCCGCGAGGAGATGGAAAGCTGGCGTCAGCAGCTCAAGGGGCTCGCCATCCGCTTTCGTGAAGGGTTGAGTGAGTGCTGAGACAGAATGATCGATGGGCTAGGGCATGAGTCATCAGGCTGTTACAATGCCCGCCTTTCGTGGAGAACTGTCCTGATGCCAACCTCTTTTCTGGAAATCGTTGAACTGCCTGACGGTCGCATCGAGCTGCGCCGCGCCGAGGATGAAGGGTCCCTCGTGACCTTGAATTTTTCCGAGGACGCCAAGGCATTTCTGCAGGGTCAACACGTTGAAGTCGCCAAGGCGATGCTCAGCGTTGGCGTGCAGATGGCCGGCCGCCTGGCCGAAGGCGAGTTGAGCAAAGAAGAAGAGGGGCCTCGGGTCCTGCATTGATTCTGCGTCGCTCCTGTTCAGGATCGGCATCGTCGCATGTCTACCAGCCGGCTTCTTTGCGATAAAGAAGCCCGGGATATTCCCTTACCTGTCCCGTGCGTCCGTTGAGGCGTTTCAGCCCAGACGAATGTTCAGGCTTTGTGCGCTCCCGCTTCGCGCTGCGCTGACCAGTTGCTGGCGTGCGTGGCTGGAGATGGGGTTGATCCAGCTCACCACGGTGTGGCTGCGGCCCAGACGCAAGGCCTCGCGAGTCAGTTCCAGCGCGCTTTGCGTGCCCCGTGGCTGCATCATGATAATGCGCTCCCGGTTTAGTCCTGCGTCGCGAAGCCACGCTTGCGTCACGCTGGCTGGAGGTGCGATCAGGGTGAGCCAGCGATCATTTGTGTCCTGGCTCAGGTCGCGCAGAATCGGCGCAAGCAGGTTCAGGCAGTTTCCGGCGGCGCCGCGCAATGACAATTCACTGAAGACTTCGGGTTCGTTGCTCCAGGGCGATTCGACGATGTCGTCCAATACCGGTACCTGAAGCCGCGGAACGTCGAGCATGGGCAGGCTGGGTGCCATGAATGCTTCGAACAGCGGCAGTTGTGCATGTTGTTGCGGTGTCTGTGGGAACTGCATAAACGTTCTCCTTAGCGGCGAATGACGCCAACGCTCAGCCCTTCAATAACGAGATCCTGATCTTTCAGGTTGACTTCAATGGGCGCGAAGTCTGGATTCTCGGCAATCAGCCAGACCTTGCTGCCCTCACGCTTGAAGCGTTTGACGGTGACTTCATCACCGATCCGCGCCACGACGATCTGGCCGTTACGGGCTTCACGGGTGGTGTGCACCGCCAGCAGGTCGCCATCGAGGATGCCGACGTCTTTCATGCTCATGCCGTGAACCCGCAACAGGTAATCGGCGCTGGGATGGAAGAAGGCGGGATTGATCGCCAGGGACTCTTCAATATGTTGCTGCGCCAGGATCGGGGCACCCGCCGCCACACGGCCGATGATGGGGAGGCCGCTTTCTTCGGTCTTGGCTTCGAAGCCTGGTATCCGGATGCCCCGCGAAGCGCCCGGTGTCATTTCGATCGCGCCCTTGCGGGCCAGCGCCTTGAGATGTTCTTCCGCAGCGTTCGGTGATTTGAACCCCAGTTCCTGAGCGATCTCCGCGCGGGTGGGCGGGTAGCCGTTGTCTTCAAGGCAGCGTTTGATGAAGTCCAGAATCTCGGCTTGGCGTGACGTCAGTTTGATCATGTGCATCGCTCTGGCTTTTTATACAGTGACTGGGATTATATACAGTGATTGCGTCTTGGCAATCCTCCATTTCAGTGGTCGGGCCTGACGGCTGTTCCTCAGAGCCGTTACGTCGGCGGGAGAGAGTGTCTCAACGCCCCGGTTTGTATGATTAAATGGCGTGACTGATCAGGCAGAAAGCGAACAGCCAGGGTTGACAGCGCGCCGACTGAAACGTATGTTTCAAACAAGTGTTTGTCAGGCGATTAACCATGGCTCAGTCGGAAACAGTTGAACGAATTCTCGATGCTGCGGAGCAGCTGTTCGCGGAAAAGGGTTTTGCCGAAACGTCGTTGCGGCTCATCACCAGCAAGGCCTCCGTGAACCTTGCAGCGGTCAACTACCATTTCGGTTCGAAGAAGGCGCTGATTCAAGCCGTGTTCTCGCGGTTTCTCGGGCCTTTCTGCGCCAGCCTCGATAAAGAGCTGGAACGTCGTCAGGCAAGGCCCGAGCACAAGCCGACACTTGAAGAGCTGCTTGATATGCTCGTCGAGCAGGCGCTGGTCGTGCAGCCTCGAAGCGGCAATGATTTGTCTATTTTCATGCGCTTGCTGGGGCTGGCGTTCAGTCAGAGTCAGGGCCATTTGCGGCGTTATCTGGAAGACATGTACGGCAAGGTTTTTCGCCGTTACATGCTGCTGGTCAATGAAGCCGCACCGCGTATTCCCCCGATCGAACTGTTCTGGCGCGTGCATTTCATGCTGGGTGCCGCAGCGTTCAGCATGTCCGGCATCAAGGCCCTGCGCGCCATCGCGGAAACCGATTTTGGTGTCAACACCTCCATCGAACAGGTCATGAGGCTGATGGTGCCGTTCCTTGCCGCTGGTATGCGTGCCGAAACCGGTGTCACTGACGCTGCGATGATCAGCGCCCAGCTCAAGCCACGCAGCAAAAGCGCCGCACCAGCCCCTGCAAAAGTCTGATCCTGGGCTTGCTGCCACGTCGAGGGTGCGAGCATTTGCATCGCACCCGTCGATCCCTCACCATGCCGCACTGAGCAACGGTTGTTGAAGGATCTTCATATGAGTTCTGGCCTGCAAGGCTCCCTGATGGTGGATATCGCCGGTACCTGGCTGACATCCGAAGACCGTCAGTTTCTGCGTCAGCCCGAAGTGGGCGGCCTGATTATTTTCGCGCGAAATATCGAAAGCCCTCGGCAGGTCCGCGAGCTGAGCGCGTCCATTCGCGCCATTCGTCCCGACCTGCTGCTCGCGGTGGATCAGGAGGGCGGTCGCGTTCAGCGCCTGCGTCAGGGTTTCGTGCGTTTGCCCGCCATGCGTGCGATCGCGGACAACCCGAATGCCGAGTTTCTGGCCGAGCAATGTGGCTGGTTGATGGCCACTGAGGTGCTGGCGGTTGGCCTGGACCTGAGCTTTGCGCCGGTCCTGGATCTGGATTACCAACGCAGCGCCGTGGTCGGTAGCCGTTCATTCGAAGGCGATCCAGAACGTGCGGCGTTGTTGGCAGGTGCATTTATTCGTGGCATGAACGATGCGGGCATGGCGGCCACCGGCAAGCATTTTCCAGGTCATGGCTGGGCCGAGGCGGACTCCCATGTGGCCATTCCCAATGACGAGCGCAGCCTGGAAACCATTCGCGCCAACGACCTGGTGCCCTTCGCGCGTTTGAGCAGGCAGTTGGCGGCCGTGATGCCCGCGCATGTCATCTACCCGCAAGTCGATTCGCAACCCGCAGGCTTTTCGCGCCTTTGGCTGCAAGACATCTTGCGCGGGGAGTTGGGCTTCGACGGTGTGATCTTCAGTGACGACCTGTCCATGGCCGGTGCTCACGTGGTCGGTGATGCGGCCAGCAGGATCGAAGCGGCTTTGACGGCAGGTTGCGACATGGGGCTGGTGTGCAACGATCGCTTGGCGGCGGAGCTGGCCTTGAGCGCTGCGCAACGGATGAAGCTCAGCGTACCTGCGCGCCTCGCTCGCATGCGCGGCCAGGGCCTGGTCACCACCGAATACCGTCAGCATCCTCGCTGGCTGGCGGCGCTGGGCGCTTTGCGCTCCGCTCAACTGATCGATTAAGGATTTGCCATGACTGTTTACGCGATTATCGGCGGCACTGGCCTGACGCAACTGGACGGTCTGACCATTCGGCAGTCACTGCCAATGAACACCCCCTATGGCGCTCCGTCGGGTGACATTCAGGTGGGCGAGTACTCCGGACGCGAGGTGATGTTTCTTGCACGTCACGGCCATCCGCATCGTTTTCCGCCGCACAAGGTCAACTACCGCGCCAATATCTGGGCTTTGAAGCAGGCAGGCGCGCAAGCCATTCTGGCGGTCAACGCGGTTGGGGGCATTCACCCTGACATGGGCACAGGACATTTCTGCGTTCCCCATGATCTGGTGGACTACACCAGCGGGCGCGAACACACCTTTTTTGCGGACGATCTGGAGCAGGTCACGCACATTGACTTCAGTTATCCCTATAGCGAGCCGTTGCGCGCGCGTCTGATTGCAGCGCTGGCGGCAGAAGGGTGCGCGTTCAGCGATTTCGGCGTCTATGCGTGCACCCAGGGTCCGCGTCTGGAAACGGTGGCGGAGATCGTTCGTCTGGAGCGTGACGGCTGCGACATCGTCGGCATGACCGGCATGCCGGAGGCCGCCTTGGCCCGAGAGCTGGAGCTGGACTATGCGTGTCTGGCGCTGGTGGTGAATCCGGCCGCGGGTAAATCTTCGGCCGTGATCACCATGGCTGAAATCGAGCAGGCGCTGCACGACGGCATTGGCAAGGTCAAGGCGACGTTGGCGCGGGTGCTCAGCGCTGCTTGATCAGGAGGTAACGACAGGCACCGGCAATCGGTGCCTGCCATCCTGTGCGTTCGCTGTGAGCGCAGTTGTCTGCCGGGCGTTGATCCGGCTTTAGCATGCCCTCTTTCCTTCGTTGAGCGAAAACTCGCCGATGCTGGCGCGCAGTGCGTTTGCCCGTGGCGGGCCTGCGGCCGCAGGTGATGTGTCAATGTCGGCCAGACGGTCATGGCTCTCCACCGTCCGGGGGCTATCGTTGGAATTCGGCGTACGCTTATTGGATGAGGACAGAGTCATGAACACCAGTGATTTGCTGGAACAACTCTTGCGCGCGAGTCAGGGATCCGCGACGCAGCAACGTACCGATACCGCAGGGCAAGGCGGTTTGGGTGGTTTGCTCGGTGGTTTGTTGGGCGGCGGTGGATCCGGCGCCGGCGCGGGAGGGCTCGGTGGCCTGCTCGGTGGTTTGTTAGGGGGTGGAGCCGCGAGCGGCGGTCTTGGGCGAAATGCGCCGGCGCGCCAGGGCGGTACGAATTACGCGATGCTGGCGTCATTGGGGATGATGGCGTTCCAGGCGTACCAGGCCTGGCAGCGGCAACAGGCCTCAGCGCCACAACAAGCGCCGCGGACGGTGGATCAGTTGGCCGGCCCGGAGGCGGAGGATCACAGTCACGCGATCCTGCGCGCATTGATTGCCGCCGCGAAAGCGGATGGGGAGATCGATGACCAGGAAAGGGCGATGATCAGCAAAGAAATCGCTCAGCACACGGACGATCCTGGACTGCAGCAGTGGCTGGACAATGAGGTCGCCAAACCGCTCGACGCCACCGAGGTCGCGCAGTCAGCGAAAAATGAGCCGGGCATGGCGGCAGAAATGTACCTGGCAAGCGTCCTGCTGGTGGACGATCAACAGGACGCCGAGCGTCATTATCTGGATGAGTTGGCCGCTGCGTTACAGATAGACCCGCAACTGCAGGTCCATCTTGAGCAACAGGCCAAGGGGACTGCAGCCTGAGGGTTCGCCTTAGATTCTGCGCCAGTGGCCCGGCACCCACAGCCATTGGTTACCGCCCCATCGATAGTGTCCGCCAACCCATTGCGCCCCGGGGGCGGGCATGACCGGAACCACTTCGACAGGCGGTGGTGGTCGGCGTGGATGAGGGCGTTCGATAACGCAACCTGACAACGAGATCGTCACCGCCGTGGCGATCAATACAGCCTTGGTGATTCGCAGCATAAGTAATCCTTGTTTCATCCTGCCTCGGCCAGAGGGATGAGGCGTACAAGGGTTTAACGCGGCTGTGGGCAAAATCCGTCGCCCACGTTCAGTCGTTCATCACCTTTGGGGTGTTATTGTGGCGGCGCGAGGCGATCGCTTCGGCCAGCGTCTTTCGCTCATCCGCAGGCAGGCTGGCGGCAAAATCCGCCAGCGTGGCATCGACCCGTGTGCGTAAGGTGATGTCAGCGGTGCGCGCGCGGTCCAGGTCGACGTCCAGCGCATCGCGATCCAGCGTCGGGGCTTGGAGGCGATGAATGACGTCCAGATGCGCCTGACGACTGGCAACGATCAGCGGCTTATTTTTCAAGCGGGTTTCACGCAGCATTCGCCGCAGTTGATGCCGCTGCGCCTCGGGCAGTTGCGCGAGTGTCTGGCGTAAGCCGTGCTGCACCACCGTTCCTGTCGTGCGCTGATGGCTGGACCATTGATAAAGCCCGCCGACCACGCCCCCGATGAGGAAGACATTGAGCAGCAGCGACGCCACCAGCAGGGTTTTCAAGCGCTTGGACGATTGAATCATTGCTCGCTCTCCTCGGCATCCAGGCTCAGCATCAGGTCGGCATCGCCATGATCGAAAATGCTTGGAAGCACATCGGGCGTGCCGGTCAGCGGCAGGCTGAGGGAGGCCACCAGCATGCCGGCAGCGATGCCCGCCACGCCCGCGCCGACGAAGCCGAGACGCGGCAGCCAGTTTGAAAAACGCGACCGCAAAGCGGGGCGCTCGACTGCAAATGCCGAGGCGACGACCTGTTGAATCAGCCGTACATCCGGTTGTGCCGCCTGATGGGTATCCAGTCGCTGATCGAGCCAGGCCGCCTGGTCCAGTGCGCCAAGCACGCGTGTATTACCGCTCGCGATCAGATTGCGTGCGTCTTCGCGTTCGGCTTCGGGCCAGTGTTTGAGGTCGGCGCCGTAGGCATCGGCCAGATGGGCAAAACGTTCGGGCGTCATCGCTTTCCTCTCCCTGGTGTGACCGTTCCGGCTGATTCGACGCGGTCCGATTCAGCTAAATAGCGGCGCAGGTTTCGCCTTGCTCGCGAGAGCAGGCTTTCCAGTGCCTCGACACTGACCTCCATGAGCGCCGCCGCTTCGATGTTCGACAGCTCCTGGTAGTACTGCAGCACGATGGCCTCACGTTGACGTTCCGGCAATGCGGCCAGCGCCGCGGCCAACTGTGTGCTTTGCGTCTGATCCTGTAACTGCTCTTCGGGCGACGGCGAGCTGTCGATCGCTTCGATCAGCTGTTCGTCTTCCAGGGCGACGGCATTCAGCGGCCGCTCTCGGCGACTGCGCAAGCGGTCGTAACACAGGTTCAGCGCTACGCGGTGCAGCCACGTATCGAATCGGGCTTGGCCACTGCGCCAACTGGACGCGTTTTTCCAGACCCGCAGAAAACTTTCCTGGGCGATGTCACGCGCTTCTTCGGCGTCGCCCAACAATCTGCTGGCCAGCGCGAGCAAGCGGGGCAACTTGCGCGACACCATTTCTTTTACGGCCTCCGGGTCGTTGTTGCCGACGCGGGCCAACAATTCGATGTCCGGATCAGTGTCTTTCAATAGGGCGTGTCTCGGTCCGGTCACTGGGCAGCCAGATCCGATTGAGGGCTGGCGGGAAAGTGGGCTGAAATATCCTGTAACTACAGACCACAATCCCGCCATTGGTTCAGCGCACCCAGCGACCTTCTATCCAGTACCAGTTAGGACCTCGCGCCTCCCAGTGTCCGGGCTCCCAGCGGGCATTACGCCGCACCGGCTGCCAGTGACCCGGAACCCAGGCATAACCCCGGCCTTGCCAGCGCCAGTGTCCACGGTCCCATGCATAACCGGGACGAGCGCCCGGGATGGGCTCCATGCGCACGGGTGGAGGGGCTTGCTGAATGATGACCTCGGTCCTTGCATAGACCGGTGTGCTGGCCAACGCCGCGAAGGCCAGCGGGATGATCAGGGCATAGCGTAATTTCGCCAGAGATGGTGGGACTCTCATGACAACTCCTTGATGCCTGCACGCGAAAGTGAGTGCAGCTAAGGGTTTAACGCAGGACGCGCCGATGTCCGTCGCGGGAAACGCCATTTTTTTTAAAAAAAAAGGGTGCGTTCGTAACGACGGATGCTGTCGGGTTGTTCCGTTCAATGGATAACGCTGACGCCGGCGGGTCCCGTTGGCTGACAGCCGCCCGCGATCTATGAGAGGAAAATGTCCATGTCCCGATCCCTGAAACTGCTCGCCCTCTGCGCCCTTATTCTGAGCCTCGGAGGCTGTATCATCCTGCCGGGTCATCGCCATTGCTGTTGGCGCTATGACGCGGTCGAGAGTCGTTGACGTTTGACGTTGATTGCGCAGCCGGGCTGATCGCCCGGCTCCCGTTTCAGGGTCTCAGCGCAGCCGTTCAAGCATCTGGTAGTACCACATACCCGCCGCCAGCATTGGGTTGCCGAGGACATCGCCCATCGGCACGCGAATGTGCTGGCACGCGGCAAACGTGTCGAATTGCTCCAGATGGCCTGTGATCGCCCGGCTCATGATCTCGCCCATGATATGGGTGGTCGCGATGCCGTGCCCCGAGTAACCCTGGCAGTACCAGACGTTGTCCGACAGCTTGCCGAGCTGCGGGATCCGGTTGATCACGATGCCCATCGCGCAACTCCACTGATAGTCGATGGCCACGCCTTTCAGGGCCGGGAACGTGCGTTCGATGCACGGGCGCAGTTCAGCGGCGATGTCCCGTGAATCCTTGCCGCTGTAGTTGGCACCGCCCCCGAACAATAGCCTTCCGTCGGCCGTCATCCGGTAGTAGTCGAGCACGAAACGGCAGTCGTACACCGCGAGGTTTTCCGGGTTGAGCTCGGTCGCGAGCGTGCCCAGAGGGGCGGTGGTCACGATGCCGCCCATGGCCGGAAAGATCTTGCCCTTGAGTTTTCCGGGCTCCAGGCGGTGGTAGACGTCGCCTGCCAGCATCACCTGTTTCGCGTCGATGCGCCCGTGGGCCGTGATGACAGCGGGCCGGTCACCGTGAACGATCTGCACGACTTCGCTGTTCTCGAAGATCAGTGCGCCCAGTCCTTCTGCTGCCCGGGCTTCGCCAATGCACAGGTTGAGCGGGTGCAGGTGCAGGTTGCGGGTGTTCTTGATCGCGCCGTAGTAAAGGTCGGTTTGCAGGATGTCCCGCACCTGGCTGCGGTCGAGCAGGGTGACCTCGTCCCCCATGCCTCGACGCACCGCTTCGTCATGGTCGTGCTTGAGGCCGTTCATGTGGCCGGGTTTGTAGGCAGCGTGGAGGTGGCCGTGTCGCAGGTCGCAGGCGATGGCGTATTTTTCGACGCGACGGCGAATGATCTCGTGTCCCCGCCAGCGCAGTTGCCAGATGAAGTCGTCGACGTCGTTGCCCAGGGTTTTGCGCATCTGCTTGCGCATGGCGTCGTCGCCCGAGAGGCTGCCGGTCACCTGTCCTCCATTGCGTCCCGTCGCTCCCCAGCCGATCTTGTGGCTTTCGACAATAGCGACCTTCAGGCCTTGCTCCGCCAGTTCCACCGCCGTGGCGACCCCGGTGAAACCGCCGCCGATGATCACCACGTCGACCTGATGCTGGCCGTGCAGCGTCGGGTAGTCCGTTTCCTGATTCAGGGTTGCGGTGTAGTAGGAATTACTTCGTGCTGTCATGTCCGATACTCGTCAGAAGTGGGTTCAATGGTCAGGCTTGCGTCAGGTACCAACGCCAGTCCTGTTCTCCCACCTCGGCCATGAACTGCCGGTATTCCGCGCGCTTGACGGCCAGGTACACCCCCAGGAATTCCGTTCCCAGCGCATCGCGGGCCCATGCCGAGTTTTCCAGTGCGGTCAGCGAGGTCAACCAGTCAGTGGGCAGCAGGCGCGTGGCTTGCGCGTAGCCGTTGCCCTCGACGGGTGCGCCTGGGTCGATGCTGTGTGTGATGCCGCGATGGATGCCCGCGAGGATCGCAGCCGCCGCCAGATACGGGTTGGCGTCGGCGCCGCAGATACGGTGTTCGATGTGCCGGGTGTGCGCCGGTCCACCCGGCACGCGCAGGCTGACGGTGCGGTTATCCACGCCCCATGTCGGCGCGAGCGGCGCGTAGCTGTTGGCCTGAAAGCGACGATAGGAATTGGCGTTCGGACAGAACAGCAGCAACGAGTCGAGCAGCGACTCGAGCATTCCCCCAACGGCGTAGCGCAGCAGTGGCGTGCCCGCCGGATCTTGCGACGCAAACAGATTGTGGCCCTCTGCGTCGGCGATGCTGACGTGCATGTGCATACCGGTGCCGGCGAGGTCGTCGAACGGCTTGGCCATGAACGTGGCCTGCATGCCGTGCGTGTGCGCGACGGCCTTGACCAGGCGTTTGTAGCGCACGGCCTGATCCATGGCTTCAAGGGCGTCGCCGTGTTCCAGGGTGATTTCCACTTGCCCGGGCGCGTATTCGGAGATCGCCGTGCGCGCGGGAATGCCGTGCAGCTTGCAGGCGGCATAGAGGTCGGCAAGGAAGGGTTCGATCTGTTCCAGTTCTCGCAGTCCGTAGACTTGCGTGTGGCGAGGGCGGGAGCCGTCGGCGTCCAGCGCGGGTTGCGGACGACCATTGGCGTCGCGTTTGGCATCGAGCAGATAAAACTCGAGCTCGCAGGCCATGACCGGGTAATAGCCGTCGGCGTTCAAGCGCTCGATGACCTTGATCAGCAGGTGACGAGGATCGGCGATGCTGGCTGGCACACCCTCGGTCGGGTGCATGCTGACCTGTACTGCGGCGGTTGGAATCTGCCGCCACGGCAGGCGCACCAGGCTGCCCTCCAGCGGGTAGGCGCGGCAATCGATGTCACCCACGTCCCAGACCAGTCCTGAGTTCTCGACATCGTCGCCTTGCAGCGTCAGGCCCAGAATCGTACTCGGCAACGGCCGTCCATTTTCATAAACAGCGATCAGCTCATCGCGGTGCAACAGCTTGCCGCGCGGTACGCCGTTAGCATCGAGGATGAACAGTTCGAACATCTCGATATCGGGGTGTTGAGTGAGAAAACGCTGGGCATGTTCAACGGGTGCAAATTTCATGGGTCTCTCGCTTGCGCCGCATGGGCGCGCAGGATCAGGCCACGTGACAACGCCAAGCGTGCAGGCGCGAGGTCGTGGTGGCAGGCGTACTGAAAGGGGAAAAGCGAACGGACTTGGCGCGATTGTCGAGGCGCGCTCAAGCGAGAGACGAGGTATCCGGCGGACGGGCAGAGTGCCGTACTTTGGAACGGCGCAAGGCCATGGGGAGGTTGGTGATTCGCATGACCTGTCGGGGTCCGATTCAATGAATGTTCGACAGCAGCATTGCTGCAACGCTGGAAGTTAATAGACCTGTTCAGGCCAACTTGCAAGTATCGGGTGAGTTCTTTGCAGGCCAACGCGGGCGTCGAGGCGGTGGAGCAGAGGCACCTTTTGACCCGTTTTCTGGCGAGGGGCTACGCTGGGTAGTCCTTGAAAGTCAACGGGATATCGTTCAAAAAGTTGTCCACGGAAAGCGTGAATATCTCTGTGGATAACTGGCTGCAAGCCATTAAAAACAAGGGCTGACTCGTAATGATCGTTTAATGATCAGTTCCTTCAATGGCACCGATGCAGTGCGCCAATTGTCAGAAATCCATTCAGTGGCGGGGCTGGGTAAAAGCCGTGGGAAGAGCGTCCATGACCGGCTGCAAAAGGTCACTCAGCATGGATGGAGCATAACGGCTGCGCTCGCGAGGAAGTTCGCTCTCGCAGGTTTGCAGCAGACCCGCAGATGCTGTCGAGGAGAGGGCAGAGCACAGCGCTCTGCCCAAGGCTGAGCCCTCGTCTCAGGATTCAGCCCACTCAACATCCGTCAGCCCGAGTTGCTCGGCTTTGGGTTTGCTGACTTTCGGCACTTTGTCCGAACGGTACTTCGGTATCTGCCCGAATCCTGCGTCCACGGATGCCCAATGCCAGGCCGATGCGTTGTCCATGGCTTCGGCACTGATGTAGAAGCTTTTGTACTTGCCATGCAGCAGATAATCGATTCTGAAGTGCTTGTACTGTGCCACTCTTGCAAACCTCCGTATCAGTCGCTCACAGTTCAGTGAGTCGCTGCTGTGCGGAAAATTCACTCGAAATAATGCTTTGGGTGCCAAACGGTTACGTTCGGTACAGAAGAGGGCGGGCGAAAAACCGGATGGACGCGAATGGATGGATCGTGGTCCTGAGGAGGGGAGTACGCGTTCAGGCGCGGCTTGCGGGAGTCGCGGTGGACGAGTAAACAGGCATTCGCCATGCCCAGGGCATGGCGAATGTGGTTGGGTTTACTTGCTGACGAACTTGAACACGGTGGTCTGCGTGTAGGCCTTGCCGGGATCAAGACGTGTCGACGGGAAACCCTTCTGGTTCGGTGAGTCAGGGTAGTGCTGTGTTTCCAGGGTGAAGGCGCCCCAGTGCGGGTAAATCTTGCCGCCCTTGCCTTTGACGGTGCCGTCCAGGAAGTTGCCGGTATAGAGCTGTACGCCAGGTTCGCTGGTGAACAGTTGCAGGTGACGACCGGATTTGGGATCGACCACTTCAGCGGCCAGCGCCGATACCTTGCCCTTGGTGTCCAGCACCCAGTTATGGTCATACCCGCCCTGAGTGGGTTCGGCGAACTTCAACTGTTCGTTATCTTCCCGGATTCGCTTGCCGAACGCAGTGGGCTTGAGGAAGTCCAGCGGTGTGCCCGCCACGGGCGGCAGGTCGCCTGTCGGAATCAGCTTCACGTTGACAGGCGTGTAGTGCGACGCCTTGACCATCGCCACCTGGTCGAGGATGTCGCCATTGCCGGCACCCGCCAGGTTGAAGTAACTGTGGTTGGTCAGGTTCAGCACCGTCGGCTTGTCGGTGGTGGCGTGGTACTGAATGCGCAGCTCATTCTTTTCGTTGAGGCTGTAGGTCACCTCGGTTTTCAGGGTGCCGGGGAAGCCCATTTCTCCGTCGGCCGACACATAGGTCAGTTTGACCCCGACCCAGCCCTTGTCCTTGATCTGCTCAGCCTTCCACACCTGCTTGTCGAAGCCCTTCGGGCCGCCGTGCAATGCATTGGTCTTGTCGTTCTGCGGGACTTGATAGGTCGTGCCGTCGAGGCTGAATTTGCCATCTGCCAGGCGGTTGCCGAAGCGCCCGATGGTTGCGCCGAAGTAGGAGGTGCCTTTGAGGTAGCCGTCCAGGTCATCGAAGCCCAGTACGACGTCCTCGGTCTTGCCGTGTTTGTCCGGCACCAGCAGCGACTGCAGAGTGCCACCGTAGGTGATGACTGTGGCCTGCATGCCGAGGCTGTTGCGCAGGGTGTATTTCTCGACGGTGGTGCCATCCGGCATCTTGCCGAAAGCCGCGTGTTCCGCAGAGAGCCCGGCGGCATTTGCCTGAAGGGCTGCTGCGAGCAGTGAGAGTCCAATAGCAGGGATAAGCGTCTTCCTCATTACGTCCTTCCTTTTGTTGTTTTAGGAACAGCGACAGGCTGCAAGATCCATCAACAAGGAGACTCGCCTTGCCGCGGAGGCTTGCAACTGGAATTCGTAATACTATTCGGTGTCTCATCACCGAATTAATCGATTTATAGAGCAAAACCACTCGATTTAAAAATAAATTGTAATACTATTGAGGCGCGGTCAGTCTGATGCGATTCGTCGAACAGGTTTAGACGAGCTTTTTCGGGTTGTACAGGCGTTTGACACTCAATCGTATGATGATTAGCCTCGATTCGCGGAAAACGCCGCGAGGAGGGGTGGTCGAATGAGCAACAGTTTTCACGCGTCGACGGTAGACCGCCTGGGTGCCTGGATTGCTCAAGGCAACGTAGGGGCAGGGCAGTCGTTGAAGGTCGAGGCGGCCCTGGGTGAAGAGTTCGGGGTCAGCCGTACGGTGATCCGCGAAGCGATCAAGACGCTGGTGGCCAAGGGCATGCTGGAAGTCGGTCCGAAGGTGGGGACGCGGGTTTTGCCGGTCCGCAACTGGAATCTGTTCGACCCGCAAGTCGTCGGTTGGTTAGCGGCCAAAGGCTTGCCCGCCAGCTTTGTGATGGACCTGCTCGACCTGCGCCGCGCTATTGAACCGATGGCGGTGCGTTGGGCGTGTGAACGTGCGACGCCGCAGCAGATTGACGAGATTCAGGCCGCGTACCGTGTGCTGGAGACCAGCGTCAAGGACAAGGGTGACTACAACCACGCCGACCAGCGTTTCCACGAAGCGGTGCTGGCGGCCAGTCACAACCAGTTCATCGAGCAGATGCTGCCCGCGCTCGGTGCGCTGCTGGCGATTTCGTTCGAGGTGTCCTCGGCCGTACCGGGTGAACTGGGCAGAACGTTGCCGTTGCACAAGGACCTGGCCGACGCCATCGCAACACGTGATTCGGCTCGGGGTGTCTGGGCCTGCATGAGTCTGATTGAAAACGCCTGCGAGGTGATCTCGCGATCGCTGGCGCATTAAGCGTTCGAAGGTCAGTAGACAAGAGGGAGCGTCGGCCCCCGACAAGAATAAAAAAGGACATTCGCTATGAAGTGGCAGCCGGTCAGTGACCAGCGATTCAAATTGGCCGAAGGGCCGTTCTGGGATGACGTCCAACAGTCGCTGTATTGGGTCGATATCGCCGGATTCCGCGCGCTGCGCCTGCATCAAGGGCAGGTGCGCCACTGGCAATTCAACGAGCCGGTGTCTGCGTTCATTCCCACTGTTCACGGTGACGCGCTGGTGACCCTCGCCAGCGGTGTCTACCGGCTTGACCTTGATTCTCCCGCCGATCACCCCGCGTTTTCGCTGCTGTGCGTCGCCGACCCGATTTCGGGCAACCGCGCCAATGAAGCTCGGTGTGACCGCCAGGGCCGACTGTGGCTCGGCAGCATGCAAAACAACCTGGATGCCGAAGGCGGCGACCTCCCACTGGAGCGGCGTTCCGGCGGGATTTATCGGGTCGATGCCGATGCTCGCGTCACGCCGTTGCTCAATGGGCAAGGCATCGTGAACACCTTGCTTTGGGCTGATGACGACCACGCGTTGCTGAGCGCCGACAGCCTCGACGGGGTGATCTATCGCTACCCGATTCAGGCTGACGGAGCGCTGGGCGAGCGCACGCTCTGGGCGCAACAACACGAACGCGGCGTGCCCGACGGCTCCGCCATGGATGCCCAGGGCTATGTGTGGAACGCCCGATGGGGCGGTCACTGCCTCATTCGCTTTGCGCCGGATGGCCGTGTCGACCGAATCGTCGAAGTGCCGCTGAGTCATCCCACCAGTTGCGTGTTCGGCGGACCGGACATGACCACGCTGTTCGTCACCAGTGCCAGACCGGCCAGTGATGCGCTGGAGCTGGATGGCTGTGTGATCAGCGTCGAAACGGGCATCCGAGGGCAGGTTTCACATCGTTTTTCCGGATGAATGTCGGACCGCTCAAGAGGGTGTGACACTCGGTTACATAGACGTCATTGATAATATGATATGACTGTTTTCAGTCGATCGACGCCCGCGCCGGTAACGGTTCGGTCGTCACGACATTCACTGCTGAACGCTGTAGCTAGTCAATAAAAATAAGGAGTTAGCTATGTTGAGTCGCCACGGGATTCGTTCCCTGTGCTGTGCCGCTGTTGCCACCGCCATTCTGGGCATGAGCGGCGGTGTGTCCGCTGCCGACAAGGTCAAAATCGGATTTCTGGTCAAGCAGGCTGAAGAGCCCTGGTTCCAGACCGAATGGGCCTTCGCTGAACAGGCGGGCAAGGATCACGGTTTTGAAGTGATCAAAATTGCCGTACCGGACGGCGAGAAAACCCTCTCCGCGATTGATAACCTGGCCGCCAATGGCGCCAAGGGTTTTGTCATCTGCCCGCCTGACGTCTCCCTCGGCCCTGCCATCGTCGCCAAAGCCAAGGCTAATGGCCTGAAGGTCATGGCGGTGGACGACCGCTTCGTCGACGCCAAGGGCAAGTTCATGGAAGACGTGCCGTACCTGGGCATGGCGGCGTTCGAAGTCGGCCAGAAACAGGGCGCGGCGATGGCCACTGAAGCGCAGAACCGCAAGTGGGACTGGAAAGAAACCTACGCGATCATCAACACCTACAACGAACTGGACACGGGCAAGAAACGCACCGACGGTTCGGTTGATGCGCTGAAAAAAGCCGGTCTGCCAGAAGACCACATCCTCTTCACGCCGCAGAAAACCCTCGACGTACCTGGCAGCATGGACGCCACCAACGCGGCCTTGCCTAAACTGCCAAGCGGCGCGAAAAACCTCATCGTCGGCGGCATGAACGACAACACCGTTCTGGGTGGCGTACGTGCCACCGCCGGCGCAGGTTTCGCCCCGGCCAACGTGATCGGTATCGGCATCAACGGCACCGACGCCATCGACGAACTGAAGAAGAAGGAAAGCGGCTTCTTCGGCTCGATGCTGCCTAGCCCGGATAAAGAGGGCTACAACACCGCCCTGCAAATGTACGAGTGGGTCACCACCGGCAAGGAACCTGCGAAGTACACCGCCATGGACGACGTGACCCTGATCACCCGCGCCAACTTCAAGGACGTGCTGACCAAAATCGGTCTGTACAAGTAACGCGGCAGTCGAGTCGGGACGCCTGAAGTTCAGGCGGATATCTGCAAGACCTCGCTCCACTCCGTCAGGGGTGGAGCGAGGTGGAGGTGGTTCATGCAACAGGCATCGGTTCAACAACAAACGCAGCACGGCGGCAGCCTGCGCTTCAACGGGATCGGCAAGACATTTCCCGGCGTGAAGGCCCTGTCGGACATCAATTTCGAAGCTCGGCCAGGCAGCGTTCATGCGCTGATGGGCGAGAACGGCGCGGGCAAATCGACGCTGCTGAAGATCCTCGGCGGTTCGTATCAGCCCAACAGCGGCGACCTGCAGATCGGCGACGAGCATCTGGCGTTCAAGTCCACGGCCGACAGCATTGCCGCTGGCGTAGCGGTGATTCACCAGGAGCTGCATCTGGTGCCGGAAATGTCGGTGGCGGAGAACCTGCTGCTCGGCCACATGCCCAACCGCTGGGGCATGGTCAATCGTCGGGCGATGATTCGTCGCGCGCGGGAGCTGTTAAAGGGCCTGGCCGACGAAATCGATCCGGGCACTCGTCTGGGCGATTTGTCGCTGGGGCAACGCCAGTTGGTGGAAATCGCCAAGGCCATGTCGCGCAACGCCCACGTCATCGCTTTCGATGAGCCCACGAGCAGCCTGTCTGCGCGGGAAATCGACCGGCTGATGGCGATCATCGTCAAGCTGCGTGACGAAGGCCGGGTCATTCTCTACGTGTCCCATCGCATGGAAGAAATCTTCCGCGTCTGCGATGCGGTGACCGTGTTCAAGGATGGCCGCTTCGTGCGCACCTTCGAGGACATGGCCGAGCTGGATCACGACCGGCTGGTGACCTGCATGGTCGGGCGCGACATTCAGGACATCTACAACTACCGTCCACGTCAGCATCAAGGGCCGAGCCTGCGGGTGACTGGTCTCATGGGACCGGGGCTTCAGGAGCCTGCGAGTTTCGCGGTGCAGAAGGGCGAGGTGCTGGGCTTTTTCGGCTTGGTCGGCGCGGGCCGTACTGAACTGTTCCGCATGCTGTCGGGCCTCACCCGCAGTCAGGCCGGCACGTTGCAGCTGGAGGGGCAGTCGCTGAACCTGCGTTCCCCCCGCGACGCCATCGACGCCGGGATTCTGCTCTGCCCGGAGGATCGCAAGAAGGAAGGCATCGTGCCGCTGTCCAGTGTCGCCGAGAACATCAACATCGGCGCGCGGCCACGGCACGTGCACCTGGGCTGCCTGATTCAGGGCAAGTGGGAGCGGGAAAACGCCAAGGGCCAGATCCGCTCGATGAACGTCAAGACCCCGTCGCCGGATCAGCAAATGCTGTTCCTCTCGGGCGGCAATCAGCAGAAGGCCATTCTCGGTCGCTGGCTCTCGATGCCGATGAAGGTCCTGCTGCTGGACGAGCCGACACGCGGCATCGACATCGGCGCCAAATCCGAGATCTACCAGATCATCCATAACCTGGCCGCCGACGGCATCGCGGTCATCGTGGTGTCCAGCGATCTGATGGAAGTCATGGGTATTTCCGACCGCATTCTGGTCATGAGCGAAGGCGCCATCACCGGCGAGCTTTCTCGCGATGAGGCCAATGAACAACGGTTGTTGCAATTGGCACTGCCGCGCACACGCGGCTGAACAATCTGGTCACGACAGTGAAAAATAAAAACGAGGTGCGTATGTCTACCGAAACCAGCCTGACGGCTCCCCGCCAGGGCATGAACATGCGTCGATTCGTCGACGATTGGGCGATGCTTCTGGCTGCACTGGGTATCTTTGTGCTCTGTGCCTTGCTGATCGACAACTTCATGTCGCCGTTGAACATGCGTGGCCTGGGTCTGGCGATTTCCACGGTCGGCATTGCCGCCTGCACGATGCTGTATTGCCTGGCCTCCGGACATTTCGACCTGTCCGTCGGGTCTGTACTGGCCTGCTCCGGGGTCATCGCGGCCATCGTCATCCGCGACACCGAAAGCGTGTTTCTTGGCGTCTCAGCAGCACTGGCCATGGGCTTGGTGGTGGGCCTGATCAATGGCATCGTCATCGCCAAGCTGCGCATCAATGCGCTGATCACGACACTGGCGACCATGCAGATCGTTCGCGGGCTGGCTTACATCTTCTCCAACGGCAAGGCCGTCGGCGTCGGCGAGGAATCCTTCTTTGTGTTCGGCAACGGCCAGCTGTTCGGCGTACCGGTGCCGATCCTGATCACTGTCGTGTGCTTCGTGTTCTTCGGCTGGCTGCTCAACTACACCACCTACGGCCGCAACACGCTGGCCATCGGGGGCAACCAGGAAGCGGCGTTGTTGGCCGGTGTGCATGTTGATCGCACCAAGATCATCATCTTCGTCGTGCATGGCGTCATTGGCGCCCTGGCGGGTGTAGTGCTGGCCTCGCGCATGACGTCCGGGCAGCCAATGGTTGGTCAGGGGTTCGAGCTGACGGTGATTTCTGCCTGTGTACTGGGCGGTGTGTCACTGAGTGGCGGGATCGGCATGATTCGCCATGTGATTGCCGGGGTGCTGATTCTGGCGATCATTGAAAACGCGATGAACCTGAAGAACATCGACACCTTCTACCAGTACGTGATTCGCGGCACGATCCTGTTGCTGGCGGTGATCATCGACCGGATGAAGCGTCGCTAAACCGAGCAGCACTACCAGCGGGCTCGCCCGCGACACATTCGTTCAGGCACCGCGAGGGTGTCTGAAAGACTGCGCTCGCGGGCGCGCGTGATCCTGAGGAGGATTACGCGTCGAGGCTGCGCTCGATCCATGCGCAAAACGCCAACGTGGCGGTGTCGCTCATGACGGGCCCTATCAACTGCACGCCCAGCGGCAAACCTTGCGGCCCGAACCCAACCGGCAGGTTCAGGCTTGGTAATCCCAGCAAGCTCCAGATTCGCGAGAACAGTGGGTCGCCAGTGCGCTCAAGCCCCTGTTCGGCCTCGCCGCAAGCACTGGGCGTCAACAACAGGTCGTAATCGACAAATCCACGTCCCAGCTGATGCCTTGCCGAAGCCACCTGAGCACGGT
The DNA here is from genome assembly GCF_900100795.1 of Pseudomonas abietaniphila. Taxonomy (GTDB): domain Bacteria; phylum Pseudomonadota; class Gammaproteobacteria; order Pseudomonadales; family Pseudomonadaceae; genus Aquipseudomonas; species Aquipseudomonas abietaniphila. Next base: position 462,180 of record NZ_FNCO01000001.1, read on the forward strand.
GTCTCAGGCTGTCTTCAAAGGTCACCCGTGACCCGCGCTCCAGCATCGTTTTCAGGCGTTCACTCAACTGATCCGGGTGGTTCAAGCGCTCATCGCTCAACGCCTTGAACGCCTCGGCGCACATGACCTCATTGTGTACCTCGGTCAGAGCGCAGACGGCGTCGGTCAGTGTGACATCGACCACCCGCACGCCTGCCTTGATCAACCGTTGAACCGTGGCTTCAAACGCTTGTTGTGCGGCGGGGCTGGCGCTGTCCCAACTGGGTGTACGGCACACGCCGACGCGAGGTTTGGCGTCTTGGGGCAGTTGACGCCATTGCGGGGCGTTGGCCAGTACCGAGGTCAGCAAGGCAACGTCTTCGACACTGCGCCCGAACCCGCCAACGGTGTCCAGCGACTCGCTGAGACTCTTGATGCCAGCCCGCGGAATCAGACCAAAGCTGGGCTTGAAGCCGACGATGCCGCAATAGGCGGCCGGTCGAATCACCGACGCAGCGGTTTGCGTGCCCAGCGCGAGCGGCACCATATGTGCGGCAACGGCAGCGGCCGAACCGCTCGATGATCCGCCGGGCGTGTGGGCGCGGTTGTGCGGATTGCGAGTCGGACCGGGTGTGAACGTCGCGAACTCTGTGGTGACCGTCTTGCCCACGACGACTGCACCGGCTTCCCGGCACAGCGCGACGGCCGCTGCGTCGTTGACGGGCTGATGGCGTTGATAGATCGGCGAGCCATAGCCAGAAGGAAAGTCCCGAGTGTCGAACAGGTCTTTGACGCCCAGCGGCAAGCCATGCAAAGGGCCGCGCAAAGGGCCGTTGTCGAGTTGTCGAGCGTGCGCCATCGCGCGTTCCGCATCGTACTGGCGCCAGGCCAGAACTTCTGGTTCTCGTCGCTGAATACGTTCAAGGCATGCGGTGAGCAGGTCCTGAGCGCTCAGTTCGCGACGTTGAAGCAGGCGAGCGGCGGCGCAGGCAGTGAGGCGGGTGAGGTCGTGGTCGGCGAGGGGCACGGTGCTGTCCAGAAGGTCTGACGGTGCCCGGATCATGCCCCAACGTCCGTTAAGTTGTACACCGTGGCTGCGTGAATCAGCTCAGTTTCGAGGTGACGAAAATCAGTCTCACAGACGCTTGCGCAAGTGCCTGTGCTTCGGAACGAATGGTATCGAGTTCCTTCTTCACCGCTTCATCAGCGGTGTCGTTCACCCGGGACTCGATCAGCAACGCCATCTGGTAAAGCGCATCGATGAGTCCATGGAGGTTGCGATGCAATTGATGGGTGACCTTGCCCAGATGTTCATCGACGACATGGCTGGGTGGCGGCGTCACTGAAGTATAGGGGCCGACGTCCGATGACCGGGTGCCTGTCATGACGTACGTGATATCGACGCCAGCGTCGACGAGGCGCAACAGATAATCGGCTTTTGGATATCGGGCGCCACTTTCGTAGTTGCCTTGTGCATTGGTTTCTACTCCGCCGAGGGTGCCCATTGCACTTTGCGAAAGTTTGAGACGATGGCGTTCCTGACGCAGTCTCGGACCTATCCCTGTCATAAGTTTCTCCCTGGTTTGGTCATTCACCGTTGTGTGGAAAAGCGACCCGTCGGGTTACCTCTCACCTCCACTCTCATGCACCGAGAGTGTGGACGACATACGGTTTGTTGCGACGGCAGCAATGCATCGTGTGGGCCCACGTCCCGGTGGACGGGGCTTTGCGGCCGATGCGGCGGATTGTGGATCCATTCTAGGGAAGGGCGAAAGCATTATTCTTAAACAGTCGTTTGAGCACATTGTTACAAGAATTGTACGTGCGCGTAAGGTTGTACAAGTTTTATAAAGGCTGTCGATTGAATGTATTGAAGAACCCCGAACAGTCTGTTTGGGGTTTATTTGAGGTCATTACGTTGTATCAAATCCGGTACTTGCTGTGTTTATGAAGGACAACGGGAAGTGGGTTGACGCGCCCATTCATTCGCCGTCTTGGCGATGGCGTCGGCCAGACGGGATACCGCTTTTTGATGGGCCAAAACCAGGCTTTCCATGCCGACACCTGCTGGCTGACGAATGACACTGCTACAGGTCAGTGACTGTCGTTTGGTTCCGCTGTTGCGCAGGCTCAGGTTCCAGACCACGTCAATCATTGCATAGTGGTCGAGCACCGATTCGAACCGTCGCACATCCGTGCGCACCGACAATACCGGCTCGTCGTTCTGCTTGGGCAGGCCCGCCAGGTCGCGGGAACCAAACCTGCGCTCCAGTTCTCCGGTCAAGGCGTCGTGGAACTCATCGCCCAACGGCGCGCCCCAGCGTTCGTTCTCCAGAATGGCCAGACTGCCGTCGCCCTGACGCACCACCAGCGGCGGCTGATCCACTTGTACGGCCATCAGCACCGGCTGCATCTCGAACTGAAAAGGCGCTTGCGCGGTGGTGGCGGGTGCCTGGATGGCGGGCGCGATCAGGGTGTAGTAATGCGTTGGTGTCGACGAACAGGCGCCAAGGCCCAACGCGCAGGCCAGGGTTAACAGGTGTTTGCGCACAATCATTGGGCAGGCTCCGGAGCGATTTCACGGGAAGAGGAAGAACCTTTGTACGAACCCGGGGCTGCATCACCGGAGCGGCCACGGATCAGCGATTCAGGATGGCGGCTGAGGAAGTCTGTCAGCACGCGGACCGAGCGGGCCGTGCGCTGGACTTCTTCCATCGCTTGACCCAGTTGCTGACGCGCTGGCGAATCTTCGGAGAATGCCGAATTGGCGGTCCCGATGGTCTTCTGTGCTTGCTGCAGGGTGCCGCGCATTTGCGGAAGGATGTCTGTGTTCACCTGCTTCATGGTTTTTTGCAGTTCAACCAGGCTGCCGTTCAGGTTGGTCGCCAACTCGTCGATCGGGATTTTGCCCAGCTTGTCGACGAACGCCTGCAATTGTTCCTGCAGCTTGTCGAAGCTGCCGCCCACGGTTGGAATTTCCAGCGGTCGGGCCTTGGCGTCGTAGGCGATTTTGGGGGCTTTCGGATCGAAGTCCATCGCCACATAGAGTTGGCCTGTGAGCAGGTTGCCCGTGCGCACCTGAGCCCGGAGCCCGCGTTCGACGAAGCGGCCAAGAATGCGTGAGGTCTGTTCTTCTTCGTCGCCGCCGCCCGCCTGCTCTCTGAGTTTGTCGTTGGCCGCGCCAAGGCGCTGCGGGTAGATCACGGCGCCCACCACGCCCGGGAATGAGCCGGTGGCGGGGTCGTAGTCCAGGTCGACCGACACCACTCGACCGATGTTCACGCCCAGAAAATCCACCGGCGCATTGACCACCAGACCGCGCAGCGACTGGTTGAAGCGCATGCGGATGTACTTGGGCTCGCCATCGGGCGGCGCGAGGGCGGTGGCCTGGTCTTCAAACAGCTTGAATTCGGCATTGCCCTGAGCGGGCTTGGCGTCGGGGCTGTATTTAGGCTCGCGAAACGCGATGCCGCCGGAAATGATCGAGGTCAGTGACTGGGTCGAGACCTTCAAGCCGGCCGCACCCACGCTGACGTCGACACCGCTGGCATTCCAGAACCGCGAGTCGTCGAGCACGTATTTGTCGTTGGGCGAGTTGATGAAAATCTCGACATCGACGCCTTTGCCGTCCTTGGCGAGTTCGTACGCGACGACCTGGCCCACCTGAATGCGACGGAAGTAGATGGGCGAGCCGATGTCGAGCGAGCCCAGGTCGTCGGTGTGCAGGATAAAGCGTTTGCCTTTTTCGCCAAAGGTGACGGGCGGCGGGTTTTCAAGGCCGGTAAAATTTTTCTCGGTCTTTTCCGAGCTGCCCGCGTCGGCGCCGATGAATGCGCCGGACAGCAAGGTGTCGACCCCGGAGATGCCGTGCGCACCGATGCGCGGACGTACCACCCAGTATTGAGAGTCCGCGCGGGTAAACGGCGCCGCCGACTGGTTCAGCTCAATGGTGGCCAGAACGTGTGTGCGGTCATCGCTGAGCGTAATGTCGGTTACGGTCCCGATCACCACGTTCTTGTATTTGACCTGCGTTTTCTTGGCTTCCAGGCCTTCGGCGGTCTGGAAGCTGACCACGACCTTGGGGCCGACGTTGAGGAAGTCGTGGACGACCATTGAAAGCCCGATGACACCGGCAACGATCGGTACCAGCCAGACCAGTGAAATACGGGCCTTGCGCGCCTTGACCTGCGGTCGTACAGGCGCGGGCGCTGACGGGGGTAGGGTGTTATCAGACATCTTCAACCTCTGCGTCCCAGATGAGCCGGGGATCGAAACTCATGGCGGCCAACATCGTCATGACCACCACTAAACCAAAGAACAGGATGCCCAGCCGTGGCTCGATGGTGCTAAGCCCGCGAAACTGAACCAGCGCCGCCACCAGGGCGACCACCAACACGTCGAGCATCGACCAGTAGCCGATCAACTCGATGAACCGATAAAGCCGTGACCGCTCGCGCATGGCCCACTGGCTGCGGCGCTGGCAGGTAATCAACAGCGTCCCCAGCACCAGAAACTTGATGCAGGGCACCAGCACGCTGGCGACGAAAATCAGGATGGCGATGTCCCAGGAGCCGCCTTCGGCGAACTCGATCACACCGCTCATGATGGTGTTTTCACTGGCGCTGCCCAGCAGTGTCGTGAACATCACCGGCAGTGTATTTGCCGGAACGTAGAAAATCAGACCGGCGATCAGGAAGGCCCATGTCCGGATCAGGCTGTTGGGTTTGCGGGCGTGTACGGCGGAGTCGCAACGCGGGCAATCGTGGGCGTCCTGCGGGCACACGTAGTTGCACACATGGCAGAGGGTGACCTTGTGCTCACGGGCGAAAGGAATGCCGTTCATTCGGGTTCCACTCCCAACTCGTCCCACAGCCTGCGTATGTCTTTGCCGGCAATCAGCACGATCAACACCATCAGCATCGCCATGGCCCACAGGCCCACGCCGGGATGGACGTCAAGCATGCCAGCGAGCTTGACGATGGCCACCAGAATGCCGAGCAGGCAGACCTCGAGCATGCTCCACGGGCGTAAATGTTCAAGGGTGCGCATGCAGGTTTTGAAACCCGGCGCGATTTCGTTGCGGTGCGCGTGGACCAGGACCCAGAACAGCAGGGCGATCTGCAGGGCCGGTGCCAGAATGATCGCCAGGCCTGCCACCAGTGCGATCAGGGTGATCTGCCCTTGGGCGAGGGCCTCGACCGACCCCCACAAGGTCACCTCGTTGTACAGCCCTTTCATGCTGATGCTGATGACGGGAAAGACGTTGGCGAAGATAAACAGGATGCCCGCCGCAATGCTCAGTGCCAGCATCTGTTCAATGGTCATGCGGTGCCCGCGGTCGAGCAGGGCAGCACACCGCAGGCAATACGCAGCCTCGCCCTTGTTCAGGCTTTGAGCCTGATAGAGCGAATCGCAGTGCTCGCAGATGATCCACTGTGCGGGATCGTCCAGAGGCGATGGGGTATCGGTCGCAGTGCGTTCGGTCATTGTGGCCATCGTTGGCGGATTCGACGTGTTCACGATAGTTCGGGCTTGCAGCATAGCGTGCTTGAGGGCAGTACCGCGCCAGCGAGGTTCGCCCCGTGGTATGCGTTTGTGTCACGGGTGACTGAGGTCATGAACAGCACGCTGATGAGCATTCGATTGAGAGATTGACCACAATGCCAGCATCCGGTTCGGCGGTGGCCAGACAGTATCAAAAAACAATCAGGATCAAACCTCGTTGACTGTCGCACTCCACCGTGGGGTTGTTGCGGCGTGTGTCGTCCAAAACGCGACAAGTGTAGCGCGACAGCAGTGTGCTGCGCTCGCGATTCTCGCCATAAGTGACTGAAAGATCGACGTTTCACGGGCGTGGCACAGCGCTTGCTCTTTCCGTGTCAAGCCGGGGCACACGAGCGCCCGGTTCTAATAAGAACGGAGAGCCACATGAACCGATTTGGCCAGCACCTTCGCCTTCCCGGCACACCCCCCCGTCTGTTTGTCAGCGCCGTCGCGCTGAGTGTCGCTTTCGTGTCCCAGGGCGGCTTCATTGCCTCGAGCCTCGCGGCCGAGCAGCCTGCCGCTGTCGACGGTGCGCGAATCAGCGCAGCCGATCAGGAACCGGGCAACTGGATGAGCCACGGGCGGACGTACGACGAGCAGCGTTTCAGCCCACTGAAAAAAATCAACGACGACAACGTGAGCGGGCTGGGTCTGGCCTGGTCATACAAGCTGGATATCGACCGGGGCGTCGAGGCCACCCCCATCGTGGTGGATGGCGTGATGTACACCACCGGGCCGTTCTCGGTGGTCTACGCGCTGGACGCTCGCGACGGGAAACTGCTGTGGAAGTATGACCCGCAGTCGGACCGCAGTCGTGCGGGCGAAGCCTGTTGCGACGCGGTGAACCGAGGCGTGGCGGTGTGGGACGGTAAAGTCTTCGTGGGCGTTCTGGACGGCCGTCTTGAAGCCATCGATGCCAAAACCGGGCAGAAGGTCTGGTCGGTGGACACCCGGACCAGCCCGGACCGCTCCATCACCATCACCGGTGCGCCGCGCGTGGTAAAGGGCAAGGTCATCATTGGCAACGGCGGTGCCGAATATGGCGTGCGCGGTTACATCACCGCTTACGATGCGAACACCGGGAAGCAGGACTGGCGGTTCTTCACGGTGCCGGGTGACCCGAAACTGCCGCCGGAAAACAAGGCCATGGAGATCGCCAGCAAAACCTGGTTTGGCGACAAGTTCGTGGAGCAGGGTGGCGGCGGCACGGTCTGGGACTCCATGTCGTACGATCCGAAACTCAATCTGCTGTACATCGGCGTGGGCAACGCTTCGTCGTGGAACCCGCGGCTGCGGTCGGAAGGCAAGGGCGACAACCTGTTTCTGTCTTCGATCGTGGCGATCAACCCGGACAACGGCGAGTACGTCTGGCATTACCAGACCACCCCGGGGGACGCGTGGGACTTCACCGCGACCGCGCACATCATGCTCGCGGACCTGAAGATCGACGGCAAAATGCGTCAGGTGCTGATGCAATCGCCAAAGAACGGTTTCTTCTATGTCATCGATCGCAAGACCGGCGAATTGCTCTCGGCGAAGAACATCGTCCCGATCAACTGGGCGACCGGCGTCGACATGAAGACCGGCCGGCCGATCGTCGACGAGAAAGCCGCCGTTTACTGGCGCGATCCCGAGAAGAAAGCGCTGCTGGTGCAACCTGCGTTCTGGGGCGCCCACGACTGGCAGCCGATGTCTTACAACCCGCAAACCGGCCTGGTCTACATCCCGGCGCACATCATGTCGGCGCTGTACCAGGACGTCGACGGCCAGCCACCCCGCAAGAAGTTCAAGAGCATGTACCAGCTGCAGGTCAATACCGGGATGATGCCGGAAGACCCTGAAGGCCTGCGCAAACTGGCGGACACCTGGACCGGCAAGCTGATCGCCTGGGACCCGCTCAAGCAGGAAGCGCGCTGGGAAGTGCCGTACTCGACGATCTTCAACGGCGGCACCTTGAGTACCGCGGGCAACCTGCTGTTCGAGGGCACGGCGGATGGGCGGGTGGTCGCCTATTCGGCGGACAAGGGCAAAGTGCTCTGGGAGCAACCCGCCAACACCGGTGTGATGGCAGGCCCCGTGACCTACGAGGTGGACGGCGAGCAGTACGTGACGTTCATGGCGGGCTGGGGCGGGGCGTTTTCGACCTTTGCCGGTGCGCTGTCGCTGCGCGCCGGGGTCAAGCCCAACGCGCAAGTGCTGACCTACAAGCTGGGTGGGACGGCGAAGCTGCCTGACCTCAAATACAAATACGCCGACCGCAAGGTCGATCCTCCTGCGTTCACCGGCACCACCGAACAAGTGGACAAGGGCCGGGCGCTGTTCAACGGCCATTGCGACACCTGCCACGGCATCAATGCGATCAGCGGAGGCGTGTTGCCGGACCTGCGCATGCTCAGCAAGGAAAACCACCAGATGTTCCTCGGGATCGTGTACGGCGGTCGGGTCAACGATGGCATGCCGTCGTTCGCCGACGAACTCAAGCCGGACGAAGTGGAACTGGTGCATCAATACATCATCAAGCGCGCCAACGACCTGAAGAAAGAAATGGCATCGGCCAAAACCGCTGCGACCCAGTGACCCCGAAATCAGCGGCGGCGGAGAACCTGTGGGAGCGCATTCATTCGCGAAGAAATCGGGCAGGCGATGCGAGTGTGTCGGTCCAGTCAGCCTCTCGCGAATGCATTCGCTCCCGCAGGAGAACGGACGCGTTCTGGAAGGAACGCAACAGAACAATCAATCAGCAGAGGCAGCATTCATGGGCAATTCCTTACCGATCTACCAAAGCTACATCGACGGCGCCTTCAGCGCGGGCGACAGCCTGATCGAAGTCTTCAACCCGGCCAACGGCGAGCTGCTGGGGTCAGTACCTGAGACCAGCATCAGCGAGGTCGAGCGCGCCATCGCGGCCGCCCGCAGTGCGCAGAAGGGCTGGGCACGCAAGCCGGCCAATGAACGCGCCGGTTACCTGCGCCGGATCGCGACGAAGGTGCGCGAGAATGCCGACCGCCTGGCACGAATCATCACCGCCGAGCAGGGCAAGGTGTTGGGGCTGGCGCTGGTGGAGGTCAACTTCACCGCCGATTACCTGGACTACATGGCCGAGTGGGGCCGTCGCCTGGAAGGGGAAATCCTCACCAGCGACCGGCCTGGCGAAAACATCTTCGTGTTCCGCAAACCATTGGGTGTGGTGGCCGGGATCCTGCCGTGGAACTTCCCGTTCTTCCTCATTGCCCGCAAACTTGCCCCGGCGTTGATCACCGGCAACACGATCGTCATCAAGCCGAGCGAAGAAACGCCGATCAATTGCTTCGAGTTCGCCAGGCTGCTGGCTGAGACCGACCTGCCCAAAGGCGTCGTCAATATCGTTTCGGGCAGGGGCGCGACCGTGGGCAATGCGCTCAGCGCCAGTGCCGCCGTGGACATGGTCAACTTTACCGGCAGCGTCGCCACGGGCCAGCGCATCATGGCGGCTGCGGCACACAACATCACCAAACTGAACCTGGAGCTGGGCGGTAAAGCCCCGGCCATAGTGTTGGCCGATGCCGACCTGGGACTGGCCGTCAAAGCGATTACCGCATCGCGAGTGATCAATACCGGGCAAGTCTGCAACTGCGCCGAGCGGGTCTACGTCGAACGCAAAGTCGCCGATCAATTCGTCGAGCAGGTCAGCGTGGCCATGGCGGCGACCAAATATGGCGATCCGCTGACCGAAGAGGGCCTGGACATGGGCCCGCTGGTCAACAAGGCGGGTCTGGACAAGGTGGCTCAGATGGTCAAGACCGCGGTCAGCGAGGGGGCGCAGATCATCACCGGTGGTGCCATTGCGGACAGGAACGGCAAGGGCTTTCACTACCAGCCCACCGTGCTCGCCAATTGCCGTCAGGACATGGAAGTCATGCGTCAGGAGATTTTCGGACCGGTGTTGCCGATCCAGATCGTCGACGACCTGGACGAAGCCATCGCGTTGGCCAACGATTGCGAATACGGCCTGACGTCCTCGCTCTACACCCGCGACCTGAGCGCCGCGATGCGTGCCTGCAACGAGATCGATTTCGGCGAGACCTACATCAACCGCGAGAACTTCGAGGCGATGCAGGGTTTCCATGCCGGGGTTCGTAAATCAGGGATCGGCGGCGCGGATGGCAAGCACGGCGTGTACGAATTCACGCACACGCATGTGGTGTATATCCAGATCTGACGCGTGCCGCCGGTCGATCTGTCGTCGGTTCTTGCATCGGTATCGCGACGTGACGCCGATCCTGCAGGCGTGAACGTGCTCGCCAACACGCTCACGCCTGCAACGGGTTTTGCACAGCACACGTCTTCAAACCCGCTCACATTCGTGTAATTTGTCACCCGTCTCCACCACCACCCGAGTCACCCCATGTCCTTGCCCGACGACGGCCCTGAACACACGGCGGCCACCGGCGAAACCGTCTTGCGTTATCACCTGTGCTGGAAACGCCGCGATTTGGACGGCGTCATGGCGCTCTATCACCCCGAGATCCAATACAACGATTTCTTTCAAAACTGCACGCTGGGTTTGTCCGAGCTGCGTGACTACGTGCGCCTCAGCATGCCCCGACAAGCCGGCGAAGCGCTGGAGCACAGTGACCGTATCCGCGTCGACGGCAACACGGCGTTCATTCAGTACCAAGTGACGCTGCGCGGTGGGCGAGGGCTGGTGTCGTTCCATGCCAGCGAAGCGATCACTGTGCGTGGAGGGCTCATCTGGCGTGTCAACGAATATGCCTCGCTGGTGCGGCAGAAAGCCGATGACAGCGCCGGCCCAAGTGCCCGTCCCAGTGTCAGTCGATTGGGCCTTTCGCCTCGCCAGTTGAGCTTCATGGCCGATGACCTGCAAGACTACTTTCAGCGTCAGCAGCCTTATCTGGACCCGGAGCTGGATTTGCAGCGCGTCGCCACGGCCTGCGGCTACAGCCGTAACCAGATGTCCTATCTGCTCAATCAGGTGCTGGGCCAAAGCTTTTATCGCTACGTTAATCAGGCCCGTTTGCAGCACGTGCTCGATGCACTGGAAAACACACCGCAACCGGTTCGCATCGACGAGCTGGCTTTCGCCGCCGGTTTCAATTCCCTGTCCGCGTTCTACCGTTGCTTTCGCCAGCGCACGGGTCTGTCGCCCAAAGCCTGGATCAAACAGACCGAATCCCGGTAGGCGGTATTCTTTGCGGGCACGCAAGCACGACAGCCGCTACGCGTAACGACTAGGATCGTCGTTATCGGCCTTTGTTTGATGGAGAGTGCAATGCCCGCCTGGCAAACGATCAGCGTGTGGATGGACCAGCTCGACGAACCCCTGTCACCGCGACCCTCGTTACAAGAGGATCTGGACGTTGATGTGGCAATCATTGGCGCGGGATACACCGGGCTGTGGACGGCCTATTACCTCAAGCGTCAGGCGCCGGATCTGAATGTCGTCATCATTGAGGGGCAGACCGCAGGCTTCGGTGCCTCGGGGCGTAATGGCGGCTGGCTGATGGGAAACCTGCTGGGTGAGGACCGGATGCTGGCAGGCCTGTCGACCGCGGAGCGTCGCGCCTCGTATGACCTGTTGTTCGGCATTCCCGACGAGGTCAAAACCGTTCTCGACCGAGAAGGCATCGATTGCGATTATCGCAAAGGTGGTGCGCTGTACTGCGCCGCCCGCTACCCCGAACAGGAACGTACCCTGCGTGAATACCTGGACAAGCTTTACAAGCAAGGGCTGACCGAGGCCGATTATCGCTGGCTAAACCCTGATCAACTGGCCGGGCAGTTGCGCATCGCCCGCCCTTACGGCGCCATTCACTACGCTCATCTGGCCACGATACACCCTGCAAAACTGGTGCGAGGGCTGGCGCGCGTGGTCGAAAACATGGGCGTGCGCATCTACGAGACAACGCCCGCCACCGATTGGCGATCCGGGCAGGTGTCGACGGCTCACGGCAAGGTTCGCAGCCGCTGGGTGGTGCTGGCGGTGGAAGGTTACGCCGCGCAAATGCCACCGCTGGGACGCTATCAATTGCCTGTACAAAGCCTGCTGGTGGCCACTGAACCGTTGCCCGCAAGTGTCTGGGACGAGATCGGTCTGAGTCACGGTCAGGCCTTTAGTGAAAACAGTCGGCAGGTGACATACGGTCAGCGCTCGATGGACAACCGGTTGGTGTTCGGTGCCCGGGGTGGTTATCAGTTTGGCGGGCGTCTGCGGGAAAACTTCGACCTGACCGACAGCGAGGTCGAGTTGCGCCGCTACCTGTTTGGCGAACTGTTCCCGCAACTGAAAAACACCCGAATCACGCATTCGTGGGGCGGCAATCTGGGCATGTCCCGACGTTTTCATCCGCACATGCTGTGTGATAAAGCCACCGGTATTGCGCTGTCAGGCGGGTATGGTGGGGAGGGCGTCGGCGCCAGTAACCTGGGCGGTCGGACGCTTGCCGACCTGATCCTTGAGCGCGACACACCGCTGGTTCATCAGCCTTGGGTCATCCGCGAGGGAGGGCTCAACCGGCTCAAAAGCTGGGAGCCTGAACCCTGCCGCTGGCTGGGCTACAACGCGATCATCCGCAGCTTTGTGCACGAGGATCAAACCCTGGCGGATCCCTCGACAGCCCCGTGGCGGCGAAAGATCGCCAGCGGTGTGGCCGATTTCATGGAAGGGTTCATGAAGTAGGGCACTGCCCGGCCTGGCGCGTTCGTCAGCTCAGTCGGTTCGGCGCCACGAGGCGGTATTTCTTCATCTTGCGGTAAAGCGTCGACCTCGCCACCGCGAATTCGTCAGCCACTGCGGTGATGTTCCATTGGTGACGGCGCAAGGCTTCCAGCAGATGCTGGCCTTCATCGTCCGCAGCCAATCGCGCCAAAGGCGGTCGGGCTTCGACAGGCGCGGGCGAGTGAAGCGCTTGCGCCTGATCGAGCAGTTCGGCAGGCAGGCAATCGGTGGTGATCCTGCCATTGTCCGCCAGCGCCACGGCGTAACGCAGCACATTGATCAACTGGCGAATATTGCCTGGCCAGGCGTACCGGCTCAGCAACGCCATGCTCGTGGTGTCGATCCGGCAGTGTTCCCCTCCAGGCTGATCGCGCAGGACGGCTTCGATCAATGAGCCGATATCGCTGCGCTCGCGCAACGCAGGCAGTTGCAGGGTCATGCCGTTGAGGCGATAGAACAGGTCTTCCCGAAACGCTTTGCCCGCGATCATCTGTGAGAGGTTCTGGTGGGTTGCCGAGATCACCTGAATATCCAGGGGCAGCGGCGTGTCGGCACCCAGCGGCGAGATTTCACGTTCGGCGAGCACTCGCAACAAACGGGTTTGCAGATGAGCCGGCATGTCGCCGATCTCATCGAGGAACAGCGTGCCGCCGTTGGCGATTTCCAGTTTGCCCTTCATGCCCTTCTTGTTGGCACCGGTGAAGCTCCCGCTACGGTAGCCGAACAGCTCACTTTCGATCAGGGTTTCGGGAATCGCCGCACAATTGAGCGCGACGAAGGGCCCGGTCCGACGTCGGCTGGCCTGATGGATCGCCCGGGCGAAGGCTTCTTTGCCGGTGCCGGTTTCGCCGTTGATGAGAATGGGCAGGTCCTTGTCCAGCACCCTGTACAAGCGCGCCACGCGCTGTTGCAGGCGAACGTCCGCACCACTGAGCTGACCCAAGGTTGGCGCGCGGTGAATGCCGGCGGTCGGCCGACTGTCGGCAGGTTTGGCGGAGCGAACCTTGACCGGCATGCGCAGCCCGACCTCCACCAGACGCGTCCCGACGCGCAGTCGTGTCGCATTGGCGCCACCGTTGTTCAAGCGCAGCAGCTCATCGACGTCCACCGGCAGCAGGTCACTGAGCCTGCGCCCAAGCAGTACGCCGTGGCCGTGGGTTTCATGTTCAACGAAGGCGGCGCGGTTGGCGCCGATGACCCGTCCCTGATCGTCCAGCGCCAATAACTGCTCGTTGGCCAGGTCGCTGATCTCATCGCATGGCTTGACCATGAGCGTCAGGGTGTTGCGGTGGCTGTGGCGGAAATACGCGTTTTCGATCATCCGCGCGTACATGATCACCAGTTGCAGGGTCAGATACTGTGCCTCTTTTGGACCGTTGCTGTTGAGGCATGAGGCATTCAGGCAGCCGCGCACATTGCCCAGCGAATCGAAGATCGGCGACACGGAACAGCTCAGTCGGTCGTTCTCACGCAGAAAGTGCTCATCCCGGTGAATGATCAGCGCGCTGCCCGAGGCCAGGCCCGTGCCGATGCCGTTGGTCCCGACCAGCGACTCGTCCCAGCGCGAGCCGACGATCAACCCCGAGTCGGCATATGCACTGCCCGTGGTGGGCACGCGAGAATCGAGGGCGATGCCGTGCTCGTCGCTGAGCAGCACTGCAAAACCCGCTTGACCCACGCGCTTTGCCAGACCGCTGACGCCTTGGCCGGCGATGGACATGTAGTCGTGATGAAAATCCTGATGGCGATGAATCTCGGCGGCACTGAGCACCACCTTGTTGCCGCGGGCGGCGGGTTCCAGGCCGTGCTCCACGACGCTGCGATACCAGGACTGCACGATCAGACCATCGGAAGGCAGGCTGCGGTCGGGGAAATAGTCTCCGACAAAGGCATTGAGATCAGCGGGACCGGCTCCCGTGCTCTGCAAGGACATAGCGTTCTCTCCTGATGCGTCTGCGACCTGGGGGTGACAGCGCATGAATTATTGTTCTTCAGTGCTCAACGAATGAGGCCGCGAACGTTCTTGGCGGCGGGCGTAATGCTTCAGACTAGCCTTTATCAGGAATATCACCTGTTACAAAAAATAATCCAGTGATGCAAAAACACCGCAGCAAAACCCGTACCGGCTCACCTTGGATGAGCGCAACGCCACTGCTGCGCGGCCAAAGGGTTTTCATCCGCCCGTTCTGTTGCGCAACGTTCGTCCCGGCGGTGCTACAGGTGTAGCGACCGTGTTGCGCTGGCGGTAAGGGTCACTGCCAGGTCTGGCTGCTGCAGGCCTTGCGGCGCGTAAACATCGGCGTATAACTGAGCCACCGGACTGTCCCGGTGTCGCCAGGGAGTGTTGCCTATGTGGACCAAACCGACCTACACCGATCTGCGCATCGGCTTTGAAGTCACGATGTACTTCGCCAGCCGTTGAACCCAAAACGAAAGCCCCGGCAATCCCAGAATGTCGGGGCTTTTTCGTGGTCGTTGCACGCCGCGCCCAGGAGTATCGAGACGGCTAAAGTTTCGCCCAGAAATCCTCCGCGAAATCGCTCAGGGCCATGGCGGGCCTGAACAGGCGGACCTCCAGCGCAATATCCCAGTGCGCGTCCAGTGCGCGTATCAGCTTGCCGCTGACGAATTCGGGTTCGGCCAGTGTTTTCGGCAGCCAGGCAAAGCCTTTGCCCTCCAGCGCCATTGACAGCAGGACGGCCGCCAGGTGTGAGCTGAACACCGTGTGCATCTGGGGTGGTTGCGACTCCTGAAGCAGGCGCGCCGAAACGATTCGCCCCAGCCCTGATTCCGCTGTGTAACCCAGCAATGAAAGTGGTTCGGCGACCGCGTTGGGTTCGAACTGCTGTGCCTGCAAAGGCATCAACACGTCGCTGCCCACCACTTTTGAATGGAAGGATTCAGCGGGAAATTGTGGCGGCACGTCCGGGTGCTGATGACACAGCAAAAACTGCACTTCGCCGCCGAGCAGCATCTGCTCGCAAACCCGCATATTGTCCGAGTGCAGCCGTATCGCCTCGATCGGGCTGGTGCGTTCCGCCGCACGCACCCAGCCGGGGAAAAAAGTGAACGACAGCGAATGCGTGGCCGCGAAGTGCAGCGTGCGCGCCTGTTTGCCGGCGACTTCGCGGGCTTCCTGACGCATCTGATACAGGCGCCGGGTCATCTCCTGCGCACTGCCGAGCATGTGTCGCCCGGCATCGGTCAACATCGCGCCTTGCGTGGTGCGCTCGAACAGGTCCACGCCGACCCACGTCTCCAGCGCACGGATCCTTCGGCTGAATGCCGGTTGGGTCACATGACGCAGTTCCGCGGCGCGAGAAAAGTTGCCGCTCTGCGCCAGCGCATTGAAGTCTTCCAGCCAGACCAATTCCATCGTGATGCCGTCCGCGCATTGAGTGCCGCGTTTTTAGCATTGGCCGCAGCGAAAGGTCCAGCCCTAGAGTGAGTCCACCAACGGCTGCACCACCATTCGAAACCGCTATCAAAAAACAATAGGAGTTACCCATGCGTATCGTCGATATCCGCGAGAAAACTGTTTCCATTGCCTCGCCGATTGCCAATGCCTACATCGACTTCTCCAAGATGACCTGCTCGGTCGTTGCGGTGATCACCGACGTGATCCGCGATGGCAAACCGGTCATCGGCTACGGCTTCAACTCCAACGGCCGTTACGGCCAGGGCGCCCTGATGCGCGACCGTTTCCTGGCCCGCGTGCTGGAGGCCGACCCTGAATCGTTGATCGACAAGGAACATGACAACCTGGACCCGTTCGCCATCTGGAAAACCCTGATGACCAACGAGAAGCCGGGCGGTCATGGTGAGCGCTCGGTCGCCGTCGGCACCATCGACATGGCGGTTTGGGACGCGGTCGCAAAGATCGAAGGCAAGCCCCTTTACCGCCTGCTGGCCGACCGTTATCGCGACGGTGTAGCGGACGATAAGGTCTGGGTGTACGCCGCCGGCGGTTACTACTACCCCGGCAAGGACCAGACCAAGCTCAAGGCCGAAATGCAGAGCTATCTGGATCGCGGCTATGACGTCGTGAAAATGAAAATCGGTGCCGTGCCGCTGGCCGAAGACCTGCGCCGCATCGAAGCGGTGCTGGAAGTGGTAGGCGATGGTCAGCGTCTGGCGGTCGATGCCAACGGCCGTTTCGACCTGAAGACCGGTATTGCTTACGCCGAAGCCATCAAGCCGTACAACCTGTTCTGGTACGAAGAAGTCGGCGATCCGCTGGATTACGCGCTGCAAGCGGAACTGGCCAATCACTACGACCTGCCGATGGCGACAGGCGAAAACCTGTTCTCCCATCAGGACGCCCGCAACTTGCTGCGCCACGGCGGCATGCGCCCGGACCGCGATTTCCTGCAGTTCGACTGCGCGCTGTCCTACGGCCTGGTGGAATACCTGCGCACCCTCGACGTCATGAAAGAGCTGGGCTGGTCCTCACGCCGCGTCGTGCCCCATGGCGGTCACCAGATGTCGCTGAACATCGCCGCGGGCCTGCACCTGGGCGGCAACGAATCCTATCCGGACGTGTTCCAGCCATTCGGTGGGTTCGCCGATGGCATCCGCGTCGAAAATGGCTATGTCGGCCTGCCGGACATCCCGGGCGTGGGCTTCGAAGCCAAGTCGGCGCTGTATGCGGTGATGCGCGAGCTGGGTGAGGGCGCGTGATTTCGCTCGACGGGTAATAGCTCTTTTGTGGGAGCGAGCTTGCTCGCGAAGACGATGGTTCAACCACCGACAAGGCAGCGGCTGTGCCGATCGCTTCGCGAGCAAGCTCGCTCCCACAGAGAGACCTGCAGTATCCGCTCAGTCCTTTCCCCTCATACAAAAACAACAGTGAGGCATTCCATGGAACAGGCTTCGACACGCTGGTATTCCCAGCTCTACGTTCAGGTGCTGATCGGTATCGTCATCGGCGGTGCGATCGGTTTCTTCCTTCCCGACATTGGCGCCAAGCTGCAACCGTTCGCCGATGGCTTCATCAAACTGATCAAGATGCTGCTGGCGCCGATCATCTTCGGCACCGTGGTGGTGGGCATTGCCAAGATGGGCAGCGTCAAGGAGGTCGGGCGCATCGGCGCCAAGGCACTCATCTACTTTGAGGTCCTCTCGACGCTGGCGCTGGTGATTGGTCTGGTGGTGGTCAACATCCTCAAACCGGGCGTCGGCATGAACATCGACGTCAACACCATCAACGGCAGCGCGATTTCCGGCTATACCCAGGCGGCGGCCGCGCAGGGTGGGGTGGTCGAGTTCTTCATGAACATCATCCCGACCACGCTGTTCGACGCCTTCGCCAAGGGCGCGATGCTGCAGGTGATTCTGGTCTCGGTGTTGATGGGCTTGGCCTTGGTGCAGATTGGCGAGCCGGTCAAACCGTTGGTCAACGTGATCGACATGTTGTTGCAGAGCCTGTTTCGCGTGGTCGCCATGGTCATGCGCCTGGCGCCGCTGGGGGCTGGCGCGGGCATGGCCTTCACCATCGGCAAATACGGCATTGGCACGCTGTTGTCGCTGGGCCAATTGCTGGTCGCGCTGTATGTGACCACTTTGATCTTCATCGTGGTGATTCTCGGGGCCGTGGCGCGCTGGTCGGGCCTTCCGCTGTTGCAGTTCCTGCGGTATTTCAAGGATGAAATCCTCGTGACGCTGGGCACCTGCTCAACCGAAGCGGTGTTGCCGCGCATGATGGTCAAACTGGAAAAACTCGGCTGCGAGAAGTCTGTGGTGGGCATGGTGCTGCCCACCGGGTACACGTTCAACTCCGATGGCACCTGCATTTACCTGACCATGGCCGCGATCTTCGTGGCCCAGGCAACCAACACGCCACTGACCCTGTGGGACCAGTTGACGGTGCTGGGCGTGCTGCTGTTGACCTCCAAAGGGTCAGCGGGTGTGGCGGGGGCCGGTTTCGTGACGCTGGCAGCGACGCTGTCCGTGTTTCACGGCATTCCCATGATCGGTCTGGTATTGCTGCTGGGGGTCGACCGTTTTCTCAATGAAGCGCGGGCGGTGACCAACCTGATCGGTAACGGCATTGGCACCATCGCCATCGCCAAGTGGGACGGTTCGTTCGACCAGGCCAAGGCCGCGCAGGAAATCGCCGCCATGAATGCGCGTTCGGGGAAACGCGGTGGGACTGCCACCTCCGGCGCCGAGGCCTTGAGCCCGGCCCGCGTCGGAAAGTCGCAGGTGTGATGCGCAGGGGCCGGTGGTCGGTGGTTGCTCGCCATCCGTCGGCCCTTCCCGTTACAACTCGCAGTTGCCTGCGGTGGTAGACTCTCGCCACTTCAGACGAGGAGCGACAGACGTGCGCAAGATGGCAATGATGGTAGCGGTATTGATGCTGGCAGGCTGTGACGCTGGCAAACCCGCACCAGCCCCCAAGGTATCGACCGCTGACTCGGTCGCAGAAGCACCGACCCCGGCGTCACCTCAATGGACCATTCGCGTTCATTTGAAAGAAGCGTTAAGCGATATGACGTACTGGCTGGTCGAGCACCATTACCCTTCGTACGTGGTCAAGGTCGAGGGCAAGGAAGTCGTCATGATCGGTCCGTTCGAGTCGCAGGAAGTCGCCGAAAAAGCCAAGACCGATATCGATGCCGCCTTGGTCAAGGGTCATCGCCTGTCACAGCTGGAAGTGATCCCGCCCAAATCCTGAGTCTCTCCCGACGATGTGACGCGACAGCATTGGTCTGCTGTGCCACCCTCCGTTCACGCGCTCGAATGCTCGAGCGGGTGAACCGGGAATGGCCGTTATGGACGAGATTCAACGCCTCAGTGAACTGCTGTCTGCCAATCAGCGTTTCGAGGAGCAAAAGCATCAGCGTTTTCGCGATGACCTGACGCAGTGGAACGCCAGTATCGAGGCCCTGTATCAGCAAGTCGAAGACTGGCTTGCACGACTGGTCGAAGCGGGGCAAACCCGTTTTGAGTACGAACCGCATCTGGCCCAGAACAAGGGATACCCTGACGAAAACTCGCCGTTCATGACGCGCCGCATGTGCTTTGCGTTGGGTGCTCATCCGGTCGAATTCGTGCCCGATGCGATGGGTTCGAAAGGGCAGGTGAGCCTGTCAGTCAGCGGCTTGAGCCTGCATGGACAGGAAAAATACAGCCTGCAACTGGATGCGGGGCGCCGTGACTGGATGCTGAGAAAGACCGTGGGCGTGAAGGACACTGAGCCGTTGGCGTTCACGGCGGATTACTTTGGCCGATTGCTGCAAGGCGTGGTGCCGCAGCGGCAGGGTTAAGCCTTTTGACGGTTGCAGAGTGTTCTATTGCAGGAGCGAGCTTACCCGCGAACTTTGAGTATCAGCCAAAGAGTATTTGGCTGATCCAGCGCAATCGCGGGCACGCGCGCTCCTACAGGGTTGGCCTGGTTTGAATCAACGACGACCCAGCAGCAGACCTACAACCAGACCAAACCCGGCGGAGATTGCCACGGTCTGCCAAGGGTGGCCGCCGATGTAAGTTTCGGTGGCTTCGACGGCAGGCTTGGTGCGCTCACGCACGTTGCTGACCGAATCCAGCGCCTGCTTGAGCTTCACGCTCAGCTGTTGGCGCACGGTATCTGCCTCTTCGCCGACCAGCGCGGCGCTGTCCTTGAGCAGTTTGTCGGACTCTTCGATCAGGGCCGCCAATTCGCTGAATGCCTGATCCTTGATCTGTTCGGCGGCAGTCTGGGCTGCAGTTTTACGAGCCATGGTTATTTCCTTTCAGTTGATAATGGCAGTGACCAATGGAGTCATCCGGGGCCGGAAAAGTTGCAGTGTGTGTGCGCCTCAACGTAAAAAGTGCGACGAATGTAATCGGGCATCCGTGCCGTCACGTGTAAGATGCTGACGCTTTCGGGCCAGCACTGCCCGGAATCACGCGTCCTGTTTTTGAACACCCGTTTTTGCAGACCGAGGTAAACGTCATGAGTTACAACCTGGCCAACAAGTCTCTCGCCGAGCGCGCCGAAATCGAAGACGAAAAGTCCCGTCTGTTCGAGCTGTGGCAGAGCAACCTTGGCAAGGCCAAGGGCGAAGCCGCCCGGCTGATGGGCGAGCGCGCCAAGCGCAAAGGCAAGTGGTCGGAGTGGGTCCGGGCCGAGCTGGATGCCATGTCGCCGCCGGAATTCGCCAACATGGTCCGTGCCGAAGTCAACCGGCTGGTGGCCGCCGCCCGAGGCTGATGGATCAGCAGGCGCTGACCTTGAACAGCGCCTCAATGGCCTCTCGTACTTTCATGACCGCCGGGTCCATCTGAGCGTTGGTACGCCAGCCTAGCTCGATGGGGTAGCGCGGCATCGACAACGGGCAGTCGAGCAGGGCCAGGCCCGATAAGTGCGCCACCGCTTCGGCCGCATGCCCAGGGATGGTCGAGATCGCGTCAGTGCCTTTGAGCAGGTAGGGGAGCGCGGCGAAGTGGGTGGTCGATGCGCACACCGTTCGCGTCAGGCCCAGACTCGACAACCCCTCATCGACCATGCCGATGATGCCTCCCGACGACACCAGAATCTGCTCGCGGGCGATGAACTCGTCCAGCGTCAGTGCCTGCTGGCCCGGCCTCAGACTCGCAGGATCGGCCAGACACCGATAACCCCCTTCACCCAACACCCTTCGACTCAGCAACCGGTCGGCCAGTCCGCCTGACGCAATCGCCAGATCGATGCTGCGCGCCATCAATGCCGCGCCGACGATCTGGCTGTGGGTTTGACGAAAGATCAACCTGAGGCCGGGCGCTCGTTCGCGAATGGACGCCATCAGGCGCCTGCCGAACGCCATCTCGAAATCGTCCGACAGCCCCAGCGCGACAGAGCGACCTTCGAAATGTGCGCCTGACGGATCGACCATGGCCAGGCTTTGTCGGCACTTGTTCAAGGCGTCCGTCACCACGGGTTTGAGCTGATTGGCTCGCAAGGTGGGCGCCAGGCCGCGCCCGGTGCGGATGAACAATTGATCGTCGTACACGTCGCGCAAACGCCGCAGCGCCGCGCTGACCGCCGATTGCGTGACGCCCAGGCGCAGGGCTGCACGGCTGGCGCTGGTTTCATCGTGCAGCGCTTCAAAGACTTTCAGCAGGTTGAGGTCGACGTCGGCGATATTCATCTGGTTCATATCATTAACAATTGAGCAGGGCTTTATTCATGTTGGTTGAGGCATAGAGAATTAGCAACAGATGCCTCTTACCGCTCAACAGGAGTTTTCCAATGCCCAAATCCATCGTTGCTGCGCTGCAGATCGGCGCCTTGCCCGGAGGCAAAGCCGACACGCTGGCGCAGATTCTGTCTTACGAAGGGGCCATCCGCGATGCCGGCGCCAGCGTCGTGGTGATGCCCGAGGCGTTGCTCGGCGGATACCCCAAAGGTGAAACCTTCGGCACTCAATTGGGTTATCGACTGCCGGAGGGGCGTGATGCATTCGCCCGCTATTTCGAGAACGCCATCGATGTTCCCGGTGCCGAGACCGATGCATTGGCCGAGATGTCGGCCCGCACAGGCGCCAGCCTGGTGATCGGGGTGATCGAGCGAGCGGGCAGCAGTCTGTTCTGCACTGTGCTGTTCTTCGAGCCGCAGGGCGGTCTGGTCGCCAAGCATCGCAAGCTGATGCCAACCGGCACCGAACGGCTGATCTGGGGCAAGGGTGACGGGTCGACGTTGCCGGTCATCGATGCCAAGGCCGGGCGCATCGGTGCTGCGGTGTGCTGGGAAAACCAGATGCCGCTATTGCGCGCCGCGATGTATGCCAAAGGCGTGCAGATCTGGTGTGCACCGACCGTGGATGAGCGGGAAATGTGGCAATGCACGATGCGCCATGTCGCGCAGGAAGGACGGGTCTTTCTGATCAGCGCGTGTCAGGTGCAGGCGTCGCCCGACGCATTAGGCATCGAGGTGGCCAATTGGCCCTCTGAACGCCCATTGATCAATGGCGGCAGCGTGATCGTAAGCCCCATGGGAGAGGTATTGGCCGGACCGCTCGTGGGAGAAAAGGGCTTGCTGACGGCTGAGATCGACACGGACGAACTGGTGCGCGCGCGGTACGACTTCGACGTTGTCGGTCATTATTCGCGGCCAGACGTGTTCGAACTGGTGGTGGATGAGCGCGCCAAGCCTGGCGTGCGATTTGTGAGTGCCTGACTGAACATGTCCGTGATCAATGCCACCTGTAGGAGCGCGCTTGCCCGCGATTGCGTCATGTCAGTCAACCTCTTCGTTGCCGACCTGTCGACATCGCGGGCAAACGCGTCTCTACAGGGTTTGGGCGTACAGGGTTTGGGTGCAGCTCACCAATTGCCACTTGCCGGCTGTGGCAGGCTCAAGGTCCCGCTGTCATAAAAACGCATCGTGCCGAACAGCCCGCCCGCCAGCTTGCCGTGCAATTCGTAAGGCAGGTTGTCCAGACGCTGCGTCTCGGTCAGGCCGACTGCCTGACGCAGTGCGGCAAAGGCTGACACGGTCACCGGCACGGTTAACACCCCTTCAGAAAACCGCGTGATCGTGCCTTTCTGATCGCTGACGCCCGACGCCAGCAGCTTACCGTTCACGTCAAGGTTCAACGCGACGCCGTCGTATTGAATGTCCGTATCGTTGGGGTTCTGTAGGCGCAGTTTGACCGCAAAGCGGATTTCCAGGTCCTGCCCGGGCAGTGGCTCGATGCCCACCACGTTGATGTTCAGCGGGTCGCGGTTCGGGAACAGCGCGCAGGCGCTCAAGCCCAAAACCAGCAAGCAGGCAAAAAAGGTCCGCAGGGGACGTAATTGCATCGTAATGCTCCAGTTGCCGAGGCCAGGCAGGGGCACGACTGCACCCCTGCCAAGCAGCCTAGCGGTTCAACTGTGCGACCGCTCGCGTGGAGAGAGGTTCTGTTTCGGCGCTCTTTGCGGCGTCGGGTGCCGGGTCCTGTAACACTTTGAGGGTTGAGGCTTCCGGGTCGAAGTCGGTCAGCTCGTCCTCCACATACTCTTCCGGCAGGAAGATATTGAGCAGGATTGCGCAGAACGCGCCGACGGTAATCGGCGATTCAAAGATGTTGTGCAACGCTTTGGGTAGCTCACGCAACACCTCCGGGACCGCCGCGACGCCCAAACCCATGCCCAGCGAAATCGCCACGATCAGCATGTTGCGACGGTGTAGCCCGGCCTCGGACAGGATCTTGATGCCTGCGACCGCCACGGTACCGAACATGATCAGCGTGGCGCCGCCCAACACGGGCTTGGGCATGAGTTGCAGGACGGCGCCAATGATTGGGAACAGCCCCAACAGCACCAGAATCCCGGCAATGAAAAACGCCACGTAGCGGCTTGCTACGCCCGTCAACTGGATCACCCCGTTGTTCTGCGCAAACGTGACCATGGGCAGACTGTTGAAGGTGGCCGCCATCGCTGAGTTCAGACCGTCAGCCAACAGCCCCGATTTGATCCGCCGAATGTAAACCGGCCCGCTGACAGGTTGCTGCGAGATCATCGAGTTGGCCGTCAGATCGCCGGCCGCTTCCAGTGGCGACACCAGAAAGATCACCGCGATCGGAATGAACGCCAGCAGGTCGAACGAGAAGCCGTATTTGAACGGCACCGGAATGCTCATGACCGGCACCTGCGGCATGTGCGCGAAGTCTACGCGGCCCATGTACCAGGCCACCAAGAAGCCCAAGGTGAGGCCGATGATGATTGCGCTCAGGCGCAGCAACGGAATATTGAAACGATTGAGGACCACGATGGTGCCCAGCACCAGTGCAGCCAGCCCCAGGTTGGTGGCGGAACCCAAATCGGTGGCGCCGAAGCCGCCCGCCATGTCGGTCATGGCGACCTTTAACAACGACAGCCCCATCAAGGTAATGATGGTGCCGGTGACCACAGGCGTGATCAGCTTGCGCAGCTTGCCGATGAACTGGCTTAGCGCAACTTCGACGAAGGCGGCGCAGAAGCACACGCCGAAAATGGTCGACAGAATTTCTTCGGTACCGCCGCCTCGGCTTTTCACCAGAAATCCCGCGCTGAGGATCACGCTGAGAAACGAAAAACTGGTGCCCTGTAAACACAGCAGCCCCGAACCGATCGGGCCGAACCGTTTGGCCTGGACGAAGGTGCCCAGGCCGGACACAAACAGCGCCATGCTGATGAGGTAGGGCACTTCGCTGTCCAGCCCCAGCACGCTGCCGACGATCAGGGTGGGTGTGATAATGCCGACGAAGCTGGCGAGCACGTGTTGCAACGCTGCAAATATCGCGGCGGTAAAGTGCGGACGGTCATTGAGCCCGTAGATCAGGTCGGTCCTGTTCTTGGCTGAGACGGGGCGGGACGAAGAGCTGCTTTGCGGTGTGGTCATGTTTAGCCTGCCATTTGTTTTTATACGGTCATGGGCTTTGCAAGTGACGCTGTACTGACCTGTATACAAAAACTGTCTAGCTGGTCAGGTTTTGCGACTCTACAACATGTCGACAAATGTAAAAACAATTCATTTTTAAATTGTGTACAAAAAAATGGCATGGGCGGGACGCAAGGTCGTAGTAAAAAGGGCGCGCAGAATGCCAGAAAAGACTACGCGGGTGTGCGGCAGACGCTTATTCTGTCGCCGGTGAACCTGAGCCGTCTGCTGGCGTCGAACTCAGGGTGCGACATTCGGGGAAGTCAGCGGTGGTCGGCATGACTCTCAACCAAAAGGTCCCGACAAGGAGGTTTCAACTGGGGTTTACTGATCTTCATGAGCACTGCACATCAATTTCCGCTGACTGATCTGCAAATCGCCCTGATCTCTCGGGCCTTGGCCGATCGCCGGCGTTATCAGATTCTGGTCCAGATCAGCGAGTCGACAGAACCGGTGCCCTGCGCCGAGTTGCTCAAGGTGCATCCGGTGAGCGCCGCCACGGTGTCCCATCACACCAAAGAGCTGGAACGCGCCGGTTTGATTTCCACCATTCGCGAAGGCAAATACGCCAGCTTTTTAATGCAGCGCGAAGTGCTTAAGGCGTACGCGGAGCAACTCATGCAGTTCTGCTGACGCAACCTTTGCTCGTCATCGATGCCTGTCATCCTCATCAGACATCCTATCAAGCAGCCTTGACCATTACTGGTATATGCCCGTAAATTGTCCGGCTTGTTTTTATCATTCTCCCGCCTCCTTCAGGCGCATTCGGAGCTTCTTATGTACCCAGACGTTCAGCTGTATATCGATGGCCAATGGCGAGCCAGTGAAGACGGCCGCACCATCGCCGTGATCAACCCGGCGACGGGCGACACCCTGGGCACGGTTGCCCACGCCAACATCGCCGACCTGGATCAGGCGCTGGCCGCTGCCGAGCGTGGTTTTGAAACCTGGCGCAGCACCCCGGCATATGACCGCTACAAGATCATGCAAAAAGCCGCCAACCTGCTGCGTGACCGGGTCGATAACATCGCCAGCATCATGACCCAGGAGCAAGGCAAGCCACTGGCCGAAGCGCGCATGGAAACCCTGGCCGCCGCCGACATCATCGACTGGCTGGCGGAAGAGGGCCGTCGCGCGTATGGCCGTCTGGTGCCGTCGCGCAATGTGTCTGTGGAACAGAAAGTCATCAAGGAACCCGTCGGCCCGGTCGCGGCATTCACCCCGTGGAACTTCCCGATCAACCAGGTGGTGCGCAAGTTGTCTTCTGCGCTGGCAGCGGGCTGCTCGATTATCGTCAAGGCCCCGGAAGAAACCCCGGCTTCGCCTGCGGAACTGATTCGCGCCTTCATCGACGCCGGCGTGCCCGCCGGTGTGATAGGTCTGGTGTACGGCGATCCGGCACAGATCTCCAGTTACCTGATTGCCCATCCGACCATCAAGAAAGTCACCTTCACCGGCTCCACGCCCGTCGGCAAGCAGCTGGCAGCCTTGGCCGGTCAGCACATGAAACGCGCCACCATGGAGTTGGGCGGCCACGCACCTGCCTTGGTGTTCGACGACGCCGACATCGACCTGGCGGCGCGCACCCTGGCGACCGCCAAGTTCCGTAACGCCGGTCAGGTCTGCGTGTCTCCGACTCGTATTCTGGTGCAGCGTGGCGTGTTCGATGCGTTCGTCGAGAAGTTCGTCGGCCTGACCCACGAGGTCAAAGTCGGCAACGGTCTGGAGCAGGGCGTCACCATGGGCCCATTGGCCAACGAACGGCGCGCGCCGGCGTTGTCCGCGCTGGTCAACGATGCCTGTGAAAAAGGCGCCAAACTGCACACCGGCGGTAAGGCCATCGACGGCCCGGGTTATTTCTTCCAGCCAACCGTGCTCAGTGGCCTGACCACTGACATGCGCGTCATGAGCGAAGAGCCGTTCGGTCCACTGGCGTTGCTGGTGCCATTCGACACCGTCGAAGACGCCGTTAAGGAATCCAACCGCGTGCCATTCGGTCTGGCGTCCTACGCGTTCACCACCTCGATGAAAACCGCCCACATCCTCAGCACCCGCATCGAAGCCGGCATGCTGTCGATCAACCACCAGGGCATCGGCCTGGTGGAAGTACCGTTCGGCGGCGTCAAGGATTCCGGTTACGGCTCCGAAGGCGGCACCGAGGCAATCGAGGCGTACCTGAACACCAAGCTGGTGACGGTGTTCAACCTGTAACGCTTGGACGGCTGCAAGCAAACAGAGAGCCCACCGATCGGTGGGCTTTTTTTTTTGTAGGCTAAAAAGGGTCAGACGTCGTGGATAGACGCACGCCTCTCACGCTTCATCTGCATCACCAAGGTAAAGCGGTCGTCCGGGTAGACCGTCTCCGATACCGCGATCAGAGCGCCCTGATCATCACGGTATTGACGAATGATGTTCAGACCCAGTGAACCGGCAGCGGCATTCAGGCGTGTCGCCAGCTCGGCGTTCAGTTGCACTGGGCGGACTTGCTGGTCCACCGTATCGATCCGTTGCCCGAACTCCCGCTCAATCAAGGCGGCAATCAGTTCGCCAGGACACTGCTCGGCCGTTGGAATAACTGCCGCGTAGATTTCATCGGCGTAGACATCGGTCCAGCACAGCGGCGAATGGCGTTGGTTGACATCGACCTTGATGCTGGACATGCAAAAGCAATGTGAACCTGGCTCAAGACCCAGACGCCTGGCCTGAGCGATGTCGGCGACGAAGTGACGGACCTCCTGCACATCCCGAATGTGGGTTTCGGCCACATGCACCAGATCAGCAACCGACGCCAGCGACTGGGAATACCCGCCACTGGGCGTATCCGCTTCCACGCGGGTGCCGACGCGTTTGCGCCGCGACACCATGCCCTGATTCTGCAACTGCGTGATCGCCGCACGTACCGTGTGCCGGCTCACTGCGTACAGCTCGCATAACTCGAACTCTGTCGGTAGCAACGAACCGACGGGGTAACGACCGCTGCTGATGCCTTCCATCAGGTCGTCGGCGACCGCCGCGTAACGCGTTTGATTGATGCCTTCCATCGAGCTCTCTCCACAGCGAGTTGACAGTGTATCAGGGCAAGGGGTAATAATTATGTACGGACATATAAAATATGTACGGCCAATAACAGCATTTGAGACCTTCTCCATGTCCACTACCGTTTTTGACTCCGCGCTGTTTCGCGACATGTTTGGCACCGCCGAAATGCGCCACGTGTTTTCCGACAGGGCCTTGATTGAGCGCTACATCGAAGTCGAGGTCGCGCTGGCACGGGCCGAAGCACGCTGCGGCGTGATCCCGGCCGAGGCGGCTGAGCAGATTGCAACCAAAGCGACCTTCGAGTCGCTGGACCTTGCATTGATGCAACACGAAACCGAAATCGTCGGTTATCCAATCCTGCCGCTGGTGGAGCAACTGTCGAAAACCTGTGGTGAGGCAGGGCGCTACGTGCACTGGGGGGCAACCACGCAGGACATCATGGACACCGCCGTTGTCCTGCAGGTGCGCGCTGCGTTGGTGCTGGTCGAGCGCGATATTCAGGCCGTACGTGGCCTGTTGGCTGGCTTGGCGCTGCGTTATCGCGACACGCCGATGGCCGGGCGTACGCACTTGCAGCATGCGTTGCCGATCACGTTCGGTTACAAGTGCGCGGTGTGGCTGAGCATGTTCGACCGTCACGCCGAGCGCCTGGTGGAGCTGCGTCCGCGAGTGGAAGTCGGGCAGTTTGCGGGCGCCGCTGGAACGTTGGCCTCGCTTGGCGACAAGGGACTGGACGTGCAGGAAGCGCTGATGAACGAACTGGGCCTCGGCGTGCCGCAAGCCACCTGGCACGTAGCCCGCGACGGTCTGGCCGAAACGCTCAATTTTCTTGGGCTGGTCACGGCTTCGCTGGGCAAGGTCGCTTTGGACGTCATGATGATGATGACCAGCGAATTGGGTGAAGCCTACGAGCCATTCGTCAAAGGACGTGGCGCCAGCAGCACCATGCCTCAGAAACGCAACCCGATTTCCTGTGAACTGATGTACGCCGCTGCCAAGGGGGTGCGCCAACAGGCCGGCCTGATGCTTGACGCGATGATTCAGGACTTCGAACGCTCCACCGGCCCGTGGCAGGCAGAGTGGATCGCCATCCCGGAGGCGTTCGCCCTCAGCGCGGCGTCACTTGGTCAGGCGAAATTCATGCTCGCCGGTCTTGAGGTTCGCCCTGAGCGGATGTTGAAGAACCTCAACATGACGCAGGGTCTGATCGTCGCCGAAGCGGTGATGATGGGGCTGGCGCCTGCGCTCGGTCGGCAGTTGGCGCACGACGTGGTATATGCCGCCTGCCGCGAGGCGAACGACCGGAACATCAGCCTGCTTGACGCGCTGCTCGCACAAGGCGCAGTCACCGAACGGCTGGATCTGGCGGAACTGCAACGCCTCACCGACCCGTGCAATTACCTGGGTCTGGCGCCCCAGATGGTTGACCGCGCGCTGGAGCGTGAAGGTTCAGTCAAGCGCTGACGCTCGAGGCCGGACGCGGAGTGTGGCGCGTCCGGTCGCTGGCTGTTTCAAATCCTGTTTTTGCCCCATAACAACAATGAGAGCGCAAGCATGTCTTCTACCGGTAAAAAACCGTTTTACCGCGACCTGACGTTTCAGGTCATCGCGGCCATGGTCCTGGGGATCGCGTTCGGCTTTCTGGCCCCGGAAACGGCCGCCAGC
Source organism: Pseudomonas abietaniphila (assembly GCF_900100795.1). Classification (GTDB taxonomy): domain Bacteria; phylum Pseudomonadota; class Gammaproteobacteria; order Pseudomonadales; family Pseudomonadaceae; genus Aquipseudomonas; species Aquipseudomonas abietaniphila. Next base: position 491,486 of record NZ_FNCO01000001.1, read on the forward strand.
TTCAAGATCCTTGGCGACATTTTTCTCAAGCTGATCAAGACCGCCGTGGCTCCGTTGGTGTTCTTCACCGTTGTCCATGGCATTGCCTCGGCGGGTGACATCAAACGGGTGGGCAAACTCGGACTGCGAGCTTTGATCTACTTTGAAGTCTTGTCGACCGTGGCGCTGGCTATCGGATTGGTCTGGGGCAACCTGCTGCAGATCGGCTCCGGTATGCATGACGCTCACCCGAGCAGCGCGACGGCTGCTGCGGCGAGCGCTGCGGTTGCCAAAGGGCATGGCCCCGTTTCGACGATGGATTTCATCTACGGCATTTTCCCTGACAACTTCGTGGGCGCTTTTGCCGGAGGCCAGTTATTGCAGGTTCTGGTGATCTCGGTGCTGTTTGGCTTCGCGTTATTGGCGCTCAAGCCTGAGCGTCGCGAGGTCATCGAAGAAGGGCTCAGTCGCATCTCTGAATGCTTCTTTGAATTCATCAACTTGATCATGAAGTTTGCACCGCTGGGCGCGTTTGGCTCGGTCGCCTACGCGGTGGGCAGTAATGGCACGGCGGTCCTGATGTCGCTGGCCAATCTGGTGCTGATGTTTTACGTGGCGATTTTCTTCTTCATCTTTGTGGTGCTGGGTGCGGTGTGCCGACTTTCGGGGTTCAGCCTTTGGCGCTTCCTTAACTACATTAAGGACGAGATTTTCATTGTGCTGGGGACCGCATCTTCCGAAAGTGCGTTGCCTAGGCTGTTGCAGAAGCTGGAGAAGTTTGGGTGTTCGAAACAGAGCGTCGGCCTGGTGCTCCCGACCGGATATGCGTTCAATCTGGACGGCACCTCCATCTACATGTCCTTGTGCGTCCTGTTTATTGCCAATGCCTACGGTGTGCCGCTGAGCTGGGAGCACCAATTGGGCATCATCGCCATCATGCTGGTGACGTCCAAAGGCGCAGCAGCAGTGTCCGGCGGCAGCTTCGTGGTGTTCGCGGCCACCGTGACTGCCGTTGGCGTGTTGCCGGCCGAGGGCCTGGCCTTGCTGTTTGGCGTGTACCGTTTCATGTCCATGGCGATTGCCACGTGCAATACCATTGGCAACAGCGTGGCTACCGTTGTGGTTGCCAAGTGGGCCGGTGAGTTTTCCGAACAGACCGCCCGCGAGGAATATCGACGGGAACTGGGCCGCGAGCCGGGGGCAGCGCTATGACACTCACCCGAACAGAACATGATGCGTTCGGCCCTGTCACCCTACCGGCTGACCGCTATTGGGGGGCGCAAACGCAGCGTGCGCTGGAGGTGTTTGGCGGCCACGGTGAGCGCTTTTCACCTGAGTTGATCCACGCGTTCGGTCAGCAGAAGGTCGCGGCGGCGCGCGCCAATCGACGTCTCGGCGTATTGCCCGCCACATTGGCAGAGGCGATTGAACACGCCGCTGAAAAAGTGGCCTCAGGGGCGTTTGACGAGCATTTCCCGTTGACGATCTGGCAGACTGGCTCCGGGACGCAAACCAACATGAATGCCAACGAGGTCATTGCCAATCTGGCGAACCTGGCCTTGAACGGTGAACTGGGGAGCAAACATCCGGTGCACCCGAACGACCATGTCAATCGCTCGCAATCGTCCAATGACAGCTTCCCCACGGTAATGCACCTGGCAGCAACCCTGCAGTTGCGCGATCAGTTGTTGCCGGCGCTGGGTGCATTGCGAGATGCGTTGGCAGACAAGGCGCAGGCGTGGGCCGGTGTATTGAAGATCGGTCGCACGCACCTGATGGACGCGGTCCCGATGACTCAGGGGCAGGCGTTCGACGCCTTTGCCCATCAGATTGGCCACGGTATCGAGCGTATAGAAGGCTGCCTGCCACGGCTGCGTTTGCTGCCTCAGGGGGGAACGGCGGTGGGCACAGGCCTTAACTCGCCAGAAGGTTTCGATGTCGCGTTTTGTGAAGCGCTCAGTGCGGTAACGGGAGAGAGGTTTACGCCAAATCCAAGCAAGTTCGAGGGAATGGGCACCCATGACACGCTGGTCGAACTGTCCGGGTCGCTGAATGTGCTGGCGGTGTCCTTGAGCAAAATTGGCAACGACATTCGCCTGTTGGGTTCAGGGCCTCGTTGCGGGCTGAGTGAATTGCGGCTGCCAGACGATGGACTGACCTCATCGATCATGCCGGGCAAGCGCAATCCGACCCTTGCCGAGGTGCTGGTTCAAGCAGCAATGCAAGTGATGGGCAATCACACCACCATCACCCTTGCGGGTGCCTCCAGCGTGTTTGAATTGAACGTGGCCAAACCGGTGCTGATTCACAACCTGCTGCAGTCGATCGGCGTGCTCGCTCACTCTGTCCGCATCTTCACCGACAAACTGCTCAGGGGATTGGAGATCAACCGTCAACAGCTGAACGACAACCTGGAGAACGCCTTGCTCATGGCCACCGCCCTCAATCCCGTGCTGGGTTACGACCGCGTCGCCCAAATCACCCGCAAGGCTTTGCAGGAGGGATTGTCGCCCAAGTCGGCAGCGGTGGCATTGGGGTTTATCACGCCCGAAGAGTACGAGCGGTGGGTGCGGCCTGAGCTCATGGTGGCGCCCGGCTTGGCTGAGCGCCCCTAGTCGCAGGGGACCTTTTGGTGCGCGATCGGGTCAGGTGCGTGGAGTTGACTGGCCCGGCGCACTGGCGTCTTCGTCATCTTCGCGCTTTGGGGGACGGCGTACGAATTGACGCTGGTCCGACTTGATTGTGCACCGTCTGAACTCCCTCCCACACGCCGGACTCTCAAGCCAGAGATCACCCCGATCACTGGCGCAAGGATCAGGCATGAGCACCACCGGCACTCCATCCGAATCGCAGCAGGGCAAGGGCAAGTTGTTCGAAACCGACCTCCCGGCGCGTCTCGACCGGTTGCCGTGGGGACGGTTTCATACGTTGCTGGTGTTTGCGCTGGGCATCACCTGGTTGCTCGACGGGCTGGAGGTCACGCTGGCCGGGTCGGTGTCCGGGGCGTTGAAAGAAAGTCCGGTGTTGCGATTGAGCAACGCCGATATCGGTCTGGCGGGCGGCGCGTACATCACCGGTGCGGTGCTCGGCGCGTTGTTCTTCGGGTGGCTGACCGACCGCCTGGGGCGGCGAAAGCTGTTCTTTATCACCCTTGCGCTGTACATCAGCGCGACGGCCGCCACGGCGTTTTCGTTCAGCCTGTGGAGCTTCATGTTGTTTCGCTTCCTCACCGGCATGGGCATCGGCGGCGAATACACGGCGATCAATTCGACGATTCAGGAGTTCACCCCGGCGCGCTTTCGCGGCTGGGTCGACCTGACCATCAACGGCACGTTCTGGATTGGCGCGGCGCTGGGGGCGGGCGGCTCGATACTGTTGCTCGACCCAGGTTGGGTCGGTGGCGATCTCGGCTGGCGTTTATGCTTTGGGATAGGTGCCGTGCTGGGGTTGGTGATCCTGCTGATGCGCCTGTGGTTGCCGGAAAGTCCACGCTGGTTGCTGATTCATGGTCAGGCCGAGGAGGCGAGGGTCATTGTCGAAGGCATCGAAGAGCGCCTTCGCCAACAAGGTCATGCGTTATCGCCGCCCACCGGTGAGAAGCTGCGCCTTCACGCCCGGGACCACACGCCGCTGGGCGAGATCTTCGACACCTTGTTCAACACCTACCGGCAGCGCGCCTTGGTGGGTTTGACCCTGCTCACCGCCCAGGCGTTTTTCTACAACGCGATCTTTTTCACCTACGCGCTGGTCCTGACCGAGTTTTACCAGGTGCCGTCGGCGTCAATTGGCTGGTACGTGCTGCCGCTGGCCTTGGGTAACTTCTGCGGGCCTCTACTGTTGGGGCGACTGTTCGACGTGGTCGGGCGGCGCATCATGATCAGCCTCACGTACGCCGTTTCTGCGGTGCTGCTCAGCATCAGCGGTTACCTGTTCGAGCAGGGTGTGTTCAGCGTCACCCAGCAGGCAATCGCCTGGATGGTCATTTTCTTCTTCGCATCGGCGGCGGCCAGTTCGGCGTATCTCACCGTGGCCGAAACCTTTCCGCTGGAGATTCGTGCGTTGGCGATCGCCGTCTTTTATGCGTTCGGCACCGCCCTTGGCGGGATTGTCGGTCCGATGCTGTTTGGCGAATTGATCGACAGCCATCAACGCGGCCCGGTATTCGTGGGCTACTTGATTGGCGCAGCGTTGATGCTGTTGGCGGCGATTGTGCAAGCGATCTGGGGCGTGGCGTCGGAACGAAAGTCGCTGGAACAGGTGGCGCGCCCGCTGTCCCAGGCCAGCGATTGAGCTAAGGGTGGACGCGGATGGACTGGTCAGTTTTCTTCAATACGCCGTGCGCCCGCTTCTTTAACGTCCCCGTTCACTCATTGAACGGAGAATGGCGGTAATGAACCTGACGATTTCCATGGCCGCGTTTGCACTGGCGGCGTCCATTTCACCCGGGCCGGTGAATGTGGTGGCGCTGAGCAGCGGGGCGCAATTCGGGCTGGTCACCAGTTTGCGGCACGTGATGGGGGCGACGGTCGGCTTTGTGGTGTTGCTGATCTTCACCGGCTTCGGCCTGCACGAGGTGCTGCATCAGTACCCGATGCTGACCGACCTCATTCGCTGGGCGGGGATGGGGTTTTTGGTGTATCTGGCGTGGAAACTGGCGATCGACGACGGCCATCTGAACGTCGACAAACCCACCCGGCATCCTTCGTTCTGGCATGGCGCGGCGATGCAGTGGCTGAACCCAAAGGCATGGCTCGCGGCGGTGGCGGGCATGGGGGCGTTTGTCGCGGATGGCGAAGCGCGGTTGATCGGTTTGTTCGCACTGGTCTACTTCGTTGTCTGCTACGTGTCGGTCGCCTGCTGGGCCTATGCCGGTGCCTTTCTGGGGCCGTACTTGCGCAGTGCGCAACGCATCCGGGTGTTCAACCGCAGCATGGCGGCGTTGCTGGCCGGGTGCGCAATCTCTTTGCTCTACGTCTGAATCACTGACGATATTGCCCCGGCGTCGCAGCAAGGTGCTTTTTGAAAACACGCTGGAAATGCGCCTGATCGGAAAACCCATTTTGCTGGGCGATGTCGGCAATGGGCGCGCCTTCGCGCAGTTGCGCCTGCGCATGCTGAATGCGCCGGTTGATCAGGTAGGCGTGTGGCGTCATGTGGTAATGCTGCTCGAAAGCACGAATCAGGTACGCCTCCGACAGGTTGGCGACCTGGCAGATTTCTTCCAGGCGGATGGCGCGCAAAAAGTGCTGATTGATGTACTGCGCCGCGCGCTCCACCTTGGCGTTGACCTTCTTCAGCGGTACGTCCGCACCCCCTGGCCGCTGCTGCATCAGGGTGAAAAAGACGATGGCGGCTTCATGTTTTTCCAGCGCGTCCAGCGCCGGGTCGATCAAGGTTTGGTGCAGATCGAGCAGCGCGGAAAAAAGCGTCGGATCGCTACTGGAGATGCCCGGAATCGGGCGAAACCCATTGATGCCACACGCCTGCTGAACCCGGCCCAGCCACTGTGCATCGACGTACAGCATGATGTACGACCAGAGCTGATCATCGATGGGGTTGCAGGCATGAACGTCGCCGGGATTCATCCATACGACCGTGCCGGTGCTGATGCGCTGGTCGGTCTTTTCGTGCAGGTACGTGCTGAATCCGGAGGTGATGGCGCCGATGGAAAACACGTCGTGGGAATGGCGTGAATAGCAGACCTTGCGGCCATCGGCGATGGATCGCGCCTCAATGAAAGGCAACTGCGCATCCCTCCAGAACACCGGTATTGCTGAGCGGTTCACCGGGTTCTGGAGGGGCATGTCAGGTCATCCTTTGCTGCGCTTGCAGCTGTGGAAAATGTCGAGGGCTGGTTGGTATTCAGTGGTGTTGACGCCGAGCAAGCCTAGCACCGAATGAAACAGGTAGTCATGGCTCAGGTCGGGCTGGTTCTGTTTCGCCGCAAGACAGCTGCGGTCGATGCTGGCGTCTTCCAGCGTCTGGTTGCCGAACCACATGACCATCGGCACGTGGGTCTGCGCGCTCGGGGCGATGGCATACGGCGCAGCGTGCAGGTAAACACCGTTTTCACCCAGCGACTCGCCATGGTCCGAAACATAGATCATCGAGGTGTCCACTTTGTCCTGATTGCGCTTGAGCAGCTCGATGGTCTGCGACAGGAAGTGGTCGGTGTACAGGATCGTGTTGTCGTAGACGTTTTTCAGCTCGTCCGACGTGCAACTGCCCAACTGGTTGGTGTGGCAGACCGGCGTGAAGCGCTCCATGGTTTTCGGGTAACGATCGTAGTATTCCGGACCGTGGCTGCCGTCGGAGTGCAGCACGATGATGGCGTTGTCCTTGAGCGAATCGATGTAGTCCTGCAAGCCCACCAGCAGCGATTCGTCCAGGCAGTTCTGACCGTCGCAGAACGGGCTCGGCTGAGTTTTGGGAATGTCGCTGTGCGGCACGCGCAGGCAGGTGCCCTTGCAGTCACTGTTGTTGTCCAGCCACACGACCTTCAGCCCCGCACGCTGCAGCATGTCCAGCAGGCCTTCGTAGGTCTTGCCTTTCTTGTCGCTGTAATCGCTGCGCGGGAACTTGGAGAACATGCACGGCACCGACACCGCCGTCGAGGTGCCACACGAGGACACTTGCGTGAAGTTGAGAATGTCCTGCTTCTTCAATTCCGGGTTGGTGTCGCGTGCATAACCGTTGAGCGAGAAATGGTCCGCGCGGGCGGTTTCACCCACGACGAAAATCATCAGGCTCTTTTTCGGCCGCTGCCGGGCTTCTGCGCTGAGTACCGAATCTTCACCCACGGCCTGGATCTTGACGGTTTCCTTGATCGCGACCGTCTGCTTGGTCAGCTTGCCGATGGCGTAGATGTAATTGGTCGGGTTGATGAAGTGGGTCAGCTTGTCTTCATCCCGAAAAATAGGCGCATAGGTGGAATAGAACGGCCCGACGGAGGCGGCGATCACCAGCACGCAACCGATGCACACCAGCACCTTGTTGACCAGGCCGGGCAGCACGCGGCGGTAGGTCACCGGCGTCATCCAGATCAATACGATGGGCAAGACACCCAGCAAGCCCAGATAGAGGAACAGCTTGCCGCTGATCAGGGCCTCGGCCTCGCCGGGGTTGGTTTCCAGCACGTTCTGCATCATCACGGTGTCGATCGTGATGCCGTAGGTGTTCATGAAGTAGGCGGCCGACGCGGAGCACAGTGCCACCAGACTCAGGACCGGCTTGAGTGTGGGTTTGAAGGAGAAGGGCGTCAGCAGCAGCGTAATGGCTGCCCAGAGAAAGAACGCAAAAGAGGCATAGAACGCGACCGCCTTGATGCCTTGCAGCTGGGTCAAACCGACCAGGGCATGCCATGTCGCCAGGTTGTAGAAGGCAACCAGAGACAGGGAGAACAGCATGACGAGGCGAGTGGAGGTGACGGGTTTCAGCTTTGAACGCATTTCCATATAAAGCACTACTCGAAACATGGCCCACACGTGCGCCAAAGCGGTCCTATCCTTGCGACCGGCACGTCGGACAAACCTGTCGGTGACAGGCGGATTAATGAGGGAGGCGTAGATCGCGCGGAGTTTTTCAGAACGATTGTGAAGACTTTGTGAAACAGCGTAGACGAGCTGTCAGGACGATAAATTCTTTTTTTGAGCATCTAGCGTTGCGCGCCAGAGCCTTTTTGCTAGCCTGCGAAACGTCGTCGCGCAAACGCGCAATTATCTTGATATCGCCAACTGACAGGAGCTTGTCGGATGAAACTCATCGGTATGCTGGATTCGCCTTACGTTCGGCGAGTCGCGGTCAGTCTTAAACGCATGGGCATTGCGTTCGAACACGAGTCTGTGTCGGTGTTTCGAGGCATGGAGCGTTTCAGGGAGCTCAATCCGGTGATCAAGGCGCCCACTTTCATTACCGATGACGGTTTGGTGCTTATGGAGTCGAGCCTGATTCTCGACTATGTGGGGTGTCTGAAGGGCGCGGGCAATGGACTGATGCCTGTGGCACTGGCGGAGCGTGCCCGGACCCTGCGTCTGACCGGTCTCGCCTTGGTGGCTTACGAGAAAGCCGTGCAGATTTACTATGAACGCAACCTGCGACCGGCCGAGATTCAGCATGCACCGTGGGTCGAGCGGGTCAGTGGGCAATTGAAAACGGCGTGCGCGGAACTTGAGCGAGAGCTGACCGAGCGGCCGTTGAGTGCAAGTCAGGACATCGGCCAGGATGGCATCAGCATCGCCGTGGGCTGGTCGTTCATTCAACTGGTGGTGCCTGATCTGATCAGTGCCGAGTCCTACCCGGTGCTGGCGGCGTTCGCGTCAGAGGCCGAACAACTGGACATCTTCAAAAGCCTGCCGATGGTTTAGGCCCGCGCGCGGTAGACTCGGCCAGCCTGGGCCTACTGTGCCATGACCTTCGCCAGCGTCCCGTCGTCTTTCAAGTGTGCGAAGGCGGCGGTGATGCGTTTGACCGTGTCGTCGGGCGTCTTGAGGCTCAGGGCGACGTAAAGCCCTTTCGACAGCTCATCAATCGTGTACACGCTTTCCAGGTCTTCGTAGGCAATGTGCAGGTCTTCGCACTGCTCCCGCGCCTCGCGTTCCGGCAACGGCACCAGTGCGACCTGGCCGCTCAGCAGCTTGCGCAGGTTGTCGAGGTTGTTGGACGACACCACCATCTTGTTGAAACCCTTGCCCTCGAGGTATTCCTGACGAGAGTCATCACGCACCACGCCGACCGTGTAGTTTTTAGCGTCCTGCAGGCTCTTGACCACGACGTCGCGACGCTCACGCAGTTTGTAGAACATCGGGGTGACCTGATCCAGTTCACCCACCCACTTGAACAGCGGCTCGCGCTCGGCGCTGCGGATGATCGGATAAATCAGCACGTTGGGCTCCAGCCGCGCCATGTCGTAGGCGCGCGCCCACGGATAGAGGGCCATGTGGTAATCGGTGACGCCGGCCTTGGCCAGGGTCTTCTCGACGATTTCACTGGCGACGCCGACCACTTTGCCGTCACGCAATTCGCTGTACGAGGAGTCTTCGGTAACCACCTGCAGCGTCTCGGCCTGAGCCTGCAGGCAGAGCAGCACCAGCACCGTGGCTGCGAAAACGCCCCAGCCCTGTTTAACCGAATATGGGGTATTGCTCATGTCAGACCCTCCCTGATCAGATCACGCACCGGTTACGGCCCTGACTTTTGGCCCGATACAGAGCCTTGTCGGCGCTTTGGAGTAATTGATCGAAGCGATCCATCGTCGCCGCGTCGAGTTCGGCGATGCCGATGCTCAGCGTGACGTAGGGCGACACCACTGACGCGCTGTGGGGCAGTCTCTGGTTTTCGAGCAGTTCACGCAGTCGCTCGCCGGACGCCAGCGCCTGCTGCCGGTTTTGCCCCGGCAACAGCACGGCGAATTCTTCCCCGCCCAGACGCGCCACCAGCTCCCCTGATCGGGAAAACAGCGCGCTCATGGTCAATGCGACGTCGCGCAGGCACTGATCGCCCACGGCATGGCCATAGGTGTCGTTGTAGAGTTTGAAAAAATCGATGTCGCACATCAGTACCGAAAACGGCTGCTGGTGGCGCAACGCACGGTTGAATTCCAGCTCCTTGAGCTCGTCGAAGTGCCGGCGGTTGGCCAGGCCCGTCAACGGGTCGAAACGGGTCAGGGCTTCGAGACGGATGTTCGCCGCTTTCAGTTGCGCCGTGCGTTGTTCCACCAGTTCGGCCAATTGGTCACGGCTGGCGGCCAAGGCGATTTCGTCGCGGGTCTGACGCTCCAGGTGGTTGGCCAGCTTGTCTTGCAAATCGTTGACCCCGGCCTCCAGCAGGTCCAGTTCGTCGCTGGCGTTGCTCCGGCGCTCCAGGGACAGGTGCTGTTTGAGGTTTTGCGGCGTCAGTTGCTCCAGATGCCGGGCGATGCGGCGTACGTGCAGGGTGACCGACCGGTTGAACATGCCCATGATCAGACCGGCAAGGGCCAGGGACTGGATGATCTGGGTCAGCATGATGATCCCGACTTCTTTCCACAGGCGCTTCCAGAGCAGGCTCTCATCACCTTCGATGGTCAACTCGCCGACCACTTCGTTGGCGCCGGGGTAGGGCGTGACCATCAACTGGCGATGCAACGCAGGGGCGAGAATCGAGCCCGAATGCCCCGGATGTTGACGCTCCAGCACCTCCGCCGGACGGCCTGGGCGAAGGATGCGCAGCTCGACACGGCCAACGGGGGCGGCCAGCGCGACGCTGTCGATCTGGGCCTGCAGCGCTTCGCTGTCCATTTCCCACACGGCCTTGGACAGCGTGCCCTGAAACACCTGATCGATGAGGTTCAACTCGGCGTTCATGGTCGCCAGGTTGTTGCTCCAGGCAAACCAGGTGCGCACCGTGACGGTGGCAACCGTAAACAGCACACAAAACGCCAGGGTCGCCATCACCAACCGGCGCGCCAGCGAGCCGTTGCGAGGCCGCGCGGCGAGGTGTTCAGGGCGTGTCGATTCGGACTCTGCGAGCATGCTCAATTCCATTTCCGCGCAATAGCATCGTAGGTTCCGTTCTCACGGATGGCTTTCAGGCCTTGTTGAAACAGCTGAACAGTAGCATCCGCCGTCCCGGTGCTGAAAGCCATGTTGAACCCTCCCGCTTCTTCCAGCGCGGGCACACGCAAGGATTGCACCAGCGTGCGGTCAGGATCGTCGCCAACCTGGCGGGCCAGGTAGTCGGCATTCAATTCGTCGGAGATCCACAGGTCGACGTGCCCGGTTTGCAGTTTCTGGTAGTTGAGTTCGTAACGGTTGCTGGACTGCAATTGCTGGCCGAGCACGAACTTCTGGCTCATGAGGTATTGCTCGCCGACGTCTTCATTGACCGTGGCGGTCTGCCAGTCGCGTGCGTCGTTCAGGTCCATGAGGCTGACCGGATGGGCAGACGAGGAATAAATGTACCAGCGCGAAGAGGCGATGGTGCCGACCCACTTGAACAGGTGCTCGCGCTCGGCCGTGCGGGTGATGGAGTAGATGAGGACGTCAGGGTCGTGCAGCGCCAGGTCGTAAGCGCGCGCCCACGGCATCGACTGGATGCTTGCCTGAACGTTCACCTCCTTCAATACCGCCTGCACCACCTCGGTGCTCATGCCGGTCAGCTGACCGTCGCGGGTCATGTTGTAGGGCGGCAGCTCTTCGGTGACGATGCGAATCGGATCGGCGTGGACACCCAAAACACTCAGGCACAGCCATACCGCGTGATCAAGCACGCGGCGGGCCAGGCGACGGAGAACAGGGGGTGTCATGGACAGCTACCTCATGGCTGCAGTCGCAAGGTGTTCCGATTCCGGGCGGACATCGGCAAAGGAACACGACCAGACTGCTTCGTACATCCACGATATCGGCTGCAAAATCCGGCACTTGAGAGGTTTATCTGCCGTTCATCCTGTGGTGTTGCGGGTGGTCGGTTGCGTGGGTCGAGCGCCTGAAGACCCGGAGGACGCATCCGGCCGGGCGCAACCCTGTGGCGTTCTGCCACACCAGCGCTTGCCGCGTTGTTTGATCCAGATCAAGGGTCTCGGACATGGCTGTAGGAAAAATACCCCGCACCCCGACGAGTCCTCAACATGCCCGGCCCTTTCGATTTCCTCAAACACCCGCTGGCGAAAGAGATCGGTCTGATCCTGTTGATCAAACTCGTCTTGCTGATGGGGATCCGCAGCGTCTGGTTCGACGCTCCGGTCGACGTCAGGGACGACGGGGTGCAAGCCGGCCTGCATGTACTGGGCGCCCCTCCCGAACCTCCTGAGAAGAACCCAAAATGATTTCGGAATCAGTCGTCGACTTATCTCGACTGCAGTTCGCAATGACCGCGCTGTACCACTTTCTGTTCGTCCCGCTGACGCTGGGCATGGCCTTTCTGCTGGCGATCATGGAGTCGGTCTACGTCATGACCGGCAAACAGGTCTACAAGGACATGACCCAGTTCTGGGGCAAGCTGTTCGGCATCAACTTCGCCCTGGGGGTGACCACGGGCCTGACGATGGAATTCCAGTTCGGCACCAACTGGGCGTATTACAGCCATTACGTGGGCGATATTTTCGGCGCGCCGCTGGCCATCGAAGGCATGATGGCGTTCTTCCTTGAGTCGACCTTCATTGGCTTGTTCTTTTTCGGCTGGGACCGTCTGAGCCGTGTGCAGCACCTGACCGTCACCTGGCTGGTGGCGATCGGTTCCAACCTGTCGGCCTTGTGGATTCTGATTGCCAACGGCTGGATGCAAAACCCGGTCGGCGCCGAATTCAACTTCACCACCATGCGCATGGAGCTGACCAGCTTCAGCGACCTGCTGTTCAACCCGGTCGCGCAGGTCAAGTTTGTTCATACCGTTGCTTCCGGCTACGTCACGGGTGCGATCTTCGTGCTGGCGATTTCCAGCTGGTATTTGCTCAAAGGCCGTGACATTGGCTTTGCGCGGCGCTCGTTCGCCATTGCCTCGGCGTTCGGCATGGCTTCGATTCTGTCGGTGATCGTGTTGGGGGACGAATCCGGTTACGAAATCGGTGACGTGCAGAAAACCAAACTCGCCGCTATCGAGGCCGAGTGGGAAACCGAACCCGCGCCTGCGGCGTTCACTTTGTTCGGCCTGCCGAATCAGGCGGAGCAGCGCACCGATTACGCGGTGAAGATCCCCTACGTGATGGGCATCATCGCCACGCGCTCGGTGGACAAGCAGGTCACCGGCATCAAGGACCTGGTCAGCGAACATCAGGCGCGCATCCGCAACGGCATGGTCGCGTACGACCTGCTGGGCAAGTTGCGCGCCGGCGACAAGAGCCAGCAGACGCTTACTGCCTTCAATGATGTGAAGAAAGACCTGGGTTACGGCCTGTTGCTGAAGAAGTACACCGACAAGGTGGTGGACGCCAGCGAGCAACAGATTCATCAGGCGGCTCTGGATTCCATTCCTCACGTCGCCTCGATCTTCTGGACCTTCCGCCTGATGGTGCTCAGCGGTGTGTTGATGCTGCTGTTGTTTGCCTGTGCCTTCTGGGCCTCGGCGCGCAAGAATGAATCCAGCAAACCCTGGTTGCTCAAGTGGGCGCTGTTCAGCCTGCCGCTGCCGTGGATCGCCACGCAGACCGGCTGGTGGGTGGCCGAGCACGGCCGTCAGCCGTGGTCCATCGGTGAAGTGCTGCCGGTGCACCTGTCGGCGTCGACGCTGTCGTCGGGGGATGTGCTGGGCTCGATCCTGACGCTGGTGGGTTTCTACACCGTGCTGCTGATCATCGAGATGTACCTGATGATCAAGTTCGCCCGACTCGGCCCAAGCAGTTTGCACACTGGTCGTTATCACTTCGAACGACGTGACGCTGACGTGTCCGCCGCACCCCAACCGACGCTGGCCTGAGGAACGCACGATGTTCGATTACGAGACACTCAAACTGATCTGGTGGGTGCTGGTCGGCGTGCTGCTGATCGGTTTCGCCCTGACCGACGGGTTCGACCTGGGCGCAGCGATGCTGATGCCTTTTGTCGGTCGCAACGACACTGAAAGAAGGGTGGTGATCAACACCATCGCGCCGCACTGGGACGGCAATCAGGTGTGGTTGATCACCGCCGGCGGCGCGCTGTTCGCCGCCTGGCCACTGGTGTACTCGGCGGCGTTTTCCGGGCTGTACTGGGCGCTGCTGCTGGTGCTGTTCGCCTTGTTCGTGCGCCCGGTGGGCTTCGATTACCGCAGCAAGCTTGCAAACACCCGATGGCGGCAAAGCTGGGACTGGGGCCTGTTCGTCGGAGGCCTGGTGCCGTCGCTGGTGTTCGGCGTGGCCTTTGGCAACCTGCTGCTGGGCGTGCCGTTCCAGTTCGATGACACGCTTCGCTCCAGCTATCAGGGTAATTTCTGGCAGTTACTGAGCCCGTTCGGATTGCTGGCCGGTGTGGTCAGCCTGAGCATGCTCGGCCTGCATGGCGGCAGCTGGTTGATGATGCGCACCGAAGGCGCGATTGCCCATCGTTCGCGGCGTGCCACGCAAGGGTTGTCACTGGTGTTCTTGCTGGCGTTCATCGGTGCGGGTGCCTGGCTGCTGTTCGGCGGCATTCAGGGCCTGGCCATCACGTCGACGTTTGACCCTGGCGCCGCGCTGAACCCTTTGGCCAAGACCGTCGCGGCGACCAACCCTGGCTGGTTGGCCAACTATCACGCGCATCCTTTGACCGTCATTGCGCCGTTGCTGGGGATCTTTGGCGGGCTGCTGGCGTTGCTCGGTGCCAGTGCGGGGCAGGGTAGAACGGCCTTTCTGGGCAGCAGCCTGGCGATTGTCGGCGCGCTGTGCACCGCAGGCTTTGCGCTGTTTCCCTTCGTCATGCCGTCGAGCCTGGACCCGGCCTCCAGCCTGACCGTATGGGACGCAGTGTCCAGCCATAAAACCCTGATCATCATGCTCGTCGCAGCGTCGATCTTCGTGCCGCTGATCCTCTGCTACACGCTGTGGTGCTACGCCAAAATGTGGGGCAAGGTCACCACCGCGCACATCGAGCACAACCCTCACGGTCTTTATTAAGGAGAATCGTCATGTGGTATTTCGCCTGGATTCTTGGCGTCTTGCTGGCCTGCAGCTTCGGCATCATCAACGCGTTGTGGCTGGAGGCTGCGGACGCCCGCTCTCGGGAGAATGGTCGTGACCGCTGAGGCATTGGCCGCTCCTTTCAGGCATGCCGTCGGCCGGGTCTCGTCCCTGCTGATGGCGGTGCCCTTGAGTCTGGTGCTGCTGATCCACCCGGCATCGATGCTCAATGCCCAAGGTCATTACTCCCACAGCCTGTTGATGCTGATCATGTGGGGCGTGGGCGCAGGCTACGTGCACGGGGTCGGCTTCGAGCCTCGTGCGCTGGCCTGGCGGGTGGTGTTCCACCCGTTGCTGGCGTGGGCTTTTATGGCGTTGGGGTTCGGCCTTTGGATACTCGCGCGTCAGTGGGTCTGAGCCTTGGGCGTCTTCAGGACAGGCAGGATGGACAGCGCGATCAGCGCGGCAATGACGCACAGCAGGCCGGAGATAAAGAAGGCCGGCAGGTAACTGGCAAAGTGCGTGCGGGTCCATCCGGCACCGAAGGCGGCAAAGGCGGCGCCTAGCTGGTGGCCGGCGAAAATCCAGCCGAAGACGATGTTGGCACGCTCAGGCCCGAACTTCTGCACCGTCAGCTTCACCGTTGGCGGTACGGTGGCGATCCAGTCCAGGCCGTAGATCAGAGCAAAGAACGACAGGCCGTAGACCGTGAAGTCCGAGAACGGCAGGATGATCAGCGCCACCCCACGCAACCCGTAATAGGCGAACAACAGCCAGCGGTTGTCGAAGCGATCCGACAACCAGCCTGAACCGATGGTCCCGACAAAATCGAAAATCCCCATCACGGCAAGCATGCCTGCTGCGGTAGTGGCAATAAGGCCGTAATCACCGCACATGCTGATGAAGTGGGTCTGAATCAGGCCGTTGGTGCTGGCCCCGCAGATGAAAAACGTCATGAACAGCACCCAGAACGTCCAGGTCCCGGAGACGTCCCGTAATACCTTGAGCGGCGTCGTCAGCAACTCGGCGAACGTCTGAGTGCTCGCCACCAGCGGCTGGATGTCGGTTTCGCCATAGGACGGCAGTTGCAGGTCGGCGGGACGGTTGCGCATCAGCGCGAGCACGGCAACGCCGGCAATCACGATGGCGACACAGATGCAGGTCAGCGCGGTCCGCCAGCCATAGTGCTCAGTCAGGTTGGCGAGCATCGGCATGAACACCAGTTGACCGGTGGCAGAGCTGGCCGATAACAGGCCCATCGCCATGCCACGGCGCTGCGAGAACCAGCGTGTGGCCACCGTTGCCCCCAGCACCATGGCCGTCAGACCGGTGCCGAAGCCCACCACCAATCCCCACAGCACCACCAACTGCCAGAACTGCGTCATGAACAGCGACAGGACCATGCCGCTGGCGACCAGGGTCAGCGCAGTCAGCACCACCTTGCGCACGCCGAAGTGATTCATGAAGGCGGCCGCGAACGGTCCGACCAGACCAAACAGGGCAAAGCGCACCGCCAGCGCCGAGGATATTTCGGCAGTGTCCCAGCCGAACTCCGCTTCCAGCGGGTTGATGAACACACCGGGAGCACCGACCGCTCCAGCCATCACCAGCATGGTCAGAAAGGTGACGGCCAGAATGACCCAGCTGTAATGAATGCGGCGACGCGAGAGCGACGCAGCAAGAACCGACGAAACCATGAGTGTTCCCCGAGAAGCAAAAAAGCGAAAAAATAGAGTATGACCGTGCGCCAATATGAACGCTCAGAAGCATGGGTCTCGTCAAGAGGATATTTCTGGATGTTTCGCTGATGGAGGGAGCAAAAAAGGGTGTGAACAGAAGGTTTTCTAGACTGACCTTAAACCTGTGGGAGCGAATTTATTCGCGAAAGGTGTATCAGGCTCTGAAGGTGTGTTGGCTGTACGAGCGTTTCGCGAATGAATTCGCTCCCACAGGAATGGGTCGCCCCAAGGAGTTGGAGACCTATCCAGTTGTTGGGCAGTACAGGACTCCGCATTCGTCGTTGAGCCTGCGTCAAATTCGCAGTCGACATTCGCCAGGCTCCGGAGGAGTTGCCCGTTTCTCGGTTCAAAACGCTACTATCGCAACCACTTACAAGAACAGCGTATAGCCGAGCCCATCCATGGACAGATTTCAGGAAATGCAGGTCTTCATTGCCGTGTGCGAAGAGCGCAGCTTTGCCACGGCCGCCCGACGTCTGAACATGTCGGCGCCCAGTGTCACCCGAGCCGTCGCCGCGTTGGAGAAACGCATCGGCACCTTGCTGTTGTCGCGGACCACACGCAGTGTGCACCTGAGCGAAGCGGGGCAGCGTTACCTCACCGATTGCCGACGCATTCTGAGCGAGCTTGAAGAGGCCGAAGAGTCTGCCGGGGGCAGCATCGCCGCGCCGGTCGGCCAACTCACGATCACTGCCTCCATGCTCTTCGGCGAACTGTTCGTCATGCCGTTGGTGGTGGGCTATCTGCAGCAATACCCCGGGGTGAGCATCAACGCGCTGTTGCTGGACCGGGTGACGCAAATGGTCGAGGAGGGCATCGACGTCGCGGTGCGCATCGGCCATCTCATGGACAGTACCCAGCATGGCGTCAAGGTCGGGGAAGTGCGTCGCGTGCTGTGCGCATCGCCTGCGTACCTCGACGCCCACGGGCGTCCGCAGCATCCCGAAGACTTGAAACAGCATCGGCTGGTGGTTTCTCACGCCAGCGTGTTGCTGCGACGCTGGGAGTTCATGGACGCAGGCAAACCGGTGCACGTCGATCTCCAGTCGCGCCTGACCGTGTCGGCAAATCAGGCGGCAATTACCGCGGTGACCATGGGTTGGGGCATTACCCGCGTTCTGTCGTATCAGGTCGCCAGTCAGGTGGCCAGCGGTGCGCTGGAGCTGGTGCTCGAAGCGTTCGAAGAGCCTGCCTTGCCGATACACGTCTGCTACCAGGCGGAGCGCAAGGTGTCGGCCAAGGTGCGCACGTTCGTCGATTATTGCGCCGAACGCATGATGCAGGACCCGGCAATCAAGGCGGCAGGCAGGAGTCATCGCTGATGGATCGCCACCAGCAGATGACCATTTTCGACGTCGTGGTCGCCGAGCAGGGGCTGGCGGCGGCGTCGCGCAGACTGGGCGTTTCCGAAGCGACGGTCAGTCGCTCGCTGGCCGCGCTGGAAGCGCGTCTGGGCACACGGCTTTTGGCGCGCAGTACGCGGGGCGTGACCTTGACCGAATCGGGGCGCCTGTTCGCCAACGAATGCGCGCGGTTGCTGCGCGCGGCCGACGAAGCCGATGCCTCGGCCAACGGACTGCACGTCGAGCCTCGTGGCTTGCTGACACTGGTCACGCCACTGTTGTTCGGGGACCAGCTGTTAATGCCGGTGATTCTTGATTATCTGGACGCCTGGCCCGGTATCGAACTGTCGGTGGTCTATCAGGATCGCTTTCCCCATATGCACGAGGAGGGTGTCGATGTCGCCGTGCTCATCGGCGCCTTACCCGATGCCTACATGGTGGCGCGAAAGGTCGGAACGGTACGCCAAATGATCTGTGCCAGCCCTGCGTATCTGGAGCGGCACGGCGCGCCATTGACGCCGACCGACCTCGCGGCGCACTCCCTGGTGTTTTGCAGCGCCAGCCACCGCATGCTCGAGTGGCGATTTCAGCGCGACGGCTCACTGCGCAGCGTGGCCTTGAAGCCGAACCTGCGCTGCACCACCCAAGTCGGCGTTATCGGCGCTGCCATCAACGGCGCGGGACTCGCGTCTTGCCTGGGCTATGAAGTTCACGGGCATCTCCAGGCGGACCGGCTAACAAGTGTGCTGGAAGGGTTCGAGCCCGATCCGTTACCGGTACACCTCGTGTATCGGGAGGGACGGCGTGCGTCGGCCCGCGTGCGCAGCTTTGTCGACTTCGCCGTCGAACGCATGCGTCAGCACCCGGTGCTGCAGCACTGACCACTGCGCTATTGCTGACGGATCATTTCATGGGGTGAAATGCTGGATTGCCTTTTGTGGTGATTCTGCTCTTTGGCGTCGTGGCTCACTATTCACCCATCGGCGCGGTGAACCCTCAGGCGGCAACACCGCTTCCGCGCTGACCCTTACTTCACGACAGCCTCAGGAGCCAAACCCATGAATGCCATCAAGCTCTATCATTTCCCGTTGTCCGGCCACTCTCATCGTGCCCAGTTGATGCTGTCGCTGCTGGGACTCGACCCTCAGATTGAGTTCGTCGATCTGGCCAAGGGCGCGCACAAGACCCCTGAATACCTGGCGATCAATGCCTTCGGCCAAGTACCGGTCATTGACGACAACGGCACGATCATCGCCGATTCCACCGCGATCCTGGTGTATCTGGCGAAAAAGTACGACACCTCGGGCAAATGGCTCCCCGCCGATGCGGCCGGTGCCGCAGAAGTGCAACGCTGGCTGGCGGTTGCCGCTGGGCAGATCAACAACGGTCCGGCCCGCGCACGTCTGATCACCGTATTCGGTGCAGGTTTCGACCCTAAGGACACTATCGACCGCGCTCACGCTGTGCTGAAAGTGATCGAGACGCACCTGGACGGTCGCGAATTCCTGGCGGCTGATCACCCCACCATCGCGGATGTTGCGGGCTACAGTTACATCGCCCATGCGCCGGAAGGCAACGTTTCGCTGCAGGAATACCCGAACGTCCGTGCCTGGCTGGCGCGCATCGAAGGCCTCAACGGCTTTGTCCCGATGCCCCGGACTAAAGCAGGCCTGGTGGTCTGATTCGACGGGAACCTCCGGGGTGCCGGGAAACGGCTGACGGAGTTCGATGCTGTTTTTGATTCTGGCCGAAGGCCGTAGGGGTTTGTTTGCTGGCGGTCTGTTCGCTGACAAATCAGGCCTCTGCGCCCGTCGGGCAGAGCGAGGCCCTCTGATAGTGGGAGTCTGTGTCATGAACGATGTCCCTTCTGAAAGACCCTCACCTTGGCATTCCGGTGAGCTGGAAATGCAAGTTCACGTCGGCGTCGCCGAGCGCATGGGCGTGATGGGCAAGAAAGTCATTCGTGATTACATGCCCGATCAGCACCGTGAGTTTTATGCGCATCTGCCCTACATTTTCATCGGTGCGGTGGACGATGAGGGCTGGCCTTGGGCAAGCCTGATGGACGCCCACGCAGGCTTCATTGCGTCACCCGATCCACGGCATTTGCAGTTTTCCCGCTTGCCTGACAGCGACGACCCCATGGGCGCGCACTTCGTACCGGGGGCGGCGGTGGGCATGCTGGGCATTGACCTGCGCACCCGTCGGCGCAACCGCATCAACGGGCATATCCAGTCCGTGAGCGATCAGGGGTTCTCGGTGCAGGTGGAGCACTCGTTCGGCAATTGCCCGCAATACATTCAGCTGCGTGAACTCAAACAGACCGCGCTGCCTGACCTGAAGGCACGTGCGCCGATTGAACGCATGAGCACGCTGGACGATGCGGCTGTGGCAACGATTCGTGCTGCCGATACTTTTTTCGTCGCCAGCTACGTGGACCTTGAAGGCGATCAGCCACACCGCTCGGTGGACGTTTCCCATCGCGGCGGGCAGGCGGGCTTCGTCAGGGTCGAGGGCGACGTGCTAACCATTGCTGACTTCGCCGGGAACCTGCATTTCAATACGCTGGGCAACTTCCTTGTTAACCCGAAAGCCGGGTTGGTGTTCATCGATTTCACCACCGGTGATCTGCTGCAACTGGTGGGCCGTACCACAGTGATCCTCGACGGGCCGGAAATCGCTGCCTTTCAGGGCGCCGAGCGACTCTGGCAGGTCAAGGTCGAGGCCGTGGTTAGACGCCCTCAGGCGTTGCGTTCGCGCTGGGAGTTCCAGGGCTTCTCGCCCAATAGCCTGATGACCGGCGATTGGGAGCAGACCGCTGCGCGTCTTCAGGCCGATGCATTGCGCGACCAATGGCGTCCGTTGCGGGTGACGCGCATCGCCGACGAAAGCGCAGGCATCCGCTCGTTTTATTTCGAGCCCGTCGATGGCGCCGGTTTGTCCGCCTTCAAGGCCGGCCAGCACCTGCCGTTGCGACTGACCCTGGAGGGGCACGCCAAACCGGTGATCCGCACCTACAGCCTGTCGAGCGCGCCGTCCGATGATTTCTTTCGCATCAGCGTCAAGCGTGATGGCCTGGTGTCGGCGCACTTGCACGACGCGTACAAGGTCGGCGACCTGATCGAGGCGCGGGCGCCGCAAGGCAGCTTTGTAGTAGACCCGCGGGAACGCCGGCCACTGGTGTTGTTGGGCGCCGGCATTGGCGTGACACCGATGCTGTCGATGCTGCGCGAGGTGATTTATGAAGGCAAACGCGTGCGACGCATGCGGCCGACCTGGTTCATTCAGAGTGCACGTCGTCTGGCGGATCTGGCATTTCGCGAAGAATTGGACACACTGGTTGCCAACGCCGGAGATCAACTGACGGCTGTCCGTCTGCTGAGCCAGCCCGAGCGCGACGCGCGTCTAAGCAAGGATTATCACCTTGCGGGTCGTATTGACCTGGACCTGCTCAAGGCGCTGTTGCCGTTCGATGACTTCGATTTTTATGTCTGCGGACCTGCAAGCTTCACACAGGGGCTGTATGACGAATTAAGGGCGATGCATGTACGCGATGAGCGAATCCATGCGGAAACCTTCGGCCCGTCGACCCTGCAGCGCACCCGCGACCAACAGACGGCCGGGATCCAGCAGCCGCCTGCCGCCACGGTTTCGGTGCCCGTGCTGTTTGAGCGATCTGCCAAGGAAGCGCGTTGGCAACCCGATGGCGGGACGTTGCTGGAACTGGCCGAGAGCCGGGGCCTTGAACCCGAGTACAGCTGCCGCGGTGGTTCCTGCGGCACCTGCAAGACCCGGCTCGTCAGTGGCCAGGTGCATTACCCGGTCCCGCCCGCCGAAATGCCGGCGGCCGACCACGTGCTGATCTGCTGCGCAGTCCCGGCCTCAGGGCCGCTGGTGCTCGATCTGTAAACATCCATGCGAGTGCAGAACATGTTTGACGGGAGTCACTGCGATGAGTGAATGGCCAGCGTTCGAAAAAGAAGACGATCCCAATCTGATGCACGCCACCGAGCAGGAGGTGTCGTGGCTGCTGCCACAGTCACTGGCCTCGCTGGCTGGCGAACTGGCTGCAAGCCACGAGGAGCATGAGTCTCCGACGACCTTGCGGCTGATTTCCTGGGTGCGTTCGGTGTCAACGTTCAGTCGCCACCGGTGATGGCCGGGCCGGCCCTCGACACCCCGGGTGGCTGATGCTCGGTCGAGGTTCACCCTCCCACCAGGATGCTCGTTCGGGCACAAATTGAGGGTTGAAATGATTCGCTGTCTGACCGGATGATGTGCGTCGGTCGCGATACGTACGCCGTTACCGGGCGTCGCACATCATGCTGGGCGTACCTGCCTGAATGCGTTGATCACCGTGACCTGACGGCGCCCAAGGTACAGGGCTGGCCCGCACGGTGATCAGGTTGTCCATCCATCAAGACAAGGAAGTGTATGTCGATTACCCGCAGAAAACTGATTGGCGCCTCTTTGGTGGCCATCCCTTCGCTTTATTGTTTCAACTTACTGGCTGCCGATCTCGGCACTGCATCATCCTCTTCAATTGAACAGGGACTGGCTGAGCTGGAGCGTCGCCACGGCGGTCGCCTGGGTGTGGCCATCCTCGACACGGGCAGCCAACGCCTGATCGCCCATCGCGGCGATGAGCGTTTCGCGATGTGCAGCACGTTCAAGGCGCTCGCCGCTGCGTATGTGCTGGCGCGGGTCGACCGCAAGGAAGAAGACCTTTCACGTGTGATCGTGTACGGCAAGGATCAGTTGGTGCCGTACTCACCGACCACGGAAAAACACACAGGCGAGGGTGGGTTGAGCGTGGGTTCGATCTGCGAGGCAGCCGTGACGTTGAGCGACAACACGGCGGCCAACCTGCTGCTGGACAGTTTCGGCGGCCCGCCTGCGTTGACCGCGTGGTTGCGTTCGACGGGCGATCAGGTCACCCGGCTTGATCGGCGCGAACCGGATCTGAACGAAAACCGGGCGGGTGATCCCCAGGACACGACCACGCCGATTGCGATGTTGCAGAGCCTGCGTACGCTGATCCTGGGGGATGTACTGTCCGGTGCTTCGCGGGACCAACTGATCGCCTGGCTGGTGAGCAACACGACAGGCGACAAGAAACTGCGTGCCGGGTTGCCCAAAGCCTGGAGGGTGGGGGACAAGACGGGGTCCAATGCCAAAAACGCTAGCAATGACGTAGCGATTGTCTGGCCGACCGGACGTCCACCGTTGGTCGTGAGTGTTTATTACGACCATCCAAGGCTGGGTGACGATCAGGTTAATACAGTCATCGCTGATGTCGCGCGTCTGATTGCGCAGATGTAGGTATTCATGATGATGATCGTTCCGACGCTCCGCGTGGTAACGCAGTCATTGACGCTCCGCGTCAGCCTGGACGCAGACCGTCCTGTCCGGCATTCCCACGCAGAGCGCGGGAACGATCATTAACCTGTGGGAACGAGCTGACTCACGCGGGGGCAGGCGACGTTACGGAATCAACCGCTGCTTGCGCAGCTCGTCGAACACGTCGAAAAACGCCTGATCACTCGCTTGAAACTCCTTGAAGCCCAATGCGCGGCTTTTCGACATGTCGGTGATCACTTCAATGGGGCGCCCCAGGTCCGCGTCGGTGTGCCAAGGCGAGATCAGACGGTTGATGTCCGCTTCTTTCAGGCCGTGCTCACGCACGATCTCGGTCCAGGCCGCTTGATCCTCGGCCATTTGAGTCTCCAGTGGCGAGACACTTGGCGGGTAGGTCGCAGGGTGCAGGCCGAAGTAGTCGGCGATCCGGGTCCACATCCACTTCCAGCGAAACACGTCGCCGTTGGTGACGTTGAACGCCTGGTTCGCTGCCGCAGGCGTCGTGGCTGCCCACAACTGCTGCTTGGCCAATTGGCGTGCGTCGGTCATATCGGTGAGGCTGTCCCACTGCACCCGTGAGCCCGGGAACACGAAGGGCCTGCCTGTGGCTTTGCAGATCGAGGCATACACGGCCAGTGTGGTCGCCATGTTCATGGCATTGCCCACGGCAACGCCGGTCACGGTGTGCGGACGGTGCACGCTCCAGGTAAAACCGTCGCGCTTGGCGGCGGCAAACACTTCGTCTTCCTGGGCGTAGTAGAAGTTCTCGATGTCCAGACGCCCTTGTTCTTCACGAAACGGCGTCTGCGGCAGCGAGCCTTTGCCGTACGCCTCGAACGGGCCGAGGTAATGCTTCAAACCGGTCACCAGGGCGACGTGCTTGACGCTTTTGCCCGGGCTCAACGCATCCAGCACGTTGCGCACCATGCCCGCGTTGACCTTGATGTTCTCCGCCTCGGTGGCCTGACGCGACCACGTGGTGATGAAGACGTGGGTCGGCTTGATGCCTTCGAGCGCTTGCTTCACCGACGCCGGGTCCTGCAGGTCGGCGGCGACGGGAATCACCCCCGCAGCTTGCGAAGGATGGCGGGAGAGGGCGGCGACCTGCCAGCCGTCCGCAAGCAACAGTTGGGTGGTTGCGCTGCCGACAATGCCGCTGGCGCCGACGACCAATGCGGTCTGAGTCATGGGGTGCTCCTTGAAGATGAAGAGAATCAGCCTTGTCGGCCCTGAAGACTCAGAGCCCGCAGGCAGGGCAGAGGTTCATCTCGATAAGACGCCGTTAGGGCCAACCGTTATTCAGCCCACCAACAACGCCGCCCCATACATGCCTGTCGCGAATACCACATGGCCGATGACATTCTGCAAGCGTGCCACGGTTGGGTTGGGAGCCTTGTTGCACGCAACGCCAACGCCCATGCCGGGTTGCAGGATGAACCAGCCGGCGCCGATCGTGACCAGCCCCACGATCAGCGCTGGGAAAAATGTCGGAGCGTGCGCCCATTGCACGCCCCAGATCATCAGCAACGCGGCAGCGAAAATGATCCCGACGGCGTAATGCATGGCCCAGCCAATCTTCAGCTCATTCGGGACTGGCGGCGAGTTGCCGATGCCGTTGCGGTGCACGAACTGGCCATGGCGCATCCCGGCAAACCAGCGTCCCACCAGATGCCATGGCGGGGTGGGCATACCGAGGGTTCTTTTGAGCAGTTGTGCCCAGAGGTCCAGCAAGGCGGTACCGCCACTGCCGATGAGAACGGCGAGGAAGATAAATTCGAACATGTCTGTCCTTGGTGTCGTCGGTTATCAATGCGTTCGTAGTGGCGCCACACGTTAGCAGCTTGTCGCGATGGCGCGCATGAAACAGGCGAAAAAACCGTTGTGAGCCACCTTCGACAGCAGAATTCTTCATTCGCGTTTTTTCGCCTACGAGCCTGTCGATGACCATGATCCCTGCGCCAGATCCGTCACTGACCAATCATCGCCGTGGATGGGCGGGCTTGCTGTGCGCCTGGGTCCGTCTCGGCGCCGTAGACTGTCCATCCACCAGGCCTGCGCTTCACGCCAATCGCCAAGACCGGATAGTCCATTCAAGGAAGGCCGCGTTGGAGGGATGATTGCGGGACCGCTTTACGTCGGGCTTCTCCGCCCAGATGGCCACGAACCCCTCATAAGCATTACGTGGCGGACACCGCGCAATGGGTTTGAGGTGAATTGTGAAAAATATGTGAATAAATGTTAGTGATACATATAGTAATCATTCTCACTCTGATTCAGAATCCGGTTTCTTTTTTACGCTATCAGGAACCGAGACCTTGAATCGTTGTGTTTCCGCCACTTTGCTTCTTGCCAGTGCCGTCAGCAGTGTTTCCCTCGCGCAGGCCGCCGATGAAATGACCCTGCCCGCCACGCAAATTCAGGACGTTGCCGCTCAGGATGATGCGCAAAGCGTGGGGTACGTCGGGAGGCCGTCTTCCAGCACCACGAAGCTGGGGCTGACCAACAAGGAAACGCCACAGGCGATCACCACGATCACCCGTGACCAGATCAACGATTACAAGATGAACAGCGTCAAGGACGCCCTCCGTTCCGCACCGTCGGTGACCGTGGAGCAGAGTGAAACCGACCGTACGGAATTCACCTCCCGCGGGTTTGAAATCAACAGCTTCGAATTCGACGGTATGAACATGCCGTTTACCCAGACCATCCTGAACGGTGATCTGGACATGGCCGAATACGAGCAGATCGACGTGTTGCACGGTGCCAACGGGTTGATGAGCGGGGCGGGGAACCCGTCGGCCACCGTCAACTTTGTGCGCAAGCGACCGACGAAGGAATTCCAGGCACAGATCGACACCAGCGTGGGTTCCTGGGACACCCGTCGTGTTGACGTGGATGTTTCGGGCCCGCTGACGGACACCGGAAACGTACGCGGCCGCTTCATCTACGCCCATGAAAAAGGCAATTCGTGGATGGACCGCTACAGCCACGAGAAGAACGTCGCGGCGGGCTTGCTGGCATTCGACCTGTCCGACGCCGACACCCTGACGGTCGGATTCTCTCAGCACAACAGCGACTCGAACGGCAGCACCTGGGGCAACTTGCCGTTGGTCGACAGCAGCAACAACCCTATTCATTACTCAAGTCGCAGCTCAAACGTCGGTCAGCCTTGGTCCTACTGGGACATCCATACGCAGCGCGTCTTTGCCGAACTGACCCATGACTTTGGCAACGGCTGGAACGCCACGCTCACCGGCACCGCCATCACCGAATACCAGAACAGCAGCATGTTGTATGTCGCCAGCGTCACCGACGACGATGCACTGGCTTTCGCCGCTCAAACCTCAGGCAGATCGCACCAGTTGATCGGCGAAGCGAAAGTCTCTGGCCCCTTCAGCCTGTTCGGGCGCGACCATGAGCTGACCTTCGGCGCCAGCTATGGCCGCACGCACCAGAAGGCGCGCGAGTACGATGCGGCGCAAGCGGGGTATTACAACACCTCGTTCGCCAGCATTCTGGCCGGCACCGAGGCGCCACCTCAATTCCTCTACACCAGCGACATCAACACCCAGAACATCATTGACCGGCAGAAGAGCCTGTTCGCCGGCGCCCGCTTCAGTCTGGCGGATGACCTGCACTGGATTGCCGGGGCGCGCATGCTCAGCACTGATGGTACGGGCGAGAGTTATGGCGTCGATCACGCGCAGCGCGAGCACGGCAAGGTCACGCCGTACACCGGGCTGGTGTATGACCTGAACAAGGAGTGGAGCCTTTACACCAGCTGGACGCAAATCTATAACCCGCAATACGGCTACGCCGGTATTGATGGAAAACCGGTGGACCCGCTCGAAGGCAAGAGCCTGGAGGCGGGTGTCAAAGGCAGCCTGCTGGATGAGCGCCTGAACCTGACGGCGGCGGTATTCAAGACCGAGCAGAGCAACGTGGTCGCGCTGGATCAAGCGGTGCAGGTCGGCTCTCAGTACCGCTACCCAACCGGGGACTACAAGAGCCGCGGTATCGAGCTCGAAGCGTCGGGCGAAGCCCTGCCAGGCCTGGACCTGCTGGCAGGCTACACCTACGTGCATATCGAAAATGAAGACGGTGACAAGTCGCGCCGGTACGTTCCGACGCACAGCTTCCGTGGCATGGCGACCTATCGCCTGCCGGGCTTGCCGCAGGCCCGCATCGGCACCCGCGTCAGCTGGCAGAGCGGCATTCAGAACGACAACATCAGCGTCATCCGCCAGAACGCCTACGCGCTGGTCGACCTGATGACCAGCTACGACATCGACAGCAACTGGAGCACGGCGCTGAACTTCAACAACGTCACCGATCGCAAGTACCTGACGTCGTTGTACAGCGGCACCGCCAGCAACTACGGCGCGCCTCGCAACGTCACGGCTTCGCTGACCTGGAAGTACTGATACGTTTCAAGATCGCGTGAGCCTCTGCGAAGGGGCTCACGCTGATGCGCTGGCTCGCCGAATGCATCTGCGCTACTCGCTCTGTTCGGGCACTGGCGCAGCGTCTGACGGGTTTTCGTAGGAAATGTGGTTGATGTACCACATTGCTTCTCCGGTGGGCGTCTGCACCATCACCTCATCGCCTTGCTCTTTTTTGAGCAGCGCCCGGGCCATGGGTGAATCGATGGAGATGTAGTCCATGCGTCCATAGATTTCGTCGTAGCCAACGATGCGAAAGCGTTTGGTGTCGCCGTCATCGTTCTCGATTTCGACCCACGCACCGAAGAACACCCGGCCTTCCTGTTCTGGGGAATAATCCACCACGCGCATGTCTTCCAGGCGCTTGCGCAGGTAGCGCACGCGGCGGTCGATTTCACGCAGCAGCTTCTTGTTGTACTGATAGTCGGCGTTCTCGCTGCGGTCACCCAGGGACGCCGCCCAGGCGACTTTCTGGGTGATTTCCGGGCGGTAGACGCGCCACAGGTGATCGAGTTCTTGCTTGAGGGCGGTGTGGCCTTCGCGGGTACTGATATTGGTGCTCAAAGCATTTCTCGATGGTCGCTGTTCGAGGGTCGGCCTCAAGGATGAGCGGCCGGGGGCGATGCCGACATCTTTGCTGTCGGCATCGCCCCGGTCAACCCTTGCGGTCAGCCTTCGCGCAGGACGGTCAGCGGACTGGCGTTAAGCGCCCGGCGTGTGCCGAACACGCCTGCGCCGCCCACCAGCGCCGCGCCGATCAATGGCAGGACCAGCAGCCAGACGTGCGGGTGCCATTCCAGATTGAAGGCGTAGCGGTAGAGCGCGAAGCTGACCAGTTCGCAGCCCAGTGCTGCCAGCACGCCACTGACCGCGCCCAGCAGGCCGAACTCGATGCGCCGTGCCTTGATCAGCAGCGCCCGGTTAGCGCCCAGAGCCCTGAGCAGCGCACCTTGGCGAATGCGCTCGTCAAGGGTGGCCTGCAAGCCGGAGAACAGTACCGCCAGGCCTGCGGCGAGGACGAACAACAGCACGTACTGAACCGCCAGCGTGACCTGATCGAGGATGCTGCGCAGTTGTTCCAGCAACGCTTCCACTTGCAGGATGGTCACTGCGGGGAAGGCGCGCGACAGCTCGACGATCTGCTGGTCGTTGCCAGGTGCGAGGTAGAAGCTGGTCAGGTAGGTGGTCGGAACGTCCTTGAGCGTGCCGGGCTGGAAGATCATGAAGAAGTTGGGTTGGAAGGTGTCCCAGTTGATGTCGCGCAGGCTGGTGACTTTGACCTCATGATTCGCGCCGCCAATCACGAAACTCAACGTATCGCCCAGTTTCATGTTCAGGCTCTTGGCCAGCTTGGTTTCAACCGATACACCGGGGATCTCATCGGCGGTGGGCGGTTGGTCGCTGGTCCACCACTGGCCTTCCGTGATGCTGTTGCCTTCGGGCAGGTGGGCCGACCAGGTCAGGTTGAGATCACGCTGGGTGGCGTTTTCGCCGCGTGAGTCCTTGGTCACGAACTTGCTGACCGGCTCGCCATTGATGCTCATCAGGCGCCCCGGAATCATGGGGTACAGCGGCGCGCTGTGGGTCGACAGTTGACCCATGCGCTCGGCGAAGCGGTCACGCTCGGCGGGCAGGATGTTCAGGGCGAAATAGTTGGGGGCATCTTTGGGTAACTGGTTCTGCCAGGTGTCCAGCAGTTCGCCGCGAAGCAGGGCGATCAATCCCATCGACAGCAGGATCAGCCCAAACGCCAAGGACTGCCCGGCTGCCGCCATGGGATGCCGAAGCAGTTGCCCCAAGCCCAGGCGCCAAGGCAACGAAGCCCCGGCCAGCAAACGCCGCAGGCTTTGCAAGGCGATCAGCAGAACGCCGCCCAGCACCACGGCGGCGATGAGGCCACCGCCGAGCAGGGCGAAGGTCAGTACCAGATCCAGGCTCAAACGCCACATGATCAGGCCCAGCGCCAGCAATGCCGCGCCATACACCAGCCAGGTGCTGGCGGGAATCGGCAGCATGTCGCGGCGCAGCACGCGCAACGGTGGAACGCGGCCCAGCGCCGCCAGCGGCGGCAGGGCAAAACCGGCCAGTGCGACCAGACCGGTGCCGATGCCGGCGAGCGCAGGCAACCAGCCTCCCGGTGGCACGGCGGCCGGCAGCAGATTTTCCAGCAGATAGAACAGGCCCATCTGGGCGAACCAGCCGAGCAGGGCGCCTGCAACGCTGGCCACGATGCCGAGCATCGCCAGTTGCAGACTGAAAAGCACCAGGGCTTCGTTGCGTGACAAGCCCAGACAGCGTAGCAAGGCGCTGGCATCGAACCGTCGCACGGCAAAACGGGCGGCAGACAGCGCGACCGCAACACCTGCCAACAGCACAGCCACGAGGCTGGCCATGTTCAGGTAGCGCTCGGCTTTGCCCAGTGCACCGCCGATCTGTTGGTTGCCATCGCGGGCGTCGTCGATCTTCTGATTCGCGGCCAGAGCAGGTTCGATAGCTTTGCGATACGCCGCCAGGTTTTCCGGCGTGCCCCGCCACAGGTCGCGAAAACTGACGCGGCTTCCAGGCTGTACGACCTTGGTGGCTTCAAGGTCAGCCATGTTGATCATCACGCGTGGCGTCAGGCTATAGAAATTGCCTGCTCGGTCGGGCTCGTAGGTCAGGACGCGCGTCAGCTTGAGTGTGGTGGAGCCGACATCGATGCTGTCACCCACCTTGAGATTGAGCGCCGCCAGCACGCGCGCTTCCGCCCAGGCCTCGCCTGCCTTCGGCTCGCCACCGGTGACCTCCGGCTGATACGGCGCATCGGCGCTTTTCAGCTCGCCCCGCAACGGATAAGCGGCATCCACCGCCTTCACGCTCGCCAGCTGAATACCGTTGTCGGTTGCCACCACGCTGGAAAAGATCACGATCTGCGAATGGTCGAGCTTAAGCGCAGTTCCCGCTTCGATCTGCTCGGGGCTGGCCGGGGTCGAGCCGCTGAGGATCAGGTCGGCGCCGAGGAATTCAGTGGCGCGCAGCAGCATCGCGCTGTTCAGGCGCGAGCCAAAATAACCGATGGCGGTACTGGCCGCCACGGCGACCACGAGGGCAAAAAACAGCACCCGCAGCTCTCCCGCGCGGGCATCGCGCAGCAACTGGCGGGCGGCGAGGCTGAGCAGACGGGCAAAAGGCAGACGTGCCATCAAGGCTCCATAGGGGTGACGAGACGGCCACCTTCAAGTCGGATCAGGCGCCGGCATCGATGGGCCAGACGTTCATCATGGGTTACGAGCACCAGCGTGGTGTTGCGCTCCTGGTTCAGTTCGAACAGCAGGTCGCTGATCCGCTCGCCGGTGTGGCTGTCAAGGTTGCCGGTGGGCTCGTCGGCGAACAGCACGTCAGGGTCAGCGGCAAAGGCGCGGGCGATGGCGACCCGTTGCTGCTCGCCGCCGGACAACTGTCGAGGCGTGTGGGTCAGTCGTTGGCCCAGGCCGACCCGTTCCAGCAGATGCCGTGCCTGTTCGCGGGCGTCCTTGCGACCCTCGAGCTCCATGGGCAACATGACGTTTTCCAGCGCATTGAGGCTGTCGAGCAGCTGGAATGACTGAAACACGAAGCCCACGTGTTCGGCGCGAACTCTGGCCCGCTGATCTTCATCCAGTTCACTGAGATTGCGCCCCGACAGCGTCACGGCACCCGCGCTGGGCAAGTCCAGGCCGGCCAGCAGGCCCAGCAGGGTCGATTTGCCCGAACCCGAAGCGCCGACGATGGCCAGCGTGTCGCCCTTGTTTAGTTCCAGGGAGAGTTCGTGCAGGATGGTCAAGTCACCTTCGGTGCTTGGGACCACTTTGCTGAGGTTCCGAGCACTGAGAATACTTTCGCTCATGGAGAATCCGATGCGTGCGTGGTTTTTAAGTGCTGGCCTGGGGTTGCTGCTGTTGTCTCAAGGAGCGATGGCAGGCACGGTGCTGATCGTTGGCGATAGTATCAGCGCGGCTTTCGGCCTGGATACCCGTCTAGGCTGGGTCTCTTTGCTGGAGCAGCGCCTGGCGGAGCAGGGGTACAAGGACAAAGTGGTCAACGCGTCGATCAGCGGCGACACCAGCGCAGGCGGGCAGGCGCGGCTTCCGGCGCTGCTTGCAGCCCACAAACCGGATCTCGTGATCCTGGAGCTGGGCGGTAACGATGGGTTACGCGGCCAGCCTCCTGCACAATTGCAACAAAATCTTGCGTCGATGATCGACAGCTCACGCGCAGCCGGGGCCAAGGTGTTGCTGCTGGGCATGCAGATTCCACCGAACTACGGGGCGCGTTACACGACGGCGTTCAAGGAGGTCTACAGCAACCTGGCCGCTGAGAAGAAGGTCGCGCTGGTGCCGTTCATGCTGGAGGGCGTTGGCGGCGTTCCCGAGTACACCCAGGCGGACGGCCTGCACCCGGCGGCGAATGCGCAAGGTCGGTTATTGGAGAATGTCTGGCCGGTGTTGAAGCCGTTGCTTTAGGGGGTGGCTTGAGGGTTTGGCTCAAGGGTTTGGCTGGGGATGATTACTTTGATGCCCTGTCGGGCCTGGTCGCCAGCAAGCCGGCTCCTACATCTGCTTTAACGTGCCATGGCCTGATGGATCGAGTTGTCGGTCTTTGAGTCCGCTTAAGATGGGTTTGGGCACCACAGAGCGGGCACGGCGATCTTTCAGGCTGCTGCACGTTGCAGAACATGTAGGCGCCGGCTTGCTGGCGAACAGGGCTGAAGGGCTTGAGCGTCACAATCTCAAGCCGACCCTTTTCCAAAACAAGGCTTTCGGCTAATGTGGCGCCCCCGAACTGGAGCCCCTCATGCCGCGCCGTCCCGCCTGGTCCCTTTATGCCTATCAACTGATCGAGCCCGATGAGCAGCTCGACCTGTTCGCGTGCCAGGAAGTTCGAGTGCATCTGGCCGCCCGGCAACTGGAACTGGCCGGTTCTGCCGACCGTACTTTGTGCGGAAGCCTGCTGCCTGCACAGCCGCGTTGGTCCAGCGTTGAGCAGGCCATTTACCAGGATGAGCGTCTGTGCCCGTTGTGCCGGGCGATCATCGACGCACAGCGCCGCGGATGGAATCCCATCTGGCCTGAACTGGACACCGGCGAGTAAGCGGTCGCGCCTACTCCCGAAGGCCCTTGGGTGCGTGTACAATCGCCCTCATTAAAGCCTCCCGTTTACCCAAGGATTCCCCGGATGTTGTCGCGCATTCCAGCTTTCGCCCGCTGTCTGTCGCTTGCTGCACTGTGTGCGGCCGGCCCTGTCTCCGCTCTGGAGTTTCCGTTGCCGCCACCCGGCGAAGACATCATCGGCGCGGTCCAGACCGTAACAGCCAAGTACGAAGACACCTTCGCCGACCTCGCCACAAAGTACGACCTGGGCTATCTGGAAATGATCGCGGCCAACCCCGGCGTCGACGCCTGGCTGCCGGGCGCCGGGACGCAGGTCATTCTGCCGACCCGCTTCATTCTGCCGCCGGGTCCGCGTGAAGGGATCGTCATCAACCTCGCCGAGTACCGGTTGTACTACTACCCGAAAGGCCAGAATGTGGTGTACACCTTCCCGCTGGGTATTGGTCGTGAAGGCTGGGGTTCGCCGGTGTCCACCACCAAGGTGACCGCCAAGACACCCAACCCGACATGGACGCCGCCGGCGTCGGTCAAGGCCGAACATGCCGCCGATGGCGACATCCTGCCCAACGTGGTGCCGGCAGGGCCGGATAACCCGCTCGGGCCCTTCAAGTTCGGTCTGGGCCTGCCGGGTTACCTGATCCACGGCTCGAATAAAAAATTCGGGATCGGCATGCGCACCAGCCACGGCTGCTTCCGCATGTACAACAACAATGTGCTGGAAATGGCGGACATGGTTCCGGTCGGCACGACCGTGCGCATCATGAACGAGCCCTACAAGTTCGGCATCAGCGGTGGCAAGGTTTACCTCGAAGCGCACACGCCGCTGGATGAGAGCGGCAACCCGTCGGTGGTCGACAAGCACACGGCTGTCATCAACGCGCTGCTCAAGCGTGAAGACCTGGCCAACAACCTGCGGATCAACTGGGATGAAGTACGTGATGTGGTCGCTGCCGAAGACGGCATGCCGGTAGAGATCGCGGTGCCAGGAACGGCGGCTCCGGCCGTTAACAACACGCCGGTCACGCTGCAGTAACCGCAACTGCCTGACCTGACGCTGATACCCGTTCACCACGCTCTGCGACGCAGGGCAGGGTGAATGGGTTTTTTATTGCCTGAAGACCGTGCCGTGAAACGGTTTCGCAAGCGTCCCGGGTAAGGAAATCAGGCAACAAAAAAGCCGATCCGAAAC
This sequence comes from Pseudomonas abietaniphila, assembly GCF_900100795.1. GTDB lineage: Bacteria > Pseudomonadota > Gammaproteobacteria > Pseudomonadales > Pseudomonadaceae > Aquipseudomonas > Aquipseudomonas abietaniphila. Next base: position 525,207 of record NZ_FNCO01000001.1, read on the forward strand.
CGGATCGGCTTATCAATAATCCCGAGGGATTATTACTTGCGGCTTGCCTTGTCCAACATGCGCAGAGCGCGCTCGTTGGCTTCGTCAGCAGTCTGCTGAGCTTTCTGAGCAGCAGCCAGAGCTTCATCAGCCTTGCGATAGGCTTCATCAGCACGAGCTTGCGAACGAGCAGCTGCGTCTTCAGTTGCAGTCAGACGAGCTTCGGTTTCTTTGGAGGCGCTGCTGCAACCGGTAGCCAGAACTGCGGCCAGGGCCAGAGCAGAGAATTTCAGAACGTTGTTCATCGTGTTCCCCTTAAAGGACTTCTATCAAATTAATCATCTCTCGAAAATGAGAAAATGACCGGCGTACATACTACCCATTGTTTGTAGTAAGTAAACGGACTAAGCGCAAGAACCGCATAAAATTCTTTGCTTTGAAAGTGTTCCGCGCACTTCTTCACGCTTTTTGTCTGGAAAAAACGCAGCCCTTTCAGGCGAATACACCTGCCAGTGGGGCGGCCGTGGACGGTTGACCCTGCGTGCGTCAATAACGTGACCAGGGTCAATCATCGGGACGCTGGCCCCGGCCAAGCTACGCTGAACCGCGTTACAGCCTTTTTTTGTATAGACGATGATCGGCGATGATGCTTGTTCTTTGGTGCTCAAAGTGACTTTGCCCAACCATTGACGTCTCAATGGACATTACCCGGCGACGTCAGGTTCCATCGTGCTGTCCAGTCAGATGTGCGGCAGTGCATTTTCCTGTTGATTCACTTGAGCGGATTCGATAATGGCGCCTACTATTTGCAGGTGCTCTTTGTTTGAGAACAGCCAGGCTCTTCTCGGTGTCCAAATCAGGCACAGGGTGGCGTAGAAGGCAGTATTGCGCGCACAGGCCCGAAAGCGGTCGGCGCGCGGTGGTTTTCATACTTGCCTGTAGAGGTTCCTTCGCCGGACAAAGATGGGTAAGGTAAGGGTCCAATTCCAAGACCCGCGAGGAGTAGTGATGAGCGAGGCGTTGTCCATCCACCATGACCAGACCGGTCACCAGTTCGAGATCAACATCGACGGTCACCGAGCCTATCTGACGTACATGGACCTGGGGAAACAGACCCTGGACATCTATCGTACGTTCGTTCCCAACGCGTTGCGGGGACGAGGCATTGCGGCGGCACTGACTGAGGTGGCGCTCGATTACGCAGAAAGTATGGGCTACACCGTCATTCCCTCGTGCTCTTACGTTGAGCGCTACATGGAGCGCAATCAGCGTCAGGCCGCCAAGATCTGAACCGTGGATTGAAGCCGTAAATGTTGTCATGAAAAACGCCGAGCAATTGCTCGGCGTTGTTGTTTCCAGATTAGCGATCAGTCGCGCTTGCGCTTGGGCAGCACGTCCTTGAGCTTGGCGTGCATGCTGCGCAAGGTATTCTCGGTGCTTTCCCAGTCGATGCATGCATCGGTGATCGACACGCCGTATTGCAGATCGGCGAGGTCTTTAGGGATGGCTTGAGCGCCCCATTTCAGATGGCTTTCGACCATCAGGCCGATGATCGACTCGTTGCCTTCCAGGATCTGGTTGGCGACGTTTTCCATGACCAGTGGCTGCAGCGCCGGATCCTTGTTGGAGTTGGCGTGGCTGCAATCGACCATGATGTTCGGTTTGACCTTCGCCTTGTTCAGCGCCTGTTCGCAGAGTGCGACACTGACCGAGTCGTAGTTCGGCTTGCCGTTGCCACCGCGCAGCACCACATGACCGTAGGCGTTGCCTTTGGTGGTGACGATGGAGACACCCCCTTCCTGGTTGATACCCAGGAAACGGTGCGGGCTAGACACCGACTGCAGGGCGTTGATGGCAACCGTCAGGCCACCGTCGGTGCCGTTCTTGAAGCCGACGGCCGAAGACAGGCCGGACGCCATTTCACGGTGAGTCTGGGATTCGGTGGTGCGTGCGCCAATGGCCGACCAGCTGATCAGGTCCTGCAGGTACTGCGGCGAGATCGGATCAAGGGCTTCGGTCGCGGTGGGCAGGCCTTTCTCGGCCAGATCCAGCAGCAGTTGGCGACCGATGTGCAAACCGTCCTGAATCTTGAAAGAGTCATCCAGGTACGGGTCGTTGATCAGGCCTTTCCAGCCGACGGTGGTTCGCGGTTTTTCGAAGTAGACACGCATGACCAGGTACAGGGTGTCGGACACTTCCGCCGCCAAAGCTTTCAGGCGCTCGGCGTATTCGTGAGCAGCCTTGATGTCATGGATCGAGCACGGCCCGATCACGATGAACAGGCGGTGGTCCTTGCCATCAAGAATGTTGCGGATCACTTCGCGACCCTTGCTCACGGTGGCCTGGGCGGCAGCGGTGAGGGGGATTTCGCGCTTGAGCTGATCCGGAGTGATCAGTGTCTCGTTGGAGGCAACGTTGAGGTCGTCAATCGGTAAATCAGCCATCGTGTTACTCATCAGGTCACGGATGCTGGCCGCCAACGTCCCCGTGCGGCGGAGCCGAGCATTATTAAGCGCAACGGGGGAGCCGAACCTTAGCGCGTTCGCCGGTACTTCGACAATGGGTAAACGTGGCTTTCCTCCTGCAGGCGCGGGATTGTCGAGCACATTTGTCCGCAGGCGGAGCCGACAGGGCGCCTGATGTGGGTAAACTGCGCCCTGTGGACCGACAGCGCACGAGGCGCACCCTGGAGAGATCGGCGTGGACCAACTGCAACTGACGGATTTTGACCTCGATCAGCAACTGCTGGCGTTACCTGGCGTCTCGCTGCTTATATTCACCAGCGTGGGTTGCTCCAGTTGCCGCTGGGCCCGGCATCACCTGCCGGAGCAATCGTTGCCGGTCGACCGGCTGTGCTGGATCGATGCCGAGGAGAACGGTGGTGCGGTGCAACGCTACGGCGTATTCCACCTGCCTTCGCTGTTCGTCATTCGCGACGGAGAATTTTACGGCGCGTTACGCAGCAAAATGTCCTTTGAAGCCATTGCTGTCGGCCTGGAGCAGGCCTTGGCGCGCGCGCCTGACGAGTTACCTTGAACGGGGGAAGCATGAGCGAAATCATTAAAAAGCCTCGCGTGGGCATCATTGGCACCGGCGCCATCGGCGGTTTTTACGGCCTGATGCTAGCCCGGGCCGGCTATGACGTGCATTTTCTGCTGCGCAGTGAATTCAGCGCGGTGTCGCAGAACGGTTTACGCGTGGACAGCCAGGTGCACGGTGCGTTGAGCCTGGAGTCGGTTCAGGCGTATGCCTCAGCCGACGATATGCCCGCCTGTGACTGGCTGTTGGTGGGCGCAAAGACCACCGGCAATAACGGTGTCGCGCCGGCAATCATTCAGGCCGCCGCGCCAAACGCCAAGGTGTTGATGCTGCAAAACGGCCTGGGCGTCGAGGACGACCTGCGCGCCGTGTTGCCCGACTCGCTGCATCTGCTCGGCGGACTCTGCTTCATTTGCGTACACCGCACCGGTCCCGGTCAGATCGCACACCAGGCGTTCGGCGCCGTGAACATTGGATACCACAGCGGGCCCGCAGCCGAAGGTGCAACTCGTCAGAACATTGTCGAAGAGGGGGCTGCGCTGTTCCACACGGCCGGTATCGAATCGGTGGCAATGGACAACCTCGACAGGGCGCGCTGGCAGAAGCTGGTGTGGAACGTGCCTTACAACGGGCTATCAGTGCTGCTCAATGCCAGCACCACGCCGCTGATGGCAGACCCGGACAGCCGCGAATTGATTCAAGGTCTGATGGCCGAGGTGGTGCAGGGCGCTGAAGCCTGCGGCCATACCCTGCCGGAAGGGTACGCGGAGCAACTCTTCAAGGTTACCGGGCACATGCCGGATTATCGCCCGAGCATGCACCACGATTTCGTCGAACACCGCCCGCTGGAGTTGGAAGCGATTTACGCAAAACCACTGGCAGCCGCGCTGGCGGCGGGCTGTGACATGCCGAAGATTCGGGCGTTGTACCACGCGCTGGCCTTCATTGATCGCAGTCGCCGTGGAGGCTAGAGGCAATCTTTCTGTAATCGCGCGCTCTGTCGGCGCGCGAGCTCATTGAATTGACGGAGTAGCCGATGGCCAACGATCTGACCATGAAAACTGCAGGCGGCAAGCTGGTTCTGGCGATCTCTTCGCGCGCGTTGTTCGACCTGCGGGAAAGTCATGCGATCTACATGACAGACGGGGTTGCCGCGTATCGCCAGTACCAGATCGATCATGAAGATGAAGTGCTGGAGCCCGGCGATGCCTTTCTGCTGGTGGAAAAGCTGCTGAGCCTCAATGCCAGTCTCAGTCAGTCCCGCGTGGAGGTCATTCTGGTGTCACGCAACAGTGCGGACACCGGCCTGCGTGTCTTCAATTCGATTCAGCATTACGGTCTGGACATCTCCCGAGCGGCGTTCGTCGGAGGGCGCAGTCCGTTTCCGTACCTCGCGGCCTTTGGCAGCCACCTGTTTCTGTCCACTCACGCGGAGGATGTGCGCAGCGCGCTGGACGCGGGGTTTGCGGCGGCAACGATTCTCTCCGGTGGTGCCCGGCGCGCCGCCAGTGCCGAGTTGCGCATTGCTTTCGACGGCGATGCCGTGCTGTTTTCCGACGAGTCCGAACGGGTTTATCAATCCGGTGGGCTCGAGGCCTTTCAGGCCAGCGAACGGGAAGCCGCGCGTCAGCCGTTGCCAGGCGGCCCTTTCAAGCCCTTCCTTGCCGCGTTGAACCTGCTGCAGCGCGAGTTTCCCGAAGAGTCATGCCCCATTCGCACGGCGTTGGTCACCGCGCGTTCTGCGCCCGCTCACGAGCGTGTTATCCGCACGCTACGGGAGTGGGACATCCGACTGGATGAGTCGCTGTTCCTGGGCGGGCTGGAAAAATCGGCCTTCCTCGAAGCCTTCGCGGCCGACGTGTTTTTCGACGATCAACCCGGGCATTGCGAGAAAGCGCGCGAAGTGGTCGCCACCGGGCATGTTCCGCATGGCATCAGCAATGAGCTAAAACCGTGAACCTTTAGACCGGAAAGCTGTATCAAACCCGCCGATTCGCGTGTGCGCTGCTACGCTCAATGGTGACTCCGCCTTCATGGCTGCCGGGAGGTCACATGATTCGCTCGATGCTGTATGCCACGGACCTTGGTCTTTATGCGCCCTACGTCCTGCAGCATGCGCTGGCGCTGGCCAAAACGTTCAATGCCGAGCTTCACGTGGTCCATGTCGTCGAGCCTATGGGGCTGTTTGCGGAATCCGTGCTGCAAAGTTATCTGGCCGAGGACGTGCTCAGAGAGTTGCACAGCGAAGGCGTGAATACGGTCATCGAAGGTATCGAGCTGAGGGTGCTCGCCAGCTTTCGTGATGAGCTTGGCGAGAATCACCAGGACCTTGAGCTGATCCGCAGCGTACGCGTCGTTCAGGGCGATCCCTCCAACGTGATCCTCGATCAGGCCCAGAGGCTTGAAGTCGATCTGCTGGTGGTCGGCAGTCACAGCCACGGTGCCGAGGGGGATACACCGATCGGACGAACTGCAGCGAGGGTGTTACAGCTTTCCGAGGTGCCGGTGTACATGGTGCCAATGGTGCAGAACCGTTCCAATGTGTGAGCGTAAAAGGTGGAAACGCAGGGGGCGTGAAAAAAAGCAGCGTGCCATTACCGCTTAAAAGTGATAAAAAGTTCTATCTTTGCCTTCCAGACCATTAATCCAGTTATATACCGTCGCTGATGCCTGCGGCGTCTTCCGGCTTTGAGGGACACATATGAAGCTTCAGCAATTGCGCTACATCTGGGAAGTGGCGCACCACGACCTCAACGTTTCGGCGACGGCACAAAGCCTGTATACCTCGCAGCCGGGTATCAGCAAGCAGATCCGTTTGCTCGAAGACGAGTTGGGCGTCGAGGTTTTTGCACGCAGCGGCAAGCACCTGACACGTGTGACGCCGGCGGGGGAGCGGATCATTACCACGGCAGGCGAAATCCTGCGCAAGGTCGAGAGCATCAAGCAGATCGCTCAAGAGTTCTCCAACGAGAAGAAAGGCACCTTGTCGATTGCGACGACGCACACTCAGGCGCGTTACGCCTTGCCGCCCGTGATCAGCAACTTCATCAAGCAATACCCGGACGTGGCGTTGCATATGCATCAGGGTTCGCCGATGCAGATCGCCGAAATGGCGGCGGACGGTACTGTGGATTTCGCGATTGCCACGGAGGCGCTGGAATTGTTCGGCGATCTGGTGATGATGCCGTGCTACACCTGGAATCGCTGTGTGGTCGTGCCTCAGGGGCACCCGCTCACCAAGTTGCCCAAGCTGACGCTGGAAATTCTGGCCGAATACCCGATCGTGACGTACGTGTTCGGTTTCACCGGGCGTTCGAAGCTGGACGAAGCGTTCAGTCATCGCGGTCTGACGCCCAAAGTGGTGTTCACTGCCGCCGACGCCGACGTGATCAAGACCTACGTAAGGCTGGGGCTGGGCGTGGGCATCGTCGCCAAAATGGCCGTCGACCCCAAGCTGGACAGCGATCTGGTGGTGCTGGATGCCAGCGAACTGTTCGAAGCCAGCATTACCAAGATCGGGTTCCGTCGCGGCACGTTCCTGCGGGGCTTCATGTGCGACTTCATTGAGAAGTTCGCGCCGCACCTGACCCGTGATGTCATGGCCAAGGCGATCCAGTGCCATAACAAGCAGGAACTGGAAGAGCTGTTCGACGGCGTGGTGCTGCCGGAGCATTGACAGGCATTAATGTGTAGGGGCGCGCTTGCCCGCGGTTTGTCAGCCACGGTATTGGATCTGTGGCTGAGATAACGCAATCGCGGGCCAGCACGCGTCTACGGTTCGGCGGTCATCAAGCTTTGGTGATCAAATTCCCCGAATGCAGCCCGCATTCCTTCTGCGTTGCCTCTTCCCACCACCAACGACCTTCACGCTCGTGCTGATTCGGCAGCACCGGGCGTGTGCAAGGCTCGCAGCCAATGCTGATGAAACCGCGCTCATGCAAACTGTTGTAAGGCAGTTCGAGCATGCGGATGTAATTCCAGACGTCCTCGCTGCTCATCTGCGCCAGTGGGTTGAATTTGTACAGCGGGCGCTCTGGCGTCGAAAACGCGCTATCGATTTCGACCACGGCCACGCTGTTGCGGGTGCTCGGGCTCTGGTCACGACGCTGGCCGGTTGCCCAGGCCTTCACGTCAGTCAGCTTGCGGCGCAGCGGTTCAATCTTGCGCACGCCGCAGCATTCACCATGGCCGTCCTTGTAAAAGCTGAACAGCCCCTTTTCCTTGACGAAAGGCTCAAGCGTTTCACGGTCAGGTGACACGATATCGATGGCGATCTTGTATTGCTCGCGGACCTGATCGATGAAGCGATAGGTTTCGGGGTGCAGGCGGCCGGTGTCGAGGCTGAAGACCTTGACGTTCTTGTTGATCTTCCAGGCCATGTCCACCAGCACCACGTCTTCCGCGCCGCTGAAGGAAATCCACAGCTCATCGCCGAAGTGCTGGAAGGCGAACTTCAAAATGTCCTGGGCGGACTTGTTAGCGTAGGTCGCTGCAATCTCGGCGACGTCGAAGGGATGGCTCATCAGGCGGCTTCCTAATCGGTGGCGGCGCGTAGGCGCTCTTAATGCGGCGCTTGAGCGCTCGTAGTGGCGCAGATGGTAACAAAAACCTTCGGCGATTTGCCTGAAACCTGAGTTTGCGCACTGCCCGTCGAGCTGGTTAGAGTGCTGCTTCCCTGACGTCGCATGACTGAACACACAAGGAGTGGTTTGTGGAAATTGCCTGTCTTGACCTGGAAGGTGTGCTGGTCCCGGAAATCTGGATCGCGTTCGCGGAAAAAACCGGTATCGAGTCGCTGCGCGCGACCACGCGCGATGTCCCCGACTACGACGTGCTGATGAAACAACGCCTGCGCATTCTCGACGACCACGGGCTGAAGCTGTCTGACATCCAGGAAGTCATCGCCACGCTGTCGCCGCTGGAAGGTGCCGTGGATTTTGTCGACTGGCTGCGCGAACGGTTTCAGGTGGTCATTCTCTCTGACACCTTCTACGAGTTTTCCCAGCCGCTGATGCGTCAGCTGGGATTCCCGACCTTGCTGTGCCACCGTCTGGTGACGGATGAGAGCGGCCGGGTGGTCAGTTATCAGCTGCGCCAGAAAGATCCGAAGCGTCAGTCGGTACTGGCGTTCAAAAGCCTGTATTACCGCGTGATCGCAGCGGGGGATTCGTACAACGACACAACCATGCTGGGTGAAGCCGATGTCGGGATCCTGTTTCATGCGCCCGACAATGTCATACGGGAATTTCCCCAGTTCCCGGCCGTGCATTCGTTCGAGGCGTTGAAAAGGGAGTTCATCAAGGCGTCGAACCGGGCGTTGAGTCTGTAATCGCGCGGTCATTTTCGGTAGGCGCCAGCCGGCTGGCGCCTACCGTGAAACTGAGACGGGTATTACAGCGATTCCAACGTCTGCATCAATACCCGAACCTTGGTGAAGGTTTCCTGGTATTCGGCTTCCCACTGCGAGTCGGCGACAATACCGCCGCCGCCCCAGCAGGCAATCTGCCCGTCTTTGGCCAGCAAGCTGCGAATGGCGATGGAGCTGTCCATCTCGCCGCGCACGTCCAGGTACAGCAACGACCCGCAATAAAGCGCCCGACGGCTGGGCTCCAGTTCGTCGATGATCTGCATGGAGCGGATTTTCGGCGCGCCAGTGATTGAGCCGCCGGGGAAACTGCCGCCAATGAGGTCCAGTGCGTCCTTGCCCGTTGCCAACTCGCCCGTCACGGCGCTGACCAGATGGTGGACATTCGGGTAGCTTTCGAGGCTGAACAATTCCGGCACCTTCACCGAGCCGATGCGGCAGCTGCGACCCAGGTCGTTGCGCAGCAGGTCGACGATCATCAGGTTTTCAGCGCGGTCTTTCGGGCTGCACAGCAGTTCTTCAGCGTAGGCGGCGTCTTCGGCCGCATCCTTGCCCCGTGGCCGGGTGCCTTTGATGGGGCGGGTTTCCACCTGGCGCTGACTGACCTTGACGAAGCGCTCCGGTGACAGACTCAGCACTGCGTTGCCATCGGGCAGGCCGAGATAGCCGGCAAACGGGGTGGGGCAGGCGACACGCAACGCCTGATAGGCCGCCCACGGATCTCCGTGGTATCCGGCACGGAAGCGTTGCGCGTAATTCACCTGATAGCAGTCGCCTGCGTGGATATAGGCATGAATGCGTTCGATGGCGTGCTGATACTGGTCGGCAGTGATGTCCGGAGCAAAAGGAGCCGCCAACTGGAAACGCCCGTCGTCTTTGCCAGGTCGTTGCTCAAATAGACCGATCAGTCGATTACGTGTTTCGTCGTCGAGTGACGGGTGAAACACCAACTGGCTGGTGCCTGACTGGTGATCGCTGATCAATGCCCAGGCGTAGAGCCCGAGCCGGGCCGAGGGCAGATGCAGATCGTCGACGGCCTGCGAGGGCAGGGGTTCGAGCAGCCGACCGAAATCGTAGGCCAGATAGCCGATCAGCCCGCCGGCAAACGGCAATGGGTTTTCTTTCGGTAAATCCGCCTCGCCCATTAGGACAAGGTGGTCGCGCAGTCGCTGCAGGAAGGCGGTACCGCTTTCATCGGCCGCCGGCGCCAACGTCTCCAGCGGCCAGGCGCTGAGGATGTCGAAGCGCCCGCGTTCAGCCTCGGGCCGGCCGCTGTCCAGCAACACAGCGCCGGGCGCGTGGCGAATGATCGAGAAGTACCCGGTCGGGTCGACCTGATAGGCAAGCGGGTGTACGGAGCAGGTTGGCATTCGAGGTAAATCAGTCGTGGCAGCGGAGGGCGATTGTAGTCCTCCGGGAGGGTTGTGTCCTAGAGGCCATGTCGGGTCTGAGCTGTGTTGAGGCGCATTGATCACATGCCGTCAAACGTGCCCGAACAATGCCTGAGCGAATTTCACGCGTTCTTCCGGGCTCTCGTGTCTGCCTTGAGCGGCGAGCTCGGCCAGTCGCTGCTCGACGGCTGTCGTGCGATGCGTCAGGCCGCAGTCGTTGGCGATCTGAATGTTCAGGCCCGGACGGGCGTTGAGTTCCAGAATCAGCGGGCCCCTGTCCTGATCCAGCACCATGTCGACGCCGATGTAGCCCAGGCCGCACAGCTCGTAGCATTCGGCAGCCAGTTTCATGAATCCGTCCCAATTGGGCAACTGCACGCCATCCACCGCGTTGGTAGTGTCCGGGTGTTTGCTGATGATGTTGTTCAGCCAGGTGCCGCGCAAGGTCAGGCCGGTGGCCAGGTCAACGCCGACGCCGATGGCGCCCTGGTGCAGGTTGGCCTTGCCTCCGGACTGGCGGGTCGGCAGGCGCAACATGGCCATGACCGGGTAACCCATCAGCACGATCACCCTGATGTCAGGCACACCTTCGTAACTGATGCTCTTGAAGATCTGGTCAGGCGTTACGCGGTACTCGATCAGCGCGCGGTCGCGGTGTCCGCCCAGGGAATACAGGCCGGTCAGGATGCTGGAAATCTGATGCTCGATTTCTTCGTGGCTGATGATGCGTCCGGAAATGGTGCGAAAGCGCTCCTCGAACCGGTCGGCGATCACCAGAATGCCGTCGCCGCCCGCACCCTGCGCGGGTTTGATGACGAAGTCACTGCGCCCGCCGATGATGTCGTCGAGCTTCTCGATTTCCTTCTCGGTGGAAATGATGCCGTACATTTCAGGCACATGAATGCCGGCCGCGATGGCCCGCTCCTTGGTGATGATCTTGTCGTCGACGATCGGGTACAGGCTGCGCTTGTTGTACTTGAGCACATAGTCGGCGTTACGCCGGTTGATGCCCATGATCCCTTTGGCTTCGAGGGCCTTCCAGGTTTTCCACCAGCCGATCATTTGACGTTTTCCCGTTCGGCGTCTTCCTTCAAGAAGGCCTTGAAACGCACCAGTTCGGTCAGCCGGTAGCCGCGATAGCGACCCATCGCCAGCATGAAACCGACAAGAATCAGCAGAATGGCCGGGAATGTGAACACGAAGTAGATGAGTTCCGGGACGCTCATGATGATGTGGGCCAGCGAAGCGGCGAAGAGCGTGCCGATGGCGACTTTCATCGCGTGGCTGCCGCCTCGTTCTTCCCACGTGATCGACAGGCGCTCGATGGTCATGGTCAGGATCACCATCGGGAACAGGGCCACCGACAGGCCTCGTTCAAGCCCCAGCTTGTGGCTGAACAGGCTGATGGCGGCAATCAGCACGACCACGAAGGTCAGCACCACCGACAACCTGGGCAACATTTGCAGCTTGAGGTGTTCAAGGTAGGAGCGCAGCGACAGCCCCAGCGCGGTAATGATCGTGAACAAGACGATGCCGAAGCCCAGCTGGGTCTCGCGAAACGCCAGTGCAATCAGTACGGGGGTGAACGTGCCCAGGGTCTGCAAGCCGATCAGGTTGCGCAGGATCAGAATGATCAGCACCCCGATCGGGATCATCACCATGATCATGAAGGTCTGCTGGGTTTGCAGCGGCAGGCCGTACAGCGAATATTCGAGGAAGTCGGCGTCCGTGCTTTCGTCGGTGAGTTTGGCGAGGCGAATGGCGTTCATCTCGCTGTTGTTCAGGCTGAAGCTGACCGCCGCTTTCTTGCCCCCTTCGACGGTGATCAGGTTGTCGTCGCCGATCCACCACAGGAGGCGGTCTTGCGGCAGGCCCGCTTCACCTGTTTCGGGGTTGAAATACAGCCAGTCCTTGCCGTTGAAACTGCGCAACCACAGCTCGGGTGTCTGCGGCTGGTCGGCGACCAGGCGAATGGTGTGGACCTTCTCGACGGGAACGTGAGCAATGGACAGCAGGATTTCGGTAATACGGGCTTTGTTCTGGACCGAGGTGTCGCCGGCCAGGAGCAGCTTGACGTTGTCGTCGCTCAGATTGTTGACACGTCGGATGGCTTCGCTGACGAACGTCTCGACGTCGGCCGAGTGCTGACGGATCGGGGCGAGCAGGGCGTCGGCAGCGATTTTTTCCGGGCCTTCCACGGCGATGCTGTCACGGAAGATCGGGCCCTTGATCTTGGCTTTTTCGCCGCCGTAGCGCTTGGTCAAGACCAGGCGGTAATAAAGCGTCTGGTTGCCGTTGGCGCGTCGGGCGGACCAGGTGACCTTGCGGTTGCCGTCGGCGCGGTTGACGTTCACGCCGTAGTTGTTGGAGATGAAGCTTTCGTTGAGGCTGATGTAGTCGCGCGAGAGCGGCGGTACGTACATCTGGACCTTGACCGAGTCTTTCGGGTTGGCCACGAACTCGACCTTGGCGTCGATGTTCCACAAATCGTCGGTTTCGTCTTCGGTCACCGGGATGCCGAGCACCAATATCTGATAGGCCGTGATCGCGATGCCCAGTGCCACCAGGGCCGTGATCAGGATTTTCAGATGAAGGGTTAGAGAGCGCATGTGTTTACTCTGCGGTTTGAGCATCAGTGACGCAGGCGGGTTTGCCCGCTGCATATTTAAGGCTTGGATCAACCAGCGCATCGAAGCGTTTGAGCGCTTCGGAGCCAATCAAAAGCGGGTATTGGAATGCACTTCGGTCGGTCAAGTTCACTTCTATGGTGCGTGAAGCCCTGCCCATGCACACATCGAGACTGATCACCGGCCGCGCGGTGTATTTCTTTTCATCGTCGGGATCGACATCGCCGGCGCGGCGCTTGATCTTGCTGACCCTGGCCAGAGGCCGTTCGATCGGGTGTTCGTGGGCATCATCGATGGCCAGGTAGAAGCGTACCCAGGACTCGCCGTCACGTTTGAAACGCTTGATGTCGCGCGCGCTGAGCGAAGCCGTTTTGGCACCCGTGTCCAGTTTCGCCGCGACTTGAAGATCAATGCCGGCCAGCTCAGCGTACTCGTTCAGTCCATAGACGGTCTTGTCGGCTGCCAGGCTCGAATCTGGGCGGAGCACCCCCGACAGGAGCAGGCATAAGAGAAGAAGTAGGGAATGGCGGCTCATAGGTCCTGGCATGGTGGAGGGAAACGAGGAGCTGTTCTGACGTCAGCTCGGGGTTCGGACTGGCTTGAGAGCCACGGCCAGCAAGGACGTCCCTGATCGCAGGGTCAGGCAGGCTAATGCGGTCGGCATTCTAGCATGAAGGTTTTATGGCGCCAGTAACGGGTTGGATGGACAGTGCCTGTGGGAAAACGCCTGCTGCTTCGAGGTTGTTAGACGATTGTCGACAATCATTAATTTCTCTTTGACGGAAAGCGAGTATTTGACTAGATTTAGGCGCATTCCATTGAAAGGTGTCGACAATGCTGGAATCCATCGAAACTGCAGCGATTGCTCAGGTCGATTCGGAAACGTTGTCGGAGAACGTTTTCCGGCGCATTCAGGCTGCGATCGTCAAAGGTGAGATCGCGCCGGGCAGCAAGATTTCCGAGCCGGAACTGGCGCGTACTTACGGCATCAGTCGCGGGCCGCTGCGTGAGGCGATCCATCGTCTCGAAGGTCAGCGCCTGCTGGTGCGCGTTCCGCATGTTGGCGCTCGCGTGGTGTCCCTGAGTCATGCCGAACTCGTGGAGCTCTATGAAATTCGCGAGTCGCTGGAAGGCATGGCGTGCCGACTCGCTGCCGAGCGCATGACGGCTCAGGAAGTCGACGACTTGCGACGTGTGCTCGAGACTCACGAGCGCGACACGGCGTTTCAGGCGGGCGTGGGGTATTACCAGCAGGAAGGCGATTTTGACTTTCATTACCGGATCATCCAGGGCGCGCGCAACAGCACGTTGACCCAGATGCTTTGCGGCGAGCTTTACCAGTTGGTGCGCATGTACCGTATCCAGTTTTCCACCACGCCCAATCGCCCGCGTCAGGCCTTCACGGAGCATCACCGCATTCTGGATGCCATCGCCGACCGCGACGGCGAATTGGCCGAATTGTTGATGCGCCGTCATATCGGCGCATCGAAACGCAATATCGAACAGCGCTATCAAGAACAACGCCATCAAGCCACTCCTGCCCGAGGTGAACAATGACTTCAAGAACGACTGCCGGCCAACGCTTCCGTGATGCCGTCGCGAGCGAGCATCCTTTGCAAGTGGTCGGCGCGATCAATGCCAATCACGCGCTGTTGGCGCAACGTGCCGGCTTCAAGGCGATTTACCTGTCGGGCGGCGGTGTGGCGGCCGGCTCGCTGGGTGTGCCTGATCTGGGCATTACCGGCCTGGACGACGTATTGACCGATGTCCGTCGCATCACTGATGTCTGCGAGCTGCCACTGCTGGTGGACGTGGACACCGGGTTCGGGGCGTCGGCGTTCAACGTGGCGCGGACCGTGAAGTCGATGATCAAGTTCGGCGCGGCCGCCATGCACATTGAGGATCAGGTGGGCGCCAAGCGTTGCGGCCATCGTCCCGGTAAGGAAATCGTCTCGCAGCAGGAAATGGTCGACCGCATCAAGGCGGCGGTCGACGCGCGCACCGATGACAGTTTCGTGATCATGGCGCGGACCGATGCGCTGGCGGTCGAAGGTCTCGAATCCGCACTGGACCGCGCGGCGGCGTGCATCGAGGCGGGGGCGGACATGGTGTTCCCCGAGGCCATCACAGAACTTGAAATGTACAAACTGTTCGCGTCGCGGGTGAAGGCGCCGATTCTGGCGAACATCACTGAGTTTGGCTCGACGCCGCTGTTTACCACCGAAGAGCTGAAGTCAGCGGAGGTTTCGCTGGTGCTGTATCCGCTGTCGGCCTTCCGCGCAATGAATAAGGCCGCCGAAAACGTGTACACGGCGATTCGTCGCGATGGCACGCAAAAGAACGTTGTCGATACCATGCAGACCCGCATGGAACTGTATGACCGCATCGATTACCACGCTTTTGAACAGAAGCTGGACGCGCTGTTTGCGCAGAAGAAGGGCTGAGCGTTCACCCTGATTTTTGGATGGGCGTCTACAACGCTGTGGGAGCGAATTCATTCGCGAGACGTCCGTTGAGGCGGTGCATCTCTGTGCCTGTTGAATGTTTCGCGAATGAATTCGCTCCTACAGACCCGCGTCGTTCTGATGATCCGGTGAGCGCTGACATGAATTGCCGATTCCCCGAAAACTATAAGATTGGAGACAGCAATGGCTGAAGCAAAAGTATTGAGTGGCGCTGGCCTGCGTGGCCAGGTGGCTGGGCAGACGGCCCTGTCGACCGTTGGCCAGGCCGGCGCCGGGTTGACCTATCGCGGTTATGACGTTCGCGAGCTGGCGGCTGATGCCCGTTTTGAAGAAGTAGCCTATTTGCTGCTGTACGGCGAGCTGCCGAATCAGGTGCAACTGGACCGTTACCTGGAAAAGCTGCAAGGGCTGCGTGACTTGCCGCCAGCCTTGAAAGAAGTGCTGGAGCGTATTCCTGCCGACACCCATCCGATGGACGTGATGCGTACCGGCTGCTCGATGCTTGGCACGCTGGAACCTGAAGTCAGCTTCGATCAGCAGCACGATTCCACCGACCGGCTGCTGGCCGCGTTCCCGGCGATCATGTGTTACTGGTACCGCTTCAGCCACGAGGGCAAGCGGATCGACTGCGTGACCGACGAGGTGTCCATTGCCGGGCATTTCCTCAAGCTGCTGTTGGACAAAACGCCGAGCGAACTGCACCGCAAGGTGATGGACGTCTCGCTGATTCTGTACGCAGAGCACGAATTCAACGCCTCGACGTTTACCGCGCGGGTCTGCGCGTCGACCTTGTCGGACCTGTTTTCGTGTGTCACGGCCGCTATCGGCACGCTGCGCGGCCCGTTGCATGGCGGCGCCAACGAAGCTGCCATGGACATGATCGAGAAGTTTTCCTCGGCCGAAGAAGCCACCCAAGGCACGCTGGCGATGCTGGCGCGCAAGGACAAGATCATGGGGTTCGGTCACGCGATCTATAAAGACAACGATCCGCGTAATGAAGTGATCAAGGGCTGGTCCAGAAAACTGGCGGACGAGGTCGGCGACACGGTGTTGTTCCCGGTGTCCGAAGCCATCGACAAGACCATGTGGGAGCAGAAAAAGCTGTTTCCCAACGCCGATTTCTATCATGCCTCGGCGTATCACTTCATGGGGATTCCTACCAAATTGTTCACGCCGATCTTCGTCTGTTCGCGCCTGACGGGATGGGCGTCCCATGTGTTCGAACAGCGCGCCAACAACCGCATCATCCGTCCAAGCGCCGAGTACATCGGCGTCGAGCAGCGCAAGTTCGTGCCAATCGAACAACGCTGAACGGTGGGGATGCCTGAATACCTGTAGGCGCGCGCTATGCCGGATCAGGCCCCACCCTCCGAAACTACCGTGACCGAGCCCTGATGATGAACACTGAACATCGCAAACAACTGCCCGGCACCTCGCTTGATTACTTCGACGCCCGAGCGGCGGTCGATGCCATCAAGCCCGGTGCCTACGCAACGCTGCCCTACACCTCCCGCGTGCTGGCCGAAAACCTGGTTCGCCGCTGCGACCCCGCGACCTTGAAGGCATCGCTGACGCAACTGATCGAGCGCAAGCGCGACCTCGACTTTCCGTGGTTTCCAGCCCGCGTGGTGTGTCACGACATTCTGGGGCAGACCGCGCTGGTGGACCTCGCCGGGCTGCGCGACGCCATTGCCGACATGGGCGGTGATCCGGCGCAGGTCAACCCGGTAGTGCCGGTGCAGCTGATTGTCGACCACTCGCTGGCCGTCGAGTGTGGCGGGTACGATCCTGATGCGTTCGCCAAAAACCGTGCGATCGAAGACCGTCGCAACGAGGACCGTTTCCACTTCATCAACTGGACCAAGCAGGCGTTCAAGAACGTGGAGGTGATCCCGCCGGGCAACGGCATCATGCACCAGATCAACCTGGAGCGAATGTCGCCGGTGATTCAGACGCTCCATGGCGTCGCATTCCCGGATACCTTGGTGGGGACCGACAGCCATACGCCGCACGTGGACGCCCTGGGCGTGATCGCCATCGGTGTGGGCGGCCTGGAAGCCGAGAACGTCATGCTCGGTCGCGCGTCGTGGATGCGTTTGCCGGACATCATCGGTGTCGAGTTGAACGGCCGCCCACAGCCAGGGATTACCGCCACCGACGTGGTGTTGGCGCTGACCGAATACCTGCGCCAACAGAAAGTGGTCGGTGCGTACCTCGAATTCTATGGCGAGGGCGCTCGGGCGCTGACGCTGGGGGATCGTGCGACGATTTCCAACATGGCACCCGAATACGGCGCCACGGCGGCGATGTTCTCCATCGACCAGCAGACCATTGACTACCTTAAGCTCACTGGCCGTGAAGACGATCAAGTGAAACTGGTAGAAACCTATGCCAGGGAAACCGGCCTGTGGGCTGACAGCCTGACGACTGCCGAATACGAGCGGGTACTGAGCTTCGACCTGTCCAGTGTGGTGCGTAACATGGCCGGGCCGTCCAATCCGCACGCCCGTGTCGCGACCGCTGATCTGGCGGCCAAAGGCATCGCCAGTGCCTGGGAAGAAACGCCCGGCCAAATGCCCGACGGCGCGGTCATCATTGCCGCCATCACCAGTTGCACCAACACCAGCAACCCGCGCAACGTGATTGCCGCAGGTTTGTTGGCCCGCAATGCCAACGCACTGGGCCTGACCCGTAAGCCGTGGGTGAAGTCTTCGCTGGCGCCGGGCTCCAAGACCGTCGCGCTGTACCTGGACGAGGCCGGGCTGACCACCGAGCTGGAGCAGTTGGGCTTCGGCGTTGTCGCCTTTGCCTGCACCACCTGCAACGGCATGTCCGGTGCGCTGGACCCTGTGATTCAGCAGGAAATCATCGACCGCGACCTGTACGCCACCGCCGTGTTGTCGGGCAACCGCAACTTCGATGGCCGTATCCACCCTTACGCCAAACAGGCGTTTCTTGCCTCACCACCGCTGGTGGTGGCCTACGCGATCGCGGGCACCATCCGCTTCGATATCGAGAAGGATGTGCTGGGGGTTGGTACAAACGGCCAGGAAATCCGTCTGAAAGACATCTGGCCGACTGACGAAGAAATCGATGCGGTGGTCAAGGCCTCGGTCAAGCCGGAGCAGTTCCGCCAGGTCTATATCCCGATGTTTGCAATCCATGAAGACACCGGCCCGAAAGTCGATCCGCTGTACGACTGGCGCCCGATGAGTACCTATATTCGCCGTCCTCCTTACTGGGAAGGCGCGCTGGCGGGGGAGCGTACGCTCAAGGGCATGCGACCCCTGGCGGTATTGCCGGACAACATCACCACCGATCACCTGTCGCCGTCCAATGCGATCATGCTCGACAGCGCGGCGGGCGAGTATCTGGCGAAAATGGGCCTGCCGGAAGAGGACTTCAACTCGTACGCAACCCACCGTGGGGACCACCTGACCGCCCAGCGCGCGACGTTCGCCAACCCTAAACTGTTCAACGAAATGGTTCAGGAAGGCGGCAAGGTCAAGCAGGGCTCGCTGGCGCGGATCGAGCCGGAAGGCAAGGTGACCCGTATGTGGGAAGCGATCGAGACTTATATGGAGCGCAAACAGCCGCTGATTATCGTTGCGGGCGCCGATTACGGTCAGGGTTCGTCCCGCGACTGGGCGGCCAAGGGCGTACGTCTGGCAGGTGTGGAAGCCATCGTTGCCGAAGGTTTCGAGCGCATCCACCGCACCAACCTTGTCGGCATGGGCGTCTTGCCGCTGGAGTTCAAACCCGGGACCAACCGCACGACATTGGGTATCGACGGCACCGAGACCTATGACGTCATCGGCGAGCGCACGCCGCGTGCGACCCTGACGCTGGTGATTCATCGCAACAACGGCGAGCGTCTGGACGTGCCGGTCACCTGCCGTCTCGACACCGGCGAAGAGGTGTCGATTTACGAAGCGGGCGGTGTCTTGCAGCGCTTCGCTCAAGACTTCCTCGAATCGGCCTCCGTGGCCTGACGACGTGCCGACGCCACCAAAGGGTGGTGTCGGCGTTTGAACGAAAGGAAAGCGATTCCATGGCTCATACAGCGCAAATCAGGATTCCCGCGACCTACATGCGTGGCGGCACCAGTAAAGGCGTGTTTTTTCGCCTGCAGGATCTGCCCGAGGCCGCCCAAGTACCGGGTCCGTCCCGTGATGCCCTGTTGCTTCGGGTGATTGGCAGCCCCGACCCTTATGCCAAGCAGATCGATGGCATGGGGGGCGCGACGTCCAGTACCAGCAAGACGGTGATCCTGTCCAAAAGCATCAAGGCCGATCACGACGTTGACTACCTGTTCGGCCAGGTGTCCATCGACACGCCGTTCGTGGACTGGAGCGGCAATTGCGGCAACCTCTCGGCGGCAGTCGGGCCGTTCGCGATCAGCAACGGCCTGGTGGATGCCAGCCGCGTGCCTGATAACGGCGTCGCCGTGATCCGGATCTGGCAGGCCAATATTGGCAAGACGATCATTGCCCACGTGCCGATGACCAACGGCGCGGTGCAGGAAACCGGTGATTTCGAACTCGATGGCGTGACCTTTCCCGCCGCCGAGGTACAGCTGGCGTTCATGGATCCGGCAGCCGAAGAAGAGGGCGCGGGCAGTTCGATGTTCCCGACCGGCAATCTGGTGGACGAGCTTGAGGTGCCGGGCGTCGGCACGTTCAAGGCGACCATGATCAATGCCGGCATCCCGACCATTTTCGTCAACGCCAGCGACATCGGTTACACCGGCACCGAGTTGCAGGACGCGATCAACAGCGACGCAAATGCCTTGACCAGGTTTGAAACCATCCGCGCGTACGGCGCCGTGCGCATGGGTTTGATTGCCCATGTGGATGAGGCGGCCAAGCGTCAGCACACGCCGAAGGTAGCCTTTGTTGCGGCCCCCAGCGAGTACGTATCGTCCAGCGGCAAGCGGGTGACGGTGGAGGATGCCGATCTGTTGGTGCGCGCCATGTCCATGGGCAAGCTGCACCACGCCATGATGGGGACGGCGGCGGTGGCGATCGGCACTGCAGCGGCCATTCCTGGCACGCTGGTTAACCTGGCGGCCGGTGGCGGCGAGCGTAGCGCGGTCCGTTTCGGTCATCCATCCGGCACGTTGCGCGTCGGCGCTGAAGCGGCGCTGGTCGACGGCGAATGGCAGGTGAACAAAGCCATCATGAGCCGCAGTGCGCGGGTGTTGATGGAAGGGTGGGTGCGTGTGCCGGGCGATAGCTTCTGACGTTTTGCTTCGTCTTTTGTAGGAGCGCGCTTGCCCGCGAACGCATTCTGTCAGGTACGTATTCGTTATAGACAGAAGGCATTCGCGGGCAAGCGCGCTCCTACAGTTCACAAACACGCTATTTAAACCGTCGCTCAACGCCTTTTTCCACCAGCACTTTCGCCGAAATTTCCTCAACCGAAAAATGTGTGGAATTGATGTTCGGAATGTTCTCCCGGCGGAACAGGTTTTCCACTTCGCGCACTTCGAACTCGCACTGGGCGAAGCTCGAATAACGGCTGTTGGGCTTGCGTTCGTGACGAATGGCGGTCAGTCGATCGGGATCGATGGTGAGGCCAAACAGCTTCGACCGGTGTTGCTTGAGCGCTGCCGGCAGTTGCAGGCGCTCCATGTCGTCTTCGGTCAGCGGATAGTTGGCCGCGCGGATGCCGAATTGCATGGCCATGTATAGACAGGTAGGCGTCTTCCCGCAGCGGGAAACGCCCACCAGAATGATGTCGGCCTTGTCGTAATAATGGGTTCTGGCACCGTCATCGTTGTCCAGCGCGAAGTTCACGGCCTCGATCCGCTCCATGTAATTGGAGTTGTGACCGATGGAGTGTGATTTGCCCACCGAGTAGGAGGAGTGTGAACTAAGCTCCTGCTCAAGTGGCGCCAGGAAGGTCGAGAAAATATCGATCATGAAGCCGTCGGACGTCGCCAGAATCTCGCGAATGTCCTGATTGACGATGGTGTCGAAGATGATCGGGCGCGCCTCGTCCTTTTCGGCAGCCTTGTTGATCTGCTGGACCATCGCCCGGGCCTTCTCGATGCTGTCGATATAGGGCCTGGTGAACTTGTTGAAGGTTATGTTTTCAAATTGCGCCAACAGGCTCTGACCAAGCGTTTCGGCCGTGATGCCGGTGCCGTCGGAGATAAAGAAAGCGGATCGTTTCATTTGCGCCTTGGGCCTTAAGCTGGTGACGATTCTTGGATATCATAGGCGGGCTTGCGAGCCATGACTGGCCGCATTCTACCTTTTTTCAAGGTTCTGATTTTAAGGATGAAGATTTTCAGGGGCCGAGCCACTCGCGTGAGCGGGTCGCTTTTTTCCTGTGATGACAGCACCCATGCTTTTCCCAACAACAATTCGGTTAGTGGAGAGATCACCTTGGTAGAGTACGTAGTTTCCCTCGATAAGCTCGGCAAACATGATGTTGAGCATGTGGGGGGCAAGAACGCATCCCTCGGCGAGATGATCAGCAACCTGGCGGGCGCAGGCGTTTCCGTTCCCGGTGGCTTCGCCACTACCGCTCAGGCCTATCGTGATTTTCTTGAGCAAAGTGGCCTGAACGATCAGATCCACGCGGCGCTCGATGCTCTGGACGTCGACGACGTCAACGCACTGGCAAAAACCGGCGCGCAGATTCGTCAGTGGATCATGGAAGCCGAATTCCCCGAGAAGCTCAACGCTGAAATCCGTACTGCTTTCGCCGCGCTCTCGGCGGGCAATCCGGACATCGCCGTTGCCGTGCGTTCTTCCGCCACTGCAGAAGACCTGCCTGACGCCTCGTTTGCCGGCCAGCAGGAAACCTTCCTCAACATTCGCGGCGTCGAGAACGTGATCCGCGCGGCGAAAGAAGTCTTCGCTTCGCTGTTCAACGACCGCGCCATTTCCTACCGCGTGCACCAGGGTTTCGACCACAAGCTGGTCGCACTGTCCGCTGGCGTGCAGCGCATGGTCCGTTCCGAAACCGGCACGGCGGGCGTGATGTTCACGCTGGACACCGAATCCGGTTTCCGTGACGTCGTTTTCATCACCGGTGCTTATGGCCTGGGCGAAACCGTCGTACAAGGCGCGGTCAACCCGGACGAATTCTACGTTCACAAGAACACCCTTGAAGCCGGTCGCCCTGCGATCCTGCGCCGCAATCTGGGCAGCAAGGCCATCAAGATGATCTACGGCGACGAAGCCAAGGCCGGCAAGTCGGTCAAGGTCATCGACGTGGAAGCCGCTGATCGCGCACGCTTCTGCCTCTCCGACGAAGAAGTCAGCAACCTGGCGCGTCAGGCGATGATCATCGAGAAGCACTACCAGTGCCCGATGGACATCGAATGGGCGAAAGATGGTGACGACGGCAAGCTCTACATCGTTCAGGCGCGTCCTGAAACCGTTAAGAGCCGCAGCTCGGGCAACGTCATGGAACGCTACCTGCTGAAAGAGAAGGGCACCGTTCTGGCAGAAGGCCGCGCCATTGGTCAGCGCATCGGCGCGGGCAAGGTGCGGATCATCAAGGACGTGTCCGAGATGGACAAGGTTCAAGCCGGCGACGTGCTGGTCTCCGACATGACCGATCCGGATTGGGAACCGGTGATGAAGCGCGCCAGCGCCATCGTCACCAACCGTGGCGGTCGTACCTGCCACGCCGCGATCATCGCGCGTGAACTGGGTATTCCTGCCGTCGTGGGCTGCGGCAACGCCACCGAGCTGTTGAAAGACGGTCAGGGCGTGACTGTGTCCTGTGCCGAAGGCGACACCGGTTACATCTTCGAAGGCGAGCTGGGCTTCGACATCAAGCAGAACTCGGTCGATGCCATGCCGGAACTGCCGTTCAAGATCATGATGAACGTCGGTAACCCTGACCGTGCGTTTGACTTCGCCCAGTTGCCCAACGCCGGTATCGGTCTGGCGCGTCTGGAGTTCATCATCAACCGCATGATCGGCGTGCACCCCAAAGCATTGCTGAACTACCCGAATCTGCCGCTGGACATCAAGGAAAGCGTCGACAAGCGTATTGCCGGTTACGACGATCCGGTCGGTTTCTACGTCGAGAAGCTGGTCGAAGGCATCAGTACCCTGGCCGCGGCGTTTTCGCCGAAGAAGGTCATCGTGCGCCTGTCGGACTTCAAGTCCAATGAGTACGCCAACCTGATCGGCGGCAAGCTGTACGAGCCGGAAGAAGAGAACCCGATGCTGGGCTTTCGCGGTGCATCGCGTTACATCAGCGAAAACTTCCGTGACTGCTTCGAGCTCGAGTGCCGTGCCCTCAAGCGCGTGCGCAACGAGATGGGCCTGACCAACGTGGAAATCATGGTGCCGTTCGTGCGCACCCTGGGTGAAGCGAGCCAGGTGATCGACCTGCTGGCGGAGAACGGTCTGGCGCGAGGCGAAAACGGTCTGCGCGTGATCATGATGTGCGAACTGCCGTCCAACGCCCTGATGGCCGAGGAGTTCCTCGAGTTCTTCGACGGCTTCTCCATCGGTTCCAACGACCTGACCCAGCTGACACTGGGCCTGGACCGCGACTCCGGGATCATCGCGCACCTGTTCGACGAGCGGAATCCTGCGGTCAAGAAGCTGCTGTCCAGCGCCATTCAGGCCTGTAACAAGGCGGGCAAGTACATCGGCATCTGCGGTCAGGGCCCGTCCGACCACCCGGATCTGGCGCGCTGGCTGATGGAGCAGGGCATCGAAAGCGTGTCGCTGAACCCCGACTCGGTACTGGAAACCTGGTTCTTCCTCTCCGAGGAGGATGCGCCAACCTGATACCCCGCAGGTAGAGCAATCGAGTAAGATGCTGGCCCGTTTCAACGGGTCGGCTTTCCAAAGAAGGGCGGCCTTAACGGTTCCGCCCTTTTTCATGCGAATTTTCCAAGCGAAGGGTTCAGCCCCGGGACAGCCTCTGCGTGCTATTCCGGCAATGTGCCTTTCTCAGAGCCAAGCAAGAGCAATATGCAAAGCAGCAGCGATCTTTTTCCAGTGGCCTTGATCAGCGCCGAACGACGTGGCGACCTGATCGAGGACGTCTACCGTCTGAAACCCGGCAACAGCATGGACTTCACGGTCGAGCTGGCCGTCACCCGACTGGGGCAGGTCAACGCCCCCGATGTACGCGGCGTTCCAGTGATCTTGCTGCATGGCAGCTTCTCCAATCGACGTTTCTGGTACTCGCCCAAAGGCATCGGGCTAGGGGCTTATCTGGCACGTGCAGGGTTCGACGTCTGGATCCCGGAGATGCGTGGGCACGGGTTGTCTGCGCGCAATGAAGCCTACCGGCACAACCGGGTCGCCGATTACGCGCGCTACGACCTGCCGGCCATCGCGGCGTTCGTCTGTGAGCAGGCCGGGCAGGTCCCGCACTGGATCGGTCATTCTCTCGGCGGCACGACGCTCGCCGCGGCATTGGGCGGTCACTACCTGGACGCAGGGCAGGTGGCCTCGGCGGCGTTGTTCGGCAGTCAGGTCTCTCGCACGTACTGGCCGCTCAAGGTGCCGCCATTGCAGTGGAGTACGCGACTGCTGCTCAAGCGCTTCGAGCATGTGTCCGGCCCGCGTTTCAAGCGAGGCCCGGAAGACGAACCGATGGGCATACTGCTTGAAAGCATGCGCTGGCACGGCCTGTTCGGTCGCTTCGGCGACAAGAAGGACGATTGGTGGTCAGGCCTGCGTCACGTGCAGGTGCCGCTGCTGTGTGTCGCGGGCGCTGGTGACCATCAGGACCCCGAGTGGGCATGTCGTGAGCTGTTCGAGCAAATGGGCTCGGAGCAGAAAGCATTCTGGTGCCTGGGGCGCCAGGAAGGCTTCAGCGAAGATTTCGGTCATGTGCAGATGCTGGTCAGCAAGGCTGCTCAGGCGCAGGTCTGGCCAAAGGTCGCTGACTGGCTCAACCGGCAGATCACGCCCTTAAATGCTGAATCAACGCTGAATAGGGTGGCAACTCCCTGAGTTGCGCGCCCATAAGCGTTCCTATGGGCGTCGTGTGGCGCTAAGCTACCCCCGTTCGAGTGGCCACGGTGTGCGGCAGGTGATCAAGACTCGTCGGTCAGTATTTTGTTCTATATAAGGAAGCATTGTGGCGTTCGTCATGGTCTGACATGCGAGCCACCCGAACCTGCCAGCCGCAGGTTCATCCTTGAAACGAATCACTGACAGGAGTTACCCATGCACTACATCACTCCGGATTTGTGCGACGCCTACCCTGAGCTGGTTCAGGTAGTCGAGCCAATGTTCAGCAATTTTGGCGGTCGCGATTCGTTCGGTGGCGAAATCGTCACCCTCAAGTGTTTCGAAGACAATTCGCTGGTGCGTGAGCAAGCCGACCAGAACGGCAAAGGCAAAGTACTGGTGGTCGATGGTGGTGGCTCGCTGCGGCGGGCGTTGCTGGGTGATCTGCTGGCGGAGAAAGCGGCGAAAAATGGCTGGGAAGGCATGGTCATCTATGGCTGTGTGCGCGATGTCGATGTCCTGGCGCAGACCGATCTCGGTGTGCAGGCATTGGCCAGTCACCCGCTCAAGACCGACAAGCGCGGGCTGGGTGATCTGAACGTGGTGGTGACATTTGGCGGCGTGACCTTCCGCCCGGGCGAATACGTGTACGCCGACAACAACGGCATTATCGTTTCCCCAAGTCCCTTGAAAATGCCGGATTGACCGGTTTCTCCATTCAGAAAACAGCAAGGACACCAAGGACAGTGAATGTTCGATGAGACAAACGCGCAGTGGGGGCTGGTTCATGCCTTCGTGCTGGACGGAAAAGGCGGGGCGCGTTCAATAGCTCGAACCGAACTGGATTGCCTGCAACTGGAGCCGCACGAAAGTGTGTGGCTTCACTGGGACCGCAGTCACCCGCAGACGCAGACGTGGCTGCGGTCGTCGAGTGGCCTCAGCGAATTCGTTTGCGACCTGATGCTTGAGGAAAATACCCGGCCACGCCTGCTGCCGCTGCCGGACAATGAGTTGCTGTTGTTTTTACGCGGAGTGAATCTCAACCCCGGCGCCGAACCTGAAGACATGGTGTCGGTACGGATTTTCGCGGCGGCGCAGCGTGTGATCTCCCTGCGGCTTCGCTCGTTGCGTGCGACGGATGAGTTGATTGACCTGCTCAACGAGGGCAAAGGGCCGAAAACGGCGTCCGAATTGCTGGTTTATCTCGCGCAATTGCTCACTGACAAGGTCCAGGCGGTGGTCAGCGAGCTGACCGAACTGGTCGACGACATGGAAGAGCGCATAGATGCCGACGAACGGTACATGCCTGAGCACGGCAACATGGTTCACATCCGGCGCAGGGCGGCAGGCATGCGTCGGTTTCTGCACCCTCAGCGGGAAATCTATGCGCAGCTGACGCGCAGCAAGATGCCGTGGTTCGTGGACGACGATGCGGATTACTGGAACGAATTGAACAACAGCCTGACGCGGTATCTGGAGGAGCTGGAGCTGACCCGAGAGCGCGTGGGGCTGGTGCTGGAGGCTGAAGACAGACGCCTCAACGAGCGCATGAACCGCACCATGTACCGCTTCGGAATCATCACCGGAATCTTCCTGCCCATGAGCTTCCTGACCGGGTTGCTGGGCATCAACGTTGGCGGCATTCCAGGTTCGGATAATCCGTATGGCTTCGTGTTCGCCTGCGCGCTGATGATTGTGGTTGCGGTGGGGCAGATGTGGCTGTTCAAGCGTTTGCGGTGGGTCTGATGAAAAAAAACGACGTCGTTTATGGTGTGGTGTGTGACTCAGGCAAAACGGGCTGCGTCTTCCAGTGACATCACGTGAGGTGCCTATGCACGACCCGTTTGAAGAATCACTGCGAGACATGCTTAATTCCTCGTCCTCCAGCCGGGATGATGATGCGGCATTGGGGCGTGTGCTGAAGACGGCCAACCGTCAGGTCGGCGCGGGCGATCTGTTCAGCCTGCTCGGCCGCTGCATACAAGCATTGATGATGGCCGTGAACAACGGCTCGGCTCACGTTTCACCTGTTTCCCGTCGCAAGACGACGATTGCCGGCACTGCGTTTACCGCTGCCAAAGACAAGGCTGATTGAATATGGAATTGGATCTCTGGACACAGAGCCTGGTCACCGCAATGACTGCGTTGTGGACCAAAGTCGCGAACTTCATCCCGAATCTGTTCGGCGCTCTGGTAGTTGTTCTGTTGGGCTTCGTGGTAGCGAAGCTGCTCGACACCCTGTTGTCCAAACTGTTGGCAAAACTGGGTCTGGACCGCTTGATGGGCGGCACCGGCCTGACGAAACTGATCAGCCGCGCAGGGATTCAGGTCCCGATTTCGACGCTGATCGGCAAGATTGTCTACTGGTTCGTGTTGTTGATTTTCCTGGTGTCGGCGGCAGAGTCGCTGGGCCTTGAACGTGTCTCGGCAACCCTGGACATGCTTGCGCTGTACCTGCCGAAGGTGTTTGGCGCGGCGCTGGTGCTGCTGGTCGGCGTGCTGCTGGCGCAGCTGGTCAACGGCATCGTTCGCGGCGCGGCAGAAGGCGTTGGGCTGGATTACTCGGCGGGGTTGGGGCGCGTCGCGCAATG
Source organism: Pseudomonas abietaniphila (assembly GCF_900100795.1). Taxonomy (GTDB): domain Bacteria; phylum Pseudomonadota; class Gammaproteobacteria; order Pseudomonadales; family Pseudomonadaceae; genus Aquipseudomonas; species Aquipseudomonas abietaniphila. The sequence goes on from NZ_FNCO01000001.1 coordinate 552,611, forward strand.
GCTGGTGATCATCATCAGCATTTCGGTCGCGATCAGTCAGCTGGAGGTGAAAACCGACCTGCTGAACCACGTCATCGTGATTGGTTTGATTACCGTTGGTCTGGCAGTTGCGCTGGCCATGGGGCTGGGCAGTCGGGAGATCGCAAGCCAGATCCTGGCAGGAATTTATGTGCGGGAGTTGTATCAGGTAGGGCAACAAGTGCGTATTGGAGAGGTCGAAGGACAGATCGAAGAGATTGGCACGGTGAAGACCACACTGCTGACCGATGAAGGGGAACTGGTGTCGTTGTCGAACCGCATCCTTCTCGAGCAGCGAGTGAGCAGCCGCTGAACCGGCAAATCTGCTAATGTATGCCGCCGCAAAATCCCGGAGGTTCCGGGACCAGGCGGACATTTATCTGACTGTCGGCACGACCTGTTTTGAATAAACCCCAATCGCTCTCACTGCGTTACGACCCCCGCGAGCTCTCTGATGAGGAGTTGGTTGCGCGCTCGCACGCCGAGTTGTTCCATGTGACTCGAGCCTACGAAGAGCTGATGCGACGCTACCAGCGGACACTTTTTAACGTCTGCGCGCGCTATTTAGGGAACGATCGCGACGCGGACGATGTCTGTCAGGAGGTGATGCTTAAGGTGTTGTATGGGTTGAAGAATTTTGAAGGGAAATCGAAATTCAAAACCTGGCTTTACAGCATCACCTACAACGAATGCATCACGCAGTACAGAAAGGAGCGACGAAAGCGTCGGTTGTTGGACGCTTTGAGTCTGGACCCCCTCGAGGAAGCGTCTGAAGAGAAGACGCCGAAACCGGAAGAGAAGGGCGGCCTCGATCGCTGGCTCGTGCATGTGAACCCGATTGACAGGGAAATTCTGGTGCTTCGATTTGTCGCAGAGCTGGAATTTCAGGAGATCGCAGACATAATGCATATGGGCCTGAGTGCAACGAAAATGCGATACAAGCGGGCACTTGATAAATTACGTGAGAAATTTGCAGGCGTTACCGAAACTTAACTCGGAGCAAATATCTCTAACGGGCAGGCAAGTTCTGATAGACTTGCCGACGAGTTGTCCCTCGATTAGGGGGACCGCTTTACAATCACCAGATGGGGATTTAACGGATGAAACTGAAAAACACCTTGGGCTTGGCCATTGGTACTATTGTTGCCGCAACTTCGTTCGGCGCTCTGGCACAAGGCCAAGGCGCAGTCGAAATCGAAGGCTTCGCCAAGAAAGAACAGTTCGACAGCGCTCGTAATTTCAAAAACGACGGCAACCTGTTCGGCGGTTCGGTTGGCTACTTCCTGACTGACGACGTTGAATTGCGTCTGGGCTACGACGAAGTTCACAACGTTCGTAGCGATGATGGCAAGAACATCAAGGGCGCGAACACCGCTCTGGACGCTCTGTACCACTTCAACAACCCGGGCGACATGCTGCGTCCGTACGTCTCGGCTGGTTTCTCCGATCAGAGCATCGGTCAGAACGGCAGCGGCGGTCGTAACCGCTCCACTTTCGCCAACATCGGCGGCGGTGCCAAGCTGTACTTCACCGACAACTTCTACGCCCGTGCTGGCGTTGAAGCTCAGTACAACATCGACCAGGGCGACACCGAGTGGGCACCTAGCGTCGGTATCGGCGTGAACTTCGGTGGCGGCTCCAAGAAAGTTGAAGCAGCACCAGCTCCAGTAGCTGAAGTGTGCTCCGACAGCGACAACGACGGCGTATGCGACAACGTCGACAAGTGCCCAGACACCCCGGCCAACGTTACTGTTGACGCCAACGGTTGCCCGGCTGTTGCTGAAGTCGTACGTGTTGAGCTGGACGTGAAATTCGACTTCGACAAGTCGGTCGTCAAGCCAAACAGCTACGGCGACATCAAGAACCTGGCTGACTTCATGAAGCAGTACCCACAAACCACCACCACTGTTGAAGGTCACACTGACTCCGTCGGTCCTGACGCTTACAACCAGAAACTGTCCGAGCGTCGTGCAAACGCCGTTAAGCAAGTTCTGGTTAACCAGTACGGTGTTGGCGCTAACCGCGTGAACTCGGTTGGCTACGGCGAATCCCGCCCAGTTGCTGACAACGCAACTGAAGCAGGCCGCGCTGTAAACCGTCGCGTAGAAGCACAAGTAGAAGCTCAAGCTAAGTAATTAGCCCCGCTTCACGAAAAACCCGGCCTCGGCCGGGTTTTTCTTTTTCTGGCGTTTGTAAAAATAATCGGCGTTGCGATGCATTCTTCTTTGGAAGTATTCGCGCATGGCGTGATGCGCAGCGATGGATTCACGCAGGGTTGGCAGCGTCAGTGTTTAAGTAACATGATCCACAACAACAGGTTAAGCGCCAGCGACAGCAGTGCCACGGTTTGCCAGACTTTGAGCGGTTCGCGTTCCAGCAAGGGTCTGGTCCGCGTATTCAATGTCGCAAGTTCGCCGTGCTGGAGCTGCAGCAGCCATTGTTCGGCCGTTTCAAAGCGTTTTGCCGGGTCGGCCTGAAGCGCCTGATCCAGATGGTGTTCGATCCATTCGGGGACGTCTGGACGGTAGCGGCTGACGGGAATGGGGTTGCCGAAACGTCGGTGTTGAAAGGCTTCGATTTCTCCGTACGGATAGTGCCCGGTCAGCAGGAAATACAGCGTGACGCTGGCGGCGTACAGATCGAGCGCTGGCGCGGGGTCGGCGCCTTCGAACGCTTCCGGGGCGATAAAACTAGGCGTGCCGGGCACGTCGCCTTCACCGTCGGCAGACAGACCGGGGCAGAAGGCAAGGCCGAAATCCAGCACGCGTAGCTCGCCGTTGTCGTCGATCAGCACGTTCTCCGGCTTGATGTCGCGATGGACGATGTTGCGTCGGTGCAGTAAGCCGACGGCCCCTATCAGGTCCCGCGCCAGGCTTGGCCATCGCGCCAGTTCCATCGGTCCCTGTTTCTGGAAGGTGTGCGCCAACGTCTGGCCCGGGTACTGGCGCATGACGTAGTACAGGTGTTGGCGATCGGGCAGCGGATGAACCTGAGGGAAGAAACGTCCGGCAACCCGGCGCAAAAACCACTCTTCAAGCAGCAATGCCTGACCGGCTCCGGGCTCGTCGTGACGGGCGTCCGGGAGGGTTTTGAGCAGCCAGGGTTGTCGCTCGGCGTCCAGGACCCGATACAGCAAGGATTGTCTTGAATCGCCCAGGCGCTGCTCGATCTGCCAGCCCTCAAAGGATTGGCCAGGCTTGAGTGACGGCGGCAACGGCCATTGCTGTAACTGAATGAGCGTATCGGCCAGCGTATCGGTGCCCAACTGATCGATCTGGATGAGCACGGCGCTGGCGTTGTCCTGGCTTCCAGACAGGTGCGCGGCGTTCACCAACGTCCGCACAGCGGCGTCCAGATCCTGCTGTTCGCTGAGGATCGTGCCGATCCGCGTATCGTTCAGTGTCGACCAGACGCCATCGCTGATCAGCAGCAGGCGTTCGCCCTGACGCAGCTCACCGTCCAGATAATCCATGACGACGTATTGATCCAGGCCCAGTGCGCGTTTGAGTACGTGCTGCATGTCCGGTGGCTCCCAGACATGATCCTCACTGATGCGCTGTAACACCCCTTTATGCCAGCGGTACACCCGGCAGTCACCGACATGGGCGAGGGTGAAGCGACGGCCTCGCAGGACCAGCGCGCTGAGCGTGGTCAAAAGGCCGTTCGCCAGCAGCCAGCGGTTGTGTGCGAGCAGCAGGCGGTCCAGCGCTTGAGCGACGCCCCAGGTTTCCGGTGTTGAGTAGTAATCCATTGCCAGGGCTTGAAGGGTCGAGCGGGACGCCAGGCCGCCATCCGAACAGTGGCTGACACCGTCCGCCAGCCCGAACAGGTATCCCTTGCTGGCGGCGAGTGCTGGCGCGGGCGTGACCAGGCGCGTGGCGTCCTGGTTCTCAGGCCGTGGTCCACTGGCGCTGAACTCGGCAAAGTGCACCTGCAAGCCGACTGCCTTGGCCGTGTTCAACGTCAACGGTTGATTCATCGCCAACCTCCGTCAGGCTCAGACACGAGCAGCGGTGACGGCAGCTGATCCCCAGGTGGTTCTCCAGCGGCGCTTGACGTTCATCAGGCCGAACCATGCCAGTACACCGAGCAGGGCGAACAGCCACAGACCCAGCTGATAGTCGCCGGTATTTTGCTTGATTGCACCCAGGCCCGCGGCGAGGAGGAATCCGCCGATGCCGCCCGCCATGCCGATCAGGCCGGTCATCACACCGATTTCTTTACGAAAGCGCTGTGGCACCAGTTGGAACACCGCGCCATTGCCTGCACCCAGGCCCAGCATGGCGGCGACGAACAGGGCCAGCGCGGCCCATGAACTTGGCAGGTTGAAACCGACCGCGGCGATGCAGATCGCTGCAACCGCGTACATCCCGGACAAGGTGCGAATGCCACCAAAGCGGTCTGCCAGCGCGCCGCCGAGAGGGCGCATCATGCTGCCGCCGAACACGCAGGCTGCGGTGTAGTAACCCGCAGTCACTGGGCTCAGGCCGTACTGATCGTTGAAGTAGCCGGGCAGGGCGCTGGCCAGGCCGATGAAGCCACCGAATGTGACGCTGTAGAAGAACATGAACCACCAGCTGTCACGGTCGCCCAGAGCCTTGAAATAGTCACTCATGGACTTGGCTTTCGGGCGCTCTGGCGCATTGCGGGCCATCAGCGAGAAGGCAATCAGCGTCAGCACCAACGGCACGACCGCGAAGCCGAATACATTGCTCCAGCCAAAGCTTGCGGCCAATACCGGTGCGATCAGGGCGGCGAACACCGTTCCGGAGTTACCGGCACCCGCGATGCCCATCGCCTTGCCTTGGTGCTGCGGCGGGTACCATTGCGACGCCAGCGGCAGGGCGACGGCAAACGAGGCGCCCGCCATGCCCAGGAACACGCCCAGCAACAACGCGTGTTCATAGCTGTGAATGCCCAGTTGCCAGGCGCAAAGCAGGGCGACGATGACGATGATCTGGCCGATGACGCCGGCTGTTTTGGGTGACAACTGATCGGCGAGCATGCCCATCACAAACCGCAGGAGCGCACCCGCCAGGATGGGTGTGGCGACCATCAGCCCGCGTTGTTGCGTGGTGAGGTGCAGGTCTGTGGCGATCTGAACGGCCAGTGGACCGAGAAGGTACCAGACCATGAAGCTCAGGTCGAAGTAGAGGAAGGCTGCGAACAGCGTGGGTTTATGTCCGGCGTTCCAGAAGCTTGTATTCATCTAACACCTCATCTGCAGGAAATCGTTGCGGGAGCGGCTGTCGCTCGCACCTTCACGGGTCAGGTCTTGCAGGTGAAGCAACCGTCCGGCGCTCCACCTGGCCCGTTGTCTGGGGCCAAAACGAAAAAACGTCGCAACCCTGTTCGCGCTGTGCGAAGGGGTGTGCGACGTCTTTGTCGAAAGTGGGGCAACCGCCGTTGGCTACCTGTGGAAACTATCTAGCAAAACGTGGGCCAATCGTTAACCCAGTAGCTCGCTCATGGCGATAATCTGCTCCGCCACTTGCACCAGCTTCTGCTGCCGGCTCATGGCCTGACGGCGCATGAGCGTATAGGCCTCATCCTCGGTGCAGCTCTTCATTTTCATCAGCAGGCCTTTAGCGGTTTCAATGCGCTTGCGCTCGGCCAGTTGCTGGTCACGGGCGTGGAGCTGCGCGCGAAGGTCCTGATCGCTCTCGAAGCGCGCCATGGCCACGTCGAGAATGGGTTGCAGGCGTTGTGCGTGAATGCCTTCAACGATGTAGGCGCTGACCCCGGACTTGATGGCCTGGCGCATGACGCCCGGGTCGTGCTCGTCGGTGAACATCACGATCGGGCGGGGCAGGTCGCGGGTAATCAGCACGACTTGCTCCAGCACGTCGCGTCCCGGCGATTCGGTGTCAATCAGAATGACATCCGGACGCACCGCCTGCACGCGCCCGGGCAGATCGATAATCAGCCCGGACTCATCGATCACCTCGAAACCGGCCTCGATGAGCGCAGCCTTCAAGCGTCCTACTTTCTTGGGGGTGTCGTTGATCAACAGGATTCGCAGCATGATGGCGTCTCCCTTCAATGATCAATGGAGGCAGGCGCGGCAGGGGCCAGCGCGTGCAGTTTGAAACCATGGGCATAACCCACCGGATCGCTGCCATCCCAGACCTTGCCGTCGATGAGCTGGCTGCTGCGCATCGCTGACGCGGGCACGGGGATGTTCAATGCCTCGGCAGCCTGTCGATAGAGTGCGAGCTGCTGCACCCGCCGGGCGATGTCGCGGTAATCCGGGTCCTCGCGCAGCAAGCCCCAGCGGCGAAACTGGGTCATGAACCACATGCCGTCCGACAGATAAGGCATGTTCACCTCTCCGTTGCGATGGAAACTCACGGCATGTGGGTCCTGCCAGTGGTTGCCGAGACCGTCGCCGTACTGGCCGAGCAGACGACCTTCGATGTCCTCGACGGGGGCGTTCACGTAATCGCTGCCGCTGAGCATATGCGCGGCACTGCGGCGATTTTCCGGGCTCTGTTCGATGAATCGGCTGGCCTCCAGCACGGCCATGACCAGGGCGCGCGCGGTATTGGGGTATCGCTCGACGAACTCCAGGCTGCAGCCAAGCACCTTTTCAGGATGATCTGGCCAGATGGCCTGGGTGGTCGCCAGGGTGAAGCCCAGGTTCTGGCTGACGGCGCTCGCACCCCAGGGCTCACCGACACAAAAGCCGTCGATGCGTTGCGCCTTGAGGTGTTCGACCATCTGCGGCGGTGGGACGACCACGCTGTCGACGTCCTGCAAGGGGTGAATCCCCTGACTGGCCAGCCAGTAATACAACCACATGGCGTGATTGCCCGTCGGAAAGGTCTGCGCAAAGGTGAGTTTTGTTCCGCTTTGGTGCGTGCGACGGTCCAGCGCCTCAGGAGTGATCACCCCTTGTGCCTGGAGGGCCCGGGAGAGATTGATGCTTTGGCCGTTTTGATTCAGCCCCATCAAAACCGCCATGTCTTTCGCAGGGCCGCCAATCCCCAGCTGTGCGGCGTACACCAGACCGTAAAGGCTGTGGGCGGCGTGCAGTTCGCCATTGACCAGGTTGTCGCGCAGGCTCGCCCAGGACGATTGCCGGTGCAGGTTGATGTTCAGGCCGTACGGTTGAGCGAAACCCTGCGTCGCGGCAATGATCAGCGAAGCGGCGTCGGTGAGCGCCATGAAGCCTACGTCGATGGTGGTCAGTTCCGGAGCGTCGCTGCCGTTGACCCAGGCCAGTGGTGTATCAAGGGTGTCGTTCATGGTTTTCGGTTCCGCCTGAAGATCGACGTGCCCGCAGGCGCTGCCGGTCTTCCATAAAAAAACGTCGCCACGTCCGGGCCTTAACCGGGACGAAAACGACGCCATTGTCCGATCACTCTCTCCGCCGTTGGAGGGAGCTCGATAACCTGTTCAAGCAAGCGATATGCCAGTGAGCGGTCGAACGTTGAGCAAAGTGCTCGACATGCCTCGCGCTGCACCCCTGTGCGCGTCTATAATCCGCCGCTGACTTCAGCCTCAAACGAGCCGCGCCCGCCCATGTATAACCTGGCCCGCCAGTTACTGTTCAAACTCTCCCCGGAAACCTCCCACGATCTGTCCATCGACCTGATCGGCGCGGGCGGTCGTCTGGGGCTCAATGGCCTGCTCAACAAGGCGCCCGCGCGGTTGCCGGTGACGGTCATGGGCTTGCAGTTTCCAAACCCGGTCGGGCTTGCCGCGGGTCTGGACAAGAACGGTGCGGCCATCGACGGGTTTGCTCAGTTGGGTTTCGGCTTCGTTGAAATCGGCACCGTCACGCCGCGTCCGCAGCCGGGCAATCCCAAACCGCGGATTTTCCGACTGCCCCATGCCGAAGGCATCATCAACCGCATGGGGTTCAACAACCTGGGCGTCGACAACCTGATCAGTCGTGTGCAGGCCGCCAAATACAACGGCGTGCTGGGCATCAATATCGGCAAGAACTTCGACACCCCGGTCGAGCGTGCGGTCGACGATTACCTGATCTGCCTGGACAAGGTTTACACCCACGCCAGCTACATCACCGTCAATGTCAGCTCGCCGAACACCCCTGGCCTGCGCAGCCTGCAATTCGGTGATTCGCTCAAGCAGTTGCTCGAAGCGCTGCGTGTACGTCAGGAGGCCTTGACGCTGGCCCATGGCAAGCGCGTGCCGCTGGCCATCAAGATCGCCCCGGACATGAGCGACGAAGAAACGGTACTGGTCGCCAGCGCGCTGCTGGAGTCGGGGATGGACGCGGTGATCGCCACCAACACCACATTGAGCCGCGTGGGTGTCGAAGGGCTACCTCACGGCGACGAAGCGGGCGGTCTGTCGGGTGCGCCAGTGCGTGAGCAAAGCACGCACATCGTCAAAGTGCTGGCCAGTGAGCTGGGCGGCAAGTTGCCGATCATCGCGGCGGGCGGCATCACCGAGGGCAAGCACGCAGCGGAGAAAATCGCCGCCGGTGCGAGCCTGGTGCAGATTTATTCAGGGTTCATCTACAAAGGTCCGGCGCTGATTCGCGAGTCGGTTGACGCCATCGCCGCGATGCCGAAATAGATCACGCCAGCGCGCTTGAAAGGCCGAAACAAAAAGAGGGGTTCCGACTGGAACCCCTCTTGGGCTTTAGCCCGCCGTCCGGATGGGACGTGCATGGTTAGGGTGAAACGAATCTGATTGTCGAATTTCCTGAGGAAATCTTAAAAAGTCGGAATGTCCCTTTGGTCGTTAAGCGTCAGCCGACCGCGTGAAGTTCGTTGAGCCTGTGTATACCCGCAGTGCCGGTCATACCGTCCCAGTTGTCGCCTCGTCCTTCTCGCCAGCCATTGATCCAGGCTTGACGTACCGACGGTAGAGTAAATGGGCAAAGCTCACGGGATTTACCAGTTACGCCGTATTGATATCCGCGCGAAAAAGCTCTTTCCAACGGATCACGCTTAAGTCTTCTCATAGGGTGTTGCCCTCGTTTGTTGACTGTTATGTCCTTGGAGACCTCGTGTCGAGGTCAGGCAGAAATCTTCTGCCTCTGCAGGCCCGCTGCCGGCGTCGCGGGCCAGGTGCTGTCGCCGTTGCGACGACAACCTGAGTTGATTTCTAACCAATGCATGGGACGCTGTGAATGATCGTTTTGTCATAAGAACGTAACCATTGAGGCGTTACGACCATAAGAGACGAGCGGTTTGAAGGGTGATTTTTTCACCAGGCGCCCTGATTCGGGGGTCTTCATGAGATTCGCGACTGGTTCTCATGTAGGTCTGATGGCTGATTGACGTCAGATTTAAAACGACGAAGGGTCAGTGATGTGACTTTTTATTACTGCCGGCGTCGGGCTGAATAGTGGTTTTTTAATATCAGAATGTCGGCCCGCCATTGCGGGCCGGCACAGCTGCCACACTCGAAATGTATCGGTGTGGTGGATCGGCACAATGTGTGTGCCACGCAGGCGTCCTCCATGAAAGGCGTCTGTTTGAATCGGGCTGGACAATGCGTTGTCCAGCCACTCATAGCCAAGGCTCTGGAATACTCATGTCGGACCGTTACGAACTTTTCCTCACCTGTCCCAAAGGCCTCGAAGGGCTGCTCGCTGAGGAAGCCACTGCACTTGGCCTCCAGGAAACCCGCGAGCACACCTCGACTATCCGTGGCAGCGCCGACATGGAAACCGCCTACCGGCTGTGTTTGTGGTCGCGGCTGGCCAACCGTGTTTTGCTGGTGCTCAAGCGCTTCCCGATGAAGGACGCCGAAGACCTCTATCACGGCGTTCACGACATCGAGTGGGCCGACCATCTGGAGTCCGACGGCACACTGGCCGTGGAGTTCAGCGGTCACGGCTCGGGCATTGACAACACCCATTTCGGCGCCTTGAAGGTCAAGGACGCCATCGTCGACCGCCTGCGCACCTCGGACGGTTTGCGCCCTTCGATCGACAAGCTTAACCCCGACCTGCGCGTTCATCTGCGGCTGGACCGTGGCGAAGCCATTCTCTCCCTGGACCTGTCCGGCCACAGCCTGCACCAGCGTGGGTATCGCTTGCAGCAGGGTGCGGCGCCGTTGAAGGAAAACCTGGCAGCCGCCATCCTCATTCGTTCCGGCTGGCCGCGTATCGCCGCGGAAGGCGGCGCACTGGCTGACCCGATGTGCGGTGTAGGCACATTCCTGGTCGAAGCTGCCATGATCGCCGCCGATATCGCCCCGAACCTGAAACGTGAACGTTGGGGCTTTTCTGCCTGGCTGGGGCATGTTCCGGCCCTGTGGCGCAAATTGCACGACGAAGCGCTGGCGCGTGCCGAGGCGGGCCTTGCCAAGACACCGTCCTGGATCCGTGGCTACGAAGCCGATCCACGATTGATTCAACCGGGCCGCAACAACGTCGAGCGCGCCGGCCTGTCGGACTGGATCAAGATCTATCAGGGTGAAGTTGCGACCTTCGAGCCACGTCCGGATCAGAACCAGAAAGGCCTGGTCATCTGCAACCCTCCGTACGGCGAACGGCTGGGTGATGAGGCGAGCCTGTTGTACCTCTACCAGAACCTCGGCGAGCGTCTGCGTCAGGCATGCCTGAACTGGGAAGCAGCCGTGTTTACCGGCGCCCCGGACCTGGGCAAGCGCATGGGTATCCGCAGCCACAAGCAGTACGCATTCTGGAACGGTGCATTGCCCTGCAAGCTGTTGCTGATCAAGGTCCAGCCAGACCAGTTCGTCACGGGCGAGCGGCGTACCCCGGAGCAGCGTCAGGCTGAGCGCGAGCAGGCCGCGTACGACCAGACACCGGACGAGCCGCAAGCGCGTCAATTCAACAAGAACGGCAACCCGATCAAACCGGCACCCGCGCCGGCTCCGGTCATCGAGCAGCCACGCCTGAGCGAAGGCGGGCAGATGTTTGCCAATCGCCTGCAGAAGAACCTCAAGGCGATGGGCAAGTGGGTCAAGCGCGAAGGGATCGACTGCTATCGCGTCTACGATGCGGACATGCCTGAATACGCGATGGCCATCGACCTGTATCACGACTGGGTTCACGTTCAGGAATACGCAGCACCGAAGTCCATCGACCCTGAAAAGGCCTCGATTCGCATGTTTGACGCGTTGGCCGCGATTCCGCAGGCGCTGAACATCGACAAGAGCCGCGTGGTGGTCAAGCGCCGTGAGCGCCAGAGCGGCACCAAGCAATACGAGCGTCAGAGCGCGCAGGGCAAGTTCAACGAGGTGAACGAGGGCGGCATCAAGCTGCTGGTCAACCTGACCGACTATCTGGATACCGGTCTGTTCCTCGATCACCGACCCATGCGAATGCGCATTCAGCGTGAAGCGGCGGGCAAGCGTTTCCTTAACCTGTTCTGTTACACCGCCACGGCCAGCGTCCATGCGGCCAAAGGTGGGGCACGGAGCACCACCAGTGTCGATCTGTCGAAAACCTATCTGGACTGGGCGCGCCGCAACCTCTCGCTCAACGGTTTCTCGGACAAGAACCGTCTGGAGCAAGGCGATGTCATGGCCTGGCTTGAGTCCAGTCGGGACGAGTACGACTTGATCTTCATCGACCCGCCGACCTTCTCCAACTCCAAGCGCATGGAGGGTGTGTTCGACGTGCAGCGCGATCAGGTGCAACTGATTGACCTGGCGATGGCGCGTCTGGCCAGCGGCGGGGTGCTGTATTTCTCGAACAACTTCCGCAAGTTCCAGCTGGAAGAAAACCTGGCCGAGCGTTATGCCGTCGAGGAAATCACCCAGCAGACCATCGACCCGGATTTCGCCCGTAACGGCAAAATCCACCGCGCCTGGAAAATCACCGCGCGCTGAGCGGTCATCGCGCTACGTTAGGCGCCAACCCGCACGGGCTGGCGCTTCGACGCGTTATAAGCGGAGCGACACACAGCACTATGCAAACTAATGGCGAATAGCTATAAGTGAATTCTGGCCACGTGTCGCGGCAACACTGTGGCGTCATGAGTTCAGCGTATGTCGTCAAACAAGGCAAGCGCCAAGATCCTTGGCCTCATCAGCGAAGACAGCTCCTCATGGGTTGTGGGTACGCTCGTGTTTTCGGCGGGCGCGGTGCTGACTGCCTTGCTGGCGCTGGCCAATGTCGAGTTGTACCAGCGTCAGTTGCGTCAGCGGTTCGAACTGCTGGCCAGCGAGCGCGTCAGCCGGATCGAGGACCGCCTCCAGGGACAAGTCCGCGGGCTGGACAGTCTTCGTCGCTTTTTCGTGTATTCCGATGAGGTGTCCGAGGACGAATTCAATGGATTCGCCCACCCTTTGCTGGTGTACACCCAGGCCTACTCGTGGACGCCAAAAGTGGCCGACGCCGAGCGGGAATCGTACGAGCATCGCGTGCGCGAGGCCGGTGTGACGGATTATTCCGTGCGAGAGCTTGGTCCCGACAGCAGCCTAAAGGTCGCCGACACACGCCCGTATTACTTCCCGGTCCGGTATACCCTTAGCCGCAGCACCCTGGCCTTGCCATTGGGTTTCGATGTAAATTCCGAACCCGTACGGCGGGCAACGCTTGAGCGCGCGCTCCAATCGGGTGATATGGCAGCATCGTCCCTGATGGAACTGGTCGGCCTGGAAACGGAAAACCGTAAAGGGGTGCTGTTGGTCGCACCCGTGACCGCCCGCTCTCATACCACCGGGGCCGAGGCGGGGCCGTTTCAGGGTTTCCTGCTGGCGGTGATCAGCCTGCGCAAATTGATGACCGAAGGTCTGCCCGCCACTGATGAGGACAATCTGGCGGTGGGTCTGGAGGACATCACGTCGGCGCAGGCGCCCCAAGTGTTATATGGGTCGGCTGCCAAAGCGGCGATCAGCGATCTGCAACTCACTCAAACGGTGGATTTTGCTGGGCGCAGCTATCGCTTGCAGGTTCGCCCGACGGCGGTGTTCATGACTGCCAACCCGTCCGGCAATGACAGCGTGGTGGTCCTCGGCGCGTTGCTCAGTTTCATGCTCAGTGCCTTGTTGTATGCCTTGATCAGCCAGCGTCAGCGCGCCGTGCGGCTGGTGGAGCAGCGCACTGTGCAATTGCGTCAGCGCGAGCAGCAATTGCGCAGCGCGCACGGCCAGTTGCGTAATGTGCTGGACGCCGCGACGCAGGTGGCGATCATCGCCACCGATCTGGAAGGGGTGATCACCACCTTCAATATTGGCGCCGAACGCATGCTGGGTTACAGCAGTGCGCAGGTGTGCGGGCAACTCACCCTGCGTCAACTGCACCTGTCGTCCGAACTGGCCGAGCATGTCTGCGAGCTGAGCCAGCGATATGGACGCTCGATCAAGACCGGCGAAGCCATGCTCGTGGAGTCGGTGGAGGAGCATGGCCATCAGGCACATGACTGGACATTGGTGCGCCAGGACGGCAGCCATCTGCAGGTCAACATGCAGGTCAGTCCGGTGCTGGATGAGCACGATCAGTGGATTGGCTACCTGGCGGTGTGTCTGGACATCACCGAGCGTAAGCGTGTCGAGGAAGAGCTGCGCACCATGTCAGTGACCGACGCGTTGACCGGCGTCTACAACCGTCGCTATTTCCAGGAGCGTCTGCAGGCGGAACTGCTGCGTGTCGACCGCCACGGCGGGATTTTCTCGGTGGTGATGCTCGACATCGATCATTTCAAGTGCATCAACGATCAGTTGGGGCACGCGGTGGGTGACCATGTGTTGCAGGCGATCTGCAAGCGCTTGTGTCACCGTTTGCGCCGCAGCGATGTGTTCTGCCGCCTGGGAGGCGAGGAGTTCATGGTGCTGTGCCCGGACACCGATGGCGATCAGGCGTTTGCACTCGCCAGTGAGTTATGGGCGGCGTTGCGTGCTGAGCCGGTGGACGGCGTTGGCCGGGTGACCGCGAGTTTCGGGATCGCCAGTTGGCGTAAAGGCGAGGGCGGCGATGCCTTGCTGCTGCGCGCGGATTCGGGCGTCTATGCCGCGAAAATGGGAGGGCGGGACCGGATCGAGCCGGAGCTGCCGTGATCCGCTGCCTTGATTCTGCCCGCAGCGCTAGCGCGCTCCTACGCCCTCGGCAGAGGCGCAGCGGTGGATGAGAGGCTCTTGATTCTACCCGCAGGGCGTAGCGAGGCTCGCTCGTACGCCCTGCGGGCACAAGCACTTACGCACTCATCGTTGGCGGTAACTCCATCAATTTGTCGAGGGTGATCGGCAGGTCTCGGATGCGTTTGCCGGTGGCGTGCGACACAGCGTTGGCGACGGCAGCGGCCAGGCCCGTGATGCCGATCTCGCCAATGCCGCGTGCGCCGAACTCATTGAGTTCGTAATCGGGATAATCGAGCAGGATCACGTCAATTTCCGGCTGGTCCGCGTGCACGGGCACCACGTACTCGGCGTAGTTGTTATTGACCGGCATGCCGTCGCGTTCGTCGAAATCAGTGGCTTCGAACAGTGCCATTCCGACGCCCATGACGATGGCGCCTTCGACCTGATTGAGCGAGGTCTTGTGGTTGATCACTTTGCCGACGTCGATGGCGCTGACCACTCGCGCGACGCGCAGCCGCGAGATGCCCGGATCCCAGCGAACTTCTACGAAATGCACGCCGAACGAGCGGAATGAATGCTTGCTGGTGTCGTTCATCCCGGTTTTCGCTTCGCCGAAAGCGCTGGACTGCTTTTGCGCCTTGAGCACGTCGGCGATGGCAAAGGATTTCTCTGCGCTTTTCAACTGACCCTGTTCAAAACTGATCTGATCGGCCTTGGTCCCTGCAAACACGCCTTTGGGCGCTGCAGAGAAGGCTTTCAGCTGCTCGATGGCCTGACGCGTCGCTTCGGCTATCGCAGGCAACACGCTGGCCGTCGCCCATGAGCCGCCCGATACGGGCGCGGGCGGGAACGAGGAGTTGCCGAGTTCGACGTCGATTTTGTCCAGCGGTATGCCGGTGATGCTGCTGACCACCTGCGCCACGATGGTGTAGGTGCCGGTGCCGATGTCCTGCACACCGCAGATCGCGTACGCCGTGCCGTCTGCACGCAATGAAACCTGCGCCTCGGCGGGGGTGCGATAGGCGTCCCAGTTACAGGCCGCCATGCCATAGCCGATGATTTCAGTGCCTTCCTTCATCGAACCCGGTTTGGGATTGCGCTTGCTCCAGCCGAAGCGTTCAGCCGCCTGATCGATGCATTCCTGCAAATGGTTGCTGGACCATGGCAGGTTCTGGCTCTCGTCACGCTCCGAGACGTTAAGCTTGCGGAACTGCAGCGGGTCCATGTCGATCTTGTCGGCCATTTCGTCCATCGCCGATTCCAGCGCGAACAGTCCGGGCGCGGCGCCTGGCGCGCGCATCGAGGTCGGTGTGCCGCGATTGACCTCGATGGTCTTGTGGGTCACCAGCACATTCGCGCAGCTGTACAGGCTTTTGGTCGAGGTGCCGCAGTTTTCCTTGTACGGGTCGGTGAACGAGGTGGTGTTGATCGACTCGTGACGGACCGACACCAGCTTGCCCTGGTCGTCGGTGGCCAGGCGCAGTCGCTGCCGGGTTTCAGGCCGATGCCCGGTGGTGGTGAACATCTGTTGCCGCGGAACCACCAGTTGCACAGGGCGGTTGAGGACTTTGGCTGCGCCACAGGCTGCGACCGAATGCGGCCAGATCCACAGTTTGCTGCCAAACCCCGAGCCAATGAACGGCGCGCGAACCTCGACCTTTTCAGGCATCAACCCGAAGATTTTCGCCAGCGAGTTGCGATGCGCAACCACGCCCTGGGAGGCCTCATAGACAATCAGTCGGCCATCTTCCCAACTGGCGACGGTGGCGTGCATTTCCATCGGGTTGTGGGTTTCAACCGGCGTCGAATACGTCGCGTCGATGCTGTGCGCGGCGCTGTCAAAGGTCGATGCCGCATTCCCTCGCGTGTGGTTCGGGCTGCCGTCCTGCAGCGTGCCGGCTTTCAGGCCCTGCTCAAGGTTGGCAACGGCGGTGGTCTTGCTGTAACTGACCTTGATCTTGTAGGCCGCCGCGCGGGCGTGCTCGAACGTATCGGCCACTACCAGGGCGACGAACTGCCCGGCGTAGTACACCGTGTCGTCCTCGAACGGCAGGCGGCTTTCGTCGGACTTGGCCGCCTTGAGGATCTGCGCGAAAGACATCGGCAGCGCGGAGTTGTGGTACAGCGACGGGAAGTTGCCGTGGTGGAAAACCTCCAGCACGCCTGGGGATTTGCGCGCCGCGTCGAGGTCCAGGGCGGTGATCTTGCCGCTGGCGACGGAGCTGAAAACGCCGTAGCCGTACGCCATGTTTTTCAGGTGGTGATCAGAGGCGTACATGGCCGTGCCGGTCACTTTGCGTCGCCCGTCGATCCGGCGTGGCGCCGAGCCGATCATGGTTGAGTCCGTCATGTTCGTGTCCTCCCGGTCATGCCGTCAGGGTGCTGAGGTTGCGCACGATCGCCTGTTGCCCAAGGGCGATCTTGTAGGCGTTATGGCGATAGGGTTTGGCGCCTTGCATGGCGATCGCGGCCGCTTTCTCCATGTTTTGAAGTGTCAGCGTTGCACCTTTGAGCGCACGTTCGGCTTCCATCGCCCGCCACGGTTTGGTGCCCACGCCGCCCATGGCAATGCGTGCCTCGCGCACGGTGTCGCCGTCCATCACCAGAATCACCGCGCTGGACGCCAGGGCAAACTGATACGACGCCCGGTCCCGCAGCTTCAGGTAACCCGATGTGCTCCCGGCCAGCGGTGCCTCCAGCACCACGTGGGTGATCAATTCGTCGTCCTGCAGGGCGTGCTCTTTCCAGGGCGTCGAACCGGGCAGCAGATGGAAGTCGAGGAAGTCGATGCTGCGTTTGCCTTTGGGCCCCTGCACGTCGACGGTTGCACCAATCGCCGCCATTGCCACGCACATGTCCGACGGATGCGTCGCGATGCATTGGTCGCTGGTGCCGAGGACCGCGTGCACGCTGCGGTTATGGCCGTCGATGGCCGCGCAGCCTGAACCGGGCTGGCGTTTGTTGCACGGCGAATAGCCGTCGCGGAAGTAATTACAGCGCACCCGCTGCATCACGTTGCCCGCCGTGGTCGCCTTGTTGCGCAACTGCGTGGTCGCACCGGACAGAAGCGCCTGAGACAGCACCGGGTAGTGTTCGACAATGTAGGCGTGATGCGCCAGATCGCTGTTGGTCACCAGCGCCCCGATGCGCACGCTGCCGTCTTTCTGCACGTCGATCTGCTTGAGGGACAGGTGATTGACGTCGATCACCTGATCGGCTGGCATCACGTCGAGTTTCACCAGGTCGAGGAGGGTGGTACCACCGGCGAGAAAAAATGCCGTGTCGCTTTTCGCGTGGGTCGCGACGGCCTGCTCGACGCTGTCCGCGCGCACGTAATCAAAGGCTCTCATCAGGTCACCTCCTGCAGCTTGATTCTCGCGCTCTGAATCGCCGCCAGAATGTTCTTGTAGGCGCCGCAGCGGCAAATATTGCCGCTCATGGCCTCGCGCACGCTGTGGTCGTCACTGCCGATGTTCTTGTCCTGAAGCATGGCCACGGCGCTCATGATCTGGCCGCTGGTGCAGTAACCGCATTGATAAGCGTCGTGTTCCCAGAAGGCTTCCTGCACCGGGTGCAGTGTTCCGTTTTTCGCGAGGCCTTCAACGGTGGTGACCTCGTCGCCTTCGTGCATGGCGGCGAGCGACAGGCATGAGTTGATTGCAGTGCCATTGACGTGGACGGTGCAGGCCCCGCACTGGCCGTGGTCGCAGCCTTTTTTGGTGCCTGTCAGTTGCAAACGGTCACGCAGGACATCCAGCAGCGCAGCATTGGCGGGGAGGTTGAGGGTATGGGCCTGGCCATTGACCTTGAGGGTCATGCGCCGCTCATCTTTGGCCGGTGGGTGGGTGTCGTCCGGCACGGCCGCCTGCGCTTCCAGTGCCTGGGTCCAGATCGGCGCCGTCGCTGCGGCGAGGCTGGAAACACCGATGGATTTGAGGAAGTTTCTGCGCGACGGCACGGTGAAGGCCGTGAGGTCGGTTTGCGGCTCATTTTTATCAGGCTGATCGGTCATGGACAGGTTCCTCGTCAGCGTTGAGTCAAGCCTGGCCCCCGACGGTGAGCGGGCGCCCAGGCATGTACGGCAGTTGATGCGTCAAGCGACCCACCATAATCAATGAACGGTCTGCGCATTCATTTGAATAAGTACATACACTTTTGAATGGTTCTCTCTAATCCCTGCCATGGGTATGAAAAACAGGCTGGCGACTCGGGCGGAACAAGGGAGTGCGGGGCTTGCGGAGCAAGGGACGCAGGGTTTGTGACCTGTGCTGGAGGGAATGGTTGCGGGAATTTCGCAGATGAAAAACACAGATTGTTACTAAAGGTGCAGGGTTGATCAGGTGAAACTGATCAGCCCTGCACCTGGGAAGTATCAGGCGGCTGACGCTTCTTCTTTAAGGGTGGCCATGTCGATCACGAAACGGTACTTCACGTCGCCCTTGACCATGCGTTCGTAGGCTTCGTTGATGTCCTTCATATGAATCATCTCGATGTCCGAGACGATCCCGTGTTTGGCGCAGAAATCCAGCATGTCCTGGGTTTCCTTGATGCCGCCAATCAGCGAGCCGGCCAGGCTGCGGCGCTTGAAGATCAGGTTGAACACCGAAGGCGATGGATGAGGATGATCCGGCGCGCCGACCAGCGTCATGGTGCCGTCGCGCTTGAGCAGGTTCAGGAACGCATCCAGATCGTGAGGCGCGGCGACGGTGTTGAGGATGAAGTCGAGCTGGTTGGTTTGAGTCGCCATCTCATCTGCGTTTTTGGAGACGATGACTTCGTCGGCGCCCAGGCGCAGGCCGTCTTCACGCTTGTTCGGCGAAGTCGTGAACAGCACCACGTGTGCGCCCATGGCATGCGCGATCTTCACGGCCATGTGACCCAGACCGCCGAGCCCGACCACGCCGACTTTCTTGCCTGGGCCGACTTTCCAGTGATGCAGCGGGGAATAGGTGGTGATCCCGGCGCACAGCAGCGGCGCCACAGCGGCAAGGTTGTCGCTGTGAGAAATCTTCAGAACGAACTTCTCCTTCACCACGATCTTGTCGGAGTAGCCGCCGAAGGTGTTCTCACCGCCGAACACAGGCCCGTTGTAGGTGCCGGTGAAACCGCTTTCGCAATATTGCTCGTCGCCTTCAGCGCAGGAAGCACAGTGCTGGCAGCTGTCGACCATGCAACCGACGCCCGCCAGATCACCGACCTTGAACTGTTTGACGTTGGCGCCAACGGCCGTGACTTTGCCGACGATTTCGTGGCCCGGCACCGAGGGATACAGGGTGTTCTTCCATTCGTTGCGCGCGGTGTGCAGGTCGGAGTGGCAGACGCCGCAAAAGAGAATGTCGATCTGCACGTCATCGGCGCCCGGATCACGGCGCTCGATTTGAAAGGGCGCCAGTTTGTCGGTGGCGCTTTGCGCGGCATAGCTGTAAGTCTTGATCATTTTGCGATCATCTCCAGTTGGGCAAAAAGGACGGTGTTTTGGGGTTTTGAGACCGGGGAAAACGGTCAAAGGACAATCGCTGGCAGCGCAACGTTGCAGACCCTTTACCCGACCAGCGTTTCAGCAAAATCTTTCATTTCGATGCCAGCCTGCCGATAAAGAAGCGGGAGTCACGTGAAATGTCGTGAAATTCCGATTTTCCGTCGTTTATAGGCAGCAAAAACGAATATGGCGCTTGCAACCATCTGTCAGACCCCATGAAGATAGCCCAGTCCCACGCTGGCAATGGAGCGCCAATGAATTCCCGTGTCTCGAACCCTACCCAGCGCTCGCCATTCGCCGACGAACAGGCGACGCGATCACCCGACCACGGGCTGGAAGATGTGTCTTCGATGATCGACGAAACCACCCTTGAATCGTTGTTGCGCGCAGCGAAGCTGGCCGCTCCTGACTTGAGCTGGGCGGCCTACCGTGCCGGCCAGCACATGCATCTGATGGGGCAGGGCAATGCGTCGACCGAGTGGCCCCGGCTGATTGCGCGGGAAGACTTCGCCGTGTTCTGTCGCGATCATGGTTTGCAGCGCTGGGTAACGGGGCACGGCGAATCGGCCTTGGGCTGGTTACTGACCCCTGAGCGCGAGTCGGGGAATCCGTTTCTGGTGGCGTTGGCCAGCAAGCTGGGGATGCGTTTGCAGACCGATGCGCTGGCGCGCGCCCAGGCCACTCAGCGGGTGCTGTACGAGATCACCTACCTGGCGAGTTCGACCCGTGACCGTTCGGCGTTTCTTCAGGGTGTTCATGAACAGCTGTCCACGCTGATCGACGCCGAAAACTTCTACCTGGCGCTGTACGAGAGCCACAGCGGCAAGGTCACCTATCCGTATTACATCGACATCACCGACGTGGACGCGCTGGAGGCCGAAACCCAGGAGTTTCTCGACCCGGAACGGCTGTCCATGACCGGGTATGTCCTCACCACCGAGCAACCGCTGTTCGTTGATGCCGCCGGTATCGAGCGCGCACAGGCGCTGGAGCATTTTCACTGCGTCGGGCACCGCCCCGAGTTCTGGATGGGGGCGCCGCTGAAGAATGCCTCCGACGATGTGTTCGGCATGCTCGCGATGCAAGTCTATGACGTTTCGCGGGTCTACAGCGTTGAGGATCAGGAGCTGTTTCTGGTCGTCGCCCGTCACGTGGCCATGGCGCTGGACCGCATCCTGCACCGCGCTCAGCTGGAAGAGACCGTGGCCCGCCGGACCCTTGAACTCTCGCGCCTCAACGACGCCTTGCGCAGTGAAGTCGCCGACCGCGAGCGCGCCGAACACTTGCAGAGTGCGCTGTTCCAGATCACCGAGCTGTCCAGTCAGCCGGGCGATATGGCCGACTTATTCAAAAGCCTGCACGGCATTGTGGGCGAGCTGCTGTTTGCCCTGAACTTCTACATCGCGCTGTTCGACGACGCGACGGGGGAGGTGACCTTCCCGTACTACGTCGACGAGCGCCTGACCCGCCGACCGGAGCCGCGACGGGGTGAGCGTGGGTTCACCGAGTACGTCATTCGCCAGCGCCGTCCGTGCCTGATCGACAGTGCCGAGGCACGGCGCCTGGAAAACTCGGGTGAGATCACGCTCCAGAACGAAATCAACCGTTCCTGCTCCTGGCTGGGGATCCCCCTGTTCGACGGCGATGTCGTGCGCGGGGTGCTGGCGGTGCAGAGTTATTCGCCGCAGGTGAGTTATTCGCTTCGCGATCAGGATTTGCTGACCTTCGTTTCCCGGCACATCGACACCGCCTTGTCACGCCGCAGCGCTGCCGAGGCGATCCATACCGCCAATCTGCGGCTTGAAGCCCGTGTGCAAGACCGCACCCGTGAGCTGGATTACGCGAACGCCAAGCTGCAGCATGAAAACGCCCATGACTCACTGACCGGCTTGCCCAACCGCAGTCATTTGCAACAGCGTCTGCAGGTGGCGTGGGACAACTTCTGCGACAAGGGTCAGGAACTGGCGGTCATGTTCATCGACCTCGATCGCTTCAAGATGGTCAATGACAGCCTGGGGCATCATTCGGGCGACTTGCTGTTGATTCAGGCCGCCGACCGCTTGCGCAGTTGCATGCGTGACAGCGACCTGCTGGCGCGGCTGGGGGGCGACGAGTTCGCGGTGCTGGCCTATGCGGCGCCGCCCGACATCACGGTTGCGATTGCCGAGCGCATTCTGCTGGCGTTCGACGTGCCGTTTTACATCGACGGGCACGCGGTGTTTTCCTCGTGCAGCATCGGTGTGGTGGGGGCGGATTTGCAGTTCCACAAAGAGCCGGCCGATCTGCTGCGCGATGCCGACACGGCGATGTACCGCGTCAAGAACGCCGGCCGCGACAGTTATGCGGTATTCAACCAGGAAGTGCGCCGCGAGGTGTCCGACCAGATGGAGCAGGAAGGGGCGCTGCGCAATGCGCTCAAGCGCACCGACGAATTGCTGCCGTATTTTCAGCCGATCATTGATGTCGCTACCGGCAGGATTCTCGCGCTGGAAGCGCTCATTCGCTGGCGCCAGGCCGATGGCCGGGTGATTGCGCCTGGGCAATTCCTGCCCGCGCTGGAGGGGTTGCGCCTGATCGGCAGACTGGATTTCTACATGCTGCAGCAGGTCGTGGCGATGCTCGCCCAGCCCGAGCATGCGCATTGGCCCACGGTGCACGTGAATTGCTCAAGCTACAGCATCAGCCGGCCCGAGTTCGCCAGTGAGGTGCTGGGCTTGCTCAGTCAACACGGCGTGGCGCCGGGGCGAATTTGCCTCGAGCTGACCGAAGGTGCGCTGGTGGCAGAGCCCGAGTTGGCCCGTCAGGCCATGAAGCACCTGGCCGACAACGGTGTTTCCGTGGTGCTCGACGATTTCGGCGCGGGTTTCTCCTCGCTCAGTTACGTGCACCAGTACCATTTCAGCGGTTTGAAGATCGACAAGTCGTTCACCCTGGAACTGACCACCAGTTCCCGTAGCCGCGCCATCGTCCGCGCTATTGTGCGCATGGCCGAGTCCCTGGGGCTGACGGTGGTCGCAGAAGGGGTCGAGGACGCGGCAACTCTGCAGCTGTTGAGGGAGATGGGCGCAGGGCAGGCGCAGGGCTATTATTTTTCGATGCCGGTGCCGCAGGACAAACTGGACCTCAGTACGCTGCAATGAACCCATCACCCGGAATGTGCGCGATCAGCGGCCAGCGGTCGTGAATGGCTGAAAACTGCAGCGGCGATGAGGCGGTCACGACATACACGCGTTGGTTGCCCGGCTCACCGGTTACCACGCATTCCAGCGCCTGCCCATCTTCCACGTCGAACCAGTGCGACACGCGCTCTGCGTCTTTCTCCATGTAGCGGTTGATCAGCCCGAATGCGCGCTGGGGACGGTATTTCGCCCAGCTGCCATTTTCTAAACTCTCCTGTCGTGCCCAGCCGCCTTGCGGCCCGCTGCCAGGTTGTTCTTTACGACGTCCCCACGGCAACCATCCCAGATCGGTGCCGTCTTCCAGCATGACCGGGAACGCCGCCTTGGGATTGGGGAAATACACCCGCACGGGCTCGTACGCCCGGTTCTTGTCTTTCGCTTCGATTCCGCCGCACATGAGCAGTCACCTTGTCGGAATGAGGTTCAGCGCCGTTGACCCTGCGCGCCCTGTTGCGTTAACTGTATATACGTACAGTTAATCGAGCAACCCCACCATGCAATTTGTCATCACCCCTCGACGCAGCAAAGGCGTTGCACTCCAGTCGGTGCCTGCAAAACGCACCGCAGCCATCCTCGGCGACCTGACCATCGCCCACCGCGTGTGCGAATCGCTGAACCGGCATTCCAACGTGGCGAGCCTGCGACCGGTCTACGGGGCGGGCGCGTTGTTATTGCCAGAACTCTACGACGCGACGGTTTCGGCGATGGCCAGAGAGGGCTTCACGCTGAGCGGGATCGAGTTCGATGGCGAGCGCTGGTACGCGCAATCGTGGTGGTGCCGTGCTGCCCAGTGAAACGCACGTCGATTGCTTGCACGGGTCGGATTGACCTCGGGAATGGGCGCTTTCCAGTGCCGTATGCCCTTGCTAGACTCCCGCCCATGTCAGACATCCCTACCAAGAAAACAGACTTCAAGGCCATGCCGACCTACGCCTTTTGCCCGGTGATTACCGCGCTGGAGGTCATTGGGGAGCGGTGGGTGATCCTTATCCTGCGTGATTTGTTGCGCAACCCCACGCGACGTTTTCAGGACCTGCAGGACTCGCTCAAGGGGTGCGCGCCCAGCACTCTGTCGACGCGGCTCAAAGCGCTTGAAGCCCACGGTTTGATCGAGCGCCGTCTGTACGAACAGCACCCGCCACGGCTGGAATACCTGCTGACCGTCAAGGGGAGAGCGGTCGGGCCGGTGGTCGCGTCGTTGCGTGACTGGGGCTTGCAGTTGCAGGCTGAAGACCCCGATTCACAATCGCCGGTGTAACGCGCGAACACGGCAGTTCATCCCTTCTTTCATTCCCCGCGATACAACCGTCTACGCTGAGCCTGCAGCACGACGGCATGGTCTGTGACGTACATGGTTTTCCTCGGCCGCATTATTGACGTCTGATCTTCTTGGGGGAAGGCCATGAATCTGTTTCGAATGACGGGCCAGACGCTCTGCGCGCTGCTGGCGGTGACGAGTGCCTGTGTGTCCATCGCGTCTGAACAACAACTGGCGAGTATCGGCTCACTGACGATGGTTGGCGGCAAGGTCAAACAATGCTCGATCGGCTATCGCACCTACGGCACGCTGGCGGCTGACCAGAGCAATGTGGTGCTGGTGCCGACCTGGCTCACCGGACGGACGGCGGATCAGGTCGACATGATCGGCCCTGGCAAGCTCATCGACACCGACCGCTGGTACGTCATCGCACTGGATGCGGTGGGCAATGGCGTGTCGTGTTCGCCCTCCAACAGCAAGACCGACCCGCGCCTGAAGTTCCCTCAGTTCGGGATTCGCGACATGGTCAAGGCACAACATCGGTTGCTGGCATTGACCTTGGGCATTGATCACGTCCATGCCATCGTCGGCATTTCGATGGGCGGCATGCAGGCGTTGCAATGGGCCGTGATGTACCCCGATTACGCCAGCAACATCGTGACCATCGTCGGCACGCCGCAACCGACGGCCAACGATCTGCAGATCTGGAACGCCGAGTTGACCGCCATCGAGCGCAATCCAGGGTGGAACGGCGGAAATTACCTGCCGGGCACGCCCTTCAAAAACCTTGCCGCGCTGCACACCGAGTCGCTGTGGACGCCGGAGCATGCCGCGGCGAAAACCGTGGCGGCCAGGCGCCCCACGGAAGACCGCCTCCATGGCACGCAAACCAGCCAGAGTTTCAGCGCGGTTGACTGGTATCGACAATTGCAGGCCATGACCACCTTTGATCTGGTGCGGGACGGCGACATGGCAACCTTGTCCCGCAAGATCAAGGCCCGGATGCTCATCATCACCTCCGAGCAGGATCGTCTGGTCGATCCGGCGCCCTCCAAAGCCCTGGCCGCCCAGAAACGCACCACAAAACTGCTTGTGCTGGACAACGATTGCGGGCACATGGCACCGGTCTGCGAAATGAAAAAGGTCGACCAGACGGTGAAAGCGTTCCTTGAATGAGAGACGCGCGGAGTGACCCTGCGGCGAGCGGCTGCCGCCGACGGCAAATCGGGGCCGGTATTGCCGCTCCGGTTGGCGGACAGACAGGGTCGGAGGCCTTGCAGGACGGGGCTTGCGTCATATGTAACGGCATGTGGCACCGGTTTTGCTGTGACCTGTGATACATCGATAACCTGGATAAGGAGGTGAAAGATGATCATCGGTAACAGTGCCATCCAGCACTTTGCGTCGAAAGCCGTGGCCCACACGCACTTCGACCCAACGGAGAAGGATGCGTACACCGTCAGCGCGATGGCAGGGGCGTCTGCGCCTGTCGCGGCGATTGCCGGCAGTAACGACAGTTGGACCGCAAGCAGCACTGATCAGGGCTACAACGAGTCTTTCGCCAAAATGATGGTGAACCTCAAGGCGGCCATGGCCAACACCACCGCTTCAGTGTCGGATGACGACAAAGCAGCCGCTGCGGCTGCGTTTTCGTCCAGCGCTGATAAGCAAATCGCGGCGACGGACAGCGTCACCAAAACCGTCGACAACGAAATGGCTGCGGTGGATGGCAGCGATTCCGGTACGTCGGCGACTTCATCGGCCAAAGAGCAGTTTTTGGCGTACATGAACCAGACCGATGCCGAGAAGGTGCGTCAGCAACTGACCGGTGTGAGCAAGGAAGAGTACGACGGCATGTCGCCGGAGCAGCAGGCGGCGGTCGACAAGAAAGTGGCCGATTTGCAGAAGCAAAAGCAAGAGCAGCAGATCGCTGAGCAAGAGGTCAAGACCAAGATCGCGATGGCCAAGGCTGAAATGGCTTGAGGGGTTGACTGGAAAGGTCAGCTGGGTGATTCATGAAGAGGGGCAGCGGTGTAAACCGGCTGCCCTTTTTTCTTTGCCCCTGAGCCAAACGGCTATGGGCCGGCGTTCACCCTCATTCGAAAGTGGCGCCCCGCGTGTTGACGAACAGCGAGTAGATCGAGTGGCTGCTGGCCATGAACAACCGGTTGCCTTCGCGTCCGCCAAAGCACAGGTTGGGGCAGCGTTCAGGCAGGGAAATATGCCCGATCGCCTTGCCTTGCGGGTTGAACACCCGCACACCGTCGAGCTTCTCCAGGTCGGCTTTCGGGTCGCCGTTGCCGCCCCAACCGCACCACAGGTTGCCGGCTTCGTCGCATTTCATGCCGTCGATGGCGGCAAAATCCAGCCCTTCAATGTGCTTGCGTCGGGCGCCCAGGGAGCCGTCTTCGCTCACTGTGATGGCCCAGATCAGGCGATTGGGCGTCGCACGGCCCTCGACCACATACAGGGTTTTCTCGTCCGGCGAAAAGCACAGGCCGTTCGGGCCTTTCATGTCGTCGATGACCCGGGTGACCTTGCCGCTCTGACCATCGATCCGGTACACGGCATGAGGCTGCGTCGGCGTGATCTTGTGCCCTTCGTAGTTGTTGCCGGTCTGGAAAGGCGGATCGGTGAACCAGATCGAGCCGTCGCGCTTGCAGACGATGTCGTTCGGCGAGTTGAAGGGTTTGCCGTCAAAGCTGTCCGCCAGCACGGTGATCCTGCCGTTGGGCTCGGTGCGGGTGATCCGACGACCTTCGCTGGTAGTGGTCGACCCCTCACACACGATCAAACGCCCTTGGCGATCACGGCACATGCCGTTGGAGAAGTTTGAGTTCTGGCGATACACCGTGAAGGTGTCGGTGATCTCGTCCCAACGCATGATGCGGTTGTTGGGGATGTCGCTGACCAGCAGATAGCGTCCGTCGCCGACCCACACCGGGCCTTCCGCCCAGCGCATGCCGGTGGCGAGCTTTTCGACCCCGGCGTTGAACACGCGCAGTTCCAGAAAGCTGTCGTCGAGGATGTGGATCAGAGGGTCCGGATAACGCTGGCTAAGCGGTTCCACTGCACTGGCGATGCGGGGCAGGGTGATGCTGCCAGCGGCGGCGAGGGTGGCCGAAACAGCCAGGGATTTTTTCAGGAAACGTCTGCGACCGTCGTTGCCGGGCAGGTCAGAAAGCGTTGAGTCCATGTAGCGTTCTCCGTTGATTGTTTTTCTTACGGGCGCGCTAGTAATACCTTGTGATAAGACATCGTACAAGTGTTGCGGTGGCGCGTTAAAGGGTAGGAGCGCGCTTGCCCGCGAGTGCAGTAGGTCTGGCTACGAGGCTGTTCATGGCTCACCGCAATCGCGGGCAAGCGCGCTCCTACAGGTTTTTACGCAGTGCCGATCACGTATTTCGATGCACGTTTTGATGACGCTAAAAAATGCCCGACCTCATCTCTGAGGCCGGGCATTTCATGTCGCCAACAGCCTGTGAACCGTTGCGGCGCGGTTACTTCGCTCGCAAGGCTTCGCGCACATCTTTCACGCTGGCGCTGGACACCGCCGGCGCGGCGTTGCCCCAGGTGTTGCGCACGTAGGTCAGCACGTCAGCGACGTTATCGTCTGACAGGTTCCAGCCGAACGCCGGCATGGCCGGGGCGGTAGGCGCCGCGTCGGTGGCGCCTGCGCGACTGCCCGCCAGGACCACACGGATCAGCGACGACGGGTCGTTGCTGTTGATCAGCGGGGCCATCGCCAGTTTCGGGAACAGGTTCGGCGCGCCTTCACCATTGGGCGTATGGCACGCCGAGCAGCGGTCGGCGTAGATCGCCTTGCCTGCCACCATCGAGGCATCGGTCGCTGCAACCGGTTTGGCCGCTTCCACCGGCTTCGCGCCGTCCTTCAGGTAAACCGCCACGGCCATCAGGTCCTGATCGGTCCAGTGTTGCGACGAGTGTTCGACTTCTTCGGCCATCGGCCCGGAGGCGATGTCGAAGCGGTTGGCGCCAGTCTTCAGGTACTTGACGATGTCGTCCTCGCTCCACGCGCCAAGCCCGTCGTGGCCGGTCGAGGTGATATTCGGCGCCACCCAGTTCTGCAGGTTGGCGCCGGTCAGGAACTGGTCATTCTTGTCCCCGCCAATCAGGTTTTTCGGCGTGTGGCAGGTGCCGCAGTGGCCCAGTCCTTCGACCAGATACGCGCCCCGGTTCCACTGTTCGGACTTCTGCGGATTGGCCTTGAATTCGCCTTCCTTGAAGTTGATCAGGTTCCAGCCGATCAGGCTGGTGCGCACGTTGAACGGGAAGGGCAGCTGATTGGTCTCGACCTTGTTGTCCACCGGATCGACGGTTTTCAGATACGCGAAGATCGCCAGATTGTCCTCACGCAGGACCTTGGTGTACGCGGTGAACGGCATGGCGCCATACAAGCGTTTGCCGTCCAGGCCGTGGCCCTTGGACATGGCGTTCTGGAAGTCTTCGAAGCTCCAGCGACCGATGCCGTTGACCGGGTCCGGCGTGATGTTGGCGCCCGCCAGCTTGCCGAACGGCGTGTCGAGGATCACGCCGCCGGAAAACAGCGGTTTGCCCGGCATGGTGTGACACGCCGTACAGTCGCCAACCGTGGCCAGGTAGCGACCTTTTTCCACGATGTTGTAGGAATCGGCACCGGTTGCGGCGTGAGCGATTGAAAAGGACAGTCCGATGACGCCCGCACAAACAGTCAGAAGGGTTTTCATAGTGTGATCATCTCCCCTGGACGCTTGAGGTAGCGGGTGCGGATGGCGTCCGCCGCTTTGAAGGCCAGCGCCGCGACGGTGCCGGTCGGGTTGTAGCCAGGGTTCTGCGGGAAGGCCGAGGAACCGACCACGAACAGGTTCGGTACGCCCCAGACTTGCAGGTACTTGTTGACCGAGCTGTTCTTCGGATCGGCGCCCATGATGAAGCCGCCGACGATGTGCGAAGACTGATAGGGCGAACTGTTCCAGTGGCCGGTCTGGGCGCTCGGCACCATCTGGCGCGGGTTCATGCTCTTGGCGATTTCGCCGACCTTGCCCGTGACATACGCCGCCATCTTGCGGTCGTTTTCCGGGAAGTCGAAGGTGATGCGCAGCAGCGGACGCCCCAGCGGATCCTTGTAGGTAGGGTCCAGCGACAGGTAGTTGGTGCGTGTGGCGTAGCTGCTTGCTTCACAGCCGATGGACATGGTGCTGGCGTAGTTCTTGACCGTGGCCTTCTTCCATTCCGAACCCCAGGCAGGTGTGCCGGGTGGCAGCGGGCGCGAGTCGATAGGCGCGGCACCGATCGGCGTGACCCGCGTGCTGCCGCCACCGACGAAGCCCAGGCCCGAATGGTCGAAGTTGTCGTTGTTGAACTCGTCGATCCCCATGCCGATCGCGCCGCCACCGATAAACGGGTTGAAGTTCTTGTCATCGAAGAACATGCGCACGCTGTTGGCGGTCTGGTACGCGTAATTACGGCCAGTAGTGCCGGTGTTGGTGACCGGGTCGTACGGTTGGCCGACGCCGGACAGCAACATCAGGCGCACGTTTTCAAAGATGAACGCGCTGATCACCACCAACTCCGCAGGCTGTTCCCACTCTTCGCCATTGGCGTCCATGTAGACGATACCGGTGGCGCGTTTACCGCTGCCGTCCATGGTCACGCGCAGGACTTCGCAGTTGGTCATCGCGGTGAAATTCGGCTTGCGGATCAGCACCGGCAACACGGTGGTGATGGCGCTGGCCTTGGAGTAGTTGGCGCAACCGTAGTTGGTGCAGAAGCCGCAATAGGTGCACGGTCCCATCGCGACGCCCAACGAGTTGACGTAAGGCTGGGACACCAGCGCCGATGGCACCGGAAACGGCTTGTAACCCAGGTTTTTCGCGGCTTCGGCAAACAGTGTCGGCGCGTAGGTCTGTTTCGTCGGCGGGTTGGGGTACTCCTCGGAGCGCGCACCCTCGAAGGTGTTGCCGCCTTCCTGAATCACGCCCTTGATGTTGCCGGCCTTGCCCGAGACGCCTGCCAGGCGGTCGAACTTGGTGTAGAACGGCTCCATTTCTTCCCAGTCGGTGCCCCAGTCTTGCAGGGTCAGTTCCGGCGACAGTTCCTTGCCGTACCGTTCCTTGAGGTGCGTGGCCAGATGGAATTCGTGAGGCTGGAAGCGGAAGGTGATGCCCGCCCAGTGATTACCCGCGCCGCCTGTGCCGTTGCCGGGGTGGAAAGAACCCCAGGCGCGCATGGGTAGCGCTGTCTCGGTGACGCTGTTACGAATGGTCGTGGTGTTTTGCCGGGTCCTCAGCATCAGTTCCTGGCGACGGGAATAACGCAATTCGTCGGCCGCCGAGGCGATGTTGAAGTCCGCAGCGGTGTCGCGCCATGGCCCACGTTCGAAGCCGATGATCTTCAGGTTTTCGTCAGCCAGTTCATTGGCGATGATGGATCCGGCCCAGCCGAGCCCGACAACCACGACGTCCGTGGAAGGTAGTTTTTTGGCCATGTCGAATTAACCCTTCTTGGTCCAGGCGGAGCTGCCGATGATGGAGAGCGGCACGAGGTCGAGCTTCTGGTTATGCAGGCCGATGTACTCGCGGTAGTCGTAGCGGGCACCGGGGAAGCCAATCATTTTCCACGACACCATGTCGCGGTTGCCGCCGTAGACCGGGTCGGCGAAGAAGCCTTCCATGGTGTTGCCCAATATCTGCTGGAAGAACAGCTTGGCGTCGATGCCGTCCAGGGCGATCTCGCCTTTTTCCAGGCCGACAAGGACCTTGTCCTGTTCTTCCGGGGCAAGGGCGGCGAAGCCCTTCTGGAACTGCTTCTGGCAGTACGCCTCAAGCCCGGCCAGGCCAAGGCGGTAACGGTCGCGTGGCACGAACTGCGACTGATCGCCTTGCATCGGCGTGCCTTTTTCGAAAGGGCCCTGCATGTACAGACGGCTGAACGTGCCGTATTCACCGGCCAGCTGGCGGTCGATGAACACGGCGCAACCGGCGTCTTTGCCGCTTACGCTCAATTCATCGGCCGGAATCAGGCGAGCGACGATGGCTTCGACCGCCGTGGCCTCGGCAGCACTGAAGAACTGCCAGCCTGGTGTGTCCTAGTGCATCGGACCGTTGTGGTCGAAGGGCACCCATTGTGGCACGCCGACGACGGTGGCGGCCTTGGCCGTAGCGGCAGCACCCACGGCCAGCGACGCTGCTGAGGATTTCAGCAACTGCCGGCGGGTGAAGCCTTTGGATTTCTCTGTCATTCAGGGCTCCTTGCGAACGCACCCGTCCAAGGGCCATGACGGGCACGGTCCAAAGGCGGGCGGCGTTAAAAGTGTCATTCACGGTTTTGCACGACAGCGCGAGGTGTCGTGCGGTCGTCTTAGCGGCAGGTGTGACATTAGGTCTCTGGCGAGCCCGCGAGCGAAAGGCGCACGCTAGGCGGGGCACTACCATTACCGACAGCCATCTTTTCCACGCGAATCACAATCATAGATGTGTTACTGGCTGTTGCATCCTGCGGGATCCGTAAATCACTGTTACGTATTTGGTAATAGTCGAGTTTTTTGCCCACGTGTGCGCTGATCCGGATCCTGTTGCAGCACAGATATTCAAGATTGCCGGGAAGCAGGTATTTACTGAGTTTCGTGTGCTGATGGAAGGGGCGTGAAAAACGAGATCAATCTGATCCGTTCCAGGGGCGATCATCTGTACTGATCGGCAGTCGGGCATTGCATTGGATTGCAGTAATAATTCTTCAATGAAAATGGCCTGGCGAGATCACATCAGCGATGACGGCCCTCGGTCGTTTTTCCCCAACATGACAGGATTTTCATGAAGTTCGGTCCATGAAAGAAGGCGCTTCTTGGTATCGTGCACGCCATTTGCGTCCAGACAATCTTCAGCGGACGCTGTCTGTGCCGTTCATATCTTCACCGAGTAGCTGTAGAAATGCCTGATCCCATACCCCTCAAGGACCATGAGAAAGAGACGCGACTGGTCAACAAGCGGTTGATCGCCTGCGCCTTGTTCGTGGCCATCCTCAGCGTTGCACTGGTCTGCCGGATGTATTTCCTGCAGGTCACCGAATACGCCTATCACTCGACCATCTCGGAAAACAACCGCGTTCACGTGCTGCCCATTCCACCGGAACGTGGGCTGATCTACGACCGTAACGGTGTGGTTCTCGCCGACAACCGTCCCAGCTTTAACCTGACCATGACCCGCGAACGGGCAGGGGACTGGCACGCGGTCATCGACACACTGATGCAGATCCTCAGCCTGCCGGACGAAGACCGCATCATCTTCGACAAGGCGATGAAGAACTCGCCGCACCGTTTCGTGCCGGTCACGCTGCTCTATGAACTCACCGAAGAGCAGATCGCGCTGCTGGCGGTGAACCAGTTCCGGTTGCCGGGGCTGGACGTCGAGGCGCAATTCGTTCGGCATTACCCGCTGGCCGAGCATTTTGCGCACTCCATCGGCTACGTCGGGCGTATCAACGAAAAAGAAGCCTCTCAGCTGGATCAAGTCGAATACCGCGGCACTCAATCAATCGGCAAGACCGGCATCGAGCGGTTCTATGAGAACGAACTTCATGGCCACGTGGGCTATGAAGAGGTGGAAACCAATGCGCAGGGTCGGGTTCTGCGGGTCCTCAAACACACCGATCCGGTGGCGGGGAAAAGCATCACGCTGAGCCTGGACATCAAGTTGCAGGAAGCGGCTGAGGCAGCGCTCGGTGATCGACGCGGCTCGGTGGTGGCCATCGATCCGGCCACCGGCGAGGTGCTGGCGATGGTCAGCAAACCCAGTTTCGACCCCAATCTCTTCGTGACCGGAATCAGCTTCAAGGAGTACTCGGCGCTGCGCGATTCGGTCGACAGGCCGCTGTTCAACCGCGTGCTGCGCGGGTTGTATGCGCCGGGTTCGACGATCAAGCCGGAAGTGGCGATCGCCGGTCTGGACAGCGGCATCATCACCCCATCGACCCGGGTGTTCGACCCGGGTTACTTCCAGTTGCCGGACTTCGATCACAAATACCGCAACTGGAACCACAGCGGCGACGGGTGGGTAGACCTCAACGCTGCGATCATGCGGTCCAACGACACGTACTTTTATGATCTGGCGCACAAGCTGGGCATCGACCGGCTGCACGATTACCTGACCATGTTCGGCCTCGGGCAGAAGGTCTCGCTGGACATGTTCGAGGAATCCGCCGGCTTGATGCCGTCCAAGGAGTGGAAGCGCACTACCCGGCGTCAGGCGTGGTTCCCGGGCGAAACCGTCATTCTCGGTATTGGTCAGGGTTATATGCAGGTCACGCCGTTGCAACTGGCGCAGGCCACTACGTTGATTGCCAACAAAGGCGTATGGAACCGGCCGCACCTGGCCAAGGAAATCGGCGGGGTCGCACCGGTCGACGAGCACCCGATGCCGAACATCGTTCTGCGTGATCCTCGTGAGTGGGATCAGGTGAACAACGGCATGCAAGCGGTGATGCACGACCCGCGGGGTATCGCCCGTGCCGCCGCGCAAGGCGCGCAATACCGAATTGCCGGCAAGAGCGGTACCGCGCAGGTGGTGGCGATCAAGCAGGGCGAGCGCTACAACCGTGAAAAGACGCTGGAGCGTCATCGTGACAACGCCTTGTTTGTCGGCTTTGCGCCCGCCGCCAACCCGAAGATCGCCGTCGCGGTGATGATCGAGAACGGCGAGGCGGGCGGTCGCGTGGCCGGTCCCGTCGTGCGGCAGATCCTCGACGCCTGGCTGCTAGACCAGGACGGCCACCTCAAGCAGCAATACGCGACGCCTGCGGCCACAGCGGTCAACCCGAAAGTGCAGATCGCCGCACCGAGCAAGGCCGTGGCGCAGCCGCCGGTGTGAGAAATACGTGAACGAACCCCTGTGGGAGCGAATTCATTCGCGAAGGATGTGGAAGGCGATGGAGATGTCTCGTCTGTACCGGCCAATCGCGAATGAATTCGCTCCCACAAGGGTTGTGTGTGGCGCGTGAGATGTTGTGCAGGGCGCGGGAATGGTGCTCTGGCTTCGCCGCCGCCCTGACGCGGCCCCCGTTCCCACAGGTCCAGTGCAGTTCATTGCGTATTCGGCTGTCCACAAGGCGCACATCCTGACAAGCACTGAACTGTGACCGGTGCTACAGGTCGATTTGAAACGGCGCGCGATGTCGGCTTTGGCATCGTGCGTACCTTTTGACTCGACAAGGAACCTGCCCCATGTCCAGCAGAACCATCGCCGACTACCTCGCGCAAACCCTCGCCGCTGCAGGCGTCTCGAAAATCTGGGGCGTCAGTGGCGACAGCCTGAACGGGCTGACCGACAGCCTGGAGCGTTTGGGCAAGATCAAGTGGATGCACACCCGGCATGAGGAAGTTGCGGCGTTTGCGGCTGGCGCCGAAGCGGCGACCACTGGCCAGTTGGCGGTGTGTGCCGGTAGCTGTGGTCCGGGCAACCTGCACCTGATCAACGGCCTTTATGACTGCCATCGCAGCCGCGTCCCGGTACTGGCCATTGCTGCGCAAATCCCGTCGTCCGAGATCGGGCTGAACTACTTTCAGGAAACCCATCCTACGGATGTGTTCAAGGAATGCAGCCACTTCGTCGAAGCGGTCAGCAGTGCCGAGCAGTTTCCCCGCGTGCTTGAGCGCGCCATGCGTGCGGCGATCAGTCAGCGTGGCGTTGCAGTGATCGTGATTCCGGGCGACGTCGCCCTGAGCGAGGCGCCGGACGCCAAACCTGCGTGGGTCAATCACACGCCACCGCATGTCATTCCGACCGAGCACGATCTGCAACGGTTGGTGGACCTCCTCGACCAATCAAAAGCCGTGACCATTCTGGCCGGTGCCGGGTGCGCCGACGCTCACGATCAGGTGGTGGCGCTGGCGGAAAAGCTGTCGGCCCCCGTGGTCCATGCGCTGCGTGGCAAGCAATACATCGAATACGCCAACCCCTTCGATGTCGGCATGACCGGTCTGATCGGTTTCAGCTCTGGCTACCACGCGATGCTGTCCTGCGACACGCTGCTCATTCTGGGCAGCAGTTTTCCGTACCGCAATTTCTACCCGGAAAAAGCCAACATCATTCAAATCGACATCGACCCCGCAGCGCTCGGCCGGCGTGTGCCGCTGACGTTGG
This sequence comes from Pseudomonas abietaniphila, assembly GCF_900100795.1. Classification (GTDB taxonomy): domain Bacteria; phylum Pseudomonadota; class Gammaproteobacteria; order Pseudomonadales; family Pseudomonadaceae; genus Aquipseudomonas; species Aquipseudomonas abietaniphila. The sequence continues at coordinate 587,654 of NZ_FNCO01000001.1, forward strand.
GGTTGGCGGGCGGCATTGCCGAAACCATCGTCGCGCTGCTGCCACGGCTCAAGACTCATACCGACCGCAAGTTCCTGGACAAGGCGCTGGATCATTATGCCAAGGCCCGGGAAGAGCTCGACGAGCTGGCCACGCCGTCGGCACACGGCGAGCCGATTCATCCGCAATACCTGACGCGCATGGTCGATGCCTACGCCGACCCGGACGCGATCTTCACCGTCGATGTCGGCACACCGACGCTGTGGGCCGCGCGCTACCTGACCATGAACGGCCAGCGTTCACTGTTGGGCTCGTTCAACCACGGCTCGATGGCCAACGCCATGCCGCAGGCGCTGGGCGCGAAAGCTGCGCACCCGCAACGCCAGGTGGTAGCGCTGTGCGGTGACGGTGGCCTGTCGATGCTGATGGGGGACTTGCTGAGCATTCGTCAGCTCAACCTGCCGATCAAGATGGTGGTGTTCAACAACAGCTCGCTGGGTTTCGTTGCCATGGAAATGCAGGCCAGCGGTTACGTGCCACACGACACCGATCTGCACGCCACCAGTTTTGCCAACATCGCCATCGGCGCGGGCATTCTGGGCATCCGCGTGGAGGACTCGGCGGACCTGCCCAACGCCCTGAAAAAAGCCTTTGAACACCCGGGGCCTGTGCTGGTGGATGTGGTCACCGCCAAACAGGAATTGGGCCTGCCACCGAAGATCAAACTGGCGCAGGCCAAGGGGTTCAGCCTGTTCATGCTCAAGGCCGTGATGAATGGCAAGGCGGATCAGGTGCTGGAACTGGCGAAGACCAATTTGCGGTAAGCGCCATTCTCCTGTAGGAGCGTGGCTTGTCCCGCGATCGGCCGGGAACCGGCCGTGGATTCGGTAAACGCGGCGTTTGAGATACGACTCAGTGTGAGGGTTTACGACGACTCCGTCGCCGATCGCGGGACAAGCCACGCTCCTACAGGAGAGCGGTCCAGGGATGTTTTTTGCCCATAAAAAGCGCATTTCGCGTCCCGCCCGCACCACCCTGAACCACAAAAACTCCCCACGGAAAACGCCTGAAAAAAATCATTGTGCCATCTCGAAAACCGATGTTATGTTGGTAACATCCTGTCGATGAATGACCTCCTGATAACATTTTTCGACTCTCCTCAATGCCGGTTTCAAGCGGAATGTTCATGGTCAAGAGTCCTTTCCTCGAGACGTTAGAGCAGCGGTTCAGCGACCTGACGCCGACCGGCAAACGTATCGCCGGGTATCTGTTGGCCAATCCCCAGAAGCTGCCGTTCGAGACTGCCGACAGCATCGCTCAGCAAACGGGCACCACCGGGATTTCGGTGGGCCGGTTCTTGCGTTCGCTGGGCTATCGCAACATTGACGACGTCAAGCAAAGCCTGCGCGGCGACAGCGTCAGCCCGTGGGTGATCACCGACCGTCTCGGGGCTTTTCGCGAAGAAAGCACCCATGGCGATGCTCTGGAACGTTCGATGAACCGGGAGCTGGAAGCCATCCAGCGCGTCTACGGCCTGGCCCGCAGTGACACGTTCGTGCGCATCGTCGAGCGGCTGTGCAGTGCCGATGCGGTGTTCATCGTCGGTATTCAGACCACACGGGGGATTCTCAATGCGTTCTTTTCGCACCTCGAGTACATCCGGCCCAAGGTCTACTACGTCGATGGGCTTTCAGGCACCTATGCCGAATCGCTCAACTCGCAGTTCGACAACCCTTATGCGGTGATCGCTGACTTTCGCACCTACTCGGCGGTCACCCGAACGTTCTGCGAGGTGGCGCACCAGCAGGGCCTGGCGCTGGCATTTATCACGGATTTCCATTGCCCATGGGCGCGGGATTACCCCACCGATCTGCTGCAACTGAACTCCGATGTCGGCCAGTTCTGGGACTCGCTCGCGCCGCTGACCTGCCTGTTCAACCTGATGGTGTCGGCGGTGGCCGAGAAGTACGGAGACCGGCTCGATCAACGCTTGGCGAAGAACCGTGAACTGCAACAACTGTTCGGGCAGTTCGAATAACCCGATTGCCTGTTTGAGACAAGCGCCTTGGGCGTGATGAACCGTTTGAGCTGATCTGGAGAATGTTTACGTGAATAGCCCCCTCGTCGAAGTCGATGCCAAGGCGCTGCAGGTCGAAGTCGACCTGATCTATGCCGGCGTCGACAACCTGGCCGGCAAGCAGATTTATCAGGATCCGCGCTGCCTGTTGCACCGCGACGCCGAAGCCTGCCTGCGCAAGGCCAGCCGACTGGCGAGTCAGGCCGGGCTGACCCTGCGCATCTTCGATGCCTATCGTCCGCCGTACGCGCAATACCTGCTGTGGGAAGCGCTGCCCAACCCCGAATACGTGCGTGACCCGAGCCTTGGTTCGCATCATTCCCGGGGGGTGGCGGTCGACCTGACGCTGATCGATGCCACGGGACAGGCGCTGGACATGGGCACAGGCTTCGATGACATGCGTGAGCACTCTCACCAGTTTTTCGCCGATCTGCCCGCCGACGTGCAGCGCAATCGCCTGCTGCTGCTGGGGATCATGCTGGCCGCCGGATTCACTTACATCGACAGCGAGTGGTGGCACTACGAGCTGCCTGGCGCCGACGATTATCCGCTGATCGACGACGGTTCGATCCGCCCCGCCCACTGACCGAGACACCTGTGACACCTGACCGGGACGAACATGAATCCCGGCTGAACCTGGTGACGACCTGACTCGCAAGAGCAGGGCGCCCCCTGTCGAAGCCCGCAAGGCTTCGAGCTTTGACTGCCCGGTATAGCGCCAACAACAAACCTGACGAACTTCCACACATCGAACGATCAAGGAACCGGCATGAAATCAATCGTTACCTCACTCGCCCTCCCACGCACGCTGGCGATGGCAGTCCTCTGCACCGCCATGGGCCTGGGTGCCTGGCAATCGGCCAGCGCAGCCGTGCCTCAGGACACCCTGATGATCGGCAAACCGTCCGACCCTCAGACCCTCGACCCGGCTGTGACCATCGACAACAACGACTGGACCGTGACCTATCCGGCATATCAGCGGTTGGTGACGTACAAGGTCGAGAACGGCAAAGGCAGCACCGAAGTCATGGGCGAGCTGGCCAGCAGTTGGTCGACGTCGGCGGACAACCTGACCTGGGAATTCAAGCTCAAGCCCGGCAACAAGTTCGATGACGGCGCCGACGTGAACGCCGAGGCGGTGAAGTTTTCGTTTGATCGGGTGATGAAGCTCAAGCAAGGGCCGTCCGGTGCATTCCCGGACGACATGACGGTGTCGGTGGTCGATCCGCTCACCGTGAAATTCACGCTCAAAGCGCCTTACGCGCCGTTTCTCTCGACGCTGGCGCACAACGGGGCGGCAATCATCAACCCCGATGTGGCCAAGAAAAGCGAAGGCGCCGAGGCTTATCTGTCGAACCACACTGCCGGTTCCGGTGCGTTCAAACTGGTCAACTGGCAGAAGGGCCAGACCCTCACCATGGAGCAGAACAGCTACTACGCCGGTCCCAAGCCGACCCTGAAAAAGGTCGTGGTGAAGATCATCGGTGAGGCGTCGGTGCGTCGTCTGCAGCTGGAACACGGCGATCTGGACATCATCGAGGACATGCCCGAAGACCAGCTCGAAGCACTGGCGAAGAAGCCCGGCATCGTGGTCGGCGACTATCCGTCCTTGCGTGTCACCTTGCTCTACCTGAACACCCAGAAAGCGCCGATGAACAACCCGGATGCACGTCGCGCCATCGTCGAGTCGCTCGATTATGACGGCATCATCAACGGCATTCTCAAAGGCAAGGCCAAGCCGCTGAACGGCCCGATCCCTCAGGGCATGTGGGCGTACGACGAGAAGCAGCCTGCGTTCAAGCAGGACATGACCAAAGCGAAGGAAGACCTGGCCAAGGTCTCGCCGAAGATCAGCAACCTGACCTTCATGTATTCCGACAAGGACCCGAACTGGGAGCCGATCGGTCTGACGCTGCAAGCCGGTCTGCAGTCGCTGGGTGTGAACCTGAAGATGGAGAAGCTGGCCAACGCGAGCATGCGTGAGCGTCTGGGCACCGGCGACTTTGACGTTGCCATCGGTTCCTGGAGCCCGGACTTCGCCGACCCCTACATGTTCATGAACTTCTTCTTCGATTCGAAGCTGAAAGGGCTGGCGGGCAACCGTTCGTTCTACGACAACCCGGCGGTGGACAAGCTGATCCGCGAGTCGGCGACCACCAACGACATGGCCAAACGCACCGAGCTGTACCAGCAGGCGCAGAAGATTGTGCTCAACGACAGCGTTTACGCCTACCTGTACCAGAAGGCCTACACCTTGCCGATGAGCGAGAAGGTCAAGGGCTACGTGTTCAACCCGATGTTGGAGCAAGTGTTCAACATCGGCACGATCACCAAGTAAGCCGTCGTCGCCCATGGATTTCAAGAAGCCCATGGGCGGCAAAGTGATCGTGTTGCCATGCTTCTGACCCCTGTGGGAGCGAATTCATTCGCGATTGGCCGTACATCCAATAAATCTCTGCCGGATGTACCGCCGTATCGCGAATGAATTCGCTCCCACAGAGTATCGGTTGGATGGCAAGGCTGTGTCCGCGAGCTGATTCGCGTTGTCGATTGAATGCGTGACCGAGGTGCCTGATGGCCTTCCTGAATATTTTGCGTAAACGCCTGGGCGGTCTGCTGCTGGTGGTGTTTGGCGTTTCCCTGATTACCTTTTCCATCTCTCATCTGATTCCGGGTGATCCTGCGCGGCTGATTGCCGGCGACCGTGCCACCGATGCGATTGTCGAGAACATTCGCCATCAACTGGGATTGGACTTGCCGCTGTACCAGCAATACGGCCGCTACATGCTCGACCTGTTGCAGGGCGATCTGGGCACGTCCATCCGCACCCATCGTCCGGTGCTCGAAGACCTGCAAGCGTTCTTCCCGGCGACCCTCGAGCTGGCGCTGGCGGCGCTGACCCTGTCGATTCTGGTCGGGGTGCCGCTGGGCGTGTTGTCGGCGGTTTACCACAACCGCTTCATCGATCAGGTGGCGCGAACCCTGGCGGTCACCGGGATTTCCACCCCGGCGTTCTGGCTCGGGCTGGGACTGATCGTGCTGTTTTACGGGCATTTGAACTGGCTGCCCGGCAGCGGACGGATTGACGAAGGCCTGGAACCGCCGCCGACGGTGACCGGTTTTTACCTGATCGATACCTTGCTGGTGGGGGATACCAGCCTGTTCTTCAATGCTGTCCAGCACCTGATCCTTCCGGCGATCACGTTGGGTTTCGTCAATCTTGGCGTAGTGGCGCGGCAGATCCGCTCGGCGATGCTCGATCAACTGGGTGAGGACTACATCCGGACAGCGCGGGCCTATGGTTTGTCGAAGTGGGCAGTGATCCTGCGCCATGCGCTGCCCAACGCCTTGATCCCTTCGGTGACCGTGCTGGGCCTGACCCTCGGCGATCTGCTCTACGGCGCGGTCCTGACTGAAACCGTATTCGCCTGGCCCGGCATGGGCGCCTACGTGGTCAAGTCGATCCAGTCGCTGGATTTCCCGGCGGTCATGGGCTTCGCGATTCTGGTGTCCTTCATTTATGTACTGCTGAACATGGCGATCGATCTGGTGTACCGCCTGATCGACCCACGCATCGGCGAGGTCAATTGAAATGTCCACTCCCCTCACTGCGCCGGTCGCGGCGCCGCTGCCCAAGGCTTCGCGCTGGCAGGACAAACTCGCGTACCTGGCGCACCAGGTGCGGCGCAGCCCGCTGACCATGGCCGGGTTGCTGATCACCCTGATGGTGCTGCTGTGCATGGTCTTCGCGCCCTGGTTGGCGTCCCATGATCCCAATGCGCTTAATCTGGGCCAGCGCCTGGCGGCGCCGTCTGCCGCGCACTGGTTTGGCACTGACGAAGTGGGCCGCGACCTGTTCAGCCGGGTCTTGTACGGCAGCCGTCAGTCAGTGGGCGTCGGACTGTTCGTCGCATTCGCGTCATGTATCGCGGGCGGCTTGCTGGGCTGTATGTCCGGGATCATCGGCGGGCGCTTCGACAGCCTGATCATGCGCTTGATGGACATCATGCTCTCGGTGCCGTCGCTGGTGCTGATCATGGCGCTGGCCGCGGCGCTGGGCCCAAGCCTGTTCAATGCGATGCTGGCGATCACCCTGGTGCGGATTCCGTTTTACGTGCGACTGGCGCGGGGGCAAGCCCTGAGCATCCGCCAGATGGGCTACGTCAAAGCCGCTGAAACCTTCGGCGCAGGGCGCTGGCACATGGTGCTCTGGCACGTGGCGCGCAACGCCATGCCGCCTTTGCTGGTGCAGCTCAGTCTGGACATCGGGAGCGCCATTCTCATGGCCTCGGCGCTGGGATTCATTGGCCTCGGTGCGCAACAGCCCACGGCCGAATGGGGGGCGATGGTCGCGACAGGGCGCAATTACATCCTCGATCAATGGTGGTATTCGACCTTTCCCGGTGTGGCGATTCTGATCACCGCCACGGGTTTCAACCTTCTGGGCGACGGCGTACGTGACCTGCTCGACCCACGCCAGCAGGGGAAATGACCATGCACGCACAAGCCTCCAATTCCGTTCTCGGCACTTCACCGGTATTGACCATCGACAACCTGAGCATCGAGTTCCCTGCGTACAAGAGCACCGTCAAGGCGCTCAATGGCGTGTCATTGCACGTCAATCCCGGTGAGATTGTCGGGGTGATCGGTGAGTCCGGGTCCGGCAAGTCAGTCACCGCGATGCTCAGCCTGCGTCTGTTGCCTGAACGCGCGTATCAGGTGAAGAGCGGCAGCCTGAGCATCCTGGGCCGCGACATGCTCAGCGCCAGGGAGAAAGACCTGTTGAAGGTCCGTGGCCGCGACGCCGCGATGATCTTTCAGGAACCAATGACTGCGCTGAATCCGACACGACGCATCGGCCGACAAATGCTCGACGTGATCATTCATCACCAGCAACTGAGCAAGACCGACGCCCGCGCCAAAGCCGTCGCCTTGCTTCGCGACATGCATATCGCCGATCCCGAGCAGGTAATGAACAGTTACCCGTTCGAGCTTTCCGGCGGCATGCGTCAGCGGGTGATGATCGCCCTGGCGTTCTCCTGCGATCCACAGTTGTTGATTGCCGACGAGCCGACCACGGCGCTGGACGTGACCGTGCAGCGGCAGGTGTTGCTGCTGTTGCGCGAAAAAGCCCGCGAGCGAGGGACGGCGATTTTACTGATCACCCACGACATGGCGCTGGTCTCGCAGTTCTGCGACCGGGTCTATGTGATGTACACCGGCGCCGTGGTGGAGCAGGGCGTGACCTCGCAAGTCATGGCCGATCCTCGCCATCCCTATACCCGAGGGCTGCTCAGTGGTTTGCCGGAACAGGTCGAACCCGGTCAGGACCTGATGACCATTCCCGGTCAGGTCCCCAATCTGTCGGCTTTGCCTGAGGGCTGTACCTTCCGCGACCGTTGCGCTTATGCCATGCCCAAATGCCTGCAGCGTCCGCCCATGCAGGTCATTGATGCCGTTGCTGATCGCAAGAGCGCTTGCTGGTTGAGCGAGCCATCCCATTTCTCAGCACAGGAGATGCCGTCATGACCCGTGCAGCACTTGAATCTTTGCCCGATGAACATCCGGTGATTCTCGGCCTTGAAGACGTGCGCGTGCATTACCCCATGGGCAAGGACTGGCTCGGTCGACCAAAGGCCCTGGCCCACGCCTTGAACGGCATCGACCTGCAGGTGCGTGCCGGGGAAACCCTGGGCGTGGTGGGGGAGTCGGGGTGCGGCAAGAGCACGCTGGCGCAATTGCTGATGGGGCTGATCAAACCGACCTCAGGCAAGCTCGAGTGGATTTACAACAACGCCAAGGAGCGCAGCAGCAACGTGCAGATCGTGTTTCAGGACCCGCAATCGTCCCTCGATCCGCGGCTGCCGGTGTGGAAGGTAATCACCGAGCCGCTGTTCGTCCAGCGTTCGGCGCCGCGTCGGGACATGCGCGACATCGCTGCCAAAGTGGCTTCTCAGGTCGGAATCCGTACGGAGTACATGGACCGTTTTCCGCATCAGTTTTCCGGCGGTCAACGGCAGCGCATCGCCATCGCCAGGGCGCTGTCGTCGAACCCGGACATCATCGTCCTCGACGAGCCGACCTCGGCGCTGGATATCTCAGTGCAGGCGCAGATCCTCAACCTGTTGGCCGAACTGCAACGCAGTCGTGACCTGACGTACATCCTGATCTCGCACAACGTCTCGGTGGTGCGGCACATGGCCGATCGGGTCGCGGTGATGTACCTGGGGCAGATCGTCGAGCTGGGCAGCGCCGCCGAGGTGCTGGAGCGCCCGCGTCATCCCTACACCCAGTTATTGCTCGAAGCCGTGCCGCGCCTGGGCGTGGCGGTGGACGACGCCCAAGTCTCCGCGCCGACTGAATTGCCCGGCAATCGCAACCTGCCCACCGGGTGTTTCTTTCGGGACCGCTGCCCGAAGGCAACCGTGGGCTGCGATAAGCCGCAGGCGTTGTTGCCCGCCAGAGGCGCAGCCGGTGCCGAGTGGGTGAGGTGTCATTTGCAATCGGTGTGAACTGGGCCAGAAGCCTGTCGGAGTGCGCGTGTTCCGGGTCGCATCCGGACGAGGCGGTATGCCTGCGACGAATGTATCGACTGACACACCGTCTTCGCGGGCAAGCGCGCTCCTACAAAAGCTGATCTGCGGTGAGCCTCACGCCTTGAATTTGCCCTTGATCGCGCGCGAGGCGTCGAGCCGATCGCGAATCCTCCTACAGGCGTTTTGGTGCCAGACACTCGCGAAACAACCGCTGCAGCGGGAGTTGCCGGTTCGCATGACGCATCACCAACGCCAGCTCACGGTAAAACGTCAGCGCACCGAGTTCGACGATCCGGATGTGGGCCGCGCGTTCCAGCCATAAACCCGCTCGCGGCACGAGCGATACCCCGAGTCCGGCCTCGACCATGCGCACGATGGCGTCGACTTCGTCCAGTTCGAGCCCCGGACGTGTTTCGATTTTCTGTTCACGCAGGAACCGCGTCACCTGACGGCCGCCGAATGAATGGCGGTCGTATCGCACGAACCGGCTGTCGCGAAGCAGTTGAAGGGCATCGTCGCCTTCTATCTGCACGGGTGCGATCAGCACGAACGGCTCGCGTTCGATGACCTCCAGCGACAATTCCTTGGGCAGTGCGAAGGGCGGTCGGATCAGGATTGCCAGGTCGATCTCGCCGGCATCAACGCTATTGAGCAATGTCTGCGAAACACCCGGCACCACTTTGGCCTCGACCGTGGGCGCCTGGGTATTGAGTTGCACGAGCGCGTCGGGCAGCAAGCCGGTTTGCACGGTGGCGATAGCGCCGATCACCAGCTCGCCAAAGTAGCCGCTGTCCGCTGATGGCGTGGCCATGCGTTCATACAGCTCCACGATTTCACGCGCCATCGGCAATGCGCGTTGACCGGCCGCATTGAGGGTGGCGCTGCGTCCGCTGCGATCAAACAGCTTCGTGCCGAGCGCTTTTTCCAGGGTGCGGATCTGCGCACTGACCGCCGATTGGGTCAGGCCGATCTGGTTGCCCGCCGCAACGAACGTGCCCAGGCGTTCGACGGTTAGGAAGGTTTTCAACTCGCGAATCATGCTGGCTCACTGATCAAAATAGTTGTGGCTCGACGTGAAAATTATGATCTTTCAATCAATGATTCAATGGGTAAAGATGTTCCCATCCCAAATAGAGGAAGTTGACCGTGACCGCCACCCCGCAGAAGCTCTCGCCGTTTCACCTCGCCATTCCCGTCTATGACCTGGCCGCCGCACGGCATTTCTACGCCAACGTGTTCAATTTGCCCGAGGGCCGCTCCAGCGATCACTGGGTGGATTTTGATTTCTTCGGCCATCAACTGGTGATCCACGAACACCCGAAAACCGATTCGCAAGCCCACGCTGGCACCAACGCCGTGGACGGCCATGACGTCCCGGTGCCGCATTTTGGCGTGGTGCTGGGTTGGGAAGAATGGGAAGCGCTGGCGGATCGATTGCAGGGTCAGGGCGTGAAGTTTGTGATCGAGCCTTACGTGCGCTTCAAGGGGCAGGTCGGGGAGCAGGCGACCATGTTCCTGTTCGACCCGTGCGGCAACGCGCTGGAGTTCAAAGCATTCAAGGACATCGGGCAGTTGTTCGCGAAATAACGACGTGCGTGTCGGGCCCTGACACGCCGCACATTTATTGTAGGAGCGCGCTTGCCCGCGAATGCGATCTGTCTGAGATGAGTTTATCAACTGACACTCCGCAATCGCGGGCAAGCAAGCGCCTACACGTTATCGGCGTGATACACATTATTGGATCCAGCTTTAAACACACTTAGACGGATGTTTAAATTAAAATCCAACTATCGCCCCTAATAAGTACTGACCGATTAGTGTCGTCGACGACCGGCATTAAACTCTGCCACTCAACGGCCGAAGTATATTTCAGGCCGCGTCTTCCCTTTCTTCGCATAACCCCGTAAAAAGCGCGGCGCGCGCCTGATCGGCTACGCATTCACGTCGCTGTCATTCTTGGTTATGGACACAATCGTATGATCAATCGTCTGGGTTTCAGCAGAAAGATCCTGCTGGCCGCTGCACTGATAGTTGTTGTTGCTTTCTCGTGTTTCATACTGGTGAACGATTTTCGTCAGCGGGAAACACTGAAGAACAACGTAGACGCAGAACTGCAACAACTGGGCAGTCTGACCACGCAGAACATTCAAACCTGGCTGGACAGTCGCACTCAGCTTTTGTACTCCATGGCTCAGCAGATTGCGGCTGACGGCCCGGCACCGAGCAGTTTGCAGCGCATCGTCGGCCTGCCGGTGTACCCGGACAACTTCCAGCTCAGTTACTTCGGCGGCAAGGACGGCCTGATGTTCTCGGTCCCGGCCGGTAACCGGGCCGCCGACTATGACCCCCGTGCTCGCGGCTGGTACAAGGCGGCCGATGCCGCGCAGGGCATCATTGTCACCGAGCCCTACATCGCGGCTTCATCCGGCAAACTGGTGGTGACGCTGGCCACCCCGGTTCGTCAGCAGGGCCAGATGATCGGCGTTGCGGGCGCGGACATCTCGCTGGATGCCATCAGCAAGACCATCAACGCGCTGAATTTCGGCGGGCACGGCTACGCCTATATTGTCAGCGCCGACGGCAAGATCCTGATCCACCCCGACAGCAAGCTAGTCCTGAAGAACGTCAGTGAGGCCTACCCCAACGGGGCGCCGAAGATCGCCCCAGGCGTGGCTGAAATCGAATCGGGCGGCAAGGCGCAGTTCATTTCGTTCACCAGGGTTGAGGGCCTGTCCTCGGCCAACTGGTATGTCGCGCTGGTGCTGGACCGGGATGCGGCGTATTCGATGCTCAGTGAGTTCCGTTCTTCGGCGATCACCGCCATGGTCATCGCCGTGGCAATCATCATGCTGCTGCTTGGCCTGCTCATCCGCGTGCTCATGCAGCCGCTGCATCAGATGAGCCGCGCCATGCAGGACATCGCGGACGGTGAGGGCGACCTGACCAAGCGTCTGTCGATTGTCTCGCAGGACGAATTCGGCGCGATGGCGCAGTCGTTCAACCGCTTCGTCGAGCGTATTCATGGTTCGATACGTGAGGTGGCGTCCACCGCCGGTCAATTGGGTGAAGTGGCGGCCCGCGTTGTGGGCGCTTCCAACTCGTCGATGAGCAATTCCGACCAGCAAGCCAGCCGCACCAGCAGCGTGGCCGCGGCGATCAATCAACTGGGTGCCGCAGCCCAGGAGATCGCTCAGAACGCCGCCATGGCGTCGCAGCATTCCAGCGAAGCCACGCAACTGGCCAGCGAAGGTCAGGGCGTTGTCACGCAGACGATCAAGGCGATGGATCAGCTGTCGGAAAAGATCAGCGAGTCGTGCCTGAACATCGAAACGCTGAACAACAAGACCGCCAACATCGGCCAGATTCTCGAGGTGATCACCGGCATTTCGCAGCAGACCAACTTGCTGGCGCTCAACGCGGCCATTGAAGCGGCGCGGGCGGGTGAGGCAGGTCGTGGTTTCGCCGTGGTCGCGGATGAAGTGCGTAACCTGGCGCACCGGACGCAGGATTCGGCGCAGCAGGTGCAGGGCATGATCGAAGAGCTGCAGGTGGGTGCTCGCGATGCCGTGGCGAACATGACTGAAAGCCAGCGCCGGAGCGAAAGCAGCGTGACCATCGCCAACCAGGCCGGTGAGCGGTTGAACAGCGTGACGCGGCGCATCGGTGAAATCGACGGCATGAACCAGTCGGTGGCCACCGCGACCGAAGAGCAGACCGCCGTGGTCGAGTCGATCAACGTTGACATCACCGAGATCAACACCCTGAACCAGGAAGGCGTGGACAACCTGAAGTCGACGCTGGACGCCTGTACTCATCTTGAGCATCAGGCAGCGCGGTTGCAGCACCTGGTGGGGACGTTCAGGATCTGACAACATCGATTGCGGCGCAACGCACGCCTTTGTGGGAGAGAGTTCATTCGCGAAATGCCGTTGCATCCGCCGCGGATGTGTCGGCTGATGGATTGCATCGCGAATGGATTCGCTCCCACAGGTTTTGTCGTGAGCACGGCTTATCGCTCAGAACCTCAGAACCTCAAGGCCGCTCGCGCAATCCGGCTGCCCTGCGCAAACCCAGATGCAACGCGGTGCTGAACATCTGGCCGTGGTTGCGGCCATTGAACTGCTCGTAGCTGGCCTCGGTGCCGGGCAGGGTGGCCAGGTGTTCTGCCAGCAGGCGATTGGCGTCGCTGGGCACTGCCTGCATCGCTTTCCTTCTTTCCGGCGAGCCGCCATCGAATTGTGCGATGGGCGGCTTGCCTTCTCTTTCGCCCCTGACCAGGCGCACGGTGCGTGTGGTCCCTTCGGGGAATTTTCCAAGCGCCATGCCATGGTCGAAGGTGATCGGCTGATACCACAGTGATGCACTGGCGGCGATCCAGGTCTGGAAAGCGTCAGGGCGTTCCAGCAGTGCAGAGAGCACGAACAGCCCGCCGAACGAATGGCCCCACAGCGTTTGTCGGGTGAGGTCGGTCGCGTAGCGCGCCTGTATCTGCGGTTTGATCGTTGACTCGATCAGTTCCAGAAACGCTTTAGACGTGGCCCCGGTGTAATCCCGGGTGCGCTGTTCGCCTTCGTAAGTGTCTTCGATGTCGTAGCCGATCATCACCAGCAGCGGCGGGGAGCCTGCGTCCAGCTCGCCCAGCCAGCTGTCCTGCAACTCGGCCAACACGTTATTGCCATCCAGCAGGTACATCACCGGATAGCCAATCGCTGGCGCAGGGTTACGAGGGATGCCGATGTCGAGGCGGTAATGTCGCTGGCCATCCGGAGAATCGATGGTCAGGCGTTCGAAGCGGTAATGGGCAGAGCCGGTTGCGGCCAAAGTGGGCTTCTCCTGATTGTCGGCGCTGGCCAGGAAGGGCAAAACGCTGAGCAGTACGACGGTGAGGGTTTGTTTCCAGTTCATTGATAGGTGCTCAGGTGCTGAATGTGTAGGAGCGTGGCTTGTCCCGCGATCGGCCGGGAACCGGTCGTAATGCCTGCTACGCGTTTTACCTGACCCACTGCATTTTTCTTCACGACTTCTGCGCAGTTGATCGCGGGACAAGCCACGTTCCTTTCGTTCGACTTGTCTAGCCAGCACCCCCGCAAGGCCGCTGTTTTCGGCAAACATGTCGACAAAAACCGCCAATTACCCCGCATCAAATGGTCAACGAACTGTTATCTCGCGTTCATGGACGGTTCATCGAACTGCCACACGCGCTCTCTAATGTCACTCGCACCGAACGCGGCCAGGGACGGGCTGAACGGTAGAACATTCACCTCGGCAGGACGCCGCAATCAAAGACAAGAGAAGCCCATGAACGCAGCCATCCATGTCGACCGCTTGAACAAGACATTTGCTCGCAAAACCGCTTTGGTTGACCTCGCATTGTCTATACAACCCGGAGAAATGGTCGCGCTGATCGGCGCTTCCGGTTCGGGAAAATCCACGTTGTTGCGCCATCTCGCAGGTCTGGCCTGCTGCGATCGCAGCAATGGCGGCAGTGTGCGGGTTCTGGGCCGTGAAGTGCAGGCCTCGGGCCGACTCAATGGCAAGGTCCGCCGACTGCGCGCCGACATCGGCTACATCTTCCAGCAGTTCAATCTGGTCAACCGCCTGAGTGTGCTGGACAACGTCCTGCTCGGTTGTTTGGGCCGCATGCCGCGCTGGCGTGGCAGCCTGGGAATGTTCAATGCCGAGGAAAAAGCCCGTGCGATGGCCAACCTGGGCCGCGTGGGTCTGGCCGATCTGGCTCACCAGCGTGCTTCAACATTGTCCGGCGGTCAGCAGCAGCGCGTGGCGATTGCCCGGGCGCTGACCCAACAAGCCGAAGTCATCCTGGCGGACGAACCCATCGCATCGCTGGACCCGGAGTCCGCGCGCAAGGTCATGGAAATTCTTGCCGACATCAACCGTCAGGACGGCAAGACCGTCGTCGTCACCCTGCATCAGGTGGACTACGCCGTACGCTATTGCCCGCGTGCCGTGGCCCTGAAGGGTGGCCGCATCCACTTCGACGGTAACGGTACAGAGCTCAGCGGACCGTTCCTCAACGACCTGTATGGCGCCGACGCCGACGCCAGTCTGATGTTCGCAGACAAAGGGCGCAATCAAGGCCACCCGCCACAGCTGGCGCTGGCCCAGGCCTGACGACTGCGTCGCTTTAACCACTCACAACACACCACAACTACGTTCCAGGAGCTCTCCATGTTGAACCGTTTCGGTCGCGTGTTCGCGTCTGCCGCTGTGCTCGCCGGTTGCCTGATGGGCACCGCGCAGGCTGACGACAGCGCCATCAACTTCGGCATCATGTCCACCGAATCCTCGCAGAACCTGAAAAGCGTCTGGCAGCCGTTTCTCGACGACATGTCGAAGAAAACCGGTCTGAAAGTCAACGCCACCTTCGCCTCTGACTACGCCGGCCTGATCCAGGGCATGCGCTTCAACAAGGTCGACGTGGCCTGGCTGGGCAACAAGGCGGCGATGGAAGCCGTGGACCGTTCAGGCGGCGAAATCTTCGCCCAGACCGCTGCCGCCAACGGCGCGCCGGGTTACTGGAGCGTGATCATTGCGCGCAAGGACAGCCCGATCAATTCGGTCGAGGACATGCTCAAGCACGCCAAGGAACTGACCTTCGGCAACGGTGACCCGAACTCCACTTCGGGCTACCTCGTACCGGGTTACTACGTGTTCGCCAAGAACCACGTTGATGCGGCCACCGCTTTCAAACGCACGCTGAACTCAAGCCACGAAGTCAACGCGCTGAGCGTTGCCAAGGGCCAGCTGGATGTCGCGACGTTCAACACCGAAAGCTGGGACCGTCTGGAAGTCACGCAGCCGGACAAGGCCGCCATGCTCAAGGTGATCTGGAAGTCGCCGATCATCCCGGCCGACCCGATGGTCTGGCGCAAGGGCATGGCCGATGAGACCAAGAACAAGATCCGCGATTTCTTCGCCAACTATGGCGACACCGACGAAGAAAAAGCCGTGCTGAAGAACATGCAGATGGGCAAGTTCCTCAAGTCCTCGGACGACCAGTTGCTGACCATTCGCCAGCTTGAGCTGTTCAAGCAAAAGACCGAAACCACCGCCAGCACCACGCTCAGCGCCGACGAAAAGGCGAGCCGCCTGAAAGAGATCGACGCTGGCCTGACCAAACTGCAGGACCGCATTTCGGAACTGGAAAAACAGAACACCGCCAAGGCGGGTTGATGGTATGGACGCGGCGCTCAAGCTGAGCCTCACGGCAAGCGGGGCGCCGCGTCAGTCACTGCAGTTCATGCATTCGCAATCGGGAAATTTTATGACCACTCACGCTGCTTACGTTGAAGTCGCCGGCAAGCGCAGTTGGCCGCAATACCTGGGCTGGGGCCTGTTCCTCGCCATCATGGCCTGGGCCTGGCACGGCGCTGAAATGAACCCGCTGGCGCTGTACCGCGACTCCGGCAACATGGCGACGTTCGCCGCCGACTTCTTCCCGCCTGACTTCCATGAATGGCGCGCTTACCTCAAGGAAATGATCGTCACCGTGCACATCGCCCTCTGGGGCACGTTGCTCGCGATCGTCTGTTCGGTGCCGTTGGGCGTGCTGTGCGCCGACAACATCACCCCGTGGTGGATTCACCAACCGTTGCGTCGGGTCATGGACGCATTCCGCTCCATCAATGAAATGGTCTTCGCGATGTTGTTCGTCGTGGCCGTAGGCCTGGGCCCGTTCGCCGGTGTCCTGGCGTTGTGGATCAGCACCACCGGGGTGCTCGCCAAACTGTTCGCCGAGGCCGTGGAAGCCATCGATCCCGGCCCCGTCGAAGGTGTGCGTGCCACCGGTGCCAGTGCACTGCAGGAAGTGATCTTTGGGGTGATCCCGCAGGTCATGCCGCTGTGGATTTCCTACGCCTTGTACCGCTTCGAATCCAACGTGCGCTCGGCCACGGTCGTCGGCATGGTCGGCGCGGGCGGGATCGGTGTGATCCTCTGGGAAAACATCCGCGCCTTCCAGTTCACCCAGACCTGCTCGGTGCTGTTGGTGATCATCGTGGTGGTCAGCGTGATCGACATCTTCTCCCAGCGCCTGCGCAAGCAGTTCATCTAATGCCAACGACAGGAGAGGGTGCGAACCCTTTTTTTAGCCATGCAGTTGTCTAGACAAGCCGAAGCCCTGCACCGTGAACCCCCGCAGCGGGAATCGATGAGCCGAGAACCGGTGTACCGCGAACTGGCGGACACCTTGCGCAGCGAATTGAACCGTTACATCGCAGGCGAATTCCTGCCCGCCGAAACGCAACTGGCGGCTCGCTTCGACGTCAACCGCCACACGGTGCGTCGGGCGATCGACGAGCTGGTCCGCGAAGGCAGCCTGCTGCGCCGTCAAGGCAAGGGCACTCAGGTGCTGGGCCGTCCGCTGGTGTACCCGGTGGCGGCGGAAAGCGCGTACAGCCAGTCGCTGTCGGCGCAGGGCCATGGCGTCGAAGCCATTCTGCTGCAACGCCGCCCGTGCGTTGCGACGCGCGAGGAAGCCGGGCACCTGGGCCTCGAAGAACACGCGCCGCTGATCGAACTGCAAACCCTGCGTCGTCTCGACGGCCAGCCAGTGAGCCTGATTCGGCATCGTTATTGCGCCAGCCGCAGCGACCTGCTCGCCGACTACAAAAGCGGTTCGGTGCGCCAGTTTCTCGCGGCGCACGGCTTGCCGCTGACCCGCACGTTCAGCCTCATCGGCGCACGCCTGCCCAGCCGTGAGGAGGCCAGCGTGTTGCTGATGCCGCGCCACCTTCCGGCGCTGACCGTGCTCACCCTTTCCCGTGACGCGGACGGACACCCGGTGGAGATTGCCCATTCCACCAGCCGTTCCGACCGCTTCCAGTATCAGATCGTCACCTGATGGAGATGCCCTCGATGACTGCCACATCTGTTCCCGCTACCGCGCCTGAGCATGCTGCCCGTCAGCACTGGATCGGCGTGCTCTCGCGCACCCATCGCGCCGAGTTGCTGCCCCATGAAAACGCGCTGCGTGACGCCGAATACCAGCTGATTCGCGCGCCTGAAATCGGCATGACCCTGGTTCGTGGCCGCATGGGCGGCAGCGGCGCCCCGTTCAACGTCGGTGAAATGAGCGTGACGCGTTGTGTCGTGCGCCTGGCCGATGGCCGCACCGGTTACAGCTATCTGGCGGGGCGCGATAAGGCCCATGCCGAACTGGCCGCGTTGGCCGATGCGCATTTGCAAGGTGCGCAACAGGCTCACTGGATGCGTGAGCTGATTGAACCGCTGGCCCAGGCGCAAGCCGCGCGCCGGTCCCGACAACAAGCCGAAACCGCAGCGACCAAAGTGGAGTTCTTCACGCTGGTCAGAGGAGAAAACTGATGAGTGCGACCCTTTTGCAGCCTGCTTTCGCTGACCCCGTGCTGGATGCCCAGCGCAGTTTTCGTGCCGCCCTCAAGGCCCTGGCAGGTCCCGGCGTCACGCAAAGCCTGCTGTCAGCGCAGACCCCGCCGCACCTTGAAGGCCTGGCATCGGCCAGTCATGCGCTGTGCCTCGCGCTGCTGGATATCGACACACCGCTGTGGCTGGCACCGAGGTTCGACACCCAGGCGATTCGCGCCAACCTGACCTTTCATTGTGGCTGCCCGATCGTCAGCGACCGGCAGAATGCGCGCTTTGCCCTGCTGGACGACAGCCAACTGCACGACCTCAGTGGCTTCGATCTGGGCAACGACCGTTATCCCGACCAGTCCTGCACGCTGCTGATTCAGCTGCCGAGTCTGCAGGGCGGGCGTCAGGTGGCCCTGCGCGGTCCCGGCATCGAAACCCGGAATCATGTGAGCCTGCCGTTGCAGGAAGCGTTCTGGGAAGAACGTGAAGCGCACAACGATTTCCCCCGTGGCATCGACGTGTTCTTCCTCGCGGGCAGCGAACTGATGGGCCTGCCGCGCAGCACCCAGGTCGCGTTCAAGAAAGGAGGTGCCTGATGTACGTTGCCGTCAAAGGTGGCGAGCAGGCCATCGACAATGCTCACAAGCTGCTGGCGAAGAAGCGCCGGGGCGACACCACGGTGGCGGAGCTCGGCGTCGAGCAAATCCGTCAGCAACTGCCGCTGGCCGTCGCCCGGGTCATGACCGAAGGCTCACTGTACGACGAAGAACTGGCCGCACTGGCGATCAAACAGGCGGCCGGCGATCTGGTCGAGGCGATCTTTCTGCTGCGCGCTTATCGCACCACGCTGCCGCGTTTCAGCGCGAGCCTGCCGATCGACACCTCGTCGATGCAGCTCAACCGTCGTCTGTCCGCGACCTTCAAGGACGTTCCGGGCGGGCAGTTGCTGGGGCCGACCTTCGACTACACCCACCGTCTGCTGGATTTCACCCTGCTGGCCGAAGGTGAATACCCAGGGCCGCAAGGCAAACCGGATGCCACTGTAGAGGCTTGCCCGCGGGTGCTGGGCTTGCTCGCCAAGGAAGGGCTGATCAAGGAAGAGGCCGACACCGGCGCGCCGGTCGCCGACATCACCCGCGAACCGCTGGAATACCCGGCCAGCCGTGCAGAGCGTTTGCAGGCCTTGGCCCGGGGCGACGAAGGCTTCCTGCTGGCACTGGGTTATTCGACGCAACGTGGCTACGGCCGCAACCACCCGTTTGCGGGCGAGATACGGGTCGGAGGCGTCGAGGTCTGGATCGAGCCTGAAGAGTTGGGCTTCCCGATCGCCATCGGCGCCATCGAAGTCACCGAGTGCGAGATGGTCAACCAGTTCGTCGGTTCCGCCACCGAGCTGCCTCAATTCACGCGCGGCTATGGCCTGGCGTTCGGTCATGCCGAGCGCAAGGCGATGGGCATGGCGCTGGTGGACCGTTCGCTGCGCGCTGGCGAATACGCCGAGGAAATCATCTCACCGGCGCAGCAGGAAGAATTCGTGCTCGCGCACTGCGACAACGTCGAAGCTTCAGGTTTCGTCTCGCACCTGAAACTGCCGCACTACGTCGATTTCCAGGCCGAAGTGGAACTGATCCGCAAACTGCGCAAGCCCTCCAAGGAGCAGGCCCAATGAATGCCGCTACGCAACCTCGGCCGCAGTCTCGCCCACAGCGCGACGAGGCGTACAACTTCGCGTATCTGGATGAGCAGACCAAACGCATGATCCGTCGCGGCCTGCTCAAAGCCGTGGCAATTCCCGGCTATCAAGTGCCGTTTGGCGGGCGTGAAATGCCGCTGCCTTATGGTTGGGGGACCGGCGGCATGCAACTGACCGCCGCGATCCTGGGTGCCGAAGACGTGCTCAAAGTCATCGATCAGGGCGCCGACGACACCACCAACGCCGTGTCAATCCGCCGCTTCTTCGCCCGCACCGCTGGCGTCGCAACCACCGAGCGCACGCCGGAGGCGACGATCATCCAGACCCGCCACCGCATCCCGGAGACGCCCCTGCAAGCCGATCAGATCATGGTCTATCAGGTGCCGATCCCCGAGCCACTGCGTTTCATCGAGCCCTCGGAAACCGAAACCCGCACCATGCACGCGCTGAACGACTACGGCGTGATGCACGTAAAACTGTACGAAGACATCGCCACGTTCGGTCACATCGCGACGGCTTATGCCTACCCGGTGACCGTGGACGAGCGTTACGTGATGGACCCGTCGCCCATCCCTAAATTCGACAACCCGAAACTCGACATGAGCCCGGCGTTGATGCTGTTCGGTGCAGGCCGTGAAAAGCGTCTGTATGCGGTGCCGCCTTACACCCGCGTTACCAGCCTGGACTTCGAGGATCACCCGTTCGAGGTGCAAAAGTGGGAACACAACTGTGCCATCTGTGGCAGCCAGGACTCGTTCCTCGATGAGCTGATTCTCGACGATCAGGGCACCCAGAGCTTCGTCTGTTCGGACACCGACTACTGCGCGCAGCGGGTCAATGAGGGGAGGGAGGGCCAATGAACGCCGCTCAGAAGGTTTCTCAGGTGACGGTCGCGGATCGCACGCAACCGCTGCTCAAGGTCAATGGCCTGACCAAACTGTACGGCCTGGAGAAGGGCTGTCAGGACGTCAGCTTCGAGCTGTACCCAGGCGAGGTGCTCGGCATTGTCGGTGAGTCCGGCTCGGGCAAATCCACGCTGCTTTCGCTGCTCAGCGGTCGCTGCCCCCCGGACCGTGGTGTCATCGATTACCGCACCACACAAGGCGCCTGGCTGGACCTGTACAGCGCCAGTGAAGCCGAGCGCCGCACGTTGCTGCGCACCGAATGGGGCTTCGTCGAGCAGAACCCCCGTGACGGTCTGCGCATGGCGGTGTCGGCGGGCGCCAACATCGGTGAACGCCTGATGGCTCAGGGCGTGCGCAATTATCAGCAACTGCGTGCAGCCGGCCTCGACTGGCTCAATCAGGTGGAAATCGATCCGGCCCGTATCGACGACCTGCCCCGGACGTTCTCCGGCGGCATGCAACAGCGTCTGCAGATTGCCCGCAACCTGGTTTCCGGACCGCGTCTGGTGTTCATGGACGAGCCGACGGGTGGCCTCGATGTGTCGGTGCAAGCGCGGTTGCTGGACCTGATGCGCAGCCTGGTGCGTGAGTTGGACCTGGCCGTGGTGATCGTGACACACGACCTGGCCGTGGCCCGTCTGCTGGCCGACCGCTTGATGGTGATGCGCCGTTCTCACGTGGTGGAAACCGGTCTCACGGACCAGATCCTCGATGACCCGCAGCACCCGTATTCGCAACTGCTGGTGTCCTCGGTGCTGCAGCCCTGATTTGAATTCAGCCTTTGACTGTTAGGTGTCCCAATGAACACGCTGATCGAGGTCCGTGACCTCTCGAAAACCTTCACCCTGCATCAGCAGAACGGGGTGGTGTTGAACGTGTTGCGCGGTTTGAGTTTCGCCGTACGCGGAGGTGAGTGCCTGGTCTTGCACGGCCATTCCGGCGCCGGTAAAAGCACGCTGTTGCGCACGTTGTATGGCAATTATCTGCCCGCAGGCGGCAGCATCCGCGTGCAGCATCAGGGCCAATGGCTGGAGCTGGTCGGCGCCGAGCCGCGCGACGTGCTGGCGGTACGGCAACAGACGCTGGGTTACGTCAGCCAGTTTCTGCGGGTGATTCCCCGTGTCGCGACGCTGGATGTGGTGATGGAGCCCGCCTTGGCCCGGGGCTGGAACCGTGAACAGGCCCAGGCCCGTGCCGAACACCTGCTGAGCCGTCTGAACATCCCGCAGCGCCTGTGGCAACTGGCGCCGGGGACCTTCTCCGGGGGCGAGCAACAACGGGTCAACATTGCACGGGGTTTCATGGTGCCGTGGCCCGTGATGCTGCTGGACGAACCCACGGCGTCGCTGGATGACAGCAATCGCCAGGTGGTGCTGGAGCTGATCAACGAAGCGAAAGCTGCCGGTGCTGCCGTGATCGGCATTTTCCATGACCGTCTGGCTCGCGAGGCGGTGTCCGACCGCCATCTGGACATGACACCGCTCGACCTGACTGCGAAGGAGTTACTGCAATGCTGAACGAACAGATCCTGACGAATGCCAGAATCGTCACTGCCGATCAGGTGTTCACCGGCACCGTGGTCCTTCGCGACGGCCTGATCAGCGATGTTCAGACCGGCGTGAGCCATCTGCCTCAGGCACAGGACCTGGACGGCGATTACCTGCTGCCGGGGCTGGTTGAACTGCACACCGATAACCTGGAAAAACACCTGAGCCCGCGTCCGGGTGTGGACTGGCCGTCGGCCTCGGCGGTGATGAGCCATGACGCGCAGATCATCGCGGCGGGCATCACCACGGTGTTCGACGCGCTGTCCATCGGCGACGTCAACCCCAAGGGCAAGCGCATGCAGCAACTGCCCGGCATGGTCGAGGCCATCGCCCAGGCCAATGCCGCCGACATGACCCGTGCCGAACACCGCTTGCACCTGCGTTGCGAGGTCTGTCACCCGGACACGTTGAGCGTGTTCCGCGATCTGGTGGAGCAGCCCCTGGTGCAACTGGTTTCGACCATGGACCATTCGCCGGGTCAGCGTCAGTTTGCCCTTGAATCCAAGTACCGTGAGTACTACATGGGTAAGTACCACCTGAGCAGCGAACAGATGGATGAATTCATCGTCGAGCAAGTCGCCAACTCGAAGATCTACAGTGATCGGTACCGCCGCGCGATCGTCGACATTTGCCTGGAGCGCGGGCTGTCGGTCGCCAGCCACGACGACGCGACGGTCGAGCACGTCGAGGAGTCAGCCGGTTACGGCATGAGCATCGCCGAGTTCCCGACCACGCTGGACGCCGCGCAAGCGTGTCGTCGTCTGGGCATGAGCGTGCTGATGGGCGCGCCGAACATCGTCCGGGGCGGTTCGCACTCGGGCAATATTGCAGCGGCCACCCTTGCTAAAGAAGGGCTACTGGATATTCTCTCCAGCGATTACTATCCGGCCAGCCTGCTGCAGGCGGCCTTTGCGCTGGGTGCGCAACTGGACCACGAACAGCAGGCATCCGGGGCAGGGCTGGCCAAAGCCGTGACCACGGTCAGTCTGGCCCCGGCACGTTCGGCCGGTTTGCAGGATCGCGGCGAAATCCGCGTCGGGCTGCGTGCCGACCTGATCCATGCCCGCGCCGTGGGCACGCTGCCGGTGATCCGGCAGGTCTGGCGACAAGCGAAGAGGGTTTTTTGATGGCAGGCAGGTTGATCTATCTCATCGGACCGTCCGGTTCGGGCAAGGACAGCCTGCTGGATGCCGCGCGCGAACCGATGGCCGCACGCGGTTGCCGGATCGTGCGCCGGGTGATCACCCGTTCGGCGGAAGCCAAGGGCGAAGCGGCGCAGGCGGTCAGCGTCGAGCAGTTCAACCAGTTGCAGGCTGAAGGCGCTTTTGCCCTGGACTGGTTCGCCAACGGCCTGCACTACGGGATACCGAAAGAGATCGATCAATGGCTGGCGGACGGTCACGACGTGTTGATCAACGGCTCGCGCGGGCATCTATCACAGGCCCGGGAGCGCTATCCGGATCTGCTGGTGGTGCTGCTGTCGGTTGATCAGGCGGTGCTTCGTCAACGGCTGCTGGCGCGAGGTCGGGAGTCGGCGGACGAGGTCGAAGAGCGATTGACGCGCAACGCGCAATTCGCCGATGACCTGCTCGCCGATGTTCCGTCAGTGATTGTGCTGGACAACTCCGGTGCGCTGGAACACACCGTCACCCGCTTGCTGCAACGAATCGATCGGGAGCACGCATGCGTTTGACCTTGTTGGGGACGGGGGATGCGCGGCAGGTGCCGGTCTACGGATGTCAGTGTCCGGCCTGTCAGGCGGCCCATGCCGATGCACGTCTGCGTCGACGACCCTGCTCGGCGCTGGTGGAGCTGGGTGATCAACGCTGGTTGATCGACAGCGGCCTGCCAGACCTCACCGAGCGGTTCCCGCCGCGCAGCTTCAGCGGCATCCTCCAGACCCATTACCACGCGGACCACGCCCAGGGCTTGTTGCATTTACGCTGGGGGCAGGGGCTGGTGATTCCCGTGCATGGCCCGGCCGATCCGGAAGGGCTGTCGGACCTCTATAAACACCCGGGGATTCTGGATTTCAGCCAGCCGTTCTCGGCGTTTGAAACGCGCCTGTTTGGCGAGCTCAGCGTCACGGCCTTGCCGTTGTTGCATTCGAAACCGACCTTGGGCTATCTGCTGGAAGGCGGTGGGCGGCGGTTGGCGTACTTGACCGACACGGTGGGGTTGCCCGCCGACACCACGGCGTATCTGCAGCGCCAGGCACTGGACGCACTGGTCCTGGACTGCTCGATGCCGCCGCAACCGCAGGCGCCGCGCAATCACAATGATTTGAACCTGGCGTTGCAGATCATCGAGGCATTGAAGCCTGAGCGGGCGGTGCTGACCCACGTCGGACACACGCTGGATGCATGGCTGATCCAGCATGCCGGGGAGCTTCCGGACGGTGTGCACGTGGCTCGAGACGGTATGGAGGTCTAGCGCCCATCGCGGCCGCATCTGACCGCAAGCAATTCCCTGCGGGAGCGAATTCATTCGCGAGAGGCCAGAACAGCCGAGACATAGTTGGCGTCTGCACCCGCATCGCGAATGAATTCGCTCCCCCAGGTCATCCGCACCAGGCTTGAAACAAGCACATAACTTCAAGTCACGTTCACAATCCCGGACTACGCTCAATCTTCCCTACACAGTTCCCGAGGATTGCGTCCCATGTCTATCTTGACCCTGAAAGACGGTACCGAGTTTTTTTACAAGGACTGGGGCACCGGCCAGCCAATCGTGTTCTCCCACGGCTGGCCACTGGACGGCGACGCCTGGGACGCACAGATGCTGTTCCTCGGTCAGAACGGTTACCGGGTCATTGCCCATGACCGTCGCGGCCATGGTCGTTCGGGGCAGACCTGGGACGGCAACGACATGGACACCTACGCCGATGACCTGGCGCAGCTGTTCGAAGCGCTGGACCTGAAAGACGCAATCATGATCGGCCACTCCACCGGTGGCGGCGAAGTCGCACGCTACATCGGTCGCCACGGCACCTCGCGTGTGGCCAAAGCCGTCCTGATCGGCGCTGTTCCACCGATCATGCTGAAAACCGCGGCCAACCCTGAAGGCCTGCCGATGGACGTGTTCGACGGCATCCGCGCCGGCTTCACCGCCGACCGCTCGCAATTCTTCAAAGACCTCGCGGTGCCGTTCTTCGGCTTCAACCGCGACGGCGCGAAAACCTCCCAGGGCGCGATCGATTCGTTCTGGTCGATCGGCATGCTCGGTAGCGTCAAAGGCGAGTTCGACTGCATCAAGGCGTTCTCCGAAACCGACTTCACCGAAGACCTGAAAAAGATCGACGTCCCGACCCTGATCCTGCACGGTGACGACGACCAGATCGTGCCGATCGTCGCGTCTGGCTACAAGAGCCACGAACTGGTGAAGGGCTCGACCCTGCATGTGGTGAAAGGCGGCGCTCACGGCATGTGCAATGTGCAGCCGGAAGAGATCAACAAGATCCTGTTGGAATTCATCAAGGGTTAATACGTTCCAGCCCTCGGCCGGCAGCGCAGGCGCTGCCGGCCTTTGGCAAATCGCGGGCAAGCGCACTCCCGAACCTTGTCGACGAGGGGCTGCGCAGCCGTCACACGTCTGCGCGCTCGGTTTACCGACCTTACCGTTTTGCCACGTTCTCTTTGCTCGCCTGCGGCCAGCCGCCTCCCAGTGCGCGGAAGGTGGAAACAGCCGCGCGCGCATCGTTGGCGTGCAGTTGCGCCAATTGATCCCGTGAGACCAATAGCTGGCGATCCTCATCAAGCACTTCCACGAGGCTGATCGCACCCCCTTTGTAGGCATCCTGCGCCGCGTCGCGGGCGGTTTGGTGGGCAGTGACTTCCTGATCGACTTCGACCCGCTGCTGTTCCAGCTCTACCAGCGTGACGATGGCGTTTTCGACGTCCTCGGTGGCTTTGAGCATCACTTGACGGTATTCGGCCAAGGCTTCGGCGTTGGCACCTTTGGCCTGTGCGACCTCGGCGTCCACGCGACCGAAATCGAACAGCCGCCAGTGCAGGCCGAGGATCGCTTGTGGCTGGAACGCTGACGACGTGAACAATTGGCCGCTGTGAGCGGTGTCGAACCCCAGCAACCCGGACAACGACACCTTCGGGTAGTACTCGGAAATGGCCGCACCGATCCGTGCGTTGGAGGCTGCGAGCTTACGTTCGGCGGCGATCACGTCGGGGCGACGGCGCAGCAGCTCGGCCGGGCCTTCGGAGTCGCTGATGGTGGGCACGCTGT
Source organism: Pseudomonas abietaniphila (assembly GCF_900100795.1). Lineage (GTDB taxonomy): Bacteria > Pseudomonadota > Gammaproteobacteria > Pseudomonadales > Pseudomonadaceae > Aquipseudomonas > Aquipseudomonas abietaniphila. The sequence continues at coordinate 613,984 of NZ_FNCO01000001.1, forward strand.
ACTGCTGCGGGCTGTTTTTGAGTGCCTGAGCGTAAGTGCCGGGCTGCGCACCCATCAACACATCCAGACGATTGAGCTGAGTCGCCAGCTCGGTGCGCAGCGGCGGGATCGTCGCCCGGGCCTGCAACACCAGCGCCTGGGCCTGGGCCTGTTCACGGTTGGTGGACAAGCCACTGCCCATGCGGTCTTTGATCAGATCAAGCAGGCCATTCTGAGTCTTGACCTGATCTTCGGCCACGGCCAACCGCTGCTGGGCACCACGAATACGGAAGTAGGCGTCGGCCGCTTCTGAAGCAACCGAAATCCGCACACCCACATGGTTTGCCTCGGCGGCCTGGGCTTCGTCTACCGCGGCTTCTTCGCCACGTTTCAAACCGCCTGCGAGGTCAGCTTCCCAGCTCGCGCCCACGCCAATGGTTTCCAGGGTCTGGTTACGGTCATAACCGGGAAAGGTGCTGCCCACCTGACCCTGCGAGCTCTCTGTGGACTGACGCTGACGGACCGCCTTGGCGTCCAGTGCACCTTGCGGCAGCCGGATGGCGCCTGCCTGTTGCGCGACGGCGCGCGCCTGCTCGACACGGGCGAAGGATTTTGCCAGGTCGAGGTTCTGATCCAGCACGCGCTGAATGATGCGCGTCAGTTCCGGGTCATTGAAGCCGGTCCACCAGGTGTCCAGCGCCGGGGCGGGGGTTTCGCCGACCCGCTGCTGCAACAGGGTCTGGTTCTGGTATGACGCGGTCAGGGTGTTTTCCGGTTGTGTGTAATCCGGACCCACGGTGCAGCCGGCGACGGCGATAAACAGGGCGCTCAGGGCAAAAAGGCCGGTGCGTTTGAAACGAGACGCCAGAGTGTTCATGGGGCTGTCCTCGAAACGTGATGCGAAAAGTGGGAAGGGGCTGTTCATGGCGGTCTCAATGAGCATCGGCGGAGGGCGCGGCCGGTGGAGCGACTTTGCGCATCAGCGGCACCATGGCCACGGCAATGATGAAACAGACCATGATCGCCAGAAACGCATCGGCGTAGGTCTGCGTCTGGGCCTCGCGGTACGTCAGCAGCCAGAGCTGATGCAGCGCGGAGTTACTGGCGTCGGCGGTGTTCTGTCCCAAACCTGCGAAGTTGCCGGCGACGGTGGACAGCCAGTTGTTCATGGCCTCGTTGGTGGTGTTCAGGTGCTCGGCCAAATGGGTGAAATGCAGGTTGGTGCGGTCGTTGAGGATCGTGGCACAGGCCGCGATGCCGATAGCGCCGCCCAGGTTTCGCATCAGATTAAACAGCCCGGACGCCTGCTTCAGGCGCGACGGGTGCAGACCGCCCAGGGTCAAGGTCACGGTCGGCGGTACGGCCATCTGCTGGGCAAATCCACGAATGGCTTGCGGGAGGAGCAGTTCGTGTCCACCCCAGTCATGGGTGATGGGCGAGAAGTCCCACATCGAAAGCGCAAACAGTGACAGGCCGAACATCATGATCCAGCGCAGATCGACGCGGTTGGCGAGGAAGCCATAGACCGGAATGGCCGCCAACTGGAACACGCCGGTGGAGAAGATGGCTTCGCCAATGTCCAGCGCGCTGTAGCCACGCACGCGGCCAAGAAACAGCGGCGTCAGGTAAATCGTGGCGAACAGGCCGATACCGGTGACAAACGAGAAGAAACAACCGAGGGCGAAGTTGCGGTCTTTCAGGGCGCGCAGGTCGACGACCGGATTATTCACCATCAACGTGCGACTGATGAACGCAATCGCCGACAGACCGGAAATCCAGGCAGTGGTGAGGATGGTTTGATCGCTGAACCAGTTCCAGCGCGGGCCTTCTTCAAGGGTGTATTCCAGGCAGCCCAGAAACAGCGCTAGAAAGACCATGCTGATGTAATCGGCACCCTTGAGCAGCTTCAGGTCCGCCGAATCGATGTTCACCAGAATCGGCACCGCGATGGCAACGAAGATGCCGGGCACCAGATTGATGTAGAACAACCAGTGCCACGATGACACGTCCGTGATCCAGCCGCCGATGACCGGGCCAAGGGTCGGCGCCAACGAAGCAATGGCGCCAATGGTGGACGCCGCGATGACGCGCTGCTTGCCGGTGAAGAACATGAACGCCGAGGTGAACACCATCGGGATCATCGAACCGCCGAGGAAGCCCTGCAGCGCACGAAACGCAATCATGCTCTGGATATTCCAGGCCAGACCGCACAACAGGCTGGCGAGGGTAAAGCCGACGGCCGAGGCGCAGAACAGCCAGCGAGTGGAGAACACCCGGGCAAGCCAGCCGGAGAGCGGGATGACCACGATTTCGGCGATCAGGTAGCTGGTCTGCACCCAAGCGGTTTCATCGGACCCCGCCGACAAGCCACCGCCAATGTCACGCAGCGAGGCGGAGACGATCTGGATGTCCAGCAACGCAATGAACATCCCCAGGCACATGCTGGCGAACGCGAAGACCTTGGCCGCGGTGGCCATCGACGCGGCGTCTACCGGGCCTTTGGGTTTTGCAGCCGGTGCACTGGCATTGGCGGTTGCGGCGCTCATGGGGCTTTGTTCCCGTCAGCGGCGCTGGCGACGTGTTCGTTTTGAGCATCGGCCTGGGTGTCGACTTCGGCGATCACCGACAGACCAGGGCGCAGTTTGCCGAGTTTGCCGTCTTCGCCATCCAGATAAACCCTTACAGGAACCCGCTGAACGATTTTGGTGAAGTTGCCGGTGGCGTTCTCCGGCGGCAGCACGCTGAATTGCGAACCGGTGGCGGGGGCGAGGCTGTCCAGATGACCGTGGAACACCTGACCGGGCAACACATCGGCTTCAATGGTGACTGCCTGGCCAGGGTGCATGTGGGTCAGTTGGTCTTCCTTGAAGTTGGCGTCGACCCACAAACCGGTGGCCGGTACGACAGCGAGCAGCTGAGTGCCGGCGGCGGCATACGCGCCGACCCGTGCCCGGCGGTTGCCGATCACGCCGTCGACCGGAGCACGCAGCTCGGTGTAACCGACGTTCAGGCGTGCCATGTCACGTTCGGCCCTGGCCTGCTCAAGGGCTGCGCGGGCTTGTTGTTTCTGAGTGGCAATCACGTCCAGTTGGCGTTGCGAGGCGAGCATTGACGCCTGCGCTTTTGCGCCGTTTGCCTGAGCTGTCTTATAGGTGGCGTCGGCGCGCTGAAAGCTTTCCACTGACACGGCCGAGCGACCGGACAAGACCTGGTAACGAACCTGATCGTCCCGCGAACGCACGGTTTCGGCATTGGCGGCATCGATGCCGGCCTTCGCCTGGCTGACGACGGCGTGTTGTAACTGTTCGGTGGCGTCGAGGTTGGCCAGCAAGGCTTGTTGCGCAGCGACTGCGCCTTCGGCCTTGTTGAGGGCCGCCACGTAATCACGGTCGTCAATTTTCACCAGCAGGTCGCCAGCGTGTACGAACTGATTGTCGACCACTTTGAGTTCAGTGATGTAACCAGGGACCTTCGGACCAATCACCGTCACGTCGCCGCCGACATAGGCGTCGTCGGTGGATTCGAGGAAGCGCCCGACGGTCCACCAGTGAATACCGAACAGGACCGCGCCGACCAGGATGGCAGCCGCGAGTAACAACAGGATAAGACGCTTGCCCCGAGCGGGTTTGGGCGGCGCGTCGGCGACGGCCGGCTCGGTGACGATGTGTGGGTTGTTCATCGCGGTTTACCTGTGGGTCTGCAGTGGGGTGGAAGGAGGGAGCGAGTCGCGGTAGGCGGTGCGGCGGGCGCGACCGGCCTCCAGGCGCCAGGCGGAAAGGCTGTCGGACGGGCCTTTGTAGCGAAGGCTGTGGTCCTGCATGTTGATGCGCTTGCCGGTGTTGCCATCGGTCAGCACCAGATCAACGGGCTGGCCGCTGGTCTCGTCCACCAGTTCGATGTTCGAGCCGTTGGGTGAGAAGTGCCGCGCGCCCCATTTCATAAGGGTCAGCACGACAGGGCGAAAATCACGACCGCTGTCGGTGAGCACGTAGTCGTAGCGCGGCGGCTTGTCGGTGTAGGCGCGGCGTTCGACCAGGCCAGACTCGATCAGCCCGTTGAGGCGACGGGTCAGGGTGCTGGCCGCGATCCCCAGGCTCTTCTCGAATTCGTCGAAACGGCTCAGTCCGTAGGACATGTCGCGCAGGATCAAAATGTTCCACCAATCGCCCACGTGTTCGAGGCTGTGGGCGATCGGACAAGGCATGTCGGCGAAGCTTTTCTTTTGCATGACCAGGCCTCCAACGCATCGTTTGCGTGAAAATGATGGGCGTAATCTAATCTTGTGGCTTTCATTATGCAAGTAACTATTTCTATGGGAGTGACGGCCGGTGTTTTGCGTCCGGTTTCAGCAGGCCGCTACACTGGCGGGATCGTGATGGGAGTGAACACATGACTACCGAGCCTTACGTGGCCCAAACGTTGAGCCGAGCGGACGTTGATGCACTGCGCGGCGTCAGCGTCATCGAGTTCGGCACCAACTGGTGCGGTCACTGCAATGCCGCGCAGCCGTTGATAGAGGAAGTGATCGCCGAGTACCCGCAGGTGCGCCGCCTCAAAATCGAGGACGGCAGCGGACGCCGGCTGGGGCGTTCTTTCGGGGTGAAGTTATGGCCGACGCTGGTGTTTATGCGCGACGGCGAAGAGGTGGCCCGGTTGGTGCGACCGACCAAGGTCAGTTATATCGAGGAGGCATTCGAGGTGTTGGTGCAGCAGGGGTAATCGCCCTGGGTATTTTCGGTGTGGGTGAGAACCTTGTGGCAGCGAATTCATTCGCGAGAGGCTCGCACAGCCGACAGAGCGGTGTCTGTCGGCTGTGCTGAATCGCGAATGAATTCGCTCCCGCAGCAACCCTCGCACCGCAGGCGTTGAAGCGATCCGCTACCTGCGCAAATACGCCGCAAAATCGATGTCGCCCGCACTCAGGATCGCCTGCACCCGGTTATGCACGTTGAGTTTGCGCAAGATCGCCGAGACGTGCGCCTTCACCGTGGTTTCCGCAATGGTCAGGCTGTAGGCGATTTGTTTGTTGGAGTCGCCCTTGGTCATGCGCTCCAGCACCAGCAATTGCTTGCGGGTAAGCGCCTGAAGCAGTTCGGGCGGGAAGTGGGGCGCTTCATTGCCGCTGCGCCGTGTCGTGCTTTTCTGGCTGCGGATGATGTCTGACGGCAGGTACACATTGCCATTGAGAATCTGCTCGATGGCGTCGGTCATCTGCTTGCGGGGCGAAGACTTGGTGATAAAGCCCACCGCGCCATAGGTGATTGCCTGCAGCACCACCTGTTTGTCCTGTTCGGCAGACACGATCACCACGGGAATGGTCGGCGCTTCGTTGCGCAGGTTGATCAGGCCATTGAGGCCGTGCATGCCCGGCATGTTCAGGTCCAGCAGAATCAAATCCAGATCGTCATGCTCCCGGGTCAGGGCCAGCGCGCTGTCCAGGTCTTCGGTTTCCATGACTTCACTGCCGGGAAAACCATCGCTGATGACGTTGTGAATGGCTTCCCGAAACAGCGGGTGATCGTCGGCAATCAGGATCTTGTACATGGTGTTTCACCTTTTTTATTGTCGATGCCGTTTAGCGCAAAGGTTCGGGTTGTGCCGGTTCCACGGGCAGTCCGGCGGCCTGCCAGGCGTCCAGGCCATCGCGATACCAATACAGATGACTGTAGCCCAAGGCGCTGGCGCGTTTTATCGCGTTCCAGCTCAGCCAGCAATCGGCGCGGCAGTAGAACACCAAGGGCGTGTCCTGATGACCATCGGTCAGCGCGCGCAGGTTGAGGGTCAGGTATTCCATCCAGCGCGGGGCCAGTTCGCCGTCGCCGGTGTTGGCCAGCCAGTGACTGCCGGGGAGGTTGGCGTGGGGTTCGTCTTCAATGAAACGCCCTTGCAGCCATTGCCGGCGGTAAACGTCGATCAGGACAGGTTTGGGGCGTTGGCTGAGCATCGCCTGAAGTTGTGCTGTGTCGACGATCTGCGCACCGTCTACCTGTTCAGGCGTCGGGCTACGATACAGCGTGATGCGGTAACCGTCGGCGTTGAACAGCGGCGCGGCCGCATCAGCGGTTGCCGCCTGAACCGTCGGGCTTGAACCCAAGGCCAGCGCAAGCAGGCAGGCGAATGACAAGGCACGGGGCATGGCGAGAATTCCTTTCTTCTTATGAACTGCATTACAAGCCACTCCCGCTGCTTTGTGAATGCGACCATAGAAAGGAAAACCAGTACTAAAGTCGTAATTTCGTCGTTCAGCCCGGTTTGCGCACCGCCGCATGCTGCGGGTTGAAGGTCAGTACGGCGAGCCAGGCAAACAGCACGGTCAATACCAGGCAGACCGCCAATGCCAGCGGGTTCAGCCGTTCGTACAGTGCATAACGCACCAGCTCCACCGCATGGCTGAACGGATTGACCGCGCACAGCCCGTACAGCCACTCGCTGGCCTCGCGCATCTTCCACAGTGGGTACAACGCCGAAGACATGAAAAACAGCGGGAAGATCACGAAGTTCATCACCCCGGCGAAGTTCTCCAGTTGGCGAATGGCGTTGGACAGCAGCAAACCCAGGGCGCTGAGCATCAACGCGACCAACAGCAAGGCCGGCAATGCAACGAGCAGCCCCGCCGCGGGTGGCTGCACGCCATACACCCACGCCACGGCCAGAAACGCATACACCTGCAACAGCGAGATCAGCGAAGTCGCCAGCAGTTTGCTCACCAGCAGGAATGTGCGGGGCAGGGGGCTGGTCAGCAGCACGCGCATGCTGCCCATCTCACGGTCATAGACCATCGACAGGGAACCCTGCATGCCGTTGAACAGCAGGATCATGCAGGCCAGGCCCGGGATGATGTACACCTCATACGGAATGTAGGTGTCATACGGTTCGATGATCGCGATGCCCAGTGCCGCGCGGAAACCGGCGGCGAACACCAGCAGCCACAGCAACGGCCGCACCAGTGCGCTGAGGAACCGTGTGCGTTGCAGTACGAATCGCAGCCATTCACGCAGGACGATCCCGCTGAAACAATGCCAATAAGCGCTCATCGTGGGGACGCTCCCGCGGAGGTGGTCAAGCGATTGAAGGCCGTGTCCAGACCGCCCCCGTGTTCGGCGCTGACCTCACGGGCCTGGCCGCTGGCAACCAGGCGGCCCTGATGCAGAATCAGAAGGTCGTCGTCGCTGTGGACTTCGTCGAGCAAATGGGTGGTCCAGAGCACGCTGATACCCTGTTCGCGGCACAGGCTGCGCACATGCTGGTTCAGCGCCAGACGACTCCCCGGGTCCAGGCCCACGCTGGCTTCGTCCAGCAGCAGAAGGCGTGGTTGATGCAGCAACGCTCTCGCGATTTCCACCCGGCGTCGGTGGCCGCCATTGAGCTCGCGGACCCGCTCGCGACGGCGCTCGCTCAACCCCTGACGTGCCAGCTCCTGTTCAACCCGTTCGTTGACCTCACGCCGGGCCAGGCCATGCAGCGCGGCGTGATACCGCAGGTTCTGTTCAACGCTCAAGTCCAGATCCAGCGTGCTTTGCTGAAACACCACGCCCAGTTGCTTCAGGGCTGGACGAGGTGACTGACGCAGCGAAAACTCGCCTATACGGATCTCGCCTTTTTGCACGTCGTAGAGACGGGTCAACAGCGCGATCAAGGTGGATTTTCCCGCGCCGTTCGGGCCCAGCAAGGCGGCGAAGCGACCGGGCGCCAGGCTGAACGAAACCTGCCGCAATGCCTCGCGCGGGCCGTAGGAAAAGCTCAATTGATCGACGTGCAACGCGCTCATGGCGCCACCACCACACCCCACGGATAACGCCCGACCTTGACCGACTTGAGCACCTTGAGGCTGGTCACGTCGATCACCGAAACGTCGCCGCTGACACCGTTGGTTGCCAACAGCTGTTTCTGATCCGGGGTGAAGGACAACTGCCACACCCGTCGCCCCACCAGCAGGTAGTCGATGACGTCCAGGGTTTTTGCATCGATCACCGCGACATGGTTCGCTGGCCCCAGGGCGACAAATGCGTATTTGCCGTCATCGCTGATCTTGATGCCCACCGGCTGCACCTTGTCCGGGTGCACGCCCTTGATCTCGAATTTCAGGGTCTTGAGGATCTTGCGGCTGGCAACGTCGATCACGCTCACCGTGCCGCCAATCTCTGCCGACGACCACAGCTGCGAGCCGTCCTTGTTGAACTCGACGAAGCGCGGGCGTTGATCGACCAGCGTGTTATCCGCCAGTGTCTGGGTCGACGTGTCGATCCAGTGCAGCATGTTGGTGGTTTCACTGGTGTTGACCGCCCACTTGCCATCGGGGCTCACCGCCATGCCTTCGGGTTCGACGCCGACGTCCACCTGTGCCAGCACCTTCGAGGTTTCGGTGTCGATGACCGTCACCAGCGAGTCGTCTTCGTTGGAGACGTACAGCCAACGGTTGTTGGGGTGCAGGGCGAATTGCTCGGGGTCCTTGCCGGAGGGCAGTTCCTTGATGATCATGTGCGTGGCGACGTCCATCACCTGCACGCGGTCCGAGTCGCTTGCGCAGATGTACAGCAGCTTGTTGTCGTGGGACAGCAGCAGGCCGCGCGGTCGCATCCCGACGGGCAAGGTCTGGGTCACCTGCAAGGTGTCCATGTCGATCAGGCTGAGGGTATTGTCCTTCTCGTTGGAGACGAACGCGGTGGCGGCCAGGCTTGGCCCCGCAGCGATCAACAGGGCAGTGGCTATCAGGGTGCGGCGCATGGTGCGGTCCTTGTTGTTGGAATTGTCTGGCGTGGGTCGTTGCTTAAAAGCGTCAGGCGCTCAAAAGGTGCAGGCCACCTCGGGCTTGTCATAGCCGAGGCTGTCGAGTTCGGTGCCGGGGTGCAGAAAGCCGTCCTGCGGCGAGGTGGTGACCAACGCGCGGGGCTGGACAACCGGAATCGGTTGGCGGAGCTGGCCGTTCCATGACCGATAGCTGAGCTTGCTGCCTTTGAAGCCGTCCAGCGGCAGGTTGTCGCCCAGCTCCAGTTCACGAATCTGCATTGCATCGGTGCCTCGCAGCCGGGTGACGGCACTGGCGATGCTGCGCACCGCCATCCATGCGGCAAAATCCCGGTCGTTCATCCAGCGCCCGGCAGTGGCTTCGAAGCGTTTTTGCAGTTGCGCGGCCCCGTAGGTTTCCACGGTCTTGTGCCAGCCGATCGGGGTCAGGCCCTGCGTGCCCGCCACCGGGCGCGGGTACCAGGTCTGGTAAGGCACGTATTCGCCAAAGTCCCCGCGCTCGTCCGACACCAGCACCACGTCGTACTCGGCGGTTTGGGTAAACAGCGGCATGTCGGCCTGAGCGCTGCGTCGCTGATCGTTATCGAAGGTGAAGGCCTTCTCGGCGACGATGGTGTGACCGAAGCGTTTGGCCGCGCGGCGCAAGGCATTGGCATAGGCCTTATCGTCGGGGGTCTGGCCGACGATCAACAGCCAGCGTGTCCAGCGCCGAACAGTGAGAAATTGCGCGAGTGCATCGGCCAGCATCGCGCGGCTGGGCAGTGTGTGCAGCACGTTGTGCAGGCAGGCGGTGCTGCGCAGGCTGTCGTCGGGACTGCCCGCGTTGAACAGCAGGCTGTCCGGCATCGCGGCGCTGAGCTGACGCAACGTTTCAACCGGCGCGTTGACCACGAACAGGCGCAAACCCTGTTCATGTTGCGCACTGGCTTGCTCAAGCAGCGCGTGAGTGCTGTTCGCACTGGCATTCGTCAGGCTGTAGCGGTGGTTGAGAAAACGCCCGGTGCTGTTGCTGTCGACGATGGCCAGTTCTGCGCCGCGAAGCCCTGCGTCTGTGGGTTCGGGAATGACGTTGGACAGAATCGGGCCGGTGTCCGGGATATACGCCAGATAGCCGATGCGCACCTGCACAGGGTCTTCGGCCGCTATCGCCAGCAACGACCATGCGACGAGGGCAAGGCAAAGCAATGGGTGAAACACCAGTTGGCGCATAGAGCACTCCCGACAGACAGGGCCAGCATAGAAATGCCTGTCCGGTGGGGAAATATGCAGATGGTACGGGTCTGCCAGTACCAAGGTAGTAAGGCGCGGCCACCAAAGCAGCATTCGGGCGCGCAGACGCCGTTCCTAAGATGACGACAGGCCTTTGCATGCACTTCTGAGGACATAACAATGACAACAAAAAACCTGATCCCGGCTGAGACCGAGTCCCGAATCCAAAAATGCACGTTGCTGGTGGGCGCATTGATGCTCTGCGGTCTGCTCGCCAGCAACCTGGCTCAGGCCCACGGTGATGTAGTGCCCCATGCCGTTGCCACTGATGGCCTGGAACAGCTGGGGCCTGAGTGGCGTGCTGAAAACCCGTATCGTGAATCCAAAGATCACGACAAGGCACTGGAAATCGGCAAGTCGGCCTACACCCAGAACTGTGCCGCCTGCCATGGGCTGGAAGCCATTTCCGGAGGCATCGCGCCGGACCTGCGGCACCTGGACGTCGGCAGTGCGGGCGATGAGTGGTTTGTCGAGCGGGTTCGTAACGGCGCGGTGCGCGACGGTCGTGTGTACATGCCCAAGATGGCCGACTACCTGAGTCAGGAGGCCCTGTGGGCTGTTCGCACCTATCTGGACAGTGTTCATAACGAGGAATGATCGGTATGCGCGCCTTCGCCGTACTGCTGAGCCCCGTCTTCTGTTGCCTGGCATTGATGTTCCAGCCCGTCCACGCGCAGATTCGCACCTACGACAGCATCATCGCGGCCGGGGTGATCAAGGTGGCGGTGTACCAGGATTTTCCACCCTACAGCTTTCAGGTGGACGGGCAGCCCCGTGGCGTCGATGCCGACCTGGCGACGGCGCTGGCTAAAGCGTTGGGCGTGCGGCTGGAGTTGATGTGGGCGCCGCCCGGCGAAAAGCTCGACGACGACCTGCGCGACTTGATCTGGCGCGGCAGCCCGTTGCGCGGTCAGCAACTGGCCGACCTGATGATGCGCGTGCCCTACGACAAGGGTTACTCGCAGAAGCGCAACGACGTCGGCGAACTGGAAAACGACCACGTCGTGATGTTCGCGCCCTATCAGACAGAGCGCTGGCAGGTCGCATTCGACCGCAAGCGGCTGGACGCGGTGCCCAGCGTTGCGGTGTTTGCCGAGCATCCGATCGGGGTCGAGATCGACAGTGTGCCGTCGTTCTACCTGACGTCGATCTTCAATGCCCAGTTTGCAGGCAGCACCCACCATTTCCCGTCGGTGCAGGAGGCTTTCGTTGCCATGCACGACGGCAAAGTCGACGCGGTCATGGCCATGCGCGGCGAGGTGGACTGGCAACTGCATCAGGCCCATGACCCGCAATGGTCGCTGGCCGAAAACGCTTACCCGAGCATGGGACGGCAAACCTGGGAGATCGGCATGGCGGTGCATGAGAGCAACCGCCAGTTGGCCTACGCCATCGAAGAGGCGCTCGAGACGTTGATTCGTGAAGGCGAGGTGCAGCGCATCTACGCCGCTTACGGCATGCGTTACGACGTGCCGGAGATGTATCCGTGAACCGTGTCCGGGGCAGGGCGGTCGGGTTTGCCTTGCTGCTTTTTCTGCAAGGTGTGGCCCACGCCGATCCTGGCAAAGACCCGGTTACGTCGGTGATGTGGGGCTACTACCAGCAGAAGTTCCTCAAGGATCAGCCCTACGTCTTCGACGACAAGGTGCTGTTGCGCGCACCGCCGTTTGCCGAAGACGCCCGGCAAGTTCCGATCGAGATCGATGCGCGGGCGTACACCGGGGAGGTGGTACGGATTCTGGCGTGGGCCGAGCTCAATCCCTTGCCGCAGATCGTCGATTTTCAACCGGTCGAGCGGGTGCTGCCTTGGCTGTCGATCCGTATCCGGATCGAGCAGGCCACGCCCTTGCGTGCCGCCGTGCTGACCCGCGACGGCGTCTGGCACATCGGTTCGACCACTATCGACGCGGCGGGCGGAGGGTGCACCGCGCCCAGCGTCGTGCGCACACAGCCTGGTTGGGAGGAGCATATCGGCGAGGTGATGGGAGGGCGTTATCCACGCTCAGGCTTCAGCCGTTTGCGGGTGACAATCTCCCATCCGATGGACAACGGCATGGTCAGCGGCATCCCTGAGTTCTATCTGAATCAGGCGCAACTCAAAGACACCCACGGCAAGCTGCTGGCGACGCTGGAACTGTTTCCCGCCGTGAGTGAGAACCCGACGCTGGGGTTCGACATTGAGGGTGACGGCGAGACGCAATTGTCGTTGCGCGATATCAGCGGCAACCTGTTCAGCGCGGCTGTGAAATGAACCGGAGTGCCGCCATGCGCCTTATTGGGTGCTTGCTGTTCTGCGTCAGTGCGCTGGCACACGCTGAGCTGGAGTATCGCCTGCAACCCCGGCAGATCGCTGAAGATACCTACTTGCTGGAAGGCACGACCGAAAACTTCGATAAACGTAACGGCGGCAACATCGTTAACACTGGCTTCATTGTCACCGGCGGCGGTGTGGTGGTCATCGACACCGGACCGTCACGTCGCTATGGCGAGGCCCTGCGCAAGGCCATAGGCTCGGTGACGGACAAGCCGGTGATTCAGGTGCTGCTGACGCATCATCATCCCGATCACGTGCTGGGCAACCAGGCATTCGCCGATGTGCCGATCGGTGCGTTGGCCGGTACCACCGAATTGATGCGCACGCAGGGCGATGCCCTGACGGAAAACATGTACCGGATGGTCGGTGACTGGATGCGCGGCACTGAAACGCGTTTGCCGACGCAGGTGTTGGTGCCGGGCACACTGGCGTTCGGCGGCCACCGCTTGCGCCTGTTGGCGCTCTCCGGGCATACGGGCGCCGACCTCGCCATCTTTGATGAAAACACGGGCGTGTTGTTCGCGGGCGATATCGTCTTTTACCAGCGCGCCTTGACGACCCCGAACAGCCCGGGTCTACAGGTGTGGCTGAACGACCTGGATACCCTGCAGGCGCTGCCGTGGAAACGGTTGGTCCCCGGCCATGGGCCCGTGGCGACGGACGCCCGGCCTCTGCAGCAGATGCGTGACTACCTGGGTTGGCTTGACGGGCTGTTGAGGGACGGGGCGGCCCAGGGCGCCGACATGGCAGAGCTGATCAGAACGCCTGTTCCTGAGCGTTTCGCGGCCATCAGCCTGACCCGGTACGAACTGATTCGCAGCGTCAGCCATCTGTATCCGACGTACGAGCGGGCGCAGATGGTCAGGGTCGATACTCGCTGACGCGCGTTCGCCGGGTGCTGGCCCACCTACCAAAGAACTAGAAACCTCCACACTGCGGTCAATTGCTGGCAGGGGCCTCACCGCCAACAATCGACTTGTTCGGGAAACTGTCCCGAAAGGAAGAAAACAACAATAAACCGTAGAGGCAGCCGTCATGATTCAACCCGCACGTCGCCATTCTTTCGCACTGGGCCTGCTGGTCAGCGCCATGCTGTCGTCCGGCAGCCTTCTGGCCGCCGTGACCGACGAAGAAATCCTCCAGGACCCCAAGAACCCCAATCAGATCGTCACCAACGGCCTGGGCGTGCAGGGCCAGCGCTTCAGCCCGCTGGACATCATCAACACCGACAACGTCAAGGACCTTCGACCCGTCTGGGCCTTCTCGTTTGGTGGTGAAAAACAGCGCGGACAGCAGGCGCAACCCATGGTCAAGGACGGGGTCATGTACCTCACCGGCTCCTATTCTCGGGTGTTCGCGGTGGACGCGCACACCGGCAAGAAGCTCTGGCAATACGACGCGCGCCTGCCTGACGACATCCGTCCGTGCTGCGACGTGATCAACCGGGGCGTGGCGCTGTACGGCGACCTGGTGTACTTCGGCACCCTCGACGCCAAGTTGGTCGCGCTCAACAAAGACACCGGTAAAGTGGTGTGGAGCAAGCAGGTGGCTGACCACAAGGCCGGTTACTCCATCAGCGCCGCGCCCATGATCGTCAACGGCAAGTTGATCACAGGCGTTGCGGGCGGCGAGTTTGGCGTGGTCGGCAAGGTCGAGGCCTACGATCCGAAAAACGGTACGTTGCTGTGGTCGCGTCCAACCGTCGAGGGCAATATGGGTTACGTCTACAAAGACGGTCAGGCCATTGAAAACGGTATCTCCGGTGGCGAGGCGAACAAGACCTGGCCGGGCGACCTGTGGAAGACCGGCGGGGCTGCGCCGTGGCTTGGCGGCTATTACGACCCGAGCAACAACCAGATCCTGATTGGCACCGGCAACCCGTCGCCGTGGAACTCGCACATGCGGCCGGGCGATAACCTGTATTCCTCTTCTCGGCTGTCGTTGAACCCTGATGACGGCACCATCAAATGGCATTTCCAGAGCACGCCCCACGATGGCTGGGATTACGACGGCGTGAACGAACTGATCTCCTTCGACTATCAGGAAAACGGCAAGACCGTTCAGGCTGCGGCGACGGCCGACCGCAACGGCTTTTTTTACGTGCTCAATCGCAAGGACGGCAAATTCATTCGCGGTTTCCCGTTCGCCGACAAGATCACCTGGGCCAGCGGCCTGGACAAGGACGGTCGGCCAAACTATATCGACGCCAGCCGCCCCGGCGCGCCAGACGGCGAAGCCAAGGGTTCGTCGGCGTTCGTGGCGCCGGCCTTCCTCGGCGCGAAAAACTGGATGCCCATGGCCTACAGCCCTGACACCGGCCTGTTCTACGTGCCGGGCAACGAGTGGGGCATGGACATCTGGAACGAGGGTATCGCCTACAAGAAAGGCGCCGCGTTCCTGGGCGCGGGCTTCACCATCAAGCCTCTGAACGAGGATTACATCGGCGTGCTGCGCGCTATCGACCCGAAAACCGGCAAGGAAGTCTGGCGTCACAAGAACTATGCGCCGCTGTGGGGCGGGGTGCTGGCAACCAAAGGCAATTTGGTGTTCACCGGCACGCCGGAAGGCTTCCTGCAGGCGTTCAACGCCAAAACCGGCGACAAGGTCTGGGAGTTCCAGACCGGTTCAGGCGTACTGGGCTCACCGATCACCTGGGAGATGGACGGCGAACAGTACGTGTCCGTGCTGTCCGGCTGGGGCGGCGCGGTGCCGCTGTGGGGTGGCGAGGTGGCCAAGCGGGTGAAGGACTTCAACCAGGGCGGCATGCTCTGGACCTTCAAGCTGCCCAAAGATCTGGTGACCAAGCGCTGATACGGCCAATGTGATCGTCCCTCGTTGCGGATGTGGACGGTCCATCTGAGGGAGTGAAGATCGTTCCCACGCTCCGCGTGGGAATGCATCCCTCGACGCTCCGCGTCGGCTTTGCGTGGACGCAGAGCGTACGGGGCGGCATCCCCACGCAGAGCGTGGGGACGATCAGATCAGTCCCAAAGTACTATTCGCCAGGCAACGGCTCCGTGCCCTAATGAAGGGCCGGACCATCCGGCACTACCCTGAACGACACGAGGAAAGGCCCATGTGGAAAAAACCAGCGTTCACCGATTTGCGTATCGGTTTTGAAGTGACCATGTACTTCGCCAGCCGTTGATCGGCATGCCCGGTCAATGAACGTTGACCGGGTCTTCTCTCCTGCACGAAGACCCTCGCCATGAGCCGACACCGTCAGTCGTTGGTCTTATTGCATTACCCCGCAGATGCTCTAGGCTGGCGTTCATTCTCTAATAACAATAAGAATGCGCTTGATATGAGCCAAAGCCTCAACCAGCTGCGTAAATTCGTGTCCCCGGAAATCATCTTCGGTGCGGGCAGTCGTCACAGCGTGGGCAACTACGCCAAAACCTTCGGCGCACGTAAAGTGCTGGTGGTCAGTGACCCTGGTGTCATCGCTGCCGGCTGGGTGGCCGACGTCGAAGCCAGCTTGCAGGCCCAGGGCCTGGAATACTTCATCTACAGCGACGTGTCGCCCAACCCCCGGGTCGAAGAAGTCATGCTCGGCGCCGAGCTGTATCGCGAGCACCATTGCGATGTGATCGTCGCGGTGGGCGGCGGCAGTCCGATGGATTGCGGAAAAGGCATCGGCATCGCCGTGGCCCATGGGCGCAACATCCTTGAGTTCGAAGGCGTCGACACCATTCGCGTGCCGAGCCCCCCGCTGATCTTGATTCCGACCACTGCGGGCACGTCTGCTGACGTATCGCAGTTCGTGATCATCTCCGATCAGCAGGAACGCATGAAATTCTCCATCGTCAGCAAGGCAGTCGTCCCCGACGTGTCGCTGATCGACCCGGAAACCACCCTGAGCATGGACCCGTTTCTGTCTGCCTGTACCGGCATCGATGCGCTGGTTCACGCCATTGAGGCGTTCGTTTCGACCGGTCATGGCCCGCTGACCGACCCTCATGCCCTGGAAGCCATGCGCCTGATAAACGGCAATCTGGTGCAGATGATTGCCAACCCTGCCGACATTGCCTTGCGCGAGAAAATCATGCTCGGGAGCATGCAGGCCGGTCTGGCGTTCTCCAACGCCATTCTCGGGGCCGTGCACGCCATGTCCCACAGCCTGGGTGGCTTTCTGGACTTGCCGCACGGGCTGTGCAATGCGGTGTTGGTCGAGCATGTGGTCGCGTTCAACTACAGTTCGGCACCGGACCGCTTCAAAGTGATCGCCGAAACCCTGGGTATCGATTGCCGGGGCCTGAATCATGTCGCCATCAGCAAACGCCTGGTGGAACACCTGATCGCCCTCAAGCATCAGGTCGGATTTCACGAAACCCTCGGCCTGCAAGGCGTGAGCATGGCCGACATCCCGTTTCTGTCTCAGCATGCGATGGGCGACCCCTGCATCCTGACCAACCCGCGTGCGTCCAGTCAGCGGGACGTCGAAGTGGTGTATGGCGAAGCCCTCTGACGTCCAGCAAGGCGCGCTCACGGCGCTGCTCGGGTTGGGCAATCACTCGACCCGAAAAAGCCATTACCCGGAACTGACCCTGCGGCTTGGGGAACTGGAAACCGAGCGCAACCGCTACAAATGGTTATTTGAAAATGCCGTGCACGGCATCTTCCAGGCCAGCCTGCACCAAGGCCTGCGCGCCGCGAACCCGGCGTTGGCGCGCATGCTCGGTTATCGCGATGAGCGCGAGGTGCTGTCGTTGCTGGATGACCTCGCCAGCACGCTGTTCATTGGCGGCGACGCGGAAATGAACGCCATTGCTCAGGTGCTGCAACGCGAGCAAAGCCTGCAAGGTTATGAAACCCGGTTGCGGCGCCAGGACGGCAGTTACGTTGACGTGTTGATGAACCTGTTGCTCAAACCGGACGAGGACGGCTTGTTCGAAGGCTTCGTGGCCGACATTACCGAGCGCAAACTGGCCCAGCAACGGTTGCAGGAACTCAACGATCAACTGGAATTGCGCGTGGCCGCCCGCACCGACGAGTTGCTGGAGGCTAACCGTAACCTGCAACAGCAGATCACTCAGCGGGAGCAGATCGAGCATGACCTGCGCGAGGCCAGGGACGCTGCCGAATCCGCCAACCGCAGCAAAGACAAATACCTCGCTGCGGCCAGTCATGACCTGTTGCAGCCCTTGAACGCCGCGCGGCTGTTGATCTCCACCTTGCGTGAGCGCACGTTGCCAACCGCCGAACAGACCTTGGTGGAGCGTACGCATCAGGCGCTGGAGGGGGCAGAAGACCTGCTCACAGACCTGCTGGACATTGCCAAGCTCGACCGGGCGTCCATTGAGCCGGACATCGAGCTGTATCGGCTGGAAGAAATACTGGCGCCACTGGTGTCCGAGTTCGAGCCGGTGGCCGCGGCAGCGGGGCTGACCCTGCGGGCGCACATCGCTCATTTGGCCGTGCGAACGGACCTGCGTTTGTTGACCCGCATCCTGCGCAACTTCCTCAGCAACGCCTGCCGGTACACGGAGCACGGCGGCATTTTGCTGGCGGCCCGCAAGCGTGGCGAGTCATTGCGCATTGAGGTGTGGGACACGGGACGCGGCATCGCCGAGGACCGGCTGGATTCGATTTTTCTGGAGTTCAACCAGTTGGACGTCGGCCGCGCGGCGGACCGTAAAGGCGTCGGGCTGGGGCTGGCGATTGTGGAGCGCATCGGCCGGATTCTCGGTTGTGCCATTCACGTGCGTTCGCAACCAGGACGCGGTTCAGTGTTCTCGATCGATGTGCCGCTGTCGGCCGACATGCCGGTGCCGATCAAAGTGGTTGCGCAGCAGTTGCCGGGCGCAGGCAACCCGCTGCCAGGACGGCGTTTGTTGGTGCTGGATAACGAGACCAATATTCTTGAGAGCATGGCGGCGTTGTTGGAGCAGTGGGGGTGTGAAGTGCTCACGGCAACGGATCAGGCGGGGTGCTACAGCGTTCTGCAGGACCGCGCGCCGGAGCTGATTCTGTTTGATTTTCACCTGGATCACGGCGTGTTGGGGTGCGAGGTGGTGGCGAACATTCGTGTGCACTTCGGCTTGGAGATCCCATGCGTAATGATCACCGCCGATCGTACGGACCTGTGTCGCAGGTCCTTGCAGAAGCTGGGCGCGCCGTTGCTGAACAAGCCGGTGAAACCGGGCAAGTTGCGGGCAGTGGTGAGTCAGTTGCTGGGTTAGGCTTGACCTCTGGCCAGGGAGCAGTCACGAACAGGGTGCAGGGTGTATCAGCCGCCCGTCATGTTCATGAATCGCACCACCTGCACGTCGTCGTTGATCTCGAAGTTGTGCTTGTAGGGCTTGAGCTTCATGGCTTCGATCAGCGCATTTTCCAGCTTTTCCGGTTGCCCGGGATTGGCCCGAAGCACGGCTTTGAGGTCGGCCGAATGCTCGTTGCCCAGGCACAGCAACAGCCGGCCCTCGACGGTGACACGAACCCGGTTGCAGGTCGCACAGAAGTTGTGGCTGTGGGGCGAGATAAAGCCTACGCGGATGCCTGGGGCCTCGGCCAGGCGCCAGTAGCGGGAGGGACCTTGGGTCGACTCGGTGGAGTTGATCAGGGTGTAGCGTTCGGCGATGCGTTCACGCACCTGATCGCTGGAAAAGAACGACTCGGCACGGCTGTGTTCGCTGATGACGCCCAGCGGCATCTCTTCAATGAACGTGATGTCCAGCCCCCGGTCGATGGCAAATGCCACCAGGTCGTTGATCTCGTGATCGTTGCGGCCTTGCATCACCACGCAGTTGAGCTTGGTGCGGGTGAAGCCGGCCGCATTGGCGGCGTCGATGCCCGCGATGACCTTGGCCAGGTCACCGGTGCGTGTCAGTTCCTTGAAGCGGGCAGGGTCCAGGCTGTCCAGGCTGATGTTCAAGCGTTTGAGGCCGGCTTCGAACAGCGGTGCCGCAAGCTTCTCCAGTTGCGACCCGTTGGTGGTCATGCACAGCTCACGCAAGCCAGGCAGGGCCGCGATGTTTTTGCACAGGCCGACAATGCCGGCGCGTACCAGGGGCTCGCCACCGGTCAGGCGGATCTTTTTGGTGCCCAGCGCGACGAAGCGCTCGGCAATCTGCTGGATTTCTTCGAGGGAGAGGATCTGCTGGCGGGGCAGGAACGTCATGTCCTCCGCCATGCAATACACGCAGCGGAAATCGCAACGATCGGTCACGGACATCCGAACGTAATCGACCTTGCGTGAATACCCGTCTATCAAAACCCGATCCGACATAGCTTTTCTCGACAACGTGCTGCATGGCAGAAGCAAACCGCGGAACGTCATTGTGAACGTTCCGCGATTGAATCGTTTAAATCTTTTGGCTTCCCGGTTGCTCGATCATCGCGGCATGTTCGCCGACTGCCGAGGCAGGCAAAGCCTTTGAATACGATACGTAATACGCCAGCCCGACAAAAATTGCACCCCCTACCGCATTGCCCAGGAACACAGCGAAGAAGTTTTCGACAAACTGACCCCAGCTCAACGCATCGGCGAAGATCGCGGCCGGAATCACGAACATGTTCGCGACCACGTGCTGGAAGCCGATGGCGACGAACGCCATGATCGGGAACCACATGCCGAGGATCTTGCCGGTGACGTCCTTGCTCGCATACGACAACCACACGGCCAGGCATACCAGCCAGTTGCAGCCGATGCCCGAGATGAAGGCCTGAGCGAAATCGGCACTGGCCTTGGCTTTGGCAATCGCCAGCGTCTTGGCCAGATAGGCGCCTTCGGTCAGGCCCAGCACATGGCCGAAGAAGTAGGCGATGAACAGGGCGCCGAGCAGATTGGCGAAGGTCACCAGCACCCAGTTGCGCGCGACGGCAGCCAGCGAAATGCGTCCAGCGAACAGCGCGGTCGGCAGGCTCATCATATTGCCGGTCAACAGTTCGCCGCCGGCCAGGATCACCAGGATCAGACCAATCGGAAACACCGCAGCGCCCAGCAGGTTACCCAGCGAGGCCCACTGCGCCGGGATCATGGTACTGACATGGATGTCCAGCAGAAAACCCAGGGCGATGAACGCGCCGGCCAGAAATCCCAGCACAAGGATCGAGAGGGTGGGCAAATGCGACTTCTTCACCCCGGCTTCGATGGTGATTTCAGCGATCTGTTGAGGCGTATTGATGGACATGTTCTTCTGGACTCGCACGCAATGGCCGGCACCACGACACAAGGCCGCGCGCCACGCAGATATAGGAGTGGTTCAAAGCATCCGGTCTCGATGCGCGACCGTGTCGCAAGACACGACGGCAGGTCCTTGTGAGGGCAACGATGTGCGACTTTTGGCCACATTGCAGAAGCGGCGAAAAAGACGTGATCAGTTGATAAGCAAGCTACCGACCTGTACGTAGAGCGTCCAATCGCTTATTCCGATGAAATGATCGATGTCGTCTATCAACGCGGCCCTGACGATTTCGTTCAGCCGAGAAGATTCTGAAGAACGATTGACAATCAGACCGGTGGAGCCATTAAAACGCCATGGTCATTTGCCAGCCTTGTCGAGGGGCGGGCATCATGTGCAGTACAGAGCGGAACAAAGCGCATGGAAAGGTGCTCCGATCACAGAACCGGTAAACCGCCCCTTGAGTGGACCTGCGTACCCCATGACCCATCGACCCGCGCCGCTGCCACTTGATGAAGCTCGACGTATCCAGGCACTGGATCACCTTCAGATCCTCGACAGCCTTCCAGAACAAGCGTTTGATGACATCGTCGAGTTGGCGTCGGTCGTTTGCGGCACGCCCATTGCGCTGGTGTCTCTGATCGACGATCAGCGGCAATGGTTCAAGGCCTGCATAGGCCTGTCGGTACGTGAAACCCATCGTGACCAGGCGTTTTGTGCGTATGCCATTCTTGAACCGGATCAATTGCTGATCGTTGAAGATGCGGCACTGGACCAACGTTTTGCCAACAATCCGTTGGTCCTGAGCGAGCCGTTCATTCGGTTTTACGCAGGCGCGCCGATCGTCACGGACCAAGGCCATGCGCTGGGTACGGTGTGTGTGATCGATACTGTGCCGCGAACCCTGGACGCGCGTCAGGTCGGCGCGCTGACCGCGTTGGCACGTCAGACGGCTGCGCTGCTGCAATTGCGTGAATTGAGCGCCGAGAAAGACGAACAGGCCCGCAGCCTGAGTCGTAAAGTCATCTCGGCATTGGCCGATGATCAGCATGAGCACGCGCGCTTGCGTCAACACCAGCGCGTTTCTGCAATCGGGCAGCTCACCAGCGGCATCGCTCACGACTTCAATAATCTGCTTCAAGCCATCAGCGCCAGCTTGCAGTTCGTCGAACGAAAGGCGGAGAAACCGCAGGATGTCCGGCGCTGGGCGTCAGTCGGCTTGCAAGCGGTGAACAAAGGCGCATCGCTGATCGCGCAACTGTTGGCATTCACTCGCGAAGATCCTTCGGCCCTGACGCTGCTAGACGTCAGCGCCCAGGTGCGCAGCCTCGAAGAGCTGTTCAACCGGGTGCTGAGCCCGGACATCAACCTGCAGTTCGAGCTGGACACCACACCCGCCCGAATACTGTGCGACGCCACGCAGCTCGAGGCCGCTGTGCTCAACATGCTGGTCAACGCACGCGATGCGATGCAGGGCACAGGGAATATTCGGGTGGCCACGCGCTTGCTGACACTGGGCGGGCATGAGCTTCTGGCGGACGGCGCTTACGTCGAACTGACGGTGGAAGATGACGGCCCAGGCATTCCCCCGGCCATCGCCAGCCAGGTGTTCGAGCCGTTTTTCACCACCAAGAAGGAAGGCCAGGGCACCGGTCTGGGGTTGTCTCAGGTGTATGCATTCGCTGCACAGGCGGGCGGCTCGGCGACCATTCAGTGCGGGATGACCTCCGGGACCACGGTGACGTTATTGCTGAAGGTGCGCGACCGCGCTATCGAGGAACGGGCGCATGCCGCGCCGCCTGAGTCTGCCCCTCAGACTGTCAGTGCCGTGAGCGTGCTGTTGGTCGATGATGATGACCGTTTACGTGACGTCATGGCCCGTCTTCTGGCCGATGCCGGTTACGAGGTGGAGGCGGTTTGCAGCGGATATGCAGCCATCGAGGCGATCCGGCATCGCCCGCCTGACATTGTCGTCAGCGACTGCGCCATGCGTGATTTCAGTGGCGTGGCACTGGCGCGCGTGCTGCGCGATATCCGGCCGGGACTGCCCATTCTGTTGCTCACCGGGCATGCCGATCTGGACGCGGTGCGGGCGTCGTGTGAGCACGGCGCCGTGGTCCTGCATAAACCGGTCAGCCTGGAGCACTTGATCGCGGGTATCGAAAGCCAGCTGTCGCCTGTTTCGGTATAGCGATCACTTCTCCTGGTCGTTCGTCATGCTGCGCTCATAACGTTCGAGCAACGGCTGGATGCTGATGCCGTGTAGCAGAATGCTCAGCGCGACCACGGACAGCGTCAGGCCGATGGTGGTTTGCACCGCCTCGGCGGGTAAACCGTGAGACAGCGCGTAGCACAGGTAATACAGCGTGCCGATGCCGCGAATGCCAAACCATCCCACCAGCGCTTTCTGCGGACGAGAGAGTAGCCGGCCGCTGATCAGCAGCCAGACGCTCAGGGGTCGGATCACACAGAACAACGCGAGGCCCAGGCCCACCGCCCGCCAGTCCCAGTAAAGGGCGATGGCCGCGCCGAGCAGGGTGATCAGCAGCACTTCCATCGCCCGTTCCACCAGACTGCCAAACGCGAGCATGTCCCCCATCATCACGCCAGCCGCCAACTGCGACTCGCTGAGTTCTTCGTGCCGGGTCACCGTGGCGGCCCTGGGGTCGCTGTCCATGTGTCCCAAAACCGGTTTTGTCACGTGCTCGGACGGAAGATCCGATTGCGTGGTGCGAACTTCGGCGCGTCGCAGGCCAAGGCCTGCGGCAAACACCGAGAGGAAGCCATAGGCGCCCAGGCCCTCGGCGACGACGTAGGCCACCGCGATCAGGGCGAGGGCCAGGAAATCATTGGGCGAACTGGTGCTGTCGGCGTTCTTGATCCGCAGGTAGATCATCAAGTGCCCGACGCCGCGGCCTAATCCGTAGCCGATCAGCAGGCCGACGGGGACGCCCCAGATCAGGTTCTTCAGCAACCAGCCCTGCACCCAGGTGAAGTCCGAGGGGCCATGACCGAGGAACAGCAGGGCGAAGATCACGAACGGAAAGGCAGTGCCGTCGTTCAGCCCGGCTTCTCCCGAGAGACCAAAACGAACCCGGTCGAAATCCTGCGCGTTGTTGACCTGCACCAGCCCCGCCAGAACGGGGTCGGTGGGGGACAACATTGCACCGAGCAACAGCGCGATGGCCCACGGCACTTCCAGCAGGTAATGGGCGACCAGGCACACGCCCAGGATGCTGGCGAGCATCACCGGCCCCGCCAGCAGGTACGCCGAATGCCAGGCTTTACGATGCAATGACAGGCGCAGTTTGATGCCGGTGTTGAACAGTGAGAACAGCACGGCGACTTCGGTCAGACGCTCCAGCCAGTGGCGTGCGTCGCGGATGTCCAGTTGCACCAGGTCCAGGCCCCAGGGGCCGATACCGGTGCCGAAGCCCAGGCACACGGCCGAGGTCGTGACCGGAAGCCAGCGCAGGGAAGAGGAGGTGAGTGCGAGCAGCATCAACAGGACGCCGAGCACGGTCATGCAAAGAATGAAACTCATCCGGCCTCGTCATCAATCAGTGGGTTACCCAGGGTGTGACCGACGCGAGGGAGGATAGTTGGACGCAATGTTCGGTGAGCGCGCATCGACATCCGCCGCGAATGACACACCGCTGCAAGACCTGTTAGCGAGCGTGCTCGCGAATCGCGGTATGACAGCGACATCTGCGGCGACTGATACACCGCATTCGCTGCCGTCGTAACCTCCGACGTCTCCTACAGGGACGGGGTAGGTCACAGAGGCTGTTGTTACCTCAAGACCTGTGGGCCGGGCAGATCCAGAACTTGTTGCTACCTCGAGACCTTTGGACTGGGCAGCCCCAGAACCTGCGGCTACCCCATGGCCTTTGGACAGGGCAGACCCAGAGCTCATGTTTGCGGCAAGACCTGTGGGAGCTGCTGGAGGTTACGACTGTGGCGCATGCGGTGTGACAGCGACATCTGCGGCAACTGACCCACCGCATTCGCTGCCGTCGTAACCTCCGACGTCTCCTACAGGGACGGGGTAGACCACAGGACCTGCGGCTACCCCATGGCCTTTGGACAGGGCAGATCCAGAGCTCATGTCTGCGGCAAGACCTGTGGGAGCTGCTGGAGGTTACGACAGTGGCGAATGCGGTGTGACAGCGACATCTGCGGCAACTGACGCACCGCATTCGCTGCCGTCGTAACCTCCGACGTCTCCTACAGGTACCGTGTAGACCACAGAGCTTGTTGCTACCTCGAGACCTTTGGACAGGGCAGCCCCAGAGCTCATGGCTGCGGCAAGACCTGTGGGCGAGCTTGCTCGCGAAGCTTGTGGGTCATCACCCGCGATCCTGCGGATGCACAGACCTCTTCGCGAGCAAGCTCACTCCCACGGTGGACGGTTGCTGCAGCGCGATTACCGCTCGATGGTCTTGCTCCAGCGCGCGTTCCATTCAGGGCGGATTTGGTTGACCTGATCCCAGTCGATGGTCACGGCTGTTTCCAGGTATTTGTTCATCGCGTCTACCTGGCCACGTGTGCGCTCGGTGGTCGGCGTTTTCGGGTTGGACGGGATCTGGTCGCCCAGTTCCAGCGCAGGGGCCTGAGCTTCGGGCGTCAGCAGGAATTCCGCCAGTTTCTGCGCCAGCTCCGGCTGGTCGTTATTGGCGATGGTGCATTCAGCGACGTTCAACACCACGGCGCCTTCCTTGGGCGGCGCGTATTCGACGGGTACGCCCTTGAGTTTCAGCGCGGTCACCTGGGTAGGGGTCAACGGGAACAACGCCGCTTCGCCGGTCTGAACCATCTCGGAAATCTTCGCGGAGCTGGCGATGTACTCCAGCACGTTCGGCCCCACGGTCTTCGGCCAGGCCTTGAAGCCGGGCTCGACGTTGGTTTCACTGCCGCCCTGCAACCGGTTGAACATCAGGAAACCATGCAGGCCGAACGTCGAGGAGGCGAGCGACTGAAACACCAGTTTGTCCTTGTAGCGCTTGTCGGCCATGTCACCCCACGATGTCGGCGCCTTCCAGCCGTTTTCCTCGAACATCTTGGTGTTGTACGCCAGGCCCGTCACCCCGAGGCTGACCGCCACGGCTTCATCCTTGATCTTGCCCTTGGCCGGAATGTCCGCCAGCGTCGCGCTCGGTTGCAGCTTGCCGCACAGGCCCATGGAAATGGCGCGGTACATGATGCCGTCGTCGAGGAACATCACGTGCATCTGCGGGTTGTCCTTGCTGGCCTGGACCTTGGCGAGGATGTCTGACGAGGTGCCCGGTACGATCACCACTTTGACGTGATTGGCCTTTTCGAAGGCCGGTAGCACCTGATCGGCGTACAGCCGTTCCATGGTGCCGCCGTTCATGCCCAGATACAGCGTCGGCTCGGCCTGCGCCGGCAGCGAGGTGAGCAAGGCGGCGAACGGCAGGCACGACAAGCCGGTCAGGGCAAAACGTTTAACGAGGTTCATGTTTTTCATGGCTGCGATCTTCCTCTGAACAATGGAATGACGTTTTCCGCGTGAGCCGGGGCGGCGGTGGCGGGCGGTGCGGTAGGCAAGGTGGGCTGGGAAACGGGTTGAAAACGCTGGATCGAAAAGGCGTCGAGTCGAATCGACGGCGTGCCGGTGCAGACAATCTGTGCCAGGGCCTCGCCCGCCGCCGGGCCGATCTGAAAACCAGAGCCGGCGAAACCAAAGCCGTGCAGCAGGCCCGCCTGAGTGGAACTGGCACCCAGCACCGGCTCGCGGTCCGGCAGGTACCCTTCGGTGCCGCTCCAGGTGCGAATGGCCTGAGCACCGGCCAATGGCGGGTAGAGTTCGACGGCGTTGCGCAGGATGTCGAGGATCGCCGCCTGGCCGGGACGCGCCGTGGCAGGATCCAGTGCGAAGCCCTGACCGCCACCCAGCACACAGTTGCCGCGGGCGACCTGGCGGGCATAAATGCCGCCGCCTTCGACGCCGGTGCTGACGTCCATGAACATCGGCAGCGGTTCAGTGACCAGCATCGCAGGGTGCCCCGAGCGCATCGGCACGGGTTCGCCAAACTGTTCTGCCAGCGCCGCCGCCCACGCGCCGGCGCAGTTCAGCAGCCAGGGCGCGCGAAACGTCTGGCCGCTGGCGGTGCGGACGGTGAAAGCATGACCGTCATGGCTGACCTCAGAGACCTCTGTCTGCTCGTAGATGTCGGCACCGGCTCGACGTGCGGCATGGGCAAACGCCGGTGACACAATGCGCGGGTTGGCGTGACCGTCGTCGGCGCATAACGAAGCGCCGACGGCCACATCACCGGCCCACGGAAAGCGGGCGCGCAACTGGTCGCGGTCAAGCAATTGCAGGTCCAGGCCAAACCCTCGAGACGCCTGCTCGTAGGCCGCCAGCGCCGCCATGTCCTTGTCACTGCGCGCCAGTTTCAGATGACCGGAGCGCAGGTATTCGCCATCGATCCCGATCAGGTTGGTCAGGTCGCCCCAGATGGCGTGGGCCCTTTGGGACAGCGGCAACTGCGACAGAGGGCGGCCCTGGCGTCGCACGCCGCCGTAGTTGACACCACTGGAGTGAGCACCGAAAAAATCACGCTCCAGCAGCGCCACACGCTGGCCGCTTTTCGCCAGAAACAACGCAGCGGAGGCGCCAACGATGCCGCCGCCAATTACCACCGCGTCCATGTCGATCGGCAGGCTCATGGCTCCACCTCCACGCCGAACGGAATCGGCTTGATCGGCGCCTGGCCGCGCAGTCGGCCCACACTGGCCACGTCCCGGCCCGAGGCCTGAGCGACGATCTCGGTGGCCGCCATGGCGCACATCCGCCCCTGGCAGCGGCCCATGCCCACGCGGCACATGGCTTTTACGCGGTTGATCTCCCAATGGCCTTGCTCGACGGTTTGCCGGATCTCGCCTGCGCTGACCTCTTCACAGCGGCAAACGGTCAGGCTGTCGGGGGCATTGGCGGCCCAGTCCTCGGGAAAAGGGAACGCTGTTTCCAGTCCATGACGGAAGCGCTGGATAGCGTCGAGCTGGTGTTGCAGTGCCGTGCTGCGTGCTGCATCGACCTGATGGCCGGTGTCGCTGAGGAGCGTCAAGGCGGCGAGCTCGCCGGCCATCTCGGCAGCGTCAGCGCCCATGATGCCCGCGCCGTCGCCCGCCAGATAAACGCCTTCAACGCTGCTGCGGCCGAACGCATCCCGAGTCGGTAACCAGGCGCGGTTGAGGTCGCTCCAGCTGAAAGCGCAGCCCAGCAGATCGGCAAGTTGGGTCTCGCTGCGCAAGGCGTGGGCAAAGGCCACGGCATCGCAATCGAGCGTCTTGTCCTTATCGCCCTGACGCCACCGCACGCTCTGCACACGCTGATTGCCCTGGATGCTTTGCAGGTGAACCCCTTGATGCACCGGCACACCATGGGCGGTGAGCCAGCCCCGGTAATACAGGCCTTTGGCGAGGGTCGCCGGTTGACCGAGCAGCGCGGGCAGGGCGCGGGTCTGCGCGGACAGCGGCGAGCTGTCGAGCACCGCCGCCACGTTCGCGCCCGCCTTGGCGTACTGATACGCCACCAGGTACAGCAAAGGCCCGCTGCCGGCGAACACCACACGTTCGCCGATGGCGCAGCCCTGGAATTTCAAGGCGATTTGCGCAGCGCCCAGGCTGTAGACGCCCGGCAGCGTCCAGCCTGGCACCGGCAGGATGCGGTCGGTCGCGCCGGTCGCCACGATCAGCTGCGTGTAGGGCAGTTGCGCGGCGACGCCGTCGTGCAGTGTGTCCAGAGTCTGCGCTTCGGCGTTCCATACCAGGGTTTGCGGGCGGTAATCGATGTCGGCCTGAAGCCGGTCCAGTGTCGAGTGCACTGCCTGCGCTTTCGAGGCTTCAAAGCCATAGAGCGCCTTGGCTGAACGCGTGAAATTTTCGGGTTGGCGCCGATAGACCTGCCCGCCACCGCGCAGGCTTTCGTCGATCAGGCAAGGTTGCAGGCCGTAAGCGACGAGGGTCTGGGCAGCACGTATACCGGCCGGCCCCGCACCAATGATGACAATGCCTGAATGTTTCATAGCGTCCGCCCCGGTTCGCGGCTGACGCACTGTCCTGCCTCCAGCAGCGTGGCGCAGGCACGCACCCGGCGACCGTCGCCCAGTTTGACCCAGCAATCCTGACAGGCGCCCATCAGGCAGAAACCCGCACGGGGCTCGGCGCTGAAGTCGCTGCCGCGCAGCGAATCGACACGAGTCAGCACGGCGGTCAGCAGGGTGTCGCCTTGCAAGCCGGTGGCGGGTTGGCCATCGAGGGTAAACGGCAGGACGTCGCGGTCGTGTTCTGCCAGACGTTTCAGCAAAGCCATGGTGCGTTCTCTATCCGGTAACAGCAGAAGGGGCAGGTTGGGTCCATCCAGGTCGTGGGCATCAGTGACGACCCACGAGTACGCGGTCCAGGCCGTAAACCCGGTCGAGGATGATCATGGTGGCGGCGGTCAGTGCGATCACCAGCGCCGACACCGCCGCCATCATTGGGTCGATGGATTCGGTGGCGTAGACGTACATGCGCACCGGCAGTGTCTGGGTCGATGGCGAGGTGACGAAGATCGACAGCGTCACTTCGTCGAAGCTGTTGATGAACGCCAACAGCCAGCCCCCGGCAACACCGGGCAGGATCATCGGCAAGGTGATCTGGCGGAACAGCGTAAAGCGGCTGGCGCCCAGTGATTCGGCGGCCTGTTCGGCGCTGCGATCCACGCCGATGGCCGCGGCGATCACCAGACGCAACACATAGGGCGTGATCACCACGACATGGGCGAACATCAGCCAGACGAAACTGCCGTTGACGCCCATCAGCGCGAACAGGCGCAGCATCGCCACGCCCAGCACCAGGTGCGGGATGATGATCGGCGACAGAAACAGGCCATTGAGGAAGTTGCGTCCCGGAAACTGATAGCGGGTGATCGCCAGGGCGGCGGGCACTGCGATCAGCGTCGCCAGCGTCGCGGCAACCACCGCCAGAATCAGGCTGTTATAGAAGGACTGAATGAAGTCGGCGCGTTCGAACACCGCAGCAAACCAGCGCAGGGAGAAACCGTGCCACGGCAGGCTCAGGGTGTTTTCCGGGGTGAACGCCACCAGGCAGACCATCACCAGCGGCGCCAGCATGAACACCACGACCAGGGCGTGGAAGGACAGGGCCAGAGGACCGTTCTTGGACATCAATCATTCCCCCAGGGATTTTTTATAGCGACCTTCGACCAGCCGGTTCCACGACAACATGACCAGCAGGTTGATCAGCAACAGCGCCACAGCGATGGTCGCGCCCATGGGCCAGTTGAGCTCAGAGAGGTACTGGTCGTAGACGACGGTCGCGACCATTTTCAGACGGCGTCCGCCCAGCAGCCCCGGAATCGCGAAGGAGCTGGCCGACAGCCCGAACACGATCAACGTGCCGGACAACACGCCCGGCATGACCTGCGGCAACACCACCAGGCGCATGACCTTGGCTTGCGTCGCGCCCAGCGACAGCGCCGCTTGCTCGGCCGAGGCATCGAGCTTCTGCAGTGAGGTCCACACGGGAATGATCATGAATGGCAGCATCACGTGGACCAGTGCCAGGATCACCGCGAACGGGGTGTACAGCATCCTGATCGGGCGACCGCCCAGCGCCTGGATCGCCTGGTTGACCAATCCGTCGGCCCCCAGCAACAGGCTCCAGCCGAACGCCCGCACCACCACCGAAATGAGCAGCGGGGTGAGGATCAGAATCAGAAAGATCGAGCGCCACGGTGTGCCCATGCGACTGAGGATGTACGCCTCCGGAACACCGATCACCACGCACAGCAGTGTCACCAGCGCGCTGATCCAAAAGGTGCGAAAGAAGATTTCATAGAAGTATGAATCGGTGATCAGGTTCAGGTACTGCGCAAAGGTCCAGGCATCACCTTTGACCCCGACTTCGTAATCGAACACGTTGAACGACAGCACCAGGGTCAGCAGCAACGGCAACACCAACAAACCCACGAACAGCGCCAGCGCAGGCGCCGACAGCAGGTAGCCGCGACCGGTGTCGCGCAGCACGCTTGCCCCACTCATGCCGACACCTCGTCGGCAGTCAGCACGCGCAGCAATTCAGCGGGCCAGTCGAGGCCGACGGCGGTGCCTTCGTTGAGCGGCGCGTCGCCGTTGTTGCGGCGCACGACGGTCATTTCTCCGATGGACGTTTCGACGCGATACAACCACTGACTGCCCAGGAAATAGCGGGTGACGATACGGCCCTGAAGGCGACCCGCGCCAGCCTCCACCAGATCGATCTTTTCCGGACGCAGGCTGAGGGTCAGTTCGCCTTCGCCCTGTTGCTCGCGCACCTGGGCCGTGCCGCTGTGATCCCGGTCGCCGTGCAGCAGATTGGCCTTGCCGACGAAGCCGGAAATAAAACGTGTGCGGGGGTGCTCGTACAGCTTGTAGGGCTCGTCGATCTGCGTGATACGACCGGCCTGCATGACCACCACGCGATCGCTGATCGACAGGGCTTCGGCCTGGTCGTGGGTCACCATCAGCGTGGTGATCCCGACCTCGCGCTGAATGCGCCGAATCTCGAATTGCATCTCTTCGCGCAGGTTGGCGTCGAGGTTGGACAGCGGCTCGTCGAGTAACAGGACCGGGGGCTCGATCACCAACGCGCGCGCCAGCGCCACGCGCTGACGCTGACCGCCGGACAGTTCACGGGGGTAGCGTTCAGCGTGTTGATCCAGACGCACCAGTTCAAGCACCCGCGACACGCGGCGTTGCACATCCGCGGCGGCCACCTTGCGCATTTTCAGGCCGAAAGCGACGTTGTCACGCACGGTCATGTGCGGGAACAACGCATAGGACTGGAAGACCACGCCCAGACCGCGACTCGCCGGCTTTGCGTGGGTGATGTCGCGTCCGTCGAGCAGGATGCGTCCGGCGCTGACGTCCACGAAACCGGCGATCATTTGCAGTGTGGTGGTCTTGCCGCAACCCGAAGGGCCTAGCAGGGAAACGAACTCGCCTTTTTCCACCGACAGATCAGTGGCAACCACCGCATCGACGGGGCCGTAGCGTTTACAGAGTGCCTGGAGTTGAAGAAAGGCCATGGCTGCTTCCACCTCGTATTCGTGCACGCCTGTGGCATGCGTTTTTTATGGGCAGATGCGAAGAGAGAAGGCGTGCCGGGATGCTGGCAAACCTGTGGACGCTGGCGCTCGATCTGGGTCGGCTGCCGCTGTTATTCAAATCGCCCTGTGGACTGATCCTATGCCCGGGAATAGGATGGGCTCAACGCTGAATTTCACTGAATGAGTGATTTTTTCAAGTTTATTCATTGGGTGGATTTAACAAAGGAACCTGTGCAAATGAATTCCACTGAACGGAATAAAGATGAGTCTAAGGAAACGGGTGTCGGGGCGGTTTCGCGCCTGTTCGCCGTCTTGCGTTCTCTGGGTGAATGCCCCGAGGGCGGTGAACGGGTCACGCAACTTGCGCAACAGGTGGGGCTGTCCCAACCCACGACGCATCGTCTGCTGCGCAGTCTGGTGGACGAAGGGATGGTCGAGCAGGACGCACGCAGCAAACGGTATCGCCTGAGCCTGGCGTTTTTTGCACTGGCCGCGAGGGCGGGACAGACCGGCAATCTGCGTGACGTGGTCAGACCCAGCCTTCTGCGATTATCGGCCTCGTTGGGCGACTCGTTGTTCCTGCTGGCGCGCAGCGGCTTCGATGCTGTCTGCCTGGATCGCAGCGAAGGGCCGTACCCGATCCGCACCTTTACCGGTGACATTGGCGGTCGCGTGGCCTTGGGCGTCGGACAGGGCAGCCTGGCGATTCTGGCGTTCCTGCCTGAAGAAGAACGCGACACCGTGATTCGCTACAACCTGCCACGCCTGCGGGATTTTCACCTGTACGACGAAGTGATGCTGCGCTCGGAAATCGACAACGTACGTCGCCTGGGCTATGCCTCACGCAACACCGGCGTGCTCGAAGGCATGGCCGGGCTTGCGGTACCGATCCTCGACCGGGAAGGCCGCGCCGTCGCTGCCTTGAGCGTGGCAACCATCAGCGACCGTCTGAACGCCGAACGCATGCCGACCGTGGTCGACATGCTCAAACGTGAGGCGGCGGCCATCAGCCAGAAGATCAACCCGTTCGATCCGGTGCTGCGCAGACCATCCCAGGTGTTTGGGCAACACCTAAAGCCCGGCGGCGATGTCTGACGGGGCTATATTTACGCTGATCAAAGTGATAAACCGCGTGCCTAAAACCCCACTTGATAGCGGTGCAACGAATCGTGAAACGCCATTTCGACGACATTCAACTGGGCAGCATCGAGCTGTTCTGTCTGGCCGCGGAGGCGGGAAGCTTCACAGCGGCTGCGCTGACGGCGGGGGTGACCCCGGCAGCCGTGAGCCGCTCCATCTCCCGGCTGGAAGAGCGGCTCGGTGCACGCATGTTCGTGCGCACCACCCGCAGTATTCGTCTGACCGAAAGCGGCCGGGTGTATTTTGAGCAGTGCAGCCAGGCCCTGACGCAACTGGTGGAAGCCGAACGTCAGGTCTCGGGCCAGCAATTGAAGCCCTCCGGTACGTTGCGCATGAGCATTCCGACGACCTACGGGCATCACCGGATCCTGCCGCTGCTCCCCGAGTTCCGGCGTCGCTACCCGGACGTGACTGTCGACATCAACTTGAGCAATCGCAACATCGATTTCGTCGCCGAGGGCTACGACATGGCCATTCGCGTGCGCACGCAGCCGGACTCGACGCTCATTGCGCGCAAGCTGGAGGACGGGGCGCTGGTCATGATCGCAACGCCGGACTATCTGCAGCGGGCGGGCACGCCGCAGACCCTTGACGACCTTGCCCATCATGAGTGCATTCAGTACGAACTGCCGAGCAACGGCCGACGGATTCCCTGGTTGTTTCAGGAGAACGGCCAGCCGCGCGAGTTGCTCGCCGAAAGCGGGTACTGCTGCTCCGACGACGTTCTGGGTGGGGTGACGCTGGCCAGGAACGGCGCAGGGCTGTTTCAGGCCTACCGTTTTTCGGTGGAAAAAGAGCTGCGAGAAGGCTCGTTGGTGGAAGTGCTGGCTGATTACGCCGGACGCTCTCGGCCGTTCACGCTGCTTTACCCAAGTAACCGTCACGTGCCCCTGCGGTTGCGTGCCTTCATCGACTACCTGATGGAGTGCCGTGAGGGCTGGTTGAGACACTCCCCTGTCGCACCGTGATCTCGTCCATGAGTCGGTGGCGCTGGTGGTGGCTGCCAAGTTTTTGACCTGGGTTTCAGACGCTTCGTTGACGGTTTCTTACCGTCTGTCGGAGGCCTGTTCAGCCGCTTAAAGAACGGTCTCGCGGGGTCGAATCAGGTTAGGTAACCCTGTTGTTTTTTAAACGTTTTCGAACGTGATCAACACGGCGGCACAGGGACGTGACCAGCAAGCAAGCCTTCGGCGCGCTCACGAGGCCAGCGCTGAAGACGGCAGTTCCCCTGACGAGATTTTCCCGTATGTCCAAATCCCTGAGATTGCAGATTCTGGCGCTGCTCAGCGGCAGCCTGTTGCTGGTGCTGCTCATTGCCCTGGCGTGTTTTCAGTTCCTCTCCAGCAACGTAAAGGATTATCGAGGTTTGCTCGAGGGTCCGTTGCACGCGTCGCAGTGGGTCGACCAGGCCAATCTTCAATTCAAGATCCAGGTTCAGGAGTGGAAGAACGTGCTGTTGCGCGGCAAACAGCCGGCGGATCGCGACAAGTTCTGGGCTCAATTCGAAGAGCAGGAGCGCCAGGTGCAGGACACGTTGGGGCGCCTGAGTGCCATGCCCGTTCTGGATGCCGCAACCCGAGTGCAGGTGGAAACGCTGCGTGACGAGCACCGTGCGCTGGGTGTTGCTTACCGCAAGGGGCGTGATGCGTTCGTCGCGGCGGGGGGCGATCCGGTCGCCGGCGACCAGGCCGTTAAAGGTGTGGATCGCGCGGCCAGCGAGCAGATGAGCGAGCTGGTGGTCAGCCTGCGCAAGCAGAGTGACCAGCAGTCGTTGTCGATCAGCACCGCGGCGGATCGGACCATTCTGATCGGCACGCTGGTGATGCTGGTGTCGGCGCTACTGGTGGGTGTGCTGACGCTGTGGGTGGTCAATCGCAATATCGTTGGCCCGATCACGCTGCTGATCGAATACGTCGCGCAGTTGAGTCAGGGACGTTTC
This sequence comes from Pseudomonas abietaniphila, assembly GCF_900100795.1. Classification (GTDB taxonomy): domain Bacteria; phylum Pseudomonadota; class Gammaproteobacteria; order Pseudomonadales; family Pseudomonadaceae; genus Aquipseudomonas; species Aquipseudomonas abietaniphila. The sequence goes on from NZ_FNCO01000001.1 coordinate 648,609, forward strand.
AGTGACCGTGTCAGCGTGACACGTCAGGACGAACTGGGGCGTCTGGCGGTGGCTGCCAATACGCTGCGTGATTTTCTCGCGGATACCTTCACCCGCCTCAAACGCAGCACCACTGACCTGGACAGCGCCGGTGGTGAATTGAAGGCGATTGCCGCCTTGATGGCGCAAGGCACGCACGAGCAGTTCGAACGCACCGATCAGGTGGCCACCGCGATGACCGAGATGTCGGCGACCGCGCAGGAAGTGGCGCGTCATGCGGCACAAGCCGCCCAGGCGGCTGACGAAGCCGATCGCAGTTCGCAGGACGGCGGCAAGGTGATGAGCGCGACCATCACGGCGATCACTCAGATGCGCACCGAGATCAGCAATACCGCCGACGTCATTCGCCGTCTGGAAAGTGACAGCGGGCGGATCGGCAAGGTGCTGGAGGTGATTCGGGGAATTGCCGAGCAGACCAATCTGCTGGCGCTCAACGCGGCGATCGAAGCAGCGCGTGCGGGCGACGCCGGGCGCGGTTTTGCGGTGGTGGCCGATGAGGTGCGGACGTTGGCGCAGCGGACCGCGGCGTCGACGGCGGAGATCAATCAGATCATCAGTTCGGTGCAGACAGGCGCCATTGATGCGGCTCAGGCGATCGAGAGCGGGCAGGCGCGCAGTCAGGAAAGTGTGGATCAGGTGGCGTTGGCCGGTTCGTCGTTGCAGCGGATCACGGTTGCGGTGGAGGCGATCCGTGACATGAACCGTCAGATCGCGACGGCGGCGGAGGAGCAGACGTCGGTCGCGGAGGATATTTCGCGCAATCTGACGGAGATTACGGCGATTGCGACGACGAATCAGAGCAATGTGTTGCGTACGCAGACGGCCAGTGAGGATTTGCATGGGTTGTCGGTGGGGTTGAATGATGTGATTTCTCGGTTGAGTGCTTGATGGGGTATTGGCAGTTTGAGTAAGCCGCAATATCTGATTTTGCGACGAGGATGAGCGGTCTGGTTTGTCCTAATGGCCAAACTGTTCCGCCTTCGGCGGGTTACTTGAAAGGACCCCCCTCTTTGTTTCAAGAGGCAGCCAAGGGTCTGAACTCCTGGTTGGGCCCGACTTCGTCGGGTTCCTTCACTCCGGCGACGCTCCGTGGGCCCGCCGCCATCGGCCATCCATGGCCGGGGGCGGCTCTCGCGGCATCCATGCCGCTCGGCCCACTCCACGCCACCTGCGTTCAGCCTGCACCCAAGTCGCGCTTTGTGGTGTCTGGGCTTTCTCGGTAGGAAGATCAAAAGCTAAAGGGCAAGGGCAAGGGCAAGGGCAAGGGCAGGGGCAGGGGCCGGTCGGGCAAAAATCGAAACGGGATCGCTAGGCGCGTGCACGGTTCGTTGGAAGGCCTGTGATATGCTCCGGCGCAGACTGATGGAACGTGATAGATGACCGCGCCAAGCCTTCCCGCCGAACGACGCCTTTACCAGATTACCGCTGACCGCCTGCGTGAGCATATTCGCAAGAATGGCATCAAGGCCGGTTCCCGTTTGCCTCCTGAACGGGATCTGGCGCAGTTGCTGGGGGTCTCGCGGCCTTCGCTGCGTGAAGCGTTGATCGCGCTGGAGATTGAAGGCAGTGTCGAGATTCGCATGGGGTCGGGGATTTACGTTTGTGAGCACCTGCTGGGCGTCAAGGGCAAGACGCGGACGCTGGGTGAGAGCCCGTCCGAATTGATGCAGGCGCGTGCGTTGATCGAGGGCGAGAGCGTCATGCTGGCCTGCCTGCACGGCACCAAGGCTGACTATCGTTATTTGCAGACCTGCATCGACAAGATGCGCGAAGGCGCGATCAAGGGTGTGCCTGCGCTGGACGACGACCGCAAGTTTCACCAACGTCTGGCGAAGATGAGCGGCAACTCGACGCTGGTGCGCATCATCACCTCGTTGTTCGAAGAGCGTTACAGCCCGCTCACGGCTCACGTCAGCGAACACTCTGAAACCCGCGAGACCTGGGCAATTGCCGTCGCTGAACACGAAGCCATCCTGCAGGCGGTGCAAGCCCGCGACCTGATCGGCGCACAGACCGCCATGCGCGAGCACCTGCGCCGGTCCGAAGCGCGCTGGCTGGACGGGATGAACACCGAACAGGGTTGAGCCAACACTGGAGACCGCCTTGGGCCCGTACGCTGTGGGAGCGAATTCATTCGCGAAACAGGCTCAGGCAACAGAGATGTGCTTGATCCCGGCCAATCGCGAATGAATTCGCTCCCACAGTTGATCATCGCTGCTGTTGATTCTGCATGCTGGCCTCAGGTCTGATTCAGGGACATAACCCGATTGACCTCCTCGGTTAGAGCTGACCGCCATCCACGCATCGCTCACTGCGCTGTTGGCATCCCCTTGCGAATCCCTTCCCACAAGCCGTTCAAATACACCGCGCCCAACGCCCGGTCGTACAGGCCGTACCCCGGTTTGCCGGTTTCGCCCCAGATCATGCGACCGTGGTCGGGGCGGTAGTAGCCCCCGAAGCCGGTTTCCACGTAGGCCTTGACGATTTCGGCCATGTCCAGGGAGCCGTCTTCGGAGCGGTGGGCTGTTTCGTGGAAGTCACCGGCTTCGTTGACCTTGACGTTGCGCAGGTGGGCGAAGTGGATGCGGCCCTGGCTGCCGAATTCCCGGACCAGCGACGGTATGTCATTGCCCAGGTCGGCGCCCAATGAGCCCGAGCACAGCGTCAGGCCGTTCGCCGGGTCGTCGACCATCGCCATGACCTGCGCGAGGTCTTCGCGGTTTTTCACCACCCGTGGCATGCCGAACATGGAGCGGGGTGGGTCGTCGGGGTGCAAGGCCATCTTGATTCCGGCGTCGCGGGCCACCGGGATGATGCGTTCCAGGAAATACGCCAGACGCTCGCGCAGGGTGGCTTCGTCGACCTGAGCGTATTCGGTGATCAACGCTTTCAGGGTTTCAGGTTCATAGCTGACGTCCCAGCCCGGCAGGCTGATGCCGTTGTCGAGGTTCGCCTGTTCAATGACCGCGACGTCGAAGGCCAGTGTGGTGGAGCCATCGGGCAGTTCCATGGCCAGCGTCGAACGTGTCCAGTCGAACACCGGCATGAAGTTGTAACAGACCACCTTGATCCCGCACGCCGCGAGGTTGCGCAGGGTCTGGCCGTAGTTGTCGATCAGGTGATCACGGCTGGGCAGGCCGCGTTTGATGTCTTCATGCACCGGCACGCTTTCGATGACGTCGAGGTCCAGCCCATGGGCATTCACGGTGGCTTTGAGCTCGGCGATTTTTTCCAGCGGCCAGACCTCGCCGACGGGGATGTCGTAGATGGCTGACACGACGCCGGTCATGCCGGGGATCTGGCGGATGTACTGGAGGGTCACGGGGTCGCTTTCCCCGTACCAACGGAAAGTCATCTTCATCGCGGAGTCCTTTTTGTTATGGGTTACGTTGTGCCAGTTAACGAATTGGTCGCAGGTCAATCGCAATCGCGGGCAAGCGCGCGCCTACAGTTGCTGTCCGAGTCTGTCGCCCTTGCAGAGCCTCTTGGAAGACGGTTGAGCGGAGCATAGATTGGTCAGGCCAAATTATGCAAATCGCTACCGACTGGCAAAAAAATGTGAAAAAAGCCGCTCACGTGATTCCCATACCGTCCTTTTCGGGTCTAGTATCGGCTGCATTCGGATATTTGGTCAGGCCAATTCGCGATTTTTAATGCGGTGTGAACGCGTTTAAAAGTCATGCGTGAATCCAGGTTCAAGGCCCTGTCCGAAGCGCGCACGAAGTCTTACTCATAAAAATAATCAGGAGGACTCGCTATGCAGAAAGGTCGTTGGTTGGTCATTTTTCTCTGTTTCCTTGCCGTCGCCATCAACTACATCGACAGGGCCAACCTCGCGGTTGCGGCGCCCTATATCCAGAAAGAACTCGGCTTGGGCTCGGGGCAAATGGGCCTGTTGCTCAGCGGTTTCTTCTGGACCTACGCACTGATGCAAATGCCCTTTGGCTGGTTCGTCGATAAGGTCGGCGCAAGGATCGCGCTGCCATTGGCGGTGGCCTGGTGGTCGCTGTTCACGGCAGCAACGGCCGCGGCCAGCAGTCTGGCTACGATGTTCGGCTGTCGGTTGATGCTGGGCGTGGGGGAGGCGGGGGCGTATCCGTCCTGCGCCAAGATCGTCAGTCAATGGTTCGATGTGAAAGAGCGCGGGTTTGCCACCAGCATTTTCGACAGCGGCTCGCGGGTCGGTTCGGCGCTGTCGATTCCGGTCGTGGCGCTGATCATCGAACTTTGGGGCTGGCGCGCGTCGTTCGTCATCACCGGCGCCGTGGGCGTGATCTGGGTGATCGGCTGGTGGCTGATCTACAAAGAGCCGCAGGCCGTCGCCGCCATCGAGCAGCACGAGGCCGGCAAGGTCGCGGCCGTCGCCGCCCGCCCCAGGGTAAAGTGGGCATCGCTGTTCCGCCACCGCACGCTGTGGGGCATGATGCTCGGCTTCTTCTGCCTGAACTTCGTCATCTACTTCTTCATCACCTGGTTCCCGACCTATCTGGTCACCGAACGCGGCTTCTCGCTGAAGTCCCTCGGCACGCTGGGGACCATTCCGGCCATTGCATCCATTGTCGGTGGCTGGGTCGGCGGCCTGACCTCAGATGCGTTGTACCGTCGTGGCTGGAGCCTGACCGCAGCCCGCAAGACCTGCATCGTCGGCGGCATGCTGATGTCGTCAAGCATCTCGTTGTCGGTATTCACCGCCAACACCTACGCCATGCTCGCGTTCTTCAGCCTGGCATATGCGAGCCTGGCGTTTGCCGGTGCGAGCATCTGGTGCCTGCCCGCCGACGTGGCGCCGACGCCGGCTCACGTCGCTTCCATCGGCGGCATCCAGAATTTCGCGTCGAACACGGCGGGGATCTTCATCACCACGTTTACCGGCTTCATGCTGGTGATGGGCAACGGCTCGTTTACGGCGCCGTTGATGACCGCAGGCGCATTCGCGTTGCTGGGAGCGTTCAGCTACCTGTTCATCGTCGGCAAGATCGAGCCGCTGTCGGTCACGCCGGACCAACCCGAGGCGACGGACGCCGCAACGGTCGCCCATCGCACCTGACGTGAGTAGGGGCGCGGCCTGACCGGGCCGCACCCGCTACGCCGTTTCTGCCTTCACCGCCGCACGAATCGCCTCCAGCAACATCATGCACGCCGGGTTATCGTTGTCCGAACGCCAGACCAGGTGCAGCTCGCTTTGCACGCCTTCGCCCAGGTCAATGTCGCGGAACACCACGTTCTTGAACACCACATTGGTGGCGCAGCGCGGCACCAACGCCAAGCCCATCCCCGCGTTCACCAGCGCCAGAATCGTCAGTGAAGAGCCCAGCCATTGCACGTACTCCGGCGCCACTTGCGCGGAACGCAGCGTGCCGGTGAGCAGTTCGTTGAACGGCGGGTAGGCGGAGTGCGAATACATCAGAAAGGGTTGCGCGTCCAGATCCTGCACGCTGACCGCAGCCGCGCTGGCCAGCGGATGGCTGCCGGGCACGGCGAGCACGAACGGCTCGCGCACCAGGCATTCGGTTTCGTACCCCGCCTGCAGCAGTGGCGCGCGGACGATACCCAGGTCAATACGCCGGGCCCTCAAGGCTTCGTGCTGGGAATAGGTGTTCATTTCGGTCAGTGAGATTTTCACGTGGGGCTGACTGAGGCGGGCCTCGGCGATGACTTTCGGCAGAAACTCATACACCGCGCTGCCGACAAAACTGATGGTCACCGACCCGATATCCCCTTCGGCGATCCGTTTGGCGGCGAGTGCGGCCTGTTGCGCGTGCTCCAGCAGCGTCTGGGCTTCGATGAAAAAGGCGCGGCCGGCAGCCGTAAGGGCCACGCTGCGGGTACTGCGCGTGAACAGCTCAACCCCCAGATGATGCTCCAGTAACTGAATCTGTCGGCTCAACGGCGGTTGGGTCATGTTCAGCCGTTCGGCGGCCCGGCGGAAGTTGAGTTCCGTGGCAACCGTGGTGAAGCAGCGCAGTTGAGCGAGTTCGAACATTGATATATTCCGGGTATCAATCAACAGTCAATCTAGATTAGACGGGAACAATACCGGCGTCCATCATCGGCGCATCCCCAAAAAAACAATGAACGGGAGTTGCCCTTTGAATACCCTCAATCCCACGACGGACCCGACCGTACTTGCCCGCGCTGCTGCCAAGGTCAAGCGGCACGTACTGCCGCTGTTCGTCATCATGTTCATCGTCAACTACATCGACCGGGTGAACATCGGCTTCGTGCGCAGCCACATGGAAACCGACCTTGGTATCGGCGCAGCGGCGTACGGCTTGGGGGCCGGCCTGTTCTTCGTGGGCTATGCGCTCTTCGAAGTCCCGTCCAACCTGCTGCTGCAACGATTCGGCGCCCGCGCCTGGCTGACCCGCATCATGTTCACCTGGGGCGCAGCGGCGATGGCCATGGCGTTCGTGCGCGGTGAAACCAGCTTTTATGTCCTGCGCTTCATCCTCGGTGCGGCGGAAGCGGGCTTCTTCCCCGGCATCATTTATTACTTCACCCAATGGCTGCCCTCGACCGAGCGTGGCAAGGCGATGGCGATCTTCCTCAGCGGCTCGGCCATTGCGTCGGTGATTTCCGGTCCTGTGTCCGGTGCGTTGTTGGGCGTCAGCGGTCTGAGCCTGCACGGCTGGCAGTGGATGTTCATCATCGAGGGCTTTGCCTCCATTGCCTTGTGCGGTTTTGTCTGGTTCTGGTTGCAGTCCCATCCCCGCGAAGCCAAGTGGCTGAGCGAGGAAGAGAAGGGCGCACTCATCCGTGCGATCGAAGAAGAGCAGCGTGCCCGTGAAGCGGCACAGGTGATCAAGCCGTCGATCTTCAAGTTGCTGGCGGACCGGCAGATCCTGCTGTTCTGCTTCATCTACTTCTCGGTGGCGCTGACGATTTACGGCGCGACATTCTGGCTCCCGAGCATGATCAGGAAGATGGGCAGTATGAGTGACTTCGAGGTTGGCCTGTTCAACTCGATTCCGTGGATCATTTCCATCGTGGCGATGTATGGCTTTGCTGCACTGGCCGCGCGCTTCAAGCACCAACAGGCGTGGGTCGCCGTGACGCTGGTGATTGCCGCCTGCGGGATGTTCATGTCGACCATCGGCGGGCCGGTCTTTGCCTTCGTCGCCATCTGCTTCGCGGCGATTGGTTTCAAGGCGGCTTCGGCCCTGTTCTGGCCGATTCCTCAAGGCTATCTGGACGCTCGCATCGCCGCGGCGGTGATTGCGCTGATCAACTCCATCGGCAACCTTGGCGGATTCGTCGCGCCGACCGCTTTTGGTTTCCTCGAACAAACCACCGGCTCGATTCAGGGCGGCCTTTACGGCCTGGCGATCACCTCGTTGGTGGCTGCGGTGGTGATCTTCTTTGCCCGCACCACGCCCAACGGTGAACAACCGGGAAAGCCGCGAGACGTCGCGCTCGCCCCCTCGATTGAGAAGCCGGTGGCGCTGCGCGCTGCCAAGTGACCCCAGACCCGTTTCGAGCCGAGCCTCAAACCCAGATTGACCGGGAGACATCTTTTGAAAATCACACGCGTTACTGTCACTCCGATTGCGTTCCGTGACCCGCCGTTGCTCAACGCCAGCGGAATCCACGAACCCTTCGCGCTGCGCTCGATCATCGAAATCGAGAGCGACAACGGGTATATCGGTCTGGGCGAAAGCTACGGCGACGCCCCGGCGCTGGCGATCCAGCAACAGGTGCAGAGCCAGTTGATCGGCATGGACCCGTTCAACCTTGCGCAGCTCAAAGCCGTGGTCAAAGCCACGGTCGCGGCCCACAAACCGGCGAGCATTGCTGGCGCCGAACTGGCACCGGGCTCGCACGCGAGCAAAGCCGTGAGCAACGCGTATTCGGCGTTCGAAGTCGCCTTCCTCGACCTGCAGGCGCGTTCGATGAACCTGCCGCTGGTGGACCTGCTCGGCGGTGCTGTGCGCGATCAGGTGCCGTTCAGCGCGTACCTGTTTTTCAAATACGCGCAGCACGCCGACGCGCCTTATGCGCCGGACAGTTGGGGTGAGGCACTGAGCGAGGAGCAGATCGTCGCCCAGGCGCGGCGGATGATCGAGGCCTACGGCTTCAAGAGCATCAAACTCAAGGCCGGCGCCCTCGATCCGGAACATGAAGTGTCGTGCATCAAGGCCCTGAAGAAAGCTTTCCCCGGTTACCCGCTGCGCATCGACCCGAACGGCAACTGGTCGCTGGAAACGTCCCTGCGCATGGCCGAACGGCTGGGCGACGATCTGCAGTACTACGAAGACCCGACGCCGGGCCTAGACGGCATGGCCGAGTTGCATAAGCGCACAGGCTTGCCGCTGGCGACGAACATGGTGGTCACCGATTTTGACGAGTTCCGTCGCAGCGTGGCGCAGAACAGCGTGCAGATCGTCCTCGCCGATCACCACTATTGGGGCGGCCTGCGCGACACCCAGGCGCTGGCGAAGATGTGCGAGACGTTCGGCCTGGGGGTGTCGATGCACTCCAACTCGCACCTGGGCATCAGCCTGATGGCGATGACGCACGTGGCCGCGGCGGTGCCGAATCTGGATTTCGCCTGCGACACCCACTACCCATGGCAGGAGCCGGACGAAGAAGTGATCAAGGGCGGCAAGCTGCGGATCGTCGACGGGTGCGTGAAAATCACTCGCGAGCCAGGCCTGGGGCTTGAGCTGGACTATGACCAGTTGGGCAAACTCAACGACCAGTACCTGACCTGCGGCATCCGTTCACGGGACGACGTGAAGCAGATGCAGAAGTACAAGCCGGACTGGAAAGCGCTCAAGCCGAGGTATTGAGGCGTAAAAAAAGCGAACGCTGATGATCGTCTGTCCTCGAACGAAAAGACCCTTGCGGGAATTCTGGAGAGACGATGATGATCAGCTCGCACAAGACCTTGATGTGTTTGTTGTTTGCAGCCACAACCTCCGTGTCGAGTGGTGCCATGGCGCAGCCGCCGGCTTCGTTGCCGTTGATGCTCGCCGCTTCGGGCATTGGTGGCGGTGGTGCAGCGGGCGGTGGCGCAGCGGGGGGTGCGGCGGGCTCCGCGGGCGGCGGCGCCTCGGGTACCGGCGCGACCGGCACAAACGGTTCCAACAGCAGTAACACCAACGCCACCGGGACTAACGGCACCAACAGCAGTAACACCAACGCCACCGGAACCAACGGTACGAACAGCGGCAACACGAATGCGACGGGGACGAACGGCACTAATGCCAACGGCACCGACGCCACCCACACCAACGGCAGTAACAGCGGCAACACCAACGCGACGGGCACCAATGGCACGAACGCCAACGGGACCGATGCCACCCACACCAATGGCAGCAACAGCAATAACACCACTGCGACGGGCACCAACGGTGTTAAGAACTCCAGCAACCAGAACGGCATGAACAACAGCGGCGTGAACAACAACGGTGTGGGCACGACCAACCCTGCATTGCGGCCCGGCGCGACCTCAGGCTCATCTTCTTCAGGCGGCACCTCCGACTCCCTGCAACAGCAGCGTCAGCAGAGCGGCGAGCGGATGATCATGGAGCGCAAGGGGCAGATTCAGGAAGCCAACTGAAGTCGGGAGTATCGTTGAAATCAGTAGTGGCCACTGACGGTGGTCCACCTCCAGGCCCAGACCAAGCTCACATGTAGGGTGTGAATTTCCGTTATTTGAGGTGACGCTGATGGTTTGGTTTGTCCTAACGGCCAAACTGTTCCGCCTTCGGCGGGTTACTTGAAAACCGGAATGCCGGACCATCCCCAAGTCACCAAGGGTCCTGGCGCCCGGTTAGGCCCGACTTCGTCGGGTACCCGCACTCCGACGACGCTCCGTGGGCCCGCGCCGAACGGACATCCATGTCCTGACGGCGCTCTCGCGGCATCCATGCCACTCGACCCACTGCGCGCCGTCTGCGTTTGGCCTGCACCCAAGTCGCGTTTTGTGGTGTCTGGCCTGCTGCGGTATGAAGATCAAAAGCCACAGCGCGCTTTGCGCTGATGATTGTTCCCGCGCTCCGCGTGTTGACACATTCAATGACGCTCTGCGTCATTCGGGATGGTCCGGAAACAAGCGGTAACTTTTTCCCCGCGCACAAACCGTCCATTCACAGCACGTCTGTTCAAGACCCGAATACCCCACCACGACACTATGGCTTCACCTCCCGTCCACGTTGATTCGGCTAGACGGGTATCGCTGAATTCGTGGGTGTGCGATGAGCTATTCAACTGTCGACGACCGTGCGCAGGACCTGGGGCTTTTGTTTCTGCGGGCCAGTGGCGCGTTGTTCCTGCTGTTCGTGCACGGGCTGCCGAAGCTGCTGAACTTCAAGGCGCAGTTATCCCTGATCGAAGACCCTTTCCATTTGGGCGCACCCCTGACCCTGAGCATGGCGATCTTCGCCGAGGTGCTGTGCCCGCTGCTGATTCTGACGGGCGTACTGGCGCGAATCGCTTGCCTGCCTATTCTCTTCCTGCTGCTGGTGGCACTGGTCGTGGTGCACAGCGACTGGAGCGTTGATCAAGGCCAGTTCGGTTGGTTGCTGATCATCATTTTTACCAGTGTGCTGATCGCCGGTCCTGGCCGTCTGGCGCTCAATATTCGTTTGCCCGGAGCGCTTCGCTATGCCTGATTCCGCCTTGTCTGCCGAGGTCACGCCGACCTCGAAACTGTCGCCCGACGAGATCGTCACGCTGGTGATCAAGCACCGTGTCAAGGCGGGCATGGAGGCGCAATACGAAGCATGGCTGCGGCGCACCGTGGCGATTGCGGCCACTTATCCGGGACATCTGGGCGTGGACGTGATTCGTGGCAAGACCGACGGTCTGCACATGTTCACCTGCGTGCTGCGGTTCTGCTCAACCGAGGTCATGCAAAGCTGGCTGGACTCGGCGCAACGCCGGGAACTGGTCGCTGAAGCGGCGCCGATGCTCGCTGACGGCGATTTCACCGAGGTCAACCGACACAACGAATTCTGGTTTGTGCCGGCCAGCGACAGTTCACCGCCGCCACGATGGAAGCAGGCGGTCGTCACCTTTTTCGTGATCTGCCCGCTGACCCTGTTGATCCCGCTCCTATGGGGCCCGGTGTTCCGTGCCTTTCCACCGTTGGGCAATTACGTCATCAGCACGGCACTGGTGACCATCACCATCGTGCTGCTGGTGGTCTACCTGCTGATGCCTCAGGCGACCCGGTTGTTTGCGCCATGGCTTAACGCCAAGCCTGAACCCATGCCCGGAGCTGATCATGAAGGATGATCCGGGCGATGAAGCCCCGGCCAGCAGCGAGCGTCGCAGCTTCGTCGCCAAAGGCTCATTGCTCAGCGCTGCGGCCGCCATTTTCTCTTCAATGCCTGTCACCGGCTTCGCCGTCGGTGCTTCTCACTCTTCAGCCGCCGGAGGCCCCATGAACGTCGATCTGATTCTTTACAACGGCAACTTTCACACCGTTGATCAGGAAAAACCCAAGGCCAGCGCGGTCGCGATCGGCGACGGCAAGTTCGTCGCGGTCGGCACCGACGCTGAAATCATGTCGTTGCGCGGCAGTGCGACCCAGGTCATCGACATGCACAAGCGCACGGTGATCCCGGGCCTTAACGACTCGCACTTGCATCTGATTCGTGGCGGCCTGAACTACAACCTCGAATTGCGCTGGGAAGGCGTGCCGTCGCTGGCCGACGCCTTGCGCATGCTCAAGGCGCAAGCCGACCGCACACCGACCCCGCAGTGGGTGAGGGTGGTGGGTGGCTGGAACGAATTCCAGTTCGCGGAAAAGCGCATGCCCACCCTGGAAGAGCTCAACCAGGCAGCGCCCGATACCCCGGTGTTCGTCCTGCACCTGTATGACCGCGCGTTGCTCAACCGTGCTGCGCTGCGCGTCGCCGGGTATACCCGTGACACGCCAAACCCGCCGGGCGGTGAAATCGTGCGCGACAGCAACGGTGACCCGACCGGCATGCTGGTGGCCAAACCGAACGCGATGATTCTGTACTCGACCCTGGCGAAAGGACCAAAACTGCCGCTTGAATACCAGGTCAACTCGACCCGCCAGTTCATGCGCGAGTTGAACCGCCTGGGCGTGACCAGTGCGATCGACGCCGGCGGTGGTTTCCAGAACTACCCGGATGACTACGCCGTCATCACGCAACTGGCTGAAGCCAAGCAGTTGACCGTGCGCATCGCCTACAACCTGTTTACCCAGAAGCCGAAAGAAGAGCTCAACGACTTCAAGAACTGGACCCGCTCGGTCACGTTGCATCAGGGCGATGACTTCCTGCGTCACAACGGCGCGGGCGAGATGTTGACGTTCTCGGCGGCGGACTTTGAAGACTTCCTCGAACCTCGTCCGGACCTGCCGCCCGGCATGGAACAGGACCTGGAACCGGTGGTGCGGCATCTGGTCGAGCACCGCTGGCCGTTCCGTCTGCACGCCACGTATGACGAGTCGATCTCGCGCATGCTCGACGTGTTCGAGAAGGTCAACCGCGAGATCCCGTTCAACGGCATTCCCTGGTTCTTCGATCACTGCGAAACCATCACCCCGAAAAACATCGAACGCGTGAAAGCGCTGGGCGGCGGTATTGCGATTCAGGACCGCATGGCGTTCCAGGGCGAATACTTCGTCGAGCGTTACGGCGCCAAGGCCGGCGAGCACACGCCGCCGATCAAGCGGATGCTGGCCGAAGGCGTGCCGGTCGGTGCGGGCACTGACGCGACGCGCGTGTCCAGCTACAACCCATGGACCTCGCTGTACTGGATGGTCAGCGGTCGTACCGTGGGCGGTTTGGAGCTGTACCCCGAAGGGCTTTCGCGGGACACCGCGCTCGAGCTGTACACCCGTGGCAGCGCCTGGTTCTCGTCCGAGCAGGGCAAGAAGGGTCAGATCAAAGTGGGTCAACTGGCGGACGTCGTCGCCCTGTCGCAGGATTTCTTCAGCGTGCCGGAAGAGTCGATCAAGTGGATCGAGTCGGTGCTGACGGTCGTCGACGGCAAGGTGGTCTACGGCACCCAGGAGTTTGATCAGTTGTCCCCGCCAAGCGTACCGGTGCTGCCGGACTGGTCGCCGGTGGCGAAGGTGCCTGGGCACTGGCGTCCGGGTGCGCCGATGGCGGCGGCCGTTCACCAGTGCAGCGGCCCATGCACCGTGCATGCCCACAGCCATGACAAGGCCCGTCAATCGAAAGTGCCGGTCAGCGACTTCCAGGGGTTCTGGGGCGCGTTTGGCTGCTCGTGCTTCGCGTTCTGACGACACGGCCCGAAAGAGCATGAAACACCTCGCCGGGACTCACCGGCGAGGCTATCCGCCGGCGCAGTCCGCTGGCACTCGCACACACCTGTCACCTACATAACTGGAGTCAACCATGACCGTTCCCTACAAGCGTCTGGATATCAACGATGCCGTCGTGCTGCTGGTCGATCACCAGACGGGCCTGATCTCGCTGGTGCAGGACTTCTCGCCGAACGAATTCAAGAACAACGTGCTGGCTCTGGCCGATTGCGCCAAGTTCTTCAAACTGCCAACCATCCTGACCACCAGCTTCGAATCCGGCCCGAACGGCCCGCTGGTGCCTGAGCTGAAAGAAATGTTCCCGGATGCGCCTTACATTGCCCGTCCAGGTCAGATCAACGCCTGGGACAACGAAGACTTCGTCAAGGCGATCAAGGCCACCGGACGCAAGCAACTGATCATTGCGGGCGTGGTGACTGATGTGTGCGTGGCGTTCCCGACGCTGTGCGCGCTGGAAGAGGGTTTTGATGTGTTCGTGGTCACCGATGCGTCGGGCACCTTCAACGACGTGGTACAGAAAGCCGCCTGGGCGCGCATGACGGCGGCCGGTGCGCAGTTGATGAACTGGTTCTCGGTGGCGTGCGAGCTGCAACGCGACTGGCGCAACGACATGGAAGGCCTGGCCAACCTGTTGTCCCAGCGCATTCCGAACTACCGTAACCTGATGAACAGCTACTCGGCGTTTACCGCCAAGTAAACGAGCCCGTCACTCGCAACGTCTGTGGGAGCGAGTTCATTCGCGATAGGGCGGTACCGCCGATAGGTGTCTATCGGCTGGGTCACCCCATCGCGAATGAATGCGCTCCCACAGGTTGATGTGTTGGTGGTCGATGGCAGCGCTTTTGAATTACTGCGTCGCCCGCAACGCGGCCTGAACCTGCTCGAACACATAGCTGGCGGAGTTCTCATCGCTGCCGGGCTTTTTGCTGTCTGAGCCGTCGGTGTCGATGCCTGCCAGAATCTCCGACAGATTATGGAAATGGCCTGGGTCTTTCTTCGTGGTTGAGTCGTCGGTGCCGGTCTGTGCCAGCGCATCGCTCAGGGTCTGGTGCTGGATCAGCCACTGCGGATCGGCTTTTTCTTCCGGCCCCATGTTGTCGAGGAAGGCCAGCGCCGCCTTTGCACGACCCACCGGGTCGTTGGCGTAGGGGTCGGTGAAGTTCTTTTCCTGATCCGCCGGCCCACTGTAATAACCGGTGGCCAGACGCTCTTGCTGGCGCATCAGGCCCTTGGCTGCGGTTTGCTCTTCGGCACTGAACTGACCGCCCTGGTTGGTGGCCACGGCGTACAGCGAACGCCGGTCCAGATCACCCATCAGCGAGTTTCGGTCCGTGTCACTGCCGTCGTAGGCTTTGCCGCTGGCTTTCATCAGCGCGTACTTGTCATCCATGCGCTTGCGGGCGTCGGTCGCGACGTCGGCGAACGCCTTGTCCCTGGAGCTGGACGTTGCGCCAGGCTGAGACACACCCAGCACCAGCGCATCGGCGGCCATGCCTGAACGTACCGGGAAGAAGGCTGAGTAGTTGGCGATTGACTGGCTATAGTTTGTGGACGTTTTTGACAGGCTCACCGAGTCGGTGCTGCCCGTCTGGCTGTTGCTGTCGACCGGGTCGCTGTCGGTGCGCACCGAGCTGGTGTCAGTCGAGGCTTTGCGGGTGGCAGCGCTGGAGTAGGCTGCAAGTGCAGCGCTTGAAGCAGTATTGACGATCATCTCGGCTTCCTTGGCAGCGGCGGCAACGTGGGCACGCGCCTGAGTCAAGCTAAAGGCTTGAACCCGGCGCTCTGTCGGGCCGGGACGTCTCTATTGTTTGTTTTGTTGGACGGCATTCGTCCGTATTTGTATCAGTTCTGACAACGTTATCGGCAGAGTCCTACGCGACTGAAGGGAAAGACGAGGTTATTTGTGTTCGGATGGACACAGACTCGATGGGTAAGACGTTCGGAGACTCAACTCATCTAACCCACGTCTTGGACGATCTTTGTTGATCGCCTTACGCTTCGGTTCAACGTCATCGCGCAGGTGACCGGCCACTGTGTGCCGCTCCAGCGGCCCCGGCCAAACCCACATTTCTGAGGTGTACGATGAAAATTGATTTAAGTGGAAAGCTTGCGATTGTCAGCGGCTCAACGGCTGGCATTGGTCTGGGTATCGGCAAGGCGCTGGCGCTGTCCGGTGCAACCGTTGTGATCATCGGCCGTGCGGCCGCGAAGGTCGACGAAGCCATTGCCGCGATCAAGCGAGACGTGCCGGATGCGCAGCTGCGCGGTGTGGTGGCAGATCTGGGCACCGCCGACGGTGCACAACGTCTGTTCGAGGCCGAACCCCGCGCGGACATTCTGGTGAACAACCTGGGCATCTTCAACGAAGTGGATTTCTTCGACACACCCGACGAGGAGTGGACGCGCTTCTACGAGGTGAACGTGATTTCCGGGGTTCGCCTGTCGCGGCACTACGTCAATGACATGGTGGCCAACAAGTGGGGCCGGGTGATCTTTGTCTCGTCCGAGTCCGGCGTCGCGATCCCCGCCAACATGATCAACTATGGCACCACCAAAGCGGCGAATCTGGCGGTTTCCCACGGGCTGGCCAAGCGCCTGGCGGGGACCGGCGTGACCGTCAACGCCATTCTGCCGGGGCCGACGTTCACCGACGGTGTCGAGGAAATGCTCAAGGACGCTATCGCCGAATCCGGGCGCAGCGCCCGTGAAGAAGCCGATCATTTTGTCCGTCGTGCACGGCCTTCGTCTATCATCCAGCGCGCTGCGGAAGTGGACGAGGTGGCCAATCTGGTTGCGTACCTCGCATCGCCACTGTCCTCGGCGACCACCGGGGCTGCCTTGCGTGTCGATGGCGGTGTCGTCGACAGCCTGGCTATCTGAACAATTTTCTGGAGAATCATCATGGCTACAGCATCTGCATCCGTTCACATCCCGGTTTCAGCGGACAAGGTCTGGGAACTCGTGGGCGGTTTTCTTTCGCTGCCCGACTGGCTGCCGTTCATCGCCAAAAGCGAGTCCGCCGAAGGTGGCCGCGTTCGCGACCTCACGACCCAGGACGGCGAGAAAATCAGCGAACGTCTTCAGTCTTACGACAATCAGGCACGCACGTACAGCTACTCGATCACTGAAGGTCCGTTCCCGGTGACGGGCTATCTGGCGACGCTTAAAGTCAGTCCCAAGGGCGACAACGAGGCCTTGGTCGAATGGTCCGGTATTTTTACCCCGAACGGCATTTCCGATGCCGAGGCCGAAGCGTTGTTTCAGGGCGTCTACGACGGCGGTCTTGAAGCCTTGAAAGGTAACTTCTGATCGGGCATCCCGGTTGAACGCCATATGACTTGTGGGAGCGAGCTTGGTCTGGGCGGCATTTCGACGACTGCGGTGGATCAGCGGCATCCATGATGAATGGCACACCGCATTCGCCACCGTCGTAACCTCCGGCAGCTCCTACAGATGACGCGTCGTTGGTGGCGAGGCGGCAGGCGCAAAAAAAAATGGACACAAGGTCAGGTTTCTCGGCGACCATCGCGCACGCTCCTTGTAAGAACCATGCTCCGTAGTACGCATAAAACAGCAGAAGCCCGGATAACCCGAGACCCCGTGCCTGCCGCGCACCCTGTGGGAGCTGCTGGAGGTTACGACAGTGGCGAATGCGGTGGGTCAGTGACATCACCGCTGAATGACACGCCGCATTCGTCAGCAAGCTGACTCCACAGGTAAAGTCTGCGGCCTGCCATGAGGGTCCTCTGTTCAGCCAGCTCTGCTTAATTGTCACTTAATCCGCAACGCTGAAACTCCAAACCTGTGGTTTATCCGCAAGCCTCCGGTCGTCAGACTTGCCCGATCGTTTATCGCAGGAGAGGATGATGCTTGTTTCGGCCATCAATACCGTAGAGATACACGCCAACCAAGGTCGTTCAAACGAGGTCGGTACGCGTTTGCCCCGCATGCTTGACGTTTTGAACAGCACGACCCCGTGTGTCGCCTACACCTTTACTGCCAGCAAACATGACAACGCGTCATGGATCGTCAGCGGTTACTGGCAGTCCGAGACTCAGATGCAAGCGCATTTCTCTCACCCTGAACTGACCGGCTTTATGGAATTGCTGTGGAGCGGGGCCATCAGTCATATCCAGTTCAACAGCTTCGTCGTCGATGCGAATGAGGTGACCTGACATGTCCCTGAATGAAGACATTCTGCTAGGCATTGACCTGAATCTGCTGCTGACTTTTCTGGTGGTCTTTCGCGAACGCAGCGTCAGTGAAGCGGCCCGTCATCTTCGTGTGACTCAGCCTGCGGTCAGTGGATCGCTTGTGCGGTTGCGCCAGTGTTTCGGCGACCCCTTGTTTCTGCGGCGTAATCGCAAGATGCAGCCCACGCCAAAGGCCCAGGCAATAGCCGACGCGTTGCTGCCGGCCATGCTGCAGATCGAATCAGTGATCCGTCACCCGTAACGATTCGCTGTCATTTCCGCGTTTCCCAAACGCACACCTGTGCTTGATGGTGGTGCGTTCATTCCCACGCCTGATCCAATCGGTAGCAGTCCACGGTGACGGCTTAGCGCACGGTAATGCTGAAAATTCGTAACAGGTTCATCGAGTTGCCGCACGATTCATCGAGCTGGCACTGCTTTTGCTTTTGTGTATCCGTGGATGATTGGATACAAAAATTCAAAAGGTAATGCCATGCGACTCGTACCCGGATACGCCGACCGCCCACCTGTCACCGCTGAAGAAGAGGCCTACGCCTTTTTGCTGGATGCCATCTGCAAGGGCACGTACCGCATGGGCGAACGGCTCATCGCCGAAGACATCGCCACGGAGATCGGCATGAGCCGCATGCCGGTACGCGAGGCGTTTCGGCGTTTGGCGGCCGATGGGCTGGTCACCTTGCGGCCTAATCGCGGCGCGGTGGTCAGCGGGCTGAACATCGAAGAAATGCGCGAAGTGTTCGAAATGCGCAGCGCTCTGGAAGGGCTGGCGATTCGGGTCGCCGTGCCGAACATCACCGAGCGTCACCTGACCCACCTCGAACGCCTGCTCGACGACATGGACGACTACCGCGACGACAGTTCGGAGTGGGTAGGGCGCCACCGTGCATTCCATGAATACCTCTGCAGCATCAGCGGGCGTGCGCGACTGATGCGCCAGATTTCTGCGCTGTACACGGCCATCGAACCGCACATGCGGGTCTGGCTGGAGCATGGGGAGAAGCCGTTGAGCGCCCGCGACGAACACGCGGTCATTCTCGAGGCGCTGCGCGCGGGCGATGCCGATCAGGCGGAGCTCGTCCTGCGCGACCACATCGACGGCACGATTCCCAGCCTGATTGCGTTTCTCGAACAGCAGAAACCAGCATGAGCGCCTGACTCTCTTTCAACACCAGAAGCGGGCAGCCAGTCCGCCAGAGACACCCGGTCACCCTGTATCGACGTTTAGAACTGCCCTTACTTTCTTACCGAAATCGGAGCTTTCGTCATGCACAAACCCGCCGCGCTCGCCGCCCTCGTTTCCCTGAGTCTGTGTGCACCTCTGGTGTTCGCAAACCCGACCGTGCCGGACCGTCTGCAGAAGGTCGACAAGGTCACCTATTGCTCCGGTATGGACTCGCCACCGCTGGTGTCCTTCGATGCTGCGCAGAAACCGGTGGGCCTGACCATCGATCTCGGGGTGGAAATCGCCAAGCGTCTGGGTGGCAAGAAAGTCGAGTGGCGGGTCATTCCGTTTTCCGGCCTGGTACCGGCGTTGCTGGCGCAACAGTGCGACATGATCGTCGATCAGCTGTTCGACAAACCCGAGCGCCGGGAAGTGATCAACATCGTCAACTACATGTACTCCAGCCAGTCGGTGGTGGTGCCCAAAGGCAATCCGAAAGGCATCAAGTCGCTGGACGATCTGTCGGGGCACAAGGTCGCGGTGCTCAATGGCTCCACCATCAAGACCCTGCTGGACGCCCAGAATGAAACCCTGACCAAGGCCGGCAAGCCGCCGCTCAAACTGGTGGTGTACAACACCGACACCGATGCCTTCCAGGCGCTGCGCATCAGCCAGGTCGACGCGTATGGCACCACGGTGGAAACCGCCGGTTACTACGCCAACATGGCGCCCGACCTGTTCCAGGAAGGCGTTCCCGCTTTCAGCCGGATTCTGACCGGGCTGGGTATTCGCAAGGGCGACCCGCAACTGACCGCCGCCGTGCAGCAGGTGATCAGCGACATGCGCAGCGATGGCAGCTACACGCAGCTTCTCGCCAAATGGCACGTCGAAAGCGACAAGCTCGATTGAAATCCCGCAGAACGGAATAGACCGATGAATTTCAATTGGGAAGTGTTCTGGCAGTACCTGTTGCAGCCTAGCGGGGTGTACCTCACCGGGCTGTGGCTGACCTGCCTGATCAGCGTGCTGGCGATGCTGCTCGGCTGCACGCTGGGCCTGATCGCCGCCTTGATGCGCCTGTCGAAGAATCCGTTGCTGAACCTGCCGGTTCGCTTTTACGTCTGGCTGATGCGCGGCACCCCGTTGCTGGTGCAGATCGTCTTTCTCTACACCGCGCTGGCGGCGGGCGGCATCTTTCGTTTCGAGGACATCGACCTGGGCTGGTTCATCGTGCCGGGCAACATTCAGGCGGCGATCATCGCCCTGGGCCTGAATGAAGGCGCCTACATGGCCGAGATCATTCGCGCGGGCATCGGTGCGGTGGACAAGGGCCAGTATGAGGCCGGCCGGTCGCTGGGCATGACCTTCGGCAAATTGATGCGCCGTATCGTGCTGCCACAGGCGTTCCGGGTGATCGTGCCGCCACTGGGCAACGAGTTCAACGTGATGCTGAAAAACACCACGCTGGTCAGTGTGATCGGCGTGCAGGAGTTGCTGCTGAGCACGCAAATGGTGACGTCGGCAACGTTCCGGGTCTTTGAGTTGTACCTGGTCGTCGCGATCTATTTCCTGATGCTCACCACGCTGTGGGGGTTTTTCCAGCGCTGGCTGGAAAAACGCTTCGGCCAGTCCGATCGTCAACCCCCGGCGGCGAAACGCATGTTTGGCCGCAGTGCGATGAAACTGTTGAGGGGGCGTTGAGATGGCGCATCAAAGCGAAGAACTGATTATCGAAGCGCTGGACGTTCACAAGTCGTTCGGCGATCTGGAAATCCTCAAGGGCATCTCCCTGCAGGTCCGTCGCGGGGAAGTGGTGGTGCTGATCGGCGCCTCGGGCTCGGGGAAAACCACGTTCATCCGTTGCATCAATCTGCTGGAAGACATCCAGTCCGGGCGCATCCGGGTCAATGGCCAGCCGATGGGCTATCGCGAACGCGCCGATGGCCGTCTGGTGCGTGATTCGGAACGCAATATCGCACGCCAGCGGCGTGATATCGGCATGGTGTTCCAGCGCTTCAACCTGTTTGCACATATGACCGCGCTGGAAAACATCATCGAAGCGCCGATTCACGTGCTCGGTGTTTCGCGCGAGGCGGCGTTGATCCAGGGCCGTGAACTGCTGGCCCGGGTCGGCCTGGCAGACAAGGCCGCGCATTACCCCTCGATGCTGTCCGGTGGTCAGCAGCAGCGGGTGGCGATCGCCCGCGCCCTGGCCATGAAACCCAAGGCCATGTTGTTCGACGAACCGACCAGCGCGCTGGACCCGGAAACCGTTGGCGAAGTCCTTCAGGTCATGAAGGAGCTTGCCGAAGACGGCATGACCATGGTGGTCGTGACCCACGAAATGGGCTTCGCCCGCGAAGTCGCCGACCGTGTGGTGGTGCTTGATCAGGGCGAACTGATCGAACAAGGCCCGCCCGAACAGATTTTCAGCCGTCCCACCCATCCCCGTACCCAAGCCTTTCTCAGCCGCGTGTTGTAACGCTCACAAGGAAATCGTCATGCGTTCATTCTGCTTTGCCGCTGCTCTGTGCTCTGTTGCCTTCCTGCCGGTGGCGCATGCCGCCGACGGCGTGATGAAGATGTATAACTGGTCGGATTACATCGGCCCCGACACCCTGAAAAACTTCGAAAAGGACAGCGGGATCAAGGTCCAGTACGACATCTTCGACACCAACGAAATGCTCGAAGCGAAGATGCTGTCGGGGCATTCGGGGTATGACCTGGTGGTGCCTTCCAGCCAGTTTCTGTCCAAGCAGATTCGCGCGGGTGCGTACCAACCGTTGCAGCGGTCATTGTTGACCAACTGGAATCACCTGGACCCGCGCCTGATGAAGCGTCTGGAAGCCGCGGACCCGGGCAATCGTTACGCCGTGCCGTACATGTGGGGCACGGTTGGGATCGGCTACAACGAAGAGAAAGTGCGCGCGGTGCTGGGCAAGGACGTGGTGCTGGATTCGTGGTCGATGGTGCTCAACCCGGACAACCTGGCCAAGCTCAAAAGCTGCGGTGTGGCGTTTCTCGACGCGCCGGTGAAGATCATTCCCCAGACCCTGTTGTACCTGGGCCTTGACCCCAACAGCGTGAAACCCGACGACTACAAAAAGGCCTCTGCCTTGCTGATGAAACTGCGCCCGTCGGTGACCTACTTCAACTCGTCCAAGTACACGGCTGACCTCGCCAACGGCGATATTTGCGTGGCGGTCGGTTATTCGGGCGACGTGATGCAGGCGCAGACACGCGCCAAAGAAGCCGGGAAGAACGTCGACATCCGTTACCTGATCCCCAAGGAAGGTGTGAACCTGTGGTTCGACATGCTGGCGATTCCCAAGGATGCCGGCAACGTCGCCAACGCCCATGCGTTCATCAATTACCTGCTGCGTCCGGAAGTCATCGCGCCGGTGAGTGACTACGTCGGTTATGCCAACCCGAACACCGACGCCACTGCCTTGATGGACCCGAAGGTCAGCGGCAATCCGGGGATCTATCCGGGCGACGAGGTGATCAACCACACCTTCGTGTCTGCCGATCTGCCGGACAACATCCAGCGCCTGATCACGCGTGAATGGAACCGCATCAAGTCCGGGCAATGAATCCAGTTTTCTGAAGAGCGTTCGTCATGTTGAAATTTTCTGCTCACGAATACCCCTATCCGTCGCAACGCCAGAGCGTGTTCGCTCGCCGCGGCATGGTGGCCGCGTCGCAACCGCTGGCGGCACAAGCGGGTATTGAAGTCATGCAAAAGGGCGGCAATGCGATCGACGCCGCCATTGCCACAGCGGCCGCGTTGACCGTGGTCGAACCGACCGGTTGCGGGATTGGCGGCGACGCCTTCGCGCTGGTCTGGTGCAAGGGCCAGCTCCACGGACTGAACGCCAACGGCCATGCGCCGGCGGCATTGAGTATCGAGGCTGTGAAGGCGGCCGGGCATGAACAGATGCCGATGTACGGCTGGACACCGGTGACGGTGCCTGGTTGTCCGTCGGCCTGGGCAGAGCTGTCCCGACGCTTTGGCAAACTGCCGTTTGCCGAGCTCCTCCAGCCAGCGATCAGCCTGGCCCGCGACGGGTTCCCGCTGTCCCCGGTGGTTGCTCATCAATGGCAAATCGCGTTCGACGAGTTCAGTGCTCATCGCGATCCGGTGATGGACAGCTGGTTCCAGACCTTCCTCATCGACGGGCGCGCGCCGAAAGCCGGGGAGCTGTTCCGCAATCCGGCCCAGGCGAAGACCCTGGAAGAACTGGCCGCCACCGAGTGCGAAAGCCTGTATCGCGGGGCGTTGGCACAGCGACTCGACGCTCATGCCCGCGCAACCGGCGGCTATTTGAGGGCACAAGACCTGGCGGGTTTTCGTGCGCAATGGGTCGACCCGATCAGCATCCGTTATCGCGGCTACGACGTCTGGGAGATCCCGCCCAGCGGCCAGGGCCTGGTCGCACTCATGACCTTGAAGATCCTTGAAGGCTTTACGTTCGATCATCGCGACAGTCAGCTGACCTGGCATCGGCAACTGGAGGCCATGAAGCTGGCGTACAGCGACGGCCTGCACCACATCACCGATCCCGATCACATGCGCGTGGCAGTGGCTGATCTGTTGAGCGACCGCTACAGCGACCAGCGCAGGGCGTTGATCGGCGATCAGGCGCAAGCACCCCAACCTGGTGACCCGCAGGCCAGCGGCACGGTGTATCTGGCGACGGCCGATGCCGAGGGCAACATGGTGTCGTTCATTCAAAGCAACTACCACGGCTTCGGTTCTGGGGTAGTACTGCCGGACAGCGGCCTCGCGTTGCAGAATCGCGGGCAGGAATTCAGCCTTGATCCAGGCCATGCCAACTGCCTGGCACCGGGCAAAAAGACCTTCCACACGATCATTCCCGGCTTCCTGACCAAGGACGATCAGGCGGTCGGTCCGTTTGGTGTCATGGGCGGTTACATGCAGCCCCAGGGGCATGTGCAGATGGTGATGAACCTGGTGGACTTCGACCTCAACCCGCAGGCGGCGCTGGACGCACCGCGCTGGCAGTGGCTGGGCGGCATGAAAATTGGCATCGAGCAGGGCGCGTCGAAGGCTCTGGCGGCAGGGCTGGCCCGGCGAGGGCACGACATCAGCATCACCTACGATTCCACCGATTACGGTCGTGGGCAGATCATCGTGCGCGATCCCGTCAGCGGCGTGTTGTGCGGAGGGACCGAGCCGAGGGCGGATTCGACGATTGCGGTGTGGTGAACGCCGCTGATGAATCACCCTCCTGAAGACGTGGTGCGCCCCAGTTGAAGAAGACCGATTTTATTTTTCCGAAAAGAGCTGTAATACAATACGATTGCTTCTGGCGGGGCCGATCATGAGGATCGGTCGCCAGATTCGATCCGGCGTCTTCTTCCTCGAGAAGGGTGGCAGCCATGAAATTCATAGGTCTTCGGGAATACAGCATGAAAGTACAACGCCAGGCGTCGTCTTTGCGGCATCAAGTGCAGGATGCACTGCGCAATGAAATCATCTCGGGTCGTTTCAAACCCGGTGATCGACTGGTGGAGCAGCAGCTGTACACCGCGCTGGACGTCAGCCGCACCTCGCTGCGTGAGGCGTTGCGGCAGCTTGAGGCCGAAGGGCTTGTGGAGCAGGTGCCACATCGCGGTGCTTACGTCGCGTCGGTGGACGCTAACGATGCGGTACAGATTTACGACGTGCGCGGCGCCCTGGAAGTATTGGCAGTGCGCAATTTTGTCCGCCATGCCAGTGATGAAGACGTTCGCGAACTGGCTGAAGTGTTCGATGAGTTCGTCGAACAATCCCACACCGCGACCCTCGACGGTGCGGCATTGCTGGACATCAAACGACGTTTCTACCATGTGCTGCTGGACATCGAGCAGAGCCGGGTGGTCGGCGGCATGCTGGAGCAGTTGAACAACCGCGTGAGCCTGCTCCGCGCACTGTCGTTGGGCCGGGAAGGGCGGATGCCGCACACCCTGGCCGAGCTTCAGGAAATCGTGCGCAACATTCAGTTGCGGGACGAAGGAGGCGCCTGTGCGGCGGCGTTGTTGCACGTCGAGAACGCGTCGAAGAACGTGCTGCAAATGCTGGCGGTGGATGCGGGGCATTCAGTGCAGTAACCGGCGCTTCTGACCCGCGTATCTATTGATTTCGTCCGTTGATGACGGGGCTGAAGGTTCGGCGTCAGACCGAACCCAGGCACCCTCACCATTGAGACTGTCGAATGGGCACAGTCACAGCCAGGTTTAACGCAACGCCGAATAAACCGTCGGCGCCAGGAACTGGTTCTCGATCCGCTCCACGATAATCGCCTGTGCTTCACTCGCCGCACGTTTGGCGATCCATTCGGGATCGCTCTGAAACGCATTCCACTTCGTTTCGCGCTCGGCCAGGTTTTCCCATTGCAACAGGTAGGTCAGCGACTGGTTGGTTGGCCCGGTCAGGTTGGTCCAGAAACCGATCTGTTTGATCCCGTACTTCTCGAAGAATCCCAAGGTGGCGCTGGTAAAACGCTCGTGCAAGGCAGGCAGACGTCCTGGTGCACAGTGATAGGTGCGCAATTCGACAATCATTCGTTCTACTCCTCAAAGGTGCCGCTGGTAGGAAACTGTAAACTAGCCTATTGACCGACTGTATGACAATCCTATAGTTTTGTCGCAACGGTTGGCGTGGGTCACCGCTTCAGAACACCGCGTGACGTCGCCTCGACCCGATTGAAAAGAACATAAAAATCAAAGGGCACGAACATGACGCAACCGCAACGAATCGGTTTCATCGGACTGGGCATGATGGGCACGCCGATGACGGCCTGCCTGGCCAAGGCCGGGTTTCAGCTATTGCTTGCGGACGCGGATGCCGCACGGCTGCGCGATGTGCAGGCTGCCCTGAATGCCTCCGCGCTCACCCCTGAAAACGCCAATACCCTCGATGTTTTGATCACCATGCTGCCCAACTCGGCCATCGTCGAGAACGTGCTGCTGGCCGACGGTGGCTGGGCGGCGCACTTGAAGGCCGGTTCAGTGGTGATCGACATGAGCTCTTCGGAGCCGGCACGCTCCCGCGAACTGGGTCAGACGCTCAAAACCCTGAACCTTGAATACCTCGACGCCCCGGTTTCCGGTGGGGTCAAACGTGCCGTTGATGGCAGCCTGGCCATTCTCGTCGGTGGTGACGAAACGGTCATGCGACGCTGCCGATCACTGCTGGACGCCATGGGAAAAAATATCCTGCACATTGGCGACGCCGGTGCCGGTCACGCGGCCAAGGCGCTGAACAACTTCGTATCTGCCGCCGGGCTTATGGCGACCGTCGAAGCGTTGCACGTGGCCAAGCGTTTTGGTATCGCGCCGGCCGTCATGGTCGATGTGCTCAACGCGTCCAGCGGCGGCACCAACACCTCGTTGAACAAGGCCAAACAATTCATGCTCAGCGGCACGTTCGGCTCCGGGTTTTCCATGCAGCTGATGAACAAAGACCTGAAGATTGCCAAAGGCCTGTCCGATGCGCTGGATTACCCGCTGACCTTCGGCCAAAGCGCAATCGTGGTGTGGAACGAGGTGGCGCAGGAGGCAACGCCCACCACGGATCACACCGAGATGTACCGCATGCTGGCGAAGGAAGGCGAGCGAGGAGGCGAGTAAATGTCCCGTGCAGCCTGCTTTTATATAGACGGCCGCTGGGTCGAGCCGGCATCGCCGACCTGGTTCGACGTCATTGACCCGGCCACCGAGGCCGTGGTCGAGCGCCTGGCGCTGGGGGACGCCCGCGACGTGGATCGTGCGGTGGCTGCCGCGCGCAAGGCGCTGCCAGGATTCGCGCAGACCAGCGTGGCCGACCGCATTGCATTGCTCAAACGCATCGTTTCGATCTATGAGCGCCGTCAGGAGGCGTTCGCTCAGGCGATGCGTCTGGAAATGGGCGCGCCGATAACCTTTTCCAGAACATTCCAGGTGCCGCGCGGCTGGCTGCACTTGAACCAGTTGATCGACGTGCTGCAGCACTTTGCGTTTGAAGAAGCGCAAGGCAGCACACTGATACGTCACGAACCGGTCGGTGTCTGTGGTCTGATCACCCCATGGAACTGGCCGATCAATCAGATCGTCGTCAAGGTCGGCCCGGCGCTGGCCGCTGGCTGCACCATGGTGCTCAAACCCAGTGAATATTCACCGCTGAGCAGCCTGCTGTTCGCTGAAGTGCTGGACGAAGCGGGCGTTCCGGCCGGGGTCTTCAACCTAGTCAATGGCGACGGCCCTGGTGTGGGTGCAGCACTGTCGTCACACCCCGACATCGACATGCTCTCGTTCACCGGTTCGACTCGCGCAGGCGTCCTTGTGGCCAAGTCGGCGGCAGACACCGTCAAGCGCGTGGCGCAGGAACTCGGTGGCAAGTCGGCGAATATTCTGCTCGATGACGTCAATCTTCAGGATGCCGTGACCCGTGGCGTCGCGGCTTGCTTCACCAACAGCGGTCAGTCGTGCTCGATTCCAACCCGCATGCTGATCCCGCGTTCGCTTATGGATCAGGCCATTCAGATCGCCAGGGTCGCGGCCGAGGGCTACCACGTGGGCGCCACGGGCGATGAGAGCACCCACCTCGGTCCGCTGGTCAATCGCGCCCAGTTTCGCCGGGTGCAGGCGATGATTCAGAACGGCATCGACGAAGGGGCGCAGTTGGTTACCGGCGGTGTTGGTCTGCCAGACGGTATCCAGAAAGGCTATTACGTGAAACCCACCGTGTTTGCCTACGTCAGCCCGCACATGAGCATCGCTCAGGAGGAGATCTTCGGTCCTGTCCTGTCGATGATTCCCTATGACTCGGAAGCCGAGGCGATTGCCATCGCCAACGGCACCCACTACGGATTGGCCGCCTATGTGCAATCGGCCGACCAGCAGCGTGCCCGCCAGGTTGCGCGTCAATTGCGGGCCGGCAGCGTGCACCTGAATTATCCGCCCGCCGATTTCGCAGCGCCGTTCGGCGGCGTGAAGCGCTCCGGCAACGGCCGCGAGTGGGGCGAGTACGGTCTTCGCGAGTACCTGGAAGTGAAGTCGCTGGTGGGCTACGGGACCTGATTCAATGCACTGAGCGCTGCAGTAGCACGCACATGAACACCTCAAAAAAATTTACCTGTTTTAACTGTATGACAATCAGTCGATCGTACGAACAAGGTGGGAATCATGGATAACAACGAACGTTTCAATCAGGGCTTCAACAATCGCAAGGAAGTACTAGGCGACCGCCACGTCGAGAAATCGTGGGAAGCGGCCGACGATTTCAACCGGCCGATGCAGAAACTCGTCACCGAGTACTGCTGGGGTGAAATCTGGGGCGACCCGACATTGCCGTTCAAGACCCGCAGCATCATCAACATCGCCATGCTCACGGCCATGAGTCAGCACCATGAACTTGGCATTCATGTGCGCGGCGCACTGCGCAATGGGGTGACGCAGGAGGAGATTCGCGCGGTGCTGATGCAGGCAGCGATTTATTGCGGCGCGCCGCTGGGCCTTGCGGCGTTTCGCGTGGCCTCCGAAGCGATCAAGGCTTATGAAGCCGAAACCTCGGCACGCTGAATCCTGACACCACGACCCCCTGCTTGCGTCCGACAATAACTATAAGGAAACGTCATGAGCACTTACGCCCCAGCCAGCTCGGTGGCTGAAACCGATCAGTCGATCGAGAAGAAAAGAAGGAACGCCATCAAGGGCGCATTCTTTTCCGAATACATCGACATGTTCGACATTTACTTGCCGGTAGTGGTGTTGTCCCCGGTGCTGTTTTTCTTTCAGCCCGCTCAGTTGTCGCCAGGCATGGCCGCGATTCTCGCCTCACTGGTGTTTATCACCACGTTGCTGGGTCGTCCGATTGGTGCGTTGCTGTTCGGCATGATCGCCGACAAGACCGGACGGCGCATGGCGTCGATTTATTCAGTGTCCGGCTTTGGCGTGGTCACGTTGTTGATCGCGTTGCTGCCCGGTTACGAGACCATCGGCATTGCGTCTTACTGGGCCTTGGTGCTGCTGCGTTTTGTCGACGGGATTTTCCTCGGCGGTGGTTACACCGGTGCGATGCCGCTGGCCATCGAGTATTCCAAAAAGCATCAGCGCGGTTTTGTCGGCGGTCTGATCATTGCCGGGTTCCCGTTGGCGTATGTGAGCATCAATCTGGTGGCAATGTTGATGTTCATCCTGTTTCCGCTCGATGGCCCCGGCTCGCCTTATGTGCAATGGGGGTGGCGGATTCCGTTCGTGATCGGCGCGGTGCTGGCTGGCGTGCTGGCGCTGTATTACGTGTACGCGGTGTCGGAATCGGAGATCTGGGAGAGCGAAGCCGGGAACACACCCCGTGAAAAACTGCCGCTGACCGATCTGCTTAAAGGCAAGAGCGGACGCAACCTGCTGCAGGTGCTGCTGATGATGACCGGTTTCTGGCTGACCCAGAACGTCATTACCATCTTCCTGCCCACCGGCCTGCTCAGAAACATCCTGCACTTGTCAGGGATGGAGGTGACGGGCACGTTGCTGATCGCTTACTCGGTGCTGTTTTTCAGTTACATCGGCTCGGGAATGATCGGGCAGAAGATCGGACGCCGCCGTTTCTTCATCACCCTGGGGCCGGTCATCGCCACCGTCGGTGCCGCCATCATGTACGTGCTCGCCAACGTCCAGGGCCTTTCGCTGCCGGTGATCATGACGCTCGTCTGCGTGCTGTCGGTGCTGGTGACCGCACCCTGGGGCGTGATCGTGACCTACATCAACGAGCGTTTTGTGACCGATGTACGCGCCACTGGATTCGGTGTCGGGTTCAGTCTGTCGGTGATCATCCCATCGTTCTACGCCTTCTATATGGCCTGGCTGGGCGAGTTCATGCCGTTTTCCGTCACGCCTGCCGTGTTGCTGGTGGTCGGCGGTGTGATTGCAACCATCGGCGCCCACATGGGGCCGGAAACCAAAGACGTGGATTTCTAAGGCTCACTACAACGTGAGCGCTTGAGGAGAGCTGTCGTGGACAACAAGACATTGGGTTTCATCGGTCTGGGCAACATGGGCGGGCGCATGACGCGCTGCCTGGTGAATGCCGGTCTGAATGTGCTCGGTTATGACACTGACGCCCGGCGAATAGAAGCGGCGGGGGCACAGGTGGCGTCCTCTGTCGCCGACGTCGCGGTCGAGGCCGACGTGGTGTTGCTGTCATTGCCGGACAGTAAGGTGGTCGAGGCGGTCGTCGAAGGTCCGCAAGGGTTGCTCGCTCATTGTCGCCAAGGCCAGATCGTCGTCGACCTGAGCACCGCAGCGGCCAGTTCGACCTTGCGCTTGCACGGTCTGTTTGCCGAGCGCGGTGTGCAATACATCGATGCCGGGATTTCCGGCGGTGCGGCAGCGGCCGAAAAGGGCGCATTGACGCTGATGGTCGGTGGCGATGCCGCCACCGTCGATGCGCTGGCCTGGGTGTTCAAGCCCATCGCCAGCAAGGTCTTTGTGATGGGGGAAAGCGGTGCCGGGCACACGACCAAATTGCTGAATAACTTCCTGAATGCGGTGAGCCTCGCCGCGACGGCGGAGGTGATGGTCGCAGGCAAAAAGGCCGGGCTGGACCTGCATCAATTGCTCGATGTCCTCAACAGCAGCAGCGGGGTGAACTTCGCCACGCTCAACCGATTCCCGCACATCGTCGATGGCAACTACCTGGAAGGTGGACTGACCGGCAAGTTGATGAGCAAGGATGTGGTGCTGTACCTGGACCGCGTTCGTGAATTGGGTGTCGCTTCGCTCAATGCGTCCGGGCCGTTGGCCAGTTTTGGCCTGCAGGTAGCGCTGGGTTATGGCGACCTGATCAGCAATCGCGTGGTGGATGCCATTGGCGACATGTCCGGTGGGGTGCGCCTGCACGAATCGCGTCAAGCAATGAACACAGGAGAGAACGCATGAAGGTTTTTCACGGCAGCATCGAAGGCGCCGTTTCAGAGCAACGTTCCAGCACCTTTACGGGCGTGGTCTGGGCAGACCCGGTGATGCCCGCAACCGATGGGGTGACGATCAATAACGTGTCGTTCAATCCCGGTGCGCGCACCTATTGGCATTATCACGAACAGGGGCAGGTGCTGTATGTCACCGCCGGCAGCGGCTGGATTTGCCTGGAAGGCAGTGAGCCGCAGGCGATACGCCAGGGCGACACGGTCTGGATCGGTCCGCACGAACGGCACTGGCATGGCGCCAATACCAAAAATTTCATGGTTCACACGGCGACCTCCATTGGCAAGACCGTTTGGCAGGAGGCGGTGGAGGACACGGACTACCTGCGTTCGGCGGATTGAAAAATCCCCGGTCTGACGGAGGAGGCCTGTGAGAACACCTTCATTCGCGATTGGCCATCAGGATCGACGCGTCGGTATCGCCTGCTGGGTTTTTCGCGAATGAATGTGCGCCCTCAGTGGGCCCGCATGCCTCGGATAGCGCTTGTTTCGGTTAGGGGAAAGTACGCATGAACCTCACAGAAAAACAACAAAAGGCCAGAGATGCCTTCGCCCGCAGTGGCGGGACATGGAACCTGGCGTGGGACAGCCTGCTCAGGCTCGATCCCGGCTTCGTCGAGGCCTACGCCGGTTTCGCTGCCGTGCCGTGGCAGAAGAATCACCTGCCCGGCAAGGTCAAGGCGTTCATTGCCATCGCTGCCGATGCAGCGGCCACGCACTTGTACCGGCCTGGCATCCAGGAGCATTTGCGTGTCGCCGTCCAGCATGGCGCCACCCGCGAAGAGCTGACCGAAGTGCTTGAGCTGATCAGCACCGTGGGCATACACGCGTCCAATGTCGGCGTGCCGGTGTTGCTTGAGGTGCTGGAGGAAGAGGGCATGCGTGAAGGTCCCGAGCCTTTCGATGCCCGTCGAGAAGCGCTTAAGTCCCGTTTCATCGACAACCGCGGTTACTGGCATTCGTCGTGGGAAGGGCTGCTTGAACTGGACCCGGAACTGTTCGAGGCGTACGTCGAGTTTTCATCGGTGCCTTGGCGTTCGGGGGTGCTGGAGCCCAAGGTCAAGGAACTGATGTATTGCGCATTCGATGCAGCGGCCACGCACCTGTACGTACCGGGCCTCAAGCTGCACATGCGCAATGCCTTGCGCTATGGCGCGACCAGGGAAGAAATCATGGAAATGCTGGAGATCGTCAGTGTCATCGGCATCCATGGCGCGCTGGAAGCGGCGCCCATGCTCGAACAGGCGCTGGGGGAACCGAACCAACGCTCAACCTGATGACGCACACGTGCAACGTGAAGGCGCCACCACGACCGGGCGTGTAGCAACGCTTTGATGACCACTCATAAAAATAACAACGAGGCACGCACATGAATACAACATCCAGCATCGGCGCACGCCTGGATCGTTTGCCGTTATCGGGGTTTCACTACCGGCTGCTCGGCTTGATCGCAGCTGGCATGTTCTTCGACTCGTTCGACATTTACATCGCCGGATCAGTGCTCGCGGCATTGATCAACAGCCATGAATCGACCCTGGCACTGAACGCCACCTTCGTGTCGGTCACCTTCATCGGCATGATGGCCGGCGCCTGGTTGTCCGGGGTCTTGGGCGATCGTTTCGGACGTCGCTTTACCTACCAGTTCAACCTCGGTATCTATGGTTTCGCCTCGATTGCAGCAGCGCTGGCGCCCTCGATGTACTGGTTGATTTTCTTCCGTCTGGTCATGGGCGTTGGCATGGGGGCGGAGATCGTCGTGGGCTACGGCACTCTCAGTGAATTCATTCCTGCCGACTGGCGCGGCCGCTTTGGCACTGTCCTCAATCTGATCATCAACACGTCGCTGTTTCTGGCGGCGTTTCTGGGCTGGCTGATCATTCCGCATTTCGGCTGGCGCTGGATGTTTGCGATTGCCGGCGTGGGCGCCCTGGTCGTGTGGTTTCTTCGTAAGTCGATGCCGGAATCGCCCCGCTGGCTGGCCTCTCAGGGACGCGCGGCAGAGGCGGAAAAGATCGTCGCTACCATCGAGACCCGCTGCGGTGTCAGCCCAAACAGCTACGTGGCTCAGGAACCGTTGGCAGAAACCACGGCAACCCCTGCGCGCATTCGCGACTTGTTCTCCCGCCGACTGCTTACGCGCACGATCACCGGCATCACGGTACTGGTCGGGTTGTTCACGGTGAACTATGCCTTCGTCAGCTGGATCCCGACCTTTCTCGTGCAACAGGGCCACAGCGTATCGAATTCTCTGGGCCTGACCACCCTGATGTTTGCGGGCGGCCCGTTGGGTTCGTTGATCGCGTTTGCGCTTGCCGAGCGGTTGGGCCGCAAGTGGGGCATCGTGCTGTTTTCGCTGGTCGGCATCGGCTTTGGCGTGAGCTATCCCTTTGCCCAGTCCGAGATAGCAATCATCGCGGCCGGTTTCGCAATTACCTGCTGCATTTACGTGCTGTCCTCGCTGAGCGTCGCCAGCTACGTACCGGAGCTGTTCCCGACGGAGCTGCGCTTGCGCGGTGCCGGGCTGTGCAACGCCATCGGGCGAGGCGTCAATATTCTCGTGCCATACGCGATCGCAGCGGTGTTTGCCGGGTTCGGCATTGTCGGCGTGATTTCGCTGATTGCCGGGACGTTGCTGCTGCAGGCGGTGATCGTGGCGACGATCGGGCCGGAAACGAAAAACCGTTCGCTGGAAGACATTGCCGACGTGCCGCTGCCCGTCGAACGCGCCCCGCAAAACGTCAACATCTGAATCTGCCTGGATTTTATCTGGAGTTGTTTTATGGACACGCCATCAAAGAGCACGCAATCGAGCCCAAGCAAACCCGACTGGATCGATCCAGAGATCATTATCGTGCGCTACGGCACGCGCCAGACCACCAAAAGCGAGTGTTATTACAACTTCCGTGCGTACCGCGAGCCCGACGCGGAAATCACCATGGACTACTTTTTCTGGATCTTCCGCAACGCCGGGCAGACTATCGTCATCGACACCGGGTTCAGCCCGGAAGCGGCCACTGCACGGCGCCGACAGCCCGTGGTTGCGCCGGCCGACGCGCTCGCGCGGTTGGGCATTGATCCGCTGGAGGTCAAGCTGCTGGTATTGACCCACGCGCACTACGACCACGCCGGCAATCTGGGGCTGTACCCCAACGCCAGCATCGTCATGTCGCGGCGCGAGTTCGAGTTTTGGGGCACCGACATGGGCAAGCGGCCTCAGTATGCCCATCATATCGATCCGCTGGACATCGAGCGGATTCAGGCCTTGCACCGTGAAGGCCGTATCACTTTGCTGGACGGGCCTCGCAACACGTTGATCCCCGGCATCGAATTGCACGAACTCGGCGGGCATACGCCGGGGCAGTTGGCGGTGGTGGTGGAGATGCCGGGAGGGCCGGTGATTCTGGCATCGGACGCCATTCACTATTACGAAGAGCTTGAGCAGGACCGGCCGTTCGCCGTTCTCGACAGCCTGGCTGACATGTATCAGGGCTACGTGCAGATTCGCGAGTGGTTGCAACGTCCCGGTGCTGTAGCCGTACCGGGGCACGACCCGGATGTGATGAATCGCTTCGCGCCGGTTGATCCCGGCGATCCCTCGTTTGCGGTGCGCATCGATTCACGAGGGGCAGGCGTATGAAGGGGCGTGTCGCGCTGGTGACAGGGTCTTCAGACGGACTGGGTCTGGCGATGGGCAAGGGCCTCGCAGCAGCGGGGTTCGACGTGGTTCTGCACGGATTGGCGAACCCTGACGGGATGCGTCAGACGTGCGATGAATTGATGCGTGCCCATGATGTGGGGGTCCGCTACGTCAGGGCCGATGTCGCCCACCCCGATGAAATCGAGTCGCTCATCGATGCCGCAGGCCGGGTGGACGTGTTGATCAACAACGCAGTGGTCCGGCACTTTGCGCCGCTGGAGGCATTTCCTCTGGAGCGCTGGGATCAGGCGCTGGCGGTGAACCTGACAGCGGCGTTTCGTGCTACCCAGTTAGTGTTGCCAGGCATGCGCGAGCGGCAATGGGGGCGCATCTTCAATCTGTCTTCAGCCTACGGCTCGCGCGCGATTGCCAACCGCATTGATTACGTCACCACCAAGACTGCGCTGCTGGGCCTGACCCGGGCCGTGGCAGTGGAAACCCAGGGCCAGGGCATTACCTGCAACGCGGTGTGTCCGGGGTCGGTGCTGACACCGAATATCGAAGGCCGTTTGAATGCCTTGATGGCGGAGAAACAGCTGGACAGGCACACCGCCACCCGTGAATTTCTTAACGGCAAGCAGGCCACCGGGCGTTTTGTCGAGGCGAGCCACGTCGCCGATCTGATCGTATACCTGTGCAGCGATTCCGCCGCATCAATCACCGGTGCGACCCTGCCGGTGGACGATGGATGGATGGCGGGTTAAGTGCGTGCCACCCAAAAAACCACCCCAACACGAATCGGGAATACCGCATGACCCATGCATTAAGTCATCAACTTGCCGAGTACATCGAACGCACGACCTGGGCCGACATTCCATCGTCTGTGGGACATGAAGCCAAGCGGGCGCTGGTTAACTATTTCGCGGTCTGCATGGCCGGCTGCAGCGACCCGGATGTCGTCAGGGCGGTGAAGCTGTTTTCGCACTACAACGCGGGCAATCAGGCCCACGTGGTCGGCCGCAGTGAATCGATGGACCTGCTCAATGCGGCGTCTCTGAATGCGATGAGTGCCAACGTTTTCGATTACGACGATACGCACATTCCGACCATTCTTCATCCGACCGCGCCCGTTGCGGCCGCGTTGTTTGCACTGGCTGAAACCCGGCAGATCAGTGGGGAGGATTTTTTACTCGCCTTCGTACTGGGGGTAGAGGTCGAGTGTCGGTTGGCCATGGCTATTTCCCCTGAGCATTACCGTCGAGGCTGGCACATCACCGCGACCTGCGGCGTGTTTGGCGCGGCGGCAGCGGTGGGCAAGGTGCTCGGGCTCAACGCCCGGCAATTGGTCTGGGCCTTGGGCAACGCCAGCGCTCAGGCGTCGGGGCTGGTGGAAACCCTGGGCAGCGCGGCCAAGAGCATCGGTGTCGGAAATGCGGCACGCAATGGCGTGCTGTCGGCGTTGCTGGCCGAGGAAGGTTTCGCCGGGCCAGAGCAACCACTGGAGGGTGAACGAGGGTTTCTTAACGTCTTCGGCGAGCAGCCTCGCTACAGCGAGGTCAGCAGCGGACTGGGTGAGTCGTGGGCGTTGCTTGCCAACACCTACAAGCCGTACCCCTGCGGTGTGGTGCTCAATCCGGTGATTCAGGCGTGTCTTGAGCTGTCACGGGACCGCACTTGGGCGCTGGAAGACATCGTGCGTATCGAGCTGACCGGCCACCCTTTATTGCGTCAGCGCACCGATCGCCCGGACATCGTTCTGGGACGGCAATCTCAGGTCAGTGCGCAGCACGCGGTGGCCGTCAGCCTGGCCACCGGCAAGGCAGGACTCGGCGAGTTCAGCGATGCCGCTGTGAGCGATCAGCGTCTGCGGGCGCTGTATGGGCGTTTGCAGTTCATCGATGACACCGATTATGCGGTGGAGTCTGCACACGTCCGGATTTTCTTCACATCACGAGAAACCCTCAGCCGAACCATCGACGTATCACTGGGCAGTCTGGGTGCGCCGCTGAGTGATCAGTTCCTGGAAAACAAATTGCGGGAACTGGTCGCCTACGGCCGTTCGGGCTGCGAACCACAGCCGTTGCTCGACGCGCTGTGGGCACTGGATCATTCAACCGACGCTGGCGCGCTGATGCGCCTGGCCAGTCTCTAACCATCAGGAAATCATCATGGCCGATCATCAATTGGGTTTTATCGGGGTGGGCGTCATGGGCGCCCCATGGCGAGGCGACTGCTGCAACACGGGCATTCACTGGTGATTTACGACAAAGATCAGAGCGCGCTGGATGAACTCGCGGCGCTCGGAGCGCGAGTGGCCTCCAGTGTGCGAGAAGTGGCTGACAGTGCCGAAGTGATTTTTACCAGCTTGCCCAGCCCGGCGATTTTCAAGGCCGTGGCGACTGGTGCCGATGGCATTATCGAAGGCGGTGCGGTCAGGATTCTGGTGGACCTGTCGACGGTGGGTTCACGCGCCGAGCAGGAGGTGGCCAGTGCGCTCGCAACCAAAGGCATCGAAACCGTCGATGCACCCGTCAGCGGCGGAGCAGCTGGCGCGGAGAACGGCACACTGGCATTGATGATCGCGGGCAAATCCGAGGTCGTTGAACGGGTGCGGGCGTTGTTCGATGTGTTCGGCAAGGTGTTCATCGTCGGCGAGCAGCCGGGGCAAGGCCAACTGCTGAAGTTGCTGAACAACATGCTCTCCACGACGGCTTTTGCGATCACCAGTGAAGCTTTCGTTGCAGGCGTCAAAGGAGGGCTGGACCCCGAAGTGATGATGGCGGTGATCAACGCCGGCAGCGGCAAGAATGGCGCGACGCTGGACAAATTTCCCAAACATGTACTGCCGGGCACCTTCGATTTCGGATTTCCCATTTCCAGCGTGTGCAAGGACGTGGGCCTCGCCGTCGAGGAGTGTCAGGCGCTGGGCGTGCCGATGTGGCTCGGCAATGCTGCGCGGCAACTGTGGAACGTTGCCGCGCAGCAGGACGGCGCAGATCGCGATCTGACCGATCTGGTCCGTACGGTGGAAGGGTGGGCGAATCGCTGATCCAGCGTTCGGCCGGCTGGACTCAGCGTTTACTCGTCAACGACTCACCGGAGGTGACCGGCGTTTCGCCCGGCTCATCCTTGAGCGTCATGCGTTCGATTTTTCCGACGATCACCAGGTAGCAGAACATCGCCACCAGCGCGTTAGCGGCGACGAAGATCAATGCGCCTTCGAACGATCCGGTCGATTGCAGGATGAAACCGATGACGATGGGGGTGGTGATGCCGGCCGTATTGCCAAATCCGTTGAACATCCCGCCGCACAGGCCCGCGATCTGTTTGGGCGCGGTGTCGGCCACCACCGCCCAGCCGATAGCACCGAAACCTTTGCCGAAGTAGGCGATGGCCATGACGGTCACCACCAACCATTCAGCGTCGATGTAGTTACAGGCGATCATGCTGGTCGACATCAACATGCCCAGCACCAGCGGCGTCTTGCGTGACCAGGTCAGAGAGCGGCCCCGTCGCAGCATGCCGTCGGAGATGATGCCGCCGAGCACGCCGCCGAGGAACCCGCAAATCGCCGGCACGGACGCTACCAGTCCAGCCTTGAGGATCGACATGCCACGGTCCTGCACCAGATAAACGGGGAACCACGTCAGAAAGAAATACGAGAGGGTGTTGATGCAGTACTGACCAATGAAAACCCCGAGCATCATGCGATGGGTCAGCAGTTGCTTGAAGTGGGTCCAGCGGGGACGGGTGAATTCATTCTTGACCCCGATCTGGTCCATTTCGATCAGGCCGCCGCCACTGGAAATGTGCTGCAGTTCGGCCTCATTGACCTTAGGGTGCTGGCGAGGGGCATGGATGGTTTTCAGCCAGATCAGCGACATCAGGATTCCCAGGCCGCCCATGACCAGAAACACGTAGTGCCAGCCGTACTGGAAGGTGATCCAGCCCATCAACGGGGCGAACAATACCGTGGCGAAGTACTGCGCGGAGGTGAATATTCCGGCGGCGGTACCGCGCTCGGCGGTGGGAAACCAGGCGGCAGCGATGCGGCTGTTGCCCGGAAAAGACGGCGACTCTGCCAGACCGACCATAAATCGCAGGATGAACAACGCCACGACGATGGCGCTTACGCTCAGCACACCGACAAAGCCCTGCAGCAGGGTGAAGATCGACCAGAGAAAAATACTCCAGGCGTAGACCCGCTTGGAACCGAAGCGGTCCAGCAGCCATCCGCCGGGGATTTGCCCGATCACATAAGCCCACGCGAACGCCGAGAAGATGACCCCCATTTGAACAGGGGTCAGGCCCAGGTCTTTTTGCAAGGTAGAGCCGACGATGGAGAGCGTTGCGCGGTCTGCGTAATTGAGGGTGGTGACGATGAACAGTATCAACAGAATCAGGTACCTGATTCGAGTGGGGCGTGCGGTCATGACGGCGGTCCTGTTTTTATTGTTTGAGTCAGTGCGCCACTGCGCGGGTTCACGCAGCGGTGCACATTCTGGGAGATACCGGTGCTGATCAATCGCGGGCGGGGACCCGCGCGATCATCTGCGGCGGGCGCAGGAATTCGAAGTCGCAGCCTTTGTCGGCCTGCGTCACCTGCTCGAAGAACAGCTTGCGGTAACCGCGCTCGGCGCCCTGAGGAACAGGGCGTACCCAGTGCGCTTTACGCTGTTCCAGTTCCTCGGCGGAGACTTTGAGCTCAATGCTGCGTTCGGCCACGCTCAGGCGAATTCGGTCACCGTTGCGCACCAGCGCCAAAGGCCCGCCCAGCGCGGCTTCAGGCGTGACGTGCAAAACGATGGTGCCCGCCGCTGTGCCGCTCATGCGACCGTCGGAAATCCGCACCATGTCTTTGACGCCAGCGCGCGCGAGCTTTTTCGGAATCGGCAGGTAACCGGCCTCCGGCATGCCCGGAGCGCCGATGGGACCGATGTTCTTGAGCACCAGAATGTCGTCAGCGTTGACGTCCAGTTCCGGGTCGTCGATGCGCGCGGCCATGTCTTCGGAATTCTCGAACACCACGGCACGGCCTTCGTGCTCCATCAACACCGGGTCGGCAGCTGACTGTTTGATGATCGCGCCATCGGGCGCCAGGTTGCCTTTGAGGAAGGCGATGCCGCCGGCCGGGTAGATCGGGTTGGCGAAGCTGCGGACCACGTCCTGCTTGAACGATGGCACTGCATCGAGTTCTTCGCCCAGGGTGCGGCCGGTCACGGTCAAGGCGTCCAGGTGCAGCTGCGGGCGCAGTTCGCGCAGTACGGTCTGCAGTCCCCCGGCGCGGTGCAGGTCTTCCATGTAGTGCTGGCCGGACGGTTTGAGGTCGACCAGCACCGGCGTTTCCCGGCTCATGCGATCAAACGCCTCCAGGTCGATGTCGAACCCCATGCGCCCGGCAATGGCCGTCAGGTGGATGATGCCGTTGGTCGAACCACCAATGGCCAGCAGCACCCGCAGCGCATTTTCGAAGGCTTTCTCGGTGAGGATCTTGTCCGGCGTCAGACCGCTCCGGGCCATGATCACCGCCTGACGTCCGCTGAGCTCGGCAATGCGGATACGGTCGGACGTCACGGCCGGTGGGGAGGCGCCGCCGGGCATCACAATGCCCAGCGCCTCACCGATGCAGGCCATGGTGCTGGCCGTGCCCATCACTGAACAGGTGCCGACGCTGGCGACCAGCTTGTCGTTAACCTCGGTGATTTCCTGCTCGTCGATCTGATCGCCCCGGTACTGACCCCAAAAGCGCCGACAATCGGTACACGCGCCTACGCGTTCGCCCCGATGGCCACCCGTGAGCATGGCACCGGTCACCAGTTGCACCATGGGCACGTTCGCCGACGCTGCACCCATCAGTTGCGCAGGAACCGTCTTGTCGCAGCCTCCGATCAACACCACCGCATCCATCGGTTGCGCACGGATCATCTCCTCGGTGTCCATGGACATCAGGTTGCGCAGGTACATGCTGGTGGGTTGCGAAAAGCTTTCGGCAATGGAAATGGTCGGAAAATCGATCGGCAGCCCGCCGGCCATCATCACACCACGTTTTACCGCCTCGATGAGTTGCGGGGCGTTGCCATGGCAGGGGTTGTAGCCGCTGCCGGTGTTGGCGATGCCGACGATGGTGCGATTCAACGCGTCGTCGGTGTAGCCCGCGCCTTTGATGAACGCCTTGCGCAGAAACAGCGCGAAGCCGGTGTCGCCATAGTTGGTCAGCCCCTTGCGGATGCCTTGGGGTTTGATGACAGGATCGTGCTCAGGCATGGTCACCTCGGTTGATTTTATTATTGGGTATATTATCGATAATCCGTGAAGGCGATGTAATCACGGAACACCGAGGCGATGCAAGCGCCTTGTGTTTTTCATCATGAGGCCGAAACCAAGCTGCGTCGGACGAGGGTTTGTGGCAGTCTGACGCGGTCAATCCTGATCACGTGAGCGCTGTACCCGCTATGCAATCCCTGGAACTCGATGATCCCCAAAGCGGCCTTGAAAGGGCCGTGCAAACCCTCGAAGAAGAAATCGTGCTGGGGTTTCTGCACCCGCGCGAGCGCTTGGTCGAAGACGAACTGCTCGCACGCTTCAACCTCAAACGGCACGTTGTGCGCCAAGTGCTCGTCGAGCTCGAACGTATGGGCCTGGTGGAGCGCAAGCGCAACATCGGTGCACTGGTTCGCGCGTACACCGTTAAAGAAGTGGAGGATTTGTACGCAGTCCGTGAACTGCTCGAATGCCAGTGCGTGCAATTGATCCGTTTTCCGGTGCCACTCGATCAGCTTGACGCACTGGAAGCGACCCAGCAGGAGCATGACGCGCAGATCGCCGCTGGCAATTTGCGCCTGGTGTTTCGCGCCAACATGCGTTTCCACCGACAGTTGTTTGCGCTGTCCGACAACCCGGTGTTGGTCGCAGCCATTCAGGACCACGCCCAGCGTGCCCACTCCATTCGATCGTCCTCGCTGGTGCTTCCCGAACAACTGGAGCGTGCGCGCCGGGAACACTGGGCGATCATCGACGCGCTCAAGGCCGCCGACGCCCAGCGCCTTGTCGAGTTGTGTCGTGCGCATCTGGCGCCCTCGCGGGATGCATACGTCGAGGCCTACCATCGGCGTGCGGGGCGTACGATTGCTGTGGAGCAAAAGCACCTGAGCGCGTGAACCCCTGCCGCCGCTTGCCGCGTTCACACCAGGCCATGCGCGAGGATGGCTGTTGAGAGGGAACCGGCCGGGCGCCTGGACCACCTAGGGTAATCACGATCTCAGGATTATCCCTTCATGCGGCCTGCCTTGACCTTTCCGACCGGGTTGTCACGACTCGGCTGTCAGATACGCATCGGGTCGCTCGGCGTCTTCATGCTTTGCGCAGGTTGCCAGTCCTTCGACTACTCGCCCGAGGCCGCCGCTGAGCGTACGCCTCGGCTGGTGGCGGGGCTTCATCGCGATGTAAATCCTCAGACACCGGGCGCTGTGCCGGCGCGCTATGACGGCAGCGATGTATGGGGACGGTTGGGGCAAGGTTTCAGCCTGGTCGATGACAACGGCCTTAACCCGCGAATCGTCCGTCAGCGTGACTGGTTGCTGGAAAACCCGGCCTTTCTGCGCAATGCCAGCCAGCGGGCCAGTCCTTATCTTCATTTCATTGCGCAGTCTCTGGACGAGCGAAACATGCCGTCAGAGTTGGCGTTGTTGCCCATTGTCGAAAGCGCCTACAACCCCAAAGCCAACTCTGCTCGCGACGCCGCCGGACTGTGGCAATTCATGGCCGCCACCGGGCGTGACTTCAATCTGCGCCAGACAGCGTTTTACGACGGCCGGCGCGATGTCGTGGCCTCGAGCAAAGCAGCCATGGATTATCTGACCCGTCTGCACGACCAATTCAATGGCGACTGGCTCTTGGCAATGGCTGCCTATAACGCGGGCGAGGGCACCGTAATGCGGGCAATCGAGGCGAATCAGCGTCGGGGCCTGCCTACAGACTATTGGCATCTGAATCTGCCGCGAGAGACCCAGGATTACGTTCCGCGCCTGCTGGCGTTGTCGATGCTGGTGCGCGAACCGGCTGCCTACGGCGTGCAATTGAGCCCAGTGGCCAACGCACCGTATTTCACGGCTATCGAGCTCACGCACCCTGTCGACCTTTCCCGGTTGGCGGCCGCCGCTGGGGTCGATGAAGCCGTGCTTCTAGGCTTGAATCCTGCGTTTGTACGCAAGAAAACCATCGATGGACCGCGTCACCTGCTGGTTCCTCGAGATCAAGCGCGGCAGTTGGCGGCTGGCCTCGCAAATATGGAGGAGGGCGCCGCCGACGTTTCTGCCGAAACGCTGGCGATCAGCGCGACACCTTCATCGCCGTCTGTCAGGTGGGTGCCGTGACCGTGGCGTTACGTACGCGCCGCTGCTCACCCTTCAAGCGCGCTGTGCCTTGCAGTGGGGCGTTCCGCGTTTTTGTAACGTCGGTGACACAGCTCCGATAGCCCGTCTAATGCTGATGTCATCGCGATTATCAGCCAGCACAGGGGCCTTCATTCAGCTGAAACCCTATAAGTGCCATGAACTTTTTCGCCGTGGTGTAACCCTGTTGATACAGAACGGTTTCGCGTTGTTTCGACATATCTTGAAACATCGTGCCCGTATTTCTCTGTCAAATAGGCCGGTATCAGCCACGGTGTGAGGGTGGGGCTGGGTCACTTCCCGTTAGTTGGATCCCAATCCAGATCTGGAGACAAATCACGTCCTCCTCTGCACCCGCGAGCGCTGTCAATACAAGCGTAGTGCTACTCAGAAGCCCCCGAAAATAAAGGGCTCTGGAGGATCCGGCTGAATGGATAAAGCAATGTTCGGAAATCCGAACCTCCTTAGTTGGTAATCCGAACGAGCTGTTAGTTAGAGTGAAGTTGCAATGTCTGATAGATAATAAATGAAGTTTTATGAAGGTGCGTTGAGGAGTTTAAAGTGTTAATTACATGACGAATTAATGCGCCGCGGAAAAGTGAGTTGAATGCTGCGGGTGATGTTATAGAGAGGGTGCGTCGTTTATAAATAGGCGGTGGGTTCATTCGCAAGAGGGTGCAAACAATCCTGCCAACGACAGGGAAAGGTCAGACGCCGGTGTTTGCTTCTGGAGGTCTGATGACGCCGGGCAAGCTGGCGCTGAGGCGCACAGTTTTGAAGCATAACCCATTGATTGTTAATGTATTGTGATGATTGTTGAGAACCTTTCCTTTCCGGGTGTTCCTCAATAAAACATCGTCGTAGCACAAGCAAGTCTTAAATTTAAATAATCGTTTGAAAGTAGACGGCGTATTAGTGGTACAGCAAGTAAGATCATAATGATATCACTGGGGAACCTTGTGAACCTGTTCTCATCGAGTGTGGGAACTTAAATTAAATATTGATGCCTGTGTAATGCGTGGTACT
Organism: Pseudomonas abietaniphila; assembly: GCF_900100795.1. GTDB lineage: Bacteria > Pseudomonadota > Gammaproteobacteria > Pseudomonadales > Pseudomonadaceae > Aquipseudomonas > Aquipseudomonas abietaniphila. The sequence continues at coordinate 692,310 of NZ_FNCO01000001.1, forward strand.
AATAACTCGCTTGCACCCACTTTGAGAGGTATCGATGAAGGAAGAAATCGATGTAAGCGGCTGGGCGTCTTTGGGGGAAAATGCAGCGCTGGACATTCACCAGATTGCAGTCAATACCGCAAGTCTGAGCATGGATTTGCTCTTGTGTGGGGAGACAGGGACAGGTAAGGACACGCTGGCAAAACGCATCCACGAGCTGTCGGGTCGCACAGGCGCTTTTGTCGGGATGAACTGCGCGGCCATTCCCGAGTCGTTGGCGGAAAGTCAGCTATTCGGTGTGGTGAACGGGGCTTACACCGGTGTCAGCCGGTCTCGCGAGGGGTACATCGAAGCAGCGTCTGGCGGCACGCTATATCTGGATGAAATCGACAGCATGCCGTTAAGCCTGCAGGCCAAGCTGCTGCGGATCCTGGAAACCCGCGGGATCGAACGTCTGGGCTCCACCGCCTTCATTCCGGTGGACTTGCGCGTCATTGCCTCGGCACAGCGCTCCCTGGATGAACTCGTGGAACAAGGGCTGTTTCGTCGCGATCTGTTTTTTAGACTCAATGTGCTGACCATTCAAATGCCGGCCTTGCGCAAGCGTCGGGAACAGATCCTGCCATTGTTCGACCAGTTCACCCAGAGCATCGCCCGCGACTTCGGCCGCCCGGTGCCTACGCTCAGTAACGGTTTGGTGCAGGTGCTGCTCAGCCACGCCTGGCCCGGCAACATCCGCGAGTTGAAGTCAGCCGCCAAACGTTTCGTGCTGGGGTTTCCCTTGCTGGGCGCTGATGCCGAACCCGCCCGCGACCCCGACACCGGCCTGAAGACCCAACTGCGGGTCATCGAAAAAATGCTCATTGAGGACGCCCTCAAACGCCATAAGCACAGCCTTGATGCCGTGGTGCAGGAGCTGGAAATCCCGAGACGCACCTTGTATCACCGCATGAAGGAGCTGGGTCTGACCTGCCTCGGCGCGTCCGATCCGCTGTTTTCGTAACACCTGAATGCCCGTTGCCTGGTGGGGGCTGTGAAGGCTCGGTGCACGGGGCAGCCACAGGCGCTTGAAGTGTCAGAGGTCGTGGATGAGTGTGTACGATTTTTTTGATGAACAGCTGGAAGACAATCTTCATGTGCCGAACCTGGCGATCGTCGCTCAGAGCATTTCACAACTGGGCATCGACGTTTTGTTGTCCGGTGAGACCGGAACGGGCAAGGACACGGTAGCGCAACGTCTTCACGGGTTGTCGGGGCGTAAGGGGCGCCTGGTCGCGATGAACTGCGCGGCGATTCCTGAATCACTGGCCGAGAGCGAACTGTTTGGTGTGGTCAGTGGTGCTTACACCGGTGCCGATCGTTCACGGGTGGGGTACATCGAAGCGGCGCAGGGTGGCACGTTGTACCTGGACGAAATCGACAGCATGCCGTTGAGTCTTCAGGCCAAGCTGCTGCGCGTACTGGAGACGCGTTCGGTTGAACGGCTGGGATCGACAACACCGATCGCGCTGGATGTCTGTGTGATTGCGTCGGCGCAGCATTCTCTGGATGAGTGGGTAGAGCTGGGCCGGTTTCGTCGAGACCTGTATTTTCGGCTTAACGTGCTGACCCTCAAGTTGCCGCCGTTGCGGGCTCAGCGCGAGCGCATCATCCCGCTTTTCAGGCAGTTTGCTGCGGCGTCGGCGCGTGAAGCAGGGTTATCGGTGCCGGAGGTGAGCGGGGTGTTGCGGCATGTGCTGTTGAATCATCAGTGGCCGGGCAACATCCGTGAACTGAAGTCGGCGGCCAAACGGTTTGTGCTGGGGGTTCCACTGTTGGGCAGTGAGTCGGGGGGCGAGGGTGTGTCTTCCGCGGGGTTGAGGTCGCAGTTGCGGGTGATTGAGAAGGTGCTGATTCAGGCCGCGCTCAAGCGGCATAACAACAGCATCGAGGCGGTGAGTCAGGAGCTGAATATCCCGCGACGGACGTTGTATCACCGGATGAAAGAGCTGGATGTTTGAGATGGCGTTTTTCCAGGTGAGGACGCAATGGTGTGTTTATCCCGTATCTCTTCTCTCTGGTGAGGCTGAATGCGGGTTCTGCCGTCAGGCAGAACCCAAATATTTGCCTCGCTGCAAATAATGGATATTCACCCAACCCAACCCCCAGATCACAGGCATGTTCACCTTCCACACTCTCCCAAATTAATTGAATGTCCCGCGGAACCGATTCCAGTCTCGCTGCCACCCATCAACACCATGCAATGACGCTGGTGTCGATCAAGAGGTATGCAAAATGGCTGTCAATTTGAACCCCATGTCCAGCTTGACCAACATGCTCAACTCCGGTGTTAACGCTGCCGGTGGCCTCGCTCAGGGCGCCAACAGCCTGGCGGCAAACGCCAACATGCAATCCGCTTTGTTTCAAGGGACCGGCAACAGCCAGTCCGTCGCCGCGCAACAACAGGCCAGCCAACAGGCGGATGCCAACCAGGCCAAACTGATCGGCCTGCAAGAACAGGAAACCGAGCGCAAACAAACCATGGACGTCCTCAACGCCATCGCGTCCGGCAAGGCCGACTCCGCCAACAAGGAAATCAGTGCGACCGCCCAGAACGCCAAGGGCATCAGTTTCTGATCCTGTTGGACTGCCCCCTGATCAAGGGGGCAATCACCTGAATACGGAGGTTTCATGATCAGTCTCAACGCCAACATCAATCCGCTGCAGGGCGCGCATATCGGCACGGTCGTCTCCACCGGCGGCATCGGTGGGCAGCAAGGCCCGCAGTCGCTCAAGGACGTCATCGACAAACTCGCACAGGCCCTGACCAAGGACGGTCATCTCGACCAGGACTCGCCGCTGGGCAAAATGGTCGGTAAGCAAATGGAAAAGATGAACCCGTTGGCCTCGCTCGGCGGCGGCTCGCCCGACATGATCAAGGCGGCCCTCAGCGCCGTCATCAAAGACAAACTGGGCGACAACTTCGGTGCTGCTGCCGATTTCGGGCTCGGCGGTGGCGCGGGTTCCGGTAAGCCAGATCTGATGTCTCAGGTCCTCAACGGTCTGGGTAAAGCGTCGTTGGATGACCTTTTGAGCAAGCAGGGTGATGGAACGAAGTTTTCCTCTGACGACATGCCGCTGCTGGACAAGATCGCGCAGTTCATGGACCAGAATTCGAGCAAATTCCCGGCGCCGGATTCCGGTTCCTGGAAGAACGAACTCAAGGAAGACAACTACCTCGACAGCAAAGAGACCGGTGCTTTCCGTGCCGCGCTGGACATGCTGGGCGGTCAGTTGGAGCAGCAACAGAATGGCGGCGGCAGTCCACTGGACAGCAATGCGTTATCCAACGGCCTTTCAACCCTGGAAATGCCTGGCAGCGGCAACCCGACTCAGGAACTGGGTCAATTGCTGGGCGGCCTGCTGCAACAAGGCATGAACGCGAGCCTGGGCAACGGCAACAACGTCGGCGGTGGTCTAGGTACGCCGGTCAATGATGCCCAGCAGCCAGGGAATTCTGGCAACAGCGTGACACAGGACCTTGGCAAGCTGCTCGGCGGGCTGATTGAGAAAGGCCTGGAAGCCAGCCAAAGCGGCAGTGGTTCGGGCAGTGGCGGCGTCGGCGGCACGGGCGGTCAGCCCAATCCGCTGTTCGCGCAACACGACCTGCAGAACACCCTGGCTCAAGCGGCCACGGCAATCGTTTCTGCACTGTTGGGCGCGGGCGACACCCGCCAGGCCGCCTGATCTTCTCAGTCAGGCTTCGCGCTAAATAATCGACACCGTCTGCTGGAGATCACCCGTGACCATTTCCCATATCAATCAACTCAAATCGTCATCCCCCGATCTTGAGCCGTCCATGGATCAGGGATTGGTGAGCACGCCTTCGCAGGCGGATGTCGACCTGTTCAATGCCGCCATGCGTCCCGACATGGCGTTGCAGCAAAGCCATCTGTCCGAGCAGATCGCCAGTGCCTTGTCCGAGCGGCTGGGCGCCACTGACAAGCTCTCTCAGCAAGCGGTGCGCAAGATGAGAAACGCCTCGACAACGGACGATCCGATGGAGATTGTCCAAATGAGCCGCTCGCTGTCGCAGTACTCGTTGCAAATGGCGTTGACGACCAAGGTCGTGAACAAGAGCGCGCAGGCGCTCGACAAGCTGACCAACCTGCAATAGAGGTCTGACGTGAAGTATCTGACTGCGGGTCTGTTGTGCCTGATGTTGCTGCTCAGTGGCTGCAGTGACGAAACCGACCTGTTCAGCGGTCTGTCCGAGCAGGACTCCAATGATGTGATTGCCAGTCTCGCCGATCAGCATATCGATGCGCGCAAGCGCAGCGAGAAGACCGGTGTGGTGATCAGCGTCCCGACGGGCGATATCAACCGTGCCGTGCGTATCCTGGACGCCGCAGGTTTGCCGAGACGATCGCGCACCAGTCTGGGCGAAATCTTCAAAAAGGAAGGGGTGATTTCCACGCCGCTGGAAGAGCGTGCTCGGTACATCTATGCGCTGTCGCAAGAGCTTGAAGCGACGTTGTCGCAGATCGACGGTGTGATCGTCGCACGGGTGCATGTGGTGTTGCCGGAGCGCATTGCGCCGGGCGAACCGGTGCAACCCGCGTCGGCTGCCGTGTTCATCAAGCACACGCCAGCACTGGATCCGGACAGCGTGCGCGGACGCATTCAGCAGATGGTCGCCAGCAGCATTCCCGGGATGTCGGGCGAGCCTCTGGACTCCAAGAAATTCGCCATCGTATTCGTGCCGGCGGCGGAGTTTCAGGACACCGAACGACTGGTCAACTTCGGACCGTTTCTGATCGACAGCGACAACCTCGGGTTCTGGCAAAACATGCTCTGGGCCGTGCCATTCGCCGCCTTGCTGGTGATCATGTTGCTGGTGCTGGGCATTCGTGGCGATTGGCGAGCCGCGGTGCTGCAGCGCATCGGCCTGCGTCGCGGTGAGCGTTCGAGCTTGCCGGTGCGTGCGTGATGCACGCCACCGAAGCGCGCTGGATTCAGTGGTGGTGTGCGCCCTGGGAGTGGGCGCATCCGGCGTGGAAAACGCGGTTCCTCGCGCTTAACGGGTTGCCTGAAGACGATCGGATTGACGCACCACACGGCCGTCACAACGCCTTTTTACACAGTGCGCACGTCGAACCTGGTCAGCCTCCGGCCCCTGTCGATGCGGTACTGCAATGGTTGGCACTCACGGCGGATCAACAGCAGCAGGCGCTGCACCTGGCTGCCCGTATTTGCCTCACATCCGTGGGCGATGCCAACGCGCCAAGCGTTGCGTCGGCACACGAAGGCTGGTGCCGGGCGGTGGCCAAGGCGCTGAGGCCGGGCGCATGGCTGGACCCGACACTCGACGATCCGCGCCTGCTGCTGGCCGCTTGGGTCGGTGAGCATTGCTGGTCGCGCTTGCGCCTGAGCTGGCCGCCCCACGCAGTGCAACCCGCAACCACCAACATGCCGTCTAACAAACTGCAAACACTCTGGCAGTCAGTGCTGTGGCGCGTCATGACGCCTTGAGTCCAAGCCTCGCGACCCTTTCAGGAATGCCCCTATGCTCACCAAACGCCGCCTTGTCCTGTCGCCGTCCGCGGTGCTCGTTGAACCGCTCCTGCGACGTGAGGACATTGCCGATACCCAACGGGCCGCCGAGGTGTTGAGCAACGCCCGCCGCGAAGCCGCTTTGATCCTGGAGGAGGCCCGGCATCAGGCTCAGCAGGAAAAAGACGAAGCGCTTGGCCAGTTCTGGGCGAGCGCCAATCACTTTCTGCAAGGCCTGAATCAGCAACGCCAAGCCCTTGAGCGCGAATCGATGGTGGCCGTGGAGGGGTTGCTGAACAGCACGCTCGCGCGGTTGCTGGATGAGAGCACGCTGGCCGAACGCACCCGCGCCCTGGTGAGAAATCTGGCGGACAGCCAGACCTGTGGAGCGCAGGCGACGCTTGGTGCGCCTCCCGACATGCTCGATGACCTCAGGCAATGGCTGGCGCAGAGTCGGTTTGCCGAGCACTGGCAACTCAAGGCTGACCCCTCGCTCGCCCCGCAGAGCTTGCGTTTGAGTGACGCCAATGGCGCGTTCGATATCGAGTGGTCGAGCCTGCGCAGGGGGTTGCTGGGCGCCTGCGGCGACGAATGATCGTTCCTGAATCCGGGCTCACGGTTTATGCGCCCGCGGATGGAACCGGAGCGTGGGCAGCTTCCACTCAGGGAATGAACCCTTCCGTTGGAGTTGCCGCATGATCAGTTTCAAATCCCTGCAAAACCACCTCGACCATTCCTTCACCCGCGCCCAGAGCCATATGGACGATGCCGCAGAGGCGGCTTCCGACAGCGGTTCTCTGGAAGACATGCGCGCCTTCAACGATGCCTCCCAGCAGACCAACGTGGCGAACATGATCCTCAACGAGGGGCTGCGCGCCAAACACGGCATCACCAAAGCAATCATCGATGGCGTTCAGTGACTTCACGGCGATCCTCGTTCAGTGGTGTGAGCGTCGTCCGCTTACACCGCTGGACTGCTGGATCGACGACGCCAACGCGCGTTTGTCCGTGCACGGGGAGGGCGTTCGTCTGAGCCTCGATCTGCTGGACCCCTACGACGGCAGCGACCCGCAGCGTCTCGATGCCTTGCTCAATCAGGGCGGCGCCAGCGTCGCCTGTGCCTGCGACGGTGCGCTGGGCATGGACCCCGAAACACGTTGTGTCGTGCTGCTCAGCTGGCTGCCGGATCCCTGCACCCCTGACCGGCTGCTCGATCGTCTGGAAAGTCTGGCCAACCAGCGTGCGGCCATGCTGAGCCTCATGCAGACCTCAATGCGCAACGCGACGGCCACGGCCTCGCCCCGCGCCACCCTCAATACCTGGCAACCAGGAGTGTGAAATGCGCAAGGCCTTAATGTGGTTGCCTTTGCTGATGATCGGCGTGACGGCGCCCGCCCTGGCGGCGGTGCCCGACGCCTGGAAACACACAGCGTATGCCTATGACGCGCGGCAGACCGATCTGGCGACGGCGCTGGGCGATTTCGCCAAGGAGTTCGGTATCGGACTGGACATGGCGCCGATTCAAGGCACGCTCGATGGCCGTATCCGCGCCCAGAACCCGCAGGAATTCCTCGACCGATTGGGCCAGGAGCACCATTTCCAGTGGTTCGTGTACAACGAAACCCTGTACATCAGCCCCACCCGTGAACAGACCTCGGCGCGCATCGAAGTGTCGCCCGAGGCGGTCGACGACCTGCAACAGGCGTTGTCCGACGTCGGGTTGCTGGACAAGCGTTTTGGCTGGGGTGCCTTACCCGACGAAGGCGTGGTGCTGGTGCGCGGACCGGCCAAATACGTCGACTTTGTGCGCACTTACAGCAAGAAGGTTGAAGCGCCGGAAAAGGCCGAGAAACAGGACATCGTGGTGTTGCCGCTCAAATACGCCAACGCCGCCGATCGCACCATTCGCTACCGCGACCAACAGCTCACCGTGGCCGGCGTCGCCAGTATTCTTCAGGAACTGCTGGAAAGCCGCTCCCGGGGTGAGACGATCAATGGCGTGAGTCTTTTACAAGGCCGGGGCGGCACCGCCAGCGGCATGACCGGCGGCAACAACGCCGTGGGTTTGAACTATGGCGGTCTGGACAGTGGTGGGTTTGATACCGGCGCGCTTGAGCAAGGGCTGGATCGGGTACTGGGTGCCAGTGGCAAACGCGCGGGTTCGTCGGGCGGTTCCAGCAGCCGTTCGAAAATCCGGGTGAGCGCCGACGTGCGCAATAACTCGGTGTTGATCTATGACTTGCCCAAGCGCAAGGCGATGTACCAGAAGTTGGTGAAGCAACTCGACACGCCGCGCAACCTGATCGAAATCGACGCGGTCATCCTCGACATCGACCGCAACGAGCTGGCGCAATTGTCCAGCCGCTGGAATTTCAATGCCGGCAGCGTCAGTGGCGGCGCCAACCTGTTCGAGCAGGGCAGCGGTTCCACCTTGTTCATCCAGGACGCCGGGAAGTTCGCCGCCGACCTGCACGCGCTGGAAGGTAACGGGGCCGCCTCGGTGATCGGCAACCCATCGATCCTGACCCTGGAAAACCAACCGGCGGTGATCGACTTCAGTCGCACCGAATACCTCACCGCCACCTCGGAGCGGGTCGCCGATATTCAACCGATCACCGCAGGCACCAGTCTGCAGGTCATCCCGCGCTCGCTGGACAAGGGCGGCAAGTCTCAAGTGCAACTGATCGTCGACATCGAAGACGGCCAGATCGACACCTCGCAGATCAACGAAGACCAGCCTGCGGTGCGCAAGGGCAATGTCAGCACCCAGGCGGTGATCGCCGAACACGGCTCGTTGGTGATCGGTGGTTTTCACGGGCTGGAAACCACCGACAAGGTCCACAAGATCCCGTTGCTGGGGGACATTCCGGTCATTGGCAAGTTGCTGTTTCAATCGCGCAATCGCGAGCTCAACCAGCGCGAGCGCTTGTTTATTCTCACGCCGCGTTTGATTGGCGATCAGGTCAACCCGTCGCGCTATGTCGAAATCAGTAACCCGCACGATGTCGATGACCAGATGAAGCGTATCCAGCAACGTCGCGACGGCGGCGAAGCGCCCACCCGTGGCGATGTGCAGAGCGTGTTTACCCAACTGCTGGACGGCGTGGCGCCCGTGGGATTCAGCAGCGGCGAGGCGCTGCCGTTCGAGGCCGACAGCCTGTGCGATCCGGGTGAGGGTCTGGTGCTGGATAAACAGCGGTCGCAGTGGTTCTCGAAAAAAGACTGGGGCATTGCCGTCGTCGTGGCCCGCAACACCACCAGCAAGCCGGTTCGCATCGATGAGAGCCGATGCGGCGGGCGTTGGGTGATGGGCGTCAGCGCCTGGCCACGCGCCTGGTTGCAACCGGGCGCGGAGAGTGAAATCTATATCGCCTTGCGCCAGCCGCAGGTGTCGACCAAAGCCAGACAGAACCGACCTTCGCTGCTCAAGGGGGCAACACGATGACCGCGCGCGTTTACGTCTTCCTGCTCGTGCTGTTCGCCACCCTGACGGGTTGTGCGAGCCATTCGGGGTGTTCGGGGTATGCCTGCAAGCGCCCGGACTCCAATGATCGCGAGCTGGTGATCTGGTGGCCCCCCGACATGCGCCAGGGCCTGGACGAGCGGGATCACGAACTGGATTTCACCGTTGTGCCATTAAAGGATTGAGCATGATTCGGGTATCGGAAAAGGCGGCGTTCTACGCCCACGTCGCGGCCGAACGCGCGGCAATCTGGCCGGTGGCGACCGGAGTGGCCTTCGTCAGCCGACGCGAGCACCGCGATTGGGGCATCGCTTTGCACATCGAAGGTCGGGCGTTACGTCCCGAACAGCTGCGAGATGCCTTGGAGAGGCGTTTCTCCCAGGCGGAACTGTTCAACGACTACTTTCTGTTTCTTGATGTGCAACGTGACTTCGTGGTGTGGCACGCGGTGCCTGGCCTGTCGGAGTCACAGGCCAGCCTGGACACGATTCGCCGGCACGAGTTGATGCTGGCGGGGCTGGATCATCTCAGTGATGTGGGGCATTGATGGCTGTAGCCGTTAGGCCCGTCGACAGTTGTCATCATCGGGTCAAACGGCTAGAACGGCATCGTGCCGCAGATGTCAGGCTTGATTGAGGTAGAGCGTCTGCTGCGGAACGAAGGTTTCCAGCTCGAGTTCAATGGCCTCGATGATGCGCTCCACGTCCATGGCGTTCATGACCGTCTGGCAGGGAATCCCCGCGATCGCGATCACCGTCTCGCCGCTGGCGCGGTCGAACAGACGCGCAACCATACTGCTGGGCGCGTCCATGTTGGCTTCGAAGCCCACCGGGTGGAAATGCCAGCGCATCAGCTGACAGGCGTTTGGAAACGTGACTTTGTTCATGGGGCCTACCTCGTTCAATCGAGCAAATCCAGAGCTCCGCAGGGCAGGAAAAAGTGTCTGTGTGTCGGTGCCGGGAACGTCGCAACGCGTGTGCCAGAGCACAACGATGCATCTTGTAAATACCGCGTTCGCCGGATCATGGATCCACAGTTCACGAGTCAGCTAAAGGTAGCACCGACTTCTGACAGGTATGAGAAAAAAATCCTACAGCCGTAAAAAATTTATGTTTCTTTGATATCGGTCAAACTCCGTTATATCCGATTAATCAAAACGACTGACCACTGAATCGTTATTTCAAAATAAGGCACACGGCCAGTATTCGAGGTTTCCCCCTCTGCATCTGATCTGATCGCGGGGGCATTCGCCACGTGTAATGCCCCTATAAAAGAACAGCTTTTAAGGGAGGTGTTACACGCGCTTAACACGCAAACGTTTTACTGCGCCAAATGGGATCCAGCAAAACATCCGTTTCAAAATAACTTCAAAGTCGACTGAATAAATGATTGTCCTCTGCCGATAGAAGATCAGGTGGCCGCCAAGACATCAACTTCCGTGTGACAGGACGGCCACCCTTTACTAACGAGACGAACTCAAGTCTCGAGTGCCTGATTTACGCATGGACGCCTCAGCCGGATCTTTGAAGAGAGACATTCCATGTCGATTAGAAACATGAACATCGCGCCTCGCGCATTCCTGGGGTTCGCCTTCATCGCCGTGCTGGTGATCGGGTTGGGCTTTTTCTCTCTCAATCGCATGGCGGTGATTCGACAGGCCACCACCGACATTGAAACCAATCAGCTGCCCAGCGTGGGGTACCTGGGCAACATGCTGGAAAACACCTTGCGCCTGCGCATTACGTCCTTTCGCACGCTGGTCAATCGCGAGCCTGCAGCGCTGCGCGAGACCGAAGGGCGCATTGCCGAGTTGATCGGCAAGTTGCAGGACGCGAAGAAAAACTACGCCGTGTTACCTGCCGACGGCGAAGAACTCACGGTCTATCGTCAGTTCGAAGCGACGCTGGCAACCTTTCTTGATGTGCAGGCGCAAGTACTGGACTTGTCGCGTCAGGAAAAAATGGAAGAGATGCGCAACTTGATCAACACCCGTATGAAAGACGCCACCGACCTTATGGGTGTCCAGCTTAATCAGCTCATTGCCATTAACAAGAAGAGCGCCGGCGACGCGGCGGTTGTTTCCCAACAACAATATGATGGGGCCAATGTCGGCGTTATATCCGTCTCGGTTATTGCCGCACTCATGACCATCTTGTTGGCCTGGTTGCTGACTAAAAGTATCGTCAACCCGCTGTCTAGAGCGGTGCGGGTTGCCGAAGAGATTGCTGGCGGTGATCTGACCCGACCGATTGAAGTGGACGGCAAGGACGAGGCCTCGCAGTTGTTGAAGGCGCTGGCGACCATGCAACAGAACTTGCGCAAGACCCTCGAGCTGATCTCCGGCTCTGCCACCCAGCTGGCGTCGGCCGCCGAGGAACTGAGCGCGGTGACTGAAGAATCGTCCCGCGGATTGCAGCAGCAAAACAATGAAATCGAACAGGCGGCCACAGCGGTCAACGAGATGACCGCGGCCGTGGAAGAAGTGGCACGCAACGCGGTGTCGACCTCTGAAGCCTCGCAGCAGTCCAACCAGACCGCGCGCAAGGGGCGTGACCGGGTGGTGGAAACGGTCAAGTCGATTCAGGACATGACTCAGCAGATTCAGGCGACCACGGGGTTAGTGGAAGGCCTGGCGGAGCAGGGCCGCGACATTGGCAAGGTGCTTGATGTGATTCGTTCGATCGCCGAGCAGACCAATCTGTTGGCGCTCAACGCCGCGATCGAAGCCGCACGGGCGGGCGAGGCGGGGCGTGGCTTTGCGGTGGTGGCCGATGAGGTCCGTGCACTGGCCCACCGTACGGCGCAATCCACCACCGAAATCGAGCAAATGGTGGCGGGTATTCAGACCCGGACGGGCGACGCGGTGCAATCGATGTCACGTAACACGGACAGCACGCGCACCACGTTGGGCCTGGCCAGTTCGGCGGGCGACGCGCTGGAGCTCATTACCGAGGCGATCTCTCAGATCAACGAGCGCAACCTGGTGATCGCCAGCGCTTCGGAAGAGCAGGCGCAGGTGTCGCGTGAAGTGGACCGCAATCTGGTGAACATTCGTGACCTGGCCGCGCAGACGGCGGCAGGGGCTAACCAGACCAGCGCGGCCAGCCATGAACTGTCGCGCCTGGCGGTGGACCTGAAGGCAATGGTGACGCGGTTCAAGGTTTGAGTTGATCGCCATCGCCTGGCCACCGCCGGAAATGGTCAGGCGTGTTTCCAGGCTTCCTTGTTCACCAGGTCCTTCGGTCGTTCGCCGCTTAACGCACTGATCATGTTTTCCACGGCACAACGCGCCATCGCCTCGCGGGTTTCGTGCGTGGCCGATCCCATGTGCGGGGTCGCTACCACGTTGTCCAGTTGCAACAACGGGGAGTCCGTCTGCAGCGGCTCACTCTCGAACACGTCGAGGCCTGCCGCGCGAATCTGTCCCGTCTGCAGCGCGTGGATCATGGCCTGCTCATCCACCACTTTGCCCCGCGCGATGTTGATGAAGATCGTCTCGGGGCGCATCCGGGCAAATTGCTCTGCACCGATCAGACCTTCGGTTTCAGCGGTCAGCGGCACGGTCAGGCAGACGAAGTCGGCTTCTTGCAGCAGTGCGTCGAGGCTGCGGTACTGCGCATTGAAACGCGCTTCGACGGCCGGCTTGGGCGAGTGGCTGTGATAGAGCACCGGCATGCCGAAACCAAAGTGGCCGCGCTGTGCCACGGCTTCACCGATCCTTCCCATGCCGACAATACCGAGCGTCTTGCCGTGAACATCGGTGCCGAAATGGGCCGGGCCGATGTTCTGCGTCCATTCGCCATTGCGCACCATCGTGGCCAGTTCCACCACACGACGGGCCGTGGCCATGATCAGCGCAAACCCGGTGTCGGCCGTGGTTTCGGTCAGGACGTCCGGGGTGTTGCTCAACAGGATGCCCCGTCGGGTGAGGTCGTCGATGTCGTAGTTGTCGACCCCCACGGAGACACTGGACACCGCTTTGAGCTGCGGCGCCAGATCGAGCAGTTGCGCGTCGAGCTTAAGGCTGGCGCCCAGCAGACCGTCAGCCTGGGGCAGGGCGTCGCGCAGGCGGGCCACGCCACCTGCGCTTTTCGGATCCTCGATCAACGTGACCTCGGCGTACGCCTGCAGGCGCTCCATCAGGGGCGCCGACAGCTTTTTATAAAGAACAACGTGCTTTTTCATCGAATGATTTCCAGATCAGGGGTGCGCGGGCGTGCGACGAACCGTCGATTCATCGAGCACCTGCTTTGCGGCGTTGTCCGGCTTGAGCAATAAGGTCAATACGACCGACACCAGCAACGCGCCGCTCATGAACAGGTAGGACGCGCTCAGCGTGCCGGTGACGCCGTTGAGGTAACCCACCAGATAAGAGCCTGCGAACGAACCCAGTGCGCCGAGGCTGTTGATCAATGCCATGGCACCACCGGCCACGTTGGCCGGAAGGATTTCCGGCACGATGGCGAAGAACGGGCCGTAAGGCGCGTACATGCAGGCCCCGGCGATCACCAGCAGGGCGTAGGACCACCAGAAGTGGTCGGTGCCCAGTGCGTAAGAGCCGTAGAACGCCACGGCAGCCAGCAGCAGCGGCGGCCAGACGAAGAGTTTGCGTTTTTGCAGTTTGTCCGAGGCCCATGACACCAGCACCATGCCGATCACCGCCGCCAGATAAGGCAATGCGGACAACCAGCCGGCTTCGACCATGTTCATCTGCATGCCTTTCTTGAGGATCGTTGGCAGCCACAGCACGAAGCCGTATACGCCGATGCTCCAGCAGAAATACTGAGCGGCCAACAGCAAGACTTTCGGCGAACGGAAGGCTTCGGCGTAGTTCTTCACCGGCTTGATGCCGACCTGTTCGGCGTCCAGACGCGCTTGCAGTTCGGTCTTCTCTTCCTCGGTCAGCCATTTGGCCTGCGCGGGACGCTCGTCCACCAGACGCCACCAGATAAACGCCCAGATGACGGCAGGCAGGCCTTCGACGATAAACATCCAGCGCCAGCTGAAGTGTGCCACCAGATAACCCGACACCACCGACATCCAGAGCATGGTCACCGGGTTACCGAGGATCAACACGGTGTTGGCGCGCGAGCGTTCGGCCTTGGTGAACCAGTAGCAGAGGTACACCAGCATGGCGGGCATCACGGCGGCCTCGACCACCCCGAGCATGAAGCGGATGCCGATCAGCATGTAGGCGTTGGAAACGATACCGGTCAGGGTCGCGAGGCCGCCCCAGAGAATCAGGCTGACGAAGATTAGCTTCTTCACGCTCTTCTTCTGCGCGTAGATGGCGCCCGGGACCTGGAAGAAGAAGTAGCCGAGGAAGAACAAGGCCCCCAGCAATGACGACATACCCGGTGTGATGTGCAGGTCTTCCGCCATGCCCGAGGCTGCGGCAAAGCCATAGTTGGCGCGGTCCAGATAGGCCAGGCTGTAGGTGATGAAGACGATCGGCATGATCAGCAGCCAGCGACGTTTGAGGCCGGCGTGCTTGACGGTTTCGAGTAGCTTTTCCATTTCAGGCTCCCTGAGCATGTTGTTTTTGTCGCAGCAGGTGAAGGGGAACAGTGTGTGCACGCAATAAACGGGGGGATCAGGCGGTCTGTCGTCGCAATGTCGGGTTCAGTTCGGCGGCTTGCAACGCGGCGCGGGTCGGCAGACCCTCCATGTCGCCACGGCTCTGCACCGCTTGGCTGCCGACCCAGTTGCCACGGGCCGTTGCTTGATCGAAACCCAGGTTTTCCAGCAGCGCGCTGATGACGCCGACCGCGAAGCCGTCACCCGCACCGACCGTGTCGATGACCTTGGCCACCGGCACGCCGGGCACGAACGCTTCATTGAGTTGGGTGCGGTAATACGCGCCTTTGGCGCCGAGTTTGATCACCACCGCTTCCACGCCCATGTCCAGATAGAACCTGGCGATGTCGGCCGGGGTGTCGTAGCCCGTCAACAGTTCACCTTCGGCCATGCCCGGCATCACCCAGTGCGCCAGGCTGGCGAGACGGTTGATCTCACGAATCATCGTCGCCTGGCTTGACCACAGCGAAGGCCGCAGATTGGGGTCGAACGACACGCTGCGTCCGGCATCGCGCATCTGCGTCATCAGCACATGCGACAGCTCCCGGCAGGTGTCGGACAGGGCGGCGGGAATCCCGGTGGCGTGCAGGTGCCGGGCCTTGAGCAGCTCCGGCACGATGTCGTTGACCGAGAGGTGACTGGCGGCCGAGCCACGGCGGAAGTACTCGACCACGGGGTCAGCGCCTTCGAGTTCCAGCGATTTGAATTGAAACCCGGTGGGGTGGCCGTTATCGACCGTCACATGGCTGCAATCGACGCCTTCCTGTTGCAGGCTGTCGGTGACGAAGCGGCCCATGGAGTCGTTGCCCACGCGGCTCAGCCACGCGACCTTGAAGCCCAGTCGGGACAAGCCAATGGCAACGTTGCTGTCGGCGCCGGCAATGCGCTTTTCGAAATGACGAACCTGAGCCAGGTCGCCGGTCTGCTCGGCGACCAGCATGGTCATGGTTTCGCCGAAGCAAAGGATATCGATCTCAGACATGGCTCAAGGCCTCAGTAGCAGGTTGAACAAGCGGTTGGCCAAGTCGGGCGAGGGCGTCAACCTGGGTGCGTGTCACCTCCAGCAGGTCCTCGCCTTGCAGCGGGTATTCGACGGCCCGGGGCAAGCCGCTGGGCATGTGTTTGAGCAATTGCTCCCACTGATGCAGATCGGTTGGCGCAGGCGGCACGGCAATCAATTTGCCCGCCGGGTTGCGCACCACGGCTTTGCAGTGCACGTATTCGACGAAACGGCCCAACTGGCGAGCGGCGCTGGAGGCCGATTGGTCCTGCCACATCCAGTTGCCGATGTCGAAGGTCATGCCAATGGGCATCTGCAACGCATCGACGCGGGCGAAGAAGTCGGTGAGAGGCCCGATGCGACCGCCTTGTGGCGTTTGGTCGTTCTCCACCAGAAGGTGCAGGTCGTAACGGGCCAGACGGTCGGCGAGGGCGGCGACGTCACTGTCCTCGGTCAAATGCCCGAGCGACACCTTGAGCCATGCAGCGCCACACGCCGATGCGCGTTGCAGCGTCGGTTCCAGCGCCGGGTTGGGTTGACGCTGCCCTTCAAGCCAGAGCTCCAGCGGTGCCGAATACAGGCATTCCAGACCTTGTGCGCGAATGGCTTCGCCGAGGGCTGCAAGGTCTTCGCGACCGTTGAAGAGTTCTTCGCGCAGTTCGATGCGCGTGACGCCTGCTTCTACCAGAAGCGGGATGAAACTTGCTTGGCCGCGCTCGCGGACGAAGTCGGCACCGAAGGCGCCCAGGCTGATGGCAACGGGGAATCGGCTCATTGTTATTGTCCTCTGAAACCGGTTTCATTTTTGTTCGAGCGGGGGCGCCCGAGGAAAGTTCTTCAAATCGGCAGGCGTGAAGACCTGCGGTATCAAAAAGGGGCGTTCAGGGTCGCTGTCGCGTGGAGCCGCGCACAATCAGTTGCGCCGGGAAGTCATAGGTTTTCACGGCATCCAGATCACCGCGCAGCCGCCCGAGCAGGCACTCGAAGGCGGTCACGCCGATGTCGTGGGTCGGTTGCGCCAGGGCAGTAATCCCGCCGCCCACCAACGGGTACCAATCCAGTTCGTCCAGGGCGATCAAGCCGATGTCATCGAACAGATGGCAGCCCAGATCATGCAGCTGACGGGTTGTGTTCAGGGTCGCGACGCCGTTGCCGGTGAACAGGGCTTTAGGGCCATGACCGGTCTGGGCAAGGAACTCACGAAGGTGATCGCGCAAGCTGTCACCGGTCTCGCGCACCTGACCGCGCATGCCGGCGCGCCGGGCGATACCGGCCTTGAAGGCATCGACGCGCTCGATCCGCGAACTGGTGCCATCCTGCGGTTCGGTGACCATGAGGAGGTCGCGATACCCCGATTGCTGGAGGTGGTCGAGAGCCTGGTTCACCGCAGAGATATTGTTCAGGCCCACGAGATCGCTTTGCAGTTGATCGACCTTGCGATCCACCAGCACCATCGGCAGTTCGCGGTGCAGTTCGCGCAATTCGTCCAGATGGTGGCCAAGGGTGTTCACGATCAGGCCTTCGATGTTGTACGAACGCAGTGCCGCCAGATGCAGGCGTTCCTGTTCGTCATCGCGGTCGGTGTTGCACACCACCAGGCTGTAGCCGTGTTTACGGCAGGCGGTTTCGACGCCGTGCATGACGGCAATGGAATAGGGGTTGCGGATGTCTGCGACCAGCATGCCGATCAAGCGGGTACGGCCACGCTTGAGGCCGCGCGCCATCTGATTGGGGCGATAACCGAGGGTTTCGATGGCGTGTTCGATGCGCTGGGCAATGGCTTCGGACAGCAATTGCCGGTCTTCGCCGATGAAGCGCGAGACGCTGGCTTTGGACACGCCGGCCATGTCGGCGACATCGTTCATGGTGACGCGGGCACGCGCCGGTGTCGGAATACTGTTCATGGCCTGACCCTTATTGGATTTATCAGCAGGCTTTTGCGGAAAGCGTGTTCGGCTCTGAAACCGGTTTCAGGAAACACCAAAGCGAGTGCGTCGTCAACTCCGGATCGGATGAAAGGTGGGTGGGTTCAGAGGGTGGATGCCAGGCGTGAACAGGGTTTTCCGTAGGAGTGAGCTTGCTTACGAAGGGGCCGGTACTGCCCACGCGTGTTCATCGATTGGAACACTCCCATCGCGAGCAAGCTCACGCCCACAGGTTTCTGCATTATTTGCGAGATCAATGATTCCCCTTGAACGTATCGCGCCATGCCAGAAAGCGTTTTTCCAGCATCGCCAGCACGCCGTCGGTCAATTTGCTCAACAACGCCAGCACAATAATTGCTGCCAGCACAATGTCCGGGCGTGACGTTTCCCGGCCATCACTGAGCAGATACCCCAGCCCCTTGGTGGCGGCGATCAGTTCCGCCGCCACCAGAAACATCCAGGCCAGGCTCAGCCCTGAGCGCAGGCCGGTAAAAAGGCCGGGCAGGGCGGCCGGCAAGAACAGATGAACGATCATCTGCCGTTGACTGAACCGGTACATCCGACCCACTTCGACCAGCTTGCGATCAATGCCGCGTATCGCCGCCACGCCGTTCAGGTACACGGGAAAGAACGCACCGATGGCAATCAGCACGATCTTGGACGTCTCACCGATCCCCAGCCACAAGAGCAGCAGCGGCACCCACGCCAGGCTCGGAATGGATCGCAGGCCGGCAAACGTCGGCTCCAGATAGGCTTCGGCCTCGCGGCTCAGCCCCACCCAGGCCGCGAACATCAGCGCAAGGCTGGCGCCGATGGCGAACCCGCTGAGTACGCGAATCAGGCTGGCGCCGATGTGCTTCCACAAGGCGCCGTCGGCAAGGTCGGTCAGGGTGGCGGCGATTTCGCTGGGCGCGGGCATTTGATACGACTGCACCCAGCCTATGCGCACGACGATTTCCAGCAACACCAGAATCGCCACCGGCACGGCCAGGCCTTTGAGTCGGGTGCGCCATCGCGTGGGCAGGCGCACAGGCTGGCGCGCAGGTTGAGCCTCGTCAGCCTTCAACGTTTCGACCCTGGAACTGTTCATGGCTTCTCGGCAATGGTTTTGCCGATCACGGCCTTGCCAAAGTCTGGCGCTATCAGCTCGTCGATGACGTGGCCAACGTCCGTACCCTTGCGCACCAGCTCCTCGGACACCAGGATCGGCGCGGCGCCTTTCGACGCCGTCACGTCCTTGTCGGTGAGCTGTGGGCGGGTGATGTCGGTGCGAGTCAGTTGCAGCCTGGCGACGTCCAGCGGCAGGCCCGATTCGGTCGCCAGCAACCGGGCAAACTCATCCGGATTATTCAGCGCCCATTCGCGGGCTTTTTCGTAGGCCGCGATCACTGTCTTGATCGCCTCCGGGTGTTCCTTGGCATAGCGCTCGGTCACGCTGACAACGCCATAGCTGTTGAAGTCCTTGTTGCGGTAAAGCAGGCGCGAACCGGCCTGGATTTCACTGGCGGCCATGTGAGGGTCAAGGCCGGCCCAGGCGTCGACGTCGCCTTTTTCCAGCGCGATGCGGCCATCCGGGTGTTGCAGGTGCAGCAGCTCGACATCGTCTTTGGTCAGTTTCGCCTGCTGCAAGGCGCGCAGGGTGAACAGGTAAGGGTCAGTGCCCTTGGTGGCGGCGATCTTCTTACCCTTGAGGTCGGCAACGCTCTTGAGGGTGGAGTCCTTGCGCACCACCAACGCTGTCCATTCGGCGCGGCTGTAGACATACACCGATTTGATCGGACTGCCGTTGGCGCGCGCCAGCACCGCAGAAAGGCTGGCAGACGAGGCGAAATCAACGCCGCCGCTGTTCAGGTACTCCAGCGAGCGGTTGCTGCCCTGACTGAAAACCCAGCTGACTTTGGTATCGGGCAATGCGTTCTCCAGCCAGCCGAAATGCTTGAGCACCAGGCTGACGGGTGAATAGTAGGCGTAGTCCAGATGGACCTCGGCAGGTGGCGTCTCAGCGGCCTGAGCCAGAGGCCCAAGCGTCAGGGTCAGTGCCGCAGCCAGCAGCTTCAGGGATGTGGGCAAGCGAGGAAAGGTGCTCATGGGATGATTTCCATTCGAAAGAGGCGGAAGCTGCACAGGGCTGCTTATGTCGAATTCAGCAGTCAGCGCGAGTCAGCCTGCGTTATTGGAATATTGCAGGCTCTGTGCCATGAGCAGGTTTCCTGCGGAAAACCGTGCTTGTGGCTGTTTCTCCCAGGGCGGGAAAGTTGCCCGGTCAACAGGGCTGCTGAATGGCTGTTGCAGGACAGACATCTGCGCAGGACGCGTCGTGTTTTTTAGAGAATTCCCCGATCAAAGGTTGTCAGTTGCGCTGCCGCTGTTCATGCTGCGGCTCTCAACGTGTTACAGGATCTTTCCGCGCATGTCTGTCGCCGCTCGAGATGCCGATTCCGCTTCACGCCGTTCGGCGACCGTTCTCAGCCTGTGCCTGCCCAGCGATGTCTTGCTGTATCTGCTGCTGCCGATGAACGCTGATGCGTTCGGCATCAGCCTGCCGGAAGCGGGGATCCTGTTGGCGGCCAATCGGTTGGTGCGCATCTTCGGCTACAGCTACGTGGTGCGGTTCTACGCCAAACACGGTGATCGCCCGACAGTGATGCTGGCGGCTGTGGTGTCAGCACTGTGTGCGCTGGGCAATTCGTTCATTTCCGGGTTCTGGTGGTTGCTGATCCTGCGCTTGGGGTGGGGCCTGACGTTCGGCGCGCTGAACCTCTCGACCCAGGCGCTGGCGACCTCCGAGCCCGGTGGCGCTGCACGCCGCTCAGGGACCTCGCGGGCGATCATCGCAATCGGACCCATGCTGGCGCTGCCGATTGGCGCCTTGATCAGCCTGCATTTCGGTCCCCGGTTGATTTTCCTGATTCTGGCGTTCTTCTCGTTGGCCGGGTTGTTCATCGCCAAGGGATTGCCGAAGATTCCCCATGCGATGCCCAGCCCGGGCGGACGCCGATTCAAGGCGCCTGACAGCATCGCGATGTGGTCCTTCATCGAAGGCGTGGCGCTGGACGGGTTGTTCATTTTCGGCCTGTCCTTGCAGGCGCAATCGGTGCTCGGCGGCAACGCGGTGTTCATTGCGGGCGTCCTGCTGGCGCTGCGGTATGTCTCGGAGATGCTGCTCAGCCCATTGGGCGGGCGTGCAGCCGATGCGTTTGGGGCCGTGCGCATGCTGGTGGTGTTTTCCGGGCTGACCACGCTGGCGCTCACAGCCTTTGGGTTTCACTGGCTGATTCTGGGTGCGGGAGGTGTCTTGATCTTGCGCGCGTTGCAACTGCCGTTGGTGACCACGCTGGTCGCGGAGCGCAATCCGGGCGCGGGGCGAGTTCAGGCGCTGGCCGGCAATGCCGTTTGGCGTGATGTTGGTGCAGGTGTCGGTCCCTTGCTGGCCGGGGTGTTGCTGCCCATCGCCTCACCCTCTTGGGTGTACAGCGTGGCGGGCCTGGCGGTGGTGGTGAGCGCCGTCGTTTGCAGCCGTTACAGGGGGCGCGAAGCCGTCGCGTAACCCTGACCCTGATACATCCGCTTACATACCGTTCGGCGATTAATACGATAAATCAGCAGGTTGCGTGCAACCTCTGACGCTGTTTCCCATCTGATGATCATTCTTCATACGGACATAAAGCTTCGCTAGCCTGCATTCGTTAGCCAATTGCCAGTTCACAGGGACGTTGCTCAGGGCGAAACCGCCCCTCATGCACCATCAGAACCCGGGCCATTATGACCTTTTTCAAATCACCCTCTGCCTCTCACGTGCTCCAGCGTTTCGCGTATTTTCTGTTGCCCTTTTTGCTCATCTGCTCAGCGGTGTTCTGGTTCACCGTGGGCAAGGGCGTTCATGCAGAACCCAAGAACGGCACTCAGACCCTCGTTTTCCTGCGGCACGCCGAAAAACCCGATATGGGCTTGGGGCAATTGAACTGCCAAGGCCTGAACCGCGCCATCGACCTTTCCACGGTGTTGCCGAAGACCTTCGGCAAAGCCGATTTCATCTTCGCCGCCAACCCGAGCCGGCATGTGGAAGAGGGCGTAGGTGACCATTCCTACAGCTACCTTCGCCCCCTGATGACCGTCGGGCCGAGCGCGATCAAGCTGGGCCTGCCGGTCAATATCGACTTCGCGGCCAATGACACTACGGACCTGGCCGATGAGTTCATGCGCGACAAATACCACGACGCCACGATCTACACCGCCTGGTCCCACGGTTACCTGCCGGAGTTGATCAACAAGGTCGCCCAAGAGGCCTCCGGCAAGGACCTCAAACTGGTCAAGGACTGGACGGGCGATGACTTCGACTCCGTGCTGGTGCTGACGCTGAAATGGAACAACGGCAAAGCCACGCTGCAGTACGAGAACTACAAGCAGAATCTGAATGACGGGTCGGTGGGGTGTCCAACGTGATGACGCGCTGTCGTTTTCTCAAACGCCTTTCGTTCTTCACAGGTTGATCGTTCCCACGCTCCGCGTGGTAGCCCTCTGGACGCCCCACGCCTGTTGTTGATAGTTCCCACGCTCCGCGTCTTGAGGGCGCCTGCAGGTTTTGTATTTGGCCCGAGACTGCGCTAGCGTTCAGCCGGTCGAACACTCTCTGGCTTCCCCATGCTCGAAACATCCCACCTCCAGGCTTCCCGCAACCTCCCGTTCAAACCGCCCTTCGACTGGCAACGCATGCTCAACTTCTTCGCGGCGCGGATGACGGCCGGGGTTGAGGCAGTGGTTGAGGGCGTGTACCTGCGCAATATCGAGTTCAAAGGCAGCGTCGGCACGCTCTCGGTGGCGATGGCGCCTTCGCAGGATCACCTGATCGCGACGGTGCATGGCGAGGTCAGTCGGCACATCGACGACCTGGTCGAGCCGATCTCGCACATGTTCGACCTGTACGCGGCGCCGGATGACATCGACCGCTGCCTGTCGGTTGACCCTTGGCTGGCGTCGTTGGTGCAGAAGCGTCCGGGGCTGCGCGTGCCAGGCGCTTTTTCGGGGTTTGAGCTGGTGGTGCGGACCATCGTCGGGCAACAGGTGAGCGTCAAGGGCGCGACCACCATCGTCGGGCGTCTGGTGCAGCGCGCGGGCGTGCAGGTGCCTGAAAGCCCCGTCGAACAGCTTGCCTGGCGGTTCCCTACGCCGGATGCACTGGCGCGCGTCGATCTGGACAAGATCGGCATGCCCGGCAAACGGGTTGAAACGCTGCAGCGGGTGGCCGCCGCCGTCGCCAGTGGCGAGATTTCGCTGAATGTCAGCCATGGCGATGAGGTCGCACAACTGCGTCGTCAGTTGCTGGCGATGCCGGGCATTGGCCCGTGGACGGTCGAGTACATCGCCATGCGCGCCTGGCGCGACCCCGATGCCTGGCCCGCATCGGACCTGGTGCTGATGAACCTCATGACCCAGCACGACCCTAGCCTCACGCGGCTGGCGCTGCATAAAGTGCGGGCCGAGGCGTGGAAGCCTTGGCGCGCTTACGCGGCGATGCACATCTGGAATTCGGCGGCGGACGTCGCGGGCAAGGCCAAGGGCGGTTGAGTCCGAATTTGATCGCAAGAACGGGATGGCCGCGATAACCACCGCGGTTACTATGGGCACATGCCGGCCCGCCTCAAATGTCTGAGAGGCCCGGTCGACGCTCGACAAGGAGCCCTCATGACCTTCACCTATCGCTTCATCGAATCGCCGGTCGGTCAGTTGAAACTGATCGCAAAAGGTCCTTTTCTCGCGGCCATTCTCTGGGAAAACGACCGTCCCAATCGCGTCTTGCTGGGTGACATGAACGAGGATCAGGGCAGCGAGATCCTCGATCAGGCCGAACAGCAACTGGCTGAGTATTTTGCCGGGACCCGTCACCGGTTCGATCTGGCGCTGGACTTCCACGGCACCGAGTTTCAGAAAAAAGTCTGGCGCGCTTTACTGACCATCCCTTTTGGCGAAACCCGCAGCTACCTGGATATTGCCCTCCAGATCGGCAACCCGGCCGCTGTCCGTGCGGTCGGTGCCGCCAATGGCAAGAACCCGATCTCCATCGTCGCGCCTTGTCATCGTGTGATTGGCCGTTCCGGCGCGCTGACCGGGTTTGCCGGTGGCCTGGCCGCCAAGGAACTGCTGCTGACCCTGGAAGGCGGCATGCCTCAGCGATCGGCAAAGCCCGCGAATCCTGGCACGCCCACTCAGGCATCGCTGTTCTAGACTCATCCGCCTTGCCGCATAAAAACGAACAACGGAGATGACCATGCCTGCTTCTGCCAGGACATTTCCTGTTTCTGCCCTACGGGAGATCGCTGTCCGCAGCATGCCCGCCTTGACGCTCAGCGACCGCGCGCAAGGTTTTGAGCGTCACCATGGGCGCATCGATCACGAATCGATTTGCCAGCCATGAGGGAATGTCCCCGGCGGGTTCGGCTTGCAGTTGATACGTCACCTCTGTTTCCCGCTCACCCTTGGGCACCATCTGCCACACGCCTTGCAGTTGTTCGACACGAATCATTCCCGGCACGATCGGCTCCATGCCATTCACCGCACTCAAATGGCGTATCACGCTGCCGTCGCCGGCCTGTTCGGTCTGCACCTTAAGCACCATGTCCCGTGTATTGGCGGGCCAGGGCAGGGCGGTGGTCAGGTAGACGAAGGTGCTGTCGCCATCGACTTTCAACAGGCGCATGTCGTCGCAGGCGTACAGCCATTTGCACGCAATGGTCAGGTTCTCTTGCAGGTGGCTGAGCGTTGCCACGTCGGCCTTGATCAGCGCTACGCCGCGAAAACTCTGGTATTGCGAAGTGGGTGAACGGTTCAGGTAAACCTTGATGCCATCTTCGACCTTGGCCAGCTTCCAGTCCTCGGCCGTCGCCGAGGCGCAACCGAGGGTCAGCAGCAGAGCGCACAAGCCGGGCAGTGTATTCATGCTGGGACTCCAAGACTGCACAGTGGCGGGCGCGGTTCTCCAGAGCATACGCCATGACCGTGCCGCGGCCTTCGGTTCCTCACTCTGAAGTCACCTTTGTCTGTAAGACGCTGCCTCTGGATAAACGGCCCTAGCCAGAATTGTCCGAAAAGAGTACAAATGTGCTCCATGACGACTTTATCTCCCAAACGCTCTGCCATCCTGACCTTCATTCGGGATCGCATCGCCCAGAATGGCCAGCCACCGAGCCTGGCGGAAATCTCCGAAGCCTTTGGATTTGCTTCGCGCAGCGTGGCGCGCAAGCACATCGTGGCGCTGACCGAAGCCGGTTTTATTGAGGTCACGGCCAATCAGGCGCGGGGCATTCGTCTGGTGGAGAACAGGCCGCGCGCACACATGCTGGAAATTCCGGTGCTGGGTCGCGTCGCCGCCGGGGCGCCGATCGGTCCCGATATCGACATCCACGACACCTTCACCCTCGACAGCCGCACCTTCCTGCGCATCCCCGATTACCTGCTGCGGGTCAAAGGCGACTCGATGATCGAGGACGGCATTTTCGACGGCGATCTGGTCGGCATCCTGCAAAGTGCCGAGGCCCGGGATGGACAGATCGTCGTGGCCCGGCTCGACGGCGAGGTGACCATCAAGCGCCTTGAGCGCGGCCATGACACCTTCCGCCTGATGCCGCGTAACCCCGCTTATGCGCCCATCGTCGTGCGTCCCGATCAGGACTTCGCCATCGAAGGCGTGTTCTGCGGCCTGGTGCGCCGAGAATGATGGGCGCGGTGGTCAGCCTAAACGCGCTGCTGGACGAGCGTCGGGTCTGGAAAGGGCGCCCCGAGGTTCAGCCGGTGGCCGCGCAACCCACCGGCCATGCCTTGCTCGACGCGGCGTTGCCCATGGGCGGATGGCCGCCTGCGGCGCTGACCGAAATCCTGATTCCCGCCAATGGCAGCGGCGAGTTGCGCCTGCTGTGGCCGACCCTTGCGCGGCTGGCCGACAGTGGCGAGCGCATCGTGCTGGTGGCGCCGCCTCATGTGCCGTATCCCCAGGCCTGGCAGGCGGCTGGTGTCGATCTGCGGCAGTTGTCGGTGATCGAAGCCAGTGAACGCGACGCATTGTGGGCCGTGGAGCAGTGCCTGCGTTCGGGCAGTTGTGGCGCGGTGCTGTGTTGGCCGAACAAGGTCGATGACCGTGCCTTGCGCCGTCTGCAAGTGGCGGCGGAAACCGGGGAAACCCTGGCCTTTGCCTGCCGTGGGCAATACGCCGCGGTCAACCCGTCGCCCGCTGCCTTGCGCATCGCCATCGATGTACGACCGCGTCAGCTACGGGTGCTCAAGTGCCGTGGCGGTCTGGCGCCGTCTTCACCGATTCCGTTTACCACCGACGCCTGAGGTTTCCATGCTCTGGGCCTGTGTCCTGCTGCCGCAACTGGCGCTGGACGGCGTCATGCGTCGTCGCGCCAACCCTGAAGAACCGCTGGCGTTGATCAGCGGCTCGGCCCAGCGTCGGGTGTTGCAAACCGTCAATGTCGCTGCGCGCGAACTCGGATTGCGCCCCGGTCAGTCACTGACCGCCGCACATGCCATGACTCGCGAGTTTGCGACGGTCGAATACGACCCGGACGAAACAGGCCGCTGGCACCGTTTATTGGCCGCCTGGGCCTATCGGTTCAGCTCGCAGGTCAGCCTGAAATACCCCCGCGTCCTGCTGATGGAAGTCGAGTCCAGCCTGGGGCTGTTCGGACCCTGGCCGGTGTTCGAAGCGCGCTTGCGTCAGGAACTGACGGCGTTGGGGTTCAGTCATCGCATCGTCGTGGCGCCTAATCCGGTGGCGGCGCGCATGCTCGCCAATGCCCACGATGGTCTGGCGGTGACCTGCAACGACAGCCTGCAACAGGTGCTGGAACAGATGCCGGTCAATCGCATCGGCTTGTCTCAGGACGTGTCGACAGCCTTCGGCCGCATGGGCCTGCATCGCCTGCGCCAGGTGTCGGCATTGCCTCGCGATACCCTGGCCAGACGTTTTGCGCCCCAAGTGCTGCAGCACCTGGACACCTTGCTTGGGCGCAGGCCGATGCCCCTTGAGTGCTACGTGCCGCCCGATCATTTCGACACCCGCATCGAACTCAATTTCGACGTGGAATCCCATCAGGCCCTGCTGTTCCCGCTCAAGCGCATGATTGCCGATCTGGCGTTGTTTCTCGGCGGGCGCGACAGCGGTGTGCAGCGGTTCATCATCCATCTGGAGCATGTGCCCAGTGTCGGCAGCGTGGCGCCCGATACCCTGATTCCGGTGGGCTTGCTGAGTGCCGAGCGTGAAGCCGACAGGCTGTTCGAACTGGCCCGCGGGCGTCTGGAACAGGTGGTGGTGCCGTCGCCCGTGCGCGCCTTGAGGTTGCAGGCAAAGGACCTGCCGGCCTTCGTGCCGTCTCATCGCGAGCTGTTCGATGACCGCCCGCAACAGAACATGCCGTGGGAGCAGTTACGCGAACGCCTGCGTGCTCGACTGGGCGATGAGGCCGTCAGCGGCCTGGGTTTTCATGCCGACCACCGTCCGGAGTGTGCGTGGTTGCCGACATCTGTCAGCAAGCCCGTGATGGCGGCGCACAAGGTTTCGCGTCCGGGATGGCTGCTGCGCGAACCCGAACATCTCAGCGATTCCAGCGTCCGCGTGCTGGCCGGGCCTGAGCGCATCGAATCGGGGTGGTGGGACGGCGGTGATGTGCGTCGCGATTACTTCCTGGTCGAGACCCGCACCGGGCAGCGCGGCTGGGCCTATCGCAAGGTCGGGGATGACAGCGGCCTGTTGCTGCAGGGCTGGTTCGCATGAGGGGGGACTACGCCGAGCTGCACTGCCTGTCCAACTTCAGTTTTCAGCGCGGAGCGTCCAGCGCCAAGGAGCTGTTCGAGCGGGCGAAACGTCACGGCTATCAAGCCTTGGCCATCACCGATGAATGCACGCTGGCGGGTATCGTGCGGGCATGGCAAGCCGCCAGTGAATGTGAGTTGCCGTTGATCATCGGCAGCGAGGTTACCCTCGAGAACGGCCCGAAGGTGGTGCTCTTGGTGGAAGACCTCGCGGGTTATCAGGCCTTGTGCGGTTTGATCACCGAAGGTCGACGGCGCAGCAAGAAGGGCGAGTACCGACTGTTGCGCGAAGATTTCCGGCGACCGGTGGCAGGGTTGCTGGCGTTATGGGTGCCGGATCTGGATCAGCGTGCCGAGGCGCTGCAAGAGCAAGGTGACTGGTTGCGTCAGACCTTCAAGCAAGACCTGTGGCTGAGCGTGCAGCTGCACTGCGGGCCCGATGACAGCCTGCGTCTGTCGAGGCTGCTGGCGCTGGCGCGTTCGCTCGACCTGCCTGCTGTGGCCAGCGGCGATGTGCACATGCACGCCCGAGGCCGCCGCGCCTTGCAAGACACCATGACCGCCATTCGTCACCACACCACCGTGGCTGAAGCCGGCCATCGCCTGTACCCCAACGGCGAGCGGCATTTGCGCACGCGTAACGTACTGGCCGAGTTGTACCCCGCCGACCTGTTGGCTGAAACCCTGAACATCGCCCGGCGCTGCCGCTTTGACCTGAAGCAGTTGCGCTACGAATACCCACACGAACTGGTGCCCGCCGACTACACCCCGGCCCGTTGGCTGCGCCAGCTCACCGAAGCGGGTGCACGCTGGCGCTGGCCCAACGGCGTGCCCGAGGTGGCGCGGAAAAACATCGAGAAGGAGTTGAAGATCATCTCGACGATGAAGTACGAAAGTTACTTCCTCACCGTGCATGACATCGTCAAATTCGCCCGCGATCAGAGCATTCTGTGTCAGGGCCGTGGCTCGGCCGCCAACTCGACCGTGTGTTTCGTCCTGGGCATCACCGAGCTGGACCCGGCAAACATCAATCTGCTGTTCGAACGCTTCATTTCGGAAGAACGTAATGAGCCGCCGGACATCGACGTCGACTTCGAGCACGAGCGCCGCGAGGAAGTCCTGCAATACATCTTTCGTCGTTATGGCCGGGGCAGGGCGGCGTTAACGGCCGTGGCAAGCACCTATCACGGCGCGGGCGCGGTTCGGGATGTGGCGCGGGTGCTCGGCTTGCCGCCCGATCAGATCAACGCACTGGCGGACTGTTTCAGCCGCTGGAGCGACACGCTGCCGTCGCCTGAACGTCTGCGTGAATGCGGTTTCGAGCCCGACAGCCCGGTGTTGCGCCGTGTATTGACGTTGACCGGCGAACTGATCGGTTTTCCCCGGCACCTGTCCCAGCATCCCGGCGGCTTTGTGATCTCCGAGCATCCACTGGAGACGTTGGTGCCCGTGGAAAACGCCGCCATGGCTGACCGCACGATCATTCAGTGGGACAAGGACGATCTGGACCTGGTGGGCCTGCTCAAAGTGGACATTCTGGCCCTCGGCATGCTGAGCGCTCTGCGCCGCACGTTCGATCTGGTCGAGTTGCATCGGCACAAACGCTGGACCATCGCCACGCTGCCGGACGGGGATGAGCCGACCTACGAGATGATCAGCCGGGCAGACACCATCGGCGTGTTCCAGATTGAATCGCGGGCGCAGATGTCGATGCTTCCGCGCCTCAAACCCAAGGAATTTTACGACCTGGTAATCGAGGTCGCCATTGTCCGACCGGGGCCTATTCAAGGCGACATGGTGCATCCGTATCTAAGGCGTCGAAATGGCGAGGAGGAGGTGACCTATCCCTCCGAGGCGCTCGAGGACGTCTTCAAGCGCACACTGGGCGTGCCGCTGTTTCAGGAGCAGGTCATGCAACTGGCCATCGTCGCCGCCGACTATTCCCCGGGAGAAGCCGACCAGTTGCGCCGCTCCATGGCCGCCTGGAAACGTCACGGCGGGCTCGAACCGCACCGTATTCGCCTCAGCGAGCGCATGAAAGAGAAGGGCTATCCGGACGAGTTCATCCACCGCATCTTCGAGCAGATCAAGGGCTTTGGCAGCTACGGCTTTCCCGAGTCCCATGCCGCCAGCTTCGCCTTGCTGACCTACGCCAGCTGCTGGCTCAAATGCCACGAACCGGCCGCGTTCACCTGCGCACTGATCAACAGCTGGCCCATGGGGTTCTACAGCCCTGACCAGTTGCTGCAGGACGCGCGTCGGCATCACATCGAAATCCGTCCGGTGGACGTGCGCTACAGCGACTGGGACTGTTCGCTGGAGCCGGTCGACAGCCCCGAGTACACGCGCAACCTGGCGATCCGCATGGGCATGCGCATGATTCGCGGGTTTCGCGAAGAAGACGCCAGGCGCATCGAGCAATCGCGGCAACAACGCGCGTTCAAGGACGTCACCGACCTGTGCATCCGCGCCGATCTGGACAACCGCGGCCGTGCGTCACTGGCCGATTCGGGGGCTTTGCGCGGGTTGGCCGGGCATCGCCATCGCGCGCGCTGGGAGATTGCCGGGGTCGAAGCGCAGCGGCCCTTGTTCGGCGATGACTGTTTTGGCGAAGAGGCACAGGTGGCCTTGCCGCTGCCCAGCGTGGCTCAGGACCTGGTGGCCGATTACGACACCCTTGGCACGACACTGGGCCCGCACCCGTTGTCTTTGCTGCGCAATAAACTGGCGGCCAAACGCTTTCGCAGCTCAAAGGACCTGCTCACCGAAGAGCACGGGCGCAATTTCAGCGTCGCCGGGCTGGTGGTCGGTCGACAAAGGCCCGGCACGGCCAGCGGCGTGACGTTTGTCACCCTGGAAGACGAGCACGGCATGATCAACGTAGTGGTCTGGCGCGACCTGGCCGAGCGTCAGCGCAAGGTGCTGGTGGGGTCGCAATTGATGCAGGTGTTCGGCAAGTTCGAATACCAGAAAGGCGTGCGCCACGTGATTGCGCAACGGCTGTTCGACCTGACGCCGTTACTGACGGGACTGGATGTGCGCAGCCGTGATTTCAAGTGATGAGCAGGACAACCGACACCCACTGCATGGACAGACGAACACGGTCTGAGCTTGCTCACGAAGACGTCGCTACACCCGATACACCTTCAACGGTCGTAGAACAGCATCCGCGAGCACGCTCGCCCCCACAGGGGCTGCAGTTGGCTGGAAGATCGGGACGGCTTAAACCTCTACCTTTACCGCTCGACCGGTCTTGATCGATTCCAGTGCGCAGTTGGCCAGGTGCAGCGCTTTCAGGCCATCGCGGGCGTTGGTCGGCAACGGCTCGCCGGCGTTCACCGCGTCGATGAACTGGTTGAGCTCGTTGCGATAGGAATCGGCGTAGCGCTCAAGGAAGAAGTTCTCCAGCGGCTCACGGGCTTCGGTCTGGGTCGCGCTGTAGGTGCGCACGGTGCTTGGGCGGTGGTTGTCGTTGAGGATCATGCCTTTGGAACCGAAGACTTCCAGACGCTGATCGTAGCCGTACACCGCTTCGCGGCAGCAGTTGATGTGGCATTGCTTGCCGGACGCCGTACGCAGCAGAACCATGACGCTGTCGTAGTCGTCGATCTGCGCCAGCGCCGGGTCGACCAGACGGCTGGCGATGGCCAGCACTTCCACCGGTTCCTCGCCGAGCAACGTGCGCGCGGTGTCGAAGTCGTGGATGGTCATGTCGCGGAAGATCCCGCCAGAATGCTTGAGGTATTCCACCGGTGCCAACCCGGGGTCGCGGCTGGTGATCACCACCTGGCGCACATCGCCGATGTCGCCGTTGGCAATCGCTTTGCGCATGTGCAGGGTGTCCGGGTCGAAGCGGCGGTTGAAGCCCAGCATCACCTTGCCGTTCAGGCGCTCGATGTCTTCCACCGCTTTGGCGGCCTTGGCGAAGTCCAGATCGATGGGCTTTTCGCAGAGCACCGGTTTGCCCAGTTGAACGGCGCGCAGCATCAGGTCGATGTGGGTGTCGGTGGGCGTGCCGATGACGATTGCATCGACGTCGGCACGGGCAATGGCCTCGGCGCAGTCATAAGCCGCCGCGCAACCCAGTCTGGCCGCCAGTGTGTCGACGCCTTCGCGCCAGGGGTCGGCGATCACCGACAGTTGCACATCCGGATTGGCCGCGACGTTGGCCGCGTGAATGTTGGCGATGCGGCCTGCGCCGAGGACTGCGATGCGTAGCATGGGTGGATCTCCTTGGATTGTTGTTGTCGGGTAGATCGGTTGTGGCTCGGAACGGGGGTCAGTTCACCAGATTGAACGGCGTCACGATCTGTACTTGAGAGGCGGGAATCGGATCGACCTTCCACAGACGGTGAAACTGCAGGATGTGCAGGAAGGCATGCCGGGCGTCGACCTGCAGGTTGTGGTCGATGATGGCGGCGATCTTTTCTTCCGCCAGCAGCTGGCGGTTTTCCTGGTCCAGGTCATGGCCGATGAACACGGCCAGCGAGCGGTCAAGCGTGGCGAATGCGTCGACGATGGCGCGGTTGCCGCCGCCGACGCTGTAGATGGCCTTGATCGACGGATTGGCCTTCAGCGCTTCGGTCACGCGTTCGAGTGTGGGCTCGTACACGCCAAATCCGCCGGTGATGTCGACCACGCGCAGATGCGGCGCGCGGCTGCGTAACCAGGTGCGAAACCCCATTTCGCGTTCTTCTTCACCCCGGAACAACTCGCTGCTGATGACCACGGCGACGTCTTGCGCGGCCTGGTCCAGCCAGCTCGCCATCAGGTACGCCGCCGTTTGCCCGGCCGTGCGGTTGTCCATGCCGATGTAACCGATGCGATCGCTTTGGGGCAGATCGGAGACCAATGTCACGACCGGGATGCCGGCGGCGGTGACCTGATTCACGGCCTCATTGATCTGCGGCTCGTCCGCCGCCTTGAGGATCAGGCCCTGACTGCCTTTACCGGCACACCGCAGGATCAGGTCGTGCATCTCCTGGGTGTCGATCTCCTGGTACGGGTGGAAACGGGGAAAAATGCGAAACGGCGCCAGGCTGCCCAACTGCGCGTGAATCGCCTCCTGCACCGCGTCGCTGAAGCGTTTGGGCGTGTGCAGGATGATGTCGATATGGAACGTGCGGCCGACCGCAGGCCCGGTTTTTTCTTGGGCTTCCAGTTCTTCGAGGGCCTGCTGAATGCGACGGTTGGTCTGGTAATGGACGCTGCCGCGTTCGTGCAGCACGCGATCGACTGTAGCCTTGCTGACGCCGGCCTGGGCGGCGATCTGCTTGATGGAGAAACGTCGGGCGCGGTCGAGCATGAGAGTCCCTGAGCCTTTTTGAGGTCTTGTTGAGGTTGATTCGGGCGTCTGTGAGGTTTTCGCAATGCTAGTCTCAGTTCCAATCGTTGTACAGATGGAATTTAAATTCTATTGCGACGACGATCACCCGCAGCCAAAAACAACAACAGCAGGAGACAGGCATGTCAGCACTCGATCTTTCCACTTCTTTCACCGGTCGCTACTTCGTCGTCACCGGCAGCACTCAAGGGTTGGGCGCCGCGGTGGCTCATACCCTTGCGCAGCGCGGTGCGGCGGGCCTGATCATCTGCGGACGCAGTCGTGACAAAGGCGAACAGCAAGTGCGTCAACTGGCCGAACTGGATTGCCAGGCGTTCTTCGTCGAGGCTGACATGGAGAACGTCGACGATTGCCGTCGTGTCGTGGCCGCTGCCAAGGAACACTTCGGGACTGTTCACGGCCTGGTCAACTGCGCCGGGATGTCTGACCGCGGCACCATCATCGACACCTCACCCGAGCTGTTCGACCGTATCTTTGCGGTCAACGTAAAAGCCCCGTTTTTTCTCATGCAGGAATGCATCAAGCTGATGATCGCCAACAACGTCGAAGGCTCGATCGTCAGCATCCTCAGTGTCTCCGGCCATGGCGGTCAGTCGTTCCTGTCAGCGTATGCGGCCTCCAAAGGCGCACTCGCCGTGCTGACCAAGAACGTCGCCTTCAGTACCTTGCGCAACCGCATTCGGGTCAACGGCCTGAACATCGGCTGGATGGACACTCCCCACGAAGACCAGATCCAGCGCCAGTACCACGGTGCCGACGAAGGCTGGCTCGCCCGCGCCGAGGCGCAGTCACCGTTCGGTCGCTTGCTCAAACCTCAGGAAGTGGCCAACAGCGTCGCCTATCTGCTCTCCGATCAATCGGGCATGACCACCGGCGCGGTGATCGACATGGAGCAGGGCATCATGGGCTGCGGCGACGGTTCCACACCCCGTCCTGATGCACCGTTGACCCTGAACGGCGTTGCCGGAGCAGCGTTGTGAGCCTCTTCGCCACCTCGCGTGACATCGATGTCCGGGCCTTCGCGGCGGTATGTGAACAGCGGGTGAATGCCGCCGAGTATCCTCATGCGCAGGAAGTGGTCAGTCAGGTGGTGATCTATGACGCCGATGCGCTGCGCAGCGCCGCTCTGCATGACCGCTTGGGCATATTGAGCGAGCTGCACCGGCTGTTTCGCGACGGCCCGGGTGTGATGGTGGTGCGCAATGCCTTTCCCGATCTCGCGGTCGTTGACCGGCACAGCGAGGTGTTCCGCCAGATCATCACCGACGAAGCGGCGAGGGTGGTGCGGGCCGACCACTTCGCCAAGGCGGGCGCCAATCAGCGGATCTGGAATTCGCTGCAGAAAGCCGCCGAACATTCGCCGGACTCGTTCATCGAGTACTACGCCAACCCTTTGCTCGGCCTGATCGCCGAATCGTGGCTGGGGCCTTATTTTCAGGCCACGGCGCAGGTCAATGTGGTGACGCCGGGCGGTCAGGCGCAACAGCCCCATCGCGACTATCACCTGGGCTTCCAGAGCGATGAAGTGGCCGCGCGTTTTCCGCTGCCGATGCATCGCCTGTCGCAGCACCTCACGCTGCAAGGGGCGGTGGCGCACACCGACATGCCGCTGGAAACCGGGCCGACACTGTTGTTGCCGTTCTCGCAGCAGTACGAGCTGGGTTATCTGGCGTGGCGTGATCAGGCGTTCATCGACTACTTCGATCGTCACGCGATTCAGTTGCCGCTGAACAAAGGTGATCTGCTGTTCTTCAACCCCGCGCTGTTCCATGCGGCGGGCACCAACCGCACGACGGATGAGTTCCGGATGGCGAACCTGCTGCAGATTTCGTCGGCGTTCGGCAAGCCGATGGAGACGGTCAATCGGGAGCGGATGATGCTGGCGCTGTATCCGCTGATGCTCAAGCGGGTCGAGCAAGGCGAACTGGATGAAGAGGGCATGCAGGCGGTGATTGCGATGAGTGCGGACGGGTATTCATTTCCGACCAACCTGGACACTGACCCGCCATTGCACGGCATGGCGCCACAGACGGGGCAGCAATTGTTCGAGTTGGCGTTGCAGGAGCGTTGGCCGGTGGAGCGGTTTGTCGAGGCAGTTGAGGTGATGCGGGTTAAGCGGTTGGCCTGAGTCCAATGATTCATCGGTGGTGCTGGATGTTGTATGTTTCCTGCAAAGATACAGTCGCCATTTCTGGCACGCTGTGTGCTGTCCTGAATGAATACGGGTTGTTGAACAATCCCGATCTTTCAGGAACTGCACACTGTGTCCATCGCCAAAGAAAACGGCCTGTCGCTGGCCGACCAGGTTGCCCACGAACTGCGCGAAGACATCATCGGCGGACGGCTGTTGTCCGGCATGCCGTTGGTGGAAAGCGAACTGGTGCGTGGTTATAACGCCTCGCGCAACACCGTGCGCGAAGCGCTGCACCTGCTCGGCCGCGAGGGACTGACGACCTACGTCCGGCACAAGGGCGTCATCGTTCGTCGTCTGACCGTGGACGATGTACGTGACCTTTTCATGGTCCGCCGCACCCTTGAATCCCAAGCCATACTCACCGGCAAGCTGCTGGTCGATTCGTCTTCCGCGCGCATGGCGAATGCCATTGAAGCCGCCGAGCTCGCCAGCGAACGCGAAGACTGGCGCGCCTTTGGCACCCACAGCCTGCGCTTTCACCAGCAGGTCGTGGGCCTGTTGCACAGTCCGTCGTTCGATGAGTTTTTCACCAACATCGTGGCGCAGATGCGCCTGGTGTTTTCCGCCGCCCCCGACGAAGCGCGCTATCAGGCGCCCTGGCTGGCGCGCGACCGGCACATTCATCAGTTGCTGATCGACGGCCATCGCCACGAAGCGGGTGAAGCCATGGACAGCTACCTCAACGATTCCGAACACCAGGCGCTGGACCTGCTTTCGCGCGCTACCAGACACTGAACCAGGAGATTGCCATGTACAAAGATTACCCAGCCGCGTATCAGGTCAGCAAAGGCGCTGCGTTGCAGGTCGATACGGCGTTCTATGACCGTATTCGCGAGCGTCAGGACTGTCGCACGCAGGTCGAGCAGTTCGAGGTGCCGATTCGCACCGGGCGTGCCTGGAAGGTCAAGGCGGGACAGGTGTTCCGCGTCACGACGCCCGTGGGTCCGCAGGTGGGCGACTTCAACGTCTGGAACGCCAACGACCCGCGTGAGCGCATGTGGGCATCGCGTACCCGTCAGTTACAAGGGGCGCACGTGACCACCCATGATCGCCTGTGGTCGAACCTGCCGTTCCTGCGGCCGATGGTCACCATCACCGATGACAGCCTGGCGAGCTACGGCATCGATGAGCACGGCGGCCGCTTGCATGACCTGCTCGGGACCCGTTGCGACCCGTACGTGAACAAGATGCTGACGGGGGAGGATTTCCATCATCACTGCCATTCGAACCTGACCCGTGCCGTTTTGCCTCACGGCCTGACCGAGTTCGATGTGCACGATGTGCTGAACATCTTCCAGTGCACGGGCCTGAACCACGATGATATGTACTTCATGAAAGCCTGTCCGGCGCAGAAGGGGGATTATCTGGAATTCTTCGCTGAGATCGACCTGCTGTGTGCGTTGTCGACCTGCCCGGGCGGCGACCTGTCCCTGCCGATGTGGGGCCCCGATGCGCAGGACCCGCTGACCGTCTGCCGCCCGCTGGGCGTGGAAATCTACGACCTCGACGCGTCGCTGCTGC
Organism: Pseudomonas abietaniphila; assembly: GCF_900100795.1. Lineage (GTDB taxonomy): Bacteria > Pseudomonadota > Gammaproteobacteria > Pseudomonadales > Pseudomonadaceae > Aquipseudomonas > Aquipseudomonas abietaniphila. Next base: position 728,649 of record NZ_FNCO01000001.1, read on the forward strand.
ACGGGTGGGAGCAACCCAAGCGCGCGGAGTACAACGGCCTGCACGGCTTGAAGATCGACAAGGCGCAATGGGAGAAGTAAGCCTTACTGATGCGACAAGGTGGGGCTGCTGCGCCAAATTCCACGGGAGAGTCTCAGTCCATCGACCGGGTAGGCCGGGGCGCGTGGCGGGTGCAAGACCTGTGGGAGCTGCTGGAGGTTACGACAGTGGCGAATGCGTAGGTGCAGTCACATCACCGGTAAATGACCCACCGCCTTCGCGGCCGTTGTAGCCTGCGATGTCCCACAGGATTGATCGTTCCCACGCTCTGCGTTGGAGTGACTGTCAGGACGCTCTGCGTCCATGTTGACGCAGAACTTCAGCCACTGCGTTACCCCGGGGAGCGTGGGAATGATCAGAGTATTCGCACGCTCACGTGCCAGGCGGGCGGAGGCCGACCTCAAGCATCCCGCAACAGGTCATGGGCATTGAGCAGGCCGTAAGCGATTTCAGGGTTCTTTTCCAGGCCGCGCCGGATCGCCGCCGGGATCGCTGCGCGGGTCTTGCGGCACATGCCGGGCAGTTCGGCGATGTCGATGACGAGGCCGCGCATGCTGCGCACTTCATTGAAGCCGGGCGCAATGGCCAGGCGGATGCCGAGCAACTCGAACATGCGCCGCTGCATGTGCTCCAGATCGCTCAGGCTGGCGATGCTCTCCAGACGCTCAAGCAGACGCTTTTCCTCCTGACGGGTCAGGCACAGGATGCGCATGTCCGTGCCGGGGGTTTCCAGCAGGCGTTCGCGGTCGCAGGTGCAGGCGCCGGGCGGGCAGGGTGAGCGAATGGGCAGAGTGGGCGTCATGGGGTCTGATCATAGCGAGGCTCGGGGCTGAATTACAGCCGGTTGTCGGCGCGCAGCACGCACCTGTCAACTGGCTTTCTGGTCAGGCCAATATGATTAAAACTTAATTGGTCTTGCCAATATGCAAATCGCTGTGTAGTTTTTTCGCAGCGGCGCCGAGCGCGTTACACGGGCCGGCGCATCCAGGATCACAACAACAATAGATCACGCCCAGTCACCCGCAGCGTTCGTCATCACCGCTGTGCCGGCGTGCATGGTCTGGAGAGAAAGCATGCTCACCGTCGTCTGCGAAACACCCGGCTCCCTGCTGGCCCAGGATCGTCAAAAGCCTGAGCGCGCGCCTGGCGAAACGCTGGTCAGGATCAAGCGCGTCGGGGTCTGCGGCACCGACCTGCACATCTTCAACGGCAATCAACCGTTTCTGGAATACCCCAGGGTCATGGGGCACGAATTCTCGGGCATTGTCGAAGAAAGCGAGGCGGGCAGCGGTCTGGTGGCGGGGGACGTGGTGTACGTGATGCCCTACCTGTCCTGTGGCGACTGCATCGCCTGTCGTCAGGGGAAAACCAATTGTTGCGTGCGCATTCAGGTACTGGGCGTGCATCGCGATGGCGCGTTTACCGAATACCTCAGCCTGCCGCACGCCTTTGTCCTCAAGGCAAACGGGATCACGCTGGACCAAGCGGCGATGATCGAGTTTCTGTCGATTGGCGCGCACGCGGTGCGTCGATCCGATATTCAGGCGGGGCAGCGTGCGCTGGTGGTCGGCACCGGCCCGATTGGCATGGCCGTGGCCATTTTCTCCCGCCTGCGCGGCGCGCAGGTCACGGTACTGGACACCCGCGAGGATCGGCTGGTGTTCTGCAAGGCGCATCTGAAAGTCAGTTCGGCCGTATTGATTGGCGCCGAGGACAAGCAGCAACTGGAACACCTGACCCAAGGCGAATTCTTTGACGTGGTGTTCGACGCCACCGGCAACGCCAAGGCCATGGAGCGAGGGTTCGAGTTCATCGCGCACGGCGGCAAATACGTCCTGGTGTCCATCGTGCGCGACACCATCAGCTTCTCCGATCCTGAATTTCACAAGCGCGAAGCCACGTTGATGGGCAGCCGTAACGCGACGGTCGAGGATTTTCGTTACGTGGAGCAGTGCCTGCGCGACGGTTTGATTCCCGATGCAGCACTGAACACCCATCGCATGACATTGAGCGAAGTGCCGGAGCGTTTTCAAATGCTGCTTGACCCGACGCAAGGCGTGGTCAAGGCGATCGTCGAGTGCTGATCGCACGCATCGGGCAGAGATAAACGTCTGTGGGAGCGAATTCATTCGCGAAAAATGTTTCAGGCGCGGCTTATGTTACGGCTTCACCCCCGTATCGCAAATGAATTCGCTCCTACAGGTCCTCGAGCGTCGAATGGGCGGCGCGCATCACTTTGAAAGGGACACTGCATGAACACTCCCGTTTCAACCCCGATCCTGCAATTTGGCACCAGCCGATTCCTGCAGGCACATGCCGACCTTTTTATTTCGCAAGCGCTCGCCAAGGGCGAGGCACTGGGCAAGGTGACGGTCGTACAAACCACCGCCAGTGCCGACAGCGCGCAACGTGTTCAGGCGTTGGCGAGCGGCGTCGGTTATCCGGTGCGGATCCAGGGCACGGAAGGCGGGCGCACGGTCGATGAAGAGTACTGGTCGTCGTCCATCGCCACGGCGCTGCACGCCGGGCGAGACTGGTCGCAGCTGCGTCGGGCCATCGTGAAGGACGTCGAGGTGGTGATTTCCAATACCGGCGACAAAGGCTATGTGCTCGATGCGGCAGACTCCACTGACCTGCTGTCGGCCAACGCGCCAGCGCCCGTGAGCTTCCCGGCCAAATTGCTGGTCTTGCTGCATGATCGCTGGTTGTTGAATCCACACAGCACGTTGTCGTTGTTCCCCTGTGAGTTGGTGTCGCGCAACGGCGATGTGCTGCGCGACCTGATCATTCGCCTCGCGACGGAATGGCAAATGGCGCCTGCGTTCATTGTGTATCTGCGCGACACCTGTCGCTGGGCCAACTCACTGGTCGACCGTATTGTTTCGCAGCCCATCCAGCCTGTCGGCGCGGTGGCGGAGCCCTACGCAATCTGGGCCATCGAGCGGCAGGAGGGGCTGCAATTGCCGTGCACGCATCCCTGCATCGTCCTCACCGACCAACTGGAACAATACGAGCAATTCAAGCTGTACATGCTCAATCTGGGGCACAGCTGGCTCGCCGAGCGTTGGCGGGTGGACGGGCGTGCGGCCGAGGAAACGGTGTATCAGGCCATGGGCGACGCAGCGTTGCGTCAGAGTCTTGAGGCGCTGTGGGAGGAGGAAGTGCTGCCGGTGTTTGCCGCGAAAGGAGAGCTGGCGCAAGCGCGGGATTATCTGGCCAGTGTGCGCGACCGTTTTCTCAATCCGTTTCTGCAACATCGCATTGCCGACATCGCGCAGAACCACGAGGAGAAAAAACGCAGGCGGTTCTTGCCGGTGCTCGAGCAAGGACGAAAGATCCCGGGCTTGCTACAGCCCCGGTTGGAACAGGCATTGGCGAGATAAGCCCGAAGGCGTCCGGCGTGCCGACGATGGCCGTTCACAGGCTCATCGTCGACACGCGTCGTCCGGTGTCAGTTGAAACTTTGGCGGAACACCAGCGCCTTCAACCCACCCTCAGGCTCCGCGTCGGCAAACTCCGGGGGATTCTCAAGTCGCCGTTCGAAACGCAGGCTCGGCGCTTCACGGGTCACCCCTTCAATCAAGAAATCGGCGCCCAATGCCGGGTCGTTCATGCAGGCCAATACGGTGCCGTGGGGGCTCAACAGCTCCGGCAGTTTGCGCAGGACGCGCTGGTAATCCTTGGTCAACAGGAAGCTGCCTTTCTGAAACGACGGCGGGTCGATGATCACCAGGTCATAAGGGCCGCCGCTCTTCACTTTGCCCCACGACTTGAACAGCTCGTGCCCGAGAAAACTGACCTTGCTCAGGTCATGGCCGTTCACGCGATGGTTGTCGCGGCCTCGGCTGAGCGCCGCCCGGGACATGTCCAGGTTGACCACGAACTCCGCGCCACCCTCGATGGCCGCCACGGAAAAGCCGCAGGTGTAAGCAAACAGGTTGAGCACCCGTTTGCCTGAAGCATTGGCGCGCACCCAGTCGCGGCCGTAACGCATGTCCAGGAACAGACCCGTGTTCTGCTTCTTGCCGAAATCCACGAGGTAGCGCAAGCCGCCTTCGGTCAGGGTCCACTCGTCCGGCATCTCGCCTGCGAGCGCTTCGGTCAGGCTGTCCGGCAGGTAACGGTGTTGCAGCAACAGGGTGTGAGCCTGGCTGTTCTGCCACGTGGGCGTCCGCACGAGCTCAATGAGCAGGCGTTTCAGCGCGTCGAGGTCTTCGCCGGCAGGCTCCTTGAACAGCGACACCAGCACGACACCCTGCATCCAGTCCACGGTCAGTTGCTCGAGCCCTGGCCAGCGTCGCCCACGGCCATGGAACAGGCGGCGGGTTTCTGCGGGTGCAGGGGCGAGGGCAGTCAGCAGGTGTTCGTTGAGGGTGTTCAGCGCGTCGGCATTCATCGGGTGGCGGCGGGTCGGTCATGAGAAAGGGCGGCATTCTAAACCCAATCAGGGGGCAAGCGTCTGTAATGCGTCGAGGACTTGCCTCAGTCCCTTGTTCACCGGTTTGTCCTGACGCAGCACGATGCCCAGCGTCCGGTTCAGGGGTGGCGTCAGCGCCTGAACCTGCAAGCCCCGTTGATGATGGGGCGCCGCCACCGACATGCGTGGCACGATGCTGTAACCCAGGCCGGCGGCGACCATTTCCTTGATGGCCTCGATACTGCCCAGCTCCATCACCGGCTTGATACGCAGCCCAGCCTGCAGGAACCACTCATCGATCAGCAGGCGAGTGCTGCTAGCGGCTTCGAACACCACCAAGGGCAAGTCCAGCAGCGAACCTGCCGTCACGTCCGCTGGAAGAGGATGTTGCTCAGCACTGAAAATCGCCACGAACTCATCGTCCAGCAGCGGGGTCACCGACAGGCTGCGACCGGATGCGGGCAGGGTGACCAGCGCAAGGTCCAGGCGGTTCTCCTCCACTGCGCGCAAGATGCCGTCGGTGTTGCCGGTACTGACGCGCACATCCAGTGCCGGAAACTGCCGGCGCAAGGTTTGTAAAATCGGCGGAAGGAGATGGATGCAGGCCGTCGCGCCCGTGCCGATAGCGACTCGCCCGGCAACGCCCTGCGCGTGGCTCGACAGGTCAAGCAATGCGTCTTCGACCACGGCATCGATTCGACCAATGTGCTCCAGCAGCGTGCTGCCGGCGGGCGTCGGCTTGATGCGTTTACCGACGCGCTCGATGAGGCGCAGGTTCAGCCGCTCCTCCAGCAGGCGGATGTGCAGGCTCACGGCTGGCTGAGTCAAACCGAGGCGCTGCGCCGCAGCGGAAAAGCTTCCGTGATGGATAACATGGGCGAAGGAGTGAAGGTGATTGAGGTTGAGCCGCTGCATGGCAAAGTTTTACTGATGCTGAGGATGATAAATCATAGCTTTGTTTTGGGGTGGCAGCGCTTCATCATTGCTCACCTGCTTTTATCTTGATCCAGAAGAAGACCGCACATGCCTCACGACCTCATCTTGCGCGACGCCCTTGAAGACGACATGCCTGCCGTGCAGGCGATTTACGCCCACCACGTGATTCATGGCACTGCCAGCTTCGAACTGGAACCGCCGACCCTTGCGCAGATGTGTCAGCGACGTACGGACGTCCGTGGCCATGACCTCCCGTACCTGGTGGCCGAACTTGAGGGTGAGGTCGTCGGCTACGGCTATGCGACGCTGTATCGGCCCCGTCCGGCCTACCGTTTTACTGTGGAAGACTCCGTGTACGTACGTGAGGGTATGGCGGGCAAGGGCATCGGCCAGGCCTTGCTGGCGCTGATCATCGAGCGTTGCATCGCCGGTGGTCGTCGACAAATGGTCGCTGTCATTGGCAACAGCGAAAACACGGCCTCGGTTCGGCTTCATCAACGCCAGGGATTTCGTACTGTCGGCGTGTTTGAGTCAGTGGGTTTCAAGCACGGCCGTTGGCTGGACACGGTTTTGATGCAGCGCGAACTGGGTGAAGGCGCAGGCAGCGTGCCCCGTGGCTAGCCATCCGCTGGCTGTCGAATGGAGGGGCCGCTCAGTTACTGTCACTCACGCTTGGCCCATGAATGGGTGTATCGGGCGTATTACGTAATATGAGTGCTTCGCCTTTGTGCGCGACTCGTCAGGTGATCGGGCGTTGCTCTGGCTGGCCCTGTTCATCGTTGTCCTCAGCGTCTGCATGGCGCTGGCGCTCTGTCGGGTCGGCTTTGATCCCAAGGGTTTCAGGCACGCCTAACCACAGCAGCACGAAGGCGACGGCGGCAATGGCCGCCAGTGTGAGAAAGGCCGCGCTGTAACCGGCTTCGCGAATCACCAGACCGGCCAGGCCATTGCTCAAGGCCGCGCCCAGACCGAATACCGTTGAGATCGCACCCAGGCTGACATTGAAGCGTCCAGTGCCCTGGGTCAGGTCCTTGACCACCAGCGGCAGCAGTGCGCCGAAAGCGCCGGCGCCTATGCCGTCGAGCAATTGCACGCCCACCAGCCAGTACGGGTTGTCCGAGAGCACATACAGCACGCCGCGCAGCGGCAAGATCACGAAACCCGCCATCAACAGCGGTTTGCGTCCCCAGCTGTCTGCCTTGGCGCCCACCAGCCAGGCCACCGGCACCATCACCAGTTGTGCGGCCACGATGCACGCCGAGGTCAGTGGCGTGGCGAGCTGGAGGTCGATCTGTGACAGCTTCTGGCTGACCAGCGTCAGCATCGCGGCATTGGCCAGATGGAACAGCCCGCAACAGATCGCGAAGACCATTAACGGCCGATTGTTCAGCAGCGCCGCCCATCCGCTCGGTTGATCGTTCGCGCCCTTGTGGCTGGGATCGAAGCCTCGGGCCACTTCATGATCGATGGCATTACCGTCGACGAAGCTGACCGCGACGACGCTTGCCAAGGCCATGAACGCCATCAGATAAAACACCGCGATCGGCCCGAACAACCAGGAACAACCGCCCGCCAGCAGCGCCGCGCAAGCGTTACCGGCATGGTTCCAGGTTTCATTGCGTCCGGTACGCCGGGTAAACGCCTTGGGCCCGGTGATTCCCAGGGAAATTGCCGCGATGGCCGGCGCAAACACAGACCCTGCAATTGCGCTGAGGGACTGGGTGATGGCGACCCACGTGAAACTGTGGATGAAAGGCAGCACCACGCATCCGGCGGTCACCAGCAAGGCCGCCACGACCACCACCATCCGCTTGCTGCGGGTGCGGTCAATCAGCGCACCCGCTGGCGTTTGGGTCACCAAAGCCGCTATACCGGCCAGGGTCATTACCAGCCCGATACTGGCCGGGTCCCATTTATGGACCGCCAACAGGTAGATCGCGAGGTACGGACCCAGCCCGTCGCGAACATCCGCCAGGAAAAAGTTGAGGCCGTCCAGTGAACGGTTGTTACGAAGGTCTGAATGACGCGCGGCGGATGGGCTGGTCAAGAGAGTTCTCGGGGTAAGCGCTCGTGCAACCGGAATGGGTGCCGCTCTTGCTTAATGACCGGGCGCCGTTGAGTTGGTTCGACGACCCTTCAGCCACTATTACCGGTTCGGTAAGAGACTTTATTGCCGCGACATTTGAATCGAGAACGGTGCAGGCATAAGCTTCGCGCCATTGATATCGCCCGGATGCGTCAGCCCGGTCGTTTTTCGGAAACTTTTCATCAGGAATTGCCATGTCCAGTCTGTTTCCCGCCGCCCGTCCACGTCGCCTGCGCAGCAACGCAAATTTTCGCGCGTTGTTCCAGGAAACCGAGTTCACGCTGAACGATCTGGTGCTGCCGATCTTCGTCGAGGAAGAAATCGACGATTTCGTGCCGATCAACAGCATGCCGGGCGTGCGTCGGATCCCCGAGTCGAAACTGGCCCAGGAAGTGGAGCGTTATGCCCGCGCCGGGATCAAGTCAGTGATGACCTTCGGTGTGTCCCATCATCTGGACGCCACTGGCAGTGACACCTGGCAGGAGAACGGTCTGGTGTCGCGGATGTCGCGCACCATCAAGGACGCCGTGCCGGACATGATCGTGATGTCCGACACCTGCTTCTGCGAGTACACCGACCACGGCCACTGCGGCGTGATGCACGGTGCGCATGTCGACAACGACGCGACCATCGAAAACCTCGGCAAGCAGGCGGTCATGGCGGCGCGCGCGGGCGCCGATGTCATTGCCCCGTCGGCGGCAATGGACGGCCAGGTCAAGGCCATTCGTGCCGCGCTGGACGCAGCAGGTTTTACCCAGACACCCATCATGGCCTACTCGACCAAATTCGCGTCGTCGCTGTACGGCCCTTTCCGCGAAGCAGGCGGTTCGGCGCTCAAGGGTGACCGCAAAAGCTACCAGATGAACCCGATGAACCGCCGTGAAGCCCTGCGTGAGTCGCTGCTGGACGAGGCCGAAGGCGCCGATGCCCTGATGGTCAAGCCGGCGGGCGCCTACCTGGACATCATTCGCGATATCCGTGAAGCCTCGAACCTGCCATTGGCGGCGTATCAGGTGAGCGGCGAGTACGCGATGATCAAGTTCGGCGCTCAAGCCGGTGCAATCGACGAGGGCCGCGTGGTCCGCGAAAGCCTGGGCGCGATCAAACGCGCGGGCGCAGACCTGATCTTCACGTACTTCGCGATGGATCTGGCGCTGAGCGGGATCTGATTCATACGCAGCAGAGAGTCTGTGGGAGCTTGCTGGCGAATGCGTTGGGTTAGCGACGTCGACGGTGAATGACCCACCGCATTCGTCCGAAGTGCGGCCCATACCCTCGTAACCTCGGACGTCTCCCACAGGGAGCCGGGTTGATGCGCGAACCTGTGTCCAGACCGCAGACCTGTGGGAGTGAGCTCGCTCTGGGCGGCATTCCGACGAATGCCGGGGCACATCCAATGAACCTTTCAGGGATGGCCCCGGTGTTCGTGAACGCATTCACGCTCACAGCGTTCGGTCGATCGACATGTCCGCTATCCCTGCCAGTCTTTGCTCGCCTCGGTGAGCATCTCTTCGATCAACACACCGAACCGCTGACTCAGCAGGCTTTGTGGCCTGTCTTCCGGCAGCAACAGGTAAGTGGAAAAACGGATCTGGGGCAGGAACGGGCGGGTTTCGATGCCCATGTGTACATACTCCAGTGCCACCATCGGGCTGACGATACTCACCCCCAGTCCCAGCGCCACCAACGAGCACACGGTCGCGGCATAGGGCGTTTCCAGGTTCAGCTTGCGATACTCCTTGTCGCCTGCGAACACACGATCCACGCGGGCTCGCGAACCGTCACTCAGCGACAGCGAAATAAATTCCTCGCCTTTCAGATCCTCCGGTTTGACCGCCCTCAGCTTGCCTAACCGATGCCCCGTGGGGAACACACAGACCCCCGGCACGTCGCATATCTTGCGCGTGCGCACCCCGGGCATGTCCTCGCCGACATACGACGCCAGCCCCACATGGCAGAACTGCGAAGCCGCCCAGTGGGCAACCATCGGCGAATCGCTGGTGTGGATCGAGATGGCCGCTTCGGGATTCTCCTGACGAAAGCGCTGGATGACCTTCGGCAAAACGGTCAGCGACAGCGACGGTACCGCAGCGATGCGCAATTGCCCCGTCCCCCCACGGCGGATGTTCTGCGCTGACGTCTCCAGGTTTTGCAGACCGATGAATGCCCGCTCCACATCGGCGAACAGCGCCGCGCCTTCATCGGTGGGCAAGAGGCGGCCACCCACACGTTCGAACAATTTGAAGCCACTGGCCCGTTCCAGTTGCGCAATCAGGCGGCTGATATTGGGTTGCGAGGTGTGCAGCGACTCGGCTGCGGCAGTCATTGAGCCGCTCAACATCACGGCGCGAAAGGCTTCGACTTGTTTGAAGTTCATGGCAGGCCATATCAATTCGGTATGGATGACCAATGTATTGTCATTTGTTGGCATGAGCCAGAGGCTTTATAACTGTTTTCGACATCGAAGCTTCCGCGCAGACGGACGCGATGTTCAAGCGCGTCTGGCGTCCTCAGGGTGCGCTGTAAATCCCGCTGCTCTCTGCCCTTGAAATCGTTGCGTGACGTCACGTGGTGTGGCGCCGCGCTGGTAGGTAACCAGGAGGCAATATGCCGTTCTCATCCAGGCTGTTTTCGTTAAGCGTATTGGGCCGTGCACTTGCGCTCTCATGCGTCTCCCTGACAGGCATCGCACAGGTTCACGCGACGGATCTTCCGCCAGTGCCCGATGAAATAAAGGAAGCCGGCCAACTGCGTGCCGGGGTACGGTGCGACCAGCCGCCTTACGGTTTCCAGAACGGCAACGGCGAGTTCGCCGGGGTTGAAGTGGAAATGTCGCGGCAAATCGCGCTCTGGGCGCTGGGCTCCAAAGACAAGGTGACCTTCACCTGCGTCACCGCCGAGAACCGCGTTCCGCAGTTGTTGGGGCGCAAGGTCGACTTCCTCATCGCGACCCTCGGTGTCACGCCTGAGCGTCAACGGGTGATCGACTTCACCACACCGTATCGCTGGGGAGCGAGTGACGTGGTGGTCAAGAAGGACAGCCCGATCAAGTCAATCAAGGACCTCGACGGCAAGACCCTCGCCACGCTCAAAGGCTCGGTGCAAGCCAAGTGGTTTGAGGACCACATGCCTCAGGTCAAGACCCTGCGCATGAACAGTGCCGCCGACGCCTTGCAGACCTTTCGTCAGGGCCGCGCTGATGCCTATACCCATGACGCCGCAACACTGGTGGTGGTCGCGGCGAACGACAGCGATGCACGCCTGATCAACGAGCCGTTCCAGATATCCGATGCCGCCATCGGCGTGCGCAAGAACGACGAGCCATTACGCGACTATCTCAGCGCCGCCATCGCGAAGATGCACGAGGACAAGCTGTTCGGCGGTTGGGTGCGTCAGTACGTTCCGGAAAACATTCAGAGCTATTACCTGAGCGTATTCGAGCAAGCCAAACCCGCTGAAAAACTCTGATCGGGCGCTGTCATGGATTTCGATTTCAATTACCTGCTGGCGCAATGGCCTGCGCTGCTCGACGGTGTCCTGATGACACTCCGGGTCTCGCTGCTCGCCATCACCTTCTCCCTACTGATCGGCATCTTTGGTGGTGCGGCGCGGGCGATGCGCGTCCCGGTGCTGGCGCAGGTCGTAGCGCTGTACGTCGAGTTGATCCGCAACACGCCGATTCTGGTGCAGTTGTTCTTCATCTTCTACGGCCTGCCAGCGATAGGGCTCGAACTGTCGCTGTTCTGGTCGGGGGTGTTCTGTCTGTCGTTGTGGGCGGGCGCCTATCAGGTAGAGAACATGCGGGGCGGGTTGGCCACGGTGGAGCACAAGATGCGCGAGGCGAGCATGGCCTTGAGCCTTAAGCCTCATCAATACCTTTATCTGGTGGCCTTGCCGATCGCCTTTCGTACCAGTTTGCCGGCTGTGCTGAATACCGCGATCTCACTGCTGAAAAACTCGTCGTACCTGCAAGCCATTGGCCTGGCGGAACTGACGTTCGTGGCGGTCGATCGGATCGCCACCGATTTTCGGGCTATCGAGATGTTCAGCGCGATCTGTGTGATGTACCTGACCCTGGTGGCGATTCTGTCGCTGTTGACCGGACGTCTGTCCGCCCACCTGCAACGTCCATTCAGGCACTGAGGCCCACATGAATTTTCTGGTCGAAAACTGGGGCTTCGTGCTCAAGGGACTGTGGATGACCGTGCGTCTGGCGCTGGTGATTCTGCTGTTTACCACGATCATCTCGGCGGTATTTGGTGTGCTGGCGACCCTAAAGAGTCGTCTGTTGCGCCTTGCCATTCATGGTTATGTCGAGCTGTTTCGCTCGATCCCGCTGATCGTCAACGTGTTCTTCATTTTCTTCGGCGCGCCGATGCTCGGACTCGATTTGAGTCCATTCGCGGCGGTGGTCACCGGTCTGACGTTGTGGGGCAGCGCCAACGGGATCGAGATCGTACGCGGTGGCCTGGAATCGGTATCCCGCCACCAGTGGAAAAGCGCGTGGACGTTGGGGCTGCGCCCCTGGCAGATCTACCTGCATGTGATTGCGCCGCAATCCATGAAAGCGATTCTTCCTGCGTACACGGGGTTGCTGACGATGTTGGTGCAGGCCACCTCTCTAGGGGCGCTGGTCGGCGTCGGCGAGTTTCTCAAGGTCGGCCAGATCATCGTCGAACGCTCCACCGTCATGACCGGTGTCAGCCCTGCGTTCAGCGTCTATGGGCTGGTGCTGCTGGTGTACTTCGTCATCTGTTCATTGCTGAGCTGGCTCAGCCGTTATCTCGAACGTCGTCTGGGTCGTCCGGCGATGCGCGTAACTCGTCAAGGGGTTTGATCATGCAAGAATCCAAAGTCAGTCGTCGCCTGAAAGAAACCACCGCCCCTGAGGTCAACGAGTACATCTACCGGCCACGTCTGGAAGGGTTTGCCGATGGCTTCATCAACCTGGGTAACGTCAACAAGGCGCACATCGTGATGCTGGCCGAGCAGGGTCTGATCCGCGGCGAACACGCCACCGCGCTGGCCAAAGGCGTGCTGGACATGGAAGCCGCCGGCCCCGGCGAGGTGACGCTCGACCCTTCCCGCGAAGACGCCTATTTCAACTACGAGGCGCACCTGATCGAGCAGATCGGCACCGACATCGGCGGCCGTCTCCACACCGGGCGCAGCCGCAACGACATCCTCGCCACCCTTGATCGCCTGCGTTGCCGGGAAGTGCTGATGAGCCTGATCGACGCGCTGATCCAGACCCGTCAGACCGCCTTGAACAATGCTGAAGTCTTCGCTGAAGTGGTGATGCCTGGTTACACCCATTTGCAGCCTGCGCAGCCGATCACCTACGGGTATTACCTGTCGGCTGTGGAGCAGGCCCTTGAGCGCGATTGCAAGCGCCTGACCCAGACCCTGGAAAACATGAATCAAAGCCCACTGGGCGCCGCCGCGTTTGCGGGTACGCCGTTCGACATCGACCGTGCGCGCACGGCTGAACTGCTGGGTTTCGACGGGTATCTGGACAACGCACTGGACGCTGTAGGCTCACGGGATTTCATTCTGGAAAGCCTGTCGCATCTGAGCCTGTTGTCGGTGTTCTGGAGTCGGGTGGCTCAGGATTACTTTGTCTGGAGCACCCACGAGTTCAGCCTGATCGACTTCCCGGACAGCGTGGCCGCGACCTCGAGCATCATGCCGCAGAAGAAAAACCCGACCGTGCTCGAATACCTCAAAGGGCGTACCGGGCATATCGTCGGCCTGCTGATGGCAGCGAGTGTGACGGTCAAGGGCAGCAACTTTTCCCACACCGGCGACGCCAACCGCGAAGGCACTCGGGGTTTCTGGGAAGCGGCGGAAGAAACCCTGCGTTGTCTGAAACTGCTGGAGCTGGTGCTGCGCACGGCGATCCCCAACGCTGACCTCGCGGTACGTCGTGCCGGGGAAGATTTCTCTACGGCGACCGGGCTGGCCGACCTCATCGTGCGTGAGGCTGACCTGTCGTTCCGCGAGGCTCATCACGTGGTCGGCGCTGCCGTGCGCATGGCCATGGACGCCGGTTTGCCTGCGCATCGTATCGACACCGACATGGTCGACCGCTGTGCCATGGAGCAACTGGGGCACGCGCTGAATCTGCCAGCGCACAAGGTCCGTGAATGCCTGGACCCGACGGCCAACGTGCAGTCCCGCGATTCGGCCGGTGGCCCTGCGTTGTCGTCGCTGCGCCCAAGCTTGCAGCGGGCCAATGCGCGCTTGCAGGAGGAGCGTCAGGCCAATCAGGCGCGACGGGACCGCCTCTCGGTCGCGCAGGACAAATTGCAAGCCGCCACGCGTGCGCAGGCCGGTCTATGAAAAGCATGTTGACGGTGCGTGGATTGCACAAGCACTTCGGCGAGCTCGAGGTGGTCAAGGGCGTCGACCTAGACGTTGCGCAGGGCGAGGTGGTCGTCATTATTGGCCCTAGCGGTTCGGGCAAGTCGACGTTCATTCGTTGCCTTAACAGCCTGGAAGAGCCTTCGGCAGGCAGCGTGGTGGTGGAGGGCGGCGACTCGGTACGGGCCGATGACCGCAATGCCATGGCCCGCTTGCGTGAAGACATCGGCATGGTGTTTCAGGATTACACCCTGTTTCCGCACATGACGGTCATGGCCAACATGATTCTGGCGCCGGTCAAGGTCAAGAAGCAGAGCAAGGCCGAGGCCCAGGCCAATGCGCTGGCGTTGCTGGATCGTGTCGGGCTGCGGCACAAGGCCGATGGCTATCCGAGCGAGCTGTCGGGCGGGCAGCAACAGCGTGTGGCGATCGTCCGTGCTCTGGCGATGAAGCCGCGCCTGCTGCTCTTCGATGAGCCGACCTCAGCGCTGGACCCGGAAACCGTTGGCGAAGTGCTGAACGTCATGAAGGGCCTGGCGGCGGAAGGCATGACGATGATCGTAGTGACTCACGAGATGGGCTTTGCTCGTGAAGTGGCCGATCGGGTGGTGTTTTTCGATGGCGGCAAGATCGTTGAAATGGGCCCGCCAGCACAGATTTTCTCGGCACCTGAGCACCCTCGAACCCGGCAGTTTTTGCAGAGTGTGTTGCATTGAGCGCTGTCTGAAGCATCCGCCGAGTTTCTGCGCTAGGGGCGTGGGAGGCGCCCCGTGTGGCGCTCCCACGGCTTTCGACCAGCATCCATGGCGTTTACACAACCGCCAGGTCTTCATCCGCCGCAAACGCCTCCACCAGAAAATCCACGAACGCGCGAATCCGCGCCGACTGCCTGCGGTTCGCCGGTGACACGGCGTGGATGGGCAGCGAAGAGGGCGTGTAGCCCTCCAACACCCGAATCACCCGGCCGGCCTCAATGTCTTTGCGGTACAGCCACGACGGCGACAGTGAAATCCCCAGCCCGCTCAACACCATCTGCCGGATCGCCTCGCTGTTGTTGCTGCGCACGTTCCCGCGCGCCTGCACCTGATGCAGCCCTGCGTCGAATGTCCAGGTGTCGAAGTGTTCCAGCAGGTTGAACAGGATGCAGTTGTGCCGGGCCAGGTCGCTGGGTACTTGCGGCGCGGGGTGTTGCTCCAGGTACGCGGGCGATGCCACGGTCAGCCGGCGGGTCAGGCCAATCTGACGGGCGATCAGGCTGCTGTCCTTGAGGTCTCCAATGCGCAACGCGACGTCCACGCCTTCACTGACGAGGTCGACATTCTGGTCGCTGAGTTGCAGGTCGATCGTGACGTCCGGATAGCGCTGCAGAAACCCGCGCAACCGGGGCGCGATCTGCAATCGGCCGAAACTGACCGAAGAGGCGATGCGCAACGGCCCCGCGACGCCTTCGCGACCGGTCTGAAAGCTGTGCTCGGCATTGTCCACGGCCGCCAGAATCTCGCGGCATTGCCGGTAGTAACGCTGTCCTTCGTCCGTGAGCGATAACTGCCGGGTGCTGCGCGCAATCAGCCGTCCGCCCAGACGCTGTTCCAGCGCACTGATCTGTTTGCTGACCGTCGGCTGCGTCGTGCCCAGTTCGCGGGCCACTGCCGAAAAACTTCCGCGTTCGACAACTCTCACGAACATGGTCATCGCTTCAAGCGTGTCCATCGAAGCCTCAGTTAGTCGTGTTATGGAATGAATACTATAGCCATTTAGAGGCTTATCGGAATTATGGCGTGGGCACACACTGGCCTCATCACCCGACACCGGGTCACTGAATCGGAGACCACCATGAGCACTCATCCCTTGAACACCATGCGAGCCGCTGTCGCGGTGGAGTATCAACAGCCTCTGGACGTGCAAACGCTGCAGAAGCCGTCGCCGGCCGCAGGTCAAGTGCTGGTGCGGGTGATGGCCAGTGCCGTCAACCCGCTGGACACCAAGATCAGCGCAGGCAAGGGTGGGCATGCCCGACAGTCGCTGCCGGCGGTCTTGGGGATGGACATGGCCGGCGTCGTGGAACAGGTCGGTTCAGGCGTGACGGCCTTTGCGGTAGGCGATGAGGTCTATGGCATGGCGGGCGGCATCGGCGGGCATCAGGGCGCGCTGGCGCAGTATATCGCGGCGGACGCCGAGCTGCTGGCTCGCAAACCAAACAACTTGAGCATGCGCGAGGCGGCGGCGTTACCGTTGATCTTCATCACCGCCTGGGAAGGGCTGGTGGACCGTGCCAATGTGCGCAGTGGTCAGAAAGTCCTGATTCACGGCGGCGCTGGCGGCGTGGGGCATGTTGCCGTGCAGATTGCCAAGGCACGTGGCGCAGACGTGTTCGCCACCGGGTCGGCGCACAGCCGGGCTGCCATTGAACGTCTTGGCGCCACCGCCATTGATTATCGAAGCAGCAGCGTCGATGACTACATGGCCCTGCACACTAGTGGCGAGGGTTTCGACATCGTTTATGACACCGTGGGCGGCAGCACGCTGGACGCCTCGTTTGCCGCGGCAAAAATCTACACCGGGCATGTGCTCAGTTGCCTGGGCTGGGGCGACCACGCGCTGGCACCGCTGTCGTTTCGCGGCGCGACTTACTCGGGTGTGTTCACCCTGTTGCCTTTGTTGACCGGAAAGGGACGCAAGCACCACGGCGAGATCATGGCCGAGGCCACGCGGATGGCCGAAGCCGGGCAACTGCGGGTTTTATTGGACGAGCAGCGCTTCACCCTGGCAGAGGTCAATCAGGCGTATGAACGCGTCAGCCGCGCAGGCAATCAAGGGAAGGTGGTGATCGATATCGCCTGATGGGCGCGGAAGCGGGTCAGGCCGTCGCGGTCTGGCCTGGGGTGTCGGACTCATTGTGTGCTTCACGCCAGGCATCCAGCCCGCCGACCAGTGCCTTGCCCCGTGTCAGGCCGTGTGCGCGCAGTTTCTGCGCCAGCAGGGCGGCCGACAGCTCGTTCGGGCAGGCGCAGTAAAACACCATGTCGACGTCAGCCAGTTGCGCGAGCCAGGGTTCCAGTGGTTCTTCAAGGCTGATCGACACCGCGCCGGGAATGCCTTCGACCACGGCGGTGTGAAATTTAGGGCGCACATCAATCACCACGGGCGCGTCCACCGAGTCGCGCAGGGCAAGCAACTCGGGCACGGTGATGCGTGGCACTTTCGAGGTGCGAGACATCAGGTGCCGGCGCTTCCAGTATTTCCAGCCGATGAACAGTCCGAGCGCCGTCAGCACGCCTGCGATGGCGATGGGCAGATAACTGGCCAACAGGCTCAGCAGTGGAATGATGGCGTCAGTGAACAGCATGCCCAGCAGCAGCGCCGAGCCGGCCCAGATGAAGGAGCCGGCGAGGGAGTAACGCATGAAGGTGGCGATCGGCGTGCCGTTCATGCCCGCCACGGTGGTGACCAGCGCGCCCGCGCCGGGCAGGAATTTCGACAGCAGCATGGCCCGCGGGCCGACGCGGTCGTAGACGTTAAGGCCCTGACGAATACAGGTGTCTTGAGACAACGAGATCTTGCAGATGGATTTCAGCAGCACGCCGCCGTAACGTTTGCCCGCCCAATACCACAAACCATCGGCGATCAGGCAGGCAACCATGGCGACCAGCACGCCTGCGCCCAGCAGAGGCTTGCTTTGCATGGCCAGCGCCCCAGTGACAATGAGGGTGGGGTAGGCCGGGACCGGCAAGCCGATCTGTTCCAGCAGCACGTTGACGAACACCAGCAGCAGGCCGTGGCTTTCGTTCAATTGCTGGAGTTCGTTCATGGCGGGTTGCTCCACAGAAGACGCAGGTAAAAACGGCGCAAGAAAAAGGGGTGTCAGTACCGTCGCCTGAACACCCCTTTGTGTCAACGCCGAATGTGCGTCAGCCGAGCAACTCGATGGCTGCGGCAACCCCTGCGCCATACGCAGGGTCAGCCTTGGTGCAGTTGTCGATGTGACGCTGCTTGACCAGCGTCGACGCACCGCTGATGGCGCGAGCGGTGTTGTCGAACAGTACCTGCTGTTGCGCCGGGGTCATCAGGCGGAACAATGCGCGCGGCTGGGAGTAATAGTCGTCATCGTCCTTGCGGAAATCCCAGTTCGCTGCCGCGCCATGCAGCTCCAGCGGCGGCTCGGAGAAGTCCGGCTGTTCGACCCACGCACCCTTGCTGTTGGGCTCGTAGCCGATGGTGCCGCCGCCGTTGCGGTCCACGCGCATCTGGCCGTCGCGGTGATAGCTGTTGACCGGGCACTGTGGTGCGTTGACCGGGATCTGATGATGGTTGACCCCCAGGCGGTAGCGCTGTGCGTCGCCGTAGGAGAACAGACGGCCTTGCAGCATCTTGTCCGGCGAGAAACTGATGCCCGGCACCACGTTGGCCGGGTTGAAGGCGGCTTGCTCCACGTCGTGGAAATAGTTCTCCGGGTTACGGTTCAACTCCAGCGTGCCGACTTCGATCAGCGGGTAGTCCGCGTGCGGCCAGACTTTGGTGAGGTCGAACGGGTGGATCTTGTACGTGTTGGCGTCCTGCTCCGGCATGATCTGCACGAACATCTTCCATTTCGGGAAGTCACCTTTCTCGATGCTGTCGTACAGGTCGCGCTGGTGGGTTTCGCGGTCACCGGCCACCAGATCGGCGGCTTCCTGATCGGTCAGGTTCTCGATGCCTTGCTGGGTTTTCAGCGTGAACTTGACCCAGAAGCGTTCGTTTTTCGGGCTGATGAAGCTGAACGTGTGGCTGCCGAAACCGTGCATGTGACGGTAGGACTTGGGCAGGCCACGGTCGCTCATGACCACGGTCACCTGGTGCAGCGCTTCAGGCAGCGAACTCCAGAAATCCCAGTTGTTGTCGGCGCTGCGCATGTTGGTGCGTGGGTCGCGTTTGATCGCGTGGTTCAGGTCCGGGAATTTCAGCGGGTCGCGCAGGAAGAACACCGGCGTGTTGTTGCCCACCAGGTCCCAGTTGCCTTGCTCGGTGTAGAACTTGATGGCGAACCCACGGATGTCGCGCTCGGCATCGGCGGCGCCGCGCTCACCGGCCACGGTCGAGAAACGGATGAAAATGTCGGTTTGCTTGCCGATTTCCGAAAACAGCTGCGCCTTGGTATGGCGGCTGATGTCGTGGGTGACGGTGAACGTGCCGAACGCGCCGGATCCCTTGGCGTGCATGCGACGCTCCGGGATGACTTCACGGTCGAAGTGGGCCAGTTTCTCCAGCAGCCACACGTCCTGCAGCATCAACGGGCCGCGTGGGCCCGCCGATTGTGAGTTCTGGTTATCGACGACGGGGGCGCCCGCCACTGTGGTGAGTTTATTCATTATCAGGCTCCGGTAAGGGACGGTCAGTCTCGCTGGATCAACGAACTTGTTCTTGGACGCTCGTGCGCCTTTTTTCTTTTTTCGGGTTATGCCCGAGGCTCAAGGAGCCTGAGATAGAGCGGTTTAGCTCATCCGGGCAGCCACCCTACCATGCAGTTGAATGATTTTTTTGCCCGCAGCGCTTCATTCGAATCGAGTGAGCGTAGTCCGTTCTCATCAATAGGTGAAATTCATGACGCGAGCGTGACCCGCGGATAACGAGACCTAAAAAAAGCGCCCGTTCAGGGCGCCAAAGGGAGGAGAGAAACGGCACGGCAGGTGAAACTAGAGGCGATGACTGTCAAGGGCGGTAACGGCCTGCAGGCCCGGGCTTTGTGCCCAGACTTCCATGGTCGAAAACCAGGTATGTGGGCGGGTGGTCTGGCGGCATTCGCTGGTAAACGAGGCCCCGGACGGAATGTCCAGTTTGATTTTGCAGATCAGCTGATTGGTGCGGTACAGCAGCTCACTGACCAGATTGGCCGTGGCGTAATCGCCTGCATCCACCGCTTTGTCCATGAAGTGCTGCGAACGAGCGGCCAATGCGGCCAGGTGCTGGGATAACTGATGGATTTCCTTGAAACATTCACGAAAACCCGGGGCCTGTTCGGCATCGGACAAGGACAGTGCAGGCAGCAAATCCTGTCCCGGTGTACCGTTGAACCCATGAATTTTTGCCCGCAGGAACATCATGAATTGCTGGGTCGATTGATCGAGGCCCTTGAACAATTCCTTGATGGCGCGGTAATTCAGCTTGCGCAAACGCCAGCGCACTTCCCGGGCGAAACCTCCCACCTGCTCGGTCGTGCGCAGATGTTCGTCAAGCAGTTGCACAAACGCCTCACGCTCCTGACCGTGCAGGGTGGTGAACAAACCGTGGGCATCGGCGGCGAATTCGGCGTTCAGCCCGGGCCGTGGATCGAGTTCGGCAAACATGATGAATCTCCTCACAGTGTGCTTCGACGGGCCTGTCCGTTACGGTCTGTTTCCCACAGCTTGGAGAGAGATCGGCCTGGGCGACAGGAATGACTTAAAGGTATTCCTGCCGACGGCCCAGGTCACTTGTACCTAGGTACCATGGGCTGATACGTAGGTTTTTGGCGGTCATACTTTGGTTTGTTCAACCGCCTGTGAGCAGTCGATGCCGCCCGGAATCAACGCCGCGGCACGCTACTGCCCGGTTTTCAACAACACCGGCTGCTCGCTGTACCGATCGGCGAACAGCTGCTTCAACTGACCCACTTTAGGCAGATCGTTGACCACGATGTAGGGGTAGGTCGGGTGGGTGGTCAGGAAGTTCTGGTGATAATCCTCGGCCGGATAAAACCCGTTGTACTGCTCGATTTTGGTGACAATCGGCGCGTTGAATGACTTGGCGGAATCGAGTTGGGCGATGTACGCCTGGGCCACGGCCTGCTGTTCCGGTGTCTCGGGGAAAATCGCCGACCGGTATTGAGTGCCGTGGTCCGGGCCCTGACGGTTCAGTTCGGTCGGGTTGTGGGCGACCGAGAAAAAGATCTGCAGCAGTTTGCCGTAGCTCACCTGAGTTGGGTCGAAGGTCACTTCCACCGATTCGGCGTGCCCGGTGTCACCCTCACTGACGCGCTCGTATTGCGCGGTATCGGCCTTGCCGCCGGCATAACCGGAGACGACTTTTTTCACCCCTTGCACATGCTGGAACACGCCCTGGACACCCCAGAAGCAGCCGCCCGCGAGCACCGCAGTTTCGCTGTGCGAGGTGGTGATCATTTCGTCCTTCTGCGGCGGCGCGATGCTTACGGCATCTTCCGCACCGGCGAACGAGCAGGCCGCGGTTTGCAGCAGCACGGCCCCGGCAAACAGCCGAAGGCCATTGCGGCGCCAGGCAGGCAAGGCGGCGGTAAAACCGGAAACACTGAGCTTTTTCATGTCTGACACTCCTGAAACGGGATGGAATCAACCGAAGGTGAAGGCGTAAGCGGACACGCCCGGATCGCTGAATTCGATGGTGAAGGTGTGGTCGGCGACATCGCCGGATTGACGCACGAGTTGGTACAGACGTTGTTCGGTCACGGTGCCGCTGCCGTCCGGCGCGACGTCGGAGCCGTGTGATGCACCGGGCATCTGGCCGTCGATCATGACGTTAAACCGTACCGGCTTGCCGTCGCTGCCAGGGCCCAGCACCAGATGCAGATCACGGGCGTGGAAGCGGTAGACGATCTTGCCTTTCGGCGCGGTCAGGCTGGCGCGTTCGGCACCGATGCTCCACTGACCGTCCAGGCCCCAGTGATTGAGTGCCAGGGTGTCCGGTGTGCTGTAGCGGGCCGCGCGATCCGCTTTGGCGCCGCCCGGCGAGACGAAGTTTTCGGCGCGTTCGAACCCCAGGTAGGTCTCCGGCGATTTGACCTCGCCCATGTCTGCGGCCTGCTGCACACCGTTGCCGTTGGCATCGATCAGGTCGGTGGTGATCTGGTTGTTGCCGGCTTCGCGCAGCAGCTCCTGAATCACGCGTTCGGATTCGTCGTAGGCGCCTTCACCGAAGTGGTGGTAGCGGATCTGGCCCTTGGCGTCGGCAAAGTAGTGGGCAGGCCAGTACTGGTTATTGAAGGCGCGCCAGATTTTATAGTCGTTGTCGATCGCCACCGGGTAGTGGATACCCAGATCGGCCATGGCCTTGGTGACGTTCTTCACGTCGCGTTCGAACGCGAACTCAGGGGCATGAACGCCGATCACCACCAGACCCTGGTCACGGTATTTGTCGGCCCAGGCTTTGACGTAGGGCAGGGTGCGCAGGCAGTTGATGCAGGAGTAGGTCCAGAAATCCACCAGCACCACTTTGCCTTTCAGTTGTTCGGCGGTCAGCGGGGCAGAGTTCAGCCACTGCACGGCACCCTCGAGCGACGGCAGTTGACCTTCGATCGGCAAACTCGACGTGGCGTTTTTCGCGGCCATCATCATCGCCCCTGAAGCCTGCATGCTCGCGCCGCCCTCGTCGCGACCGGGGATGTTTTGCGCCATCATCGCGCCGCCCTGCATCACATTGCTGTCGGGCTGGGTGTGCCCGGTGAGGCGGCCGACCAGCGACTGTTCCAGGCCGCCGGTCGATGCGGTCGACACGCGGGCCAGAATGCCGGTATCGAGGCCCAGCGCAATGGCGGCTACGCCCGCCAGCATGGCAGCGCCCAGCCCGCGACGAATCCATTCACCGGCACCCAGTGAGCGTTTCATTGCTGTGAACACCTTGCCGCCCAGCAACAACGCGAGGGCCAGGGACGTGGCAGCGCCTGCGGCATAGGCCAGCAGCAGCAAGGTGGTGCCAACGCTGGCGCCTTGCAGCGCCGCGCCGGTCAACACCAGACCGAGGATCGGCCCGGCGCACGGTGCCCAGAGCAGCCCGGTGGCGACACCGATCATGAACGACGCCCATGGGCTGGGTCTGGCGTCCACGCCGGCGTTTTCAGACAAACGACTGCCAGCGGCCACCAACGGCCGGGTCAGGCGCTCGGCGAGCTTGGGCAGCAGCAGCGTAAGGCCGAACAGCGCGACGAAAATCAGCGCCAGACCGCGTCCGTACTGATTGAGCTGCACGACCCAGCCACCGCCGACCGCCGCCAGTGTCGCCACCAGCGCAAAGGTCACCGCCATGCCCACCAGCAAGGGCAGGCCACTGCGCACGAACGGTTGGCCGGTGCGGGCAAAAACAAACGGCAGCACCGGCAGAATGCAAGGGCTGACGATGGTCAGCACGCCACCGAGGTAGGCAAGGATGATCAGGAGCATGGGTTAATTCCCTTCAGATAAATCCAGTTTGAAAGCGACGGCACATTTGTAGGAGCGTGGCTTGTCTCTGGGCCGCATCCGGACGATCGGCGACGAAGTCGTCGTAGATTCAGATCACGCGTCGATCCAGACAAACGGCATTCTCAGGGCTTGTCTCTGGGCCGCATCCGGACGATCGGCGACGAAGTCGTCGTAGATTCAGATCACGCGTCGATCCAGACAAACGGCATTCTCAGGTTTTACGACGGGTTCCCCGCCGATCGTCCGGATGCGGCCCAGAGACAAGCCACGCTCCTACAAGTGCGGTGTCGTCACGACTGCTCGGCAAAATTCATCGCCAGCCCGTTCATGCAATACCGCAGGCCGGTGGGTTTCGGGCCGTCGGTGAAGACGTGGCCCAGGTGTCCGCCGCAGCGGCGGCAGTGGACCTCCTTGCGCAGCACGCCGAACGAGGTGTCGGTGCGGATGGCGGTGGCGTTGTCCAGCGGCTGCCAGAAACTGGGCCAGCCGGTATGGCTGTCGAACTTGGTGGTCGAGGAAAACAGCTGCAACTGGCAACCGGCGCAGGCAAACGTACCGGTGCGGTGCTCGTCGTTCAGGGGGCTGCTGTAGGGACGCTCGGTGGCTTCCCGGCGCAGCACCTGAAACTGTTCGTCGCTGAGCAGCGCGTGCCATTCAGCGTCGGTGTGACTGACTTCGAAACTGCCGATGGGCTGGTCTTCCATTAACGCGCTATGTGGCGTCATGGTTTCGCCGTCGGCAAACTTGGGCAGGACGCCCAGCGCAATGGCGGCGACCCCGGCGCTGCTGCTCAGCACCATGAACTGTCTTCTTGAAAGCATGATGATCTCCTCGGCACAGCCCGTTCCGCTTTCGGATCGGGTCGTTGATGCGATGGAGCCAAGGCTACGCACGCGCTGTTCCCGGAATCCTCACCGAGAGTTAAACAATTCGTGATAACTGCCCGCCGACAAAATCGGCACAATGGCGTCATTGCGCAAACGATGCGCCCGTAAGGTTTGCTTTCAATGGATCAGCCCAAACGCATTCTGGTGGTCGAGGACGATAGCCATATCGCCGACCTGATTTGCCTGCATCTGCGGGATGAGCATTTTGACGTGGTGCACAGTGCCGACGGCGAAAAGGGCCTGCGCCTGCTGGAGCAAGGCGGCTGGGATGCGTTGATCCTGGACCTGATGCTGCCGGGCGTGGACGGCCTGGAGATCTGCCGCCGCGCCCGCGCCATGACCCGCTACACACCCATCATCATCACCAGCGCCCGCTCCAGCGAAATGCACCGGATTCTCGGCCTGGAGCTGGGCGCCGATGATTACCTGGCCAAACCGTTCTCGATGATGGAACTGGTGGCCCGGGTCAAAGCCCTGTTGCGTCGGGTTGATGCCATGGCGCGCAACCTGAAGATGGACGCCGGCAGCCTGTCGAGCGCCGGGTTGTTTATCGATCCGCTGACCCGTGAGGCATCCTTGGAAGGCCGCGTGCTGGACCTGACCCCGCGCGAGTTCGACCTGTTGTATTTCTTCGCTCGCCAACCCGGCAAGGTGTTCTCCAGGCTTGACCTGCTCAATTCGGTGTGGGGCTACAACCACGAAGGCTACGAGCACACCGTCAACACCCACATCAACCGCCTGCGCGCCAAGATCGAAGCCGATCCGGCCCAACCGTTGCGGATCCTCACGGTGTGGGGACGCGGTTACAAGTTCGTGGCACCCGGTGAGTCGTCGGGGGACGCATCATGAAGATGACCCTGACCCAGCGGCTGTCATTGGTCTTCGCGCTGTTGCTGCTGATCTGTTGCGGCACCTCGGTGTGGTTGCAGGTGCGCTCCAACAAAATGCACGAGCTGGAAGTGGTTCAGGGCCTGTCCCGTGACCTTGCCCAGCACATCGCCCGCGACACGCAGTTGATGGACGCCAACGGCCTCAAACCGGACGCGGTGCGCGAGCTGTTCAGTCAGTTGATGCTGGTCAACCCCAGTGTCGAGGTTTACCTGCTGGACATGGACGGCAAGATCGTCGGTGACGCCGCGCCCAAAGACCGCATCCTGCGTGATCGGGTCGATCTGGCGCCGGTGCGGCAATTGCTCAGCGGGGCGCCGCTGCCGATTCTGGGCGATGATCCGCGCAGCGTGGACGCGCGCAAGGTGTTCAGCGCAGCACCGCTGATGGTCATGGGCAAGCCGTCGGGTTTTTTGTACGTCGTGCTGCTGGGTGAGGCCCACGACCGGTTTGCCGAGCGGGGCGCCACCAGCGAGGCGTTGAACACGGCCCTGTGGTCCATCGGTCTGATTGCATTGCTCTGCCTCTTTGCGGGGCTCGCGGCCTTCGGCTTGATCACGCGGCCCTTGCGACGGCTGACCGATTCGGTGGGACGCTTCGACATCAATGCCGCGCCTGTGGCGCTGCCCAATGCGTCAATGGAGCCCCCGCGTCAGGGCCATGACGAGATTGCGGTGCTCGATGCGACGTTCAAACAGATGCAGAACCGGTTGAGCGAGCAATGGCAGACATTGACCCGGCAGAGTCAGGACCGGCGCGAACTGGTCGCCAACATTTCTCACGACCTGCGCACGCCCTTGGCGTCGTTGCACGGCTATCTGGAAGTGCTGTCGGTCAAGGACGCCAGCCTGAGTCCCGAGGAGCGTCGACGTTACCTGGGGATCGCGCTGGACCAGAGCCGCAAGGTCGGTGGACTCGCCCAGTCGTTGCTGGAACTGGTGCGACTGGAGCATGGGTTCGTGGTCCCGGTGGTCGAGCGTTTCTCGCTGACGGACCTGGTGCAGGACATCTTTCAGAAATTCGAACTGAGCGCGGAAGCCAAGGCCGTGACGTTAACCCCCGTGCTCGCGCCGTCCATCCCTGGCGTGCATGCCGACCTGGGACTCATCGAACGGGTCATGACCAACCTGCTGGACAACGCCCTGCGCCATACGCCCCACGGCGGAGAAATCCGCGTATCGCTGCTGCCTAAGGGGCGAGTCGTCGAAGTCACCGTCAGCGACAGCGGCCCCGGCATCGCCGCCGAGCTACGGGAAGGCCTGTTTCTGCGGCCGTTCAACATTGGCGGCGCCCGGCGCGACGGCGGGCTGGGGTTGAGGATCGTTCACCAGATCCTGCAACTGCACGGGCACAGGATTGAGTTGATCGATGTGCCGGGGCAGGGAGCGACCTTCAGGTTCGCGCTGCCAGTGGATCAGGACACGGCAGAGAAGGCGTTGCCGCAGGGGTGACGATTACCGGTGAATGGAAGGATGTCATCACTGATCACGGCAGCAGCAACCCGTGCTCCATCGCGTATTTCACCAGCCCCGCCGGCTTGTCGACTTTCAGCTTGCGGCGGATGCTCAGGCGGTGGGTTTCCACGGTCCTGACGCTGATCGCCAGGTCCCGGGCGAGGGTCTTGTTGTCCAGCCCTTTGGCCAATCCCACGAGCACCTGCACTTCACGGGGCGTCAGCTCGTTCTCCTCGGATTTTTTCGACACCAGCTTGAGCGTCACCTCGGCGCTGTAAAACGTGCCGCCGGTGGCGATGGCCTCGATGGCCGCGACGATTTCTCTGGACGGGGCGTTCTTCAGCACGTAACCGCTGGCGCCCGCCCGGATCGAGGTCGCGACGTATTCCTGATTGTCATACATGCTCAGGATCAGAATCTTGATCGCCGGGCAGCGCTGGCGGATCAGTTGCGTCAGCTCCAGCCCGTTCATGTCCTGCAGGCCGATGTCCACCAGCAGGATGTCCGGCTTGAGCGACTCGCACATCGTCAAGGCCTGGGCGGCGTTCTCGGCTTCGCCCACCACCTCGAACAGGGGACGGGTCGACAGCAGCGCGCGCACACCATCGCGAACCAGAGAATGGTCATCGACCAGGGCAATGCGGATGGTCTGGCTGGCGCTCATGATCGCGATGGGGTTCCTGTTCTGAAGAAAGTGTTCATGCGGCGACGCTCACGGGCATGGTCACGGTCAATTCACTGTGGCCCGGCGCCGAATACAGGTTGAGTTGGCCGTGGAAGTGTTCGACGCGCTCGCGAATATTACGCAATCCGATGCCGCCCTGTATCTCTGGCAGGTGGGCGACATCGACCCGAAAGCCGACGCCGTCGTCGCGAACGGTCAACTGCACCTGTTTGCGGGTGCCTTGCAGGTCGATGTACACGTTCTGCGCATGGGCGTGGCGCTCGATGTTGGTCAGCGCCTCCTGAAGAATCCGGAACAGCGCCACCGGCGCACCCTCGGCGAGTTTCAGGTTGCTCAGGTGGTGGGTGTAATGAATCGTCAGCCCGGTCTGTTGCTCGAATTCGGCCACCAGTTGCGTGACGGCGGCGGCAAGGCCCAGGGTGTCGAGCAGGGAAGGGCGCAGGTCGTGGGAAATGGTGCGGATTTCACCGATGGCCTCGCCGAGACGCTCGGTGCCCTGACGCAGGGTGTCCAGGCCTCGCTGGTCATTGCCCTCCAGTTGCAGACCGGCCAGTTCGAACTGGAACTTGATCGACACCAGAACCTGACTGATGCCGTCATGCAGCTCTCGCGACAACCGGGAGCGCTCTTCTTCCTGCAAATTCATGATGCGCTGGTTGAGCATTTGCAGCTTGCGGTCGGCGAGGCGGTGTTCGCTGGCGTTGAGCGTGACGCCACAGACAAAGACCAGGAGCACTGCAATCAGGGCCACGGCGCCGATGTCGAGCATGGTGGCATAGATGCCGCGCGCCACTTCCTGTCGCGCCTGTTGCGTGGCGCGCTCGACGTCTTCCAGGTAGATGCCGGTGCCCAGCATCCAGCCCCAGCGCTTGAGCATGACCACATGGGCAAGTTTGCCGGTGACCTGACCGGTGGAGGGTTTTTCCCAAGCGTAGTGCTGGAAGCCATCGCCGGATTCCGCGCTTTGCAGCAATGCGCGGATCACCAGCAACCCTTGCGGGTCGGTCATGTTCCACAGGTCCTTGCCCACCAGCGCGGCCTGGCGCGGGTGCATCAGGTTGCGGCCGCTCTGGTCGTACACGAAGAAATAGCCGTCGATGCCGAAGCTCAGTTTGGACAGTTCTTCGAGCACCTGCTGTTTGGTCTGCTCGTCGTTGCGCCCGCTGTCGTAGATCGGTGCCAGGGCGCTCATCGCCATCTCTACGTAGTTTTTCAGTTCGGCGCGCTTGCTGGCCAGGATGCTGTCTTCGATCAACTGCGCTTGCTGCTCACCCAGGCGCTGATTCTGCACGATGACCAATGCGCAGATCACCGACACGGCCAGGATCAGCGGCAGAATGCCAAGGGCGACGATCTTGTGTTTGAGTTGCATGGTGGTGATGTCCGGCGGGCGGGTGTGTTGTTGTAGGGCGCATTACAGCACGAACATCTGCGCTGCCTGGAACATCTTTCGCGAATGAATTCGCTCCCACAGCAGCCTGCCGCACCGAACGCAGAGTCAGGAATCTGTAGGGGCGTCTGCGTAGTTCTACGCAGTTGATCCCGTAGTAATACGAATTTATCTGGGTGACAGCAGCGGGGATAGTGGCGACGCTCCGTTATCCCGGTGCACACAATAACAATTACGCCGCAAGCCATGAGCTTCGGCAGGAGACCCACAATGACCCGACTGACCAAACATCTGGGTTGGTTCGCCGTCGCTGCCCTTGGGGCATGCGCCTTGGGTGTCGTCGCGCTGCGCCGCGGCGAAGCCATCAACGCTCTCTGGATTGTCGTTGCTGCCGTTGCCATCTATCTGGTTGCGTACCGCTACTACAGCCTGTTCATCGCCAATCACGTCATGCAACTTGATCCGACCCGGGCCACGCCTGCGGTGATCAACAATGACGGCCTGGATTACGTTCCCACCAACAAACACATTCTGTTCGGTCACCACTTCGCCGCCATCGCCGGCGCAGGTCCGCTGGTCGGCCCGGTGCTGGCTGCGCAAATGGGTTACCTGCCCGGCACGCTCTGGCTGATCGCCGGTGTGGTACTGGCCGGTGCGGTTCAGGATTTCATGATCCTGTTCCTGTCCACCCGCCGTAACGGCCGTTCGCTGGGCGACATGGTCCGTGAGGAAATGGGCCGTATTCCCGGCACCATCGCCTTGTTCGGCTGCTTCCTGATCATGATCATCATCCTCGCGGTGCTGGCGCTGATCGTGGTTAAAGCGCTGGCTGAGAGCCCGTGGGGCATGTTCACGGTGCTGGCGACCATCCCGATCGCGATGTTCATGGGCGTGTACATGCGCTACATCCGTCCAGGTCGCATCGGCGAGATTT
Organism: Pseudomonas abietaniphila; assembly: GCF_900100795.1. GTDB lineage: Bacteria > Pseudomonadota > Gammaproteobacteria > Pseudomonadales > Pseudomonadaceae > Aquipseudomonas > Aquipseudomonas abietaniphila. The sequence continues at coordinate 757,892 of NZ_FNCO01000001.1, forward strand.
CGATCATCGGCGTGGTGCTGTTGCTGCTGTCGATCTGGGCCGGTGGTCAGGTCGCAGCAAGCCCGGAATGGGCGCATGCCTTCACCTTCACTGGCGTGCAGATCACCTGGATGTTGGTCGGTTACGGCTTTGTGGCGGCGATGCTGCCGGTCTGGCTGCTGCTGGCGCCCCGTGACTACCTGTCGACCTTCCTGAAAATCGGCACCATCGTCGCCCTGGCGATCGGCATTCTGATTCTTGCGCCTGAGCTGAAAATGCCGGCCCTGACCCAGTTCACCGACGGCACTGGTCCGGTCTGGAAAGGCGCTCTGTTCCCGTTCCTGTTCATCACCATCGCTTGCGGTGCGGTGTCGGGTTTCCACGCACTGATCTCCTCGGGCACCACGCCAAAACTGCTGGATAACGAGAAGAACGCCCGTTACATCGGTTACGGCGGCATGCTGATGGAATCCTTCGTCGCCATCATGGCGATGGTGGCTGCCTCGGTCATCGACCCAGGCGTGTACTTCGCCATGAACAGCCCGGCAGCGGTGGTCGGCGGTGACGTGGTTACCGTGGCTCAGACCATCACCAGCTGGGGCTTCGCGATTACCCCCGACACGCTGACTGCGGTGGCCAAAGACATCGGTGAAAACACTGTGCTGGCCCGAGCCGGTGGCGCACCCACGTTGGCAGTCGGCATCGCGCAGATCCTGCACCAGGTGCTGCCAGGTCAAAACACCATGGCGTTCTGGTACCACTTCGCGATCCTGTTCGAAGCGCTGTTCATTCTGACGGCCGTTGACGCCGGTACCCGTGCCGGTCGCTTCATGCTGCAAGACTTGCTGGGCAGCTTCGTCCCTGCACTCAAACGCACCGAGTCCTGGACCGCCAACGTGATTGGCACCGGCGGTTGCGTGGCGCTATGGGGTTACCTGCTGTATCAGGGCGTGATCGATCCACTGGGCGGTATCAACACCTTGTGGCCGCTGTTCGGTATCTCCAACCAGATGCTGGCGGGTATCGCGCTGATGCTGGCAACCGTGGTCCTGATCAAGATGAAGCGTCAGCAGTACGTGTGGGTCACCATCCTGCCCGCGTCCTGGCTGCTGATCTGCACCGTGACCGCAGGCTTCATCAAGCTGTTCGACCCAAGCCCGGCGGTAGGCTTCCTGGCGCTGGCGAAGAAATACAGCACGGCGGCTGACGCGGGTCAGATTCTGGCCCCGGCCAAGACCGTTGATCAGATGCAGCATGTGATCTTCAACGCGTACACCAACGCGGCGCTGACCACACTGTTCCTGTTCGTGGTCCTGAGCATCCTGTTCTATGCGGTGAAAGTCGGCCGCGCGGCATGGGTCAAGAAGGAGCGCAGTGACAAGGAAGCACCGTTCCAGGCGATGCCGGAAGTACGCTGATGTTCAATGACCTGAGTCGCCTCGGCAAATACCTCGGGCAGGCGGCCCGCCTGATGGTGGGCATGCCTGACTACGATAACTACGTCGAGCACATGCAGAAGACTCACCCGGACCAGGCGGTGATGTCCTACGAAGCGTTCTTCCGCGAACGTCAGGACGCCCGTTACGGCGGCAAGGCCGGTCCCAAGTGCTGCTGATCCGTTGAACGGCAGTCGTTGAAAGATAAAAACGCCACGGTTCGCCGTGGCGTTTTTTTTTGCTCGCGCAGAGCGGGGCTCCTCCAGTCTTTAGGCGTGGCAGCCCTTTCAATGAATGCTCGACGCCAACTCGAAGATCGGGATGTACATCAGGATCACGATCAAACCGATCAACAGCCCGATGAAGGTCATCAGCAGGGGTTCGAAAAGGCGCACGAACCACTCGATCCAGCGGCTGATCTCTTCGTCGTAGAAGTCGGCGGTGCGTTCCATCATCTGTTCGAGGTTGCCGGACTGTTCGCCCGCGCGAAGCATGCGCAACGACACCGGCGTGGAGAGGCTGTTCTGCTCCAGCGCGACCGACAGCGCCTGACCTTCGCGGATGCGTTCGCTGGCCGCATCCAGACGCAGCTGTGACGCGCTGCCCAGCAGGTTACGGACCATGCCCATGGCCGTGAGGATCGGAATCCCGCCTTGCAGCAGAATGCCCAGCGAACGATAGAACCGCGCAAGCTCGTACATGAACACCCGCTGATAGACCGTGGGTATCCGCTCGATGGCGCGGTTGAATCCCAGACGAAAACGGCGCTGACGGACCAGCACCACCGAGCCCAGCACGAACGCCACGAAACCGATGGCGAAGTCCATCTGGTGGGCGTGCAGGAACATCCCCGTTTCCATGAGCACCCGCGACAGCCAGGGCAGGTTGGAGCCCAGTCCTTCGAACACCAGGCTGAAGCGCGGGACCACATACCCCATCAGGAACAGCACTACCGCGCCGCCGACAATCAGCAACAGCATCGGATAGACCGAGGCGCTGACGATGCGCTGGCGCACTTCGTCCATGCGTTTGCGGTACGACACGTAACGCCCCAGCGCCTCGCCCACCGCGCCGGTTTTCTCGCTGGATTGCACCAGCGCCACGTACAGCGTGGGGAACACCGCCGGGAATTGGGTCAGCGCCTGGGAGAACGACTTGCCTTCATACAACAGACGCACCAGCCCGCAGAGGGTCTTGCGGGCCTGAGGCGCGGTTTCTTTTTCCGCCAGGCTCTCCAGCGCATCGATCAGTGGCAGGCCTGCGTTGAGCAGGGTGGTCAGCTCCTGGCTGAACAGCACCAGGTTGAAATGTTCAGGTTTGCGAAAGCCTCGAATCACCCAGCGCGATTGGGCGCGGACATTGAGCACGCGCATGCCTTGCGCTTCCGCCAGGCTTTGCGCATCGATCGAGTTGTCGGCGTCCATCGCCAGGGACAGGACTTCGCCGCGTTTACCCACGGCCTTGATCAGGAATTTCATGGCCGTCACTGCCAACTGGCGACTTCGGCGTCTTCGCCTTCGCCACCGGGCTGACCGTCCTTGCCCATGGACAGCAGGTCGTACTCACCGTTTTCACCGGGATAGCGATAGACGTAGTTGCGGCCCCAGGGGTCCTGCGGCACGTTTTTCTGCAGATAGGGGCCCGTCCAGCGCGTCTCTTCGGGCGGGGCCGCGACCAGCGCCTGCAAACCTTGTTCGGAAGAGGGGTAATGACCCACTTCCAGCCGGTAGAGGTCCAGTGCCTTGGACAGGCCTTCTATTTGGGCACGGGCGACTTTGGCCTGGGAGCGACCCAGCTGGCTGAAGTATTTGGGTGCCACGATGCCGGCCAGCAGACCCAGAACCACCAGGACCACCAGCAATTCGAGCAGGGTGAAGCCGCGCTGAAAACGTGGGGAAGAAGACGGCGCACAGCGGGTGAAAAGCCCCATGGAAACCTCCGCAAACTGGGTTGTATTGAGGGCTTATGCAATTGCCGTGCGCGCCGACAGCCGCGGCCTTGAGCTTTTGCGTGCAGCCTTCTGGACCGGGCGTTTGCGGGGGACGCCAGTTCGGCACAGCCTTTGCGTTGACCCCCTGCATGGCACCGCGAGTGGGGAATAACCCCCAGTTTTAGCGAGCGTGCCAGAGGAGGCACGGATGGACTTTGAACGTACGTTCAGAGGCGTATTGCTGACGCTGTGCATACTGCCGCTGGCCGCTCAGGCCGACGTGTACATCTCGAAGGGACCGGACGGCAACATCATCATTTCCAACGTCAAGCGAGCCGGTCGCAACATTCAGAGCGTGTTCCACGAACCCGTGTCGCAACCCCCGTTTCAACCTGCCGGCACCGCCTTGGCCGGGACCGACGAAAAAAGCATGACGGCCAGTCAACGTCCCTATGCGCAGGAAGTGTCGCAGGCCGCAGCCAGCAATGATCTGCCCGAAGCGTTGCTGCACGCGGTGATCCGCATCGAGTCCGGCTACAACCCCTCGGCACGCTCGGTGAAAGGGGCGGCGGGGCTGATGCAGTTGATGCCCGACACGGCCCGGGAAATGGGGGTCACCAATGTCTGGGACCCGAGCTCGAACATCCAGGGCGGCGCGCGTTATCTCAAGCAATTGTTGGTGATGTTCGGCAACGACGTGTCGCTCGCCGTGGCCGCCTATAACGCAGGCCCGGCAGCCGTGAGCAAACGCGGCAATGTGATCCCGCCCTTCGCCGAAACCCAGCGTTACGTCCCCGACGTACTGCGCGATTACCACCGGCTGTTGGGGGATGCGTCGACCGCTCTGGCCAATTGAGGGCCGATGATTGCGGGCCACTGCGAACGTGGATTCAACGGGGTGGGGCTGGCGGGTGGGAGTCGGGTGGTTCAGGCGGAAAACACGTTGGGGAATTGCCCCACTTCCGGGGACTGGGCGTTGTTCGAAACCGTTGTCATTTCCCCATTTCTTGCATCGCTATTCGCTAACTCGTTGAATTACAGGCAATGATTTTGTGGCATGGACGTTGCTCAGGGCTGTTATGCGCCGTTAGGTGAGATTTTCCGTTGCGGAGGACCCGTCACGATGAAACCCAATCCATCTCGTCTGCTCAATCTCTGTCTGTCGATCGGCGCCTTGTTCGCCGTCGAGGACACCGTCGAAGCCGCCATCCGTTGTGAGCGCAATCTGGTCGCCAACGTCGTGGCGCTCGATCAACCGCTGATGTACAACCGGCTCGGCGCACAAAACGCCAATGGCATGATCTACGCACTGCGCGGTGATGTGGTCGACGAACACAACGTCCTGCTCAGTCAGGGCGGTGCTGCAGTGCCCGGCAAGGTGACGTTGCGCCCCGACAAGCGTCCGCGGCCGATGGTGCTGCGGGTGGCGGCGGGGGACTGTCTGACCGTCACCTTGCAGAACCTCCTGGCGCTGCAAGCCAACCCGAACAGCGAGATGGAAGGGCCGGAGTTGCCGGAAGGTGAAGACGATGCCCAGGCACCGGCTGCCAACATGCCGGGCGAATTCGTGGTGAACGACCAGGTCAGCGAGCGCTATGTCGGCTTCTCGGTCAACGGCATGCAGGCGGTCAACAGCATTGCCGACATGTCGTCCAACGTCGGACGCAACGGCAATTTCCTGTTGGCACCCGGTGCAACACGCTCCTACACCTTGTACGCCGAGCGTGAGGGTGCGTTCAACGCCAACAGCCAGGCAGCGACGTTTGGGGGAGAAGGCACGTCCGGCAACATGGCCAACGGCTTGTTTGCCCAGGTCGTTGTGGTGCCCAAGGGTGGCCGCATGTACCGCAACACCCTGAGTGAAGAGGAGATGCGCCTGGCCAGTGTCGGCCGCGCGCCAACCGGTCAGCCCATCGTCGACTACGAAGCCCGCTACCCGCAGCGTCAGCCTTGGATCACCGAAGGCAAAGCCGGTCTGCCGATCATCAACATGGTCAACGGCAACGAGATCATCAACAGTGAAACGGACGCCGTTGTCATGGGGCCCAACCCTGACGGCAGTTTCCCGCCTTCCACCTATCCGCTGGAAAGCATCGGCAAGCGCAACCCGGCCGTGCCCAACCGACTGGAGCCGTTTCGGGACTTTGCCGCCGTGTTCAACGATGAGTCCGCCGTGACCCAGGCGTTTCCCGGCTATTTTGCCGACCCTGTGTTCGGGCACATGCTTGAACCGACCCGCGACGCGTTCATGATCAACTACGGATCAGGCGGTATCGGCGCCGAAGTGATCGCCAACCGCCTGGGCGTCGGGCCGATGCATGACTGCCTGTCATGCGCGTATGAGGAGTTCTTCCTCAGCTCCCACACCGTGGGGGACATCGGCATGCTGGTGGACGTACCGGCCAACGTCGGCCTTGAACAGATCCTGCCCGGCCAGGTGCCACCCAGGGATGCGACGGGCATCAAGGCGAGCATGGCGCTGTATCCCTCCGAGCCGTCGAACGTGAACCACAGCTACATCGGCGATCTGGTGAAGATCCGCAACACGCACAACGGCAAGGAACAGCACATCTTCCACTTGCATGGGCATCAGTGGCTGTTCAACCCCAACGACGACAACTCCGATTACATGGATGCCCAAGGCATCGGTCCGGGCGTCGGCTATACCTATGAAATCGCCAATGGCGGTTCGGGCAACCGCAACCGGGTGTCGGGCGATGCAATTTACCACTGTCACTTCTATCCGCACTTTGCCCAAGGCATGTGGACCATGTGGCGCATCCATGACGTATTCGAAGAAGGAACCCGGCTTGAGGTGTCTCAGGCCAGTAACGACGGGTTCCACACCACTCCGTTTGCCCTGCGCAGCGGTAAACCGGCTGCGGGTGCCCGCGCATTGCCGGACGGTGAAATCGTAGCGGGCACACCAATACCCGCCATCGTACCGCTGCCGGGCAAGGCGATGGCCCCCATGCCTGGCAAGGTCGCTGTGGTGCCCAAGCTCGGTGAGCTGGTGGCCGCCAATGATGATGACAATGACGATGACGATGATGATCAGGGCGGCGGCGACGCCAGTCACTCGGGTGAGGGCGGTCAGGCAGTCATTGGCTCGGTGGCGCTGGTCGACCGCAGCGAAGCCAACCGCAACGCCGACGGTTCATTGAAAAACCCGGGATATCCGTTCTGGATCGGCGGCATGGAAAGCACCGTAGGACAACGCCCACCGACCCCACCCCTGGACATGCTCGACAGCGCCAAGGCCCAGGCCCTGCGCGACAGCGGCAATGCCCTGTGGGCCAATCTCGATCCATTGCAATCGGCCGGCTGGGACGGCGGCTTGCCACGCCACGCGCTCGATGGCGTCGCGGCGGGCGGGGAAGCCGAAACGGTGACCACCGCTACCGATTTGTCGAAGGTGGTTCACAAGGCCAAGGCCGTGTTCATGCCGGAAGAGGGCACGGACGTGGAGCAGGCCGCCATGCTGTTCCATTCCAAACCGGATCACCCCAGCTTCGCCTTGCTGCCTGGCAAGCAAGTGGTCGCCAAGGCATTTCGCACCAATGGCGCCTTGCCGGTGGCGGGCGCGCCGTTCTACGAACCCTGCATGGACGATCGGGGCAAGCGCCTGACGTCGATGGCGGGCAACGGCATGTTCAACAGCGGCGAGACGGGCAACGGCATGTCGTTCACCGGTTCTTCGCAGTACAGCGCCGATCACCCGCGTATCTATAAAGCGGCGAACCTGCAATTCGACGCGGTGTACAACAAGGTCGGCTATCACTTCCCGCAAGCACGCATCCTGGCGCTCTGGGAGGACGTGTGGCCGGTCATCAACAAGCAACGTCCGCCGGAACCGCTGGTGATGCGCATCAACACCTTTGATTGCGTGATGTATCAGCAGACCAACCTGATCCCCAATTACTACGAGCTGGACGATTACCAGGTGCGCACGCCGACCGACGTGATCGGCCAGCACATTCACCTGCCTAAATGGGACCTGACGGCCGCCGACGGTTCGGCCAACGGCTGGAACTACGAAGACGGGCTGCTTTCACCGGCGACGGTGGTGGAACGGGTGCATGCCATTCGTGCCTTTAACAACTGCACCGAAGCGGACGCCCGCGATGGCACCCCGGCGTGTCCGAAAGCCAAGGCGCACCCGTATTTCGGGCAGTACGGCCGGGCGGACTGGATGGGCGCCCGCACCGCCATGCAGCGCTGGTTCGCTGACCCGGTGGTCAACACCCGGGGTATCGACCGAGGCCTGGGCACCATCTTTACCCACGACCACCTCGGCCCATCGACCCACCAGCAGTTGGGTCTGTATGCCACGGTGCTGGCCGAACCGGCCGGTTCCACCTGGTTCCATGCCGAGACAGGCGAACCTCTGTACAGCGGTGCGCGGCAGGACGGCGGTCCGACGTCGTGGCAAGCGGTGGTTTCCACCGGCGATCTGGATGGCGACGGCAAGAACGACAGCTTCCGTGAGTTCTTCCTCGAGTACAGCGACTTTGTGCATGCCTATGAAGCCGGGGTGTATGTCGGGGCAGGGCCAAACGGCGTGCCGAACGGCAACGCTTACCCTGCCACCGCCAACAGCTTCCGCTACGCGATCAACCCGCCAGGACGCAAGGCAGCGGCCAATCTGCTGGATTCGGTGCTGGAAGTTGGCAGCGGCGAGCTGGAAGGCTGTCCGACCCGGCCCTGCCCGCAGGCCATTTCCGTGGACGACCCTGGCATCTTCGTCGTCAACTACCGTCACGAGCCTGTGGGGCTGAGGGTCTATGACCCGAACCGCACGGCCCCGGATGGAAAGCCGGGCATGCAGGCCAATGGTCTGGCCGGGGACCTGGCGTACGCCTTGCAGACCCGCACCGACAGGGCGATTCCTGCGCTGAACCTGGCACCGAGTGCGATTACGTCGGCGACCGGCCCTACCGGCGGCATCACGCAGTTCCCGCCACACATCAACCGTGGCGGCGACATGCCGGGCGATCCGTTTACGCCAATGCTGCGTACGTACACCGGTGACAATGTGCGCTTGCGTTTGCACGCCGGTGGTCACGAGGAAGAACACAACGTGACCCTGCACGGCGTGAAGTGGCTGCATTCAGGCAGTGGGTTCGGCAACAGCTCCAACTCGGGGTGGAAGTCGTCGCAGATGGTCGGCATCTCCGAGCAGATGGGCTTCAACGCACCGGTCGCGACGATCTCCAGCGCGGCCAGCGACACCGGCGACTACCTGTATTCGATGGACGCTTCGCTTGAAGGCTACTGGAACGGCATGTGGGGCATCATGCGCAACTACGGGTCGCAGCGCAGTGATCTGTTCGCGTTGCCGAACAACCCCAAACCGGTCATTGCGCGCAACACCGTGGCGTTCGACGGTATCTGCCCACGCTACACCACCAATGCCAATGGTATCGGCACACGTCCGACGGTACAGCGCAACTTCGAAGTGGTGGTCGCACTGGCCAACGACATCCTCGGCAATCCGCTGAACCTGACCCTCGGCGACGCCGCAGGGCAGGGCCAGCACGTCGGCGCGCCGCTCAATCCGGCGGGCGGTACGCTGGTCTACAACAAGCGTGCGGTAACCATTCCACAGGCGACGGTCACGGACCCTGAGGACGGCGTGACCTTCACCATCGGCGGTCAAGCCGGGCCGTTGCACGATCCGACCGCGATCCTGTACGTGCGCAAGGCCGATCTCGACCCGATCACGGGCAAGCTCAAGGCCGGCGTACCGATCGAGCCGCTGATGTTGCGAGCCGGTGCGGGTGACTGCATCAACGTGACCCTGGAAAACCGACTGCCAACGGCCATGCCCGACCTGCCGAACTACGCCGTCATGGCCGGTACCGTCAAACGTGACCGCAACAGTGCGCAGGGTTCGACGACCTTCAATAACAACCTGATGCGTCCATCGAGCCACGTGGGCATGCACACGCAGTTGCTGGCTTACGACATCACCAAGTCGGACGGTTTCAACGTCGGCCTCAACCCCGTGCAAACCATTGCACCTCGGGCAGGCACATCGGGCGCCTGGCCAACCCGCACCTATCAGTACTACGCGGGGCATCTGGAGCGTGAAGGCAAACCGGTGTCGCAACTGGGGCGCGCCGTGGACAACATCAACACCACGCCCATCGAGTTCGGCGGTTTCAACCTGACGTCGGCGGACATGATCAAGCAACCGCAGAAAGGGCTGGCAGGCGCCATGGCAATCATGCCGCTGGGTGCGACCTGGACCGAGGACACCAAATCCCGGGCCAATGCCACGGTCAGCGTCAGCGGGCAGACCGCCTACCGGGACTTCATGCTGGTCATGCAGAAGTCGCTGAACATGCGCTGGGGCAATGGACGGCCCGTGGAGAACCTGGCCGCCGAAGGCAATGGCGTGCCGGCTGATCCGCAGGACAACTCCGGCATGGCCATCAACTATCGGACCGAGCCGCTGTGGTACCGGTTTGGGCTGTCCCCGGATGCACCGTTCGGCCACGCCGACGGCCATGGGTTTGCCGATGTACCGAATGCGCACATGGCCTACAGCAATGCATTGGTCGGCGGCGATCCGCAAACACCGGTCCTGTACGTCAAACCGGGGCAGCCGTTCCGTACGCACCTGACGGTGCCGGGCGGCGGCAGTCGCGGCACGACCTTCCAGCTGGACGGTCACGTCTGGGCGATGCATCCGTTCCAGGCCGAGAAGTCCGACATCGGCGGCTACCCGATGGGGGCGTCGGGCGTGGGCTCGGTGCGGTTCGCCTACAACCCGATGTCGTTGTACATCGGCGCACAGGAGAGCCTCCTGCCCGCCGCGCACTTCAACCTCATGTTCCCGAGTGCCGGGGGCGCGAACGCCGTGCCGGGGGATTACCTGTTCCGTGACTATGCCGGGTTCGGCAACGTTTCGGGGCTGTGGGGCATTCTCCGGGTGACCAACGATCCAGAACCCGCTGCGGCGCCCTAGCGCCCGGCTTGCGAACCAGCCGCCCGCGCGCCCAAGAACAATCGGCGCGGGTCAGACACAACTCATCGGAGCGGCGCACTGGCGCCCGCTCCACAGGGGGTGCAGCGTGAATGGATGGATCAGAGGTGGTTTTGCCGGCGGCGCGCTGGCGATGGCTCTGGTGGTCATGGGGCACACCGGTGAGCCGCTCAAGGAGGCCAACCAGGCCCTGGGTGAAAGTGAGAGCCCTCAGGCGATCCCCGGCATGGCCAGCGACAAGCAGCAGTGGGTGAAAAACGGTGTGACCGTGAAGTTCGAAGCGCGGCCGCTGAACAGCGGCCCGCTCATGGAGGGCATGTTTGCCGACGTGCGCTTCAGCGTGACGGACACCGCCACGGGCCAACCGTTACCGGGCGTCGCACCGGGGGCCTGGCTTGACCCGTCGGTGGCCGAGCAAAAGCCGGGCTCCCACGACGCGCAATGCAAGTCGCGGGTCGGGCTTTACCTGAAAAGCACGATTGGCGCGCGGCCTCTGCTGGACCTCAACAGTTACTTTCTGATGGTGTTGAACAAGGACGCCAGCGCCACGGTGATCGACCCCACGGTCTCGGTGGGCGGGATCACCAGCACCATGAGCCGTATCGCGCTCAAGCAGCCCGGTATGGACTGGACGTCCACCAACGATGACAAGCGGGTGTTCGTGTCGATGCCCGCCGCCGGTGAAGTCGCGGTCATCGACGCTGAAAAATTCCAGGTGCTGCTGAACATTCCAGCGGGCGAGAACCCGTTACGTGTGGCGCTGCAGCCGGACGAGCGATACCTGTGGGTGGGCAACAACGCGGCCCCCGAGGGCGCCAGCGGTGTGACCGTGATCGATACGCAGTCGATGAAGGTTCTGAGTTTTCTGGCGACCGGTGCCGGTCATCATGAGATCGCCTTCAGCAAGGACTCGCAATTTGCCTTTGTCAGCAGCCGTGACGCCGGCACCGTGGATGTTTTCGACGTCGCGACGCTCACGCGCAGCAAAACCCTGAAAACCGGTGCTCATCCGCTGTCGCTCGCCTATTCGCCGTTGTCCGAGGCGGTGTATGTCGCCGACGGTCAGGACGGCTCTGTGACCGTGATCGATGCGCGCAGCCTGGACGTGCGCAAGGTCATTGCTTCGCAGCAAGGGTTGGGGCCGATGAGTTTCAGCGAAGACGGTCGTTATGGTTTCGTGCTCAACACCCTCACCAGCCACGCCCTGGTGATCGACGCTTCCAGCGACAGCGTCGTGCATGACCTGGAGGTGTCGCCCGAGCCGTTTCAGATCACCGTGACGCAAAACTACGCGTACATCCGTGGGTTGGCGTCGCCCCGGGTGACCATGGTCAACCTCTCCAGCCTGGGCAAGGACCGCAAGCCGATCTTGCAATCGTTTGTAGCCGGACCCGCCGCACCCCGCCTGGCGGGCGATTTGCCGCTGGCGGCTGGCCTGAGCCCGGCGCGGGACAACGACGCGGTGTTCGTGGTCAATCCCGTGGACAACACCACTTACTTCTACGCCGAAGGCATGAACGCGCCGATGTCCGGTTACCCCAACCGGGGCAACGCGGCGCGTGCCGTCCGGGTGGTCGACCGCAGCCTGCGTGAAGTTGAACCAGGGGTTTACAGCTCGCGGGTGCGCCTGCCGAGCGCGGGCAAATTCGACGTGGCGTTCATGCTCAACCAGCCACAGGTCATTCACTGTTTCACCGCGCAGATCGAGGTCAACCCGGTGCTGGAAAAACGCCTGGCCATACCGCGCGTGACCTTCCTGCTGGAGCGCCGTTTTGAACCCGTGGGCAAGCTGGTACCGATCCGTATTCGCCTGGTTCAGGGCCGCGACAACACACCCATGACCGAAGCCAAAGACGTGTACCTGCGTTACTTCCTTGCACCAAGCTCCCGGCCACGAGAAGTGCTGGCGGTGGAAATCGGTGAGGGGATCTATGAAGCCCAGGCGGACCTGAGCGAGACCGGCGCGTATTACCTGCACGCGCGCTCTGAATCCTTGGGCATCCGCGCCAACGAGCAATCCTATGCCAGCTTGCGGGTGATACCGGTCGACACCTCGCCGGTCCACCTGAGCAACCAAAGCCCTTCTGTTTCCGACAGGACGACGCCATGAAAAACGCCATTGCAGTATCGATGTTGGCCTTGATGATTGCTCAGGGTTTCATTCCATTGGTCCAGGCGCACGGAGGGGACAATCACGCGCAACACCAGGCGCAAGGTGGCGCTGACCATTCTCAACACCAGTCGGCCCCGAAACAGGACAGCGCGGTGGTGCATTTTGCCGACGTCAAGCTGACCAATCAGAACGGCGAGCCGGTCAACCTCAAGCACGATCTGGTCAGCGACCGGATTGTGGTGATGGGCTTCATCTACACCACCTGCACCACGGTGTGCCCGGTGATTTCCTCGATCATGTCCCGGGTGCAAAAGCAGCTGGGCGCGAAAGTCGGCACCGAGGTGCAGATCGTCTCCATCACGGTCGATCCGCTGCGCGACACCGCACCGCGCTTGCTCACGTATGCCAACCGATTCCAGCACGGACCGGGCTGGGCCTGGCTGACCGGCACGCCGCAGGCCATCGACGCAACGCTCAAAGGCCTGGGGACATGGACAGCCGACCCGCAGAACCACCCGCCGCTGATCATGGTCGGAGACGGGCGCAGCAGCCACTGGACGCGGTTCTACGGTTTTACCGACCCTGATTTGCTGGTTGAACGGGTGGAACAATTGCGCGGCGACCGCGCGTCCAAAAGCGGTCGGCACGGGGTGTATGTGATGGGGGAACAGCAATGAGCGGGATACCGTTTGATGCTGCCCGCCGGTCGACCAGAGGGTGGCTGATAGGCTTGGCCTTGATGTCGGCTGTGCCCGCATTGATGGCCCATGAAGCCCACGAAACCCCGACCCTGGCCAAGGTGTCGCCTGTGCAGGTCGCGCCGCCGTCCAGCGGTACACACGACGCGCAGGAATATTTCACCGACACGCCCTTGAAAGATCAGGACGGTAACACCGTGCGCTTTTACAGCGACGAGCTCAAGAATCGTCTGGTGCTGCTCAACGTGGTGTTCACCCACTGTCAGGATGCCTGTCCGCTGATCACTCGCAAGCTCAAGGACGTTCGGGCCGCGATGGGCGATGAGGTGGCGCGTCAGGTGTATTTCATCACCCTGACCAGCGACCCGACAAACGACACGCCTGACGTGCTCAAGGCATTCGCGGTCAAACACGGGGTCGACGGTCCCAACTGGCGCTTTTTGACCGGCACGCAGGAGCAGATGAACCTGGTGTTGCGGCGTTTGGGCCAAGTGATTCCGAGCCCTGAACAACACTCCACGCAATTGATCGTGGGAGACGTGGCGAACAAGCGCTGGGCGAAGATCCGTCCGGATGCGCCGGTGGACGCGATTGCCCAACGCTTGCAGTTCCTGACCTTGCCTGTGGCCGGACGTTAAGGAGTCGACCATGAAGTCGCTGGCGATTTTCAGCATGACGCTGAGCCTGCTGGGGTGCCTGACGAGCGCGGCTCACGCGATAGCGCTGAGCCCGGCAGAGGCGGCTGGCAAACGTTTGTACCGCGAAGGCGTTTCCGTCAGCGGTGCCGATGTGTCAGCGCGCATCGGCGTGTCCGGCAGCGTTGTGCCAGCGTCGACCGTTCCGTGCGCCGGCTGCCATGGCGCCGATGGCCGTGGGCGACCGGAAGGCGGCGTGCGTCCGCCGGACATCACCTGGCGGCGATTGAGCACGCCCTACGGTCAACAGGTCAGATCAGGGCGCAGCCATCCGCCTTACAGCGACGGTGCTGTCGCTCACGCTGTCATTGAAGGCGTCGATCCGGGCGGTAATGCGCTGGACAGCGCCATGCCGCGTTTCGTCATGTCCAGTCAGGACCAGATCAACCTCGTGGCCTACCTCAAACGCATTGAAGAGGACGGCGATCCAGGCATACAAGGCTCGACCCTGCGGTTGGGCACCTTGCTGCCGAGTCAGGGGGCGCTGGCGCCGTTGGGCGAGACAATGGCCGCCGTGCTGAAAGGCGCATTGGCCGCGATCAACGAGGCGGGCGGTATTCATGGACGGCAACTGACCCTGCAGATCGTCGACCCTGGCCCTGACGCGCAAACTGCCGAGGCAGCCTTGCAGACGCTGACCGGTGAAGACGGTGTGTTTGCATTGATTGCGCCCCTTGCTCCGGCGCTGGACGGTCGCATCGGTGAGCTGCTCGAGCAGGCCCGGGTCCCGTTGGTGGGATCGGTCTCGTTGCTGGGTGGGGAAAGCGACAGTCCGATGATCTTCGAACCGTTGCCCGGCGTTTCCGAGCAACTGCGGGCCTTGGCCGGCTACGCGCAGGACACACTGGCACTGGCAGCGCAGAAGACGCTGATCGTGTATCAGGACAACCCGCCGGGGCTGCATCAGGCCGAAACCCTCAAGCAGCACCTCAACGGGCAGGGCTGGAGCGATGTCGGCCTGCGGGCCTATTCATTGGATCAACCCGTCACGGTCGACGCATCGCTGGCCGCTGCCAACGCGTTGTTCTTCCTCGGACGCTCCGCGGACTTCGTGCCAATGGCGCAGGCGCTGCACGCTTCACGGCAAGGTCCGGCATTGCCGCCGTATCTGTTTGCGGCCTCGGCCCAGCTCCCGGCGGACGTCTGGCAAGTCCCCGCGTCTTTTTCCCGCCGCCTGTTTTTGGCGTATCCGTTCATTCCGGGCGACTGGACGGAGCAGGGCAAGGCGGCCCTTGCCAGCGTACGCGCGCGAAGCGGGCTGAAAGGACAGTACGCGGTGTTGCAGGTGGACGCGTATTGCTCGGTGCTGCTGGTCGCCGAGGCACTGCGACAGATCGGTCGTCATCCGGCGCGCGAGCAACTGGTCAAGGCGCTGGAAGGGTTGCATGACGTGAACACCGGGCTTACCCCACTGTTGGGGTTTGGGCCGGGACGTCGGCTGGGCATGTCGGGCGCCCATGTCGTGACGGTGGATGTGCAGCAACAACGTTTTGACCTGGTCAGCCCATACGCCAGGGTCAATGCTGCTAACTGAAGTGAGATTTCGCCATGAAGCTCAAGCTGATTTTATTCGTGTTGGCGTTCGTAATGCCCGGTCTGCTGCTCATGGTGGGCCGCACCGAGGCGGTGGCAGAACCCACGTTCGGGCAACTGGCGGTGGCGCGGGTCAACGGCGTGGAGATCGGGCAGATGCAGCTGGAGCACTACTTCGCCGATTACCTGCAGGCCCAGGGACGGATGGTCGGCTCCATTCGCAATCCCGTGGCCTACAACCGTCTGCGCAGCGCGGCGCTTGATGACCTGATCGATAAGGAACTGCTGTGGCAGGAAGCGGGCAAGCGCGGCGTGCGCGTCGACGAAAAGAGTGTGCAGGACAACTTATCCGCCCTGCGTAACGAGTTCACCTCCGATGACATCTTCAATCGGCGACTGGAGGAAGCCGGGTTTGACACCCCGTCATTCACCGAATACCTGCGGCGGGAGTTGACCAGCCAGCGCATGCTGTCTGAGCTGAGCCAGGTGGCACCTGCCCGTGATGCCGACGTCGAAGCCTTCTACCGGCAACTCTCGCCGCGCATCCACGCCCGGCACATTCTGCTGCCCCTTGAGGCCAACGCCGACGCAGCAAACGTCGAAGCCGTGTACCAGCAAGCTCTCCAGTTGCGGGCCCGGATCGTCGGCGGCGAGGACTTTGCTGCCCTCGCTCAACGCTACTCACAGGACAGCCGGTCAGCCGAAGGCGGCGATCTGGGCTATTTTTCTCGTGAAAGCATGGTGTCGGAGTTCGCCGATGCGGCCTTCAGTCTGACGCCCGGCACCGTCAGTCAGCCGGTACGGACCCTTTATGGCTGGCATTTGATCAAAGTTGAGAACACAGTCTCGGACACCGCCATCGACGACGGTCAAGGATTGGCGATGGCGCGTCAGGCATTGGATCAGCAACGACAGGCGCAAGCGACCGCTGCGGCACTGCAACGATTGCGCGCGGCAAGCAGGATAGAACGGGTGGCAGAGCGATGACCCGGGTTTTCCCCGAATGTGGGGGCAAATCCGGTTCTCGATGGCGACTGCCCCCAGCAGTGGGGTTGAGGTTGTGCCCATGGTGTTGGTTTTTTATTGAAGTAAATCAGTGGCATGGGCGAAGAGAATTTCAAGTGGAGGGTCTGGCATGAACAGTGCTCTTGTACCAATACAAGGCGGGAATCCCCAGACCGGGCCACAGGACCTGTCCCGATTTCAGGAGTCCACCTTGTTAAACAAAGTGTTGGTTGTAGAGGACGAGCAGATCCTGGCGCAGAACCTCCAGTCGTATCTGGAGGCCAAGAGCCTGGATGTCCGGGTCGCGAACGATGGCGCGGGTGCCATCGACCTTGCACAAGGTTTCGCACCGGACGTGGTTGTCCTCGATTTTCGCCTACCCGATATGGAAGGGTTTCAGGTACTCGATGCGGTACGCAAACAGAGGGATTGTTACTTCATTCTGATCACCGGCCATCCGACCAGCGAAGTCTGCGGTCGGGCCACTGATCTGGGTGTCAGCCACATTCTCTTCAAGCCGTTTCCGCTGGCCGAACTGGCCCGAGCTGTCTGTGACTTGTTGGGTACTGAGCGACGTTCGACGAGCAAGTCGCCACCGGCGGCCGGGTTCATCGAACGGCGGCACAGCCCGGCAGAGGCATTCCCGTTGCAGTTGTACGACGGTACCTGGGTTAACTCGGACCGTCGCGGCAACAAGCAGACCGCGTCGCCTGACGGTGACAAAGCGGTCCTCGATGGGGAGGGCAAACTCTAGCCGGGTCCGGACGCCTCGGGAACCTTGTTCTTGAGCGCTCCGGGAACGGCACACCGGCCAGGGAGGGTCGGGCGCGTCGAATGTGTGGTTCCTTTTTTGGGGTCCGGGAGTGCATTCGATGGAAAGTCTTACGCTCGCAGTCGAAAGACCGCCACTGGCGCAGCCAGTCGAGTCACCCACACGTTTCCCGGGCAGCCTTCTGACAGCCGCCAGAGAACGCGCCGTCGCTGAAAGCGAACGTCCGATCGAAGCACTTGAAGCCCTCTCTGCCCTGGAACCTGCCGCTTTCATTCGCGCCCTTGGCGCCACCTTGCATTACCCGGTGCTGGACGCTTCCAGCCTGTTCAAATGCACCCCCGAGTTCGATCAAGTCAGCCTGGCCCAGGCGCTGAAACGCGAGTTCGTCATGTTGCGCCACGACGACACGCTGATCGGCGTGTTTGCCGACCCCTTCGACGACGCGCGGCTGGCCTGGATCGATGAGTGCCTGCAAGGCGCCGCGCTGTATCTGTGTCACGCCGACGACCTGGGCGCATACCTTGCCCGTCAGGAAGAAGGCTTCCATGCGGTCGCCGCATTGGGCAGCCACGGCGACGAACAGCACGAATACGACAACCTGGAAAGCCTGTCGCTGACCAGCATCAGCGAAGACGCGAGCGCCGTGGTCAAGCTGGTCAACTCGACCCTCTACGACGCGTTGAAAATGCACGCCAGCGACATTCATCTGGGCGTGACCGGCAACGGTCTGGTGATCAAATACCGCATCGACGGCGTGTTGAACAACATCAGTAAAGTGCAGGGCGCCGAGTTCGCCGATCAGGTGATTTCCCGCATCAAGGTCATGGCCGAGCTGGACATCGGCGAGAAACGCGTGCCTCAGGACGGTCGTTTCAAGATCGGCATCAGTGGTCGGCAGATCGACTTCCGGATCTCCATCATGCCCAGCATTTTCGGTGAAGACGCCGTGCTGCGGGTGTTGGACAAACAGGACCTGGCGGATCGGGTCAGTGGCGTCAGCCTCGAAGCTCTGGGGTTTGAAGAGGCCACGTTGCGCAGCCTGCGTCGGCTGGCCGCCGAACCTTACGGGATGGTGCTGGTGACCGGCCCCACCGGCAGCGGCAAGACCACCACGCTGTACGCGATGATCACCGAGATCAACCACGGCGTGGACAAGATCATCACCATCGAAGACCCGGTGGAATACCAACTCCCGGGTGTTCTGCAGATTCCGGTCAACGAGAAAAAAGGCCTGACGTTCGCCCGCGGCCTGCGCTCGATCCTGCGTCATGACCCGGACAAGATCATGGTCGGTGAGATCCGCGACCCCGACACCGCACAGATTGCCGTGCAATCGGCCCTGACCGGGCACCTGGTGTTCACCACCATTCACGCCAACAACGTGTTCGATGTGATTGGCCGTTTCACCCAAATGGAAGTCGACCCTTACAGCTTCGTCTCCGCCCTCAATGCGGTGGTTGCCCAACGCCTGATTCGTCTGGTGTGCACTGGCTGCGCGACGCCGGTCGTTCCGGACGAGAGTGAGTTGCGGGCCTCTGGCCTGACTGCCGAGGACAGCGGCCATTACCGCTTCGTACACGGCGGCGGGTGTGGCCGCTGCCGTGGCACCGGCTATCGCGGCCGGACGGCCATCGCCGAACTGCTGCACCTGGACGACGAAATTCGCCAGATGATCGTTGAGCGCAAACCCATTTCCCAGATCAAGCAGTACGCCTGCAGCCGTGGCCTGCGCCTGTTGCGCGGCTCGGCACTGGAACTGGTGCGCGATGGCCGGACCACGCTGGAGGAGATCAATCGTGTCACTTTCATTTCGTGAACACTACGTCGCCGTGATCGGCGCCAATGGCGTCGGCCTTTCCCGCTGCGATGCGCGCGGCAAAACCTGGCTGGGCAGTGCCGGGTTCATCGCCGACCGCCAATCGACCGCCACGCTGGCGCTGGACACGCTGCAACGGTTACTCACCGAGCACGTCAAGGGCCGCGCCCGGTTGAGTGTTCTGTTGTCCAGCCACTACAGCCGTTTCGGACTGATTCCCTGGAGCGACCACATCACCACGCCCGATGAGCTGCGCGCCTACGCCAGCGCATATTTCGACGACACCTTTGGCAAGTCGGCCGAAGCGTGGACGCTCAGTCTGTCGCCAGAAAACGCCGGGCTGGCGCGCATCGCCGTCGCTTTGCCAGAAGCCTTGCTGAGCCGGCTGCGCGACGTCGTCAAAGCGCTCGGCTTGCGCCTAGTGTCGGTGCAACCCTACGTGATGACGGCGTTCAACCGCTTTCACAAAAGCTTCGGTGACCGTGACTTCCTGTTCGTGGTCGCCGAGCCGGGTCGCAGCACCTTGTTGCTGGCCAGGGAAGGGCGCTGGTCCGCCGTGCGTTCGCTGCGCATCGCCGACAGCGATGCCGCACTGGCCGCGATGATCGCCCGCGAGAGCGAATTGCACGGCCTGAACGGTGACAAACCTGTCGACCTGTTCGTGCATGCGCCGGCCCGTCACACCGATGCACCGCTGATTCTGGGCGTCCAGACCCTTGAGTTGCCCGCCGATCAGGCCGACACCCAGGATCCTCTGCACATCATGTCCAGAGCGGTGAACTGACATGCGCGCCCTGGATCTGGAATTTCAGCCGCAACGTCGTGGCAGCGCGATGGGCTGGAGCCTTCTGGCCATCGGTCTGGTGCTGGGGGTGTCGGTGGCGGCCGGTGCGCACGTCATCGGTCAGGAGATTCACGAGCAGCAAAGCCAACTGGGCCACGCGCAAAAGAAATTGCAGGTGCACAGCGGCCCTGTCGCCGGTCTGTCCCCGGCGCAACAGCGTGAACAGGAAGTGCGTCTGCAGGAGATGAAGCAGATTTCCACGCAATTGCGCCGTCCTTGGGAACGTCTGTTTGCTGCAATGGAAACCCTGCGCGGCAAGGACATCGCGCTGCTCAGCCTGAGCCCCGACGCACGCAAGGGCCAGCTCAGGATCACCGCCGAAGCGCGGGATCTGGAAGCGATGCTGACTTTTCACCGGCAACTGGAAGACAGCCCCGAGTTGAGCGATGTCTCGCTGGTCAACCACGAGATCGTCGCCAACTCGCCACAAAAACAGATCGTCTTCAACCTGCTGGCCACCTGGGAGGTGAGCGATGTCCGTCCCTAGCCTGATTCTGCGTGAACATGTTCAGCGGGCCGGTTGGCCGGGGCTGGGCGGTGCGGCGCTGGTGGTGCTGGTCTTGGCGTATGGGATGTTCAGCCTGCTGCCGGACTGGCAGTCACTGGACAGCCTGCGTCAGAACAGCCAGAAGGCCAGCGAATTTCTGGAGAAAGTCGCCAACGGCACTGCGGTACTGCCCGTAGTGCCCCAGCAGCAACTGGACGAATTCCATCGCGCGCTGCCGACCCAGCTGGACGCCACGTCGGCCATCGACCGTATCTACGCCATGGCCGGCAAGGAAAAAATCAACCTGGCGCGCGGCGAGTACTCGCTGGGCATCGACCCTAAAACCCAACTGGCGCGTTATCAGATTCTGCTTCCGGTAAGGGGCAGCTACCCGCAATTGCGCCGCTTCCTCCACGCGTTGCTGACCGAGCTGCCGGCGGTGGTGATCGAGGATGTGGACCTTCAGCGTAAACGCATCGCCGACACCGAGTTGACCGGGCGTATCCGCATGACCCTTTACCTGTCGAGGTCGTGATGAACACTCGTCGCGTAACAGCCTGGCTGGCGTTCTTTGGTATCTGCGGGCTGATCGCCTGGGTGCCGGAGCAGTTTTTCGGCGAACAGGCGCAGGACCTGAGCAGCGCTGCCGCGCCGGTGGCGAGTAAACATCGGGATGCCGTCGCCACCGCGAAGGGCGGTTCCGACAAGGGCGGCGACGCTAAAGCAGGTGTGGCGAAGGTGCCGCAACTGGATTTGTTCGCTGCCCAGAGCTGGTACGTCGCCCCCGTGGTGACTGCCGAGCAGGCCGCGCTCAACAGCGTACCCGCTGCCCCAACGGTGCCCACTGCACCGCCCCTTCCGTTCCAGTTCATTGGCAAGCTTGCGGACAGCCAGCAGTTGCAGGTTTTCCTGCAGAACGGAGAACGGCTCTATGTGGTCAGGGCCGGTGATGTAATCGACGACGTTTACAAAGTCGACCGCATCTCCGCCACTGAAATGAGCCTCGTCTATCTGCCGTTGAAGTTTGCGCAGACTTTGTCTGTGGGGAGTGCACCATGAGTCCGCTGCGGTTGTCGTTGAACGCGTTGTTGCTGGGCTTCACCTTGGCGCTGGGGCTGATGCTGGCTTCCTGCACATCGGACATGAATCGGGCCATCGGTCAGGACCTGATCGAGGAGGGGCGCTACGAAGAAGGCCTGACCAAGTTACAGGAGGCCGTCAATGCCAATCCCCGGGATGCGACCCTGCGCATCGCCCTGACATCAGGCAAGGCCCGAGTGGTCAAGACCTTGCTGACCAAGGCGGATTCCGAGCGCTCACAACGGGACTTCAACAGCGCGGCGATCGACTACTCGCGGGTGATCGCCATCGAACCCAGCAACGGCCGCGCCCGGGACGCGCTGTACCTGCTGGAGCAGATGCGCAACATCAACGACATGCTGATCAAGGGCCAGACCAGCCTGCGTCGCGGCGACCTGACGGGCGCCGAACAGCAGGCCCGCCAGGTGCTGGCGCTCGACCCACGGCACGAAGGGGCGATGGAGCTGATGCGCAACGTCGAACTGATGCGCACCCGCAACACCGTGTCCAACCCGCAGCTCAAGACCCGCCTGGAAAAACCGGTAACCTTGGAGTTTCGCGACGCCAACCTCAAGGTAATCTTCGAGGTGCTGTCCCAGGTCGCCGGGTTGAACTTCATCTTCGACAAAGACATGCGTGCGGACTTGAAAGCCACGATCTTCGTGCGTGAAGTGCGCATCGAGGACGCCATCGATCTGCTGCTGCAACAGAACCAGCTGCACCAGAAAGTGGTGAATGACAACACGCTGCTGATCTACCCCGACTCGCCGCAGAAGGTGAAGGACTATCAGGAGCTGGTGATGCGCACCTTTTACCTGACCAACACCGACGCCAATACGGCGCTGAACATGGTCAAGACCATGCTCAAGACCCGCGATGTGTTCATCGACGAGCGCCTCAACACCCTGACCATGCGTGACACGCCGGATGCCATTCGCATGGCCGAGAAGCTGTTTTTCTCCCAGGACCAATCCAACCCTGAAGTGGTGCTCGAAGTGGAAGTGATGGAGGTCGCCCGTCAGCGCATTCTTGACCTGGGCCTGCAATGGCCGAACACCTTCGGGGTGATCAACAGCGACGGCACCGCGGTCAGCGTGCTCAACCAGCTCAAGGGCATCAACTCCGGGCGGATCTCGATCTCGCCCTCGCCGCAACTGAAAATCAACGCCCAAGACAACGACGTGAACACCCTGGCCAGCCCGACCATTCGCGTCAGCAACCGCGAACAGGCTCGGATTCACATCGGTCAACGCGTGCCGATCATCAGCGCCACCTCGGTGCCATCGACACAAGGTCCGGTGATCACTGAAAGCATCACGTACCTGGACGTCGGTCTGAAGCTGGAAGTGACGCCCATCGTGCACCTGGACAACGAGGTGGCGATCAAGATCGCGCTGGAAGTGAGTAACGCCACGCCGCTGGAACCGACCCGCCAGGGCACGATTCCGGTCCAGGTCGACACCCGTAACGCACAGACCACGCTGCGCCTGCACGACGGCGAAACCCAGATCCTCGCCGGCCTGGTGCGTAACGACAACAGCTCCACCGGCAACAAAATCCCCGGTTTGGGTGACATCCCGGGCTTCGGCCGCTTGTTCGGCAGCAACAAGGACACCGTCGGCAAGTCCGAGCTGGTGCTGTCGATCACGCCGCGCATCGTGCGCAACCTGCCGTATCAGGCGCCGAGCGACATGGAATTTGACTCCGGCACCGAAACCAGCATGCGCATGAATTCGGTCAACCCGGACATGGCGCCGGTGACCGTGGAAATCAACGGCCGGTCGGCGCCTCTGGCCGCCGTGCCTTCGGCTGCACCCGCTGCTGCTGCAGAGAGACCTTGAGCATGAACCGCCAGCGCGCCACCCGCGGTTTCACCCTGATCGAAATGGTCGTGACCCTCGCCATCGTCGGTCTGCTGGCGAGCATCGCCGCGCCATTGACCGAAACCGTGATTCGCCGTGGCAAGGAGCAGGAACTGCGCACCGCCTTGTACCAGATTCGCGATGCGCTGGACGCCTACAAGCGTGCGGCCGACTCGGGAAGGATCGAGAAGTTGGTGGCCAGCAACGGGTATCCGGCCAACCTCAAGGTGTTGGTCGAGGGCGTGCGGGACTTGCGCAGCCCCAAGGGCGCGAAGATTTTTTTCCTGCGTCGTATTCCGCGCGATCCGTTTGGCAAACCCAAGCGTGAAGCGCAGGACGACTGGGGCCTGCGTTCCTACGACAGCCCGGCGCAGAACCCCCGCGATGGTGAAGATGTGTTCGACGTTTACTCCAAAACACGCGGCAAGGGCCTCAACGGCATTGCCTATTCGGAGTGGTGAGCCATGAAAAAGCACAAGGGGTTCACGTTGATTGAGTTGCTGGTGGTCATGGCCATCATCGCCACGCTGATGACCATCGCCGTACCGCGCTATTTTTCCAGCCTGGAAAACTCCCGGGAAACGGCGCTGCGCCAAAGCCTGTCGGTGATGCGCGAGGCGCTGGATCACTACTACGGGGACACCGGCCATTATCCCGACTCGCTGGAAGACATGGTCACTCATCGTTACCTGCGCAGCCTGCCGACCGACCCGATCACCGAGCGCAATGACATGTGGGTCATCGTCCCGCCACCGGAAGGTGTCGCAGGTACGGTGGCGGATATCAAAAGCGGGGCCACCGGGAGGGCGCGTGATGGCAGTCTCTTCGGTCAATGGTAAGTCGCTCGCTTTTGCGGGAGGCCAGCAAGGCTTCACCTACATGAGCGCGATGATGCTGATCGTTCTGATGGGCACGGCGCTGGCAGCCGTCGGCCAGGTCTGGTCCACCATTGGCGCCCGTGAGCGCGAAGTGCAACTGATCTGGGTCGGCACTCAGTACGCCCAGGCGCTGCGCAGCTATTACCGCAGTGGAACCGGCGTGTCTCAGTACCCGGCCACGCTGGATGAACTCCTCGAAGACCATCGGTTTCCGTCGGTTCAACGGCACATCCGTCGCCTGTACCCGGACCCCATGACAGGCAGTGACGACTGGGGCCTGACCAAGTCCATCGACGGCCGCATCACCGGTGTCTACAGCCTGTCCAGTCAGACCCCGCTGAAAACCGCGAACTTCCCGCCGCAGTGGCAGGAATTCGAAGACATGACCAGCTATGCCGACTGGCGTTTTGTGGCTGAAAAAGCCTTCCTGGAATCCTCGAACAATCGCCCGGCAGGGGCACCTGGCACCGTGGGCGCACCGCCGGGCAACGGACCGGGTGTGTCGCTGGGAACGTCCCTGGGCACACCGTTGGGAGGGGGCAGCCAATGAACGCAGTCGGCCTTCACCTCAAAGGGTTGTGTCTGAAAGAGATCGGGTTGTGCGCCGCATTGCTGATCGGCGGCCTGGCGGCTGCCGTCGGGCATGCCGACGAGGAAGACGAGATGATGGGGTTCATCGTCGACGACTGCATTTCGCTGGTCGGCCATAACTTCTACAACGCGTTTACCGACCGCCTGCGCGCCACCAGCCGCCTGGATTTCAACCTCGTGGTGCGTGAACGGCCCGACCCGCGCTGGGGCAGCCTGATCTGGGTCGAGTACGACCAGCGCATCGTGTACCGCCGCTTTATCGCACCCAACGCCACCGAAACCCGCGAACTGGCAGTGCAAGCCGCCGACGACGTTCGCGCGGCGGTGGTTCAACGCAAGCTGCAAGTCCAATTGCAGGACAACATTGATCTGGGGAAGGACGAACTATGAACAGAACAATAACGGCCGTCTCGACCTGCCTGTTCCTGACTGGATTCAGCGTGCTGAGTCAGGCCACCGAACTGGTGTACACACCGGTGAACCCGAATTTCGGAGGCAACCCGCTCAACGGCCCCACGTTGCTCAACGAAGCGCAGGCGCAGAACGACTATAAGGACCCGGACCTGAAACGGTCGAGCACGGCGGGGACGACGGCACTGGAGCGGTTCAGCCAGCAGCTGCAATCAAGCTTGCTGTCCCAGGTGCTCACCAATATCCGTAACGGCAACAGCGGCAGCCTGACCACGGATGCCTTTATCGTCAACGTCATCGACGATTCGGGCTCCTTGAGCATCCAGATCACCGATCGGGTCACGGGCGAAATCTCGGAAGTAAACGTCAACGGACTCACCTCCAACTGACGGGTGCTGAAGTTCCAAAGGAGCGAAAGACCATGAAAAAGTGCATCACCGTTCTGATGCTGGTCGCAGCCCTTCAAGGCTGCGCCGTCCGCGAGCCGATGCCGGCCGAACAGGCGAAGGAAACCCCGACCCTGACGCCACGCGCGTCGACCTATTACGACCTGTTGTCCATGCCGCGGCCCAAAGGGCGCCTGGTGGCGGTGGTCTACGGTTTTCGTGACCAGACCGGGCAGTACAAACCCACGCCGGCCAGTTCGTTCTCCACCAGCGTCACCCAAGGCGCTGCCAGCATGCTGATGGATGCCATGCAGGCCAGCGGCTGGTTCGTGGTGCTCGAGCGCGAAGGGCTGCAGAATCTGCTGACCGAACGCAAGATCATCCGCGCCTCGCAGAAAAAACCGCCTGCCGTGGTGGGACCGAACGGTGCGCCGGTGAACGTGCAACTGCCCAACGAACTGCCGCCCTTGCAAGCGGCGAACCTGATGCTCGAAGGCGGCATCGTGGCGTACGACACCAATGTGCGCAGCGGCGGGGAGGGCGCGCGCTATCTGGGTATCGGTGCCTCTCAGGAGTACCGGGTGGATCAGGTGACCATCAACCTGCGCGCCGTCGACGTGCGCAGCGGTCAGGTGCTGGCGAATGTGATGACCAGCAAGACCATCTACTCGACCAGTTACAACGCCGGGGTGTTCAAGTTCGTGGAGTTCAAGAAGCTGCTTGAACTGGAGGCGGGCTACACCACCAACGAGCCAGCGCAGTTGTGTGTGCTGTCGGCGATCGAGGCGGCGGTGGGGCATCTGGTTGCGCAGGGGATCGAGCGGCACATGTGGCAGATCGCCGGGGATACCAGCGAGCCGAATGAGACACTGGACCGGTATTTGAGCCAGAACAAGCCGGCGGAAGAAGGGCAGTGAGGGCGCTTCGCTCGGTGAATTGGATAGGTGCGGAACATCCCGCATGCACCGGTCTGGCTGCCGGTTCCCGGCAGATCGTCCGTTGACGCGGTCCCTGTAGGAGCGCGCTTGCCCGCGATCTACCGCGCAGCGGTAGCAAAATCAGACGACTCGATGATGCCTGACACCCCGCATGCACAGGTCTTGCTGCCGGTTCCCGGGAGATCGTCCGAGTGCGGCCCAGAGCAAGCGTGCTCCTACACTGAGACGTGAAGTTCGGGAGATGGATGCCGAATGAAAAAACCGAAGAGCGTTGGCTTCAGATCAGAACCATCAGGTTGAAGGGGTTCCTGTAGGAGCGCGGCTTGCCCCGCGATCTACCGCGTAGCGGTAGCAAAATCAGACGACTCGATGATGCCTGCTACCCCGCATGCACAGGTCTTGCTGCCGGTTCCCGGCAGATCGTCCGAGTGCGGCCCAGAGCAAGCGTGCTCCTACACTGAGACGTGTAGTTCGGGAGATGGATGCCCGAGTGAAAAAACCGAAGAGCGTTGGCTTCAGATCAGAACCATCAGGTTGAAGGGGTTCCTGTAGGAGCGCGGCTTGCCCCGCGATCTACCGCGCAGCGGTAGCAAAATCAGACGACTCGATGATGCCTGGCACCCCGCATGCACCGGTCTTGCTGCCGGTTCCCGGCAGATCGTCCGAGTGCGGCCCAGGGCAAGCGTGCTCCTACACTGAGACGTGTAGTTCGGGAGATGGATGCCCGAGTGAAAAAACCGAAGAGCGTTGGCTTCAGATCAGAACCATCAGGTTGAAGGGGTTCCTGTAGGAGCGCGGCTTGCCCCGCGATCTACCGCGCAGCGGTAGCAAAATCAGACGACTCGATGATGCCTGGCACCCCGTATGCACCGGTCTTGCTGCCGGTTCCCGGCAGATCGCGGGACGAGCCACGCTCCTACACTGAGATGTGGAGTTCGGGAGATGGATGCCCGAGTGAAACGTGCAAAAAGCTTTAGCTCCAGACCAGCAACAGAAACACCAAGTTGACGCGGTCCCTGTAGGAGCGCGCTTGCCCGCGATCTACCGCGCAGCGGTAGCAAAACCAGGCGACTCGAATCTACCTGCTACCCCGCATGCACAAGTCTTGCTGCCGGTTCCCGGCAGATCGTCCGAGTGCGGCCCAGAGCAAGCGTGCTCCTACACTGAGACGTGAAGTTCGGGAGATCTGATAGTACCCACGCGGTCCGCCTCAGATCGGTGGGAGTCAGCTGGCTGACGAATGCGGGTTGTCATTCACCGTCGCTGTAGCTGACCCACCGCATTCGTCCGAAGTGCGGCCCATGCCCTCGTAACCTCGGACGTCTCCCACGGGTATCGCAGCGCAGACGAAATATCTTGATCGTACCCACGCTCCGCGTGGGCATGCAGGTTTTGACGCTCTGCGTCTACTGGATCGGTGGTGCACCTCAGATCTGTGGGAGGAGCCAGGATGAAGGCGTAACGCTTCTGCCTTTACGGTTAGGCAGAACCCAACCATTTGCCCCCACCGCAAATAATGGATATTCACCCAACCCAACCCAACCCAACCCAATCCAATCCAATCCAATCCAATCCAATCCCAATCCCAATCCCAATCCCAATCCCAATCCCAATCCAGTCAGGAAGACCGCATTCGCGACCGTCGTAACCTCCGATTGCTCCTACAGGTTTCGGCGTCCGCCCAGCAGACCGAGACCAAACAAAAAGCCGCCTTTCGGCGGCTTCGAAATCCAGCTGAACCCACTATTGCTGACGCACGCTCGCCACGTTCGCAGAACCCACCTGAGTCACACTCGCCGCCTGATTGGTAGCGCTCTGGTTCACGTTCGCGGTGTTCCCATTACCGGTTTGACTCACATACGCCGTGTTGTAGCTGTCAGCCTGCTTGACCGTCGCAATGTTCGCGTCGCCATCCTGATAGGTGTACGAACGGTTGTCGCTGCCCGACTGCGTGATATCGGTCGTGTTGCCGTTCCCGAAGCTGTTGCCCGTCGCGTAGTTACCATCGCCGCGCTGATCGGCAATCAGAATGTTGTCGCTGCCGTTCTGCTCGAAATACAGCTCGTTGTAGTTGTCGTTCTGGGTCACCTTCGCATCGTTACGCGCGCCGTCCTGTTTCAGGTTGCTGAGGTTGCCGACGCCTTTCTGTGTCAGGTTGATGCTGTTTTGCTGACCGTTCTGGTTCAGGAATGCCGTCTGACCACTACCGAACTGCCCACCCGGCTTGGTGTTCTCGTAATCGCTGGCGTACACCTTGTTTCCCGAGCCGGTCGCGACGGCCGTCAGGTTGTGACCGGTGCCGTCCTGGGAACTGTAGTGCAGGTTGTCCTGGCCATTCTGGGACACGTTGGTGGTGCTGCTGGTGACGAAGTATTGCGTAACGCTTGCAGCGTTGCGATCACCCCACTGGATGATGGCGCCCATGTTGTTGGCACCCTGGTACTGATCGACGATGCCTTCGTTGAAAGTACCGGTCTGGTTGACGCTCGAATGGCTGTTGGTCTGCGCATCCTGGAACATCTGTACGGTGTTGTACTGACCCAGTTGGTCGACCGTAATCGAGCCACCCAGGCCATTGCGCTGGTCGGTGTATGCGTAGTTGCCTTCGCCGTTCTGATTGATCTGGATCTGCCCGTTGAAGTGACTGACCTGTTCGCTGTAACCCTGGTTGCCATCGCCACGCTGGGTGATCTGCGCGCTGTTGTTGCTGCCGCCGAAGAGTTGCTCGGCGGCGATGTCGTTCGCGCTGCCGGCCTGATCCGTAGTGATGGTGCTGCCAATCTGGCTGTCCTGATAGGCGAAAACCATATTGTTGTTGCCCGACTGTTGGGTCGTGATCCGGTTGCCGCTCCCCAACGACTGACTGGCATGGGTATTGTTGCGCTGATCGGCCTGGCGCTGGGTAATCTTGCTCGCCACTTCCTGAAGCTGCTCGCCATAAGCGCCGTTCTGGTTGCCGTTCTGCAACTGGTCGATCTGTGAATTGGTGTCCTGCTGGAAGGCAGCGGTGTCGTTGCCGTCACCGATCTGCACCTGCTGGACGCTGGCTTGGGCCGCCGTTATCTGCTGCACGTCGGCGGTGTTGCCCGTACCGTTCTGGTACTGGGTGGACAGGCTGTTGGCCGCCATGGCGTGTCCGGTAAGCATGACCAGAACAGCCGCAGCGACAGGGGTGAGTTTAAAAAGCATGATGTAGACCTCCTGATGGTTGGTTGCCGAGGTGTCGAGCGCGTCAATGCAGCTGACGAACCTCTACGCTCTGGCCATTTCCAGACTGACTGATGCTGCTCTGCAGCCCTGTGCCGGCCTGTTTGATGCTGGCGCTGTTGTTGGCGCCGTTCTGCGTGATTGCTGCCTGGTTGTTCGAACCGGTCTGCGTGATGTCCGCCTGGTTGCCATAACCCTGCTGGTTGATGGACGCCGAGAGATTGGAGCCCTGTTGCAGGATGTAAGCCTCTTGCGCGCTGCCGACCTGAACGATGTTGCCCAACAACGAGCTGCCGCTTTGCGACAGGCTGGCGATGTTCGACGAGCCTTGCTGCAGGATCGTCGCGTGCTGGCCGATGATCGAACTTCCGGGAAAGTTGATCGGCGCATCGCCCAGTTCCGAACCGCCGCCCAGCTCGTCGCCACCCGTGAACTCGTCCGCCTGCGCTGACAGGCAAACCAAGCCCAACGCCACAACCAGGGCGGCGCGGTACAGGGAACGGCAACGATGGACTGACATGGTGTTCTCCTGTCTAAAGCCGCGTGTGCGGCCCGCGACGTTGGCCCGCCTGCGTTTGCACGCAGGCGGGCCGGTTTCATCAACGAACGGTGATCGGCAGTGTCCGGACCGTGCCTTTGGACGAGGTCACCGTAGCGGTCGGGTTGGTGGCCGACGGTGCGATGGTGTTCACCACCGAACTTCTCCAGCGACCCGTGACAGGCACCGTCACGCGATCAAGCTCCTGCACCCCGGTGGGTGTGGTCACCCGGATGACGATGGTGTTGCCCGTCGTCACCGAACTGGTCCCCGAAACATCCCAGCTGAACAGTGCTCCGCCGCCACGTACCTGCACGGTTGCCGCCGTGATGGTCAGGGTTTCGGTGCCGGCCGGAGGCGCGGTGACCGAGACGTTGACCGTGGCCGGTGTCGACAGTGCGCCGAACGAGTCCGCTGCCTGATAGGTAAAGGTTGCGGTGAACGGTGCGGTGATCGTCGCAGGCGGTGTGTAGGTCACGGTGGTGCCATTGGTGGTCACGGTGCCGCGTCCGACAGCAGGCTGGGTCAGGTTGGTCACGCTCAGCGGCACGTTGCCCTCAGGGTCGGTGTCGTTGGCCAGTACGTTGACCACCAACGGTGTCCCGGCCAGCGTTGCGCCTGTGTCGGCACCCGCAACCGGTGGGCGGTTAGGCGTCACGGTCACGCTGACAGTGCCCGCCGAGGTCGACTTCAGCCCTTTGCTGTCCACGGCCTTGTAGGTGAACGTGGCCGTGATCGGCGCGTTGATCACTGCTGGCGGTGTGTAGACGATGGACGTCGTGCCGTTCAGCGCCACGGTGCCCTGGCCAGAGGCCGGTTGAGTCAGGTCGCTGATGGTCAGCGGCAGGTCGCCGTCCGGATCGCTGTCGTTGACCAGCACGCTCAAGGTCAGCGGGACACCGAAGCCGGTGGTGCCGGTGTCGTTGACCACCACGGGAGGCTGGTTGGCGCCGGTATTCGGTGCTGTGCCGACGATGGTCACCGGTTCGGTGTCGGCACCGCCCCTGGCCGATTTGACGGTCACGAAGGCCGGTGGCTGGGTCAGGTTCGGCACGCTTAACTGCTGCGTGGTGCCGGACTTGGACATGCGGCCGAAACCCTGGGCCAGCAGATCAGGCACTGAGGTTTCGTCACTCGACGTGGCCTCCATGACCAGAGTGTGGTTGTCCCACGAGTAACGCGCGGTACGGATTTTCACCAGGTCCACCAGCTTGGTCGAAACGGCGGTGGGCTTGGTGGTGCCAACCGGGTTGCTCGCGGTGAGGATCACGAACGGTGGCAGCGTCGAGGCTGAGTGCGCCACGAAGAAGTGGCCGTTGTTGTCGCTGAGCATATTGAATTGGCAAGGTGAAGCCGGCGTGCCGGGAACCAGTGCGAGCGTCTCGCGATAGCACAGGCTTGAGCTGTTCGGGGATGAGGCGAACAACTCGATCCGGGTGCCGGAGCCGTTGCGGCTGTACGTGCCGCGTTTGACCTCGACCGGGGTTTGAACCCTCGGGTCGAGCACCTTGCCGCTGACGGTGAAGAGGTTCTGGATGAGCGTCCCGGCGGGTCCTTCGATTTTCACGAAGTTGGTGCCAAACGGACTGCCGACAATCGCCTCCGGCACATTGGGGTCGCCAATGTAGGTGTTGACGCTGCCGGTTTCCGGATCGACTTCGGTGTAAGGCG
Source organism: Pseudomonas abietaniphila (assembly GCF_900100795.1). GTDB lineage: Bacteria > Pseudomonadota > Gammaproteobacteria > Pseudomonadales > Pseudomonadaceae > Aquipseudomonas > Aquipseudomonas abietaniphila. The sequence continues at coordinate 789,753 of NZ_FNCO01000001.1, forward strand.
CACCGACGCCTTTGATGAACGGCCCCAGGTTGCCGTTGAGCGCACCACCGAAGTCGCCGGCGGCACCGATGCCGATGTCGCGGGTGAGGTTGATCGCCCGCCGCCCGGTGGTGGTGACATTGAAGGTGTCCACGCCGTAGGGATGGGTGACGGTGTACGTCCCGGGCCGACCGGCCGGGATATCGATGCGGATGCGAATCCGCGCGAAGCTCTGTTGCGAACCGTCGGTGGGTGGATCGGTGGCGAACGCCGCTTCGACACCGGCGGTGTAGATTTCCAGTCCGTAACCGGCGATCGGGCTCACCGTTGTTTTCAACTGAGCCTGGAGCAGATACCAGAACATCTCATCCGGGAAGTTGTCCGGATAGACCATCGGAAATGCATCGTCATACAGCCCCGGCACCGCGCCGAGGGTACACATGTAAGCCGGTGGAACGGTCGCCGCGACCCGCGAGCTCACGGCCCTGGACTGGCACAGTTCCAGCGACAGATCGTTCTGGTCTTTGTACCACTTGGGGAAACGTCCTGTGGCGACGGTATAAGGCCCCGGGTCCACAGCCGAGAGACCGGCATACGCCGCCTCACTGACTGCGATCAGACTCATGGCGCCGAAAATCAGACTTGGCCAACTGTTCATGTTGCCTCCAGATTCGAGAGCAAGGAGTGGTTGCGATCAGGGAACGATCACCACTTCTTCGGTATCGCTGCCGCCGTTGGCCGATGTCACCGTGACCTTGGCCGGGGGAATCGGCGAAATGCCGGTCGTCAATGTCTTGATCGCGCCGTCGCCACTGAGGGTGCCGATGGCGCCGCCTGAGCTGCCGGTCGCTGTCAGAGAGGTCGCGGTGGCCGCGTCACTGGTGCTGGCGACCAGAGTGAGTTGCCCGGACGACAGGCTGTAATTGGCCGTGTCAATGCTCACCAGGTCGGTTAACGCATGCGGCACCGTGGTCGGCGTGTTCTGGGGAATCGCCACATGGTTGTCGGCAGTGACCTGCAGATTGACGGGCAGTGTCGGGTTGGCCGTGGACTGGCCGTACCAGCTGCCGGTGCCGTCGGCCTCGGTCATGGCAATGTCAGCGTTATCGGTGTCGACGAACTTCGACGTGCCGGGCGGTGGTGGCGCCAGCGAGAACACGTCCTCCTGGGCCTGAACGCCACTGTTACCGGTGCCGCCGGTCTTGCGGGAGTACGTGGCGCGCTGAACGATCGTCGGGGTGGGCCTTACGACCGTGGACAGCTTGCCGGTAATGCCGAATACGTCGGTGCGCCCGTCAATGCCGTTGGGGCCTTCGACATGAATGAAGTTGGTGTTGAACGGGCTGCCGGTGACCTGTTCCGTCAGGTTGGGGTCTCCGACGTAGCTTGAGGCGATGCCTGTCGTGGGGTCGGTCTCGATGTAGGGGCCGTTCACGCTGCGCAGGAAGGGGCCAACGTCGCCCGTCAACGCTCCGCTGTAATTTCCAGGTGAGCCGATGCCGATGTCGCGGGTCATGTTGATGGCTTTGGTGCCGGGTGTGTCCACCTGAAAAACATCGACGCCGTAGGGGTGAGTGATCGTGTAGGTCCCTGCGACGGGAGCGTCCATCCGGATACGGATCCGCGCAAAGCTGATCTGGTCATTCGGCGCGGGATCGCCGCCACCAAATGCCGCTTCCAGAGCTGCCGTATATTTCAGATTGAGTGCGGTGGCGCCCGCTGTCGGGATGGCGGCGTCGGCCAGGAACCAGAACGCTTCATCAGGAAAGTTGGTTGGAAACACGGTGGGCTGGTTGTCGTCGAACACGCCGGCGGCGACGGCCAGGGTGCACATATACGATGGAACGCCAGGGGTGGAAGGGACCCGGGAACTCAGCGCCTTGCCCAGGCACAAGTCGAGCGTGCGACCGTGCGTGTCCTGATACCACTGGGCGAAGTTACCGTTTTGCGGACTGTAGGGGCCCTGATCGACCGCGAACAACGCGGCCTGGGCGGAACCGTGAATCGCTGCGATCAATGACAGCAACGTTACGGCGGGGGTCAATTTGCTGGGCATTTGTCTTCCCTCTCGCAATGAACCTGCCTCTGGCGTGAGTCGGACGAAGGCGTCGGTTCCAGGAGGCTGGGAGGGGCAGCGCAACATCTGTACCAGAATGCTGAATGTCGGCTGGAAGGCTTGATCTAGAGGGGCGGGTGGTTCAGGTCCCGAGAGTGGGACGCAGCGTTGCGCAGGTGAAACACTACGGGGAGTGGGGCGCTCTCCCCACTGTTGGGGAACCGCTGGGGAAGAGCCCCGGGAAAGCTGTTAAGAAAGTCGGACGGACGGCGAGTATTCAAAAAAGTTCAGTGCTTTTTTGAAAAGTGCCTTGGCTATCAGGGACTAAGCGCCGAACGGTCATTCGAAATGCTGTCATGATGATATCAATTGCCATGAAGGCCGCTAAAAATCAGCTATCGCAAAGCAACGCCTTACGCTATACCGACTTTAAAAAGTGACCAGGACGGCTGTCATGGGATCTATAGGGCGCAGTGAAATGCTGACTCAAGCCAGCATCAAAGAACTCGAAAAAAAACCACGGCCTCGCTTTAACCTGCTGCGCTGGTTTTCAATTGTCAGCTTGTTGGTCATCGCCTCGGTGGCCATTGGTTTAGGGCTGATTTCCACCCGTTTCGTCGTCAGCGAAGCGGTCCAGCGAGACTCACTGCTGACCTCGCAATTCGTCCACGCCATTGCCTCTGCCGAAATCCGTCACGCCCAGATTCCCTATAGCCGAACCATGGCCGAACTGCTGGACATCCGACGTGATTTACCGCTTGCCGATGTCGATCAAGAGCTTCGCCGCCGATCGCGTGATGAATTCCTTGACCATATTTCGTCGCTGCCCGATGCCTTGTTGGTCAACGTCTACGCTCAGGACAGGGTCATTATCTGGTCAACCAACCCTGCACTGATCGGCAAGGCCATTCTGGGCAATGACGACTTGGAGGCTGCATTCCGCTCTCGGCAGCGCACGGGCAGCGCGCATCATGAAACTCAGCGCCATCAGAACGAACAGAAGTTCCTGAACCCGCCGGATTACCTGTTCATCGAGAATTACGTTCCGTTGTTCGATGCCGAAGAGAAAGACGTCTTGGCGATCGTCGAGATCTATAAGGAGCCCAAGGATCTGATCGCCAGCATCCAGCGCGGTTATGTAGTGATCTGGGTCTCGACCGGTATCGGCGGCCTGCTTATTTATCTGGGCCTGTTCTGGATCGTACGTCGGGCATCCCGGCTTCTGGAGTTCCAGCAACGGCAGCTGATCAACAGCGAGAAATTCGCCGCCTTGGGCGAGATGTCTTCGGCTGTGGCGCACAGCCTGCGCAACCCGCTGGCGACGATCCGGTCCAGCGCCGAGCTGGCGCTGGAAGTGGTCGATCCGGCCGCGCAGAAGAACATTAACGACATCATTAACCAAGTGGACCGCATGTCGAAATGGGTGCGCGAACTGCTGCTCTCGCTGCGCCCCATCAGCGGCGAGTCCGAGGCGGTGGATGTGGTGTCGTGCATGCAGGATGTGCTGCAGTCGTACGAGCAGCAGATTCGTCGCGCCAATATCGACGTGGCGTTCAATCCGGTCGAAGTCCCTCTGGTCATCAGTCAGCGAATCTTGTTGGCACAGATCCTGAATAGCTTGATGGCCAACGCACTGGAAGCCATGACCACGGACGGCAAGTTGAAGATCGACGTCGTTTCCGAGCCGGCCAGAGGCCGGGTTTACCTGACCGTTTCTGACAATGGCAAGGGCATGTCCCGGCAGCAAGAGGCGATGGTGTTCAAACCGTTCTTTACGACCAAGCAGGGAGGGCTCGGTGTAGGGCTGGTTCTGGTCAAGCGGATCATGGAGCGGTTTTCCGGCAAGGTCTCGTTGACCAGCCGTGAACAGGAAGGCACCCGTGTGAAACTGACCTTCAAAATTGCGGCAGGAGGGAGACTCGATGGAACGCAGCATACTGGTGGTTGAAGATGACGAGCTCCTGGCCAGCAACATTCAGACCTATCTGGAACGCAGGGATTTCGAGGCCAGGGTGTGTCATTCGGCCGAAGACGCGCTGAAACTGCTGCAGAACTGGCGCCCTGACGTCGTACTGACCGACAACTCCTTGCCGGGCATGAGCGGCCATGAGTTGATCAATGCGCTCAAAGAAAGCGCGCCAGACCTCAAACTCATCATGATGACCGGCTACGGCAACATCGAAGACGCGGTCACGGCGATGAAAGAGGGCGCGTTTCATTACCTGACCAAACCGGTCGCGCTGCCTGAACTGAAGCTGCTGCTGGACAAGGCGCTGGCGGCAGAGCGTCTGGAGCGAACGCTGTCCTTCTATCAAGACCGGGACGCCAAGCATTCCGGCCTGCAAGCCTTGATCGGCGACTCACCGGCCATGATGCACGTCAAGGGCGTGGTCACCCAGTTGCTCGACGCCGAGCGGCGCATGACCAGCAGCGACCTGCCACCGGTGCTCGTCGAGGGCGACACCGGCACCGGCAAGGAGCTGATTGCCCGGGCCCTGCATTTCGACGGGCCGCGTGCCAAAGGGCCGTTCGTGGAGTTCAACTGTGCGTCGATTCCGGCGCATTTGATCGAAGCCGAGCTGTTCGGTCATGAGAAAGGCGCCTTTACCGATGCCAAGGACCGCCGCACGGGCCTGGTGGAAGCCGCGGACGGCGGCACGCTGTTCCTCGACGAAGTGGGGGAAATGGACCTGTTGCTGCAGGCCAAGTTGCTCAAATTGCTCGAAGACCGGACGGTGCGCAGGATCGGGTCGGTCAAGGAGCGCAAGGTGGACCTGCGGATCATCAGCGCGACGAACTGCAACCTCGAACAGATGGTGCAGCAGGGTAAATTCCGCCGTGATCTGTTTTTCCGCCTGCGCATCATCTCCATCAAGGTGCCGCGCCTGCAGGCACGGGGCGACGATGTCATCCGCCTGGCGCGGCATTTCCTGCAGTTGCACGGCAAGCGCTATGGCAAGACAGACCTGTATTTCAGCGTCGAGTCCGAAAACCTGCTGCGCAGTTACAGCTGGCCGGGGAACGTCCGCGAACTGCGCAACATGCTGGAGCAGACCGTCCTGCTGACCCAGAACAGCTGCATCGCCCCTCATCAGTTGGGGTTATGCATGAGCCTGATGGATGAGCCGATGACGCCTCACGGGTTCATGCAGCAGTTCACTCCTCCGGCACACTCACATCTGCAAGGTCAGGCGCAGTCGCAGTCACCCTATCAACCGCACCCTCACTCGCCCTCGGCAGACGAGGGCATGGGCAACATGAACTTGCCTGAAGTGGAAAACGAAATGGTGCGCAAGGTGCTCGACAAGACCGACTGGAACGTCACCAAATCGGCACGTCTGCTGGGGCTGACCCGCGACATGCTGCGTTACCGTATCGACAAGCTCGGACTCACCCGGCCAGACCGCACGCAGTCATAGCGATTGTCGATGGCCGCGATTGCCACGGCTGATTTCCGGCCCGGTGAACGGCTCCCTACAATGGTCCCATCACGAGAAAACAGACCATTAGGGAGCAACACATGGCTATTGAAATCGGCATCAACGAACAGGATCGCGCAGAGATCGTCGAGGGGTTGTCGCGGCTGATCTCCGACACCTACGTGCTGTACCTCAAAACCCACAACTTCCACTGGAACGTCACAGGTCCGATGTTCCGTACTCTGCACCTGCTGTTCGAAGAGCAATACACGGAACTCGCCACCGCCGTTGACGCCATTGCCGAACGGATCCGGGCGCTGGGCTTTCCGGCCCCTGGCACTTACTCCACCTACGCACGCCTGTCGTCGATCAAGGAAGAACCGAGTGTGCCCGCTGCAACCGACATGATCAAACAGCTCGTGGAAGGCCAGGAAGCCGTGACCCGAACCGCGCGCGGACTGTTCCCGCTGCTGGAGAAAGTCAGCGACGAACCCACGGCCGACCTGCTGACCCAGCGTATGCAGGTGCACGAAAAAGCCGCCTGGATGTTGCGCTCGCTGCTGGAAGACGAATGACCTGAAAAGCGCTTCAACCGGCCCCTGATGCTTTGCGTCTACCGGATCTGTGGTGCACCTCAGATCGGTGGGAGTCAGCGTGCTGACGAATGCGGCGTGTCATTTACAGTTGATGTACCTGACCCATCGCATTCGTCCGAAGTGCGGCCCAAACCCTCGTAACCTCGGCCGTCTCCCACAGGTCCCGCAGCGCAGACGAAACCTGGAGCAGGCATCGAACCTGTTGATCAACGCTTCTGCAACCAGCCCAGGAAATTGTTTTTCTTGATCGCAACCGGTTTGCGCAGCAGCACATGCTGGGTGCTTTGCTGACGAATCGCCTGGAGTTTATTCAGTGCGGTGGTGATGTCGGCGCGGTGCTCCATGCATTGGCGGGTGGCGGCTTTGTCGATGCGGTAGACGACACAGGAGGTGAGGGCGATGAAGCGGGCCTCCGACGGCGTGTCGGTGAGCACGCTCTGTTCGCCCATCACTTCGCCCGGTCCCATGCGCCCGACTTCAACCATGTTGCTGCCATCCGGAACGTTGGCGGAGACCACGCCGGTGGCGATGACCAACAGCCCGTCGGTGATGTCCCCCAGTTCGACGATGGTCTGTCCGGTCGCGTATTCGCGCGACACCATGGTCTGCGCCAACTGCGCTTTCTCATCGGCTGTGCTGGTGCGGAAGACCTTCACTTCGTCCAGTAAGGCCCTTGGTCGCGACACGGCTTCGGCCGTGGTTTCCGACTGCCAGGCAATACCGGCAGCTTCCAGGTGACGATACGCCAGGTCGAACAGCAAATTGCGCACGTCGCTTTTGTTCGCCAGGTCGCTGATGAAACCGGTGACGGAGTACTCGATGGTGGTCGGGCTGGTGTCTTTGACGACGGCGCGAGGGCGGGGTGTCGGTAACAGCGCGCTGCAACCCTGCAACGCACGCTCAAGCGCATCGAGTACCCGACGCGGGCGGATGTGGGGCGACATCATGATGTTGATCGATACCCCATGAATATTGACCGGTCGGCTCAAATTCACGATTTTCGCCTTGGCCGCCACCGAGTTGGGAATCACCACCATCGTACCGACCCCGGTCAGCAGGTGCGTGGCCCGCCAGTCAATGTCCATGACCTTGCCTTCCATGCCGTCGATGGCGATCGAGTCATCCACCTGATAGGGCTTGGTGGTATTGAGGATGATCCCGGAGAACACGTCGCTCAACGTGCTCTGCAACGCGAGGCCGACGATGATCGCCATGGCGCCAGAGGTCGCGAGCAACCCCTTCACCGGCAACTGCAACACATAACCGGCGGCCGCAACGATGGCGATCAGGAAGATCACGGCGCCGATGACCTCCTGCAACAGTCGCCCGCTGTGGCCGACGCGCCCGGTCAGCAACAGCCCCAGCAACACGGTCAAGGTACGGGCCGCGTACATCCACCAGACAATCGCCAGCGCCGTCGCGCCGAACTGAAGCGCGCTGTCGTCCGGCCAGGCCGGCGCTTCCAACGGGCTGACGCCGGCATTGATGATCACCAGGCTGTAGGCCACGAATCCCACCAGGCGGGTGGCAATCCGCGCCAGGCGGTTGCGCTCGGCGAGGAGATGCCAGGCGATCACGTCGGCCAACAGCAGAAGCAGGCTCCAGGCCAGCGAGTAATGGGGGACGGCTGTAGACATTGAGGGATATCCGCTAGAAAGTTGCAGGTCGCTGTGGCACGCGCGGATGGTAGGGACAGAGGTGGCGGGATGTCTATAACCGATGGTGCTTGGGGCACCGCCGAAAGTCTGTGGTCAGCTTGACGTCCTTCAAACGCGTTCATGCGGGCGCAAGGAGGGCCGAGCGCGCGGCGCGGTCGGAAAACAAGCACATTGCTTCAATCGCGCGGCGGACGCGAGCCTCACCATCGAGCGCCTCTACACACATCGATTGAGGCTTCCCATGCGCGCTTCCCTGTTTCCTCTGGCCGTCATTGCGGGACTGGGTATGGCCTTGTCCATCCCGTTTGCCGCTGCTCAACCCCCTGCCCAGCAGAAAACCCAGGTGCCGGGTTACTTCCGCCTTGCCGTGGGCGATTACGAAGTCACCGCGCTGTTCGATGGCTACAACGACCTGTCACCCAAATTGCTCAAAGGCATGAAGCCCGAAGAGATTCGTGCGCTCCTTGCCCGGCATGCCATCGAAACCCCCGGTGTACAGACCGCGTTCAATGCCTTTCTGATCAACACGGGGAAAAACCTGATCCTGGTCGACACCGGCGCCGGGCAGTGCATCGGCGAAACCGCCGGCATGCTGCCGCAGAACATCAAGGCCGCCGGGTATCAGCCGGATCAGATCGATACCATCCTGCTGACGCACCTGCACCTGGATCACGTGTGCGGCCTGGTCGACGCCAACAAGCAGCCGGTATTTGCCAATGCCACGGTCTATGCCGCCAAGCCCGAAGCCGATTACTGGCTGGACCCCACCGCACTGAACCGCGTGCCGGAACAAGCCAAGGCGTATTTCAAGATCGCCCAGGATTCGACAGCGCCTTACGTCGCGGCCGGCCGCTTCAAAACCTTTAATCCGGGTCAGTCGCCGGTCGCTGAAGTGCATACCACGCTGGAGGCGGGGCACACGCCAGGCAGCACGACCTATCAGTTCACCTCTAACGGACAAAGCATCGTGTTCATCGGCGACCTGGTGCATAACCTCGCTGTGCAGTTCGAACACCCGGAGGTCAGCATCGCCTTCGATGAAAACAGCAAAAACGCGATCGCCAGTCGCGATGCCGTGTTCAGCGATGCGGCCAAGCGCAAAGTCTGGGTCGCGGCCGCCCATCTGCCGTTCCCTGGCACCGGCCACATCGAAACCGTTGGCAAGCATTTCCAGTGGGTGCCTGTTGAGTACGGTCCGTACCAGCGTGCAGCGCACGTGCCGCTGGTGGACTAACATTGCCGCAAGCCAGCCGTCCATATACAGGGAGTGGTCGGTTGGCTGACCCCATCAAACAGGATTCCAGACGAGGAGGCATCCTTGAATGCGCCCCTGATCACACAGCTGAGCCACGACAAATTTACCGCCGTGCGCGTCCGTCAGATGACGCCCGATCCTGAAAAAGTCATCGATATACCCTGTCTCGATGCCTTCTCGATCATCGTCCAACTGCAGGATTTCGCCGCCCATCGCTTGTGGCACGGTCGACGCCTTAATTATTCAGGCGGCTATCGTGCGGGCAGCGTGTCCTTGCCCTTCATGGGTAACGAGCTTCGCTGCCAGCACCGCTCGCCTTACGACAACCTTCGACTGACGATCTCCCGCCAGACACTGGACGAGCTGCAGGCCGAGCGTGGCGCCAAGAAAATGGGCGTCTTTCGGTACGATCAGGGCGGTGCCCAGGATGCCGTGCTGTATCACTTGGCCCAGGCGATGTTGCCCGCCTTACAGCAACCCGAGACGGCTAACCGGCTGTTTCTCGATCATCTTTTATTGGCGATGTGCAGCCATGCGATCGACCGTTACGGGCGAGTGGCACCGCTGTCCGGCAAGCCTCACGCGGCACTGACCTCGGTTCAGTTGGCTATCGCCAAGGACATGATCGCCAGTCAACTGGATGGCGAGTTGTCGGTCGAGCGCATTGCCCAGGAATGCGCCTTGACCCGCAGCCACTTTTCCCGGGCCTTCAAACAGGCCACAGGTATCGCGCCTCATGCCTGGCTGCTGAAAATGCGCGTCGAGCGAGCGCGGGAATTATTGCGCGCCGTGCCGCCTATCCCCATGGCGCAGATCGCCCAGGATTGCGGTTTTGCCGATCAGCCGCACTTGACCCGGGTGTTTACGCGTCTGACCGGTGAAACCCCCAGCGCCTGGCGCAATCGGCAACGAGCAATGGGGTTTTTCTTGAGTCAGGCACAGGAATGAGCACAGCGGTACAAGCCGAGCCGCGAGCCGACCGATAGATTTTCTGCTCAACAAGCCGTGAATCCGAGGAAGGCCCGACCATGAAGCGAATGACGCTCTGGGCAGTGCTGCTGATCGCATTGATCGGCGTCATCGTGTGTGCCGCGATGATGTGGCGCCCATCCATCCAGCCGCTCAACACGCCGGTGACGGCGGATGCCACGAAGATAGAACGGGGTGCCAGGGTGGTGGAGCAGGGCGACTGTGCTGTCTGCCACACGCGTCCCGGCGGTGCCTACATGGCGGGCGGGCTACCGTTGGTGACGCCGTTCGGCACGCTCTACACCACCAACATCACCCCTGACTGGGGCACCGGCATCGGCAATTGGCCGGAAGAAGCCTTTGTCCGTGCGATGCGCAAAGGCGTCTCCCGTGACGGGCATTTCCTTTACCCGGCGTTCCCGTACGTGCATTACAGCCGGATGTCGGACGCCGACATCAGCGACGCATACGCGTACCTGATGAGCGTTGACCCGGTGCAGGCCCGTGCGCCGGAAAACCACATGATGTTCCCGATGAACTTCCGGCCGCTGGTGACGTTCTGGAACCTGTTGTTCCTTCGCGACGACCCGTTGGTGCCGGTCGCAGGCCAGTCGGAACGTTGGAACCGGGGCCGGTATCTGGTCGAGGGCGCAGGACATTGTTCGTCTTGTCATACGCCACTCAACTTCATCGGCGGCGAAAAATCCAGCGAGCATCTGGGAGGTGGCCTGGTGGATGGCTGGCACGCGCCGGCCCTGACCGGCATGACGCAGGCGGCCAATCCGTGGACGCCGGAGCAACTGGTCGCTTACCTGCGCGGTGAAGTCGCGCAGGGCCATGGAGGTGCCGCCGGGCCGATGCTGCCGGTCAGCCTGAGCATGGCGCAGCTGCCGCAGGAGGATGCCGAAGCCGTGGCTGAGTACATCCTCAGCCTGAAGGCCGACATAACCCCGCCGGCGTCGAGTTGCGTTGCGGCATCCCCTGAACCGATCAAACCCGATCAACGCGAGGGCGCGGCGCTGTTCGCAGGCGCCTGTGCGGGTTGCCACGGCGGCGGCGCGCCGATGCGCACGATTGACGGTCGGCCAGGCCTGAGCGTGGTGTCTGCGGCAACGTCGGACAGTCCGCGCAACCTGATCAAGACGATCCTCGAAGGCATTCCGTTGTCGACCCGCGCGCCCAGTCATTACATGCCGCCGTTCGCCGACGCCCTCGACGACACCCATATCGCCGCACTGGCCGGTTACCTGCGCGGTCAGGCGTGTGCCGCAAAACCGTGGGCCGACCTTGAAAAAACCGTCACCACGATTCGTCATGAGGGGGAGCCGAAATGATCACCTTGAACGTCAACGGCAAGGATCATCAGTTGGACATCGATCCCGACATGCCCCTGTTATATGCCCTGCGTAATCACCTGGCGCTCAACGGTGCCAAATACGGCTGTGGCCTGGGTCAGTGCGGTGCGTGCACGGTAATGGTCGGCGACAAGCCGGTGTTTTCTTGCCTGGTGCCGGCGGCTGCGGCGTCGGGCAAAACGGTCCGAACGGTGGAAGGCCTCGGCAGCGCCGACAAGCCGGGACCGTTGCAGGCCGCCTTCATCGACGCGCAGGCCGCGCAATGCGGTTACTGCATCGCCGGGATGATCATGCGCGCCCAAGCCTTGATCGAGACGGTGCCGCACCCCTCTGATGAGCAGATACGCGAACACATGGCGCCCAACCTGTGCCGCTGCGGGACTCACATGCGGATTTTCTCGGCGATCAAGGCCGTGGTCGCCAGCGGGGTGAAACCATGAAGAGTCGTCATGAGGAGGTCTATCAGGGCCGCCGTGCCTTCCTGATCAATGGCGCGCTGGTGGTCGGCTTTGCCATGATTCCCGGCGCCGGTCGGGCGTTTGCCGACACGGAAGTCGACACACTCGGGACTCAGGTGCTGGCGCCGGATTTACCGGGCAGCCTGCGCACCAACCCGTTTCTGGATGCGTGGATTCGCATCGACGAGCAGGACGGCATTACCGTGTACACCGGCAAGGTCGAACTGGGGACGGGGGTCAAGACGGCGCTATTGCAGGTTGCTGCAGAGCGCCTTGAGGTTACGCCGCAGTCCATCCGGTTTCTGACGGCCGACACCGCGCTGACACCCAATGAAGGCTACACGGCGGGCAGCCACACGATGTTCGACAGCGGCACGGCATTGTTCAACGCGGCCGCGCAGGTTCGGCAGTTGCTGCTGGAATCCGCTGCGCGGCAGTGGGGGCAGCCGGTCAACACCCTGAGTACCCGAGACGGAAACGTGCTGGGGCGTGACGGTCGATCCATGACGTATGTTCAGGCCGTTGCAGGCGTGCAACTGCACCGCTATGCGAGTGTTGATTCGCCGCCGAAACCGCCTGAACATTTCACGTTGATCGGCCGATCAATGCCGCGTCTCGACATCCCGGGCAAAGTCAGTGGAGGCGCCAGCTACGTACAGGACATGCGCCTGCCCGGCATGCTGCATGCGCGGGTCATCCGTCCACCCAGACGTGGCAGCCAGTTGCTGGAGATTGATCAGGCGGTCATCGAACACATGAACGGCGTGCTCAAGCTGGTGCGCGACGGCAGCTATCTGGCGGTGGTCGCCAAGGATGAATGGCAGGCCATCAAGGCCATGCGCAAAGGCTATGAAGTGGCGCGTTGGTCCGATGGCAACCCGTTGCCTGACGCCGGAAACATTCATCAATTGCTCACCGAGCTGCCTTCTCGGCGTTACCCCATCACCCGCAAAGGCACGCCGGATGACCCTGCGCCCCACGGCTGGAAAACCAGGGTCACCAAGCAATACCTGATGCATGGCTCTATCGGCCCGTCGTGCTCGGTTGCCTGGTTCAAGGACGGCGTGTTGACTGTCTGGACGCACACCCAGGGTGTTTACCCGTTGCGTGCGGGTATCGCGGAAATGGTCGGGCTGCCGGTGCAGCAGGTGCGTTGCATCCATGTCGAGGGATCGGGGTGTTATGGCCATAACGGCGCTGACGATGCCGCCGCCGACGCGGCGCTGATCGCGATGGCGATGCCCGGCCAGCCGGTGCGGCTGCAATGGATGCGCGAGCAGGAAAACCTCTGGGAGCCTTACAGCTCCGCGATGCGTGTCGACCTGGACGTCGGGATGGACGATTCCGGGCGCTTGCAACACTGGAACACTGAACTGTGGACCACGCCGCACAATGAGCGGATCGTCAATGCGGGGCGCTTGATGCCCTCCTGGTTACTGGCCCGACCTTTCACACCGGCTCCTTCGGTCCCCATCGCTCAGCCCGAAGGCGACGGTGACCGAAACGTCGTACCGCTGTATGACGTTGCCAGCAGCCGGATCAACATGACGTTCGTCACGCAGATGCCGTTCCGGACGTCAGCGATGCGTTCGCTGGGGGCGCACATCAATGTCTTCAGCATCGAAAGCGCGATGGACGAGTTAGCGGCACAGGCGGGTGTCGATCCGGTTCAGTTTCGCTTGCAGAACCTCAGTGACCCCCGCGCCCGAGCCGTTATCGAACACACGGCCAAAGCGTTTGGCTGGCCGCAAAAAGCGCCGGGGCCCGGCAGCGGCATTGGTTTTGCCTTCGCCCGTTACAAGAACATCATGGGCTACTGCGCGATCGCGGTTCAGGTGCATGTCCAGCGGCAGACGGGTGAGGTGGTGATCGACCGGGTGGTGACAGCGGTGGACGTCGGGCAGATCGTGACGCCGGATGGTTTGCGCAATCAGGTTGAGGGTGGAATTGTTCAATCAGCCAGTTGGACGTTGTACGAGCAGGTCGATTATGACCCGCAGGGTGTGCGCAGTTATGACTGGAGCGGATACCCGATCATCCGCTTTCCGGCGTTGCCGCGTCAGGTGGAGGTGGCGTTGATCGATCAGCCGGGCCAGCCGTTTCTGGGCGCGGCGGAGATTGTGCAGGGGCCGATGGCAGCGGCGCTGGGGAATGCGTTGAGCCAGGCGGTCGGGCGGCGATTGGTGGACTTGCCACTGGCGCGACGGGGCTGGCATCGTCAGGTGTGAGCGTTGCCTGACGCCCGTTTTGGTTTGGCCTAACGGCCAAACCCGCGATCTACCGCGCAGCGGTAGCAAAACCCGGCGACTCGATTCTGCCTGACACTCCGCATGCAGCGGTCTTGCTGCCGGTTCCCGGCAGATCGCGGGCAAGTGCGCTCCTACAATATGGGGCGGAGTGAGGGCGCTTGATGATCGAATCAAAAAGCGAAGAGCGTTGGCCCCAGGCCAGAAACAGAAACCTCGGGTTGACGCAGTCCCTGTAGGAGCGTGGCTTGTGTCTGGGCCGCATCCGGACGATCTGCCGCGCAGCGGTAGCAAAATCAGGCGACTCGATTCTGCCTGACACTCCGCATGCACAAGTCTTGCTGCCGGTTCCCGGCAGATCGCGGGCAAGCGCGCTCCTACAATTAGGGGCGGCGTGCGGGCGCTTGATGATCGAATCAAGAAAGCGAAGAGCGTTGGCTCCAGACCAGAAACAGAAACATCAGGTTGACGCTTTCCCTGTAGGAGCGACCGGGGTGGCGTTCCACCTTGCCCGCGATCTACCGCGCAGCGGTAGCAAAATCAGGCGACTCAATCATGCCTGACACCCCGCGTGCACAGGTCTTGCTGCCGGTTCCCGGCAGGTCGCGGGCAAGGTGGAACGCCACCCCGGTCGCTCCTACCGTTTGCGAGTATCCACGCGGTCTACCTCAGACCGGTGGGATTCAGCTTGCTGACGAATGCAGCGTGTCATTCAGCTTTGATGTACCTGACGCACCGCATTCGCTGCCCTCGTAACCTCGGACGTCTCCCACAGGTACCGCGTCGAAGTGCAGGTTGATCGTTCCAACGCTCTGCGTTGGGATGCCTGCCAGGACGCTCCGCGTCGACGTTGACGCAGAGCGTCAGTCGCTGCGTTACCACGCGGAGCGTGGGAATGATCAAAAGAGAAAGCGCAAGCGCATCCAGCTCTTGATCTGTTTTTCATACCACGCCCGTCCAGACACCACAAAACGCGACTTGGGTGCAGGCTGAACGCAGGCGATGCGGAGTGGGCCGAGCGGCATGGATGCCGCGAGAGCCGCCCCCGGCCATGGATGGCCGATGGCGGCGGGCCCACGGAGCGTCGCCGGAGTGAGGGGACGGCGACGAAGGAGTCGCCAAACCGGGAGCCTGAAACCCTTGGTTACTTGGGGTCATCAAGTAACCCGCCGAATGAACTGACCCCCGAAAGTTGGACACCCAGTCCAACCGAGGGGACAGCCATGACGAAGTACGATCCAGCCTTCAAACTCAAACTGGTTAAACAATGCCTGGCCGGCAGCAGCACCAACGGGGTTGCAGTCAAAAATGGTATCGGTCATTCCATCCTGCAGCGCTGGGTGCGCAGCTATCAGCAACACGGTCTGCCCGGCCTTGCGAGGCAGTACAGCCGCTATGACGCCCAGTTCAAACTCAGTGTTCTACAGCGCATTGAGCAGGATGGATTGTCGGACCAGCAAGCCGCCATTCTCTTTGGCATCCGCGGGCAAAACAGCATCGGGGAATGGAAGAGGCTGTACCATGCCGGAGGTATCAATGCGCTGAA
>NZ_FNCO01000016.1 GCF_900100795.1 Pseudomonas abietaniphila
CTGCTCAAAAAGTGAGCAGAAGCAGTTGAACACCTGGGTCAGTTTTCAGTCGGCAGAACAGCCTCTACTGGGTCAGTTTTCGGTCAGCGGCAACAGTGGGGGCACACGAACTGATTTCCGGCCTGACTGCGGCTACTGGCCGAACTTCGAGCGGCTCTAGTCGCCGAGTCTCGGCAAACCGGATATCAAATTGTACGAAAGCCAGATGTCGTCCAGCCTTAGCTGGGGTGGTTGCTTCGGGCGAGCATAGAGCCGAGCCACTGAAGGTGCCTATACCCATGACCGGCAGAGATTAATGTTGGAGTGGGAGGCGGAATGCGGCCATCACTGGGCATCTGTCGCTAAGGTATAGCAACGCCGTGGTGAGCTCTGACTCGCATTGGATCGCCGAGGATGCAAGCTTGGAATCGACGTATTGGAGGGCAGCCGGCTGGTTATGCCGTAGGTACGCCCGGAAATACCCCACATCGGGCAGGCATTGGCAGCAATCCTGATACTGTCATATCTTTTCCATGCGCGAGATTTGAGATGGCCCACTCTGCGCAATGCGTCGTCAGCTTCATCGCAAATCTGTCGCCGATTTACCACGGCGAAGAAATCCTCGGCATGCACGTAGCCCGATCACTCATGGACGGCACCGTGATTGTGCCCGAGCCAAATGACGAACAAGAGCCGGAGGATGCGTCCGTAATTGTGTGGTGCCAGGGCGACTCAAGCAGGGCTAGTGAGGTACCGGCGTACTTGATGGCCAGCAATGCGTTGGTGAGCTACGTGCAGTTCCACAGCGTAGGTCGAGACGCTGAGTATGCCGGCAACCTCCTGGACGACCTTAGTAAACACTTCATTCACAAAACTGGTGCAACAATGTGTCTGCCATACCGCGAGGAAGAATTCGCTTTTCTCGGGAAAGTGCTTAAGGCAACTGAAGCAGCGGGGCCGAAAATAGCTTGGGAAGCTCTCAAAAAGGGGCTGGGGCTGTAGCGCGGATTCGATATGTCTACAGGCCTGCAAAGCCTCAATTTGCCTCTATCCTTAGCAGACCCTGGTGTGGTCAGAGTGGATAATTGCATCATGCGCATCCGGAGTGCAGATGCCATTGACGAAAACTACACTGTGACCATTGTTGGTGTATCCTTGATCATAACAAAGCTGCAGCCGATCAATCGGGCTAGGCATTGTCAATGCCCCCGTAAATAGCTGTCTCGCTTAGGTGGATGAGCGAAGCGCATTATATGAGTTTGTTACCATGCAGAGACGGATTTCCCTTCTTTTAAAAGAGCAGCCAGGCCTAAAGGGCCGTGAAATAGCTTCAAAACTGGGCCTTGACAAAAAAGAAGTCAATCGTTTTTTGAATGACAGCAGGACACTATATCAACAAGATGATGCCTTCTGCTGGTCACTGAATCTTAAATCGGAGTTTGTGGTCGATTTTTCCTCTCAAACCCACGGTTCATGGATCAAAGACGGGGACGTAGAGCGGGAGCTGATGAAGGCTGGTTCACCCCTTGAGCTGCCCTATCGAAAAGTTCGGATCCTGATTGGAGACGGAAAGCCAATGATGTTGTGTGCAATCGCAAAAATTCTTGCGTTGGCTAATCAACTGGCGCTCGAAAAGCGCGCAGTGTCCCTAGATTTTTCAGGGAATATCAGTACGTTATCATATCTGAGCCGGGCAGCTTTTATCTCCCGGTTGCATAAAGAAGTATGCGTTTTGCCGCATCGTCCAGATGAGTCTGAAGGTCAAATGTATTTGGCTAATAATTTGGGATTAGTTGAGCTTTTGGAAATCAAAGATTCTTTAGCGGAAGAGAACATTCCAGAAAGGATTAAGCACAGCTACGAGCACTTATTTGGAAAGCTACATGCGAACAAGTTATTTACTATAGTTGCTGAATCCGTGACCAACGTTCAAAGACATTCGGAAACTAAAGTGCCTGGTGTTGCCGCGATGCAGCACTATAACTTCGGTAAAAACAAATCAAAAGTGTTGACGATTATATCAGATAGCGGTGCCGGTATATGTGCCACGCTACGCCCTGCTTTGGCGAAATACTGGCCTGGGGTTGCGGCGCAGTTTCCAGCGAATGACGGCGCTTCCGATCCAAAACTAATCGTGCGAGCGATGCAGGAACAAGGTTTAAGCTGCACGGGGCAAGGTGGTGCGGGACTGCATGCCACTCTCACTAAAGCGCAGCTATTAGACGCTTCGATAAATATCAGGCAAGAGACCTTTTCGGTCTGTCTGTCGTACAAAAATGGGCAGCTACAGAAACCGACATGGGCTTTGAATTTGCCTAAGCTAGCAGGCACCCATATTGTTTTTGAGTTCTTGACAACAAAATTAGCCGCTGCTTAAATCCTTTCCATGAATGAGAAAATCCCCACCATCGACTTTAGCAAATGTGCTAGCGCCAAGAATCCTTACGGGAGCGCTAGTGGCAAGCTTGCGCACGCTAAATTATTGGCTGAGATAGAAAATCTCGGAAAAGTTAGCGTAATCGGCGTCTCCTTTAGCGGCCTGGAAGGCGCAGACGTATCTTTTCTACGAGAGGCTTTGGTTTACGCGATCAAGCGTTTCAAAAATGAGATTGCGTTCTATGTAACTGACCTCCCAGACGAAGACATCGTGGCTAATCTTCAAGCGGCAGCGGTCTCTGGAGGCCAGCCTGTCACGTATTGGTCTGATGACGAATGTCGCTTTCTTGGCTCTGAGCAGTCCTCATCCAGCCGGACGCTACTGGATTTCATCGCTTCCCAGCGTTCGTCCACGACGTCGAAAGTCGCTGAGGCTCTCGCTATCAGCGTGCAGAATGCCAGTACCCGCCTCAAGCGGCTTTATGAAGAAGGCTACGTGATGCGTATCGAAGAGACCGCAGAAACTGGCGGTCGAGAGTATGTGTACCGGGTAGCAGGCGGTTCTGCTTAAAGGGCTTCCGTTAACCAGAAAAAGGGTGTAGGCTTTTGTCTATGCCCTTTTTTTGCGCTATAGAGTAAACAGCTTCATTTACTCAGAATTATCTTCCAAAGCCTAAGGACGGCTTCGGACAGCGCCAATAGGGCATAGCTCGAACGCATGGAGCGCTTGAGAGATGTGGAGCAGAGGGGTTGGGGGCACGAGAGATCAGCGTGCGGCTCACTAAAAATAGGAGGCAAGCTGAGAGGGATTTCGGAGAGGAAACGGAGATTTGGCAACCGCAGCGCAACGCCAATTGCGCTTGAAGGCACGAGCACGTGTGAACGACGTGAGTATCCGTGTGCTTCGGCGGGCAGTCAAGGGAATGATTGCAGCCATCTCCTAGAAGACAGGTTCATCTTGAACCGAATTATTGCTCGATACCGAGCCACTAGGAGAACACCATGCAGGACTTACAAAATCAACAGCGTCCCATCACCATTCACATTGGAGATGAGAATCTGAATTACCGCGAAGTAATCATCCACGACCACACTCCAACGGGTCAGCAAATCGCATTGGCTGCGGGTTTCAAGCCGGACGATGAGGCTATCGTCCTCATGCTGCTGCCAGCGGGGCTTGAAGATGTAAGCCCGAATGAAGGTGTTGGCGCGGTGCTGGATGGTCAACGCTTCATCGTTGCCAGCTCAGATCGCACCTACAACTTTACGGTTGATGGCGTCCGCCTGCCATGGCTGCGTTCGACCATTACCGGTGAAATCATCCGCAAGCTGGCCGATGTCCCATCGGATAAGCGCCTGCTGCTTGAACGCGAAGACGAAGCGGATTTGGAAATCTCAAATGGCGCTGTGGTTGATCTCGATGCTCCTGGCACCGAACGATTTATTACTCGCCCTGGCATCTGGAAGCTGAACGTCCAAGGCACGATTCTGGACATTCATTTTCCATCCATCTCCGTTCGGGATGCTTTAGTTCTGGCTGGCCTTGATCCGAATGGCAACTGGCTGATTTTTCTCAAGGTTGAAGGCCAAGAGAAGCGCGCGCTGCAAATGAGCGATGTGATCGACCTGACAACTCCCGGCATTGAAAAGCTTCGCTTGACCCCAGCCGATGTTTCAAATGGCGAGTCAGCATCGACGCCGCTCCGCCAGTTCGACATTCTGCCAGCAGACGCAAGTTATCTCGATGCGATGGGACATCGCTGGGAGACTCGCTTTGAACCCATAACAGGATCCGAACCGCGTCGCTGGCTTGTAATACAGGATTACGTTCTTCCTGAAGGTTACACCTCCGAGAAGGTGCAGTTGGCCTTGGACATCCCAGCTGCCTACCCGATTGCGCAGATCGATATGTTTTATCTGCTGCCAAGTGTCGCCTTGTGCAGCGGGATGCCCATCCCTAACGTTCAGGTGACAGCGGTCATTGGCGGTCAGACGTTCCAAGGCTGGTCTCGGCATCGTCCTTGGAATCCTGCCTCGGACAGCATTGCTACACAGATGTCGATGGTCGATGGCTGCTTGCACAAGGAGGTGGGCAAATGATCGCAAATACCTCACTGGTATTTGCTGAAGCCGATCATGCCGCGCTTCGGGAGCATTTGTTCCCGGGCGATGGCCTGGAGGCATCGGCAGTGCTGCTGTGCTCACGTTTTGAGGGGACTCGGACGAAATTGTTGCTAAAGGATTGGATACCTGTCCCTTACGAAGCTTGCAAAGTTAGGTTGGTGGATGCGATCACGTGGCCTGGTGAGTATCTTGAGCGTGCTATAGACCAAGCAGAGAAAGAGGGCCTGACAATTCTTCTGACGCATTCGCATCCTGGTGGCTTCTTGGAGTTCTCCCAAGTTGATGATGATAGCGACGCGATCAGCGTACGAGCCCTTTGCCAAGCCATAGACAGAGCCCATGGTTCCGCGATCATGATTGATAGCGGTGAGATGAGGGCTCGGCTGTACAACAGTTTGATGGTGCCCTCATTCATCGACCTTGTCACAGTTGTTGGGCATGACATTCACTACTGGTGGGCTGATTCAAGGGCGGAGTGCCCACCAATGGCTTTCACTTCGGAGATGAAGGCATATCTGAGGCGGCTGGTGGTAGCGGTCGTAGGTGTCTCAGGTACAGGGTCTATTGTCGCGGAACAGGTTGCACGACTAGGGTTCGGACGAGTAATTCTCATCGATCATGACTGTGTTGAGCTGAAGAATCTCAACCGGATTCTGAACTCGACCGTTGAGCATGCGATTGCTTCGACGCCAAAGACTGAAATGTTTGCTCAGGCAATCACACGGATGCGTGGTGAGAATGTGGCGGTATCGATCAACGACTCTTTGGCAACCAGGCACGCAGTCCTTGCAGCGGCAGAAGCTGATGTCATTTTCAGCTGTGTCGATACGAAAGAAGCGCGGATGATCGCAGATCGTCTGGCGGCAGCTTTTCTGATCCCCCTCTTTGACGTGGGTGTCACGATCCCCACCTACAAGACCGTCGATGGTCATGATGCGATTATCGACGTCGCAGGGCGTATCGATTACGTTCGGCCTGGAGGCCCCACTTTAGAAGAACGTGGGGTGTACAGCCCCGAATCCCTCCATGCGGAGTATCTGCTTCGCGTAAACAAAGACGCCCATGAAGAGCAAGTCAATTTGGGCTACTTCAAGGGAATACAAGATGAGGCTCCCTCTGTAATCACTCTCAACATGCGCGCAGCCTCTGCTTGCGTTTCTGAATTTATAGCCAGGGCCTTTCCGTTTAGAGAAGAACCCAACTCAAATTACGCACGGACGCGATTCAGCTTGTCAGGCTGTGAAGAGGATTATTGCCGGGAGGATTTTTGGCCCATTCATGCCAACCTGCTGCTGGCGTCTGGGTGTTCGGAGCCCCTATTAGGTATACCTTCACTTGGTCGGAGGCAATCCAATGCTGCGTGATATTGTCGCTTGGTTTATTCGCAGCGCCGAACCACTGCTCCCTTCTCGGCGCCTGGTCGTGGTAGAAGGGGACACTCTGCCATCCACGATACCCTTTCGATCTTTGGTGTTAGCAAGAGACGCTGACGAGGACTGGTGCATCGGTTTCCGATGCCCTTGCGGATGTGGTCGAACTATCGAGCTGATGTTAATCCTAGAGGCCAAACCTCGTTGGAGTTACAGCTTGGATTCAGCAGGGAAGCCATCACTCCACCCGTCGATTTGGCTTAACAATGGTTGCAGATCTCACTTTTGGTTACGGCAGGGACGCGTCCACTGGGTGTAGCTTACGACAATGCCTGACGAGGAACGCTTGTGTTTGGCAATAGGAGTGGATCTGGCTCCGAGATCAAGGAGAGTAGAATGACCCGCTGGATAACGGCGTCTGACAGTCAGGCTGGTTCTAGACAGGAGGGCATGTTTGGTGCCAAAGCAAGCGGAGCGCGCAGGCCGAAAGGTCACAGAGCCGAGGATCGAAGCCCATAGGGCCATGACCCCAGCGACAGCTGGCGGCATGGTTCACGAGAGCCGCTCCCGTCCGGGCGGCCAAACAGTTTGGCAGACAGTTCTATCCTTCGGTAAGCGGCTGATTTTTGCTGCCGTCATGGTTAGAGCACAAGGTACTGACCCAGCTTCCTCTCGTCTGCGTACCTGGCGCTCCGCACTGCTCACACGTTCGCAACGAAAGCTGCACCGCCAGATCCACGGCACCTTCGCAGTATGCGTCTCCACCCTCGTAGAAAAAGCGAAGCTCGCCGAACTTTGATTTTATCTGCCCGACCGTCACTGGAGCAACATCCGGGTACCGCTTAAGGCGAGCCTGGAGCGTATCGCAAAGAGACAGCAGGATTCCCCTCCACCCAGGATTACAGTAGATGTCGTCAACGGCGGGATCAGAAAAGAGCAGCGGATATCGTTGCCTGAACTCTTCGACGGTGATCTCGGGTAAGGCAGTGGTGGGCTGATTCATAATGACCAATCGGGAGCAGGAATTTGCGTGCCTGGGTGGGAGCGAGGCACGACGCGGGATGATTCATTGTGCATCGGAGGCGAATGATCAGCCCGGCGCTCAGAGTCGTCATGGGAGCATCCAGACCTGGCAACCTTGGTATCCTCAAAGGCAAGCGGAGCGCGCAGGCCGAAGGCCGCAGGTGTAATGGATGGAAGCCCAGAGGGCCGAGACGCATGGCGGCTTGGTTCACGACAGCCGGCACGGGCAGGGGACACCAAGAACAACATTTTCCCATCAGAGCGCTTTCAGCATCGTCTCCAGCGTTTGAAGCTCCCATGTGCTGAACAGCGCCACAGGGTTCCCAAAACGATCACCAGGATCAAACGCGCATAAGGGCGCCCCGTTTCAAGATTGGATGCCCGTTAGTGTGCGGTGCAGCTGGCAGACTCCGCACCTGAATGGCGGCTGAGCCCTCATCATTGCTTTAGATGGACGCAGGCACAACCGGGGGCCGAGCAAACCACGATCCTGTGTGCTCTTGCTGATCCATCGGCTCAATGAAGTCCCAGAGCAGGGACTGCCGAAACCTACGGGCAGTCCAATAAGCGGGGTCGGGCAATGCCTGTTTGAGATACGAGCAAATCAGCTTATTCATCTCACGGGAGCTCATCGGAACAGTCTTGCCCAGGCGGGACGGAAACAGGTAGTCATCAGGAGAAAGATCTTCTTGGTCAATGTAATCGGTCACGATTGGCCAGATATGATGAAACGAGCGCGCATATCTGGGTTGCCCAGTGAGTTCGTCGCCAGCTAGCTTGATCCTGACTATCGACTCGGAGACAGAAATGTCTTGCGCTTTGACCGCCTCGATGCGAGCCACGGTGATGCCACTCAACAACATCACAAATAGACATTGATCTCGGAGGCCCCCACGCAGCCGGACAAGATTCCCAAGAGAAACCAGTTGTTCCGTGCTGATGCGCCTTACCTTAGAGCTTGGCCCTGTGTTGAGGTGTTGAAAGATGGCCAGCTCTTGGATCGGTAGTGATGCGGCCAGAAGATCGAAATCGGTTTCACCGACGCCCGTCACCTTGCCTGTCTGGCAGAACGCGAGGATGGATGTGGTGAGACCAGCCCTCACATCGGTAGCGGTTGGTGCGTGGCTACTGGGTTCGTTTTTCTCAGCTGATTGTTGAAGATCATGGTAGTCGCGGTAGCCCAAGCCCTGTGCCGCTACCTCGTGGGCGAGGGATAAGGTTAACGAGTCCGGCCCAGGCCAGTTCTTCTGTAGTTTTTTAGCGATTCGGTTGAAGCCGCGTTTTTCGCGAAGATCAGCGAGAGAAATTGGTACGCGCATGGCATCCTCCAATTCGTCAGCGGTGTCGGCTACCCCCTGACATTTGTCGGGTGCATGCATTGCAGAAGGAGTGAAACACCCTATGGCTAACCGCCTTCGCGAACCGACCGCTCGATTAGGGCACCGATCAGCTTACGCTAGCACAGTTAGAGCAGGTGTCCAGTGGGTTGGTTGATAAGAGGGAGACTTGCATGGCGATTCCCATCGGTGTTCTTCACTCAATCTTCTCAGTGTGGGGACGGGTACTGTTATTGCTAGCTGATTATCGAAGTCCGGTAAGCTGGCTCTCAGCATTAACAACTACAGGATCGCTTGTGGCTTCTGAAAAAAATATCCGAATCCCAGAGTAAACCGCTACCCGAGAGCGATAGCCCCATCTCAAATGAGACGCTGATGCTCGTGACGAAGTCTGAACGTCAGTATAGGAAGCGAAGGCGCAGGGAAAGGCGATGGGAACTCAATCGATTCTTCTGGTTCCTCGATGAGTATCCCAGTCAGGAGAGGTACAGACCATTTACTGAAGACCGCAGAAACACGCGTCAGGAAATGGAGTATCACCGTCTCCGCCAAGTGATGAGTTGGACGTATTGGTCGCACATGAAGTCGTCCACAGGCCTTAAATTTGCTGCCGCTGGAGGGCTGATTATCGTCTTGAGTTGGCTGGTCATGGACGGATGAAGCGGTAAGGGCAGGCTTCAGCAAAAAATACTTTCAGAACGTGTACTCTCATTTTTGCGGATCCGCGCACACGTCCTACATCAGCTCAATGCAAATGGGGCAAGCTCAGTCAATCGAGGATCAGCGAATGCTTGGCTTAGTCGCTTTGCAAACTTGCGTACATGTGTTGGCTCGAGCGATAGCGTTTTACGCAGTGCTTTTCCCAGCGGGCCGCACTGCGCTAGAGACGTCTCCAGAGGACGCCCAGAATGTGGCGTGTTTCTGGGGCTTCACGAATGTTGAGATGGATCCTTGGTACGAGGAGCCTGGGAAGGATCGGTGAGGCGGATGTCTTCCTCACCTATTGCGAGCTTAGCCAAGCTTCCACTCTCTGCAGCCTGTTCAGTTCCAAAAGCTTGGGCTTGCCAAGATCCAGTACCCCAAGGAGCCGACTTCTCGCCTCAGGGGAAGGGAACCATTCGGCGACTTCTACGCCGCAGTGCTTTGAATCGCTCAACGCCCATTTCACTACCATGTCTGCTGCAGCTCTGTAGTGATCAGCCATAAAGAGCCTTTTGTCCTCTTGGGGCCAGCCACGCTCTCCCATCTGCTCGGTGATATCAATGATGCCCGTATCACCGAAAAACACATCGGTATCTGGCTAGTGAATCCCTGCAAGCGATACTTTGGCGACGCCTGCCTCCTCGGTCAAAGTACGACAGGAAGTGCCACCCACCGGTGATGCACGCTGGGTGAGGGAAATTGATTGCGGCCTTGCCAGTTATGTAGTGCCGGCGAGGAACGCGTTTGAGGTCAAAATCGAAGAGCGGTTGCACCATGTGACATGCCTCTGTGCGTCTGCGCTACTGATCGCCAGGACACACCCTGAAGACGGAAGACTGAGATGCAGCAAGTTTCCACCGCGCTCAGGGTCCAGCCGAACCATCAACAGCGAGAGAGATGCTCAGTCGCCAGGTAGCCTCGTCTGCGCGCTTGGTAAGCGTGTAGCCACCGCAATTCGGCACCTGATTAGTGATCTCGTAATCACGCCAGTCAGCCATAGCTCCACCATCAATGGTCTGCGGCCTGCGCTCGATCAGCCACGCCACCGCATTGATGAGTTGCCCATGGGAAAACACCGCGATGTCTTGTGCAGGATGATCCGCCAGCCTAGCTAGGCAAAGCTGGGCTCTAGACATGAAATCTAGGAACGACTCTGCACCGTCACCATTCGAGAACGCAGGATCTGATCTCGACCAGTAGGCGTCGATCCACTCACGCCGTTGGGCGACAGTCGTGTTTGCACATCGTGCTGGTTCAAGGTACGTGAACTCTTGAATTGGCCAAGTTTCAATTGGTGCGGCAGGAAAAGTGGTGGCGGTGGCCATCGCAGTCAGCTGAGCTCGGGAGAACGGCGATGCAACGATCAGATCCGGGCATGTGCGAAGGAACGAGCCACGAGGTTCGCTTGGTCAGCCCCCTTCCGGGTGAGCGGAATTGTCGCGTGATCCAAGCTAGCTTCACCGGCGTTGGCCGCGCTTTCACCATGACGAATCAGCCTGACAGGCTTCACCAACTGGAGACTCGCATGGGATCGAACATTCCTTTTTTCTAGGCTTGGCTCAGGGCTGCAGACGTTATGTCTGCGCCCTGAAAAATCACTTTTTGGGCGGCGGAGGCGGCGGCGGAGATTTCGGAAGGTTTTTTCCGTGATCTTTAACGAAGCGCATTGGCGGGGGTGGAGGTGGCGGCGGCTTTTGATTGCTCATGGTTTAGCTCCTGCTGGTGGGTATAGAACGGAACGAATGACAACACCGAGAGAATCATGGTGAGGGTTACGTAATTCGCTAACGAAACGAGTTTCGCACCGCGTTTATCGTTGTTCACCGTGTTAACGGTTGCACCCTCAATGTAGTAGCTCAAAATGATCGTCTTGAAGTAGGTTTCTGCGTCATCGTCATTCTCTCCATGAACTGCGAAATGAGCCGTCGCATCTGCTCTGTACCTCTCCAATTCGGCCAAGGTGGGCAGGCCTCTATCGAAGTCGCGCAATTGCCATGACGAACGAAAGTAATATGCGCCGCAAAGCAGGCACAGCACGGCGCACAGGTACAAAATCCAAAATGCAACGCCTGCAAAACCGTCTTCTGAGCTTGGTGCTTTGCCCAGCATGTAAGATAGAAATGAGAGTAGTACGCCCAGAATGGCGAGGGGAAGGTTGAGCCTAGAGATGAGCTTTTCTTTGCGCTCTAGCTCGTAAAAATAAATTTTCTCGTAAAAAGCAAACCTTGCTGTTTCGTCCATGTGAGCTCCTTCTGACCACAGAATACTGGCCTATTGTACCGTCACTTAACGAGAGCACGAGCGATCTAGCTCGGCCAAAGCTAGCTCGGAACGTCAGCGTCTGCTGACCCTGCTGGGCCCGATTCAGGTATTCCAATATTTCTGGACGATACTTCTGACAAGCCCGAGCTTTTCCGAGATTGTTTTCTGTCGAGACCTTGTGCTTTTAGCGTCCGAACGGACTCGGCGTTAAGGGGCTGCATGGATTTTCCCTGCGAGCGCTTGATGAGCTTGCCATCGCAAAATTGTTCACCTAGGCCAACAACCTCTACTGTTGGGCTCTCATTCCAAGTGGTTACTGATTATCAGTTGAGCCCTTTGAGCTTTGGATGTAGCTCAGTGTGCTAGGCGCTCATGGTTTGCGGACAAGATGCTTCAGCTGCTCACGCGAGGCGACTATCTGGTCGCGGAGCTCTTCGGGATCAATAAACATCCCTCCTTCTGGTGTCACCCTGAGGGTTTTGAAGCTGTTTGCTGCCCGGATGAACTCGCGCTCACGCGTTTTTTCACGCTCGGGGCGGCGGTCGGGGAACAGCCAAGCTATGAGGCGCTGGACAGTAATCATGTGTGCTCTGGTGGCCTGGTTACAACTGAGAATCATATAACGTGGGTTGCTGCACAGCCATTTAGGCGCCCACTTTTCATGGCCAGGTAGCTCGGTAATCCGAATGGCGTCATTGTGGAAATCCCTCTCCCTACTGATGGCTAGATGATGACACCGTCTGGTTGTGCCCTCAATGCCCTCTATTTTAGCTCCAGCCTGCTGTGCTACTAGCTTTACGAAAAGCTTTACAGACCAGATTTGTCCGTCACTTCCAAGCGATTTTTCCTGGCTCCTTGCTTCCTCTTTCGATCTTTACAGAATCAGGAACCGCTAGCTTTACAGATTTTCAACCATGGCTATCAAACTGATTTTTAAGGAGTTTGCTTTACAAAATTAGGTCTGGAAACGTTGATATCTATTAAAAATATCTATTAATCAGTCTGTTACAGACTTTTATCAGCACCCCCGTTTTAGGATCCAAATGGATCGAGCGCGATAACAGTTTGAAAAAAAGCCCCCGGACAGCTCAGCTGCCGGGGGCTTTTTGTTGGGCCTGAATCCTGTGCGTTTCAGGTGTAAAGACCCGAAGCCTGTTACAGCCCCAGGTCCGACAGGCCAGGATGATCGTCAGGACGACGGCCCAGCGGCCAGTGGAATTTGCGCTCGGATTCCTTGATCGGCATGTCATTGATGCAGGCGAAACGGTTGGCCATCAGGCCGTCTTCGTTGAATTCCCAGTTTTCATTGCCGTAAGAGCGGTACCAGTTGCCTGAGTCGTCATGCCATTCGTAGGCGTAACGGACGGCAATGCGGTTGTCGGTGAAGGCCCACAGCTCTTTGATCAAGCGGTAATCCAGCTCTTTCTTCCACTTGCGAGTCAGAAAGCCCTTGGCTTCTTCACGGTTGATCGCGAACTCAGCGCGGTTGCGCCATTTGGTATCGAGCGTGTAGGCCAACGAGACTTTTTCCGGGTCACGGCTGTTCCAGCCATCTTCGGCCAGGCGGACCTTTTCGATGGCCGATTCGCGGGTGAAAGGGGGAAGTGGCGGGCGAGTTTGTGCAGTGGACGACATAGCGAAGCCTCCAGACAATGATGAGTTCGGCGTTGGGTGAAGCGTTCTTGAAGCTCAGGCCACTAGGACGAGGCCTGTTTGAGCAACAGCTGCGCAACGTCCTTTGCGCTGTCGGCGGCGCTGAAGTCCCCCATGACGCGGGCCATGGTGATGGCGCCTTCCATCAGAATCAGCAACTGTTTGGCCAGCGCTGACGGTTGCTCGATAGTCAGCTGCTCGCACAGCTCAAGCGTGTAATCGAACAACTTCTGTTTATGCAGTTTGGCGATCAAACGAATTGGATCGTTCGGATCGCCAATCTCGCCGGCAGTGTTGATAAAGGCACAGCCGTGAAATCCTTCGGACTCGAACCAGCCTTTGAGCACGGCGAACATGTTGAGAATGCGCGCATCGGCGGTTTCAGCCTTGTCCGACTCCGTCCTGAACCACGTCATCCAGCGGACGTCGCGCGCATTCAGCGCTGCCGCGGCCACTTCGTCTTTGGTTGCGAAGTAACGGTAGATACTTTTTCTCGCGACGCCAGACGTTTTCACCAGCAGGTCCATGCCGGTGGCGTGGATGCCGTTCTGGTAGATCAGTTGCTCGGCGGTCGTGAGAATCTTTTCGCGTGTTTCGATCAGAGGTGCGTTCATGTGATTCAAGGTAGAACGATCGTTCTCCATGGTCAAGTGACTTTTTGAAAAATCGTTGATTCCGTTGGTCGGTGTCGCTGTTTGCAGATGAAGGATTTACCTGGGTGCCGAACTTGGGGGGCGAATGTGGATCAGTTTCAGTGGACCTTGATTCCGCCGTCCCTCATGACGCCAAGGGGTGACCAGCGTTTTGTTAAATTTCAAACCCGTCCTGCTGATGTGCCTGATGCTTGGCGTTGGTAGTTTCAACGTGATGGCTGCCGACGCGTCTGCCGCAAGCGCTGCACAGTCCTCGGCACCCGCCGATCCCGCTCCGGCCGCAGAGCCTGCCCAACCGGAAATTCTGGTGAAGGGCGGATTGCTCGGTGCAATCAGCTCCAGCATCGACAGCGTGCAGGACAAGCTGGATCTGGACGGAAATCTATTAGACTCCTGGCGCCTGCGTGCAGACCGTGCTGCGGATGAGCTCGATACGCTCGTCAACAAGCCGTTGGCGCGTTCGCCGTGGAGCATCATCAGCGACTTTCTGATTTTGTCAGTGGTGTGGATCGCGGCATTTTTGCTGCTCAATCGCATCGCGACGTTCATTGTGGGCCGCGTCTCTCGGCGGCGCCTGCTGATCAAGCGGGAGCGGGTCAAGGGCGTGCTGAGCTACGTTCTGCCTTTCACGATTCCGGCGGTGATCTGTCTGCCGCTGACGCTGTATGTCAGCCACTTCATGTCACCCTCGATCGGCCGTGCGCTGGCGTTATGTCTGGCGTATTCGACCAGCAGCGGCATCTTTTCCAGCTCAATATTGATGTCCGTCATCGTGCTTTTCAATTCGGGGCACAAGCGCACTGCGGTGCGCGTCATACGCGGCTACGCACCGCATCCGTTGTTCGTCATCGGCTTCCTCGCCGCCTTGAGTGACGCCCTGACCAGTCCGCAGATTTCCCGTCAGTTTGGCGGTAACGTCACCACCAGCGTTGCGGCCTTTACCGGGTTGATGGCCTCGGTGATGTTCTGCATCGTGGTGATCAGGATGCGCAGGCCTGTGGCGCATCTGATTCGTAACCGGTCACTGAGCGCTCGTCTGGCACGGCCGGCGTTGCAACAGACGCTGAAGATTTTTTCGAGCCTCTGGCATTTGCCGATTCTGCTGATGATTCTGGTCTCGGCCGTCAACCTGATCGGCGCAGGCGAGGACAGTCAGGAAGCACTTCGGTGCGCGTTGCTGACCACCGTTTTGCTCATCGGCACGGTGTTCCTCAGCACGTTGTTTCAGCACATGTTCAAACCCGCCGAAGTTCACACCGGACGCGTCTATAAAGAGCGGCTGCTGAGTCTGCTGCATGCAGTGCTACGCATCGCGCTGGCGGTAGGATTTATCGAATTGCTGGGCAGGATCTGGGGTTTTTCGCTGTTCGAATTCGCCCAGCGCAATGCGTTGGGCAAGGTCATCAGCGACTCTCTCAGCAGCATCGGGCTGATTTTCCTGGTCACGTGGTTGCTGTGGGTGGTCATGGACACCGCGATTCAGGAGGCCCTCAAGCCGCCGACCACCAACCGCTCGTCGCGCCAGCCCAGCACGCGCGTGAAAACCATCCTTCCCCTGCTGCGCAACGCGATCAAAATTATCCTGGTGGTGATCTGCACCATCACCACAATGGCCAATCTGGGCATCAATGTCGCGCCTTTGCTGGCGGGTGCCGGGGTGGTCGGTCTGGCCATTGGTTTTGGTTCCCAGCAACTGGTTCAGGACGTGATCACCGGGCTGTTCATCATTATCGAGGACACCATTTCCATCGGCGACTGGGTGGTGCTGGACTCCGGTCACGCCGGTACGGTCGAGAGCCTGACGATTCGCACGTTGCGTCTGCGTGACGGCAAAGGCTTCGTGCATCCGGTGCCGTTTGGCCAGATCAAGGCGGTGACGAATCAGTCGCGCCAGTTCGCGTACGCGTTCTTCTCGTTCCAGTTCACGTACGATTCGGACGTCGATTCCGCGACATCGCTGATTCGCGAGGCGGGGCAGGCGATCAGCGATGACTTTCTGCTGGCGAGCAAGCTGCAAGGGCCGCTGGAGGTGTTCGGCCTGGATCGCATGGACATGAACGGGATCGTGATCACTGCACAGTTCCGGACGTCGTCAGGCGGGCAGTATGCGGTGAGTCGCGCGTTCAACGACAAACTCAAGCGCCTTGTGGATAAGTCGACGGATGTGCGTTTCGCGCAAACTTATCCACAGCTGATCATGAGCCCGCATAACGGACCCATGCTGCCGATGGAGGAGGGCGATGAGCAGCAGCCGTTGCCGGGCAAGGCCTCGGTGGTGAACAAGGATGGGTCGGAAAGTCCGGCGTAGCGGCAGAAACGTGAGCGGTGGCGGGCTTGGTGCGGGCCATGTTCGGACGAATGCGGCGGGTGAGCAGCATCATCGGTGAATGACAGACCGCGTTCGCGGCCCTCGTAACCTCGGACTGCTCCTACAGGAAGCACATCTATCTCACGAGCGCGTCAGCGGCATAGCGGCCTCATCGGAACAACCGGTCGCGGACCTGCAGCATCATTCCGGCATCCAGCTCGCCCCAGTACTGCGGTTTGCCTGCGATGATCGCGGCGATAGGGACGCCGTCGCGGTACACCAGTCGGTTGCCGACCACCGCTGCCACTTTCGCGCCGGGGAGCAACGTCCCGGCGAGATTCAGCGGGTCGACACCGCTGACGCCAATCAGGCTGCCGTCCAGCGGGCGTTTGCGCACGTCCCGCAGCACAGGGATCGCCTCGGGCAGCGCAAATTGCTCACCGGCCAGACCTGCAACGAAGCGCCCGCCCCGAATCTCGCCACGTGCTTCCAGTCGATGAAACGTCCTGAGCAGCTCACGCCAACTGGGGAGCCAGTCGGCTTCACGCTCCAGCAATCGCCAGAAAACCACGCCATAGCGGCGTAGTAGCGTCATGGCGATGTGCTCAAGCGTGTCATTGTCGAGTCGTTGTTGTGGTGCAGATGATGCCTTGGCCGGGGCGCGACGCAGCAACGCCCAGCGTCCGGCATCGTCCATTCCGCCGATAAATGCACCACGATTGCGTCGGCTGGTGTGCGCCGCGCGCTTGCTGGCGGGCGTGACCAGTGCCCGCAGTCCGGCGAAACTGTCGGCGTTTACCAAGCCTGCGCCAACCAATTCCTGCAGTGCGTTCTCAAGCTCTGTGCGCAACAGATGCGCCTCGGAAGTCAGTTCGTCGAAGAACATCGCGCCGTGGTCCGACAGCACTTCATACACCCTCTGCGCGCGCAACGACAGTTCGGTCGGCGCGGGCTGCTCGGTCAGACCGCTCCACAACCGCACCTGTGGGCGCGGCAGCAGCACAATCGGCGTACTGCGCAATGCAGCGCTGCCGATCTTGTTGCGACTGGTCAGACGCATCCACACCACCTTGCCGGACCGACACAGGTCATCCAGCCAGCTCTGGGAATAATCCTTCAAGCGGGCCGGAAGAATCTCGCTGTCCCAAGCGCCCGCTGCCGCAGAATACCCTTCGAGCTGATCGACCACTTCGGGCAGCGCTGCTTTGCCCTGGCTCTGGGTCGACATGGAAAGGTGTTGCCAGTCGAACAAAAAGCGCATGAAGTCCTGCAACGAAACAGGCTCGATTTCCCGCCTCAGGCGTTTGACCGTGTAGCGATGAATACGCGACAGCAAATGCCGCTCGCACCACTGTTCCTCGCTGACGCCGGGGCTGAAGCGTCCACGCAGCACATAGCCTTCGTTTTCCAGTTGCGCCAACGCCTGAGTGACGTTGCCCGGCGACAAGGCCAACGGTTCGGCGATGGCCGACAACACCATCGGCCCGAACCCGCTCAGGCGCGCGCGAACCATCTCGACGCGGGCATCGTCCTCGTTCCACGCTTCATCGAATCCTGCCAACGCCGCCAGCGGCGGGTGCATTTCGGCGGTGGGGTACAGCGCTTGCAGACACGTCAGCCGCTCCAGCGCAATCCACAGCGCCTGATCGGGCGTGACCTGCAGGCGGGTCGCGCGACCAGAGCGGGCCAGGCTTTCCAGCCATTTCATCCAGTCACGCTGATCCCGGGCTTCCGCGCCGCTCACGCAACCCAGGCTCATCAAGGCTTCGTGCATCTCGTCCAGGTTCTGGGGCTGCGGCCAGGCTTCTTCGCTGACCGCGACAATCGCGTCGGCGTCGAGCGCGCCCAGATCGTCGGCAGACTCCGGGTCGCTCCAGCGTCGATTGAGGACGGCTTGGGTGCGTCGTTCTTCCAGAGGCGCGTCGTCCAGAAACGCGTAGGGCTTGGCGTTGAGAATTTCGGCCGCGAGTGGCGAGGGGGCGGGGAGGTCACGACTGATCAGCCGCACGTCACCTTTTTCCATGCGGCGCAGCAAAGACAGCCAGCCCTCAGCGTCCATGGCTTCGTGCAGGCAGTCGTCGAGGGTTTGCTCAACCAGCGGATGCTCTGGAACTTCACGCTCGCCGACCAGGTTTTCCAGGCAGGCGATCTGATCGGGAAACACCGTGGCGATCAGGTCTTCGCTCTTCATGCGCTGCAGCTGCGGCGCGACTTTGCGACCGCCCGCATAACGAGGCAGGGCCAGCGCGACTCCGGCGTTCCAGCGCCAGCGCACGCCAAACAAAGGCGCCTCGAGCACGGCCTGAATCAACAGGTGCTCGGCGGTGTTTGAATGGAGGTAGCACCAGACGTCGTCCAGCGCAAAGCTGTGGGTGGTGGAAAGCGACAGCACGATGGCGTCTTCGCTGGCGGCGGCCTGCAATTCGAAATTGAATGTGCGACAGAAGCGTTTGCGCAGCGCCAACCCCCAGGCTCGGTTAATCCGGCTGCCGAAGGGCGTATGGATGACCAATTGGGTGCCGCCGGACTCATCGAAGAAGCGCTCCATCACCAGCGTGTCCTGGGACGGCAAGGCGCCGAGCGCCGAGTGGGCGCGGGCGAGGTAATCGACGATCTGTTCGGCGCTGGCGGCGTCCAGCCCGAGCGTACTCATCAACCAGTCGCTGCACGGTCTTAGGTTGCCGGGATGCGCCGCGAGCTGCTGATCAATGTCGGCCTGCAGGCGCGCGACGGCAAAAGAAAGCTCATTGCTGCGCCCGGGCGCTTCACCCAGCCAGAACGGAATATTGGGCGGCACACCTTGGGCGTCTTCGACCCGCACGCGCCCGGCTTCGATTCGCAGGATCCGATAAGACGTGTTGCCGAGCTGAAAGATATCGCCGGCGATGCTTTCGACGGCGAAGTCCTCGTTGACCGTGCCGATGTTCAGCGCCTGCGGCTCAAGGATCACGCTGTAATCGGCATTGTCCGGAATCGTCCCGCCGCTGGTGACCGCTGTCAGCTTGCTGCCGCGTCGCCCTCGCAACGTGCGGGTCACGGCGTCGCGATGCAGGTAAGCCGCGCGCACGCCCTGACGACCGCTGTAGCCTTCGGCGAGCATGCCCAGCAGCGCCTGATAATGGCCTTCGTCGACCTCTGCGTAGGGCGATGCCTGGCGGAACATCTCCAGCAACGCTTGCTCTTCCCATTCCCGGCAGCTGACCTCGGCAATGATTTGCTGCGCCAGCACATCCAGCGGCGCCTTGGGAATCTGCAGGATGTCGAGCTCGCCACGTCGCACACAATCGAGCAGGGCGGCGCACTCGATCAGATCATCGCGAGAAACAGCAAACAACCGGCCTTTTGGCGTGCCGCCGACCTGATGCCCGGAACGTCCTACGCGTTGAAGGAATGAAGCGATGGAACGCGGCGAACTGATCTGACAGACAAGATCGACGTCGCCGATGTCGATCCCCAGTTCCAGCGACGCGGTCGCAATCAACACCTGCAGATCGCCACGCTTGAGCCGTTGTTCGACGTCCAGGCGCTGCTCCTTGGCGAGGCTGCCGTGGTGCGCGGCGACGGCTTCCTTGCCGAGACGATCGCTCAAATGGCGGGCCATGCGTTCGGCCAGGCGCCGCGTATTAACGAAGATCAATGTGGTGCGATGCTCGCGCGCCAGGTCGGCGAGGCGGTCGTAAACCAGCTGCCAGACATCGTTGGCCATCACGGCGGTCAGCGGCACGGGAGGTACTTCGATGGCCAGATCGCGAGGGCGCGCGTGGCCGATGTCGACGATGGCGCAGGGGCGTGTGACCGCATCGCTGCCGACCAGAAAGCGTGAGACGCGTTCGATGGGTTTCTGGGTGGCCGACAGTCCGATGCGCAGCAGTGGCTTTTCGCACAGCGCCTGCAAGCGCTCAAGGCTCAATGCCAGGTGGCTGCCGCGCTTGCTGGCCGCGATGGCGTGAATCTCGTCGATGATCACGGTTTGCGTATTCGACAGCATGCGGCGGCCGGAATCCGAGCCCAGCAGCACGTACAGTGATTCGGGCGTGGTCACCAGAATGTGCGGCGCGGTCTTGCGCATGGCCGTGCGTTCTTTCTGCTGGGTGTCGCCGGTGCGCACGGCGGTGCTGATGCGCAGCTCGGGAAGGCCCTGACCCATGAGCTGTTCAGTGATGCCGGCCAGCGGGTTTTGCAGGTTGATCTGGATGTCGTTGGACAGCGCCTTGAGGGGCGAGACATAGACCACGAAGGTTTGGTCCGGCAACTGTCCGCCGGCTTCCAGGCCCTGGTGAACCAGATCGTCGATCACTGCCAGGA
Organism: Pseudomonas abietaniphila; assembly: GCF_900100795.1. Lineage (GTDB taxonomy): Bacteria > Pseudomonadota > Gammaproteobacteria > Pseudomonadales > Pseudomonadaceae > Aquipseudomonas > Aquipseudomonas abietaniphila. The sequence continues at coordinate 20,093 of NZ_FNCO01000016.1, forward strand.
ACGCCGTCAGGGTTTTGCCCGAGCCGGTGGGCGCTGCGATCAGCGTGGACTGCCGCCTTTTTATCAACGGCCACGCTTGGGCCTGGGCCGCCGTGACGGCCGGAAATGTGGCGCGAAACCAGGCACTGACGGCAGGGTGGAAGGCGTCGAGCACGGGGTCAGAAGCATGGGATACATTCATGGGTGAATTTATGCGGGCGCTGGCGGGCGGATGCAAGGGCCGGTGATCGGGGACGGCTCGAGGGCGGTTTTTACAGGAGCGCGCTTGCCCGCGATTGCGCGAGATCAGTCGCCTCAATGTCGGCTGACATTTCCTCATCGCGGGCAGGCGCGCTCCTACAATGGGCATCGACTGCCACCTGTTGGGACTTATCCACCGACGTGTTATGTTTGCGAGCGTTTTTCACCTATTTTTTCTAAGACTGAGCCTGCTGACTCTATGCGAATGCGCCTTATGCTGTTGGGCGGCGGGAATGCCCTTGGGCAGGCGTTGATTCGTCTGGGTGCCGAGGAGGACATTGGATTCCTCGCACCGCGTCCACCGCAAGACGGTTGGGATGCGGCAAGCCTGACGCAACTGCTCGATGACACCCGCCCGGATGCCTTGATCAACCTTGCTTATTACTTCGACTGGTTTCAGGCGGGGAGCGTAAGTGCAGAGAGGTTGAACACCCAGGAACGCTCCGTAGAGCGTCTTGCCGAGCTGTGCCAGCACCACAACATCGTTCTGGTTCAACCTTCCAGTTATCGCGTGTTCGATGGCTCGCGGGCGACCGCCTACAGCGAGAAAGACGAACCCGTGCCGCTGGGGTCGCGTGGCCAGGCGCTCTGGCGTATCGAACAAAGCGTGCGTGCGACCTGCCCGCAACATGTGCTGTTGCGCTTCGGCTGGTTGCTCGACGACAGTGCCGACGGTGTGCTGGGGCGGTTTCTGACCCGCGCCGAATCGCCCGATGAGTTGCTTCTGGCCGATGACCGTCGCGGCAATCCGACGCCGGTGGATGATGCGGCGCGCGTGATCATTTCGGTGCTCAAGCAGCTGGATTGCGCAGCGCCGCTGTGGGGCACGTATCACTACGCCGGCCACGAGGCGACCACGCCGCTGGCGCTCGGTCAGGCCATCCTCACCGAGGCACGCCTGATGCGTCCTCTGGCGATCGAGGCACCGACCGCTCAGGCCCACGCCGCGAGCCCGGATGTCGCCGAAGAGCCGCAGAACGCCGTGCTGGCCTGCAAGAAAATCCTTCACACCTTTGGTATCAAGCCTCGCGCATGGCGTGCCGGTTTGCCCAGCTTATTGGACCGCTACTACCGTCATGTCTGATGCTCCTGTCCTCATCACCGGCGGCGCCGGTTTCATTGGCTCGCACCTGGTCGACGCCTTGCTCGCCAAGGGGTACGCGGTGCGCGTGCTCGACGATCTGTCCACCGGCAAGCGCAGCAATCTGCCGCTGGACAATCCTCGGGTCGAGCTGATCGAAGGTGACGTTGCCGATGCTGCACTGGTCGCGCGCGCCGCAGCAGGGTGTCAGGCCGTTGCGCATCTGGCGGCGGTGGCCTCTGTGCAGGCGTCGGTGGACGATCCGGTGAGAACCCATCAGAGCAATTTCATCGGCACGTTGAACGTCTGCGAGGCCATGCGCCAGGCCGGTATCAAGCGCGTGGTGTTTGCCTCGAGCGCAGCGGTGTACGGCAATAATGGCGAAGGTGAAGCCATCACCGAAGACACGCCCAAAGCCCCGCTGACGCCGTACGCGTCAGACAAGCTGGCCAGCGAACACTATCTCGACTTCTACCGTCGTCAGCATGGTCTGGAGCCTGTCGTGTTTCGCTTCTTCAATATCTTCGGGCCACGGCAGGACCCATCCTCGCCGTACTCGGGCGTGATCAGCATCTTCGCTGAGCGGGCCGAGAAAGGCGTGCCTATTTCAGTGTTTGGTGACGGCGAGCAGACGCGAGACTTTTTCTACGTCGAAGACCTGGTCGATCTCGTGGTGCAGGGTTTCGAACTGCCTGAAGTGGCAGAGGGCGCGGTCAACGTAGGCTTGAATGCGACCACCTCGCTGAACGAGCTGCTGGCGGCGTTTGAGCAGGTGGTGGGCAGTCTTCCGACGGTGACCTACCTGGCCGCGCGGTCGGGTGACATCAAGCACTCTCGCGCCAACAATGAGCGTCTGCTGCAGCGCTTCAAGGTGCCGACGCCGACGCCGCTGAAGGTCGGGCTGGCGCGTTTGATGGGGCACTAAACGACTGCAGGAGCGCGCCTGCCCGCGATCGGGACAACGCGGTGGTTAAGTCACACCACGTCGTTCCAATCGCGGGCAAGCGCGCTCCTGAACAAGCGAGTCGTGTCGGGCTTAAAACTTGTAACCGAACCCGAGCATGTAGACCCAGGGATCGACGTCAACGTTGACCTTGGTGCGCGCCATGGACAGTGCTGACGGACCGTCCAAAGTCGCCTGAGTGTTGATGTCCACATACCAGACAGCGGCGTTGACCATCACGTGGTCAGTCAGCATGTAGTCCATGCCCACTTGCCCGGCCCAACCCCACGAGTTGTCGATGTGCAGGTCGTTCATGCCTTGGCCTTTTCGGTCGCTGCTCAGGTTCTCGTCATAGAACCAGGTGTAGTTCACCCCCAGACCGGCATAGGGCTGGAACTTCGAATTTGCCTCCATAGGGTAGTACTGCAGCGATAGCGTTGGCGGAAGCTGTTTAACGTCAGCCAGCTTGCCGTCCAGACCCGCGCCAAGGCCCTTGATGGCGACCGTGTGCTGGAAAGGCGTTGAGGCCAGTAACTCGACTCCGACGTGATCGGTCAACATGTAGGCGAAGGTCAGGCCCAGTTGGGTATCGCTGTCCAGCGTCGCTTTGGTGCCCGGTGCCTTCACGCCGTCGAACTTCAGATTGCCGCTGTCTTCATTGGGCGCGGTGGTGGCAGCACCGGCGCGAACGATGATGTCGCCGGCTTGGTGGGCGTGGGCGGCAAGAGGGACAGCGAGTGCGAGCGCGAGGACCGATGCGCCGAGCAAGGACGTGTTCATGGGGGCTCCGTAAGGGCATAAAAAAGGGATGCCTTATGTTACGAAGCGTCTGGATCGAGGGTTTTGACCTGGCTCAATGAAATCGGTCGCAATCCTGTGGACTTGATCCTCGCGTGACGAATGTCCTTGTGGAGCAAATTCATTCGCGATGGGCCGGCACATTCCACACATTTTTGGTGGTTGTAGAGACGCATCGCGAATGAATTCGCCCCACAGCGGAATGCGCTAGCCAGGTGATTGCTACTGGTCCGGCAGCTCGTACACCAGAATCTTGTCGGCCTCCATCTGATACCCGGCGTCGGCCAGTTCGCTGGTCGATGATTTGACTTGCATCGGCCCTTCGATCCAGTACGGCTGGTACAGCTCATCGACCTTCACGCCAAGCTCGCTCGTGACGTGGACGATCTGATTCGGGGGAGGCGGCGGCACGTGGATGCAGGCGCCGAAATACGGGACCAGCAGAAACTCCGTCACCCGGCCTTCTTCGCTGACTTCCAGAGGCACGATGTACCCCGGCAATCTCACCCTTTCCCCATCCAGCGATTTGACCACCGGCGCGTGGGGCGCCAGCTGATGAGCCGCAGGCGCCGATTCCACCGACAGCGTGTCGGCCATTTGCGACAGGTTGTGGATGGGCGCCGTGATCAGTTTCACCGGCGGCGCATCGGGCGGAATCATCTCCTGCCAGGTCAGCACGCGCAGATCCTGCGCCCACAGCGGCGCCGAGAGCACCAGCGACACCATCATCATCCACAGCCTACGCATCAACACGTCCTCATAACCGGATCGACAGGCCGTCTGCCAGCGATTGACGATACGCCCGCCAGGCGGGTACGACGCCCATCAGCAGCGCGGCACCGAGAATGCCGCCCAACAGTGTCCATTCATAAGCGCTCGGCAGCGACAGTGGCAAGTACAAGCCGTAATTCGCCTGCACGTAACCCTGAGCAGCGGCAATGCCGATGTAGAGCAACGCCAGCCCGCTGATCGCACCTGCGAGCGCCAGCGCGAAGGCTTCCAGGATCAGCAGGCTGGCGATATGCCAAGGGCGCGCCCCGACCGAACGCAAAATCGCCATCTCCCTGCGACGCTCGTTGAGGCTGGTGAGAATCGCCGTCAACATGCCGATCAAACCGGTCAGCACCACGAACAACGAAATCACGAACAGCGCTTTCTCTGCCGTGCCCATCAGACTCCAAAGCTCCTGCAATGCAACGCCCGGCAGGATCGCCAGCATCGGTTCGCCCCGGAATTCGTTGATCTCCCGCTGCAAGGCAAAGGTTGAAATTTTGTTGTTCAGCCCGAGCATGAAGGCCGTGATGGCCGTCGGCGTCAGGTCCATGTTGCGCGCCTGATCAGCCGTGATACGCCCGGCGCCCTGGGCCGGCACGCCGTTATGCCAGTCAATGTGGATCGCTTCCATGCCGCCCAGACTGATGTGCAACGTGCGGTCCACCGGCGTGCCGGTGCGTTTGAGAATGCCGACCACGGTGAACGGCTTGTCGTCGTGCTTGACCAGGCTTACTACCGCCACGCCGTGAGCGAGCACTAGCTTGTCGCCCAGTTTGTAATGCAGGGCGTCGGCCACTTCGGCGCCCAGCACCACTTCAAATGGGTCGGTGGCGAACGGGCGACCTTCGGCCAGTTCAAGGTGCTGCTGGCGGCCGTACTGGTAATGCTCGAAATACGATTCGTTGGTGCCCATCACCCGATAGCCGCGATGGCTGTCGCCCAATGAAATCGGGATCGCCCACTTCACCTGCTTGCTGTTGGCGAAGTGTTCGAAGCTGTCCCAGCGAATGTTGTTGGTGGCGTTGCCGATGCGGAAAACCGAATACAGCAACAGGTTCACCGAGCCTGAGCGTGCGCCGACGATCAGGTCGGTGCCGCTGATGGTGCTCGCAAAGCTGGCACGGGCTTCGGTGCGTACGCGTTCGACTGCCAGTAGCAGGCAGACCGACAGGGCAATGGCGAACGCCGTGAGAAACGCGGTAAAGCGGCGGTTGGCAAGGCTGGCCAGCGCCAGGCGCAGAAGATACATCTCAAACCTCGGTGGCGACGGTGGCGCGATTGAGCTCGGCCAGCGACAGGTTGCGGTCGAACAGCGGCGCCAGGCTCTGATCGTGACTGACAAACAGCAGGCTGGCACCGGCCTCGCGGCATTCGGCGAACAGCAGCTGAATGAAGGCCTCACGAGCGTCGGCATCGAGCGCCGATGTGGGTTCGTCAGCGATCACCAGTTCGGGCTGGCCGATCAATGCGCGAGCGGCGGCGACCCGTTGCTGTTGGCCGATGGACAACGCGTCGGCGCGACGGCTCAACAAATGTGGATCTTTGAGGCCCAAATGCGCGAGCAGCGCCGTCGCAGCTAGATCAACGCTGCCATGACGCTGTGTCGCTCGTTCTGCGCGCAGTCTGGAGAAATGACAGGGCAACTCCACGTTCTCGCGCACCGACAGAAACGGCAGCAGGTTGAACTGCTGGAAGATGTAGCCGGTGTGATCGACGCGAAACCGGTCGCGGGCGCCGGCGGACAGTTCTGTCAGCTCCTGGCCCAGCAGGCGAATGCTGCCCCGATCGGGTTTTTGCACACCGCCCAGAAGACCGAGCAACGTGGTTTTGCCGCTGCCGCTGGGGCCTTTGAGAAACAGGGTTTCGCCCGGCTCCAGGCGAAACGCCGGGATGTCCAGCAGAGGAGGGTGTCCCGGCCAGGCAAAGCCAAGTCCGGACAGCTCGATAAGTGCTTGAGTCATGGCCTCTATCGCATTTCAAAGGTGAACGACCGGGAGGCCCCGGTCGTGTGTGAAGCAAAGTGGGTTAAAACTTGACCACTGGGTTGCTCGGACGCACTTCAGCGCCCATCTGGCGTTTCGGTGTCACCAGTTGCACCTGAATGGTTTGGGTCGCCGGGAAGCTTTTGAACAGCTGGGTCAGGTCCAGCTTGTTGAGCACAGCAGGCACATTGCAGGTGAACTGGTAATGACCGTGGATTTCGCTGTGTTCGTGCTCGTCCGCATCCCCGTCGTCGTGGTCATCGTCCTTGTCGCCGAACAAGGGGCTTTCCAGCTTCTGCTTGGTCACTGTGCAGCCTGCTGCTTCCGGAATACTGAACAGCCCGTGGGGTTTGAGCAGGGTTTCCCGCGCCAGCGCCAACGTTGTTTTGTCGGCAGCGGACGTGGCGGCGTGTTCGAAGCCGACGATGTTCATGGCCGGGGTGTCCAGCTCCAGTTCCAGCGTCCGGCCATCCAGCGCCATGTCCAGTCGCGCCACACCGTGCACATGCGCGCCGAGGCTGCCGTGTTCATGATCGTGATCATGTTCATCGGCAGCGTGGGCGAGGGTCAGCGGCAGCAGCGCGAAGGGCAAGGCGAGTAACAGACGACGCATAAGAGAAGGCTCCAGGGCGGGATTGGAAATTTGTTATGTGATCTTATAACAATAAGTTGCGGGCGTTCTTAACTTTTTTGTTCAGGAACTGTAGGAGCGTGGCTTGTATCTGGGCCGCATTCGGACGATCGGCCGCGAACCGGTCGTGAAATCCACAACGCGTCTTCTACTGACACTGCACCGTCGTCGGATTCACTGCCGCTACGCGCCAGATCGTCCGAATGCGGCCCAGACACAAGCCACGCTCCTACAGGGGTAGTGTTGTATCAGGGGGCCGCGTGCAGCTCGGGAGTACCTGTGGGACCATGCCGCTCAGTCAACCAGAGGACACACATCATGTTGCGAATCCGTGGAACCGTCGGCGACATGCCGGTGGATCTGACCGTGGAGATGGACGAAAGCGACTGGGCCCGGCTGGGTACGCAACTGGGCGTGCCGGTACAGGAGAACAAACCGCTCAGCGAGTCATCGGCCAAACCGGGGCCCAGCCGTAATGACGCAGTCTGGGAGATTGCGCAGGAGCTGCTGCGCAAGGCCGGCCACATGAGCGGGCCTGACCTGCTTGGACAGCTGGAAGGGCTGGCGGGCAGCACGGCAGCGGGCAAGCGCCTGATGGTGCGCATGCGCCACAGTGCCAACGTCAAAGTCGAAAGCCATGGCGATGCGCCGGAGTATCACTGGGTGGAGTGATGCCTGGGATCTCCCGACGCAATCCTGGCTAAAGCCCTACAGGGCCGGAGTCACTTCAGTAAAGCGCAGCAAACAACTTGCGGCGATAGGTGGTCACCAGCGGGTGGTCGTTGCCCAGCAGGTCGAACACCTGCAGCAGGGTCTTGTGCGGTTGGCCTTCGTTGTAGTTGCGGTTGCGGATAAACAGTTTGAGCAAGCCTTCCAGTGCGGCGTCGTACTGCTGGCGGGACAACTGATGGATCGCCAGCTGATGCGCGGCTTCATCGTCCTGCGGATTTTGCGCCAGACGGCTCTTCAGGTCCGCTGCATCCGGCAGTGCCTTGGCTTCCCCGAGGAAGGTCAACTGAGCTTTCGCGCCTGCCAGTGCGGCTTTGTGATCGTCGCCTTTAACCGCGTCCAGTACAGCGCGGGCTTCGCTCAGCTCGCCACGTTCAGCCAGGCAGCGCGCGTACAGAATCAGCGCGGCGGCGTTGGTGTTGTCCTCGGTGAGGATGGTCTGGAGCACCGCTTCCGCTTCCGCGAAATGGCTCGCGGCGAACATTTCCTGAGCGGTTTGCAGCGGGTCAGCCGCGGCCGGAGGCGGCATTTGGACATGCGGTTCGAGCAGCGCGCGGATTTGTGATTCAGGCTGGGCGCCGGCGAAACCGTCTACCGGCTGACCGTCCTTGAACAGTACGACGGTCGGCAGGCTGCGAATACCGAAGCGGGCAACGATGTCCTGCTCTGCGTCACAGTCGACTTTCGCCAGCAACAGTTCGCCCTGGTAGCTCTCTGCAATCTGCGCCAGCAACGGCATCAGCACCTTGCACGGCGCGCACCACTCGGCCCAGAAATCCACCAGCACGGGTTTGTGAAAGGAATTCTCGATGACCAACTGATCGAAAGTGGCAGTGGTCGCATCGAAGATGTACGGCGTGTCCTGGCTCATCGCAAGTCTCGAAAAAGGCTTAATGGGGCCAACTATAAAGGGCGGCCGGGTGTTGTTGAAAGGACGGTGATGTCTTGTAGGAGCGTCGCTTGTCCCGCGACCGGCGACGGAGTCGTCGTAAACCCTGTCAATGCAGTTTTTCTGCTGCACCGCGTACACCGGATTTACGACTGCTTCGCAGCCGGTCGCGGGGCAAGCCACGCTCCTACAAGGGGGGCGTTATCGTGCTGCGTGATACAGACTCACCCTGCGAAACTCCCACGGCTCGGCCAGATCCGGCAAGGTCAGGGCCTCCAGAATCCCCAGTCGCTCATACAGCGGATGCTGAAAATCCCTGACCCGCGAGTCGGCCACCAGTGCGGCTTTGCCCCGGCTGAGAAACTGATCCAGCAAAGGCAGGTTGGCCCGGTCGTACAGCACGTCGGCCACGAGAATCAGATCGAACCGGTCGGCTTCGGCAAAGAAGTCTGCGGAGTAGCCGAGCGTCACGCCGTTAAGGTCGGCGTTGGCCTTGCACGAGGCGAGCGCGATGGGATCGAGATCGCACGCCACCACTTCCAGCGCGCCAGCCTTCATGGCGGCGATGCCCGCGACGCCCGAACCCGCGCCGAAATCCAGTACCCGCTTGCCCTCGACCCACTGCGGGTGTTCGGTCAGGAAACGCGCCAGCGCCAGACCGCTGGCCCAGCAGAAGCTCCAGTAGGGCGGCTCTTCAAGGATGCGCCGGGTCTCTTCAGGGCTGAACGCACGGTCCATATTGTCGGCGTCGATCAGCCATAGCTTCAGGTTCGTGCCGGGCAACGGCTCAGCGACCAATCGGGCGTCGCCCAGTCGTTCGTTCAGCGCCGCTTGCAGATGCGGCGGCGGTGTCATGGCGCGGTGACGAATTGCAGCTGGCCCAACGCTTGAGTGTCAGGCCTGGCAATCAGCACCGACGGCAGGTGCAGGATCAACTGACCCGACTGACTGGCGCGGCCGCGCAACTCGACCCGCGCACCTTGCGGAAACGCTTCCGGGTTGAAGCGCAGCTGAAACGGCAACGACTGGTTGTTGCCGGTGAGCTTGGTGCTGCTCAGCAGCTTTTGCGGGCGGTTGCGGTCATCGATCACCAGCAACGCCAGCTCAACCTCGGCGCCGGCGGGTACGCCCAGCAACTGGCCGCTCAATTCGCGTTGATACGGCAGAAGCGGGCCGGGGCCTTCCGGCAGTTTGATCGCATTCGGCGCCGGCTTGGCGGGCGCAGCGGGTTTGGGCGGCTCAGCAGTGCTACAGGCGGCGAGCAGGCCGAGCAGGCTGATTACAGCGAGCGAACGTAGCGTCATGAACAGCTCCAGCAAAAACGGAATCGATGGGGACACGCGGGACTTCACGCAGTATCGCCGAGGGTGACAGCTTTCGCTGCACCGGATGCGCGTCTATATACCTCAAACCCCGAGACTTGTCTTGCCGGTGGGATGCGCTACCATGGCCCTCCCTTTTTTTGTTGCCTGCCACCATGCACTGTCCCTTTTGCGGTGCCAACGACACCAAAGTCATTGACTCGCGCCTTGTCGCCGAAGGCGATCAGGTTCGTCGCCGTCGTGAATGCGTCGCGTGCGGCGAACGTTTCACCACGTTCGAAACCGCCGAACTGGTCCTGCCTCGGCTGATCAAGCAGGACGGCAGTCGCCAGCCCTTCGATGAAGAAAAGCTGCGCGCCGGCATGCAACGCGCGCTGGAGAAACGCCCGGTCAGCGTCGAGCGTCTTGAAGCGGCCCTGGCTCACATCAAGAGCAAGCTGCGGGCGACCGGTGAGCGCGAGGTCAAATCCCTGATCGTCGGCGAGCTGGTCATGGCCGAACTGCAGAAACTCGACGAAGTGGCGTATATCCGCTTTGCTTCGGTGTACCGGCGGTTCCAGGACCTCAACGAATTCCGCGAAGAAATCGACCGACTGGCCCGCGAGCCGGTTAAAGAGTGAGCATGTCCCCCACAGAGCAAAGCGTGCTCGACGCCGCTTATATGGCGCGAGCGCTGGAACTGGCGCGCAAGGGCGTCTACTCGACGCACCCTAATCCTCGAGTGGGTTGTGTGATCGTGCGTGATGGTGAAGTGGTCGGCGAGGGCTGGCATGTCCGTGCAGGCGAGCCCCACGCCGAAGTCCACGCACTGCGTCAGGCGGGCGACAAGGCCAAAGGCGCAACCGCTTACGTCACCCTCGAGCCTTGCAGCCATCACGGGCGCACGCCGCCCTGCGCCGACGCACTGGTCAATGCCGGTGTGGCGCGCGTGGTCGCGGCGATGCAAGACCCCAATCCCGACGTCGGCGGACGCGGCTTGCTGCGTTTGATGAGCGCCGGTATCGCCGTTCAGAGCGGTGTGCTGGAAGGCGAAGCGCGGGGGCTCAACAAAGGTTTTCTCAAGCGCATGGAGCACGGCCTGCCGTATGTGCGGGTGAAGTTGGCGATGAGCCTGGACGGTCGTACCGCGATGGCCAGCGGCGAAAGCCAGTGGATCACCGGGCCTGAGGCTCGTTCTGCGGTGCAGCGTCTGCGTGCTCAGTCGAGTGTGGTGCTGACCGGCGCCGACACTGTGCTGGCCGACAACGCGCGCCTCACCGTACGCCCTGACGAGCTGGGCCTCAATGCCGAATTGACGGCGCTTGCCGTGACCCGGCCGCCGCTGCGCGTGTTGGTCGACGGGCGCTTGCGCGTGCCGCTGGATGCGCCGTTCTTCAAGGCGGGCAGTGCGCTTGTGGTGACCTGTGCCGCGGCGTCGGCGCGTGAGCGATACCACGAAGAAGGCCACGAGATGCTGGCATTGCCCAGCAGCGGCGGGCATGTCGATCTGCGCAAGTTGCTGGTAGAACTCGCGTCCCGTGGCGTCAACGACGTGCTGGTAGAAGCGGGTCCCAAGCTGGCCGGTGCGTTCACTCGCCTGGGGCTGGTCGACGAATTCCAGATTTTCGTCGCCGGCAAGTTCATGGGGTCGTCAGCGCGTCCTTTGCTGGACCTGCCGTTGGCGCAGATGAGCGAAGCGCTCGAGCTCAAGATCATCGAAATGCGTGCTGTGGGCAATGACTGGCGAGTCATCGCAATACCAACGCCGAGCGCGAGCGTATAATTTTCGGCCATCGTATCAACGCTGGCCCTGTTCTCCCGGAGGACCCATGTTTACCGGCATTATCGAATCCATCGGCAGCATCCGCGCCATTACTCCTAAAGGCGGCGACGTCCGCGTTTATGTAGAGACCGGCAAACTCGACCTCTCCGACGTCAAGCTGGGCGACAGCATCGCCGTCAACGGCGTCTGCCTGACCGCCGTAGAACTGCCAGGCGACGGCTTCTGGGCCGATGTCAGTCGTGAAACCCTGGACGTCACGGCGTTCGTGGACTTGAAGACCGGCAGTCGCGTCAACCTTGAAAAGGCCCTGACCCCGACCACGCGTCTGGGCGGCCATCTGGTCAGCGGCCACGTCGACGGGGTCGGCGAAGTGCTGTCCCGCGAAGAGAATGCCCGTGCGATCCAGTTCCGCATGCGCGCGCCCCGTGAGCTGGCCAAGTACATCTCGCACAAGGGCTCCATCACCGTCGACGGCACCAGCCTGACCGTAAACGCGGTGAATGGCGCCGAGTTCGAGCTGACCATCGTGCCGCACACGCTCTCTGAAACGATCATGGGCGACTACCGTCCTGGCCGTAAGATCAATCTGGAAGTCGATCTGCTGGCGCGTTACCTGGAGCGCTTGCTGCTCGGTGACAAGGCCGCCGACCCGACGCCCGCCCAGGGCGGCACCATCACTGAAAGCTTTCTGGCCGCCAACGGCTACCTCAAATCCTGAATTGAAGGGGGTGCCGCGTGGCGCTCAATAATATCGAAGAGCTGGTTGAAGACATTCGCCAAGGCAAGATGGTCATCCTCATGGATGACGAAGATCGCGAGAACGAAGGCGATCTGATCATGGCCTCCGAATGCGTCAAGGCCGAGCACATCAACTTCATGGCGCGTTACGCCCGTGGCCTGATCTGCATGCCGATGACCCGCGAGCGCTGCGAAACCCTGAAGCTGCCGTTGATGGCGCCACGTAACGGGTCGGGCTTCGGCACCAAGTTCACCGTTTCCATTGAGGCCGCCGAAGGCGTGACCACGGGCATCTCTGCTGCTGACCGCGCGCGTACCGTGCAGGCCGCTTCCGCCAAGGACGCCAAGGCCGACGATATCGTAAGCCCGGGCCACATTTTCCCGCTGATGGCTCAGGCCGGTGGCGTGCTGTCCCGCGCCGGTCATACCGAAGCGGCTTGCGACCTGGCGCGCATGGCCGGTTTCGAGCCGACCGGCGTGATCTGCGAAGTGATGAACGACGACGGCACCATGTCCCGTCGTGCCGAACTCGAAGCCTTTGCCGCTGAGCACAACATCAAGATCGGCACCATCGCCGACCTGATCCATTACCGGATGATCCACGAACGTACCGTTCAGCGGATTGCCGAGCAGCCGCTGGACAGTGAACTGGGCCAGTTCAACCTGGTGACCTACCGTGATTCGGTCGAGGGCGACGTTCACCTGGCGCTGACGCTGGGCAAGGTCTGCGCTGAAGAGCCGACGCTGGTTCGTGTGCACAACATGGACCCGCTGCGTGACCTGCTGATGGTCAAACAGCCCGGCCGCTGGAGCCTGCGCGCCGCCATGACGGCCGTTGCAGAGGCCGGCAGCGGTGTGGTGCTGTTGCTGGGTCACCCGCTCGACGGCGATGCTGTGCTGGCCCATGTGCGTGAAACCGCCGGCGGTGCAGCGGTCAAAACGCCGACCACTTACAGCACGGTCGGGGCCGGTTCGCAGATCCTTCGCGACCTGGGCGTACGTAAAATGCGCCTGATGAGTTCGCCAATGAAGTTCAACGCGATATCCGGTTTCGATCTGGAAGTTGTAGAATACGTGCCCTCCGAATAAAGACCGGCAGGTCACTGGCCGTGAACGCCTTGAAGCGTTCACGGTTTTTGTTCCTGCGGTCGCCGATTCGTGGCCTAAAATCCTGAAAGCGCGCCCCTGATGCGCGCTTGCTTGCTCTTTAATACGAGAACACGAGACTCAGCCGAATGACCCTGAAGACCATCGAAGGTACCTTCATCGCCCCCCAAGGCCGCTACGCCCTGGTGGTTGGCCGCTTCAACAGCTTCGTCGTGGAAAGCCTGGTGAGCGGTGCCGTTGATGCCCTGGTTCGCCATGGCGTGAGCGAAAGCGACATCACCATCATCCGCGCGCCGGGTGCTTTCGAAATCCCGCTGGTGGTGCAGAAAGTCGCTCAGCGCAGCGAGTTCTCCGCGATCATCGCGCTGGGCGCCGTGATTCGTGGCGGTACGCCGCATTTCGAATACGTGGCCGGCGAATGCACCAAAGGCCTGGCTCAGGTCTCCATGGAGTTCGGCGTGCCGGTTGCCTTTGGCGTACTGACCGTTGATTCCATCGAGCAAGCCATCGAACGTTCCGGCACCAAGGCCGGTAACAAAGGTGCCGAAGCTGCCCTGTCCGCCATCGAGATGGTCAGCCTGTTGGCGCAGTTGGAGGCCAAGTGATTAACGACGAAAGCGATCAGTTCAACCCGCGCGACCCTCGCCCGGCCGACGCTGGCAAACCCTCGAAGAGCGAAAAGCGCCGCGCTGCGCGCACGCTTGCCATGCAGGCGCTCTACCAGTGGCACATGGCCAAGCAGTCGCTGAACGAGATCGAAGCCCAGTTCCGCGTCGATAACGACTTCAGTGATGTCGACGCGGCGTACTTCCGCGACATCCTGCACGGTGTTCCGGCCAAGAAGGTCGAGATCGACGCTGCACTGACGCCGTGCCTGGACATCACCATCGACGAGCTGGACCCGGTTGAGCTGGCGGTTCTGCGCCTGTCTACGTGGGAAATGCTTGAGCGTATCGACGTGCCATACCGCGTGGTCATCAACGAAGGCATCGAGCTGGCGAAAGTTTACGGTTCGACCGACGGCCACAAGTTCGTCAACGGTGTGCTCGACAAGCTGGCTCCGCGTCTGCGCGAAGTCGAAGTGAAGGCTCACAAGCGCTGAGGCGTCTGGGTTTCTCCAGACTCTCAAGTGTTTCTACGCCATGGGCGAGTTCGAGCTGATCCGTAATTACTTCGCCGCTGCGCCTTGTGCGCAGCCCGGCGAAGGCGTTGCGTTGGGGATCGGCGACGACTGCGCCCTGTTGTCGGTGGCGCCAGGCGAACAGTTGGCGATTTCCACTGACACGCTGGTCGCCGGGGTGCATTTCCCCGGCGTCTGCGACCCCTTCCTGCTGGGCCAGCGTGCCCTCGGTGTCTCTGCCAGTGATCTGGCGGCCATGGGCGCCAGCCCTCTCGCGTTTACCCTTGCCCTGACCTTGCCGGACGTTTCTGCCGACTGGCTGGAGGCGTTTGCCCGTGGTTTGAACGAGATGGCCCAGGGCTGCTCGATGCGGTTGATCGGTGGCGACACCACGCGAGGGCCATTGAGCCTGACCGTGACCGTGTTCGGCTCGGTACCGACGGGGCAGGCCTTGACCCGCAGTGGCGCGAGGCCTGGTGACCTGTTGTGTGTCGGGGGGCCGTTGGGCGACGGCGCCGGTGCGCTGCCGCTGGTGTTGAACCAGCGCAGCACCGAGGCGTCTACCACACAGGTTCTGCTGGCGCGTTACTGGTCGCCACAGCCGCAACTCGGGTTGGGGCGGGCGTTGCGCGGGAAGGCTACGGCGGCGCTGGATATCTCCGACGGCCTGCTCGCCGATTGTGGGCATATCGCGCTCGCATCGGGCGTACGCTTGCAAGTGGAGCGCGAGCGCCTGCCGATGTCCGGCGCGCTGCTGTCGTTCTTCGGTCTTGAGCAAGCGCGACAGGCTGCGCTGGCGGGCGGCGATGACTACGTGCTTGCGTTCACCTTACCGCCATCGGAGCTCGATAGCCTTGTGTCGGCGGGCTGGCCGGTTTCAGTGGTGGGTCGCGTGGTCGAAGGGCAGGGCGTGGCGCTTATCGATGATCAAGGACAGGACATCACTCCGTTGACGCGGGGCTACCAACATTTTCGGGAGACACCGTGACAGACCATCCTAATCAGGTCCCGGCGGAAAACGTTCCTCCGTCGGTATGGACCAACCCTTGGCATTTTCTGGCGTTCGGCTTCGGCTCCGGCACGTTGCCCAAAGCGCCCGGTACCTGGGGCTCCATGGTCGCCGTGCCGTTCATTCCGTTGTGGCAGATGCTGCCTGATTGGGGCTACTGGCTGATGCTGGGGCTGACCATGCTGTTCGGCTTCTGGCTGTGCGGCAAGGTCGCCGACGATCTGCGTGTGCACGACCATGAAGGCATCGTCTGGGACGAAATGGTCGGCATGTGGATAACCCTGTGGCTGGTGCCTGAAGGCTGGGTCTGGCTGCTGGTGGGTTTTCTGGTATTCCGGTTCTTCGACATTCTCAAACCGTGGCCCATCCACTGGATCGACAAACACGTACACGGCGGCGTCGGCATCATGCTCGACGATGTTTTGGCCGGGGTTTTTGCGTGGTTGGCGATGCAGGGTCTAGTCTGGGTGTGGGGCGTGTTATAGGAAACCACTCATGGGCCGCGTAAGGATGAAATGGCTGCTTGGCCTGTCGCTGCTGATGATGACCGGCGTCTGGGTCCAAGCGAGCGACGCCTATGCGGGAACCTCATCCGAAAAACCTTCGGATATTGTGCTGGTCAGCGAGCAGTGGAACGGCTACACCGAAACAGACGGCAGTGGGTTGGGTTGGGACCTGATGCGGGAGATATTCGAGCCTGCCGGCATCAAGGTGGCTTTGCGTACAGAACCTTACACACGGGCGGTAGGCCTTGTGCAGCGTGGCGAAGCCGATGCGTGGGTCGGCGCCTACGAGCATGAGGTCGAGGGCACGCTCTATCCGAAGTGGCACTACGATACCGACGAAATTTACGCACTGGGCCTGGCGTCCAACCCGGTGCCGGCGCTGAAGACGTTGGGCAGTTACCGGCTGGCGTGGGTTCGCGGTTACGAATACCAGCATTACCTGCCCAACGTCGTGCACTTCAACGAAGTCGCCAGGCGCGATCACATTCTTCCAATGCTCGATCACGCGCGCGCGGACCTGTACATCGATGCCAGGCCTGAGGTGGATTTCATCCTCAGACAGGCCAGCGAGCCGCAGCGTTTTCGTACGACGTACCTGATGTCGATACCGTTGTTCCTGAGCTTTGCCGACAATGCACGAGGACGCTTCTTGCGCGATGTGTTCGATCAGCGCATGGCGCAACTGGTGCATTCCGGCAAGCTACGACCGATTTTTGCACGCTGGAAACAGCCGTATCCGTTCGACGCTGACGATGCTGCTCGCAAGACCGGGGCGAGGCAATGATCAAACTTCCTGATCTGAATGGCCGACAATTCAGCCTAAGCGTCTGCTGGAACCTGCTGTTACAATGCCGCCTTGCGAATTTCCAGCCCCCATACTGATCAGGAGCACACGGTGCCCGTCGTATTTGTCGCGGCTTCCAAGCTGCCTACCCCTTTTGCCACTTTCAAAATGAACGGCTTTCTTGAAGAAGAAAACGGTCGTGAGCATGTTGTTCTGAGCCTTGGCGATGTATCGGACGGCGAGCCGGTGCTCGGTCGAGTGCATTCCGAATGCCTGACCGGCGATGCACTGTTCAGCCAGCGTTGCGATTGCGGCTCTCAGCTCGAGGCGGCCTTACGCGCCATTGCGGCCGAAGGCCGTGGCGTGTTGTTGTACCTGCGCCAGGAAGGCCGCGGCATTGGCTTAATGAATAAGATCCGTGCTTACGAATTGCAGGACGGCGGTGCAGACACCGTCGAAGCCAACGAGCGTCTCGGGTTCGCCGCTGACCAGCGCGATTACGCCATCTGCCTGCCGATGCTGGAGCACTTGGGCGTTAAGTCGTTGCGCCTGATGACGAACAACCCACGCAAGGTCAAAGCCCTGACCGACATGGGGATCAAAGTGGCCGAACGCGTGCCGCTGCACACCGGTCAGAACCCGCACAACAAGCTGTATCTGGCGACCAAGGCCGGCAAGCTCGGTCACATGATGGGCAATGAGCATCAGAGCGAGGTCGATCCGGCGTGACACGCGGCAACGTGCGCCGTCGTCTGGCGCTGGCGTGGTGGCGGCAACTGGCTTTGACGCTGGGGCCGCTGCTCGTTGTCTGTGTGTTTTTCGGCGGAGGTGAAGAGCCGGTGACTCCGTCGGTGTTCGCCATGCCGTTGTTCATCGCAGGCGTGGCGTCGATGTTTGTCAGCCTAAAACCCTTCGGTGTGTACAAGCGCTCGCTGATTGCGACGCAGAAAGCACTGGATACCCCGCAAGAGCCCGGCGCCTGGCTGCGACTCGCGGCCGATCGACGCATGGCATTCCTGGCGGCCGGGTTACCGGCCTGGATCGGCGCGCTGGCGGTGTTCGCTTATCTTGAGGCTGTGCCCCTCGCCCTGTTGGCGCTGTCCAGCGTTATTCTGCTTTACCTCTATCGCATTCCTCGCCAGTTGGCCTGATGCGCCGGCTCTTAGTCTGCCTGCTGTTGCTGACGGCCTGGCGCGTCAACGCGGCTGAGCGTGTTATCAGTCTGGCGCCCTCGCTGACTGAAATCGTGATTGAACTGGACGCTGCCGATTTGCTGGTGGGCGTGCTCGACGGTGGCGAACGTCCTGCGCCAGTCGCCGCTTTGCCGTCGGTGGGCCGCTATGGGCAATTGCAGATGGAGCAGTTGCTGTCGCTGCGCCCCGACCTGTTATTGCTGTGGCCGGGCAGTGTGAGCATTGCTCAGCGCGATCAACTGCAGCGGCTGAATATCCCGACCTTCGTCGCGGAGCCGCACACGCTCGATGAACTGGCCGATCAGATCGAGCAAGTTGGCGTGCGTCTGGGACGTGCCGAGCGGGGGCGGCAGGTCGCGGACGCGTTTCGTGGACGACTCTCTGCGCTGCGTCAGCGCTTTCACCGCGCAGTGCCTGTCAGCGTGTTCTATCAGGTCTGGGACCAGCCGCTGTACACGGTGGGAGGTGGGCAGATCATCAGCGATGCGCTGAGTGTGTGTGGCGCCCGGAACGTGTTCGCAGACCTCAAACAGCCCGCGCCGCAGGTCAGCCTGGAGGCGGTTTTGCAGCGTGACCCGGAAGTGATCCTGACGAGCGATGCTCGCTTGTTGAGTCGCTGGAATGCCTGGCCACAGCTCAAAGCGGTAAAAACGCAGCAACTGTTTGCCGTGCCGGACAAAGGCCTGGAGCGCGCCAGCGGACAGATGCTGGAGGCCGTCGAGAAGTTGTGTGAACGGCTATCGCCGGATCGCTGAATAGTGGCTTTGGTTCTGGTCGGAGGCCTTGGGAGCGCAGCTTGTCGCTGGGCCGCATTTGGACGATCTGCCTGGGACCGGCAGTGAATCGAATGCCTCTGTTGTATCAGGCACAACGAGCGAGCAGGATTTGCTGCCGCTTCGCGTCAGATCGCGGGACAAGCCACGCTCCTACACATAATCGCCTACATACCTACACATGACGGCCTATAGATCAGGCGTCCAGGTCACGCCAAACAGCCAGGTCCGGCCCTCTTCGCGGTAGCCATAGTTACTGCCATCAAAGCTGTACAGTGAGCGGCTGTAGCGCTTGTCCAGGGCGTTATCCAGCTTGAACTCCAGCTTCACCTCGTCGCTCGCTTTCCAGCTGCTGCGCAGTCCGAACAGTGCGTATCCGCCGATGTGCTGGGTGTTGGCTTCGTCGTTGTAGCTGTCGCTGACCGCCTGCCAGCTGGCGCCGATGCCCAAGCGATTGAACTGGCGGTCCAGGTCCAGATTGGCGGTTCGGCGCGCGCGGCGATTGAGCGTGTGCCCCGTGTCGCGATCTCGAGGGTCGATGATCGACGCGCCCAGTTTGCCGGTCCAGCCGAACAGTTGCTGCTCGAACGATGCCTCGAAGCCATTGATCCGGGCCGAAGCGATGTTCTGCGGGCTGAAGTCTGCGTCCAGCGCGATCGCGTCCTTCAGGTCCGTGCGATACAGCGAGGCTTCCAGCCTGCTGGTGTCGCTCAGGCGGCTTCGCCATTGCAGTTCGTAGCTTTTCGAGTGCTCGGGCTTGAGATTCGGGTTGCTGAAGCCGGGGTAATACAGATCGTTGAACGTCGGCGCGCGGAAACCTTCGCTGTAGGACAGCAGCACGTCGTTGGCGTCGTTGAGGGGCACGGTCAGCGTGCCGCTCCAGGTATTCTCGCTGCCGAACTGCTGATTCTGATCATGGCGCAAACCGAGCTCGGTGGAGAATCCGTCGCCTTTGTAGCGGTGCTGGATGAACGCGGCGCGGTTCCAGCGGCTGTCTTCGTCGAAGGGCGTGCTGCTGGCGACCCGGTCCTCGTAACCGTCGGCACCGAGCATCAGGCTGTTGTGCTCATCAAGGGTCAGGTCGTTCTGCCAGTTGACCGAGTCCCGGTAGGTGTTGAACACGTATCGATCGTCGCTGAGCTTGTCGAAGGTTTTCTCGCGGTTCTCGCTGTGCCCCAGTTCCAGACGGGTTTTCCAGGTCGAGTTGATTCGGGCGTCCAGGTAAGTGCCCAGACTGCTGACCTCGAAGTCGCTGTATTGCTGCTGACCCACGCTGTTGAACGTGACCGGGTCGAACAGGCCGAACGGGTTGTCGAACTCGTTTTTGCCCTTGTTATCCAGCGCGTTGAAGCCCACTTCCACGTCGTCATTCAGCCAATGGCTGAGGTTCAGGCTCATGGACTTGTTGCGGTAGGCGTCGTGGTCGCCATCACTGGCAAACGACGGGCCCGTGCTATCGATCCCTGCCGTTTCGTCGAGGCTGGTGCTGAGATTGAAATGCGTCTGTTCGTCGCCACCCGACAGGCCAAGGCTGTTCTGGCGTGTGTTGCGGTTGCCCAAGCCGGTGTGCAGCCGCGCTTGCAGTCCCTGCTCGGCGCCTCGGCGGGTGAAAATCTGGATCACGCCGCCAATTGCGTCGGCCCCGTAGATGACCGAACGCGAACCGCGCAGCACTTCCACGCGTTCGATCTGCTCGACATCGAGAAACTGCAGCGCGCTGTCGCCAGAGGTGGCATTTGCGATGCGCTGGCCATCGACCAGCACCAGGTTTTGCGCCGCCTTGGTGCCGCGGATGTAGATGCCCGGCAGACTGCCGCGTCCACCGCTCGGCGCCACCTGGACACCCGGCACGCGGCTGAGCAGGTCGGTGACGCTGGTCGGTTGCAGGCGCTCGATGTCTTCGCGGGTGAACACGGTGTTGGCCGCCGTGCTGTCGTCGCGCTGCTCGACCTGGCGATTGGCGCTGATCAGGACATCGGGCAGTTTCAACGCGTTTTCGCGGTCTGGCAGGTCGGCGAAAGCTGGGGTAACGGGAAGCAGCGATAGGGTAAAGGCGAGGCGGTGCAGGTTCATGTTCGTTCGTTTCAGTGATCGTTCCCACGCTCTGCGCGGTAACGCTGCTCCGGACGCTCTGCGTCTAGCGCAGAATGACGCGGAGCGTCATGGGATGCATTCCCACGCAGAGCGTGGGAATGATCAGAGGGCTGTCAGGCGTTGTGGATTTTTTGCAAACGATCGGCGATCGACGCTTCAATCCCGTCCGCATCCAGACCGCACTCCGCGAGCATCTGCGCGGGTTTGGCGTGTTCGACGTAAACGTCCGGCAAGCCCAGGTGCAGCACGGACTTGAGAATGTTTTCCCGTGCCAGGAACTCGCTGACGGCCGCGCCTGCGCCGCCCATGATGGCGTTCTCTTCGACGGTCACCAGCAGGTCGTGACTGGCCGCCATGACGCGCACCAGTGACTCATCCAGCGGTTTGACGAAACGCATGTCGACCAGGGTCGCGTCGAGCTTTTCAGCGACAACCATGGCCTCGGCCAGTTGCACGCCGAACACCAGCATCGCGACCTTGCTGCCCTGGCGACGGACGATGCCCTTGCCGATTTCCAGTGGCTCCAGCGCGCTTTCGATCACCGCATTCGGCCCCGTGCCGCGTGGATAACGCACGGCAGCCGGACCGTTGAACAGGTGGCCGGTGGTCAGCATCTTGCGCAGTTCGTTCTCGTCGCTCGGTGTCATCACCAGCATGCCCGGGATGCAGCGCAGGTACGACAGATCGAAACTGCCGGCATGCGTCGGGCCGTCTTCACCCACCAGACCTGCGCGGTCGATGGCGAACAGCACATCGAGGTTCTGAACCGCGACGTCGTGAATCAGTTGATCGTAACCGCGCTGCAGGAAGGTCGAATAAATCGCCACCACCGGCTTGCTGCCTTCGCAGGCCATGCCCGCCGCCAGCGTCACCGCGTGTTGTTCGGCGATGGCGACGTCGAAGTAGCGCTCAGGGTAACGCTCGCTGAAGGCCACCAGATCAGAGCCTTCTTTCATGGCTGGCGTAATGCCAACCAGGCGCTCGTCGGCGTCGGCCATGTCGCACAGCCACTGACCGAACACACCGGAGTACTTCGGCCCGCTGGCCTTTTTCGGCACAGCAGCAGGAGCGTTGAGCGGGTCGAGCTTGGTGATGGCGTGATAGCCGATCGGGTCGACTTCTGCCGGGGCGAAGCCTTTGCCCTTTTTGGTGACCACGTGCAGGAACTGCGGACCCTTGAGGTCGCGCATGTTGCGCAGGGTCGCGATCAACGTCGGCAGGTCATGGCCGTCGATAGGACCGATGTAGTTCCAGCCCAGCTCTTCGAACAGCGTGCCGGGGACCAGCATGCCTTTGGCGTATTCCTCGGTGCGGCGGGCGATTTCCCAGGCACCGGGCAGGCGCGACAGCACTTTCTTGCTGCCTTCGCGCATGCTGGCGTAGGTGCGGCTGGAAAGAATCTTCGCCAGGTAGTTCGACAGCCCGCCGACGTTGCGCGAGATCGACATGTCGTTGTCGTTGAGGATCACCAGCATGTCGGCGTTGACTTCAGGGGCGTGGTTCAACGCCTCGAAGGCCATGCCTGCGGTCAGCGCGCCATCCCCGATGACGGCGATGGACTTGCGCTCGCTGCCCTGCAGGCGGGAGGCGATGGCCATGCCCAGCGCAGCACTGATGGAGGTGCTGGAGTGGCCGACGCCGAAGGTGTCGTACTCGCTCTCGCTGCGACGCGGGAAAGCGGCCACACCGCCTTTCTGGCGCAGGGTCGACATCTTCTCGCGACGACCGGTGAGGATCTTGTGCGGATACGCCTGATGACCGACGTCCCAGACCAGCCGGTCGTCGGGGGTATCGAAGACGTAATGCAGGGCAACGGTCAGCTCGATGACGCCAAGGCCGGCACCGAAATGTCCTCCGGTCTGGCCAACGGTATAGAGCAGCTCCAGGCGCAGTTCATCAGCCAGGGCTTCAAGCTCTGCTTCACCTAACCGGCGCAGGCCGTCCGGCGTCGCTGCCTTGTCGAGCAGGGGCGTGGACGGGCGCTCGCGGGGAATCTCTTTGAACGTCGTGGGCATCAGGCGAATCGTTATAAGTAAAAGAGGCGGCAGTTTACCTGATGCATCGCGAGCTGCGCACGCAAGACAGCAACGGGATGCTCAGGACGTCGAATGGTGCATACCGTTGTAGGAGCGCGCTTGCCCGCGAAAAGTCCATCGGGCCCCGAAAAAGTGCGGGATGTTCATGGATCGCAGGCACGCGTGCTGCTGGCGGCAGACGCGACGCAGGAGAGGTGAGGTATCAGTTGCGGCGCTCGACGATATAACGCGCCAGTGCACGCAACGGCTCGGCGGCCGCGTCGAAAGGTCGCAGCGCGACCAGCGCCTGATCACGCAACTCCAGCGCGTACAGCTTGGCTTCTTCCAGCCCCAGCAGTGCAGGGTAGGTCGGCTTGTCACGTGCGATGTCCGCACCCTGGCGTTTGCCAAGCGTTGCGGTATCGCTTTCGACGTCGAGAATGTCGTCCTGGACCTGAAAGGCCAGACCGATGGCGCGGGCGTAAATCTGCAGCGCGTTCAGTTGGTCCTGGGTGGCATGACCGCTGGCCAGGGCGCCGAGTCTGACACTGGCCTCGATCAGCGCGCCGGTCTTGTGCCGATGCATGAATTCCAGCGCCTTCTGGTCAAGCTTCAGGCCGACCGAGCCCAGATCGATAGCCTGTCCACCGACCATGCCCGCAGGGCCTGCGGCGTGGGCGAGGGTGGCGACCATTTTCAGGCGGGTATCGGCGTCCTGCGGGGTCAGCTTGCTGTCGGTCAGTACACTGAACGCCAGGCTTTGCAGGCCGTCACCGGCGAGGATGGCGCAGGCCTCGTCAAAGGCTTTGTGGGTGGTCGGCAGGCCGCGACGCAGGTCGTCGTCGTCCATGGCAGGCAGATCGTCATGCACCAGCGAGTAGGCGTGAATCAGCTCGACCGCGCAGGCCGCGCCGTTGGCCGTTTCAGCACGGCCCCCCAAAGCTTCACAGGCCGCGTAAACCAGCAAGGGACGGACACGTTTGCCGCCGTTGGTCACGCTGTAGCGCATGGCGGCGTAAAGGCGGGTCAATTCTGGAGCCGGGGCGTCGAACAGGCTGTCCAGCGCCGCATTGACGCGAGCCTGGCTCAGGGCCTGATAGTCGGCAATCATTCTGGCTGTTCCGCGTCGAAGGGTTCCTCTGCCAGTTCGCCATCGCGTTCCAGCAACACCTGGACCTTCTGCTCGGCCTGGGCCAGCGCACTCTGGCACTCGCGCGTCAGGCGGATGCCCTGCTCAAAGGCGGTCAACGAATCTTCCAGCGACAGCTCGCCGTTCTCCAGACGCTCGACCAGCGTTTGCAAATCCGTGAGGGACTGTTCGAAATCCAGTGCAGCTTTCTTGCGGGCCATGGCGGCTATCCCGGTAGACGTTAAACCGGCGCGACACTAGCAGAGCGAGGGCATTGGGGCAAATGAGAGGTGCTGACTGGTGCGTATAACCAGTCGGTATTCGAGGCGCGCGCTTGCCCGCGAAGGTGACGTACGCACAATACATCTTTGTGCACCGATCCATTTTTCGCGGGCAAGCGCGCTCCTACAGGGGGGCGCTGGCAAGTCGTGCAGGTTGTGTTCGGGCAGGCATGTGTAGGAGCGCGCTTGCCCGCGAAGGTGATGTACGCGCAATACATCTTTGTGGGCGGATGTATTTTTCACGGGCAAGCGCGCTCCTACAGGCGGTCGCTGGCAAGTCGTGCAGGTTGTGTTCGGGCAGGCATGTGTAGGAGCGCGCTTGCCCGTGAAGGTGAGGTTCAGGCGATACATCTTTTTGGGGAGATGTATTTTTCGCGGGCAAGCGCGCTCCTACAGGCGGTCGCTGGCAAGTCGTGCAGGTTGTGTCGTGCAGGCAGGTGTAGGAGCGCGCTTGCCCGCGAAGGTGATGTACGCGCAATACATCTTTGTGGATCGATCCATTTTTCGCGGGCAAGCGCGCTCTTACAGAAAGGATCTACAGGGGCGGTAATTACAGGAACGTGAACACCGTCTCAGCCGGCAGGCGCGACTTCGGCAGCTTGGCGTTGAAGTCGGTTTCACTGCGATAACCCAGCGCAACGACGACCAGACTGGTATAGCCCTTCTCGCGCAGGCCCAGTTCGGCGTCGAGCTTCTTGAAGTCGAAGCCTTCCATCGGCGTTGCGTCCAGACCCAGCGATGCGGCACCTAGCAGCAGCGTGCCCAGCGCCAGATAGGTCTGCTTTTCCATCCAGTGCTGCAGGTCTTTTTGGTCGTGCTTGTGCAGATTCACGTAGCCTCGGCGGCTGTTGTCCTGACCGGCCTTGGCGTCGGCCGTCGGGAAACGACCGTCGAGCTCTTCCTGCCCCAGCACGGCCTGCAGGTGGGCTTCCGTCATCTCGGTGCGGGTGCACAGCACGATCACGTGAGAAGCGTTGAGGATCTTGGATTCGTTGTACGCAAAGCCGCCTTCGGCGCCCTTGGCCACACGCGCTTTGCCTTGTTCGTCAGACGCGATAACGAAATGCCACGGCTGCGAGTTCACCGAAGACGGGCTGTGGCGCAGTTGATCGAGCAGGGTGTCGACGGTTTCCTGCGGGATTTTGCGGCTGTTGTCGTAGGCCTTGGTGGTGTAGCGGGATTTGGCGAGTGCGGTGAGTTGCATGGTGTCTTCCGAGTCAAAAAAAGAGGGCAGCCTGGAGTTGAAAGGCGTCGAGGCCGGCGCGGCGCGATCTTCACACACGCCGGGCCGGTCGAACCATTGCGAACGGTTAAAACCCTTCGAGGACGATCTTGCCGCGGGCCTTGCCGCTCTCGATCACGGCGTGGGCGCGGCGCAGGTTCTCAGCGTTGATGACGCCAAAGTGTTCGCCGAGCGTGGTCTTCAACACGCCCTGGTCGATCAGCGCCGACACGCGATTGAGCAGTTCGTGCTGGGCGATCATGTCCGGCGTCTCGTACAGCGAGCGGGTGAACATCAGTTCCCAGTGCAGCGACAGCGCCTTGCGTTTCATGGGGACGACGTCGAGGGTTTTCGGGTCGTCGATCAGCGCCAGCCGACCTTGTGGGCGCAGGGCTTCGATCAGCTGCGGGAAATAACTGTCTGTGTGGGTCAGGCTGGCCACATGGCTGACCTGGCCGACGCCAATTTTTTCCAGTTGCTCCACCAGCGGCTGACTGTGATCAATCACGTGATGCGCACCGAGGTCTTTGACCCATTCGCGGGTTTCCGGGCGAGACGCGGTGCCGATGACGGTCAGCTTCGTCAGCTGCCGAGCCAGTTGAACCAGAATCGAACCCACGCCACCGCCTGCGCCGATGATCAACAGGCTGTCGCCTTCACCCCCACCTTCCTGCACGCCCAAACGGTCGAACAGCAGTTCCCAGGCGGTGATCGAGGTCAGCGGCAGCGCGGCGGCATGGGCGTTGTCGATGGACGTCGGTTTGCGGCCGACGATGCGCTCGTCCACCAGATGAAATTCGCTGTAGTTGCCTGGGCGGGCGATGGAGCCGGCGTAGAACACCTCGTCACCGGCCTTGAACAGCGTGACCTCCGGCCCGGTTTCACGAACGATCCCCACCGCGTCCCAGCCCACGACTTTCGGTTCGGTGGCGGCAGAGCCTGCGCGAATCTTGGTGTCCACCGGGTTCACCGAAATGGCGCGGACTTCAACCAGCAGGTCCCGTGGGCCGGGCGCGGGTTTTGGCAGGTCCATGTCCA
This sequence comes from Pseudomonas abietaniphila, assembly GCF_900100795.1. Taxonomy (GTDB): domain Bacteria; phylum Pseudomonadota; class Gammaproteobacteria; order Pseudomonadales; family Pseudomonadaceae; genus Aquipseudomonas; species Aquipseudomonas abietaniphila. The sequence goes on from NZ_FNCO01000016.1 coordinate 46,253, forward strand.
TCAGCGATTTCGGATCTTCGATGGGCAGACCGTGCTGGGTAAAGGCGATGGCTTTCATGGCGTTCTCTCTTGAAGGCAAGGGATATGAAGTTGGACGTATCTTGTTCTTCTCTACCGACAAGAAAAACCCGCACAATGCGTCAACACTTTCACAGCTGGAGTGAAAATGATCCGCATTGATGACTTGGCGCTCTTCGTCCGCACCGCCGCGCTGGGCAGTTTTTCCAACGCGGCGCGTGAGGTCGATCTGCTGCCAGGGCAGGTGGCCGCAGCGATCAAGCGACTGGAGCGTGAGCTGGATGTCCGGCTCTTCGCGCGCTCGACCCGCAGCCTGCGCCTGACCGCCGAAGGTGAGCAGTATTTGCCGACCGCACAGGCGGTGCTCGACACCTTGAGCGAAGGGCGTGAAAAACTGCGGCGTGAGAGCGCGGCGTTGAGCGGCACGCTTCAGGTGGCCGCGCCGTCGGATCTGGGGCGCAATGTGTTGCTGGGCTGGATGACCGACTTCCGCCGACAGCATCCTGCGCTGAACCTGCGATTGTTCGTCTCGGACCAGGTGGCTGACATGTTCCGCGATCCCGTGGACGTGGCCATTCGCAGTGGTGTCATCGAAGACGCGAACTACATTGCGTTGCCGCTCGCACCTTACAACCGCCGAGTACTGGTGGCGTCGCCTGACTATCTGGCCCGTAAAGGGCGGCTGCTGACAGCGGACGATCTGCTGCGTCACGACTGTCTGCTGTACATCCTCAACGGCCGCGTCTATGACAAGTGGCCGGTGGGCGCGCGCCTATTTACCGTGTCGGGACCGTTGCTCACGGACGATGCCGATCTGGTCCGCCGCTGGGCAGTGGCGGGCGAGGGCATCGCGTATAAATCGTGGGTGGACGTGCGCGATGACGTGCTGGCAGGGCGGCTGGAGTTGCTGTTGCCGGATTATCCGGGCGAACCCGCGCCGTTGAATCTGGTGTATCCGCACCGCAAACAGTTTTCGCCTGCGGTGCAGCAACTGCATTCGATGCTCAAGAGCCGGTTCGTCGACATGGAGAAGGGCTTGCCGAAGCTTTTGTGAGCCCCCTGATGACCTGTAGGAGCGCGCTTGCCCGCGATTGAGGTACGTCATTCAGCTTGATGCCGCCAGACACACCGCTATCGCGAGCAAGCTCACGCCTACAATTGCTTTACGTCAGAGATAACGACTGCCGATCAATGCGAATGCCTCGGCTCACCACTGCGTGCGATCACGCGCAGATGCAGCGTGGCAGGTTCCAGGCAGCCGCCTGTGGATAACTGCCCGACCAGTTGGCGATAGAGCTCTTGCCACGGCGTTTGCGAGGCGGGCATTGTCGGTTCGAACTGCGCGCGACGCTCGGCCATTTCCTCATCGCTGACCAGCACGTTGACGCTGCGATTGTTCAGGTCCACGCGCAGACGGTCGTTGGTTTTCAGCAGTGCGAGACCACCGCCGACCGCCGCTTCCGGCGACATGTTGAGGATCGACGGGCTCGCAGACGTGCCGCTCTGACGACCATCGCCCAGGCACGGCAACGAATCGATGCCGCGTTTGATCAGCTCGGCCGGTGGCGCCATGTTCACCACTTCTGCGCTGCCCGGATAGCCGACCGTGCCTGCGCCGCGAATCACCAGAATGCAGCGCTCGTCAATGTCCAGCGACGGGTCGTTGATGCGCGCGTGATAGTCCTCGGGGCCTTCGAAGACAATTGCCCGCGCTTCGAAGCTGTTCTCGGCGCCCGGCTCGGACAGGTAGGTTTTGCGGAACGCTTCGCCGACCACCGACATCTTCATGATCGCGCTGTCGAAGAAGTTGCCGCTGAGTACGATGAAGCCCGCGCGGTGCTTGAGCGGGTCTTCGTAAGGGCGAATCACATCCACGTCCTGAGCGACCGCATTACGCACGATGTCGCCGATGGTTTTGCCGGACACCGAACCGCAGTCTTCATGCAGCTTTCCGGCTTTCTGCAGTTCGTGCATCACCGCCGGTACGCCGCCTGCGCGGTGGAAGCCTTCGCCCAGGTACTTGCCGGCGGGCATGCAGTTGACCAGTAACGGCACGTCTTCGCCGATGCGCTGCCAGTCGTCCAGGCTCAGTTCGACGCCCATGTGCCGCGCGATGGCAATCAGGTGAGGCGGGCAGTTGCTGGACGCGCCCAACGCCGACGCCACGGCAATCGCGTTTTCAAAGGCCTCGCGGGTCATGATCTGCGAAGGACGTACGTCTTCGCGGACCAGGTCGCAGATGCGTTTGCCGGTCATGTAGGCCATTTGGCCGCGCTCGCGGTATGCCGCCGGAATGCTTGCGCAACCCGGTAACGACATGCCCAACGCTTCGGCCAGGGCATTCATCGAAAGCGCCGTGCCCATGGTGTTGCAGTGACCGACCGACGGTGAGGCCGCGGTGGTCATTTCCATGAAGCCTTCGTAGTTGATCTCGCCCGCCGACAGCAGATTGCGCGCATGCCAGAGCACGGTGCCAGAGCCGATCAGCTCCCCTTTGTGGCGACCGTCGAGCATGGGCCCGCCCGACAACACGATGGCGGGCAGGTCCGTCGTCGCGGCAGCCATCAGGCACGCCGGTGTGGTTTTGTCGCAGCCGGTGGTCAGGACCACGCCGTCGAGCGGGTAGCCGTGGAGGATTTCAACGAGGCCCAAGTAAGCGAGGTTTCGATCCAACGCGGCGGTAGGACGACGGGTTTGCTCGGCCATGGGATGCACCGGAAATTCCATCGGAATCCCGCCCGCATCACGAATGCCTGCCTTGACCCGCTGCGCCAGTTCCAGGTGATGACGATTGCACGGCGCAAGATCGCTGCCGGTTTGGGCGATGCCGATGATCGGGCGGCCGGATTGCAGCTCTTCACGGGTCAGGCCGTAGTTCATGTAACGCTCGACGTAGAGCGCGGTCATGTCGGCGTGATCGGGATCGTCGAACCATTGCTGGCTGCGCAGAGGGCGTTTGGGCGTATCGGACATGGTTCGGGTCTCTCTTGGAATTAGGGTATTGCCAGAATCTGTTATCGGTAACATTGAGCCTGAAAAACCGTTTTGTAAACCGGCAGGGCTTCAGCGCGACAGCAAATCACGCGCCGCGAGGTTGCGAATCAGCGCGCCCACCCCAAACGTCCAGGGCGTCGCCCGGCTGCTGTGGGTCACCTCGTTGTGCAACCCGCCGAGCAGACGGCTGCTGATGCTGACCTGATCCCCGAGCTTGTGCGTGAAACCACCGCCTACATGATCGCGGTCTTCGGTCGGGGCGAAGAGGGTGCCCAGGTACAGCAGGAAGCCGTCGGGGTATTGATGGTTGGCGTTCAGCGTTTGCGCGGCGATGTCTTCCGGGTCACGGCTGATCTGCGACATCGAGCTGGAGCCTTTCATCACATAGCCGTCATTGCCTTTCACCTGCAGATCGACCACGCAGTTGCGCACGTCGTCCATCGAGAACGTCTCGTCGAACAGGCGGATGAACGGACCGATGGCGCACGAGGCGTTGTTGTCTTTCGCCTTGCTCAGCAGCAGCGCACTGCGACCCTCAAAGTCACGCAGGTTGACGTCGTTGCCCAGCGTCGCGCCGTGAATCTGCCCACGGCTGTTCACCGCCAGCACCACTTCCGGTTCCGGGTTGTTCCATTCCGATTTCGGGTGGATGCCGATCTGGCTGCCGCTGCCGACAGCGGCGAGCACAGGCGCCTTGGTGAAAATTTCGGCGTCCGGGCCGATGCCGACTTCCAGGTACTGCGACCACATTTTCTGTTCGATCAGCAGCGCTTTGAGCTTGCTCGCCTGCTCGGAACCCGGCTTGATGCTGCGCAGGTTGTCGCCGATGGCGTTGTGCACGATGGCCCGCACGCTCTCTGCCTTGGCCGGATCGCCTGCGGCCTGCTCTTCGATCACCCGCTCGATCATGCTTGCGGCGAAGGTCACGCCGGCGGCTTTGATGACCTGCAGGTCGGCGGGCGCTAGCAGGAACGGCTTATTGGTGTCAGGGTTTGAGGTCGAGTTGGCCAGCAGTGCCTCAACGCTGGCGATCAAGGTGCCCTGGGTTTCACGCACCGCTTTGAGCGGCGACTCGGACTCCAGCAACTCGCTCAACGTGGCGAATTGTGCCGACAGATCGAACACCCCGTCGCTGCGCAGCACAACGGGCGAAGGCCCGCTGACGTTGCCGGGCACCCAGGCGCGGCCGATCAAAGTGCCGGTCAGGCCGTCGGCAGGCAGTGTGTTTTCTGGGGTGAGCTGAATAGGCATGGGGCAGTCCTCGGATATTTTTGTGCTTTTCGTACCGACCCTAATCAGCGCGGCCGATAAACTCCAATGACATCTGCTCAATTATCGATAACACTGGGTTATCGCGAATCGAGGCTGTTTCCATGTCCGACATTTCCTTTTCCACGGTCTGCAACTGGCTGAAGTTCAAGCACCTGGTGCTGATCGATACCTTGGCGCGGACCCGCAACATGCACGCCGCTGCCCAGCACATGAACCTCAGCCAGCCGGCGGTCAGCAAGATGCTGCGCGAGATCGAACGCCTGCTCGGCTTCGATCTGTTTGAACGCCTTCCGCGCAACATGCCGCCGACTGCGTTGGGCGAACACGTGGTGCGTTATGCGCAGATTGCGCTCAACGATGCGAACAAGTTTGTTGACCAGATCAGCAGCCTGCGTGAAGGCGGACATGGTTTTCTGAAGGTGGGTGCGATTTTCGCGGCGACCGCGGTGGTGTTGCCCGACGCGATCGTTCAACTGAAGAAACGCTGGCCGTTGCTGTCCATCGAGGTGGTCGAGCAGACCAGCGATCACCTCATGGAAATGCTCGACGACAAGAAGCTCGACCTGGCCGTGGCGCGTTACACCGACGAAAACCAGCAACAGGTGTATGACTTCCAGGCGCTGGCGCCCGAGCCGTTCTGCATGGTGGTCAACAGCCGTCATCCGCTGACGGAGTTGCAGGAAACACCGTTGCAGGAACTGGGCAAGTGGCCGTGGATTCTTTACCCGGTCGGCACGCCCATTCGCGCGCGGATGGAACAGGCGTTTGCGCAGGCCGGCATCGCAACGCCGAAGAACACCATCGACACGATCTCAATGCAGACCTTCCTCCAGGTGCTGCAGTCCGGGCCGATGATCGCCATGTTGCCGGCCTCCATGGCGCAGCCGCATCTGGACACCGGACTGCTGAAAGTGCTCAACACCTCGCTGAAACTCGCACCGCAGGATTACGGCATCCTGACCCGTCGCGGCGAGCCGTTGCTGGGGGCTGCGTCGGAATTTGCCGAGATCCTGCTGGCGAATGCGCAGGTGGCGCGCAATTGATGTGCCTGACTGCCGAAATCATCTGTGGAAGCGAATTTATTCGCGATGCGGTTTCAAGCGCACATTTGCATTGGGAGAAGGATTTCTCGCGAATGAATTCGCTCCCGCAGGGTGACCTTCGATAACCCTGCGTTATCGATCAATGGGAACAAGTCATTGTCCCGCCCCGTATTTACGGTAGTCAGGCCTACCTGTTATCGGTAACATCGTTCCGTGCTTCGACCCTCCATAACAACAATACAGGCCCGTCCACGTGCCTGGAGGTCCCACCATGGAAACCGTTTCCCAACGCCTGCCCGAACCTTCGGGTGCCGGGCAAGCCAGTTTTGAAGACCGCACCTACCGCAAAGTGATCTTGCGCATCCTCCCTGTCCTGCTGCTGTGCTACATGGCCGCGTACCTGGACCGCGTGAACATCGGCTTCGCCAAGCTGGATATGCTCAACGACCTGCAATTCAGCAACACCATCTACGCCTTGGGCGCGAGCATGTTCTTCTGGGGTTACTTCCTCTTCGAAGTGCCGAGCAATCTGTTGCTGCATCGCTTCGGCGCGCGTATGTGGATTGCCCGGATCATGCTCACTTGGGCCATCGTCTCCATGGCCGTGGCGTTCACCGTACCGCTGGCGAAGTTCTTTCACATCGAATCGGAAACCATGTTCTACGTGCTGCGCTTCTTGCTCGGCATCTGTGAGGCAGGGTTCTTTCCAGGCGTGATCCTTTACCTCAATTACTGGTTTCCGACCCGCCGTCAAAGCCGTGTCCTGTCGGGTTTCCTGATGGCGATGCCGATCAGCCTGACGCTGGGCGGCGTGATTTCCGGCTGGCTGATGACCCGAATGCAAGGCGTGCAGGGCATGGCCTGCTGGCAATGGTTGCTGATCATCGAAGGCATCCCCTCGGTCATCATGGCGTTCGTGGTGCTGGCGTTCATGGCCAACAACGTTGATTCGGCCAAATGGCTGTCGCCCGAAGAGAAAGCCATGCTCAAGGCCAATCTGGAGACCGACAGCAAAGGCAAGGCGTCGAACCTGCGCGAGGTATTCTTCAATGGCCGCGTGTGGCTGTTGGTGCTGATCCTGCTGACGTTCAACACCGGGTTCTATGGCCTGGCGTTCTGGATGCCGTCGATCATCAAAAGCGCAGGTATTTCGAACCCGCTGGACATCGGTCTGCTGACCGCCATTCCGTACGGCATTGCGGTTATCGCCATGACCCTCAATGCGCGGCATTCGAACAAGACCGGCGAGCGTCGTCTGCACGCAGCGATCCCGGCGATCATCGGCGGCATTGGCCTGATCCTCAGTGCGTATTTCGCCAACAACGTGGTGCTGTCGATCATCTTCCTCAGCGTTTCCGCCTCGGGCGTGTTGAGCCTGATGCCGATCTACTGGACGTTGCCGGGCACGGTGTTGTCTGGCGTTGCGGCAGCGGCGGGCATCGGCATGATCAACGCCATCGGCAACTTGTCCGGTTTCACCGGCTCGATGATCACCGCTATGGCCGAGAACCTGACTGGCAACATCAATAACGGCACCTACGTGCTGGGGGCGTGCCTGTTTGTCAGCGCGGGGCTGATTCTGTCGATTCCCAAAGCGATGCTGGGCAATCACAAGGTCGACACGGCAGTGCCTGCAGGACAACTCTCACAAGCCTGACCGGGAAAGGCCGGACAACACAGACTCCTGTGGGAGCGAGCTTGCTCGCTCCCACAGCACTTGCCACCGGTTGGCGAGAACGTTAAGCACCGACATTTTCTCGACATCTGCCATCGCCATCCGCGATGGCAAGCTCGCCAATGCCTGATATACGCCCCCGCCTCTGACTCCTAACATCGGTCGCAATGACCAACCGTTCGCCGACTGCGCGTCATGCCGTCGACCGGGTTTCCAAAAATAATAAGTTGAGTCCCACGAGGTTTCCCCATGAAAACCCTTGCTGCCGGGCCCGCGCCCGTTTCTGCGCCTCTGGATGGCAGTGCTCAGCTGAGCACCGGCCAGCGTTACGCTACTTTGGGCGGCTCTTGGGCCGCTTGGCTGTTCGACGCGCTGGATGCCACCGTCTTCGGCTTCGTCCTGCTGGCCATCGCCAAAACCTTTTCTGTCGGCCTGGGCGATGTCGTATCGACCGTGGCCTGGTTTCTGCTGGCAACCGGTATCGGCGGCTTCTTCCTCGGGAACATCTCCGACAAGATCGGCCGCAAGAAGACCATGATGCTGTCGGTGTTCGTCTATGGCACCGGCACTTTGCTCTGCGGGTTTGCCGACAGCCTGTGGCAACTGAACCTGTTCCGTTTCTGCGTCGGGATTGCGGTCGGTGGGCTGTGGTCTGCCGCGGCTGCGCTGGTGTCGGAAATCTGGCCGCCTGCCGGTCGCGCCAAAGCCTTCGCCGTGATGCAAACCGGCTGGTCGGGTGGCGGTTTGCTCGCCGCGATTTTTGCCTGGAGCTTCCTCGACAGCAGCAACCCTGAGTCCTGGCGCACGCTGTTCATCTACGCGTCGATCCCGGCCTACTTCACCCTCGTGTTCATCTGGCTGTTCGTCAAAGAGTCGCCTGTCTGGCTGGCGAACCGCGAGTTCATGCGTCGCAACACCGACAAGGGGCGGCTGATGGAAATCTTCAGCCCGCAGTACCGAAAAGTGACCCTGCTGGGCCTGAGCATTTCGGTGCTCGGCATGTACGGCTACTGGATCATCACCACCTTCATGCCGGCCTATCTGCAGAACATTCTGAACGTGCGCATCGATCAGGCGCCGGTGTTTGTCATCTGGATCGGCATTGGTGCCACCATCGGTTATCTGGCCTACGGCTATCTGGCAGAAGCCGTCGGACGCCGCCTGTCATTTGCGATCTTCTTTGGCGGCATGGCGATCATGGTGCCGGTGTTTTCCTACTCCGCGACCCTGATGCCGCTGACAGACGGCAAGCTGATGTTCACCACCCAGAACATCATCATGCTGGGCTCTCTGGCTGCACTTCTGGGCTTCTTCACCGGTTACTTCAGCGGCTTCGGCGCGTGGTATTCGGAACTGTTCCCCACCAGCATCCGCTCCACCGCGTCGGGCTTCTGTTTCAACTTCGGCCGGGTGGGCGCCATTGTCGGGATCAAGCTGGTCCCCGTGCTGATCCCGCTTATCGGCTTCACCGCCACGATTTCTCTTGCCTCCGTTTCCTACGCCATTGCCGCCGTCATGGTGTTCACGCTGCAGGAAACCAAAGGCGTTCAACTCACCAGCGGCAACTGATCTGCATCTAGAGGACAGCCCCATGAAAAACTTTCGAATCGGCCAAATCGTTCCAAGCTCCAACACCACCATGGAAACCGAAATTCCGGCGATGCTGACCTCGCGTTACTCGCTGTTTCCGGAAGAGCACTTCACGTTCCATTCGTCGCGCATGCGCATGATGCACGTGAGCCCCGAAGAGCTGAAGAAGATGGACATCGACAGCGACCGTTGCGCGCTGGAACTGAGCGATGCACGCGTGGACGTCATGGCCTACGCCTGCCTGGTGGCGATCATGTGCCAGGGCGCGGGTTACCACAAAGTCTCGCAGGACCGTCTGGGCAAGACCGTGGTTTCCAACAAGTCGAACGCTCCAGTGCTGAGTTCTGCGGGTGCGTTGATCGACAGCCTGAACATGCTCAACTACAAGAAAATTTCGATCATCACCCCGTACATGAAGCCCCTGACCCAACAGGTCATCGACTACATCGAAGCGGCGGGTATCGAAGTGGTCGACTCCATCAGCCTGGAAGTGTCCGACAACCTCGAAGTCGGTCGTCTGGACCCGATGAATCTGGTGGCCCACGCCGATAAGTTGAACATCGGTCAGGCCGATGGGGTGGTGCTGTCGTGCTGCGTGCAGATGCCTTCGCTGCCCGCGATCCAGGTCGTACAGGATCGTCTCGACAAGCCGGTGCTGTCGGCGTCGGTGGCGACGGTTTACCAGATGCTGAAAACACTGGGCCTCACCGCTCAGGTGCCAAACGCCGGGCATCTGCTGTCTGGTCAGTTCTGAGTCGATGAATGACGGGGTACTATGGCGGCCATTCTGGCCAGCACGCCCGGTACCTCACATGAAGCTCGATCCCGTCTCGTTGCGCCTCTTCGTCAGCGTTGTCGAAGAAGGCACCATCGCTGCCGCCGCCAAGCGTGAACACATCGCGGCGGCCGCGGTGAGCAAGCGGCTCAGCGAGCTGGAAGAGCTGCTCGATTCAAAACTGCTCAACCGCACCAACAAAGGCATCACGCCGACCGATGCCGGCCTGTCGTTGCTGTTCATGGCTCGCAGCGCGCTGAACAACCTCAATGAAATCGTCGTGCAGATGCGCGATTACTCCCACGGGCGTCGCGGGTCGGTGCACGTGCTGGCGAACATTTCGGCGATCACGCAGTTCATGCCGGGGCTGATCAAGTCGTTCATGGCGCTCTACCCGCTGATCAACGTCAGCCTGCAAGAGCAGCAAAGCCTGGCGATCACCAAGGCCGTGGCGGAAAACCGCGCCGACATCGGCATCTTTACGCGTCTGCCCCATGGCGCTGACATCGAAGTGTTCCCGTTTCGCACCGACCGACTGGTGTTGCTGGTGCCCAACGATCATCCCTTGGCCGGGCGCACGTCGCTCACCTTCAACGAAACGCTCGACCACGAATACGTCACCCTGCGCAGCGGCACGCACCTCAATTTTCAGCTGATCAAAGCCGCCAATGACATGGGCCGCTCGCTGAAAATCCGTATGGAAGTCTCCAGCTATGACGCGTTGTGCCTGATGGTTCAGGCGGGCGTTGGCATCGGCATCATGCCGGCGGGCAGCGTGGAGATTTACAAAATGGACGGCGCGACTGCCGTGCCCTTGAACGAAGACTGGGCCAGTCGCGAACTCAGCGTTTGCGTAAGGTCCAGGGCGGGTTTGTCCACGGCCGCGCAGCTGTTTCTGGACCATCTGCTCGCGGGTTGATGCACCTCATTGTCGGAGCGCGCTTGCCCGCGATCGCGGCGTGTCTGAATCGAATAGGTCGTGACACACCGCAATTCCTGTAGGAGCCGGCTTGCTGGCGAACACGGTGAAACAGACACACTAATGGTGATTGACGGATCGCGTTCGCCAGCGAGCTGGCTCCTGCAAGGCGGGGCAGGCCTCGCCATCACTTCGGGTCATACCCGCCGCAGCACGCCCGCACCAACACCGCCAACACCGCCAGATTACCTTTTACGCCGCTGATCTTGGTCGGCACGTCGCCCTGTGGATACCGCCTGACCGTCGGCAGTTCTAGGCAGCGATAACGCAGCCTTGGCGCCCTGTACGAGAGATACGCCAGCAGTTCATAGGTCATGAACACATCGCGAAACAGAGCGATGCGCGGGTCGAGCAGCATCTTGCGGCTGTAGGCGCGAAAGCCCTGTGTGGTGTCGGTCCAGTCGAAACCCGAGGCCAGACTGAGCATCGGGGCGTGTATGAACCGGATCGCGATGTCGCGGGATTTCGGCGTGTTTTCCGCCACGCCACCCGCGAGAAAACGCGAGGCCTGAACAAAATCCACGCCCTGTTGCAGCGCCTCGATGAAGTGCGGAATCGCCTTCGGATCGTCCTTGTCGTTGCCGTCGATGGTGACGATGCCCTCGTAGCCCTGATCGAGGGCGAAGGCATAGGCGCATCGCAGCTGCGCGCTGAGTTTGCCCGGCGACGTCTTCACCAGCAGGCCACGCACGCCTGTCACCATGAGCATGTCGTGGGCGAGTGAACCGTCGGAGCTGCCGCCGTCGACGATGATGATGTCCGCCAACTGATAGATCGACAGCGCAGCCATGCGCGCAAGCAGGCTGACAATGCGCTCGCCTTCGTTGATCACCGGAATGACCACGCAATAGGAGTGCGTGCGGCCCAGCCACAAGGGCGTCTCGAAGTAAGGGACCTGCCGGGACAGTTTGGTCAGTGTCGGTCGTCCGGGAGAGAAGGTTGTGTCAGTCATCAGGCCACCCGCGCAGTGATCAGGGCGACGCCCGCGATCACCAGCAAGATGCCGGCCGCTGTCGTCCAGTAGAAGGTTTCACGAAAAATCAGGATTGAAGAACAGGCCACCGCAGCCACGGCACCGGCGGTCAGCACCGGGTGAGCGATGTTCAGCGGCAAGCGGGCGAGGGCGGCGGCGTAGAGCAGAAACGCTGTGCCGTACAGGCCAAGGCCGACCCAGAACGGCCAGTTGCCCAGGGCCTCCAGCGGCGCGGTGAGTGAAGGAAGCCGACGCGGCGGCATCATCGCCATCTTCACCAGCACGCTGGCGGACGCGTTGGAAAGAATCCCCAAAATCAGAATGGCCCATTTCATCGCAGCATCCCCCAGGCTTCTGCACGGTAATGCTGGATGGCCACATTCAATGCACGCTCGATGGTGTCCAGATGCGGTTCGACCCGGTTAGGCAGCATTTCGATGCTGACCACGTGATCCGGCAGGTAGCGGCTGATGGCCTCTGCCATGTCGACGTGTGCGGTATCGCCGTCGCCGAGTGTCAGAAGATCCCGCTCGCTGGCGTGCACATGGCCGATCAGGTCAGCGTCATCTTTCAGCACGGCGAAAGGATCTTCGCCATTGATCGTCAGGGAACCCGTGTCCAGTTGCATGAGGATGTTCGGGTGATCGACCTCGCGCACGACCTGCGCGGTCGACGGGCTGTTGGTCATGAAGTTGGCGCCGTAACATTCGGGGTTCGGCTCCAGACAGAATGCCAGCGCGTAATCCTGAGCGATGTCGCCGAGCGCGCGAAAGAACGTCACCGCGATGTCCTGGGCTTCCCGATCGCTCAGGCCGCTGCGGTCCCGGTTCTTCGGCGAGCCAAACACCAATCGGGTGGCGCCCAGTCCGGCACCGATCCGACAGACTTCATTCAAATGTTGCAGCATCGACGCCTGACTGGCGGCGCAACCGAACACGTTTAACCCCTGGGTGCCAAACAGCAACGCTTGCATGCCGGTGATGCCGATTCCACGGTCCGCCCACACGTCACGCACCTCCGCGATCTGGCTCTTGGTTGTCGCCACTGGGTCAGGGAAGTATTTGCCCGGCGCGACATCGATGGCATCGACGCCGTAGCGCTTGAGCAATGCGGCGATGACCTCGTCCTCGACGATGTCCCAGGCAATGTTGGAGATGGCCAGCCTCATGCTTTCGCTCCCATCGAGCGCGGTTCAGATTGCGCGTATGCGCGCACCGCCTGCAACGTTTCCCGGGCGCTGTACTGGTAACGGCCCCGGCCACCGAACAGCGCGGCATGACAGGTCTGCATGGAATACCGCGCGGCCATGACCCCGCGTACGTTGTCGAACGGAACGCCGAACCCCTGCTCTGCAACTTCGGCGACCGTGATCGGCTCGGCGCACAGGTGGGCCAGGCTCAAGCCCGCATTCAGCGCGATCTGGATGTCGCTCGCGAGGTTGACCATCGGGTAAAACTGGAAGAGGCCGCGGCTGTCGATGGCCGTCAGATTGTTCTCGTTTAGGAAGTCAAAAATCACGTTCTTGCGCAGTCCCGGGCCAACCAGGCCCGGCAGACGCACGATCAGATAACGTGGGAAAAAGTCCTCGACGAAGCACTCCAGCAGGCGCCGATTCATGCCGTATGCATGCAGACCGACCTCATCCACGACCGAGTCCTCATCCACGCCGATGGGGGTATGGAACACGTCCACGGTGCTGATCAAGACAAAGGTCTTGCAGCGCACGGTTCGCAGATGATCGATCAGGTTCTCGATGCGTTTGCGATCGGCCTCGGGCTCACGATTGGCGATCCACTTCTGCGCCGAGGCGCCCGCACAGACCAGCGTGTCGAACGAGCGCCCTTCGATCTCGTGAATGTTGGTGGAGCGAAAGAGCGCGTCGAATCGCGCTTGACGCATCAGGGTCGAGCCGACAAAACCGGTGAAGCCGATCAGACCGTTGCTCATAATTGCGCATCCAGCGGGCAATGCACCCGGATCAGTTGGGCGTTGTAGACGTAGAAATACGAGGTGTAGGTGCAGTTCAGTCGACTGATTTCGGCTTCCAGCGCCTTGCCTCGACCGCTGATGTCCTTGTCCAGATTGACGTGAGACACCAGCACGGAAAAATCCCTGGACGGCCGCTGCCGCAGCAGTTCGGCGAGCGAGTCCTGGTATTCGACCCTGCCCATGTTCGGGTCGCGGGGTTTGGTGATTTCGTCGTACACGCGCACGTACTGATGCTTGCTCAGACGCGGGTCCAGCAACGTGTAGTACTCCAGCGAGGGTTGGGCGTCGGGGTACACCAGAAACTCGGTGGGCGGCAGTTGTGCGACGTGCTCGTACAGCGCGTTGTTGTCGACGTATTCGTAGTTCACGCCCTTGAGGTTGTTGTAACAGGCCTTGCCGGCCTGCAGCGTCATCAGCGCCAGCAACACCAGACCCAACGCCTTGAGCGGGCGAGACGGGCTGGCGGTGAATTCCAGCACCGCGCAGCAGGCGAGGGTCATGCTGAATGGCACCAGCCAGACCACATGACGCGGGTAGGTCGCCGGATAGAACCCGACGATTCTGCCGACAATCACCACCATCAGAATGCCGATGAAAAACAGGTTCAGCGTGAACACGAAGCCGCGCCTATGGGTGAACAGCACCGCCACGTTGGCCACGGCGGACACCACCAGCAACGCCTTGCCGTACGCACCGAGAATTGCCTCCTTCAACACGCCCAGCGAGCCCAAGGGCGAAGTCGAGTAGTAATCGTCGTAGTTGCTCAACTGGTAGACCGTCAGGTACTTCATGTAGGCGTAAGACGCGACGACGATCATTGCCGAGGCGAAGAGCGCGGCCATTGTCGCCTTGCCACGTTCATCCCACGGCCGAAACGCGAGCCGCAGAAACGCATAGACCAGCAGCGCACCCGATACGATCAGCGTCGAGAAGCCGAGCACGCTCAGCAGCGCGGCCATCACGATTGGCCAATAGAGGTTGTCATGCTCCTCGGCCTGCCACAGCGCGAAGATCGCCAGAAAACTCACCGACACTTCCAGGAAGTAATGCTTGAGCTCGGTCAGAAACAGCCCCATCGAAAACGAGTGGCCGATCAGCGCCAACAGAAACACCACCGCGCCCCAGCGGTAACACCGAAACACGGCAAACATCGGCGCGATGAGTACGCACGACAGCGCCAGAACCGACAGCCGCAACGGCTCGATGTTGTAGTGAAACAGCCACATGATCCCTTTGAAAAACAGCGACGCGAGCACCGGCTCGGCCTGATCGTAATACGGCAGGGGTTTGAGAAATTCGGCAGGGCTGCGCAAGGCGATGATGTCCTTGAGCAGCATGGCTTCGTCGATCCAGATCGAGCGCGTGGCGAGGGTCAGGAACAGGCTCGCCAGCACCGCGATTGCGAGGGGCAGGACGAGCGCCGGGGCGATACGCGGCAGGTCAAAAGACTTCATTGTCCAGTTTCTCCAGCACGTCGTAGATGTTATCGATCTTGCCGCCGAGCACCGAGTAGCAGCCCGGCAAGCTGGCGTGCTTCTCGAACAGAATCGGCCTACCGTCGTTGCGGTCGTTTTTCGCCAACACGGTCTTCACTTCGTACAGCGAGTCCCTGTGCCGCGAGTCGAGGATTGCCGGAATGTAACGACCGACATCCCGCACCATTCGCTCCACGCGACTGGTGCGCTCATGTCGGGCGAGCTTGTCGTAAGGGTTGATCGACTTGTCGTCGTTCCACTGCACATGCGGGGTGAAACGCACGTGGGACAAGGTGTGCAGGTCGCGGGAGGGGAACGGCATCATCGAAAAGAACGGCCCGTCCATGACCGTCACGCCAAGGCCTTCGAGAGCAGGCGGCATCTGCATCAGCGCCATTTCGGTGATCTCGTGGCGCAGGTCCGTGTCCAGCCCCGGAAAGTCACCGTTGAAATGATTGCTGCCGCTGTAGGTGCAGTTGAACAGATAGCGGCAGCTGAGGCGTTGCGGGCCGCCTTCGCTTTCGGTCACCACCTGCAGCGTGTGTTCTGCGCCCTGATAGATCTCCGTCGCGCGGGTGAGCAACCGCACCTGCACGCCGCATTCTTCAAGTTCCTGCACGGCCCATCGCGCCAGTTGCGTGGCGTCGAACGCGTACTCCTGAACCTGAAACACCTCTTCGATCAAACGCGGCTCGAACAGCGCATGCGCCGCTGAGTCCGCACGCTGGATCTGCGCACCGATATCACGGCAAAACCTTTCGAACTGCCGCGCTGTGACCTTCGAGTTGTGCCGCGCAATCGCGTACAGCTTGGTGAAATCGCGCTTCACCGCCTGGGGCCAGTCGGCCACGAAACGCGGCAGGTTGACCCGGCTGCGATAGGCCGTGGTGAAGCTGCGCGGGTAGTGATAGCCGTTATGCACGCGCGCCTGATTGTTGTAAGACGCGCGCCTGAGCAAGCCGCCCTCGCGCTCCAGCAGCACGATGCGCTTGAACCCGCGTTGCCGGGCCAGATGGATGGCAATCGCCGATCCATAGAAGCCGCCGCCAATAATGATCGCCTCATGGCAAGGCACCGGATGGCTCATCAAGATGCGCGCTCTCCGCCCCAGGCCCTCGCCATGCTGATCACTGGCGCGGCGTCCTCGACGTTGAGCTTTTCGAGCCGCGTCATTCGGCAACTCGTGAACTCTTGCCCGATGTAATACAGCGGCCCGTCGCCGGAAAAACTCCCCATGTTCAGGATGTATTCGCCGAGCACCAACAGCACCAGCGAAATCAGGAAAAACATGCCCGACTCCTGCAACGACAGACTGATCCAGCCCGCCGCGACATCGGTCTTGAACAGCGCAATGCCCACCACGTACGCGCAATAAAGCAGGTTCATCACCGCGCCAAACAACGACAGCGCTGTCACCAGCCGCATCGGCGCGCGGGTGCTCGACACCAGCATCCGAATACCCCGGTCGACGCTTTCCCCCAGATGCCTGCGCGGCTGCGCCTTGGGTGGCGCTGAATACGTCAGGCACGTACGCGCAAAACCGCCCGTGGCCGGCAAATGCCGATAAATCATCGTGGGTTTGGGATGCTGCAGAATGAAATTGATCACCTTCTTGGTCAGCAACCGAAACTGCGGCGCGTCCTTGACCAGGTGAATCCCGTTGCACCAGCGATACGCCCGGTGAAACAGCTTGAAGGCGAAGCAATACAACAAAGGCTGCGGCGTGTGCTCGGTGTTGCAGACAAACACCACATCCGCACCGCGAGCCGCGTGTTCCAGCATATTCGGCAAAAACGCAATGTCGTCCGCCAGCGGGTCCAGCACCACCGCGTAATCACCCAGCGCATTCTCCAGACCGACCCACGACGCCGTGTCCAGATCGACCTCCTTGGTCAGCGCATACACCTGAAGATTCGCCACCCCATCCTCAGCCGTCAGCCGCTTCAACTGCGCCACGCTGTCATCGCTCGACGCGTTGTCGACAATGATCAACTCATAGTCCGACACCATCGACGCAATCACATCCGTCGCCTCGCACAACATCCCCTCAAGGCCATCGGCCTGATTACGAACGACAAACACCACCGACAGAAAACAGGGAAAAAAGGCCATGGCGCAATACTCTGAAAAACGGCCTTCCCTGGCAGTGTTTTTATTAGGGTGTGCAGACAGGTATTGATAGGAGAACACGCAGGGAACAGGAAATATTCAAAGAGCGGGTGCGGGGTACTTTTGCGGTTTGAGCGGGTGTGTTGTTGGGTATTTAAATAACGAAGTTTTGCACGAGCGGCTTTTGAATCAATGGGTTGGGTGTAACGCGCGAGGGTGTTTTTTCTATAAAGGGAGACAGGCGTCAGGGGTTTTACAGCTAATTAAGTTGGGTGAAGGTTATTTAAAGTTTGCATAGGTGAGGCGGGGGAGGAGGGAATACTGGCGCCGGTGTTTGGCGTATCGCGCGCTCAAACGCATGTGATTCTGCCGAAGGCCGTGGGAGCAAGCTTGCTCGCGATCTGCCGGGCACCGGCAGTAGAACCAGACGACTCGGAACGTTGGGGTCCGCTACCAAGCACGGTGGGCGGCTTTCACGCATCAGGTGTAAGTCGGGCTAGATGACGACGGCGACTTCGGCGTTCCAGGGTTCGTCCTCATGGAAGGGCAGTGGCTACGACTCAGTCCAGACGAATTTGAGCGGCTTTCAGACATTAAAAAGCCGGCTTGTGGCCGGCTTCTCGGTGACAGGTTTGGTTAGTTTTTGGCTATCCGCACCCATCCGCAAAAGTGCGCGCTACGAAGAGGCGCTTGTGAGGTAGACGAGGCGGTCGCGGGGACTTTGCCTGGTCGGTCACCCGTCCGCGGGTAGCCGAGGGGTGTTGAAACGAAGGCGTGCAGGATACTCATGTTCGCGGCGGATGCCCAGCCTTGATGCGCTGCCATTGTCCTTTTCCTTGTGAATCAAGGCATTGTCGCGGGGTGGCGGCGGTTGTTGAGGGTGGACCACCAGAAGATCCAGCCGAGGATGTGGATGTTCTGTTCCTGGATCTGCTCGGCGCTGAAGATTTCGTCGGGGTATTCGGCGGCGTTGTGACTGCGCAGGCGCAGGCCGCCGCCGGGGAGCCGGTAGAGGTATTTCACGCGCAGCATGCCGTCGTGTTCGAGGGCGTAGATTTCGCCGTCGATGACGTGGGTGCGGCCTCTGTCGACGCCGATGAGGGAGCCGTCCTGAATCTTGTCGGCCATGCTGTTGCCGTACATGGCGACGCAGATGGCGTTTTGCAGTACGACGTCCATGGCTTCGAGGATGCGTCGTGCAAGTTTGACGCGGTGGTTGGGCGTTTCGCTGACGGTGGTCTGGCCGGGGTTCTGGGTGGGCAGTTCGGTGTACAGCGGGATGTCCAGTTCTTCGCGGCCGCTGCGCTCCGGGCGCAGTTTCGCAAGGCCGCTCAGGCCGCGCTTGCCGCGATCTTCGCCGGGGTGTTTGGGCCCCTCGCCCGTGCGCAGCCAGCGTCCGTTGACGCTGAGCAGTTCGGCGACTTCTTCGATGCGTGCCATGGGGATGCCGCGTTTGAACCAGTTGTTCACGTGTTGCGGCGTCACCTTTCGGTTGGCGGCGAAGTCTGTGGCGGAGAGATGGCACTCCCGCAGAAGGACGCGTAGTCGATCACCTGATGTATTCATGGCCCGAAGTTTACGGAAGGTTCAAGTTTGTTTAAATGAACGAAGTGTTCAAATGAGTGGAGCGTCAACGTTGTAATTGAGTGTCGGGATTACAGGGTTTGAAGGCATTTGTAGGTTGTTTCTTTCACTGTTTTGTTTGTGCTCAACAGTGTTTGGAGGGGCGTGAGAGTGGCGGTTTTGAAGGGATGTTGCAGAGGCTGGCTTTTTAGAGCACTGGTTGTTGAGTGGCTGATGAATATCAGTGTCTTGATTGTTGCCTGAATGGGCGGATGTTTTATTGGGGTAAACGGATTGTTTGGGTCTCGATTTAATTAAACATTTGCGTGTGAAATCGTGGGGAACGGGTGCGGGTTTGAGGGCGAGGGGGCGTTAGAGGCGGAGGTGGGGAAGGGTTTGCGACTGCTTCGCAGCCGATCGCGAATGAGTTCGCTCCCACAGGGGGATGAGTCGAGTTCCGAGGGTTGCCCCTTCAGAACACCCAAGGCGGGCGTTCTGAAGCGAGCGAATCGAATCAGCCTTTGTAGGCAGCGACCGATTTGGTGATGGCTTCGCGAGCGGCGTCTGCGCCGGCCCAGCCTTCGATCTTCACCCATTTGCCTTTTTCGAGGTCTTTGTAGTTAGCAAAGAAGTGCTCGATCTGCTGGATCAGCAGCGGTGGCAGGTCGGTGTATTCCTTCACGTCGACGTACAGCTGGGACAGCTTGTCGTGTGGGACGGCGATGACTTTAGCGTCGCCGCCGCCGTCGTCGGTCATGTTCAGCACGCCAACTGGACGGGCGCGGATGACCGAGCCTGGCGCGACCGGGTAAGGGGTAACAACCAGCACGTCCAGGGGATCGCCGTCGTCCGCCAGGGTGTTCGGGATGAAACCGTAGTTGGCCGGGTAGAACATCGGGGTGGCCATGAAACGGTCAACGAACAGGCAGTCGCTTTCTTTGTCGATCTCGTACTTGATCGGCGCGTGGTTAGCCGGGATCTCGATTGCGACGTAGATGTCATTCGGCAGGTCTTTACCGGCCGGAATCTTGCTGTAGCTCATTGGGCTTTGCCCCCTTGGTTGACCATTCAGAATCTGGCGTGCAACGCCAAAAAGTGGGCCGGATTATAGGCACATTCGAGAAGCGATGCCATGCGTGGCGGTCGGCTTCAGGCGTCGTGTTGAGCCTGATAGACCGGGTTTTCCACTTGAAGTGCCATCAAGCGCGCCAAAGGATCCTGCCGATAGAACGCCTTGAGCTGCTGATAGACCGCTGGATAGGCGTCGACCAGTAAATCCGGGGCGCTGAAGAAGTATTCGCTGGTGACGGCGAAAAACTCCGCAGGGTTTTCAGCAGCGTAAGGATCGATGGAGGTTTCGGCGTCGGGGTCGGCGTCCAGCTGCCGGTTCATGTCGTCGTAGGCCGTTTGCATCGCGTCGGTCCAGTCGCGGATGCGCATGTCGTTGTGCAGCGGCGGGTGGCCGTTGGCGTCGCCGTTGAGCATGTCGAGCTTGTGCGCCAGTTCATGGATGACGAGGTTGTAGGCTTCCCAGCCGCCGCTCGACAGCACGCCCGGCCACGCGAGAATGACCGGGCCTTGCGACCAGGCTTCGCCGCTGTGTTCGCCGTCCCACTCGTGCTCGATGCCGTTGGCGTCGCGGTGCTTTTGCGGGCTGATGAAGTCGTCGCCATAGAGGACGATCTCGTGAAACCCCTGATACCAGTTCAAATCGCCCAGCGCGAGCAAGGGCAGTTGCGCCTGCGCAGCAAGAAACAGCCGCGACTCGTCATCCAGATCGACGCCTTCCAGCGCCGTGAGGTGTTTGGCTTGCAGGAACAGCACGCAACTGTCGAGCAGGTAGCGGTCCTCTTCGGCGCTCAGGCCATCGAGGATCGGCAAGCGCTGGCGCACCCGTTCCCAAAGCTCAGGGTCAACGGGGTTGCGCGCCAGCGTGCGGCGCTTGAGCCAGCCGCCCAGCGACCACATGGAATCAGCGCGCCTCGGCGGAACGGCTCATGCGGCTGCGAACCAGGCCGATGATCATCGGCGCCAGCGAGATCAGGATGATTACCAGCACCAGCAGGGTGAGGTTTTTCTTGATGAACGGGATGTTGCCGAAGAAGTAACCGAGCGTCACCAGACTGCCGACCCAGAGGATCGAACCCAGCACGCTGAAGCTGACGAAGCGCAGGTAGTTCATCTTGCCCAGACCTGCAACGAACGGGGCGAAGGTGCGGATGATCGGCAGGAAGCGCGCCAGCGTCACGGTTTTGCCGCCGTGGCGCTCGTAGAACTCGTGGGTCTTGGTCAGGTAGTCGCGACGGAAGATTTTGGAGTTGGGGTTCTTGAACAGCTTGTCGCCCACTGTTCGGCCAATCACGTAGTTGGTGCTGTCGCCGAGAATGGCAGCGGCCATCAGCAGGCAGCCCAGCAGCACGGGGTCCAGACCACCGCCCGCCGCGACGGCGCCTGCGATGAACAGCAGGGAATCACCCGGGAGGAACGGTGTAACGACCAGCCCCGTCTCGCAGAAAATCACCAGGAACAGAATCGCGTAGACCCAGGTGCCGTAGTTGGTCACCAGCATGTCGAGGTAGACGTCGAGGTGAAGAATGATGTCGAGGGGGTTGAAGTCCATGTACGGCACCTGAGTGTGAGACCCGATCCGGGTCGTGCGGGTCGTTAAGTAGAGGCGATGTGGGCCGCATTATAGAGGGAAGAAACGGGATGTTGCTTAGGGTGAGAGGGAGATTGAAACATTTGGTAGTGATGCGACACAGACCTCTTGTAGGAGCGCGCTTGCCCGCGCACACAGTACGCCCGCAACGTCGATGTCGACTGACCCGATGCCATCGCGGGCAAGCGCGCTCCTACACGGGGAGCTGCGGCGTTGTTTCGCGATTACAGTGTGCCTGCAACGTCGATGTCGACTGACCCGACGCTATCGCGGGCAAGCGCGCTCCTACAAGGGCGCTGCGGCGCTGTTTCAATTAATCGGCAGCACGTAGTTCTTGAATTGAGTGTCTTCGCGAAATCCGATCGATTCGTAGACCTTCTGGGCGACTTCGTTGTTGGCGCTGGTGGAGACGCGCATGCGCACGGCCTGGCTCTCCCGGGCCATCTTCTTGGCCTCCTTGATCAGGTGGTCGGCGACAAGCATGCGGCGTGCGTCTTCGGCGACGTAGATGTCGTTGAGGATCCAGACGCGTTTGAGCGAAAGCGAGGAGTAGCTTGGGTAGAGCTGACAGAAGCCGAGCAGCTTGCTCTCGTCGTCATCGTGCAAGGCCAGGTAAATCACCGATTCATCGCGACGCAGGCGTTTTTCAAGGAACGCACGAGAGGAATCGGGGAAAGGCAGTTCGCCGTAAAACTCACGGTATTTGACGAACAAGGGGGTCAACAGGTCCAGGTGCTCCAGGGTGGCTTTGATGATCCGCATGGTTGGGCCTCAGCTTCATTGTGCAATTCATGGAAGGGGGAGGGCGCGCCTGGCATTGGGACAGACGGTTTTGACTGTGCCTAAGCGGTTTAGAAAGCGCAATCCAAAAGCGGGTTGGATTCCTGTTTGCCAAGCCCGCAACACCGCAGACCTCTGTGGGAGACGTCCGAGGTTACGAGTGCAGCGAAGGCGGTGTGTCAGGCAACTCAACTCTGATTGACCCACCACTATCGCTGCCGTCGTAACCTCCGACGTCTCCTACAGGTACGGTGGGGTGGCCAAAATGTGGGCTCGCCTGCAATAAAAACGGCCTCCGAAGAGGCCGTCATGTGAAGCTTTACCGCTGAATCAGAAGAAGCCCAACGGGTTGATGTCGTAGCTCACCAGCAGGTTTTTGGTCTGTTGGTAGTGCTCGAGGGCTACTTTGTGGGTTTCGCGGCCGACGCCGGACTTCTTGTAGCCACCGAACGCGGCGTGTGCCGGGTAGAGGTGGTAGCAGTTGGTCCATACGCGACCAGCCTTGATCGCACGACCCACGCGGTAAGCGCGGTTGATGTCGCGGGTCCAGACGCCTGCACCCAGGCCGAACTCGGTGTCGTTGGCGATGGCGACGGCTTCGGCTTCATCCTTGAAGGTGGTGACGCTGACCACCGGACCAAAGATTTCTTCCTGGAACACGCGCATCTTGTTGTTGCCTTTGAGCAGCGTCGGCTGGATGTAGTAACCGGTTGCCAGCGAGCCTTCCATTTTCTCGACCTTGCCGCCGGTAAGCAGCTCGGCGCCTTCGCCCTGGGCGATGTCGAGATAGGAGAGGATCTTGTCGAACTGCTGCTGCGACGCCTGAGCGCCAACCATGGTGTCGGTGTCCAGCGGGTCGCCACGCTTGATCTTCAGGACCTTCTTCATCACCGCTTCCATGAACTGCGGATAGATGGATTCCTGAACCAGGCAGCGCGAAGGGCAGGTGCACACTTCGCCCTGGTTGAAGAACGCCAGAACCACGCCTTCTGCGCATTTGTCGATGAATTCAGGCTCGGCGCTCATTACGTCTTCGAAGTAGATGTTTGGCGACTTGCCGCCCAGCTCTACGGTGGACGGGATGATGCTGTCGGCCGCCAGTTTCATGATGTGCGAGCCCACCGGAGTCGAGCCGGTGAACGCGATTTTGGCGATGCGCTTGCTGCTGGCCAGCGCTTCACCGGCTTCACGGCCATAACCTTGCACCACGTTGAGCACGCCTTTTGGTAGCAGATCGCCGATCAGCTCCATCATGACGGTGATGCCCAGCGGGGTTTGCTCGGCGGGTTTGAGCACGATGCAGTTGCCGGCCGCCAGTGCAGGCGCGAGTTTCCAGGCGGCCATCAGGATCGGGAAGTTCCACGGAATGATCTGGCCGACCACGCCCAGTGGCTCGTGAATGTGATACGCGACGGTGTTGCCGTCGATCTCGGCGGCGCTGCCTTCCTGAGCCCTCAGCACGCCCGCGAAATAACGGAAATGATCGACCGCCAGCGGAATGTCGGCGTTCAGGGTTTCGCGAACGGCTTTGCCGTTGTCCCAGGTTTCGGTGATCGCGAGCAGCTCAAGGTTCTGCTCGATGCGGTCGGCGATTTTAAGCAGGGTCAGCGAGCGTTCCTGAACAGACGTCTTGCCCCACGCATCGGCCGCGGCGTGGGCAGCATCCAGGGCTTTATCGATGTCTTCGGCTGTGGAGCGAGGGAAGGTCGCGATCAGCTTGCCGGTGATCGGCGAGGTGTTTTCAAAATACTGGCCTTTGACCGGCGGCACGAATTCGCCACCGATGTAGTTGCCGTACTGGGTCTTGAAGGTAACGAGCGAGCCTTCAGTACCGGGATGGGCATAACGCATGGTGAATATCTCCTTGCTCTTGTGATTGTGTGGGGATAACGCACGGCTGCTTGCTTCAGCGGCGGTGAGGCGGCTGTGCTTGATAAGAGCGTAGAGCAAAGCGCGGGCCACTGCCGCGAGGGCCCCGGTTTATAAGGGTTTTGCTGATAAATGAGATGTTTGGCGGATGTCGTTGTGCCAGCGTCGATACGGCCAGGGTGACACTTTGTATCGAATGTGGGACAGCCCGCCGAGTTGCACCTTTGGAAGCATTGCAATGACCGGGGACGAGGAGGATGCTGGTCCACAGCTCCCCAGGCAGAACCTAGGAAGAACAATAAAAATGCACAGCAGCCCCTTCTCTCGACATGCCCAGCAAGTCCTGACCGTCGCCCAAGGCAACGCGCATCATCAATACGGCCCCGGCGCCGATCCTTCCATCGCCCGTTCGTGGCTGCGTTGCCTTGAGGACTATCACCTCGATCCCGCCCAGGCCATGGCGCCCACGGTGCTTGAGCATGCCCGCGTGCTGGAAAGCCGCGAGCGCCTGCAGCAAGTGCTGACGATTGCCGGTGGCGAGATGAACAACCTGCATCAGCAGTTATCGGGCGGTAATGCCGTGCTGCTGACTGATGCGCGTGGCGTCATCCTCAATTGCGTGACCGAACCGGGCGAGCGCAGGATTTTCGAGCGCGCCGGATTGTGGCTGGGCGCTGACTGGAGCGAGGCCAGCGAGGGCACCAACGGCATTGGCACCTGCCTGGTCGAGCGGCAGTCGGTGACGATTCATCGCGACGAGCACTTTCGCGGCCGGCACACCGGGCTGACCTGCTCGGCGAGCCCTGTGTTCGATCCCCATGGCGATCTGCTCGCGGTGCTGGACGTTTCCTCCGCTCGGCATGATGTGTCCCGGCAAAGCCAGTTCCACACCATGGCGCTGGTCAATCTGTCGGCGAAGATGATTGAAAGCAGTTATTTCCTTCGTCACTGCGACGATCAGTGGCTGCTGCGTTTCCATTTGCAGGCGGGGTCGGTCGGGCTGTTCAGCGAAGGCTTGTTGGCATTCGATGGCGAGGGTCGCGTCAGCGCGCTGAATCAAAGTGCGCTGAACCTCTTGAGTCTCGGCCGCGCCGAGCTGGTCGGGCAGTCTGTCGCTTCGTTGTTCGATTGTTCACTGGACGAACTCATGGGCCGTGCGTCACCCGATGCAGCCACCCGCTGGCCCTTGCGGACGCGCGACGGGCGCGGATTCTTCGCACTGCTGCGTGGGCAGTCGCGGCCCGGAGCGAAAGCGCGCTCTGCTCCTCTTGCGAGTAAATCGGTTTCGCAGCCTGCGCTAAGCGGTATCTGCCTGGGCGATCCGTCGCTGCAAACGGATTTTCGTCGGGCGCTCAAGGTCTTCGAGCGTGACGTGCCGTTGTTGATCAATGGCGAAACCGGCTCTGGCAAGGAAGCGTTCGCCAAGGCGGTGCATCAGGCCAGCCAGCGGGCAGGCAAGCCTTTTGTCGCGTTGAACTGCGCGGCGATTCCGGAAAGCCTCATTGAAAGCGAGCTGTTCGGTTATCGCGGCGGCAGTTTCACCGGCGCGCGCAAGGAAGGGATGCGCGGCAAGTTGCAGCAGGCCGATGGCGGGACGTTGTTTCTCGACGAGATCGGTGACATGCCGGTGGCGTTGCAGACCCGCTTGTTACGGGTGCTGGAGGATCGGCTGGTGGTGCCGATTGGCGGCGAACCGCAATCGGTGGATGTACGAATCATCAGCGCGACGCACCGAAATTTGCTGGGCCGGGTTGAGGACGGCAGCTTCCGCGAGGACCTCTACTACCGACTCAACGGCCTGGAAATCGCCCTCCCGCCGTTGCGTGAACGCAGAGACAAGTCTCAGTTGCTGGATTTTCTGCTGGAAGAAGAGGCGGGTGGCCATGCCGTAGTCATTGAGCCTGCGGCGAGGGATTCACTGCTGGCCTTCAACTGGCCGGGTAACGTGCGGCAGATGCGTAATGTGTTGAGGACCCTGGCAGCGCTGTGCGAGGACGATCAAATTTGTGTCGCCGACTTGCCGGTCTTGATGCGTCAGGGCGCTGTGCAAAAAACGCCCGAGGCCGACCACGTCGAGTCGCCACTGGACGATGCCGAGCGCGCTGCATTGATCGCGACCCTGGAGGCGCAACGCTGGCACATGACCCACGCGGCGAAGGAGTTGGGCGTCAGTCGCAACACCCTCTATAGAAAGCTGCGCAAGCATGGGATTGCACGTTAGCGGCTTTTGATTCTGGCCGAAGGCCGTAGGAGCGCGCTTGCCCGCGATCTGCCGGGAACCGGCAGTAAAACCAGCGCGTGCGGTGTGTCAGGTACTACCGAGTCGTCTGACTTTGCTATCGCTTCGTGGCAGATCGCTGGCAAGCCAAGCTCCCGCGCCCTTCGGGCAGAATCAAGGGCATTCCAGCAATTGAACTGTGCGAATCGACCCTCTCTACGCTAACCTGCGCGAACGTTTTAAGAGGTCGGTCATGCACATTCATATTCTGGGTATCTGCGGCACGTTCATGGGTTCGCTGGCGGTTCTCGCCAAGGATTTGGGCCACACAGTCACCGGCTCCGATGCCAACGTCTACCCGCCGATGAGCACGCAGCTCGAGGCGCAGGGCATCACGCTGATGCAGGGTTACGACCCTTCACACCTGGAACCTGCACCGGACTTGGTGGTGGTCGGCAACGCCATGTCGCGCGGCAATCCGGCGGTTGAATACGTCCTCAACAAAGGCCTGCCGTATGTGTCCGGGCCGCAGTGGCTGGCCGATCACGTGTTGCGCGGTCGCTGGGTGCTGGCGGTTGCCGGTACGCATGGCAAGACCACCACCAGCAGCATGCTGGCCTGGGTGCTGGAGCACGCGGGCATGAGCCCTGGCTTCCTGATCGGTGGCGTTCCACAGAACTTTGCGGTGTCCGCCCGCCTGGGTGACACGCCGTTCTTCGTGGTCGAAGCCGACGAGTACGACAGTGCGTTCTTCGATAAACGTTCGAAATTCGTTCACTACGGCCCACGTACCGCGATCCTCAATAACCTTGAGTTCGATCACGCCGACATCTTCCCCGATCTGCCTGCCATCGAGCGTCAGTTCCATCACTTGGTGCGCACCATTCCGAGCGAAGGCCTGGTGATTCATCCAATCACCGAGCCTGCGCTGCAGCGCGTGATCGAGATGGGTTGCTGGACGCCGGTACAAACCACCGGGCAGGGCGGTCAGTGGCAAGCGAAGCTGCTGAGCGAGGACGGCTCGAAGTTCGAAGTCCTCTTTGAAGGCGTCGCTCAAGGCGTGGTGGACTGGGGCATGACCGGTCAACACAACGTCGCCAACGCCCTCGCCACCCTTGCGGCCGCTCGGCACGTTGGCGTCGTTCCACAACAAGGCGTCGAAGCGTTGAGCGCGTTCAAAAGCGTGAAGCGACGCATGGAAAAAGTCGCTGACGTGCGCGGCATCACCATTTATGACGACTTCGCCCACCATCCGACCGCCATCGCCACCACGCTGGATGGCCTGCGCAAGAAAGTCGGCGACTCGCCGATCATTGCCATCGTCGAGCCACGCTCCAACTCCATGAAGCTCGGCGCGCATCGGGACGGGCTGCCGGAAAGCGTCGATCAGGCCGATCAGGTGGTCTGGTATGCCCCGGCCAATCTGGGCTGGGACTTGGGCGCGACCGCTGCTCAGTGCAAGGTGCCGGCGGTGGTCTGCGATTCGCTGGAAGGCATCATCGAGCGCGTGAAAAGTCAGGCCCAGCCCGGCACTCACGTGGTGATCATGAGCAACGGCGGCTTTGGCGGTCTGCACGGCAAGCTCGCCGAGGCACTGAAATGAGCGGCCCGGAGCGCATTACCCTGGCGATGACCGGCGCATCCGGCGCGCAATACGGCCTGCGTCTGCTCGACTGCCTGGTGCGTGAAGATCGTGAAGTGCATTTCCTGATCTCCAAGGCCGCGCAGTTGGTCATGGCCACCGAGACGGACGTCACCCTGCCGCCCAAACCGCAAATGATGCAGGCGTTCCTCACCGAATACACCGGCGCGGCGGCGGGGCAGATTCGGGTGTACGGCAAGGAAGACTGGATGTCCCCGGTGGCGTCCGGTTCCGGCTCGCCGAGTGCCATGGTCGTCGTACCGTGTTCGACCGGCACCTTGTCGGCCATCGCCACTGGCGCCTGCAACAACCTTATCGAACGCGCGGCCGACGTGACCCTCAAGGAACGCCGTCAGCTGATCCTGGTGCCGCGCGAAGCGCCGTTTTCCAGCATCCATCTGGAAAACATGCTCAAGCTGTCGAATCTGGGCGCGGTGATTCTGCCGGCCTCGCCTGGTTTCTATCACCAGCCGCAGACCATTGATGACCTGGTCGACTTCGTCGTCGCACGGATTCTCAATCTGCTCAACATCCCTCAGGACATGCTGCCGCGTTGGGGCGAGCATCATTTTGGCGCCGATGAATAAGAAGCTGTTTGTCCTCACCCTTGGCCTTCTGCTTACCACCGGTTGTGCAACGGTGCGCACGCTGGATGCCAATCAGCCGGGCGCGCCTGTGGTGTATTCAGGCACGCGGCTGGATCTGTATGCGATCCGAGGCGGTTGCTGCGAGAAGGACCGCTTCGGTGCCGAGGCGCCAAAATACCCCATGCTGGACCTGCCGGGCAGCGCGGTGCTGGACACCCTGCTGCTGCCGCTGTCGATTCTGACGGCGCTGGGTGTGGGGTTTCAGGCGACGGGTGGGTTGTAGGTTTGTTAATGGCCTGATAAATGACCTGTGGGAGCGAGCTCGCTCGCGAATGGCCAGTAGAACCGACACTGATGCATCGGTTGAACGATCATTCGCGAGCAAGCTCGCTCCCACAGGTCAACGTTGGTTTTCGTCCTGGGATTATTTCCCCAGCCGCCTCAACTCATCCGATTCCACCACCCGAATCCCGTCCTGTTCTTCCAGCGCCAGGCGCCACAGCGCGCGAGCCAGCTGGCAGGCTTCGATGCCGCCGTATTTGCCGGGAATCAGCTTGGCAATTGGCGCCGCCAACTGCTCGACCAAGCGCTGGTCTTCGCGCTCGCCAATCAACAGGGAAGGGCGGGCGATGGTCAGTTGCGGCCAGTTCTGGTCCTTCAACGCTTCTTCCATTTCGCCTTTGACGCGGCTGTAGAAAATGCTGGATTCAGGGTCGGCGTTTACCGCGCTGATGACCAGCAAATGACGCGCGCCCATTTCCCGGGCGCGCCTGCCGAAGGCCACGACCATGTCCATGTCGACGGCGCGAAACGCATCTTGAGAACCGGCTTGTTTGATCGTGCTGCCCAGGCAGCAAAACGCGATATCGACCCGACCGCCCAGTTCGGCGAGCAGGGAAGTGAAGTCGCCTACGGGGTTTTCCAGATGAGGATGTTCGGCCAGCGGGCGGCGGCTTGGCGCCAATACGCGGCTGACGGTGGGCTCATTGAGCAAGCGATCGAGCAGGTGCTCGCCTGTCAATCCAGTCGCTCCGGCAAGCAGGATGTGTTGCGGCGTCAAGTACATGGTCTTTCTCCCTTGATACGCACAAGCATAGGCGCTCTATCGGAACAGACTATGTACGGATGACGCTGGTTTCACAAAACTCACCAATTTTTCATGTTGCGGTGATGTTGGCCGCCGAAGCAGGGTATCAGTGGCTGGCCGCCGCCTTCATGCCTTTGCCGACCGACACGGTGTTCAACGCCCGCTCTGCCTGGCTTTTACGCAGTTGCTGCCAGCGTGCGAGCACGCCTTTGGGCGCCCAGATCTGCGGTTCGGAGGCGTCGAAGTTTTCTTCGATTTCCCGCTGCGCCACGATTTTTTTGGCGTCGTTGAAGGCTTGCATCAGGTCATCGGTTTCCACCAGCGCCTTGCCGAACAGGGCCTCGCCAAAATAGGTGAAGTCAGCTTCTTCGGAGCAACCGAACGACACGCGATCCTCACGGGATGCCGTGATGACCATGGTTTTGTCGTCTTTGATGGCCGGGATGAAACCGCCCGAGTAGCAGGCCGAGATCACCACCACCTTGTCTCGATTTTTCAACGGCGCGAGCACGCCGGCCATTTCGTTGGCGGGCAAGTCCGAGAGTTCGAGGCGCGGCTGGTCCAGCACCAGTTCGTGATCGTGGGTGCCGTGGCTGGTGAGGTAAATGAAGATCAAGTCTTCCGGGCCGCTGCGCTGGGCCAAAGTTTGCACGGCGCGGCTGATGTTTTCTCGGGTCGCCAGCGGGCGATCGGCCATGTGGTCGCGGTGGTTCACCAGTGAAATCTGGCCGTAAGCGCCGAAGCGGCTCGACAGCAGCGTGTTGACGTAATCCGCTTCGCGCAGGAAGACACTCTGCTTGCCGTCGCCGCCAACCACCAGGCTGTACAGCTCAGTCGCCGGCGTGGAGGCCGGTACGGCGGCGAGGGCCTTTTCCAGCAACGGCCCTTGTGCGAGCAAGCCGACCTCCAGCGGATCGGGCAGCAGCTTGCCCATCGCGTCGCGCACGCGCTGACCGTTGGACCACGTGCCGCTTTGCACACTGCCGTCTGCAGCGGTCAATACGCCAGCGCCCTGGTAGTTGTCGTTGTCGAACTGGCCGACATAGAGGCTGCCGTCGGGCAATTTCAAGCGGCCTTCGCCTGCGAAACGCCAGTTACGGAATTGCCCTTGATAGTTGGTGCCGTCTGAACCGATCAGCTCACCTTTGCCGGTGAATGCGCCGTCCTTGAACTGGCCGGACCAGACATCGCCATCGGCGTTTTCATAGCGGCCGCGACCGTTCAACTGATTGTTGTGAAAGCCGCCGACGTATTGATCGCCGTCGGCGCTGGTGAAATTGCCGGTGCCTTCCAGTTGGCCGTCGACGAATTTGCCACTGAATTGATTGCCCGCCGCGTCGCTGCGCTGGCCTTCGCCGTTGGGTTTGCCATGGGAGAACTGGCCCTGGTATTCGCTGCCGTCTTCGAGTTCCAGATGGCCGAGGCCGTCATAAAGGTCGGCCTTGAACTCGCCGCGGTAACTCATGCCGTGCTCTTTGAGCGTGCCTTCGCCGTCGCGTCGCCCCAGTTTGTAGCCGCCGACGTAACTGCCGCCGCTGGTCGTCAGCGTGCCCTGACCGTCGAACAAACCGTCCCGGAAGCCGCCTTTATAGACATCGCCGTTGCTCGCGTGCCACTCGCCCTGACCGTTCCACTGACCCTTGGCGAACTCTCCGGCATACCAGCTGCCGTTGGGGTAGTCGATGCGCCCTTTGCCTTGCAGCACGCCGTTGACGACATCGCCCCGATAGCGGCCGCCGTCGGGCAAGCGTGCGTCAGCCGGCAACAGCGATTCGCCGTCACCGCACGCGGTAATC
Source organism: Pseudomonas abietaniphila (assembly GCF_900100795.1). Taxonomy (GTDB): domain Bacteria; phylum Pseudomonadota; class Gammaproteobacteria; order Pseudomonadales; family Pseudomonadaceae; genus Aquipseudomonas; species Aquipseudomonas abietaniphila. Next base: position 77,346 of record NZ_FNCO01000016.1, read on the forward strand.
AGAAGGGTAAGGGCCAGAGGGGCAAGCGCGCGCATGGTAAATCCCGAAAATGAGGTGTTTCGGCGTGATCAGATTCGTGGACTTGTATCGAGTCGCTCACACAGCCGCAGCGAGTATGCCGTAGCCGGGAAGCGTGGTGAAACAGTCTGTTACGACTGTTTCACGTTTCAGGCGTTTTACACGAAGGCGAGAGAGAGGGGTTCAGCGATGAACGCAGGTTTCTCCTGGCCTTCGATTTCAAGCGTTGCGGTGGCTTTGAGCAGCCACTGGCCGGGCTTTTTCTCGGTGACTTCCGTGAGGGCAACTTTTAGACGAACGCGCGAATCCACCTTCACCGGTTGAATGAAACGCACGCTGTCCAGGCCGTAATTGACTACCATCTTCAGGCCTTCTGGCAGCACCAGCAGCGATTCCATGAGTTTGGGAATCAGCGAGAGGGACAGAAAACCATGGGCGATGGTCGAGCCAAACGGTGTTTGCGCCGCTTTGACCGGGTCGACGTGGATGAACTGGAAGTCGCCAGTGGCTTCGGCAAACAGATTGATACGTTCCTGGTCGATGGTCAGCCATTCGGAACTTCCCAGTTCCTTGCCTTCATAACTCTTGAGCGCTGCAACAGGTACATAGGGCATCGATACTCTCCTTAGTGAATCGTTTTCGGCGTGCGGTTTTGTTTTTTCAGGGATCTGCGGCTATAGGCTTCTTTATTGCTTCGCTCGATCGCGGTTTATGAGCTCATGCAGGAGCGCGCTTGCCCGCGATTGCGGTACGTCTGTGATGCATTCGTCGACGGACACTCCGCGATTCGCGGGCAAGCTCACTCCCACAAGGGCTGCGCCGGACTTGAAGATCAGCACGCTCAGGGCCATTGGTCAAGAATCCGAAGGCTTGCGAATACCGACCCATAGCCGACGAGACTGCGTGCGTATAATGGCGCCGCGAATTTGCTGGAGTTTTTTATGTTGCTAAGAGGCCTGACATGGCTGGTGCTGTTCCAGCTGGTGGGAACGGCGCTGAATCATTTGTTCCTGTCGATCCTGCCCGGGCCGATCATCGGGCTGGTGCTGCTGATGGTCTACCTGATGATCCGTGGAGAAGTTACCGAGCCTATCAGCCTGGCCGCCAGCAGTCTGTTGCGTTACCTGCCGTTGTTGCTGGTGCCGCCTGCCGTGGGCGTCATGGTGTACGCCGGGCAGATCGCTGACGATTTCTGGGCCATTGTCGGGTCGCTGGTGTTGTCCCTGATGATCTCGCTCACCTTTGCCGGCTGGTTGATGCAGAAGCTCATCGACCGTCAGGCCCGTCGCCGGGAGCCATCATGAGTCTGGATTGGCAGGGCGCCTGGTTGTCGGTGATCCATCACCCTCTGTTCGGCATCGCCATCACGCTGGGCGCCTATCAAGTGGTGCTGGCCGGTTACGAGAAAACCCGCTGGGTCTTTCTGCAGCCGGTGCTGGTCTCGATGCTGGTGGTGATCGGCGTGCTGCTCACCTGTGGGTTGAGCTACGTCGAGTACCGCAAGAGCACCGAGATCCTCAGCATCCTGCTGGGGCCTGCGACCGTGGCGCTGGCAGTGCCGCTTTATCTGAATCTGCGGCGTATCCGTCAGTTGTTCTGGCCGGTCTTGACTACGCTGGTGATTGGCGGGGTGTTTGCGACGGCACTGTGCGTGGGGCTGGGTTACGTGCTGGGCGCCGATCACATGATCCTGATGACCATGGCGCCCAAGTCGGTGACCTCGCCAATTGCCATGCTGGTGGCTGAACAGATTGGCGGTGTAGCGGCGCTGGCTGCGGTTTTCGTGTTGATCACAGGCGTCATTGGCGGCATATTCGGCCCCGGCCTGTTGACCCTGGCGGGTGTGCAAAGCCCGGAAGCAAGGGGCATGGCCCTGGGGCTGACGGCCCACGCGGTGGGAACGTCGGCCGCCTTGCAGGAAGGTGAAGAGTGCGGTGCCTTTGCGGCACTGGCCATGAGTCTGATGGGTGTCGCCACGGCGTTGTTCCTGCCGTTGGCGGTGTCTCTGGTTGCTTGAGGGTGTGTCTATGTCGTTGCCGTTGTTTCCGCTGAACGCTGTGCTGTTCCCGGGGTGTGTGCTCGATCTGCAGATTTTCGAGGCGCGCTACCTGGACATGATTGGCCGCTGCATGAAACAGGGTGAGGGCTTTGGTGTGGTCTGCATCACCGAGGGCAGTGAAGTTGGCAACGTGCCTGAAGGTTTCTCGCAGATCGGGTGTGAAGCGCTGGTGACTGATTTCCAGCAACAGGACAACGGTTTGCTGGGCATTCGCGTGGTGGGCGGTCGACGGTTTCGGGTGGTCGAAGCCCAGACCCAGCGCGACAACCTGTTGCTGGCCGAGGTGGCGTGGCTGGAGGAGCCGGACGAAAAGCCGCTCCAGGAAGAGGACGAAGACCTCGTTGCGCTGCTGGCCGCACTGGCAGAACACCCTATGGTCGCCGCGCTGAACATGGGCCTGACGGCCAGCGGCCAACAGTCACTGGCCAATCAGTTGGCCTACCTGCTGCCGTTCGCCGAGGAAGACAAGATCGAGTTGCTGGAAATCGACGACGCGGAAGAGCGCCTCGACGCGATCCAGGATTTGCTGGATGAGATGCAGGGCGATATGCAGGCATGACCTTGCTCGCTTGAACGGTAGGCGCGCTTGCCCGCGATTGCGATACATCCCTGGCGTCGGTGTCGACTGATACGGTCTCATCGCGGGCAAGCGCGCTCCTGCAATGTGTCGCTCGTTCGAGCTGCGCTCAATACTCATACCGAATCAAGCCATGCGTCATCGAGTGGAAGGCAAACCCTCCCAACAGCGCGACCATGGCCGGTAACAGCAGCCACCACACCCGTAACGGCAAGGGTGGCAACACGTCCTTGTTCTGCACGAACGCCAGGCTCGCCGCACAGGTGAAGAACGCCAGCAGCATTCCCGCCAGGACATCCGTCGGCCAGTGAACGCCCAAGTACACTCGCGACACGCAGATCGATGCCGCAGGGATCGCGCCAAGCAGCAACCAGGTCATGCGTAACCGTGCCGGTTGCCCTCTACCCGCCAGAACCGCCAGCGTCATGAACAGCGCGAACGACGCCGAGGCATGTCCACTCGGCATGCTGAAGGTCGAGAGCGGTTCGGCCAGCACCTCTGGCCGCGCCCGGGCGAATGTGTGCTTCATGCTCTGATTGATGATCGCCGCGCCCAGCGTCGTGGCGCAGGCGAAGATCGCATGGCGCCATTGGCGAGTGGCCACCAGGATGATCAGCAGCAGGGCAGCCGCGCAGAACTGTGTCCTGAAGTCGCCAAGACCGGTGACCAAAATAACGAAGTTTTGCGCCGCTTCGCTGCGATGTTCCTGCACCAGCGTCATCACGCCCTGATCGAGGTGCGCCAGATACGGCCAGCCCAGAAACACCGCGATCAGCATGATCAGGCTGGTCAGGGCGATCAGCCTGGTCGCGTTGCGCCTGGCCCGCAGGCTGCTCTGTATCGCCACGCCGAGTAGCAACGCCAGCCCCGCGCCCACAAACGCGGCCTCCGGCCAGAACCCTTCAGGCAACGGCAGGCGGATGGCCGCGCCGGTCGCCCAACCCGGCAGAATGTAGGCCACTGACCAACCGGCCGCTGCGATCAGGCTGACGCCGGCGAAGCGCACGAACGGCATGTCGAACATCCCGGCCACCATCGGCAGCATCGGGCGCAGCGGGCCGATGAAGCGACCGACCAGCAGGCTGGCGATGCCATAGCGCTGGAAGTAGGTTTCGGCGCCTGCAATCCATTCCGGGTGATGACGCAAACCCGGCAGGCGGCGGATGTTCTGATGGAAGCGTCGCCCCACAAAGTAGGACACGACATCGCCCAGCAGGCCACCCAGAAAACCCAGCAGCAGCGCTTCGCTCAAAGGCAGGATGCCGCTGCCGGCCAGCGCGGCGATGGCGAACAAGGCCACGGTACCCGGCACGATGATGCCGGCGATGGCCAGGCATTCCAGGCACGAAACCAGAAAAATCGCAGCGCCCAGCCACGACGGGTTGACGGTCAGCCACGCGGTGATGCTGTCGAGCCATGCGCCCATGGGTCAGTGTCCTTGCTCGATAATGAAGTAGTCGCGGCCTTCGACTTGTCCGCGTCGCAACGGGTTCCGCGTGCAGAACCGTGTGTATTCGGCATCGACGAAGCGGTACATCAAGTGCTCGTCGCGTCCTGCGGTGATGCCCAGACGGGCCGCTTGAATGATTTGCGCAGGTCGCTGCCCGACGTCTTCAACGAAGATCCGCTGGGGGTCGAAGCGCTTGGCGTCCCACATCGGCACTTTCAGGCCGAGGGCTTTGCACAGCAGCGTTTGTCCCGCGCACAGGCGCTCTGGCGGGCGGACATTGCCGCTGGCGTCGGGGTTGTTGAGTTGCATCTGCGCCAGGCTGTTTACGTCCGAGAGCGCATCCACCCACGGATAAGCCGATTTGATCAGCACCGCGTTGCCCGGTCCCTGTGCGCTGAAGTTCAGCGAGTCGCCGCCGCGTGAGTAATACATATAGATGTGGCCGCCATCCAGAAACAAAGCCTTACGTTTTTCTGTATAGCCGAGCGACGCGTGGCTGCCTTTTTCCTCGAGGTAATAGGCTTCGGTCTCTATGATGCGCGCCGACAGCCACAACTCACCGACCTTGTGACGGACAACTTTGCCCAGCAAATCGCGGGCGAGCGTCTGAGCGTCACGGTCGAAGAAGCTGTCGGGCAAGGCGCGGGAGGGCTGGTCGGGCATGGCGTTTGGGGTATCCGCATATCGGACCGCGATGATAGCAACGTCGGGCTTAATTGCAGCTGAATGGCGAGGGAGCGTTCGGACGGTTTCTTTGCAGGAGCGCGCTTGCCCGCGATGCGTTTTGTTGATGATCATTCCCACGCTCTGCGTGGTAGTGCCGTACGTGACGCTCCGCGTCCATCATCGGCGGACGCGGAGCGTCCAAGGCTGCATTACCCACGCAGAGCGTGGGAACGATCATTGCAAACGCCGTTATCACCGAACAAAACCGGCTTATATCGACCATCCGCCTGTCGCCGCTGTCGTTCAGCCCGCCCGACAGCTATAATCGGCCGCTTTCCTCTCTGCCAAGACCTCTGAGACCATGACTGAGTCCGTTCTTGACTACATGACCCGCCTGGGTCGCGCCGCCCGCGAAGCTTCGCGCGTGATCGGTCGTGCCAGTACGGCGCAGAAAAACCGCGCGCTGGCCGCCACGGCTGCTGCGCTGGACGCCGCCCGTGACGAACTGACCGCCGCCAACGAGCAGGATCTGGCGGCTGGTCGCGCGAACGGTCTGGAACCTGCCTTGCTTGAACGCCTCGCCCTGACCCCGGCTCGTATCGACAGCATGATCGCCGGTTTGCGTCAGGTTGCCAGCCTTCCCGATCCGGTCGGCACGATCCGCGACATGAATTTCCAGCCTTCGGGCATTCAGGTTGGCAAAATGCGCGTGCCGCTCGGCGTGGTCGGCATCATCTATGAGTCCCGTCCGAACGTGACCATCGACGCCGCCAGCCTGTGCCTGAAGTCCGGCAACGCGACCATCCTGCGGGGCGGCTCCGAGGCCATTCATTCAAATCGCGCTATCGCCACCTGCATTCAGCGTGGTCTGGCCGAAGCCGACCTGCCGGCTGCCGTGGTGCAAGTGGTCGAAACCACCGACCGCGCCGCCGTTGGCGCCTTGATCACCATGCCGGAATACGTGGACGTCATCGTTCCTCGCGGCGGCAAGGGCCTGATCGAGCGCGTCAGTCGCGATGCCAAGGTGCCGGTTATCAAGCATCTGGACGGTATCTGCCATGTGTATGTCAGTGCACACGCCGACCTGGCGTCTGCGCAGCGCATCTGCTTCAACGCCAAGACCTATCGTTACGGCATCTGCGGTGCCATGGAAACGCTGCTGGTGGATCAGGCGATTGCCGCTGAATTCCTGCCGCAAATGGCCGGTCAGTTCCGCGAAAAAGGCGTCGAGCTGCGCGGGTGCGAGCGTACCCGTGAGCTGATCGATGCGATCCCGGCGACCGAAGAGGACTGGCACACCGAGTATCTGGCGCCGATCCTGTCAATCCGCGTCGTGACCGGGCTGGATCAGGCCATCGAGCACATCAACCATTACGGTTCGCACCACAGCGACGCCATCCTCTCCGACTCTCAGGCCCAGACGCGCCGCTTCATGGCGGAAGTCGACTCCAGTTCGGTGATGATCAACGCGCCCACCTGCTTTGCCGATGGTTTTGAGTACGGCCTGGGTGCCGAGATCGGGATTTCCACGGACAAGATTCACGCCCGTGGGCCGGTCGGTCTGGAAGGCCTGACCTGCGAGAAGTACATCGTCGTCGGTGACGGTCGCCAGTTGCGTGGGCAGGGGCCTGCCTGACTTGGCCGATATTCGGCAGCACGCAGGCAACCTTGCGAAAGCTGTGAACGAGCCTGCCGGGGAAGCACCTTCCACTGCACGCAAGCCGAAGCGTATCGGCATGCTGGGGGGGACGTTCGACCCTGTGCACATCGGCCATTTGCGCGGCGCGCTGGAAGTCGCCGCGCTGCTTGAACTCGATGAGTTGCGTCTGACGCCCAGCGCCAGACCGCCTCATCGCGATACGCCCAGTGTTTCGGCACAGGACCGTCTGGCGATGGTTCAGTGCGCGGTCCAGGGCGTGTCGCCGTTGACGGTGGATGACCGCGAATTGTTGCGGGACAAGCCGTCGTACACCATCGACACGCTGGAATCGATGCGCGCTGAACTGGCCGTCGATGACCAGCTGTTTTTGTTGTTGGGATGGGACGCCTTCTGCGGGCTGCCTTCCTGGCATCGATGGGAAGAGTTGCTGGAGCACTGCCATATCGTGGTGCTGCAACGCCCGGACGCCGACAGCGAGTCGCCGGACGCCATGCGTAACCTGCTGGCGGCGCGCGCGGTCAGCGATCCGAAGGCCCTGAAGGGTCCTGGCGGACACATTACATTCGTCTGGCAGACGCCGCTTTCGGTGTCTGCCACCCAGATCCGCCAACTGCTGGCCAGCGGGAAGTCGGTACGTTTTCTGGTGCCAGACGCGGTACTGGCCTATATCGATACGCACGGGCTTTACCGTGCGTCGAACTGAAGGTGTGTTTCGACGCTGCCGAGAGCGCGAAGAAACACCCAAACACACGAGCTGAATGAGTTTTATATGACGAACAAAGATGCAGTGATTGAAAACCCGATGATCAAAGTGATCACCGATGCCCTGGCGGACGTGAAGGCGCAGGACGTCCAGGTGCTGGACGTACGCGACAAGCAGAGCATCACCGACTACATGATCATCGCGACCGGTACCTCCAATCGCCAGATCAACGCGATGCTCGACAAGGTTCGCGAAGAGGTCAAGAAAAACGGTCTCAAGCCGTTGGGCGAAGAAGGCAAGGGCGACAGCGACTGGGTGCTGCTGGACCTGGACATCGCCATCGTGCACATGATGACCGCCTCCGCACGCCAGTTCTACGACCTGGAGCGTCTGTGGGCCGGTGCCGAGCAGAGCCGTTCGGCCAGTGCTGCACACCACAGCCCGGAAGTCGCGCATGAGCACTTCACCAAGCTCAACAAAGAGCAACAATAAGGGCTCATTGTGCGTCTGCGTCTGATTGCTGTCGGTTCACGCATGCCCAAGTGGGTGGAAGAAGGCTGGCATGAATATGCCAAGCGTCTGCCATCCGAACTGGCGCTGGAACTGGTAGAGATTCCGCTCAACACCCGTGGCAAAAACGCCGACGTGGCACGCCTCATCCGTCAGGAAGGTGAGGCCATGCTGGCGAAAGTGCAGCCGGGCGAGCGGATCGTCACCCTCGAAGTGCACGGCAAACCGTGGAGCACCGAGCAGCTGTCGGTCGAGCTCGACCGCTGGCGGCTGGATTCGCGCACAGTCAACCTGATGGTCGGTGGCCCGGAAGGGCTGGCGCCGGAAGTCTGTGCCCGTGCCGAGCAGCGTTGGTCGTTGTCGCCGCTGACGTTGCCGCACCCGCTGGTGCGCATCCTCATCGGTGAGCAGATTTATCGTGCCTGGACAGTGTTGTCCGGTCACCCTTATCACAAGTAGCGCTGCTGCCTTCACTGTGAACACGCCCTAAATGTCTCAGCCGATTCGCCTGAAAGACCACGAAAAGGACGCACGCTTGGTGCGCAGCCGAGTCGTGGTCGGTGCCGTGGCCGTCATCGTGCTGATCTGCGTGTTGGTGGCGCGTCTGTATTTCCTGCAGGTCATCCAGTACGACTATCACTCGACCCTGTCGGAAAACAACCGGGTTCATGTGCAGCCGATCCCGCCGAGTCGCGGGCTGATTTTTGACCGCAATGGCGTGGTGATCGCCGACAACCGGCCCAGCTTCAACCTGAGCATGACCCGCGAGCGCTCGGGCGGTGACTGGGCCAAGGTTCTCGACACGATCATCGAAGTGCTGGAGCTGACGCCGGATGACCGGATCATCTTTGAAAAACGCATGAAACAGGGGCGCCGTCCGTTTGAGCCGGTGCCGATCCTGTTCGAGCTGACCGAGGAGCAGATCGCCCGGATTGCGGTCAACCAGTTTCGCCTGCCGGGCGTCGAAGTGGTCGCGCAGTTGATTCGGCATTACCCGCAGGGCGCGCATTTCGCCCACTCCGTGGGATACATGGGGCGTATCAACGAGAAAGAGCTGAAAAGTCTCGACCCTGTGAACTACAGCGGCACCCACCACATGGGCAAGACTGGGATCGAGCGGTTCTACGAGCCCGAATTGCACGGTCAGGTGGGCTACGAAGAAGTCGAAACCAACGCGCGTGGTCGGGTGCTGCGGGTTCTGAAGCGGACCGATCCGGTGCCGGGCAAGGACATCGTCCTGAGCCTCGATATTCAGTTGCAGGAAGCGGCCGAAACCGCGCTCGCCGGACGTCGTGGCGCCGTGGTGGCGCTGGACCCGAACACCGGCGAAGTGCTGGCGATGGTCAGTCAGCCAAGCTTCGACCCTAATCTGTTCGTCACCGGCATCAGCTTCAAGGCTTACTCGGAACTGCGGGATTCGGTGGATCGGCCACTGTTCAACCGCATTCTGCGAGGCCTGTACCCGCCGGGTTCGACCATCAAACCCGCCGTGGCCATCGCGGGCCTGGACTCGGGCGTCGTGACGGCCAGTACCCGGGTGTTCGACCCCGGCTACTACATGCTGCCCAACTATGATCACAAATACCGTAACTGGAACCGTACCGGTGACGGCTGGGTCGATCTGGACACCGCGATCATGCGATCCAACGACACCTATTTCTACGACCTGGCGCACAAGGTCGGCATCGACAGGCTGTCGGCGTACCTGAACAAGTTCGGCATCGGGCAAAAGGTCTCGCTGGACATGTTCGAAGAATCGCCCGGCCTGATGCCGTCCCGCGACTGGAAGCGGGTCACCCGACGTCAGGCCTGGTTCCCGGGCGAAACGCTGATCCTCGGTATCGGTCAGGGCTACATGCAGGCCACGCCGCTGCAACTGGCTCAGGCCACGGCGCTGGTGGCGAACAAAGGCAAATGGAACCGTCCGCATCTGGCCAGGACCATCGAAGGCCAGAAACCGGTGGATGAAAACCCGATTCCCGATATTGTCCTGCGCGACCCGTCCGACTGGGGCAAGGTCAATCACGGCATGCAGCAGGTGATGCACGGTGCCCGTGGGACCGCGCGCAAGGCGGCCATCGGCGCGCAATACCGCATCGCGGGCAAGAGCGGTACGGCGCAGGTCGTCGCGATCCGTCAGGGTGAAAAATACGATCGCTCGAAAGTGCAGGAGCGCCACCGTGACCACGCGTTGTTCGTGGGCTTCGCGCCGGCCGACAACCCGAAAATCGTCGTGGCGGTCATGATTGAAAACGGTGAATCGGGCTCCGGCGCCGCTGCACCTGTCGTGCGTCAGGTCATGGATGCCTGGCTTCTGGACCCTCAGGGTCATCTGAAACCCGAATACGCCAGCAATACACTGCCTCCGGAGACCGCGGCCCGTGAAGAGTAATTTCGACCGCATCCTCTCCAGCGAAGACGTGATGCGCCGTCGCGCCACCTTCCTGCAGAAAATCCATGTCGACGGCCCGTTGCTGATCCTGCTGCTGACACTGGCGGCCGGCAGCCTGTTCGTCCTGTATTCCGCCAGCGGAAAGAGCTGGGACCTGTTGATCAAACAGGCGACCTCGTTCGGCATCGGCCTGGTGTCGATGTTCGTGATCGCGCAACTCGAGCCGCGCTTCATGGCACGCTGGGTGCCGATCGCTTACGTCTTCGGTGTGCTGCTGCTGGTCGCGGTGGACGTGATGGGCCACAACGCCATGGGCGCCACGCGCTGGATCAACATTCCTGGCGTGATCCGTTTCCAACCGTCGGAATTCATGAAGATCATCATGCCGGCGACCATCGCCTGGTACCTCTCCAAGCGCACGTTGCCTCCGCATCTGAAGCACGTGGCCGTCAGCCTTGGGTTGATCGGGTTGCCGTTCATCCTGATCGTGCGCCAGCCGGACCTTGGCACCTCGCTGCTGATTCTGGCGTCCGGGACCTTCGTACTGTTCATGGCAGGCCTGCGCTGGCGCTGGATCATCAGTGTGATCGCAGCGGCTGTGCCCGTTGCGGTGGCGATGTGGTTCTTCTTCATGCACGACTATCAGAAGCAACGCATCCTGACCTTCCTTGACCCTGAGAGCGATCCGCTGGGCACCGGATGGAACATCATCCAGTCCAAGGCGGCGATTGGCTCGGGCGGGGTTTTCGGCAAGGGCTGGTTGCTGGGCACCCAGTCTCACCTGGATTTCCTCCCGGAAAGCCACACCGACTTCATCATTGCGGTGTTGGGCGAGGAGTTCGGTCTGGTGGGTATCTGTGCCTTGCTGCTGATCTACCTGCTGTTGATCGGTCGCGGCCTGGTCATCACGGCTCAGGCGCAGACGCTCTACGGCAAGCTGCTCGCAGGCAGTCTGACCATGACGTTTTTTGTGTATGTTTTCGTCAACATCGGTATGGTCAGCGGCTTGCTGCCGGTGGTGGGCGTTCCATTGCCCTTCATTAGTTACGGCGGAACTTCGCTGGTGACGCTGCTGTCAGCGTTTGGGGTTTTGATGTCGATCCATACCCATCGCAAGTGGATCGCTCAGGTTTGATTAAGGTGAACAATTCAATGCAAGTAGTGCGTGGCTGGGCTGCTCGATATGCGCCGCTGGTCGGTCTGATGGGCATCCTCGGTTCAGTGCAGGAGTCGCTTGCGGGTGACTATGAGGGCTCTCCTCAGGTCGCACAGTTCGTCAGTGACATGACTCGGGATTACGGCTTCGCGGGCGAGCAATTGATCGAAGTGTTTCGCAATGTTGAGCGCAAACAGTCGATTCTCGACGCCATTTCGCGGCCCGCCGAGCGGGTCAAGACGTGGAAGGATTACCGGCCGATGTTCCTGACCGACGCGCGTATCGCGCGAGGTGTGGACTTCTGGCGGCAGCATGAGGCGGTGTTGGCGCGTGCCGAACAAGAGTACGGCGTGCCCGCCCAGGTGATCGTCGCGATCATTGGTGTCGAAACCTTTTTTGGTCGCAATACCGGAAATTACCGGGTAATCGATGCTTTATCGACGCTGAGTTTCGACTATCCTCCTCGTGCCGAGTTTTTCCGCAAGGAGCTGCGTGAGTTTTTGCTGCTGTCCCGCGAGGAACAGGTGGACCCGTTGACCCTCAAAGGCTCGTACGCGGGTGCCATGGGGTTGCCGCAGTTCATGCCCAGTAGTTTCCGCGCGTATGCGGTGGATTTTGACGGTGATGGCCACATCAACATCTGGAACGATCCGGATGATGCGATTGGCAGTGTGGCCAGCTATTTCAAACGCCATGGCTGGGTCGCGGGCGAGCCCGTGGTCAGCCAGGCCAGCGTTCGCGGTGATCGGGTCGACGAGGGTTTGAGCCCGGGAATCGAGCCGGTGAAGACCGTCGGGGAGTTGCGAGCCTTGGGGTGGGCGAGTCATGATGCGCTGCGCGATGATATGCCGGTCACGGCGTTTCGCCTTGAGGGCGACAAAGGCCCTGAATACTGGATGGGTTTGAAGAATTTTTACGCAATCACGCGTTACAACCGCAGCGTGATGTACGCCATGGCCGTGCATCAGCTGTCTGAAATGCTTGTTCAAGCTCGGGGCGTCAAGTAATGCGGTCATTGCCGATGCAACAACCATTGAAGTTGATGGCCTTCGCGGCGCTGGCATTGCTGGTCGTCAGTTGCTCCACCAGTCGACCGACCCAGCAGGGCAACGTTATCCGCGCGCAGCCAGGGCTGGACATCAACCGCGCCCATAAAGACGGTGCGCCGTGGTGGGACGTTGATGTGTCGCGTATCCCCGATGCCGTGCCGACCCTGCACACCGGTCCTTACAAGGCCAACCCGTACACCGTCCTGGGCAAGACGTATTTTCCGCTCAGCGACTCCAGTAACTACACCGCGACCGGCACTGCGTCCTGGTACGGCACCAAATTTCACGGGCAGAACACTGCCAACGGTGAAGTGTATGACCTGTACGGCATGAGTGCGGCGCACAAGACGCTGCCGCTGCCCAGTTACGTACGCGTCACCAATCTGGACAACAACCGCACTGTGATCCTGCGGGTCAACGATCGTGGGCCGTTCTATTCGGATCGCATCATCGACCTGTCCTACGCCGCAGCGAAAAAACTGGGTTACGCCGAAATCGGCACCGCTCGGGTAAAAGTTGAAGGCATCGATCCTGCCCAGTATTGGGCGCAGCGCGGCAAACCTGCGCCGCTGATGCTCGATCAGCCGCAAGTGGCAAGTAATCCTCCGCCACGGCAGGCGCCGGTTGCAGCGCCGGTGATCACCGCATCGGCGGGCACCATCGAGCAATGGACGCCGCCACCGGCCCAACACGCCGCGCCGGTATCACCGGTTCCGATCGACGCAAAAAAAAACGTTTCCGGACAAGCGTCTGGGCTGTTTCTCCAAGTGGGAGCCTTCGCCAACCCGGACGCTGCGGAACTCCTGAGGTCGAAACTGAGCGGGATGGTTCGGGCCCCGGTTTTCGTGAGCTCGATAGCGCGCAATCAACAGACGCTCTATCGCGTGCGGATGGGGCCGGTCGACACGCCGGGTGAAGCCCAGCAACTGCAAAACAGCGTAAGGTCGGCCAATCTGGGCTCGCCAAGCGTGGTTACATCGGATCAGTAACGTCAGACCAGTGATTCGCTTCCCGTAACGGGAGCGAGTCGACGTTGCCTGGCAAGCGACTTGCCGCCAGAGCAAGCGTTGTCAGCAGCATTTCACGGGTTCATCTGTAGAATGTGAGCCCGTTTGCCGGGGTAGCCCGGCACCACCGCTTTGCCCGCGAGGGCATGTTTGCCCATTAGCATTTTCGAGAGACGGATGAACATCACCACCTTTGCAAAACGCCTTTGCCTGTTAATCCCGCTATTCACCGCACCTGTCGCGTTCGCAGCAGAACAGATGACGCCGTCGGCACCCCAACTGGCTGCCAAGGCTTACGTGCTGATGGATGCCAACAGTGGCAACGTTCTGGTCGAAAACAACGGTGACCAGCGTCTGCCGCCGGCCAGTCTGACCAAGCTGATGACCGCATACATCGCTACGCTGGAAATCCGCCGTGGCCAGATCGGTGAGAACGACCCGGTCACCGTCAGTGAAAACGCCTGGCGTACCGGCGGTTCGCGGATGTTCATCAAGGTGGGCAGCCAGGTGACCGTCAGCGACTTGCTGCACGGCATCATCATCCAGTCCGGTAACGACGCCAGCGTGGCGCTGTCCGAGCACATCGCCGGCAGCGAAGACGCGTTCGCCGACATGATGAACAAGACCGCAGGCGATCTGGGGATGGTCAACAGCCACTTCATGAACCCTACCGGTCTGCCAAACCCTGATCACTACGCCACCGCTCACGACATGGCGATCTTGGCCCGTGCAATCATCCACGAAGACCCGGCTCACTACGCGATCTACTCGCAGAAGGAGTTCTTCTGGAACGGCATCAAACAGCCAAACCGTAACCTGCTGCTGTGGCGTGACAAGACCGTCGACGGTCTGAAAACCGGTCACACCGAAGAAGCGGGCTACTGCATGGTGTCCTCGGCCGTTCGTGATGGCATGCGTCTGATCGCCGTGGTGTTCGGCACCAACAGTGAACAGGCTCGTGCGGCTGAAACCCAGAAGCTGCTGACCTACGGTTTCCGTTTCTTTGAAACCCAGACCTTCTATCAGAAGGGCACCGAGCTGGCTCAGGCTGCCGTCTGGAAAGGCACCGAGCGTCAGGTAAAGGCCGGTCTGGCGGACGATCTGTCCATGACCATGCCTAAGGGCGAGATGAAGAAGCTGACCGCCAGCATGACCATCAACCCGAAACTGGTTGCTCCCATCGCCAAAGGCGACGTGATCGGTCAGGTTGAAGTGAAGCTGGACGACAAGGTCGTTCGCACCGCTAATCTCATCGCCATGGACGCTGTCGAAGAAGGTGGTATCTTCCGCCGCCTGTGGGACAGCATTCGCATGTTCTTCTACAGTCTGTTCAACTGATCGCGATTGATCACTGACTGACCGTTGCTCCCTACGCCCCTGCCGCCATCGCGGTGGGGGACTGTCCGTTTTCCGGCTTACGAGGCCGTCACTGCCATGACAGATTCCGAAGTAAAAGCACCGAAAATCGAATTCCCTTGCGCGGACTACCCGATCAAGATCATCGGCGACACCGGGGTGGGCTTCAGAGACGAGGTCATCGCCATCGTCAAGAAGCACGCAACGCTCCTCGATGAGAAGGAGGCCGAGCGCCAAAGCAGCAACGGCAAGTACACCACGCTGCAGCTGCATATCGTCGCGACCGGCCAGGATCAGCTTTACGACATCAACAGCGAGCTGCGCGCCACGGGCAAAGTGCACATGGTGCTGTGATGGGCGGTTGTCTGGGCTTTCGCGATCTGGGAACGGTCGCCTACGAGCCCGCCTGGCAAGCCATGCAACGCTTCACGGACGGACGCGACCGCGACACGCCCGATGAAGTGTGGCTGGTGCAGCACCCGCCGGTTTTCACTCAGGGACAGTCCGGAAAACCCGAGCATCTGCTACTTCCGGGTGATATTCCGGTGGTACAGGTCGATCGCGGTGGCCAAGTGACTTATCATGGCCCCGGTCAACTGGTGGCCTATCTGATGCTGGATGTCCGCCGCCTGGGTTATGGCGTGCGCGAACTGGTTACCCGGATCGAGCACAGCCTGATCGACCTGCTGTCCAGTTACGGCGTAACGGCAGCAGCCAAACCCGAAGCACCGGGGGTCTACGTCGACGGGGCGAAAATTGCGTCCCTGGGCCTTCGTATCCGTAATGGCTGTTCATTCCATGGACTGGCGCTGAATGTCGACATGGATCTGGACCCGTTTAAACGGATTAATCCCTGCGGGTATGCGGGGCTGGCGATGACCCAGCTGCGCGAACAGGCAGGCCCGATTGAATTTGCCGAGGTTAGTGCCCGGCTGCGTGCGCAGCTCGTCAAACACCTCGACTACGCTGAGCAGACGACCCTAACGGGCGGAATCGACTGATATGACTACTGCGCATGAGACGGCAGATGCCGTGCAAACCCTGATCCCGACAGCGAACGTGGTGACGCCTGAGCGTGCTGCACGTCCGAAAGTTGAAGCGGGTGTGAAGTTGCGTGGCGCGGAAAAAGTGGCGCGCATCCCGGTAAAGATCATCCCGACGGTTGAATTGCCGAAAAAGCCGGACTGGATTCGTGTCCGTATTCCAGTATCGCCTGAGGTCGACCGTATCAAGGCGCTGCTGCGCAAGCACAAGCTGCACAGCGTGTGCGAAGAAGCTTCCTGCCCGAACCTGGGCGAGTGCTTCTCGGGCGGCACCGCGACGTTCATGATCATGGGTGACATCTGCACCCGTCGTTGCCCGTTCTGCGACGTCGGCCATGGCCGTCCGAAAGCACTGGACGTCGACGAGCCGAAGAACCTGGCCGTTGCCATTGCCGACCTGAAACTCAAATACGTCGTGATCACTTCGGTTGACCGTGACGACCTGCGTGACGGCGGTGCCCAGCACTTTGCCGATTGCATCCGTGAAATCCGTGCCCTGTCGCCGAACGTGCAACTGGAGACGCTGGTGCCGGACTACCGCGGCCGTATGGACATTGCGCTGGAAATCACCGCAGCCACGCCGCCAGACGTGTTCAACCACAACCTGGAAACCGTGCCGCGCCTGTA
The DNA here is from genome assembly GCF_900100795.1 of Pseudomonas abietaniphila. Taxonomy (GTDB): domain Bacteria; phylum Pseudomonadota; class Gammaproteobacteria; order Pseudomonadales; family Pseudomonadaceae; genus Aquipseudomonas; species Aquipseudomonas abietaniphila. Next base: position 93,619 of record NZ_FNCO01000016.1, read on the forward strand.
CAAGGCTGCGCGTCCGGGTTCGGACTATCAGTGGTCGCTGACCCTGCTGCAACGCTTCAAGGAAATGGTTCCTCACGTGCCGACCAAATCCGGCTTGATGCTGGGCCTGGGCGAGACCGACGAAGAAGTGATCGAAGTGATGCAGCGCATGCGTGAGCACAACATCGACATGCTGACGCTGGGCCAGTACCTGCAGCCTTCGCGCAGCCACTTGCCGGTTCAGCGTTTCGTGCACCCGGACACCTTCGCCTGGTTCGCCGAAGAAGGCTACAAGATGGGCTTCAAGAACGTTGCGTCGGGTCCTCTGGTGCGTTCTTCGTACCACGCCGACGAGCAGGCCAAGCTGGTCAAGTCGTTGCTGACGGCGGGCTGATCGCCAGCGTTATCGACCCGCAAAAAAAACGGGCCGGATAGCAATATCCGGCCCGTTTTTGTTTGCCCGCCAATACCGCTTTATGAACGTTCACGGTGCTTCGGTTGAGGCCACCTCTCGTAGGAGCCGGCTTGCTGGCGAACGCGGTGAGTCAGGTACGAAACAGTTGACTGACACACCGCATTCGCCAGCAAGCCGGCTCCTACAGCGGATTTCTAGGGTCTTCTGAGATTATCCAGCAGCTCTTGCGTCGGATAACCATCGGCCGGCCAGCCAAAGGATTGCTGGGCGCTGCGAATGGCTTTGCGTGTGTTGGCGCCGATGATCCCGTCTGGAGCGCCGGCGTCGTACTGGCGGGCCGAGAGCAGGGTTTGCAGTTCGATGCGCTCAGAGCGACTCAGTGGGCGGTCACCGCGTGGCCATTGGCCTGACACATAGCCGCCACCGGTGAAGCGTTCCGACAACAGCCCGATGCCCAGTGCGTAGGAAGACGAGTTGTTGTACTTGAGGATCGCCCGGAAATTATCCATGACCAGGAATGCGGGGCCTTTGTAGCCCGCTGGCAGCAACAAGGCGGCTTGCTGCTGCAACAGATTGGCCGGTAGCGCCGAACCGTTTGGCAGCTTGAGGCCCATCTGCTGCCATTCAGCGATGGTTTTGCGTGTCGAGGCGTCAGCCAGGGCGTAATCGAAGCCCGGGGCCAGTTGCACTTCAAAGCCCCACGGTTGGCCTTTTTGCCAGCCCGAGCTTTGCAAATAGTGCGCGGTGGACGCCAGCGCATCCAGTGGCGAGTTCCAGATGTCGCGGCGACCGTCACCGTCGAAATCCACAGCGTGGGTGTTGTAGGTCGTGGGAATGAACTGCGTCTGCCCCATCGCGCCCGCCCACGAGCCCAGCATGCTAGGCGCATCAATGTCGCCGTGCTGAATGATCTGCAAGGCTGCGATCAACTGATCCTGAGCGAACTGCGGGCGTCGGCCTTCGTAGGCCAGGGTCGCCAATGAGCGAATCACCGATTGCGTGCCCTGAAACTGGCCGAAACTGCTTTCCATGCCCCACACCGCGACCAGTGCCTGACGATCCACGCCGTAGCGCTGTTCGATCGCCGTCAGGGCGTCCGCGTACTGCGCCAGTAATGCCTGGCCTTTGCGTACGCGCACGGCAGACATCGCGCTGTCGAGGTATTCCCAGACTGGACGGGTGAATTCGGGCTGGCTGCGATCAGCCTTGACCACGCTCATGTCCGGTGTGACACCGGCGAAGGCGCGGTCGAACACGTCAGGACGAATGCCTGCATTCAAGGCTTGGGCGCGGAACATGCTCTGCCACTCGCTGAAGCTCATCGCAGGCTGGATTTCAAAGTTGCTGTCGTCGGGCTGGGCCACGGCAGAGGGCACGGTGGGCGAAGCTTTGGCGACATTGAGAGGCGCGGTTTGAAGAGGTGTTGCGACGGCAGCGGTGGGTTGCTCCGCGCAGGCGACCAGTACAGAGAGACCGGAGGCGGCGATCAGTTGGCGAACAGGCCAACGACGGGGAAAACTAAAGGGCATTCTGGGGTCCACAGGTATAAACCGTAAGGTGCAGACCTTAACATGCTGGCCCGGCTGGCGGGGCGCCGGTCAGTAACCTGAAATGTTTTCAGGCCGCCATAACGGAAGAAGCCTCCCAGTTGTTCGACTGGAAGGCTTCGCGGCGGTAGCTGCCTTTGCCCTTGGCGGGTTGTTCCTGACGGCTTCGGAACAGTGGCTGGGCGATGATGGATTTGGCCTTGTTCGGCCGTTTCTTTGGCTTGCTCATGGCAGGTCTCTCTCTGCGGGGTGGTGGAAGCGGCGGTGATCATCGGGCATGTCAGCGCAGAGGTCTAATTGATCTGCGCTATGGGTTAGACGTGCGACCTGTAGGAGCGTGGCTTGTCCCGCGATCGGCGGGGAACCCGCCGCAAAATCAGGCAAATGCAGCTTGGCTGACACACCGCGTCTTTCGAATTTACGACGACTGCGTCGCCGATCGCGGGACAAGCCACGCTCCTACAGGGGGGCGTTGTGAATCATTCCGGCGGCAACGCCAACCGCTGTCCCGCCATTTGCAGCGACAACCGGCTCAAGCCGTTCCACACCGAGCCTTGGGCCTGGCCCTTGATCTGTGCGTCAATGTGCTGCGCGTCCATCAGCAATTGTGCCCAGCGACGCGCCGAGTGCCGTTGCAGTGCTTTGCTCATCAGCGGTTTGCGCTTGTCCCAGATGGGCGGTCGCGCCTGGCTGAACGCCTTGTCCAGTGGCACGCCCTGGCTGTATTGCAAGGCCAGGTTGGCGAGCACGCGCAATTCACGGGACAGCGCCCAGAGAATCACCGGAGGCTCAACGCCTTCGCCGCGCAGACCTTCGAGCATGCGCAGGGCATGGGCGGCTTCACCATTGAGAATGGCATCGGTCAGCCCGAACACGTCGAAGCGCGCACTGTCCGCCACGGCGGCCTGCACGGTTTCGACGGTGATCTGACCCTGTTCGGCCATCAGCTTGAGCTTCTCGATTTCCTGCGCCGCTGCCAGCAAGTTGCCTTCAACGCGCGCGGCGATCAGTTCGACGGCGTCGGGGCTTGCGGCCAGACCTGCCTGCGAAAGCCGTTGGCGAATCCATTGTGGCAACTGGCTCGCATCCACCGGCCAGATCTGCACGAACTGGGTTTGAGCGCCTTCAACCAGCGCTTTGCCCCACTTGGTTTTCTGGGCGGAGCCGTCGAGCTTGGGCAGGCTGATCAGCAGCAGCGTGTCTTCGGCAGGGCGGCTGCAGTACTCCAGAAGTGCTGCGGCGCCTTTATCGCCGGGTTTGCCAGACGGCAGACGCAGTTCCAGCAGGCGACGTTCGGCGAACAACGACATGCTCGCACCCGCCTGCAGCAAGGTGCCCCAGTCGAAGCTTGAATCGGCGCTGAATACCTGGCGTTCATCGAAACCCTGCTGCCTGGCAGCGGCACGGATGGCGTCGCAGGCTTCCTGGCATTGCAGCGGGTCATCGCCGCTGACGATGTACACGGGCGACAACGCACCCTGGAGGTGTTTGGAGAGCTGGGCGGGGGCGAGTTTCATGAGTCAGAAAAGGATGGGGCCGGCGAACCGGCCCCAGTGCCATTACTTGGACGGGATTTCGACGGGAGACTGCTGCGGCGTCTCGTCGCGAATGCGTTGAGCGGCCGCTTCCGCGTCAGCCTGTGCACGAGCAGCGGCGTCCGCCTTGGCTTGCAGTTCATCCAGACGCTCAGGTGTCAGCTGTTGCAGGCGGGCCAACATCTTCTGCACCAGGTCGCTGCGCACCTCTTTGCGGATCTGATCGGCTTCCTGGTCGGAACCGATCAGGTTGTTGCCGTCGTGAACGAAGATTTTGGTCGATTGCACGTTATCGTCCAGCAGCGTAACGCCCTTGCTGCCCTGGATTTCGTACTTCAGCACGGTGGTCAGCTCGTATTCAGCCGAGCGGCCCGACCCGACATAGCTCGCAGTGCGCTGGGTTTCGTCTTCGCGGGCCAGGAACAGCTTGTATTGCGCGCCGGTGTAAACGTGCACGCCGCTGTTGGTCAGCGTCTGACGCAGTTGAGTCACGACTTCGCCGTAGGCATCACGCGCGCTCACGTCCAGTTCCTTGATCGACAAGGCGTTGGTGCCGGTGCCACGCAGCTGGAAACCGCAGGCGCTCAGCAGAACAGCGAGGCCCATTACCAGCAGATTGCGTTTGATCATCTTGTTGCTCCCCTTGAATCCGTTTGAGCCCGAAGTGCGGGCCCTGGAAGTATGTTGGGCGCCCGGCTCACCGGGCGCCCGATCCAATCAGCTGGCGACGATATTCACCAGTTTGCCGGGCACCACGATCACTTTGCGGATCGTCAGGCCGTCGATAAAGCGCAGGACGTTCTCGTTGGTCCGTGCTGCGGCTTCCACGTCTTCCCGGCTGGCGCTGGCCGGCATGTCGATCTGGCCGCGCAGCTTGCCGTTGACCTGAATCACCAGCGTAAGGCTGTCCTGTACCAGCGCGCTGTCATCCTGCACGGGCCAGGTCGCATCGATCACCGCGTCGGCGTGACCCAGTCGGGCCCACAGCTCATGGCTGATGTGCGGTGTGATCGGCGCCAGCAGCAACGTCACGGTTTCCAGACCTTCGTGAAGCAGCGCGCGATCCTGTTCAGTGGCTTGCGCGGCTTTTTCCAGCACGTTCATCAGCGTCATGACCTGAGCGACGGCGGTGTTGAATTTGTGGTTCTGCCCGACGTCGTGGCTGGCCTGCTTGATGGCCAGGTGAATCGAACGGCGAACGGCTTTCTGCTCTTCATTCAGGGTGGCGATGTCGAGTTTACCCGGCAAGCCCTGAGACACGTGGGCTTGCGCCAGGCGCCAGACACGCTTGAGGAAGCGGTGAGAACCTTCGACACCCGAGTCGGACCATTCCGCGCTCATGTCAGGTGGCGACGCGAACATCATGAACAGGCGGCAGGTGTCTGCGCCGAACTGGTCGATCATCGACTGTGGGTCGACGCCGTTGTTCTTCGATTTGGCCATCTTTTCAGTGCCGCCGATCTCGACCGGCAGGCCGTCCGCGATCAGTTTTGCACTGATGACCTTGGCCTTGCTGTCACGCTCGAGTTCGACATCCGCCGGGTTGAACCAGGTGTAGGCACCGTTGGCTTCGCGACGGTAGTAAGTTTCGGCGATCACCATGCCTTGAGTCAGCAGGTTCTTGAACGGCTCGTTGGAGCTCACAAGGCCTTCGTCACGCATCAGCTTGTGGAAGAAGCGCGCATACAGCAGGTGCAGGATGGCGTGTTCGATCCCGCCGATGTACTGATCTACCGGCAGCCAGTGGTCGGCTGCGGATTTCTCCACCAGGCCACCTTCGAAGTGCGGCGAAGCATAGCGAGCGTAGTACCACGACGACTCGACGAACGTGTCCATGGTGTCGGTTTCACGCTTGGCAGGCTGTCCGCATTTCGGGCACTTGCACTCATAGAACTCGGGCATGCGCGCCAATGGCGAACCTGCGCCGTCCGGCACCACGTCTTCCGGCAGGACGACAGGCAGTTGGTCTTCCGGCACAGGCACGTCGCCGCAGGCGTCGCAGTGGATGATCGGGATCGGGCAGCCCCAGTAGCGCTGGCGGCTGATACCCCAGTCACGCAGACGGAACTGGGTGCGCGACTTGCCGAGCTCCTTCTTGAGCAGGGCGGCTTCGATGGCATCGAATGCGCCCGCGAAGTCCAGGCCGTCGAACTCACCGGAGTTGATCAGTTGACCGTGCTCGCCGTAAGCGTCCTGCCATGGCGCAGGCGATGTGTCGCCCGCGCTGGTGCGGACCACCGATTTGATCGGCAGGCTGTATTTGTTAGCGAATTCGAAATCACGCTCGTCGTGTGCAGGGACTGCCATTACAGCGCCATCGCCGTAGTGCATCAGTACGTAGTTGGCGACCCACACCGGCAGTTTTTCGCCTGTCAGCGGGTGCTCGACGAACAGCGAGGTCGGCAGGCCTTTCTTTTCCTGCGTGGCGACGTCAGCTTCGGCGACGCTGCCGCTTTTGCATTCGTGAATGAACGCTTGCAGTTCCGGGTCGTTCTGCGCGGCCAGTGTCGCGAGTGGGTGCTCGGCAGCGACGGCGACGTAAGTCGCGCCCATCAACGTGTCTGGGCGGGTGGTGAAGACTTTCAGCGCACCGGCTTCTCCGATGGACGCCTGATCGTACGGAAACTGCACTTCCATGCCGCGCGACTTGCCGATCCAGTTGCGTTGCATGGTCTTGACCTGCTCAGGCCAGCCCGGCAGCTCGTCGAGACTCTCCAGCAGTTCATCGGCGTAGGCCGTGATCTTGAAGTAGTACATCGGGATTTCGCGTTTTTCGATGACCGCGCCCGAACGCCAGCCGCGCCCGTCGATCACTTGCTCATTCGCCAGAACGGTCTGGTCGACCGGGTCCCAGTTCACGGTGCCGTTCTTGCGGTAGATCACACCCTTCTCGAACAGGCGCGTGAACAGCCATTGTTCCCAGCGGTAGTAATCCGGCTTGCAGGTGGTGACTTCGCGAGACCAGTCAACCGCCAGACCCAGACTGCGCAGCTGGGTCTTCATGTAGGCGATGTTTTCGTAGGTCCACTTGGCAGGCGCCACGTTGTTCTTCATCGCGGCGTTTTCAGCCGGCATCCCGAAGGCGTCCCAACCCATGGGTTGCAGGACGTTCTTGCCGAGCATGCGCTGGTAGCGGGAAATGACGTCGCCGATGGTGTAGTTGCGCACGTGACCCATGTGCAGCTTGCCGCTTGGGTAAGGGAACATCGACAGGCAGTAGTACGTTTCCTTGCCTGGCTGTTCACTGACTTCAAAGGACTTTTGCTCGTCCCAGAACGACTGAGCGGCGGCTTCGATTTCGCGGGGCTGATAGAGTTCGTGCATGGCTACTTTTGACTAGAGATTGGTGACCCTTGACCGCTTCGCTGCGTTCCCGGAGCGGACACATTCGCTTGCCTGGCTGAGCCTTCGGCGGTGCGATGCATTCGGGTCCGAGTGAGCCGAAGTGGAATTACAGGAAAGCGCCGTAGCATACATGAGGCCGAAGGATCGAGGGAAACCAAGATTGTGCCGTTGATAACCGCATAAGCCCCGCTAGCCGCCGTTGGTCGCGGCATCGCGCCTGTTTTTGCAGTGCCGCTAAGCTCAATTACGAGGGTATGTGTCTATCTTCAGTGAGGTGAACGGATGGCAGAGCTGCGGCACCAAGTAAAGAAACCTGATCTGTATGACCGTTTGATTGATCGTCTGGGGCTTGCTCTGGACATGGCGAAAACATCAGTCCGGCTTCGCAATGAATACCCCGTTGAACTGGAGTTGCGTGGATTGAGCCAAGCCGAATTCCAGTTGATCGAGGCGTATCTGGATGCCTGTCCGGATACGAAGAACATCGTTGTAAAAGAGGATTCACTGAACACAAAGAAGGGGAGTTCCAGCACTTCACGGGAGCCTTCGGAGCCGATGCGCGCCCCGCACCCTCTAGCCAATGTCATCTGGCTGAAGGATCAGCGTCGCGCCAAAGTGTCGGCAAAGTTGAGTCGTTACAGTTCCAGTAAGCATTTCAAGCGTTAACCTTCACGGGTATTAACCCCGTCTGATTAAGCATTGTTGCTTAGCGTCAATCCTTTTAGGCTTCGGGCATCTTCTGGAGATGCCCGATGCCTTTTCGTTACTTCATCAAAAACCTGTTGTTGCCGCCCGGTATTTTCCTGCTTCTTCTAGTGCTTGCCTGGTGGCTGAGAAGTCGCAGGCCACGGTTGGCGCGCGCGCTGTTTGTGATCGGGTTTGTCGGCATGTTGTCCATGAGCCTGCCGGTGGTGGTGCAGTGGTCGGCGCGGGGCATCGAAAGCATCCCGCCGTTGCCACAGGATCAATGGACCACTTTGGCCCAGCGCGCGGACGCCATCGTGGTGCTGGGGTCCGGGCGAGAGCGAAACGATCCGACGTGGGACCGCGATATCCCCACGGGCGTGGCGCTGGAGCGAATGCGGTTTGCAGCAAGGCTTTCGAAGGCATCCGGCTTGCCGATTCTGACGACGGGCGGGCTGCATTACGGTGAGCCGCCCAGTGAGGCGGCGATCATGGCCGATTCGTTGCGTGATGACTTCGGCGTAAATGTGCGTTGGCAGGAGGGCGAGAGCCGCACGACGTGGGAAAACGCCAACATGACCGCCGCGATCCTGCTGCCACAAGGGATCAAGCGCGTGGTGGTGGTGACCCAGGCCTGGCACATGCCGCGTTCGGTGTGGAGTTTCGAAAAGGCCGGATTCAGCGTGGTCCCGGCGCCAGTCGGTTTTTTGAGCGTGGACAACGCGCGGCCGTTTGGCGGCTGGATGCCCGAATCGAAGGCGGTCTGGCAGAGCGGCCAGCTGTTGAACGAAGTGGCGGGGCTGGTGGGGTATCGGTTGTTTTACCGATGATCGGGCTGACGAGTCGGATTCAACTGTGGGAGCGAATTCATTCGCGAAGAGGCGTTACATCCGACAGATGTTTATTGGATGTGCAAACGCATCGCGAATGAATTCGCTCCCACAGATAATATTCGTCGCTGCTAGCCTGTTAAACGGTTTTTGCAATCCGGCTCGCCACCAGCGCCCAGCCAATCAGCAGCACCGACACAATGATCAGCGGCCACGAACGCCAGTGCAGGTAAGGCGTCAGGTTGTGCATGGGCGTGACTTCGCCGTACATCACCGCTCGCTCGAATTGCGGCACGGTGGTGGTGATCTTGCCGAACGGGTCGATCAGCGCACTGACGCCATTGTTGGTCGCACGAATCATCCAGCGGCCGGCCTCCAGTGCCCGCATCTGCGCCATCTGAAGGTGCTGCAAAGGCCCGATGGACGTGCCGAACCAGGTGTCGTTGCTCACCGTCAGCAACAGATCGCTTTGTGCCGACAGGCTGGCCGCGAATTCTGGATACACCACTTCATAGCAAATGAACGGCGCGATCTGATAGCCCTTGGCCTGCAGCAGCGGCTGCTCGGCAGGGCCGCGCGCGAAGTCCGACATCGGCAGGTTGAAGAAGGTGATCAGCCCGCGCAGCAGGTCCTGCAAGGGCACGTACTCGCCGAAGGGGACCAGCTTCTGTTTCAGGTAAGTGCCGTCGCCTTCCCCGACGACCGTAATCGCGTTGTAGTAGCGGTACTCGCCACGGCCACCTTTCTGACGCAAAGGGACGCCCGTGATCAATGCCGAGTTGCGTTCGGCTGCGAATTTCCCCATCACCGACAGGTAGCCTTCGACCGACTCTTTGAGGACGGGCACGGCTGTTTCCGGCCAGATGATCAGATCGGCTTTTTGTGCGGTAAACGTCATGTCCCGATAAAGCGCGAGCTGGGCATTCAGCGCCGCCGGGTCCCACTTCATGCTTTGCTCGACGTTGCCCTGCATGGCCGCGACCTTCAGCGGCTCGCCCGACGGTTCGGTCCAGGCGTGGTGCTTGAGTGCCAGGCCGATCACCCACGGTGCCAGCAGTAGAACAATGGCGGTCGCCAGAAAACTTTTACGTGCGCGCAAGCGGTGCAGATTGCACAGCAGTGCTGCGGTCAGCGCCAGACTGAAGGAGATCAGCCACATGCCGCCGAGCGGGGCGAGGCCTTTGAGCGGCCCGTCAAGCTGGCTGTAACCGGAGTACAGCCACGGGAAACCGGTCAGAAACCAGCCACGAAACATTTCCTGACCAAACCACAGCGCAGCAAACGCCAGCGCATCGGCCAGCGGCGCTTCATTGCGGCGGATCCAGCGTGCCCACAGCCAGGCGGGCAGGGCGAAGAAGAAGGCAACGGAAGCGCAGAACAGCACCATAAGGAAAACGGCGAGCCAGACCGGTGCTTCACCGTACGTGTGAATGCTCACGTAGATCCAGCTGGTGCCGCCGCCGAACAGGCCGAAACCGTAAGACCAGCCACGCCACAGAGCCTGGCGGGGCTTGAGGTCACGCAGCCCGAGATAAAAAACCACCAGCGCAACGATCGCCAGTGGCCAGATATCGAACGGCGCCAACGCCAGGGTGATCAGCGCGCCGGCCACCATGGCCAGCAGGTTACCGGGCCAGCCGGGGCGGGTGATCCAGCGCATTTACATTCCTTATTAAGGGATACGACGTTACGAGCGGGAGATCGGGCTCAGGCGCAGCAGGTGAATACGACGGCTGTCGGCATTCAGGATGCGGAAACGATACGCGCCGATTTCGGTGATTTCGTTACGCTTGGGCAGATGCCCGAACGCATTCATCACCAGACCGCCGACGGTGTCGAATTCGTCGTCGGAGAATTCGCTGTCGAAGAACTCGTTGAAGCTTTCGATCGGCGTCAGCGCCTTGACCAGGAAGTCGCCGCTTGGCAACGGCTTGATGTAGCTGTCTTCCTCGACGTCGTGTTCGTCCTCGATGTCGCCGACGATCTGCTCCAGCACGTCTTCGATCGTCACCAGACCCGCCACGCCGCCGTATTCGTCGATGACGATGGCCATGTGGTTGTGGTTGGCACGGAACTCACGCAGCAGCACGTTGAGGCGTTTGGATTCCGGCACGAACGTCGCCGGACGCAGCAGGTTCTTGACGTCGCCAGCGCCGCCGTTGTCCTTGAGGATCAATGGCAGCAGGTCTTTGGCGAGCAGGACGCCCAGCACGTCGTCGTGGCTTTCACCAATCACCGGGTAGCGCGAGTGCGCGGAGTCGATGACCGCTGGCAGGAATTCACGAGGGCTTTGGCTGGCCTTGATGCTGATCATCTGGGAGCGCGGCACCATGATGTCGCGCACCTGCAGGTCTGCGACCTGAATGGCGCCTTCGACGATGGCCAAGGCTTCGCTGTCCAGCAGCTTGTTTTGATGGGCTTCGCGCAGCAGCTCAAGCAGCTCCTGGCGGTTTTTCGGCTCATGGGCAAATGCCTGGGTCAGTTTGCCCAACCATGACTTTTGCCCGTTGCTCGATCGGTCTTCGCTCATAGCCCTTACTCGTGGTCCTTGCCTGGTGTTTCTGTGTTTGGGGTGTCGACGCGTTCATCGTCGGCGTAGGGGTCGGGATAGCCCAACTCTGCAAGCAACTCCCGTTCCAGTGCTTCCATCTCTTCGGCTTCGTCATCTTCGATGTGATCGTAGCCCAACAAATGCAGGCAGCCGTGAATCACCAAATGCGCCCAGTGCGCGTCCAGTGCCTTGCCCTGTTCGGCGGCCTCGCGGGCCACGACAGGGACGCAGATCACCAGATCACCCAGTAAGGGGATATCCAGGAGTTCGTCGGGAACATCGGCGGGAAACGACAGCACGTTGGTGGCGTAGTCTTTGTGACGCCACGTGTGATTCAGTTCCCGGCCCTCGGCTTCGTCGACCAGCCGGATGGTCATTTCTGAATCCGCCGAGCGCTGGCGCAGGCCCATTTCACACCAGAGGCGGAATTGGGCTTCGCTCGGCGCGCTGGCTTGACTGGCGACCTGCAGATCCAGCTCAAGCATCGCGGCGGTTGTCCCGTGAGCCGTCCTGATCGTTGCGCTCTTCGAAGCGCTCGTACGCCTCGACAATGCGCTGCACCAGCGGGTGGCGCACAACGTCTTTGGGCTTGAAGTGGGTGAAGCTGATGCCGGGAACGTCCTTGAGCACTTCGATGACGTGATTCAGGCCGGATTTCGTGCCTTTGGGCAGGTCGATCTGGGTGATGTCACCGGTGATCACGGCCGTTGAGCCGAAGCCGATACGGGTCAGGAACATCTTCATCTGCTCGACAGTGGTGTTCTGACTCTCGTCGAGAATGATGAAGCTGTTATTAAGGGTCCGGCCACGCATGTAGGCCAGCGGCGCGACTTCGATGACCTGTTTCTCGATCAGCTTGGCCACGTATTCGAAGCCCAGCATCTCGTACAGCGCGTCGTAGAGCGGTCGCAGGTAAGGGTCGATCTTCTGCGCCAGATCGCCGGGCAGGAACCCGAGCTTCTCACCCGCTTCAACCGCCGGACGCACCAGCAGGATGCGGCGGATCTGCTCGCGCTCCAGCGCGTCGACAGCGGCAGCCACTGCAAGGTAGGTCTTGCCGGTACCGGCTGGCCCGATGCCGAAGTTGATGTCGTTGGCGAGGATTTCCTTCACGTACCGCTGCTGATTCAGGCCGCGAGGGCGAATCATGCCTTTCTTGGTACGCAGGGCTACGCCGACTTCGGCGGCAGGGTGGTTATCCAGCTCTTCAACGCCGGACTCCTGCAGGAACAGATGCACCATGTCTGGCGACAGCTCGGTACTTTTGGTTTCCCGGTACAGTCGGCGCAGCAGGTTTTCTGCCGAAGTGGTTTGTTTTCGCTCACCGATCATCTCGAACTGGCCTCCGCGATTGCGGATCTCGATGTCCAGGCGCTGTTCGATCAGGCGCAAATGCTCGTCGAATTGCCCGCACAGATTGGCGAAGCGGTGGGCCTCGATAGGTTCGAGGCTGAAACGATGTGGTTCGATAGGTGCGTTCAAAGTGGTTTTTAGCCGCCCGACGGCAATAAAGGTGAAAGGAAGGATAACCCCTGCGGACGGTGTCCGAAAGGGCTCACTTACTAATGGTTGGGTCGCGGTTGCAATCGCACATTGTCGTCAAGCCGGATGTGAACCCCTGTGGGAGCGAATTCATTCGCGATAGGCCCTTACCGTCGATAAATATTTATCGCCTGATAGTCCGCCTCGCGAATGAATTCGCTCCCACAGGTCATGCAGTCATCCGCAAAATCCTTGGCGTATCGCCTTTCAGATGCGGGCGCTTGCTTCGGCTTATTGCAACAACGACCCGCGCAGCGAGTGAGGTTGCGCGCTGTCAATGTAGACGTCGGCGAACTGACCGATCAGCTTCGGGTTGTCGCAGCGGAAGTTGACGATGCGGTTGTTCTCGGTACGGCCTTGCAGCTCGCCCGGGTCCTTTTTCGAGTAGTCGGTCACCAGAATGCGCTGCACGGTACCCGCCATCTTGCGGCTGATTTCGAAGCCCTGGCGGTTGATCAGGTCCTGCAGCTGCTTCAGTCGCTCCTTCTTCACCTCTTCCGAGGTGTCGTCGGCGAGGTCCGCCGCGGGCGTGCCTGGGCGGGCGCTGTAAACAAAGGAAAACGAGAAGTCCATGCCGACGTCTTCGACCAGCTTCATGGTCTGCTGGTGGTCCTTCTCGGTTTCACCGGGAAAGCCGACGATGAAGTCCGAGCTGATGCAGATGTCGGGCACCGCCGCGCGCAGCTTGCGCAGGCGTGACTTGTACTCGAGCACCGTGTGATTGCGTTTCATCGCTGCCAGAATACGGTCCGAGCCCGACTGAACCGGCAAGTGCAGGTGCTTCACCAGTTCGGGGACTTCGGCGTGGGCCTGGATCAGGCTGTCCGAAAACTCCAGCGGATGCGAGGTGGTGTAGCGGATACGGTCGATGCCGTCGATGGCCGCGACAACGCGAATCAGCTCAGCCAGGTCCGCAACGCGACCGTCGTGGGTCGTGCCGCGATAACCGTTGACGTTCTGGCCCAGCAGCGTCACTTCGCGCACGCCGTTTTCCGCCAGATGGAAAACCTCGGTGATGACGTCATCGAACGGGCGGCTGACTTCTTCGCCACGGGTGTAGGGCACTACGCAGAACGTGCAGTACTTGCTGCAGCCTTCCATCACCGACACATACGCACTCGGACCATCGACGCGTGGCTCGGGCAAATGGTCGAACTTCTCGATTTCCGGGAATGACACGTCGACCTGAGGCAGGCGTGTCGAACGCGCGGCGTCGATCATGTCCGGCAGACGGTGCAGGGTCTGCGGGCCGAAAACCACGTCAACATAGGGCGCGCGATCACGAATCGCCGCGCCTTCCTGACTGGCCACGCAACCCCCGACGGCGATCACCATGTCGGGATTGGCCAGTTTCAGTTCGCGCCAGCGGCCAAGCTGGGAGTAGACGCGGTCCTGCGCCCGCTCGCGGATGGAGCAGGTGTTGAGCAGGATGACGTCAGCATCTTCCGCGCGAGCGGTGACTTCCAGTGCTTGATGTTCGCCCAGCAGGTCGACCATGCGCGAGCTGTCGTACTCGTTCATCTGGCAACCGTGGGTTTCGATGTAAAGCTTCTTGGCCATGCGGGTTCATCAGGTGATTCAAAGAACCGCGCATTATAGTGACCCCGGCCTCGGGTTCCTAGCGTCGTCTACCGAGCGGCATGCTATAGTTCGCGCCCTTTTTCAAACCCCGATCATTGCCTGCCTGTTATGACCAAACGCGAAGCTCCAATCTACAAGGTGATTTTTCTCAACCAGGGACAGGTGTACGAAATGTACGCCAAGCAGATCTATCAGAGTGATCTGTGGGGCTTCCTGGAGGTGGAGGAGTTCGTCTTTGGTGAGCGCACGACGGTGGTGGTGGATCCCAGCGAAGAGAAGCTGAAGGCGCAGTTCGACGGCGTAGTGCGCAGTTTCGTGCCGATGCATTCGATCGTGCGCATCGATGAGGTCGAGCGGATGGGGACGGCGAAGATCAGCGAAGCGCGTCAGACCGGAAATGTGATGCCGTTTCCGATGCCGATGCCTGATAAGTAGGTTTCTGGGTTTTTGGGTTTTGGATGGTGTGAATATCCGTTTCTGCGGTAACGGCGACCTAGGGTTCCGCTCTTACAGCGGGTCACTTTTGTAAAAGCGACAAAAGTAACCAAAAACGCTTTGCTCCTGGTTGGGTCCGACTTCGTCGGATTCCCGCACTCCGACGACGCTCCGTGGGCCCGCGCCAAACGGACATCCATGTCCTGACGGCGCTCTCGCGGCATCCATGCCGCTCGACCCACTGCGCGTCGTCTACGTTTGGCCTGCACCCAAGTCGCGTTTGGCGGTGTCTGGACCGTCGCGTACAAGAGCAACTCGGGCTGGAGCTAACGCTCATCGCATTCTTGATCGTGCATCAATTACCCTTACTCCACTCTCAACTGTAGGAGCGTGGCTTGTCCCGCGATCGGCGGGGAACCCGTCGTAAACCATGCCCACGCGGTCTGCCCGACAGACCGCATTCACAGGGATTGCTGCCGGTTCCCGGCAGATCGCGGGACAAGCCACGCTCCTACGCCTTCGGCAGAATCAACAGCAGAGCGGTCATTCGCAGCTCTGTTCTTGCTTTGCTTTTGATCTTCGTACTCGACAGTCCAGACGACACACATCGCGACTTGGGTGCAGGCTGAACGCAGGCGATGCGCAGTGGGTCGAGCGGCATGGATGCCGCGAGAGCGCCGTCAGGGCATGGATGCCCGTTCGGCGCGGGCCCACGGAGCGTCGCCGGAGTGAAGGAACCCGACGGAGGAGGGCCAAACCAGGAGCAGGGCCTTTTTGGTTACTTTTTCGGCTCTTGGAAAAAGTGACCCGCCGTAAGGGCGGAAAGGTGATTCAGCGCCACCCGAGAAAATGGATAAGCTCTCAAACCTTCTTGCTTTGAGGCTTTGCTAATTTCGGGAGTGACGAGCTTTCGTCGCCAAGCCAGGCGAAATTGAATCCGCTCAGGGCTTGGCGCTATCAGGAAACGGCGCAAACGGCGTGCGCCCTTCAGCCGTTTGCAGTTCAAGCAGGTACTTGCGGAAGATCTGACCCAATACTTGAGTCGCCACTTCCAGATCTTCCTTCTTCATCTGCCCCGACACTTCGTCGGCCTGATCCAGTGCATCTTCCGAACCGTTGACCGCCGCCATCTTCAGCACGATGTAAGCCTGAATGTTATTGGCCTGCACGCCCTCGCCACGGAAGAACATCAGACCCAGTTGATACTGCGCCTGTGCATGACCCTGTAACGAAGCCTGTTCGAAATAGTTGAGCGCTTGAGTGAGGTCACGCGGCGTGCTTTTGCCGTCGTAATAAAACTGTCCCAACTCGTATTGTGCCTGCGCATCCCCGCCTTGCGCCGCCTGCTGGCAGGCCGACAACGCTGCGGGCAGGTTGTCTGGCTGGGTATTGAGGGTGCAACGACCCACCGCTGGGATTAACAACGAGTTGCCACCTGCGTTCGCCAGCAGGGGATGAAGAAGCAACAGGCAGCCCAATGCAAGGGTGCGGCCGGTGCGGTTCATGGAAGTCGACTTACCTCTGAAAAAGGTGCGGGCATGCCCGTCCAGCTAAACGTGCTGGCTGCGCATTATGAAATAAGCAGGGCCAACCTTACAAAGTCTTTGCAGAATTTCTGCTGCGCGGGCTTGATTCGCCTGTAATCAGGCGGTCTGGCCGATCTGCGAAAGTAAATATCTAACAAAATAACCCGAGAACAACGCAATTCAACTGTAGGAGCGTGGCTTGTCCCGCGATCTGCCGGGTACCGGCAGTAACCCCTACTGACGCGATTATCTCTGACACTCCGCGTTCACCGATTCTGCTGTCGCTGCGCGACAGATCGCGGGACAAGCCACGCTCCTACGAGTTTTGAGCAGCCGTTGTTTCACCGGTGGCTCATTACTTCAGCTTCGCAAACGCCTTCTCGGCCGCATCCAGCGTCAACTGCAACTCTGCTTCGCCATGGGCGATCGAGGTGAAGCCCGCTTCGAATGCACTCGGCGCCAGGTACACGCCACCTTCGAGCATCGCGTGGAAGAAACGCTTGAAACGGTCGGCGTCGCTGCTCATCACGTCCTGGAAGGTGACGATCGCCTTGGCGTCGGTGAAATACAAACCGAACATACCGCCAGCCTGTGTCGTCACGAACGGAATGCCCGCCGCGTCGGCACGCTGTTGCAGCCCTTCGAGCATGCGCGTGGTGTAGGCGCTCAGTTCGTCATGGAAACCAGGACGGCTGATCAGTCGCAAGGTGGTCAGTCCGGCCGCCATCGCCAGCGGGTTACCCGACAGCGTACCGGCCTGATAGACCGGCCCGAGCGGCGCGATGTGCGACATGATTTCGCGTTTGCCGCCGAAGCAGCCGACCGGCATGCCGCCGCCGATGATCTTGCCGAAGGTGCTCAGGTCAGGTTTGACGCCGTAGTGCGCCTGAGCGCCGCCGAGGGCGACGCGGAAGCCGGTCATCACTTCGTCGAAAATCAGCACCACGCCGTGCTTGTCGCATTCTTCACGCAGGCCTTGCAGGAAACCCGGCGCAGGCGGCACGCAGTTCATGTTGCCCGCCACAGGCTCAACGATAATGCACGCCACTTCCTGACCGACTTCCGCCAGCATCGCCTTGACCGCGTCGATGTCGTTGAACGGCAGGGTCAGGGTGTGTTTGGCGAACGCCGCGGGCACGCCAGCAGAGCTCGGCACGCCCTGAGTCAGTGCGCCGGAGCCGGCTTTGACCAGCAGGCTGTCGGAGTGGCCGTGGTAGCAGCCTTCGAATTTGATGATGCTGTCACGGCCGGTGTAGCCGCGCGCCAGCCGGATTGCGCTCATGGTCGCTTCGGTGCCGGAGCTGACCATGCGCACCATTTCCATTGACGGCACGATCGAGCAGACCAGATCGGCCATCTCGGTTTCCATCGCAGTTGGCGCGCCGTAGGACAGGCCGTGTTCCAGCTGTTTGCGCACGGCGTCCAGCACGTCCGGGTGGCTGTGGCCCAGAATCATCGGGCCCCACGAGCCGACATAATCCACATAGCGCTTGTCGTCTTCGTCGGTGACGTAGGCGCCCGCGGCATGTTTGAAGAACAACGGGGTGCCGCCGACGCTTTTGAAGGCGCGAACCGGCGAGTTGACGCCACCGGGGATGTGTTTCTGTGCGTTGGCGAACAAGGTTTCAGAACGGGACATGATGAGGTCTCTGTTTGAATCGGTCATAAGAGGGCGTGCGGTCGGCCAGATTCGGGATCAGGCCGACTTGAACAAATCGTTGAAAGCGCGGGCGCGGCGTGTCACTTCCTGGGTGCTGTCAGCGCCGAACAGGCCATGCACCACGGCCAGCAGGTCGGCGCCATGGGCCACCAGCGGGGCGGCGTTTTCCAGGGTGATGCCGCCGATGACGGCAATCGGCAGATGGATGCGTTTGCGCGCCTGATCGAGCAGGTCGAGGCTACAGGTCGGCGCGCCAGGCTTGGTGTTGGAGTTGAAAAAGCGACCGAACGCGACATAAGTCGCGCCATCGGCTTTGGCTTTATCGGCGAGCTCCAGCTGCGCGTGGCAGGTGGCACCGACGATGGCCTTGTGGCCGAGCAACGCGCGGGCGTCCGGCAGCGAGCCATCGGTCTGACCCAGGTGCACGCCCACGCCGAGGCGCGCGGCGACTTCGGCGTCATCGTTGATGATCAGGCGGGTCTTGTAGCGCTCGCACAGTTTGAGCAGCGCCGAGGCTTCGCGCAGGCGTTTGGTTTCGTCGCCGGATTTGTCGCGGTATTGCAGCAGGGTCACACCGCCCTCGAGGGCGGCTTCGACATAAGACAGGAATTTGCCGGCCAACAGTTGACTGTCGGTCACGGCATACAAGCCACGTAGTTTCATGAAGGTGCCTCTTTATCGTGGCGTTACGAGCAAAAATCCAGCGGCAGGCGGCGAGGAACGAACTGGCCTTTGCCCAATTGTTCGGCGTCGCGCAACGTGCGCCAAGTGTAGTCCAGCGCGGTCTGCACAGCGCTGATCACGTCTTGGCCGAGCGCCAGGCGCCCGGCCAGGGCGCTGGCCAGCGTGCAGCCTGAACCGTGATAACTGCCTGGCAGGCGCTGACAGGTAAATGTCCGCGACTGGCCGTTGCGCAAGTAAAGGCGGTTGTGCACCTCGTGCTCGTCGCCGTGGCCACCGGTGATCAGCAAGTGCTCGCAGAAAGGCAGCAGCTTTTCTGCGCATTCGTCGGCCGTGCCCTCGGGCAGTTCGGCGAGGATGCGTGCTTCAGGGAGGTTCGGCGTGGCAATCGTGGCCAGCGGCAGCAGGCGCTCGCGCATCGCATAACCGACTTCATCTTTGCCCAGGCGTCCGCCGCCACCGGCGCGCAGCACCGGATCGCATACCAGCGGAAGATGCGGATGGGCCTCAAGCAGCTCGACAACGGTATCCACCATCTCCAGCGAGCCGAGCATCCCCAGCTTTACCGCTGCTACAGTCGAGTCGTTGAGCACGGCATTGGCTTGAGCCATCACCCAATCGCGGTCAAGGACCCGGAAGTCAGTGACGTTCACGGTGTCTTGCACGGTCAGGGCCGTGACCGCAGGAGCGGCGTGGCAACCCTGTGCGAGCAGGGCTTCGATATCTGCCTGCAAGCCGGCGCCGCCACTGGGGTCGTGGCCGGAGAGACAGAGGACAACGGGGCGGGAGCTATAGATATTCATGGTGCGCGAGCTTACCACTAAAGCTTTTGCCGGGCCGCTGGTCGGCCGTAGATTTTTCGCGGCCAGGCACTGTAAGGCTCTAGCGCGATGGTTTCGGGGATGCCTGTGCCGATCGTCTTGAAAGGAAAAGGAAAGCTTGGCGTGCGACGATTAAGATGGTGTCATCTAGCTATCAATCGCTATGCTGTTGGCTTAGTTCGTCGTCCCTGCCAGAAGAGTGAATGCAAGTGCGTTGCCCGTTAAGCCTGTCGGCCCCTCTCAGGATCGTGTTGTCTCCAATGGAACGGGGCATTCACCACGCCGCCCAGAATGAAGCGGGTGGTGTTGCATGCGCTTTTTACTGACGCTGCTTTTCATGCTGCTGCCGATGCTGGCAGGCGCCGTCGAGTTCGACGAAAACACCCGGTCGTTGCCGTTGGGCCCTGCGACTCAGGTCTTCGAAGACCCCACCGGCACCGCCACGATCGAAGACGTTTCCTCGCCCCAGGGCGCCGCAAAATTTCGTGCACTGGACGCCGGGTCGCTCAACGCCGGTTACTCGCGGTCGGCGTTCTGGCTGAAGGTGCAATTGACCTACAGCCCGACCAACCCCGTGGCGTCGGCCGACTGGCTGCTTGAGCTGGCCTACCCGCCGATGGATCACGTAGACCTTTACCTGGCCAGCGACACCGGGCAGCCGAGTCTGACCTGGAAAACCGGTGACATGCTGCCTTTCCAGAGCCGCCAGATAAAACAGAACAACTACCTGTTCGACCTGAATCTGAAGGCCAATCAGAGCAAGACGGCGTACGTGCGCGTCGAAAGTCATGGCTCGATGCAGGCACCCCTCAATCTGTGGGCCAGCCACGCGTACATCGAGGAGCAGCCGTCGCGGTTGTACATCCTCGGGATGATCTACGGCGTCCTGGCGGTGATGCTGGTCTACAACCTGTTCATCTACCTGAGCGTGCGGGACACCAGCTACCTCTATTACATCCTCTATATCAGCTGCTTCGGTCTGTATCAGGTGTCGGTCAATGGTGCCGGGATCGAGTTTCTGTGGCCTGACGATCCGTGGTGGGCCAACACGTCCACGACCTTCCTGATTGCCGCCGCGATCCTGTTTGCCAGTCAGTTTGCTCGCAAGTTCCTGCAGACGCCCCGGCTCGGTTTCTGGATGGATGGCCCGCTGTTGCTGATGATGGTGTGCGCGGCGGTGATCATGGTCTTGTCGCTGACCATGGATTACGGCATTGCCCTGCGCCTGGTCACGGCATTGGTGTTGATCTTCACGCCTGTCATTCTCCTGATCGGCATCGTTGCCTGGCTGAAAGGGCGTCGGGTTGCGCGGTATTTCATCTTTGCCTGGTCGGCGTTTCTCATCGGTGGGGTGATCAACGCCACCATGCTGCTGGGGCATCTGCCGAACAATTTCTGGACGATGTACGCCAGCCAGATCGGCTCGGTGGTGGAGGTCGCGTTGCTGTCGCTGGCGTTGGCCGACCGCATCAACACCATGCGCGAGCGTCAGGCGCAAATCATGGCGCAGTCGAGCAAAGACCTTGAAAAGCTCAACCAGCAGCTAGCGGTGAGTAACCGGTTGAAGGACGAGTTCCTGGCCACGCTGACCCACGAGCTGCGCACACCGATGAACGGCGTCATTGGGTCGCTGGAACTGATGCAAATGGAAGGCGCCGAAGACGACATCGAGTTGTATCGTCAGACCGCCGCGGATTCTGCGCAAAACATGATGGGCATCGTGAACGGCATCCTGACCCTGACCGAGCTTCAGGCCGGAAGGATCAGTGTGCAGAACGAAGCCTTCAGCCTGCGGCATCTGTTGTTTCAGGTGCGCAGCGCATTCGAACCCCTTGCGCGCAGCAAGGCACTGACGTTGAGCGTCGAGCTGGCCGAGCACTTGCCGGACAGCCTGCAAGGCGATGCGTTGAAGCTGCGCGAATGCCTGGATTGCCTGATGGACAACGCCGTCAAGTTCACCAAGGTGGGTTCGATCAGGATTCGCGTCAACGGTCAGTGCACCGACGCCCATCACGTGCGCCTGCTGGTCGATGTGATCGACACGGGTATCGGCTTCAATCGCCTGGACGAAGAAACGCTCTACGCCAACTTCTATCAGGTGGACGGTTCGATGACGCGCGAGTACGGCGGCCTGGGCATCGGGCTGGCGATCTGTCGGCAGTTGATCGAGTTGCAGGGCGGTCGCCTGAGCCATCAGTCCGAGCCGGGCAATGGCAGCCAGTTCCGGTTGAGCCTGGATGTGGTGCGGGCGAAAGAGGGCAAAAGCGCCGTTATTTAGTCGTCTATGGCGCTTTGTTCAACGTCGGGTGCGTGATTCACTGGCTTTCATCTGCGCTCGCTGCGCAATGGCCGGACCGGAGTCGCCTTATGAACCTGCATCAGTTCGCCGAGACCCACGAGGTCACCAACCAGCCCCCGTCACTGGAGGGCGCCAACCTGTATCGCATCGACCTGCCGTTGCAGGAGTGGTCCAAGCGGTTCGGTGCAGGATGGGCGCAGTCGAAGATCGATGCTTACGGTGCCCTGGCGGGTGGGCCATTGATGGAAGCCGGCTTTCTCGCCAACCAGAACAAACCGGTGTTCGCCAGCCATGACCGTTACGGCCATCGCATCGATCTGGTCGAGTTCCATCCCGCCTATCACCAGTTGATGCAAACCGCCGTCGAGCACGGCATTCCCTCGCTGCCCTGGACCGACCCTCGCGAAGGCGCCCACGTCGCCCGCGCGTCCATGAGTTACCTGCACACGCAAGCCGAAGCGGGCAGTGGCTGTCCGCTGACCATGACATTCGCCAGTGTGCCTGCGCTCAAGCTGCAGCCTGATTTGGCAGACGTCTGGTTGCCCAAGATTCTCGCGACCCAGTACGACCCGCGTAACGTCGGCATCGCCCACAAGGCGGGCGCCACCATTGGCATGGCCATGACCGAGAAACAAGGTGGTACCGATGTGCGTGCGAACACCACGCGGGCGTATCCGGTGGGTCAACCGGGGCCTGGCCAGGCCTACGAACTGGTGGGCCACAAGTGGTTCTGCTCGGCGCCGATGTGCGACGCCTTCCTCACGCTGGCGCAGACCGACAAAGGGCTGACCTGTTTCCTGCTGCCGCGCCATCGCCCGGACGACACCCGTAACGAGTTTTACGTTCAGAGGTTGAAGAACAAACTGGGTAACTGGTCCAACGCCTCCAGCGAAGTCGAGTTCCGTGGCGCTTTGGCGTGGATGGTCGGTGAGGAAGGGCGCGGGGTGCCGACGATCATTGAAATGGTCGCCATGACTCGCTTCGATTGCATGACCGGTTCCAGCGCCTTGATGCGCCAGGCACTGACTCAAGCCGCGCACCACTGCGCGCACCGCAGCGTCAGCGGCCGTCTGCTCAGCGAGCAGCCGTTGATGCAGAACGTACTCGCCGACCTGGCGCTGGAAAGCGAAGCGGCGTTGGCGCTGAGCCTGCGCATGGGGCGCTCGCTGGAGCGTCTGGACGATACCCATGAGGCGCGGTTTGCCCGGCTGGTGACGGCGGTGGGCAAGTACTGGATCTGCAAACGCGCCCCCGCGATGATCAACGAAGCGGCTGAATGCATGGGCGGGGCGGGGTATGTCGAAGACACCATCCTGCCGCGCCTGTATAGAGAGGCGCCGGTCAACTCAACATGGGAAGGTTCTGGCAACGTGCAGTGCCTGGATGTCTTGCGGGCCTTGTCCAAGGAGCCTGGCGTGCTGGATGCGCTGTTCGACGAACTGGGCGATGGTCACGGGGACATGCGTCTGGCGGCGCACATCGAGCAGTTGAAGACGGCGTTCAAGGACACCTCCGACATTCAGTACCGCGCGCGACAGTTGACCGAAGACATCGCCGTCGGGCTGCAGGCCAAGTTGCTGCTGGAAGCGGGAAACGCGGTGGTCAGCGACGGTTTTATCGCCGGGCGTATCGAGCAGCCGGGACGGGTATACGGCGCGCTGCCGCGAGGGGTGAATGTCGAGGCATTGGTAGCCAGGTCCTCGCCGCAAGTCTGAAACGTTGAGCTGAGATGTAGGAAATCTGCTTCTGCCCGTAGGAGCGTCGCTTGTCCCGCGATCGGCTGCGCAGCAGTCGTGAACCATACGCCTTGGTGGTGTCAGGACTGTTGAGTTTGCAGCCATTGCTGGCGGTTCCCGCCAGATCGCGGGACAAGCCACGCTCCTACACCGGTTTTCGGTCGGCCGGTGATCGTGCGGCGGGTGAAAGTCCCTGTAGGAGCCATCGGAGGTTACGACGGTCGCGAAGCGGTGTCCCTGACACAACTCGTGCCTTCCCCTTCCGTTGCAGGCAAGATGGAGCCTTGCAAGATCAGAAGGATGCGCATCGTGACCGAAGCTTTTATTGTCGTAGAAACCGCCGAGCAAGCTGTGGACCGGCTTGCCGAGCTGCACGGACGTGCAACCACAGCCTTGAGCCAGGCGCTCAAGCGTTATCTCAAAGACCGCGTCGAGCCCGACGCCGTTGAGCGCAAGCTGTTCCGCTACCCCGAATTACGCCTGACCTATCACTGTCACGGCGAAGTGCCGCTGACCACGCGCGCCTATGCCAAGGTTCAACTGCCTGGCACCTACAGCGTCACCGTGACCCACCCGGCAGCCTTCCGTAAATACCTGATCGAACAGCTCGTGCCGCTGATGAACGATTTCACCGTGACGGTGGAAGTCGGCGTCAGCGAGCAGAACATTCCTTACCCCTACGTGGTCGAGCAGGGGGACGAACTGGCCGGCACAGGCGTGACCGCCGCGACGCTGGCGCGCGTGTTCCCGAGCACCGACCTGTCCGCCGCCACCGACGGCATCGCTGACGGCCTGTACGACTGGGCCAACACCGATCCGCTGCCGCTGGCGCTGTTCGACGCCGCCCGTGTCGACTTTTCGCTGCGTCGTCTGGTGCATTACACCGGCAGCGACTGGCGTCATGTTCAGCCGTGGATCCTGCTGACCAACTATCACCGCTACGTCGACCAGTTCATCGTTCACGGGCTTGAGAAACTGCGCGACGACCCGCGATTCGTGAAAATGGTGTTGCCGGGCAACGTCGTCGTCGACAAGAGCATGGATTACGGCGAGGCTCAGGCCATCGTTTCCAGCGTGGTCTGGCACCGCTATCAGATGCCGGCCTACCACCTGATTGCCGAAGACGGTCACGGCGTGACGCTGGTCAACATCGGTGTCGGTCCGTCCAACGCCAAGAACATCACCGACCACCTGGCCGTATTGCGTCCGCATTGCTGGCTGATGATCGGTCACTGCGGCGGCTTGCGTCAGTCGCAGACCATTGGCGACTACGTGCTGGCCCACGCCTACATGCGCCGCGACGGTATTCTTGACCGCGTGTTGCCGCCGAACATCCCGATCCCGGCACTGGCGGAAGTGCAGCTAGCGTTGCAGGAGTCGGCGGCGCAGATCACCGGCGAACGTGGCGACGACTTGAAGAAGCGCCTGCGCACCGGCACCGTGCTGACCTACGACGACCGCAACTGGGAGCTGCGCTGGGCTCAGGAACGACCGCTGATCAACCTGTCGCGCGCGGTCGCCGTGGACATGGAAAGCGGCACCATCGCCGCTCAGGGTTATCGTTTGCGCGTGCCGTACGGGACGCTGCTTTGCGTGTCGGACAAGCCGCTGCACAGCGAAATCAAGCTGCCGGGTTCGGCCAATGCCTTCTATGAGCGCGCGGTCACCCAGCATCTGAAGATCGGCATCGCGGCGCTGGACCTGATGCGGACCCAGCTGAATTCGTTGCACTCGCGCAAATTGCGCAGCTTCGACGAGCCGCCGTTCCGTTAATCGGCTAGGCGTTTAGCGAAAGGGCCACTAAAGTGGCCCTTTCTGTTTTCGCTTACCTCCGTCAGTCTGAGCCCACATGCCTCGCACTCAACGTCCCGCCTCGCGCCGTCCCGCGCCCAATGCCTCTGCTGCACCCCGTCGTGTCGCCAAGGCGCCTCCCGCCGAACCGCGACTGGTTCTGTTCAACAAACCGTTCGACGTGCTGACCCAGTTCAGTGATGGAGAAGGGCGGGCCACGCTCAAGGATTTCATCGACATCCCCGGGATTTACCCGGCAGGCCGGCTCGATCGCGACAGTGAGGGCCTGTTGCTGCTGACCAACGACGGACAGTTGCAGGCGCGCATTGCCGACCCCAAACACAAACTGGCCAAAACCTACTGGGTGCAGGTCGAGGGCGAGCCGTCTGAAGCGCAGCTGCAACAGCTGCGCGACGGCGTCGAACTGAACGACGGCCCGACGCTACCGGCGCAGGCGCGACTACTGGATGAACCAGAGCTGTGGCCGCGCAACCCGCCGGTCCGCTTTCGCAAGAGCGTGCCGACTAGCTGGCTGGAGTTGATCATCAAGGAAGGGCGTAATCGGCAGGTACGCCGAATGACTGCGGCCGTTGGGTTGCCGACGTTGAGGCTGGTGCGTGTGCGCATTGGCGACTGGAGCATCGAGGGGCTGGATCAAGGGCAGTGGAAGGAAGTGCCGGCAAAACTGTAGGCCTTGGGCTCAGCATTCGCCGAAAATCCCGCGCTGGGTGCGAACCCTTGTAGGAGCGCGCTTGCCCGCGATTGCCATCTGTCAGTTACCGATGATGTCGCTCATATACCGCTATCGCGGGCAAGCGCGCTCCTACAAAAAACAGACTGTCGGCGCTAACGACTTCAGCCATGCTGCTCAAGATAGGCAATCACCACGCTCTTGATCACGAACGCCAACACCCCAAGGCCCAGGACACCGAACAGGATCATCGTGCCAAAGCGTCCGGCTTTGGATTTCTTCGCCAGGTCCCAGACGATGAAACACATGAAGCCGATCAACACGGTGACCAGAATGGTCATCATCCATTCTTCGAACACTTCGGGTTCCATCGGGCGTCTCCGGTGAGTCGGTATGACTGGCGATTATAGGTCTGTCGGGTTGCGCGTCAGCTGCGCAGATGCACCAGGGGTAATTCGGTGCTGGCCAGCACCTGATTGAGCACGAAACTTGAGCGCACGCTGGTCACGCCATCGATGCGGGTCAGGTGGCCGAGCAGAAATTTCTGATAGTGGTCCATGTCCGGCACCACGACCTTCAGCTGATAGTCGGCATCGATGCCGGTGACCAGGCTGCACTCCAGCACTTGCGGCAGGTTGCGGATGTGCTGTTCGAAGTTCTCGAAGCGGTCGGGCGCGTGTCGGTCCATGCCGATCAGCACATACGCCGTCAGGCTCAACCCCAGTTTTTTGCGATCGAGCAGGGCGACCTGGCGCACGATATAGCCGTCGTCTTCCAATTGTTTAACCCGGCGCGAACAGGGCGAGGGAGAAAGACCGATGCGTTCGGCCAGCTCCTGATTGGAAATACGCGCGTCGCGTTGCAGCTCCGCCAAAATGCTCAGGTCATATCTGTCGAGCTTGCTCACGATTGACACCTTTATTGGATAGATTGCGCTGAATTATTCATCCGAAGTGAAAAATTGCGCAAGTGGTGTTTTCACCAGCAACATTCGCAATCCTCTGTCGCCCGTCAAAGCCTATTCTTTTAACCAGAATCACTGCCCGGACACAGCGTCCAGCGCGGCCCGCCGAATCAGGCCAGCCGCGGCCTCCAGCCCAACAGGGTTGACCAGGCCACCGGGCTACGCACTGTTCAGAAGACGATGCGAGGTGAGCCGGCGTCAAAAGCGTCGAGCCAGGACGAAGTATTCAAGAGAGGGCCCATGAGCCCTCTTTTTTGTGCCTGCGATTTTTAGCGAGCGCTTCGGCACAGAGCCATCGCATCGGGCGCACGCGCACGCCTACAGTTTCATCCGGCACGCTGATAGAGTGCGGCGAACGGCGCACCCAGAATGCAGTCCTATCAACAGGTATCCGCGCCGCAGTGAGGAAAGCATGAACATGCGCATCTGGCGTTTGGCAGGTGTCAGTCTTTTGGCCTTGAGCATCAGTGCTCAGGTGCTGGCCGACGATAATAATCAGCAGCAACAGCAACAGCAACAACACAATGAGCAGCGTCAGCAACAGCAGCGTAGCTTCGATAATCAGCGTCAGCAGCAACAGAACCAGCAACGCAGCTTCAATGAAGATCGCCAGCAGAATCAGCAGCGCGAACAACAGCAGCAACAGCAGCAACAACAACGCCAGCAGCAACAGCAGCAGTACCAGCAGCAACGCCAGCAGGAGCAACTCAACCAGAAGCGCCAGATTCAGCAGAACCAGCAGCAGCGCTTCGATCAGCAGCGTCAGCAGCAGGAGCGCGAGCGCAATCAGCAACAACAGCAGCAGATGCAACAGCAGCAGCGTCAGGAGCAGCTTCAGCAGCAACAACGCCATCAACAACAGCAGTTGCAGCAGCGCCAGTTACAGGACCGCCAGGGCAATCTGCCGATCCAGAGTCGGCCCGACACCGTGCGTCAGACCGAACAGCCGCGCCAGGGTTTTTACCGCGACCTCCCGCGCGACCAGCAACCCCATGGAAACTGGCAGGCCGGTCGGCCGGGTGGTCATGGCGACGGTTGGGGCGGCGGACCGCGCTATCGCCCTGGTTATGAAATAGACCGTATGCCGGGTGGCTATTCCCGCGTGCCCTATCGCGGCAACGACTACTTCTACTCGGGTGGTTATTGGTATCGCCCGCAAGGCCCCCGTTATGTCGTGGTCGCTCCGCCCCGTGGGGTTCGGGTGCGTTATCTGCCTGACTATGCGCAGCAGGTCTGGTTAGGCAGCGCGCTGTTCTTCCTCGCGGCCGGCACCTATTACACCTACGAGCAAAGCACTCAGGAATACGTGGTCGCCGAACCGCCGCAGGGCGTCGAACCGGTGTACAGCCCGGAAACCCTGCCGCAACCGCCTCAGCAGCCCACCGACCCGTTCGACGTGGTTGCGTATCCGGCCAATGGCCAGACGCAGCAGCAGGTCGAGCAGGATCGTTATGACTGTTATCGCTATGCCGTGCAGCAGAGCAACTTCGATCCGGCCAACGCAAGCTATCAACCCGCGCCCGAAGTCGTCGGCATTTACCGGCAAGCGATGGCGGGATGTTATGCGAGCCGTGGGTACAACGTTCAGCAGTAGGACTATGTCACTCCTATAGGTTGTGTCCATGCCGCAAAGCTTCGGATCACCGCAATCCCTGTAGGAGCAGTCCGAGTTTACGAGGGCCGCGAACGCGGTGGGTCATTCAGCATTGCCGTCGACTGACATACCGCAATCGCGGGCAAGCGCGCTCCTACAGTGTCAGCGTCGTCCCCAAGTCTTCGGAACACCGCAATCCCTGTAGGAGCAGTCCGAGTTTACGAGGGTCTGGGCCGCACTCGGACGAACGCGGTGGGTCACTCACCCTCAATGTCGATGACCCACCGCCTCCGTCGGAATGCCGCAAAGCATCAGAGCACCGCAATCCCTGTAGGAGCAGTCCGAGGTTACGAGGGCCGCGAATGCGGTGGATCACTCACCCTCAATGTCGATGACCCACCGCCTACGTCGGAATGCCGCCCAGACCAAGCTCGCACCCACAGGTCAGCAGTCAGATCAGCAAGTGGTCACCGCACCGCAACTCAATTCAACACAGGACTGTTCGCCCTGTTCACCACTTCCTGAGGGTCCGCGTGCACCAGCACTTCGGACTTCGGGAATTCAGCCATAATCGCCCGTTCAACCTGCTCACACAGATCGTGCGCCACGGAGAGCGTCAACTCGCCGGGCAACTCAAGGTGCAACTGCACGAACCAGTGATTGCCCGAGATTCGGGTGCGCAGATCATGGGCGCCGAGCACGCCCGGTACGTTCTGTGCCAAGTCCAGCATGCGAGCGCTGACGCTGGGATCAAGCTCGGCATCCATCAGCACCGAGATGGTTTCCCGTGCAATCGAGATCGCGCTCCACAGGATGTACACCGCGATGACCAGGCCGAAATACGCATCCAGCTGGTCATAGCCGAAATACGCCAGGCCCAGCGCAACCATGATGCTGGCATTCAGCAGCAGGTCGGAGCGGTAATGCAACGAGTCGGCGCGAATAGCCGCAGAGCCGGTTTCCTTCACGACTTTGTGCTGGAACATCAGCAGCATCACCGTGAGGGCGATCGACAGCACCATCACCAGAATACCCAGGCCCGGCGCGCCCAACGGTTGCGGATGCTGAATGCGTTCAATGGCCTGAAAGCCGATCAGGAAGGCACTGACCGCAATGAACAGCGCCTGAGCCATGCCTGACAACGCTTCGGCCTTGCCGTGCCCGTAACGGTGGTCGTCATCGGCGGGACGCAGCGCGTAATGCACCGCCAGCAGATTGAGAAACGAGGCCGCGCCATCGAGCAGCGAATCCGTCAGGCCCGCGAGCAGGCTGACCGAGCCGCTCAGCCACCAGGCCACGGCCTTGGCGACGATCAGAATACTGGCGACGGCCAGCGAGGCCCGCGTCGCCAGACGCAATAACCGGGCGTGTTCAGGGCTGCTGCTCATGGCGCTTCCTTAAATGACAGCATTGAAAACATCAGGCCGACGGCACCAGGCCCAGCGATGCGAGTTGCTCGGTGCTGCCTTTGTGCTGGATCAAGCGTGGGTCGTCCAGTGGCAACGTACGGCCCAGCTCAGTCTGGATGATGGCTTGCAGTTTGGCGTTGTCCACCGTGCCGTCAGCGCGCACCGCAGGCTGCAGCTTTTGCGGATCGATCTGCGCTTGCTTGCCGCTCGGCAAGTAGATGGCGCCCGTGGCGAAGTCGACCGCAAAGGCGATCACGCCGGGAATGATGTAGAACAGCAGGCCGATGGCGTCGAGCACCACGATGGCGGGGTCCATTCTGCCGCTGCCTTGAATCTGACCGCGGCGGTCAGGGTAGAAAATGCTGCCGCAGGCGGTCAGTTGGGTCAGCAGGCTGGCGATCAGAACACCGCCGATCAAACGGGAAGGGATGCGCATGGAGATCTCCTCAGAGGAAGTCGCAACTATACAAGGCAAATGCCTAATCAATAAGACTATCCAACCGAAGAGACGGTTCTGTGGCTGGGTAAACAAACCGCGACGTGCGTCCGTATAATCGCGGTCTGTTTCAGGAGCCCTCATGATTTCTCTGCCCATTGATGCCGTTCTGCCTGCGTTGCGCCAGGCCCTTGCCGACCGTGACGAAGCCGTCCTGGAAGCACCACCCGGCGCAGGCAAGACCACCCGTGTTCCGCTCGCGCTTTTGCACGAGTCGTGGCTGGCAGGGCAGACGATCCTGATGCTTGAGCCCCGGCGCCTTGCGGCCAGGGCAGCGGCGGAGCGGCTGGCGTCGGAGCTGGGCGAGCAGGTCGGGGAAACCGTGGGTTACCGGATTCGCCTCGACAGCAAGGTGGGGCCCAACACCCGCATCGAAGTCGTGACCGAAGGCATTCTCACGCGCCGCCTGCAGGAAGACCCGTCGCTTGAGGGCGTCGGATTGCTGATTTTCGACGAATTTCACGAACGGAGTCTCGATGCAGACCTGGCATTGGCGTTAAGTCTTAATGGCCGTGCGCTGTTCAGGGACGAGCAGTCGCTGAAAATTCTGCTGATGTCGGCGACGCTGGAGGGTGAACGGCTGTCGAGTCTGCTCGATGACGCGCCAGTGGTCAGCAGCGAAGGGCGGATGTTCACGGTGTCGATACAGTGGGGCCGTCCCTTCCAGCCGGGCGAGTTCATCGAACCGCGCGTAGTGCAAACCGTGCTCGACGCCCTGGGCAATGAGTCCGGCAGTGTGCTGGTGTTCCTGCCAGGGCAGGCGGAGATTCGCCGGGTCAATCAGCAATTGGCCGACGCGCTGGGCGAGCGTAGCGATGTCATGCTCTGCCCGCTGCATGGCGAGCTGGACCTGAGCGCGCAGCGCGCGGCGATCGAACCGGCGCCCAGCGGCAAACGCAAGGTGGTGCTGGCGACCAACATCGCCGAAACCAGTTTGACCATTGACGGTGTGCGGGTGGTGATCGATGCCGGCTTGGCGCGCGTGCCGCGTTTCGATCCGGGCAGTGGCATGACGCGACTCGACACGCAGCGCATCTCCCGGGCCAGCGCGACGCAACGGGCTGGCCGTGCAGGCCGTCTGGAGCCGGGCGTGTGTTATCGCCTGTGGTCTGAAGCGCAGCATGAGCAGCTCGCGGCCTACGGTGCGGCGGAAATCCTGCAAGCAGACCTCGCGGGCCTGGCGCTGCAACTGGCACGCTGGGGCGTTGAGCCTGCGCAGTTGGTCTGGCTGGACGCGCCACCGGCAGCGGCTTATGCGCAGGCGCAGGATCTACTCGGTCGCCTTGGCGCCCTGAGCCGCAAGCCGGGTGAAGACTACACACTCACGCCGCACGGCCAGTCGATGGCGGAATTGCCCGCCCACCCTCGCATCGGGCATTTATTGCTTCGCGGGCAGGAGCTGGGTCTGGGGCCATTGGCGTGCGACGTCGCCGCGTTACTGGGCGAGCGCGACATCCTGCGTGGCGCGGGCGCCGACCTGCACAGCCGCCTGACCTTGCTCGCCGGGACAGAACGGGCAACCCGAGGGGCGCAAGGTGGCGTGCAGCGGGCGAAACAGCAGTCCAGGCAGTATCGCGGTTACCTCAGAGGGGCCGCGAAAACACCCGTGACCGATCCGGACCATCCCCGCTGGCTCGGCGCCTTGCTGGCGTTGGCGTACCCCGACCGGGTGGCGCAACAGCGTCGAGCAGGCGGCGCCGAATACCGCCTGGCTAACGGGCGGGCCGCGTTGTTCTCGGAACCCGATGCGCTGATGAAAGAGCCCTGGTTGGTGATCGCGGACCTGGGCAGTCGTCAGGGGCAGAAAGAAGAACGTATTTACCTGGCGGCCGAGTTCGATCCTGCGCTGTTCGATTCAGTGCTGGCGGAGCAGGTCACCTCGTTTGATCAGCTGGACTGGGACGAACGCGAAGGTGTCTTCCGGGCCGAGCGGCAGCGTAAGGCGGGTGAGTTGATCATCAGTCGCGAGCCGCTGACCGGCCTGGACGATTCTGCACGGGGTCAAGCGCTGCTGGCGCTGGTGCGGCGCAAAGGGCTGGAGCTTTTGCCATGGACGCCAGAGTTGCGTCAGTGGCAGGCGCGAGTAGGGTTGCTGCGTCATCTGGACCTTGAGCAACAGGGCAGCAGCGAATGGCCGGACGTCAGCAACGCGGCGCTGCTGGAGAGGCTTGAGCACTGGTTGCTGCCGTATCTGGGCAAGGTCACGCGGTTGAGTCATTTCGGCAATCTGGACCTGTCGTCGATCCTGCACAACCTGTTGCCCTGGCCCTTGCCGCAACGGCTGGACGAACAGGCCCCGCATCATTTGAGCGTGCCTTCGGGCTCGTCAGTCCGTCTGGATTACAGCGAATACCCGCCGATTCTGGCGGTCAGGCTGCAGGAGCTGTTCGGCCTGTCCGACACCCCGCGCATCGCCAATGGCCGACAGATCGTCAAACTGCACCTGCTGTCTCCCGCACGGCGCCCGGTGCAGGTGACGCAGGATCTCGCCAACTTCTGGCGCAGCACCTATGCGGAGGTGAAGAAGGATCTCAAAGGTCGGTATCCAAAGCACTACTGGCCGGACGATCCTTTGATCGCAGAGCCGACCGCGCGGGTGAAGCCGAGGAAATAGAGTCGGAGGCGGCCGTCGGCTTTTGATTCCGCCCGAGGGGTGTGGGACTTGGTCTCACCCTCAGTCCGCTTCTGCCGGGCACCGGCAGATCGTCGGCAAGCCGGACTGCGGCCTATGGGAAAACGGCGTCTGCCCGGAGGGCGTAGGAGCGTGGCTTGCCCCGCGATCTGCCGGGAACCGGCAGCAAACCCGGCTGATGCGGTCTAGCTGACACACCGAGTTGCCTGACGTTACTGCCGCTTCGCGCCAGATCGCGGGACAAGCCACGCTCCTACGCCCTGCGGGCAGCATCAAAGCCTCCAGAAGAGGCTGCACATGTGGTGTGAGGAAGACAGTTGCTACGGCCTCGGGCCAGAATCAAAGCAGTCGCCGTCAACCGTCAACAGGCCATCTACTGCCCCGCAGGCAACAAGAACCGCGCGATCACCGGCAGGTGATCGGAAATCAGCAAGGTGTCCGCCTGACGAACCTGGGCGTCGATGCGCTTCAGCGCCGGGCTGTAGAAGAGGTAATCCTGCGTGCGATCAGGCCCACTCACGCGTGGGTCGTTGGGGAAACGGGTGTACCACTTGCGCGGTTCGTCTCCGTTGACGTCTTCGTTGCTCGGGATCATCGGGTACTTATCCCACAGGGTGTGCAGCTCGCTGTCCGGGGCATAATGCTCGCGCTGCCCGGCCGGCAGACGTTGATACTGACCTTGGGGCAGCAGGTTGAAGTCGCCGCCGCTGATCCACGGCGTACCTGCGTGCTCGAACGCATTCAATAACTGAGTCGTGGCCGCGACTTGACGCTGCACGGTGTCGTCGCCTGGCTTGAAGTCGCCCAGATGGGTATTCACCACCGCCAGATGCTTGCCATTGCTCAGTGGCAGATAGCTCACCAACAGCGCACGCTTGGGTTCGAATTGTCGCCCGATCAGATTGCCGTCCGGCGAAGGCAGTTGCAGGCGTTCGGCCTTGTCTATCTGAAAGCGGCTTAGCGTGGCCAGCTTGGTGCCGACGCTGCCGTAAATGTGGCTGTCCGGCACGAAGTCGGATTTCCAGTAGAACGCCTCGGTGCTGCACGGGTAAAGGTCCGTCACCCGCTCCTGCAGCAGCGCCAGTTGGTTTACGTAGTCGGTGTTCTTGGCGCCGTCATCGACTTCCTGCAACAGCACGATGTCCGGCTGTTCGTCACGAAGCACCCGCGCGACTTCGTCCAGGTTATAGGCGATGTCTTCCGGGGTGGGACGTTCGTCCGGGCCGCTGCCGTCTGCCATGTCGTACCAGAACACATAGCGCTTGCCCGCCAGGTACTGAATGTTCCAGGTCATCACCTTGAGCGCCTGGCCAGGCACCAGCGTCGGCGGCGCTGCGTCTTTGGCATTGCAGCTGACCGGCATGCGCTCATGCCGGGCGGGATGCCAGGTCACTTCGTAGATCAAGCCGGCCATCAATGCGGCAAGCAGGGCAAGGCAGATGGCAGCGCGCAATAACCGGGACATCGGCGTTCCTCAGGCCGGCTGCGCGGGCTCGTCGATCAGCATGAACAGGCGGAACATCACCACACTGATGAACAGCTGCAGGAAGCTGGAAACGCTGTCGACGATCAGCGACAGCAGCGGGCTTTGTTGGTCGGGCAGTACGTAGAAGCTCAGCCCCTCGAGCACCGACAGCGGAATGTAGACGAACAGCACGCAGACCAGAATCCGCACCACGTGGCCCTTGCTCATCTTGAAGCTTTCACGCATCGCCTCCAGCGGGCCGAGGCCGCGCAGCACCAGCAGGTATTCGGAGAACACCAGCTTGATCATGACCCACACGCCAGGAACGATGAACAGTGAAAGGCCCGCCATGATCAGCAGGGTGCTCAAGGCTGTCAGCACCGCAAAGGTCGGCCACATGCGCAGCGTCGCCGCCAGCAGATTGCGCTTGGCAGGTTCTTCGCCCCGGCTTTTCGCGTCCAGAAACAGAATCAGCGCGCCGGTGTACAGCGGATAGAACAGCAGGCCGATCAGCAATTGCCAGCTCGCCGATCCATCGCCCACCGCGCTGCCCAGCAACTGTTTGGTCAGTGCCTCAAGGATCACCAGCGGCAGGCACAACGTCAGAATGCTGGCGAAATTACGCCGGAAGAAATACAGCGAGTCTTGAATGATGGTCAGAGGATTCATGAAGGCTTCACAGGGAAAAAGCAGGCCGACACTTTAACGTAGAGCCGGTGAGCGGGCCAACGTGACACACGTCTTCAAGGGTTCTTAACTTTTTTTACATCCTATTGAAACGCCCTTGAAACGCCCCATTACTGTTTATGTCTGACACTGTGGTCAGTCACAGAATTCCTACGGCAATCTAACGAGGTCGCCATGAACAGCGAAGAGCAAACCCTGATCGACGGCTTGTTTACCAAACTCAAGCAAGCAGAAACCGATTCGGCCCCCCGCGACGCCCAGGCCGAGGCGCTGATCAAGGAGCACCTGACCCGGCAGCCTACCGCACCTTATTACATGGCGCAGGCGATCCTGGTCCAGGAAGTTGCGCTCAAACAGATGGAAGCGCAAAACCGTCAACGCGACGAGCAGATCCAGCAACTGCAGGCTGAACTCCAGCGTGCCAAGGCGCAGACCGCGCCGGCTCAGGGCGGTGGCGGGTTTCTGTCGAGCATCTTCGGCGGCGGTTCTCGCGAGCCACAGGCGCAACAGCCCGCCTCGTCGTTCTCACGTCCGTCCAGTCCGCAGCCCTCTGCAGGTGGCTGGCGTGACAGCGGCCCTGCCAGCCCTCCACCGTATAACGCACCTGCGCAGGGCAACTATGCCCAGCCGCAACAACAGGCTCCTGCTGCGCCAATCGGCAGTGGCTTCCTGGGCGGCGCGCTGAAAACCGCAGCCGGCGTGGCCGGCGGTGTGATGCTGGCAGAAGGTATCAGCAGCCTGTTCCACCACAACAGCCAGCCTCAGGAAGTTGTCGAGATCATCGAACAACAGCCTGCCCAGCCGGCGGCCGAGAGTGATTTCGGCAATGGCAACAGCGGCGGTTGGGGTGACGATCAACAACGCGTGACCAGCAATGATGGCTGGGGCAATGACTCAGGCGGTTTTGCCGATACCGATTACGGCAACGGCGACAGCGGCGGCCTGTTTGGCGGCGATGACGACGATTACTACGTCTGATTTGTGATTCAAACCGCTTGCGGTCTGCCTGACCGCACGCGGACCACTGTGGGAGCGAATTCATTCGCGAAAAATACCCCAGGCGCCGCAGTTGTGTTGCCGGGCCTGGCCTATCGCGAATGAATTCGCTCCCACAGGTTTTGGTTCGCAGCTCAATTCTGCGTTGATACGTACTCCCCGTTTAATACTGAAGTCTTCAATCCCCTCCTCAAACTGGCATACTGAGCGCCGGTCCGGCTGTCGGACCATCGTCGCTTGTCAGCGCATCGAGGAGTTCGGGTGAGAAGAATCGCGGTGTTCGCCGACGTACAGAACCTGTATTACACCGTGCGTCAGGCTCATGGTTGCCACTTCAACTATGCCGCTCTGTGGGCGGACATCAGCCAGCGCGGCCAAATCGTCGAGGCTTATGCGTACGCCATCGACCGTGGCGACAGCAAGCAGCAGCAATTCCAGCAGATCCTTCGCAATCTCGGCTTCACCGTCAAACTCAAACCCTACATCCAGCGCAGCGATGGCTCGGCCAAGGGCGACTGGGACGTGGGGATCACCATCGACATCATGGACGTCGCGCCGAACGTCGACGAAGTTGTGCTGGCCTCCGGCGACGGCGATTTCGACCTGTTGCTTGAGCGCATCATCAGCAAGCACGGCGTCGAAGCCGTGGCTTACGGCGTACCGGGCCTGACCGCCAATTCCCTGATCCGCGCGGCCAGTCGGTATGTGCCGATCGAAGGCAGTTTTTTGCTCAAAAGCTGAACATCGAACTGTAGAAGCGCGCTTGCCCGCGAAATCGTTGGCATGGCTGATAACTCTCTATCGTCTGTTCCATTTTTCGCGGGCAAGCGCGCTCCTACAGGCTATTGAGTCATTTGAAGAAAGGTTTACACCATGCTTGAACGCATCGCCGTCATCGACTTTGAAACCACCGGCATCTCCCCGAGCAGCAGTTGCCGGGCCACCGAGATTGCCGTGGTGATCATGGAGCAGGGCGTCATCGTCGAGCGTTATCAGAGCCTGATGAACGCTGGCGTGCGTATTCCGTCGTTCATCGAGTCGCTGACCGGCATCAGCAACAGCATGCTGCGCACGGCGCCACCGGCCGAGCGCGTCATGAATGAAGTCGCCGAGTTCGTCGGCCTGACCCCGTTGGTCGCCCACAACGCCTCCTTCGACCAGAAGTTCTGGGATTTCGAACTCTCACGCATCAAACGCAATCGTGAACAGAGCTTTGCCTGCTCAATGCTGCTGGCTAGACGCCTGATGCCCGGCGCGCCGAATCACAAGCTCGGCACATTGACGAGCTGGGCTGGCCTGCCGCACACAGGGAAGGCTCACCGGGCCATGGCCGATGCCGAGATGGCGGCCAACCTGACGGCGCACTTGAGCCATGAACTGCGCAATACCCACGGCATTGCCGGTGTCTCCCATCAACTGCTGTGCACACTGCAAAAAGTCCCGGCGAAGAAAATGGCCGAAGCGATCAGCAAACATCGTGGCGCGTGATGCCTGATGTATTGCTGCTGTGTAAAAAGTGTACGGGTCGAATAAACCTCAGTTGTTACTGACATTGTCCGGGCCGACATTTTTAGAATCATTCCAATAATAAATTCTTAGCCCTCGAGCCCCTCATGCCTGCTTCCCGCCGTTTTCCTTTGCTCCTCATCGGCGCCTTTTTCGCGCTTTATGTCATTTGGGGCTCCACCTATCTGGCCATCCGCATTGGTATCGAAACCTGGCCACCGCTGATGATGGCCGGTGTTCGCTTCACGATTGCCGGGTCGATCTTGTTCGCGTTCATGCGCTGGCGCGGTGCGCCGATGCCGACCTGGCAGCAATGGAAGGCGGCCGCGATGATCGGTTTCCTGTTGTTGGCCTGCGGCAACGGCGCCGTGACCCTGGCCGAACATGCCGGTGTGGCCTCCGGTGTCGCAGCGTTGGCGGTGGCCGTGGTGCCGTTGTTCACGTTGCTGTTTGGCCTGATCTGGGGCCATCGCAATACACGGCTGGAGTGGGCGGGGATCGTGCTGGGCCTGATCGGTATCGCGCTGCTCAACCTGGGTTCGAACCTGCAAGCCAGCCCGATGGGCGCGGCACTGGTGATTTTCGCGGCCGCCACGTGGTCCTTCGGCTCGGTGTGGAGTCGCTATCTGCCGTTGCCGGCCGGGCCCATGGCCAGCGCCTGCGAAATGTTGGTTGCCGGGGCCATGATGCTGATCGGCAGCTACGTCAGCGGTGAGCGCATGACCCAGTCGCCCGGCATGTCCGGCTGGCTGGTGATGGCGTATCTCGTGGTGTTCGGCTCCATCGTCGCGTTCAGCTCTTATATGTACTTGCTGAAGAACGTGCGGCCCGCCGCGGCCACCAGTTACGCCTACGTCAACCCGGCGGTTGCCGTTCTGTTGGGCATGCTGTTCGCCGACGAGCACATCGGCCCGGCCGAGGCGGCGGCAATGGCCGTGATCATCAGCGCCGTGGTGTTGATCGGCTTGCCACAGTGGCGCAAGCAGAACCCGGTGCAAACCGGGTAAACTGCGCGCCATTGCGCAACGCACGACCCTTTTCCAACGGTATACACATGACATTCGCCTCTCTTGGCCTGATCGAACCCTTGCTGCGCGCGCTTGAAGCGCTTGGCTACCAGACGCCCACCCCCGTTCAGGCCAAGGCGATCCCGCCTGTGCTGGAAGGCCGCGACCTGATGGCGGCCGCACAGACTGGCACCGGCAAGACCGCAGGCTTCGCCTTGCCGCTGCTGCAACGCCTGACCATGGAAGGCCCGAAAGTCGCTGCCAACTCCGTGCGCGCGCTGGTGCTGGTGCCGACCCGCGAGCTGGCCGAGCAGGTTCACGAGGCGATCCGCCAGTACGCCGAACACCTCCCACTGACGACCTACGCGGTCTACGGCGGCGTGAGCATCAACCCGCAAATGATGAAGCTGCGCCGTGGCGTCGACGTCCTGGTGGCAACGCCGGGACGTCTGCTCGACCTGTATCGCCAGAACGCGGTGAAGTTCTCTCAGGTTCAAACCCTGATCCTCGACGAAGCGGACCGCATGCTCGACCTCGGCTTCTCCGAAGAGCTGCGCGATATTTATGCCGCGCTGCCCAAGCGTCGGCAGACCCTGCTGTTCTCCGCAACCTTCTCCGACTCGATCCGCGCGCTGGCCGGGCAGATGCTCGACAACCCGCTGAGCATCGAAGTCAGCCCGCGCAACGTCGCGGCGTCTTCGGTCAAGCAATGGGTCGTGACCGTCGACAAGAAGCGCAAAAGCGAGCTGTTCATTCACTTGCTAAAAAAACAGCGCTGGAGCCAGGTGCTGGTGTTCGCCAAGACCCGCGTCGGCGTCGATCAACTGGTCGAACGCCTGCAAGGCCTGAGTATCAATGCCGACGGCATCCACGGCGACAAACCGCAAGCGACGCGTCAGCGGGCGCTCGATCGTTTCAAGGCCGGTGAAGTGCAGATCCTCGTCGCCACCGACGTGGCCGCGCGCGGTCTGGACATCGACGACCTGCCGACCGTGGTCAACCTCGACCTGCCGATCGTCGCCGAAGACTACATCCACCGCATTGGCCGCACCGGTCGTGCGGGCCAGACCGGCGAAGCCATTTCGCTGGTGTGCGCTGACGAAGTCGAACTGCTCAGCGCCATCGAAGTGCTCACCCGTCAGACCCTCCAACGCCGTGAAGAACCCGACTTCATCCCCGAACACCGCGTCCCGGCGACCGACGCAACCGGCCAGATCCTCAAAAAGCCGAAAAAACCAAAGAAACCGAAAGTCAGCGGCGGTGGCGGTAAACGCAACCTGGGCAAATGGGTCGACAGCGGCGAAACCGTGGCTGAAGCGCCAGCTGCGAAGCCTGTGAGGAAAGTGCCGGCTTTCAATACGGGGCCGAGGAAGCGTAAGCCTTAAATAAGCTTTTTGGACTAACGGGTTAGCAAGAACAGAACTTGCCGCTAAAATGCCGCTCTGTTCTTCCCCGTCGCGTGGGTGCGCTGTAGACGTACTCGGCAAACCATTGCTTCAAGATTAACTACATTCAACCCAGCCTTTCATGGACAGGTAGCTCTACAGTTGCCTACTACTCAGGATATGAATTCGCGTGAAGATCTTAGTTACTGGCGGCGCAGGCTTCATCGGTTCAGCGGTCGTTCGGCACATCATTTCCAATACCCGTGATTCGGTGATCAACGTCGACAAGCTCACGTACGCCGGCAATCTGGAGTCGCTGCAGTCAGTCGACCAGAGCGAGCGGTACGCGTTTGAGCATGTTGATATCTGCAACCGCGACGCGCTTGATCGTGTTTTCCGTGAGCATCAGCCTGACGCCGTGATGCACCTGGCCGCGGAGTCTCACGTCGACCGCTCCATCACCGGGCCGTCCGAATTCATTCAGACCAACATCATCGGCACCTACGTGTTGCTTGAAGCCGCCCGTGGCTACTGGACGACCCTCGACGAAGCGCGCAAATCCGCGTTTCGCTTTCATCACATTTCCACTGACGAAGTGTATGGCGATCTGGAAGGGCCGGAAGACCTCTTCACCGAAACCACGCCTTACCAGCCAAGCTCCCCTTATTCCGCGAGCAAGGCCAGTTCCGATCACCTTGTTCGCGCTTGGGCCCGTACCTACGGCCTGCCGACACTCGTCACCAACTGCTCGAATAACTATGGCCCGTTTCACTTCCCCGAGAAGCTGATCCCTCTGGTGATTCTCAACGCGCTGGAAGGTAAACCGCTGCCCATCTACGGCAAGGGCGACCAGATTCGCGACTGGCTGTTCGTCGAAGATCATGCGCGCGCGCTCTACAAGGTCGTGACTGAAGGTGAAGTGGGCGAGACCTACAACATCGGCGGGCATAACGAGAAGCAGAACATCGAAGTCGTGCGCACCGTGTGTGAGTTGCTCGATGAACTGCGCCCGGATTCGGCGTTCCGTCCGCATGTTGATTTGCTCACCTATGTCACTGACCGTCCCGGCCATGATCAGCGCTACGCTATCGACGCCAGCAAGATTCAGCGTGAGCTGGGCTGGGTGCCAGAAGAAACCTTCGAATCAGGCATCCGCAAGACCGTCCTGTGGTATTTGGAAAACCCGGAGTGGGTCACCCACGTGAAGAGCGGGAGCTACCAGCAATGGATCGACAAGAACTACGCAACGCGTGCGGACACCGTATGAAAATCCTCTTGCTGGGCAAAAACGGTCAGGTGGGCTGGGAGCTGCAACGCGCGCTGAATGTGCTCGGTGAAGTGGTCGCCCTGGATCGTCACGTTGCGCCGACGGCTTATGGCCCGTTTGCTGGCGATCTGTCGGACCTGGCAGCACTGCGTGAAAGCATCCGCCGCATTGCGCCGA
Source organism: Pseudomonas abietaniphila (assembly GCF_900100795.1). Taxonomy (GTDB): domain Bacteria; phylum Pseudomonadota; class Gammaproteobacteria; order Pseudomonadales; family Pseudomonadaceae; genus Aquipseudomonas; species Aquipseudomonas abietaniphila. The sequence continues at coordinate 134,853 of NZ_FNCO01000016.1, forward strand.
ACGTCATCGTCAATGCCGCGGCTTACACCGCCGTCGACAAGGCCGAGACGGAGCGGGAGCTGGCGCATACGGTGAATGCGCTGGCGAGTTATGTGATGGCTGAAGAAGCCAAGCGCCTTGACGCTCTGCTCGTGCATTACTCAACCGACTACGTGTTCGACGGCACAGGCACCGAGCCCTGGAAAGAAACCGACGCCGTTGCCCCGGTGAATTACTACGGCGCAACCAAGCTGGAAGGCGAACAACTGATCGTTGCGTCCGGATGCAAGCACTTGATCTTCCGTACCAGCTGGGTCTATGCGGCACGCGGAAATAATTTCGCCAAGACCATGCTCCGGCTGGCAAAGGACCGCGAGACGCTGAATGTCATTGCCGATCAGATCGGGGTGCCCACAGGTGCCGATCTGTTGGCCGATATCGCTGTCGCTGCTCTGCAGAAGACGTTGGTCAACCCTGAACTGTGCGGGATTTACCACCTTGTGCCCGCAGGCGAAACCTCTTGGCATGCCTATGCGACGTTTGTGATTGAGTTCGCACGCGCCAACGGTGAACGGCTGGCGGTGAACGCGATCAACCCTATTGCGACGACGGCATACCCGACGCCTGCCAGCAGGCCGTTGAATTCGCGTCTTGCTACGGAAAAGCTCCGCGATTCTTTCTCTTTACACTTGCCGGACTGGCAAAGTGGTGTGACCCGAATGCTTATGGAAGCTCTGAACAAATGAACACGGCCAATCGCAAGGGCATCGTTCTGGCCCGCGTTTGCGCTTGGCGTCTCCAAGCAAATGCTGCCAATTTACATAAACCGATGATCTTATTTGCTCTCGGTGCTGGTGCTGACGGGGGTGCGTGAGATCCTGATGATCTCCACGCCGGAAGTTTTGCCTTGTTTTCGCAAGCTGCGAGGGGAGGTTAGCCACCACGTCAGCTGACTCATGCCGATCGGAAGGGCCCGGACGGCTTCGCGCAAGTATTCATCATCCGTGAAACGTTCATCCGCAAAGATCCGAGCTGGCTGATTGTGGGTGACGACATTTGCTACGGCCAGCCCTTCCAGCTGAGGTCTGCGCCGTCACCTCGGTCCTTTTCCGTAAGCTGGGTTTTCAAGAGAATCTTCGCTGGTAAAAACGCGACATTTTAACTTCCGGACTACCTTGCGTCAGCCTTCAGTTTGTTACTCGCGGAGTTGATAAAAATTAACGGCTGGCATTTTGACTACATGGTCATTAAACGCAAGCCCGTTTAGCGGGTAATAAGCGCTCAGTGATCTCGTCACGCCATTGTCTTTCCCCTTCCAACCCGTCACCATCGCTTTCCGGTTATCCGTTTGCCTGATGGACTAGACGAATTGGCAGTACGTTCAGCTCACAAGCGCCCTGGTTTTTGGTTGCTTCTGGCGCTTGCACTGACGTGCACGGCGTGTGCGAGCTATCTGAATGCCGATTGGGACTTTTCCCTGATCAGTCGTCGGGCCGAGGCGTTGTATGGGCCGTTGGGGGCGGGGAAGCAGCGCATTGATGCGTGGCAGAATCTGCTTTCGACCGAGAAGCAGATCAGCGAGCTGGACAAGCTGACGGTGGTGAACCAGTTCTTCAACAAGCAGATGCGCTATGAGGAAGACATCGACCTGTGGCACGAGGTCGATTATTGGGCGACGCCGATCGAATCGCTGATCAAGGGCGCAGGCGATTGTGAAGACTACGCCATCGCCAAGTATTTCAGCCTGCGCCGTCTGGGCGTTCCCAGTGAGAAGCTGCTGATCACGTACGTCAAGGCACTGCGCCTGAACCGGGCGCACATGGTGCTGACCTATTATTCGAGCCCGAACGCGATGCCGTTGGTCCTCGACAGCCTTATCAATGAAATCAAACCCGCCAGCGAGCGACAGGATCTGTTGCCGGTGTATGCCTTCAACGCTGAAGGCCTGTGGCTGCCGGGTGCGCAAGGCAATAAAAAAGTGGGCGATACCAAGCGTCTGTCCCGGTGGCTGGACGTGCTGAAGAAAATGAACGCCGAAGGCTTCCCGGCCGAGCCTGCGAATTAGGAGTACTGATGTCTCTGTTCAAACAGCTGTTGATCGCTATCTGTCTGTTTCTGGTGGTCGCGTTTGCGGGCAGCTTCGTTGTCAGCCTGGAGAGTTCGCGTGCGCAGTACGTGAACCAGTTGCGCTCCCATGCCCAGGATGCCGCGACGTCGCTGGCGTTGTCGCTGACCGCCAACATCGACGACCCGGCGATGGTCGAGCTGATGGTGACGTCGATCTTCGACAGCGGTTACTACGCCAGCATCCGCGTGGTGGATCTGGCTTCCGATGCGGTGATCGTGGAGCGCAGTGCGACGCCGGACAATCAGGGCGTGCCGCAGTGGTTCATCAACGCGATCGGCTTGGAGCCGGCAGGCGGCGAGGCGATTGTGAGCAAGGGCTGGCAGCAGACCGCGCGGGTCGAGGTGGTGAGCCATCCGATGTTCGCGCTGGCGAAGTTGTGGCAGAGCGCGCTGGGCAGTCTTGGCTGGTTGCTGGCGTGTGGCGTGGTGAGTGCGGTCCTGGGCGCCTTGCTGCTCAAGCGTCGGTTGCAGCCGCTCGATGACATGGTGGCGCAGTCTCATGCCATCGGTCGCCGGGAGTTCACCACCATCACCGAACTGCCACGCACGCCGGAGCTGCGTCGGGTCGTTCAGGCGATGAACCAGATGGTCGAGAAGCTCAAGGCGTTGTTTCAGGAAAGCACCGAGCGCAGCGAAAAGTTGCGTCGTGATTCGTACCACGACAGCCTGACCGGGTTGTCCAACCGCCGTTATTTCGACATGCAGCTTAAGGCGCATGTGAGTCATCAGGAAGAGGAGCGATCCGGTTACCTGTTGCTGTTGCGTGTGCAGGACCTGGCGGGGTTGAACCTGCGTCTGGGCGGCAAGCGTACCGATGCGTTGTTGATCGCTGTTGCGCAACTGCTGCTCAAGCATTGCGATAAATACCCTGAAACCCGCAACCTCATCAGTCGCTCAAGGGGCGGCGAGTTCGCGGTGCTGGCGCCGGGAATGGATCGTGATGAAGCGCTCGAGCTGGCGCGCGACCTCGAACAGGCGCTGCGCGCATTGGGCGAAACGGGCGCTTGCGATGTGTCACCTGTCGCTCACATGGGCCTGGCGCCTTACGCCCCAGGCGACGCCCCGCTGAGCTTGCTGGGCCTCGCGGATCAGGCGCTTTCCCTGGCCGAAACCCAAGGCGAACAGACCTGGAGTTGCGTGGAGGATGGCGCGGTCAAGAGCACCGGTGACGATGAGCACACCTGGCGTCGGGTGCTGGATCATGCGTTGACCACCGGCGGCTTCGAGCTGTTCTTCCAGCCGGTGGTCGAAACTGGCAATACCGGACGGGTGCTGCATTACAAGGTGCTGTCGCGACTGGTCAATGAGCAGGGCGAGGCCATTGCGGCGGGGCGCTTTCTGCGCTGGATCGAGCGCTTTGGCTGGTCGAGCCGGCTGGATTTGCTGATGCTCAAACAGGTATTGGCGCACCTGCAGACCCATGACCAATCGCTGGCCTTCAACCTTTCCGCAGCGACGCTGAACGATGCAACCGCGTTGAATCAGGTGTTCGACGCCCTGCGTCAGCATCCGAAGCTGGCGGGTCGTTTGACCTTCGAAATCGGAGAGGAACAGTTGCCTGAGCAGGCGGTGCTGGAAAAGTTGACCCGTCGTTTGCAAGAAGCCGGCTTTACGCTGGCGCTGCAACGGTTCGGCGGGCGTTTCAGCATGATCGGCAACCTGGCGCATCTGGGCCTGGCCTACCTGAAGATCGACGGCAGCTATATCCGGGCCATCGACGAAGAAAGCCACAAACGCCTGTTCATCGAAGCGGTGCAGCGTGCGGCGCACAGTATCGACCTGCCACTGATCGCCGAACGTGTGGAAACCGAGGGCGAACGTCAGGTGATTGCCGAGATGGGCATTGAAGGGGTGCAGGGGCAGTTGATCGGCGAGCCGGCGCCGTGGAAGTCATCAGCAGTTCGCTAAAGCTGTAGGAGCGTGGCTCGTCCCGCGATCTGACGCGAAGCGGCAGTAAATCTGGTGAGTGCGGTTCACCTGACACTGCCAAGGCGCATGGTTTTACTGCTGCTGCGCAGCAGATCGCGGGACGAGCCACGCTCCTACAGGGTGACGTGTCTTGATCGTTCCCGCGCTTCGCGTGGTGACGCAGGGATTGACGCTCCGCGTCACTGTGGACGCAGGGCGTCCTGCCAGGCATTCCTACGCGGAGCGTTGGAGCGATCAAAGTCCAGACGCCGCGTTACATCAGGTAAACCGCATTCTCTGGGTTTGCTGCCGGTTCCCGGCAGATCGCGGGCAAGCGCGCTCCTACACCTTGCGGGTAAACGCCGCCGAGGGGCGCGCAGGTGGCGCAATGAATACAGTTGCTGCCCTGCGGGCAGAAGCCGGATTGCGGCCCGCCCCACGGCCTGCGGCAGAAGCAGAACAGTGACATGCCGAGGGGCTTTTGATTCTGCCGAAGGCGTAGGAGCGCGCTTGCCCGCGATCTGGCGCGCAGCGGCAGCAAATCCAGACGCCGCGTTGTATCAGGCATACCGCGTTCGCTGGTTTTGCTGCCGGTTCCCGGCAGATCGCGGGCAAGCGCGCTCCTACATCTGTAGATCGTTCCCGCGCTTCGCGTGGTGACGCAGGGATTGACGCTCCGCGTCACTGTGGACGCAGAGCGTCTTGCCAGGCATTCCCACGCGGAGCGTTGGAACGATCAAGGAAACCAAGGGTTAAGGGTCTAGCCAGGGTTAAATCAGCCGCGTTTCATCGTCGTTGATCAGGTCGCTCAGGCCGCCCAGTGTTTCACGGGCCTGATTACGGTCCATCAACTTTGCCTGCGCGGCGGCAGGCAGATCGGTGACGTTTAGGATGCCTTTGCTGGTCAGCACCTGAATCAAGTCGTCGAGTACACGGATCATCTCCATGTCGCTCAACTTCAGTTGATTCAGACTCTTTTCCACCACTTCGTTGGCAAACCAGGCCTGGATTTCATGATCGTCGGCGGGTAGTTGCCCGGTCGCTTCGGCAAACGACGTCGCCTCTACCCGAACAAGCACTCCACCTGGATCGCGCTGAACGTAAAACATGGCTCATTCCTCAATGAATGCAAAGGCTGGCAGCCATCGGTGACGGCTGCCAGCACAGTACATCAGCTCTCGCGACTCAGCTATCAGTGATGATCGACCTTGATGGTCGGATCAGCACCGCTGACCAGCGAGTTGATCATGGAGTTGTTCCACTGCACGCCTTCCACCTTGATGTGTACATCGGCCGTGTTGGCCGCTGCTGTAGCCGAGGGGTTGGTCGCGAACTGGCCGGTGCTGCTGACCTGAATGGTGGTGTCTTTGCCATCGTTGGTGATCTGCAGGTACTTGGTCAGATCCGTCACGTTGTTACCATTCTCGCCTTGCAGCAGGTCGCTCAGATCAAGCTTGTCGCCTTCGCTCGAGTTGAAGTCCTTGATCACGTCAAAGCCGCCGCTGTTGGTGTCGCCTGCTTTCCAGGCGAAGGTATCGGCGCCAGCGCCCCCGATGAGGGTGTCGTTGCCTTTACCGCCGATCAGCAAGTCGTTGCCGTTACCACCGTTGAGGAGGTCACTGCCGCCCTGACCGAACAGGATGTCATCGCCATTGCCGCCCAGCAGCGAGTCGCTGCCATCCTGCAGCAGGGTGTACTTGGCTTCATACGTGTTCGACGCATTGGCCAGGTGGGCGACGTCATCAACGTGGGTGCTGACAAACTGATGCAGCGCTTTGTCATCGATGGTCGAGACGTTGACGTTCAACGTCGCGGCCGCGAATGCCTTCAGCGCGGCGGTGCCTTCCAGCGTGCCGTAGTTGATCATGTCGCCGAACAGGATGTCGTTGCCGTCACCGCCGTTCACGTTGTCAGCGCCTGGACCGACGAGCGTCTCGTTGCTCAGGATTGCATCCTTGAGCTTGCTGACGTCGATGACGGTCTGCGAGTGGTTGTTGGTGTCGTACTGATCCAGCGAGGTGGTGGTCTTGATACCAATCGCTTCAATCGCCGTTTTAGTGGCCAGGTCGTTGTAGGCCGCCATGGTTTCGGTTGGCGCCGCACCGCTCACGGCCTTGCCATTGGCGTTGTCGTGGTAGGTCGGCTCACCGTCGGTGATGAAGTACGTCAGCATCTGTGCGCCCGGGTTGCTGGCCGCAGAGCTGGAGAACCACGCGCTGGTCTGGTTGAACACCGACTCATAGTTGGTGTTGCCACTGGCCTGCAGGTTGGTCAGGTACTTGTTCAGCGTATCGAGCGCTGCCTGCCCGCCGTGAGTCAGGTCAACCGTGATGCCTGTATGAGCACTGGTGTCGAAGTTGGTCAGGTAGATCTTGACCGTGCCCGATCCCGTGCCTTGAGCGGCGGCTGACAGCGTTGAGAACACCGACTTCATCTGCGCAATCATGGTGCTGAGGCTGCCGGACATGCTGCCCGACGTGTCGACCATGAACGCGATGTCGTAGTTCTGGCCGGGGACCAGCTTCATCGCCGACACATCGGCCACGACCACGTCGTTGGCGGCAGTGCCGGTGACAACGCTGTTGCCCGCGGTGCCTTCAGTGGACTTGTAAACACCCGCGTCGACCTTCACCACGATGTCCTGGCTGGCAGACGCCGTCGGAACCGCCGCTGGATTGCCAGTGAGGATCGCCTCGGTCGCTGTCGCGGTGACATGCAGGGTGAAGTTGCCGCTGTAGTAATCAGGTGTCTTGATGACCAGGCTGGTCAGGTCAAGCGCGCTGACATCTGCCGGCGTATTGGTGCCGGTGATGGTCACGCTGTGGCCTGCCGCGTCTGTCAGTACGGAACCCGCAGGGGCGCCGGTGACGGTCACGGTGTGAGTTTCGGAACCGTCCGTGCTGTCGCCGAACTGCGTCGTGATGCCGCTCAGTTTGATCGGGTTGTTCTCGGTGCCGTGGTTCAACTCGTAGGCGGTGTAGTAACCCTCGCCTGTGCCGGTACCGTTTTCGTGCAGCGTGACACCGTTCAGCCCCGACACCTTCAGATCGTCGACCGTTGCGTAGATCGGGGTATGGGCGCTGTCCAGCGCGACCGTGGTCACAGCGTTGGTGCTGTTGTTCTTGTCGCTCAGGCCAATGCTGTAATTGCCCGGGCCCGCCTGGTTGTAGTGGTAGATATCCAGTGTGTAGTAACCGGACGCCGTTGGCGTGAAGCCCGAACCGACGTTGGTCACTGCCGCACCCGCACCCCAGGTAGCGCTGGCAACCTGATTACCACCGAGGGTGATCAACAGGCTGTCATCCGCAGAACCGGTGAAGTTATAGGTGTGGCCCGCTTCCAGGTAGATCAGGCCGGACAGCTTGGTACCCGTGCCTTGCACCACATCGGATTCCGCCGCGGAGCTGGCGGTGGTGTGCGTGGTCGCAGGCGTCGTGGTGTTGAAGCCCGACTTGATGGTCGCCGCGTCAGCGCCGTTACCGCCATTGCCCAGGCCGGTCAGCGTGCCTACCCATACATCTTTGACCAGGCCGGTTGAATGCACTTGGGCGCCAGTCAGGTTGACGATTGGCGTATCGGCCACCGGTGCGACTTTGATGGTGCCCGTTGCACTGCCCGCGCTCGCCAGGCCTTTGTCATCGACCGAGGTGTAGGTGAACGCGGTGCTGCCGCTCCAGTCTGCATCCGGCTTGAAGTACAGGGTCGCCGTGTTGCTGGTGGCCGCGATGTTGCTCAAGTCGGCCGCGTGCAGGCCTTCTGCATCGGTAAAGAAGCTGCCGTGCATGGTCGCCGAAGGCGTCAGGCTGAAGTGATTCACCGTGCCATCGACATCGGCACCGGACAGGTTGACGGTGATCAACGTGTCTTCGTTGCCGGCGCCCGAGGCCGTGTTGACGGTCGGCGCATCGTTGGTGCCGGTGACCGTGATGGTCAGGTTCGAGGTGCTGGTCAGACCGGCCTTGTCAGTGGCGGTAAACGGCACAGTCAGGGTGGCGGTCTCGCCCGCGGCCAGGTGCTGATAGGCCGCGTTGCTGGCGTCCAGGGTCCACTTGCCGGAAGCGTCGACGGTAAAACCGGCTGGCTTGTCGGTGTCCTTGACCGTGAAGGTCAAGGCGTCGTTGCTGTCGACATCGCTGGCTTGCAGTTGACCGGTCGCCACGGTGTCTTCGGTGACGGCTTTGCTGGTCGCGGACGCCACAGGTGCATCGTTGGTGCCGGTGACGGTCAAGGTCAGATGCCCGGTGTTGCTGACGACGCCTGCCTTATCGGTGGCATTGAATGCCACGTCGAAGGTGATCGACTGACCGACACCCAGTTTCTGATAGACATCGCTGCTGGTGTCGATAGCCCACTTGCCAGTGGCCGGGTCGAGCACGAAGCCGGTCGGTGCGTTGCCGGTGATGGCGCCGCTGGCGGTCGATGTTGTCGCGGTCAGGGCGTAGGTGAGCGTGTCGCCCGTATCGACGTCGGTTGCCACCAGTTGACCGGCATTGTTCGGTGCTGTCGCATCTTCTGCGACGCTCTGAGCGTTGTTGGCAGCCACAGGCGCATCGTTGACCGGCGTCACGTTGACGGTCACGGTCGCCGTGTTGGAGTTGGCGTGGCCGTCGGTCACGGTGTAGCTGAAGGTCACCAGGCCATTGACGTCTTTGGCCGGGGTGAAAACCACGTTGCCGTTGGCGTCCATGACCACGGTGCCGACTTTGTGGTTTGCGCTGTCGAAGACGTCCGCAGGCGTGGTCAGTGTCGACTTGCCTTGCAAGGTGTTGATGGTCAGCTTGTCGCCGTCGACATCGCTGTCGTTGGCCAACAGGGTCGCGGCCTTGATGACCAAAGGCTGGTCTTCGAGGGTGGTCAGGGTGTCGTGGCCCAGCGCAATGGCGTTGCTGGTGCCCAACACGCTGTAAGGACCGACGCTGCCGTTCGAATTAACAGCCGCGACTTCCACTTTCAGCTGCGCGTAGCCGCCCTGATCCCAATAAACGATCTGGATGTCGTGCGGACCGTCGCCAGTGACCGAGAAGCTGGCGGTCTTGCTGGCCGAAGACTGGTTGGCGTCAACGGCGAGCACTTGCTTGCCGTCGATGAGCACGATGTAGCCATCGTCTGCCGTCACTTTCAGCGAGTAGGTGCCAGCGGCCATCGAGACCTTGCCGGCCAGCTCGACGATGGCGTCGGAGGTGGTGGTCTGGGTGCTGCTGCCGTTGGTGTAGGTCAACGAGGCCTTGTCGCCGCCCAGGAACGTGCCCAGGTTGCCCGATTGGCCCAGGTTGTTGCTGAACGCGCTGCCGCCGTAGTTGAGGGTCTTGGCGTCGAAGGTGGCATCGGCTTTGTGCGAGGCGATGAAGTCCAGCGCCTGCTTGATGGTGCCGAGGTTGCCGCCGTCGGTGCCTTCTTTATAACCGTAGTAGTTGCCTTGCAGCGTGCCGACGACAGGGCTGCCCACGTCATTGCCCGCGACAGGTGCGTCGTTGGTGCCGGTGACGGTGATCGTCAGGTTCGAGGTGCTGGTCAGGCCCGCTTTGTCAGTGACGGTGAACGGCACGGTGATGGTCGTTGTTTCGCCGGCGGCCAGGTGCTGGTAAGCCGGGTCGCTGGCATCCAGCGTCCATTTGCCCGAGGCATCGACGCTGAAACCTGCTGGCTTGTCGCCGTCTTTGACGGTGTAGGTCAGTACATCGTTGTCGTCGATGTCGGAAGCCTGGAGCTGACCAGTGGCCTTGGCATCCTCGACGGCCGTGCCTGTGCTGACAGCGGCAACTGGCGCATCGTTTGTACCTGTGACGGTGATGGTCAGGTTCGAGGTGCTGCTCAGGCCTGCTTTGTCCGTGACGGTAAACGGTACGGTAAAGGTTGTCGTCTGACCGGCACCCAGATGCTGATACGCCGCGTTGCTGGCGTCCAGCGTCCACTTGCCAGAAGCATCGACACTGAAGCCTGCTGGCTTGTCGGCATCTTTGACGGTGTAGGTCAGGACATCGCCATTGTCGACGTCGGACGCCTGGAGCTGGCCGGTGGCCTTGGCGTCTTCGGCGGCCGCGCCTGTGCTGACGGTTGCCACAGGTGCGTCGTTGGTGCCGGTGACGGTGATGGTCAACGTGCTGTTGCCGGTGGCGCCGTGCTCGTCGGTCGCTGTGTACGGGATGGTGATGGTCTTGATTTCGCCCGCTGCCAGGCTGTCATAGGCCGGGTTGCTGCTGTCGAAGGTCCAGCTGCCGTCGGATTTCAGGTTGAAACCGTCAATGGCCGCAGCGCCGGTTTTCAGGCCATAGGTCAGGTGCGAACCGTCATCGACATCGTTCGCGACCAATTGGCCGGTGACCAGCAGCGGCTTATTGATCAAGTCGCTGATTTGCTGCGCGGTGGCACCCTCTGCGGTCAGTGTCCACTTCCCGTTGTTCTCCACGACGGTGCCATTGGCGACCAGCGTATCGAGGGTAACGCCGGTCAGGTTGCCAACGGTGAGGACCGAATCGTTTGAGCTGTCCGAAACGTTCGCCACGCCGACGACGATCTGATAGGTGCCAGGCGTCGAGAACGTGTACGTGTAGGTGTGCGTACCGGAAGTCCCGTAGTCGCCTACCGCTGATACGTTGGACAACACCGCGACTTGTTGGCCGTTGATCTGAACGAAGGCGAAGTCGTTGTAAGGCGAGTAATCCTTGGCGGTGAAATTCCAGTCGAAGGAGATCGTCTGGTTAGCCGAGGTGGTGGTAAAGGTGGCGACCAGTGCCGACCCATCGACCGCTGCGCCGTTATTGATGCCGCTGGTGATGTGCTGCGCTTCGACAGCCGAAGCGGTGGCCGCTTGAGCAACCGGGGCATCGTTGGTACCTGTAACGATAATGCTCAGGTTCGAAGTGCTGCTCAGACCGGCTTTGTCGGTGACGGTAAACGGTACGGTGATTGTCGTCTTCTCACCTTCGGCCAAGTGCTGATACGCCGGGTTGCTGGCATCCAGCGTCCACTTGCCAGAGGCATCAACGCTGAAGCCCGCCGGTTTGTCGGCATCGTTGACGGTATAGGTCAGAACATCGCCATTATCGGCGTCCGAACCCTGCAGCTGGCCAGTGGTCGTGGTGTCTTCAAGACCTGTGCCGGTGCTGGCTTTCGCGACAGGCGCGTCGTTGGTGCCGGTGACAGTGATGGTCAGGTTCGAGGTGCTGGTCAGGCCGGCTTTGTCAGTGACGGTGAACGGCACGGTCAGAGTCGTTGTTTCGCCTGCGCCCAGGTGCTGATACGCCGGATCGCTGGCATCCAGGGTCCATTTGCCCGAGGCATCGACAGTGAAGCCTGCCGGCTTGTCGTCATTGTTGACGGTGTAGGACAGCACGTCTTTGTCGTCGATGTCGGAAGCCTGGAGCTGGCCGGTGCTCGTGGTGTCTTCAACACCCAAGCCCGTGCTGACTTTGGCCACTGGCGCGTCGTTGGTGCCGGTAACGGTGAGGGTCAGGTTTGAGGTGCTGCTCAGGCCCGCTTTGTCAGTGACGGTAAACGGTACGGTAAAGGTTGTCGTCTGACCGGCACCCAGATGCTGATACGCCGCGTTGCTGGCGTCCAGTGTCCACTTGCCCGAGGCATCGACACTGAAGCCGGCTGGTTTGTCGGCATTTTTGACAGCGTAGGTCAGAACGTCGCCAGCATCGACATCGGAGGCCTGCAGTTGACCGGTGCTTGTGGTGTCTTCAACACCATTGCCGGCAGTGACGGCGGCCACTGGCGCGTCGTTGACCGGCGTCACGTTGACGGTAACGGTCGCGGTGTTGGAGGTCGCGTGGCCATCGGTCACGGTGTAGCTGAAGGTCACCAGGCCATTGACGTCTTTGCCCGGGGTGAAGACCACGTTGCCGTTGGCGTCCATGATGACGGAGCCAACCACCTTGCCCGAGAGGTCGTAGACCGCAGAGGCTACTTTCGGGTCATGGCCTTGCAGGGTGTTGATGGTCAGCTTGTCGCCGTCGACATCGCTGTCGTTGGCCAACAGGGTCGCGGCCTTGATGACCAAAGGCTGGTCTTCGAGGGTGGTCAGGGTGTCGTGGCCCAGCGCAATGGCGTTGCTGGTGCCCAACACGCTGTAAGGACCGACGCTGCCGTTCGAATTAACAGCCGCGACTTCCACTTTCAGCTGCGCGTAGCCGCCCTGATCCCAATAAACGATCTGGATGTCGTGCGGACCGTCGCCAGTGACCGAGAAGCTGGCGGTCTTGCTGGCCGAAGACTGGTTGGCGTCAACGGCGAGCACTTGCTTGCCGTCGATGAGCACGATGTAGCCATCGTCTGCCGTCACTTTCAGCGAGTAGGTGCCAGCGGCCATGGAGACCTTGCCCGCCAGTTCGACGATGGCGTCGGAGGTGGTGGTCTGGGTGCTGCTGCCGTTGGTGTAGGTCAACGAGGCCTTGTCGCCGCCCAGGAACGTGCCCAGGTTGCCCGATTGGCCCAGGTTGTTGCTGAACGCGCTGCCGCCGTAGTTGAGGGTCTTGGCGTCGAAGGTGGCATCGGCTTTGTGCGAGGCGATGAAGTCCAGCGCCTGCTTGATGGTGCCGAGGTTGCCGCCGTCTGTGCCTTCTTTGTAGCCGTAGTAGTTGCCTTGCAGCGTGCCGACGACAGGGCTGCCCACGTCATCGCGGGCGACCGGTGCGTCGTTCACTGGCGTGACGTCGATTTTGATGGTTGTGCTGTCGGTCAGGCCGGTGGAGCCCGTCGGCAGTGCGCCGGTGTTGCCCAGGTCGTTGACCGAGATCGACAAGCCAGCGGTGCCGGTGGTGTTGTTCGAGTCCTGCGTCGGGGTGAACTTGGCGCCTTCCAGTGCCGCATTGATTTCTTTCAGCGTACCGGTCAGCGACACGGCGCCGTTATGCAGGGCGCTGCTGTCACCGTTGGCCAGCACCAGCGTACCGCCCGTGACGTTGACGTAAATGCGCAGCTGGCTGCTGCCTGCATCGGCGTCGGTCACGGTGATGGCGTTGCCGTTGGCGGACGAGAAGGTCAGCACGGTGTCTTCAGCAATGGTCTGGGTAACGACCGGCGCGTGGATGACCGGTGCATCGTCGACCGGAATGACTTTGATCACCGCTTGCGCAGGCGCGGAGTCAACGACGCCGTCGTTGACGGTCACGTTGATCACACGGTTATCGCCCGATGGATTGTCGCTGTTGTTGATGAAGCGCAGCGACTTCAGCAGGTCGTTGTATTCAGCCTGAGTGGCTTCGCCGGTCAGGGTGAATACCTGCTTGCCATCGACGAGGGTCGAGGTGACGGTGATCTTCGCGTTGGTGCTGGCGAAGTACAGGCTGTCACCGTCTTGCGGGTTGGTGAAGGTGAGCGTGGCGCCTTTGAGCGTCGGGCTGTCCGGGTCGGTGATGGTCATGTACGGCATGACTTTCAGCGCGGTGCCGTTTTCGGTGAACGTCGTGGTGCTGGCGCTGCCGCCAGCCGGGCCGTTGAGGTCCAGAACCGGTGCGTCGTTGACCGCGGTGACCTTGATGGTGCTGGTCGCCACGTTGGACAGGTTGTGCTGAGCCGAGCCGTCATTCACCTGAACGGTGATGGTGCGGTCGATCGTGCTCGGATCATCGCTGGTGTTCTTGTACGTGACCGATTCGATCATCGCCTGGTACTGAGCCAGCGTGGCTTCGCCGGTCAGGGTGACCGTGATCTTGCCATCGGTGGTACGGGTGTCGTTGACCACGGCGTGAATACCGAACTGGTCGGCAGCCGCCAGCATGTCCCCGGCCTGAGCGTTGGTCAGGGTGATGGTCGCGCCTTTGAGCGTGCCGTTGTCCGGATCGACAATGCCGACGTTGGCGCTGGAGATGCTGATTGCATCGCCGTTTTCGGTGTAGCCGACGCTGTAACCGGTGCCGGTCGCCGCCGGGCTGTTGTCCAGGTCCAGAACCGGTGCATCGTTGACCGGAACGACCTTGATCACGGCCTGAGCCGGTGCGGAGTCGACCACGCCGTCATTGACGGTGACGTTGATCACGCGGTTCAGGGACGACGGGTCGTCACTGGTGTTGATGAAACGCAGCGATTTCAGCAGGTCGTTGTATTCGGCCTGAGTCGCCTCGCCGGTCAGGGTGAACACCAGCTTGCCGTCAACGGTGGCCGAGGTGACGGTGATCTTCGCGTTGGTGCTGGCGAAGTACAGGCTGTCGCCGTCCTGCGGGTTGGTGAAGCTGACCGTCGCGCCTTTGAGCGTCGGGCTGTCCGGGTCGGTGATGGTCATGTACGGCATGACTTTCAGCGCGGTGCCGTTTTCGGTGAACGTCGTGGTGCTGGCGGTGCCGCCGGCCGGGCCGTTGAGGTCCAGAACCGGTGCGTCGTTGACGGCAATCACCGTGACCTGATCAGCGTGACCCACGGTCACGGTCTGGTTGTCGGTGCCATGGGCATCGGCATCGGTTACGGCAATGGTCACGCCGCGTGGCGCGGTGCTCGGGTTGTCGCTGTTGTTCTGGTAGGTCAGCGAGTTGATCAGGGTTTCGTAGTTGGCGATCGACGATTTGCCGCTCAGCTCGATGACGACGTTGCCCTTCGCATCGGTGCTCAGCTTGTAGGCGATGCCCAGCTCGGTGACACCCTCGGTGCCGTTCTTGTAGTACTTGGACACGATCAGGTCTTCAGCCTGAACGCCGGTCAGGGTGATCTTCACGCCGCTCAGCTGGCCGCTGTCGACGTCAGTGATCTGCAGGTCTTTGACCAACTGGATCGGCGCGCCGTTTTCGGTGTACGACACGCTGCTGAAGCTGACTTCAGGTGCGTCGTTGACCGCCACGACGGTGATCTTGCCGTCCACCAGAACCGAGGTCTCGGTGCCGACGTTGTCGCCCTTGAGGCCGGTGTCGGTGACGCTGATCTGCACGCCACGGTCGCCCGGCGTCGGGTTGTTGCCGGACGCGACGAACTGGATCGACTGGATCAGCGCCTGATAGTTGGCGACGCTGGCGTTGCCGGTCAGGGTGATGGTCAGGGTGCCGTTGGCGTCCGGACCGGACACGCTGTAGTCGATGCCCAGGTCGGTCTTGCCACCGCCCAGATCGTGGCCGGAGCCGATCAGGTCTTCAGGCGACATGTGGGTCAGGGTGATGACCGCTTTGCTCAACGTGGAGTTGTCCACGTCTTTGATCACCAGGCCATTGGCGATGGACACTGCGTCGTGGTTTTCCACGTAGGTGTTGTCGCCGACGACGACCACCGGCTTGTCGTTCACTGCGGTCACGTTGATCGTGGTGGTCGTGGTGTTCGACTGGCTGTTCAGCACCTCGCCATCGTTGACGCTGATGGTGATCTTGCGGGGTGTGGTGTCCGGGTTTTCGCTGGTGCTGCTGTAGGTGATCGACTGGATCATCTTCTGGTAAGAAGCCAGGTCAGCGGAGCCGCTCAGGATCACGGTGATCTTGCCGTTCAGGACACGGGTGTCCAGCACGGTGGCGTGGATACCGAACTGATCCAGCGCCGACAGCACGTCGCCGGCCTTGGCGTTGGTCAGGGTGATGACCGCGCCTTTCATGTTGGTGTTGTCGACGTCGCCGATCTTGACGTTGGTGCCGGCAATGCTGACGCCTGGCGCGTTTTCGGTGTACGCGGTGGTGAAACCGGTGCCCGAGGCGTTCGGGTCCAGATCCAGTGTCGGTGCGTCGTTCACTGGAATCACAGTGACGTTGGCGGTCGCGACGTTGGAGCTGTCCTGGCCATCGTTGACCTGAACGGTGATCGCACGGTTGCCGCCAACCGGGTCTTCGCCTTCGCTGACGAAGGCCACGGATTTCAGCACGGCCGCGTATTCAGCCTGGCTTGCCGCACCTTTGAGGGTGTAGACCAGCTGACCGTTGACGGTTTCCGAGGTGATGGTGATCTTGCTGTTGGTGGTGTCGAACACCAGCTTGTCGCCGGCCTGCGCGTCCTTGATGGTCACGGTGGCGCTTTGCAGGTTCGGGCTGTCCGGGTCGCTCAGGGTCAGCAGCGGCATCAGTTTGACCGGCGCTGCATTCTCGACGTACGGCAGAGTGACGGTGTTGTTGCCCGGTAGGAACGGACCGTTCAGGTCGACAACTGGTGCGTCGTTGACGGCGGTCACGCTGATGGTGGTGGTCGCGACGTTGGACAGGTTGTGCTCGGACTGACCATCGTTGACCTGCACGGTGAGGGTGCGGTCAGCGGTGCTTGGGTTGTCACTGGTGTTCTTGTAAGTGATCGACTGAATGATCTTCTCGTAAGACGCCTTGCTCGCCTCACCGCTCAGGGTGATGGTGATCTGGCCGTTCACGATGCCGCTGACAGTGGCTTTGATGCCGAACTGGCTGCTGATGGCCAGAACGTCGCCGGCCTGAGCATTGGTCAGGGTAACGGTGGCGCCTTTGAGCGTGGTGTTGTCCACGTCGGTGATCGACACGTTACCGGCGATGCTCAAAGGCTTGCCGTTTTCGACGTAGGTCAGGGCGTAGCCGGTCTGATCCGCGCCGTCGGCAGTGTTCAGGTCCAGAACCGGTGCGTCGTTGACCGGGGTAACGGTGACGGTCAAGGGCTTGGTGGTCGTCGCCGACTGGCCGGTGGTTTCGGTCGACGTGACGCTGACCTGCAGGGTGAACTGGCCGTTGAAATCCTTCGGCGGTGTGATCGTCAGTTTGCTCAGATCCCAGCCGTCGATGATGACGGCACCGTCGCCAATCTTGATGGAGGTGTAGCTGTTGACGCCGTCGGTCAACGTGGCGCCCAGCGGAATGTTGGACACGGTCAAGTGGTTCAACGACTCAGAGCCGTCGGTGTCGACCAGCGCGGTGCCGATGTTCAGGTGAATCTGCGAATCTTCAGCGCCCAGTGCGGTCGTGGTGGTGACGGTCGGGGCGTCTGCCACGGCGATGACATGCACGTTGAAGTTCAGGTCTTTGCTGACCGGTGCGGCCGCGCCGTCCTGTGCCGTGGCGGTCACGGTCAGTTGGATATCGCCGCTGAGGTTGGACGGCGGCGTGAATTTGAGCGCGCTCAGGTTCCAGCCGGTGATGTCGGTGGACGTGTTGCCGGCAGTGGCACTGAACGTGTGAACGCCGTCGGTCAGGGTCGAACCCGCCGGCAGGCCTTTCAGGCTCAGAGTCAGGGTTTCCGAACCGTCGATGTCGGTGGTGTTGGCTTTGATGGTCGACAACAGAATGGCGTTGTCTTCAAGCCCGGTGTTCAGGTGCTCGGTGACGCTGATGTTGTTGATCACGCCGCCGAGGGAGTTGCTGTCACCGGCTTTGAATTCCAGTTTGGCATTGCCGTCGCTCGTCACCGGAACGTCGAACGTGTATGTCTTGATGCCGGTGACGGAGTTGTTCAGCGTGCCGACGAGCTTGCCACCCCAGTAAACGTTGATCAGGGAGTTGCTTTCTGCACCTGCGCGCACGGAGTAATCGACCGAAATCGTGTAGGTCGCACCCGCCTTGGCATCGATGTTGGTGTACAGGTTGCTCGGGTCGCCCGGGTTGCGCTCAAGCTCGATAACGGCGGTATTTTGCGCGTTGCCTGCGACGCCATAGGTGCCCGGCTGGCTGATTTCAACGACGTCGCCGCTGTTATCGGTGTGCCATGCGCCGCCCGAAATGTCGCCGATCGAGCCGGTTGTGTGGCCGTTGACGTTGAGGGAGGCAACGGTCTTGTCGCCGACCAGCACCAGGTCAGGCATGTCGGTGACAGGCGCAACGTTGATGGTTCCGGCGGCTGGCTTGACGGCGCCCAGGTTCTGGTTATCGACAGCGGTGTAGGTGAAGTCGGTTTTGCCGCTCCAGTCTTTGTCCGGCTTGAAGTAGATGGTGGCGCTGTTGTTGGCGGCCGCGATGTCGCTGGCGCTGGTCAGCTCTTGAGTGCCGGCCGCGTCGGCGTAGAACTTGCCGTGTTCCGCCATGTCGACCAGGTTGAAATGGTCAATCTTGCCGTCAACGTCTGCGCCGCCGAGCACGATTTTGATCATGCCGTCTTCGTCGCCGTTGCCCGAAGCAGCAGCCACGGTCGGTGCATCGTTGACCGGCGTGATGTCGATTTCGCCCGTGTGGCTGCCAGACTGGTTGTTGGTGCCGTGCGCGTCGACGTCAGTGACTTCGATTTTCACGCCGCGTGGCGTGGCCGATGGGTCGTCACTGTTGTTGGCGTAGGTGATCGAGTTGATCAGCTTGGTGTAGTCGGCGACCGAGGCATTGCCGCTCAAGGTGATGATGATGCTGCCGTCCGGGCCATTGCTCAGTGTGTAGCTGATGCCCAGGCCGGTATTGCCTTCGGTGCCACCCTTGTAGTACTCGGAAGCGATCAGGTCTTCAGCCTGAATGCCGGTCAGGGTGATCTTCGCGCCGCTCAGGGTGTCGCCATCGACGTCTTTGATCTGCAGGTTGTTGACCAGCGATTGAGCTTCGGCGTTTTCGACGTAGGTCGCGTTTTCGAAGGTGATGGTCGGCGCGTCGTTGACAGCGACTACGTGAACGGTGCTGTTCACCGGCACGGAGTCATTCTGGCCGTCGTTGACGGTTACCGTGATGTTGCGGTCGGCCACGCTCGGGTTGTTGCTGTCGTTGTGGAAGGTGATCGATTTGATCACAGCTTCGTATTCGGCAGCGGTCGCGGTGCCGGTCAGAGTCAGAACGATCTGGCCATTGACGGTCGTCGTGGTGACCGTGATGTTCGGGTTCGGGCTGCCGACGACCAGGCTGTCAGAGTCCTGGGGATTGGTCAGGGTGACCTTGGCGCCTTGCAGGTTAGGGCTGTCGACGTCGCTGACCTTGATGTCTGCGGCGATCGGAACACCGGCATTGGTGCCTTAGGTGAAGGTGGTTTCGCTATTGATGCCATTTGCGGAACCGTTCAGGTCAACCACGGGCAGCGCATCGTTATCGACGATGGTGGTGGTGACGCTGCCGTTAGTGCCGCTGACGACGACGTTTTCAAAGTTGCCGCCGGTGATGCCACCGATCGAGACCGTGACGTTTTCAACGCCTTCCGGAATCGTGTCGTTGAGCGTTGCCAGATCGAACGTGGCGCTGCTGGCACCGGCCGGAATCTTCACGCTGACGACTTTGGTGTAGTCGCTGCCGTCGGCCGCTGTGCCGCTGTAGGTCAGGTTAACGGTGACCTCGGTCTGCGCCGGGTTGCTCAGGCTGATGGTGTACGTCGCCGTCTGGCCTTCGGTGACCTGCGTGCTGCCGGTGATCGTGGCAACGGTGGTGTCGATGGTGTCAGTGATCGTCGTGACCGCTGGGGCCGGATTGGTGGTCAGCACCAGGCCCGAACCGCCGGTGGTACCGGTGATGGTGGTGGTGACGTCGTGGGCGTCCAGGTACGGCGTGTTGCCGTTCGGGATCTGCACAGTCACGCTGCCGGAGGTCTGGCCTGCCTGAATCACGATCACCGAGCCGTTGGACAGGGTGATGGTCAGGTCGCTGAGCGGCGCCTGGGTGACGGATGCTGTGTACACCAGCGCGCCGCCGGCTTCGGTCAGGGTTGGCGTTGCGGTCAGGCTCAACGTCGAGGCGCGCTGCGGAACGCCAGCGTCCTGTTCGGTGGCGGTGGCTGCGTTGTTGCCCAAGCCGTTGGTGTTGAAGCCGATGTTCGGGTTCACCACGGCTGCCGTTTCGGTCAGCATCACGACGCTGTGACCGCCGCCGGCGTTGCCGCCATCGGTAGAGCCGGTGGTCTGGCCGGCAGCGGTGGCTTCCAGGTCTTTGGTCGGGTCGGCGCCCGCGGCGATGGCTTGTTGCAGTTCAGCAACCGAAGGCGCGGCCTGCTCGGTGGCTTCCGCCAGGTTGGTGGTGGACGTCGGGGCGTCTGAGCTCCACTGACTGTCACGGCCCATGTCCAATTGACGACCATCAGGCAGTTGCAGGGTGACCGAACCTTCCGGCCCGGTCAGCACCTGCTCGCCGGCCAACAGCCGGTCACCCTCGATCAGCACACGACGAATCCCTTCCGGGGAGACTGCGACTACTTGGCCAACAATGCTTTTGACGATGGCAACAACACTGCTCATGGGGGTGACTCTCCGAGATTACCGATCAGTTGGTATCCATCATGCCGGCCTGCCCAAGGTGGGCTGCTTCATATTGGAGTACGTAAATTGTTCAAAACATTGACGTCAAACAACTAAGGGTTTGATTTAGTTGTTGTTAATTATTTGACGTCAATTTATTAGCATCCTTTTTTCCGGATACTCATTAACTTTCTGCCAAACTATTGACCTATTCGGCGACATCCTAAACAATCGCCCCCGTAATGTCACATTGATATTTTCTGAGATCGTGTATTTCTGTTGTTCGCTCCCAGAGACCCTTCAGAACAGCCTGACGCCGCCGATCTCCTACACAAGCCTCTCTTGCAATGCAGTTATCAATACTGCGTTTTCGAACAAGTACGTTCTCGGGAAGAACCAACATGCGTGTGCAATTTCTCACTGCTGTACCCTTTGTTCTGACAGTCGGCTTCGTGCAGGCACAAACCCTGCCAGAAGCCATGCAGAAGGCCATGCAGGAACACCCTGAGGTCCAGGCAGGCGTCAACGCCCGTATCGCGCAGGACTACGCGGTTCGTGCAGCGAAGGGGGGTTACCTGCCGCGTGTCGATGTGACAGCGGGGTACGGCCGTGCGGGATCTGACACCCCGTCGACGCGTGCGGAAAGTGGCAACAACGACTGGAAGACCATGAACCGCGGCGAGTCTGCCATACGTCTTCGTCAGATGCTCTTTGATGGGTTCGCGACAAGTAACGAAGTTGGGCGTCAACAAGCCACCGCCAATTCTCGGGCGTACTCTTTGTTGAATACTTCCGAGCGCACTGCTTTGACAGTTGCGCAGGTCTATATCGATGTTCTTACACAGCGCGAGATGGTTCGCCTGGCCGAAGAAAATCTTAAAAGTCACCAGCGTATCTACGACCAGATCAAGTTGCGCACCAGTCGTGGTGTCGGACGAATGGCCGACATGGATCAGGCCGACGCCCGTTTGGCACAGGCCCAGAACAACCTGATCACCGAACAGACCAACCTGGCTGACGCCCAGACCAACTACCTGAGCGCCGTGGGTATCGTGCCGGATCAGCTGGAAAAGCCGGCGCCGTTCGCGCTGATGCCAGCCGATCTGCAGGAAGCGCGTCGTCAGATGCTGGACAACAGCCCTGTGCTGCGCTCGGCTGAAGCGGACATCGCCGCGGCCGAGAAGCAGTACAGCGCGGCCAAGTCGACCTTTTCCCCGCGCTTCGACCTGGACCTGGGCCGTAACGCCGACAACAACGTCGGCGGCGACGAAGGCCACAACAATGGTTGGGAAGCGATGGTGCGCATGCAGTTCAACCTGTATGCCGGTGGCAGCAACAAGGCCGACCTGACGTCCAAGTCGTACCTGGCATCGCAGGCGCTGGACATCCGCAACAACGCACTGCGTCAGTTGAACGAAGAACTGGGCCTGGCCTGGAACGCCTTCAACAACGCCTCCCAGCAAGTGCCGATCGCTCAGCAGTACGTTGATCGGGCGACGAGCGTCCGTACGTCGTATCAGCAGCAATTCAGCCTCGGAGAGCGTACTCTGCTCGATCTTCTCGACAGCGAGAACGAATTGTTCACCGCGCAACAGCGTCTGGTGCAACTGCAGAGCCTGAAAACGTACACCCAATACCGCATTCAAGCCGACATCGGCACCTTGCTGAAAAGCCAGGGCGTCGTGGCTCCGCTGGCATCGGTTGTGCAGAACGATATTAAACCGACGGTAAAACTGCCGGGCATGAACTGATTCTTGACGCGCGTGTGTCAGGAGCCAGCTTCTTCTAACTGTTAGAGCTAAAGAGAGTGTCAGCGTGGATTTGGAATTACCTTCTGCCCAACTAGGTCATGACCCACGCAGCCAGCATGATGATCCGTTGCTGGATGGCCTGCTGACACTCTGCGCCTTGCACCACAAACCGGCGAGCCGGGCGATGCTGAGCACCGGCCTGCCGTTGCCGGACCAGCGCCTGAGCCCCGATCTGCTGCCACGCGCAGCCGCTCGGGCCGGTTTGCAAGGGCGTCTGTTGGTGCGCAAGCTCGAACAGATTCCCGCCATTGCCTTGCCTGCGATGCTTCTTTTAAAGGAAGGGCGTTGCGCGGTATTGCTGGGTTGGGAAGGCGATGCGGCGCGGCTGCTGATCAGCGAAAGCGACGGCGGCGAAGTCCGGGTTGAGCGCGAAGCGCTGGCTCAGGATTACAGCGGCAAGGTGTTCTTCGCCCAACCGCAACACAAATTCGACGTGACCCAAGGCTCGCTCATTCCTCGAGCGCGGTCCTGGTTCAAGGACACCCTCAAGCTGTCGCGCTGGCTCTACGCCGACGCGATCGCTGCAAGCCTGGTGATCAACCTGATCGCGCTGGCTGCGCCTCTGTTTGTCATGAACGTCTACGACCGCGTGGTGCCGAACCAGGCGACCGCGACGTTGTGGGTGTTGGCGGCCGGTATCTGCGGCGCCTACCTGTTCGACCTCTTGCTCAAAGGCCTGCGCAGTCTGTGCCTGGACCTGGCGGGCAAGAAAACCGACCTGATCATTTCCGCCACGCTGTTCGAACGCATCGTCGGCATGGCGATGAAATTCCGCCCGGCACGTGTCGGCAGCTACGCCCAGAACATCCATGAGTTTCAGGGCATGCGCGACTTTTTGACGTCGCTGACCCTGACCAGCCTTATCGACCTGCCATTCACCCTGATCATCCTCTTGGTGATCGCGCTGCTCGGTGGGCACCTGGTGTGGATTCCGATTGTCGCGTTCCCGCTCGCGCTGGGCATCGGCCATTTGCTGCAGAAGCCGCTGACCGCCACTCTGGAACGCACCATGGCGCTGGGCGCCGAGCGTCAGTCGAGTCTGATCGAAACCCTGTCCGGGCTGGACGCGGTCAAGGTCAACAACGCTGAAAGCGAACGTCAGTACCAATGGGAACAGACCATCGGCACCCTTAGCCGCCTGGAGCTGCGAGTCAAGATCTTGTCCGGCCTGGCGATGAACATCACGTTGCTCATCCAGCAACTGGCCGGCGTGGCGATGATCTGCTTCGGTGTGTACATGATCATCGACGGCAA
Organism: Pseudomonas abietaniphila; assembly: GCF_900100795.1. Taxonomy (GTDB): domain Bacteria; phylum Pseudomonadota; class Gammaproteobacteria; order Pseudomonadales; family Pseudomonadaceae; genus Aquipseudomonas; species Aquipseudomonas abietaniphila. The sequence continues at coordinate 157,920 of NZ_FNCO01000016.1, forward strand.
TCTGAGCATGGGCGGCCTGGTGGCGTGCTACATGCTCAGTGGTCGCGCACTCGGCCCGTTGGCGCAGTTGTCGGGTCTGCTGACGCGTTATCAGCAAGCCAAAGTGACCATGGTGTCGGTCGACCAGATGATGGAGTTGCCTCAAGAGCGCAACTTCGAAGAGCGTCCGCTGAGCCGTCAGGTGCTGCAGGGCGCGATGGAATTCCGCAACGTCGACTTCACCTACCCGAACCAGCAAACCCTGGCGCTGAAGAACATCAACCTGGTGGTTCGTCCGGGCGAGCGGATCGGCATCATCGGCCGCAGCGGCTCGGGCAAAAGCTCGCTGGCCAAGCTGCTGGTCGGTCTGTATCAGCCGGACGAAGGCTCGCTGTTGGTCGACGGCGTGGACATTCGCCAGATCGACGTCAGTGAATTGCGCCACAACATCGGTTACGTCGCTCAGGACATTCAGTTGCTGGCGGGTACGCTGCGCGACAACCTGATTTCCGGTGCGCGCTATGTGGACGATGAAATGGTGCTGCAAGCCGGTGAGCTGGCAGGCGTGCATGAGTTTGCCCGTCTGCACCCGCAAGGTTACGAGCTGCAAGTCGGCGAGCGTGGGCAGAACCTGTCGGGTGGTCAGCGTCAGAACGTTGCGCTGGCCAGGGCCCTGTTGCTGAACCCGCCGATTCTGTTGCTGGACGAACCGACCAGCGCCATGGACAACACCGGTGAGGAGCGCTTGAAGCAGCGTCTGCAAGCCGTTATCGAGAAAAAGACCGTGATTCTTGTGACACACCGAGCCTCGCTGCTCACGCTGGTCGACCGCCTGTTGGTCATCGACCGTGGCCAGATTCTCGCCGACGGCCCGAAAGCCGCCGTGATGGAAGCGTTGAAGAAGGGGCAGATCAGTGTTGCTTAAATCGGGTCCAAATTCCGGCGGTGGTCTGTTCGGCTATTTCAAAGGCTCGCCGTCCCTTGACGGGCAGCCGATGCCTGAAGTCAAAAAAGCCCTGGTCGATGACGCCCCGCGTATCGTCCGGCTGACCATCTGGGCGGTCATTCTGTTCTTCACCTTCCTGGTGCTCTGGGCCAACTTTGCCGTCATCGACGAAGTGACCAAGGGCGAGGGCAAGGCGATCCCGTCGACCAAGATCCAAAAGATCCAGAACCTTGAAGGCGGTATCGTCGCGCAGATCTATGCCCGTGATGGCGAGATCGTTGACGCGGGCGCGCCGCTGATTCGTCTGGACGACACCCGCTTCGCTTCCAACGTCGGTGAAACCGAGGCTGATCGCGTGGCCATGGAACTGCGCGTCGAGCGCCTGAGCGCCGAGGTCGATGATCGCCCGTTGAACATTAGTGCCGACGCTCGCAAGTCGGCGCCAAAACAGGCCGCCAACGAAGAGTCCCTGTATCAGAGTCGTCGTCAGCAACTGGTCGACGAAGTCGGCGGTCTGCAACAGCAACTGATTCAGCGCCAGCAGGAACTGCGTGAGTTCGGTTCCAAGCAGGAGCAATACCGCAACAGCCTGGGCCTGCTGCGTCAGGAGATCGGCATGTCCGAGCCGTTGGTGGCTCAGGGTGCTGTTTCGCCTGTGGACATCCTGCGTCTGAAGCGTTCGGAAGTGGAGACGCGCGGTCAACTGGACGGCACCACGCTGGCGATTCCCCGCGCCCAGGCCGCGATTGCCGAAGTGCAGCGCAAGATCGACGAGACGCGCGGCAAGTTTCGCAGCGACGCGCTGACCCAGTTGAACGAGGCACGCACCAATCTTTCCAAGGCTCAGTCGACGGCCAAAGGCCTGGAAGACCGGGTGAACCGCACGATGGTCACCTCGCCGGTGCGCGGTATCGTCAAGCAAATGCTGGTCAACACCGTGGGTGGCGTCATCCAGCCGGGCAGCGACATCGCCGAAATCGTGCCGCTGGACGACACCTTGTTGGTCGAGGCGCGCATCCGTCCGCAGGACATTGCGTTTCTGCATCCGGGGCAAGAAGCGATGATCAAGTTCACGGCCTATGACTACACCATTTACGGTGGCCTCAAAGGCAAGCTGGAACAGATCGGCGCCGACACCATTCAAGACGAAGAAAAGAAAAACACGTTCTACGTGATCAAGCTGCGCACCGACCGCAGCCATTTGGGCACCGATGAGCATCCGTTGGTGATCATTCCCGGCATGGTCGCGTCGGTGGACATCATCACCGGCAAGAAAAGCATCCTCAGCTACCTGCTCAAGCCGGTCCTGAAGGCACGCGCCGAGGCGTTGCACGAGCGTTGATCGCCTGAATTTTTTTGCGTCACGCGATCCTGTGGGAGCGAGCTTGCTCGTGAAGAGGTCGGTAATCAGACACGCATTCAGTGACTGATACCAAGTCTTCGCGGGCAAGCTTGGCCCTGCGGGCTGCGGCCAGAATCAACAGCAGTCCGTATCATCCCGCCACACTCCCTCATCCAACCCCTACCCATCACGCTTCCATCACGGCTGTCGATCATCCTGATGGATAGTAGCCTTGTGACATATTTTGGTCGTAATTTATTGCGTTTTCCCCTAAAGATCTGGGGCAAACCAGCGATACGGTGAGTTGAACCTGTCGTCAACGCGGCCATTAACCACAAGAGCTACTGGTCATTTTTTATCATCAAAAATGATACTTCCTGCATACAAAGGAAATCGTCGTGACGTTGAACCTACGCCGTAAGGTCATTCTCCTCGCCATCATTCCGAGCCTCTTGCTGGCCGCAGTGATCAGTTGCATCACCTGGGTCGTGCTGCAAAAACTCGCTGCTCAGGAAGTCGAGCAGACCCGCGCGCTGTTGCTGGAGGAGCGCAAGCTGTCGCTCAAGAACTATCAGCAGATTGGCGAAGCGGCGATCAAGCCGATCTACGACGCCTCAGCGCCGGGCGACATGGACGCCCGGGATCGGGCGCTCAAAGTGCTCAAGAGCCTGCAATATGACAAGGCCAGTTACTTTTTTGGCTACAACTCGCAGTACGTGCGGGTGTTCTGGTCGGACAAGGACCTGGACATCGGCAAGAACTTCTCCGAAGCCAAAGACGCCAACGGCGTGTACGTGATTCGTGGCCTGGTGGACAAAGCCAAAGACGGGACGCATTTCTTCCGCTACGACTGGCCGACGCCGGGCAGCGACAAGCCGATCCCGAAGCTGGGCTACACCAGCTATCTACAGAAATGGGACTTGGCGTTCGGGACGCAGGCAAACCTGGACGACATCGACAATCAGGTGGCTGCCATCGAGGCGTCGACCCAAAGCCGGATTGGCTCTTCGGCCGCGCTGATCGTGGCTATTGTGGCGGTGTTCCTGGCGGTGGTGGCGCTGGTCGGCGTGCTGATTGGCAACGGGCTGGTCAAGCCGGTGCTGGTGATCAAGCAGAACCTGGATGACATCGCCGCAGGTGACGGTGACCTGACTCGCCGTCTGCCGGAAACCAGCAACGACGAACTGGGTGCATTGGCCAAGTCGTTCAACCAGTTCGTCGAGAAAATCCACGGGCTGGTGCGGCAGATTGCTGAAATGACCGGCCAGTTGAACGGGTTGGTCAACGACATGTCCTCGCAGGCGCAGCGGTCGGAAGAGGCGATGGGTCGTCAACGTCAGGAAACCGACCAGGTCGCGACGGCCATTCATGAGATGTCGTCGGCAGCGCATCAGGTGTCCATCAGTGCGCAAGGCGCTTCCCAGGCAGCACGCAAGACCAGCGACGTCGGCTCGGACGCCAAGTCTGTCGTGAACAAGAGCATCGACAGCATTCATGCGCTGATCGGCGAGATCGGCGAAAGCAGTTCCTCGCTGGATCACTTGCGCCAGGATGTGCAGTCCATTGCGACCGTGGTGGATGTGATTCGCTCGGTGGCCGAACAGACCAACCTGCTGGCGCTGAACGCTGCCATTGAGGCGGCGAGGGCAGGGGACGCAGGGCGTGGGTTTGCGGTGGTCGCCGATGAGGTTCGCGCCCTGGCCAGCCGTACTCAGCAAAGCACCCAGGAAATCCACGAAATGATCACCTCGCTGCAACGCGGCGCGCAGGAAGCCACGGTTGCCATGAGCCGTTCCAGCGACACCGGCAAGACCACGGGTGATTTGGCAAACGAGGCGGGGACGTCGCTGGACGCGATCAGCCAGTTGATCGAGACCATCAACGACATGAACGCGCAGATCGCCAGCGCATCGGAAGAACAGACCGCGGTCGCTGAGGAAATCAGCCGCAGCATGACCCAGATTGCCCAAGCCGTGGACACCGTGGCCGACGACGCCCAAAGCGGCGCGCAAACGGCACGCAGCCTGACGGAACTGGGTGATCGGCTGGGCGGGTTGGTGAAGCAGTTCAGGATTTAACGCGTGCTTGGGCGCCGCCAGCCCTTGTAGGAGCACGCTTGCCCGCGAAGACGCCGGTACATCCGCAACATCTTCATCGGATGGAACTCAGCCTTCGTGAGCAAGCTCACTCCCACACGGACGGTAGTGATGTTCGAAGTCCTGTGGAGGCTTACCGTCCCCGCTTGCTGTCGATCCGAACCAACCGGCCACCTTCGAACCGCAAATACTGATACATGCCGCTGTTCGGGCCGTAGATCCATTCCTGGACCTGCACCTGATCGACCTGACGGAAGTGGTTGACCGTTTCCTTGTAGCCAACGATGTCCTGGCTGACGGGCTGGCCGCATTTCTGTTGCACTTCAAACATCCGGTCGCCGACGCTGATCAGCTGACTGCCACACCTCAACGTGTCGGTCGCCGCATGGGCGACGACCGCCGTTGCTGTCAGACCGAGCATCAGCACGGTCTTCGCTAACACCTTCTTCAAAAGTCGTTACTCACTGTCCAGATGCAGGGGGCTGACGACGCGACCGTCTTTTTCCGGTTGACCGAGACTGGCGTCAACGAAGTAGACCCGCTCGTCCGCCAATTGTCCCTTGTCCACCAGATAGTCCTTGATACTGCCGGCACGGGCCTGGCCAAGCTGACGCAGCAACAGCGCGCTTGAACTCCAGGATTTGAGCACGGCGTCGCGCATCCTGTTCTGCCGCTCTTCCTTACCGAGATCAACCCACTCGGCTGGCGGCTGACCCTTCAGGCGCGTGCGATAAATGCCTTCGAGCATCGGCGCCTTTTCATCGTCCGGCACTTTCAGGTCGGCGGCTTGCGCTGGCACCTTGTCGCCTCGGCGCTGAAGAATCTTGTAGTAGGTGCTCTGGTATTCGCGCTCAAGACGTTGTTGGGCGATCAGCGGGCCGTCACTCGCTTCCGCGCTGGTGCCTTCGATCTCAAGACGCAGTGCCGGGCGTGCTTTGAGCGCTGCAGCCAGCTTGTCCAGCGAGGCCTGGGCGTCGCTGGACAACGCGTCGGAACCTGCAGCGAACGACACGGTGCCCAAGTCTTCCGAACCGCCTCCGCTGATCAAACCGCCGATGAATTTGAACGGTGCGGCAGCGGCTTTCACCACCAGATTGCGCAGGGTCTGCCAGACGATCGGCATCACACTGAACTGCGGGTTGTTCAAATCCCCGGTGACCGGCAATTCGATTGAAATTTTGCCGTCAACGTCCTTGAGCAAGGCAATCGCCAGTTTTAGCGGCAGGTTCACGGCATCCGGGCTGTCGACCTTTTCACCCAGTTGCAGTTGCTCGACCACAACCTTGTTCTCGGCTTTGAGCTGACCCTTGGTGATCAGGTAATGCAGGTCCAGGTTCAGTCGGCCTTTGCGAATGCGATAACCCGCGAACTTGCCAGAGTAGGGCGTCAATGTGGTCAGCTCGACACGCTTGAAACTGGTCGCGATGTCCAGGCTGGCGAGGGGGTTGAACGGGTTGAGCGCGCCTTTGATCGTCACAGGCGCATAGCGGTCGACCTTGCCCTTGATGTCCACAGCGGCCGGTTTGTCCTGACGGTTGTCCAGCGTGCCGATTTTCCCGTTGAGCTGCTGCACGGCTGTCGCGAAATTGGGCGTGAGGCTGAAGTCGGCGAAATTGGCCGAGCCGTTGTTGATGTTCACTTCACCGATATGAATGCCCATCGGTTTGTCGGCGCTGGCGGTTGACTTGGTTTTGGCGGCCGCTGGCTTGCTGTCAGCAGGCTGCGGTATCAACAAATCGTCGATGTTGGTGGTGCGGTCGTCGGCGATCACGAAGCGCGCGTACGGTTGTTCCAGGTTGATCGAGGCGATGCTCAGGCTGTCGCCCAGCTGGAAGTTCAGCCCCTCGACGTTGACGCGCTCCCATTTCACGAAGTCCCGCGACTTGAGGGTATCCAGCGTGTGCAACTGATCCACCTGCGCCTTGCCGGTGATGCCCAGCGCCAGCGGCTCGGTGCTTTTCAGGTCCACGGCCAGGTCGGTGTTGAGCATGCCGCTGCGCACTTCAAGACGAATGAACGGTGTGACATAGGATTGCGCGACGCGCAGGTCGATGTCGCGTGTGGTCACGTTGAGTTTGGCGCGAACCGGCGCCAGATTCACTTCACCCTCGGCCGTCAGCTTGCCTTGCTTGCCCAAGCCGGTGTCGAGCTTGAGGTTGAAGGGCGATTTGTTGAGGCTGTCGAAGTTGGTCAGGTCCAGATTCAGAGGCCCGACGTCGATTGCCACGGGCTCCTTGGGCACTTTGTCCGCCAGATGGATGCGGTAATCGCGCAGTTGGGTATCACGCAGCAACACCTGCCAGGGTTTGCTCGGCGCTGCGGCTTCGGTTTTCGCTGTGGTCTCGGAACCGGTTGCCGTGGCGGGCTCCTTTTTAGCCGCCTCGGCTTTCTTTTCCTGGGTCTTTGACGGCTGGCTTGCGAACAGTTTTTGCCAGTCGAGCTGGCCGTCGGACTCACGGGCGGCCCAGGTTTCCAGGCCCTGACTGCGGATTTTTCCTACCGTCACCAGTTGTTTCGCCAGATCGATCGAGGTATCGCTCACGTCCAGATTCTTCAGGCGCACCAGAGGGCGGCCGTCCGGCGCGTCGATGGCGAAGGGCGCGACACTGAGGGACGTCTTGTCCAGCAGCAGCTCGGTTTCCTTGGCCAGACTGAGCTTGTAATGGGTATTGAAGTTGAGCACGCCGTCTTTCAGTACCAGCGGTAACGCATCGCGCACGTACGGCCACCAGACTTTCATCTGGCCGTCAGTGACTTTCAACGTGCCTTCGGATGAGATCGGCACCAGGCTGATTCGACCTACCCAGTCGATCTGTCCACCTGCGGGGCCAGCGGCCACCAGGGTCATGTCGGCATTGTCTTCGGGCAGGGTGCTGAGGTTTTTCAGTTCGAAATTCAGCTCGTCGTAGAGGAATTCGATCGGCTCGCTGGGGCGCATGTCCTGAAAGTGCACGTAACCGTTCGCCAGTTTGATTTCACCGATGCGTAACGGAAACGGCTTGCTCGGTGGCTCGTCAGGTTTGGCGGGGTCACTTGGCGGGAGTTTGAACAGGCCGGCCAAATTTAACGTGCCGTCCTTGGAGAACAGCAGCTCGGTCTTGGGTTTGTCGAGTTCGACAGCGTCCAGGTGAAGCGCTTTGGTCCACAGGCTGTCGATCTGCAGGTTGGCGTAGAGGCGCTCGAAACCAATCTGCTCCTTGCCCGGCGCACCGATGTTCAGGCCCCACAACGTGACTTCAAGGCTGTAGGGATTGAGCTCCAGACGCTCCAGCCTGGCCGGGACCGTGGCGTAATTGGCCAGCTGTTGGTTGATCACCCGCAACGCAATACCCGGCAGGATCAGAAATCCCAACACGCTGTAAATTGCGAAGACGGCCAGCAAGGCGCCAATGGCGCGTTTCAATCCTTTGGGCATGTAGGTCGCCAACTCTCTCGATGTGAGGTGCCTTGGAGTATGGCACGTCAATCTGGTTCCGAAGGCGTCGTCCGCAATCCGTGTGGGAAATTTCCTTGCAGTCAGTAAGTGATCAGAGCTGCAAGATCAACGTCTTGAGCGGTGGTTGTTGGTCCAACGACGGAAAGTCGGCGCCGGGTGCGAGGGTCTGACAGTCACGCACGGGACGGCCGATCTTGCTCGCACACCGCAGCACTTGGTCGCGCCACTCATCCATGTTCACTTTTGCCAGGTTGTTGCAGCAGATCAGTACGCCGTCTTCAGCGGTGGTCAGCAACGCCGGTTTCAGCAGGCTTTGGTAGTCGCGCAGCAAGTCCACAGTGCCGAAGGCACTCTTCGCCCACGCCGGTGGGTCGAGCAGCACCAGGTCGAACTGGCGTTGATCCAGTCGCGCATACGACGGCAGCTTCTGCCCGCGGCGCGATGCGATGGGCAGGCCCGCGAGCTGGCGGATCGCCGGAAAGTAATCGGACTGAATGAACTGCATTGGCGCCAAGTGCGGGTTGAGATGGCCGTTCTCGCGACCCACCGCCAGATTGCCCTCGGCGAAGTCCAGATTGCAGACCTCGCTCGCGCCACCGGCAGCAGCACTCAGGCCAACGCCACAGGTGTAGGCGAACAGGTTGAGTACGCTTTTGCCTTTAGCGTGATCCTTGACCCAGCCCCGGGCGTTGCGCAGGTCAAGAAACAGCAGAGGATCCTGGCCGGCATGGCGGCCACGGACGCGATAGTTCAAACCCCATTCATGGCCGACCAGATCCGCCAGCGCTGCATCGTCTGCCTTGTAAACGGCATCACTGCGGTCGATCCGGGAGTTGCCCTGGGAGCGGTCGTTGTAGACCAGCAGCAGCTCCAGACCCAGATGCGCGTTGACGGCGCTGTGCAGCGCCAGCAGCGCGTCGCGATCAAGGCTGGTGTGAAAGCTTTGCACCAACAGTTGCGGGCCATACCGGTCGATGGTCAAGCCACTCGCACCTTCCTGGCTGCCGTGGAACAGGCGATAACAGTCGGTGCCCTGGGCATGCAGCTCAGCGAGCAGGGATTGACGGTTCTCGAGGGCGACGCTGAGCGCCTGATTCAACGAAGACATGCACGGCGCCTTGGTGCGGGAATAAGGGCGTGCGAGTTTAGCAGCAAGGCCTTTATCGGTGTTACGGCGTGTAACGCTACGTGGCGAACACAAACCTGTAAGCCGGCTTGCTGGCGAATGCGGACTGTCATTCACCATTGATGTAGCTGACCTATCGCATTCGTCCGAAGTGCGGCCCATACCCTCGTAACCTCGGACGTCTCCCATAGGTCCTGCTTTGCAATCAAGCTCTGTGGCATGCCTCAAACAGTTGGAAGACTCACGCCCAGATCAAGGTGTCAGACTGTCGCAAGACCTGTAGGAGCTGCTGGAGGTTACGACAGTGGCGAATGCGGTGGGACAGGTACATCGGCGGTGACCGACACGCCGCATTCGCTGCCCTCGTAACCTCGGACGTCTCCCACAGGTCCTGCTTTGCAATCAAGCCCTGTGGCATGCCTCAAACAGTTGGAAGACTCACGCCCAGATCGGGCAGACCAAGGTGTCTGACTGCCGCGAGACCTGTAGGAGCTGCTGGAGGTT
>NZ_FNCO01000005.1 GCF_900100795.1 Pseudomonas abietaniphila
ATTGTTTAACCAGCTTGAGTTTGAAGGCTGGATCGTACTTCGTCATGGCTGTCCCCTCGGTTGGACTGGGTGTCCAACTTTCGGGGGTCAGTTCACGAAGGCGGAACGCTTCTGCCGTCAGGCAGAACCCACCATCAGCGCCACCGAACGATTAGATAAACACCCGACCGCACAGCCAACCCGGCTTTAGAAGCAGAAACAATCCGCGCCGCACCAAACGCCCCCAACCCAAGCGCACATCGCGACGCGAAACCATTGGTGCGGTGTTCCAGGCACACCGCAAGCCTTTCAATCAAACCGTATCCACCTTCAGCGAGTGATCCCCCAACATGCCGTTGATGATCGAAGCGGTATCGTGCCCGCTCGCCACCACACCGCCTGCCCCAGGAGAAACACCGTACTGCTGTGCCAGGTTGACCCCGGCCAGGTCGATGGTTTGAGTGGTCGCCCCGCCCGCCACACTGCTTACGCCGATGGAAGACACCAACGACGCGCCGTTGCCGCTGACGCTGAAGTGCAGGAAGTTCTCCAGTGAATTGGCATCGGCGTGTTCACCCTGCAACAACTGCGAAAGGTCGAGTTTGTCGAGACCGAAGTTGAAATCCGTGATCGTGTCATGCCCGGTGTTGCCGGCTTGCCACTGGAAGGTGTCGTGCCCAGAACCACCGGTCAGCATGTTGTTACCCGGCCCGCCAATCAGGAGGTCATCGCCCGCGCCGCCGTTGAGGACGTCGTTGCCCAGACCGCCATTGAGCACGTTGTTGCCCTGATCGCCCGTCAGGTGATCGTTGAAGTTGGAACCGATCAGGTTCTGGATATTGACCAGCGTATCGGTCCCGGCCCCACCGGTGTGTTGCGCCCCCAGCTCGGCGGTGCTGACGGTCACGCCGGCCGTGGCCAGCGAGTAGTTGGCGGTGTTGTTCCCGGCCCCGCCATCGAGCAGGTCGTTGCCCGGCCCGCTGAAGAGCATGTCGTTGCCGTTGTCGCCAAACAGTTCGTTAGTGCCAGGCCCTGCTACCAGCACGTCGTTGCCGTCGCCACCGTGGAGGTGGCTGTCGGCCGCGCCGACCAACACATCATCACCCGTCGTGCCCAGTACCGTGTGCCCGTCCTGATGCGCGATGTTCACCGCGGCGGTGCTGCTGCCGCCGTGCGGGTCGGTGACGGTGTAGGTGCTGTGGACATCCGGGGTGGTGTTGACCGCCGCGTAATCGATGGTCAGGTTCAGGTTGTAGTGTTCTTTCACCCCGGCGTCGGCCTGATTGACCACGATCAGGCGATACGTGCCCTCTTCGGTCGCCGTGAACGTGCCGCCATCCGAGAGGCCGTGGTACGCGCCGTCCTCGAACTTCCACGCCATGCCCAACACGTCGTTGGTCAGGCTGTGGTCGACCGTGACGGTTTCACCCGCCCTGAGGTGCACGCTGTACAGGTCCTGTGCGTTGGACGGCGCCGCATTGACGGCGCCCAGGTAACCGCTGATCACCAGCAAGGCCGTGGTCGCCGTGTTGTTGAAGAAGTCGCTGCGGTCCAGGTTTTTCAGGTGATTGCTGTCTTTGTTCTGGGTCCCTGCGAACTGAAGGGTTTTCAGCGAGCCCGCAGAGAAGTCAGCGCCCTTGGCGGTCCACCCGGTGTTGAAGGAAGTCGGCGAGGCCGTCAGCGAGCCGCCATTGCCCGGCACATCGTTGGCCGCCAGTGCGGCGCCCGGGATGACGATGCTCGAACCGCCCAGGTTGGTGATGACGTTGTCGGCCACCGCAATCGGGGCTTCGTACACAGGCGGCGGAACGACCTGAACATTGAGGTTGGCCGAGGCCAGATCACCGTCGTTGTCGCTGAGTACATAGTGAATGTTCTCGGTCACCGGTTGGGTGACGCCCACTGACGGCGTGTAGCTGTATTCGCCGGTGCCCATGTTGACCACCAGCGTGCCGTGCTCACCGGTGACCGTCAGGGTGTGGTTCTGGGCATCGAAGACACCGTGGTTGTCCCCGCCGCTGGTCGTCACGCCGCCCTGATGGCTGTAAGCCTTGGGATCGAAGGTGTACGTGGTGCCGTCGACGCTGACGGATTTGATGAAGCCCTGATCGGCACCGAAGCTGCCGCCTTCCAGCAGGCTGCCATGCACCCCGCCCTGCACGGTGCCACTGAGCACCACATTCAGCTGACCGAGGTCTGTGACCACCACGGCGCTGGTGTTGGTGCCCGTCGCGCCGTTGTAGGCGACCGGGTTGAGGTAGGTGCTGCTCACGTCAGTACCGACGCCAATGGCGAAGGCGTTGATGTGATGGCTGTCGAGGAACGCGGTCCAGGCGTGTTCTTCAGTCGCGTCGATACCGTCACCGCGTGCAGGGTTAGGCACGTGGTCCGGATCAGAATGCTGCGGCGACGTCGTCGGGTTGCCGTCCGAGAAGAAGTACGCAAGGTTTTGCGCACCCGCGATGGCGCCTTTCTCGACGAATGCTTGTTGTGCAGCGGCCAGCGCGGCGTCGTAGTTGGTGCCGTTGCCAGCGGTCAACGCATTGACCATGGCCTTGGCCGTGGCGACATCCACCCATTCGTTGCTGCCAATGTTCGCCTGGCTGTTGAAGGTCACCAGTTGCACTTTCACATCACCCAGGGCTTCGTACTTGTTCAGCAGCTCGATGATCGCCTGTTTTTCCAGGCCCAGACGAGACAGCCCGTTCACACCCGACGCCTCGTTCATGCTCGCCGAGTTATCGACGATCAGCATCAGGTTGGTGTCGACGCCCTCGCTGGTCACCGTCTTGTCGATACAGGCCGCTTTCGGTTGATCGTCGACGATGTTGACCACAATCTGCGCGGTGGATGAATGCCCCAGCGAGTCGGTGACGGTGTAATTGAACGTGTCGTGGGTGATGTTCGGCCCGTCGTTGGCGGCAGGCGTGGTTTTCGGTGCCGACGTCAGCGTGTAGGTGTAGCTGCCGTCCGCGTTCAGATGCAACACGCCAAACTGACCTTGAGCGGTGCCGTTGTGTGCGCCGTCAAGGCTGAAGGTCAACGCGCCATAACCGCCGTGGGCCGAGTCGGCAACCGTGCCGGTGCCGGTTTCCCCAGTCGAGCCAGGATGGCTGCCGGTGACTTTCCCGGGTGCCAGGTCCTGGCCGTCCTTGTGGGTATCCAGCGCACTTTCCTGCACGGTGACGTCATGATCGTTGCAGGCAACCGGTGGGCAAGGCGGGGCGACGTTGACCGTGACCGTGGTGGTGCTGGTGTCGCCATCGGCGTCGCGGATGGTGTAAGTGAACACGTCCTGCTCGCCATGCGGACCGACCAGCGCCGGGTTGCTGTGATAGGTCGCATTGCCTTGGGCGTCGACAATCAACGTGCCGTACAACCCGGTGATCACATTGTTCAGACCGCCCGATGCCGGGGTTGAAGTGTCACCACCGGCACGCACGCCGACGATCAGGCCGTTAGGGCCAGCGCCGTCTGCGCCCGCCGAATCGTTGAGCAGCAGGTTACCGCTGACATCACCGCCCGCCGCAACGTTGCCAATGTCGCAGTGCGCCTGAGGCGTGTCGTCGAGAATCTTGACCACGACATTGCCGTCGCTGACGTCACCGTCGTTGTCCACCGCATGCACGGGGATCTGATCGTTGAGTGACGTGCCGTCGCCCTGGTTATGGTTTTCCGATTGGTTAAGCGTGTAGGTGTACGTCACCTCGCCCGTTGTCGGGTTATAGGTGAGGATGGTCAGCGTGCTGCCCGAAGGCAGGGTCGTCGATTGTGGGGACGATAGCGGCACGCCGTGATCGATTACGTTGATACCGCCCACGGTCAAGGTCTGCAGACCGTCCGGTGCGGTGATCTTGATGGTGCCGGTCTGCGTCAGCGCATCCTGATCCGGATGCGAGCCGCCCGGCAGGTTCGCTTCATCGACCGTGCAGTCGCCACCGCCGATGGTCACGCCATCGTTGTGGTAGACATTGACGGTCACCGTCGTGGTGCTGGTGTCGCCGTCGGCGTCGCGGATGCTGTAAGTGAAGACGTCCTGCGCGTCGCCATGACCACCATTATTCGGGTTGGCCACATAAGAAGCGTTGCCGTTGGCATCGACGATCAGGTTGCCGTAAAGACCCTGAATCACAGTCCCGACTCCACCGGAAACCGGGTTCGAGGTGTCGCTGCCCGCGCGTACGCCAACAATCAACCCACCGGCTCCCGGACCGTCGGCGCCTGCGGTGTCGTTGCCGAGAATATTGCCGCTGGTTTCGCCACCTTCTTTAACGTAGCCGATATCGGGATTGGCCTGCGGCACGTCGTCCGTCACGTGGACATTGATGTTGCCGTCCGCCACGTCGCCGTCGCTGTCCACCGCATGCACGGCAATCTGTTCGTTGTTGACCGTGCCGTTGCCCTGGTTGTGGGTTTCCGCACCGTTGAGCGTATAGCTGTAGGTGACTTCCCCAGTGACCGGGTTATAGGAAATGACGGTAAACGTGCTGCCCGAAGGCAACGTGGTCGATTGCGGCGACGTGATCGCTACGCCGTTTTCGATCACGTTGATGCCACCGATGGTCAGGGTTTGCAGGCCGTCCGGGGCGGTGACCTTAACGGTGCCGGTCTGGGTCAGCGCCGCGGCGTCCGGGCTGCTGCCGTCCGCCAGGTTGGCTTCGCTGAGGGTGCAATCGCTGCCACCGATGATCACGCCATCGTTGTGGTAGACGTTGACGGTCACCGTCGTGGTGCTGGTGTCGCCGTCGGCGTCGCGGATGGTGTAAGTGAAGACATCCTGCGCGTCGCCCTGTCCGCCCGAGTTGGGGTTGGCCTGATACGAGGCATTGCCGTTGGCGTCGACCGTCAACGTGCCGTATAGCCCTTGAATGACCGTGCCTACGCCCCCGGAAACCGGGGTCGAGGTGTCGCTGCCCGCGCGCACGCCAATGATCAACCCACCGGTTCCCGGACCGTCGGCGCCTGCGGTGTCGTTGCCAAGGATGTTGCCGCTGGTTTCGCCACCTTCTTTAACGTAGCCAATGTCGGGATTGGCCTGCGGCACGTCGTCGGTCACGTGGACGCTGATCGTGCCATCGGCCACGTCGCCGTCGCTGTCCACGGCATGTACGGCGATCTGTTCGTTGTTGACCGTGCCATCGCCCTGATTGTGGGTTTCCGCGCCAGTGAGCGTGTAGGTGTAAGTCACCTCGCCCGTGGTCGGGTTGTAACCCAGGATGGTCAGCGTATTGCCGGATGGCAGGGTGATCGATTGTGGCGAAGTGATCGCCACGCCGTTGACCACGACGTCGATGCCGCCGATGGTCAGGGTCTGCAAACCGTCAGGCGCAGAGACTTTGATCACCCCGTTCTGAGTCAGCGAATCCGGGCTGGGGTTACTGCCATCGGCGAGGTTGGCTTCGTTCAGCGTGACTTCGCTGGAGCCGAGGGTCACGCCGTTGTCCACCGGCGGCGGCGGTGGCGGTTGATCAGGCGGAGGATTGTCGGGCGGGGTCACCACCGGCGGCGGCACCACGATCGGCGGAAGACTCGCGTCGGGCGAGCCGTTTACGAACGTACCCACCTCAAGCTCCGGCAGGAGGAAGGTGGTGCTCAGACCGGCTGTCGGAAACCCGATCACCGGGTTCACGACGCCTGCGGTTTCGGTCAGCAGCACGAACGAGTGCCCGCCCCCCAACGCTGTCGGCGAACCGCCTGGGTTGGCATTGCCAGCAGCGGGCGGATCGGTGACCTGACTCGGGTCAGCCCCGGCGGCAATCGCCTGCTGGACTTGCTGCACGTCGGACAACTGGGCCTGACTGGGCGCCGCATCCGGGGTGTCTACGTGCGTCGCGTGGTTGGCGAGGATCTCCGGCGTCAGCGGCATGCTGCTGTCTCGCCCCAGCGTCAGTTCGCCTCCCTTGGCCAGATGTATCGCGACCGCGCCCGTGGGTCCGGTTTGCAGCTGTTCGCCGGCATAAACCTTGTCGCCTTCGATCACCAGACGCTTGGTGCCGTTGCCCGCCACCGCGAAAACGTCGCCCACCACCTGCTGCACAGTACCGATCAACCTGGCCATATCCACTCCTTTGCTGCAAATACCGGATCAGAAAATGTTACGAATCCAACAAAAACTGTTCATTCGGCGCACAGAAATGGCTAAGAGCCAGCTTCATACGACAATTTTATGTCGCTGAATTTTTTCAAGTTTTTTGCTCGAAAAACCACTTGATCGAACGCCGTCAAATTTCCGTTGAAACTTCCACCGCAACCGTAAGATGCTTGTAAAACCTTGAATATAAGCGTTTCCTGAAATCAACCTTCGCTTGAAAACCAGAAATGGCATAAGTTTTTTTTGGAATAAGGCTTATGAAAAAAACGTCTGAGCTTTTCCCAAAGTTGTTCTTAGCTCTGATGTTACAAACCTGATACGGTTTCAACCGCAACATTCGACGGTTTTTTGGCGTTAGCAGAAGATAACAATCCAGGGAGAAGTTCCATGCGCGATTTGACCCCGCTCTACAGTGCAGTTGTGTTGGCGGTCGCCTGCGCCCAGGCGCAAGCCATGTCACTGAGTCAGGCGATTCAGAACACTGTCGACAACCACCCGGAAATTCACTCCAACGTGAACAACCGATTGTCCGCAGATGAAGATGTGAAATTCGCCAAAGGGGGCTATCTCCCGACCGTGGACGTGATCGCCGCCTACGGCCGCGAACACACCGACAGCCCCACCACACGCGCCTTCGGAAATCACAACGAAGAAACGCTCAATTACACCCAGTCGGAATTGCGTCTGCGCCAGATGCTGTTCGACGGTTTCAACACCAAGAACGAGGTCGGCCGGACGCAGGCCGTGGTGAATTCCCGGGCGTACTACTTGCGCGGCACCGCTGAAGATCTGGCGCTCAGGGCCACCGAGGTGTACCTCGAAGTGCTCAAACGCCGTGAGTTGCTCGACCTTGCGAAGAACAACCTGCAGGCCCACCTGCGCATCAATGACCAGATCGGCCTGCGCACCAACCGTGGCATCGGCAGCAATGCCGACAGCGATCAGTCCAAAGCCCGCCGCGCGTTGGCCGAGAACAACTTCTACACCGCACAGGTGGACCTGGCCGACGCCGAAGCCAATTTCTTCAGTGCCGTGGGCAAGATGCCCGATGAGCTTGAGGCGCCCCCGTCGATCAAAGGCGAAGTGCCAAAAAGCCTGAGCGACGCCCGGCAGAGCATGTTGGTCAATAACTCTTATCTGAAGTCCGCACAGGCCGATGTCAACGCCGCCGAGAAACAATACGAAGTCGCCAAATCGCCGTTTTATCCACGGTTCGACGGTGAACTGGCTGTCGGCGCGAACAACAACCTGCAAGGCGAAGAAGGCCACGACAACGAATGGCGCGCCGCCGTGGTGATGAATTACAACCTGTTCAACGGCAACCGTGACAAGGCCCGCTTGAACTCGGACGCCTACAAGACCGGCCAGGCGATGGACATCCGCAACAACGCATTGCGCATGATCAACGAAAACCTGTCGCTGGCCTGGAACGCCATGAACAACGCCCGCGTCCAGACCCCGATCGCCCGTGAATACGCCGAAACCACGACCAAGGTTCGCGCCGCGTATCAGGATCAGTTTGGCCTGGGTCAACGGACCCTGCTTGACCTGCTGGACAGTGAAAACGAGCTGTACAACGCCGCCCGTCGCTACACCGAACTGCGCTACACCGAGGAGTACTCGATGTACCGGGTGCTGGCCACCGAAGGCGAGCTGCTGAGCAAGGCGCGTGTGGTATTGCCAACGGCCGCCGTCGCGCTGACAGAAGTCAAAAGCGAAGCCCGGCTTCCCGAACTGAAGTAAGCGAACTGAAGTAAGCAGTAGCGCATTTAGCGCGGGAGAAGTCTGTGACCAGCATGCCGCCTGTATTTGAATCAGCACCTGCATTTGACCCACGTTCGAACTTCGATGACCCGCTGCTGGATGGCTTGCTCATCCTTTGCCGGCTCCACGACTGCAGCGCCAGCCGGACCAGCCTCAGCGCCGGTCTGCCGCTGGCGCAACAATCCTTGAGCGTCGACCTTCTGCCTCGCGCCGCCGCTCGCGCCGGGTTGCAGGCGCGTGTTCTGCGTCGCAACCTGGACGCCATCGACGGTCTGAACCTGCCTGTATTACTGCTGCTCAAGGGCAATCGCTGCGCGGTCCTTCGACGATGGGAAGAAGACGGTCGGGCGCTGATTTTGCCGAGCGAAGCGGACGGCGGCGAACAACGCGTGACCCGTGAGGAACTGGCCACGCTGTACACCGGCCAGGCGCTGTTCGCACGCCCCCGCCACGAGCTGGAAAACCTGCGCTCGCCGCTGGTGCCAAGGGTCAACGCCTGGTTTCGCGACACGCTCAAGCTGTCGCGCTGGCTGTACAGCGACGCGATTCTCGCCAGCCTGATGATCAACCTGCTGGGGTTGATGGTGCCGCTGTTCGTCATGCAGACCTACGACCGCGTTGTGCCCAACCAGGCCACATCCACTTTGTGGGTCCTCGCCATCGGGTTATTGATCGGCACCGGCTTCGAACTGACCTTGCGCCTGGTGCGTGCGCGCCTGCTGGACCAAGCCGGCAAGAAGACCGACGTAATCCTGTCCGCCACGTTGTTCGAGCGCATCACGGGCATGTCGATGAAGGCACGTCCCGCCACCATCGGCGGCTTCGCCCAGAGCATTCATGACTTTCAGGGGCTGCGCGAATTCCTCACCGCCGTGACCCTGACCAGCATCATCGACCTGCCCTTTGCCATCTTGATGCTGGCGGTGATCGGGCTACTGGGCGGCTGGCTGGTGGTGATTCCGCTGGTGGCGTTCCCGGTCACCATTTTGTTTGCCTGGATCATCCAGATACGCCTGCGCGACACCGTCGAACGCAGCCTCGCGCTGGGCGCCGAGCGTCAGGCGTTGTTGGTGGAAACCCTGGGCGGTCTGGAAACCCTGAAAGCCTGCGGCGCCGAGAGCGAACGTCAGCACAAGTGGGAGCACACCCATGGTGCCCTCACTCGCCTCGACAGCCATGCGCGGGATCTCTCGGCGCTGGCCAGCAACGGCACGTTGTTCATTCAGCAGTTTTCGGGCATGGCGACCATCGTTGCCGGCGTCTACAGCATCATCGCCGGCAACCTCAGCGTCGGCGCACTGGTCGCCACTTATATGCTGGGCAGTCGTGTGCTGGCGCCGTTGGGGCAGATCGCCGGGCTGATCACGCGCTATCAACAAGCGCAGATCACCATGAAAAGCACCGACGCGTTGATGGCCCTGCCGCAAGAGCGCGACCCGACCAAACACCCGCTGCAGCACACTCAACTCAAAGGGGCGATGGAGGTCGTCAAAGCGAGCTTCGCTTACGGCGGTCCGGGCACATCGGCGGCTTTGAACGAGGTCAGCATCACCGTCAAACCGGGTGAGCGGATCGGCATCATTGGCCGCAGCGGCTCAGGCAAGAGCACGCTGGCGCGGCTGATCATGGGCTTTTACACGCCGGATGAAGGGCAGCTGTTGCTCGACGGTCTGGACCTGCGCCAGGTGGACGTCGCCGACCTGCGCCAGCAGGTGGGTTATGTCGCCCACGACCTGCCGCTGCTGGCGGGCAGCCTGCGGGACAACCTCACTCTGGGCGCCCGTTACGTCACCGACGCCCGGATGCTGGAAGTGGCTGAGCTGACGGGCGTGACCGAGCTGGCGCGTAATCACCCTCTGGGCTTCGACCGGCCGGTGGGTGAGCGCGGGCAGTTGCTGTCCGGCGGTCAGCGCCAGGCCGTGTTGCTGGCTCGCGCGTTGCTGCTCGACCCGCCCATCATGTTGCTCGACGAACCCACCAGCCACATGGACAACGGCAGCGAAGACGTGCTGCGTCAGAAGCTGTTCACCCTGATGCAAGGCAAGACACTGCTGCTGGTGACCCACCGCATGTCGATGCTGAGCCTGGTCGACCGGCTGGTGGTGCTGGACAACGGCAAAGTCGTCGCAGATGGTCCCAAAGAGCTCGTCGTCGAAGCACTGCGCAAGGGCCGTGTCGGCCCGGCCACGGTTTAAGGAGCGTTCCCTATGTCATCCGCTCAAGGTTATTTTCACCCTGGTCGTCAGGTCGATACCGAGTTCATGCCGGAAGTCGCCGGCGTCGCGGCACAAGACTCGTCCCGTGGGTCTCGCATCACGGTCTGGATCACGGCCGCGTTGATCATCTGCGCGCTGGTCTGGGCCAAATTCGCCGTGTTGCAGGAAGTCACCATGGGCGAAGGCAAGGCGATCCCGTCGAGTAAAGTCCAGGTGATACAGAACCTGGAAGGCGGCATCGTCACCGAAATCTTCGTGCGTGAAGGCCAGATCGTGAACAAGGGCGACACGCTGCTGCGCCTGGACGACACGCGTTTTCTGTCGAACAAGGGTGAGAGCGAGGTCGATAAATACACGCTGATGGCTCAGGTTGATCGCCTGTCCGCGGAGTCTGAAGGCCGTCCGTTCAAACCGTCCGCCGTGGTGCTGGCCAAGGCGCCACAGGTCGCGGCAGACGAGCAATCGCTGTACGACTCACGCCAGCGTCGCCTGGCCAGCGAGCAACGCACGCTGCAAGAACAGCTGCGGCAAAAGACTCAGGAAGTCGCCGAATTTCGCTCGAAACAGGATCAGTACCGCAATCAACTCGGGTTCATTCAGCAGGAGCTGAGCATGTCCGCACCGCTGGTGAACAGTGGTGCGGTGTCGCCGGTCGAGATCATTCGGCTCAAAGGCAAGGCGTCTGAAGCACGTGGTCAGATGGACGCCACCTCGCTGGCGATCCCTCGCGCGGAGGCCGCCATCAATGAGATCAAAAGCAAGATCCAGGAATCGCAGGACAGCTTCCGCTCGGACGCCGCCAAGGACCTGAACGACAAACGCGCTGACCTCGCAAAAGCCAGCGCCACCAGCATCGCCATCGACGACCGAGTGACCCGCACCACAGTGACCTCGCCGGTGAAAGGCATCGTCAAGACGCTGAAGGTCAACACCATCGGTGGCGTGGTTCAGCCAGGCAGCGACATGGTGGAAATTGTGCCGCTGGAAGACAACCTGCTGATCGAAGCCAAGGTCCGGCCGCAGGACGTCGCGTTCCTGCATCCGGGTCAGAAAGCGATGGTGAAATTCAGCGCCTACGACTACACCATCTATGGCGGCCTGCCCGCCAAACTGGAGCTGATCGGCGCCGACACCACCACCGACGACAAGGGCAACACGTTCTACCTGATCCAGGTGCGCACCGACAAAAACCATCTGGGAAGCGACGCCAAACCACTGCTGATCATCCCCGGCATGGTGGCCACCGTGGACATCATCACCGGCGAGAAAAGCGTGATGGACTACCTGTTGAAACCGGTGCTGAAGGCCAGGACGGAGGCATTGCGGGAGCGGTAGTCAGTGCTCCCAACGTTGGGTCTTTGATTCTGGCCGCAGGCCGTAGCGACTGTCTTCCTCACGCTACATGTACAGCCTCTTCTGGAGGCTTTGATTCTGCCCGCAGGGCGTAGGAGCGACCGGGGTGGCGTTCCACCTTGCCCGCGATGACGTCGGTACATTCGATGCACTTCCATCGCCAGATACAACGCATCGCGGGCAAGCGCGCTCCTACAGGTACGGGGTAATGACTGACCGTCAGGCCATACCATAGGCCTGTGGGAGCGAATTCATTCGCGATTGGCCGGTGCATCCGAAAGATATTCATCGGATTCACCACCGCATCGCGAATGAATTCGCTCCCACAGGTTCGACCGCGCGCAGCCTTTACCGCCTATTTGCGCTTTTTATCGTCCTTCGCAAACGCCGCCTCCAGCGCTTCGTTGATCGTGCGCAGCACCTTCACCCGGGCCCAGCGCTTGTCGTTGGCTTCGACCAGCGTCCACGGGGCGATCTCGGTGCTGGTGCGGTCGACCATGTCGCTGACGGCCTCGCGGTATTGCGGCCACTTCTTGCGGTTGCGCCAGTCGTCCTCGGTGATCTTGTGGCGCTTGAACGGAATCTTTTCCCGCGCCTGGAAACGCTCCAGCTGGGTCTTGTCGTCAATCGCCAGCCAGAACTTCACGACGACGATGCCGGCGTCGGTGAGTTGTTCTTCGAAGTCGTTGATCTCGCTGTACGCCCGCAGCCAGTCGGCCTCGGAGCAGTAACCCTCCACGCGCTCCACCAACACCCGGCCGTACCAGGAACGGTCGAACACCGTGAACTTGCCCCGTGCCGGGATCTGCCGCCAGAAGCGCCACAGGTACGGCTGCGCCAGCTCGTCCTGACTCGGCGCCGCGATCGGCACGATGTGGTACTGCCGTGGATCGAGCGCACCGGCCACGCGCTTGATGGCGCCACCCTTGCCAGCCGCATCATTGCCTTCGAACACCGCCACCAACGCGTGACGGCGCATGCGCTTGTCGCGCATCAGACCCGACAGACGTGCCTGCTCGGTAATCAGTTGCTCGTCGTAATCGTCCTTCTCCAGCGCCAGGGTCATGTCCAGGTTGTCCAGCAGGCTCAATTCGTCGGTGTTGCTGGGCAGCGGCCCGAGGTTGACCAGGTTGGTACTGCCTTCCGGCGTCTTCAGCGCATTCTGCAAACCTTCGAGCAGCAGACGTCCCACGGTCAGGCTGCGGTAGTTGGGGTCGACGCCTTCGATCACATGCCACGGCGCATAGTCGCGACTGGTGCGACGCAGCACGCGCTCGCCGAAGCGCACGAACTTGTCATAGGTCTTTGACTGCTGCCAGTCCAGCGGGCTGATCCGCCAGCTGTGCAAAGCGTCGTCCTTAAGGGTCTTGAGGCGCAATTTCATCTGCTGCTTTGACAGATGGAACCAGAACTTGAAGATCACCGCCCCCTCATCGACGAGCATCTTTTCAAGGCGTTCGGCACCGTTGATGGCCTGATCCAGCACCGGGTCCTTGTACTGCTTGTGTACCCGACCCTGGATCATCTGGCTGTACCAGTTGCCGAAAAAAACGCCGATACGCCCCTTCGGCGGCAGCTGACGCCAATAGCGCCACACGGGCGGATGGGCGAGTTCTTCGTCGGTCTGCTGATCGAAAGTGCGCACTTCGATGTAGCGCGGGTCCATCCAGTCGTTGAGCAGCTTGACGGTTTCGCCCTTGCCCGCGCCTTCGATGCCGTTGATCAAAATGATGATCTGGCGCTTGGCCTGTTCATGCAGTTCGTACTGCGCTTCAAGCAATGCTTCTCGCAAGGCCGGCACTTCGGCGTCGTAGGTTTCGTCGTCGATGGTGTGGCCGATTTCAGCGGATTCGAACATGTACGGCTCCTGTTCCTGATCGCTCAAGACTAGCGGATCGAATAAGTCAGTGCCGGTTGAGACCGCAAAACCGTGCCATGGGTCAATTCGCCGGCTGCGATACCGCACCCGCAGTGCGTTAAGATGCCCACCTTGCACCTGCCAAAGCGCCTTTCACAGCCTAATCATGACAACTCTCCAGCATGCCCAGCTCGACTGGGACGAAAACGGCAACCCGATCTCTCGAGCGTTCGCCGACGTCTATTTCTCCAATGAATCGGGCCTCGCCGAGACGCGTCATGTGTTTCTGACCCAGAACGAACTCCCCGAACGCTTCGCTGCGCTGCCGGCGAGCGGGCGTCTGGTGATTGGTGAAACCGGCTTTGGCACCGGCCTCAATTTTCTCTGCGCGTGGCAGCTGTTCGAGGCCTGCGCCACACCCGGCGCGCGCCTGCAATTCGTCAGCGTCGAAAAATTCCCGTTGAGCCGCGCCGACCTGGTACGAGCGCTCGCACTGTGGCCGGAGCTGAAAGGATTTGCGGATCAACTGCTGGAGCAATACGTCGCCATCCACGAGGGGTTTCAACGCCTGGTGTTTGACAGCGGACGCATCACGCTCACCCTGCTGATTGGCGATGCGCTGGACATGCTGCCGCAACTGGATGGTGAGATCGATGCGTGGTTTCTCGATGGTTTCGCGCCTTCCAAAAACCCGGAAATGTGGACGCCCGAGCTGTTCGCCGAACTGGCCCGCCTTGCAGCGCCAGACTCGACCATCGGCACGTTCACCAGCACCGGCTGGGTCCGCCGGGCATTGAACGCGGCAGGTTTCAAGATGAAGCGCGTGCCGGGCATCGGCCACAAATGGGAAGTGCTCAAGGGCCGCTTTCTCGGCTGGCCAGAAGACGTGCCTGCACCCAAACCCTGGTTTGCGCGACCGCCATCACCCGACACAGAACGCAAGGCGCTGGTCATCGGCGCCGGACTCGCCGGGTGTGCGACCGCTTCCAGCCTGGCTGCCCGGGGTTGGCAGGTCAGTTTGCTCGAGCGTCATGCGGACCTTGCGCAAGAGGCGTCCGGCAATCCGCAAGGCGTGCTCTATCTCAAGCTTTCCGCCCACGGCACCGCGCTTTCACAACTGATCCTCAGTGGTTTTGGTCACACCCGTCGCCTGTTGGAACGACTGGAACGCGGTGTGGACTGGGACGATTGCGGCGTGCTGCAACTGGCGTTCGACGACAAGGAACAGCAACGTCAGGCGCAACTGGCCGACGCGTTTTCACCCGAGCTGCTGCACGTTCTGGACACGCCCGCCGCCGAAGCGAAGGCGGGCATTGCGTTGAACAGCGGTGGCCTGTTTTACCCCGAAGGCGGCTGGGTTCACCCGCCTGCGTTGTGTCGTCGTCAGGCGAACGCGGCGAACATCCGCCTTATGCCACACCACGACGTCGTCGAATTAAGACGCGAAGGTGATCACTGGCAGGCATGGGACGGCGACCGGCTGCTGGATTCAGCACCGGTCGTGGTGCTCGCAGGTGCCGCAGAGGTCAAGCGCTTCCCGGCCAGCGCCGACCTGCCGCTCAAACGCATTCGTGGGCAAATCACCCGACTGCATGAAACTAGTGCCAGCGCGTCGTTGAGCACGGTGGTCTGCGCCGAGGGCTACGTGGCACCAGCGCGTCTGGGTGAACACACGCTGGGGGCGAGTTTCGACTTCAAGCGTGATGACCTGACGCCGACCACTGAGGAGCATCTGGGCAATCTGGACCTGCTGCGGGAGATCTCCGACGACCTGACCGAACGCCTGGATGCCGATCGGTTGCCTGCCGAACACCTGGAAGGTCGCGCCGCCTTTCGCTGCACCAGCCCTGATTACCTGCCCATCGTCGGACCGCTGGCGGACAAGGCCGCCTTC
The DNA here is from genome assembly GCF_900100795.1 of Pseudomonas abietaniphila. Lineage (GTDB taxonomy): Bacteria > Pseudomonadota > Gammaproteobacteria > Pseudomonadales > Pseudomonadaceae > Aquipseudomonas > Aquipseudomonas abietaniphila. The sequence goes on from NZ_FNCO01000005.1 coordinate 15,156, forward strand.
CTCGAGGCCTATGCGATGCTGCGCAAGGACGCCCGGCAAACGCCCGACACTGCCTGCCCTTGGGTAGACGGTTTGTACATCAACAGCGGGCACGGCTCACGCGGCCTGATCACCGCGCCACTGTCCGGCGAGCTGATCGCCGCCTGGCTCGACAACGAACCCCTGCCCCTGCCCCGCGCCGTGGCCGAGGCCTGCCATCCGAACCGGTTTGTATTGCGCGGGTTGATCAGAGGGAAGTAGCTGGCCTCAGCACACCTCTCTGCTGCATCCGGCTTGCTGGCAAAGGCAGTGAATCAGTGGCCTCTGACACGCTGCACTGACCCTGTGGGAGCGAATTCATTCGCGAAAAATAGTCCTGACGACAGCGCTGTGTGGGTCTTGCTGGGCAATCGCGAATGAATTCGCTCCCACAGTGCCACGGCATTCAAGCGACCTTTGCCTCAACGTATCCAACCGGCTACACATCTGCACGATCGTGCTGTTTACATCCCCCCCGGCCAACCCGGTATTCTCCACCTCACTCCTCTTCCAGGTGCAGGTCGATGCTGCAAGTCCAAGGCGTGTTCAAGAGTTATGCCACGGCGCGAGGCCCGTTGGCGGTATTATGCGGGGTGGATTTGCAATTGGGCCAAGGGCAAAGCCTGGCGTTGATGGGCGAATCGGGCAGCGGCAAAAGCACTCTATTGCACCTGGTCGCGGGCCTCGATCAGGTCGATCAAGGCAGCATCGAAATCGCCGGCCGGCGCCTTGATCAGATGAACGAAGCGCAACTGGCCAACTGGCGACGCACGGAAATCGGCCTGGTGTTTCAGCAGTTCAACCTGATCGGCAGCCTCAAGGTCGAAGACAACCTGGCCTTTCAGGCTCGCCTTGCCGGGCGCTATCAGCCTCAATGGCAAGCCGAACTCACCGAGCGTCTGGGCCTGGGCGCTCTGCTCAAGCGTTACCCCGAACAACTCTCCGGCGGGCAACAGCAGCGTGTCGCCATTGGCCGCGCCCTCGCCTCGCGCCCCGGCCTGTTGCTGGCGGATGAGCCCACCGGCAACCTGGACGAAAACACCAGCGATGAGGTCTTGCAGTTGCTGCTCGACCTGCTCGCCGACAGCCCGACCAGCCTGTTGATGGTCACCCACAGCCCCAGAGTCGCGGCCCGACTGGACCGTCAGGAAGTGCTGCATCTGGGACGTCTGGCCACTGAAGGCGAACGTTGATGCCCGTCTTCTTCTGGACGCTGAAAGCGCTGCTCAGCCATTGGCGGCGTCATCCGGTGCAATTCTTCAGCGTGCTGACCGGCCTGTGGCTGGCGACCAGCCTGCTGACCGGCGTGCAGGCGTTGAACAGCCAGGCACGCGAAAGCTACGCCAAGGCCAGTCAGCTGATTGGCGGCGAGCCGCAGAAAATCCTCGTCACCCCCAACGGCGCAAATTTCCCGCAAGAGCTGTTCGTCAGCCTGCGCCGTGCCGGCTGGCCGGTCTCACCCGCGCTGCGAGGCCGCGTCACGCTCAAGGACCTGCCCGACCAACGCCTGACCTTGCTCGGCATCGAGCCGGTGTCATTGCCGGTCAATACCGCCCTCGCGGGGCAGTCTCTCGACACTGCGCAGATCGTGTCGTTTTTCACCCCGCCGGGCAGCACCTGGATCTCCCCGCAAACCATTCAGGCTCTGGGCCTGCATGAAGGCGAACAGCCTCAAACCGATTCAGGCCAGACGCTTCCACCGCTGCATGCCCAAGCCGACATGGCACCCGGCCTGTTACTGATGGACATCGGCTTCGCTCAGCAACTGCTCAATCAACCGGGACAGATTTCACGTCTGATTTTGCCCAGAGATTTTGCAGAAAACGCCCCGGACCTGCCCGACGACCTCAAGGGCGAACTGGTGATGCGCAAGAGCGGCGAGGACAACGACCTCGGGCGGCTCACCGAAAGCTTTCACCTGAACCTTGATGCACTGGGTTTCCTGTCGTTCGTGGTCGGGCTGTTCATCGTTCACGCGGCGATTGGTCTGGCGCTGGAACAGCGTCGGGGTCTGCTGAGAAACCTGCGCGCGTGCGGCGTCAGTGCGCGGGGATTGATCGTCAGCCTGATCATCGAACTGGGCGTGCTGGCGCTGCTGGGCGGAATCGCAGGCGTGATCAGCGGTTATTGGCTCGCGAGCCTGCTGTTGCCTGACGTCGCCGCCAGCCTGCGGGGCCTGTATGGCGCTGAAGTCGCCGGGCACCTGAACCTGAGCATCGGGTGGTGGCTGAGTGGATTGGGCGTGAGCCTTTTCGGCGCGTTTCTCGCCGGGGCGAGCAGCGTGTTGCGCGCGGCGCGCCTGCCTTTGCTGGCGCTGGCCAACGCACAAGCCTGGCATGAAACCCACGCACGCTGGTTGAAACGTCAGGGCTGGGTCGCAGGGATTTCGGTCGTGATCGCGGTCCTCGCGGTGCTGTTCGGCAACAGCCTTGCGGTGGGCTTCGTGCTGATGGCGAGCCTGCTGCTCGGTGCGGCGCTGGGTCTGCCGGTGCTGCTCAACGCCCTGCTCAACCTGCTGCTGGGTAAAAGCCGATCGGTACTGGGGCAATGGTTCCTCGCCGACTGCCGCCAACAATTGCCGGCCTTGAGCCTGGCCTTGATGGCCCTGCTGCTGGCGATGGCGGCCAACATCGGCGCGGGCAGCATGACGTCGGGTTTTCGCCAGACCTTCACCCACTGGCTGGAACAACGCCTGAGCGCCGAGCTGTACATCAACCCGCAAAATTCGGCCCAGGCCGCGCCGCTGGAAAAATGGCTGAGCGAGCAACCGCTGACCTCTGCCGTGCTGCCCAACTATCAAGTGTCGTTGCAACTCAAAGGCTGGCCGGCCGAGCTGTATGGCGTGATCGACCACGAACATTACCGGCAACACTGGCCCTTGCTGCAATCGGTCAGTGGCGATGCCTGGGCGCAACTGGCGTCTGACGACACGCTGATGCTCAGCGAACAACTGGCGCGACGCCTGAAGGTCGGTGTCGGCGATCAGGTGAGTCTGCCCGCACCCGACGGCGACTGGCCGCTGCGCGTGGTCGGGATCTACGCAGACTATGGCAACCCGAAGGGCCACATACTGGTGAACGCCGATCACCTGCTCAAACACTGGCCACAGCTGACACCTAATCGCTTCAACCTGCGCATCGATCCTCGGGCCATCCCGCAGTTGCTGCGCGTGCTGCACAACAAGTTCACCATCGATGACAACCGCATCGTCGACCAGATCCAGCTCAAGGCGTGGTCCCGGCAAGTGTTCGAACGCACCTTCGCCGCGACCGCCGCCTTGAACAGCCTGACGTTGATGGTCGCGGGTGTGGCGCTGTTCATCAGCCTGCTCACCCAGAGCCAGAGCCGCTTGGGGCAACTGGCGCCGTTGTGGGCTCTGGGGGTCACGCGCCGGCAATTGATGCTGCTGAATCTTGCGCAGACCTGGGTGCTGGCGGTGCTGACCTTGGTGCTGGCGATCCCGCTGGGGCTGTTGTTGGCCTGGTGTCTGGATGCGGTCATCAACGTGCAAGCCTTCGGCTGGCGTCTGCCGTTACAGGTGTTCCCGATGCAGCTGCTGCGTCTGATGCTGCTGGCGATGCTTGCCACCCTGCTGGCTTCGGCGTGGCCTTTGTACCGCCTGTACCGCACCCGACCTGCCGATCTGCTGAGGACATTCGCCAATGAAAGCTAAGGCGATGGCCCTGCTGACGGTCGTGCTGTTACTGGCCGCCTGCGACGACAAACCCGAGGAAGAAAAAGGCTTCGCGGGGCTGGCGGATGATGCGGCCCATTACGCGCAGGTCACGCCGGGCAAGACGTTCCTGTTTCCGCTGGATCATGGCGCGCACAACGACTTTCGCATCGAATGGTGGTACATCACCGCCAACCTCAAGGACGCCGACGGCCAGTCGTTTGGCGTGCAATGGACGCTGTTCCGCAACGCCCTGCCCCGCTCCAATACGGCGCCGCAGGACAATCACGGCTGGAGCAATCGCAACCTGTGGATGGGCCATGCAGCCGTCACCTCGCAGGACGAGCACTACGCCGCCGAGCGGTATGCCCGAGGGGGCGTGGGTCAGGCGGGCGTCACGCTGGCGCCCATGTCGGCGTGGATCGATGACTGGGCGTTGACCAGCCACGCCAGCGTCGAAGACCCGTTGACCGACATGCAACTGGAAGCCCGCGGGGCGCAGTTCAGCTATCGCCTGCACCTGACGTCGAGCAAGCCGCTGGTGCTGCAAGGCCAGCAGGGATTCAGCCAGAAATCGGAGCAAGGCCAGGCGTCGTACTACTACAGTCAGCCGTTCTTTCAGGCCGAAGGCAGCCTTGAGATCGATGGCAAGACCTATCAGGTCACGGGCCCCGCCTGGCTGGACCGCGAATGGAGCAGCCAGCCGCTGACGGAAAACCAGACCGGCTGGGACTGGTTCTCCCTGCACCTGAGCGACGGTGCCGACGTGATGCTCTATCGCATGCGGCAGAAGGACGGCGAGCCGTACCTCACCGGGACCTGGATCAACGGTGACGGCAGCACCCAACGGCTCGAAGCAAAGGACATCGAGCTAGAGCCGCAAGACACCACCGAGGTCGACGGTCGCGACATGCCCACCCGCTGGTCGGTAAAAATCCCCGGCAAGGACGTGGACATCACCGTGGAAGCGCTCAACCCCCAGGCCTGGATGAATTTGCAGATCCCTTATTGGGAAGGCCCGGTGCAGATAAGCGGCAGTCAGAAAGGCGTGGGGTATCTGGAGATGACGGGGTATTGAGATGCTGCGGTTGACGCGCAATGAGCAGGAGCTGGCTGGGTGCGGGCCGTGTTTGGATGAAGGCGGTGGGTCAGGTGACATTGTCGGTGACTGAACCTGCGCATTCGCTGCCCTCGTAACCTCGGACGTCTCCTACAGGTAACGTGCGTTACGGGCGAAGGCGGTGGGTCAGGTGGCATTGTCGGTGACTGAACCGGCGCATTCGCTGCCCTCGTAACCTCGGACGTCTCCTACAGGTAACGTGCGTTACGGGCGAAGGCGGTGGGTCAGGTGACATTGTCGGTGACTGAACCGGCGCATTCGCTGCCCTCGTAACCTCGGACGTCTCCTACAGGTACTGCAGCGTCATGGGCAATGGAGGCAACCGTCGGGTCCCGTGTTACGGCCCTGAGACGAGTATCTGCCGGTCAGTGCGATGTCAGACTCACGCCCCGCTTATAACTCATCGTTCTAAAACTCTCACAATCCCTGCCGGTCAGTCTTTGGGTAGCCGGACGTCCCGTCTACGTTCCCCAACGGAAAACCGGTAAGGATTATATGTGCGGATTAGCTGGTGAATTACGTTTTGACAACCAACCTGCGGACCTCGCCGCGGTAGAACGCATCACCCATCATCTGGCCCCTCGCGGCCCGGATGCCTGGGGTTTTCATAGCCAGGGGCCGATTGCCCTCGGCCATCGTCGCCTGAAAATCATGGACTTGTCGGACGGTTCGGCCCAGCCGATGATCGACAGCCATCTGGGCCTGTCACTGGCCTTCAACGGTGCGATTTATAACTTCCCGGAACTGCGTGCCGAGCTTGAAGCCCTCGGTTATCAGTTCCATTCCGGTGGCGACACCGAAGTGCTGCTCAAGGGTTATCACGCCTGGGGCGCCGACATGCTGCCCAAGCTCAACGGCATGTTTGCCTTCGCCATCTGGGAGCGCGACAACAACAGCCTGTTCATTGCCCGCGACCGTCTGGGCGTCAAACCGCTGTACCTGTCGCTGACCGACAAGCGCCTTCGTTTCGCCTCGGCACTGCCCGCGCTCCTCAAAGGCGGTGACATCAGTCCGATGCTCGATCCGGTAGCACTGAACCATTACCTGAACTTCCATGCCGTGGTGCCTGCACCGCGCACCCTGCTGGCGGGCGTCGAGAAAATTCCGCCGGCCACGTGGATGCGCGTGGGCGCCGATGGCAAGGTCGAGCAGAAAACCTGGTGGACCCTGCCCTACGGCCCTCACGCCGATGAAGCGAACCTGACCCTGGAAGACTGGCGCGACCGCGTGCTCGACAGCACCCGCGAAGCCGTGGCCATTCGTCAACGTGCGGCGGTGGACGTCGGTGTGTTGCTGTCCGGTGGCGTTGACTCCAGCATGCTGGTCGGCCTGTTGCGCGAAGTCGGCGTGAAGGATCTTTCGACCTTCTCGATCGGCTTTCAGGATGCAGGCGGCGAGCGCGGCGACGAGTTCCAGTATTCGGACCTGATCGCGAAGCACTACGGCACGAATCACCATCAGTTGCGCATCAAGGAAAGCGAAATCATCGAGCAATTGCCGGCGGCGTTCCGCGCCATGAGCGAGCCGATGGTCAGCCACGACTGCATCGCTTTTTACCTGCTGTCCCGGGAAGTCGCCAAGCACTGCAAAGTGGTGCAGAGCGGCCAGGGCGCCGACGAACTGTTCGCTGGCTACCACTGGTACCCGCAGGTCGATGGCGCGAGCGATCCGTATGCCGCGTACCGCGATGCCTTCTTCGACCGCAGCTACAAGGAATACGCCGATACCGTTGCGCCGCAATGGCTGACCGCCAATGACGCCGCTGGCGATTTCGTGCGCGAACACTTCGCCATGCCCGGCGCCGATGCGGCGGTGGACAAAGCGTTGCGTCTGGACAGCACCGTGATGCTGGTGGACGACCCGGTCAAGCGCGTGGACAACATGACCATGGCCTGGGGCCTGGAAGCGCGTACGCCGTTCCTTGACTACCGCCTGGTCGAGCTGTCGGCCCGCGTACCCGCCCGCTTCAAGTTGCCGGACGGCGGCAAGCAAGTCCTTAAAGAGGCAGCGCGCCTGGTGATTCCGTCCGAGGTCATCGACCGCAAGAAAGGTTATTTCCCCGTGCCGGGCCTCAAGCACCTTGAGGGCGACACGCTGAATTGGGTGCGCGACCTGTTGCTCGACCCGAGCCAGGACCGTGGCCTGTTCAACCCGACCATGCTCGACACGCTGTTGACCGATCCCGATGGTCAATTGACCCCGCTGCGCGGCTCAAAGCTGTGGCAGCTCGCGGCCCTGAACCTGTGGCTCAGCGAACAAGGACTTTGACCGATGAAAGCCAACGCTTCGATCTACAACCAGCGCCTGCTGCGCGGTCAGGCGCCGTCCTATGAACGGTTGCAAGCACGCTTCGCCGAAGACGGCAGTACGCCGGACGCAGCACCCCTGGCCCTGCATTGCGGCTGGGGGCGACTGCTGATCGGTCACACGTACCCAGATCCTGCGGCGCTGGCTCATGAGTTGCTGAACGAGAAGCCTGGCGAGCGCGACATCGCGCTCTACGTGGCGGCACCGCAACAGGTGCTTGCCCAGTCGCCGCAGCAGTTGTTCCTCGACCCGTCAGACACGTTGCGTTTGTGGTTCAGCGACTACCGTCCTTCGCAGCGCGTGTTTCGCGGGTTTCGCATCCGCCGCGCACAAAGCCAGGATGACTGGACGGCGATCAACAATCTGTACATCGCCCGGGGCATGCTGCCCATCGACCCGGCGCTGCTAACCCCGCGTCATCAGGGCGGTCCGGTGTACTGGATCGCTGAAGACGAGACCACAAACGCGGTCATCGGCAGCGTTATGGGTCTGAACCATCAGAAGGCTTTTAATGACCCGGAAAACGGCAGCAGCCTGTGGTGTCTGGCGGTTGATCCGCAATGCACGCGACCCGGCGTTGGCGAAGTGCTGGTCCGGCACTTGATCGAGCATTTCCAGAGCCGCGGCCTCGCCTATCTGGACCTGTCGGTGCTGCACGACAACCAGCAGGCAAAGAACCTTTACGCCAAGCTCGGTTTTCGCAACCTGCCGACCTTCGCCATCAAGCGCAAGAACGGCATTAACGAAAAGCTATTCCTGGGCCCCGGCCCGGAGGCGGATTTCAACCCGTACGCGCGGATCATTGTTGAAGAAGCTCACCGTCGCGGCATCGACGTGCAAGTCGACGACGCGGAGGCTGGCCTGTTCACTTTAATCCATGGCGGGCGACGCATTCGCTGCCGTGAGTCGCTGAGCGATCTGACCACCGCGGTCAGCATGACGCTGTGCCAGGACAAACGCCTGACGAACAAAGTGCTGAAAGCTGCGGGCCTTGAACTGCCCGTGCAGCAACTCGCGGGCAATGCCGATGACAACCTGGCGTTTCTCGACGAGCACGAGCGGGTCGTGGTCAAGCCGGTCGACGGTGAACAGGGCCAAGGCGTTGCCGTCGATCTGCGAACTATCGACGACGTCCAGGCCGCCGTCGAACGCGCCCGTCAGTTCGACAGCCGCGTGCTGCTGGAAAGCTTTCACGAAGGGTTGGACCTGCGCATTGTCGTCATCGGTTTCGATGTGGTGGCGGCAGCGATTCGACGGCCGGCTGAAGTCATGGGTGACGGTCGTCACACCATTGCCCAGTTGATCGAAGCGCAAAGCCGTCGTCGTGCGGCGGCCACGGGTGGCGAAAGTAAGATTCCGGTGGATGAGGAAACCCGTCGTACTGTGGAAGATGCTGGCTTCACCTTTGACAGCGTGCTGCCTGCGGATCAGCGTCTGGCGGTGCGCCGCACGGCCAATCTGCACACCGGTGGATGTCTGGAAGACGTGACGGCCATCCTTCATCCCGTATTGAAAGACGCGGCCATCCGTGCCGCCCGCGCCCTGGATATTCCGGTGGTCGGTCTGGACCTGATGGTCCCGGCCGCCGACCAGCCGGAATACGTGTTCATCGAAGCCAACGAACGCTGCGGCCTCGCCAACCACGAACCACAGCCGACCGCCGAACGCTTCGTCGACCTTTTGTTTCCCCACAGCCTGCCCGTGCACGGCTGAAATTCGGCGCGCTCCCCTGCTTTTGTAGGAGCGCGCTTGCCCGCGATTGCGTAGCGCCGGTCAGCATCTTCGTCGCTGACACGCCGATATCGCGGGCAAGCGCGCTTCTACAAGGGACCCGCTCACACATTCAGGAGCCTCTCCATGACCACTGCACAAAAAATCCTCGACCCGGATCTGAACTACCTGCAGAAAGTCCTGCTGGAAATGCTCGCGATTCCAAGTCCCACGGGCTTTACCGACACCATCGTGCGCTACGTCGCCGAACGTCTGGAAGAGCTGGGCATTCCTTTTGAGTTAACCCGGCGCGGGACCATTAGGGCCACCTTGAAAGGCAGGCAGAACAGCCCCGACCGCGCCGTTTCCGCTCACCTGGACACCATCGGTGCCAGCGTGCGTGAAGTGAAGGACAACGGCAGGCTGGGCCTGTCGGCGGTCGGTTGCTGGTCCAGCCGCTTTGCCGAAGGCAGCCGGGTCAGTGTGTTTACCGACACCGGTGTGATTCGCGGCAGCGTGCTGCCATTGATGGCCTCGGGGCACGCGTTCAACACTGCCGTCGATACGATGCCGATCAGTTGGGACCACATTGAGCTGCGCCTGGACGCCTACTGCGCAACCCGCGCAGACTGTGAGTCGCTGGGGATCAACATCGGTGATTTCGTCGCCTTCGACCCGCTGCCCGAGTTCACTGAAAGTGGCCACATCAGCGCGCGGCACCTGGACGACAAAGCGGGGGTCGCCGCCCTGCTCGCCGCGCTCAAGGCCATTGTCGACAGCGGCGCCGAACCCCTGATCGACTGCCACCCGCTGTTCACGATCACCGAGGAAACCGGCAGCGGCGCAGCGGGCAGCCTGCCGTGGGACGTCAGTGAGTTCGTCGGTATCGACATCGCGCCGGTCGCCCCCGGTCAACACTCCAGCGAGCACGCGGTGAGCGTCGCCATGCAGGACTCCGGCGGTCCCTACGACTATCACCTGTCGAGGCATTTGCTGCGTCTGGGTCAGGAAAAAGAGCTGTCGGTGCGCCGCGACCTGTTCCGTTATTACTACAGCGATGCGCACTCGGCGATCACCGCAGGCTATGACACGCGCACCGCGTTGCTGGCCTTCGGCTGTGATGCGACCCACGGCTATGAGCGTACGCACATCGACAGCCTGAGTACGCTGAGTCGCTTGCTCTCGGCGTACATCATGAGCCCGCCGGTATTCGCCAGCGATGCGCATCCTTCGAATGCATCGCTGGAGAATTTCAGCCATCAGCTGGAGCACGACGCGCAGATGGAAACCGACACACGGGTGCCGTCGGTGGATACGTTGGTGGGGCAGCGTTAAGCATTTATCCGCCCCGCGCTGATCATTCCTAAACCCTGGGTGGGAATGATCAAAGAAGTCCTGTGGGAGCGAATTCATTCGCGATGCAAAGTTGCAGGCAATAGGGATGTTGAGCCTCTACCACCGTCTCGCGAATGAATTCGCTCCCACGGTTGAAGTGCAGAAATCAGCAGCAGCGTAGGAAAAATTAACTACCGCTGTAGCCTCCCAACCTGGACCGCGCTAGCATCCCGCCATCTCTCCCTTCGCCCTGACCGAGAACCCCATGCTGATCCCCTACGACCAACTCGAAGCCGACACCTTGACGCGTTTGATCGAGGATTTCGTGACGCGGGACGGGACCGACAATGGCGACGAAACCCCACTGGAAACCCGCGTCCTGCGGGTCCGGCACGCGCTGAGTAAAGGTCAGGCGGTGATTTTCTTCGATCTGGACAGCCAGCAATGTCAGCTGATGCTCAAGCATGACGTGCCCAAAGAGTACTTCGACGAATAACAAAGGTGGCCGCAAGGCAGAGGGTTGATCGGTGTGACGACGGGTCTAGGTGCCCGATGTTTGCGCTGCCATCTGCTGCAGACGCGCAGCGATGCGCTTGTAGACTTCTGCGCGGTGGATTTTCACATGTTGCGGGGCATCAATGCCCAGACGTACCTGATTGCCGGTGATGCCCAGAATCTGCACGGTAATGTCATCGCCGATGGAGAAGGTTTCTCCGATTTCTCGCGTCAATACCAGCATTTTTCCTACTCCCTTGGTTGTAACCGAGAGAGCAGGTTGCCGCGCGGCCCCGAGCGCTTCAATGCACCTGGAGAAAATCAGTCTTGCCCTTCAAGCCTTAGGGGCGATTGCTGACAGACACATCCTACGGACCATCAGAACCCACGACGCCGATCGGAAAAAACGCCCGCACAGCGTGGGCTTTTTACCGGGCCCTGTCAGGTCGCCGCCCACCGAGGACCCAGCAAGATAATGGTCGCGCCAATGACGCAGAACGCCACGCCGATCCAGTCAGACGTCAACGGACGCACGCGCTCGATAACGCTCAACCAGGCAATGGAAGTGATGATGTAGATCCCGCCGTACGCGGCATACGCACGTCCCGCATAAGCCGCCTCGACCCGCGTGAGCAGCAGCGCAAACAGCGTCAAACTGACCAATGCCGGAATCACCCAGAGCGCGCTTTTGCCCTGTCGCAACCACATCCAGAAACCATAACAACCGGCTATTTCGAAGAGGGCGGCCAGAAAGAACCAAACGTAATTGAGCACGGTGAACACTCTTCAAAGGTGGCCGGAAAGATACGGCGCACCCTATCAGAAAATTGCTAATTGATGTGTCGAACGACTTGAAAGCGAAAGCGCAAAGAGATGCCCATTAATCCCTAAGCGTGTTGAGCGTAATACAGCAGCGCCATAGAAGAGACGACAGTCACCGATGAGTAGAAGTGAAATTTGACTCCGAATCTTAACGCTGCCGGTACTCTACGAACCTTCCACATCGGAATGACCTCCTGTCGTTTATACATACCGGGCACCATGATCACGAACACAATCGCTATCTCACGCATTCGTCTGCCAAGAAAGTGATTGCCGTAAGCGTCACGATGCTTTTTGACCAGTTCTATATCGCTCAGAAACTCTTCAATAACCTCAAGGTATTTTCGATAGAAAATATAGGAGGCGGCGGCATGAACGATCAGAGCGACAGACACCGCCACGGATAACCATCGACTATCGAAATCAAACATTACGGCCTCCACTCATAAAGAAGATCTCCAGCGCTCCCTCCTAACCACTCGCCCCCAACGCCCCCCGCATAGCCTCCGACGAGGCCGCCCACAATTCCGCAACCGATTACAGCAAGTCCGCCGCTAGGAACACCAAACACAACCACACACACGCTGTAAGCAGCGGAAGCTCCCAGCCCACCAGCTACATAACCACCTGCTACTCCCACCACCAACTTCGCCCCCTCCACATACTTCGCCTTTGTGCACATATCCTCACGTCCCATCGAGCAGGCCTCCTTTATCTCAAGCCCAGCAGACGTGATATTCAAGCCGATACCTATAGCCGTACCGTGCTTAAGTAAATTGGAAGCCTTGGCGATTTTACCGATCCTCTGCGCATAGCCGCGCAGCTCCTGTGTGTGAATATAACTTTTAGTCGACACGCCCAGCATGTGTTTTATCGACCCCCGGTTATGTAGCCCTGTCCCCCATCGCGCCACACCCTCTAGCTGAGTATCGAGTTTTGTGAACAGCACCCGTCGCTGATTAATGAACTCCTGACGCGCAATCGGAGTTCCGCGCTTCAACGCCAATTGGTAAAGGCGCTCTATGTCTTCGAGTGTTTTCTGTACACCATCCAGATGTTTGCTCCAACTACTTGAAGCCGATCCTATCCCAAGTGATCCATAATTGAGCACATTCTGTAACAGGTCATAGTTTTTGATGACCTGACCATCGGCTCTCGCTTGGTTCTGAGACAGGTCATGGTGTACGCCATAGGCAAGTCTTACCAATTCAGCCTCGTCCGGGGTCACCCTTGCCATGGATTCATCCCCCACGACGATAAGCTGTCCGGGCATGACCATGATGTTCCGAATGTGAGCATTGAGCGCATCGAATTTAGAGCCACCTCCCACCTGAGCTTTGAGTGTGGGGTAGTGTTGAAACTGGTCATTGATGAAGATGTAAGGCTTTCCAACCGTTGTCATCGTTCTGTCCCTAAAGATGCAAAACGGCAGAGCATAGGAAAAGGCCCAGAGACTTACGATTGTTTGAGCAGGGGTGCCAGAGAATTCAGAGCAACCCTACTCAGGGAGGGATGGATTCCTACATTTTGCAGGCGAGAAAGATTTCTTTACCCAGACGGCAGCAAAGCAGCTCGTTAGTCCTTCCCGGACTTCGCCTTGGCCCGCATCTTGTCCGCCATATTGGCCATCTCGTCGTACAGCATCTGCGGGTTTTTCTGCTTGAGTTGCCAAGCCATGCGCCCTTGCTCGTGGGGCAGGATCATGAACTCGCCTTTGCCGACCTGATCGAAAATGTACTCGGCGATGTCGCTCGCGCTAATCGGCGAGCTCTCCAACAGCTTGCCGACCTGGGCTTTCATCGCCGGTGTCGGCCCCCGGAACGAGTCCAGAAGGTTGGTCTGGAAGAACGACGGGCACACCACGTGGACGCCGATCTCTTGCTGACGCAATTCGATCAGCAGGCTTTCGGACAATGCCACCACACCGGCCTTGGCGACGTTGTAGTTGCTCATCGCCGGGCCCTGCATCAACGCCGCCATCGAAGCGATGTTGATGATCTTGCCCTTGCTCTGCTCCAGCAACGGCAGGAATGCTTTGCAGCCTTTGACCACACCCATGAGGTTGATCGCGATCTGCCAATCCCAGTCTTCCAGCGACAACTCGCCAAAGAACCCGCCAGATGCCACGCCTGCATTGTTGACGATGATGTCGATGCCGCCGAACTTCTGCTCGCAGGCTTGAGCGAAGGCCGTCAACTGGCTGTAGTCCCGTACATCGCAACGCTGAACGAAACCGTCTGCACCCGCCTCACGCACCAGCCTCAGGGTTTCCTGAAGCCCGGCATCGCTCACGTCCGACAGCGCCAGTCGCCAGCCTTCGCGTGCCCAGCGCAGTGCGATTTCACGCCCCAGACCAGAACCGGCGCCAGTGATCATGATGCGATTTTGCATAGCAGTTGCCTTGTCGATTGCGAAGAAGTGAGCTGAGTGTAAACAGACAAATTGTCGGACAATGCCTTCATTAGCTCGCTGAATATGCGAGGCAAACCGGCGCCTCAGGCCACTCGGCGTCGGCGACGCCAACGCTGGATCAGGATCAGATACACCATCACATTGACGACGAGCACCAATGTCCCGAGCGCGATCTGAATCTGTGGTGTGAGGCCGGCGGGATAGATCAGCGGTATCAGATAGTGACCGATGAAATCTCCCTCATAACCCGCGATGCCGGCCTTGAGGCGCAGGCTGTTTTCAAGCGGGGTCAACGGGCAATACAGGTGCAGGAACTCCACGGCCATTCCCCAAGCCACCGCCGGTAAATGAATAAGGATCCATCCGCGCCAACGCAACGCCAGAAGTGCGCCCGACATGACGAAGAGAATAAATAAAAGATGGAAGACGACCACCGCGTCCGCCATGAGGGAATAAAACATAGCTTGCTTCCTATTTGATCTCTCCAGCAACTTCGGGGACCGGTGGACGGGTTGTAAGTTCCTGACTCATTACGTGCAATCCTCACATGAAATGCCACCAACTAAGGGTACCTTTACTCACCGCGTTCAATCGGTAACCTACTGTTTTTTAGGGATTTTTAAAAAATGTTATTTTTTATTTCTTTTGATCCGAACCTTTTGATTATCACCACAGTCGGAGTAATCAAGCGGTACAACTTTTTGCCAAGTTGGCCAGAAGCTTGAACGGCATAGCCACTTTCCAGGTACACAAGAAGGAACTCGTCATGGGCATCGGCACAATTCTTATCATCATCCTGATTCTCCTGTTGGTCGGCGGTTTGCCAGTGTTCCCGCACTCCAGAAGTTGGGGTTACGGGCCATCGGGCATCATCGGTACGATTCTGGTGATTCTGTTGATTTTGGTGTTGCTCGGCAGGATATAACCCCCTGGCAGCATCTGGAAAACCCCGCGCTTGTCGCGGGGTTTTTTATGGGGTTTTGGTGGCATGGGGTTTGGGTATTGATCCGTATTCTAGGGTGATGCTGATATTTTGGTTCGGCCTAACGGCCGATCTGTTCCGCATTCGGCGGGTTACTTTTTCAAGAGCCGGAGTGCCGGACCATCAAAAAGTAACCAAAAGGCTGTGGCTCCCGGTTTGGCCTCGACTTCGTCGAGGTTCCTTCACTTCGGCGACGCTCCGTGGGCCCGCGCCGAACGGACATCCATGTCCTGACGGCGCTCTCGCGGCATCCATGCCGCTCGGCCCACTCCACGCCACCTGCGTTCAGCCTGCACCCAAGTCGCGTTTTGTGGTGTCTGGACTGTCGCGTATTAGAGCAACTCGGGCTGGAGCTAACGCTCCTCGCTTTTTTGATGCGTGCATCATTCGTCCGCTTTCCACCCTTATCTGCGCTGCACTCTTAACTGTAGGAGCGCGCTTGCTCTGGGCCGCACTCGGACGATCTGCCGGGAACCGGCAGCAAATCCGGTGCATGCGGTGTATCAGGCCTCATCGAGTCGCCTGATGTTGCTACCGCTGCGCGGTAGATCGCGGGCAAGGTGGAACGCCACCCCGGTAATTGTAGGAGCGTGATCCGATGCTTTTGATTTTGCTTTTCTAGCGCGATAGCCCAAACGCCACAAAACGCGACTTGGGTGCAGGCCAAACGCAGACGACGCGCAGTGGGTCGAGCGGCATGGATGCCGCGAGAGCGCCGTCAGGACATGGATGTCCGTTCGGCGCGGGCCCACGGAGCGTCGTCGGAGTGCGGGTACCCGACGAAGTCGGGCCCAACCAGGAGCCGGCCCTTGGTTACTTGGGGATGGTCCGGCATTCCGGTTTTCAAGTAACCCGCCGAAGGCGGAACAGATCGGCCGTTAGGCCGAACCAAAATATCAGCATCACCCTAAAATACGGATCAATACCCAAACCCCATGCCACCAAAACCGCATAAAAAACCCCGCCGAAGCGGGGTTTTATATTGCTTTAAACATTCAAATCAATGCGACACCGCACCACTCGCCCCAAGCCCGGTCTGCGAACGCACAAACTGCGGGAAGAACAACGCACGCTCACCTTCCGCTGCTTTCGACTTGTCTGTCACCGAGAAGAACCAGATGCCGACAAACGCAATGGCGATGGAGAACAGCGCCGGGTACTCGTACGGGAAGATCGCTTTCTCGTGATGCAGGATCTGCACCCAGATGGTCGGGCCAAGAATCATCAGCACCACCGCACTGATCAGCCCCATCCAGCCACCGATCATGGCGCCACGGGTGGTCAGGTTCTTCCAGTACATCGAAAGCAACAGCACAGGGAAGTTACAGCTCGCTGCGATGGAGAACGCCAGGCCCACCATAAACGCGATGTTCTGGCTTTCGAACGCAATCCCCAGACCGATCGCCACAACCGCCAAAGCGATGGTGGTGATCTTCGATACGCGGATCTCGTCTTTCTCGTTGGCCTTGCCGCCTTTGATCACGCTGGCATACAGGTCATGGGACACCGCCGAAGCACCGGCCAGGGTCAAACCGGCAACCACTGCCAGAATCGTGGCGAACGCCACCGCCGAGATGAAGCCAAGGAACAGACTGCCACCCACTGCATCGGCCAGGTGGACAGCGGCCATGTTGTTACCGCCCAACAGTGCGCCCGCTGCATCCTTGAACGCAGGGTTGGTGCTGACCAGCAGGATCGCGCCGAAGCCGATGATGAAGGTCAGGATGTAGAAGTAACCGATGAAGCCAGTCGCATACAGAACCGATTTACGGGCTTCTTTCGCGTCGCTCACGGTGAAGAAGCGCATGAGGATGTGCGGCAGACCCGCCGTACCAAACATCAGTGCCAGACCCAGCGAGAATGCCGAGACAGGGTCTTTCACCAGACCGCCCGGGCTCATGATCGCTTCACCTTTGGGGTGAACCTTCACGGCTTCGGAGAACAGCATGTTGAAGTCGAAGTTGACGTGCTTCATGACCATCAGCGCCATGAACGACGCACCGGACAACAGCATCACCGCCTTGATGATCTGGACCCAGGTGGTCGCCAGCATGCCGCCGAACAGCACGTAGAGGCACATCAGGATACCGACGAGTACCACGGCAACCGCGTAATCCAGACCGAACAGCAGCTGGATCAGCTTGCCTGCGCCAACCATCTGCGCAATCAGGTAGAACGCCACCACCACCAGCGAACCGCAGGCAGACAGGGTACGGATTTCCTTCTGCTTCAGGCGGTAGGACGCCACGTCAGCGAAGGTGTATTTACCCAGGTTACGCAGGCGTTCGGCGATCAGGAACAGAATGATCGGCCAGCCCACCAGGAAGCCGATCGAGTAGATCAGGCCATCGTAGCCAGAGGTGTAAACCAGCGCGGAAATACCCAGGAAGGACGCCGCCGACATGTAGTCGCCCGCGATCGCCAGGCCGTTCTGAAAGCCTGTGATCTTGCCGCCCGCCGAGTAGTAATCCGCTGCCGTCTTGTTCTTTTTCGAAGCCCAGTAAGTGATGCACAGCGTAAACGCTACGAAGACCACGAACATGATGATCGCCGCGATGTTCAGCGGCTGTTTCTGTACAGCGCCCGTCAACGCATCGGCCGCCCACAGGGTCGGTGCGAATGCAGACAGGCCAAGGGTCGCAACCAGAGGGCGGATCATTGCTGTGCCTCCTTCAGGATCGCGTTGTTCAGGTCATCGAACTCACCGTTGGCACGGCGAACGTAGATGGCTGTCAGCACGAATGCAGAGACAATCAGGCCGACGCCGATTGGCATTCCCCAGGTGATGGATGATGTGGCGCTGAGTTTGGCGCCCAGAATCTGAGGCCCATACGCAATCAAAAGGATGAATGCGGCATAGAGCCCAAGCATGATCGCCGAGAGAATCCAGGCGAATCGTTCCCTTTTCGAGACCAGTTCCTTGAAACGGGCACTGTTCTGAATCGAGAGGTAAATGCTGTCGTTCATTGTTTTTGTCCTCGCAGCACAGATGGATGTCACGTATTCCACTTTAGTCCGCTCTGAGGCGCACTCCAGACGACCTTAGTATTAGAACGACATTAGTTGATGTGCGCGGACCTGCACTTTCTGGCCCGAAAGAAAAACCAGAGGCATGTTTGGCGTAACAGCCTTACGCAGTGGCTTTGATTCTGGCCGGAGGCCGTGGTGTGCCGGCCTGCTGGCGAATGCAGGGGTCGGTGAATGAATAAATGAGGGGTGATGCACGGTATTCGCGAGGGAGCTCGCTCCCACAGTGAGTGTGTAGCGGCGGAAATAAAAAACCGCCTGGCGATCACTCAACAGGCGGTTTCTTGAAGATTAAATCTTTATGGCAACTTATTTACCGGTCCACTCTTTGACGCGATCAGGGTGCTTGGCGACCCAGTCCTTGGCGGCGGCTTCAGGCTTGGCGCCGTCCTGGATGGCGAGCATGACTTCGCCAATCTCATCTTTGCTGCTCCACTGGAATTTCTTCAGGAATTCAGCCACGTCCGGCGCTTTTTTGGCCAGGTCCAGGCTGCCGATGTTGTCGACGGTTTCAGCAGCACCGTAAACACCTTTTGGATCTTCGAGGAACTTCAGTTTCCACTTGGCGAACATCCAGTGCGGCACCCAACCGGTCACGGCAATGGATTCCTTCTTGTTTTCAGCGCGGGTCAGCTCGGCAATCATGCCGGCGCCGGAACTCGCCTGAAGCTTGTAGCCATCCAGACCGTAGTCCTTGATGGCCTGGTCGGTCTTGATCATCACACCTGAACCGGCGTCGATGCCGACAATTTTCTTCTTGAAGGACTCGTCGGTTTTCAAATCCGCCACCGAGTTGGCTTTCACGTATTCCGGCACGATCAGGCCAATTTTGGCGTCCTTGAAGTTCGGACCGTAGTCGGTGACCTTGTCCTTGTTCTTGGCCCAGTACTCACCGTGGGTCACGGGCAGCCAGGCGGACAGGATCATGTCCAGCTTGCCGGTCGCAACGCCCTGCCACATGATGCCGGCCGCGACGGCTTGCAGTTTCACGGGGTAGCCCAGTTTTTGCTGTATCACTTCGGCGGCCACGTTGGTGGTCGCGACGCTGTCCGACCAACCATCCACGTAACCGATGCTGAGCTCCGGTTTGTCAGCGGCAACGGCCAGCGTGGAACTGATGGCAAGGGCCAGAGCGGCGCCTGCACCCAGGATATTTCGAATCTTCATCGTTACTTCCCCGGTAGTCCTGAACCCGACGGCGTCGGGAATCGTTAACGTTCTTATAAGGCCGCGACCTGCGCCCACGTTTGGCGCGTCGCGCACCTTTCACGCCTCAACCACTTGCCTGCGCAGCCGCACTCGCTGCGTTGACGGTTCGATCATCGACCTGCACCGGCCTCGCCCCTTTCCTCTGGGCGACACTCAGGCACCGGGAAACGACATCACCGGGCCATCAACGACAAACAGGTCGTAAAACAGGTGGCAGTCCGTCCGAAAATTGCATGTCTCATTTAGTATCGTGTGTCGCGCTCATGGGTAGGCGCGTGGCTTGTCCCGCGATCGGCTGAGAAGCAGTCGTAAACCAGACGCCTTGTGTGTGCCAGCGATGACCAACGCCTCAGGCTTTACTGCCGGTTCCCGGCAGATCGCGGGACGAGCCACGCGCCTACAGATGTAATGGCGCTGGCTTGCTAGACTGCGGCCCTCTGCCCTCTCTCGGCCCGATCATGCCCGCCACCTCCCGCTCGCCTGTCGTTCTCTATCTTTTCTCCTGTCTGATTGCTTTGATCGCCCTGTCCGGCTACTGGTACTGGCTCGGGAAACCGGTGGTGCTGCCGGACGCGGCGACCCCGACTCACAAGCTGCAATGCGCGTCCTACACGCCGTTCGACAAGGATCAATCGCCGTTCGACCAGCCGCTCACGTTGCGCCCGGCGCGGATGGATGCCGACCTTGCGCTGCTGGCGACACGCTTCGAGTGCATTCGGACCTACTCGATGACCGGCCTGGAGGCGATCCCTGAACTGGCGCGCAAACATGGCTTGAAAGTCATGCTGGGCGCCTGGGTGAATGCCAACCCCGAGGACACCGCCAAGGAGGTCAAGGCGCTGATTGCGACCGCCAACGCCTACCCGGATGTTGTCACCGCAGTGATCGTGGGTAACGAGGCGTTGTTACGTAAAGAAGTGACGGGCGCGCAACTGGCGAAACTGATTCGTCAGGTCAAGGCCCAGGTCAAGCAGCCCGTCACCTACGCCGACGTCTGGGAGTACTGGCTGCAGTACCCGGAAATCGCACCTGCCGTGGACTTCCTGACCATTCACCTGCTGCCGTACTGGGAGGACGACCCGAAAGGCATCGATGAGGCGCTGGCCCATGTGGCGCAGATCCGTCAGACCTTCGGCAGCACGTTCGCCCCCAAGGACATCCTGATCGGCGAAACCGGATGGCCCAGTGAAGGCCGTCAGCGAGAGACCGCCTTGCCGAGTCGGGTCAACGAAGCGAAGTTCATCCGCAGTTTTGTGGCGATGGCCGAACAGAATGGCTGGCACTACAACCTGATTGAAGCCTTCGACCAACCCTGGAAGCGCGAAGCCGAAGGCGCGGTCGGCGGTTACTGGGGTTTGTTCGACGCCGATCGCCAGGAGAAAGGCGTACTGGCAGGTCCGGTGTCGAACCTGCCCTACTGGGGGTTCTGGCTGGCGGTGAGTGGTGTGATCAGCCTGGCGACACTGGCACTGGCCGGACAGGTCACGCGCGCACGCAGTGCCCTGATCCTGCCGCTGCTCGCGGTATTTGGTGCAGGCTGCATCGGTACATGGGGCGAATTGGCGCGGGTGACCAGCCGGTTCGCAGGCGAATACCTGTGGGCGGTGAGCTTGACGGTGCTCAATCTATTGGTGCTGGCGCATGCGGCATTGACCTTGAGCGAACGATCCGGCTGGCGCGGCCGTGCGTTCACCTGGTTCGAATCCCGCGCCGCGTGGTGGCTGGGTGCCGCAGGGTTCGCCGGGGCGGTCATGATGCTGGCGATGGTGTTCGATCCGCGTTACCGCAGCTTCGCCACCGCGACCTTATGGCTGCCCGCGCTCTTGTATTTAGTAAGGCCCGTGTCAGTACGGCCCGTGTTAGTAATGCCCGTGAATGCGCCGCGCCGGGAAATCGGCTTGCTGGCCTTTATTGTGGGTGCAGGCATCGTCCCGCAACTGTTCCGAGAAGGGTTGAGCAATCCACAGGCGTGGGCGTGGGCAGTGGTCAGCGCACTCATGACGTTGGCGCTGTGGCGCAGCATGAATGTGGGCGCGAGATCACAGGACGTCCAGCCTTCGACGTCGCCGTTACCCGCGCGCGCGAACGGGTGACGGCACACGAAACACATTGTGTTACCGATGGCGGGATTCCAAAACAGAATACGGGTAACACGGAAACAGAATGGCTCGCGCGCGCTGGCCTTGAAATCATCTGATTTCTATAACTCATTGATTTACAAGGAATTTAAAAAGTTGGCACGGCACCTGCTATATCTCCTGCATAACAAGAACAAAATGTGAAAACCCAATAAAAATAAGATGAATCGGCTCTGACATAACAAGAACAACGGTACAGAGACGCAGCCAACAGATTTTTTTGGAGTAGATGTGCTTTAGCGAGGTCTTGGCCTCGCAGCCCGACAGAGAACAATAAAACTACCTTCAGGTAGCGTCCGGAACGGGTTGGATCTTCGCCACAAGCGAATCGGATCAAAGCAGATAAGCGCTCAAAAAAATACGTTTGCTCTTGTATCCCGGATGGGGATCACTGAAGAACGCTGTAAAGGGACTGGTTGCCAAAAACAACAATAGACCGCCCTAAAAACAATAAAAAAAGAGCACGTGCAACGATTTAAAGGGGAGCCTCGGCTCCCCTTTATGCTGTCTGGCGTTTGGGGTTTGGGACTTCTTTTCAGTCACGCCCCTGAACGGTAGAAGCCGGTTTGCTGCAGGCCGCGATCGGACAAATGCGGTGGGTCAGCGACATTCACAGTGAATGACACACCGCGGTCGCTGCCGTCGTAACCTGCGACGTCTCCTACAGGGTCGGTGTTCAACCGGTGGTTATCAGGCAGCCCGCACCAGCCGCAACCCGGCAATCACCACGGCGAACACGGCAAGGCTCGCGCTATACAGCATCAGTGACAGCATCCCCAGCAGCAGACCGATCAGCGCCAGGATCCGGCCCAGTCGGCGCGGTACAAAAAACGCGATCACCGAGGCAATCAGCGCTCCCCAGCCAAATACCCCGAAATGGATCATCAGGCCCAGATTCGAGCGCACCTGACATTGCCATTTCGCGGCGCCTTCGGAACACAGTCCGACCCATTGCACATCTTCCATCAGCCCGTAACGCACGCCATAGGCCGCGGCAAGCCACAGGGCCAGCGCAACGAACAAAACCACCAGCGACAGACGACGCGACACGGAACACCCCAGCTCAGGAAAACGACGCCCAGCATAGCCGCAGCCGCCTGGAGACAGATACCGCATCACATAAAAAGCACAACCGGACACGCCAAATGTGCCAGAACGTGTATTGTCGCCTAGGGTCTGTACCGGGCTTGCTTGCCAGCACGGCACTTTGGCACTACACCCGTGTCATAGCCTGCGTATCTCAACAGCACTTCTTTCCCAAGGGATTTAGTCATGCTTCGTTTTCTGCGCCTCGCCGCCCTCTCTGGCGGCTTGTTCTTGAGTGCGTCCGTGATGGCGGTCGACATCGACCCGTCCAGCTATGGCTTCCCTCTGACCAACCCGTTTGAAGCGACCATCGCCACCACGCCGCCCGACCTGCGCGCCAAAGTGCCGGAGGACGCCGACATCGATCAGGATGACTACAGCCTGACCCTGCGCCCCGACCGCGAATTCACGCTCCCGGACAACTTCTGGGCCGTGAAGAAACTGCGTTACCGCCTGGCGAAACAGGACAAACCCGCTCCGCTGATCTTTCTTATTGCCGGCACCGGCGCCCCGTACAACAGCACCCTCAATGAATACCTGAAGCGGCTTTATTACGGAGCGGGCTACAACGTCGTGCAGCTTTCGTCGCCCACCAGCTACGATTTCATGAGCGCGGCCTCACGCTTCGCGACGCCCGGCGTGACGTCCGAAGACGCCGAAGACCTGTACCGGGTGATGCAGGCCGTGCGTGCCCAGCAGAGCAAGCTGCAAGTTACCGAGTACTACCTCACCGGCTACAGCCTCGGTGCGCTGGACGCCGCTTTTGTGAGCAAGCTCGACGAAACCCGTCGCAGCTTCAACTTCAAGAAAGTGCTGCTGATCAACCCGCCAGTGAACCTCTACACCTCGATCACCAACCTGGACAAAATGGTCCAGACCGACGTGAAGGGCATCACCAACAGCACCACCTTCTATGAGCTGGTGCTGCAGAAGCTGACCCGTTACTTCCGCGAGAAAGGCTACATCGACCTCAACGATGCCTTGCTCTACGACTTCCAGCAGTCCAAACAGCATCTGTCCAACGAGCAGATGGCAATGCTGATCGGCACCTCGTTCCGCTTCTCGGCCGCCGACATCGCGTTCACTTCAGACCTGATCAACCGACGCGGCCTGATTACGCCGCCCAAGACGCCGATCAGCGAAGGCACCAGCCTGACGCCGTTCCTCAAGCGCGCGCTGCAATGCGACTTCGATTGCTACGTGACCGAACAGGTGATCCCGATGTGGCGCGCCCGCACCGACGGTGGCAGCCTGCTGCAACTGGTCGATCAGGTCAGCTTGTATGCACTGAAGGATTACCTCAGCACCAGCAAGAAAATTGCCGTGATGCACAACGCCGACGACGTGATCCTCGGCCCGGGCGACCTCGGATTCCTGCGCAAGACCTTTGGCGATCGCCTGACCGTTTACCCGTATGGCGGTCACTGCGGCAACATGAACTATCGCGTCAACAGCGACGCCATGCTGGAGTTTTTCCGTGGCTAAACGTCTATTGCTTATTGCCGCTCTGCTCTGTGCAGGCGCCGTTCACGCGGCCGATGCGCCGATCGTCTCCAAGGCCGCGCCCGTGCAGCGCCTGGACAACGACGATGGTTTCACCGAGCCGTTGAAGTCGCTGAAATTCAACCCCGGCCTGGATGCGCAAGAGTTCGAGCGTTCCTCGCTCAACGCCCTTAACGTCTATGACCCGCTGGAGTCGTGGAACCGTCGGGTTTACCACTTCAACTACCGGTTTGATGAATGGGTCTTTCTGCCCGTGGTCAACGGCTATAAATACGTCACGCCCAGTTTCGTGCGCACCGGCGTCAGCAACTTCTTCAGCAACCTGGGCGATATCCCCAACCTGCTGAACAGCCTGTTGCAGTTCAAGGGCAAGCGTTCGATGTCCACGACAGGACGCCTGATCATCAACACCACAATCGGCATCGCCGGCCTGTGGGACCCGGCGACCATGATGGGCCTGACCAAGCAGAGCGAAGACTTCGGTCAGACCTTGGGCTTCTACGGCGTGCCGGCCGGCCCGTACTTCGTCCTGCCGATCCTCGGCCCGTCGAACTTCCGTGATACAGGCGGCCTTGTGTTCGACTTCACCGCCGAATCGCAGATCAACTTCCTGAACGTTGCGCAGGTCAGCGAAGACCATCCCGAGCTCTACCTGCTGCGCGCGATCGACCGGCGCTATACCACCAGCTTCCGGTATGGACAGATGGACTCGCCGTTCGAGTACGAGAAGGTGCGGTATGTGTACACCGAGGCGCGCAAGTTGCAGATTTCTGAATAAGCCTCCAGTCAGTAGCGATCTGTAGGAGCCGGCTTGCTGGCGAACGCGTTAAATCAGTCGCAGATGAGTCGGCTGACACCCAGCATTCGCCAGCAAGCCGGCTCCTACAAGTGATCGCATACGCCTTCAAACTCATCTAAAACCCCGATCAATCCCTCGCAAAATCATCAACCATCTATCGCCTCAACAGGCATACCATAGGCGTCATTCCCACCTGTTCCGGAGTGAGCCTCATGACTCAATTACGCAAAGTGCTGTCAATCCAGGCCGGTCAACCGACCTCGGACGGCGCGGGCGTCAAGCTGACACGCGTCTTCGGCGGTCCCGGCGTCGAGGTGTTCGACCCGTTTCTGATGCTCGACGAGTTCGGTTCCGACAAACCTGACGACTACATCGCGGGTTTCCCGCCCCATCCACACCGTGGTTTCGAGACCGTCACCTACATGCTCGAAGGCCGCATGCGCCACGAAGACCACATGGGCAACGTCGGCCTGCTGCAAGGCGGCGGTGTGCAATGGATGACCGCCGCGCGCGGCGTGATCCACAGCGAAATGCCGGAGCAGGAAGAAGGCGTGATGCGCGGCTTCCAGCTATGGCTCAACCTGCCGGGTAAATCGAAGATGGGCGATGCCGGTTACGACGACATCCAGCCGGAACGCATCCCACGCATCACCACGCAGAACGGCGTAGAGGTGGTGGTCATCGCCGGGCAGTTTGACGACGGTCAGACGCAACAGGCCGGCGCAGTGCAGCGTCCGGACACCGAGCCGCAGTACTTCGACTTCCATATGCCGGCGGGCGCGAGCATCAGCCCAAAAGTCCCGGAAGGCCACCGCGTGCTGCTGTATGTGTACGAAGGTGAGGTGGAGATCGCCGGTCAAACGCAAAAACTCGGCAAGAGCCGTCTGGCCCGACTGTCGGAAAACGGCGAGCTGCAACTGACCGCATCGGTCGACAGCAAGGTGCTGCTGATTGCCGGTAAACCGTTGGGCGAGCCTATCGTGCAATACGGCCCGTTCGTGATGAACAGCCGTGAAGAGATCGAACAGGCGCTGCGCGATTTTCGGGATGACAAGCTGACGGCGTGATACCTGACTCCCCTTTTGCTGCGTGCGTGGGAGGCCTAGGAGCCGGCTTGCTGGCGAATGCGGTATACCCGGCACTGAATCAGGTGACTGAAACACCGCTTTCGCCAGCAAGCCGGCTCCTACACATTCAGCGTGCCAGCACAGGACTGAATCAATCCAGCCGCAAAAACCTCATCAATTGCTCCTTCTGGGCCATCGCATCGCGGCGGCCCAGTTCGATCAGCTCACTGCAATACCCCGACTCGAACAGCAGATAACTCAGCACCCCTGCCCCGCTGGTCTTGGTCGCGCCCGGGCCGCGCAGAAACGTGCGCAGTGCAGGCGGCAGTTCCCGGCGATGGCGTGCGGCGATTTCATCAATGGGTTGGCTGGGAGAAATCACCAACACCTCGACCGGCGCCAGCGACTGCGCGGGCGTCGGTTGCTCCGAGACGTGCGGTGAAGGCTCATGAGGCGTCTGGGCTGGCAGCATGCGGCTCAACAGGTTCAGCCGCTCCAGTAACTCGATGTCACTCTCAAGGCTGTCAATGAACGTGCTGTTGAGCATGTGGCCGCCAATCTGCGCGAGGCTCGGCTGCATGCCACTCACCGCGCGCTGCACCGGCGTATTCGCGCCCAACCCGCGTGGGTTGCCACTGACACCGACCACCAGCACGCGATTGGCGCCCAAGTGCAAGGCCGGGCTGATGGGCGCCGACTGACGCACTGCACCGTCGCCGAAATATTCGTGCTCCAGCCTGACCGGCGCGAACAACAGAGGGATCGCCGAACTGGCCAGCAAGTGATCGACCGTCAGCCGGGTCGGCACGCCGATCCGCCGATGCCGCAACCAGGCGTCGATGGTGCCCTTACCTTGGTAAAAGGTGACGGCCTGGCCCGACTCGTACCCAAACGCCGTGACCGCCACCGCGTGCAGGTGCTTCGCCTCAATGGCCTCGTCGATCCCGTCGAGATTGAGCCGTTGAGTGAGCAGGTCCTTTAACGGCGAACTGTTGAGCAGGGCGACGGGCACTTGCTTGCGGCCGATGCCCAGCAGGCTGCGACCGAAGAATCGTGCTGCCTGACGAATCACACCCGCCCAGTCGCTGCGCAACACTTGATGGCTGCGAAAGCCCTGCCAGAAGTCAGTCAGTTCATGGATTGCGGTACGAAACTGCGCCGCGCCGCTGGCAAGCTTTACCGCATTGATCGCACCCGCCGAGGTGCCGACGATGACGGGAAAGGGGTTCTTGGCACCGACCGGGAGCAAATCGGCGATGCCCGCCAGCACGCCGACCTGATAGGCCGCCCGGGCACCACCACCAGAAAGGATCAGACCGGTGACCGGTTCGATGGCATCCGGGACCTGCGACCGCATTGAAGCGCTGTTGACTGGTTTTTGTTCTGTTGCGCTTGTCGTCATGAAGGCTCAGCTCTGGGGTTCAACCACGCTTTTTATACAGTTTCGGCTCGCCCGGCGGTCGGCTTTTGAAACGCCGATGCGCCCACAGGTATTGCTCAGGACATGCCGTGACAGCGCGCTCGACCCATTGGTTGATGCGCAGGCAGTCGGCCTCATCGCTTTCACCGGGGAAGTTCTCAAGCGGCGGGTGGATCACCAGCTTGTAGCCGCTGCCATCCGCCAAACGCTCTTGGGTAAATGGCACCACTTGCGCCCGACCAAGGGTGGCGAACTTGCTGGTGGCCGGCACGGTGGCGGCCGGAATGCCGAACAGCGGCACGAAGAGGCTCTGCTTGGCGCCGTAATCCTGATCCGGTGCGTACCAGATGGCGCGGCCCTTGCGCAGCTGCTTGATCATCCCGCGCACGTCCTCGCGCTCAACGGCAATCGAATCCAGGTTGTGACGCTCACGGCCGCGGCGCTGAACATAATCGAACAAGGCGTTTTTGTGCTCGCGGTACATGCCGTCAATGGTGTGTTGCTGGCCAAGCAATGCCGCACCGATTTCGAGGGTGGTGAAATGCAGCGCCATCAAAATCACGCCCTGCCCTTCGAGATGCGGCTGTTTGAGGTGCTGCAGCCCTTCGATGTGGGCCAGCTTTGCCAGCCGTTGCGGGCTCCACCACCAGCTCATGGCCATTTCGAAAAAGGCGATGCCGGTGGAAGCGAAGTTCTCCTTGAGCAGGCGTTTGCGCTCGGCCTTGGCGTATTGCGGGAAGCAGAGCTCCAGATTGCGCGCGGCAATGATCCGCCGATCGGTAGCGAAGTAATACATGACGCCACCCAGCGCCCGGCCGATGGCCACCAGCACTCGAAATGGCAACTGCACGACCAGCCAGAGCAAACCCAGCCCCAGCCAGAGCGGCCAGTAGCGTGGATGAAGAAATTGAGCTCGAAAACGCGGGCGATCCATTACAGCTTCCGTCAAGGCAAAGGCGGGCATTCTACATCGTCTCGACGGGATCGGTGGCGGTTAGTCGGTTGCAGCTCGCTTGCGACTCGCGGGCGTTCTCGTTATAAGTCTCGGCACTTTTAGCGACAAGCCGCTGTATGCCGACATGAGCCAAATCGAATTGCAAGACCAGGATCCCGTGTTCCAGTTGAAGGGCAGCATGCTGGCCATCACCGTGCTGGAACTGGCCCGCAACAACCTCGAAGCGCTGGATCGTCAATTGGCGGCAAAAGTCGCCCAGGCCCCGAACTTCTTCAGCAATACCCCGCTGGTGCTGGCGCTGGACAAGCTGCCGCCCAACGAAGGCGCGATTGACCTGCCGACAATGATGCGCATCTGCCGCCAGCATGGTCTGCGCACATTGGCCATCCGCGCCAACCGCATTGAAGACATCGCCGCCGCCATCGCCATCGATCTGCCCGTGTTGCCACCGTCCGGCGCGCGGGAGCGACCGCTCGATCCGACGGAAGGCGAAGTCCGGAAAAAACCTGAAATCATCGAGAAACCACCCGAGCCGCTGATCAAGCCGACCAAGATAATCACGGCCCCGGTGCGCGGCGGTCAGCAGATTTATGCCCAGGGCTCGGACCTGGTGGTGATTTCCTCCGTCAGCCCGGGCGCGGAACTTCTCGCCGATGGCAACATCCATGTGTATGGTCCCATGCGGGGTCGGGCACTGGCAGGCATCAAAGGCGATACCAAAGCGCGGATTTTCTGCCAGCAAATGGTGGCCGAACTGGTCTCCATCGCCGGGCAATACAAGGTTTCCGAAGACCTGCGCAGAGATCCTCTGTGGGGAGCCGGGGTACAGGTCAGTCTGTCCGGCGACGTGTTGAACATCACCCGTCTTTAACGGATACTGCGCCATTTTCAAAGCCACTCTGATTCACCGCGAAAACGATGCAAAGGGAAAGGAAATCCGGGAAATTCATTTGTTTTCTCGAAACATGAGCCTCCTTCAGGCGCGTGTCTTCACCGTTGCTCGCATCACGCTGTGTCACGAGGGGCTCTTCAGGGACTAAAAATCCTTTTCCTCTAGGGGTGATTCACCTTGGCCAAGATTCTCGTGGTTACATCCGGCAAGGGTGGTGTGGGCAAGACCACCACCAGCGCCGCTATCGGTACCGGTCTCGCTCTGCGCGGCCACAAAACAGTGATCGTCGACTTCGACGTCGGCCTGCGTAACCTCGACCTGATCATGGGTTGCGAGCGTCGCGTCGTTTATGACTTCGTCAACGTGGTCAACGGCGAAGCCAACCTGCAACAGGCCCTGATCAAAGACAAGCGCCTTGAGAATCTGTACGTATTGGCGGCCAGCCAGACCCGTGACAAAGACGCGCTGACCCAGGAAGGCGTCGAAAAAGTTCTTATGCAACTCAAGCAGGACTTTGAGTTCGTGGTTTGCGATTCCCCGGCAGGTATCGAAAAAGGCGCTCATCTGGCCATGTACTTCGCTGACGAAGCGATCGTCGTGACCAACCCGGAAGTCTCCTCCGTACGTGACTCGGACCGTATGCTGGGCCTGCTGGCGAGCAAATCCCGCCGCGCTGAAAACAATGAAGACCCGATCAAGGAACACCTGCTGCTGACCCGCTATAACCCGCAGCGAGTGAGCGATGGCGAAATGCTGGGCGTCGAAGATGTCAAGGAGATCCTCTCGGTCACCTTGCTCGGCGTGATCCCGGAATCCCAGGCGGTGCTCAAGGCATCCAACTCGGGCGTGCCTGTAATCCTCGATGACCAGAGCGATGCCGGACAGGCCTACAGTGACGCCGTTGATCGTTTGCTGGGCAAAGCCGTCGAGCACCGTTTCCTGGACGTAAAGAAAAAAGGATTTTTGGAACGTCTGTTCGGGGGTAATTAATGAGTATTTTTGACTTCTTTCGTGCCAACAAAAAGCCAAGCACCGCGTCGGTAGCGAAAGAGCGTCTACAGATCATCGTGGCGCACGAACGCGGCCAACGCAGCACCCCGGATTACCTGCCAGCCTTGCAGAAGGAACTGGTGGAGGTCATCCGAAAATACGTCAATATCGGCAACGATGACGTGCATGTCGCGTTGGAAAACGACGGCAGCTGCTCGATTCTGGAACTCAATATCACCCTGCCTGATCGTTGATCGAAACGGCAGTCGCCACGGCGGCTCGGTCACCTGAACCCTTTTGCGGGGTGCGGGTGAGCGAGCCGCCGTTGGTGCTTTCAACGGGTCTGTTTTTTGCGACGAGACCGTTTAGCTACGAGGCTGTTTGATGCCGCTGTCCAATGTTCACATTCTCCATCAGGACGACGCCGTGCTGGTGGTGAACAAACCCACCCTGCTGCTCTCGGTGCCCGGTCGTGCCGACGACAACAAGGATTGCCTGATCACGCGCCTGCAGGAAAACGGCTACCCCGAGGCGCGTATCGTCCATCGGCTGGACTGGGAAACCTCCGGCATCATCCTGCTGGCCCGCGACGCGGACACGCACCGCGAACTGTCTCGTCAGTTTCATGACCGGGAAACCGAGAAAGCGTACACCGCGCTGGCCTGGGGACAGCCCGCGCTGGACAGCGGCAGCATCGATTTGCCGTTGCGCTACGACCCGCCCACCAAGCCACGGCATGTGGTGGATCACGAGTTCGGCAAGCATGCGCTGACGTTCTGGAAGGTGCTGGAGCGTTTTGACACGCATTGCCGGGTGGAGCTGACGCCGATTACCGGGCGCTCGCATCAGTTGCGGGTGCATATGTTGTCGATTGGGCATCCGTTGCTGGGGGACGGGCTGTATGCGCATCCTGAGGCGTTGGCGGCGTACCCACGGTTGTGTCTGCACGCGAGTATGTTGGCGTTTACCCATCCTGTTTCGGGAGAGCGGTTGCGGTTTGAGTGTCCTGCGCCGTTTTGATTGCGCTGTTTTGTGGGTGGCCCCTGGATCGGTGGGGATATCCGTTTTCT
Source organism: Pseudomonas abietaniphila (assembly GCF_900100795.1). Classification (GTDB taxonomy): domain Bacteria; phylum Pseudomonadota; class Gammaproteobacteria; order Pseudomonadales; family Pseudomonadaceae; genus Aquipseudomonas; species Aquipseudomonas abietaniphila. The sequence continues at coordinate 46,186 of NZ_FNCO01000005.1, forward strand.
GTAGTGATGCCGATGGGTCTGGCTAACGCCAGACCTGTTTCGCCTTCGGCGAGTTACTGGTGATCGTTCCCACGCTCCGCGTGCATGGCAAGACGCTCTGCGTCCAAGTCGACGCGGAGCGTCAATCGATGCATTACCACGCAGAGCGTGGTAACGATCAAACGCTCCTCGCATTCTTCATTCGGTCATCAATCGTCCGCACGCCCCCCCCCACGAAATGTAGGAGCGCGCTTGCTCTGGGCCGCACTCGGACGATCTGCCGGGAACCGGCAGCAAGACCTGTGCATGCGGTATGTCAGGCATCATCGAGTCGCCTCATTTTGCTACCGCTGCGCGGCAGATCGCGGGCAAGCGCGCTCCTACGGCCTCCGGCCAGAATCAAAAGCCGCGAACCCTCCTCAATCCCGAGCCTGGCCGGAGGGAACGCACGTTATGCCTGGCACAGCCTTGCTTCTGCCTGGAAGGCGTAGGAGCGCGCTTGCCCGCGATCTGCCGGGAACCGGCAGCAAGACCGGTGCATGCGGTATGTCAGGCATAACCGAGTCGTCTGATTTTGCTACCGCTGCGCGGCAGATCGCGGGCAAGCGCGCTCCTACGGCGTCCGGCCAGAATCAAAAGCCGCGAACCCTCCTCAATCCCGAGCCTGGCCGGAGGGAACGCACGTTATGCCTGGCACAGCCTTGCTTCTGCCTGGAAGGCGTAGGAGCGTGGCTCGTCCCGCGATCTGCCGGGAACCGGCAGCAAGACCTGTGCACGCGGGGTGTCAGGCCTCATCGAGTCGCTTGATTTTGCTTCCGCTGCGCGGCAAATCGCGGGCAAGCACGCTCCTACGGCCTCCGGCCAGAATCAAAAGCCGCGAACCCTCCTCAATCCCGAGCCTGGCCGGAGGGAACGCACGTTATGCCTGGCACAGCCTTGCTTCTGCCTGGAAGGCGTAGGAGCGCGCTTGCCCGCGATCTGCCGGGAACCGGCAGCAAGACCTGTGCACGCGGGTGTCAGGCCTCATCGAGTCGCTTGATTTTGCTTCCGCTGCGCGGTAGATCGTCCGAGTGCGGCCCAGAGCAAGCGCGCTCCTACAGGGACTGCGTCATTCCGAAGTTTCTGGGTGATCGTTCCCACGCTCCGCGTGGGAATGCAGGGCAAGACGCTCTGCGTCCAAGTCGACGCGGAGCGTCAATCGATGCATTACCACGCAGAGCGTGGGAACGATCAGACGTTTCTGCGTGGGAACGATCAGAAAATCCTACAACCACCAAGCTCGCTACCTCACCCAGAGGCCTGTAAACTCCCGCCATTGCTGTCTGGAGTAACTTATGCGCGAAGAGTTGAACCAAGGCCTGATCGATTTCCTCAAGGCCTCTCCCACCCCGTTTCACGCCACCGCAAGCCTTGTGCAACGTCTCGAAGGCGCCGGTTATCAGCGCCTGGACGAACGTGAGCCATGGCACACCGAAGCCGGCGGCCGCTACTACGTCACCCGTAACGACTCCTCCCTCGTCGCCTTCAAACTCGGCCGTCTTTCGCCATTGATCGGCGGTATCCGCCTGGTCGGCGCACACACCGACAGCCCGTGCCTGCGCGTCAAGCCGCAGCCCGAACTGCAGCGCCAGGGCTTCTGGCAACTGGGCGTCGAAGTCTACGGCGGCGCCCTGCTCGCCCCGTGGTTCGACCGCGACCTGTCGCTGGCCGGCCGTGTCACCTTCCGCCGTGACGGCAAGGTCGAAAGCCAGCTGATCGACTTCAAACTGCCGATCGCGATCATCCCGAACCTGGCGATCCACCTCAATCGCACCGCCAACGAAGGCTGGCCGATCAACCCGCAGAACGAACTGCCGCCGATCCTCGCGCAAGTCGCTGGCGACGAGCGTGCAGACTTTCGCGCACTGCTCACCGACCAGCTCGCCCGTGAGCACGGCCTGAACGCCGACGTGGTGCTCGATTACGAGCTGAGTTTCTACGACACCCAAAGCGCGGCCGTCATCGGTCTCAACGGCGACTTCATCGCTGGCGCGCGCCTGGACAACCTGCTGTCGTGCTTCGCCGGTCTGCAAGCGTTGCTCAATGCCGATGGCGACGAAACATGCCTGTTGATCTGCACCGACCACGAAGAAGTCGGCTCGACCTCCGCCTGCGGCGCTGATGGCCCGATGCTGGAGCAAGTGCTGCAACGTCTGCTGCCCGAGGGCGACGACTATGTGCGCACCATCCAGAAGTCGCTGCTGATCTCTGCCGACAACGCCCACGGCGTGCACCCGAACTATGCCGAGAAGCACGACGGCAACCACGGCCCGAAACTCAACGCCGGCCCGGTGATCAAGGTCAACACCAACCAGCGTTATGCCACCAACAGCGAAACCGCCGGGTTCTTCCGTCATCTGTGCATGGCCGAGGAAGTGCCGGTGCAGAGCTTCGTGGTTCGTACCGACATGGCCTGCGGCTCGACCATCGGCCCGATCACCGCCGGTCATCTGGGCGTGCGCACGGTCGACATCGGCTTGCCGACCTTCGCCATGCACTCCATCCGTGAGCTGGCGGGCAGTCAGGACCTGGCGCATCTGGTGAAGGTGCTCAGCGCGTTTTACGCCAGCGCAGAGCTGCCATAGGCAACGCAACCGCTGTCTGAACCGGCTGGCGAATGCTTTCGCTTTCGTCAGCCAACGAGCACCTCAACGCAGGTGTTGCGGCCCTCGCCGCTCCCGCTGACAAATCCGGCCTAGACTCTCTGTATCTGTCACAAACAGAGGGCCAGCCATCATGGACGACTATTTCTCTATCCTGATCCCGGTCGTGATCGGGATGCTGATGCTGTGCGTGGGCTTCAGCTATCGCGAATACCGCAGCGGCGTTGCGTCGATCACCCTTGGCATGGTGCTGATGCTCGGCACTGCCGCAATTCACATCCTGGACAGGCTCACCTGATCCCACGAACGTGAAGTGATTGGCGGGTTGCAGCGCAAAATGCTTCTCGCCAACACCTGACACCGCTCGTAAACTCACTTTTTTGCCTGAATGCCCGGCCGACGTCGCCTGGTCGCATGAGGCGCCTGTCGATTCGAGGTTCATTGCCTGGTGATTGTTTCCGCCCGCCTGTCCGTCATGCCGCGCCTGTTCCTGATTTGTCTGCTGACGCTGTTTCCCTTCGCGCTGACCCAGGCCGCTGGCCTGCCCAGCCTTTTGAGCGGCCAGAAAGCCCAGCCCCAGGCACAAGAGCCGCTGGGTCAGTCACTCGACGAGGTGATCACCTCGCTGGAGAACGATCAGCAACGCAGCAAGTTGCTTGATGACCTGAAAAAACTCCGTGACGCCACCAAGAAAGCCCAACCCACCGCCGAACAGGGTGTATTGGGGCTGATCGGCAGCACGCTGTCGGGCTTCGAGAAGCAGTTCACCGGCGATGACAGCCCGCTCAGCCGATGGGGCGACGAGGTGTCGCTGGCCGAGCAGGAACTGATGGACCTGATGCTGCCGGCCAACCAGTGGTGGCCGATCATCTTCGGCTTCGCCGTGGTCATTGCGCTGTGGAGCCTGCTGGCGGCGGCGCTGATCTGGCTCAGCCACCGGGTTCGCGTGCGTTTCGGCCTGTCGGAAGAACTGCCGCAACACCCTCGCCCTTCTGACATGCTGCGCTTTGCCCTGCGCAAACTCGGCCCTTGGCTGATCGCGCTGGTGATCACCGTCTACCTGAGCTACTCCCTGCCGCCGTCGTTGGGCCGCGACCTGGCGATGGTGCTGGCTTATGCGTTGGTGGTCGGCACGTTGTTTTCGGCGATCTGCGTAATCGCGTTTTCGCTGCTGGACGGTCCGCACCGGCATCAGGCGCTGCATATCCTGCGCCATCAGGCCTTCCGTCCACTGTGGTGGATCGGCAGCTTTGCGGCGTTCGGCGAAGCCTTGAGTGATCCACGCCTTGTCGCCAGCCTGGGCGTGCATCTGGCCCATACCGCAGCCACCTTGGCCAACGTTATGGCGGCAGTGTCCACGGGACTGTTCATCGTCCGCTTCCGTCGCCCGATTGCACACTTGATCCGCAATCAGCCGCTGTCCCGGCGCCTGAAACGCCGGGCGCTGAGCGACACCATCGAGATTCTCGGCAGCTTCTGGTACTTGCCTGCGATGGTGCTGGTGGGCGTCTCGCTGTTCGCCACGTTCTTCTCGGCGGGCGACACCAGCACCGCGCTGCGCCAGTCGCTGATCTGCACCGTGTTGCTGGTGGTGTGCATGGTGCTCAACGGCCTTGTGCGTCGCCATTCGCAGAAACCGTCCCACGGCCACAAACGCCATGCGCTCTACTCGGACCGATTGAAAAGCTTCTTCTACACCGTGGTGCATCTGGTGGTCTGGCTTGTGTTCATCGAGCTGGGCCTGCGGGTCTGGGGCCTGTCGCTGATTCGCTTTTCCGAAGGCGACGGTCACGACATCAGCGTGCGCTTTGCAGGCCTTGCGACGACGCTGATGTTCGCCTGGCTGGTCTGGATTCTGGCCGACACTGCGATTCATCACGCCCTGACCCGCTCGCGCAAAGGCCTGGCTAACGCCCGTGCGCAGACCATGATGCCGCTGATCCGCAACGTGCTGTTCGTGACCATTTTCATCATCGCCGTGATTGTGGCGCTGGCGAACATGGGCATGAACGTTACGCCGCTTCTGGCGGGTGCCGGTGTGATCGGCCTGGCGATCGGTTTCGGCGCGCAGTCGCTGGTGGCGGACCTGATCACCGGCTTGTTCATCATCATTGAGGACTCGCTGGCGATCGACGATTACGTGGACGTGGGCGGACACCTGGGCACGGTCGAAGGGCTGACCATCCGCACGGTCCGGCTGCGGGACATCGACGGTATCGTCCACACGATCCCGTTCAGCGAGATCAAGAGCATCCAGAACTATTCGCGGGAGTTCGGCTACGCCATCTTCCGCATCGCCATTCCGTCGAACATGAACATCGACGACGCGCTGAAGATGATCCGCGACGTCGGCCAGAAGATGCGCACCGACCCCTTGCAACGCCGAAACATCTGGTCGCCGCTGGAAATTCAGGGTGTCGAGAGTTTCGAGTCGGGCAACGCCATCCTGCGGGCGCGCTTCAAGACGGCCCCGATCAAACAATGGGAAGTGTCCCGGGCGTTCAACCTGTCGCTCAAACGCTATCTCGATGAAGCGGGGATGGACCTGGCGACACCGCGTTTGAATGTGCAGGTCAGCACCAGCGGCGGCAGCGTGAGTGAACTGCGCGGGAAGAAGGATGATGCATCGGCCAACTGATGCATCAGGTCACGGGACTAAGGGTTGCCGGCAAGCAGGCAACCCCATTCCCTTCAAGCAACCGTTACGGGTTGATTGCCGCCGTCTTGTTGCCCTCAACCATCGCCGCAAAACGCTGTTTGTTCGCGGCGTAGTACGCGGCTACGACTTTTTCAGGTGAGCTGCCCTGCTCCCGCGCTTCGGACATCATTGACTGCAAATCAGCCTGCGGAATGGAGAAGTGGGTGAAGAACTGCGCCACTTTCGGGTACTGCGCGCTGAACCCTTTGCGGGCGACGACATGAATCTGCTCGGTGCCGCCAAACAGATGCTCCGGGTCATCCAGGTAACGCAGCGGGTATTTGGCGAACATCCAGTGCGGGCTCCAGGCGTTGACCAGTGACCACTTCCCGCGTTTGAGGTTGCGGTCCAGTTCACTGAGCATGCCGCTTTCCGAAGACGCGACCATTTTGTAGCCGACGATCTTCTTATCGTTGAGGACTTTCTCGGTCAGTTTGTACTGCCCGTTGCCCACCTCGGACGTCAGGATCTTGCCGTCGAATTTCTCCGAGATGCCCGGCTTGTTCAGGTCAGCAAGGCTCGACACCTCGCTGGCAGGCACGATGTCCGGCACCGACATGCCGATGCGTCCCTCATACAGCACGCCCAAGTCTTCGAGCTTGTCCTTGTACTTGTCGTAGAAAGCCTTGTGCGTGCCCGGCAACCAGACCATCGGGATGAGATCGATATTACCGTTGGCCATGGCCTGGAACTGAATGCCGATGTCGGCCATCACCAGCTTGACCGGCTGTTTCAACTGATCTTCCAACACCAGGTTGGCCAGCTTCACCGTGATTTCCGTGTCCGACCAGTTCACCCATCCGATGCGCACGGGCGGTTGATCCGCGGCGTGGCTCATCAGGCTCACAGTCGTCAAGGCAATCCCTGCTAACCAACCAATACGTTTTTTCTTATACGGCGAATAAGCATCCATCGTGCATGTCCCCTGTCGTGTATGGGTGTTACTGGGTGCGGCAGTGAAAGTGTCGAATCGCCAGTCTCGGCCAGCTGTTCGGCCGATAGTAGCCACACAGAGAGTGGGGGCGCAAGCGAAATGTACACCTGCGTCATCCATGCTTGACACTCATGTACATTCCACCTAATTTTGCGTCAAACCAAGCCTGATGTTCCCCGACAGGAGCGCCCCACGATGTCCAGCGATCCGCTGCTGCAGCCCTACAAGATCAAGAACCTGACCCTCAGAAATCGCATCATCACCACCTCCCACGAACCGGCTTATCCGGTCGATGGCATGCCGAAAGACTTGTACCGGGCCTATCACGTGGAGCGCGCCAAAGCCGGTGTTGCACTGACCATGACCGCAGGTTCCGCCGCGGTGTCACGCGACAGTCCTCCGGTGTTCAACAACGTGCTGGCGTACAAGGATGAAGTGGTGGGTTGGCTGAAGGAACTGACCGACGAATGCCACGAGCACGGCGCGGCCGTGATGATTCAGCTGACGCACCTGGGTCGTCGGACACGCTGGGACAAGGCTGACTGGTTACCCGTGGTGTCGCCTTCGCATCGGCGCGAGGCCTCCCACCGGTCATTCCCCAAGAAGCTGGAGGAATGGGACATCCAGCGCATCATCAAGGACTACGTTGACGCTGCCGAACGCATGAAAGCCGCCGGCATGGACGGCTTGGAGCTTCAGGCGTACGGGCATTTGATGGACCAGTTCTGGTCGCCGCTGACCAACGACCTTCAAGGGGAATACGGCGGCTCGCTGGACAATCGCCTGCGCTTCACCTTCGACATCCTGCGCGGGATTCGCAAACAATGCGGTGAAGACTTCCTGCTCGGCGTGCGCTACACCGGCGACGAAGACCTGGCGGGCGGGTTCGGCGCCGAGGAAGGCATCGCGATTTCCCACAAGCTCAAGGACAGCGGGCTGGTGGACTTTCTCAACGTCGTCAAAGGGCACATCGACACCGATGCCGGCCTGACGGACGTGATCCCGATCCAGGGCATGCGCAACTCGCCTCACCTGGATTTTGCCGGCGAAATCCGTGCCGCGACGGGCTTCCCGACCTTCCACGCCGCCAAGATTCCCGACGTGGCGACGGCTCGCCACGCCATTGCATCGGGCAAGGTCGACATGGTCGGCATGACCCGCGCGCACATGACCGATCCGCACATCGTGCGCAAGATCATCGAAAAACGCGAAGAGGACATCCGGCCCTGTGTCGGCGCGAACTACTGCCTGGACCGCATTTATCAGGGCGGTGCGGCCTATTGCATCCACAACCCGGCGACCGGTCGTGAAACCACCATGCCGCACGAGATTCCCAAGGCCGCGACTCACCGCAAGGTCGTGGTGATCGGTGCAGGCCCTGGCGGACTCGAAGCGGCGCGTGTGGCGGCTGAGCGCGGCCATGGCGTCACCGTGCTGGAGGCTGCGGCCCAGCCCGGCGGGCAGATCCGTCTCACGTCGTTGAGCGAGCGTCGCCGCGAGATGATCAGCATCATCGACTGGCGCATGGCGCAGTGCGAACGCATGGGCGTGAAGTTTCAGTTCAACACGTGGGCAGAAGCGCAAACGGTGCAGGATCTGGAACCGGACGTGGTCATCGTTGCCACCGGCGGATTGCCGGATACGAAAGTGCTGAAGGCAGGCAACGACCTGGTGGTCTCGGCCTGGGACATCATTTCCGGGGACGTCAAACCGGGCAAGAACGTGCTGATCTTCGACGACGCGGGGGATCACGCCGCGCTGCAAGCCGCCGAAGTGATCGCGCAGAGTGGCGCACGGCTGGAGATCGTAACCCCAGACCGTGCCTTTTCACCGGAAGTGATGGCGATGAACCTGGTGCCGTACATGCGCAGCCTGCAGGATCTGGACGTGGTGTTCACCGTGACCTATCGCGTGGAGTCGGTGCTCAGGCGTGACGGCAAGCTGGTGGCGGTCTTCGGCAGCGATTACGGCAAGGTCAACAAGGAGCGTGTGGTCGACCAAGTGGTGATCAACCACGGCACGTTGCCGCTGGATGACCTGTATTTCGACCTGCGTCCGCATTCCAGTAACGGCGGCGCGGTGGAACAGCACGACCTGATCGCGGGCAAGGTGCAGAACCTGGTGACCAATCCGGACGGACGCTTCCAGCTGTTCCGCATCGGGGACGCGGTGGCCGCGCGCAATACCCACGCCGCGATTTATGACGCGCTGCGGTTGGTGAAGGATTTGTAGGCTGTGTCCGTCGGGCCAGGCACCGAGGCGCGACGGGACAACACGATTGCCTGTGGGAGCGAATTCATTCGCGATGGGTCGGCACGGGGGATGGATCTTTGTCTTCTGGACGATTTTTCGCGAATGAATTCGCTCCCACAGGATGTCATTCGCATCAAGATCTGAGGATCGATCCAGGCTCCGCGCCTACATTCCTCTGCGCGCGACCTCAGCCCCTGCCTGCACGGCATTGCCAATCAATCCTTCGAAGCCCGCGTTCATCAGGCTCTGCAACGCCGCCGCCGTTACACCTTTGTACGCCACCAGTGAATCAATAAGCGCCTGCGGCTCGGTCGTGCTCAGCAACTGGCTCGCGTTGAGCACCACGCCTCGCGCCGCGTCTCGGGCAACCTCCTCTGGAATACCGGCGGCCACAGCCTGACGAGTCAGCGCCGTCATCAACAGCGCGGGAAACGCCGGCCCCGTGCCAGACAACGCACTCAGGTAGTCGATGCAGTCTTGCGTTGGCACCCGGCTCGCCGTGCCGACACACGTCAACAGACCCTGCACGTAATCGACATCGGACGCCGACAACTCACTCGCGCAATGCCACGGCGTAAACGACTGCCGGATGTCTACTGCTGCATTGGGCATCGCCCGCACAATGACGGATGCGCCAGTCGCGGCGCTGATCGCCTGTGATGTGACGCCCGCCATCAACGAAATCACCCGTTTGCCCGAAGCGTCCACGCTCAATGCACTGAACTGCTCGGGACGCACCGACAGGATGACGGTGTCGCTGGCGTCCACCAGCGCCTGATTGTTCGTCATAAACTGCGCACCCGCGTCCGCCAGCGGATGGCTGCCGGACCGGTTGGACAGAAACAGCCGGCCAGCGCCGACAAAGGCCGTCTCCAGCAACGCCTGCGCAAGTGCCCCGCCCAGCCAGCCCGTGCCGCCGATGATGCCCACCGAGTCAGCTCGCACCGGTTGTCTCCTCGAAGGTAGCTGCCAGCGGAACGAACTCGCCCGGCTCTTTTTCGGCGTAACCGAACTTGCCGTAAAAGCGGTCCAGCTCTCGTTTCCTGGGCGCCTTGCCGGTAAAGATCGCGACGTAGTGCGGGATGCGTCGGAAACGCTCGGTGATGTCCTCGGTGGTCTTCATCGAGATGTAGCCAATCTGCGTCAGATAAATCGTTCGGGCCCGTGTGTCGGCGCCGTCCTGCTCGTAGCCGAAACGCCTGAACATGGCGGTCAGTGCGCTGATACGCGCGTCGTCCGCCGCGACGATTTCCTGAGTGACCTCCTCCGACTGCAGCGCCCAACTGCGCACCGCGAACTCGAACTGGGAATCGAAAACCGCAGGGTTCAGCCAGCACTCGAATACGTTAAGGATCGCCTCGGTGATGTTTTCCGCGTAGCTTTCGGACTGCTTGACCATGCCGCCGGTGTTCTTGTCTTTCCAACGCGCCAGCAAGGCAGCCAACAGTTGTTCGCGGTCCTGGAAGAACCAGTAGAAACTGGTGCGCGACAGATTCAGCCGCTTGGCCAGCGGCATGACGCGCACGGCGTCCACGCCGGATTCCTTCAAGGCATCGTAGGCAGCCTCCAGCCAGCCCTCGGGCGAGCCCCGCCATCCGGAGTCCTGGGTTTTGCCCCGGCTCTTACCTGATTCCGACATATGCGTGTTGCCTTTGATTGAAAACGAGTGGAGCAACTGTACGCTCATGGTCTTTTGATGTACACGGATGTACATTCGGACGACGTTCAGTCATTCGGTTTTGGTGTGCGGGATCTGTAACCGCAGGCGTACAACCTTTTTTGTAGGAGACTGCAGCGAGTCAGGAACGGATGCTCAGGTCAGCAGGGACACGTCTCAAACATCCCCCACCACCGCACTCACATGAATCGCATCGTGCCGCCAATACTCCAGGTCGCAATCGATCAGCCGGCCACTCTGATCGTGGTTGACCCTGGCAATGCGCAAACCGGGACTGCCGATCGAGACTTTCAAAGCCGCCGCCGCGTCCATCGGCAGCGCGGTGGGCACCATTTCGAACCGCACCTGACCGTAACGAATGCCGTAGTGACTGGCGTACAGCTCGGTGAGTGACTGATTGAGGTCGAACTCCAGGATCTGCGGGAAATATTCGGGGTTCAGGTAATGCTCGACGTACAGCACCAAGCGCTCGTCGATGCGCCGTGCGCGGCAGATCTGGATCACGCTGGACAATGCCGGAAGCTGCAGCAAATTACAGATCGCCGCCGACGCCGGTTGCAGTCGGGCGGAAATCACCTGCGTCGCCGGCACCCGGCCTTGCGCCTGCACCATCGCGTGGAAGTGGCTACGGCGCATCAGGTCATAGGCCAGGCGAGGCGGCGAGATGAACCAGCCGCGACGCTCCTCGCGATAGATCAGCCCTTGAGCCTCCAGCTGCACCAGCGCCTCACGCAAGGTAATGCGCGTGGTGTCGAATACTTCACTAAGCTTGCGTTCAGCAGGCAATTTGCTACCGGGCAGCAACAAACCGTGCTCGATCTGCTCCTGCAGGGCATTGCAGATGGTCGTCACCGCTCGAGGCACATCCTGGCGCATTGCGTTACCTATCTGGACTAGACCAGTGCTAAAGGGGGGGGCAGGATCGGCAGCGTGATGGCCCGTTTCAGTGCTCTAGAGCCTAGGCAGCGTAGATGACTGTTACGTGACAAGCCAGCGCGATCCGCTTGAAAAACCAGACAATAAAAAGAAATTAGGCTTTTTATATCAGTGAGTTGGCCATGGTCTACGCTTACCCCACAGCCGTACCGTCTGCTCGTATTCACCCCAGCAAAAGTCAGTCCAGACACGAAAGTGTCATGAGAGTGGCCTAACTTGGCTCAGGTATTGCTGACCTAGACCAACGCACCAGACACCCCAACCCGCAATGAGCATTTCACCGACCCTTTCTTATAAAACGTCGAGAAGTGCACCAAAGGAGCTTCGAATGAAACACCTTTTGCTGGCATCACTCCTGGGTTCGGCCATCGCGCTGAGCACCTCGGCCATGGCCGCCGACTCCATCAAAGATCTGGAAGCCGCCGCGAAAACCGAAGGCGCGGTCAACAGCGTGGGCATGCCCGATGACTGGGCGAACTGGAAAGGCACCTGGACCGACCTCACCGCCAAGTACGGTCTGGTGCACATGGACACCGACATGAGTTCGGCACAGGAAGTGGCCAAGTTCGATGCGGAAAAAGACAACGCCAGCGCCGACATCGGTGACGTGGGCGCCGCTTTCGGCCCCATCGCCGTGGCAAAGGGCGTGACCCAGCCTTACAAGCCGACCACCTGGGATCAGGTTCCAGACTGGGCGAAAGACAAGGACGGTCACTGGGCACTGGCCTACACCGGGACCATCGCCTTCATCGTCAACAAGAAGCTGCTGCACGGCTCTGAGGTGCCGAAATCCTGGGCTGACCTGAAGACCGGTAAGTACAAAGTCACCATCGGCGACGTGAGCACCGCGGCTCAAGCGGCCAACGGCGTGCTGGCGGCATCGATCGCAATGAAAGGTGACGAAACCAACATCGCGCCAGGCCTTGCGCTGTTCACCGAACTGGCCAAGCAGAAGCGTCTGGGCATCAACAACCCGACCATCCAGACCATGGAAAAAGGCGAAGTGGAAGTCGGCGTGGTATGGGACTTCAACGGCCTGAGCTACAAAGCCAAGATGGCCAACCCGGACGACTACGTCGTGCTGATCCCGTCTGACGGCTCGGTGATCTCGGGCTACACCACCATCATCAACAAATACGCCAAACACCCGAACGCGGCCAAGCTGGCGCGTGAGTACATCTTCAGCGACGCCGGTCAGATCAACCTGGCCAACGGCAACGCCCGTCCGATCCGTGCCGATCACTTGAAACTGCCAGCGGAAGTGCAAGCCAAGCTGCTGCCTAACGAGCAGTACAAAAACGTGACGCCGATCAAAAACGCCGCTGCCTGGGAAAAAACCTCGAAAGCCCTGCCTCAGCAGTGGAACGAGCAGGTCATCGTCGAGATGCAATAAACAAACCGCGCGCCCTTTTGTAGGAGCGCGCTTGGTCTGGGCCGCATCCGGACGATTTCGATATGACTGTGACAGCCATTTTGACTGACACACCGCAATCGTCCGGATGCGGCCCAGACCAAGCGCGCTCCTACAGGTTGTGCTGTCAACCTCCCGGAGAGGCCATGAAACACAACGTCATTCTGATCCTGCTGGACGGCCTGAGTTACAGCGTGGCGCAGCATGCAATGGGGCATTTGCTGGCGTATCGAAACGCAGGCCGCGCCGCGTTGTATAAGCTCGAATGCGAACTGCCGGCGCTTTCCCGACCGTTGTACGAATGCATCCTGACGGGCGTCGCGCCCATCGACAGCGGTATCGTGCACAACCATGTTTCACGCCTGTCCAAACAGCGCAGCGTGTTTCACTATGCCACCGCAGCGGGATTGACCACGTCCGCCGCCGCGTATCACTGGGTCAGCGAGCTGTACAACCGCAGCCCGTTCATTGCCAGCCGCGACCGCCACACCGACGACGCTGACCTGCCGATCCAGCACGGTCATTTCTACTACGTCGATCACTACCCCGATTCCCACCTGTTCGACGATGCCGAGCATCTGCGAACGGCGCATCAACCGAATTTCCTGTTCATCCACCCGATGAACATCGATGACGCCGGGCACAAACACGGCCTCGATACCCCGCAATACCGCAACAGCGCGCGCTCGGCCGACATCATCCTCGCCGAATACCTGCAGCGCTGGCTGGACGCCGGGTATCAGGTACTGGTGACCGCCGACCATGGCATGAACAACGACCGCTCCCACAACGGCATCCTGCCTGAAGAGCGTGAAGTCCCGCTGTTCGTGATCGGCGATGCGTTCAGCCTCGATCCCCAGGCGTCGCCCAGACAGACCGAGATCTGCGGGACAGTCTGCGAGCTGCTCGGCGTGCCCCACGACAAACCTGTCTGCAGAGAGGTGCTCAAGTGAGCTCACAGCGTCGCGGCAAACGGCTGGGGCTCTTGTGCCTGGTGCCCTTTGCGCTTTTTTTCATCGCGTTCCAGATCGCCCCGCTCGCCTGGGTCGCCATCAACAGCCTGTATACGGACGCCGGCTGGGGGGTGGACAACTTCATCAAGGCCTTCAACTCGCGCTTCTACCGACAGGCCATGCAATACAGCCTGGAGATCAGTTTCTGGTCGAGTCTGATCGGCATCCTCATCGCCATCCTTGGCAGTTATTCGCTGCGCAAGGTGCCGTCACGGCTGCGTGACTTCGTCAGCGCCTTCGCCAACATGACCAGCAACTTTTCCGGCGTACCACTGGCGTTCGCGTTCATCATTCTGCTGGGCTTCAACGGCGCGCTGACGTTGATTCTGAAGCAGGCGGGCATCATCGATGACTTCAACCTGTATTCGAAAACCGGGCTGATCATCCTCTACACCTACTTCCAGATTCCGCTTGGCGTGCTGCTGCTTTACCCGGCGTTCGACGCGCTGCGCGAAGACTGGCGCGAATCGGCTTCCCTGCTGGGCGCCAGCACTTGGGATTTCTGGCGGCACATTGGCATTCCGGTGCTGACGCCGGCCCTGCTCGGCACCTTCGTGATCCTGCTGGCCAACGCCCTCGGCGCCTACGCCACGGTCTACGCGCTGACCACCGGCAACTTCAACGTTCTGCCCATCCGCATCGCGGCCATGGTTGCGGGCGATATCACGCTGGACCCGAACATGGCCAGCGCCCTGGCGATGATTCTGGTCGGCATGATGACCCTGGTGACCATCGTTCATCAGTGGCTGTTGAAGAGGAGCTACCATGTCTCGCGCTGAACGCGGCCCCGCCGGGCTCTACCACCGCGTGGTGGTGTACATCCTGTTTTTGATCCTGCTGGCGCCTCTGCTGGGCACCTTCGTGTACTCGATTGCGACCAGTTGGTCGGCCACGATTTTGCCCGCAGGCTTCACCTACAAATGGTACGTGGCGCTGTGGAGCGACCCGCGCTTCTTGATGGCGTTCGCTCAGTCGCTGCTGGTCTGCGTCGGTGCGCTGATCCTGTCGGTGGTGCTGATCCTGCCCCTGTTGTTCGTGGTGCATTACCACTTCCCGAAACTCGACGCGCTGATGAATATCCTGATCCTGCTGCCCTTTGCCGTGCCGCCGGTGGTGTCGTCGGTCGGCCTCTTGCAGCTCTACGGTTCCGGCCCGCTGGCGATGGTCGGCACGCCGTGGATTCTGATCGGTTGCTACTTCACCATCGCCCTGCCCTTCATGTACCGGGCGATCACCAACAACCTGCAGGCGATCAACCTGGTCGATCTGATGGACGCCGCTCAATTGCTCGGCGCCAGTACCTTTCAAGCGGCGTTTCTGGTGGTGCTGCCTAACCTGCGCAAAGGCCTGATGATCGCCCTGCTGCTGTCGTTCTCCTTCCTGTTCGGTGAGTTCGTGTTCGCCAACCTGCTGGTCGGTACGCGCTACGAAACGCTGCAGGTCTACCTGAACAACATGCGCAACAGCAGCGGACACTTCAACAGCGCGCTGGTGATTTCCTACTTCCTCTTCGTGTTGGTGCTGACCTGGGCGGCCAATCGACTCAACAAGGACAAAGACTGATATGAGCTTCGTCAGTGTCGAAAACCTGCAAAAGAACTACGGCAGCACAGCGGTCTTCAGCGACATCAACTGCGTGATCAACAAGGGCGAGTTCGTGACCCTGCTCGGCCCGTCCGGCTGCGGTAAGTCCACCCTCCTGCGTTGCATCGCCGGGCTGACCTCGGTCACCAGCGGGCGGATCTTTCTCGACGGCAAGGACCTGGTGCCGGTGTCGCCGCAGAAGCGCGGCATCGGCATGGTGTTCCAGAGTTACGCGCTGTTCCCCAACATGAATGTGGAGCAGAACGTCGCCTTCGGTTTGCGCATGCAGAAGGTCAGCGCCGACGAAACGAAACAGCGCGTCGCCGAGGTGCTGAAACTGGTGGAACTGACCGAGTTCGCCAAACGCTACCCTCACCAGATGTCGGGCGGCCAGTGCCAGCGTGTGGCGCTGGCCCGTTCACTGGTGACGCGCCCTCGCCTGTTGCTGCTCGACGAACCGCTGTCGGCCCTGGATGCACGCATTCGCAAACACCTGCGCGAACAGATCCGCGCGATCCAGCAGGAACTGGGCCTGACGACGATTTTCGTGACCCACGATCAGGAAGAAGCGCTGACCATGTCAGACCGGATTTTCCTGATGAACCAGGGCCGGATCGTGCAGAGCGGCGATGCCGAAACCCTGTACACCGCGCCGGTCGATGCGTTTGCCGCAGGCTTCATCGGTAACTACAACCTGCTCGAACCCGACGCTGCCAGTCGCCTGATGCAGCGGCCGATCAACAGCCGAGTGGCGATTCGGCCTGAAGCGATACAGCTGAGCCTGACCGGCTCGCTGGAAGGCGAAGTGCGCAGCCACAGCCTGCTGGGCAATGTGATCCGTTATCGTGTCGAAGCGCGAGGTGTGGAACTGGTGGTCGATGTGCTCAACCGTTCGGCCAACGACTTGCACCCGAACGGCCAGCGCGTCACCCTGAGCATTGAAGATTCGGCGCTGTGTGAAGTGGCTTGAATCCAGCGCCTACCTGTAGGAGCGCGCTTGCCCGCGATTGCGGTTTGGCAGGTTCATCTTCATCACCCAAGGATTGCAATCGCGGGCAAGCGCGCTCCTACAGGGGTTGCGTGCGTATCACGAGAGAGGACAGCGGTAATGGCACTAGCAATATTCGATCTGGACGAAACCCTGATTCATGGCGACTGCGCCAGCCTGTGGAGCGAGCAGATGGGCCGTCTGGGCTGGGTCGATCCAGAGTCCTTCATCAAGAAAGACCATGAGTTGATGGAGGCCTACGGCAAGGGCGATCTGGCGATGGAAGACTATATGGCGTTCAGCCTCGAACCCATGATCGGTCGCACGCCTGAAGAAGTGGATTTTCTGGTGGGCCCTTGGGTCGAGGACTTCATCGAACCGATCATTTTCAGCGACGCCACCAAAGCCATCGCCGAACACCGCGCCGCCGGTGACCGCATCCTGATCATCTCGGCCTCCGGTGTTCACCTGGTCAAACCCATTGCCGAGCGCATCGGCGTCGATGAAGTGCTCGCCATCGACCTGGACATCGCCCACGGCGTGTACAGCGGCAAGACCCAAGGCGTGCTGACCTACCGCGAAGGCAAGATCACCCGCTTGATGGAGTGGCTGGATCAGGAAGGCGAAAACCTCGAAGGCGCCAGTTTCTACTCAGACTCACGCAACGACCTGCCGCTGTTGCAGAAGGTCGATTTCCCCCACGTGGTGAACCCCGATCCGGTGCTGCGGGAGGCTGCGCTGAGCGCCGGCTGGCCGATTCACAGCTGGACGTGAGTCAAAAAACAAAAGCCCCTCACGAGTGAGGGGCTTTTGAGGGTGGCGCTGACGCTAGTTACCAGCTGTAGCGCACACCGAGATTGGCACCCAGCGGCTGCTCGATGTTCTCGCCATTGGCATAGTCGAAATCCGCATGCATCTGCAGGTTCTGCGAGAACGCCACGGCAACCCCAGCGCCCAGCTCGGCTCGCGATCCCGAGAGGTCGTTATTGAAGGTGTTGTCGTTGACCGCCACCCGGTTGCTCTTGGCGAACTCGTGAGCACCTGCCACCTTGACGTAAGGCTGCAAGACACTCCCGTTATCCAGCGCGAAATTGCGCCCTACCGTCACACCGGCCTTGCCCAGCAATGAGCGAGAGCGATCACCGTCGGCCTGCATGTCGTTATCGAGGGTGAAGCTCTTGCCCTGAATGACCACAGCGGACAGTTGGGTGAAAGGCTCAACGAAGTAGCCGTCGTCCAGTTTGATATGGCGTCCGAACTCCAGCGAACCGCCGGCGCCCGAGTTATCGTAATCGCCCTTGGCGCGGGTACCGTCGCTCATGCTGACCTTGGCATCGTTGCGAAAGCGGTTGAATTTGAGTACGCCATCAAAGTAGTAGCCACTGTCTTGATCAAGCCAGGTGGTGTACACACCCGCGTAGTAGCTTTTGACAGAACCGGACGTGCCGCGACTGAGATCAAGACTGGAATTGCTCTGGCCCGCCAGCACCCCCACCAGCCACTGACCGTCACCGACCGGCAACGGCGCATCCGCGCCCAGTGAGAAGCCATATTGGGTCTGTTTGTAGCCCAGACCAGATGACTGACTCACGTCATACTTGTTGCCGTATGTGCGCATCCAGACGCCTGTGTCGCCCTTGTTGAGCCGCAGCTCGCCCATCCGGCTGCGCAACGAGGTGAGCTCACCGTACCAGACCGTTGGCGCCGTATTGAACAAGGCCAGTGCAGAGGCCGTCCCGGGGCTGATGGTTTTGCTGGCCGGGTCCAGAAACCAGTCAGTTCCGCCCGAACCATTGCTGACCGACGCCAGATCATATGAAAACGTCCCCACGTCCACCGCTCGCCCACCGGCCAGTGCGAAGGTGGCATCGCCCGCGGCGGTCTGGACGACCGTCAATTGCTGCGGTGAAACCGGATCGACGCCCGAGCCAGCAATCAACAAGGTATGGCTGCCCGTTGCGGTGCCGGTCACGTTCAGCGTGTCGTGCTGATTGGTGGCGTAATCGACGTCCATGATGAACGTGCCGTTACCGGAAAGGTTCGCCACGTTCAGTTGATAGAACTGATCGGCGCCTCCGAACTTGACGGCACCACCACTCATCGCCAGGGAACCGACGGTGTTTGACGCCACCATGTTCCAGGTGGATTGATCGCCAATGGCGACGTTGTCGACATTGATCAGATTACCGGTGAACGTTGCCTGATTTTGCAGGGCCAATGCGCCCTGGCTCGTGCCATCGACCACGATGTCGCCGGTCAGGGAGCCCTGATTGACGGCCAGATTGGCGGTGCTGTCATTGGTGATCTGAACATCGCCGACGATGGCGCTGTTCTCAATCCGAACATTGGCGATGCCCGAATCAGTCACTTCCAGTGCATTGCCATTGCCGCCCGTCAGTGTGGTGCCGTTGAGCAGATTGAGGTTGACCTCCACCGGCTCTCCCCTGCCATCCAGAAGAATCGCCGCACCGCTTTGCCCCTCGACATGAGTACCGTCCAGGTTCGTCGTACCGACGCGTGTGGTGGTCCCGGTGCCGCGAAACACGATGCCGTTGAGGCCACCGCTGATGGTGCTATTGCGCAGGGTCATGTCTGACCCGAACGCGCGTACGCCATAACTGGTTGCACCTGTTCCTGTGACCTGAGTGCCCTCCATGTCCAGGGTGCTCTGCTCTGAGAGCGTGATCCCGACCAGACCGCCGCTGACAGTCCCGCCGATGATGCTGAAGCGACTGCCAATATTAGTGGTGCCGTCCTGAGCCCCACTGATTCCGATACTGTTGGCATTACTGACGTTGGTGTTGGTCAGCGCAACAGAGCTGCCGGTTATCGCCATACCAAACGTCTGACCAGGAACAGCGCTGACGTTTGAATCGCTGATGGTGACCACAGAGCCCTCATCCGCAATGATCGCTTGCGTGCTGCTGCCCGGGTTGATGGTGACGGTGACGGGTCCATTTATAGCGTTGATGGCCTGCGTCTGAGCCCCGTTGACGGTCAAGCTCGAGCCTGAACCCAGGGACCAGCTGTCAACGGCATCGCCCGGGCTGACCACGGCTGAATCCCCAGGATTCACATTCGCCGCGTGGGCGGCGCTGACGCACAGGGCCAGGGACAGAAAACTAGAAGGTTTAAAAATCCTTGATACACAGACAAGTGATCCACTCATCGCAACGCTCCATGGCATTAAAGGAAAATCCCACGGAACTGCTGACATCGCCGAAGGAAAGGGGCGTGAAGACTACTCACGTCCGGCGCGCTGCTCTGTAGGACGTGTCCTATAATTTTGAGCGTAGCTTCCTGCAATCACGGAGCCGTACCGTTCGTCCGAGTCGTTCGGCACGCGTACTTTAGAAAAGGAAGGCCGCCCGAGGGCGGCCTTCATCCGGCTGCGTATCGCCGTTAACTGCGGGTTTATCTCGAACGCAATGACACCGCAGCCGCGCTACGGGTTAACCGGGCAATAGCCCGACGCATCCCACGACGATGCTCGAATGAGCACCTCTCCCGAGAGTGGAGGGGTCGTATCTGAGACATAGGTCAACCGAACCGCACCGCTGATTTCGACAGGCTCAATGTAGTCTTTGAAAGGTCCCACGGTAAAAGTGAAGCCGTCGGCAACTTCACTCGGTGTAACCGTTTTTGACCACATCTGCGGAGTGCCTGATTCGTCGTCAGGCGTTCCCTCACGCTCCGTGTAGCACTGCCAGGTAAAACTCAGTGTTTCCCCGCCTTTCAAATGGGGGCTGTTGCCGGGAATGAAGACGGTCACCTCTTGATCGGGCCCTTTGTAGGAATAACAGTTGAGTATGGAGTCACCATTGCTGGCGGTGCCTGCGTCGGGAAACTCCGGTTCAGCCAGTTGCACGGTCACCGCCGCCGACACATCCACCAGGGTGGGTTCGCACATTTCCTTGTTACCCTCACCCGACTCCAGATCCACTGTGTAGAAGACTGGCAACGGCGCGGCACTGGGCTGTGCCGCGATGTCGGCCCAGGCCACGGTGAACTCGTATTCCTGATTCTCCGAACCCAAGGGCGGGCTATACCGTGCCACGGATTTATCAGTCGAGTTCCAATACAGCTTCATCCGTTCACCGGGGCCGATCGGGTCGTACAGTTTGACCGATACCGTGGCATCCAGGCCCACATCAGCCGCCGTCAACACGTTGTCCGGCGAGCTCCCGCTCCCACCCTTCACCGTCACCGGTGGCAGTTGCTTGTTGATGGGGTCGGGCCGGTCCGGATTGACAGGACCAGGTACAAAAAGGTTCACGTTGATCGTTTCAGGAGGGGCGTCGAACGTCCTGCTGCCGCGCTGAACGACATAAGACACGGTGGTTGCCTGATCGCCTGTCAGATCGCCGTAGTCTGCTGCAATAAGGCTGTAGGGAACCTCGACCACGATAGGGTCGCCAGGTGTAGGGCCCAACGTATGGTTGATAGGTTGCGCGCCGCCCCATGTCAGAATCACGGTGTCTTTGGGCTGCCAGTTGTCATAACGTTTGATGTGCACCGGGACC
Source organism: Pseudomonas abietaniphila (assembly GCF_900100795.1). GTDB lineage: Bacteria > Pseudomonadota > Gammaproteobacteria > Pseudomonadales > Pseudomonadaceae > Aquipseudomonas > Aquipseudomonas abietaniphila. The sequence goes on from NZ_FNCO01000005.1 coordinate 66,825, forward strand.
GAAAGCGCCAGCAATACCGGGGGCTGGATCGACCGTATATCCTCCAGGTCCAGCAACCCGTCACTCGCCAAGGGCACCACCGGCTTGTCCAGCCCCGTGGGCAGCGGTTTGATCAATAGACTTGTTTCGGTGAGTTGAGAATCAGGGCCATCATTACCGGCCTTGTCGACCAACTGGTATTTGAAGTCGATCTTGCCATCGGTCAGCCCGTTAAATGCCTCCTTGGGAATCAAAACCTGATCGCTCGTCAACTCGTCGTTATATACATAATTGACCGGCTGCTCTTCGAGCGTGTACGCATAAACCCAGATACGATCTCCCTTCTGCGTGTCGGAATAAGAAGGGATCATCACCTTCAATCCGCCGTTGGTTTGAAGGTAGTCATCAGTAATACCTTCAGTTCCGACGCTCGCGTCAACAAACGTCAAAGCTCTGGGTTTTAAATTGGCGTTGGGTGGCGTTTTATCGATGATGAATTGCGCCTCCGACGATGTGCCGCCTACACCACTATCGGTCACCACCCGATAACGCAGCAGAAAGGTGCCTTCCTCCTTGAAGATGGCTTTATTCAAAACAATGTCGATAGGAAACTCGCTTGGGTCCTTGCCACCCGCAATTTTTTGTTCGTCAAAGAGTTCCCACCTGTCAGTCGATGCCAGGCACCAATCGAAGTACAACGTATCGAAATCACCTGGGCGGGTCGCATAACCATCCCACAGGGCAATTTTCACCGTCATATCCTCTTCCTGCAGAGCTCGCGGCACCAGCCCGGCAAACTCAGGCTCACCCGGCCACCAATCAGGCAGTGTCGGTGCCACCAGCTCGGCCAACGCGCCAGCCTTTCTCAGGTGGCCGGCCTTCCTGACGTATTTCGCGACGGCCCTTGCAATGCTGTTCCTTTTCGAGACATTCGTATTCATGCTCAAACGCTCCTTGATATGGGTCACGACGAGGTGATCCGACCAACTGAACACCTTTGATCCGCAACGCTGGCTGGCAGGTCATCGCCAACCCCTGAAAAGGGCTGACCCCAACCTGACGGGCGGGCAGGTGCTCATTGAGCGTCGAATTACCGAACGTGCCTACTATCAGAACTGATAGGCAGAGCAGACTGTGAACCCACGGGACTGCGGGCTACGAGAAGGGGGAGGACAAGAAAACAAGGATGTTTCACAGGCCTGCGTCACTGACCGGTCTACTTGGTCATGACGCAGGCTGCCCAACGATTAGCTCAGCGCCGGATCGATCACCAACACCACTTTGCCCGATACCTGATTGGTCGCCAGTTCGGCGTACGCCTCTTCGGCCTCGCCGATCGGGAAACTGCGGGCCAGTTGCGGCTTGAGCCGACCTTCCGTGAACAGCGGCCAGACGTGCTGACCCAGGTCGCTAAGCAGGTCGGCCTTGAACTGATCGTCACGGCTGCGCAGGGTCGAGCCCAGGATCTGGATGCGCTTGCCCAGCACTTGCGCGAAATCCAGTTCGGCCTTGCGCCCGCCCATCAACCCGATCAACACCAGGCGTCCGTCAGTGCCGAGCACTTTCAAATTGAGCGCGGCGTAATTGGCGCCCACCGGGTCGAGAATCACATTGAACGGTGCGAAATCGTTCAAGCCGTCCAGACTTTCACCGCGAATCACGCCGCCCTGCGCGCCGAGCGCTTCGCAGTACGCCAGTCGCTCAGCCGAACCGACACTGACCCAACAAGGGTTGCCAAACGCCTTGCACAGCTGAATGGCGGCTGAACCAACCCCACTTGCTCCTGCGTGCAGCAACACTTTTTCGCCGGGCTTGAGACCGGCCAACTGAAAAAGATTTAGCCAGGCCGTTGCATAGACTTCCGGAATGCCAGCGGCTTCATGCAACGACATACCCGCTGGTACGGGTAAAACATGCCGTGCGTCGACGACCACTTCTTCGGCCATCGCACCGCCCGCAACCAGCGCACAGACGCGGTCTCCGACCTTCCATGACGTGCCGGACCCCACTTCAGCGATCACACCGGAACACTCCATTCCAAGGATTTCCGTGACGCCCGGCGGTGGCGGATAAAGCCCCGCGCGTTGCAGCAGATCGGCGCGATTAAGCCCCGCCGCAGCGACCTTGATGCGAACTTGCCCCACATCGAGCGTCGGTGATGGCTGTTCAACCCATTCCACGTGACCTTCAACGCCTTGCAATGCTTTCACGGTGCCTCCATAGTGAGTCTTGACTGAGCCAGCGCGCTTCGATGCGACCTGGCTTTCTTGCATTATGCGACCGGCGCCCATGGGAACCGGCGATCTTTAAGACGGCCTAATATGCGTTATCAATTGTCCCCGCGTCGAATCAGCATGAAGCAATTATTGCCCAGCACCACCCTTGCATTACTCATTGGCCTGGCCGCTTTGCCGATGTCAGCCAGCTCATTTGCAGCCAACAGCTGGGACAACCTTCAGCCTGATCGCGATGAGGTCATCGCCAGCCTGAACGTCGTGGAGCTGCTTAAACGCCACCACTACAGCAAGCCGCCGCTGGACGACAAGCGCTCGGAAATCATCTATCAGAGCTATCTGAAACTGCTGGACCCTGCTCGCAGCTATTTCCTGGCCAGTGACATCGCTGAGTTCGACAAATGGCGTTTTCAGTTCGACGACTTCCTCAAGAGCGGCGACCTGAACCCGGGATTCACTATCTACAAGCGCTACCTGGACCGCATCAAGTCGCGTCTGGATTTCGCGCTGGCCCAATTGAGTAAAGGCGTCGACAAGATCGACCTGAACACGCAGGAAACCCTGCTGGTTGATCGCAAGGACGCCCCTTGGCCAAAGAACGAAGCCGAACTGGATGACCTGTGGCGCAAGCGCGTCAAGGACGAGGTTCTGCGCCTGAAGATCGCGGGCAAAGACCCGGCGAAGATTCAGGAAACCCTGACCAAGCGCTACAAGAACCAGCTGGCGCGTCTGGGTCAGACCCGCAGCGAGGACATCTTCCAGGCGTACCTGAACACCTTCGCGATGTCCTACGATCCGCACACCAACTACCTGTCACCTGACAGCGCGGAAAACTTCGACATCAACATGAGCTTGTCGCTGGAAGGCATCGGTGCCGTCCTGCAAAGCGACAACGACAACGTCAAGATCGTCCGTCTGGTTCCGGCCGGCCCTGCCGCCAAGACCAAACAAGTGGCGACGGCTGACAAGATCATCGGCGTCGCCCAGGGCGACAAAGAGATGGTCGACGTGATCGGCTGGCGTCTGGACGAAGTGGTCAAGCTGATCCGTGGTCCGAAAGGCTCGGTGGTGCGCCTGGAAATCATCCCGGCGAGCAACGCGCCGAACGATCAGACCACCAAGATCGTGTCGATCACCCGCGAAGCCGTGAAGCTCGAAGAGCAAGCGGCCAAGAAGTCGATCCTGCACCTGAACCAGGATGGCAAGGATTACAAGCTCGGCGTGATCGAGATCCCTGCGTTCTACCTGGACTTCAAGGCCTACCGCGCGGGCGATCCTGAGTACAAGAGCACCACCCGCGACGTGAAGAAACTGCTGACCGAGTTGCAGTCGGAGAAAGTCGACGGCGTGGTCATCGACTTGCGCAACAACGGCGGTGGTTCGCTGCAGGAAGCCACCGAGCTGACCAGCCTGTTCATCGACAAAGGTCCGACCGTGCTGGTGCGTAACGCAGACGGCAAGGTCGACGTGCTGGAAGACGAGAACAGCGGCGCATTCTACAAAGGCCCGATGGCGCTGCTGGTCAACCGCTTGTCCGCCTCGGCTTCGGAGATTTTCGCCGGCGCCATGCAGGACTATCACCGCGCGCTGATCATCGGTGGCCAGACCTTCGGCAAAGGCACCGTGCAGACCATCCAGCCGCTGAACCACGGCGAACTCAAACTGACACTGGCCAAGTTCTACCGGGTTTCCGGTCAGAGCACCCAGCATCAGGGCGTTCTCCCGGACATCGCCTACCCGTCGATCATCGACACCAAGGAAATCGGCGAAAGCGCGCTGCCTGAAGCGATGACCTACGACACCATCAAGCCTGCCATCAAGCCGGCGGTGGACCCGTTCAAACCGTTCCTGGCCCAGTTGCAATCGCGTCACGACGTGCGTTCGGCCAAAGACGCCGAGTTCGTGTTCGTCGAGCAGAAGCTGGCGCTGGCCAAGAAACTGATGAGCGAAAAAACCGTCAGCCTCAACGAAGCCGAGCGTCGCTCCGAGCACGCCGACGTCGAGAGCAAGCAACTGGTGATGGAAAACACCCGTCGCAAGGCCAAGGGCGAAGAGCCGCTCAAAGAGCTGAAGAAAGAAGACGAAGACGCGCTGCCGGTGGATGACGACAAGACCAAACCGGAAGACGACGCTTACCTAGCCGAAACCGGGCGAATCCTCATCGATTACCTGGGCCTGAGTGGTTCCGTCGCAAAAAAGTAAAACCGTGATCGGCTCGTCATGAAAGATGACGAGATGGTGGCAAATCGTCATCAAACAGTCATGAATCTGTCGTGAAATACGGGGGCTCGGCGCTACAGGCGTCGAGCCCCTTTTTCTTGCCCCGAGATAGCCATGACCGTGACCGAACAGCTGAGCGCATTGAGTGCGATTCTGACTCACCGCGACTTGTCCAGTCTGTTCCAACCGATTGTGTCGCTGTCGGACCGTCGTATTCTCGGCTACGAAGCCCTGACCCGAGGTCCGTCCAACAGCGCGCTGCACTCCCCTGTCAGTCTGTTCGCCGTGGCCCGCCAGGCCGGTCGCCTGAGTGAACTGGAACTGGCCTGTCGCGAGTCCGCTTGTCGTCGCTTCGGCGAGCAGAAGCTGGAAGGCAAACTGTTCCTGAACATCTCGCCCGAATCGCTTCTGGAGCCTTCGCACCCACCGGGGCGCACGCTTCAGCTTTTACAGCGCTATGGCATTCCGCCGAGCCAAGTGGTGATCGAGCTGACCGAGCAGACGCCCACCGATGATTTTGGCCTGCTGTACAACGCGCTTTACCACTACCGCGACATGGGGTTTTCGATTGCGCTGGATGACTTGGGCGCCGGCTACTCGAGCCTGCGGCTGTGGTCCGAATTGCGTCCGGATTACGTCAAGATCGATCGGCACTTCATCGACGGTATTCATCAGGATGCCGTGAAGCGCGAATTCGTCGGCTCCATGTTGCAGATGGCCAAAGCCTCGCGGGCACTGGTCATCGCCGAGGGCATCGAGCTGCAAGAAGAGCTGGCGGTGCTGATCGACATGGGCGTCGAGCTGGTCCAGGGCTATTTGCTGTGCCGCCCGCAAGAACACCCGCCGCGCGATGCCCGTGCGCTGCTGCCCAAGATCGACCCCACGGCCGTGGTGCTGACTGAAGAAGGCAGCGACCTGAGCGCACTCCTCAACTCGGTGCCCGCGGTGCAGCAAACCACGCCGACGGCCGCGGTGCTGGAGGCCTTTCGCAAGCAGGCGAACCTTAATTCTCTGGCGGTGCTGGATGACCAACAGCACCCGATCGGCATCGTCCACCGGCACACCTTGTCGGACGTTCTCCTGCAGCCGTTCGCGACCGAGATCTACGCGCGCAAGCCCATCAGCCGACTGATGAGCGACGACTTCCTAGCGGTGGAGTTGAGCCAGTCGTTGCAACAGGTCAGCCGATTGATCACCAGCCGTGCGCGGCAACGCATCGAAGAAGATTTCATCATCATGCAGCACGGCGTGTATCTGGGGCTGGGCCGGGTGATCGACGTTCTTAAGCTGATCACCGAGCTGAAGATCCAGCAAGCCCGCTACGCCAATCCACTGACCCTGCTGCCGGGCAACGTGCCGATCCAGCAGTGCCTGACGCGCTTGCTGCAACAGGGCCGCGAGTCGATGATCTGCTACGTCGACATCGACAGCTTCAAACCCTTCAACGACATCTACGGTTACGGCCGGGGCGATGAAGTGTTGTTGTGCCTGGCGCAATGCCTGAACGACCGCATCGATCCCAGCCGCGACTTCGTCGGCCATATCGGGGGCGACGATTTCCTGATGGTGCTAGGCTCAGACGACTGGCGCAAACGTTTGAACCTGCTGCTGGAAGATTTTCAGAACCAGTGCCGACGCTTCTACCGCGCCGAGCATCTGGAAGCGGGCTGCTTCGTCGCCCTCAACCGCCAGGGTCAACGCCAGGAATTTGCGCTGCTGTCGTTGTCGGTCGGCGTGGTGCACCTGCACCCAGAGGTCTGCAGCAGCCTGGACGCCAGCCAACTGGCCGAACTCGCCTCACAGGCCAAACACCACGCCAAAGACGTAATCGGCGCCAGCGTGCATGTGATCGACACGCTGGCGGTGGAAGTGATGGCTGCGTTGAATCAGGCGATTTCGGGGAGTTGATCCCCATCGTCGCGCGGTGTCAGACACCCTATACGTTCCAGCGCCACCGCATTCGCCAGCAAGCCGGCTCCTACAGACGCAAGCGCAGGCGCGTATCGGTAAGACGGAGGCATCCAGCCCCTACAGACTGCTGCCTTATTCAAACCCAGATTGCATCCCACAAAGAGTAGTCATGAACCCGCCTGACCAGCCCCGCGCGTAACGGATTGGCAAGGATATAGCGAGCGACCGTCAGTACATCTTCTTCTCGTCTAAGAGCCCGATCATGAAAGCCTCTTTGCCAGAATTGGCCTGATCGTTTCAGGTGCGCATTGATGTTGCGGGCCGCACGGGATTTGGTTGCCAATGCCAGGGTAGAAAGGTCGCTGTGTCTAAGGTCAATTAGCCAGTGAAAATGATCCGGCATCACGACCCAGGCTAATGACTCTACCCAGCAGTCCAATTGCGCCTGACGAAATTGATGCACCAACAACCGCCCCGCTCTTAGATCATTAAAGAACGGTTCACGGTTATAAGTGACGGCGGTTATCAGATAGATCTGGCCGTTTTGAGAGTAACGACCGCTGCGAAGTTGAGCGCCATGGTAGATCTCTGTCATTCGCTTGCTCTTTGTCGGATGAGAAGACAAAAAGCGTACAGCGGCGAGTTCAAACTGGTGTTAACGATCTGCTTCAGGATGTGAATGCCCCGCCGTGCTCGCCCGATCGCGGCGGTTAAACCCATCGTGTCGGCGTATCTTCATGGTCCCTGACGCCGGATGCCTGTAGGAGCCGGCTTGCTGGCGAACGCGGTGTGTCAGCCAACATCGATGCAGCTGGACTGACACGATTTCGCAGTTACGGGCAGTGAACGACTTAAGATTTACTCCGGCTTCGCCTCTTCCGGGTACTCGAACTCGAACACGCGGACCACTTCAGAGGCATGCCACGACGCTGCGGCGACGCCGTCGGAGGGGCCTGAAAAACGCCCGAGGCGTTCGGCGCATTCGAAGAAGCCGGTGCGTGGCAGGCGGCTGGCGCCCTGGCTGATGACCAGCGAACTGCGCAACGGTTGCTCGGCGCGGGCATCGATGGCAGCGAGGTGTTCGAGGGCTGCGGTCAGGGTTTGCATAGCCGGCGTGGGGAGTTGCAGGCGTTCCAATAGCGCGCGGTAAGTCACCAGATGCCGTTGCCGACGCGCCAGATCCAGCTCGGCCAACAGCGCGTCCCAATGCTGACGGCTGATGCGCACGCTCACGGCTCACCTCGCCAGCCAGGGACGCCTAACTCCCAGGCCAGGCTTCGTAGAATAGCCGCGTCCGGCTGGCGCGTGCCGTTCTCGATCAACGCCAGGTAGGAAGGACTGATACCCACTGCGCGGGCAAGTTGCGCCAGCTCCAGTCCCTTGGCCTGACGCAGCGGGCCTAACTGATCAAAAGAGGGATAGTCGTTGGAAGCAGAAGCGGCTGAATCGACAGGCTGAGCAACGCAAGCGGGATTCTGCGACTGGACGCCGCCAGCCGCCTGCAACAACGCCTGATACTGCGCCCAAGGCAGCACCGCGTATTCCGGCTCTCCATCGCGAGAAATAACCTGAAGATCCATACCACCCCCTGTAGGACAAAAAACTGTTTCTTGTAGTCTTTTTCTTTGTATTGGCGGCATCTTAACAGTGGAAGGGCAGAACTTGCGTGCACCTGATCGACACGGCTTTCTCAGATGCGACTTTTTCCGAAGGTTTTTTGGATCAATCTTTCTTTTCTTGCTCCAGCAACCTCGGTGTTGGCGGCAACCGCTCGACCACCGCCAGTTTCTCGGGGTTCTGACGCGCGCGCCACGCGCGGAATGCATTGAGCTCGGCCTCGAGGTTTTTCATTACCCAAGCCAGAACGGCGATGTCATCGAGCATGCCCAGACCGGGTATCCAGTCGGGAATCGCATCCAGCGGACTGAGGAAATACATCAGCCCCGCGACCACCGACAAGATTGCCTTGCCACTGATGGCGCGATACTCGCCCCGCCAGTAGGCCAGACAGAGCGCCTGAAGCAGTTTCAGATCGTCCTTGAGCTTTCCTAACCGGTTGCCTTCACTGGCAGCCTTGCCCGCCACAGCGAACAACAAAGCGGGCAACCGGCCTGCCGCCATCAGCCGCTTGGCCATGGGCAGGTAACGAATGAAGTTCCAGGGTGCTTTCATATTCACTCCAGCGATATCGATAAAAATCGACCTGACGGTCAATCGCTACGGTGGGAAGACCCCTCATCCAAACAGGGAGCCTCACGCAAACAAGGTTATCCACACAAATTGTGGATAACCTTGTGAACAGACCCGCTATTCGGCGCTGGAGCGCCCGTGCCATAGGGGTTTTGCTTAAATCGCGCGTTTTTTACTCATATCACTAAACGTAAAAACCGTTGACTTGGGTGGATGTCGAGGCTACCGAGCCTTGCTTTAAGACTCTGCGTATCGACAAAAAATCTCGACATTTGCCCGGTCCGCCAACGGTATTGGGACTCTAGCCACCCTGCCCGGTTCGATTTCTTTTCGACAAAAATGAAAATGCCCCGTCTAGACGGGGCATTTCGTACAAGCGGCAATCGAGGTGTCGATTACTTCTTGGCTGCAGGCTTCGCAGGTTCTGGAGCCGGTGCAGCGTCTTCTTCCTCGTCCGCGCCGGCAGCGCCGCCAGCGGCGTCGTTACCTGCAGCAGCCGGGTCCTTGATACCCAGCAGTTCCAGATCGAATACCAGCACCGAGTTGGCCGGAATCATTGGACTTGGGCTTTGCGCGCCGTAAGCCAGTTCGCTAGGAATGTAGAGCTTGATCTTCTCGCCGACGTGCATCAGTTGCAGGCCTTCGACCCAACCCGGGATCACACCGCTGACCGGCAGATCGATCGGGCTACCGCGCTCAACCGAGCTGTCGAACACTTTGCCGTCAGTCAGCTTGCCTTCGTAGTGAACGGTCACGACGTCAGTAGGCTTGGGTACCGGACCGTCAGCCTTCTTGATGATTTCGTATTGCAGGCCGGAAGCGGTGGTCGTGACTTCCTTGCGCTTGCCGTTTTCTTCGAGGAATTTCTTGCCGGCAGCTGCCGACTCTTCGCTCATTTTGGCCATGCGCTCTTCAGCACGCTTCTGCAGCTCGCCGAAGGCTGCGACCAGCTCTTCGTCTTTGAGCTTCTGCTCTTTCTTGCCGACGGCGTCTTCGATACCCAGCGCTACGGCTTTGGAATCCAGATCGTCCATGCCCTCTTGAGCCAGGCTTTTGCCCATGTTCAAGCCGATGCCGTAAGAGGCTTTTTGTGCCGGGGTTTTCAGCTCTACTGTGCTGGCTTGCTTATCGCAGCCCGCGAGTACCAGACCGACCAGGGCAATCGCCGCTGCCAACCGATGCTGTTTCATCCTGTTTCCTTGTTCATGCGCCAATAGGGCAAACGAGTAAAGCCGCGAGCTTATCAGGCCGCCGCGATCAATGGCTACCGGCATGAGAGGGGGAAAAGGCAGATAAGTTCAGGTAACCAAAGGTTTTCTTGTTCCATCGAGAAAACCGTTCAGTTTTGGTTCAGGCCACTGTCAGAAAAAAGCATTTCGGGCGCAGGAATCGTCCGGCGGCGGTAAACGCAGGAGATGCCGTCACGGTTCACTATTTCGCAATAAAGCACTTTTCAGCCGCGCATTTATGCCCTCTTCGCGCATGGACAAGCCAGTACATTAAGTGAGCATGGTCCCGCAGAGCGACCGATAACAAAACCTCCAGCTCGCTTATGAAATCTGCCAACCATCCGGAGTCTTCACATGAATAAAACGCGTAGCAAAGTTTTCAGACTGGCGAGCCTGGCGCTGCTGATCGGTGGCACTTCTCAGGCGTTTGCCGAAGACATCACATTCGTGTCCCAGGGTGGCGCCTATCAAGAAGCCCAGAGCAAGGCGATCCTGGAACCCGCGGCAAAACGACTGGGGCTGACGCTCAAGCAAGACAGCTCGCCCAAGGCATACCCTGTCATCAAGACTCAGGTTGAAAGCGGCAAGGTCACGTGGGATGTGGTGGACCTGCCCACCGGTGACTGCATTCGCGGTGAGGCCGAAGGTCTGTTCGAAAAACTCGACCCGAGCCTGATCCCAAATGCCGCACAGTTGCCCGCCAATCTGAAAGATGACTACAGCGTCGGCTACATCAGCTATTCCACCGTGCTTGCCTATCGCACCGATGCGTTCAAAGGCAAGGAAGCGCCCAAGACCTGGGCCGATTTCTGGGATACGAAAAAATACCCCGGCCAACGCTCGCTGCGTAACCTGCCTCGCCCTACGCTGGAGATAGCGCTGATGGCCGACGGCGTGCCCGCCGATAAACTCTATCCGCTGGACGTCGACCGGGCCTTCCGCAAGCTTGAGCAAATCAAACCGGACATCGCGACCTGGTGGACCTCGGGTGGCCAGTCCGCACAACTGATCAGCGACGGCGAAGTGGACATGATCCAGGCCTGGAACGGTCGCATCAGTGCGGTACAGGCCGCAGGCGCCCCGGTGGCGTTCGATTACAACCAGGGCGTACTGGAAACCAACTCGCTGTGCGTGCTCAAGGGCACCCCGCACAAGGCGGCTGCGATGAAATTCGTCAATGAAGCCATCGACGCAAAGCTACAGGCCGCGCTGCCGATGATCATCGATTACGGTCCGCTGAATCCGGAAGCTTTCAAGACCGGCGTGATACCGGCCGAGCGTGAAGCCAAGCTGCCGTCGGCTCCGGAAAACCTGTCGCGCCAGGCGCTGCTTTCCGCCCAATGGTGGGCGTCGGATGCGGGCGTCAAAGCCGAAGAGCGCTGGTTGTCCTTCGTTCAGAAAAAGTAATGGGAGGACCTATGTCCAATGCATATCTCGCCAAATCCCTGCCTGACTCCAGCGATCCGCTTGCGCCGCCGTTGACCAGTGAACACGCGCTGGCACGTGAGGAGCGCAAGGAAAACACCTCGATGCTGTTGCTGCTCACGCCGGCGCTGGTGATGGTGGTGGTTCTGCTGATCATGCCGCTGTGCTGGCTGGCGTTTCAGTCCGTTCAGACCGAAGAGGGATTTTCCCTGGCCAACTACGCCAGGATTTTTCAGGAGACGATCTACTGGGACACGTTTGCGCTGACCTTCAAGATCAGTTTCATGGTCACGATTCTGTCCATCTTCATGGGCTTTCCCATTGCCTACGCGGCGTCGCGACTTCATGGCTTCTGGGCCAATCTGGTGCTGATCTGCGTGATCCTGCCGTTCTGGACCAGCGTGCTGGTGCGCTCTTACGCCTGGCTGGTGCTGCTGCAGCGTCGCGGCCTGGTCAACCAGACACTGATCGACCTGGGCATCATCGATCAGCCGCTCAACCTGATGCACAACACCACCGGCACCGTGATCGGCACGTTGCATGTGATGCTGCCTTTCATGGTCCTGCCGCTGTATTCGGTCATGAAGAAGATTCCGCAAGACCTGATGCAGGCCTCGGAGAGTCTGGGCGCCAAACCCTTCTATACCTTCCGCAGGGTGTTTTTGCCGATGGCCGCCCCGGGGATCATGGCGGGTTCCATTCTGGTGTTCGTGATCTGCCTGGGCTTTTTCATCACCCCTGAACTGCTGGGCGGTGGCCGCACGATCCTGGTGTCGATGCTGGTGCAACGCAACGTCGAGCTTTACCACGCCTGGGGCGCGGCCAGCGCAGTCGGCCTGGTGCTGCTGTTCGTGGTGTTCCTGATCTTCTGGGGCATCAACCGCTTCATCCCCATCGAACGCATTCTGGGAGCGCGCTAAATGAACCTGCTTGCCAACCTGCGTCACCTCAAAGTCTCGCACCTGCTGTTCACGGTGGTGGTGGCCGCGATCCTGTTGTACCTGATCATCCCCGTGCTGATCGTCGTCCCGATGTCGTTTTCCGAAGCGCGCTTCTTGCAGTTCCCGCCCAAGCAGTGGTCACTCCACTGGTACGAAGCGTTCTTCAACAGTGTGGAGTGGATGTCGGCCGCACGCGTCAGTCTGATCACCGCGTTTTTCACCATGGTGATCAGCCTGCCGATCGGCATGGCCGCAGCGTACGCCATCAACAATTCGAGCCTGAAGATCGTGCGCACGCTGCAGATCATTCTGCTGCTGCCGATGATGGTCCCCATCATCCTTATCGCAGCGGGGGTGTTCTTCGTTTACGCACGCGTAGGTCTGATCAGCACCATGACCGGGCTGGTGCTGGCGCACATCATGCTGGCGCTGCCTTACGTGATCATTGCGCTGCTGGCGGGGTTGCGTAACTTCGACATGTCTCAGGAAATGGTTGCCCGCAGCCTGGGCATGAACCGCTTTCGGGCGTTCCTGGCCGTGACCCTGCCGCAGATCAAACCGAGCGTGGTCTCGGCCACGCTGTTTGCCTTCATCACCTCCCTGGATGAGACCGTGGTGGCCCTGTTCATCTCCGGCGGCGACAACCAGACCCTGACCAAGCGCATGTTCACGGCCCTGCGCGACGAGATCGACCCGACCATCGCGGCCATCAGTTCGATCCTGATCCTGGCGTCGTTGATCCTGGTGGTGATTGCCGGGCGCAACAAGCAGGGTTGAGACCCTCGCAACGGTAGGAGCGCGCGTGCCCGCGATCGCGGTGTGTCAGTCAATCTTTTTTCTCGCTGACACGCCGCAATCGCGGGCACGCGCGCGCCTACAAGGGCCGTCGTGTTTCGGCCCCAGCACAGCCTGCCGTCAATTCTCGCAATTCAGCATCAATCACCCGCCCAACCCTTGATCTCGGCATCGGCCACTGGGCGAGCGTTTTTACAATGAAGCCATCGTTCGCACCCTCAAGGCCCCCGATCATGTTGAAAAGCCAACTGCGTGACCCTTCCCTGCTTGTCGAGCGCGCCTATGCCAACGGCGCCTGGATCGAGGCCGATGACGGCGCGACCCTCGACGTGACCAACCCCGCCGACGGCAGTGTCATCGCGCGCGTTCCGGCGCTTCAGGCAAGCGAAACCCGCCGCGCCATCGAAGCCGCCGAAGCGCGATTCGCGTCATGGCGTGAAGTGCCGGCGGCAGAACGTGCGCGTTACCTGGAGACCTGGTTCGCCCTGATCATGGAAAACCAGGAAGACCTGGCACTGATCATGACCGCCGAACAGGGAAAGCCGCTGGCCGAGTCTCGCGGTGAAATCGCCTACGGCGCGAGTTTCGTCAAATGGTTCGCCGAAGAGGCCAGACGCATCTATGGCGACACCATTCCGGCGCCGGCTGCCGATCGACGCATTCTGGTGCTCAAGCAACCGATCGGTGTGGTCGCGGCGATCACGCCGTGGAACTTCCCCAACGCGATGATCACCCGCAAATGCGCGCCGGCGCTGGCAGCAGGCTGCACCGTGCTGGTCAAACCCTCGGACATGACACCGCTGTCGGCCCTCGCGCTGGCCGTCCTCGCCGAGCGCGCGGGTATCCCAGCGGGCGTGTTCAACGTACTGACCGGCATGCCCGCAGGTGTCGGCGGCGAGATGACCGCCAACCCCGCCGTGCGCAAGCTGTCGTTCACTGGCTCTACCCGCATCGGTCAACTGCTGATGAGCCAGTGCGCGGCGACCATCAAGCGTCTGAGCCTTGAGCTGGGCGGCAATGCCCCTTTCATCGTGTTCGACGATGCCGACCTGGATCTGGCCATCGCCGGTGTCATGCAGAGCAAGTTCCGCAACGCCGGACAGACCTGCGTCTGCGCCAACCGGATTCTGGTGCAGGACGGTATTTACGACCGTTTCGCCGAGCGCCTGAGCGCTGCAGTGGCCGAGTTGAAAGTGGGTGACGGCCTGGAAAGCGGCGTCACCATCGGCCCGCTGATCAACGCGGCAGCCGTCGACAAAGTGGCCCGGCACGTCAACGATGCGCTGGAAAAAGGCGCCACCCTCGCGATTGGCGGAGTCCCTCAGGGCGAAGGGCTTTACGTGCAGCCCACCGTGTTGCGCGACGCCAACGCCGACATGCTGCTGGCCACCGAAGAAACCTTCGGCCCCGTCGCGCCGTTGTTCCGCTTCAAGGACGAAAACGAGGCACTGGCCCTGGCCAACGCCACGCCTTACGGGCTCGGCGCTTACTACTTCACCCAGGACATGCGCCGCGCCTGGCGCGTCGGCGAACGCCTGGAATTCGGCATGGTCGGGTTGAACACCGGGATCATTTCAATGGAAGTCGCGCCCTTCGGTGGCATGAAGCAATCGGGCACCGGTCGCGAAGGTTCCAAGTACGGGCTGGATGAGTTCCTTGAAGTGAAGGCCTGGCACATCGGCGGGTTGGGTTAATGGATGCCCTTCTCTTAAGCACCGCATACCTGTAGGAGCGCGCTTGCCCGCGATTGCGGTGTCTCAGGCACATTTTATTCACTGACACGCTGCCATCGTCGCGATGTAACCCAGACAAGCACGCTTGGAACAAGCGTGAGATATCGGCTATGTCGGACAGCAGATCCTGTCGGTCCGACGCCCCAAAACGGCACGAACCAGGCTTGGGCCTGTGTTCAGATGACTAGCAGACGGTACGGGTAACCCCCGGCTCTGCAGAGGAGGACGCTTAATGAATTTCACTGAAGGTTTTGAATCGGTCAGCGTGAACAAGGTGTGCAAACACTACGGCAACCTCAAGGCGCTGAACAATGTGGATCTCAAGGTGGAAGCCGGGGAATTCATGTCCTTGCTGGGGCCTTCGGGGTCCGGCAAGACCACGCTGTTGAGTATTCTCGGCGGGTTTATCCGGGTCAGCTCCGGGAGCATTTTCTTCGGTGAACGCGACGTCACCTTGATGCCGCCGCACAAGCGCGAAATCGGCGTGGTGTTTCAGAACTACGCGTTGTTCCCGCACATGACCGTCGGCGAAAACGTGGCCTTCCCGCTGCGCGCGCGTGGCGAAAGCGCGAGCAAGAGCCGGGACAGGGTCAAGAGCGCCTTGGCGACCGTTGAGCTGTCGGGCTACGAAGACCGCAATATCGCGGCGCTCTCGGGCGGCCAGCGCCAGCGCGTGGCCCTGGCCCGTGCGATCGTCTTCGAGCCCAAACTTATCCTGATGGATGAACCTCTGTCGGCACTGGACAAGCAATTGCGCGAGATCATGCAGATCGAACTGCGTGCCCTGCACAAGCGGCTGGGCGCGACCATGATCTACGTGACCCACGATCAACGCGAAGCCCTGACCATGAGCGACCGCATCGCGATCATGCGCGGCGGTGAGCTGGTGCAGGTCGATACGCCCCGTCGTCTGCACGATCATCCGGCCAACGATTTCGTGGCCAGCTTCATCGGTGAAAGCACGCTGGTGCCACTGCAACGTGGCGCCGACAACGGTCTGACGTTGGGCGCTACGGCGCTGCGCACGACTCGCCCGATACCGCCGTCAGGGGATGTCTTCCTGGCGCTGCAATCAGAAAAGCTGCTGCTGGATAACGACAGCTGCGGCCCCGAGTGGAATCGCTTGCGCGGTCGTGTTTCGGACATTGTGTTCCAGGGTGAGAGCCTGAAAGTGTTCGTGGATCTGGAAGGGGGACCGACCGTCAGCCTGCGCCAGCCGAGCCACCACGAAGGCAACCTGTCGCTGCCACCGATTGGTTCCCCGATGATGATGCGACTGCACCCGGAAGACACCATCGTGGTGCCGCGCGCCGGGGTTTGACGCTGGTCATCGTGTCTTGCTGATCGCTCCATCCCTGCGCGAGGGAGCGATCGTCCCCCCCCTCACCCGCAACAGTCACCGCAGCGAAATATTTCGTAACGCCCCCTCAAAACAGTCGATCACAGCGCTGCCCGCCCCAAGTTCAGCGCTTGTGGTTCCGGCCAATCCTTATCCTGATCACATCAACCGCCAACCTCGGCGATCACGGAGATCGAGATGAATTCTGCACTGACTGAAAACCAACGCCTGCTGGCCCTGCGCGAGCAACACGTGCCTCGCGGCATTGCCACGGCTCACCCGATCGTTGCCGCAAAAGCGCAGGGCGCCGAGTTGTGGGACGTCGATGGCAAGCGCTATCTGGATTTCGTCGGCGGTATCGGCGTACTCAACGTTGGTCATAATCATCCAAAAGTCGTTGAGGCGGTGCGCCGTCAGGTCGGGGAGATCTCCCATGCCAGTTTCCAGGTGGTTGCCTATGAGAACTACATTGAAGTCGCCGCCCGGCTGAACAAAATGATCGGCGGCGACGCGCACTACAAAAGCGTGTTGTTCACCTCGGGGGCCGAGGCGGTAGAAAATGCCGTCAAAATCGCCCGTGGCCACACCCACCGGACGGCGGTGATTTCCTTTCGCGGAGGCTTCCACGGACGCACCTTGCTCGGCGTGACGCTGACCGGCATGAGTCAACCCTACAAACAGAACTTCGGCCCCTTCCCCGCCGAGATCTACCACGCGACTTACCCGAATGCCTATCGCGGCATCAGCAGCGACGACGCCCTGGCCGAGCTCGATGAACTGTTCGCCACGGACGTCGCACCGGACCGTGTGGCCGCCATCATCATCGAGCCTGTTCAAGGCGACGGCGGTTTCCTGGCCGCTCCCAAGGCCTTCCTGCAAGCCCTGCGCGCACGCTGCACCCAACACGGCATCGTGCTGATCCTCGACGAAATCCAGGCAGGATTCGGGCGTACCGGCACGATGTTCGGCTTCCAGCATGCTGACATCCAGCCTGACCTGGTCACGGTGGCCAAGAGTCTGGCCGGCGGTATGCCGTTGTCCGGCGTGGTCGGTCGCGCAGACATCATGGATGCTCCAACGCCCGGCGGTCTGGGCGGGACCTACGGCGGCAACGCAGTGGCTTGTGCTGCGGCACTGGCCGTGCTCGACCTGTTCGAAGAGCAGGATCTGCTGGCACAAGGCGAGAAACTGGCGGCGCAACTGAAAGAAGGTTTGCAGGCCCTGCAAAAACGCTACCCGAGAATCGGCGATGTCCGTGGCCTGGGCTTCATGCAGGCCATCGAAATGGTCGCTGACGATGCGGCGCAGACCCCTGATGCCGCGCTGGCGCAAAAGGTCATCGACGAAGCCCGCCACGCCGGTCTGTTGGTGATCAAGTGCGGTGTGCACCGTAACGTCGTGCGCTTCCTCGCACCGCTGGTGACGACGCCGGAGCAGGTGACCGAGGCGCTGCAGATGCTGGAGAAGGCATTGGCTGCCGCCTGCTGAGCGAGGTGTCGGCCCGATCTGGTGACGCAGTGTCGGGCCTTGGGCTTGAAGGTTAATGGATGCGCGAAAGCCTTACTCTGGAGCAGATCATGAGAGTTACGCAGTACAAGGCGTTGGGCCTGTCATTTGCCACCCTGGTTGATCGTGAACGGGGCATTCTCGAAGGCCTGCGACCGCTGGCAGTGCAAAGTGAATCCGTGACCAGCGACGCGCAATTGCTGAACGCATATCGACAGGTGGCAGAGGAGCTTGGCGCACGGGCGATGCCGGTGAGCGCGACGGCTTTTCACGGTCAGCTTTACCAACGGGTGGCGCAACAATTGCAAATCATCCCGGGCTGGGATGAAAGTGTGGCGTTCAGTAGCTCTTCCTCCCAGTGGCCGATTTTCGAGGATGCTCCAGGTGCCCTTCAGTACCTGAGCAAGTTCTACCGTTTGATACTGATCGCCCCACCTCACGGGATTGATGTGACAGCCCTCAGCCGTCGTCTGCCGGTCGAATTCGATGCAATCATCGAACCCTGCGACGACGACTGGCACCGCAGCCTTGAAAGCGAGCTGCACCGCCTGGGCCTGGAGCGTTCAGCGTTGTTACCGGTGCGCAGTACGGAAGCCGACGACCCGTGGACCGATCGGGTGGACTTTCCGGTGTGCACGCTACGCCGCGGCCATAACCTGCCGTGGAACCATTCGCCTCAGGCAATGGATGGCAAGCGCTGTGAATACGCCAGCCTCGCTGACCTTGCACATGCCCATCAAATGGCATTGCACGCCTGAGACCGACGGCCCGGATTTGACATTGCGAGGACTGATCAATGGACGCTGCAACCAAGCTCGATCGTATCGATATCAACATTCTGGTGCAGTTGCAGAAAGACGGGCGCATGACCAACGTCAGCCTCGCCGAGGCCGTCGGCCTGTCGCCCAGTCCCTGCCTGCAGCGCGTCAAACGTCTCGAATCTGCGGGCTATATCAGTGGCTACGAAGCCCACGTCAATCTGGCCAAGTTTGCCAACTCCGTGACGGTTTTCACTGAAATGACCCTGTCAGATCACAAGCGCGCCGACTTCGTGAAGTTCGAGTCGAGCATCCGTAACATCGATGAGGTGCTGGAGTGCCATCTGATCAGCGGCGGTTATGACTACCTGGTGCGATTCCTGTGCAGCAGCATTCAGCATTATCAGGAGCTGATGGAGTCGATCCTGGACAAGAACATCGGCATCGAAAAATACTTCAGCTACATCGTGATCAAGTCGCCCGTGGTCAAGAGCACCGTGCCGTTGAGGAGTCTGGTCAGGGCGGTTTGAAGGCTGATGCAAGCGCAGGGTCAGGTACTGCCGAGCCGCCTGACTTTGCTGCCGCTTCGCGCCAGATCGTCCGAGTGCGGCCCAGAGCAAGCTTGCTCCCACGGCCTACGGCCAGAATCAACCGTAGGCGGCATACCGTCAGATCGCAATCCGGCGTCTCTGGCGACCCCGCTTCTGCCCGCAGAGCGTAGGAGCGTGGCTTGTCCCGCTTCTTCCCGCAGGGCGTAAGAGCGTGGCTTGTCCCGCTTCTGCCCGCAGGGCGTAGGAGCGTGGCTTGTCCCGCGATCTGCCGGGAACCGGCAGCAAAACCGGTGCATGCGGAGTGCCTGATACAACCGGGTCGCCTGACTTTGCTGCCGCTCCGCGGCAGATCGCGGGACTAGCCACGCTCCTACGGTCTGCGGCCAGAATCAAAAGCCGCGAGCTGTCTTGAATACCGATACCGTCCGAAACGGAGATAATGTCAGGCCAGGCACACGCACCTGCAATCACCCAAGAATGCAAAACACCTTGCGCACGGTGTCTTCGCTGGTCCAGGCGTTGGTAGCGCCCTTGGGCACCACCACGGTTTCTCCCGCACGTACCACGTGAGTCTTGCCTTGCCCGGCGGCGAGTGTCACCGCGCCTTCCAGGATGAACATCAATTCGGAGTAAGCCGGTTCAACCTGCTTGCGTGCGTAGGGCTCGCATTGCCACAGGCCGATACGCAGGTTGGCAACGCTGAACAGCGTTTCACTCCAGGCGTTTGGCGTCGGGGTCAGCAGCACGCTGGCGGCCGGTGGACTGGCTTCGCTGAGCGGTTGGGACAGGTCAAGCCTGATCGGCACCTTGGGCATGTCCGAGCACGCTTCGAGTCCCGGAAAGGCCATGAACAGTCGACGTAACTGCCCCCGATGATGCCAGCGAACGTCAATGCCACGCGGCACCACGAAGCAATCGCCGGCGTTGAGTTGCAGGTCGAAACCATCGCCCTGCAACCGCAGCTCGCCCGCTTCGACAACCCCCAGCTCGACCCATGGAAACCGCTCGATCAACAGGTTGGCGCCCACGCTGACACTGCTGCCCGCGGCATACCCTTGTAACGGATCGTGGAAGTGGATCACCCGCCCCGCCGCCAGTGGGTCGCCTGGCAATGCAAACGCCGCGCAGGGCAGCTGCCGGTCAGAATGAGGATGGGAGTAATGCAAAATCGGTGGCATACGCTTAACGCTCGCTCATCGTCCGATGACATCAAGAAATTGCTGCCAACCCGCCGCCAGGCGAACACCTGGTGCGCGGAAAGCATGCAGGGGAATCGGGTTGAAGTGATCGCCTGCCAGCAGACCGAGTTCGACCTTCTCGCCCGCCGTCATGGCAGAGAGTTGTTTGCCCATCCAGGTCGACATCGCCACCCCGCCGCCGTTGTAACCGATGGCGTAGAAACTGCGATCGTCCAGCTGCCCCGCGTGGGGCAGGTAATCCAGGGTCATGGCGACCAGACCTGACCAGCGATAGGCGATTCTCTGGTCACGCAGGACGGGAAAGACCACCCCCATGCTGCGTTGCAGATCATCGAAGGCACTCTGTGAATCGTCTTTGCCAAACGCACCTCGCCCCCCGAAAATCAAACGGTCCCCGATCACCCTGAACCAGCGCAGCATGCGCTTGGTGTCTCCGCACACCTGGCCGCCCGGCATGATCGTGGCGAGGACAGACGCAGGCAGGGCTTCGGTGGCGATGATCGCGCTGCGGAACGGAATCAGGCGACGGTGCAAGGTGTCGGTTACACGGGTCTGATCCGAGTAACCGTTGGTGGCATAGATCACGTGCCTGGCGCTGATACGTCCCTGTGGCGTCTGCACGATGACGCGATCCCCTTCACGACGGACCTGCTGCGCCGGGCTGTTGATAAACAGTTTCACGCCCCGGTCAACCAGATGCTGTGCGATCCCGCGGGCGTAGTTCAGGGGATGGATACCGCCCGCTCGAGGCGTCAGCAGGCCACCGGCAAAGATCGCGGCGCCGGTCATCTCGCGGACCTGGTCGGCGGAAATCATCACCGATGACTCCCCGCCGGTTTCGCGCTTGATCCACTGAGCGGTCGACTCCAGGCCGCCGAGCGCATGGACATTGTGCGCCGCAGCGATATGCCCTCCCATCTGCAGGTTCGCCCCGGTCAGTCTCAGGGTTTCCACCGTTTCGACCAGACTGTCCACCGCCGCGTAGCCGGTGCGGTACATCTGTAAGGCGGTGTCGCGGCCAAAGCGCGACATGAGGGTGGAAAACCCGACACGAAACTTCGGTGAGACCACACCGCCGTTTCGCCCGCTTGCACCCCACGCCAGGGTGTTGGCTTCGACAATCAACGGCTCGCGACCGCTTTCAGCAATATGACGCGCCGCCGAGAGGCCGGTGTAACCAGCGCCGATGATCACCACGTCGCACTGACGTTCGCCTTCCAGCGATTGCAGCGCAGGTGCAGGTTGGGCGGTGGCCGCCCATAAGCTCTGAACAGTCATGCCAGCGTCTCGGCTAAAGGAGGACTGGCGCCCATGGCCAGGGGTGAGCAGGCCCAGAGCGCCGAGGGGTTCAACCCAGTTCTTTCTCGACCGCGTCGGCCAATTGCGCCAGCGACGTGAAGTGGTAATGCGGTTCGGTGCGCTCGGACTCCAGCGTGCCGCCTGTCCCCTTCTGAGCGAAACGGCGCTCGATCCAGCAGGTCTGGTAACCGAGACGCATGGCGACGCCGATGTCGTGGTATTGACTCTGAGCAACGTGCAGGATGTTTTCGAAGAGGATGCCCTGGGTCGCCAGAATGCCACGGGCGTAGGCAAAGAACTGCGGATCGGGCTTCTCGAAACGCACGTCATCAACGGTCACGCGCACGTCGAACGGTTGATCCAGGGTTTCTGCCATGTGATCCAGCGCCCAGATCTGCGAGTTGGTGGTCGCCACCAGCTTGAAGTGTTTGCGCAGGCGTTTGAGCGCTTCGACCGAGTCAGGAAATGCCGGGAAGTTTTTCACCGACTGGGCCAGGCCCTTGGCGTAGTCATCGTTGTCTGGCAGGCCGAGCTTGGAAGCGATCACGTGGTAGCAACGCTCCAGGTCATCGGGCCACCAGCCGGAGTCGGTCGAGGCACGCGCCTCACGGTAGGCTTTGAGAATGTCGTCATCGCTGCAGGCTTTGCCCGCGTCACCCGCGACTTCACGCACGTGGGCGAGGATGCCGGCCTCGAAATCGATCAGGGTACCGACGACGTCGAACGTCAGGGCTTTGAACTGCTTGAAAGACATAGGGCGCTCCGCAAGAAAAGTCGTGTGGGTGAAACTGACTGGACGGACTCATTATCTGCCCGCTCTCTCGCGCAATATTCTGTTTTGCCCTGCCCTGGAGGCATAACCTACTGTTTTTCTACCTGGGGTGCGGCACCTGTGCTCAACGGTGCGATTCCAGGATCGATGCCAACCCCAGATGAGGGTAAAGCGCGTCGATTTCGAGCATGTCTGCGCGCATTTCTTCGATGATCCAGTCGCGCACATTTTCCACAATCGGCCGCACCGGACGGTTGGCCGGCACCACCAGACAGCATCGGCGGGAGGTGACCCGACACGCATCGACTGCGGGCACCAGTTCGCCTTTGCACAGTGAGTTCGAGATCACGTTCAGCCACCCCAGCGCCATGCCCTGGCCAAGCAGTGCAGCCTGAACCACCACCGCGTAATCGGAAAACACCAAGGTGTTGACCGTGCGTCCCGCCGTTTCAAAAGCGGACGCCCACTCGCGTTCCTGGTTGTCCATGCTGATCAGGGTCGGGGTCCGTTTCTTACCCTTTCCCTGCAACACATCGGCCAGGTATTGAGGGTTGCAAACGGGCAATGTTATTTCAGGAATGACCAGGCTTTCCGTGGGTTTCAGGCTGCCCACATCGAGATAACGCATGCCCAGATCAACGTCCACCAACGGGCCGCCGATCCGGCCAGACATCAACTGGTAACGCATGTCGACGGTAGGGAATCGCTGACTGAACCGGCTCATGCGCGGCATCAGCCAGTGGGTGGTGAACGCGGTTGAAACCGACAGCGTGACGGTCTCGATGCCCGTCGCTCTCGCTTCGATTTCACTGATCGCCGACTCGATGGTGCTGAACCCTTCCTGCACCCGACGGTACAAAATGCTGCCGCTCTCGGTCAGTCGCGCGCCGCCGCGAACGCGCTCGAAAAGCTGTACGCCGAGGTGTTCTTCGAGTCGCGACAACATGCGACTGACCGCTGGCTGGCTGACGCACAGTTCATCCGCCGCCCGGGTGAAGCTGCCACAACGGGCGGCGGCTTCAAAGACGAACAAGGAGCTGGAACTGGGGAGCTTTCGACGAAGAGTAGACATGACCTGAGCTTATGCCTCCCACAACTATTAGTAAATTGTCCGGTGAAAAAAACCGGGGCTATTCTTGCGAGCGACCGCCCGCAGCTTTCGCCCATCGGCCAGCCGTTGTGCGTCCTCTTCCTCATTCCCCCCACGAGACTGCTCAGATGATCCGAAACGCCCTGAAGTTTTATATCGATGGCCGCTGGGTAGACCCCTGCAGCGATACCCGCCTGCCGGTAGTCAACCCTGCCACCGAGCAGACGTTCGGCGAAATCGCGATGGGCAATCTGGAAGACGTGGAAGCCGCAGTGACCGCGGCTCGTCGCGCGTTCCCATCTTTCGCAGAGACATCACCGGCTCAGCGCACACAGCTGCTGCAACGTATTCTTGCCGCATTCATGGACCGCTACGATGAGATCGCCGACGCCATCCTTCAAGAGGTGGGTGCGCCAAAGGCGCTTTCCCACGATTGGCAGGCAGGCATCGGCAGGCGGCATCTGGAACAACTGCTGCGAACCCTGGAGACCTTCGAATTCGAGAAAACCCGGGGCACAACCCTGGTGCGTCAGGAGCCGGTGGGTGTCGTCGCGTTGATCACACCCTGGAACTGGCCGATCAATCAGATCGTCTGCAAAGTCGCGCCTGCGCTGGCAGCCGGATGCACCATGGTGCTCAAGCCCAGCGAGATCGCACCGATCAATGCCTTGTTGTTTGCCGAAGTCATGCACGACGCTGGCGTGCCGGCCGGGGTGTTCAACCTGATCAACGGTGACGGCCCCCTGGTCGGCGCTGCCCTGTCGGCTCATCCTCAGGTGGACATGGTGTCGTTCACAGGTTCCACTCGGGCAGGTATCGAGATTGCAAGGTTGGCCGCGCCGACGGTCAAGCGCGTGCATCAGGAACTGGGCGGCAAGTCCGCAAACATCCTCCTCGACGACGTTGACCTGGAGTCAGCGGTGACATCCGGCGTGGACAGCTGCTTTGGCAACAGCGGCCAGTCCTGTAATGCCCCCACGCGCATGCTGGTGCCGGCAGCCTTGCATGATCAAGCCGTTGAAATCGCTCGCCTCGCGGCATTGGCCCATACCCTCGGCGCGCCGGAAGAGGCGTCCACCCGCATGGGCCCGGTCATCAGCGAACGGCAGTTCAACGCCATTCAAAAAATGATCGGCATCGGCATCGAAGAAGGCGCGCAACTGGTCTGCGGCGGCCTCGGTCGGCCGGCGCATTTGCCAAAAGGGTATTACGTCCAGCCGACGATCTTTGCCAACGTCACTCAGGAAATGACGATCTCGCGGGAAGAAATTTTCGGCCCGGTGCTGGTGATTCAGCCTTACGACGACCCGGCCCATGCGGTGAGCATGGCCAACGACAGCGTCTTCGGCCTGGCCGCCTACGTACAGTCGGCAGACCTGGACCGAGCCCGAAAAGTGGCGCTGCAAATGCGCGTGGGCAGCGTGTACATCAACTACCCGGACTGGGATGCCGGTGCGCCGTTTGGCGGGTACAAGCAATCGGGCAACGGCCGCGAATATGCCGAGTGGGGCCTGGAGGCGTTTCTGGAAACCAAGGGTGTCGTGGGATGGGGCGCTTGAGAAACGCCGACTGAGTCACTCTGGGCATGCACCGGCATGACCGGTGCGTGCCTCCTGCGGCCTTCGGCCAGGATCAAATGCAAGGCGGCGTGACGCGCCATCCGGCCTCTACCGATTCGGCAGAATCAACCGCCTCACCCTTGATCAGGTCCGCAATCCGCTCGGCGATCATGATGGTCGGGACGTTGGTATTGGCGCACGGGATAGAGGGCATCAGCGATGCGTCGCACACGCGCAAATGCTCAACGCCGATGACCCGACCGTCCCCCGTGGTCACGGCCAATGGGTCATCGGCGCGGCCCATGCGGCAGGTGCCCGAAGGATGCCAGGTACCACTGACATTGCGTTGCACGAACTCGGTCAGCGCCGTGTCGTCGTCCAGGAGCTTTTTGACGGTCAACCCTTGCGTCACCAGACGATGAACCAGCCATCCCCGCAACGGCCCGGCAATGTCCAGCAACAGGCTCAACACCCCACGCTGCACGCCGTTGAACACGCCAGGCATGGCGACCTTGGCCACCCGCGGCGAATAGCTGGAAGGAAACACCACACTCCGTTCCCCTGCCAACGCGTCTGCCGACAACGTCTGAGCGCCGAATCGCAGCGCTTGTTTCAGGCGCTCGAGATCGCGTTCATCGGACAGCATGTTGAAGCTCACCTGAGGCTCATCACGGGGGTTGGCAGACGCCAGACGGAGGCGACCTCTGGAATACGATTTGTTGACCCAGAAAAAGATCGTTCCCAAGCGATACCCGACCGAATGCCAGCCCGAACGGGACAGAATCGCGCCATGCATGTCGCAGAGCGCCGTGCCGGGCAGTCCCGATGAAAAGCGCACGACAGCCTGCTCGTGATGCTCCTCGGGAAACGCTGTCCGCCCCCTTCGTGTCAGCAACGCAGACACCGCAATCGACGGATGCTCCATCAGGTTGGCGCCTACACCCGGCCGATCAACGACCGGCGTGATCCCCAGCGAAACCAGATCATCCGCCGGGCCGATTCCACTGCGCATCAACACCGCCGGGCTGTGAATGGCCCCGGCAGACACAATCACATCCCCGGCCATCAGCGACTCGACGTCGCCCCCTTCACGCCAGACCCGGGCGCCAATCGCCACGCCGTTATGGATCAACACGCGATCAACCAGGCAGTTGGTCAGGATCTTCAAATTACTGCGTCGTCGCACCTCATCGGTGAGGTAACCCACCGAGGTGGGGATACGCTCGCCTTGCTCACTGACACCAATCGCGCCGACGAACACGCCTTCTTCCCAAGGCCCGTTCTGATCGGGCTTGTGCGACAGCCCCCTTGCCCCCAAGACCTTCATGACGCTTTTGACAAAAGGCGACAGTCGCGCGGCAGGCGTGCGCCGAATCCTCATCGGACCGTCGTGGCCATGCAACACAGCGTCCTGCGGGCCACTGAAGTCCGTGTCGGTTTCCAGCTTGCGAAAGTACGGCAGACAGGTATCCCACCGCCACCCCTCAGCGCCCAACGCCTGCCACTCGTCATAGTCGGCAGGCGCACCACGGTTGGTCATCAGCGCATTGATCGCCGACCCTCCCCCGAGGATACGAGCCTGCTCATAACGCCGTTGTGTAATGGCGCGATGGCCCATCAGCGCGGTGAGCCGCTGCCAGATATTGCTGACGTCCAGATACGCACGGCCGGGGTAGCGGCTGCGAATCGCGGAGGGCATGGTCTGCGCAGAAATATCGCGGCCGGCCTCGATCAGGTACACCTGCTTGTCGGGGTCCTCCGAGAGCCGGGCGGCAAGCACGCAGCCTGCCGATCCGCCTCCCAGGATCAGGTAGTCGATCATGTCGGCGTCCTGGCGTTACTGAACGAATTTTAGCCAGCGATCCTTGGCTGCAATGCCTGCCGCCGAGGCCCACCATTCCTCTGACATCAATGCCTGCTTGGCGGCGTTATCCGGCGAGCTTGGTAACTCTTTGGCGCGCTCGGCGGTAATTTTCCCCGTGCCAAACGCCGCTGGATTGCCCGGACCGTAATCGATGTACAGCGGCAGATTGGCCTGCAACTCAGGCGAAACCGCTTCGTTGACAAACTTCACGGCCGCCGCGTAGTTGGGTGCGTTCTTCAGGATGCACAACTGAGTGTTCTGCAGCAGGCCGTCGTTGTAGGTGAAGGCGACGTCCGGGTTGCTCTTTTGCACGGCGCTCGCGCGACCGTTCCAGATCATCAACATGTCCACCTCGCCGTCGGCAAGCAATTGCGCGGACTGACCACCCGAGGTCCACCACACCGCGATATTGGGCTTGATCTGCTCCAGGCGTTTGTAGGCCCGATCGACATCCAGTGGGTACAGCTTGTCGCGAGGTACACCGTCCGACAGCAAGGCGGCTTCCAGCGTGCTCATCGGATCGTTGCGCAAGGCACGGGTGCCGGGGAAGTTCTTCACGTCCCAGAACTCAGCCCAGGTCTGCGGAATTTTTTTCAGGGACTTTTTGTTGTACCCGATCACTGACGAATAGAACTCATACGCGACCGAATAAGGTGTGCGGTAGGCCGCAGGCATGCTCTGCACGTTGGGCATCTTGCTCAGGTCGAGCGCCTCGATCAGCCCTTCGTTACCGCCGCGCACACAGTTGGAAGGCGGTGTATCGATCACGTCCCAGACGGGCTTCTTCGCTTCGCCCTGAGCCTTGACCATAGGCCAGGCATCCGGGGCGCTGTCCTGCTTGATGGTCATTTTCAGGTTCTTTGCAGCGGGGTCCAGAATGGCTTTGGTCTGGGCCTCCTGGTAGCTGCCCCCTTGGGAGACGAAGGTGATTTCATCGGCCATGGCCGGCGTAGCGCACGCCACGGCCAGACTCAACAGGGATATGACGGAACCGACAGCTGCAGCGACAGACAAGGTTTTCATGGCAAATCATCCTGGACGTAGATTAATTCGGCAGCGTTAAAAACCTCGACTGAACACCCTGCACCGCAGTGCTTTGCTCAGGTTTGATTTTGTTATTCGACCGAGCGGGACATTTCGACGTTACAAGAGCATGACATCCGGGGGCAATGCACCAATAGTCAGGCCAACCATAACCTGGAGTCATACCAGGTCGCGTCGCTCCGGGTGATGGCTTGTCACTCATTGAATGGCCGCGAACGGCAAGCGTCTGGCCAGCTCCTGCGCCAGGTATCGGGCAAACACCGAGATCCTCTGCGGTATGTGTCGACGGTGCTGGTACACCGCAAAAATATCGGCCGAGGGCGCTCGATGATCGGTCAATACCGCCTGCAGACGGCCGTGTTCAAGATACGCCTGCACGTTCCAGCGCGAACGCAGGATCAAACCATGCCCATCCAACGCAAGGCTCAGAGCGACTTCACCATCATTACTCGACAGCGTCCCACTGACTTTGTGGGCGTAATCCTGACCGTCCTTGCTGAACCGCCAGATGGCATAGTCACTGCCAAACTGCCGCAGAACGATGCAATTGTGCGCCGCCAGATCGGCAACACGCGTCAACGCAGGCATAGCTTCAAGGTATTGCGGAGACGCGCAGAGGATGCGTGGATTTTCCAGCAGGCGGACACCGATCAACCGGGAGTCAGGCGGCTCTCCCATGCACACCCCGAGGTCGAACTGGTCATCCAGCACGCTCAACGGCTGGCTCGTGAGCTCGAGGGAAATCTCAAGCTCAGGGTGCAGGCGGGCGAAGCTGGACACCACCGGCGCCAGATGTTGCCGCCCGAAGCCCAGCGTGCCGTTGATCCGTAATCGGCCCTTCAGCGTGGGTTGACGGCTGTCGAGCGCACTTTCGAGCTCCTCCAGCTGGCGCAGGATCGGACGCCCGCCTTCCAGGTACAACGTCCCTTCCGGGGTCAGCGACAGGCGGCGCGTTGTTCTCTGGAGCAACTGCACGCCGAGACGCGCCTCCAGTTGGCTCAGCCGCTTGCTGACCGCAGGCAAAGACAGACCCAAGTGACGCGCGACCTCCGTCAGGCTGCCCCGCGTTGCCACCTGCTGAAAGAAACTCAGGTCATCGATCATGCTCACGGATTCTTTCCTTGAAACTAATAATGGCTTTCGACCAAGACTAATTATTAATCCAGCAACACTCCATACACTGCGTAGCGTTCCTCAACAATCCCTGGAGTCGAATCCCATGAGCAAAGCCCGGTACAAAATTGCAGTGATCCCCGGCGACGGCATCGGCAAGGAAGTCATGCCCGAGGGCGTTCGCGTGCTGGACGCGGTGGCGGCCAGACACAACCTGGACCTGCAATGGGACTGGTTCGACTTCGCCAGCGCCGATTACTACCTCGCCCACGGCAAGATGATGCCCGACGA
Source organism: Pseudomonas abietaniphila (assembly GCF_900100795.1). Lineage (GTDB taxonomy): Bacteria > Pseudomonadota > Gammaproteobacteria > Pseudomonadales > Pseudomonadaceae > Aquipseudomonas > Aquipseudomonas abietaniphila. The sequence goes on from NZ_FNCO01000005.1 coordinate 95,867, forward strand.
CTGGTTCGACCTTCTCAAGGGGTACGACGCCATCTACTTCGGCGCCGTCGGCTGGCCTGACGTGGTGCCTGACCATATTTCCCTGTGGGACTCGTTGCTCCAGTTCCGCCGCGAATTCGATCAGTACGTCAACCTGCGCCCCTGCCGCCTGATGCCAGGCGTCAAGGCGCCGCTCGCCAATCGCAAGCCCGGCGACATTGACTTCTGGGTGGTGCGCGAAAACACCGAAGGCGAATACTCCAGCGTTGGCGGCAAGATGTTCCCCGGCACCGATCGCGAGATCGTGTTGCAGGAAACGGTCATGACCCGCGTTGGCGTCGACCGCATTCTGAAGTTCGCTTATGACCTGGCGCAGAGCCGGCCGAAGAAGCACCTGACGTCAGCGACGAAGTCCAACGGCATCGCGATCACCATGCCGTACTGGGATGAACGCGTTGCCGAGATGGGCAAAAAATACCCGCAGGTGAACGTCGACAAGTACCACATCGATATCCTCACCGCGAACTTCGTCCTGCACCCTGACTGGTTCGACGTGGTGGTGGCGAGCAACCTGTTCGGCGACATCCTGTCTGACCTGGGCCCGGCCTGCACCGGCACGATCGGCATCGCGCCGTCTGCCAACATCAACCCGGAGCGCAACTTCCCGAGCCTGTTCGAGCCCGTGCACGGTTCGGCGCCCGACATCGCCGGCAAAGGCATCGCCAACCCGATCGGACAGATCTGGTGCGGGGCGATGATGCTTGAACACCTGGGCCATCCGGAAGCAGGGGCAGCCGTGCTGACCGCCATCGAAACCGTGCTGGCGATGGGGCCAGCGGACGCCCCGCTGACGGCTGACATCGGCGGCACCGGGAACACCGAAGCGCTGGGCAAAGCCATCGCCGCTGCTGTCTGATCCCGCCAATAGCGCGCAATCTCCCGTTCTTTCGCCCGGATTCGGGAGATTGTTGCGCCGGGCTCTGCCATCGTATGAACACCTTCCCTGCGAGTGCGAGTCCCCCATGGCCCTGCTGTTCAAAGTTGACGATTCACGCGGCAGTGTCTGGAAATCACTGTTCGAACAGCATGCACCGGACATCGACGTGCGACTTTGGCCGGACATAGGGGATCCCTCGCAAGTGCGTTACTTCGCCGCCTGGCAGCCACCACACGATTTGCACACCCGCTTTCCCAATCTCGACGTGATTTTCGCCACCTCGGCCGGGGTCGATCAATTCGACCTCGGCGAACTGCCAGGGTATATCCAGGTGGTCCGGATGCTTGATCCCGGCATCGCCCAAGGCATCATCGAGTACGCCTGTTTTGCCGTGCTGAGCCTGCATCGGCAGGTTCCTCTCTATCTGCGCCAGCAACGGGCCAGGGTCTGGCAAGACCATGAACTGACGCCTGCCAGACGGCGTCGTGTCGGCGTCATGGGCCTGGGCAATCTCGGGGTGGCGGTCACGCAAGCCTTGCGACCGTTCGGCTTTGAACTGCGGGGTTGGGCAAGGTCACACAAACACATCGACGGTGTGCAATGCTTCGCCGGCGATGTGCAACTGAAGCCCTTTCTCGCCCAGTGCGACATTCTGATCTGCCTGCTCCCTCTGACGGACGACACCCGCGGCGTGTTGAACGCACAGACCTTCGCCGCGATGCCCAAAGGCGCGCAGTTGATCAACTTGGGACGGGGTGGGCATCTGATCGAGCGCGACCTGCTGGATGCACTGGACAGTGGGCAACTGAGCGATGCCGTCGTCGACGTGCTTGAGGACGAACCGCCTTCGCCCGATCATCCGTTCTGGAGCCATCCCAACCTCTGGCTCACACCCCACATCGGTGCAAACACCTCTCCCGATACCGCATTCGAGGTGTTGCTCGGCAACCTTCGTCGCCATCAGCGAGGGGAAGCGATGCATGGCGTGATCGCCCGGCATCAAGGCTACTGAACGCCCGACCGACCCGCTTTCGCGTATCGGGCCGGCCGATGACCGTCCTTAATAGACGTCTCGCAGATAACGCCTTTCCCCCGCCAGATCCCGCAGATGCTCGGCGGCGCGCTCTGCGCTCATCCCGCCCTGGGCAACGATGACCTCGCGCAGTGCCTGATCGACGTCCTTGGCCATGTGCGTCGCATCCCCGCAGACGTAAATGCGCGCGCCGTCCTGCAACCACCGCCACAGTTCAGCGCCCTGTTCGCGGATGCGATGCTGGACGTAGACCTTCTCGGCCTGATCGCGGGAAAACGCCAGGCTCAGGCGCGTGAGCAACCCGTCTTTGTGCAGGCTTTCGAGTTCATCGCGGTAGTAGAAATCCGTGGCCGCATGCTGCTCACCAAAGAACAGCCAGTTTCGCCCGCGATCAGCGCGCATTTGCCGTTCCTGCAGAAACGCCCTGAACGGCGCCACGCCAGTGCCGGGACCGATCATGATCATCGGCACGTCACCCTCGACCGGTACGCGAAAGTGCTGGGTCGGTTGCAGGAAAATCGGCACCTGGCCATCACCCGCACGGTCGGCGAGAAAGGTCGAGGACACGCCCTTGCGCTTGCCGTACCGCACGGCAGAGACCGTCAGATGAACCTCATCGGGATGCGCCTTTGCACTGGACGCGATGGAGTACAACCGCGGCTGAAGCGGCTTGAGGTGGTCCAGCAACTCCTGCGCTGAACAGCTCAGCGGAAACTCCCGAAGCACATCCGCCAGCTGTCGCCCCCATAACCAGTCCTTCAACTCGCTGTTGAACGGCTCGGTCAGCAACGTTTTAAGCTCGCTGCTGCCGCTGCGCTCGGCAATGAAACCCAGCGCTTCTGCCGTGGGTCTTGCGATTTCGAATTGCGAGGTCAGTGCCTGTGACAACGGCATCTCACCCGCCTTGCCGACACTCACAGGCTGGTCGCCCTGCAGGCCCGTCAACGTCAGCACTTCATCGATCAACGCCGGACAATTGCGCGGCCACACGCCCAGCGCATCGCCTGCCTCATAGGCCAGACCCGAGTCGCCCAGCGTCAACGCAAACTGGCGTGTGTCCTTGCTCGCGCCCTCGCCGTTCAGACGGCGATTGATCGACAGCCTGGCGTGATGCGGGTGCGCACGGGACGGTTGGTTGCTCGACGTTTCCGGGGCCATTTCGATGGGGGGAATATCCAGCACCTGTCGCAGCGCCTTGAACCAGCCGTCGGCGTGGTCCTGAAAGTCGCCGTCGCAATCGACCCGGGGCATCAACGGCGACGCCCCCAATGTCAGTAAGCGCTGATCCAGATTTTTGCCGTGCTGGCAGAAGCGGTCGTAACTCGGATCCCCCAGAGCGAGCACCGCGTAACGCAGCGACTCCAGCCGCTCCTGGCGTTCGCTCAGCGACTGCCAGAACCCCTGACCGTTGTCGGGCGAATCGCCGTCACCGAAGGTGCTGCTGATCAACGCGACATGGCTGACATCGCTCAGACGTGCCACCGGAAATCGGTCCATCGCAGCGACCTGCACGGGGATGCCAGCTGAGCGCAGGTGCGTGCCGAAGCGTTTGGCGAGCGCCTCTGCGTTGCCGGTTTGCGAGGCCCAGAGCAAGGTGAGCAGCGGCTCACCTTCGGAGACTTCCAGCGTGTGCGCATCGGGCTGTGGCACATCAAGAAAACGATGACCGATCAGCTCGACCTTGCGCAGCGCAACCGCGCAGAACTTGAATTCGGGCTGCTTCGACACCGGGTCGACGGCGTCACTGGTCACGGCGTTGATCGCCAAGTGTTCGCCGTAGGCATCGTTCCAGTGAAACGGCGCAAAACAGTTGCCCGGTCTCACCCGGTCGGTCACCACAGCGGGCAGGACCGCATGACCGCGCACCGAACGGACTTCCACGGCGTCCTTGTCGCGAATGCCCAGCGCCGTCGCATCGGTCGGGTGGATTTCGATGAAGGGACCGGGATTGAGCGCGTTCAGGGTCGGGATTTTTCCGGTCTTGGTCAGCGTGTGCCACTGGTGTTGCAGTCGACCGGTATTGAGCACCATCGGGAACGTGTCGTTTGGCATCTCGGCCGGCGGCATGTGCGGACGCGGCAGAAAAACCGCCTTGCCGTGTTCGGTCGCGAAAAGCAGGGCCGGACCTTCCGACGGCTCCCCACTTTTATCGAGGTAGCGAATCGGGTGACGCGTGCCGGTGTCGTCAGGCGCGCACGGCCATTGCAGCGACTGGTCACGCAGACGCGCATAGCTGGCACCGCGAATGTCGTAACCGGTTTTCGGGTTCCAGGCCTGTTTGATTTCTTCGAACACGGCCTCGGCCGATCCGTAGCTGAAGCCTTCGGCAAAGCCCATTTCGCAGGCGACCCGGGCAATGATCTGCCAATCGGGTAACGCCTCACCAGGCGCATCGACGGCTTTTTGCGTCAGGGTCAGGTTTCGCTCGGAGTTGATCATCACCCCTTCCGCTTCTGCCCAAAGCGCACCGGGCAAGAGAATGTCGGCGTAGCGATTGGTTTCGGTGTCGAGAAACGCGTCCTGAGTGATCACCAGCTCGGCATTTTGCAGGGCCTGGATCACCGTCGAGCGGTTGGCGACGCTTGCCACCGGGTTGGTGCAGATGATCCAGCAGGCCTTGATATGACCGTCACGCATCTGCTCGAACAGGTCGACGGTGCCGCCGCCGAGTGTCTGACCCAGACTGCCGCGGGGAATCGACCAGAGGTCTTCTATAAAGCGACGGTCGTCCTCGACCAACACCGATCGCTGGCCGGGAAGGCCAGGGCCCATATAGCCCATTTCCCGGCCGCCCATGGCGTTGGGTTGCCCGGTCAGTGAAAACGGCCCGCTGCCCGGGCGGCAAATCGCGCCTGTGGCCAGGTGCAAGTTGCACAATGCGTTGGTGTTCCAGGTGCCGTGGGTGCTCTGGTTCAGCCCCATGGTCCAGCAACTCATCCACTGCGGCGCCTGGCCAATCATCCGGGCAGCCTGACGAATATCTGCCTCAGCCAGACCGGTGATCTGCGCGACGTAAGCGGGCGTGTAATCGGCCAGAAATTCAGGCATCGCCTCCCAGCCTTGCGTAAAGGCGTCGATGAAGTCGGTGTCGACATCGCCGTTTTCCAGCAGCAGATGCAGCAGGCCGTTGAGCAACGCCAGATCGGTGCCGGGTTTGATGGGCAGGAACAGGCTGGCCTTGTCCGCGGTGGCGCTGCGCCGAGGGTCGACAACGATCAGCTTCGCGCCCGCCTTGACCCGATCCATCATGCGCAGGAACAGGATCGGATGACAGTCGGCCATGTTGGCGCCGATCACAAAGAACAGGTCGGCCTTGTCGAAATCGTCATAGGAACCCGGCGGGCCGTCCGAACCCAGCGACAATTTATAGCCGCTGCCCGCGCTCGCCATGCACAGCCGGGAGTTGGATTCGATGTTGTTCGTGCGCACGAACCCTTTAGCGAGTTTGTTGGCCAGGTACTGCGCTTCCAGGGACATCTGGCCCGAGACGTAAAACGCCAGTGCATCGGGCCCGTCACGATCAAGAATGCCGCGCAGGCGGCGGGCCGTTTCCGAGATCGCCGCGTCGATATCAGTGCGCACCGGGTCCTGACTGCGCTGATGCCGCAGGTAGGCGGACGTCATGCGGCCAGCGTCGGCGATCGCCTGGCCACAGGTGGTGCCTTTGGTACACAGACGCCCGGCATTGGTTGGATGCGCCTTGTCGCCGCTGACCTTGATCACACGGTTATTGTCGACCTGCATGACGATGCCACAACCGACACCGCAATAAGGACACACGCTTCGTACGCTGTTGCTCGCCATAACCCGTTTCCCGAACCCAAAAAAAAGACGCCCTGTTCTCCTCCGTCGAAAAACGGGGAGCACACGGCGCCTTTGTCGTGAAGAGGGCAATCGGCGTTGACTGCCTATAGAAGGATGATTGCAAAGGACAGGCCAGCCTGATGGGGATGCCTGTAGGCGACGCGACTGGCTGGCGGTGGCGCGTTCATACCCGCTGCGGCTGAAGCGCAAAGCGGCCACGGACGCTCGCATTTGAGCCTCGCAATGGGGCAAAGCGGACGAAATCGCACCGTTTGCGTGCCATGCGCTATCCCTTGTAGGAGCGTGGCTTGTCCCGCGATCGGCGGGGAACCCGTCGTAAAACCTGTGGATGCGGTCAGCCCGATGCACCCTATTCATCAGATTGACTGCCGCTTCGCGGCAGATCGCGGGACAAGCCACGCTCCTACACTCATCGCGGTGCGTCCGCTATTGGCACACCCGTTGCTTCATCCCTTTCAAACCCAACCCGAATGCGCGGTGGGCAGCCCTGGTCGGTCAACGATGATCGTCCGCCTCACACGGCGATGGGCTACAGGTTGTGCCGACACTGTGGTCGAGTGACAACCCTTAAAAGAACAGGCAAAGGCGCCTGGAACCGAAAGGTTCCGGGCGCCTTTTTTTTTGCTTTCAAAAAACCTGATTGGCCTTGGCCGGGACTCGATATGAACACCACAGCCGCACTTCATGATGTGCAAACACTGATCGTCGTTGGCAACGGGATGGTCGGTCACCACTGCGTCGAACAACTGATCGCCGCCGGTGCCCTCGAACGCTATCGCATCCATGTGTTCGGTGAAGAAGGCCAGCGCGCCTACGACCGTGTCCACCTGTCCGAGTACTTCGGCGGTCGCGATGCCGAGTCACTGGCCCTCAGCGATGCTTCTTTATATGAACACCCCGGCCTGACGCTGCACCTGGGCGTACCGGTGCTGGAAATCGACCGCAACCGCCGCGAAGTCATCACGTCCAAAGGCTGTTTTGCCTACGACAAACTGGTGCTGGCGACCGGCTCTTACCCGTTCGTGCCGCCCATAGAAGGCGCCGAAGGCCATTCTCGGCTGGTGTACCGCACGCTGGACGATCTGGACACCATTCGCGCCGCTGCCCATCAGGCCAGACGCGGTGTCGTGGTCGGTGGCGGTTTGCTCGGACTGGAAGCGGCCAATGCATTGAAGTCACTTGGCCTGGAAGCGCACGTGGTGGAATTCGCCCCGCGCCTGATGCCCGTGCAGCTGGACGATTTTGGCGGCGCGGCCCTCAAGGCCCGCATCGAGGCTTTGGGTGTCGGCGTGCATCTCTCTCGCGCCACCCAGTCGATCAGCGCAGGTGAGGAATACCGCTATCGCATGAATTTCGCGGGCGACGAATGCCTTGAGACCGACCTGATCGTGTTCTCGGCCGGGATTCGGCCACAGGACGCCCTCGCCCGCCAGTGCGAGCTGGCGCTCGGTCCTCGCGGCGGTATCGCCATTGACGAACACTGCCGCACCAGCGACGCCGACATCTTTGCCATCGGCGAGTGCGCGGCCTGGAACGGCAGCGTCTTCGGTCTGGTCGCTCCGGGTTATCAGATGGCGCGTAACGTCGCGGCACAATTGTGTGATCAGGATGCCGAGCCGTTCTTCGGCGCGGACATGTCGACCAAGCTGAAGCTGCTCGGCGTCGACGTCGGTTCCATCGGCGATGCCCATGGCGCACTGACCGGCGCGCGCAGCTATCGCTTCATTGATGAGGCCACTGCCACCTATCGGCGTCTGGTGGTGTCCGCCGACGGCAAGCAAGTGCTGGGCGCGGTGCTGGTCGGAGACAACAGCTATTACGACACGCTGCTGCAATACGCGCAGAACGGCATCAAGCTCCCAGCCGATCCGTCCAGCCTGATCCTGCCCCACAGCGAAGGCGCGCCGACACTGGGCGTCGACGCATTGCCGGCGACAGCCACCGTCTGCTCCTGCCACAACGTCAGCAAAGGGGCGATCTGCTCGGCCATCGACAGCGGTTGTACCGATCTTGCCGGAATCAAGGCCTGCACCAAAGCGGCAACGGGTTGCGGCGGCTGCTCGGCCCTGCTCAAAAGCGTGTTCGAACACGAGCTGACCGCCCGCGGGGTCGCCGTCGACAAGGGCCTGTGCGAGCACTTTGCCTTTACGCGTCAGGAGCTGTATGCCCTCGCCCGCGTGGAAAATATCGAGAGTTTCGAGCAGATGATTGCCCGCCACGGCAAAGGCCACGTCGGTTGCGACATCTGCAAACCCACTGTCGGCTCTATCCTTGCATCCTGCTGGAACAAGCCGATCATGGACCCTTCGCTGGTGCCTTTGCAGGACACCAACGACACCTTCATGGCGAACATGCAGAAGAACGGTACGTATTCGGTAGTGCCACGGATTCCTGCCGGAGAAATCACTCCGGACGGCCTGATCGCCATCGGCGCGGTGGCGAAGAAATACGACCTGTACACCAAGATCACGGGCGGCCAGCGCATCGACCTGTTCGGCGCGCAATTGCATGAATTGCCGGACATCTGGGCCGAGCTGATCGCGGCCGGTTTCGAGACCGGGCATGCATACGGCAAGTCGACGCGAACGGTGAAATCCTGCGTCGGCAGCACCTGGTGCCGTTATGGCGTGCAGGACAGCGTGCAAATGGCGCTGACCATCGAGGACCGTTACAAGGGGCTGCGTTCGCCGCACAAGCTGAAATTCGCGGTGTCCGGCTGCACCCGCGAATGCGCCGAAGCGCAAAGCAAGGACATCGGCGTCATCGCCACGGAGAACGGCTGGAACCTGTACGTCTGCGGCAACGGCGGCATGCGCCCGCGCCATGCGGAGCTGTTCGCCACCGACCTGGATGACGAGACGCTGATTCGCTACATCGACCGCGTGCTGATGTTCTACATCCGCACCGCCGACAAGCTGCAGCGTACGTCGGTCTGGCGCGAATCGCTGGAAGGCGGCCTGGACTACCTCAAGGCCGTAGTCATTGATGACAGCCTCGGGCTGGCCGCCGAGCTGGAGGACCAAATGCAACTGGTCGTGGACCGTTATGAGTGCGAATGGGCCAACGCGCTGAAGAGCCCGGAAAAGCTCAAGCGCTTCCGCACCTTCGTCAACGACAAGGGCGCCGACCCGGACATTCATTTCGTCAAGGAACGCAGCCAACGCCGCCCGGCGCGGGCTAATGAACTCAACCTTATTCCTGTTGCGGAGATCGCACGATGAGCCAGGCCAATGCGCTGACGATGGACATGCCTCAAACCCAAGCCTGGCGCGTGGTGTGCGCCCGTCAGGACCTGGTCCTCAACTCCGGCGTTGTGGCGCTGGTGGGCAATACGCAGGTGGCTCTGTTTCATGTCGCCTCGATCAGCGGTACGCCGCAACTGTTCGCGGTCGAGAACCGCGATCCGGTGTCGGGTGTGAACGTGATCGGTCGCGGTTTGGTCGGCAGCCTGGCGGGCGATCTGGTGATCGCCTCGCCACTGTATAAGCAGCATTATCGGCTGGAGGACGGGACCTGCCTTGAGGATCCGGCCTTGAAATTGCGCACTTGGCCCGCCCGGTTGGCGGGCGATGTGGTGGAGATTGATGTGGGTTGAAGCGCGGAGAGTTTTTTTCGGCAGAACCGGGATCGGAAGCACATGCATTCACTTAGTCGCCCCACGGATCTGTAGGGGCCGTATGACGCAACATCTGCGCACGGCACGACGGAGAACGGTAGGAGCGTGGCTTGTCCCGCGATCTGGCGCGAAGCGGCAGCAGGACGGTTGAATGCGGTGTGTCAGGTGAAAAACAAGCCGTCAGATTTCACGGATGCTGCGCAACCGATCGCGGGACAAGCCACGCTCCTACGGCCTATGGCCAGAATCAACAGCAGATTGCGTCGCCCACGCATCAAATCACAGGCACAAAAAAAGCGACCCTAGGGTCGCTCTTTTCGTCGTTACGAGGAGTTCAAGGGCCTCGTAACTCAATATGGCGCAGCGGACGGGACTCGAACCCGCGACCCCCGGCGTGACAGGCCGGTATTCTAACCGACTGAACTACCGCTGCGCGTAACACTTGAAACGAATGGTGGGTGATGACGGGATCGAACCGCCGACATTCTGCTTGTAAGGCAGACGCTCTCCCAGCTGAGCTAATCACCCTTCGCTTCGGTGTGGCGCGCATTCTACGGAGCGATCCCACCTCTGGCAAGCACTTTTTTAAATAATTTTTATATTCCCGCCAAAGGCTTACGTCAGGGTTGGCCGCAGGGTCGCGGCAGCGAATAATGCCCCCCTTTGTATAAAGGAGAGACGTACCCCATGTGGTTCAAAAACCTGCTTGTCTATCGCCTGACCCAGGACCTGCCATTTGATGCCGAGGCGCTGGAAACCGCATTGGCGACCAAGCCTGCACGCGCTTGTGCCAGCCAGGAGTTGACCACTTACGGTTTCATCGCCCCGTTCGGCAAAGGTGAAGACGCGCCGCTGGTGCATGTCAGCGGCGATTTCATGCTGGTGTCGGCGCGCAAGGAAGAACGCATCCTGCCGGGCAGCGTGGTCAACGACGCACTGAAAGAGAAAGTCGAAGAAATCGAGACCGAGCAGATGCGCAAGGTCTATAAAAAGGAACGCGACCAGCTCAAGGATGAAATCATCCAGGCATTCCTGCCGCGTGCCTTTATCCGTCGCTCCATGACGTTTGCAGCCATCGCGCCCAAGCAAGGCGTCATTCTGGTCAACGCGTCCAGCCCGAAACGCGCCGAAGACCTGCTGTCGACGCTCCGTGAAGTGGTCGGCTCGCTGCCGGTCCGTCCGGTGACCGTGAAAACCGCGCCGACCGCCGTGATGACCGAATGGGTCAAGACCGGTCAGACCGCCGAAAGCTTCTTCGTCCTCGACGAATGCGAACTGCGCGACACCCACGAAGACGGCGGCATTGTGAAGTGCAAGCGTCAGGACCTGACCAGCGACGAAATCCAGCTGCACTTGAGCACCGGTAAAGTCGTGACCCAACTGTCGCTGGCCTGGCAGGACAAATTGTCCTTCGTGCTCGACGACAAACTGGGCGTCAAACGCCTGAAGTTCGAGGACCTGCTGCAGGATCAGGCGGAGCAGGACGGTGGCGACGACGCACTGGGCCAGCAGGACGCCAGCTTCACCCTGATGATGCTGACCTTCGGCGAGTTCCTGCCGCAGCTGTTCGACGCACTGGGTGGCGAAGAGATTCCGCAGGGGATCTAACCCTCGGTCCTGTAGGAGCCGGCTTGCTGGCGAAAGCGTCATTTCAGACACGTTGATGTTGAATGACCCACCGCTTTCGCCAGCAAGCCGGCTCCTACAGTTATGCGTACCTGATTCACCCCACAATAAAAGGAGCAAGCCATGCGTGCCCTGGCTGCATTGAGTCGTTTTGTCGGCAATACCTTCGCGTACTGGGTGCTGCTGTTCGCCGTGCTGGCGTTCCTGTTCCCCACCTGGTTCATCGGCCTGAAAACATTGATCGTGCCGCTGTTGGGGCTGGTCATGTTCGGCATGGGCCTGACCCTCAAGCTTGATGATTTTTCCGAGGTCGTGCGTCATCCCTGGCGCGTGGCCCTGGGTGTGGTCGCGCATTTCGTGATCATGCCGGGCGTGGCCTGGTTGCTGTGCCAGGCGTTTCACCTGCCGCCGGAAATCGCCGTCGGCGTGATTCTGGTCGGTTGCTGCCCGAGCGGCACGTCGTCCAACGTCATGACCTGGTTGGCGAAAGGCGATCTGGCGCTGTCGGTCGCCATCGCGGCCGTCACCACCCTCCTCGCCCCGTTGCTGACCCCGGCCCTGATCTGGCTGCTGGCGTCGGCATGGTTGCCTGTGTCCTTCATGGAAATGTTCTGGTCGATCCTGCAACTGGTGATGCTGCCGATCGTGCTGGGCGTCATCGCTCAACGCCTGCTCGGCGCCCGTGTGCAGTTCGCGGTCGACGTGCTGCCGCTGATCTCGGTGGTGAGCATCGTCATGATCGTCTGCGCCGTCGTGGCCGCCAGCCAGGCAAAAATCGCCGAGTCCGGCCTGCTGATCATGGCCGTTGTCATGCTGCACAACAGCTTCGGTTTCCTGCTGGGTTACTTCACCGGGAAAGTGTTCAAACTGCCACTGGCCCAACGCAAGTCGCTGTCGCTGGAAGTCGGCATGCAGAACTCCGGCCTCGGCGCCGCCCTGGCCAGCGCCCATTTCTCGCCACTGGCGGCGGTGCCCAGCGCGCTGTTCAGCGTCTGGCACAACATCTCGGGGGCGTTGCTGTCGACGTATTTCAGGAAGATGGCGCCGGATGGGGAAAGTGGCACGAAGAGGAAGCCCGCTGCGCATTAACACTATAGAAAGGCAAGGTGCATTGTGATGATGGTGGGATAAGCTCAGGACTCCTGCTGATCCACCATCATTTCCCGGTAAGGTTGAAAAATTAGCCTGTAGCTTTGGTAATGAATTCGAAGATGCAACGAAACTGATCCTATTTGAATGAGCTATCTAGCCATCATTTTCGTAGTCAATTTGCGCATCCAGCCAGACATCGACCGCCAAATAGTCGTCGTCGAGTCTAACCATCGCTGGATTGTGGAAGTGAAACACTTGCCTTTTAACCGCTATCTTAATCTGATTGCCAAAGACTGACGTTTGGGCATCATGATCGCGGGTAATAAGAAACGCCGTCGCATTATCCCGAAGCGACTCTAGCGCCAAACTGTCATCCTCTATAGCGCGATGCACAAAATAATGATAGGTGAATGGGACCGTTGCGCCTCCTGAATCGCTGACTACCACATAAACCATTGCCTTATCTCCGACGGGGTAACGCCGAATGATTTCTGATAAATCAGCTGTAAACTTATAACTGAGCAAAATCCATCCCCCCTGTAAAACACAGAGCAAGAGCAAGAATCTGAACACCCATTTACCAGGAGCGCGAGTTTGCATATTTAATGCCCTCCGCAATCATTTCCTGATCATTTTTATCGTCTCCGAAAGGGTAAACAAACCAGTTAATCCATGTTACTTCTGGGGCAATGGTTCCTGCCCTGAACTGGGCAGCCCCGGCTGCTCGGTGGAGAACAAACTCTGAAAATCCCGCACAGGTCCCAACTGCCCCATAATGAAAATTTCCGAATTTCTCAAACTGCCTTCCCCTCTTTTTGAAATCCCAAGGACCGCCATTTTTAACTTTGGTATAAAACCAAACCCAAAGCTGCGCTTCTTGAGGGAGTGTGGCAACCCATCTCATATGGCGAGCGACACCCATGTTTGCGTGGAGCGAAACCCCTTCTGGGGCAGGTGGAACGATCATAGGGTATTCATCCGGCTCGATAGAGAAGCGGATGAATTTATTGGCCGAGTAAAACGAAATAAAGGTTAACGGAGGCCATCAAAAAAAATCAGAAGAGTCCTACATCACTCATGAGAAACGACCCACGGATATCTCCGAGCTCAGCGGCAGTTACCGCCTTATAAACCCGGCTGGATGGCAGTAGCGGTGGTCCAGTCAACTTCTGTTACTGACCACCTGCAGATCGCCAGCAAGCCGGCTCCTACCGTTATCAGCAGGTCATCTACCGAACATTCCCGCGCAACGCCGCCACCCGCTCGCGCACAAGGGCCGGTTCGGACTCATCACCGGGCATCGCGGGCCCCGCCACCAATGTCACCCGTGACCACAACCGGCGAAACACGCCCTTGTCGGGATCGCGGCTGAAGAAGCTGCCCCACAAGCCTTGCAACGCCAAGGGGATCACCGGTACGTCGGTTTCTTGCAGCACGCGGGTCATGCCGCCTTTGAATTCGTCGATCTCGCCGGTGGTGGTCAGTTTGCCTTCCGGGAAGATGCACACCAGCTCCCCGTCTTTCAGGTAGTCGGCGATCCGCTTGAAGGCCTGGTCGTAGATCATCAGGTCCTCGCTGCGTCCGGCGATGGGAATCGCGCCGGCGGTGCGGAAGATGAAGTTGAGCACCGGCAGGTTGAAGATCTTGTAGTACATGACGAAGCGGATCGGTCTGCGCACCGAGCCGGCGATCAACAAGGCGTCTACGAATGACACGTGATTGCACACCAGCAACGCGGCGCCTTCGTCAGGAATCTGTTCCAGGTCGCGATGCTCTACGCGGTACATGGAGTGGCTGAGCAGCCAGATCATGAACCGCATGGTGAATTCCGGGACGATCTTGAAGATGTAGGTGTTCACCGCGATGTTCATCAGCGAGACCACCAGGAACAGCTGTGGAATCGAGAGTTTCACCACGCTCAGGAAGATGATCGACACAATCGCCGACACCACCATGAACAGTGCGTTGAGAATGTTGTTCGAGGCGATGACCCGCGAGCGCTCTTTCTCGGGCGTGCGCGACTGGATCAGCGCATACAGCGGCACGATATAAAAGCCGCCGAAGACACCGATGCCAAGGATGTCGAACAGCACCCACCACGCTTGCCCGTAACCCAGCACCGCCAGCCAGTTATTGGCCTGGACGTTCTGCGGAAATTCACCCGAATGCCACCACAACAACAGGCCGAACACCGTCAGGCCCATCGAGCCGAACGGCACGAGGCCGATCTCCACTTTTCGCCCCGACAGTCGTTCGCACAGCATGGAGCCTGCCGCGATGCCGATGGAAAACACCGTGAGGATCAGGGTGACGACGGTTTCATCGCCGTACAGGAATTCTTTCGCGTAGGCCGGGATCTGCGTCAGGTAAATCGCGCCGACGAACCAGAACCAGGAGTTGCCGACGATGGAGCGCGAGACGGCTTTAGTCTGGCCCAGGCCCAGTTTCAGCGTCGCCCAGGACTCGCTGAAGATGTTCCAGTTCAGGCGCATTTCCGGGCTCGCGGCTGCCGCGGGCGGGATGCCTCGGCTGGCGAGATAGCCCAGACAGGCGACCAGCACCATGGCGGTGGAGACGATCGGCGCGTAATGAGCGGCCGACATCATGATCCCTGCGCCAATCGTCCCGGCAAGGATGGCCAGGAAGGTGCCCATCTCTACCAGGCCATTGCCGCCCACCAGTTCGTTCTCATGCAGGTGCTGCGGCAGGATCGAATATTTCACCGGGCCGAACAGCGCGGAGTGCGTGCCCATGGCGAACAGTGCGGCGAGCATCAAGGACAGGTGATCGAAGAGAAACCCGACGGCGCCGACCACCATGATCCCGATCTCCAGCACCTTGATCATGCGGATCAGCTTGTCCTTGGGGTACTTCTCACCGAACTGCCCGGCCAGCGCCGAGAACAGGAAGAACGGCAGAATGAACAGCAGCGCGCACAGGTTCACGTAGATCGAACGGTCACCGTCGATGGTCAACTTGTAGAGAATGGCGAGGATCAGCGATTGCTTGAAGATGTTGTCGTTGAACGCCCCGAGGGACTGCGTCACGAAGAACGGCAGGAACCGCCGTTTGCCCAACAGATTGAACTGCGACTGACTCATCAAACTTCATCCTGAATGACGCCGGGGTCGGCTTTTGGATTGGAAGACGGGATTCCAGTCCGAGCCACATTGAAGACGTAACCGGCATTTCTGTCGATAGGCGCACACCCTGTGGGAGCGAATTCATTCGCGAAGGGCAGGTACAGTCAATACATCTCCATACTCCGGAACATTTTTCGCGAATGAATTCGCTCCCACCGCTTCATATCGCGCGAGCAGGAAAACCGTTCATTTCTTCAAACCGGCTATACACGGCGAAACAAACAGCTCTCCTTTATAAGCCCCCACCACGGTCCGGCGCATGATCACCAGCCATAGCATCGCCAGGCTTGCCACCAGCAGGCTTCCCAGTACCGAGAAGAACCCCAGCTGCAAGACAGCCCCGAGCTTCAGCGTGGTCAAGGCAAACACCCCCAGTGGAAACGTGAAGCCCCACCAGCCGAGGTTGAACGGGATGCCGTTGCGCAAATAGCGAACGGTGATCAGCACCGCCATCAGCAGCCACCACACACCGACGCCCCACAGAATGATCCCGGCGATCAGGCCCAAGCCCGAGGCGATCTCACCCACACTGCCCAAACCATGGGCGGCAAAGATTGCAGGAGAGTCCGCACCCAGCATTATCATGCCAAAGGCCCCGGTGCTGATCGGGCCCAGCGCCAGCCAGCTTGAGGCCGCCATGCTTTCGTGCGGCAGTTTGTGCAGGGCCATGCGCAATAACAGGATGGTGAGCATGCTGAACGCCACCGGCACCGACATCGCCCACAGCACGTAGCTGGTGATCAGCACACTGAACGGGCTGTGGCTGTCCGCCAGGTGCGGCGCCAGCAACCCTCCGCTGGCCGCCGCCACTTCCGCCGCCACCACCGGCAGCAGCCAGACCGCCGTCATCTGATCGATGCGGTGTTCCTGACGGGTGAACATCATGAACGGGATTACCACGCCGCACGCCAGCGACATCGCCACGTCCAGCCACCACAGCGCTTCGGCCAGCGGCAACACGCCCTGACCCCACCGGGGTATACCGAATGTGAGCAGTCCGTTGATGATCGTCGCCATGCCCATGGGGATGGTACCGAAGAACATCGAAACCGTTGAATGCCCGAAGATCCGCCGCGCTTCGTCAAAGAACATCACCCAGCGCGCGGCGTAGAGAACGCTGAAGCTGAGGAACAGGACGATGTTCAACATCCACAGGGCTTCGGCCAGCTGGAACATGCCGGGAATGTGAACCGGAAGCTGCGTCAGAACAGCCGACAAAATGCCGGTGCCCATGGTCGCGGCGAACCAGTTGGGGGTGAATTGACGAATGACTTCGCGCGGATGGCTCAGTTGGCTGAAAGGTCTGCGCGGGATAAAAAGGGTGTACTGCATGGGTCGCTCCTGTCCTCGTGTGAGGTGGTACTCATGTTACGGCGCGACCTGATATCTATTAAGCGGGTAATTTCTCTATACCTCATAGATTTAACCGATATACACAATGCCCTGTAGAAGCGCGCTTGCCCGCGAAGGCGGACGGTCAGAAACACGGGTGTTGTTTGACACGCCACATTCGCGGGCAACCGCGCCCCTACAGGATGTGCGCGGTCGATCCAGTTCAATATGAGAGACCAATCGGAGGTTTGCCCCGGCCACCTGCGACACCGCGCCGCTCAGACCTTGGTCGAAACAGACGAACGTGATGCAGCGTGCGAGACTGTCTGACCGGCGAAGGATCGCCGTCGAATCGTGACCTGTTTGAATCTGGAGTTCCCATGTCGCTGTCCAGCGGGCTGATCGCTGCCGTCGCCCTGGCCTATATGGCCATCATGTTCGCCATCGCCTTCTACGGCGACCGTCGCAGCGGTGCCCTGCCGCCCCGATTGCGGGCGTGGGTGTACAGCCTGTCCCTGGCAGTCTATTGCACCAGCTGGACGTTCTTCGGGGCGGTCGGTCAGGCGGCCGAGCAGCTATGGTCGTTCCTGCCGATCTACCTTGGGCCCATCGTGATGATGGTGCTGGCGCCTTGGGTGCTGCAGAAAATGGTGCTGATCAGCAAACAGGAAAACATCACGTCCATTGCCGACTTCATCGCCGCGCGCTACGGCAAATCCCAGTCGCTGGCGGTCGTTGTCGCTTTGATCTGCCTGATCGGCGTCCTGCCCTACATCGCCCTGCAACTCAAAGGCATCGTGCTGGGCGTGAACATCCTGATCGGCGCGGGGGCGGATGCCACGGGTACGCGGGCGCAGGACACCGCACTGATCGTTTCGCTGGTGCTGGCCCTGTTCACCATCGTCTTCGGCACGCGCAACCTCGACGCCACCGAACACCACCGCGGCATGGTGCTGGCTATCGCGTTCGAGGCGCTGGTCAAGCTGTTCGCCTTTATGGCGGTTGGCGTCTTCGTGACCTTCGGCCTGTACGACGGGGTCGACGATCTGTTCAATCAGGCCATGCTCGCGCCGCGCCTCGAGCAATACTGGAAGGAGACCATCAACTGGCCCTCGATGGTGGTGCAAACCGGCGTTGCGATGATGGCCATCGTCTGCTTGCCACGGCAGTTCCACGTGACGGTGGTGGAGAACATCGAGCCGCAGGATTTGCGCTTGGCCAAGTGGGTGTTCCCGGCTTACCTGTTGCTCGCCGCGCTGTTCGTGGTGCCCATCGCACTGGCCGGGCAAATGCTGCTGCCAGGCTCGGTGCTCCCGGACTCCTTCGTGATCAGCGTGCCCCTTGCTCACGCGCACCCGGCCTTGGCGATGCTGGCGTTCATCGGCGGCGCCTCGGCCGCGACCGGCATGGTGATCGTGGCCAGCGTGGCCCTGTCGACCATGGTGTCCAACGACATGTTGCTGCCATGGCTGCTGCGTCGTAAAACCGCCGAGCGTCCGTTTGAAGTGTTCCGTTACTGGATGCTCTCGGTACGCCGGGTCAGCATCGTGGTGATTCTGCTGCTGGCGTACGTGAGCTATCGGTTGCTGGGCTCGACGGCCAGCCTGGCGACCATCGGACAGATCGCGTTTGCCGCGATCACTCAACTGGCGCCCGCGATGATCGGCGCGCTTTACTGGAAACCGGCCAACCGCCGTGGCGTGTTCGCGGGCCTGGCGGCCGGTGTCTTTATCTGGTTCTACACCCTCGTGCTGCCCCTGACCGCGCACAGCATGGGTTGGTCGCTGAGCAGTTTCCCGCTGCTGGCCTGGCTGCACAGCAACCCGTTCAACCTGCCGATCAGCCCGCTGACCCAAGGCGTGGTGCTGTCGATGGCCGGCAATTTCATCCTGTTCGCCTGGGTCTCGCTGCTGTCGCGCACGCGCGTGTCGGAGCACTGGCAGGCGGGCCGATTCATCGGGCAGGAGTTGCAGGCACGGCCCAACAATCGCTCGCTGCTGGCGGTGCAGATCGAGGACTTGCTCAAGCTCTCGGCGCGCTTTGTCGGCGAAGAGCGCGCGCAACAAAGCTTCATCCGCTTTGCCTATCGCCAGGGCAAAGGCTTCAACCCGAACCAGAACGCCAACGGCGAATGGATTGCCCACACCGAACGGCTGCTGGCCGGTGTACTCGGCACGTCGTCCACCCGCGCGGTGGTCAAGGCGGCCATTGAAGGCCGGGACATGCAGCTGGAAGACGTGGTGCGCATCGCCGACGAAGCGTCCGAGGTCCTGCAGTTCAACCGCGCATTGCTGCAAGGCGCCATCGAGAACATCACCCAAGGCATCAGCGTGGTGGACCAGTCGCTGAAACTGGTGGCCTGGAACGACCGCTACCTGGAGCTGTTCAACTACCCGGACGGGCTGATCAGCGTCGGCAGGCCCATCGCGGACATCATTCGCTACAACGCCGAACGCGGCTTGCTTGGCCCCGGCGAAGCCGAGGTGCACATCGCACGACGCCTGCACTGGATGCGTCAGGGCCGCGCGCACACCTCCGAGCGGCTGTTCCCCAATGGCCGGGTGATCGAACTGATCGGCAACCCGATGCCCGGCGGCGGTTTCGTCATGAGCTTCACCGACATCACGGCCTTCCGCGAAGCCGAGCAAGCGCTTAAAGGCGTCAACGAAAGCCTTGAACAACGGGTGGCCGAACGCACCCGCGAACTGTCGCAACTGAACCTGGCACTCACCGAGGCCAAGGCCCACGCCGAAGCCGCCAACCAGTCGAAAACGCGCTTTCTGGCGGCGGTCAGTCATGACTTGATGCAGCCCATGAACGCCGCGCGCCTGTTTTCCGCCGCCTTGTTGCACACCGACGACAACGTGCCCGATGAAGCCAGGACACTGATCCATCATCTGGACAGTTCACTGCGTTCGGCCGAGGACCTGATCAGCGACCTGCTGGACATTTCCCGCCTGGAAAACGGCAAGTTCACCCCAACCGTCGCACCGTTCCCGCTCAATAATCTGTTCGACACCCTGGGCGCAGAGTTCAAGGCCCTGGCGCAGGAGCAAGGTCTGAGCTTCCGCGTGCGCGGCAGTCAACTTCGGATCGCCAGCGACGTAAAACTGCTGCGCCGGGTGCTGCAGAACTTCCTGACCAACGCCTTCCGCTACGCCAAGGGGCCGATACTGCTGGGCGTGCGACGCAAAGGCGACCACCTGAGCCTGGAAGTCTGGGACCGCGGACCGGGCATTCCGGAAGACAAACGCCAGGTGATCTTCGAGGAATTCAAACGCCTGGACAGCCATCAGACGCGCGCAGAAAAAGGGCTTGGCTTGGGTCTGGCGATCGCCGACGGCCTGTGTCGTGTGTTGGGCCATACGCTGGAGGTGCGTTCATGGCCGGGCAAAGGCAGCGTCTTCAGCGTGACGGTGCCGCTGGCACGTTCGCAAACGTTGCCGCAACCGACGACCGCCGAGCCTAAAAAGACTGCGCTCAACGGCACGCAGGTGCTGTGCATCGATAACGAAGACAGCATCCTGATCGGCATGAACAGCTTGTTGAGTCGCTGGGGCTGTCAGGTGTGGACCGCGCGTAACCGTGAAGAGTGTCAGGCACTGCTCGACGACGGCATCCGTCCGCACCTCGCGCTAGTCGACTACCACCTGGACCACGGCGAGACCGGCACCGAGCTGATGGCCTGGCTGCGCACCCAATTGGGCGAGCCGGTGCCGGGCGTGCTGATCAGCGCCGATGGTCGCCCCGAGCTGATCGCACAAGTGCATGCGGCGGGGCTGGAGTACCTCGCCAAACCGGTCAAACCTGCGGCATTGCGGGCGTTGTTGAGTCGGCATGTGAGCCTGACGTGAGGTCAAGATCGCGTTGATTGATTGCTGACCTCTTGTAGGAGCGCGCTTGCCCGCGCACAGTTTTTCAGGTCACCGCCGTAGTGTCTGAAGTACGGGTTCGCGGGCAAGCGCGCTCCTACAGAGGTTGGTCCGGCTTCCTGCGATACGGAAACACATCAATCACCTTCCCCGCCCGAATCGCTGCCTGCACGCCCTTCCAGTAATCGGCGTCGTACAGCTCGCCATGCAGGCTGTTGAACAGTCGGCGCTGGCTCAGGTCGGCGAACAGAAATGGCGGAAACTCTTCGGGAAACACGTCCAGCGGACCAATCGAGTACCAGGGCTCGGACGCCATTTCGTCCTCCGGTGTGCGCGGCTCAGGGATGCGCCGGAAGTTGGCCTCGGTCAGATAACAGATCTCGTCATAGTCGTAAAACACCACGCGCCCATGCCGTGTGACGCCGAAGTTTTTCAGCAGCATGTCGCCGGGAAAGATATTGGCCGCCGCCAGCTGTTTGATCGCCAACCCGTAATCATCCAGCGCTTCGAGCACCTGTGCCTCACTGGCGTTTTCCAGGTACAGGTTGAGCGGCGTCATGCGGCGCTCGGTCCAGCAATGACGAATCAAGACCACGTCGCCTTCGAGCACGACCGTCGACGGGGCGACGTCCAATAACTCCTTCAGGCACTGCGGCTCGAACCGGGCAACCGGAAAGCGAAAGTCAGCAAATTCCTGGGTGTCGGCCATGCGCCCTACCCGGTCCACGCTTTTCACCAGCCGGTATTTCTCGATCACCGTGGCGCGGTCGACATTCTTGGACGGCGAAAACCGATCCTTGATGACTTTGAACACGGTGTTGAAACCCGGCAGCGTGAACACGCTCATGACCATGCCCCGCACGCCCGGCGCCATGATGAACCGGTCATCGGTGTCGGCCAGGTGCTTGATCAGTGCGCGATAAAACTCGGATTTGCCGTGCTTGTAGAAACCGATCGAGGTGTACAACTCGGCCGTGTGTTTGCCCGGCAGAATGCCTTTCAGAAAACCGACGAACTCGGCAGGCACCGGCACATCGACCATGAAATACGAACGCGTGAACGAGAAGATGATCGACACCTCCGCCTCGTCGGTGATCAACGTATCGATCTGCACGCCCTGCCCTTCGCGGTGCAGCAGCGCGATCACCAGTGGCCATTGTTCGTCGAGGGTGTAGATGCGGCCGACCAGGTAAGCGCCTTTGTTGCGGTACAACACAGAAGAAAACAGCTCAAGCGTCAGCGCCGGATCCTTGCAGACCCACTCAGGCAGGCTTTCGCGCAGCAGGGCCTCCAGGCGTTGCAGATCGCCTTTCAGGTCGGCATAGGCGACGCTGAAGCGGTAGTCGCTGAACACCTCAGCCAGCATCGCTGGCAGATCGCCCTTTGGCCGGTACGTACGCGTTTGCGGCGAACTTTCATGATGGCGTGACGCAGGCCGGGTGGTGTGAATGAACATGCAGTCGTCGCTGATCAGGTCATGACTGAAGAGGTTGCAGAAGATCGAGTTGTACCAGGTCTCCGCGAGCTCATCGTCCAGACGCGGGTCGATCCGCTCGATGTAGGCACGCTTGACCTGCGGCCAGCGGTCGGCGTCCAGCAAAAGATCGCCCGCGAAGGTCTTGATCAACCGAGCGGTGAGTTCACCGACCTTCTCCTCATACAGACTGATTCGCGCCGCCGACGCGGCCTGCGCTTGCTGCCACAGCGCTTGCTCAAACCGGCGTTGAGCCCCATCGGCGATGCGTCTGAAGTGATCGCGGTAATCGTCAAAGCCTTCAAGGATCAGGCGGGCGATGTCGGCAGCAGGCCAAGGCGAGGACATTGAAATATCTCGTAATCGTTCCAGCGCCGAGCTTAGCAGCGGATCGGCTGGACCACCGGAACGCTTTCATTTGGCAACAGTCAGACCGCTTCAAGTGATATCAATTTGATATACAACCATCCCCAGCCAACACATGACAAAAACAACATGGCCTCTGGATGACCTGAAAAAAAGCCATTAGGAGCGATGAGTCTTGATTAGAAATATGCGGATCGGTAGCCGGGCCAGCCTGGGTTTCGGGTTGGTCGCACTGTTGCTGGCAGCTGTTGGCGTGCTCTGCCTTGCAAAGATGTCGGTGCTGCGCTCAAGCGCGCAGGTGATCGAACAATCCTGGATGCCCCATATCGAAGACACCCACGCGATGGCAGACCGTATCACCGCCATTCGCATGGAAGCCTTGCGGCTGATTGCCATTCCGGAGGCGGACGTGCAGCGCAAAAGCAAGGCCGTCATCAACGACAGCCGCAGTCAGTTGCTGCAGCAATTGAGGACGTACAAGGCTCAGGTCGGAACGCCCCAGGAAAGCCTGTTGCTTGACAACCTTGAACGCTCGGTAGCGACCTATTCGAGCATCCTGGATCAGGTCATCGAGAAAATAGAGGCTCGGCAGGCCGCCGATGCCTATACCGTTTTGAGTGAACAACTGGCACCGGAAGGCAGCAAACTGGACGGGCATCTGCGTGCCCTCATCGCCTACAGCCAGCAAGGGGCCGATGCCGCGGCCAGGGACGCAGCCACCCTCTATGAACGCACTCAGTTGATTGTGGTGGCGATCATCGTCGCGTCCCTGATCCTCACCCTGGTGCTTGCCATGGCACTGACCCGCAGCATCGTTCGCCCCATTCAACAGGCGCTGGGCGTCGCCCGGACCATCGCCTCTGGCAACCTGACCACGCCCATCGTCCATCAGGGCAAGGACGAGTCGGCACAACTGCTTGCTGCGCTGGCGACCATGCAGGACAACCTGCGCGCCACGATTCGCGGCATCAGCGACTCCTCACAGCAACTGGCGTCGGCCGCCGAAGAAATGAGCTCGGTGATGGAGGAAAGCACGCGAAGCCTGCAGGCGCAGAACGATGAAATCGAACTGGCCGCGACCGCGGTGACCGAGATGAGCGCGGCGGTGGACGAAGTCGCGAGCAATGCGGTGTCCACGTCCGAGGCGTCCAAAGCCTCTGACGCCGACAGCCAGCACGGCCACCAGCAGGTGACCGAAACCATCGAGTCGATTCAAGGCCTGGTCAGCGAGGTCATGCATGCCTCGACGCAGGCGCAAGGGCTGGCGACGCAAGCGCAGGACATCAGCAAGGTGCTGGAAGTGATTCGTGGCATCGCCGGGCAGACCAACCTGCTGGCGCTTAACGCCGCCATCGAAGCCGCACGCGCCGGCGAAGCAGGACGCGGGTTTGCCGTGGTCGCCGACGAAGTCCGTTCGCTGGCGCAACGCACCCAGGACTCGACGCAGGAAATCGAAGAGATGATCAGTGGCATCCAGACCGGCACGCAGGACACGGTCGGCGCGATGCAGAACAGCGCCAGCCGGGCGGAGCAAACGCTGCAACGGGCGAGCGGCGCGGGTCAGGCACTGGAAAAAATCACGGCGGCAATTTCGCAGATCAACCAGCGCAACCTGGTCATTGCCAGCGCAGCCGAGCAGCAATCGCTGGTGGCACGGGAAGTCGATCGCAGCCTGGTGAGCATCCGAGACCTGTCTACCCAGACCGCAGCGGGCGCCACCCAGACCTCCGCCGCCAGCCAGGAACTGTCGCGACTGGCGGTGGATTTGAACGGGTTGGTCACGCGATTTGTGTTGTAGCCGCGGTCGTCCGAATCAACCTCACTTCCATATGGGAAACGTCCTGCTGGCGAATGGATAGGGTCAGTCAACGACCATGTTGAATGTCATATTGCATTCGCCAGCAAGCCGGCCCACGGTCTTCGACCAGAATCGTGCCGCAGGGATACGGAGGTCCGCGCTATTTCACCTTGCGAAACACAAACACCAACCCCACCACGATCAGCACCATCCCCAGCATGCTCAGCAAGGCCAGGCGATTGCCGAAGATCAGGTAATCCATGATCGCGGTCACGGCGGGCACCAGATAGAACAGGCTGGTCACATTAACCAGATTGCCCTGAGCGATCAGCCGATACAGCAGGAAGGTCGCCAGCACCGACACCACCAGCCCCATGTACAGCACCGGCACGTAAAACCCGACGCTGTGCTCGAAATGGAACGGCTGAAACGGCACGAACACCGCGCACACGATGGCACCGGCAAAGTACTGAACCGGCAGTGTGCCCAGCGGGTTGGCGGTGATGCGTTTCTGCATGATCGAGCCGCCGGTCATGCTCAACATGCCCAGCACCCCGAACGCCATGCCGGCCAGCGAGCCGCCGTCGCCGATGCCTTGATAGACCACCAGCACCAGGCCCGCCAGCCCCAGGCAAAGCCCGAACATCCTTGAGCCAGAGCGGCTGCGCTCAACCAGTACGGCGGTGAGGATCGGCTGAACCCCCATGATCGTTGCCATGACGCCTGGGGCGACTTTCATGTCCAGCGCCAGCAGGTAGCAGATCTGGTAAGCGCCCAACAACACAGCGCCCGTAGCAATCGCATAAAGCATCGATTGACGCGTGCCGGGGAGCTTGTAACCCAGGGTCGGGATCAGGATCGCCAACGCAATCAGCGCCAGCACGAAACGGAAAAACAGAAACGCAAAGGGGGATGCGTGCGCCAGACCCCACTTGGAAACGATCGCCCCGCTACTCCAGAGCAGGACAAACAGCGTGGTCGTGGCCATTGAGGCCAGGGCTTTATTCGCAAACATGGTGTCACCTGTGATTCAGACAAAATCGGACCCGGCGCAGAACCGGATTCACGGATGTTTTGTTGGCGTGTGCAGGCGTGGATCGAACGCGGTGGAGCGGTCGATCAGCCGAGCACAACGACGCCTGGTGGTGCGACGACGCACACGACCGGGCTGCTCACAGGAGACGGTGGGGGGTAACGCGTGATGAAGGCGATTTGCATGCACCCGCACGGATCAACAGCAGACGGGGCTGCGGTGTCGAACACGAACTGAAGGTGGGGAGCAGGCATGGCGCTGATCTTCTTCGGAATGGGGGTTGAGTGTTTCGATACGATTCAAAACACCGGCGCTGAATATAACCAGCGCGCGGTGCGCGACGCAACGTTTAGTTATCAGCCAAACAGCCAGTAACCCAGCAGGGTCAGCACGATCACTGCCAGCACTGGGCGCAGAATGCGGTAGGCCTTGGGATTGGCGCGTTTGAACTGTTTCACCTTGCCGCTGAACGCATTGCTGAAGCGCTTGCTGAACGCATACGCCTGGTTGATCCCGCCGACGCGCTCGTCATCGGTGTTCTGCGGCGCCGTGGCGCGACCGAGAAACGCACTGACGCTGCGGTTGATCGAGGTCATGAAGCGGTTGCTCAGCGGGCGCTCGATGTCGCAGAACAGAATCACCCGGGTGACGTCGGTTTCGTTCTTGACCCAATGCACATAGGTCTCGTCGAACATCACGTCCTCGCCATCGCGCCAGGCGTAGACCTTGCCGTCGACGAAGATCCGGCAATCGTCGGAGTTCGGCGTCGAGAGCCCAAGGTGATAACGCAGGGAACCGGCGAACGGGTCACGGTGCGGGTTCAGATGACTGCCGCCCGGCAACAACGCGAACATGGCGCCTTTCACGTTGGGAATACGGCTGACCAACTCCACGGTTTTCGGGCACAGGGCCTCGGCGGACGGCAGGGGTTTGTCGTACCACTTCAGGTAAAACCGCTTCCAGCCTTTCTTGAAGAACGAGCCAAAACCAGCATCGTTGTCCTTGGCGGCGGCGCGAATATAACCCTCGTCAAACAAGTGCATCGCTTCGTCGCGGATGGTTTCCCAGTTGTCGCGCAGCACGTCAAGCTCGGGGAACTTGCTGCGGTCCAGATAAGGTTTGGACGGCACACTGGAGAACAGGTACATCAAGGCGTTGTACGGAGCGAACAATGCGGAGTGGTTGACGAACTGCCGCAGCACCGGCAAACGCGCCTTGCCGCGCAAGTGCACGTACATCGTGCTGCCAAGAAACAGCAGCAGAATCGCCGCTTTGGCAGCAAAAGAAAGGGTCATGAAACTCTCCTTGGAGCAGGCAAATCGCCAAGTGTTGATACGCTGCTGTCGTTGACCTTATAAGTCTGAATCACTGCAGCGTACCGCCGGACGACCTGTGACAAGTTCCGGCGGGTCTGGATGGCGGCCATCATAAGCCTTAGTCGGCCCGGTAAAAAGCCGAAGCAGCCCGCGATGCGACTATTGGGTCAGCTCCTGTTCAGTAAACAGGTCACTGAAGAGCATGCTGGACAGGTAACGCTCACCCGAATCCGGCAGCACCACGACGATTGTCTTGCCCTGCATTTCCGGCTTCTCGGCCAGGCGCACGGCGGCGTGCATCGCCGCGCCACAGGAAATACCGCAGAGAATCCCCTCTTCCTGCATCAACCGCCGTGCCATCTCCTTGGCTTCTTCGTCGCTGACCAGTTCAACCCGGTCGACGATGGACAGGTCGAGGTTCTTCGGAATGAAGCCCGCGCCGATGCCCTGGATCTTGTGCGGACTGGGGGTGATTTCCTGGCCGGCCATCGCCTGCGTGATGATCGGCGAAATCATCGGCTCAACCGCCACCGAAATAATTGGCTTGCCCATGGTGTGTTTGATGTAACGCGAAACGCCGGTGATCGTGCCGCCTGTGCCGACGCCTGCCACAAGTACGTCGATGGCGCCATCGGTGTCGTTCCAGATTTCCGGGCCGGTGGTCTTTTCATGAATCGCCGGGTTGGCCGGGTTCTCGAACTGCGCAGGCATGAAGTAGTTGTCCGGTTCGCTCGCCACCAGCTCTTCGGCCTTGGCGATGGCGCCTTTCATGCCTTTGGCAGGTTCGGTCAGCACCAGTTCTGCGCCCAGCGCCTTGAGCACCTTGCGCCGCTCGATGCTCATGGACGCCGGCATGGTCAGCATCAGCTTGTAGCCGCGCGCAGCAGCGACGAATGCCAGGCCGATGCCGGTGTTGCCGGACGTGGGCTCGACGATGGTCATGCCCGGCTTGAGTTTGCCGCGGCTTTCCGCGTCCCAGATCATGTTGGCGCCAATACGGCACTTGACCGAATAACCCGGATTACGCCCTTCGATCTTGGCCAGAATGGTGACCCCGCGCGGCGCGATGCGGTTGATCTGCACCAGAGGCGTATTGCCGATGGAGTGGGCGTTGTCTGCGTAAATACGGCTCATGACCGAGTCCTTGTGCAGGTGGGGAAAAGCCCAAAGCCTATGCCTTGAGCACATGATGCGTCCAGTCGTAGCGAACGGATGACCACGCCGACAGTCAACACCTCTAAGTCACCGGAGAGCGTTGCCATGAAACGTCGCTATAGCTGGCCACTGTGGACAGTCGTGGGCCTCGTCGTGTTGTTGATCGCCATTCACATCGCGCTGCCTTACGTGGTGCGCAATTACTTGAACAACAAGCTCGCCGACATGGGCGATTACCGGGGCCAGGTCACTGACGTCGACCTGGCCCTGTGGCGCGGCGCCTACAAGATCAATGGCCTGAACATCGTCAAGGTCGACGGCAAGGTCCCCGTTCCGCTGCTCAAAGTCCCGGTGATCGATCTGGCGGTCAGTTGGCACTCACTCTGGTACGACCACGCCGTGGTGGCAGAGGTTGCGTTTATCAGCCCGCAGCTCAACTTCGTCGACGGCGGCCCCGACAAACGACAATCACAGACCGGTGCCGGCACCGACTGGCGGGCTCAATTGAACAAACTGCTGCCGATCACCCTCAACGAACTCCGGGTCGAAGACGGCAAGATCACGTTCAACAATTTCAGCTCCACGCCCAAGGTGAAAATCGAAGCCGACAAGGTCAATGCCAGCATCTACAACCTGACCAACATCGCAGGCCAGCGCGACGCGCGCTTCGAAGGCAAGGCAATGCTGCTGGGCCATGCGCCACTGGAAAGCAGTGCCACCTTCGACCCATTGAGCAACTTCGAGAATTTCGATTTCAAGCTGCGCGCCACCGGCGTGCAACTCAAACAGATGAACGATTTCGCCTCGGCCTATGGCAAATTTGATTTCAACGCGGGAAATGGCGACATCGTGATCGAAGCTCAGGCCAAAAAAGGCCAGCTCAGTGGCTACATCAAACCGCTGTTGCGCGACGTCGACATTTTCAACTGGCAACAAGACGTCGAAAACAAGAACAAGGGATTCTTCCGCTCCATCTGGGAGGCCATGGTGGGCGGTGGCGAAACCGTGCTCAAGAACCAGCGCGAAAACCAGTTCGCCACCCGCGTCGAACTCAGTGGCAGCGTGCATAAGCAGGATGTCAGTGCTTTCCAGGCGTTTCTGCAGATCCTGCGCAACGCCTTCGTGCAGGCGTTCAACACGCGATACGACAGTGGGAAAAGTGAGGCTAAGTGACGCGGAATGGCGCCTCCAGCAGATCCCTAATGGAACAAAGCCCGATTCCCGCGCCGCCCCGCCCGACGCGCTGCATTGCCTACGGGGCCGGCGTCTGCTCTGGGCGTTCGCACGGGTGAACTCGCTTCATCGGACATGGCCTGGACTACACCAACGCTGAAGCTTCCCTGTGACAAGTTGCCCATCAATGGATTTTTCCTGGCCTCAGTAATGGATTTGACCAGGGTCGGCGCCCAGTTGTCGACCGCCCTTAAAAGCTCATTGTCTTCGGTCCTCGCGGGCTCTACAAGATCGCTCATCACAGCCCAGGCCGTTTCCATTCTGTCATTCACCACGACTGCCGTGACCGCCATGAAATGAATCGAGTTCTCCTTAATCCACTGGTTGCTATTTGCCGAATTGGCAAACACCAGTCCCTGCCCAAGCGTGACTGGCAGCGTCCTCTCATTCAGACCCGCTGCATTGAGCGTTTTGAAAGTTTCATCGACCTTATAGGAGTCACTGATATTGACTGGACTTCCCCAGCCCACAGCCTCTACGTTTGGCATCCTTAACGGCATGCCGGGACTATTCCGCGCCTCTGGAGAGTAGGGGAACGGACGGGTGTCCCCGGCCAAGTAGGTGATGATGTATTCCGTTGACTGGATGCAACTTTCCGGAATAGCAAATTGAGTATGGAGAATCGTGTAGTCGGTGTCTTCGCTGTCCACCTCCGCTCTGTATAGAACCGCTGGCACATTCAGCTTCCTGGACTTCAACTCCGTCGCGAATCCGCTCGACGAACGGCGGGGCAACATATTCAAATCGTTGGTCCGCACACGAATTTGCGCCGACTCTTCATGGTTGGTACGGTCCGTGTTCACTTGAATCGGAACGCCCAAGCATATCCTGGCTTTTGACCAAACGGCCTGCAAGCCGCCGTCATCGATCAGCGTCGTCGGATTGTTTCGCGCAAAGGCATACAGATTCAGTCCATCGACCGCGCCGGCCGGATCCGGGCTGATCCATCGCTGCAACCACGGCGCGTAATAACGCGCACCGTAGTAATACAAACCACTGTCATCACGTTCACGTCCGCTGTAACGAACGGTCTTATAGTCAGCCTCCACCGCTGAACGGGCGGCCCACCAGGCCGTCCCGCCGAAGGGGTAATAAAGTTCCTCACTGATCAGATCTGCGTCTCGGTCAACCTCCAGATAAACAGACCGTAAGTGATCCCCGAGCCCATAGCGCAAAGCGTCGTTGAAGACGCCTTCCGGCAGCCCCTCATCCCAATGAAGACAACGGGCCGCAAGGTGCTGATCCTCCGCGATCAATACGCAGTACTGTTCACCCGTTGCAGTCTTGTCGTGCAGTTCAAGGCCGGGCAAATAAAGCACGTCATGGTGGTGCGTCAGCGTACCGGTGCTCCACGCAGAGCGTTTACGAAGACGCACGCCAGCGGCACCGTAGGCATTGCGCTGCCCGTTTGCGTCCGTCAGACGGTTGCGCGCATCCCAGATCAAGCGTTGACCGGGCTGAAGAAACAGCAAGTTGCCGTTCGCGTCAAAGCCGTTTTCCAGGTCAGGCGGCTCCGCGTCCTCGAACAGGGGCATCGCCCGATTGCTGTGTGCCATAACCTGCATGCGGCGCGTGAAATTTCCTGACTGGGCTTCATGCCGCAACATCAGCATATTGTCGGCGGCGTCGTACTGATAATGCTGCGTATAGTTGCGCCATTGAGCCCCATCAGCGAGCTCGGTCGCAAGCGGCGGAAGATCAGGGCCCAGAGACGGAACCTGCATTTCGTAACCGCTGGCCTGTATCAAGCGATACAGCGAATCATAGGTGCGAGTCTGCACCGGCTCGATACGCTGATTACGGAAATGACTAACCGCCTGGCTGCGGTCCGTGATGCTCAATACGTTACCCACAGGGTCAGTCACGTAGCAGTGATCGTACAAAGAAGGCCCCGCATCACGGCTGGCGAATTGCCTGAGCACGTGTCCATCGCGCGGGTCGAACTGGTATTGCTCGGCCACGCCATTGCCAAGGCGCTGTCCAAGCATTCGCCCGGCTGCATCGTATTCCCTCGCCGAAACCAGCGTTTGCTCGGCGCCTTCCGCTTGCTGCAACTTCAGATCAGCCGCCTGGCCAGCACGATCAAAAAACAACGACCGTCGGTTGCCTCTGGCATCCATCTGCTCGATGAGCTCGCCTGTCGGGGCATAGAGGCTATGGGTGGTGTAGTTTTGCGGCGCAAGCATCGCATCCCGCTCTCCCAAGGACGCCGGCCAGTCTGGGGCGTCCATGTCGGGCAGGAAGGTTCGGGTCTCTCTCAGCGTATTTCCACCGAGCCCATAGTCTTCGATTTCCAGGCTCCCGGCAGGATCGTCGTGTCGGATCAGACGCCCACACCGGTTGTGCCCTGCGGCCTCCGACGACATCGCGGCATATTCGTAACGTTCAACCGCTTTACGGGGTCCGCCATCTTGCTGCTCATGCAACACAACGGGTCGCCCCAAGACGTCCAGTTCTATCCCCCACTCGGTCGCTCGGCCATCCCAACTGTTAACACGTTCAGCATTGTCGTTGAACAGCGCGACGTGCGAACCCGAGTCCACACTCGACACACACAAAGGCAGTCCGCCGAGACTGTAGATGGCGACTGTGTTGAAGACTGCATCCCCGCCAAGAGCGCCTAAACGCGGATCCTGGCTGGACACCGGGCGTCCTGCGAGGTCGTAGTTCTGGCGCCCAATCAATAACTCGGCCTCTTCGCCCACGGCACTGCGCAAACAGGCAACGCTGCGCACCGACAGCCCGCGACCGTCCGTGACGAAAATCTCCGGCGTTGCAGTGTGAACAGATTCAGAGGCCATGCGCATAACCCTCGTTCAGCTTACCCCCAGCATATACGTGCACCTATGGGCGACGTAACTGTCACAAATGACAGTCCTCCGCCTTAAAACCGACCTACTGAAAGGCAGAATTGCCCTGTCGCTGAGGCCCATTCGCCTTGCACGTTGGCCCACGTGCCGCGATATAGTGATCGGCCAGGCCAGTCGCCTTGAAGGAGAACCCATGAAATTCGAAGGCACTTCTGCCTACGTCGCTACCGACGACCTGAAGCTGGCGGTCAACGCTGCCATTACCCTGGAGCGTCCACTGCTGGTCAAAGGCGAGCCGGGCACGGGCAAGACCATGCTCGCCGAGCAACTGGCCGAATCCTTCGGCGCCAAGCTGATCACCTGGCACATCAAATCGACCACCAAGGCCCATCAGGGCCTGTATGAGTACGATGCGGTCAGTCGTCTGCGCGACTCTCAACTGGGCGTCGACAAAGTCCACGACGTGCGTAATTACCTGAAGAAGGGCAAGCTCTGGGAAGCGTTCGAGTCGGAAGAACGCGTGATTCTGCTGATCGACGAGATCGACAAGGCCGACATCGAATTCCCCAACGACCTGCTGCAAGAACTCGACAAGATGGAGTTCTACGTTTACGAGATCGACGAAACGATCAAGGCGAAAAAGCGCCCGATCATCATCATTACCTCGAACAACGAAAAAGAGCTGCCTGACGCGTTCCTGCGCCGCTGTTTCTTCCATTACATCGCCTTCCCTGACCGCACCACCCTGCAGCGGATCGTCGATGTGCACTACCCCGACATCAAAAAAGACCTGGTCAGCGAAGCGCTCGATGTGTTCTTCGACGTGCGCAAGGTCCCGGGCCTCAAAAAGAAGCCTTCGACCTCGGAGCTGGTGGACTGGCTGAAACTGCTGATGGCCGACAACATCGGCGAAGCGGTGCTGCGCGAGCGCGATCCGACCAAGGCCATTCCGCCGCTGGCGGGCGCACTGGTGAAGAACGAGCAAGACGTGCAATTGCTTGAGCGTCTCGCATTCATGAGCCGTCGTGGCAATCGCTAAGCTCTTTGGGATAAGTGCGGGACAACCAACATGCTGCTCAACCTCTTCAACGAAATGCGCGCCGCCAAGGTGCCGGTCTCGGTGCGTGAGCTGCTGGACCTGATCAACGCCCTGAAACAGCGGGTAATCTTCGCCGACTTGGACGAGTTCTACTACTTGTCGCGGGCGATTCTGGTCAAGGACGAGCGCCATTTCGACAAGTTCGACCGGGCCTTCGGCGCCTATTTCAATGGCCTCGAAAAACTCGACGACCATTTACAGGCGCTGATTCCCGAGGACTGGTTGCGCAAGGAGTTCGAGCGTTCGCTGACGGATGAAGAGCGCGCGCAGATTCAATCCCTCGGCGGGCTGGACAAACTCATCGAAGAGTTCAAGAAACGCCTCGAAGAACAGAAGGAACGCCACGCGGGCGGTAACAAATGGATCGGCACCGGCGGCACCAGCCCGTTTGGTTCGGGCGGCTACAACCCGGAGGGCATTCGGGTCGGCGATGCGGGCAAGCGTCAGGGCAAGGCGGCGAAAGTCTGGGATCAGCGCGAGTACAAGAACCTCGACGACCAGGTCGAACTGGGCACCCGCAACATCAAGGTGGCCTTGCGCCGCCTGCGCAAGTTCGCGCGTCAGGGTGCGGCGGACGAACTGGACATCGACGGCACCATCGACCACACCGCTCGCGATGCCGGTTTGCTGAACATCCAGATGCGCCCGGAACGCCGAAACACCATCAAGCTGTTGCTGTTGTTCGACATCGGCGGCTCGATGGACGCCCACGTGAAAATCTGCGAAGAACTGTTCTCGGCCTGCAAGACCGAGTTCAAGCACATGGAATACTTCTACTTCCACAACTTCATCTACGAATCCGTGTGGAAGAACAACCTGCGCCGCACCTCGGAACGCACATCAACCCAAGACTTGCTGCACAAATACGGCGCCGACTACAAAGTGATCTTCATCGGCGACGCCGCCATGGCGCCCTACGAAATCACCCAGCCTGGCGGCAGCGTCGAGCATTGGAACGAAGAAGCAGGCTACGTCTGGATGCACCGTTTCATGGCCAAGTTCAAGAAGATCATCTGGATCAACCCGTACCCCAAAGACGCCTGGGCCTACACCACCTCGACCAACATCGTGCGGGATTTGATCGAAGATCAGATGTACCCGCTCACGTTGCGCGGGTTGGAGGAAGGGATGCGGTATTTGGCGAAGTAACTGAGAGCACCTTCCTCGTAGCAGCACGGCTTGCCGGCGGGGTGGTGTGTCTGTGATCTAAGTGTTGTCTGACACACCGCAACCGCCGACATCGGAACGCCGCCCGGGCGTGCTGCTACAAGCCCCCCACCGCCGTCTATATCTTCACTCCTCCAATAAATAAATTCTTACACTCTCGGCATTGACGCCTATCTCCGACGCCTATTACGTCGTTTTATCAGTTGAAAGTACAACTGAAAATCGCAGCCTTCTAAGCAGGGTATTCATCTGTTGCGGTGGAAAATATTCCGACGAACACGGCTGCCTGAGTTTTAGCCAAATACACAATGGAATTGACAATGAAGAACAATATTTTCGGAAAAACCACTTTGCACATGGCTATGGCACTGACACTCTCTAGCTTGAATACAGGGCCTGTAAGTGCCATGGGCTTTTTTGATACTGAGCATCAGGACTCGGTCAAGCTTAAAATCGAATCAAGCAATAGAGCACCTACGACCGACAGATCGGCTGAACTTCTAACAGCTGCCGAACCTGAGATCATTGAATTGCCTGATAAAATCAACCGAGTATTCGCTCAACCTAATGACGCGAACGATAAAGTTTACTACAGCTTCACGTCCACTCGCGGACAAAAAGTTATGATCTACAATATGCGTACCATGGCCGAAGGGCCTGACTGGAACGTCGAATATAAAATTGATGGAGAATGGATTCAGGTCCCGACGGATCACAGCTTTATATCATCAGAGCTAGTTCCCAACCAGAAGGTTTTCATGAGAGTTTCCCGATCAGCTGGGAAGCGTGTCGTAACGGGTGACAGATCTGCGATCGAGTTTGGTTCAGCCCCCTACGTAGACAGCGGAAAAACAGAAGTATCCGGCGACTATCAATGGTTCCTGACCTATTTCCCTGCCCATCTTTTCAAACACCAACTGAGCTGGAGAAGTAGGATTACAGACTCAAAAGGTCATCCGCTTGCTGGAGCAGTCGTCCACTTTATCATCAGCGCAGACGAAGACAAACCACATAAACTCGTGACTAAAGAATACATCACTGACGCATCAGGATTTATTATTGACTCCATGAAATTCGATGAGTGCATTGGTAAAAATAAGACTCCACCCTTCGTACTCGACCCTAAATACAAAACAAAATGGAAAGCCACATACAACACTGGCTACTGG
This sequence comes from Pseudomonas abietaniphila, assembly GCF_900100795.1. Taxonomy (GTDB): domain Bacteria; phylum Pseudomonadota; class Gammaproteobacteria; order Pseudomonadales; family Pseudomonadaceae; genus Aquipseudomonas; species Aquipseudomonas abietaniphila. The sequence goes on from NZ_FNCO01000005.1 coordinate 130,942, forward strand.
CAGCTCGCCGTCCGAGGAAATAGCACAAGCGACATAACTCCATCAACGCTGACGCAGCTCTGCAGCGCAACCCCCATCCGATAAAACCTCGTAAAACCTCGTAAAACCTCGTAAAACCCAATAGAACCAATTGGTTCTATTGGGTTTCTCTTCAGGCAGGTGAAAAAAACCTCGCATACTTGGCGCCCAGTCCCTCCAGCGATCGATGGACGATGCCAGCCAACATTTTTATATATTCCTGAGCCGCGCATCTGAAAGCCTCATCTTCATTCATCAGGCTGGACAGGATATTTTTCTCGCGCTGAGTCAGCTCACAACCTAATCCAACGGGCTTGATCAGACCCGTTTCATCGATAGAAAAACCAAACGGCTTTGTTGCCAACTCCGGCTCCGAATCTGCAAGTCTGGATTTCATCTCATCCCGCATGTTTTCCATATCAGCGGCCCGACACTCAGCAGCGTGCTTGTAGGCATCCAGTTTGGCCTGCTCTCGAAATTCCCATGAGCTAAGGGTTCTGAAGATAACACCACCATCGCCGGTGGGTCGCAACGTCCCGTCGAGTTTGACCTCATGATACACGGCGTCCGGATAGGGAGGGGCTGGTGCGGCCACCTCTATCTGGCCGGTTATGGGATGCCCCGTGGCTTCTATATTTCCTTTGCCACCGACGGCTTCAGCAGCCTGTGCAACTAAACGGTTCTGGTTGCCAATGGATGTCAGGTTCATACGCACACCTCATGTCGTGAATACATGAAGTGCTTAACGACCTTCGCCCGAAAATGATGACCTCGTCATCCTGACCAGTATTTCCGATAAACACGTAGGACAAAAGTTACAGAACTGATTAATGCGCGAGCGATTGCAAAAACCCCACCTGCTCCCGATGTGCCATCTCCTGCACCACCGCCCTCATCCGCACCACCGTCCCCGGCAGCTTCTGCGCCAGGCGGGCCAGTGACAGCGGCGTCAACGCGCCAAGTCGGGGGTAGCCGCCGATGGTCTGGCGATCATTGAGCAGCACGATGGGCTGGCCGTCGGGCGGGACTTGAATGGCGCCAAGAGGAATGCCTTCCGAGATCATCGGTTTGCCCTGATACACCAACTCCGGCCCCAACAGACGCATGCCCATGCGGTCGGCGCGGCTGTCGAGGGTCCAGTCATTGTTGAAAGCGTCGAACAGGCTCAGGCCGCTGAACTGGCCGATCTGCGCGCCGAGCACAACATCCAGTGGGCGCGCATCGGTCAAGTCGGGAATCAAACCGTCAGGCAAGGCATGCAACTCAAATGTTGCGCCTGAATACCTCAGTTGATCACCTTCGACCAGCGCTCTGCCGTCGCCCTGCAACCCACCCAGCCCTTCACGCACCACCGTGGCGCGGCTGCCCAACACCTCGACGGCGTCGAACCCGCCGGGGGCGGCGAGATAAGCACGTGCGCCGAGCATCGGTTGGGTAAAGCGCAGTTGCTGCCCCTTGCGGACGAAGAAGCTGCGCCAAGGCGCCATCGAGCGGTCATCGAGCATCGCGCCCAGATCCGCTCCCGCCAATGCGAGGCAGCAATCGGCTTCGGCGATCAGGGTCAGGCCGCCGAGGGTAATTTCGATGACGGCGGCATCCAGCGGGTTGTTCAGCAGTTTGTTGGCCCAGGACATCGACACCCAGTCCAGCGCCCCGCCCTGCGTCACGCCCAGATGGCGGACGCCAAACCGTCCGGCATCCTGAAGCAGGCACAGCGGCGTACTGCTTTTTACGGTAAGCACAGTCATGCCAGCGCCTCCAGCGCAGTGTCGTCGCCACCCAGGCGAATGAATTCGGCGTGATCGACAGCCTCGAAACGCACGGTGTCGCCGGGCTGCATCAGGCTGTAACCATCCATCCGGCGATCAAACAACTTCGCGGGCGTGCGGCCCAGGATGTTCCAGCCGCCCGGCGACTCCAGCGGGTAAGCCGCTGTCTGGCGTTCGGCGATGCCGACGCTGCCCGCCACCACGCGTTTACGCGGCGTGTTTATCCGTGGTGCCGCCAGGACCTCTTCGACCAGTCCCATGAACGCAAATCCGGGTGCAAAGCCCAGCGCGAACACCTGATATTGCCGCTGGCTGTGGCGTCGAATCACCTCGTCCACCGGTAATCCACTGCGTCGGGACAGCAACGTCAGTTCGGGGCCAACGCTCAGGTCATACCAGACCGGCAACACATGCTGCCGCCCGCTTTTGGCGGCGTCAGGCGACAGGTCGGTCATGGCCTGCGCGATCACCTCGCGCGCATGGAGGGGATCAAGCGCCATCAGGTCGTAATGCACCATCAAGGTGGTGTACGACGGCACCAGGTCAATCAAATGCGCACCGAAGCCCTCGCGCAGCCGAAGGCTGGCCGCAAGCATCCACGGCATGTTGGCTTCATCGATGGCATCGAACAGACGCACCATCAAACAATCGATCGCGACGACTTCGACGCGCACATTCATGAGGCGGACAACTGCGCCGGGGTGTTGCCCAACGCCTGACGGATCCGTTGAACGGCGGCGATGGAACTGGCGTTGTCGCCATGCACGCACAGCGTGTCGGCGTTAAGCAGCAGTTCGCTGCCGTCGCTGGCAATCAAGGGTTCACCGCGGGACAGCGTCAGCGCCTGGGCAATAATGGTTTCCGGGTCATGGTGCACCGCACCCGGCACGCTGCGCGACACCAGACGCCCCACGTTGTCATAAGCACGGTCGGCGAACGCCTCGAACCACAGGGTGACGCCGAACTCATCGGCCATCGCTTGCGCTGCGCTGTTGTCACGCATGGCCAGCAGCATCAAGGGCAATTCAGCGTTGTAGCGGGCGATGCCTTCGATGACCGCACGCAGTTGCGCCGGATTGGCCATCATGTCGTTGTACATCGCGCCATGGGGTTTGACGTAGCTGACACGACCGCCCTGAGCACGGGCGACCCCGTCGAGTGCGCCGATCTGGTAATGCAGCAGGTCCTGAATCTCTTGCGGCGAACAGGCCATGGAGCGGCGGCCGAATCCCACGAGGTCCGGGTACGCAGGGTGTGCACCGAGGGTCACGTTATGGGTCAACGCCAAGGCCACGGTCTTGCGCATGACACTGGGATCGCCCGCATGAAAACCACAGGCGATGTTGGCGCAATCGATGTACGGCATGACGTCGGCATCCAGACCCATGGTCCACGCGCCGTAGCTTTCGCCGATATCACAGTTCAATAACAGGCGGCCCAAGGGGTATCTCCTGTGCAAAGGAAGGTTGAAGACGGGCCTTGAGTCTACGCGTGGGAAGCGTCCCTTTGCAGCGCTGAAACGAGCCTGTCATGTGCAGGCGCATTCTTGGACGGGAGGGGTTGGGGCGTCCAACGAATAAAAGCGAGAGGGGGAGATAAGAAAAAGTGAACGGCTTTCTTCAGCGCCGCAATAGGGGACATCGTCGGTACGGTCACAGGTGCTTTACCACTGTGGGAGCGAATTCATTCGCGAAAAATCAGCAAGACGGCACATTCGTGACGAATGTACCAATGCATCGCGAATAAATTTGCTCCCACAGGCCTGTGCGAAGTGCCTGAACGGTTTCGCTCCCTAGCGCCAGTCGCGGTTGACGGGTCGCACGTGATGCCGTCCCACGAACACCCAGTCGATGAACAGCACGAAGCTTTCGATGACCAGCGAAAACAGCAGCGCGCAGACCAGGCCCCAACCGATGACGTCAGGCGACAGCAAGACCTGCCAGGAATACCCGTTCCAGGTTTCCTTGCGGATGTCCGGGTCAGCGGCGGTGAGCACGTGGTAAGCCCGCATGTACCACGGGCCTTGCAGGGCGAGCCATTCGCGGTCGAGGGTTTGTGTTCGCGTCAGCAGGGTGTTGATGTTGTCGGCGTCGGTGCGAAACACAGGATCGTCACTGCTGCGGTAGTGCTGGATCAGCGCCTGAACATCACCTTTGAAGAACCGCTGAGCCGTGTCGTTGTAGCCACCGAGGCTCTTCTGCGCCTCGATAAGGTGCGCTTCGACACGCTTGCTGTAATCGCTGATAAAGCCGGGAATCTGCACGCCGATCAACAGGCCCGCCGTGAACAACACCAGTCGCAGATAGCTTCGCAGCATAGGTCCCTCTCTGTCAGGTTCGGCCTTCGGCCACGCATTCGCCGCGACGCCACAAGCTCCAGTGGCCAGGTTCGTAGCGATTCCAGGTTTCGTTCTCGGTCAACGGCTCGGTGGCGATGACCGTGACCACGTCGTTCGGGGTGGTTTCGGCCTGAAAATCGACGATCACGTCGACATCTTTCAAGCGAGCCGGACCGAACGGAGCGCGGCGCGTAATGTGCACCAGCTTGGTGGAGCAGAAACAAAATAGCCAGTCGCCATCGCTGAGCAAGCCATTGAACACGCCCTTGCTGCGGTATTCGCTACAGGCTTCGACCAGGGTCGGCAGCAGCTGTTCGATCTCGACAGGTTCTGGAAAACCTTCACGCACGCGGTTCAACACATCGCAGAAGGCGGCTTCGCTGTCGGTGTCCCCCACCGGCCGATAGAACGTGGCACGGGGGTGAAAATCCGCCAGTTGGCCGTTGTGGGCGAAGCACCAGTTACGGCCCCACAGCTCGCGGACAAAGGGATGGGTGTTGGACAGGCAGACCTTGCCCACGTTGGCCTGACGAATGTGACCGATGACCACCTCGCTCTTGATCGGGTAACGCTGCACCAGTTGGGCGACTTCCGACTCGCTGCTGGCCGCAGGGTCCTGAAACAGGCGCAAGCCGCGCCCCTCGTAGAAGCCGATGCCCCAGCCATCACGGTGCGGACCGGTTCGCCCACCCCGCTGCATCAGCCCGGTAAAGCTGAACACGATGTCGGTGGGTACGTTGGCACTCATGCCCAGAAGTTCACACATGCTCGGCTCTCGGTAGGCTTAACCGCAGATCACACGGCAGGCGTCATCACAACTTGGGTTCGACCCGGTAGCGGCCGCTGCTGCCATTGGCCGGCGCAGCGGGTGGGTTGGCGAAGCGGCTCGGCCCCTGGTTTGCGAACGGTTCGTCGTCCTGCTCAGCCTGCTTCTGCTCCGCAGCCGCCTGCGCCGCAGCTTCCTCGGCGTGGGCCTGGCGGGCTTTTTTCTTGCGCAGAAACGGCAGGCGGATCAGCGCGAAGATGACATACAGGCCCAGAGCAACGGCGCCGTAGGTCGACAGATCCAGCATCGCGCGCCAGACGTTATTGCCGACCTTGAGTGCAAGATCCAGCACGCTGATGGCCAGCGCGGGAGCGTACTTGTCTTTGACTGGATCGATGATGGTCGGGCAGAACAGCAGGACCGCGCCGATCACGCGCAGCGGCTCGCGCAGGTAGCGCCACATCCAGCCGGTCAGCTTGAACCACACCAACAGACAACCCAACGCAGCGAATGCGTAAAGGCCCCAGGCAATCAGATAGTCGTTGTCGGTCATGACGTCCGTGGTAAGGCAGGTAAAGAGGCGCTTATGATAACGACTTTTCGCAAGCCCGGCTTCCCCGGCTTCAGTTATCGGTCTGCACTGCCCCCGACCGGGCAACGCCGGGCCGGACGGTTTATTCGAGAACGCCCATTGAGAGAGCCCAGCATGCCTTCTTCCCACATTGCTCCTAGCGCCCCGCTGGCCCGCAAGGCCGACGGCGCCGACCCGTATGCCTGGCTGCAGAACCGCGACACCGACGAGGTGCTCGATTACCTCAAGGCCGAAAACGACTACCAGGAGCGTCAGCTCGCCGATCAGCAGGCGCTGCGTGAAACCCTGTTTCAGGAGATCAAGGGCCGCATCCTCGAAACCGACCTGTCGCTGCCCTCGCCCTGGGGCCCGTATCTGTATTACACCCGCACCACCGAAGGCGACGAATACGCCCGCCACTATCGCTGCCCTCGCCCCGCAGACGACTCACAGACGGTCGACGAAAGCGCCGAAGAGTTGCTGCTGGACCCCAACGTATTGGCCAACGGCGGCTTCTTTTCGCTCGGCGCGTTCAGCATCAGTCCGGATCACCAGCGCCTGGCGTACAGCCTCGATACCACTGGCGAGGAGGTCTATCAGCTCTACGTCAAAGAACTGAGCAGCGGCAACGTCATCAATCTCCCCTTCGAGGACTGTGACGGCAGCATGACCTGGGCCAACGACAGCCAGACGCTGTTCTTCGGCGAGCTGGACGACACCCACCGCCCCCATAAGCTGTACCGCCACACCTTGGGTAACGATTCTGCCGACCTCGTGTTCAACGAGCCGGACGGGCGTTTCTTCCTGCACTGCTACCGCACCAGCTCCGAGCGGCAACTGGTGTTGGCCCTCGACAGCAAGACCACCGGCGAATCCTGGGTGCTGGATGCGAGCAAGCCGGAGCAGGCGTTTGTCTGCATGGCGCCACGCGGTGAGGGTCATGAGTACTCCGTGGACCATGGCCTGGTCAACGGCACCTGGAGCTGGCTGATCCGCAGCAACCAGGACGGCATCAACTTCGCGCTGTTTCATGCGCCGGAAAAAACCAGCGGCGTGCCCGAGCGCAAGGACTGGCAGACGCTGATCCCGCATAGCGAATCGGTGATGCTCGACGGCTTCAGCCTCAATGCCAAAGGCCTGACCCTGAGTCTGCGTGAAGGCGGCCTGCCCGTCGTCGAAGTTCACCCACAGAGCTTGCCGGCCTATCGGGTGCAACTGCCGGACGCTGCCTACAACCTGTATGTGCAGGACACGCTTGAGTTCGACAGCGACAAGATTCGCCTGCGTTACCAGTCGCTGAATCGCCCGCCGCAGGTGCGTCAGTTGACCCTGGCCACCGGCGAGCAAGCGGTGCTCAAAGAGACGCCCGTGCTGGGCGTGTTCGACGCCGATGCCTACGTCAGCCAGCGTCTGTGGGCCACCGCTGCCGATGGCACTCAGGTGCCGATCAGCCTGGTGGTCAAACGCGAACTGGCCGGCCAACCGGTGCCGCTGTACCTCTACGGCTATGGTGCGTATGGCGAGAGTCTGGACCCATGGTTCTCACACGCCCGGCTGAGTCTGCTGAACCGGGGCGTCGCCTTCGCCATCGCCCATGTGCGCGGCGGTGGCGAACTCGGTGAGGCCTGGTACCTCAACGGCAAACAGGAGCACAAGCAAAACACCTTCAGCGACTTCATCGCCTGCGCAGAGCACTTGATCGCACAAAACCTCACCACGCCAGACCAGCTGGTGATCAGCGGCGGGAGTGCCGGCGGATTGCTGATCGGCGCCGTGGTCAATCAGCGGCCCGATCTGTTCAAGGCCGCCATCGCCGAAGTGCCTTTCGTCGATGTGCTAAACACCATGCTCGACCCTGAGCTGCCACTGACCGTGACGGAATACGACGAGTGGGGAAATCCGCAGGAACCGGCGGTATATGCTCGCATCAAGGCCTATGCCCCGTACGAGAACGTCACCGCACAGGCATACCCGTCCATGCTGGTGATTGCCGGGTACAACGACAGCCGTGTGCAGTATTGGGAAGCGGCCAAGTGGGTGGCAAAATTGCGCGACACCAAGACCGATGACAACCTGTTGCTGCTCAAGACCGAACTGGGTGCAGGGCACGGTGGGATGAGCGGGCGTTATCAGGGATTGCGTGACGTAGCGCTCGAATACGGTTTTATATTCAAGGTATTGCAACTGGCCTGAGGAACTCCCTCATCCCCGTGTGTCATACCAGACGATCCCCGGACGATGCGTAGTCCGGGGACGTTTTACACGTCAGCTGTTTCAGTCTCCATTCTTCACGACTCAACAAGAACATCACATGCCAACACCGTCATCCCTGAACAATGAGATCCGCGAGATGCTGATGGACTGCGGTCTGTTCCTCGCCCTGACGCCCGCCGACTTTTCCGCGGCGGCAGGTTATTTCAGCATCAGCAACATCGACAAAGGCCAGCCGATCTTCAACGAAGGCGATGCAGGCACCTTCATGTGCATCATCCATTCGGGGACGGTGTCGGTGCAGAAGCTCAATGGCGAAGGCAAACAGGTCGAAACGGCGATCCTGCGCAGCGGTCGGGCATTCGGCGAAATGGCGGTGCTGGATGGCGAACGTCGTTCGGCAAGCTGCATCGCGGCGTCGCCTTGCTACCTGCTGAACCTGGGCAAGGACTCCCTGGACAAGATGCTCAACGACGCCCCGAAAGTGGCAGCCAAGATCATCCGCGCGATAGCGATCGCGATGTCCAAGCGCCTGCGGATGATGGACGGACAGGTGCTGGCTCAGCAGGAATAGGTCATCCCACTCCCTGTAGGAGCCGGCTTGCTGGCGGACCCGGTGTGCCACTCGACATCAGGGCGGCTGGCCTCATGGGTTCGCCAGCAGGCCCGCCCCTACAATGTTGCAGTGCAGCAGTGTGAATCAAGGACTGGGCTTGGCGGGCGGCGGCAACCCCGGCAACGGCTCATCTTCTTTTGGCGGGCCGGGTTGCGGGATCTTCGGCAGTAATGGCGGATTACCCTGGCCTCCCGCGCGCGGCACACTCGGTGGAGTGACCTGGGGATAAGGTGTCGGGGTGGCAGTTCCCGGCGAGCCGGATGTCGCGGCGATCGGTTCGGGGGTATTCAGGACAGGTTGCAGGTTCTCGGCAAACCCCTGCGATGCACCGAGCATCATCAAGGCAATCGCCGCTAGAATGGACCGCTTCATCGTTGGCCTCCACTGCCAATCTTTTGCTGTGACGCTCAGGCTACTCCTGCGCGGCGCTTCGTGCGCTGACAAATTGATGCGCACACCTTCAGGCTTTCTACCGGGTTTTCCATGAAACGTTTCGTTCTGCTCGACACCACCCCGATCCCCGACAACGGCGGCGCCCTGTGCCTGTTCGAATACGGCGAAGACTTCGTGATCAAGATTCAGGGTGGCGACGGCGGCCAGCTGATGAACACGCGCATGCACGGCTCCGAAGACGCGCTGGCCGAAATCCCCTGCAAAAAGATCGCGTCACGGCTGAACCCTCGCGTACTGATCGGCGGGTTGGGCATGGGCTTCACCCTCGCCTCGGCACTCAAGCATCTGGGCAAGAACGGCGAAGTGGTGGTGGCCGAACTGGTGCCTGGCGTGGTCGAGTGGAATCGCGGACCACTGGGTGAGAAGTCCGGCAACCCGTTGCAGGACCCTCGCGCCCGGGTCGTCGTACAGGACGTCGCCCAGGTGCTGAAAAGCGAGCCTCAGGGGTTCGATGCGATCATGCTCGATGTCGACAACGGCCCTGAAGGCCTGACCCAAAAAGCCAACAGCTGGCTCTACTCCGCCGGTGGTCTGGCCGCGTGCGCGAGCGCTCTGCGCCCCAAAGGTGTGCTGGCGGTCTGGTCGGCCAGCGCCGACGCCGCCTTCAGCGACAAACTGCGCAAGGCCGGATTCAAGGCCGAAGAGGTCAAGGTTTACGCCCACGGCAACAAAGGAACGCGGCACACGATCTGGATTGCTGAAAAAGTCAAAGCCTGACAGCCGATCAAAGCGCTAGACTTGCCCCATTGCCAACAGCACACGAAACAGGTGACACCATGAGCGCGGGAACCCCGACCAACACTTCCAAGCTGGACCGCATCCTGGCCGATGCCCAGCGTGACCGCGAGATGGGTTATCGCGACAAGGCGCTGCGCATGTACCCGCACGTCTGCGGCCGCTGCGCCCGTGAGTTTTCCGGCAAGCGCCTGAGCGAACTGACCGTGCATCACCGCGACCACAACCACGACAACAACCCGCAGGACGGCTCCAACTGGGAACTGCTGTGCCTGTACTGCCACGACAACGAACACTCGCGTTATACCGACCAGCAGTACTTCTCCGACAGCTCGACCAGCAGCCCGAAGACTGCCAAGGCCACGCACAACCCGTTTGCTGCGCTGGCGGGATTGATGAAAAAAGACGAATAAGCCTATAGGCGCGCGCTTGCCCGCGATGCGTTCGTTCAGCCGACAGATCCTTATCGCCTGATCTGGACAATCGCGGGCAAGCGCGCTCCTACACGTTCGCTGAGCCCCACCTTCCCGTATAATCCCGCGCTTTCTTTGAAGAGCACCCTCTCCCGTGGCCAACAAACGCTATGCCTGCATCGGCTTGTACAACCCCAAGTCTCCGGAAAACGTCGGTTCGGTGATGCGTGCGGCGGGCTGTTATGGCGTGGCGTCGGTGTTCTACACCGGCAAACGCTATGAGCGGGCGCGGGACTTCGTCACCGACACCAAAAAGATCCATCAGGACATTCCGCTGATCGGCATCGACGACCTGAAAAAGATCATTCCGCTGGGCTGCGTGCCCGTCGCCGTCGAGCTGGTCGAAGGCGCCCGCGCACTGCCGGAATACACCCACCCCGACCGCGCGATCTACATCTTCGGCCCGGAAGACGGCTCGCTCGACAAAGAGATTCGCGACTGGTGCGAAGACGTGGTGTACATCCCCACCACCGGCTGCATGAACCTGGCCGCAACCGTGAACGTGGTGCTTTACGACCGCATGGCCAAGGGCAACAACACCCGCTCCGGCCCGCAATTCGGTCGTGAAACCGATCGCACCTGATCGACCCGCAACGACAAACGCATTGAACAGTTTTCGCTCGCGGCAGTCAGCTTAAGGGACCTTACCTATTCATGGAGACCGCATCATGAGCGATACCCCGATCATCAAACGCGTCGAACGAACCGTGCGCGATTATCCAGAGCAGAACGTGCAAGGCTGGGAGCGAATCGGCTCGCTGGCAGGTGGCGTACTGATGATGGGCAAAGGCTTGCGCCGTGGCGGCATCTTCGGCCTGGTGCAACTGGCGATCGGCGGCGCAGTGCTGGCGCGTGGTATCACCGGTCATTGCTCAACCAAGGCGCTGCTGGAAAAAAGCCGCAGTGAGATGGACATCGCCCGCTCCCGGATCGAAGAAGCCGGTGCTGAACTGAGCAAGCTCAAAACAAAAGCCGAGGTCGCAGCCGAAGAGGCGGTGGTCAACACCATCGATGCCGTGAGCGGGCCGAAGGGCGTTTAAGCGAAGCCCGCGCGTACACCGGCGCTTCAACTTTAAAATAACGTATCACTGTGGGAGCGAATTCATTCGCGAGACGTCTGTCCGGTCGACACATGCGTATCGGCTGAACGATTTTTCGCGAATGAATTCGCTCCCACAGGCTGTAGACGGCGATCAAGCGATCACCGTTTTGATGGCTGTTATTCAAGCAGACTGCTGCTCAACACCTTCGACGGCTGCCCCATCACCCCCGCGGCCACCTGCACGAAGTCTTGCGTGCTCACCGGCCCCATCCGCATCAAACCCTGAGCCACGTCATCCAGCGACTTCTGGTCGTCGGTCCGTTGCCGAATTTCCTGATCCAGCGCAATCAGCAGCAGCACCGCCCGGGCCGTCATCGCGGGGTCGACAGGGTCGGCGCGCAGCGTGCTGACTTTGCGGCTGATACGCGTGAGTATCGACTGCCAATCCTGATACCGGTCTTCGCTCATGCCGCCCGCCCGACGCAGCAGCTCGACAGCGTAGTACTCGGCCAGGCCTTCGGGTATCCAGTCACTGCGATCACGGGCCTTCACGCGACCGAACACCTGCACCAGCTCGCGCACCAAAGGGCTCACGCCGCTTTCGCTGATCAGCGGGCGATTGCTGTTAAGAAAGACCGAGTCATGCCCGGCGCTGGCGTTGCGCGCCATCGAGTCAGCCACGCCAACGACCAGCAACTTGCCCGGGGTACGCGCAAACACCGCTTGCAGCTTCGGCCAGACAAAGGTCATCAGCGTCAACGTTTCCATGCGCCGCATGCCCTGCCCTTTCGGCGAACTCACCGTGACCTCGGTGTCACCCAGCCGCGCACGCCGATTGATCAGGTTGCCGGCCAGCATCCAGCCGGTCGGGCGATCAAACAGCCGGGAGACGTTGTCGATGCGAAAACGATTCTTGCCGATGCGCGGCCATGACGTCTCGATGTGCTTCCAGCCGGTCGGCAAATCGAAGGTCAATCGCGCCTGCAGGCGCACACCCTCCTGCTGATCCAGGCGTGCGCCTGGCACCAGGTCCTCGCCTCGAAACAATGCCCAATCAGCGGTCATGCGGCTGTCGTAGCGCGGCTTCTCCATCGAAGGGCTCGCCGCGGGGCGGCTGACATGCACGCGGTACGTCAACGTTGCCTTGCCAGCGGCAGGCTTCCACACGCCACGCAATCTGCCACTGTTCGGCCCTGGCGCGGTCGTCCATTGCCCGTCTGCGTTGAAGTCGCTGAAATAGCCGTGATCGCCCAGATCAAAATCCAGGCTGCGCACCGCAGTACCCTGCTCCAGCGTCACCCGCACTTCTGCCTGATCGCTTTGCGGGAGCAAGGTGACGTGGTAATCCAGATCGACTTTTTTCGCCGCCCACGCGGGCAGACCGAAGAGCAGCAGAACAGCACACAGCGGCAGTTGGTAACGCACGGAAAGACCACTCCTGTTGCGACAGGCTCAGGGATCGGGTAGCGAACGCCTGTAGAGGCGCAGGCAAATCAGCCCGCGCGGAAGATCAGATAATCTTCCCAGTCATCTTCAGCGACATTCTTTTCGCTGAGCATGCGCCCCGATTGGGAAATGCGTTCCTTGTGGACCTGCTCCCGATCGCCACATACAAGGTGATGCCAAAGAGGCAGATCTTTTCCTTCGCTGACCAGACGGTAACCGCACGTCGGTGGCAGCCACTTGAATTCATCGGCCTGGCCCGGCGTGAGTTGAATGCAATCGGGCACCTGGGCGCGCCGATTCGGATAATCGGTGCACTGGCAGGTCTTCAGGTCCAGCAGCTTGCAGGCGATGCGCGTGTAATAAACGCTGCCGTCGTCTTCGTCCTCGAGTTTCTGCAGGCAGCACAGGCCGCAACCGTCGCACAGCGATTCCCACTCGACCGAATCGAGTTGATCGAGGGTTTTACGCATCCAGAACGGTTCGACTTTGGCGGCCATGGTTTCGAGAAATCAGCATCGGGCAATGAAAAGGCCGCCAGTCTAGTGGCACATCGCAGCCGGGCCAAGCGCTGGCGACTGTCGGTACGCACAGACTTGCCAGCGAACGGTCGGCGCAGTAGCTTTATGCCCTCGCACGCAGGCGCCAGAGCCCTGCGGGCGACCTGCGCATCAACTGTCACTTTCGACAGCAGCCCGTTCGACGATGCCTGCCGTCCACGGCCCATCTGATTGATCCCGCACGCTGGTTCGCGCGCTGCGGTTTACTCACTCTTCAGGATCAGAATACCCATGAGCGCCAACCCACGCGTTGCCGAATACGCCATTGACCCCCAATTCACCGATCGCTGGTCGCCGCGGGCCTTCACCGGCGAAAGCATTCCTCAGGAAACCCTGCTGAGCTTCTTCGAAGCCGCACGCTGGGCGCCTTCGGCTTACAACTCCCAACCGTGGCGCTTTCTGTACGCCCGACGCGATACGCCGAACTGGGAACGCTTTCTGGGGCTGCTGAACGAATTCAACCGAGGCTGGGCGCAGCACGCGTCGGCGCTGGTAATCGTGATCTCCAAGACAACCTTTACCGCACCCGGCGCCACAGAAGAAACACCTGCGCTGTGGCACACCTTCGACACCGGTTCGGCGTGGGGTCATCTGGCACTGCAAGCCAGCCTCAGCGGCTGGCACACCCACGGCATGGCGGGGTTCGATCAGGAGCTGACGCGCAAGGAGCTGAAAATCCCCGAGGGTTACGCGATTCACGCTGCGGTGGCGATTGGCAAACTGGGCGACAAATCGACCTTGGCCGACTACCTGCAAGCCCGCGAAACACCAAGCCCGCGCCGCCCTTTGGCAGAGCTGGCGGCGGAAGGGGATTTCAGTTTGTAAGGCGGTGTGAGCCACTCTTGCTGCCGGTTCGAAACGTCAGGCTGACGCAGATTTTGTAGGAGCGCGCTTGCCCGCGATCTACCGCGCAGCGGTAGCAAAATCAGGCAACTCGATCATGCCTGACACCCCGCATGCACAGGTCTTGCTGCCGGTTCGAAACGTCAGGCTGACGCAGCTTTTGTAGGAGCGCGCTTGCCCGCGATCTACCGCGCAGCGGTAGCAAAATCAGGCAACTCGATCATGCCTGACACCCCGCATGCACAGGTCTTGCTGCCGGTTCCCGGCAGATCGCGGACAAGCGCGCGCCTACAAGGGCGCCCCACTAACGCTCAATAACCCTTCGCGAAATCCACTTCCCCGCGCAACGCTTCACCGGCGGCGTAGGCTTTCAGGTTCTCGACGAACAACTGGGTCATGGCCGGTGGCGAGGTCGGTGCAGAACTGTGACCGGTCAGCAACAACCCCCAGGCCGTCCAGAACGGATGGCGTTGCGGCAATGGTTCCTGACGGCAGACGTCAATCACCGCGCCCGCCAGATGACCTTCCTTCAACGCCTGGACCAGATCGGCATCGACCACCGCCACGCCGCGCCCAACGTTGATGAACAGCGCCGAGGGTTTGAATTTGGCGAACAGCTTCGCGTCGTAGAGATCGTGGGTCTGAGCCGTGTTGGGCAGCAGATTGATCACGAAATCAACCTCGCCCACCAAACGCGGCAAATCCTCCAGCGCACCCACTTCAACGAAGGGCGCCTGTGTGCGCGCACTGGATGCAATGCCATACAGCTCAACGCCGAACGGCACCAGAAACCCGGCAACACGGACACCGATGTCGCCGGTACCGACGATCAGCGCTTTGCGCCCGGCCAGACTCTGGCCCATCCGGTCGTCCCATTTGCGCTCGACCTGGCTCACCAGCCGGGCCAGCACTTCACGCTCATGCACCAACATATAGGTCAGCACGAACTCAGCCATGACCTGGCCAAAAATGCCGACCGCGCGGGTCAGCCGGTAGTCCCGGTTCAGCCCCGGCGCCAGCAGCGGCGTAATGCCTGCCCAGGTCGATTGCAGCCACTGTGGGGTGTGGCCCTGGCGCAGCAGGTTGGCGAGCAGGTCGGGTTGACCCAGCCAGATCGAGGTCTGGGCCGCCATTTTTGACAGCTCGGCGGAGTCGCCGCTGCTCAGCACTTCGATGTCGGGAGCGGCCTTGCGAAGTAACTCGGTGTAAACAGGGTAATCGTGTTCGGCAATCAGAACGCGCATGGATTCAAAACTCAGAAAAACAGGACATGCGACCGCAAGGCATCTGGCGCCCACCGAACTCAAAGAAGACGGGGCAAGCAGAAGCTGACAGCGGTCCGGTAAACCCCCGTGATGAATGACGGGGTCGAACGTCGGTCAGACCGGGTCGTTGCGGCGCAACAACTCTTCGGGCAAATGCTCGATGTACTCGTCTTCGGCAGGCGGCATCTGCAGGTGGTACCCCTGCTTCTCGAGGTTCGCCAGCACCGTGTGAATGTCTTCACGGGCCAGTGCGCGTTCAGGCGTCAGGACCAGGTCGAACGCGTGCTGCGGCTTGCCGAATGCGGTGAGCAGTTCGACCGGGACGCGTTCGAGCGCATCGCTCTTGAGCACGTAAAGGTACATTTCGTTCTTGCGAGGGCTGCGGTAGATGGAGCAAATACGTTTCAAGGCTGTTCTCCGGCATTGGCCAGGCTGTCGAGCAGCATCTGACCCATCAACTCGCGGCGCCAGCCACGCAGCGAGTCGGGCAGTTTATAGGGACCGTCTGGAAAACCGGTCTTGAGCAGGGCTTCGAGCGTCTTCTTGCGCAGCATCAGCTCCGGCGCCATGTCCAGGCGTTCGGCTTGTTGCTGACCGATGGCGCGCAGGCGCTTAAACACGTTGGACGCTTCGATGGGCAGCGGCTCCGGCAATGCCGGCGGCCACAGGTCCTGGGACACGCTGCCGGCTTTCTGGATCAGGTCGAGCAGAAACTCGCCGTCCTGACGCACGGTCTTGGGGTGCATGTCTTCGATTTTCGCCAGTGCGGCGAGGTTGTCCGGCTGGGTCTTGGCCAGCGGCCACAGCGAGTGTTCGCGCAATACCCGATTGCGCGGTTGATTGCGCAGCCGTGCCTGCTGCTCACGCCAGGCACACAGCTCGCGCAGCACGTTCAATTGCGCGCGGGACAGCTTCCACGCCAGCTTGGCCTCGCGGTAGACCTCATACGGGTCGGTTTCACGACGCAGGTTGGCAACCAGTTCGGCACCGTCTTCCAGCACCCAGGCGTATTTTTCGTCAGACAGACGCGGGCGAAGCAGGCTGTAGACCTCGGCCAGGTGCACGGCGTCTTCGGCGGCGTAGCTGATCTGCGTCTCGGACAGCGGTCGTTGCAGCCAGTCCGAACGGGTCTCGCCCTTGGGCAACTCGATGTTCAACACTTCCTGCACCAGCCGCGAATAGCCCATCGAGAACCCGAGGTTCAGGTAGGCAGCGGCCAGTTGAGTGTCGAACAGAGGCGCGGGCAGGCTGCCGGTCAGGCGCAGCAAGACTTCAAGGTCTTCGCTGCAGGCGTGAACCACTTTGATCACGTCGGTGTTTTCCAGCAGCGCAGACAGGGGTTTCCAGTCATCGATCAGCAGCGGATCGATCAGATAGGCCCGCGAGCCATCGCCAATCTGCAAAAGCGCGGCGATGGGATAGAAGGTGTCGACCCGCATGAATTCGGTGTCGAGCGCGACAAACGGCAGCGTCTGCCACTGTGCGCAATGTTGGGCGAGGCTGTCGTCGTCGCGAATCCAGTGAATATCGATGGCCACACGGCTCTCCCTTGAAGAATGGCGCGCAGTATATATCGCTCTAAGCGTTTACCGGGCATCCGTCCTGCAAGTCTTGAACAACTTCATCTTGCGTGTTTATCGACAAGGCACTTTCCGACGACCGCTCATCGGATCACTCGCCCGCTTTACGCAGCACATAGACGCGCCACATGGCGTAACCCGGCAAGAAGTCGTGATACCCGACAACGCGGAAACCGGCTTGTGCAAACTCCGACTCAATGTCGGAACGGCAGACCACAAAGCGATTGCGCACGGTCGGCGTACCGCTCGCGTCCAGGCGGCTGCCCTCTTGGCGCTTGCGTCGCCAGGCCTTGAGGTTGCCATCGACCCACAACGCCACAATCGCGGTGTCGCGGGTCACGCGGTGGAATTCTTCGAGAATCGCCATCCGCTTTTCGCTGTCGGCGACGTGATGAAACAGTCGCATGCAAAAGATGCAATCCACGGCGTTCGCCGACAAGCCGATGGAAAACGCCGAACTTTGAAACGTGCGAATGCGCTTGCGGATTTCCGCGGAGGATTGCGCTTCAGCGATATCCAGCATGTCAGTCGAAGGGTCGGCCGCGAGGATCACGCGGTTGCTGTGTTCGGCCAGCACCGGCCAGAACCGCCCGGCACCTGACGGCAGATCCAGCACCAGTCCGGGCTCCCCGGCATCACGCAATGCCTGACGCGCCAGTTGCGCATCGCGCCACAGGCTCAAACGCCGTGCCAGACCCTGTTCATGGTGCTGAACGTAGTGCTGGGTCTGGCGTTTATCGGTCGCCTGCTCACTCATTGGCCAGTACCCCGTCCGTATATATCCCCCGGCAGCCGGCGAACATATCGAGCGCCGGGTTGTAGACGCTGGTGTGAACCTGCAACAAGCCGAGCATCGAGTGGAACAGGTTGTCCTGACTTAGCGGGGCATTACGCTCGTTTTGCAAACAATGCGTGTCGACAGCGAAAGACTGCTGATAGTTATCCGAGAACCAGGCAATCATCGGCACATGCTTCTGTTGATCCGGCGCCAACATATAAGGCGTGCCGTGCAGGAACAGGTTGTATTCACCCAATGATTCGCCATGGTCGGACAAATACAACATCGCGGTATCGACTTTGTCCTGGTTGCTGCGCAATGTATCGATCAACGATGCCAGCACATGATCGGTGTACAACAGCGTATTGTCATAACCGTTGACGATACTTTCCCGCGAACAATTGTTCAGCGCATTGCTTTCGCACACCGGCGTAAACTTCTCGAACGCTTTCGGGTAACGCTTGAAATATTCGGGGCCGTGGCTGCCCATTTGGTGAAGTACCAGCACGGTGTCCTTGTCCAGGTGGTCGATGAAGTTCTGCAGGCCCTGCAGCAGAATCTCGTCGCGGCACTCATTGTTGGCGCACAGGACAGGATCCTTCAGGTTGCTCACATCCTGCAGGGTCACGCGATCGCAGGTGCCCTTGCAGCCGGACTGGTTGTCACGCCAGATCACGTCGAGACCAGCGCGTTTGAGCACGTCGAGCATGCCTTCCTTGTTCTTGGCCGCGCTGGCGTCGTAATCCTTGCGGCCCATGTTTGAGAACATGCACGGCACCGAAACGGCCGTCTCCGTCCCGCAGGAGTGCACGTCGGTGAACGTCAGCAGCCCTCGTTCTTTCTTCAATTGAGGCGTGGTATCGCGGTTATAGCCCAGGATGCCGAAGTTCTCGGCACGGGCGCTCTCGCCGACCACCAATACTGTCAGCGACTTGCGCTTGTGTTGTTGCCACTCGGTGGACCGCGTCGCGTCCTGCCCGATACTCACAAACGGCTGTTGAGCTGATTTGACCTGTTCACTCAGGTAGCCCACCGAGGCACCGATGTAGTTACTCGGCACCACCATCAAACGCAGTTCATGGTGATTACGGAACAGTGAGGACAGGCCTTGATAATTGATGAGCGCCACACCGCCAATCGCACAAGCACACACGGTACTGACCACCACCTTGCTCAACACTTCACGTGGCCAACGACGATAAATAATGGGCGTCTTCCACAGAATCACCGAAGGCAGAACGCCGAGGAACAACACATACGCTGCCAATTTCAACGACAACAGGTCGCGCACTTCCGTCGCATTGGTTTCGGCAAAGTTGCGAAACATACCGGCATCAATCATGACGCCGTACTGGCTCATGAAGTAAGCAACGCCCGCGCTAATCAGAAACAGCGCAATCAATACCGGTTTCAATACGCGCTTGAAAGCGAATAACGTCAGAAAAATATTAAAAGCACAAAACACCATCAACGCAAAAGCACCGCGCAACAGAAGTCCCTTACCGTTGAAATCGGTAATGGCGAAAAGGTGCTGCCAGAGCGTGAGGTTAAACCCGAGCAATAAAAAAATGCTGGCGAGCGCGGTCACGAGCTCCGGGCGAACTGCTTTTAGGTTCGGCATGAGGGTCTGCTTGACTGAAAAAAAGACACCGTCGACCAAGAGGAAAGAAACTCTTTCGACGTCGCAAACTTTAGGCAGCGTGCCATCAATTTTTTGTGAAAAGGATGAGAACAAAAGGTCTGGCGTTGACTTCTTTTTCTGTAGGAAGAGTCCGAGAGTAAGCGTTGGTCAAGACGCGCGGCATTTGGAGACGATTGCAGGCGAGTACGTTCTCTCAGTCATCTCGAAACGGTCTGAGAGAACGCTTTACCTAGAAGCCGAGCCTTTAAGGGGCTCGACAGCCAGTTCTGCAAGGGGCGCTGTGCCAGCACTGATCCCTTTGTCGTCGACGATCGCATCCTCAATAATCATCTGCGCGGCCTTCTCGGCAATCATCACGGTAGGGGAGCATGTGTTGCCGGAGGTGATGGTCGGCATGATCGACGCATCCACCACCCGCAGCCCCGTCACCCCATGCACACGCAACCTTTCATCGACGACCGCGTCGCGTCCCTGCCCCATTTTGCAGGTGCCGACCGGGTGAAAAATCGTGGTGCCGATGCTGCTTGCGGCTTGGCGTAACTCTTCATCGGTTTGAAGGCTGGCGCCGGGCAGGTACTCCACCGGCTCGAAACGCGCGAGCGCGGGCGCTGATGCGATGCGACGCGTCAGGCGAATGGCATCTGCGGCGACCTTCAGGTCAGTCTCGTGGCTGAGATAGTTGGGACGAATGAGGGGCGCTGCGTCCGCCAGGGCCGAGCGGATCTCCACGGTGCCGCGACTCTGCGGGCGCAAATCGCACACCGACGCGGTAAACGCCGGGAAGCGGTGAAGCGGCTCCCCGAAGCGCTCCAGCGACAACGGCTGCACGTGGTACTCCAGATTCGCAGTCGCCTGCTCCGGCCCTGAACGGGCGAATGCGCCCAATTGGCTCGGTGCCATGGCCAGCGGCCCGCTGCGATTGATCGCGTAACGCAGCCCCATGTTCATCTTGCCCCACAGGCTCCCGGCCATCTGGTTCAACGTCTGCCCATTGCTGACTTTGTAGATCAACCGCAACTGCAGGTGATCCTGCAGGTTGGCGCCGACGCCCGGCAGCTCATGACGCACGCCGATGCCGAGCCTTTCCAGCAACGGGCGCGGCCCGATCCCCGACCGTTGAAGCAGCATCGGTGAGCAGATAGCACCGCAGCACAGAATGATTTCGCGTTTGGCACTCAGGCGTCGTTCCTGCTGACCGACTTTGGCGAGCACCGCGCTGGCCCGGCCATTTTCGAACTCGATGCGTGAGACCTCGGCGTGGGTCAGCACCGTCAGGTTTGGCCGCTGAGCCACCGGACGCAGAAACGCCTTGGACGCATTCCAGCGCACGCCGCGCCGCTGATTGACCTGAAAGTAGCTGCAACCTTCATTGTCGCCACCGTTGAAGTCTGGAATCGAGGGAATGCCTGTCTGCGCGGCGGCCTCACGAAAGGCATCGAGCAAGGTCCACGACAGACGCTGCTGCTCAACCCGCCATTCGCCTTGCCCGCCGTGCAGGTCGGAGTCGCCGGCGTAGTGGCTTTGCGAGCGTTTGAAAACCGGCAATACGTCCTTCCAGCCCCAGCCTTTGTTGCCCTGCGCTGCCCACGCGTCATAGTCACGGGACTGCCCGCGCATGTAGATCATGCCGTTGATGGACGAACAGCCACCCAGCACCTTGCCGCGCGGATAATTCAAGGCTCGCCCGTTCAGGCCGGGTTCGGCTTCGGTTTTGAAACACCAGTCGGTGCGCGGATTGCCAATGCAGTAGAGGTAACCCACCGGCACGTGAATCCAGGCGTAATTGTCCTGCCCGCCCGCTTCGAGCAACAGAACACGGTGTGAAGGGTTGAGTGACAGCCGATTCGCCAGCAAGCACCCGGCCGGGCCAGCGCCAACGATCACGTAGTCATAGAGCACACTGTCCGTTTGCATGCGTCCCTCGTCGATCTTTTTGTTTTTATCGAGGGGACATCCTGAAGTTTTTCGTCACAAAACAAAAGACCGCCGCATGTTTCCATGCGGCGGTCTTTGTGAAGCGGCAGGTATCACTACGTAGGAGCGCGCTTGCCCGCGATTGCAGTGGGTCAGCCAGCAATATTTAGCTGACCCACTGTGATCGCGGGCAAGCGCGCTCCTACATAAAGCGAAGTGCGCAGGCCGTTACACCGCGCTACGACGGTAGCTGCGATAGCTCGGCATCCAGAAGTTACGCTCGATGGCCTCCACCAGCATTTCTTCGGTGGTTTCCAGCGCCATGCCTTCGGCCTGCGCCTGTTTGGCCACCGCCAGCGCGATCTTCTTGCTCACGTCCTGGATTTCTTTCAGCGGCGGCAGTACCGCGTCGCCCTTGCCCGTGACCATCGGCGAGCATTCAGCCAGTGCATTGGAAGCCGCCATCAGCATCTTGTCCGTGATGCGCGTGGCCTTCGCCGCGATTACGCCCAGGCCGATGCCCGGGAAGATGTAGGAGTTGTTGCACTGGGCGATGTGGAACGTGCGGTCGCCCACAGTAACGGGCGCGAACGGACTGCCTGTGGCCACCAGCGCGTCGCCGTTGGTCCAGGTCAGGACTTCCTGCGGCGTGACTTCGACTTTGGAGGTCGGGTTGGACAGCGGCATCACCAACGGCTTGGCACAGTGCTTGTGCATTTCGCGGATGATCTGTTCAGTGAACAGACCGCGCTGGCCCGACACACCAATCAGCACGGTCGGTTTGCCGTTGCTGACCACGTCCAGCAGCTCAGGGTAACCCGCGCCAGTCGACCAGCCCGCAACGTCGCCTGCTTTCTGGGCGAGGTTCTTCTGGAAGTCCAACAGTTTATCCATGCTGTCGGTCAGCAGGCCGAAGCGGTCGACCATCATCACGCGCTTGCGTGCTTCGGCTTCGCTCAAGCCCTCGATGACCATCGCGGCAATGATGTGCT
This sequence comes from Pseudomonas abietaniphila, assembly GCF_900100795.1. Lineage (GTDB taxonomy): Bacteria > Pseudomonadota > Gammaproteobacteria > Pseudomonadales > Pseudomonadaceae > Aquipseudomonas > Aquipseudomonas abietaniphila. The sequence continues at coordinate 152,951 of NZ_FNCO01000005.1, forward strand.
CGGCGATCCCGCAACCGGCGGAACCGGCGCCCAGGAACACTACGCGTTGCTGACCCAGCGTTTCGTTCTTCGCCTTACAGGCCGCGAGCAGCGTACCCACGGCCACCGACGCGGTGCCCTGAATGTCGTCGTTGAAGCAGCACAGCTCGTCGCGGTACTTCTCCAGCAACGGCATGGCGTTGGTCTGGGCGAAGTCTTCGAACTGCAACAGCACGTCTGGCCAGCGACGCTGAACCGCTTCGATGAACAGCGCGATGAAATCTTCGTATTCCTTGCCCGTCACACGCTTGTGGCGCCAGCCCATGTACATCGGGTCGTCCAGCAACTCCTGGTTGTTGGTGCCCACGTCCAGCACGATCGGCAGCGTATACGCCGGGCTGATGCCACCGCACGCGGTGTACAGCGACAGTTTGCCAATCGGAATGCCCATGCCACCAATGCCCTGGTCGCCCAGACCCAGAATGCGTTCGCTGTCGGTCACGACGATGATCTTGATGCGATCTTTCGTTGCGCTGCGCAGGATATCGTCGATGCGATCACGTTCGGGGTAGGAGATGAACAGACCGCGGTGGGTGCGGTAAATCTTCGAGAATTCCTGGCACGCCTGACCCACGGTCGGTGTGTAGATAATCGGCAGCATCTCTTCCAGATTCGAATCCAGCAGGCGGAAGAACAACGTTTCGTTGTTGTCCTGAATCGAGCGCAGATAGATGTGCTTGTCGAGATCGCTCGCGCACTGCTGATACTGGTTGTAAACGCGGGTCACCTGCTCTTCGATGGTCTCAACGTTCTGCGGCAACAAGCCGATCAGGTTGAAATCCACACGCTCCTGCGGCGTGAACGCACTGCCCTTGTTGAGCAGCGGCATCTCCAGCAACGAAGGGCCAGCGTAGGAAATATATAAAGGTCGCGAGGTCTTGGTCATTTTCAGTGATCGCCTTTTCTCTGTTTTGCTCTGTCAATTCGTAATCGAAACGGTGCCCCGGAGGTCGATGTTTCACGACACTCAACGCAGGATCCGTCCGAAGAAAATGGGGAGATGAAAAATCAGGGTGCCTATCTTACTCGTCTCGGCGTGGTTGCGTCATTTTGTCACGCACACGATTGCGAAATGATGGCTGAGGGCGACGGGGTTGGACAGTGAAAGAGTTGTCAGGGAGAAGTCGTGTATCGTTTGCAGATCGGCGGCGGCCAATCATCCCTACTGCGTGACCTCACACAGAAAAACAGATCCTTCAGCGCCCTGGAGACAGAGGTAAACCCATGAGCGAGCTCAAACCGCTGGATATATCCAGATACCTGACGGAGGCTGAAACGGTTTCCGAGTTTCTGACGGCGTCGCGTGAGGAGGAAGACCCTGAGGTCTTTCTGAAGGCATTGGCCGAAGTCGCCAAAGCGCAAGGTTGGCAAGCGATTGAGACAGGGAGAACCTCCACAAACCCCTCGCCCCCGGCGCAACGCCTCGATATGACACCACGCTCATATTGCTGGGTGCGCTGGGTGCGAAGGTGACGATCAATAAGCGGTGGGGTATTTATACACCTGCGTTCGGGCAATCACAGAACAAGACGCCTGAGAAACCCGCCTTCAGGCTCAAGCTAGGCGTTGCTCAGCCGTCTACGCCTTGCTGCCAACGCTCGCTTACAGGACAGCTCGGCGTAGTCCATGAATATCCTGGCAAGCCGCCTGAGCGCGACCTCCTCTCGCTCATCGCCAACCACCGAGTCAAATCCCAGCGCCACCTTGTGCGCGTGAGGCAGCTCATCCCAACTCGTGATGAGGTAGGCGTACATGGCGCTGACGACCTGATCTTCAGTCATCTTCCGCGCGGGCTTGCGTTCTCGGATTGCCAATCTGCCGCGATGCCGAGCGTTCTTAATCCGGGTCCCATTCTGATTCATAGCCAAGAAGAACTCCCTACCATTTACATATCCATGGGCAGAAGCATAGCTCAATATCCTATTTTGGGTTAATCCCAAATCAGGTTTATTTACACGGCTGGCCCAATGAAAGGCAGCACGCCGTGAAGACTATCCACAACGCTCGGTACCAAACGCTCGTGAGATTGCTCATGGAGACACGCGTCGCCGAAGGACTCACACAGAAAGAATTGGCCGACAGGCTCGGCCGACCCCAGTCATTCGTATCGAAAACGGAGAATTCAGAGCGCAGATTGGACGTCATCGAATTCATCGAGATGTGTAGAGGTATGGGAAAGGATCCGAAGACAATGCTGGACAGCCTGGAATAACCAAGCGTCAAGGTGGCGATGTCAGATCATTTGCCAGCATGGCCTCAGCGAATTGAATCAAAACGTCCAGATGGTCTGTTATGACCGCAGACGTCTCGAGAGGCGTGAGCACCTGATCATCATGGAGTGCCTTGTGGCAGTAATCCGCCAACAGGCTCATGGTCGGCATCAGCGTCGTTAACCCGCAGCGAGAAAGCAGCAGATCGAACACGTGGTCGGTATTCCGAGGGACACCCAGCTTTGCGTGAAAGATGATCAACTGTCCGACGCTCGCAGCAGCTTCGAAAGCGCGAATAATGTTCAATATCGCCGCATCGTAACGACTGATGTCGTCGGCAAACGTTGAAGAGTCTTTCTCAAACTCTTCCTTGGCTCTTGCGACATGCTGCGCGATGGAACCCGCTTTGATCTGCAGCGCGTCATTGAACATTTCCCTACCTGGATCGAACACGGACCGCTCCTTTTGTGCCCGTCAAAAACAAAAAAGCCCCAGAAGCATAACTTCTGGGGCTTTATTTGTAATGGCGGAGAGATAGGGATTTGAACCCTAGGTACTGTCGCCAGTACAACGGATTTCGAATCCGTCCCGTTCGGCCACTCCGGCATCTCTCCAACGGCGCGCATCATAACAGCTTGGGCGAAGAACGCGAACCCTTTTTTGGATTTTTTCGCGTTCTTTCAGATGCTTGCGGCGATTTTCGCTTTAGAGCGGTACGCCCAGACGCTGGGCGACTTCTTCGTAGGCTTCGATGACGTCACCGAGGCCCTGACGGAAGCGGTCCTTGTCCATTTTCTTCTTGGTGTCCTTGTCCCACAGGCGGCAGCCGTCCGGGCTGAATTCGTCGCCCAGGACGATGGAGCCGTCGCTGAACACGCCGAATTCAAGCTTGAAGTCGACCAGCAGCAGACCTGCGTCGTCGAACAGCTTGGTCAGCACGTCGTTGACCTTCAGGGACAGTTCCTTCATGCGCGCCAGTTGCTCGGCGGTGCCCCAGCCGAATGCCACGACGTGGGATTCGTTGATGAACGGGTCGCCCTTGGCGTCGTCCTTCAGGAACAGTTCGAAGGTGTACGGATTGAGCTTCATGCCTTCTTCGACGCCCAGGCGCTTGACCAGGCTGCCTGCGGCGTAGTTACGCACGACGCATTCGACCGGGATCATGTCGAGCTTCTTGACCAGCACTTCGTTGTCGGCCAGCAGTTTGTCGAACTGGGTCGGAATGCCGGCCGCTTCGAGCTTCTGCATGATGAAGGCATTGAACTTGTTGTTCACCATGCCTTTGCGGTCGAGCTGTTCGATGCGCTTGCCGTCGAACGCCGAGGTGTCGTTGCGAAACAGCAGGATCAAGCGGTCGGCGTCGTCGGTCTTGTAAACCGATTTGGCCTTGCCGCGGTAGAGTTCTTCACGTTTTTCCATGATGGGCTCCGCTTGCAAAAAGTTCGGGCGAGGCGCCCAGTAAAAAGGTTCTGGGCGAGTCGCCCATTAACAACAACCGGGCTGTCGCCCCGTTTGGGACGCTAGGCGATTTCGCGCCAGTCGAGCCCTGAATCCTGGTCGGCCAATTGTAGCCAGTCCGGATCGCACCCGAGGGTGTCGACGAAACATTGCCGGGCCAGATGCGGCAGGTTGTTCTTGCTGCTCAGATGGGCCAACACCAAGTGTTGCAGGCCTTGCCATCCCAGCTCGCTCACCAGACCTGCGGCCTGATGATTGTTCAAGTGCCCGTATTGCCCGCCCACCCGCTGTTTCAGAAAGTAGGGGTAAGCCCCTCGGGCCAGTAAATCGCGACAGTGGTTGGACTCGATCATCAGGGCATCCAGCCCACGATAGCTGTCGAGCACCGACGGACAGTAAGACCCCAGATCGGTCAGCAGGCCAAAGCGCTTGCGCCCATCGTTGAAGACGAACTGCGTGGGCTCCAGCGCATCATGGGCGACGGACACCACATCGATGCTCAGACCGCCAATCCGTAAGTCCTGCCCGCCCGCGAGCCTGATGCCCGCTTCGACCGGCTTGCGCATGCCGCGCAAGGTCCCGTCGCTGAGATAGACCGGCACATCGTAGCGCCGAGACAGCAAACCCACGCCATGCACATGATCGGCATGTTCGTGGGTCACCACAATGGCGCTCAGCTGTTGACCGCTTACGCCCAGCCTGTCCAGCCGACGCTCGGTTTCCCGCAAGGAGAAACCGCAGTCGACCAGCACGTACGTGTCGTTGCTCGCAACCAGCGTGCCGTTACCCCGGCTGCCGCTGCCCAGAACCGCGAAACGCACTTAACCGAGGTTGTCTTGAATGACGCTCAACACGCGACGGGCGACTTCTGTCGGCGCCACGGTGTTGATGTTCTTCTCGACCGTGACCTGAACGTTGTCACCCACTTTGCTCAGGCGAACCTGGTAACGGTCGGCGCGGGCTTCCTTCTCTTCCTTGGTCTCTTCACTGCCAAACATGCGCGCAAAGAAGCCTGGTTTGTTTTCCGGCTTGTCCGCTTTTTCCGCAAGGTTGATGTAGTAAAGACCCAGACTGCGGTTGATGTCTTCTACGCGCCAGTCACCCTGGTTCAGCGCACGACCCACACTGGACCATGCACGGTCGAGGTCGGCACCGAGGTTCAGAACCGGGTTGCCGCTGCCGTCTTCGCTCAGCGCGACACGGCTTGGGGTATCGAAGTCACGCGCCGCCAGCAGGGACACCGACCCACCCTTCTCGGCGGTACGGGTCAGGCTGGCCAGCATGTCGTCGGTCAGGACGGAGTCCAGGCCAACGTTGGTGCTGCGTGACGGGAAAGCAGGCTCTTCGCTGCTGCCGGCAGGACGCTGAACGCTGACCACATAGACTTCACTGGTGTTGCGCTGCACGCCCGGTTCGATACGCACGCGAACGCGGGTTTCGGTGCTGGCGGCGTCGCCGGCCGAGCCCATGCGCTTGGCAACAGACGCGGACAATTCGTCCATGCGCTGCCAGGTGGTGTTGAATTCACCGGTCGCAGGACGGTCTTCGGCGATGCGGAAACCGTTGTCTTCGAAATACTGGTGCGCCACCGGCCAGACTTCGGCAGGCGCGCGCTGAGCGAGAATCCAGCGGTTGTCGCCGCTCTTCTGCAGCGTGTAGTCGCTGGAGTCCTGAGCGGTGGACAGCGCCTGCGGACGCGGCACGGTGAACTCACCCTTCTGGGTGTCGTCGGCCACGTTGCGCGGGATCGGCAGCAGCGGGTCCAGGCGTTTGGATTCCTGAATGCCTTCAGGCAACTGCATCGCAGGTTTCTGGGTCGCTTCCAGGTAATCGCTGCTGCGATCACGGAAGTAACCGTCCTGACCAAACAGCCAGCTGCAACCGCTGGTGCTGGAGATAATCAAGGCTAGTGCGGAAAGTCCGGCCAGTCGCTTCATTGCGTAGTGCTTCCTCATTAAACCAATACACCGGACTGGCGCAATGCCTGACGCAGCGGCTCGTGGCAGGACTCGCTGAGCCAGGTGAGCGGCAGACGGATACCGTCCGGCATCAAACCCATTTCATGCAGGGCCCATTTCACGGGAATAGGGTTCGATTCGATGAACAGGGTCTTGTTCAGCGGCATCAGTTTTTCGTGGAGCGCACGGGCAGTGGCAGCGTCACCCGCCATGGCAGCCTTGCACAGGTCGGCCATGTCGCGCGGGGCGACGTTGGCGGTGACCGAAATATTGCCTTTGCCGCCGAGCAGGATCAGCTCGACCGCGGTGGCGTCGTCGCCGGAATACACCAGGAAGTCGCTGCTGACGCCGGCCAGGATGTCCTTGGCGCGCTGCAGGTCACCGGTGGCTTCCTTGATGGCGATGATGTTCTTGACCTTGGACAGGCGAATCACGGTCTCGGCCGACATGTCGCAGGCGGTGCGGCCTGGCACGTTGTAGAGGATCTGCGGGATGTCCACGGCTTCGGCGATGTGCTTGAAGTGCTGGTACAGGCCTTCCTGGGTCGGCTTGTTGTAGTACGGGGTCACCAGCAGGCAGGCATCGGCACCGGCATTCTTGGCGTTGGTGGTCAGTTCGACCGCCTCGCGGGTGGAGTTGGCGCCCGTGCCGGCAATCACCGGGATGCGGCCAGCGACCTGCTGGACAACACGGCGAATGACTTCAATGTGCTCGTTGACGTCAAGCGTCGCAGACTCACCTGTAGTGCCGACGGCAACAATGGCGTTGGTGCCCTCTTGCAGGTGAAAGTCCACCAGTCTGCTCAGGCTGTCCCAGTCAAGACGACCCTGTGCATCCATAGGTGTGACCAGTGCCACCATACTGCCCGCAATCATGCAAACCGCTCCTGCCGGAAAAAGAGAGCGGTAATGGTACTGGCGCCATGATCCTTGCACAAGGCGAGCATTCCCCTGAGCGACGGTTTTCGCTACCCTTCGGTCTTTGATCGGTACTGGTCATCTGCGCAGCTCGTTCGACTGTCCGCTTTCATCGTCGCAAACCCCGCTCCAGCGTCGCCTGTCACTCGGGTTGACCGGTTCATCCCGGACACACGCGACAGGGGCCGGGTCGACGTTGCAAGTCGTGCGATCATCGAATCCGCCGCACAAGCCAACAATGTACCGACCGCTCATCGCTTAGGAATGCTGCATGTCGTCCATCCCCACAGTTCGCGAACAATTCCTTGTCATCAGTGCCCTTGGCGCAAACCCAATGGAGCTGACCAACGTCCTGTGCCGCGCCAGTCATGAAAACCGTTGCTCGGTGGTCAGCTCGCGCCTCACCCGCCACGGCGAATGCAGTGCGTTGATCCTGCAGGTCACCGGCAGCTGGGACGCTCTGGCGCGCCTCGAGACCGGCCTGCCCAATCTGTCGAAAAAACACGCGTTCACCGTCAACGTCGTGCGCAGTGCATCGCTGGAAAGCCGTCCAGAAGCCCTGCCGTACGTGGCGTACGTCAGCTCGGCGTATCGCCCGGACATCATCAATGAACTCTGCCAGTTCTTCATCGACCATCACGTCGAGCTGGAAAACCTGATCTGCGACACTTATCAGGCGCCGCAGACCGGCGGCACGATGCTCAACGCGACGTTCACCGTGACATTGCCTGCCGGCACCCAGATCAGCTGGCTGCGCGACCAGTTCCTGGACTTCGCCGACGCACTCAATCTCGACGCGCTGATCGAACCATGGCGCCCGCAAGCCCCTATGTAAGGAAACCACAATGGCTGTAGAACTGGACAAACCCGTTGCCGACTTTCAGGTGCAGGCCACCAGCGATCAGGCCGTGAGCCTGTCTGCGTTGAAGGGTCAGCAAGTGGTGATTTATTTCTACCCGAAGGACAGCACGCCTGGCTGCACCACCGAAGGCCAGGGCTTCCGTGATGCGTACGCCGACTTCAAGGCGGCCAACACCGTGGTGTTTGGTGTGTCGCGCGACAGCCTGAAGTCTCACGAGAACTTCAAGGCCAAGCAGGAATTCCCGTTCGAGCTGATCTCGGACAAGGACGAATCCCTCTGCCAGCTGTTCGACGTGATCAAGCTGAAAAAGCTGTACGGCAAGGAATACCTGGGCGTTGATCGCAGCACCTTCCTGATCGACAAGGACGGTGTGCTGCGCAAGGAATGGCGTGGCGTGAAGGTCCCGGGGCATGTGACTGCGGTCCTGGAACAGGCTCAGGCACTCAATAACGCCTGAGTGGTCCTTCTGTAAGAGCGCGCTTGCTGTAGGAGCGCGCTTGCCCGCGAAGGGATGTAACAGGCGCCAGAGAATCTGTCCGCTCACCCATCATTCGCGGGCAAGCGCGCCTACAAAAACACACCGCGGAGCGCCATTTACAACAGCGGCGCCACCGTCGGTTCGTTACGCGGCCAAGCATCCAGCACGGCCTTGAACAGGGTCGCCAGCGGAATCGCGAAGAAGATCCCCCAGAATCCCCACAGCCCGCCAAACAGCAGCACCGCGCAGATGATCGCGACCGGGTGCAGGCTCACCGTCTGGGAGAACAGCAGTGGCACCAGCACGTTGCCGTCCAGCGTCTGGATAATGCCGTAGACCGCCATCAGGTAGATGAACTGGTCGCTCCACCCCCACTGAAACAGCGCGATAAACGCCACCGGCACCGTCACCACCACCGCGCCCACGTAGGGCACGACGACGGAAATCCCCACCAGCATCGCCAGCAACGCGGAATAATTGAGGCCCATCGTCACAAACGCGATGTAGGTCACCGCGCCACAGATGAAAATCTCGATGACCTTCCCACGGATGTAGTTTGCGATCTGCCGGTTCATTTCCTCGGCAACGCGCGTGATCAACGTACGCTCACGGGGCAGATAGCCTCTGAACCAGCGGCCAATCATCCGACGGTCCTTGAGGAAGAAGAACACCAGGATGGGCACCAGCACCAGGTAGATCATCATGTTGACCAGCAGCGGCAGGCTGGACAGCGAGAAGGTCAGCGCCCACTGACCGAACTTGCCGATCTCGCCACGGGCGGCCTCGATGGCCTGCAACACTTGCTCGTCAGACACCAGATGCGGATAGCGCTCAGGCAGCAGCAACAGCAGCGACTGCCATTTGGCGAGCATGCCTGGCAGTTCGTTGAACAAGGTGATCAATTGATGCCAAAGCAACGGCACGATCACCAGCAAAAACACCGCCAGCGCGCCCATGAACAAGGCGAACACCAGCCCGACGGCAGCCCCTTCAGGCATGCGCACACGCTCAAGCTGAACGACCATCCCCTGCATCAAAAACGCCAGCACCAGACCCGCAAGCACAGGTGCGAGCATGCCGCCCAGTGTCAGGACAATCGTGAACGCCAACACCAACAGCACCGCCAGCACCACCGCCTCTTCATCCGAGAAATAGCGTTGCATCCAGTCGCGAAGCACTTTGAACATCAATGAACCTTTGGGCCAAGGGGTAGAAGGCGGTGGTGTGGAAACGTCAGGCTTTGCGCAGCCAGTACCGATAAATGCCATCGGCGGCTTCTTCGTGTAACAGGGCATGGCCGGCCAGCTTGGCGAAGGTGCGGAAGTCACGCTGAGAACCCGCATCGGTGGCTGTCACCTTGAGCACCGCTCCGCTGGCCAGACGATTGAGTTCCATCTTGGCCTTTAGCAGCGGCAGCGGACAATTCAGGCCACTGGCATCCAGCTCGGCATCGCAAGTCGCAGGGTGCCCTACAGCGTCAGACATCGTTTCTCTCCAGGTAGACACATCCAATTGCACGGAAACGCTAAACAAAACGAGGAAGAACCTTCTTACACGCGTGCAAGAATACCCCACTCTGGTCAGCAAGCCATTGAGCCAGCTACAGTAACGACTTTCTGCCTCAGAGTTTCGTGCATGAATTTTTTGCGCCCCACACTGCTGACGCTCGCCTGCCTGATGGCAAGCCCGACTTTCGCGGACGACCTGCCATCGCTGGGCGATGCCAGCTCCTCCATCGTTTCGCCCCAGCAGGAGCACGACCTGGGCCGGGCCTGGCTCGGGTTGCTGCGGGCGCAGGTGTCTCAGCTTTCCGATCCGCAACTCAAGGACTTCGTCGAGACGTCGGTTTACCGCTTGGCCGAAACCAGCCAGGTACAGGACCGACGCCTTGAATTCATTCTGATCAACACGCCCGAAATCAACGCCTTCGCGGCGCCTGGCGGGATCATCGGGGTCAACGGCGGTCTTTTCCTGCACGCCGAAACCGAAGGCGAATACGCCGCAGTGCTCGCGCACGAACTGGCTCACTTATCGCAACGCCACTTTGCCCGTGGCGTTCAGGCGCAACAACGCATGCAGGTGCCTGTGATGGCGGCCATGCTCGCTGGCATTGTCATGGCCGCTGCGGGTGCGGGAGACGCCGGTATCGCCGCCATTGCCGGCACACAGGCCGCTGCGATTCAGGAACAGGCCCGCTTCTCCCGCCAGAACGAAGCGGAAGCCGACCGAATCGGTATCCTCAATCTGGAGAAAGCCGGTTACGACCCACGCAACATGCCTAACATGTTTGAGCAGTTGGCCCGTCAGTATCGCTACGACGCCAAGCCACCTGAGTTTCTCATGAGCCACCCGGTCACGGAGTCCCGTATCGCCGACACCCGCAACCGCGCCGAGCAGGCCAAACCGGGAGGCAAGGAAGACAGCCTTGGGTATCAGCTGATGCGCTCGCGGGTCGTGCTGATCTACGAGGAAACACCGGGCATGGCCGCCAAGCGCTTTCGCGCGCAGTTGGCAGAGAACCCGAAAAACGATGCAGCTCGCTATGGTCTGGCACTGGCGCAAACCAAAGCCGGTCAGCTGAACGAGTCCCGCGAAACGCTCAAACCGCTGCTGGACAAGGCGCCGGACAACATCACGTACAACCTGGCGGCGGTCAATCTGGACATTGCCAACAACCGTTTGCCCGACGCTCAGCAGCGGGTTGACCGGATGCTGAACCTGTACCCGGACAACTACCCGCTCAATCAGGCCAAGGTCGACGTCCTGTTGAAGCAGTCCAAGGCACCTGAAGCACTGAAATCGCTGGAAACGCTGCTTAAAAGCCGCCCGGATGACCCGGACATCTGGAATCAGGTGGCCGACACCCGCGGCCTCTCAGGCAACACCATCGGCCTGCATCAGGCGCGCGCGGAATATTTCGCCTTGATGGGGGATTTCAAGCAGGCCGTTCAACAGCTCGAGTTCGCCAAGCGACGCGCGAACAACAACTTCCAGCTGGCTTCGCGGATCGATGCGCGGCAGCAGGAAATCATCGCTCAGGAGCGGGCGGTGAAAGAGATGATGAATTGATCAAAAGCCTGATGCAGGAGCGCGCTTGCCCGCAATTGCAGAGTGCCTGAGCCGTTGTGGCGGCCGACACTCTGCTATCGCGGGCAGGCGTGCTCCTGCAGTTGTTGACTAGGCGTTACCTGAAAGCTTCAAGCGAGCGGCCTGCGTGAAGTCCAGCATCCGCTGCAGCGGTCGAACGGCCTGCGGGATGATCGCCGGATCGACGAAAATCTCATTCGTCCCTTCACGCAAGCACTGCAGCGTGCGCGCCAGCGTGTTCATCGCCATCCACGGGCAGTGCGCACAGCTGCGGCATGCCGCACCGTTACCGGCCGTGGGGGCTTCGATGAAAACCTTGCCGGGGCACAGCTGCTGCATCTTGTAGAAGATGCCGCGGTCGGTGGCGACGATAAACGTGGTGTTCGGCAGCGTCTGTGCCGCCTTGATCAACTGGCTGGTGGAGCCCACCGCGTCGGCCAGATCGATCACCGACTCCGGCGACTCCGGATGCACCAGGATCGCGGCGTCCGGGTACAGCGCCTTCATGTCTTCGAGCTGACGCGACTTGAATTCTTCGTGCACGATGCAGGCACCGTCCCACAACAGCATGTCAGCGCCGGTTTCCCGCTGAATGTAGCGGCCGAGGTGCTTGTCCGGCGCCCAGATGATTTTCTCACCGTTGTCCATCAGGCTCTCGACGATTTCCAGCGCACAGCTGGAGGTCACCACCCAGTCCGCACGGGCCTTCACGGCAGCCGAGGTGTTCGCGTAGACGACCACGGTGCGTTCGGGATGCTGATCGCAAAACGCGGTGAACTCGTCGACACCGCAACCCAGATCCAGCGAGCAGGTCGCCTCCAGGGTCGGCATGAGAATGCGTTTTTCAGGCGTCAGTATCTTTGCGGTTTCGCCCATGAAACGCACCCCGGCCACCAGCACGGTCTTCGCCGGATGGTTCTTGCCGAAACGTGCCATCTCAAGTGAATCCGCCACACAACCGCCCGTTTCTTCCGCCAGGGCCTGGATAACCGGGTCGCAGTAATAGTGGGCGACGAGCACGGCGTCTTGAGCCTTCAGCTCGGCAGCGATCAGGCGGCGGTACTCGGCTTCTTCTTCCGGTGTCAGTGGCTTGGGCTGCTTGGCGTCTAGGTGCGCCTGCACCAGAAGGCGTTCGGAAATCTGTGTCATGTTCGCAGGACCTGAATGCGCGTAAGCGCGAACGTCGAGTTTACACCTGAACAACAGGCAACAAATCAAGGCGGGAAACCCTCACGGTCATGAAGTTTCCGGCCTTGCACACGCCTTGTTGAGCGTGCGGCGAATAGTATTGGCGGCGCGCTTTCCTCCCGCATTGCAGTCGTTTGAGGACAGCAGCGGGAGGTCGCGCAAAGCGGCGGCGAATGTATCACGTAACCTGTTGAGCGATCACTTACCGACCGCCCTCTTCACCCCAGCCGCATCGACAGCTCGACGTCATCGGCGAACGGGATGGACATGTAGCCCTGCTCCGCAGCACGGACACGCGCCAGATACTCAGGCGCGTAGTCGGCGTTGTCAGCAACGATCAGCGCCCCAGGCTTCAGGCGGCTTTCCAGCAAGTTCAGGATCTCGGGATAGAGGGCCTTGGCGCCGTCGAGCAGGACCAGGTCGATGCTGTCGGGAAGGTCCTTGCCCAATGTCAGCAGGGCATCGCCCTCACGGATTTCCACAAGGTCCAGCAAGCCGCCAGCGATCAGATTGCTGCGGGCCTGCGCCACTTTTGACGACTCGAATTCACTGGTAATCAGCAGACCGCCGCCGTTGTCTCGCAGCGCTGCGGCCAAGTGCAACGTGGAAACCCCAAACGATGTGCCGAACTCGACGATGGTGCGTGCCTTGCAACTGCACGCCAGCATGTAAAGCAGCGCGCCTGTGTCGCGCGACACGCCGCCCTTTAAGCGGCTACGGGACCTGGTCCACACCTTCATCTGCTCCGAGTGCGAGGAAGCCGACATGCGAATCGCACTCGACGATGCAGCGCCGCTGTATCGGCATGCGCCCGAGGCACAGGAAGCCAAGGCGACCGGCGAGCGCGCCATACAACGTTTTATGGAGGAGGTCCTGCCCGAGGCACAGCAGACGACGAGAATCCAGGCAGCCGAGCTGATAAAGACAACGCTGAGCACCGTGGGCAAGGAGTTTTCCGAGCACCCTCGGACCTCCGCCGAGATCGAGAACTACTCGAACGCCATGGCCGACATGTTTTGCGCTTACCTTGAACGGCTCAGCATTGCCTGAGCGAATTCACTGAATCCAGGGCAAAAAAAAACCCGAGAATTCACACTTTCGTGGACCTCTCGGGTTTTGAAGATGGTGGGTCGTGTGGGATTCGAACCTACGACCAATTGGTTAAAAGCCAACTGCTCTACCAACTGAGCTAACGACCCGCTTCGTGGTGGCGCGTATATTACCGCTTTCTCTCAGTAATTCAACACCTTATTGCAAATAAAATTAAAAATAACGCGTTGGGTCCGTTACGCCCGCTGCCGAGAAGCCTTCTGCACGCAGTCGGCAGCTGTCACATTTCCCGCACGCACGGCCTTGATCGTCAGCCTGATAGCAGGAAACCGTCAGACCGTAATCGACGCCCAGACGCGTGCCCGCCTTGACGATGTCAGCCTTGCTGAGCATCTGCAGCGGCGCCTGAATCGTGAAGCCCTGCCCCTCCACACCGGCCTTGGTCGCCAGGTTCGCCATGCGCTCGAACGACTCGACGAACTCGGGGCGGCAGTCCGGATAACCCGAGTAATCAACGGCGTTCACACCGATAAAGATGTCACGCGCGCCCAGCACCTCAGCCCAACCCAGCGCCAGTGACAGAAACACGGTATTGCGCGCAGGCACGTAAGTGACGGGGATACCTTCACCTGGGGTTTCCGGCACGGCGATGCTGCTGTCAGTCAACGCCGAACCACCGATGCCATTCAGGTTGAGGCCAATCACCTTGTGCTCGACCACACCCAGATCTTTCGCCACGCGCTCGGCAGCCTGAAGCTCGGCACGATGGCGCTGGCCGTAATCGAAACTCATGGTGTAGCAGGCGAAACCGTCCGCTTTTGCCATGGCAACCACGGTCGCGGAATCCAGACCACCCGACAGCAGGATTACCGCTCGTTTCTCAGTCATCGTTTGTTCACTCATGTCAGCGCCCCGGCTCGTCGTCCCAGAGAATTTTATGCAGCTGCAACTGCAGCCGCACCGGCAGATTGTCAGCAACGATCCAGTCAGCCAGATCCCTGACATTCAGATCGCGGTGCACGGGAGAAAACAGCACCTCGCCCGCGCGGCGATCAAGCCCGTACTGGATGATCTTCGAGACCGCCCAGTCGTAGTCTTCCCGCGAACAGATCACGAACTTGACCTGGTCGTTAGCGGTCAGCAGGTCGATATTTTCATACCGGTTGCGAGTGACTTCTTTAGAGCCCGGCGTCTTCAGGTCCACCACACGACTGACGCGCGGATCGACCTTCGAGATGTCCAGCGCCCCGCTGGTTTCCAGCGAGACCTCATACCCGGCATCACACAGGCGCTTGAGCAGCGGGATCGCGTTTGGCTGAGCCAAAGGTTCTCCGCCCGTCACGCAGACATAGCGGGGACGATAGCCGGCAACCTGCTCCATGAGCGAATCGAGGGTCTGAAGGGTGCCGCCCGTGAAGGCGTATTCGCTGTCGCAGTAACCACAGCGCAGAGGGCAGCCGGTGAGACGCACAAATACGGTAGGCAGGCCTGCCGTGCGCGTTTCACCCTGCAAAGAGTAGAAAACTTCGGTGATGCGTAATGTGTCTTGCATAGGGGCCACGGGCGTAACGGCTAAACAGGCCATCCGCCTCCGTCAGGCACTTCCGTACACCCTGCACTCGCAGAATCCACAGAAGCGTAATCAATACCGGAATTTCGGGTGCGAGATTCTAACGAAAAAAGCCGCGCAACGCGCGGCTTTCTTGAATCGGTGGTCAAACTAGCGGGTCATCACAGACGCTGAAGGTCGCGCTGAGCCAGTTGTGCCGCCGACGTACCAGGGTACTGGGCGACGACTTGCTGCAGAATGCCTTTGACCTTGTCGGTATGACCGAGACGACGCTCGACATCCGCCAGCTTATAGAGAGAGTCAGGCACCTTGGCATGCTTGGGGTACAACTGGCTCACTTTGGCAAACGCCTGACCAGCACCTTGAAGGTCGCCTTTGGCCAGATTCACTTCGCCCAACCAGTACTGGGCATTGCCTGCGTACTGGCTGTTCGGGTACTTGCGCAAGAACGCTGAGAACGCCTGGCTGGCCTTGTCGAAATCCTTGGCCTTGATCAAGTCGAAAGCAGCGTCGTAATAGAGCTTCTCTTTCGCCGGATCACCGGGTTCGCTGCTGGTTTGCGGTGCCTGACCGGCGGCTGCGCCGGCGGCAGGTGCTACGGGTGTTCCGCCGGCATTGACGCCGCCGTCGGAAGCAGAATTGTTGGCAGCGGGTGCAGCGGGTGCGCCGCCAGCTCCGATGCGGGAATCGAGGTCCTTGTAACGATCCAGCGCTTCTTGCTTCATTTGCTGGATATCGTTCTGCTGGACTTCGACAATTCCGCGCAAGCGCGAAATTTCGTCCTGCATTTGTTGCAACTGCATGAACAGCTGACCTTGCGCCGAAGGTTGGGTCGTAACCCCACCTCCGGCGTAGGCGCCCGCCGTACCATAACCCGATGGCGGATAACTGCTGCCAGCGGAGCCAGAGTTGTCATCGACCACAGGAACCGCACCCATCGCTGCAAGAGGAAGGGTGAGAGCCAAAACGGTTAAAGCACGGCGGCACGTTCGCATGTCAAATTACTTACGCAGTTCGACGCGACGGTTTTGAGCCCAGGATTGCTCGTCGTTGCCGGTAGCAACTGGACGCTCTTCACCGTAGGAAACCAGTTCCAGCTGAGCTGGCGAAACGCCTTGCAGAACCAGGTAGCGTTGAACGGCTTTCGCACGACGCTCGCCCAGTGCCAGGTTGTATTCGCGAGTACCGCGTTCGTCGGTGTTACCTTCCAGAACAACGCGAGCGCCGTTAGCTTTCAGGTCCTTGGCGTGAACGTCCAGAGCGCGCATGGCCTCTGGTTTCAGGTCAGAACTGTCGTATTCGAAGTAGAAAGTGGTGATTGCGCGCAGAGCAGCTTCTTCGCTCAGGGAGCCATCAACGGCACCAGTGTTTGCGCCATAACCAGCGTTTGGATCTACAGCAGCGCCTTGACCGGCATTGTCGCCGCCTTTGGACGAGCAACCTACAGCTACAGCCATGGCCAGAGCCAGCGCAGCAAATTTACCAAACTTCAGCATTTCCATCGTGAAACTCCTAATGAACCCCAGTGTGTTAAGTAAAACGTAAAGCGCCGCGTCAGTTCAGGTAAGGGGACCAGGAAGGTTCTCTGACTTCGCCTTGAGCGGTAGGAAGCGGGAGCCTTACGCGTCCATTAATGGACACGAGCATCAAGACTCCCCGGCCCTGCTGGCGGGTGGCGTAGATTACCATGGTGCCGTTGGGCGCAACAGTAGGCGACTCATCAAGGTTGCTATCTGTAAGGATTTTTACGCTACCGCGCTGCAAATCCTGAGCCGCTACCTTGAAGTTTGTGAAGCCATCTTGACGATGGATCATGACCAGAGTCTTTTCATCAGCCGACAACTTAGGGTTGGCGTTGTAGTTACCAATGAAAGTGACTCGTTCAGCGCCGCCACCATTAATGCTCGTTTTATAGATCTGTGGTTTACCACCACGATCCGAAGTGAAATAAATGGTCGAGCCATCTTTACCGAAAAAAGGTTCCGTATCGATGGACGAATCATTAGTGACTCGCGAGAGCTGACGCGAAGCCAGGTTCATCACATAAATTTCCGGGTTGCCGTCTTTGGACAGAACCATCGCCAGCTTGCTGCCGTCCGGGGACCACGCAGGCGCGCCGTTCAGGCCTTCGAAGTTGGTGATCTGCTCGCGACGACCGGTGTCGATGTGCTGAACGAAGATGCGCGGACGCTTCTGCTCGAACGACACGTACGCGATACGCTTGCCATCCGGCGCGAAGCGCGGCGAAAGGATCGGCTCGCGGGACTGCAACAGGGTCACTGCGCGCGCACCGTCGTAGTCCGAACGCTGCAAGGTGTAACGCGTGTTATTGGCCGCGAAACGCTCAGCGGTGACATAAAGGATACGCGTGGAAAACGCACCCTTGATGCCGGTGAGTTTCTCGAACGACTGGTCGGCAATATAGTGCGCCATGTCGCGCAGCTGGTCGGTGGTACCCGACACGTTACCGGTCAGCACTTGCTGCTCGGTCGCCACGTTGAACAGTGCGTACTGAACCTGCAGACGACCACCCGCCGGCGAGATGCTGCCGACCATGACGTACTGGGCACCCAGCGCTTTCCAGTCGCGGAAGATGACTTCGCTGGCCTGGCTAGGCTGGCTGATCATGTTTTCCTTTGGAATAGGCGAGTAATAGCCCGAGTTCAGCATGTCATTGCTGATGATCGAAGCCATGTCTTCTGGCAATACGCTGCCACCCTGCAGGCCAAACGGCACGATGGCGATCGGCGTGGCGCGGTCACTGCCGCTGGTGACCAGAATGTTCTTTTCGTCGGCAGCGGCGAAACCCGCTGCGCAACAAAGAACGACAAGCAATCCTCGAAGAAGGTTAATCACAAGGCTAGGTCCTCAGGTGTGAATGTCATCTTGAATGAACGGTAAGGTGCGAAATCCGAAGGTTTCATACCCTGCATCTCTGTCAAACGACCAATATTCTTGACCGCTGCTACTGCCGAACTGTCGAAAGGACCATCGCCACTGGACTTGGCCACGGTCACCGAAGAAACCGTACCGTCCGGCAACATGCCGATCTGCAACACGACTGTCATGCCTTTGCGCGCGGACGGTGGGCGTGCCCAACCTTCTGCAGCCCGCGAGCGAATCAAGTCATCGAAGCTGCCAGCCACTTCGTCACCCTTTTCATCGGCCAGCGCCTGTTGGCGTTCCGGCTTGTCGGAAAGCAAGTCGGCCAATGCCTGCGCCTTCTTCTCTTCCGCCGATTTACGGGCAGCATCCTGGGCTTTCTTCTTCGCGTCGTCAGCAGCCTTTTTCTTGGCATCCTCAGACGCTTTTTTCTTCGCGTCCTCAGCGGCCTTTTTCTTCGCGTCTTCAGCAGCCTGCTTCTTCGCGTCCTCGGCAGCCTGTTTCTTGGCTTCTTCGGCGGCCGCGCGTTTGGCGTCTTCCTCGGCTTTCTTCTTCGCGTCGTCTTCGGCTTTCTTCTTGGCTATATCAGCCAATTGTTTCTCTTCTGCGGCTTTCTTCGCGTCGTCCGCTTTTTTGGCCTCGGCTTTCTTCGCATCGTCGGCCTTCTTGGCCTCTTCTGCTTTCTTCGCTTCCTCGGCCTTTTGCTCTTCGGCTTTTTGAGCGGCATCGGCTTTCTTTTGTTCCGCCGCCTTTATCGCCTCTTGTTCAACTTTTTTCTGCTCCATCTGCTCGACTTCTGTCTGTCGCGCAGCGGATTTCTTTGCCTCGCCAGCAAGCTTCTGGTTGGTCTGGGTCGTCGCCTGACTTTTCGACTTCAACTGATAGAGCGTGGCCTGAACGATCGGCTTCGACTCAGGCAGCTCCGGCGTCATCGCAAAGCTGACGAACAACAGACCAAAAATCAGGACGTGCAGTGCCACAGCCCAGACTGAGGGCCAGAAGTAGCTTTCCGAGGCTGACGGCTCTCGAATCGGCTGCATCAGGGCGCCTCGGTAATCAGACCAACGTTCCCGACTCCGGCCTTCTGCAACCCGCCCATCGTGCCCATTACAGCACCGTAATCGACGGTTTTGTCGCCACGAATGAAGACCTGGGTCTGCTTGCCGGCTTCACGACCTGCGGCGATGATCTTGGTCACGGCGCTGGTCAGCTGTGGCAAGGTCATGGCCTTGTCCATCTGTTTGTCGGTATCGACTTCGCTGCCAAGGTTCCAGTAGTAGGTCTTGTCAGCCTTGATCGAAATGGTCAGGACCTGATTGTTGTTGTCCTGCGGCAAGGCCTCGCTGGAGACCTTGGGCAGATCGACTTTCACGCCCTGGTTAATCATTGGAGCCGTCACCATGAAGATGACGAGCAGCACCAGCATCACGTCGATGTAAGGCACCACGTTCATTTCGGCGACCGGCTTGCGTTTGCTGCGTCGGCCGCGAGCGATTAAAGCCATTGGGAAATACCTGCTTAGTCTTCGCTGGTGTGCACTTTACGGTGCAGGATGGCCTGGAATTCGTCGGCGAATGTGTAGTAACGGCCGATCAGGTTCTCGCCGCGGGCGGCGAAACGGTTGTAGGCGATTACTGCAGGGATTGCGGCGAACAGACCGATGGCGGTCGCGATCAGTGCTTCAGCGATACCCGGTGCGACGGTGGCCAGTGTGGCCTGTTGCGCAGTGGCCAGACCACGGAAGGAGTTCATGATCCCCCAGACGGTGCCGAACAGGCCGACATACGGGCTGGTGGAACCGACGGTGGCCAGGAACGGCAAGCTTTGCTCCAGCTTCTCTTCTTCACGGGAGATGGCGACGCGCATGGCACGTGCAACGCCTTCCATCACGGCGTCCGGATCAACGCCCGGCTGCTGACGCAGACGCGAGAACTCTTTGAAGCCTGCGCGAAAAATCTGCTCCACGCCCGAATCAGGGTCTGGGTTGCTGCCCGCCTGACGGTACAGCTTGGACAGGTCGATGCCCGACCAGAAGCGCTCTTCGAAGCTGTCCAGCGCACGGCGCCCGGCACGCAGCATGGCGCTGCGCTGAAAAATCATGATCCACGAAGTGACCGATGCGGCCACCAGGATCAGCATTACCAACTGTACGACCACGCTGGCATTGCTGACCAAACTCCACATGGAGGAATGGTCGACGACGTTAGCTTCCACGCTGTATCTCCTGCTCTGAATGTGTACCCGCGCCGCTCTGGCCGGCAAAGGCCGCGCGCAGAGTTTCGGGAATGGCCCGGGGTTTCAAACTATCGGCGCGCACACACGCCACCAAAAACTGCCCTTCGCAGAGCAGTACATCATCCGCGGCCCGCCTGACCTGTTGCAGAAAGCGCAGGCTGGCACGGTTCAATTCGGTTACTTCGGCGCTGACCAGCAGCTCATCGTCCAGGCGCGCCGGCGAGTGATACCGCGCCTCGCTCGAATGCACGACAAACAACAGGTTCTCGTCACCGGCCATTGCGGATTGAGCGAAGCCCAACTCCCGCAGCCGCTCGGTCCGAGCCCGCTCCATGAATTTCAGGTAATTGACGTAGTAGACGATGCCGCCGGCATCGGTGTCCTCGTAATAAACGCGACAGCGATGTGCGAACGACTGAGCCCCGTTTTGCGCGCGCATACTCTAGTGCTTACTCCTCAGGTTGCCAATCCGGCCAGGCAACTGTTTTTCATCGAATTTCACTGTCAGGCGGCCATCACATTGCCGTGACTGCCCGTCTGACCATCAAACGCCCGAATAAATCGGTCGCTGCTGCTTTTATTCATCAGCATCGCCGACCGGTTCATCCGGAATCGACCGCTCGCCCATCCGGGACGGGATGTTCAAACCGAAGTGCAGATACGCGTGCCGCGTGACCATGCGCCCCCGAGGTGTGCGCATCATATAGCCTTGCTGGATCAAATAGGGTTCCAGTACGTCCTCGATCGTATGGCGCTCCTCGCTGATCGCCGCTGCGAGGTTGTCTACGCCGACCGGACCGCCATCGAACTTCTCGATCATGGTCAACAGCAAGCGCCGGTCCTGATGATCGAAACCACGCTCATCGACATCCAGCAGGTTCAACGCCAGGTCGGCGATGGCCTTGGTGATCTGCCCCTGGGCTCGCACCTCGGCGAAATCCCGGACCCGCCGCAACAGGCGGTTGGCAATACGAGGCGTCCCTCGGGCGCGGCGAGCGATCTCGAAGGCGCCTTCGTCTTCGATATGCAGGCCAAGAATACCGGCTGACCGCGACACGATCGTGGCAAGGTCCGCGGTGCTATAGAACTCAAGACGCTGGACAATACCAAAGCGGTCACGCAGCGGGTTGGTGAGCATACCGGCACGGGTGGTTGCGCCCACCAGCGTAAACGGAGGCAGATCGAGCTTGATGGAGCGCGCCGCCGGGCCTTCACCGATCATGATGTCGAGCTGGAAGTCCTCCATGGCCGGGTACAGGACCTCTTCGACGATGGGCGACAGACGGTGGATTTCGTCGATGAACAGCACATCGTGGGGCTCCAGGTTGGTCAGGATCGCCGCCAGATCCCCCGGCCTTTCGAGCACAGGTCCCGAGGTGCTCTTGATCGAAACCGACATTTCCTGGGCAATGATGTTGGCCAGCGTGGTTTTACCCAGCCCTGGCGGGCCGAAGATCAGCGTGTGATCGAGCGCTTCGTTGCGACCGCGAGCCGCCTGAATGAAAAGCTCCATCTGTTCGCGAACCGTCGGCTGACCGATGTAATCGGCGAGACTCAACGGCCGGATGGCACGATCCAGTTGTTCGTCTCGGTCGCGGCCAGTGGCGGCGATCAGCCGGTCTGCTTCGATCACTTACATCATCCCCTTGAGTGCGCGGCGAATCAGGTCTTCACTGCTTAGATTCTTGTCTTTGATGGCGGTTATCGCCTTACTCGCTTCCTGCGGCTTGTAGCCAAGCGAAACCAAAGCACTGATGGCATCCGACTCGGCAGTTGCAACCTGAACAGGCGCGCCCGGCCCTTCGGACACCAGCGCAAACGTACCCGGTAACGCATCCCACGCCTTGAAGCGGTCTTTCAGTTCGACCAGCAGGCGCTCGGCCGTCTTCTTGCCGACGCCGGGCACCCGCGTCAGGGCGGAGGTGTCTTGCGCCTGAACACAGCGGACCAACTCATCGACCTCCAGCGTGGACATCAATGCCAGCGCAAGTTTGGGCCCGACGCCGTTGAGACGGATCAGCTCACGAAACATTTCGCGATCGGGCTTCTCGTAAAAGCCGAACAGCAAGTGCGCGTCTTCACGAACCACCAGATGGGTGTGCAACGTCACCGTCTCGCCCAGATGGGGCAAGCGATACAGCGTGGTCATGGGGACTTCGATCTCATAGCCCACACCATTCACATCCAGCACCAGGTGCGGCGGTTGCTTCTCGACCAACGCACCACGTAAACGTCCAATCACGTATCAGATCCTTTCCAGTAGCCCGTCGCTGCGATGGACCGGGCTGAACCCTGGTCGCCATGGTTGCAGGACTCACACGAGCTGCAAGTGAAAATTTATAAGCGGATGATGCTATCAGAGACGCAGGCGACCACCACGACTGCGCGCCGTATTCAGACCATGAGGGATCAGGCTGGAGCGCGTATGAGCATGGCACAACGCAATTGCCAATGCGTCCGAGGCGTCAATCTGCGGTTTTTGTGTGAGTTTGAGCAAATGCATGACCATCATCATGACTTGATCCTTGGTCGCCCCGCCCGTACCGGCGACCGCCTGTTTGACCTGCGTGGCGGTGTACTCGGCAATCTCCAGCCCCTCCTCGGCCCCGGCGACAATGGCAGCGCCCCGCGCCTGACCGAGTTTGAGTGCCGAATCGGCGTTGCGAGCCATGAACACCTTCTCAATGCCCATGGTCACCGGTCCGTACGTCTGAATCACCTCACGCACTCCGCGATAAACGATCTGCAACCGCTCATGCAACAAACCACTGCCGGTGCGGATACAACCTGAAGCCACGTATTCGCAGCCGCGCCCAGTGTCACGTACCACGCCGTAGCCGGTGATTCGCGAACCGGGGTCGATACCTAGAATAAGAGTCATAACGCCTGCAGCTTGAGAAGTGATGCGCACAATTGCACGCAGCATAAAGGCAGAAGCCGGAGGCCGATAGCGATGATCGAATCAGCGCTTCGTGCCTCCGGCCTCAGGTCCAGACAAGGGTTGTGATCAGCCAAGCTGCTCCATCACCTCATCCGGAATGTCTGCGTTGGAATAAACGTTTTGCACGTCATCCAGGTCCTCGAGCATGTCGATCAGCTTGAGCACCTTTTCCGCCATTTCAAGATCCAGCACCGCACTGGTCGTCGGCTGCATCACGATTTCCGCGTCAGCGGCCTTGAAACCCGCCGCTTCCAGCGCGTTTCGCACAGCGTAGAAACCGGCGAACGAGGTGAATACGTCAATCGAACCGTCTTCATGGGTCACAACGTCGTCGGCATCGGCTTCCATTGCCGCTTCCATCAACGCATCCTCATCGACGCCCGGCGCAAATGAAATCTGGCCTTTACGTTCGAACAGATACGACACCGAGCCGTCAGTGCCCAGATTGCCGCCGCACTTGCTGAAGGCGTGACGCACAGCCGCCGCCGTACGGTTGCGGTTATCGGTCATGGTTTCAACCATGACCGCCACACCGCCCGGGCCATAGCCTTCATAACCCAGCTCAACCATATCGTCGGCATCGGCGGCGCCTGCGCCCCGAGCGATAGCCCGGTCGATGATGTCGCGGCTCATGTTGGCGCCCAGCGCCTTGTCTTGAGCCAGACGCAAGCGCGGGTTAGAAGCCGGATCGCCACCACCCTGACGGGCCGCAACCGTCAGTTCACGAATCCACTTGGTGAAAATCTTGCCTTTCTTGGCATCCTGACGCTCTTTGCGGTGCTTGATGTTCGCCCACTTGGAATGACCAGCCATAACACGCTCCAAACCTTGAAACACACACGTCCTCAATCCGATCACTCGAACGAGGACGCTTTACTCGAATCTTGCCCTCTCGGGCCGGGAACCGGAGCGAATCGTCGAAACGACTCGCCCCGCTCCGTCGTTACTCAGCCTTCGGCGTTTCGCGCAGGCGGATGTGCAATTCACGCAGCTGCTTGGCGTCGACCAGGCCAGGCGCCTGAGTCATGACGTCGGCGGCACTCTGGGTTTTCGGGAAGGCGATGACTTCACGAATCGACTGAGCGCCGGTCATCAGCATGACCAGACGGTCCAGACCGAACGCCAGACCACCGTGCGGTGGTGCACCGTATTTCAGCGCGTCGAGCAGGAAGCCGAACTTCTCTTGCTGTTCGTCTTCGGCAATACCCAGCAGACGGAAGACCGCTTGCTGCATTTCCTTGCGATGAATACGGATCGAACCGCCACCCAGTTCGGTACCGTTCAATACCATGTCGTAGGCACGGGACAGTGCGGTCGAAGGGTTGGCTGCCAGTTCTTCCGGCGAGCACTTGGGCGCAGTGAACGGGTGGTGCAGCGCCGTGAAGCTGCCGTCGTCGTTCTCTTCGAACATCGGGAAGTCAACGACCCACATCGGCGCCCACTCACAGGTGAGCAGGTTGAGGTCGTGACCCAGCTTGATACGCAAGGCACCCAGCGCTTCGCTGACGACTTTGAACTTGTCGGCACCGAAGAACACGATGTCGCCGTCAACCGCACCGACGCGATCCAGGATCACGTTCAGATTGGCTTCCGGGATGTTCTTGACGATTGGCGACTGCAGGCCTTCGACGCCCTTGGCGCGCTCGTTGACCTTGATGTAGGCCAGACCCTTCGCACCGTAGATGCCGACGAACTTGGTGTAATCGTCGATCTTGCTGCGCGGCATATTCGCACCGCCCGGGACACGCAGGGCGGTCACACGGCATTTCGGATCATTGGCCGGGCCGCTGAAAACCTTGAATTCGACGTCCTTGAGCTGATCGGCAACGTCCACCAGCTCCAGCGGGTTACGCAGGTCAGGCTTGTCGGAGCCGTAGCGGCGCATGGCTTCTTCGAAGGTCATGTGCGGGAAATCGCCGAATTCCAGATCCAGCACTTCCTTGAACAGCTTGCGAATCATGCTCTCGGTGAGACCCATGATGTCAGCTTCATTGAGGAAGCTGGTCTCGATGTCGATCTGAGTGAACTCAGGCTGACGGTCGGCACGCAGGTCTTCGTCGCGGAAGCATTTGGCGATCTGGTAGTAACGGTCGAAGCCCGCGACCATCAACAGTTGCTTGAACAGCTGAGGCGATTGCGGCAAGGCAAAGAAGCTGCCGGCGTGGGTACGGCTCGGGACCAGGTAATCGCGGGCACCCTCGGGGGTGGCGCGAGTCAGGATTGGCGTCTCGACGTCGAGGAACCCGTTACCGTCCAGGAAGCCACGGATGCTGGACGTGATGCGCGAGCGCAGACGCAGCTTCTCGGCCATCTCGGGACGACGCAGGTCAATGAAGCGATAACGCAGGCGGGTTTCTTCGCCGACGTCCGAGTATTCATTGAGCGGGAACGGTGGCGTCTCTGATTCGTTCAGGACTTCCAGCTCGTAACCCAGCACTTCGATGGCACCGGAGGCCATGTTCGGGTTGACCGCACCGGCGGGACGCGCACGGACCTTGCCGGTCAACTTGACCACGTACTCGCTGCGAACACGGTCGGCGATTGCAAAGGTGTCAGCACGATCCGGATCGAAGACCACTTGAGCCAAACCTTCACGATCGCGTATGTCGAGGAAAATCACACCCCCGTGGTCGCGACGGCGGTGGACCCATCCGCAAAGGGTAATTTCCTGACCTTCCAGGCTTTCGTTCAGTTGGCCGCAATAATGGCTGCGCATCATGATCGTGTGTTCACTTCTCGTAATTCGAATTCGGTGGAGCTCTCGCCCGTCGCCAGTGCGCAATGGTGCAGGAGCCTTGGCATGCAGTTCAACCCGACGGTCAGTCCCTGCCTTCCATAGTAAGGCGGGGGATTATATAGGGTTAATCAAGGCTGTGCAGCCGCGTCGGGCGATACGCGTAAAGAAGTCACCCGGCACGAACGTGTCTCGCTGCCGGGTAACCGTTACCGAAGGCGGGCCCGCCGAGGGCGCACCCGCAAAAAGAGATGTTGCCGGACTGATCCGGATTCAGACAGGCGACAGCTGGAAGCCTTGGGCTTTCAACAGATGCGCGACACACACTACGCGAATCAGACCACTGAAGTTCTTTACCCCGCCGTAGCGCAGGTGAACTTCCCGATCGATGTAAGACAATACGGCATTGATGGAGCAACTGTTACAGCGTGCAATCTCGGACAGAATGCCCCAGTAAACCTCCTCCAGCCTCAGGCATGTGGCCAGCCCGTTAAGCCTGACCGAACGCGCTTGAGGCTGCGCGAGGTTCATGTTGAAGCTTTCGATGAATGGATCGTGCTGAATCTTAAAACATCGATGAGCTTCCTTGATTTCCCGTGCAGCATCTTGACTCATTTAACCCCCTTTGACGCAGTGACGAATACGGCCATAGAAATGTTTGAAATCAAATCAACAACACGTCTATCAAGCCCTATTCACGGGGGGTTAACCAGTAGAACCCATACTCAGATGGCGTAGGACATCACCACAGTAAAAGGGGGAATTTCGAGAATCATGACCCGAAAAATCCAAAATAAAAAAATGGCGTTATATATGTATATTTTTGCCAGTAAACGCACACGGCGCAGCCAAAAAAAGTATCAACTCAACACGAGCCCAGGACTGCAGTATTCGCGCTTTGAGCATTGCGTTTGCGCCTGTAAATCCGCCTGCGCGTCTCGAACTCAAGCGGTTCAGTGAGCGGCAATGCATGCCGCTCACCCAAGGCATTACTTGCCTTCGAGCATCGCACGGAGCATCCATGCAGTCTTTTCGTGGACCTGCATGCGCTGCGTCAGCAAGTCGGCTGTAGGCTCATCGCTGACCTTGTCCAGCAGTGGGAAAATACCGCGGGCAGTTCGCGTGACAGCTTCCTGGCCCTGCACCAGCGAACGGATCATGTCCTCAGCCGAGGGAACACCCTCCTCCTCTTTAATTGAGGAAAGGCGTGCATACGTCGAGTAGGTGCCTGGAGCCGGGAAGCCCAGTGCACGGATCCGCTCGGCGATAGAGTCCACGGCCAGCGCCAGTTCGTTGTATTGCTCCTCGAACATCAGGTGCAAGGTACGAAACATCGGCCCGGTGACGTTCCAGTGAAAATTATGGGTTTTCAGATACAGCACATAGGTATCTGCCAGCAGACGGGAAAGACCCTCCACGATGGACTTGCGATCTTCTTCGCTGATACCGATATCGATTGCCATGCGTTGCCCTCTTTATATGATGGTTTTTTTCCAATTAGCTATCAGCACTCTATCAAGACACGGACGCCCGCGCAGCCATCTGAGGGTATGACACCTGCACGCGAACACGAGCCGGAGCAGTCGCTTGCCCAACTAAACATCAGGCAAAGGACGCCTTGGTAAACATCACACGCCTTGAAAATACGTGTTTGTCGCCATGACGGCTCTGGAACGTGGCTTTAGCGACACCCCGTAAACAGTGGACAAATTGCCAGCATCCCCTGTGATCAGTCGCCCTAAGCGCTTGATTTGAGTAGCTCTCGCCTTTGCTGTTAAATACAGATGTGTCGCTACTGACGTGCCAACAGGCTGTAGCGCATAGGCTGGACCCGCGCTCGTGTATTACGCCTCCCTTTTTTCAGAAGCGTACCGAACGCTGCCAGCTATTTCCTCGTGATCCATCTTAAATGTGAGTTATCAAAATGTTGAAAATAGTCCACCTGCTAACGGGCGCAGCTGCCCTGCTGCTCTCATTCATACCCAGCCTGCGTAGTGAAGCGCTGTCTTCCTACCTGTCTCAACCGGATGCGCTGTACCTGGCATTCTTTGGCCTTATCAACCTGGTGCTTGCGCCAGTGATCCCTTACTGGAACAAAGGTCCGCGTCACCAACTGCAGAATCTGGTCAGTGTGTTGCTGGTACTGGCCGTCGTTCTTCAAATTCTTACGCTGCTCGTCCCGCTTGAAACCATCGCTGGCCAGCCGGCTGTTCTGGTGAGCCTGCTGGCGGTCGTGGTCGCTGTGGCAATCCACCTCGCCGTCAGCTTCTACAAGTCGTCTCCTTCTCCCGTCGCGCAACCCCATGAGCTCGGCAACCGTGATACCGGTACCGTGAAGTGGTTCAACACCTCCAAGGGCTTCGGCTTCATCTCGCGCGACTCAGGCGACGATATTTTTGTGCACTTCCGCGCCATTCGCGGCGAAGGCCATCGTGTGCTTGTCGAAGGTCAGCGTGTCGAGTTCTCCGTCATGAACCGTGACAAAGGCCTG
Source organism: Pseudomonas abietaniphila (assembly GCF_900100795.1). Classification (GTDB taxonomy): domain Bacteria; phylum Pseudomonadota; class Gammaproteobacteria; order Pseudomonadales; family Pseudomonadaceae; genus Aquipseudomonas; species Aquipseudomonas abietaniphila. Next base: position 181,052 of record NZ_FNCO01000005.1, read on the forward strand.
CAGGCCGAGGACGTGATCGCCGCACTGCCACGTCGCTAAACGTTGCCTCAAAAAAAACCGCGCTCAAGGGCGCGGTTTTTTTATGCCAGCCGACACTTAATAATGAGGTGGCGGCGCGTCTTCTTCGAATGCTTCGAACTGCCCACCCATCTCTTCCTGACGCTTGATCAACGCCGCCATCTGCAACTGCATGCGCTCCAGGCTGCGCTGCTGCGCGACCAGGACATCGTTGAGTGCCTGAATGGTGTCGTCCTGAAAAGCCAGCCGGCTCTCCAACTCCATTACCCGCTCGTCAAGGTTCATGGCTGCGCTTCCGTAAACGTGAAATCTTCTGTCAGCACCGTCTTCAGACGCGCGAGGATGTCCGCCACTTGCTCCGACGAATACGGCACTGCCGGATGCTTGCCCCAGACGGGCGCTGGCCAGGCAATGTCGTGTCTGTAACGGACAATGACATGCATATGCAGCTGGCTCACCACGTTACCCAAAGCCCCGACATTCATCTTGTCCGCTTGAAACAACTGGCTAAGCGCCTTGGACAGAGCAGTTGCCTCCTTCCACAGTTGCGTTTGCTCAGCGTCGGGCAACTGGAATATTTCGCTTATTTCCGCCCGGCGCGGCACCAGAATGAACCAGGGGTATTGCGAGTCATTCGACAATAAAAGACGAGACAGCGGGAAATCGCCGACTGGTAAAGTGTCCTGTAACAAACGCGGATCCAAAACGAACACGCAATAACTCCTGATCGCCGGGTTAGGTTTTCGACATATTGAACCGTCGAAACTCATTGTCTTTAATACCGAGCAGGATACTCGGGAATACACGATGAATCACCCCGCCACTCCTTTTTTGCGAACATTCTGCCCATACGCTGTTGGCCTGGAGTCACTCCAGATAAAAAGCTCCAGGCGCACCAGCGCAGCTCAGGCAAATCGTGCCCGCACTGACATGACGCAGACGATCAAGCACCTCCGGACAACATCTCTGCGTTGCGAACCCGGCTACAGACCGTGGGAATCAAGGTATTCAGCATGTTTGGGTCATCCACTCGCTGACTCTCAGGTCAACCTCGCCTGCGGAAGCGGCACAGTCGTACCAAATTCAGGCGACATGGCACCTCTGCGCACCAAAACGACTCACTCCCGACACATAAACTGCAACACCTATCCGCGATTTACCCACTTGCTCGCGGTAACAGGTAACGCCAGTGACATTTTTAGGGGTTAACCTCATTCCCACAGCCATCGCAAAGCATTTTTCTGAAATTTTTTTACTCTTTAAAAACAATGATTTAGGCGTACAAATGAAAGTATTTAGGCGCCGAACCACATTTTTTTCACGTAGGTGGGAACTTTGTGCACGGTTGTTGCTTTGTCACACACAGGATTGGACAGCACGGGTCGAAGACCTGAGCAGCGGTCAAAGAGAAAAACGGCGAGCAAGCGCGTGGGGGCGTTCGGAATGACGGGGACCCGATCACTGCGGATCGGACCCCGACGGTCGAAAAGTACTGCGGTAGTTGTACGTCTGTAGATAAGGAGCTGTTCAGCAGCGACATGGACAGCGCTGATTTGCGACATGGCCGTAAAGAAATTGAAAGGATAGGTTCGTAACTATCGCCAATAATGTCAGCGTGCTATAAGTTTCGCCGACACCAAAAAGAAAGAGCCGCCCAGATAAAAAAACAGGTGGACGGCAGTACTCTTCTTAAAACCAAAGGAGCAAAGTCACGATGAGAGTGATGAAGTGGAGCGCAATCGCCCTGGCAGTTACTGCGGCCAGTACCCAATTGGCATCGGCTGCGGCATTCGTAAGCGATCAGTCCGAAGCAACTGGTTTTGTTGAAGGTAGCAAGCTGGACGTCAAAGCCCGCAACTACTATTTCAACCGCGACAAAAAGAACACTGCCGTAGACGACAAAGACTGGACTCAAGGTTTCTGGGCTAACTACAGCTCCGGTTACACCCAAGGTCTGATCGGTGTGGGCGTTGATGCGTTCGGCTATGCCGGCTTCAAACTGGACGGCTCCGACAAATATTCCGGTTCGGGCAACCTGGTCACCGACAGCAACGGCAAAAACGAAGACAGCTTCGGCAAAGCCGGTGGCGCTGTTAAATTCCGCGTTTCGAAAACCGAACTGAAAATCGGCGACATGCAGCCGCAGAACCCGGTCTTTGCAGTCGGCGGCTCCCGCCTGTTGCCACAAACGGCGACCGGCGTGACCTTGCAGAGCAGCGAGATCAAAGGTCTGGACGTTGAAGCGGGTCGCTTCACGTCGGGTACCAGCCAGGATGAAACCAACCGTGACGGCGACATCTGGGCAACCTACGCGGGCGTGACCTCCAAGTCGTCCACCTACGGTGGCGGTAAGTACTCGATCACCGACAACCTGGGTGTTGGTTTCTACTACAACAAACTGGAAGACGTGTGGAACCAGTACTACGGCAACGTGAACTACGCACTGCCGTTGACCGATGACCAGTCCCTGGCCTTCGACTTCAACTACTACAACACCCAGGACACTGGCAGCAAGAAAGCAGGCGATATCAGCAACAACACCTACTCGCTTTCTGCAGCCTACTCGTTCCTGGCCGCCCATACCCTGACTCTGGCATTCCAGAAAGTTAACGGTGATACACCGTTCGACTACATCGGTATCGGCGACAACAACCGCGGTGGCGACTCGATCTTCCTGGCGAACTCGATTCAATACTCCGACTTTAACGCCCCGGGTGAGCGGTCGTGGCAAGGTCGTTACGACCTGAACATGGCGCCGTATGGTGTACCTGGCTTGAGTTTCATGACTCGTTATGTCAGCGGCACCAATATCGATGGTACTAACACTCCAGCGAACAGCACCTACGCCGGTCTGTACGGTGCTGACGGTAGCCACCACGAAATCGACTTCGAGAGCAAATACGTCGTTCAAACTGGCCCGGCCAAAGACCTGTCGTTCCGCATCCGTCAAGCTTGGCACCGTGCCAACACCGACGAGGGCGAAGGCGATATCAACGAGTTCCGTCTGATCGTCGACTACCCGATTTCGGTCTTGTAATCGAACAGTCTGACACTCGTTATAGAAAAGCCCGGCCTTGTGCCGGGCTTTTTCATGCCTGCAACTCTGCCAATCCCTTGCGCTGCGAACCCCGTCCGCCCTGTACTCGACCGTATCACCACCGTACAATGCCAGGTCATTTCCCAGTCACAGCAACCGACAACGGCCGACCATGCGTACCAGTCAATATTTGCTCGCCACACAGAAAGAAACGCCAAACGATGCGGTCGTGATCAGCCATCAGCTGATGCTTCGTGCCGGCATGATTCGCAAACTCGCTTCCGGTCTTTACACCTGGCTGCCGATGGGCCTGCGTGTGCTGCGCAAGGTCGAAGCCGTCGTTCGTGAAGAAATGGACGCTGCAGGTGCACTGGAAGTATTGATGCCCGGTATTCAGCCTGCGGAACTGTGGCAGGAATCCGGTCGCTGGGAGCAGTACGGCCCTGAGCTGTTGCGCCTGAAGGACCGTCACGACCGTGATTTCTGCGCCGGCCCGACCCACGAGGAAGTCATCACCGACCTGGCTCGCAATGAACTGAGCAGCTATAAACAGCTGCCGATCAACATGTACCAGATCCAGACCAAGTTCCGTGACGAAATCCGCCCACGCTTCGGTTTGATGCGCGGCCGCGAATTCATCATGAAGGACGCCTACTCCTTTCATGCGACTCAGGATTCCCTTCAGGAAACCTACGACCGCATGCATCAGGCGTACTGCAACGTCTTTACTCGGCTGGGCCTGAACTTCCGCCCTGTGGTGGCAGACAACGGTTCGATCGGTGGCGCGGGCTCCCACGAGTTCCACGTACTCGCCGAATCCGGCGAAGACGATATCGTGTTCAGCGATACCTCCGACTACGCCGCCAACATCGAGAAAGCCGAGGCCGTCCCACGGGAGAAAACCCGTGGTGCCGCGACCGAAGCGTTGCGACTGGTCGACACCCCGAACGCGAAAACCATCGCCGCACTGGTCGAGCAGTTTGGTCTGCCGATCGAGAAAACGGTCAAAACGCTGGTGGTTCATGCCGCTGAAGAAGGCAAGCTGATCGCGTTGATCATTCGTGGCGACCACGAGCTCAACGAGATCAAGGCGTCCAACCACCCGTTGGTTGCAGGCCCGTTGGTCATGGCCAGCGAAGCCGAACTGCGTGCCGCCATCGGTGCAGGCGCCGGTTCCCTTGGCCCGCTGAACCTTCCATTGCCTTGCATCATCGACCGCTCGGTCGAGCTGATGAGCGATTTCGGCATTGGCGCCAACATCGACGACAAGCACTATTTCGGCGTGAACTGGGAGCGAGATCTGCCGGTTCCGGAAGTTGCCGACCTGCGCAACGTCGTCGAAGGTGACCCAAGTCCGGATGGCCACGGCACCGTGATCATCAAGCGCGGCATCGAAGTGGGTCACATCTTCCAGCTGGGCACCAAGTACAGCGACGCGATGAAGTGTCAGGTCCTGGGCGAGAACGGCAAACCGGTCACGCTGACCATGGGCTGCTACGGCATCGGCGTTTCCCGCGTGGTGGCTGCTGCCATCGAGCAGAACAATGACGAGAACGGCATCATCTGGAGCGACGCACTGGCACCGTTCCAGATCGCGCTGGTTCCGCTGCGCTATGAAACAGAAGCCGTTCGTGAAGCCACCGACAAACTCTACGCGGAACTGACCGCTGCCGGTTTCGAGGTATTGCTGGATGACCGTGACAAGAAAACCAGCCCCGGCATCAAGTTCGCGGACATGGAGCTGATCGGCATTCCGCACCGTATCGTGGTCAGCGACCGCGGTCTGGCCGAAGGCAATCTGGAGTACAAGAGCCGCACCGAGGCTGAAGCTCGGGCCTTGCCGGTGGCCGACGTACTGTCCTTCATCAAGGACCGGATCAAGCGCTGAGTCAATGGCGCGCCCGCTTCAAGCGGGCGCGCTTTTACCTGTTTTGTCCAGGCAAGTCCGCCTGCAACAAGAGATCTCATGTTTAAGCGAAGTTCCTCAAGCCTCGCAGGCGCCGCATTGTGCGGCAGTCTGCTCGTCAGCGGTTGCGCCAACCATCTGTCTCAACGCAGCGAACACGAAGAACGCATCGAGCGCAAACTGCTCGACCACAGCTTTCAAATCGACGTCGGCGAGCCCAAGACCCTTGAGCTGCCGCAACGCCGTGTCCGTATTCACGAGCTGAAGACCTTCGACATCACCGAATACGATGTCACTCGTCATTACGACCGTTACACCCCCTACCAACCCTGGCGCGAAATCTACGAGATCCCGCTCGGGGCCGTCGCAATCGTCGCAGGGGTCGGCGCGAATGTGGTCAACGTGCTGACCTTTGGCAGCCTGCCCGACAGCGTGACCAAAGACTGGCTCAATTACGGGATCGCAGGCATCAACCCGTTCATGAACGTCCCCTCGCATGGGCGCGCACAACAGAACCTTGCCGGCATCGACGAAGTCCAGCGCGACCACCGAATCGAACACTCCAGCCTTCCGTGGAGCGAGAGCCCGGTTGAGGTCAGAGCCGGAAAGGACACCGACGAGCTGAACACAGACCGTAACGGCGTTCTGCGCGTCAACTTGCTGGACAGCCCGTTCGCCGAGAAGGACCTGAGCCGTGTGACCCAGCTAAGCCTCAAGGTCGAGGATGAACAAACCCATGTGCAAGCCAGCGCCAGCTTGCCCTTGAGCAAGTCGTTGCGCGGCAAGTTGATCGAAGCACACGACCTGATTTACGACGATCTGGAAGACGATGAAGTCAGCCAATGGGTGCACCGGGTCAAACGCTTGTCGGAGTTGGGCCTGGAAGAGGAAGCCAGCGAACTCGAACAGTCGCTGATCGAGATGACACGCAACGATCCTCAATTGCAGCATGAATTCCTGAAGTCTCTGGCGAGAGACGCGGGTCGTCTGGTGGCTGTGCCGGTGGGCAGCGAATAACGTTACGTCAATTGAACAACTGCAGCTGCTCATGGGCGCTGCGCAGATCGTGCAGCCGCACCCCGATGCCGAGCAGTCGCACCGGCTTGTCACCGCGTGCGAAGGCTTGAGTCAGCAGTTGCTCATAACTTTCAAGATCCTTCCCCGCCCCGGCCTGCTCCAGCGTCGTCTGGGTGAAGTCATGAAACTTCACCTTCACGAAAGGTTTGCCTGGCCGGTAAAGCGTGTCGATGCGGGCGATCCGACCATTCAGGTTCTCCAGCAGCGCGGGTAGCTTTTCCAGGCAACTGGCCAGATCAGGCAAGTCGGTGTCGTAAGTATTCTCGACACTCACCGACTGGCGGCGGCTATCGTTCTGGACTGGCCGCTCATCGATACCGTGCGCCAGGTTCCACAGCCGTTCGCCAAACGACCCGAACTCGCGCACCAGTGACAACCGGGCCCATCCCCGCAGATCCGCACAACTGACGATGCCCAGGCGACCCAGCTTGTCGGCGGTGACCTTGCCCACGCCATGCAGCTTGGAGACAGGAAGGTCAGCCACGAATGCTTCGACTTGATCCGGCGTGATGACGAACAACCCGTTCGGCTTTCGCCAGTCGCTGGCGATCTTGGCCAGAAACTTGTTGGGGGCCACACCTGCGGAAACGGTGATATGCAGTTGGTTAGACACACGTCGGCGAATGTCTTGGGCGATGCGCGTGGCGCTCCCGGCAAAATGGCTGCATTCAGAGACGTCCAGATAGGCTTCATCCAGCGACAGTGGCTCGATGAGGTCCGTGTAGTCTCGAAAAATGGTGTGAATTTCCTTCGACGCTTCTTTATATGCATCCATGCGCGGCTTCACGATGGTCAGATCCGGGCACAACGTCAGCGCATGCCGCGACGACATCGCTGAACGCACGCCATAGGCGCGCGCCTCGTAATTGCAGGTTGCGATGACGCCACGCCGGTCGGCCGACCCACCGACTGCCAGCGGCTTGCCGGCCAAACGCGGATCGTCACGCATTTCAATGGCAGCGTAAAAGCAGTCACAGTCGATATGGATAATTTTGCGCTGCGGCATAGCGTGCGGTCATAGGAAAACAGGTTGGGCAGTATCTCACTCAAGTATCGGTCTGACACTCACCACGCCAAATCACTGACGAGAAATGCACCAGCAGCCTCAACGGCAAAAGCAACCACTCGAATCCGCTGACAGGCCCGTGTGGCAAGCCTCGGCAAGCCACTTCTATTGAAGGTGGGCGCTAACCAATTGAAGAAAAAGCACTTTTTTCTGTCATTTGCTTGACAGCCCGTCGTTCCTCTGTAGAATGCCGCCTCACAGACGCGGGATGGAGCAGTCTGGTAGCTCGTCGGGCTCATAACCCGAAGGTCGTCGGTTCAAATCCGGCTCCCGCAACCAAACATCAAAAAAGGCTACTCGAAAGAGTGGCCTTTTTTGTGCGCGTCTGTTTTTGCTACCCCTTCACGCCGACCCAGCCGCTTCATACAACTGAAACATTGCCCGTCGATCATGGCCAGCTGCCAATCAGTGCCTGACGGGATAAAAGCCTTGTCCATCGGTCACTTAAGCGTACCGGCACAACGAATGTGGTTATTTTGTCGATCCTGAGCATTAAAGGTTGACACCTCGTCGTTCGACTGTAGAATGCCGCCTCACAGACGCGGGATGGAGCAGTCTGGTAGCTCGTCGGGCTCATAACCCGAAGGTCGTCGGTTCAAATCCGGCTCCCGCAACCAAACGTCTAAAAAGGCTACTCGAAAGAGTGGCCTTTTTTTTGCCCTGACGAAAAGCTCCCGAACAGCATGACCAAACGCTTGTCACAATTCATTGTCAGTACGGCTTCGCCTTCAATGGCTTGTTACTTTATGTTGCCGGGTGCGACAGTTTTTGTCCCCCCAGCCGATACGCTTGCCAGTAACTGAACCTAGACTGAACGGTCACCAACACGTATCCGCTGTATTCGCCCGTTAGACGTTGAAGCGCTAACATCCTGAATTATTTTTTGCGTAGGGATTGGTAACTTGGCTGTATACCCCCATCCTGTCGCGCACGATCCAAGGAGTGATTGATGCGCGCCAACCCATCCGACACAAACGAAGCAGTTCCGGAGAATACTCCGGTCCCCCCTGCCCGACTGCGCGTGCGCGAACTGGTGAGCAAGTACCGTCAGCCTATCGGTCTGGCTGTCACTATCCTCCTCTTCGCCCTGGCGTTGATTGCCTGTCGGCACATGCTGACCGAACTCGACATTTACGCCCTGCAGGACTCCCTGCTCAGCGTCCCTTTGCCTTCACTGGGCGGCGCCGTTCTGGCGACCGCCATCGGCTTCACCATCCTGCTGGGGTATGAGTGGTCCGCCAGCCGCTATGCAAACGTTAATTTGCCCGCCAAGTCATTGGTCATGGGCGGCTTCTGCGCGTTTGCCATCGGTAACGCCGTAGGTTTGTCGATGTTGTCCGGCGGATCCGTGCGCTACCGGCTGTATTCCAGACTGGGACTGGGGGCGGGCGAAGTCGCCCACATGACCCTGTTCGCGAGCCTGTCGCTGGGTTGCGCGCTGCCACCGCTGGCCGCGCTGGCTACGTTGAGTGACCTGCCCGCGGCGTCGCTGGCGCTGCATGTGTCGGTTCCCGTATTGGCGACTGTCGCGGTTGCCGTGTTGGCGATCAGCCTGATTCTGGCCTTCGCGATTTACCGCCGTCGCCTCCCGGAACAGACCATCCCGCACAATCTGCTGGTGCGCGCCGGACGCCGTACACTGCGTCTGCCCGGCCTGCGCCTGACCTTGATGCAACTGGTGATCACCGCGCTGGACGTGGCCGCCGCCGCCGCTGTCCTTTATCTACTGCTTCCTTCTGCCCCGCCGTTCGGCGCGTTCCTGCTGGTGTACCTGTTGGCGCTAGCGGCCGGCGTGCTGAGCCACGTCCCGGGCGGCGTTGGCGTATTCGAAGCCATCCTGCTGACCGCCTTTGCCGATGAACTGGGAGCAGCGCCACTTGCAGCGGCCCTGCTGCTGTATCGCTTGATCTATGTGCTCCTGCCGTTGCTGATTGCGTGCCTGGTGCTGCTGTTCAGCGAAGCCAAACGGTTCCTGTTCGCCCGTCAGGCCATGCGCGTCGCCTCAGGATTGGGGGCACCCATTCTGGCGCTGCTGGTGTTTCTGTCCGGCGTGGTCCTGCTGTTTTCCGGCGCGACGCCCGAAATCGATACGCGCCTGGAAAGCCTCGGCTTTTTGATCCCTCATCGCCTGATCGATGCCTCGCACTTCGGCGCCAGCTTGATCGGCGTGCTGTGCCTGCTGCTCGCTCAGGGCCTGCGTCGTCGCCTGTCCGCCGCCTGGATGCTGACCACGATTCTGCTGTTCGTCGGCTCCATCCTGTCGATCCTCAAAGGCTTCGACTGGGAAGAAGCCAGCCTGCTGTTGCTGACTGCCTGCCTGTTGGCGATCTTCCGTCGCTCCTTCTATCGCCCAAGCCGGCTGCTGGAACTGCCGTTCTCGCCGCTGTATCTGGTCGCCAGTATCTGCGTGCTGGGCGCCTCGTTCTGGTTGCTGCTGTTCGCCTATCAGGACGTGCCTTACAGCCATCAGCTGTGGTGGCAGTTCACCCTTGATGCCGATGCACCGCGCGGGCTGCGCTCGGCACTGGGCAGCGCGGTGTTGCTGGTCATCGTTTCGCTGACCTGGCTGCTGCGTACCGCGCGTCCGCAAATCGATTTGCCGGACGAAGCACAGCTGGCGAAGGCCGCCGAGATCATCAAGGCCTCCAACCAGCCTGACGGCGGCCTGGTACTGACCGGTGACAAAGCGGTGTTGCTGCACCCCGATGGCAATGCTTTTCTGATGTATGCCCATCGTGGCCGCAGTCTGGTCGCGCTTTACGACCCGATCGGCCCGACCCAACAGCGCGCCGAGTTGATCTGGCAGTTCCGTGACCTGTGTGACGTGCACCACGCCCGCCCCGTGTTCTATCAGGTGCGCGCGGAAAACCTGCCGTTCTACATGGACATCGGCCTGACCGCGATCAAATTGGGTGAAGAGGCGCGCGTCGACCTGCACAAGTTCGACATCGAGGCCAAGGGCAAGGAAATGAAGGACCTGCGCTACACCTGGAACCGGGGTGGTCGCGATGGTCTGTCACTGGAAATCTACGAAGTCGGCCAGGCCCCGATGGATGAGCTGAAAGTGATTTCCGATGCCTGGCTGACCGGTAAGAATGTGCGCGAGAAAGGCTTCTCACTCGGCCGTTTCAGCCTGGATTACCTCAAGCACTTTCGCATCGCCATCGTTCATTTCGAAGGCAAGCCCGTGGCGTTTTCCAACCTGCTGGAAACCTCTCGCCATGATCTGGCCAGCCTTGATCTGATGCGTTCGCACCCGGAAGCACCGAAGCTGACCATGGAATTCATGATGGTCGGCCTGATTCTGCATTACAAAAAGGAAGGCTACGCGCGCTTCAGCCTCGGCATGGTGCCGCTGTCGGGCCTTCAGCCACGGCGCGGTGCCCCACTGACCCAGCGTCTGGGTTCGATGGTGTTCAGCCGTGGCGAGCAGCTCTACAACTTCCAGGGCTTGCGCCGCTTCAAAGACAAATTCCAGCCTGACTGGGAACCTCGTTATATGGCTGTGCCCGCAGGACTCGATCCGCTGGTGGCACTGGCAGATACCGCCGCCCTTATTGCGGGCGGCCTGACTGGATTGGTGAAACGCTGATGATTCAACGCTACTGGCGCTTTTTACTCGCAGCCCTGGTAATTCTGGTGGTGGCATTGGGGTTCTGGCTGTGGAACCGGCCTGCCGCACAACCGACGCTGGAACGCATGACACTGGAGGATGGCTCGGCGTTGATTCGCGCCACGCCATCGACCAAGGTCAAGACACGGGTCGCACTGGCCGTGACCACTGACGATGCACTGACCGAAAAGCAGGTCCTCGCGCTCAGCTACGACGCCTCGGCTCAGGTCATTCAGGTTGTCCTGCCGAAGGACGACTGCCAACTGCAAGAGAAGACCTTCAGCGCCGGGTTGCAGAAGCTCGATGGCACTCCGGACGTAGTAGCTGGCATCAGTGCTGGCGGGTCGGTGGCGTGGGACTGGCTGGCCGGCCAGAACAATGACAAAGCCCAAGCGATCTCCGTGAACTTTGTCCTCAATCAGCCTCACTGCAAGGTCCCTCCACCCAAGGCCGCTGCCCACGGCAAATGGACCGTGGCCTGGAACGACGGTCCGGACGATGAAACCGCTGTATTCGTGCGTGACACGCCCAACGCCGAGACCAAAATCAGCGACTACGACATCAAGTACCCACAGATTCTGAACACCGAAGTCCGTCATCTGCTGATCGCCGATGACGCCAGCGGCGGCCTGAACATTCCCGTGGTTGAAGTGCCTTCGAGCCAGCCATCGGACACCGTCACCCTGTTCCTGTCCGGCGACGGCGGCTGGCGGGATCTGGACAAGGACGTGGCCGGCGACATGGCGAAGTCGGGCGGCTATCCGGTCGTCGGCATCGACACCCTGCGCTACTACTGGGAGCACAAATCCCCTGAGCAGACCGCAGCGGACCTCACCGAGCTGATGGCCCACTATCGCCAGAAATGGGGCGCCAAGCATTTCGTTCTTGCCGGTTACTCATTCGGCGCCGACGTGCTGCCGGCGATCTACAACCGCTTGCCGGAAGACGACAAAGCCCGTGTCGACGGCATCATCCTCCTCGCCTTCGCGCGCAGCGGCAGCTTCGAAATCGCTGTCGAAGGCTGGCTCGGCGCGTCGGGCAAGGAAGCGGCTACCGGTCCGGAAATGGCCAAGCTGCCGGGTGACAAGGTCTTCTGCGTCTATGGCGTGGAAGAGAAGGATGAGAGCGGCTGCACCGAAGCGACCGCCCCTGGCCAGAAACTGCAGTTGCCGGGTGGCCATCACTTCGACGAGGACTACCCGGCGCTGGCCAAGCGCCTGATTGCTGTCATCGACAAATGGAAAGGCAAGGAAGCGCCCGAGTCGGCCGGCGCCGAGTAAATCCGGAGCATAAAAAATCCCCGCACTCTCACGGCTGCGGGGATTTTTTTATGGCTCCAGACACTGCAACCGTTAGGAGCCGCCGGAGGTTACGACGGTGGCGAATGCGGTCTGTCCGTAAACGCGTATGTCGACTGACACACCGCATCGCGACCACGCAAGCTCGCGCCTGCAAACAGGCGCAGCCGCGGTGACTACATCTCCACTTGCGTCCCCAGCTCGATCACCCGGTTGTAAGGCAGCTTGAAGAAGCGCAGGTTGCCGTTCGCATTCTTCAACATGAAAGCAAACAGCCCTTCACGCCAGCGGGCCATGCCCTTCAGTTTGGTGGACACCACGGTTTCACGGCTGAGGAAGTACGTGGTCCGCATCGGGCTGAAATCCAGGTCAGGCAAATGGCACAGTTTCAGCGCCGCCGGCACGTCCGGCTCGTCGATGAAACCGAAGTGCAGGATGACCCGGAAGAAGCCCTCCCCGTACGCCTCGACTTCAAAGCGCTGGGAAGCAGGCACCCGTGGCGCGTCCTCATAAACCACCGTCAGCAACACCACCTGCTCATGCAGCACCTGATTGTGCAGCAGGTTGTGCAACAGGGCGTGCGGCACTGCATCCGGACGGGCAGTCAGAAACACCGCCGTCCCCTGAACGCGATGCGGCGGCTGAACGCGGATACTGCTGATGAAGATCGGCAACGGCAGGCCGCCTTCATCAATGCGGTCCACCAGCAGTTGCTTGCCGCGCTTCCAGGTGGTCATCAAGATGAACAGCGCGATGCCGGCCAGGAACGGGAAAGCGCCGCCCTGAAAGATTTTCGGCACGTTGGCCGCGAAGAACATACCGTCTACAAACAGACAGCCCGCCAGGATAGGCACTGCAATCCAGGGCGACCACTTCCATGCCAACAGCATCACGGAAGCAACGAGAATGGTGGTGCAGAGCATCGTGCCCGTCACCGCGACGCCGTATGCCGAGGCCAGTGCGCCAGAAGATTCGAAGCCCAGCACCAGCAGAATCACACCCACCATCAGCGCCCAGTTCACGGCACCGATATAGATCTGCCCTTGTGCGTCACTCGAGGTGTGCTGGATGTACATGCGCGGGATGTAACCCAGTTGAATCGCCTGCAGCGTCATCGAGAACGCGCCGGAGATCACGGCTTGCGACGCAATAATGGTTGCCAGCGTGGACAGGCCGATCAGTGGCAGCAGCGCCCAGCTCGGCGCCAACAGGTAGAACGGGTTACGCACGGCTTCAGGGTCCTGGATGACCAGCGCGCCCTGACCGAAATAGTTGAGCATCAGCGCGGGCAGTACCAGACCGAACCAGGCGCGTGAAATCGGCTTGCGACCGAAGTGGCCCATGTCCGCGTAAAGGGCTTCGGCACCGGTCAGCGCCAGCACCACCGCGCCGAGCACGGCCACGCCAATACCGGGATGGTCGATAAAGAAGCGCACAGCCCAGACCGGATTGACCGCGTGGAGCACTTCCGGCTGACGCGCGATGCCGAAAATGCCGAGCGCGCCGAGGGTCACGAACCACAGCACCATGATCGGACCGAACATCACGCCGATCCGCGCGGTGCCGTGCCGCTGAATCAGGAACAAGGCCACCAGCACGATCAGCGCGATCGGCACGACCCAGTGATCGAGGCCGTCGAACGCCAGCTCCATCCCCTCGATCGCCGACAGCACCGAGATCGCCGGGGTGATCATGCTGTCGCCGTAGAACAGCGCCGCACCGAACAGACCAAACACAATCATGGTGGCCTGCAGTTTCGGGAACCTGGCCGATGCCCGACGGGCCAGCGCCGTGAGCGCCATGATGCCGCCTTCGCCGTCGTTATCGGCGCGCAGCACCAAGGCCATGTACTTGAACGACACCACCCACACCAACGACCAGAAGATCAGCGACAGGATACCCAGCACGGCATCGTGACCGGCCTGCACGCCATAACCACCGACGAATACCTCCTTGATCGTGTACAGCGGGCTGGTGCCGATGTCCCCGTACGCCACCCCTACCGCGCCTACCAGCAGACTCAGTGGTTTCGCCGTTTGATGTCCGGCCTCGGCCTGACTAGTTGCGTGACCCATTTACCACTCCTGAAACCATGACTCGAGCACAACGGTGCGGTGCTGTCCCATGGACCTGACTCACACCGGTAAATTCCGATGAGCCCGGTCGACACCGCCGCCGGGCTCAAGGCGCGAAGCATAGCGCAGCACTCGTCGTAATTCTCGGTATAACACTGGTCAATCGTTCGACTGATCGCTAGAATTGCGCACTTTTTGATCAGAGGCGCACCCAGCGCCCAATCAATGCCTCGGTCAATCGCCCAGGCATACCTACGCCGAGGTTAGTCAATGTCCACCGTCACCACGTCTGCCGCCCCCAAGGTCGGCTTTGTCAGCCTCGGTTGCCCGAAGGCCCTGGTCGATTCCGAGCGCATCCTCACTCAGTTGCGCATGGAAGGCTATGAGGTCGTGCCGACCTACCAGGACGCCGACGTGGTCGTGGTCAATACCTGCGGTTTCATCGACAGCGCCAAGGCCGAATCCCTGGACACCATCGGTGAAGCGATCGCCGAAAACGGCAAAGTGATCGTCACCGGGTGCATGGGCGTGGACGAAAGCGTCATTCGCAACGTCCACCCAAGCGTGCTGGCCGTGACCGGTCCGCAGCAGTACGAGCAAGTGGTCAACGCCGTCCACGACGCCGCGCCGCCGAAACTCGATCACAACCCGCTGATCGATCTGGTGCCACCACAAGGTATCAAGCTGACCCCGCGCCACTATGCCTACCTGAAGATTTCCGAAGGCTGCAACCACAGCTGCAGCTTCTGCATCATCCCGTCCATGCGCGGCAAGCTGGTCAGCCGTCCGGTCGGTGACGTGCTCGACGAAGCCCAGCGCTTGGTCAAGGCCGGCGTCAAGGAACTGCTGGTCATCTCCCAGGACACTAGCGCCTACGGCGTCGACGTCAAATACCGCACCGGCTTCTGGAACGGCCAACCGGTCAAGACCCGTATGACCGAACTCTGCGTGGCCCTCGGCTCGCTGGGCGTCTGGGTCCGCATGCACTATGTCTACCCGTACCCGCACGTCGACGAAATCATCCCGTTGATGGCCGAGGGCAAGATCCTGCCCTACCTGGACATCCCGTTCCAGCACGCGAGCCCCAAGATCCTCAAGCTGATGAAACGCCCGGCCTTTGAAGACAAGACCCTGGCGCGCATCAAAAAATGGCGCGAGCAGTGCCCGGACCTGATCATCCGTTCGACGTTCATCGTCGGCTTCCCGGGCGAAACCGAGGAAGACTTCCAGTACCTGCTGGACTGGCTGACCGAAGCGCAGCTTGATCGCGTGGGTTGCTTCCAGTACTCGCCAGTCGAAGGCGCACCCGCCAACCTGCTGGACGCGCCGATCGTGCCGGACGATGTGAAGCAGGACCGTTGGGACCGCTTCATGGCCCACCAGCAGGCCATCAGCGCCGCACGCCTGCAGATGAAGATCGGCAAGGAAATCGAAGTGCTGATCGACGAAGTTGACGAGCAAGGCTTCGTGGGCCGCTCCTTCTTCGATGCGCCGGAAATCGACGGCAACGTCTTTGTCGAGAGCGATCGTGATTTGAAGCCAGGCGACAAGGTCATGTGCCGCGTGGTTGACGCAGACGAATACGACCTGTGGGCCGAACCGGTCTAAGCGCCGATCCGGTCAAGCTTCATGACAACCCCGCCCTTCAAACGGCGGGGTTTGTTTTTTCTGGCTATCGTCTCCACATCAGGACAACGACAGAACAGGAGAAGAGGCAACATGACCCACCACTCGGTCATTTACCTGCCCAAAAAGCACGATTACGCCGAACTGACCCGTGTGTGGGAGGCCTCGGTTCGCGCCACCCATGACTTCCTGCCGGAAAACTACATCACCCTGCTCAGGAACCTGCTGGAGACGCAGTACCTGGACTCGGTGAACCTGTTCTGCACCCGTGACTCGCACCTGAACATTACCGGTTTCGGCGGAACGACCCCCGGCAAACTGGAGATGCTGTTCATCGCACCGGATTATCGCGGCCTGGGGCTGGGCAAGAAGCTGCTGGACTATGCCATCGAGCACTACAGGGTGACCGAACTCGACGTGAACGAGCAGAACCCGCAAGCCTTGGGGTTCTATGAGAAGCAGGGGTTCGAGCAGGTGGGCCGCTCTGAGGTGGACGGTCTGGGACGCCCGTATCCGATGTTGCGGATGCGCCTGAAACCAAAACTTGAACGTGACGCGTGATTCTGTAGGAGCTGGCTGGCTGGCGAACGCGTTGAATCAGACACGTTGATGGTTGGCTGATCTACAGCATTCGCCAGCAAGCCGGCTCCTACACTACAGGGTTGTTCATGCAGCGTGTCAGGCGCAAATCAGCGACTCGCTCAGCGCTTCAAGCTCTCCAGCAGCACTTTATTGAACTGTTGCGGATCCTGAATCTGCGGCGCGTGCCCCAACCCGGCGAACTCGATCAGCGTCGCCTGCGCAATCCGCTTGGCGACCGCCTTGCCCAACTCGGGATAGTTGCCCAGCGTCTTGCGCAGGGCTTGCGGCGCGGCGTCCTTGGCGATGGCGGTGTTGTCCTTCTGGCCGATGAACAACACCGTCGGCATCTTCAGCTTTTCAAAGTCGTAGAAGACCGGCTGATTGAAGATCATCCCGTAGGTCTTCGCCGACGCCCGGGCGACCTCTTCCTTGCCCTTGCCGTTGAACATGCCGGCCTGCATGTCGACCCAATGATCGAACTCCGGCCGCCATTCGTTGGCGTAATAGGTCGATTGCTGATACTTGCGAATGCTTTCGGCACTGGTTTTCAGTTCACGGGCGTACCAATCGTCGAAACTTCGATCGGGCACGCCTTTGGCTTTCCAGTCTTCAAGGCCGATCGGGTTGACCAGCAGCAACTGATCCACCTGATCCGGGTACATCAAGGCAAAACGCGTCGCCAGCATGCCGCCCATGGAGTGTCCGACCACGGTGACATGATCGATGCCCAAGTGAGTCAACAGTGCCTTCGTATTCTGCGCCAGTTGCTCGAACGAGTAGGTGTAGTCAGCGGGTTTGCTGGAACGACAAAAGCCGATCTGATCCGGCGCCACCACACGATAGCCCGCAGCCGTCAGCGCTTTAATGCTGCCCTCCCAGGTCGCGCCACAAAAGTTTTTGCCATGCAGCATCACCACACTCCTGCCATTGGGCGTGCCGGTGGGTTTGATGTCCATGTACCCCATCTGCACCTGCGCACCCTGCGACTCGAAGCTGAAATTCTGCGCCGCGAACGGGTATTGAAACCCTTCCAGCTGCGGGCCATAGGAAGGCGTCTGCGCCGCCAGCAAAGGCAAGCTGATGCCCATCAGCAGCGCGGGTAACCATTTGGTCATGAAAAAGCTCCATATGAAGTGGGAATCAAGAGCAGACCAACGCTACTCCCGGAAAAATCCTTCAGATGGAGTCTCATTCAAGAAGCATTTTCAATGTTGCCGCGATTAACGGTGCTTGCACGGGTACAATAGGCGCCTTTCCCTTCTGTTACGGCTTTTCTCATGACTGACCCCATTCGCCTTTCCAAACGCCTTATCGAGCAGGTCGGCTGCTCGCGCCGCGAAGCCGAGCTGTTCATCGAAGGCGGCTGGGTCACGGTGGACGGCGTTGTCGTCGACGAGCCGCAATTCAAGGTCGAGAACCAGACCGTCGTTCTCAGCCCCGATGCCAAGGCCGTCACCCCTGAAGCCGTGACCATCCTGTTCAACGTCCCCGCCGGCATGAGCCCTGAAAAAGCCTTGTCACTGATTACGCCCGAGTCGTTGTCGGCCGAGCACAGCTTCAGCAAGCGTCCGCTCAAGGGTCATTTCCTTCGCCTGGAAGCCATCTCGACGTTGCAGGCCAATGCCAGCGGCCTGATGGTGTTCAGCCAGGACTGGAAAATCCTGCGCAAGCTGACCGACGACCGCAGCAAGATCGAACAGGAGTACGTGGTCGAGATCGATGGCGAGATGGTTGCTCACGGCCTCAACCGCCTGAACCACGGCCTGATGTACAAGGGCAAGGAACTGCCCAAGGTCAAGGCCAGCTGGCAGAACGAAACCCGCCTGCGCTTCGCCATGAAGAACCCCCAGCCCGGTGTCATCGCGCAACTGTGCGAAGCGGTTGGCTTGAAAGTCGTGTCGATCCGGCGGATCCGCGTCGGCGGCGTCTCGATCGGCAAGGTGCCGGAAGGCCAATGGCGCTACATGACCGATAAAGAAAAGTTCTAACCCGCATTTCCAGCGCAGCGCGGCACCCGCGCGCGCTCACACCCGATTGATCAGGACTCACGCATCATGATGAACAACGATGTACTGCGTAGCATTCGCTACATGCTCGATATCAGCGACGCCAAGGTGGTGGATATCATCAAGCTGGGCGGCTTCGACGTGACCAAGGCCCAGATCATGGCCTACATGAAGAAAGACGAAGAAGAAGGTTTCGAACCCTGCAGCGACGAAGTCATGGCCTACTTTCTCGACGGCCTGGTGTTTTTCAAGCGCGGCAAGGATGAAACCCGCCCTCCGTTGCCGATCGAACTGCCGATGACCAACAACATCGTCCTGAAGAAGCTGCGCGTCGCCTTCGAACTGAAGGAAGACGACATGCACGCGATCCTCAAGGCCGCCGAATTTCCCGTCTCCAAGCCTGAGCTGAGCGCCCTGTTTCGCAAAGCCGGGCACAATAACTATCGCCCATGCGGCGATCAGCTGCTGCGCAATTTCTTGCGCGGGCTGACGTTGCGCGTACGCGGCTGAAGGCTGTCGATGACCCAATGAACCCGAGTTACAGCGTCTCTCCCATCGGTTTCGTGCGCTCCTGCTTCAGGGAGAAGTTCGCCATCCCGCGCCAGCCACAACTGGCACCGGCCGCCCGTGGCGTACTTGAACTGGTGGCGCCGTTTGATCAGGGTGAGGCCGTACAGGGGTTGGAACAGGTCAGCCATGTCTGGCTGCTGTTTGTGTTCCATCAAGCGCTGGAGGACAAACCCCGACTGAAAGTGCGCCCTCCTCGTCTTGGGGGTAATCAGTCGATGGGGGTGTTCGCCACCCGTGCTACCCATCGGCCGAACGGCATTGGGCAATCGGTGGTGAAGCTGGAGAAGGTCGAGGCCGGACGATTGTGGCTGTCGGGCATCGACCTGCTGGACGGCACGCCGGTGCTGGACGTCAAACCTTATGTGCCCTATGCCGATGTTGTGACCGGTGCGAGCAACCGCATGGCTGCTGCCGCCCCGGCGCTGATTCCCGTGCAATGGAACGATGCAGCGCTCATGCAGGCGCGTGAACATGCCCTGCGCCTCGATGAGCCACTGGTGGAGCTGATCGATCAGTGCCTGGCCCAGGACCCGCGGCCGGCGTATCAGGTGCCAGCGCCAGAGCGTGTGTATGGCGCGCAATTCTGGGACCTGGACGTGCGCTGGCATTATCCGCAAGCCGGCCTGATTCGGGTACTGGAAGTCGTCCCTGCCCGTTGATCCCTGCTCACCACTCAACGACCGCCCACAAAAAAACCGCCTGGTCCGTGACCTCCAGGCGGTTTTTTTGTCAGGCACTAAACCTCTAGCGCCCGCACTGACTTCTTCGCGAGGAAACTCGCTCCCACAGAGGACTCCAGACGAAGCCCCGATATTCAGCCAGCTGCAAAACCCTGTGGGACCGAGCGTGCTCGGGAAGGGGCCGCATTAAACGCTGAATATCTTCAGTCAAAAAAGCCCCGCAAGTTTGAAGACCTGCGGGTTCAGTATCACTTCTCGACAAATGCACGCTCGATCAGGTAATCGCCCGGCTCACGCATGCGTGGCGAAACGGTCAGACCGAAGCTGTTCAGCACTTCGCTGGTTTCGTCGAGCATGCTTGGGCTGCCGCACAGCATGGCGCGGTCGTCCTGCGGGTTGATCGGCGGCAGACCGATATCGCTGAACAGCTTGCCGCTGCGCATCAGGTCGGTCAGGCGGCCTTCGTTTTCGAACGGCTCGCGGGTAACGGTCGGGTAGTAGATCAGCTTGTCGCGCAGCGCTTCGCCGAAGAATTCGTTCTGTGGCAGGTGCTCGGTGATGAACTCGCGGTAGGCGACTTCGTTCACGTAACGCACACCGTGGCACAGGATGACCTTCTCGAAACGCTCGTAGGTTTCCGGGTCCTGAATCACGCTCATGAAGGGCGCAAGACCGGTGCCGGTGCTGAGCAGGTACAGGTGTTTGCCTGGCTTGAGGTCATCGAGCACCAGCGTGCCGGTAGGCTTTTTGCTGATGATGATCTCGTCGCCTTCCTTGAGGTGCTGCAGCTGCGAGGTCAGCGGGCCGTCCGGCACCTTGATGCTGAAGAACTCCAGATGCTCTTCCCAGTTCGGGCTGGCGATGGAGTAGGCACGCATGAGCGGGCGCCCGTTTGGCTGCTGCAGACCGATCATGACGAACTGACCGTTCTCGAAGCGCAGGCCTGGATCACGGGTGCACTTGAAACTGAAGAGGGTGTCGTTCCAGTGATGAACGCTGAGGACACGCTCGTGATTCATGTTGCTCATGGTACGTGGGAACTCCTGAAATGTGCCTGCGCCGGTCAAAGCGCCATTGCGCGATATTCTAGTGGCAGACACAATATCTGTTAACTGAATTATCAAGATATGGGTTATCGGTTATATAGATATGCGATTTACTCTTCGTCAACTGCAAGTCTTCGTCGCCGTGGCCCAGCAGGAAAGCGTTTCACGCGCTGCCGTGCAGCTTTCCCTGTCGCAATCGGCGGCCAGTACCTCCATCACCGAACTCGAACGGCAATCCAGTTGCCAGTTGTTCGATCGCGCCGGTAAACGCCTGAGCCTGAATGCCACCGGACGGCAATTGTTGCCTCAGGCCGTTGCATTGCTGGATCAGGCCAAGGAAATCGAAGACCTGCTCAACGGCAAGTCCGGTTTCGGTTCATTGGCGGTCGGCGCCACACTCACCATTGGCAACTATCTGGCTACGTTGTTGATCGGCAGCTTCATGCAACGTCACCCGGAAAGCCAGGTGAAGCTGCATGTGCAGAACACTGCCAATATCGTGCAGCAGGTCGCGCACTACGAAATCGACCTGGGCTTGATCGAGGGCGATTGCAGCCATCCCGACATCGAGGTGCAAACCTGGGTGGAGGACGAGTTGGTGGTGTTTTGTGCGCCTCAGCACCCGCTGGCCAAGCGCGGGCACGCCACACTGGCAGAATTGACGCAGGAAGCCTGGATTCTTCGGGAGCAGGGTTCAGGCACGCGCCTGACGTTTGATCAGGCGATGCGTCACCACCTCAACAGCCTGAATGTGCGCCTTGAGCTTGAGCACACGGAGGCAATCAAACGTGCGGTGGAATCGGGGCTGGGGATTGGTTGCATATCCCGGCTGGCGTTGCGCGACGCGTTTCGCCGGGGCAGCCTGGTGGCGGTGGAAACACCGGAACTGGATCTGGTGCGTCAGTTCTACTTCATCTGGCACAAGCAAAAATACCAGACCTCGGCCATCCGCGAATTTCTGGACCTTTGCCGCGCCTTCACGGCCGGCGTGCAGCGCAGTGACGAGATCGTGTTGCCCAGTATCGCCTGAAGCGACGCCGGGCAAACGCCTGTTCGGTCAACCCAACAAAATCAACGCCCAAACCACAGCGATCATGCTCAGCGCGACGAACTGCGCCGCGCTGCCCATGTCCTTGGCGTTCTTCGACAACGGGTGGCGGTCCAGGGAAATTCGGTCAATGGCCGCTTCAATGGCCGAGTTCAGCAACTCGACGATCAGCGCGAGCAAGCACACGGCGATGAGAATCGCCCGCTCGCCCCGGCTGACATGAAACAGAAACGACACCGGGATCAGGATGACGTTGAGCAACACCAGTTGGCGAAACGCGGCTTCGCCTTTGAAGGCGGCAATCAGGCCGTCAAGTGAATACCCGGAAGCATTGAGAATACGTTTAAGGCCGGTTTGACCTTTGAAAGGCGACGTCATAGGAAAACTACTGATAAAAGAAGACGGTGGAGGCTAGTTCAGCGGCGGTCAAAAAAGTGTGAAGAACCGCCGCTGGAGGCCGCGAAAAGCGGTAAAACAGACGCATCAGTTGGGCGAAATCGATTCCAGTTGTTGCAAGAGCAAAGCAGCCTGCGTACGCGTTCGCACGTTCAGCTTGCGAAAGATCGCGGTCACATGGGCCTTGATGGTGGCTTCGGACACGCTCAACTCATAAGCAATCTGTTTGTTCAGCAAGCCTTCACAGACCATGGTCAGCACGCGGAACTGCTGCGGGGTCAGGCTGGCAAGGCCTTCACTGGCGGCCTTGGCCTCCGGCGAGACGCTTACATTTTCGTTGACCTGCGGCGGCCACCAGACGTCGCCGTCGAGCACCGTGCGCACCGCCTGTTGAATCGTTTCCAGCGAACTGGACTTCGGAATGAAACCGCTGGCGCCGAACTCCTTCGACTTGACCACCACAGCCGCTTCTTCCTGCGCCGACACCATGACCACCGGCACCTGCGGGTACTGTCCCCTCAGCAGCACAAGCCCTGAGAATCCGTACGCGCCGGGCATATTGAGGTCCAGTAACACCAGATCCCAATCGGACTTCTCCGTCAGACGCGCCTCCAGGTCGGCGATGCTTTCCGCTTCGACCAGTCGGGCGTCGGGGCCCAAGCCCAGGGTCAAGGCCTGGTGCAAGGCACTGCGGAACAGGGGATGGTCATCGGCGATCAGGATTTCGTAGGTCATTTCATGATCCTGTTTATAGGTGAGGGCCGACGGATTCAGCGCTCACGATGGCATCGGGAAATGCCACTTTTTTACAGCGCGTCAGTACGACGCAAACAACGCCAGCGCACGCGGGGAGTGGCGTTCAAGCACTCATGCGGCGCCAAGGATGCCCAGCGAACTCAGGGTGGTCAAGTTCGGTGGTTTGCGGCACAGTCTGCGCCCCCGATTCTTCCGAGTGCCATCATGCAAAAACACGCCCTGCGAGCGGATCTGCTCATGCTCTTGACCGCGCTGATCTGGGGCACCGGTTTCGTCGCGCAAACAGCCGGCATGGACCACATTGGTCCTTATCTGTATTCCGGGCTGCGCTTCGCATTGGGTTCCCTTAGCCTGCTGCCATGGGTGTTACGCCGTCCTGCGACGGGGCCCGCTCCCGAGCCATTACTGACCCGCGGCCTGCTGCAAGGCGGCATTGTCATGGGCCTCGCATTGGCGCTGGGCATCAACCTGCAACAGGTCGGCCTGCTGTTCACCAGTGTCACCAACGCAGGCTTCATCACCGGTCTTTACGTGATTGTAGTTCCGCTGCTGGGCCTGTTCCTGGGCCATAAAACCGGCATCGGCACATGGCTGGGCTGCCTGTTGGCCGTCATCGGAATGTTCTTGCTGAGCGTAGGCGACAACTTCCATGTCGCCTCCGGAGATTGGCTGCAATTGATGGGCGCGTTCGTCTGGGGCGGCCATGTGATTCTGGTCGGGGTGTTCGCGAGCCGCCACGACCCGATTCGCCTGGCGTTTCTTCAGTTCGTGACGTGCTCGGTGGTCAGCCTGGTCCTGGCCTTGGTGTTTGAACCCATCGCAATGGACGCCATATTCGCGGCGGGCCCCGCCCTGGTGTATGGCGGCGTGGTCGCCGTGGGAATCGGTTATACGTTGCAAGTGGTCGCGCAGAAGCACGCCATCGCGTCCCACGCCGCGATCATCCTGTCCCTTGAGGCCGTCTTTGCCGCCATTGCCGGTGCCTGGCTACTGGGCGAAGCACTGCAATTACGCGGCTATGCGGGCTGCGCACTGATGTTGGCGGGGATGCTGTTGGCACAGTTGTGGCCAAGGAGAGCTGACGTCGCCCATTGAGTCATTCCTCAGGTCGGGTCGGCTTCTCCGAGGTTGCGACGGGGCCACGTTCACCTTGAATACGCCGGGCGACATCAGGTCGGGACGGCCTTTTGAATGAATGCTTTCAGGTGGCTGTGCGGGGCGTCGTCCGGATCGATGGACCGCTGAAACTTCGCCCCGAGGTAATGAGCGCTGAACACATCCAGGTAAGCATCCAGCACACCTGCCGCCTGTTGGTCGTCCGCCAGCTCCAGGCAGAGGGCCGCCACTTCTGCTGTGCAGAAATGATCGTCGCGCTTCGAACGGCGCAAGCGGTAACGCGACATCTGCTCCGGCGCCAGGCTCAGCACCGGCAGATGATCCAGATATGGGCTTTTGCGAAACATCTTGCGGGCTTCAGGCCACGTCGCATCGAGCAGTATGAACAGCGGCCGCTTACCCGGCGCAACGCTCACCTCTGTCACCACCCGCTCGGCCGCGACGAACTCCCCCGGAAACACGATATAGGGCTGCCACTGTGGATCGTTCAGCAGCGCGGGCAGCTTTTCATCCACCTCGGTTCGCGACCAGGTAAATGCCTCGGTGTCCTTGATCACGTCGGCGATCAACCAACCGGTGTTGGTGGGTTTCAGGGGCTCGGTGTCGTACATCAACAGGCACACGGCCGATGAGGCGTTGACCGAGGGCTTCCAGGCACACAGGCAATAACTTTCGATGACACGACAGCCAGGGCACCGAGGCGCCCGCGAGCCGCGAGCAATGAACGGCTTGGTGCTGCGGGCCAATCGCTCGGCGCGCAAACGCGAGACTGCGTGGCTCATGAGCTCACGCACCCGCAGCGCGGCGCTGGACGGCAGGAAGGCAGTGACACGAAGAATATCCGGCAGGAAAAAAGTCGGCGCAGTCTATCAGAGGCGCCCGGTTCACTGGTGTCCGTCGATGCGACTCACCTATACTGGCCGGCCTTGAAAGCCTTATGTCACGAGTGAACGCACGTGGATGTCACCGGTCCAACCTCGTTCACTGCCCCAGGAGAATCCAATGCTGCGCCTCATTGCCCCCGCTCTCACGCTTTTGCTCATCGCTCCGCTGTGCGCCAACGCGGCGTCCAAACAGGATTACGAACTGAACAAAGAGCTGGAACAAGTCGCGGCGAAAAGCAACGTCGGAAAGCCCAATGCGATCAGCGAAGACATCCTTGACCAAGGCTACACCGTCCAGGGAAACATCCTCATCGACCACCTGAGCGTCCAGGCGGGTCAAGCCCAGCAGATGCGCGAGAACCCTGAGCTGGTCGGGCGTCAGTTAGGCACGAGCGTATGCCGCAACCCCGGTTACCGCCAACTGATGGCCAAGGGCGCAATCCTGCGCTACGAGTTCACGGAATACAAAACCAATCGCGCGATCACGACTCAGCAGATCACTGCCGCCGATTGCGCCGCGAAACCACCTGCCAAGAAGAAGTAACTCCCCTCTCTAGTGCGCCGCGCGCCGCTGCTGATCCTCGGCGCGCAGTTCAGCCACAAGGGCCTGCAGATAATAAGAACGCCTGCCGTTCTGCCTCAGGCGCTTCACGCATTCCTGCTCCAGCGTCGAATGGTTACACCGTGCCGCCTCGCTGAGTGAGCGGAACAGATCCTGATCGACTTCCAGCCTGATGATTTCCATTTCATCCCTCCTTGGCTCGTCCACGCGCTGTGCCTGCGCGGGCAAACCTCGATGACTTCCGGCCGACGCATTTGCAAGTGATGCCAGCGGCGGCGCTATCCAGGTTGCAAAGGCATTTAACCTGCCCTGTCATTCAGTAAATCAGACGCAAAAGAGCTGACCGCACCCGCCGACGAGCGGGAAACACATTCAGCTGTCCGCACAAAGAGTCGTTGCCAGCATCGATGTTTCGGGCACATCATCAAACCATTGGTTTTACCCGGACAGTCTTGTCTCGGTCACGTTTTACAGGCAAAAGGGGGTTGCCTTTCCACTGTCGCCAATCTCAACGTTTTTCTTTTCAACCCAAGGACATAGACAGAATCAGTGTGGCGCCACGCGACGCCATCCCGTACTTGACCCTCGCCAGAGGTGGGCTATCAGCAGCGACGCATGAGGCGTCGTGATCCTGTCGAGACAGTCAGGATCGATGATTCTGCAGAAGGAGAAAGTCTGAATGCCTTACGTACCCAATGATGTGTTGTCTCGTCACTTCCAGAGCAACGGCGTCGACCTCACCGCCAAGGTCGAAGAACAGTTGAACCTGGTCGCTCCCAACAGCCCTAATCTTCCGCTGTACAGGGACATGATACTGACCGTCCTGCGCATGGCCCAGGACGACCGCAATCGCTGGAACGCCAAGATCACCCTCCAGGCACTGCGCGAACTGGATAATGCCTTTCGCGTACTCGAACAATTCCGAGGCCGTCGTAAAGTGACGGTGTTCGGCTCCGCGCGTACCCCCGTCGAGCATCCGATGTACGCGTTGGCGCGGGAACTGGGCAAGAAACTCGCCGCGTCTGATCTGATGGTCATTACCGGGGCCGGCGGCGGCATCATGGCTGCCGCCCACGAAGGCGCGGGACTGGATTACAGCCTTGGGTTCAACATTACCCTGCCCTTCGAGCAACACGCGAACGCCACCGTGGATGGCACCGGCAATCTGCTGCCGTTCCACTTTTTCTTCACCCGAAAGCTGTTCTTCGTCAAAGAAGCCGACGCGCTGGTGCTCTGCCCCGGCGGCTTCGGCACACTGGACGAAGCGCTGGAGGTCTTGACCCTGATTCAGACGGGCAAAAGCCCACTGGTACCGATCGTGTTGCTGGACGCACCTGGCGGCACGTTCTGGGAAGGCGCACTGACGTTTATCAAAAACGAGCTGGAGGTCAACCGCTATATCCTGCCCACCGACATGAACCTGCTGAAACTGGTGTACAGCGCCGACGAGGCGGTCGAAGAGATCAACCAGTTCTACAGCAACTTTCATTCAAGCCGCTGGCTGAAAAACACCTTCGTCATTCGCATGCACCACGCACTGAGCGAGAAAGCCTTGGCCCATATGCAGCAGGCGTTCGCCGACCTGCGTTTGAGCGATGATTTCCATCAGCACGGGTATCAACAAGAGCATGACGAAGAACAGTTCAGCCACCTCACCCGGCTGGCGTTCACCTTCAACGGGCGCAACCACGGGCGACTGCGCATGCTGGTAGATTTCATTAATCAGAGCGAGAACTGGGCAAACCCTGCGCAGACAAGACCGTCGCGCGGACGAGAGCCAATGCAGGCGACATGACTGAAAAGCTGTTAACAGGCTTTAGATGGGCGCGGCGACTAATAGTCGTCGCCGCCCTTCCCGCTTAACAAGCGGCTGATGAGCTCCGGCGGATACCCGCGATAGCTCAAAAAGCGCATCTGCTGGCCGCGCTCCCGGGCGTCTCTGGGCAACTGTCCGGCGAACTTTCGCTGCCAGGATTCTTCCAGCTTTTCTCGCCAGTCGACGCCGCATTCCCGCAGCGCCTGCTCGATATCCGAACGTTGCAGACCTCGTTGACCCAGCTCTTCACGAATGCGCAAAGGGCCGTAGCCAGACCGGGCACGGTAGGACACGAAGCTTTCGAGGTAACGGGATTCTGAAAGCAGACCCTCTTCCGTCAACCGGTCGAGGGCGGCTTCAATCATTTCAGGCGGGGCGCCGCGCTGACGCAGTTTACGCGTCAGCTCGACTCGACCGTGCTCGCGACGTGCGAGCAGGTCCATTGCGGTACGCCGTACGGCGACGAGCGTATCAAGCACTACCGGCATGACGACGACAATCAGAGATCGGCGTCAGCTTCGACTGCAGCCATGTCGTCTTCGGCCACCCGGGACGACTGGGCTTTGACATCAGGAGCGGCGGTCAACAGCTTCTCGCGAATCTGTTTCTCCAGGGTCGCGCCGATTTCCGGGTTGTCCTGCAGGAACTTGGCCGAGTTGGCCTTGCCCTGGCCGATCTTGCTGCCTTGGTAGCTGTACCAGGCACCGGATTTCTCCAGCAGACCGTGAAGCACGCCCAGGTCGATGATCTCGCCATTACGGTAGATGCCCTTGCCGTACAGGATCTGGAATTCAGCCTGACGGAACGGAGGCGCTACCTTGTTCTTCACGACTTTGACGCGGGTTTCGCTGCCCACCACTTCGTCGCCTTCTTTCACCGCGCCGGTACGACGGATGTCCAGACGAACCGAGGCGTAGAACTTCAGCGCGTTACCACCGGTGGTGGTTTCCGGGCTGCCGAACATCACACCGATTTTCATACGGATCTGGTTAATGAAGATGACCAGGCAGTTGGCGTTCTTGATGTTACCGGTGATCTTACGCAGCGCCTGAGACATCAGACGTGCTTGCAGGCCGACGTGCATGTCGCCCATTTCGCCTTCGATTTCAGCCTTTGGCACCAACGCGGCAACGGAGTCGACAACGATGACGTCAATCGCGTTGGAACGCACCAGCATGTCGGTGATTTCCAGCGCTTGCTCACCGGTGTCTGGCTGCGAAACCAGCAGGTCGTCGACATTGACGCCCAGTTTGCCAGCGTACTCTGGGTCGAGTGCGTGCTCGGCGTCAACGAACGCACAGGTCGCGCCCATCTTTTGTGCTTCAGCGATGACCGACAGGGTCATCGTGGTTTTACCGGAAGACTCAGGACCGTAGATTTCAACGATCCGGCCTTTTGGCAGGCCGCCGATACCCAGCGCGATATCGAGACCGAGCGAGCCGGTGGAGATAGCAGGAATAGCCTGGCGGTCATGGTCACCCATGCGCATCACGGCGCCTTTGCCGAATTGACGCTCGATCTGACCCAAGGCCGCAGCCAAGGCTTTCTTCTTGTTGTCGTCCATTGAAGTCCTCTCGTAATCGGTTAGGCCTGATGGCCGATATAACTGTATAAGTAGACAGTATTATTCCACAGGGCTAGGCGCGCGCCTACCCCTGATTTGGTATTTCTCCGCGACTGAGCTGAATCAGCCCCTCTAGCGCGGCCTTCACCGTTTGTCGGCGCACGGCATCGCGGTCGCCGGCAAACTGAAAGCGCTGCGCAATCAACCCTTGCGCAGCGCCCCAGCAAATCCAGACGGTGCCCACCGGCTTGTCCGCAGAACCTCCGTCCGGGCCCGCAACACCGCTGACCGCAACCGAAAATTGCGCGGCGCTGTTGAGTCGAGCACCTTGGGCCATGGCCTCGACCACTTCCCGGCTGACCGCGCCCACCTGACTGAACAACACTTCAGGCACGTTCAGTTGTTGCGTCTTCTGGCGGTTGGAATACGTGACGTATCCCGCCTCGAACCAGGCCGAACTGCCGGGGATACGCGTGATCGCTTCAGCGATTCCGCCGCCGGTACAGGATTCAGCGGTGCTGACCTGGGCACCTGACTCCAGCAAGCGATGGCCCAGTGTGGCAGCCAGTTGAGTGATGTCGTCCACGAAACGCTCCTCTATCGATCACACCATGGACACACGCTACACGAGCCCTGCTCATGCGCAAGAAGACGCGTGACTGAAAACCCGGCCACGCGTGCTCCCGTCACCTAAGTGCGCTCCTGTTTTTCGGGGCATCGTTTCCTCACGGTTTCGATGATGGTTTCCCGAGGCCGCCGACGCGCTTCCTCAAGGGTGATAAAACGTCCATTGGTGGAATCCCTTCCGCGTTTACGTCGCATACACAAAGTCCTTTTTCGAAATGCCTGCCCGGAATCGGACAGCAGCCTCGACAGCCTAGACAGCCCGGAGCGCCTCGTGTCGCTTCGGAAACGAGAGGCAACGAATAACCCGAACCTGCGGCCTGCGAACGTGCGTGGTAACCTTGCGCCCATCGAAAAAGCAATCGGATCTGACGTCGACCCACGTAGGTGGAGTCCCACGCGACGCTCCTCATTTGCCTCAATCTCCCAACGAATTTGCCTAAATAACTGATGAATAAAGCAATTTCCGACCTCTCTTCGCACACCCCAATGATGCAACAGTACTGGAAGCTGAAAAATCAGCATCCAGACCAGTTGATGTTCTATCGCATGGGTGACTTCTACGAGATCTTCTACGAAGACGCCAAAAAGGCAGCCAAGCTGCTCGACATCACGCTGACCGCCCGTGGGCAGTCGGCCGGGCAAAGCATTCCCATGTGCGGCATCCCGTATCACGCGGCAGAAGGGTATCTCGCCAAACTGGTGAAGCTGGGCGAGTCCGTGGTGATCTGCGAACAGATCGGTGATCCGGCGACCAGCAAAGGCCCCGTCGACCGCCAGGTCGTGCGCATCATCACGCCGGGCACCGTGAGTGACGAGGCGTTGCTCGACGAGCGTCGCGACAACCTGATTGCTGCGGTGCTGGGTGATGAGCGCCTGTTCGGGCTTGCGGTTCTGGACATCACCAGCGGTAACTTCACCGTTCAGGAAATCAAGGGCTGGGAAAACCTGCTCGCCGAGCTTGAACGCATCAACCCGGTTGAGCTGTTGATTCCCGACGACTGGCCACAAGGGCTGCCCGCCGAGAAACGCCGAGGCGCGCGTCGCCGTGCCCCTTGGGATTTCGAGCGCGACTCGGCGCACAAGAGCCTCTGCCAGCAATTCTCGACTCAAGACCTGAAAGGCTTTGGCTGCGAGACCCTGACCCTCGCCATCGGCGCGGCGGGTTGCCTGCTGGGTTATGCCAAGGAAACCCAGCGCACGGCGTTGCCACACTTGCGTAGCCTGCGTCACGAACGCATGGATGACACGGTCATCCTGGACGGTGCCAGCCGCCGCAACCTGGAGCTGGACACCAACCTGGCTGGCGGTCGCGACAATACGCTGCAATCGGTCATGGACCGCTGCCAGACCGCCATGGCTACGCGCCTGCTGACGCGTTGGCTGAATCGGCCGTTGCGCGATTTGAAGGTGTTGCAGGCGCGTCAGGAATCGATCGGTTGCTTCCTTGAGCGCTATCGCTTCGAGAACCTGCAGCCGCAGTTGAAAGAAATTGGCGATATCGAACGGATTCTCGCGCGCATCGGCCTGCGTAATGCGCGTCCTCGTGATCTCGCGCGTCTGCGTGACGCCCTTGGCGCGCTGCCGGAACTGCAACAGGCTCTGGCCGACCTTGAAGCACCGCACATTCAGCAACTGGCCCAGACCACCAGCACTTACCCGGAGCTGGCCGATCTGCTGCAACGGGCCATTATCGATAACCCGCCCGCCGTGATCCGCGATGGCGGCGTGTTGAAAACCGGCTATGACGCCGAGCTCGACGAGCTGCTGTCACTGAGCGAGAACGCTGGCCAGTTCCTGATCGATCTGGAAGCACGTGAAAAGGCGCGCACCGGACTTGCCAACCTCAAGGTCGGTTACAACCGCGTGCATGGCTACTTCATCGAGCTGCCGAGCAAACAGGCCGAACAGGCGCCTGCCGACTATATCCGTCGCCAGACGCTCAAGGGTGCTGAGCGCTTCATCACCCCGGAGCTGAAGGAATTCGAAGACAAGGCGCTGTCGGCCAAGAGCCGCGCACTGGCTCGCGAAAAAATGCTCTACGAAAGGTTGCTTGAAGACCTGATCGGTCATCTGGCACCGCTGCAGGACACCGCTGCAGCGCTTGCCGAACTGGACGTGCTGAGCAACCTCGCCGAGCGTGCGCTGAACCTTGACTTGAACCGACCGCGTTTCACCGATGAGCCGTGCATGCGCATCGAGCAAGGTCGTCACCCGGTGGTCGAGCAAGTCTTGTCTTCGCCCTTCGTGGCCAACGATCTGGACCTGAACGACAACACCCGCATGCTGGTCATCACCGGTCCTAACATGGGCGGTAAATCCACCTACATGCGCCAGACCGCGTTGATCGTCTTGCTGGCTCACATTGGCAGCTTTGTTCCCGCGGCCAGTTGCGAGCTTTCGTTGGTTGACCGCATCTTTACCCGTATCGGCTCCAGCGACGATCTGGCGGGAGGACGGTCCACGTTCATGGTCGAGATGAGCGAAACCGCGAACATCCTGCACAACGCCACAGACAAAAGCCTGGTGCTGATGGATGAAGTGGGCCGCGGCACCAGCACGTTTGACGGACTTTCGCTGGCCTGGGCTGCGGCAGAATGTCTCGCCCAGCTGCGCGCCTACACGCTGTTTGCCACCCACTATTTCGAACTGACGGTGCTACCGGAAAGCGAACCGCTGGTGGCCAACGTTCACCTCAATGCCACGGAGCACAACGAACGTATCGTGTTCCTGCACCGCGTGCTGCCCGGCCCTGCCAGTCAGAGCTACGGTCTGGCCGTGGCCCAACTGGCGGGCGTTCCAGGCAAGGTGATCAGTCGTGCCAAGGAGCACTTGCAGCGCCTCGAAACCACCAGCCTGCCCCATGAACAGCCCAAGCCAAAGCCCGGCAAGGCGCCAGCGCCGCAGCAGGCCGACATGTTCGCGACGCTGCCGCACCCGGTGCTCGAGGAACTGTCGAAGCTGAAAATCGACGACATGACGCCGCGCCAAGCTATCGAATGGTTATATGGACTGCAAAACCGGATCTAACGGTATTTGCAACAAGCTGTTAGAATCCCGCGCGGTTTGGGAATGGTACGGCTTGTAGCCGGGCCGTAAGAGATCCGAGCCGCGTTCGAACACAGCGAACCAAAGCTTCGCGCTCACGCCTGTCGGCATGAGGCGAGCTGACTGCGTTCTGAATGGCCCGGGAACGTTCCCAACCGAGCAACCCTGCCGTGAAGGGCTCTGCTGCCGCCGCCTGAGGAGAGAATTAGAAATGACCTTCGTCGTCACCGACAACTGCATCAAGTGCAAGTACACCGACTGTGTAGAAGTCTGTCCGGTGGACTGCTTCTACGAAGGCCCGAACTTCCTGGTGATTCACCCGGATGAGTGCATCGACTGCGCACTGTGCGAGCCTGAATGCCCCGCCAACGCGATTTTCTCGGAAGACGAGGTTCCGTCCGGCATGGAGAACTTCATCGAGCTGAACGCCGAGCTGGCAGAAGTCTGGCCCAACATCACCGAGCGCAAAGAAGCGCTGCCGGATGCTGAAGAGTGGGACGGCAAGACTGGCAAGATCGCCGACCTGGAGCGTTAAGCTCAAGCCGGACTCTGCAAAAGGCCCCTCGGGGCCTTTTTGCATTGCCGGGATCGCAACGCCATCGCCCCACTTTTCAGCAGGCAAAAAAAAGGGGCGGTTTGACCCGCCCACATTTTTTCCGTAATCCCTTTAATCCTTTTTCATCATCCTGATGAATCGCATCCTGCGATGTCCTTTCGGCTGTCTTCCTTGACCGCCTGTGCCAATCCCTCGGCACAGTTCTGATCTTAGTGATTTGAGCGGCGAGAGCAACACCCCTGAGTTTTCAAAACACTACACGGCTGTTCGAATTAAAAATATTAACCCTTGTAAAATCAAAAACATGACTATATTCGCTCTGTCAACCGGGAGTTATGCCTCCGATATTTGGCGAAATAACTGACATCTCGTGTACGAAGCTTCTTACAACGAAAGTTATATCAGCCGACGAGCATCACTCATATAAAGCGTGACATATCGGAGGCGAAGTTCATCGTTTATTCATGGGGAGGACTCGAACCGGTCGCATAAAAAAACCCCGACACGTCGGGGTTTTTAGTTGATGCTAATGTGCTATCTAGCAGCGCAATCAGAGAGCACCGTTACTGGAACAATGACTCACTTGAAAGGCCGTTCTTCTCCAGGATCTCGCGCAGACGTTTGAGGCCTTCGACCTGAATCTGCCTCACTCGCTCGCGGGTCAGACCAATTTCGAGCCCTACATCTTCCAGCGTGCTGCTCTCGTGCCCGCGCAAGCCGAAGCGGCGTACCACCACCTCGCGTTGCTTGTCGGTAAGTTCCGAAAGCCACTGATCGATACTCTGCGACAGGTCGTCGTCCTGCAGCAGTTCGCACGGGTCAGTCGGGCGATCGTCCGTCAGCGTGTCGAGAAGGGTTTTGTCGGAATCAGGCCCCAAAGAAACATCCACCGAAGACACACGTTCGTTGAGACCGAGCATGCGCTTGACCTCACCGACCGGCTTCTCGAGCAGGTTGGCGATCTCTTCAGGGGAAGGCTCGTGATCGAGCTTTTGAGTCAACTCACGTGCGGCGCGCAGGTAGACGTTGAGCTCCTTGACCACATGAATGGGCAGGCGGATGGTCCGCGTCTGATTCATGATCGCGCGTTCAATGGTCTGACGAATCCACCATGTCGCGTAGGTAGAGAACCGGAAACCGCGCTCCGGATCGAATTTTTCGACCGCTCGAATGAGGCCAAGGTTGCCCTCTTCGATCAGGTCCAGCAATGACAGACCACGATTGACGTAGCGTCGGGCGATTTTCACCACCAGACGAAGATTGCTCTCAATCATGCGTTTGCGTCCGGCCGGATCACCGCTCTGCGACAGACGCGCAAAGTGGACCTCTTCTTCCGGGGACAATAAAGGAGAAAAACCGATTTCATTGAGATACAGCTGCGTGGCGTCCAGCGCCCGCGTGTAGTCGATGTACTTGTGCTGCTTGAGTGCTGTGGAGTTTTTGGTCTTCGCACGAACAGAAGGTGTAGCTGGCTTCTCATCCGCTGCAGAATCCAGGACGATCCCGTGCTCCATAAGGAGAACTTCGTCGTCTATGTCAAACTCCGGCACTTCTTTGTTGAGAGCCATTGTTATAGTCCTTTGGTGAGTTCGACCTCAAGCTCCAGTGACGCCTTCTTCCTTGGCAACACTTGAGCCTGTCCCCTCTACGGCAGGAACAGGCTGGTAACTGATCAACGACGTGGCAAAAATTCCAGCGGATCAACAGGCTTACCCTGACGGCGAATCTCAAAATGCAGTTTCACCCGGTCAGTCCCCGTGGAACCCATCTCGGCAATTGTCTGCCCTGCCTTGACCTGTTGCCCCTCCCGAACCAGCAGCCTACGGTTGTGACCGTAAGCACTGACGTAGGTATCGCTGTGTTTGATGATGACTAACTCGCCGTAGCCCCTTAAACCACTCCCGGCGTAGACCACTGAACCATCAGACGCGGCCAAAACAGGCTGTCCCAAATCTCCGGCGATATCAATTCCTTTATTCAAACTACCGTTTGAAGAAAATTTACTGATTAAAACACCGCTCGTTGGCCATCCCCAACCGCTGGCTGAACGCGCCCCTGTCACAACAGGCGTGTTGACCGGCGTTGTTATCGGGGTAGTGCCAGGGGTTGTCGCACTACCTGAAGTTGAGCCGACAGGCCGTGTAATAACGGTGGTTTTTAGCGAGCCGGAAGGCGAACTGGAATTGGTTGTCGTGCTACTGGTGGCGCCACCGCTCCCCGTTTGAGGAACAACGACAGGTGCAACCGCCACGACCGAGGATGTTGAATTTGAACGCCCGTCGAAGCGAATCGCCTGACCGACGTGGATCGTGTAGGGCTCCGGGATATTGTTACGGGCGGCGAGCGCCTTCCAGTCCCAACCGTAACGGAATGCGATCGAGAAAAGCGTGTCGCCACGCTTGACGACGTACTGGCCCGTGGTCACCGGTTGACGGGTCGGTGCTGCAGGCTTGCCATTGTTGCGATCAACAACGCGCACCCCGCCCGACGGCGCGCTGGAGCAGCCAACCAGAAGGACACTCAGGGCAATGCCAATCACCAGACGTGGAAAGCTTGTTGAAGACGTACGCTGCCGAATGACTGTGAGACTCACCCGCCACTCCCTTTACTGGTGACTGAATTAAAGCTGCCCATTGTGTCGCGGTGATGACGGACAGCCATGAAAAAAGTAGTTACAAATGTGTTCATGACGACACTCAGCGAGTGGGTAAGGCCCTCATCGCAAATCGCCAGCCTGTAGACAGGCTGCGCCTCACGGAATTCATTGCAGCTGCAAAACAGTGGTTACGCCAGCGGCCCATTGAGCAAAGGCACGAACCGCACCGCTCCAAGCACGTGACGCGAGAAGCCGTGTTCTTCACGGATGATCAGCATCAACTGCTGCACCTCACCCGCCCCCACCGGAATCACCAGACGCCCTCCCGGGGCCAACTGGTCCAGCAGCGCCTGCGGCACGTCAGTCGCGACCGCCGTGACAATGATGCCGTTGTAAGGTGCCAGCGCCGGCCAGCCCTCCCAGCCATCACCCCAGCGAAACACCATGTTGCGCAGGTTGAGCTCCACCAGGCGTTCCTTGGCTCGGTCCTGGAGCACCTTGATCCGCTCGACGGAAAACACCCGCTCCACCAGCTGCGCCAGCACAGCCGTCTGATAACCGGACCCGGTGCCGATCTCCAGCACTTTGTCCAGCGGCCCGGCCGCCAGCAACAACTCGCTCATGCGAGCGACCATGTAAGGCTGGGAAATGGTCTGGTTGTTGCCAATCGGCAACGCGGTGTCTTCGTACGCACGATGGGCCAGTGCCTCGTCGACGAACAGGTGCCGAGGCGTCTTGCGGATGACGTCCAGCACGTGCGTGTTGCTGATGCCTTCCTCGTACAACCGCTGAATCAGCCGCTCACGCGTGCGCTGGGAAGTCATTCCCACGCCACGACGTAACAGATCATCTTGCTCACGCGACATCAGGCCATTCCCTCCAGCCATGCGTTCAGGCTGTTGAAACCGTCCTGATAGGTCCGATCCAGCTGTAACGGCGTAATCGACACGTACCCCTGCATCACGGCGTGAAAATCCGTGCCCGGACCACCGTCTTCGGCATCGCCGGCCGCCGCAATCCAGTAGCCGGCCTTGCCACGGGGATCGACCACCCGAACAGGCGCAGCAGCGCGTGTCCTATGCCCCAGGCGGGTCAGCTGGATGCCGCGGACGTGTTCCAGCGGCAAATTCGGAATGTTCACATTCAATACGGTACGCGGTGGAAGATCGAGTCGCTCGTGGGCCTCGACCAGGAGCCGGGCGAAATGCGCGGCCGTTGCCAGGTTATCGACCTGACGGGACAGAAATGAAAAAGCGAACGACGGGCGTTGCAGGAACCGCCCTTCCAGCGCTGCAGCGACGGTGCCGGAATACAGCACGTCATCACCCAGGTTGGCGCCCAGATTGATACCGGAGACCACCATGTCGGGTTCCTGCTCCAGCAGGCCGTTCAGCCCCAAATGGACGCAATCGGTGGGCGTGCCGTTCAGGCTGATAAAGCCGTTGTCGAGCAGATGGGGGTGCAATGGCCGGTCTAGCGTCAAGGAACTGCTGGCGCCGCTCTTGTCTTGATCGGGCGCGATGACTGCGCACTCGGCATAGCCCGCCAGCGCTCCATAGAGCGCAGCCAGGCCGGGTGCCGAGACCCCATCATCATTTGAAATCAGAATACGCATGAGCTGTCCGTCTGTCCCGCAGGCGCCAGATCGACGAGTTCGCGCACCAATGCGGTGGCGAAGCATCCGGCCGGCAGGACGAATTCCAGTTGCAGAATGTCAGGCTCGGGATAATGCCACGTCAACCGCCCGATGGGCAGTCGCAGGATGCGACGTTCGTGTTCCATTCCCGCTTTTATCAACCAGTTACAGAGCGACGACTCGTTTTGAGCGACCTTGTTTTCGAGCGCTGCCGTGGCACCGCCCGCAGGCGAATCGCCCTCGCCCCACTGCGGCCCGGTCGGGTGCAGATCGAGAATCGCCAGACGCGGATCACTGCACTCGGCCTCGCCCGCCGGGAAAAAGCTGCGGCTGTCGGTGAATGCCAGCAAATCGCCTACTTGCGCCGTGTCCCAACTGCCGTTGGCAACCCGCTCGGCCAATACACGATTGAACAGATAGCTGCGCGCCGTAGAAAGCAGGCGCGAACGCACATTGCGCTGTTCCGGCAGAGCCTGACGCTCGGCGTAATGCCGCGCCTCGCCGACGTTCCCACCCTCATGACCGAAACGCTGGGCGCCGAAATAATTGGGAATCCCGCCGAGCTTGATCGCTTCAAGGCGCGCATCCAGTTCAGCCTTCTCAGCCTGCAACTGCGTCAGACGCAACGTAAAGCCATTGGC
Organism: Pseudomonas abietaniphila; assembly: GCF_900100795.1. Classification (GTDB taxonomy): domain Bacteria; phylum Pseudomonadota; class Gammaproteobacteria; order Pseudomonadales; family Pseudomonadaceae; genus Aquipseudomonas; species Aquipseudomonas abietaniphila. The sequence goes on from NZ_FNCO01000005.1 coordinate 218,895, forward strand.
AGCATGCGCGCCGCGCTGCAACTTGCGTTTGTGCCGCTTGCTGTCGAGAATCCTGAGGGTGTCGTTCTCGGCTGCCGACATCTGCGGATCAGCCTTGCCCGGCAATTGAATGCTGAACCACTGCCGGGTAAGCGCCTGACGGTCCTTCAAACCGGCGTAACTGACCGTGCGCAGGGGAACGCCGGCCGCCTTGGCCAGCCGGCGCGCCGCTTCTTCTGTGTTCAAACCGCGTTTTTCAACCCACAGCCACAGGTGCTCGCCGTCGCCAGATAGCGGAATGTCCAGCACCTCATCCACCTGGAAGTCCTCGGCCGTCGCTTTGAGCACTGCGGTGCCCAACGCATCGCCATAGGCTCGGGGGCCCAGAAGTTCGAATTCGGTCATGCGGCGATCAACAGCGCAACGGCATGAACCGCGATGCCTTCTTCACGACCGGTAAACCCCAGCTTCTCGGTGGTGGTGGCTTTGACGTTGACCTGATCGAGGTCGACTTGCAGGTCTTGGGCAATCAATGCGCGCATGGTGTCGATGTGGGGTGCCATTTTAGGGGCCTGGGCAACGATGGTGGCGTCGACGTTACCGACCTTCCAGCCTTTGGCCTGCACCTGTTTCAGAACATGACGCAGAAGGACGCGACTGTCCGCGCCCTTGAATTGCGGGTCGGTGTCGGGAAAATGTTTGCCGATGTCACCGAGCGCTGCAGCGCCCAGCAAGGCGTCGCTCAACGCGTGCAGCAGGACATCGCCATCAGAATGGGCGAGCAGCCCAAACGTGTGCGCGATACGCACCCCACCCAAGGTAATGAAGTCGCCCTCAGCGAAACGGTGCACATCGTAGCCGTGGCCAATACGCATAAAAAAACGCCCTGAAAAAGTCAGGGCGTGATTCTACCTACTTTGTCGGACATTAGGGCCTGATGGCACTCAATTGCACGTTACCGGGTTGCGATTGAGTGCCCTGGCATCAGCCCGCCAAGGCCGCTGCGTGATGGCGCAGATGGTCTTCGATGAAGCTTGCGATGAAGTAATAGCTGTGGTCATAGCCAGGCTGCATGCGCAACTCCAGCGGATGACCCGCGGCTTTCGCCGCTTGAACCAGCGATTCGGGCTTGAGTTGATGGGCGAGGAAATCGTCACGATCCCCCTGATCCACCAGCAACGGCAGACGCTCCCGCGCTTCAGCGATCAGCACACTGGCGTCCCATTCGCGCCAGCGTGAGCGGTCTTCGCCCAGATAGCGCGAGAAGGCTTTCTGGCCCCACGGGCAATCCATCGGGTTGCTGATCGGCGAGAACGCAGACACCGACTGGTAGCGCCCCGGATTGCGCAACGCACAGACCAGCGCGCCGTGCCCACCCATCGAATGGCCGCTGATGCTGCGCTTGTCCGAGGCCGGGAAATGCGCTTCGATCAACGCCGGAAGCTCACTGACCACGTAATCGTACATGCGGTAGTGGCGAGCCCACGGCTGCTGCGTGGCGTTGAGGTAGAAGCCTGCGCCCAGACCGAAGTCGTAGGCGTTGTCGGGATCGCCCGGCACATCGGCGCCACGCGGGCTGGTGTCCGGCGCAACGATGATCAGCCCGAGTTCGGCCGCCATGCGTTGAGCACCCGCCTTCTGCATGAAGTTTTCGTCGGTGCAGGTCAGGCCCGAGAGCCAGTAAACCACCGGCAGCTTGACGCCCTGTTCTGCCTGAGGCGGCAGATAGACTGCAAACACCATGTCGCAGCCCAGCACATCGGAGTGATGTTTATAGCGTTTATGCCAGCCGCCGAAGCTTTTCTGGCACGAAAGATTTTCAAGGTTCAACGTCGTGAACTCCCCGCCTTAAGCTGCAAGCCTCAACCGGCAAAAGCGCGCGGCGCTCTTGCTTGCACGTTACGGCTTGCAGCCTGGGCCTGCTGTTAGAAGTGAATGACCGAACGGATGCTCTTGCCTTCATGCATCAGGTCGAACGCTTCGTTGATCTTGTCCAGGCCCATGGTGTGGGTGATGAAGGTGTCCAGCGGGATTTCGCCCGTCTGAGACTTCTCGACGTAGCTTGGCAGCTCGGTACGGCCTTTGACGCCGCCGAACGCAGACCCGCGCCAGACGCGACCGGTCACCAGTTGGAAGGGACGCGTGGCAATTTCCTGACCCGACGGTGCGACGCCGATGATGACCGACTCGCCCCAGCCCTTGTGGCAGCATTCCAACGCTGCGCGCATCAGCTGCACGTTGCCGATGCATTCGAAGCTGTAATCGACGCCGCCATCGGTCAATTCGACGATGACGTCCTGAATAGGCTTGGTGTGCTCTTTCGGGTTGATGAAATCGGTCGCGCCCAATTCACGGGCAACATCGAATTTCGCGGGGTTGATGTCGATCGCAATGATCCGCGAGGCCTTGGCCATTTTCGCACCGATGATCGCCGCCAGACCGATGCCGCCCAGGCCGAAGATTGCGACCGTAGCGCCCTCTTCCACCTTGGCGGTGTTCAACACCGCACCGATGCCAGTGGTCACACCGCACCCCAACAGGCAGACCTTCTCCAGCGGCGCTTCTTTAGGAATCTTGGCCAGGGAAATTTCCGGGACCACGGTGTACTCGGAGAACGTCGAGCAGCCCATGTAGTGATAGACCGGCTCACCGTTGTAGCTGAAGCGGGTGGTGCCGTCCGGCATCAGGCCTTTGCCCTGAGTGGCGCGGACTTTCTGGCAGAGGTTGGTCTTGCCGGATTTGCAGAATTTGCACTCGCGGCATTCGGCGGTGTACAGCGGGATCACGTGGTCGCCGACGGCCAGCGAAGTCACGCCTTCGCCGATGGCTTCGACGATACCGCCGCCTTCATGGCCCAGAATGCACGGGAATACACCTTCGGAGTCAGCACCGGACAGGGTGTAGGCATCGGTATGGCAGACACCTGACGCCACGGTGCGGATGAGCACTTCACCCGCTTTCGGCGCCTCAACGTCCACTTCGACGATCTGCAGCGGTTGGTTGGGCGCGAAGGCGACGGCGGCACGTGACTTGATCATCATGATCTCCAGCGAAGTAAAAACGAACCCGGAGTGTAAAGCAGTGCCGTTTGATTAATAATCCATGCAAAAGCAAAACATTAATGCTGTACAGGGATAATCGATGTACGCCAATCGTTGGGAAGGTCTGGACGAGTTCGTCGCCGTGGCAGAGTGCGGTCAGTTCACGGCCGCCGCCGAGCGGCTGGGTGTCTCTTCGTCCCACATCAGCCGACAGATCGCGCGCCTGGAAGAACGTTTGCAGACACGCCTGCTGTACCGAAGTACGCGCAAGGTCGCACTGACCGAAGCGGGTCAGACGTTCTTGCATCATTGCCAGCGTTTACAGGATGGGCGTGAAGAAGCGTTACGGGCAGTGGGCGATCTGACCAGCGAGCCCAAGGGCCTGCTGCGCATGACCTGCGCGGTCGCTTACGGGGAACGATTCATTGCGCCATTGGTGACGCGCTTCATGGATGAATACCCGCAGCTGCGAGTCGACATCGAATTGACCAACAACACCTTGGACCTGGTGCATGAAGGCATGGACCTGGCGATCCGCCTTGGTCGCTTGCAGGAATCCAGACTGGTCGCCACGCGCCTTGCCCCCCGCCGCATGTACCTGTGCGCATCGCCTTCTTACCTGGAACGGTACGGCCGGCCGCACAGCGTGTCGGAGTTGAGCCGCCATAACTGCTTGATAGGCAGTTCCGACAGTTGGTTGCTGCAACAGAACGGCAAGGAGTTTTCCCAGCGTGTCCACGGGAACTGGCGCTGTAACAGTGGACAGGCGGTGCTGGATGCGGCGCTGCTCGGTGTGGGGTTGTGTCAGTTGCCGGATTACTACGTGCTTGAGCACCTTAAAAGCGGCGCGCTGGTGTCGCTGCTCGATGCCCATCAGCCGCCGAATACGGCGGTGTGGGCGCTGTACCCGCAACAAAGGCACTTATCGCCCAAGGTCCGGAAGCTGGTGGATTATCTGAAAGCGGGGTTGGCGATGCGCGAGGAATACCGATGAAGCGCTACGCGCCCCCTGTAGGAGCGTGGCTTGCCCCGCGATCGCGCCGGGGTCGCGCCCGACCGAAGTCGTCGTAAACCCTGTACGCGCGGTGTATCTGGTACGGCCAATGCGCCTGGTTTCACGACTGCTTCGCAGCCGATCGCGGGACAAGCCGCGCTCCTACAGGAGTCTGCGCGTACAACCCGTAGCAACACAGGTCTGATCAGCGATTGAACTCGCCGCGCCGCTGGCGCAGCCACTCAAGGTCTTCCGGCCGTGTGACCTTGATGTTATCGGCCCGCCCCTCGATGAGGCGCGGCGACTGGCCGGCCCATTCGATTGCCGACGCTTCGTCGGTGATCGAGACATTCGACACCAGACTGTCCGCCAGCGCCCGGTGCAACGCGCCAAGACGGAACATCTGCGGCGTGTAGGCTTGCCAGATCAGACTGCGATCCACGGTTTCCGTGACCCGGCCGTTGGCGTCCGCGCGTTTCAGGGTGTCTTTGGCAGGCACTGCCAGCAAGCCGCCAACCGGGTCGTCCTTCAGCTCGCTGAGCAGGTTGTCCAGGTCCGAGCGCGCAAGATTCGGCCGCGCGGCATCGTGCACCAGCACCCAGTCATTGTCGTCCGCGCCATTGGCGTGTAAATGAAGCAACGCGTTGAGGACCGAATCCGCACGCTCCTTGCCACCCGCGACCTGCTGGATTCGTGAATCCAGGGCACAGGGCAAGGTCGGCCAGTAAGGATCGTCCACAGCCAGACTGATCACCAGCCCCTTGAGTCGGGGGTGATCGAGAAAACAAAGCAGGCTGTGTTCAAGAATGGTGAGGCCGCCCAGTAGCAAGTATTGCTTGGGACGGTCTGCCGCCATACGGGCACCGACACCCGCTGCGGGAATCACTGCCCAGAAGGCAGGAAGGGATTGAGTCATTACACCAACGTCACTGTGCCAACTGATAAAGGGTCTCGCCGTCCTTGACCATGCCCAGTTCATGACGGGCACGCTCTTCAACGGTTTCCAGACCTTTCTTCAGCTCCAGCACCTCTGCGTCCAGAACCCGGTTACGCTCGAGCAAAGCGTCGTTCTCGGCATGTTGATCGGCGATTTGCTGGGTCAGACTGGCCACCTGCGCAAGGCTGCCATTGCCCACCCATAGGCGGTATTGCAAGCCGGCGAGCAGCAAGAGCAGAACGAGGAACAACCAGTTAGGACTGCGCATTGTGAATATCTGTTACCCGGTGGAGAAAGACAGCAAAACCGACCATTTCAAATGACCAAGAGCCCGGTGGTCACCGGGCTCATGGATCAGGGCGTCAGGATAAATCGCATTCAGCGAAATGCCCTACAGCGCCTGCTGCCTTTTTACCATCTTGCAATCAGCCGCGAAACTCACCGCGACCACGGTAAACCGCTTTGGCACCCAATTGCTCTTCGATACGCAGCAGTTGGTTGTACTTGGCGATACGGTCGGAACGGCTCAGAGAACCGGTCTTGATCTGACCGGCGGCCGTGCCCACTGCCAGATCAGCAATGGTCGAATCCTCGGTTTCACCGGAACGGTGGGAGATCACTGCGGTGTAACCGGCGGCCTTGGCCATCTGGATGGCTTCCAGGGTTTCGGTCAGGGTGCCGATCTGGTTGAACTTGATCAGGATCGAGTTACCGATTTTCTTGTCGATGCCTTCTTTCAGGATCTTGGTGTTGGTCACGAACAGGTCGTCGCCCACCAGCTGAATCTTGTCACCGATCTTGTCAGTCAGGACTTTCCAGCCGTCCCAGTCAGACTCGTCAAGGCCGTCTTCGATGGAGATGATCGGGTGTTTGCTGACCAGATCAGCCAGGTAATCGGCGAAACCGGCAGAGTCATACTCGCCTTCTTCGCTCAGGGTGTACTTGCCATTCTTGTAGAACTCGCTGGCTGCGCAGTCCAGCGCCAGGGTCACGTCGGTGCCCAGCTTGTAACCGGCCTTGGCCACCGCTTCGGCGATCGCGTCGAGTGCATCGGCGTTGGAGTTCAGGTTCGGTGCAAAACCGCCTTCGTCACCTACGGCGGTGTTCAGGCCACGGGCCTTCAGAACAGCTTTCAGGTGATGGAAAATCTCGGTGCCCCAGCGCAGGCCTTCGGAGAAGGTCTTGGCGCCTACTGGCTGAATCATGAACTCCTGGATGTCGATGTTGTTATCGGCGTGCTCGCCACCGTTGATGATGTTCATCATCGGGACCGGCATCGAGTAAACACCTGGTGTGCCGTTCAGGTTGGCAATGTGCGCATACAACGGCAGGTCTTGATCCTGTGCCGCAGCCTTGGCAGCCGCCAGGGACACCGCCAGGATTGCGTTCGCACCCAGGCTGGCTTTGTTTTCGGTGCCGTCCAGCTTGATCATCGCGTGATCCAGCGCTTTCTGATCAACCGGGTCCTTGCCCAGCAGCAGATCGCGGATCGGGCCATTGATGTTGGCCACTGCCTTCAGAACGCCCTTGCCCATGTAACGGCTCTTGTCGCCATCACGCAGCTCAAGCGCTTCACGCGAGCCGGTGGAAGCACCGGACGGCGCGCACGCACTGCCGATGATGCCGTTGTCGAGGAGCACATCTGCTTCCACGGTGGGATTGCCACGGGAGTCGAGAACTTCACGACCTTTGATGTCGACGATTTTTGCCATTGTTGTTAACACTCCAAGATTGACGAAAACGACGCAGCTGGGAAAAACGACTGGCATCTCGAGGCACTAGACAGCGGGCAGGCCCGAGACGACAAAAATTCCCGACCCATTGGTCGGGAAAGAAACGAGCGGCACTGTACCGGAGGCTTCAGTGCCGGAGAAGCGGGTTTTAAGCCGTTTCGATGGTCGGGAAGTTCTTGACCAGATCGTCAAGCGCCTTGAGCTGGGTCAGGAACGGCTCCAGCTTGTTCAAGCGCAGCGCGCAAGGACCGTCGCATTTGGCGTTATCCGGATCAGGATGCGCCTCAAGGAACAGGCCCGCCAGCCCCTGGCTGATGCCGGCCTTGGCCAGATCGGTGACCTGGGCACGGCGACCGCCAGCAGAGTCCGAACGACCGCCAGGCATCTGCAGCGCATGGGTCACGTCGAAGAACACCGGGTACTCGAACGCTTTCATGATGCCGAAACCGAGCATGTCCACCACAAGGTTGTTGTAGCCGAAGCTCGAACCACGCTCACAGAGGATCAACTGGTCGTTACCGGCTTCTTCGCACTTGTTCAGGATGTGTTTCATTTCCTGTGGCGCGAGGAACTGGGCTTTCTTGATGTTGATCACGGCACCGGTTTTCGCCATCGCAACCACCAGATCGGTCTGACGCGACAGGAAAGCCGGCAACTGGATGATGTCGCAGACTTCGGCAACGGCGGCCGCCTGATGCGGCTCATGCACGTCAGTGATCACGGGCACGTTGAAGGTGCGCTTGATCTCTTCGAAGATGCGCATGCCCGCTTCCAGGCCCGGGCCGCGATAGGAGGTCACGGAAGAACGGTTGGCTTTGTCGAAGCTGGCCTTGAACACGTAAGGGATGCCGAGCTTCTCGGTCACTCGTACGTATTCTTCGCAGACCTGCATGGCCATGTCCCGCGATTCCAGGACATTCATGCCACCGAACAAGACCATCGGCTTGTCGTTGGCAATGTCGATGGAGCCGACGCGGATGATTTTCTGTGCCATGTAATGGAATTCCCTATCAGTTGTTCTTCTGGTGTTGAGCGAGCGCAGCCTTCACGAAGCCGCTGAACAGCGGGTGGCCGTCGCGCGGAGTCGAGGTGAACTCAGGGTGGAACTGGCAGGCCACGAACCACGGATGGTCCTTGGACTCGACCACTTCAACCAACGCGCCGTCACCGGAGCGACCCGACACCTTCAGACCGGCCTCGATCAGTTGCGGCAGCAGCTTGTTGTTCACTTCATAGCGATGACGGTGACGCTCGACGATCACATCGTTGGCGTAGCAGTCGTGCACCAGAGAACCTGGTTCCAGCTGGCACTCCTGAGCACCCAGACGCATGGTGCCGCCCAGATCGGACGTCTCAGTACGGGTTTCAACCGCGCCGGTGGCGTCTTCCCACTCGGTGATCAGACCGACTACAGGGTGCGGGCTGGTGCGGTCAAATTCGGTGGAGTTGGCGTCTTTCCAGCCCAGCACGTTACGTGCGAACTCGATGACTGCCACCTGCATGCCCAGGCAGATGCCCAGGTAAGGCACCTTGTTTTCGCGGGCGAACTGGACGGCCGTGATCTTGCCTTCCACGCCACGCAGACCGAAGCCGCCAGGCACCAGAATCGCGTCCACGCCTTCCAGCAGGCCGGTGCCCTGATTCTCGATGTCTTCGGAGTCGATGTAACGCAGGTTGACCTTGGTGCGGTTGGTGATACCGGCGTGACTCATCGCTTCGATCAGCGACTTGTAAGCGTCCAGCAGCTCCATGTATTTACCGACCATGGCGATGGTGACTTCGTGCTCAGGGTTGAGCTTGGCGTCCACGACCTTTTCCCACTCGGACAGGTCGGCGCCTGCACATTGCAGACCGAAGCGCTCGACAACGAAATCGTCCAGACCCTGCGAGTGCAGGATGCCCGGGATTTTGTAGATGGTGTCCGCGTCTTCCAGCGCAATCACCGCGCGCTCTTCAACGTTGGTGAACTGAGCGATCTTGCGGCGCGACGACACGTCGATGGCGTGATCGGAGCGGCAGATCAGCACGTCAGGCTGCAGGCCGATGGAGCGCAATTCCTTGACCGAGTGCTGAGTCGGCTTGGTCTTGGTTTCGCCCGCGGTTGCAATGTACGGCACCAGCGTGAGGTGCATCAGCATGGCGCGCTTGGCACCCACTTCGAAACGCAGCTGGCGGATGGCTTCCAGGAACGGTTGCGACTCGATGTCACCCACGGTGCCGCCGATTTCCACCAGGGCCACGTCGGCATCGCCGGCACCCTTGATGATGCGACGCTTGATTTCGTCGGTGATGTGCGGAATCACCTGAATGGTGGCGCCCAGATAATCACCACGGCGCTCTTTGCGCAGGACGTGTTCGTACACACGGCCGGTGGTGAAGTTGTTGTTCTGGGTCATGGTGGTGCGAATGAAACGCTCGTAGTGCCCCAGGTCCAGGTCGGTCTCGGCGCCGTCGTGCGTGACGAACACCTCGCCGTGCTGGAACGGACTCATGGTGCCGGGGTCGACGTTGATGTAGGGGTCCAGCTTGAGCATGGTGACCTTAAGTCCCCTCGCCTCCAGGATGGCCGCCAATGAAGCCGAGGCAATGCCTTTCCCCAATGAAGAAACAACACCGCCCGTGACGAAGATGTAGCGCGTCATGAAAAACCCTAGAAGTCTGCGTTAAAGCGGTCAGAGCCGCCGGGGAAAGCGAAGGAAGGCCGAAGCCCCCGATGACCTGCAAATCTCACGATGCAGTTCTGAAATTGCCGCGCTGAAAACGACTGGTCGAAATCGGACCTGTCCATTGCTCGCCACATTTTGAGAATCGCCCAGTAAAGACTGGCTGGTAATCGGCAACTTGCGTCGTTCCGAAAGGATCGACAGAAGCTGTATCAAGAAGGGAGCGTAGTCTACCGGAAACGGGCTCTCATCTCAAACTGTGGTCATTCGTCGGTGGCTGCCAATGCAATCGCCAGTCACCACGGGGGTCGGCGTCCAGTCCCGGCAGGTTGGCAACGGCCAGCAACTGCTCGCCGCGATACAACAGCGGCAATCGGCCGCGCAGAAAGACCGGTACGCCCTTTTCGTTGAGCAACCGTTTGAGATCCCTGCGTCCCCGGTCGGGCACATCGAGGACTTCCCCCCCTTGCCGGTAGTGGACATGCAAGCCGCCTCGAGGGATTTCACCGAGAATTTCCAGCATGCCGTTTCCAGGCAGATGCAAAGGCTGCGACGCCATGGACCAATGCTGCGAACCGGCAACGTCCTTGAGCCAGATGCCCGACAACCACCAGATGCGCCCTTCGGCGCGGTGCAATTGCCCATCCGCCAGGCGCCAGATCGGACGGCCATCCGGCCCGGCATCGCGCAACGAATTCCAGCCGGCCCAGTGGTCGCTGTCCGGCAAGCGCGTCAGCGGCCCGAGCCAGTGACGCAGCGCATTGCGCTGCCGTGCGTCGGACAGGGCCTCCAGCGGCGCCAGCTCCAGTGAAGGCACGTTCAGCCAAGGCCACGGGCAGGGTATTTCCGCTTGCGCCAGGTCCTGCAACGCCAGCTCATCGAGCAGACCTTGCGCTTCAGCCAGATGCGCGGCGCTGCGATTGAAGCTTGCGATCGCTTGCGGCCAGCGCGCCGTGAGCATCGGCAGTACATGGTTGCGCAGGTAGTTGCGAGAAAACCGGGTGTCTTTGTTGCTGGGGTCTTCGATCCAGCTCAGCCCTTGCTCCTTGGCATAGGCTTCAAGCAGCGCACGCGGTTCATCCAGCAGCGGCCGAAACAGATGCCCCCTGCCCAATACCCGTTGGGCGGGCATGGCAGCCAGCCCCTTGACGCCCGCGCCTCGCAGCAGCCGAAACATGAGGGTTTCGGCTTGATCATCACGGTGTTGCGCAGCCAACAGCACCTCACCCGGGAGAAGCACCTCATCGAACGCCGCATAACGGGCGTCGCGCGCAGCCTGCTCAAGGCTCGCGCCCGGACGCACCTGCACCTCGATGACCTGAAACGGCACCCCCAGAATCTGACACATCTGGCGGCAATGCCCTGGCCACGACGCGGCAACGGCTTGCAAACCATGGTGAACATGGACGGCGCTCAGAGGAGGAAGACGATGGTGCTGCGCCAGATCGGCCAGCAGGTGCAACAGAACGGTGGAATCAAGCCCACCCGAGAAGGCAATGCGCCAACCGGCTGCGTCACGCCAGGTGGAAAGGCGTGACAACAGCCGTTTGGATAACTCTTTCCTGATGGTGTCCGGCCTGGTCATGCTGGTTTAACCCTGCGTTACGCTGGCCGGACCTCGATGCAGGCCTCGATGAGAGGCTCGCTTCGATTAAACGCCGTAGCTCATGAGGCGCTCGTAACGGCGAGCCAGCAGTTCGTCGTTGTTGAACTTCTTGAGCATCGCCAACTGGCTGCTCAGTTCCGCGCGAATCGATGCGGCGGCGGCCGCTGGGTCACGGTGTGCACCGCCCAATGGCTCGCTGATCACTTTATCGACGATGCCCAGCCCCTTGAGACGATCGGCGGTGATGCCCATCGCTTCAGCGGCGTCCGGCGCCTTCTCGGCGGTTTTCCACAGAATCGATGCGCAGCCTTCCGGCGAGATCACCGCGTAGGTGGAGTATTGCAGCATGTTGAGCTGGTCGCAGACGCCGATGGCCAACGCACCGCCCGAACCACCTTCACCGATCACGGTGGCAATGATTGGAGTCTTCAGGCGTGCCATGACGCGCAGGTTCCAGGCAATGGCCTCGCTCTGGTTACGCTCTTCAGCGTCGATACCCGGATAGGCACCCGGCGTGTCGATGAACGTCAGGATCGGCATCTTGAAGCGCTCTGCCATTTCCATCAGACGGCACGCCTTGCGGTAGCCCTCCGGGCGCGGCATGCCGAAGTTGCGACGAACCTTCTCGCGCACTTCACGGCCTTTCTGGTGACCGATCACCATGACTGGCTGATCGTCCAGGCGAGCGATACCACCTACGATGGCCGCGTCGTCGGAGAAGTGACGATCGCCATGCAGCTCGTCAAATTCGGTGAAGATGTGTTCGATGTAGTCCAGGGTGTACGGACGACGCGGATGACGCGCCATGCGCGCGATCTGCCAACTGGTCAGGTTGCCGAAAATGCTTTCGGTGAGCGTATTGCTCTTCTCTTGCAGTCGAGAGATCTCGTCGCCGATGTTCAGCGAGTTGTCATTGCCTACCAGACGCAGCTCTTCAATTTTGGCTTGCAGGTCAGCAATCGGCTGTTCGAAATCCAGAAAATTCGGGTTCATAGGCATCCGTCTTGGGTCGACGGCCAAGAGGCCGGCCGGTTGATCCGTAAGCGCCATACCATAAAGGATCTGGCGTCTTGCGGTCGAGATTAAAAAGGTCGAGCTTAAAAGTGTCGAGTTTAAAATTCGAGATCAGCTTTTAGCGATACTGCAGGAAGACGTTCTCTCGTCCGAACTGGTCACGCAACGCCTGAATCAGGCTGTCTGCGGGATCGATTCGCCACGCTTCGCCGAACTGCAGCAACGCCTTGGCTTCCTGCCCGGTGTAGTCGAGCGTGATCGGACACGCTCCCCGGTGCTTCCTGCACAGGTCACCCAGCCAGCGTAGACGATCGCCCTTGAGGGCCTCGCTATGCACGGTCAGGCGTAAACTTTCGGCAAGGCCGGTGCGCGCTTCTTCCAGACTCATGACCCGTTTGGCGCGCAAACGCAGGCCACCGGAGAAATCGTCGGAACTGACCTCACCCTCCACGACGACCATCGCGTCCGTTTGCAGCAGCGATTGAGCCGCCTGGAACGAGTCGGCAAACAAAGAAGCCTCGATACGTCCGGAACGGTCGTCGAGGGTGATGAAGCCCATCTTGTCGCCCTTTTTGTTCTTCATTACACGTAGCGCGATGATCAGCCCGGCAACGGTCTGAGTGTCGCGCGCAGGCTTCAGGTCCACGATTCGCTGACGGGCGAACCGGCGAATCTCGCCTTCGTATTCATCGATCGGGTGACCGGTCAGGTACAGCCCCAGTGTTTCCTTCTCGCCACGAAGCCGCTCTTTGAGAGTGACCTCCTTGGCATTGCGATGGTTCGCATAAACGTCCGCGTCCGCTTCGACGAACAGCCCGCCAAACAGGTCGGCGTGACCACTGTCATGACTGCGCGCGGTCTGCTCGGCAGCCTGAATGGCGCCTTCCAGAGAGGCCAGCAACACACCACGGTTACGGTCGATATTGGCTTGATACTGTTTTGGTTCATCGAAGAAAAACGGACCGAGGCGGTCCAGCGCGCCACTGCGAATCAAACCATCGAGAGTACGCTTGTTGACCCGCTTGAGGTCGATGCGTGCGCAGAAGTCGAACAGGTCCTTGAACGGACCCGCCTGACGCGCCTCGGTGATCGCTTCCACCGGGCCTTCGCCGACGCCCTTGATGGCGCCCAGCCCGTAAACGATGCGACCTTCGTCGTTCACCGTGAACTTGAACTCGGAGTTGTTCACATCCGGCGCATCCAGGCGCAGCTTCATGGTCCGCACTTCTTCGATCAAGGTCACGACCTTGTCGGTGTTGTGCATGTCCGCCGAGAGCACCGCCGCCATGAACGGCGCCGGGTAGTGTTTCTTGAGCCATGCCGTCTGGTACGAGACGAGTCCGTAGGCGGCGGAGTGGGATTTGTTGAACCCGTAACCGGCGAACTTTTCCACCAGGTCGAAGATGTTACCGGCCAGGTCAGGGTCAATATTGTTGGTCTTGCAACCTTCAATGAAACCGCCGCGCTGCTTGGCCATCTCCTCGGGCTTCTTTTTACCCATCGCACGACGCAGCATGTCAGCGCCGCCGAGGGTGTAGCCCGCCATCACCTGGGCAATCTGCATCACCTGTTCCTGATACAGGATGATGCCGTAGGTCGGCGCGAGTACGGGCTTGAGGCCTTCGTACTGATAGTCGACGTGCGGGTACGACAGCTCGGCGCGACCGTGCTTACGGTTGATGAAGTCGTCCACCATGCCCGATTGCAGCGGCCCCGGACGGAACAGTGCCACGAGTGCGATCAAGTCTTCCAGGCAGTCGGGCTTGAGCTTCTTGATCAGCTCTTTCATACCGCGCGATTCAAGCTGGAACACCGCGGTGGTTTCAGCTTTCTGCAGTAAATCGTAAGTCGGGGCGTCATCCAGCGGAATGAACGCGATGTCCAGCGGTTCCTCGCCGACCTTGGCGCGGTCGCGGTTGATCGTCTTCATCGCCCAATCGATGATCGTCAGCGTACGCAGACCCAGGAAGTCGAACTTCACAAGACCCGCGGCCTCAACGTCGTCCTTGTCGAACTGGGTCACCAGACCGCCGCCTTCCTCGTCGCAATAGATGGCGGCAAAGTCGGTCAGCTTGGTCGGCGCGATGACCACACCCCCGGCGTGCTTGCCGACGTTACGCACAACGCCTTCGAGCTTGCGCGCCATCTCCCAGATTTCCGCCCCTTCCTCATCGGTCTTGAGGAAGTCACGCAGGATTTCTTCCTGCTCGTAGGCTTTTTCCAGGGTCATGCCGACTTCGAACGGAATCATCTTCGACAGACGATCCGCCAGGCCGTACGACTTGCCCTGCACCCGCGCCACGTCGCGCACCACGGCCTTTGCCGCCATGGAACCGAACGTGATGATCTGGCTGACCGCGTTGCGGCCGTACTTCTCGGCCACATAATCGATAACGCGGTCACGACCGTCCATGCAGAAGTCGACGTCGAAGTCGGGCATCGACACCCGTTCCGGGTTCAGGAAACGTTCGAAGAGCAGGTCATACTGCAGCGGATCGAGGTCGGTGATCTTCTGCACGTAAGCCACGAGTGAACCGGCACCCGATCCACGACCCGGGCCCACCGGAACGCCGTTGCTTTTGGCCCACTGGATGAAGTCCATAACGATCAGGAAGTAACCGGGGAAGCCCATCTGGATGATGATATCCAGCTCGAAATTCAGGCGATCAACATAGACCTGACGCTTCTCTTCGTAATTGGGCGTGGTCTCTTTCGGCCACAGCACCGCCAGGCGCTCTTCCAGCCCCTCGAAGGACACCTTGCGGAAGTACTCGTCGATGGTGAGCCCATCGGGAATCGGGAAGTTGGGCAGAAAGTGCGTGCCCAGCTTCACTTCGATGTTGCAGCGTTTGGCGATTTCGACCGTGTTCGCCAGTGCATCCGGCAGGTCACTGAACAGCTCGGCCATCTCCTCGGCGCTTTTCAGGTACTGCTGATCGCTGTAATTGTGCGAGCGGCGGGGATCGTCCAGCGCACGGCCTTCACCGATGCAGACGCGCGTTTCATGGGCCTCGAAGTCTTCCTGCTTGATGAAACGCACATCGTTGGTCGCCACCAGCGGCGCGCCATGGCGCTCGGCCAGGGCCACGGCCGCGTGCAGGTGCTCTTCGTCATTGATGCGATGGGTGCGCTGGACTTCGACATAGAAGCGGTCCGGAAACACGGACATCCACTCTTTAAGCAACGCGTCCGCTTCAGACGGGTTCCCGCCCAGCAACGCCATGCCGATCTCGCCTTCTTTGGCGGCGGACAGGGCAATCAAGCCCTCGCTGGCCTCGGCGACCCACTCGCGCTCGATGACCACCAGGCCGTTACGCTGGCCGTGCATGAAGCCGCGGGAAATCAGCTCGGTGAGGTTCAAATAGCCTTTGGGGTTCATCACCAACAGGCTCATGCGACTGAGCGGCGCGTCGCGATCGCGCCCCGCCAGCCAGATGTCGGCGCCGCAGATCGGCTTGATTCCGGCACCCATGGCGGCTTTATAGAATTTGACCAACGAACACAGGTTGTTCTGGTCGGTCACCGCCACTGCCGGCATGTTCATGGCGGTCAGCGCTTTGACCAACGGCTTGACCCGGACCAGACCATCAACCAGAGAGTATTCGGTGTGCAGGCGTAGATGAACGAAAGAAGCCGGCATGGGTGATCCTATAGCGCACAGAAAACGAAGGCCGGATTGTACCGGCCTCTCATGAAAACATCAGCCCGCGATCAACTGAGCGGCAACGAGGTAAAACCGGTGGAGATCATCATCTCGCGCGCCTCGTAAGCTGCGCGCACCGGGGCGAAAGAACGCCGATGGATGGGCGTCGGGCCCAGTCTGGCCAGCGCCTCCAGGTGAACCGGCGTGGGATAACCTTTGTGCCCGCCGATGCCGTACCCCGGATAGAGAAGCTCCATGGCCGCCATTTCCCGATCACGACTGACCTTCGCCAGAATCGATGCCGCAGCGATAGCGGGCACCTGAGCGTCGCCCTGAATGACAGGGGCGGACGGCACCGACAGCTGAGGGCAACGATTGCCGTCGATCAATGCCAGCTTCGGCGTAATGAGCAACCCTTCGACGGCACGTTTCATGGCCAGCATGGTGGCGTGCAGGATGTTCAGCTCGTCGATTTCTTCGACTTCAGCCCGCGCAATGTGCCAGCACAGGGCTTTCTCGCAGATTTCGTCAAACAACTTTTCGCGCTTGGCTTCGGTGAGCTTTTTCGAATCGTTCAGACCCAGAATCGGGCGATTGGGGTCCAGGATCACGGCGGCCGTCACGACGGCGCCGCACAGCGGGCCACGGCCCACCTCGTCGACGCCAGCGACCAGATCCTCGACCAGATTGAAGTCCAGACCCATTTGCATTGATTGCGCACTCATCGTGAAGGCGACGCGCCAATCAGGTTCAACACCGCATCGGCAGCCTGATTGGACGCATCGCGACGCAAGGTTCGGTGAAGCGCATCGAAGCCGGCCGTCTGCTCCGCGCCGTTGTCGAGCAACGGCAGCAGGATTTGCGCCAGAGCATCGGCGGTCGCCGCGTCCTGCAGAAGCTCAGGGACCAGCAAGCGCTGGGCCAACAGGTTCGGCAGCGACACGTATGGACTCTTCACCATCCGCTTGAGTATCCAGTAGGTCAGCGGCGCCAGACGATAGGCAACCACCATCGGTCGTTTGTACAGCAGCGCTTCCAGAGTGGCAGTCCCCGACGCGATCAGGACCGCATCACAGGCGGCCAGGGCAACGTGGGAGCGACCGTCAAGCAGCGTGAGCGGGAGATCACGACCTTGCAGCAGCAGCTCGATCTGCGCACGGCGTTGCGGGCTGGCACAGGGCAACACAAAACGGATGCCCGGACGCTGAGCCAGCAGACGCTCGGCGGCATCGAAGAACAGCGCGCACAGACGACCCACTTCTCCACCACGGCTGCCCGGCATCAACGCCACGACAGGGCCATCGCCCAGGCCCAACTCGGCGCGCGCCGCATCGCGGTCGGCCTCAAGGGGGATGGTGTCAGCCAACGGATGACCGACAAAACGCACCGGCACGCCTTTCTCTTCGTAAAAGCGAGCCTCGAACGGCAGCAAAGTCAGCATCAGATCGCAACCTTCGCGAATCTTCAGCACACGCTTCTGACGCCACGCCCAGACCGACGGGCTCACGTAGTGAACCGTCTTGATCCCGGCCTGGCGCAGTTTGAGTTCGATAGTGAGGGTGAAATCCGGCGCGTCGATGCCGATGAACACATCGGGCTTCTCGGCGATGAGGGTCTGGATCAACAGCTTGCGACGAGCCAGCAACTCTTTGAGCCGCCCGAGCACTTCCACCAGCCCCATGACCGACAGCCGCTCCATCGGGAAGTAGGAGCGCATGCCCTCCGCTTCCATGAGCGGACCGCCTACCCCGATGAACTGGGCGTCAGGATGACGGGCTTTGATGGCGCGCATCAAACCGGAGCCCAGGATGTCGCCGGAGGCTTCTCCGGCGACCAGCGCTATACGCAGGGCACTCATGATTAACGGGTGATGCCGCGGGTCGATTTCTGGATCGAATCAAGAAACAGCGCGACTTCCGGGAACTGTGCAGCGGGCTCGGCCAGATCGATGATCGCCTGCTCCACGGTCAGCCCTTGACGGTAGACCGTCTTGTAGGCGCGACGCAGGGCGTGGATCGCATCCTCCGAGAAACCACGACGGCGCATGCCCTCGAAGTTCATACTGCGCGCCTCGGCCGGATTACCAAAGACCGTGACGAATGCCGGGACGTCTTTGCCGATGGCGGTGCCCATCCCGGAAAAGCTGTGGGCACCGATATGGCAATACTGATGCACCAGGGTAAAGCCGGACAGGATCGCCCAGTCATCCACATGCACGTGACCGGCCAACGCCGTGTTGTTGACCAGGATGCAGTGATTACCAATGACACTGTCGTGACCGATGTGGGCGTAGGCCATGATCAGGTTGTGATCACCGATCGTGGTTTCCGCACGGTCCTGAATGGTACCGCGATGGATCGTGACGCCTTCACGAATCACGTTGTGGTCACCAATGACCAGACGCGTCGCTTCACCTTTGTATTTGAGGTCAGGCGTGTCCTCACCCACCGATGAAAACTGGTAGATGTGATTATGTTTGCCGATTTTGGTCGGACCGCGCAGGATCACATGCGGACCAATGACCGTACCCTCGCCGATTTCCACACCGGGCCCGACGATCGACCAAGGGCCGACCTCCACATTGTCAGCCAGAATGGCTGTCGGATCGATGATTGCGCGAGAGTCAATCAAACTCATAGTTTACGTTCCGCACAGATGATTTCTGCGGAGCAGACCGGCTTGCCGTCCACCGACGCCTGGCATTCGAACTTCCAGATCTGACGCTTGCAGCTGAGGAACTTCGCTTCAAGGATCAATTGGTCGCCCGGCAACACCGGCTGACGGAAACGCAGTTTGTCGGAGCCCACGAAGTAATACAGGGTGCCGTCGGCAGGCTTTACGTCAAGCATCTTGAAGCCCAGGATGCCCGCAGCTTGCGCCATCGCTTCAATGATCAGCACACCCGGCATGATTGGATGCTGGGGAAAGTGCCCGTTGAAGAAGGGCTCATTGATGCTGACATTCTTGTAGGCACGAATGCTCTTATTCTCAACATCCAGCTCCACGACCCGGTCCACGAGCAGGAACGGGTAACGGTGGGGCAGATATTCGCGAATTTCGTTGATGTCCATCATTTCGAGAGGAAGCCTGTAGTAAAGATTGGGAGTGCGCGACGAAAGCGCGGCACTCCTCTAGCAAATCAAGGAGGCAGTTTATCGGCTTTGCACACTTGATAAGAAAAAGGTATCAGCCATCAGATGATGCTTTACCGCCTGAGGTCACTGCCTCGACAATCTTTTCCAGCTGTTGCAGCCGTCGCGCCATGTCGTCGAGCTGGCGAATACGTGCTGCACTCTTGCGCCATTCCGCGGCCGGCTGCATCGCCGTCCCCGAAGAATAAGAGCCAGGCTCGGTAATCGACCGGGTCACCATGGTCATCCCGGTAATGAAAACACCGTCGCAAATTTCAATGTGGCCCACCAGACCCACGCCACCGGCCAGCATGCAATGCTTGCCGATTTTGGCGCTGCCCGAGATACCGACACACGCGGCCATGGCCGTGTGATCACCCACTTGTACGTTGTGTGCGATCTGAATCTGGTTATCCAGCTTCACGCCATTGCCGATACGGGTATCGTCCATGGCGCCGCGATCGATGGCAGTATTCACGCCAATCTCGACGTCGTCGCCGATGGTGACGCCGCCGATCTGAGCGATTTTCTGCCACACGCCTTTCTCGTTGGCGAAGCCGAAGCCCTCGCCACCGAGCACTGCGCCGGACTGGATCACCACACGTTGACCGATGCGTACATCGTGATAAAGCGTCACGCGAGGCGCCAGCCAGCCGCCTTCACCGATCGTGCTGCGTGCACCAATGAAGCAATGAGCGCCGATGGTGACGCCAGCAGCGATGCGCGCCCCGCTTTCGATCACCGCGTAGGCACCCACGCTTGCGGCCGCATCAACGAACGCGTCTTCAGCGACCACCGCAGTCGGGTGAATACCGGCTGCCGCTTTCGGCTTGGGATCGAACAGGTGGGAAATGCGTGCATACGCCAGGTACGGATCGGCAATCAACAGCGCGTCGCCCGCGTAACCTTCGGCATCCGCCGGCTTGAGCAGCACGGCAGCAGCATGAGTGGTCGCGAGGAATTTACGGTACTGAGGGTTGGCCAGAAAACTGACCTGACCGGGCCCTGCCTCCTGCAAAGTGGCAAGCCCGGTGATTTCTTTTTCCGCCGAGCCACGAAGCGTGGCACCGAGGAACTCGGCCAACTGGCCGAGCTGGATAGTCGCGGTCATGAAGTTACTTCAGCTGGTTCATGCGCTCGATGACTTGGCGAGTGACGTCATACTGTGGCTTGACGTCAATCACGGCACCGCGCTCGAACACCAAGTCGTAACCGCCTTTCTTGATCACTTCCTCAACCGCCGAATCCAGCTTTGGCTTCAGCTGCTTGAGCATTTCACGGTCGGCGACGGCTTTGGCTTCGTTCAGCTCTTTGGACTGGAACTGGAAGTCACGGGCTTTCTGTTTGAAGTCCAGTTCCAGCTTCTCGCGCTCAGGCTGAGCCATTTTGTCGCCACCGGCGACCAGACGATCCTGGATACCCTTGGCGCTGCTTTCAAGAGCCTTCAACTTGGTCAGTTGAGGACCGAATTTCTTTTCCGCGTCAACGGCGTATTTCTTGGCCGCGTCCGATTCCAGCAGAGCCATCTGATAGTTCAGGACAGCGATTTTCATGTCAGCGAATGCCGGGCCTGCGATCAGAACCGTTGCCAGCAATGCCAATTGGGTCAACTTACGCACAATGTAACTCCTGCAAATCCGTTGTCGTTATCAGTGATCAGACCCTTAGAAGGTCTGACCGAGAGAGAATTGGAACACTTGGGTTTCGGTGTTGTTGTCCGGCTTCTTGACCGGCATCGCCAGTGCAAAACTCAACGGACCCAAAGCGGTTACCCATGTCACGCCGACGCCGACGGAGCTGGCCAGACCGGAAAGATCGGGGCCGTTACATTCAACCTTCTCGCCATTAACCGTGGTCTTGGTGGAGCCGCAGTTGGTGTCGAAAACGTTACCCACGTCCCAGAAAAGGGACGTACGGATCGAGCGTTGATCCTTGATGAAGGGCAGTGGGAACAGAATTTCTGCACCCCCGGTAATCAGCACGTTACCACCAAATGGTAGTGGATCTTGATCCGGGTCTTGAACCGTCCCTTTGATCGTATCGTTCTTACTCGGAGTACTGCGAGGGCCCAAGGTACTGTCCTTGAATCCACGGACCGAGTTGAAACCGCCCGCGTAGTAGTTCTCGTAGAACGGCAGGCCGGAGGTGGAACCATAGCCATCACCGTAACCCAGTTCCGAGTGCAGACGCAGGGTGGTGTTGGTGGTGATCGGGTGGAACAACTGGCCGCGGTAGTCGAGTTTGTAGAACGAAAGGTCGCTACCCGGAATCGTCGTTTCCAGCGTCAGGCTCTGCGAGTGACCACGGGTCGGCAACGTGCCTTTGTTCAGGGTCGATTCGGACCAACCCACAGATGCCTTGAAGTTGGTGAAGTTATCGCCTTCCTTTTCAAGGAAATCGAAGATCTCGTCAACGGTGTACGTCCCGGTATTGATCTCATCCTTCTGAACCGACAGACCGAAGTTCAAGCGCGATGTCTCGCTGATCGGGTAGCCCATGTTGATACCGGCACCCAGGCTGTCCACCGAGTAGCTGGCTACGTCAACGTTGAGGTCGTCGTAGTTGGTCTTACGGTAAAAGGCGCTGTAGCCCAGGCTCACGCCGTCCGGCGTGAAGTACGGATCGACGTAGCTGAAGTTGTAGCGGGTCTGGTATTCACTTTTGGTCAGACCGATGCTGACCTTGTTACCCGTACCCAGGAAGTTGTTCTGGCTGATGGAACCACCCAGGATCAGACCGGCGCTCTGTGCAAAACCGACGCTGGCAGTGATCGAACCGGACGCCTGCTCTTCCACGGCGTAGTTCACGTCAACCTGGTCATCGGTGCCCGGCACCGCAGGGGTTTCAACGTTCACTTCCTTGAAGAAGCCCAGTCGGTCGAGACGGGTCTTGGACTGGTCGATCAGGTAAGTAGAAGCCCAACCGCCTTCCATCTGACGCATTTCACGACGCAGCACTTCGTCCGCAGTCTTGGTGTTGCCGCGGAAGTTGATGCGGTTGACGTAGGCACGTTTGCCCGGATCGACGGCAAACAGGATGTCTACGGTGTGGTCAGCATCGTTCGGGGTCGGAACACCGTTGACGTTGGCGAAGGTGTAACCCTCGTTACCCAGACGACGGGTGATCAGTTCGGACGTGGTGGTCATGACCTTACGCGAGAAGACCTGACCCGGCTTGACCAGCAGCAGCGATTTGACCTGATCTTCAGGCACCTTGAGGTCGCCGCTCAGCTTGACCGACTTGACGCTGTACTTCTCGCCTTCATGGATGTTGACGGTGATGTACACGCTCTTCTTGTCGGGCGTGATGGACACCTGAGTCGAGGCGATATCCATGTTGATATAGCCGCGGTCAAGGTAGTACGAACGCAGACGTTCCAGGTCGCCGGACAGTTTTTCCCGGGCGTACTTGTCGTCGTTCTTGAAGAAGGAAAGCCAGTTGGTGGTTTTCAGCTCGAACAGGTCGGTCAGGTCTTCTTCTTTGAAGACCGAGTTGCCCACGACATTGATGTGCTGGATCGCAGCGACCGCACCTTCGTTGATGTTGATCTTCAGGCCAACGCGGTTGCGCGGCTGAGGCACGACTTCGGTGGCAACTTCTGCCGAGTAGCGGCCCTGGGCCACGTACTGACGCTGCAGCTCGTTACGAACGCCTTCCAGGGTCGCGCGCTGAAAGATCTCGCCTTCCGCCAGACCGGACTGTTTCAGGCCTTTCATGAGGTCTTCGGTCGTGATCGCCTTGTTACCTTCGATCTCGATGCTCGCCACCGACGGACGCTCGACCACTGTGATGACCAGAACGTTGCCGTCACGGCCCAGCTGGATGTCCTGGAAGAATCCGGTTTTGAACAGCGCACGCGTGGCGTCGACAAGACGCGCGTCATCGGCCTGTTCACCCACATTCAACGGCAACGCACCAAAGACGCTGCCGGCGGAAACCCGCTGCAGGCCGTTGACACGGATATCGGAGATAGTGAAGGACTCGGCGTGAACTTCGGCGATCATCAGTACGGCAAGAACCGCAGTTAGCAGCAGACGTTTCATGAAGTCCTTTCTTATTCCAACTGGCAATAAACAAACTGCCGCAAAATGCGGCAGATTCACAATTCGGCGTAGCTTTTACAGTCGTCCCAGATCGTTGACCAGTGCGAGCAACATGACTCCAACCACCAGACTTATCCCGATCTGAACCCCCCAGCCCTGTACTTTTTCTGACAGTGGACGACCACGCACCCACTCGACCAGATAAAACAGCAAGTGCCCCCCGTCCAACACTGGAATGGGCAGCAAATTGAGAACCCCCAGGCTTATGCTCAGATAAGCAAGGAAATTCAAGAAGTCACCTACACCTGACTGGGCCGAAGCGCCCGCCACTTTAGCAATGGTTATCGGTCCGCTCAAGTTTTTTACCGACAGCTCGCCGAACAACATTTTCTTCAGCGAATCGAGGGTCAGTACGCTCATGGTCCAGGTGCGTCTCGCGCCCTCTGCCACGGCGGCGAGCGGGCCGTAACTGACTTCACGGAGCATTTCCGGTGGCCAGTCGACACCTTTCACGCCTGCGCCCAGATACCCCGTCGCGGCCTTCCCTTCGCCATGAGCCACCAGCGTGACCGGCACGTCGATTCTTGCACCGTCGCGCTCGACGGTCAGCGAAATTCGGGTATCAGGACGGACACGAACCCAGTCAACGACCTGCTGCCATTCGTTGAGCGGCTGCCCATCCAGAGCCAGCAGGCGATCACCTGTTTTGAGGCCAGCGGCTTGCGCAGGCCCTTTGGGGTCGAGCTCAGCCAGCACTGGCGCCAGCGCCGGGCGCCACGGGCGAATACCCAGCGAGCGGATCGGATCCGGCTCATCGGCACCTTTAAGCCAGTTATCCAGTACCAGCGCGTGCGGCGTGTCGACGTCGGACCCTTGCTCACGCACCTTCAATGCAATGCTGCCGGTCTCACCCAGACGGCGCACCAGCTGCAGGTTGACAGAGGACCAGCCGGTGGTGGCCTCGCCATCTACTGAAACGATTTCCTGTCCCGAGGCCAGACCCGCCTTTTCCGCGATACTGCCGGCCTCGACACCCCCAATGACTGGACGCACCTGCTGGCTGCCCAACATGGCGAGCACCCAGAAAAATACAATGGCCAGCAAAAAGTTGGCGACCGGTCCCGCGATGACAATGGCGATTCGCTGGTAAACCGACTTGCGATTGAAGGATTGATCGACCAGCTCGGGCGGCACATCCCCCTCGCGCTCATCGAGCATCTTCACGTAACCGCCCAGCGGTATGGCCGCCAGGACATACTCAGTGCCCTTGCGGTCATGCCAGCGCAACAGTGGCATGCCGAACCCGACCGAGAAACGCAAAACCTTGACGCCACAACGCCGGGCCACCCAAAAGTGACCGAACTCGTGAAAGGTTACCAGCACACCCAACGCAACCAGGGTGCCGACAATCATGTATAGCGCGCTCATCGCTGTTCTCCGGGTACCGGTTTAGCGCTGCGGGCGCATCTGAAATGCATCGCTGCCCACAGTGATGGACCGGTGCCTTCTGGCATTTGCCGTTTACCGCCCATGGCGGCTGAGCCATTGCTCAGCCAGCACACGAGCCTTTGCGTCGACTTCAAAAACCGTCTCAAGCTCGTTCACCGCAACGACAGGCTCAAGATTCAAGACCTCGTCGATCATACTCGCGATTTCCGGATAACGAATACGCTGTTCCAGAAACGCTGCAACAGCCACTTCATTGGCGGCATTCAAGACCGCCGGAGCACTGTTGCCGGTTTCCGCAGCTTGCCGTGCCAGACGCAGGCAAGGGAAGCGCAATTCGTCTGGCGCCTGGAAATCCAGCCGCGCAATACTGAACAGGTCCAGCGGCGCAACACCCGAATCAATACGCTCCGGCCAAGCCAGCGCATGGGCGATCGGGGTTCGCATGTCCGGATTACCCAACTGGGCCAGCACCGAACCGTCGACGTAGTCCACCATCGAATGGATGACGCTCTGCGGATGAATGACCACTTCGATACGCGCCGGAGCGGTGTCGAACAGCCAGCAGGCTTCGATCAACTCGAGACCTTTGTTCATCATGCTCGCCGAGTCCACGGAGATTTTGCGCCCCATTGACCAGTTCGGATGCGCACACGCCTGCTCGGGGGAGACGTGCTCGAGATCCGCCAGCGGCGTCTCGCGGAATGGACCGCCCGAAGCCGTGAGCAGGATCCGCCGCACGCCGACTGCACCAAGACCGCTGGCGTAGTTGCCCGGCAAGCACTGAAAGATGGCGTTGTGTTCGCTGTCCAGCGGCAGCAAAACCGTGCCGCTGCGGCGCACCGCCTGCATGAAGAGAGCGCCCGACATGACCAGCGCTTCCTTGTTGGCCAGCAGCACCTTCTTGCCCGCTTCGACGGCGGCCAGGGTCGGGCGCAAGCCGGCGGCACCGACGATCGCCGCCAGCACGGTGTCGACCTGTGGATGGGCCGAGACTTCGCACAGTCCGCCCTCCCCCACCAACACGCGGGTATCGAGGCCAGCAGCGCGCAAATCGTCCTGCAACTGACGCGCCGCCAGTGCGGTCGGGACCACCGCGAAGCGAGGCGTATGGCGAACGCACAATGCCAGCAGCTCGGCCAGACGCGTGAAGCCGGTCAGCGCAAAGACCTGATAGCGCGACGGATGACGAGCAATCACGTCGAGGGTGCTGAGGCCCACCGAGCCGGTAGCGCCCAGCACGGTAATCTGTTGAGGGCCGCTCACATCACGCCCCAATCTTTCGCTGCCCACAGCAGCAACGCGAACACCGGAATGGCAGCGGTCAGGCTGTCGATGCGATCAAGCACGCCCCCATGACCCGGCAACAGGTTGCTGCTGTCCTTGACCCCGGATTTACGCTTGAACATGCTTTCGGTCAGGTCGCCGACCACGGAGATGAGCACCACGATCGCCGCGCACACCAGCGCAAACAGAATCTCGGGAAACGACCAGCCACGGGAGATCCCCACGACGGCGGTGATGACCAGGCAGGCTGCAAGGCCGCCATACAGCCCTTCCCAGCTTTTTCCAGGACTGACCTTCGGCGCAAGCTTGCGCTTGCCGAATGCCTTGCCGGAGAAGTAAGCACCGATGTCGGCACCCCACACCAACACCATGACCGCCAGGATCAGCCAGTTACCCATCGGTTCCTGTTTGATCAGAACCAGCCCTTGCCACGCCGGCAGCAAAATCAGCAGGCCGATGAACAGCTTGCAGATCACGCTGGACCAGTGGTCACTGGACTCAGGATACGTGAGCACCAGCCAGGTCGCTGCCAGCCACCAGATCAGCGCAGCCACCAGAATCCAGGGCGCAAGGCCCGGAAGCAGGTAGAGCACAAACAGCAGGACCGCCACGACGGTCGCGTAAAGCACACGAATCGACTGGGTTTCGAACCCCGCCAGTCGCGCCCATTCCCAGGCACCGAGCGCAACCACTGCACCGATGAACAGCGCAAAGCTGCCGCCCTCGAGCAGAAAGAAGCCGCACAGGGCGAGTGGCGCAAGGATCAGCGCTGTAATGATTCGTTGTTTGAGCATTAAGCACGGGCTCCAGCTTCTACCTGCTCGCTGGTTTTCCCGAAGCGGCGTTGGCGCGAAGCGAAATCGGCCAGCGCATGGCGCATGGCATCGTGTTTGAAGTCCGGCCAGAACAGGTCGGAGAAATACAGCTCGGCATACGCCAGCTGCCACAGCAGGAAATTGCTGATGCGATGCTCGCCACCCGTGCGAATGCACAGGTCGGGCAACGGCAGATCACCCGTCGCGAGACAGGTCTGCAGCAGTTCCGGCGTGATGTCTTCCGGACGCAGGTGTCCGGCCTGAACCTCACGCGCCAGACGCTGCGCAGCCTGAGCGATATCCCACTGACCGCCGTAATTGGCGGCGATCTGCAGGACAAAGCGGCTGTTGCCCGCGGTACTGGCTTCTGCCTCGCGGATGGCCGCCTGCAACTCGGGGTGAAACCGTGAACGGTCCCCGATGATGCGCAGGCTGATGCCGTTCTCGTTCAAGCGCTTGGTCTCGCGACGCAAGGCTGTAAAGAACAGCTCCATCAATGCCCCGACCTCCTCGGCCGGGCGCTGCCAGTTTTCACTGGAGAACGCGAACAGCGTCAGCACCTCGACTTTCGCCTCGGCACACACCTCGATCACCGCTCGGACCGCATCCACGCCAGCCTTGTGACCCGCCACACCCGGCAACAGACGCTTTTTAGCCCAGCGGTTGTTCCCATCCATGATGATCGCGACATGACGCGGTACCGATGACGGCACAGCCAGCTTCGTCTTTTCCATGAAAGCTTCCTGACCCCTTATACGGCCATCAGGTCCTTTTCTTTTTCTTCCGTGGCCTTGGTGATCTGGGCCTCGAAGTCTTTGATCAGCTTGTCGATTTCAGCAGTACCACGACGCTCTTCGTCTTCGCTGATTTCCTTGTCCTTGACCAGCTTTTTCAGATCGCCCAACGCATCGCGACGAATATTTCGCACTGCAACACGCGCATCTTCAGCCGCACTGCGCGCCTGCTTGGTGAACCCCTTGCGGGTTTCTTCGGTCAGGGCCGGCATCGAGATCAACAGCATCTCGCCGAGGTTGGTGGGGTTGAGGTTCAAACCGGCGCTCTGGATCGCCTTGTCCACCGCCGAAAGCATATTGCGCTCAAACGCGACGACTTGAAGGGTCCGGGAGTCTTTTACCGTGACGTTGGCCACACCGCTCAACGGCGTATCGGCGCCGTAGTAAGGCACCATGACGCTGCCCAGAATGCTGGGGTGTGCCTTGCCGGTACGAATCTGACCAAATGCATGGTGCAGGGATTCGATGGATTTCTGCATGCGCTCTTGAGCGTCTTTTTTGATGTCGTTGATCATTGTTCGCCTTCCTCGATCAAGGTTCCTTCCGCCCCGCCATGCACGATATTCAGCAATGCGCCGGGCTTGTTCATATTAAAGACACGCAGTGGCATCTTGTGGTCACGGCACAGGCAGATGGCCGTGAGATCCATAACGCCCAGCTTGCGATCCAGCACTTCATCGTAAGTCAGATGATCGAACTTCTCGGCATGCGGGTCTTTGAATGGATCGGCAGTGTACACACCATCGACCTTGGTTGCCTTCAACACGACGTCGGCGTCGATTTCGATGGCACGCAAACAGGCTGCCGAATCCGTGGTGAAGAACGGATTGCCGGTCCCCGCCGCGAAAATCACGACTTCTTTTGCGTTCAGGTGACGCATGGCTTTGCGGCGATCGTAGTGATCGGTCACGCCTACCATGGAAATGGCCGACATTACGATGGCGGAGATATTGGCACGCTCGAGCGCGTCACGCATTGCCAACGCGTTCATCACAGTGGCCAGCATGCCCATGTGGTCGCCTGTCACCCGATCCATACCGGCAGCACTCAGCGCCGCACCACGGAACAGGTTGCCACCGCCGATGACCAGACCGACCTGGACACCGATTCCAACCAGTTGACCCACTTCAAGCGCCATGCGATCCAGCACTTTAGGGTCGATACCGAACTCTTCGGACCCCATCAGGGCCTCGCCGCTAAGCTTGAGTAGAATGCGTTTATAGCGAGCTTGATAACCACTGCCCTGCTGAGCCATTGCGAATCTCTCCTGCGGCGTTTTAAAAAAAAATCTTCAGAGCTGCGGGCCGTTTCAGCCTGCGGCTTGCGAGCCTGCTAACTCTAGGCTACTGCGTCAGGGATGTGCAGCCTCGTAAGCCACTCTCCCTGAAAAAACAAATTCCCCGCCGCTTTGACAAAGAGGCTGCGCGCGTGAGCGGGCAGCCTCTTTGGGGCGACAGTGGTAAAACCGTCTTATTGCTTGCTGGCAGCTACTTGAGCAGCGACTTCTTCAGCGAAGTTGTCGACTGGCTTCTCGATGCCTTCGCCTACTTTGAAGTAGGTGAAAGAAACGATTTCAGCACCGGCTTTCTTGGCCAGCTCACCGACCTTGATTTCCGGGTTCTTGACGAACGCTTGCTCGACCAGGCTGGCTTCAGCCAGGAACTTGGAGATACGGCCGGCAACCATCTTCTCGGCGATATCGGCAGGCTTGCCTTTCAGCTTGTCTTCGTTCAGCTGCAGGAAGACATTCTTCTCGCGCTCGATCGCTTCAGCGGAAACGTCGGTAGGCAGCAGGAATTCAGGGTTGCTGGCAGCCACGTGCATGGCGATGTCTTTGGCCAGTTCAGCGTCGCCGCCTTTGAGGGCCACAACGACACCAATCTTGTTGCCGTGCAGGTACGAACCCAGTACGTCGCCTTCAACACGCGCCAGACGACGGATGTTGACGTTTTCGCCGACTTTGGCAACCAGAGCGGTACGCTCGGTTTCCTGAGCTTCGATCAGTTGCTCAACGGTAACGTCTTGCTGATCGAACGCTTTTTCGACGCTGGAAGCGACGAAGTTCTTGAAGTCATCCTGCAGAGCCAGGAAGTCGGTCTGCGAGTTGACTTCGATCAGGACAGCACGCTTGCCGTTGTCCTTGATTGCGATGGCGCCTTCGGCAGCGATGTTGCCTGCCTTTTTAGCGGCCTTGATTGCGCCGGATGCACGCATATCGTCGATGGCTTTTTCGATGTCGCCGCCAGCCTTGGTCAAGGCCTTTTTGCAGTCCATCATGCCTTCGCCAGTACGCTCGCGCAGTTCTTTGACCAACGCTGCAGTAATCTCTGCCATTTCAAAATCCTCTTGGATAGGTCTTCAACCATTCCACCCGCCGGGCGGGCGTTCAAATTCTTGAAAATCCATGGTGACAGCTGCGCATGACAATAAGATCGATGGCAACGCCAGATGGTTTTCGAGGTGGCAAAAAGGGGGCCAAGCCCCCTTTTTGCGTACTGAGTAAACGCTAGGCGTTTGCTACTCAGCCTTCAACAGTTGCCGCTGGAGCTTCTTCAACGTAAACGTCGGTGCCGCCAGCAACGTTGTTGCGACCACGGATAACAGCGTCAGCCATCGAACCCATGTACAGCTGGATGGCGCGAATGGCGTCATCGTTACCTGGGATGATGTAGTCAACGCCTTCCGGGCTGCTGTTGGTATCGACTACGCCGATAACCGGGATACCCAGCTTGTTGGCTTCGGTGATCGCGATGCGCTCGTGATCAACGTCGATAACGAACAGTGCGTCTGGCAGACCGCCCATGTCCTTGATACCACCCAGGCTACGATCCAGCTTTTCCAGATCGCGAGTGCGCATCAGCGCCTCTTTCTTGGTCAGCTTGGCGAACGTACCGTCTTCAGCCTGAACTTCAAGCTCACGCAGACGCTTGATGGAAGCACGGATGGTTTTGAAGTTGGTCAGCATGCCGCCCAACCAGCGGTGATCGACGTACGGCGAACCGCAACGTGCTGCTTCTTCAGCAACGATCTTGCCAGCGGAACGCTTGGTGCCGACGAACAGAATCTTGTTTTTGCCCTGAGCCAGGCGCTCAACGAAAGTCAGCGCTTCGTTGAACATAGGCAGGGTTTTTTCAAGGTTGATGATGTGAATCTTGTTACGCGCGCCGAAAATGTACTTACCCATTTTCGGATTCCAGTAACGGGTTTGGTGACCGAAGTGCACACCGGCCTTCAGCATATCGCGCATGTTGACTTGGGACATGATAGTTCCTTGATAAGTCGGGTTAGGCCTCCACGTATCCCAATGACCAACCAACGGCTTGAACCGAGGGCACCCAGGTCATCGTGTCGACACGTGTGTGGGTTTGGGCTTTCGGGGCTTACCCCGTAAAGCGGCGCATTTTATATCACAAAAGCTCTGATAACGGAACCCGAAATAACATCCTGTTTTCAGGGGCTTTTTGTCTGCGTTGCGCCAACGGACGATGAGCCCGCCAGCCGCTATATAAGGAAGCGATGATAACCCGCCCGGCGGCGGTCTGGTAGAATCGCGTTTTTCCGTGTTTAGCTGCGGCCCTGCCGCGCCGAGAGAGCCTTGTATGTCCGTTACCCTCAAAACCCCTGAAGACATCGAAAAGATGCGAATTGCCGGTCGTCTGGCCGCAGACGTCCTGGAAATGATCGGGGCGTACGTCAAGCCTGGCGTCACCACCGATGAACTGGACCGCATCTGCCATGACTACATCGTCAACGAGCAGAAGGCCATTCCGGCTCCGCTGAACTACAAGGGTTTCCCGAAATCCATCTGCACTTCGATCAACCATGTGGTCTGCCACGGTATTCCCAACGAGAAACCGCTGAAGGACGGCGACGTGCTGAACATCGACGTGACCGTCATCAAGGACGGCTACCACGGCGACACCAGCAAGATGTTCCATGTCGGCAAAGTGCCCGAGTGGGCAGAACGCCTGTCGAAGATCACCCAGGAGTGCATGTATAAAGGCATCGAAATCGTCAAGCCGGGGGCTCACCTGGGCGATATCGGTGAAGTCATCCAGAAGCACGCCGAGAAAAACGGCTTCTCCGTGGTGCGCGAGTACTGTGGCCATGGCATCGGCAAGGTGTTTCATGAGGAACCACAGGTCCTGCATTACGGCAAAGCGGGCACCGGCATGGAGCTCAAGGAAGGCATGACGTTCACCATCGAGCCGATGATCAACCAAGGCAAGGCCGACACGCGCCTGCTCGGCGACGGCTGGACAGCCATCACCAAGGATCGCAAGCTGTCGGCGCAGTGGGAACACACCATTCTGGTCACCGCCACCGGCTATGAAATCTTCACCCTGCGCAGCGACGACACCATTGCACGCACGTCGGCGTGATCACCACGTGCTACTTACACAGCCGGTATAGATAGAAGGAAAGCAGTTCGATGCCGCAGGTGGACCCAGATTTGTTCGATCGCGGCCAGTTCCAGGCCGAACTGGCGTTGAAGGCGAGCCCGATCGCCGCCTTTAAAAAAGCCATCCGTCAGGCCCGCGAGGTGCTGGACGAGCGTTTCAAGTCTGGCCGGGAGATTCGCCGGCTGATCGAGGATCGCGCCTGGTTTGTGGACAACATCCTGCAACAGGCCTGGGAACAGTTTGACTGGAGCGAAGACGCCGACATCGCCCTGCTGGCGGTCGGCGGCTACGGCCGTGGCGAGCTGCACCCCTACTCCGACATCGACCTGCTGATCCTGCTCGACAGCGCTGATCACGAGATTTTTCGCGACTCCATCGAGCGCTTTCTGACATTGCTGTGGGACATTGGTCTGGAAGTCGGTCAGAGCGTGCGCTCTGTCGATGAGTGTGCCTCGGAAGGCCGCGCTGACCTGACGGTGATCACCAACCTGATGGAAAGCCGCACCATTGCGGGCCCGGAGCATCTGCGCCAGCGCATGCTGGAAGTCACCAGCACCCGTGAAATGTGGCCGAGCAAGGAATTCTTCCTCGCCAAACGGGCCGAGCAGAAGACGCGCCACCACAAGTATTTCGACACCGAATACAACCTGGAGCCCAACGTCAAAGGCTCGCCAGGTGGCCTGCGTGATATTCAGACCATCCTGTGGGTGGCACGGCGTCAGTACGGCACCCTGAATCTGCACGCGCTCGCCGACCAGGGTTTTCTGCTCGAGAGCGAGAACGCGCTCCTGGCGTCTTCGCAGGAATTTCTCTGGAAGGTCCGCTACGCACTGCACATGCTGGCCGGCCGATCCGAGGACCGGCTGCTGTTCGATTACCAGACCAACATTGCGCGCCTGCTCGGTTATCAGGACAGCGACGCGAAGCTCGCCATCGAGCGCTTCATGCAGAAGTACTACCGCGTGGTCATGAGCATCGCCCAACTGAGCGACCTGATCATCCAGCACTTCGAGGAAGTGATTCTGTCGGACGACGAGAACACCGTCACCGAATCGATCAATTCACGGTTCCAGCTGCACGACGGTTACATCGAAGCGACCAACCCGAACGTCTTCAAGCGTACCCCGTTCGCCATGCTGGAAATTTTCGTGTTGATGGCGCAGCACCCGGAAATCAAGGGTGTGCGCGCGGACACCATTCGCCTGCTGCGCGAACATCGGCACTTGATCAATGATGATTTCCGCAACGATATCCGCAATACCAGCCTGTTTATCGAGCTGTTCAAGTGCGAGATCGGTATTCACCGCAATCTGCGGCGTATGAACCGTTACGGGATCCTGGGTTTGTATCTGCCGGAGTTCGGACACATCGTCGGGCAGATGCAGCATGACCTGTTCCATATCTATACGGTCGATGCCCACACCCTTAATCTGATCAAACACCTGCGTAAGCTTCAGTACACGCAGGTGTCAGAGAAATTCCCGCTTGCCAGCAAGCTCATGGGCAAACTGCCCAAACCGGAGCTGATCTACCTGGCGGGCCTCTACCACGACATCGGCAAAGGCCGTGGCGGCGATCACTCGGAACTGGGCGCGGTGGATGCAGAGGCTTTTGCCATTCGCCATCATTTGCCGCACTGGGACACCCAACTGATTGTCTGGCTGGTACAGAATCACTTGGTGATGTCCACCACCGCGCAGCGCAAAGACTTGTCCGACCCTCAGGTGATCCACGATTTTGCCCAGTTCGTGGGTGACGAAGTGCACCTTGATTACCTCTATGTGCTGACCGTCGCCGATATCAACGCGACCAACCCGACGCTCTGGAACTCGTGGCGTGCCAGCCTGTTGCGCCAGCTGTACACCGAAACCAAGCGCGCGCTCAAACGCGGCCTGGAAAACCCGGTGGACCGCGAGGAACAGATCCGCCGCACGCAAAGCGCGGCGCTGGATATCCTGGTGCGCAACGGCACCGACCCGGACGACGTCGAGCAACTGTGGTCGCAGCTGGGGGATGACTACTTCCTGCGTCATACCGCAGGCGACGTCGCATGGCACAGTGACGCCATCCTGCAGCAACCTGCCGACGGCGGACCGCTGGTCCTGATCAAAGAGACCACGCAGCGCGAATTCGAAGGCGGCACACAGATCTTCATCTACGCGCCGGACCAGCACGATTTCTTTGCGGTAACCGTGGCGGCAATGGATCAGCTGAACCTGAACATTCACGACGCACGGGTTATCACCTCGACCAGCCAGTTCACCCTCGACACCTACATCGTGCTGGACAGTGAGGGCGGCTCGATCGGCGAAAACCCTGAGCGGATCAAGGCCATTCGCGACGGTCTCACCGAAGCGCTGCGCAACCCGGACGATTACCCGACCATCATCAAACGTCGCGTGCCGCGCCAGCTCAAGCATTTCGCCTTCGCGCCGGTGGTGACCATTTCGAACGATGCGCAGCGTCCGGTCACCGTGCTCGAACTGAGCGCGCCTGATCGTCCAGGCCTGCTGGCCCGTGTCGGCAAGATTTTCCTGGAGTTCGATCTGTCACTGCAGAACGCCAAGATCGCAACGCTCGGCGAGCGCGTGGAAGACGTGTTCTTCCTGACCGACGAAAACAACCAGCCGCTGTCCGATCCGCAATTGTGCAGCCGTCTGCGGGACGCGATCGTCCAGCAGTTGAGCGTCAACCCGGAGCCGAGCAGCGAACTGCGGATCAGCATCTGACACTCGATTCAACGACCCGAACATTCGATTCAAGGCGCCCTCCCGAGGGAAGGCGCCCCGCTTCTTGAGACCGATCGCCCATGAATAACGCCCTGCAACAGCTTCAGCCTTACCCGTTCGAAAAGCTTCGCGCCCTGCTCGGCAGTGTCACGCCGAACCCGGACAAGAACCCCATTGCGCTCTCTATTGGCGAACCCAAGCACACGTCACCGGCGTTCGTCGCCAAAGCATTGGCCGACAACCTCGCCCAGATGGCGGTCTATCCCACCACTGCGGGCATTCCTGCATTGCGTGAAGCCATCGCCCAATGGTGCGAACGTCGTTTCAGCGTCCCGCAAGGCTGGCTGGACGCAGGCAAGCACGTGCTGCCGGTCAACGGCACGCGTGAAGCGCTGTTTGCCTTCACCCAGACGGTGGTCAACCGCAGTGACGACGCACTGGTGGTGAGCCCTAACCCGTTCTACCAGATCTATGAGGGCGCAGCGTTCCTGGCTGGCGCCAAGCCGCATTACCTGCCTTGCCTGGCCGAACACGGCTTCAATCCGGATTTCGACGCAGTGCCTGCCGCTATCTGGAAGCGTTGCCAGATCCTGTTCCTGTGCTCCCCGGGCAACCCGACGGGCGCGTTGATCCCCGTCGAAACGCTGAAAAAACTCATCGCACTGGCCGACGAACATGATTTCGTGATCGCCGCCGACGAGTGCTACAGCGAGCTGTATTTCGACGAAGGCACCCCGCCGCCAGGCCTGCTCAGCGCTTGCGTTGAACTGGGCCGCAAAGACTTCAAACGTTGTGTGGTGTTTCACAGTCTGTCAAAGCGCTCGAACCTGCCGGGGCTGCGTTCGGGTTTCGTGGCTGGCGATGCCGATATCCTCAAAGCCTTTCTGCTCTACCGCACCTATCACGGTTGCGCAATGCCGGTTCAAACCCAGCTCGCGAGCATTGCCGCCTGGAGCGATGAAGAACACGTACGCGCCAACCGCACGCTGTATCGCGAGAAGTTTGACGCCGTATTGGACATCCTCTCGCCAGTCATGGACGTACAGCGCCCCGATGGCGGCTTTTACTTGTGGCCGAGCGTCGGTGGCGACGATGCACAATTCTGCCGCGACCTGTTCGTCAACGAACACGTGACCGTGGTGCCAGGCTCCTACCTGTCCCGTGATGTCGACGGTTTCAACCCGGGTGCTGGCCGTGTGCGCATGGCGCTGGTTGCGCCACTGGCCGAGTGCGTCGAGGCGGCGGAGCGGATTCGCGAGTTCATCA
Source organism: Pseudomonas abietaniphila (assembly GCF_900100795.1). GTDB lineage: Bacteria > Pseudomonadota > Gammaproteobacteria > Pseudomonadales > Pseudomonadaceae > Aquipseudomonas > Aquipseudomonas abietaniphila. The sequence continues at coordinate 254,419 of NZ_FNCO01000005.1, forward strand.
GAAACCGTTGACCGCGGTTCGGCGGGCTATTTCACCACGCCAAGGTTGGCCTCGTTCAGGTCAAGCTCTGCCAGTACGATACGCAGCACGTCATCACCGATCTGGTGATGACGGTGCAGGCTGTACAGCTCCAGTCGCTGGGCCCGCAGCGCATTGACGCGCATCCGCTTCTCCAGCTGATCCATCTGAAACGCCAGGGCCTGGGCCTCGGCGGTGTCGTTGAAGATCTCCAGGCGATGCCGGTATTCGGACATGATCCGCGACTTCACTTCGGTGGCCAGCACGGCCTGGGCGGCATCGGGCGAGGTGCTGGTGGCGCCGGGAATCTCCTGGTTTTCCAGTGTCTGGATGGCCGCCTCGGCGGTGCGCTTCCAGGCGTCACGCACTTCCCGCTTGAGGCGCAGGTCCGGTTCGGAAACCAGCCCGCGCAACAGCAGTGGCAAACAGATGCTCGCCACCACCAGCGACAGCAGGATCACACCCGCCGCGATGAAAATCAGCAGATCCCGCTCGGGAAACGCGACGCCTGCGGCGATCAGCATGGGCACCGACAACGTACCGGCCAGTGTCACCGCTCCCCGCACACCGCCCACCGTCAGCAGCAACGAGGAACGCGCCGACAATTCGACCATGCCTTCGTTATGCCCGCGCCAACGCCCGACCAGCACCATCAGACGCCAGACGCTGCGCACCCAGACATAGCGAAGCACCGCCAGGACGACAAAAATCGCCAGCACATCAAGGCAGCGCCAGAGCAAGGTCGGCCAGAGCGTGGGCTCGTCGTGGGTGACCGCGCTGACGATGTCCGGCAGTTGCAAACCCAGTAGCAGAAAAATCAAGCCATTGAACGCGAACTCAAGCAAGGTCCAGACACTGCGGTTGAGCAACCGGGTGCTGGTCTGACGCGGCAGGAGGTCGACCCAGCTTTGCATCATGCCCGCGGCCACCGCCGAGAGAATACCCGACAGTTCCAATCGTTCTGCCAGCACATACGCGGCAAACGGCAGCAGCAACATGAACACCACGTGGGTCGCCGGATCGTCCCAGCCTCGGGTGATCATCCAACTGCGAAAACGCCCCACCAGCCAGCTCAGGACCACGCCGACTGCCAGGCCGCCGCACGCGACCAGCACGAACGTGAGGCTCGAATCGGTGAGTGAGAAGACGCCGGTGATGGCGGCCGCCAAAGCGAATTTGAAGGTCACCAGGCCCGTGGCGTCGTTCATCAACGCTTCGCCTTGCAACAGCCGCATGATCGGCGCGGGCAGACGGTCCTGAGCAATCGCCGACACCGCCACAGCATCTGTCGGCGACAGTACAGCGCCCAGTGCGAATGCCACCGGCAACGCAATGGTCGGCAACAGCCAGTGGATGAAATACCCCGCGCCGATCACGGTGAAGATCACAAGCCCGACCGCCATGGTCAGGATCGGGCCGCGATAGCGCCAGAAATCGCGCTTCGGCATGCGCCAGCCATCGGAGAACAACAGCGGCGGCAGAAACAGGAAAAGAAACAACTCGGGATCCAGCGCGACGTGCAACCCGAGAGTGGGCCACGCCAGCAACGCGCCCGCTGCGATCTGCACCAGAGGTAGCGGTAGCGGAATGACCCGGGCCAGCAATCGCGAGACACCTACCAGCGTCAACAAGATAAGGACGGTATAGGCTGTCTGCATTGCGTGTTTCCCCGAGCGAGCGACTTTTTGACTGACACCCCGAGCAGACCCGAGCGCAGCGTCGAAGTGCCATATTAGCCGTTTAAGCTCGTGCCACGTCTTGATACATAGGTATGACCGCGCACCAAAATCCTCTGTAAACCCGTTCAACGCATCGGCAGTCCGCGCCCAAGCGGTTTGTACGTGGCATAATCCGTCACCGTTTTTTTCAACATCCCAAAGGGGGCAAGCTCATGGCCGATAAAAAATTGCACCTTTACGGGATCAAAGCGTGCGACACGATGAAGAAGGCTCGCACCTGGCTCGATGAAAAACCGGTGAGCTACGATTTCCACGACTACAAAACGCAGGGCATCGACCGCGAACACCTGACCCAGTGGTGCAATGAGCACGGCTGGCAGACGGTGCTGAATCGCGCCGGTACGACCTTTCGCAAACTGGACGAGGCGCAGAAAGCCGATCTCGACCAGGACAAGGCGATCAAACTGATGCTCGCCCAGCCGTCGATGATCAAGCGCCCGGTGCTGGATCTTGGCGACAAAACCCTGATTGGTTTCAAACCCGAACTGTACGCAGCGGCTATCGCCTGATTGAGATAGCCCTAAATAACGAGGTATTTCCATGTCCACTTCCCTGTTCAGCCTGGCCTTCGGCGTTGGCACTCAAAACCGTCAAGGCACCTGGCTGGAAGTTTTCTACGCCCTGCCGCTGCTCAACCCGTCGGCTGAAATCGTCGCCGCCGTTGCGCCAGTCCTGGGTTACACCGGTGGCAACCAGGCCATCACCTTCAACACTGACCTCGCCTCGAAGCTGGCTGACGCGTTGAAATCGGTCGACGCAGCACAGGCTGCGCTGCTGACCCGCCTGGCGGAAAGCCACAAGCCGCTGGTCGCCACGCTGCTGGCCGAAGATGCCGCGCTGACGTCCACGCCTGAGGCTTACCTCAAGCTGCATCTGTTGTCTCACCGCCTGGTCAAGCCTCATGGCCTGAGCCTGGCGGGCGTGTTCCCGTTGCTGCCAAACGTGGCGTGGACCAGCCAGGGTGCCATCGACCTGGGCGAGCTGGCCCAGCGTCAGCTGGAAGCCCGTCTGAAAGGCGAGCTGCTGGAAGTCTTCTCCGTCGACAAGTTCCCGAAAATGACCGACTACGTGGTGCCGGCTGGCGTGCGCATCGCTGACACGGCACGCGTCCGTCTGGGCGCCTACATCGGCGAAGGCACCACCGTGATGCACGAGGGTTTCGTCAACTTCAACGGCGGCACCGAAGGCCCGGGCATGATCGAAGGCCGTGTATCGGCTGGCGTATTCGTCGGCAAGGGTTCGGACCTGGGCGGCGGTTGCTCGACCATGGGCACCCTGTCTGGCGGTGGCAACATCGTGATCAAGGTGGGCGAAGGCTGCCTGATCGGCGCGAACGCAGGCATCGGTATCCCGTTGGGCGACCGCAACACCGTGGAAGCCGGTCTGTACATCACCGCAGGCACCAAGGTCGCCCTGCTGGATGACAAGAACGAACTGGTCAAGGTGCTCAAAGCCCGTGATCTGGCCGGTCAACCTGACCTGCTGTTCCGTCGCAACTCGCAAACCGGCGCCGTGGAATGCAAATCCCACAAGTCGGCCATCGAGCTGAACGAAGCGCTGCACGCTCACAACTGATCGACATGTGAGGCGAATTCATTCCGGACAGTGTCTGGACAAGGGACGTTACCTTCGTGACGTCCCTGTCGGCAGCACCGCCGCATTGCGAATGAATTCGCTCCCACAGTGGAGAGAGCACGATCCTCATGTCCCTTATTTCTCCCTGGCGCGCTGACTTTCCTGCCCTCGACGCCCTTGAACGGCAAGGCCAGACCTACCTGGACAGCGCCGCCACCGCACAAAAGCCTCAAGCCCTGATCGACGCGCTGGCGCATTACTACGCCAATGGCGCCGCCAATGTGCACCGTGCGCAACATTTGCCGGGTGCCCTGGCGACTCAGGCGTTCGAGGACACCCGCCACAAAGCAGCCGAGTGGCTGCATGCCGGTGCTTGCGGACAGGTCGTGTTTACCCATGGCGCAACCTCCGCGTTCAACCTGCTGGCCTGCGGGCTGGAACATCTGTTTCAGACAGGCGACGAGATCGTCATCAGCGCACTGGAACACCACGCCAACCTGCTGCCCTGGCAGCAACTGGCTAAACGCCGCGGCCTGAAGCTGGTGGTGCTGCCGCTGACCGCACAGGGCGTGATCGATCTGGACGCTGCGCGCAACCTGATCGGTTCGCGGACGCGTCTGCTTGCCGTCAGCCAGTTGTCCAACGTGCTGGGCACCTGGCAGCCGGTGGCCCCGTTGATTGCGCTGGCGAAGGCTCATGGGGCTTTCACCGTGATCGACGGGGCTCAAGGTGTGGTCCACGGTCGCCACGACGTACAGGCGCTGGACTGCGATTTTTACGTGTTTTCCAGCCACAAGCTCTACGGTCCTGACGGCGTCGGTGTGTTGTTCGGTCGGCATCAGGCCCTGGCGCAGCTGCGGCCCTGGCAATTCGGTGGCGAGATGGTGTTGCAGACCGATTATCACCACGCGACCTTTCGCCCTGCCCCATTGGGTTTCGAGGCCGGTACGCCACCTGTTTCCGGCGTGATCGGGCTGGGCGCGACGCTGGACTACCTGAACGATGTCAACCACCTCGCAGCTGCCGAGCATGAGGCGAATCTGCACGCGCTTCTGCGTGCCGGGCTGGTGCTGCGCGAGGGCGTGCAACTGGTGGGTGAGCCCGAGGTGGCGTTGGTGAGCTTCGTGATCGACGGTGTGCACAACGCTGATCTGGCGCATTTACTCACCGAGCAAGGCATCGCCGTGCGTGCGGGTCACCATTGCGCGATTCCGCTGATCAACACACTGGGCCTGTCCGGTGCCATCCGTGTATCGCTGGGGATTTACAACGATTCCGACGACCTGGAGCGGTTTTTCAACGCGCTGGATCAGGCATTGGAGTTGCTGCGATGAATCTGCCCGAACCGGCCCGCACAGCGGTTGAAACGTTCGGCACCTCGCTGAGCTGGGAGCAGCGTGCCCGTTTGCTCATGCAATGGGGCGACCGGTTGCCGGCCATGGCGGACGACGAGAAGACCGACGAGCATCTCGTGGACGGTTGCGAGAGCAAGGTCTGGCTGCTCGCCGACGTCATCGACGGTCACTGGCAATTTCGTGCCGCAAGCGATGCGCGGTTGATTCGCGGGCTGGTGGCGCTGCTGCTGGCACGGGTCAACGGTCTGTCGGCACAGGACCTGGAACAGGTCGACCTGCCGGACTGGTTCAATCAGCTGGGCTTGAGCCGCCACTTGTCACCGTCACGCAGCAACGGCCTGAATGCGGTGCTGCAGAAGATGCGGCAATTGGCGGGTTGAGCCACAGACGCAGACGCCGGTTTCACCCTGTGGGAGCAAGCTCGCTTGTAGGGTGTGCATTTCCACCATCTGGGGTGACGCTGATGGTTTGGTTTGTCCTAACGTCCAAACTGTTCCGCCTTCGGCGGGTTACTTGAAAACCGGAATGCCGGACCATCCCCAAGTAACCAAGGGTCTCCGGCTCCTGGTTGGGCTCCTCCTTCGTCGGAGTTCCTTCAATCCGGCGACGCTCCGTGGGCCCGCGCTGAACGGACATCCATGTCCTAGCAGCGCTCTCGCGGCATCCATGCCGCTCGACCCACTCCGCGCCACCTGCGTTCAGCCTGCACCCAAGTCGCGTTTTGTGGTGTCTGGCCTGCTGCGGTATGAAGATCAAAAGCCAGAGCGCGCTTTGCGCCATTTGGGTGATTGTTCCCACGCTCCGCGTGGTAACAGATGCAATGGCGCTCTGCGTCATCCAGGAGGTGACGCATGCTGTCAGGCGTTGCGACGCTCGATAAGCGGATTGACACCACTGGTTTGAGAACCATCGAATCTCCAACACCGGTCAAGACAACCAGCCATTCAGGACTGAGCAGCTTCCTTCGCCTTGGCCCGATCAGCCGGGCGCCTTACGCCCGCGACGATCTTGTCCACCGCTTTGGTCGCCGCCACCATGCCAAAGGTGGCGGTCACCATCATCACGGCACCAAATCCACCGGCGCAATCCAGCTTCACGCCGTCGCCCACGAAGCTCTTCTGCAGGCAGATGCTGCCGTCCGGCTTCGGGTAACGCAGTTGTTCGGTCGAAAACACGCACGGCACGCTGTAATGACGGGTGACGGTGCGCGAGAAGCCATAATCACGGCGCAGGGTCGAGCGCACCTTTGAAGCCAGCGGGTCGTTGTAAGTGCGATTGAGGTCACAGACCTGAATCAGCGTCGGGTCGATCTGCCCGCCCGCACCGCCCGTGGTGATGATCTGGATCTTGCGCCGCTTGCACCAGGCGATCAGCGCCGCTTTGGCGTTGACGCTGTCGATGCAGTCGAGCACGCAGTCGATATTCGGCGTGATGTACTCAGCCATGGTCTCGCGGGTGACAAAATCGGCCACGGCGCGCACGGTGCAATCCGGGTTGATTTCACGCAGACGGTCGGCCATGACCTCGACCTTGGGCCGACCGACGGTGCTGGTCAGGGCATGCAGTTGGCGGTTGCTGTTGCTGACGCAGACGTCGTCCATGTCGAACAGCGAGATCTCGCCCACGCCGCAGCGGGCCATGGCTTCGGCCGCCCACGAACCGACGCCGCCGATACCGACCACCGCGACATGGGCCGCGCGCAAACGCTCCAGGCCTTCGATGCCGTACAAACGGGCGACGCCAGCAAACCGCGGATCTTCTGTGCTCATGACCAATACCCCAAAAAACCGGCGCGCATTATAGGCCTTGCTGAGGTTTGGAACAGCAGTTGGTTGCGGGTGTTTGGTCTGAAAACCTGAAGTTGATGGCAGACCCTGTCGGATGCCGGCTGAGTGCGGGCCGCGTTCAGTCGAATGCGGTGGTTCAGTCAATACATGCTTCACTGACACACCGCATTCGCTGCCGTCGTAACCTCCGACGTCTCCTACAGGGATATTCGTCGCCGAGGGAAACGCGACAACCCCCGAGTCTGTGTAGCGAAACGGACTACATTTTTTTCGGAATAGAACTTCAACCTTTGTCGACTGCCAAAGCCCTTGCTGGCTGACGTTCGTCAGCTTTTCCCCGTTCCCCTCTTGGAACCTGAAGTACCTATGCCATCGCGTAAATTTGGACTCAACCTGGTTGTCGTCGTGGCGATTGCCGCGCTGTTTACCGGTTTCTGGGCGTTGATCAACCGCCCGGTCACCGCCCCCAACTGGCCGGAACAGATCTCTGGATTCTCCTACTCCCCGTTCCGACTGGGGCAAAACCCACAGAAAGGCGTGTACCCGTCCGACGAGGAAATGCGTCAAGACCTGGAGCTGATGAGCAAAGAGACTGACAACATCCGCATTTATTCCGTGGATGGCAGCCTCAAGGACATCCCCAAGCTGGCCGAAGAGTTTGGCCTGCGTGTCACGCTGGGCATCTGGATCAGCCCGGATCTGGAGCGTAACGAGCGAGAAATCAACACCGCCATCGAACTGGCCAACACCACCCGCAGTGTGGTTCGGGTCGTCGTGGGTAACGAGGCGCTGTTTCGCGAGGAGATCACCCCCAAGGACCTGATTGCGATCCTCGACCGTGTGCGCGCGGCGGTAAAAGTGCCGGTCACCACCTCCGAACAGTGGCATATCTGGGAGAAATACCCGGAGCTCGGCAAGCATGTCGATCTGATCGCTGCGCACATCTTGCCGTACTGGGAACACATCCCGATGGAGAAAGCCGGCCAGTTCGTATTCGACCGGGCGCGGGAACTGAAGCACATGTTCCCGAAAAAGCCGCTGCTGCTGTCGGAAGTCGGCTGGCCGAGTAACGGCCACATGCGCGGCGGCGCCGATGCAACGCAGGCCGATCAGGCGATTTACCTGCGTACGCTGGTCAACAAACTCAACCGCCAAGGCTTCAATTACTTCGTGATCGAGGCCTTCGACCAGCCGTGGAAGGCCAGCGACGAAGGGTCGGTCGGCGCGTACTGGGGCGTGTTCAACGCCGCGCGCCAGCAGAAATTCAACTTCGAAGGCCCTGTGGTCGCGATCCCGCAGTGGCGCGTGCTGGCGATTGGCTCAGCAGTGTTGGCGATGCTGGCACTGGCCTTGATGCTGATCGATGGCTCGGCCCTGCGCCAGCGTGGTCGGACCTTCCTGACGTTCATCGCATTCCTTTGTGGTTCGGTGTTGGTGTGGATCGGGTACGACTACAGCCAGCAATACAGCACCTGGTTCAGCCTGCTGGTCGGGTTCCTCCTGGCGCTCGGCGCTTTCGGGGTCTTCATCGTGCTGTTGACCGAGGCGCACGAATTGGCCGAAGCGGTCTGGACCCACAAGCGGCGTCGTGAATTCCTGCCGGTTGAAACGGACACCGCCTACAGGCCGAAAGTCTCGGTGCATGTGCCTTGCTACAACGAGCCGCCGGAGATGGTCAAACAGACCCTCAATGCCCTGGCCGCGCTGGATTACCCGGATTTCGAAGTGTTGCTGATCGACAACAACACCAAAGACCCGGCCGTCTGGGAGCCGGTGAAGGCCCACTGCGAGATGCTCGGCGAGCGCTTCAAGTTCTTTCACGTCGCGCCACTGGCCGGCTTCAAGGGCGGTGCGCTGAACTACCTGATCCCGCACACCGCGCCGGACGCTGAAGTGATCGCAGTGATCGACTCGGACTACTGCGTCGACCGCAACTGGCTCAAGCACATGGTCCCGCACTTCGCCGACCCGAAAATTGCCGTTGTGCAGTCGCCACAGGATTACCGCGACCAGCATGAAAGCGCGTTCAAGAAGCTGTGTTATTCGGAATACAAAGGTTTCTTCTACATCGGCATGGTCACCCGCAACGACCGCGACGCAATCATCCAGCACGGCACGATGACCATGACCCGTCGCTCAGTGCTGGAAGAATTGGGCTGGGCCGACTGGTGCATTTGTGAAGACGCCGAGCTGGGCCTGCGCGTGTTCGAAAAAGGTTATTCGGCGGCGTACGCCCACAACAGCTACGGCAAAGGCCTGATGCCGGACACCTTCATCGACTTCAAGAAGCAGCGTTTCCGCTGGGCCTATGGCGCGATTCAGATCATCAAGCGTCACGCCGCCAGCCTGCTGCGTGGCAAGGACACTGAGCTGACCCGTGGCCAGCGCTATCACTTCCTCGCGGGCTGGCTGCCGTGGGTGGCCGATGGCATGAACATCTTCTTCACGGTCGGCGCACTGTTGTGGTCGTCGGCGATGATCATCGTGCCCAATCGGGTCGATCCGCCCCTGCTGATTTTTGCGATTCCGCCGCTGGCGCTGTTCTTTTTCAAGGTCGGCAAGATCATCTTCCTGTACCGTCGCGCCGTCGGCGTGAACCTCAAGGATGCGTTCTATGCCGCGCTGGCCGGGCTGGCGTTGTCGCACACCATCGCGAAGGCGGTGCTGTATGGCTTCTTCACCACCAGCATCCCGTTCTTCCGCACGCCTAAAAATGCGGACAGCCACGGTCTGTTGGTCGCGATTTCCGAGGCACGGGAGGAGCTGTTCATCATGTTGCTGCTGTGGGGCGCGGCACTGGGCATCTGCCTGGTGCAGGGTCTGCCAAGCAATGACATGCGTTTCTGGGTGACCATGTTGCTGGTGCAATCGCTGCCGTATCTGGCCGCGCTGATCATGGCCTTCCTGTCCTCGCTGCCCAAACCCAAGACAGCGACCGAGCCCGCCACGGCCTGAAACAATTGTGCGCTGTACTAAACGGCGGCCTTCGGGTCGCCGTTTTGCTTTAAGATATCTGCCGTTTTGTAGGAGCGCGCTTGCCCGCGAATGCTTTGTGTCAGATACCTATGATGTGCCAGACAGAACGCATTCGCGGGCAAACGCGCTCCTACAGGGTTAACACTCCTACTTCTGCGGACCTTTCATGACAGCCCCAGCCGACCTCTCGCCCACTCTGCAACTCGCCTGCGACCTGATCCGTCGCCCATCGGTCACGCCGCTCGACGCCGATTGTCAGGCCGTGATGATGAAACGCCTGGGTGATGCGGGTTTCATGCTGGAGCCGATGCGCATCGAAGAGGTGGATAATTTCTGGGCCACCCACGGCACGCAGGACGGTCCGGTGCTGTGCTTCGCCGGTCACACCGACGTGGTGCCAACCGGCCCGGTCACGGCCTGGCAGAACGACCCGTTTGACGCACTGATCGACGAAAACGGCATGCTGTGCGGCCGTGGCGCTGCGGACATGAAAGGCAGCCTGGCGTCGATGATCATCGCCACCGAGCGCTTCGTTGCCGATTACCCGAATCACAAGGGCAAGGTCGCGTACCTGATCACCAGCGACGAAGAAGGCCCGGCGCACCACGGCACCAAAGCCGTGATCGAACGGCTGGCCGCCCGTAAAGAGCGTCTGGACTGGTGCATCGTCGGCGAACCCTCGAGCACCACGCTCGTCGGCGACGTGGTCAAGAACGGCCGTCGTGGCTCGCTTGGCGCCACCCTGACCGTCAAAGGTATCCAGGGCCATGTGGCTTATCCGCATCTGGCGAAGAACCCGATTCATCTGGCGTCCCCGGCCCTGGCGGAACTGGCGGCCGAACACTGGGACGAAGGCAACGCATTCTTCCCGCCGACCAGTTTCCAGATCTCCAACCTGAACTCGGGGACCGGCGCGACCAACGTGATTCCGGGTGACCTGACGGCGGTGTTCAACTTCCGTTTCTCCACCGAGTCGACGGTTGAAGGCCTGCAGAAGCGCGTCGCCGACATCCTCGACAAACACGGCCTGGACTGGCACGTGGAGTGGGCGTTGTCGGGGCTGCCGTTTCTGACCGAGCCGGGCGCCCTGCTCGACGCGGTGGCAGCCAGCATCAAGACCGTCACCGGTCGTGACACCCAGCCGTCCACCAGCGGCGGCACCTCGGATGGGCGCTTCATCGCAACCCTGGGCACGCAGGTGGTAGAACTGGGCCCGGTCAACGCGACCATTCACCAGGTCAATGAACGCATTCTGGCCAGCGATCTTGACGTGCTCACCGAGATCTACTACCAGACTCTGGTCAAGTTGCTCGCCTGATGCTGACCTGCCCGATCTGCTCAGCGCCGCTCGACGCAGCGGACAACGGCGTGGTGTGCCCGGTGGGCCACCGCTTCGACCGCGCCCGCCAGGGTTACCTGAACCTGCTGCCCGTCCAGCACAAGAACAGCCGCGACCCCGGCGACAATCAGGCGATGGTCGAGGCACGCCGCGACTTTCTCAACGCCGGGCATTACGCCCCGGTGGCCAAGCGACTGGCCGAGCTTGCCGCCGAGCGTCACCCTGCGCATTGGCTCGACATCGGCTGCGGTGAGGGTTATTACACTGCACAGATCGCGACGGCCCTGCCCGATGCCGACGGTTATGCGCTGGACATCTCCCGCGAGGCCGTAAAGCGCGCCTGCAAGCGCAACCCGGACCTGACGTGGTTGATTGCCAGCATGGCCCGCGTGCCGCTGCCCGACGCCAGCGTCCAGTTCATCGCCAGCGTGTTCAGCCCGCTGGACTGGGCAGAAGCCAGGCGCCTGCTCTCGCCCGGCGGTGGGTTGATGCGGGTGGGACCCACCAACGAGCACCTGATGGAATTGCGCCAGCGCCTGTATGACGAAGTCCGTGACTACGCGGACGACAAGCACCTGGCGCTGGTGCCCGAGGGCATGACCTTGCAGCACAGCGAAATCCTGACGTTCAAGCTGACGCTGGTCGACGGTCCGGCCCGCGCGAATCTGCTGGCGATGACGCCCCACGGGTGGCGCGCCAGTGCTGAACGCCGGGCAAGCGTGATCGAGCAGGCCGAGCCGTTCGAGACCACGGTGTCGATGCGTTACGATTATTTCGTTCTGCAATAAGCACCCGGCGACCGGCAGCGAACACGTACACCGAATGAATCCGCGAATGGATTTTCCAGAACACTCACGAGGCCTCCATGCGCCAACCCGATATCGAGATTTACCTCAAAGACGCTGACGTCGATCACAAGGCCATTACCACCTGGCTGACGGCAGACATCGGCCCGTGCAGCGAATGGGCCCAGAAAGGCCAGACCTGGAAGTGCACCGCCGGGAACATCCCCGTCACCTGGATTCCCAAGGCCGTGGGCAAATGGAACAGCCTGTGTCTGGACAGCGACCAGACCCCGTGGGAAGACGACATCGCCTGCGCCCGCGCCGCGTTCGCCGCCCTCAACGTCGAAGTCCGCTGTGCGCCGGGCACGTGGGTCGAAGAAGAGAACGACGAAGACGCCGACCGCTGGATTCGCATCAGTGCCGACGGTGAAGAAGAGATCACCTGGCGTACGTCGTAAGACTGCACGCTGCAGCTCCCACAGAGATTGATTGACAGATCGTATTCGCTGCCGTCGTAACCTCCGACGTCTCCCACCGGGTTGCTCGTCATGCCTTGGATCGGTGACACACCTCAATCCCTGTGGGAGCGAATTCATTCGCGAGACGTCGGTACATCCGGCCTGAATATTTCGCCTGTCCGGTTGCAGCGCGAATGAATTCTCACACAGTGCGTGTGCCCGCGTTCTTGCGCGCAGCTTTGCCCATCCCCGCCATATGCGGCAAACTGGCCGCTTCGTGGGCGTCGTCCCCTTAGCGCAGAATTCGTATGACCCGTTCCCCGTTCCGCCGTCTTGTGTTTGGCACCCTGCGTCGCTTGCTGTACCTGTGGGTGCGTTCGGAGACCATCAATCAATCGTCGTTCACGCTCAATCTGGACCGCAGCCGTCCGGTGTTTTATGCCCTGCAGAACCCATCGCTGAGCGACCTTGCCGTCCTCGATACCGAGTGCCGCAAAGCCGGTCTGCCGCGCCCCGTGCTTTCGGTTGCGGTGGGCAATCTGACGGAACCGGCCGCATTCTTCTACCTCACGCCCGCGCCTGACTGGCTGGGCCGTCAGGACAAGCGCGGGGCACCGCCGGCACTCGAACGTCTGGTGGGCGCCGTCTCGCAAAACGCCACCGAAGACGCGCAGATCATTCCCGTCAGCGTGTTCTGGGGCCAATCGCCGGACAAGGAAGACAGCCCCTGGAAACTGCTGTTCGCCGACAGCTGGGCCGTCACCGGGCGTTTGCGCCGTTTCGTCACAATCCTGATTCTGGGCCGCAAGACCCGTGTGCAGTTCTCCGCTCCCGTCCACCTGCGCGAACTGGTCGACGAGAACAAAGGCTACGAACGTACAGTGCGCATGGCCCAGCGCCTGTTGCGCGTGCATTTCCGTAACCTCAAGACCGCCACCATCGGCCCCGACCTTTCGCACCGTCGCAATCTGGTGAAAGGGCTGGTGACCGATCCTTTGGTTAAACAGGCCATTCTCGACGAAGCCGCGCGGGAGAAGATCCCCGAAGCCAAGGCCCGCGAAAAAGCCCTGCACTACGGAAACGAAATCGCCTCGGATTACACCTACACCGCCATCCGCTTTCTGGAAGTGGTGCTGAGCTGGTTCTGGAACAAGATTTACGATGGCATCAAGGTCAGTCACCTGGAAGGCGTGCAGAACGTCGCCCAAGGCAACGAGATCATCTATGTGCCCTGCCACCGCAGCCACATCGACTACCTTTTGCTTTCGTACCTGCTGTTCCGCAACGGGCTGACGCCGCCGCACATCGCCGCCGGCATCAACCTGAACATGCCGGTCATCGGCGGCCTGCTGCGACGTGGCGGCGCGTTCTTCATGCGCCGCACGTTCAAGGGCAACCCGCTGTACACCGCAGTCTTCAACGAGTACCTGCACACGTTGTTCACCAAGGGTTTCCCGGTGGAGTACTTCGTGGAAGGTGGACGCTCGCGCACCGGTCGCATGCTGCAACCCAAGGCCGGCATGCTCGCGATCACGATGCGCAGCTTTCTGCGCAATTCCCGCACGCCGATCGTGTTCGTCCCCGTGTACATCGGTTACGAGCGTGTGCTCGAGGGCCGTACGTACCTGGGCGAATTGCGCGGCGCCGCGAAGAAGAAAGAGTCGATCTTCGACATTTTCAAAGTCATCGGCGCGCTCAAACAGCGCTTCGGGCAGGTGTCGGTCAACTTCGGCGAGCCGATCAAACTGGCCGATTTCCTCGACCACGAGCAACCGGACTGGCGGGCTCAGGAACTGGGGCCGGTCTTCAAACCCGTATGGCTCAACGAAACCACTCACCGCTTGGGCGAACGCGTGGCCCGGCACTTGAACGAAGCCGCCGCGATCAACCCGGTGAATCTGGTCGCGCTGGCCCTGCTGTCGACGCCCAAACACGCGCTGGACGATCAGGCCCTGGTGCGCGTGCTCGACCTTTACCTGACGCTGCTGCGCGCGGTGCCCTACTCCCCCCACACCACGCTGCCCGACGGTGACGGCGGTGCGTTGATCGAGCACGTGAAGGGCATGGACCTGCTGTCCGAGCAGAAAGACGCGCTGGGCAAGATTCTGTACCTGGATGAGCAGAACGCCGTCCTGATGACGTACTACCGCAACAACGTGTTGCACATCTTCGCGCTGCCGGCGTTGCTCGCGAGTTTCTTCCAGAGCTCGTCGCGCATGAGCCGGGAACAGGTCCTGCGCTACGCGCGCGCGCTCTATCCGTACCTGCAAGCCGAGCTGTTCATTCGCTGGTCGCTGGACGAACTGGATGCCGTGATCGATCAATGGCTGGCGGCGTTCGTTGAACAGGGCCTGCTGCGTTTCGAGAACGACGTCTACCTGCGCCCGGCCCCGAGCTCGCGTCATTTCGTGTTGTTGACCGTGCTGTCGCGCGCCATCGCCCAGACCCTGCAACGCTTCTACATGTCGATTTCGCTGCTGCTCAACAGCGGCCAGCACACGCTGACGGCAGAAGAACTGGAGGACCTGTGCACGATCATGGCCCAGCGCCTGTCGATCCTGCACGGCCTGAATGCACCGGAATTCTTCGACAAGAGCCTGTTCCGCCACTTCATCCAGACGCTGCTCGACCAAGACGTGTTGCGCAAGGACGAAGGCGGCAAACTGGGTTATCACGAACTGTTGGGCGAACTGGCCGAAGGCGCGGCCAAGCGCGTACTGCCCGCCGAAATACGCTTATCGATTCGCCAGGTGGCACTGCATCGCAATGAAGAGGTCGTAGACACAGACCCGAGCGTCTGACGCATCCTCCGTGGGCGTAAGCTTCCTCACGAAGAAGTCCGTCCGCACAAAACACGTCGCACAGCGTAAAGGCACGCCGGCGCACGACAAGGAGATTCACCCGATGAAACACCTTCTGCTGACCTTGATGACCACCGTCCTCGCCGCGTGCGCCCATGCGCCGGACAACCTGCCCGGCACCGTCGATGGCGAAGTGTTCTACGTGCAACGGATGGCATTGCCGCCGACCGCCACCTTGCAGGTCACCCTTCAGGACGTGTCGCTGGCCGATGCGCCGGCCCAGACACTGGCCAGCCAGAAAGGCCCGATCAAAGGGCAAGTGCCGTTGCCGTTCCACCTGACCTACGATCAGAAGCAGATTCAGCAGGGCCACACCTACGCCGTCAGCGCGCGCATCGAAGTCGACGGCAAGCTGCTGATGATCAGTACCGAGCGCTACACCGTGGACCTGACACTGGAAGAAAAACCGCCGGTGAAGATCCGCCTGAACCCGGTCCGATAAGCCGGCCGCACACTGCTTTCTCTCTTTTTGAAAAGGACGTTACCCATGCTGCTTCGCACGCTTTCATTCACTGGCCTCTGCGCCGGCCTGATGCTTTCAGCCAGTGCCTTTGCGCTGTCGCTCAGTGACCTGTCGCAATCGGACGCTACCGGCGGCCTGAAGGATGCGCTGACCCAAGGTGCACAGATCGCCGTCAAGCAACTGGGCGTGCCGGGCGGTTTCAGCAACAACAAGGACGTGCGCATCGAACTGCCGGGCAAGCTGGGCAAGGTCGCAAGCAAGATGAAGATGCTGGGCATGGGCACTCAGGTGGAACAGTTGGAAACCAGCATGAACCAGGCGGCCGAAGCGGCCGTGCCACAGGCTCAGGCGCTGTTGGTCGATGCCGTGAAGAAGATGAGCGTGTCGGATGCCAAGGGGATTCTGAGCGGCGGCAAGGATTCGGCTACTCAGTACCTGAACAAGTCAAGCCGCGAGCAGATCCGCGCCAAGTTCCTGCCGATCGTGAAGCAGGCCACCGACAAAGTGGGTCTGGCGCAGAAATACAACGCCTTTGCCGGTCAGGCGGCCAGTCTGGGCGTGGTTGATGCCAAGGATGCGAACGTCGAAGGTTATGTCACCGAGAAGGCGCTGGACGGGTTGTTCGAGATGATCGCCAAGCAGGAAGAAAGCATCCGCGCGAATCCGGCGGCTGCGGCGACGAGTCTGGCGAAGAAGGTGTTTGGGGCGCTGTAAGCGCTTTGCGTTCTTCTGTTTGACGGCTGTTAGGTCGGGTGTATATCCGTTATTTCGGGTGGCGCTGGTACGTTCTGGCTAACGCCAGACCTGTTTCGCCTTCGGCGAGTTACTTTTTCAAGAGCCAAAAAGTAACCAAAAGGCCCTGCTCCTGGTTGGGCCCGACTTCGTCGGGTTCCTTCACTTCGACGACGCTCCGTGGGCCCGCGCTGAACGGACATCCATGTCCTGACAGCGCTCTCGCGGCATCCATGCCGCTCGGCCCACTCCGCGCCGCCTGCGTTCAGCCTGCACCCAAGTCGCGTTTTGTGGTGTCTGGACCATTGATGTCGAAGAGCAAAATCAACAGCAGCAGCGGTAGCTGAAATATCAGGCTGACGCAGTCCCTGTAGGAGCGCGCTTGCCCGCGATCTACCGCGCAGCGGTAGCAAAATCAGGCGACTCAATCATGCCTGGCACTCCGCACGCACAGGTCTTGCTGCCGGTTCCCGGCAGATCGCGGGCAAGCGCGCTCCTACAGTTTGGGGTGGCGTGCGGATGATTGATGCACTATTCAAAATTGCGAAGAGCGTTAGCTCCAGCCCGAGTTGCTCTTGTACGCGATAGTCCAGACACCGCAAAGCGCGACTTGGGTGCAGGCCAAACGCAGACGGCGCGGAGTGGGTCGAGCGGCACGGATGCCGCGAGAGCGCCGCAAGGACATGGATGTCCGTTCGGCGCGGGCCCACGGAGCGTCGTCGGAGTGCGGGTACCCGACGAAGTCGGGCCTAACCAGGAGCCAACCCTTGGTTACTTGGGGTTATCAAGTAACTCGCCGAAGGCGAAACAGATCTGGCGTCAGCCAGAGCCCAACTGGCGCCAACAGAAACACACCCAACATCAGCACCTAAAACATCAGCACCTACAGCCAGATCAAAGGTGCAGCCAGGCCATCACCCCCAACACCACGCTCACCCCGCCCGCGCCGTACGACACCTTCTGCAACCACTCCTTGCGAGTGAGCAACGTAATCGCCGCCAGCGAAATGGCCATCTGGATCGCCATCATTGCCTGCGCCCAGCGATGGTGAGAATGCAGTACACGCTCGGACTTCTCATCCCACTCTTGCGCCTGAGCCTCAAGCGCCTCGGCCTTGGCGCGCGCGGCTTCCTTGTCCGCCTTGTAACGTTGCACCTCTGCCGTGTAGTGCGCCGCGTCCAGACCCGGAATGTGGCTCGCCAGGTCTGCAAGGTTTTCCCGGCTCGACTTCGCCTGGTAGTAATTCCACTGATTGGAGGCCTCGGTCTTCTTGATCGCCGCGTTGTTCTTGTCCATCGCCGCCTCGCTCTCGGTCGAGCCGGCCTGATAACTGAGCATTGCGCCGACCGTGGCCATGATCGCCGTCATGACGGCAATCTTCCCGGCAAAACGATCGCCAGAACGGTGCGCGTGCTCGACATGATGTTCGTGAGGGCTGGGGACTTCGAAGGATTCGGACATGGACGTTCTTGCGCCTGAAAAGACGTTGAAACCGATAGTGCTTGAGCAGCCGGAGCTGGCCGGGGCGAATATAGGGGATATCCCCAGGCCAGAGAAGCCGCGCAGTGATTCTGTTCAGCAATTAGAAAGTTATCAGCCCGCGGAATCGCCCTCGCCCTTCCTCACCCTGAACCAGGCCGCGTACAACGCCGGCAAAAACAGCAGCGTCAGGGCGGTCGCGACGATCAGGCCGCCCATGATCGCGACCGCCATCGGGCCGAAGAACACGCTGCGTGACAAGGGGATCATCGCCAGCACGGCCGCCAACGCCGTGAGTACGATCGGGCGGAAACGTCGCACGGTCGCTTCGATGATTGCTTGCCAGCGATCAAGACCAGCAGCGATGTCCTGTTCGATCTGGTCAACCAGGATCACCGAGTTGCGCATGATCATGCCCGACAGCGCGATGGTGCCGAGCATGGCCACGAAGCCGAACGGCTGACGGAAAATCAGCAGGAACAAGGTCACGCCGATCAGGCCCAACGGCGCCGTCAGGAACACCATGAAAGTGCGGGAGAAACTGCGCAGCTGAATCATCAGCAAGGTCAGCACGACCACGATGAACAACGGAACACCGGCGTTCACCGAGTTCTGGCCACGGGTCGAATCTTCCACGGTTCCGCCGACCTCGAGCAGGTAGCCGTCCGGAAGTTGCGCGCGTACCTCGTCGAGTGTCGGCAGGATCTGCTTGACCAGCGTGGCCGGCTGCTCCTTGCCGTAGATGTCGGCGCGGATGTTCACGTTTGGCAGGCGATTGCGGTGCCAGATGATGCCTTCCTCGAAGCCGTACTCCAGCGTCGCCACTTGGGACAACGCGACACTGCTGCCGTTTTCGGTCGGGATCGCCAGGCTGGCCAGCCCGCCAAGCTCATGGCGTTCCTGCTCGGTGCCTCGCAGCAGAATCTCGATCAGCTCGTCATCCTCGCGGTACTGGCTGACGCTGGAGCCGGTCAGCTGGCTTTGCAGGAATCGCGAAAGATCGGCCGTGGTCACGCCGAGCGCCCGCGCCCGGTCCTGATCGACATTGAGATAGACGACTTTGCTCGGCTCTTCCCAATCCAGGTGCACGTTGACCACGTGCGGGTTTTCCCGAACCTTGGCCGCCACTTTGCGCGCCAGTGCGCGGACTTCGTCGATGTGCTCGCCGGTGATCCGGAACTGCACCGGATACCCCACGGGCGGGCCGTTCTCCAGTCGCGTTACACGAGGACGCAGCATCGGGAATTGCTCGTTCATCGTCTGGATAAGCCAGGTGCGCAGGGCCTCACGGTCTTCGATGGTTTTGGCCAATACCACGAACTGCGCAAAGCTGGCCGCAGGCAGTTGCTGATCCAGCGGCAGGTAAAAGCGCGGCGAACCGGTGCCCACATACGCCACATAATTCTCGATGCCCGCGTGGTCCTTGATCATGGCTTCCAGACGCTTCACCTGCTCGGTGGTGTTGCTCAACGAAGCCCCTTCGGCAAGTTTCAGGTCGACCATCAGCTCCAGCCGACCCGAGGCCGGGAAGAACTGCTGAGGCACGAAACGGAACATGACAATCGACAGCACGAACAGGCTGATGGTCAGCACGATCACGGTCTTGCGACGGCGTACACACCAGCCCACCAACGCGCGGACTCGCTTATAGAACGGCGTGCCGTAAGGATCCGGCGCTTCTGAACCGGCGCCATGTCGGGACGCATGACGCTTGGCCAGGTCCGGCAACAGCCGGTCACCCAGATAAGGCACGAACACCACGGCCGCCACCCACGACGCGATCAAGGCGATGGTCACCACCTGAAAGATCGAGCGGGTGTACTCCCCCGTGCTCGACTGCGCTGTGGCGATCGGCAGAAAGCCTGCCGCCGTGATCAGCGTGCCGGTGAGCATCGGAAAGGCCGTGCTGGTCCAGGCAAAGCTCGCGGCCTTGAGCCGGTCGTAGCCCTGCTCCATCTTGATCGCCATCATTTCCACGGCAATGATCGCGTCGTCCACCAGCAACCCCAGCGCCAGGACCAACGCGCCGAGGGAAATCTTGTGCAGGCCGATTCCCAGGTAATACATGCAGGCGAACGTGATCGCCAGCACCACCGGGATCGCCAACGCCACGACCATGCCGGTACGCACGCCGAGGGAGAAGAAGCTCACCAGCAGCACGATGCCCAGCGCTTCGGCGAGCACCTGAACGAACTCACCGACGCCGGTCTTCACAGCGGCGGGCTGGTCAGACACCTTCCGCAGTTCCATGCCGGCCGGCAAGTTGCGTTGCAAACGGGCGAACTCACCTTCCAGGGCCTTGCCCAGCACGAGGATGTCGCCGCCGTCTTTCATGGCGACCGCGAGGCCAATGGCGTCCTGCCCCATGAAGCGCATGCGTGGCGCGGGCGGGTCGTTGAAGCCCCGGCGCACATCGGCCAGATCGCTGATGCGCAACGTCCGATCGCCGACGCGGATCGGGAAATCGCGAATCTCATCGACGGTCTGGAAGCGCCCGGTCACACGCAGCTGAACGCGTTCGCTTGGCGTCTCGAAAAAGCTCGCGGCCACCACCGCGTTCTGCGCTTCCAGGGCTTGCTGCACGGCTTGCAGCGGCAAGCCGAGGGTCGCGAGCTTGACGTTGGACAGCTCGATCCAGATCTTCTCGTCCTGCAGGCCGACCAACTCGACCTTGCCAACGTCCTTGACCCGCTGAAGCTGGATCTGAATGCGGTCGGCGTAATCCTTGAGCACCGCGTAATCGAACCCTTCGCCTGTCAGCGCATAGATATTGCCGAAGGTGGTGCCGAACTCATCGTTGAAAAACGGTCCTTGGACACCGGCGGGCAGGGTCTGGCGAATGTCCCCGATCTTCTTGCGGATCTGATACCAGAGCTCTGGCAACTTGGCCGACACCAGCGAGTCGCGCGCCATGAACGTGACCTGAGACTCGCCGGGCCGCGAGAACGAGACTATGCGCTCGTAGTCGCCCGTTTCCATCAGCTTCTTTTCGACGCGGTCCGTGACCTGACGCGCCACTTCCTCGGCACTGGCGCCGGGCCAGAGCGTGCGAATGACCATGGCTTTGAAGGTGAACGGCGGATCTTCGCTCTGCCCCAGCTTGGTGTAAGACAACGCACCGACCACAGCCAGAAGAATCATCAGGTACAAGACCATCTGGCGGTTGCGCAGCGCCCATTCGGAAAGATTGAAACGCATCCGTGCTTACTCCTTCGCCGCCAGCTTCACCGCTCGATTGCTGCGATCGACCGGACGAACCTGCTCCCCGTCGTGCAGCACATGAACACCGGCGGCCACCACCCAGTCACTGGCTTGCAGGCCACTCAACACCGGCACCGACTCCTCACCGTACGCGCCCACCTGTACAGGGGTGCGCTTTAGGGTGTTGTCACCTTGCAGCCGCCAGACGTAGGTCACGCCATTTTCGGCGGTCAGCGCAGACAGCGGCACCGACAGTGGCACGTTGTGCTCGGCGGCAATGAACACCCGTGCGCTCTGGCCAAGCTCGGCGGGCACCTTGCCACCGGCGAAGGCGATGCGCGCCGCGAAGGTCCGCGAACGGGGATCGGCCGCGGGGGACAGTTCACGAATGCGCCCCGGAAAACGTTGCTCACGCTGCGTCCACAACTCCACCGAGACCGGATCGCCGATCTTGAAACGTCCGTAGTTCTGTTCGGGCAAGCTGATCGACACTTCCCGCTCGCCATCGGCCGCCAGGGTGAACACCGTTTGCCCGGCCGCCACGACCTGCCCGACTTCCACCAGACGCTTGGCAATGACCCCGTCCTGCGACGCACGCAGCACGGCATAACCGGTCTGATTGTCGGCGACCGTGAACTCGGCCTTGAGCTGGCGCAGGCGAGCATCGCCGGCGCGATACAGGTTTTCGGCGTTGTCGTACTGGGATTTGCTGACCATTTGCCGTTCCATCAGCGTCTTGTAACGGTCACGCTCGGAGCGGACCATCTGCAGATTCGCTTCGGCGGCGGCCACTTGCGCGCGGGTGGCGTCCAGCTGGAGGCGCACGTCCTGAGCGTCCAGCTCTGCCAGCGGCTGATTGGCTTTCACGCGTTCGCCCTCTTCGACCCACCGTTTGCTGACTTTGCCGGGAATACGAAACGCGAGTTCCGGCTCGAAGCGGGCGCGGACTTCACCGGGATAGCTGTCCATCGATTGGGATGAGGGGACAGGTTGCACTACCATGGCCGGACGCACGGTGGCGGGGACGGATACTTCCTGACCGCAACCTGCCAGCAATGACACCAGGCTGATGGGCACGACGAGGAGCAAAGCATCGCGAAACATGGTGTGGCACCTTGGCAAGTGAGGGCTTGGAATAATTGTACTGGCGAGTATATTAAAAATTACCGAACTGAACAGTCCACTAATAAAACACCTATGCCTGAAGAACGAATGACCGACGCGACATCCACCACCGGCCCCGGTCGCCCGAAGGATCTGACCAAGCGCAAGGCGATCCTCGACGCCGCGAAAGACCTGTTCGTGCGCAATGGTTATGCGAGCACAAGCATGGACGCGGTGGCCGCTGAAGCCGGGGTCTCCAAGCTCACCGTCTACAGCCATTTCAATGACAAGGAGACGCTGTTTTCCGCCGCCGTGGTGGCACGGTGTGAGGAGCAGCTTCCCGAGCTGTTCGTCGACGTGGGCACCGCGGAACCCTTGGAAAAAGTATTGCTGGGTATTGCGAGGGGATTTCAGACGCTGATCAACAGCCCTGAGTCGATTGAGTTGCACCGGTTGATGATCGCCCTGGGCACTCAGGACACCGCGCTTTCGCAGGTTTTCTTCGAGGCAGGCCCCCAGCGCATCCTGCATGAGATGGAGCGTTTTCTGACGCGGGTGAACGACACGGAGGGATTGCACTTCGATTCACCGGTCAGCGCCGCCGGGCACTTCCTGAGCTTGATCAAAGGCGTGTGCAATTTCCGCCTGCTGATTGGCAACGGCGGCGTGCCGGATGAACAGACCGGTGAACAGCATGTCCGGGAAGTGGTGGCGTTGTTTTTGAAGGCGTATCGGGCCGAATAGACACTGACCGTTGTAGGAGCGCGCTTGCCCGCGAAGCAGTGTGTCAGTCCCCACTCATGGTGCTGACATACCGCAATCGCGGGCAAGCGCGCTCCTACAGATCACTGGAAGTGCGGATTACGGCTTCAACGCCTTTTTCGGATAGATGTCGTACCGGCTGGACTTCCCGTCGAGCGCATAGCTGGGCTTCACGCCTTCGATGCACGGCGCCTTGCGCGGGCGCTTGACGACCACGCGGTGGGTGGCCAGCGCCAGAGCGGCTTCCAGCAAGGCCGGAGCGTCCATGTCGTCGCCCACCAGCGGCCGGAACAGGCGCATTTCCTTCTTCACCAGCGCCGTTTTCTCACGGTGTGGAAACATCGGGTCGACATAGATCACCTGGGGTGGCTCACCCTGCCAATTGCGCATCAGCTCGATGGAATTGCCCGTCAGCAGACGCATCTGGCCAATGATGCCGCCCACTTCCAGGTCCTGAGATCCCCGCGCCAGCCCGTCTTCGAGCAACGCGGCAATGATCGGCTGACGCTCGATCAGGCTCATTTCACACCCCAGGCTCGCCAGCACGAACGCATCCTTGCCCATTCCCGCCGTCGCATCCAGCACACGAGGGCGAACGCCTGGCTGGATGCCGACGGCCTTGGCGATCATCTGCCCGCTGCCGCCGCCGAACAGACGCCGATGGGCCGCCTTGCCTTCGACGAAGTCCACGCGGACCGGCCCCGGCGCGTCGTCACCCAACTGCTGCAATTGCAGGCCGTCGTCGCTGACCTGCAACGCGAAATCGGCCTCGGCATCCTCATGCGGCAAGCCAAGACGTCTGGCCCACTGCGCAGCCTTTTCCTGAGAGTCAGGGGTCAGGGCTTCAACCCGGATGCGGCTGCCCGCCTGTTGCTCGTTCATCGTTTCCACACGCTCAAATTTTCTTAATGATTGGCAACATCTGCCGATAACGAATGTATCCGGCATTTTGCCAGAGCCACGGCATGTACTGAGCGCTTATGTCAGACATTCAGCAAACATCCTCCATAGGTTATTTGACGTACGCAGGCGACTACAGCGTACGCAATACCGAGACCCTGAGCGGCGTCACGCAGCTCTGGCAGGATGCGTTTGCCCGTGCCATGGCTCAGCAGGTGGACGATAACGCCGGCACTGCCCCGGCCTACAGCGTCGTCGCGGCAACGGACAGCATGACTGGCGAACCGATTGCCGGTGCCAAGACCCTGAGCAAAATTGTCGAACAGCGCGCCTGCCCGGTCGAGGACAAGGAAATCGCCCCGCCGGAGCCTTTGTTTCTCCCCATCGCCGAATTCGAGTGGGACCTGGCCGACAAGCCCGCTGTGCCGTTCAGCGCCAGCGAACTGATCGAGCAACAGCGCAATCTGGAATTCGACAGCAGTTGGGTGCGTCCAACCGTACTCAACCCGTACGACGACAGCGTCGAACCCGGTCCCGGCCCTCAGCCACGCCCGCTGTTCCTGCCCATCGCCGAGTTCGAATGGGACCTGGCCGACAAACCCGCCACGCCGTTCAGCCCCGAAGAAATGACCGAACAACAGCGCAATCTGGCGTTCGACAATGGCTGGGCGCGCCCGATTGTGTTGCAGAACCTGCGTATCGCCGCCTGACGAATCTTCGCGCTCCGGTGCCATTCAACGACAAACCTGCCAGCGCCCCATGTCCACGTGAAAGTGATTCCGATGCGCCGCGTTGTAGTCCGGGCCGAGGACGGTGTTGAACTGCTTGCAGGCTTCATCCCTTACAAGCCTCAGAAACTGCCCGTTGGCGCCGTCGTCTTTCCAGTCCTTCAGCACTGAAATCCGCCTCCCGTCCGCCAGGCGAAACCCTGCGATGTCCAGCGCATTCGCCGACGCGTGCTGGCTGAGTCTGCCCTCGCTACGGTTATAAACATTGCGACAGGCGAAGCTTCCCAGGTGATCGATCTGGACGACCTTCTGCCCGAACACCGCCTGCGCCGCCGGTTGCAGCGCGTGAACATCAAACAGCGCGTAGGCCACGGCCAGCCGACAACTGGAGAGGAAACTGCTGCTTAGCACGACGTCACCGCCCTGGACACGCAACGTATCGGTCAACGGGCATTTGGCATCCGGGGCGCTGTCGGCCTGATGGGCGTAACGCAGTGTCGAGGTCTGTAATGCCTGATCGCAGAGCGAGGGGTCCTCCTGCAAGCGCCAAAGCTTGAAAGAGGTCAGAAGGTTTGGCGGCTCACGTACATCGAGCGGGGCCCAAGGGTTCCAGCGCCCGGGCACGTCCAGCCAACCCCGCCAGACCGAAAAAACGGTCCCGGCGCAGATCAGCAACAAAGCGAGGAAAACAGTCGAACCGCGCATGGGCAACGTGTCCAGAGAGTGAGGGCGTCCACCCTATCGACCTCACAGCAGGCCGAGTTGCTCCACGTGCGGCCCACGATCCAGTTCCGGCAGTTCAGGCAAGCCCGGCAGCAATGTCATCAATTGCCGATGGAAACGTCGTGCAAGGTCTGGGGCCTGAATGTTGTCCGGGGTGTGCAGGAAGACGTACGGCGTGCGCCCTTCCTCGATCCATCCGGCGACTTTCTGCGCCCACTGCTCGACAAAACTGTCGTTAGCCTCCAGCTCCGGGCGCCCGATAAACCGCACTTGGGGAAATTGCGTCAACGCAGCAGGACGTGGTGGGACTTTCGGCTTTTTCGATTGCGCATGCAGGACAGCCGGATCGCTGGAGATGCAGCTGAACAGCGGCCGCGAATCCAGGCAAATACGCTCCACGCCACGGTCGAGCAGCAGGCGATTGAGCATCCGCTCTTCTTCGCCTTTATTGAAGAACGCCATGTTTCGCACTTCCACCGCCAGCGACCGACCCTCGAGCGCTTCGATGAACGTCGCCAGTTCACCCAGGCGGTTCGGGGTGAAGCTCGCGGGAAGCTGCAACCACAACGGTTGAACGCGCTCGCCGAGCGGCGCCAGCAGCGTCAGGAAATCCTCGGCCGAGGTGAGGTGCTCGCGCAGATCACCCGCATGGCTGATGTCGCCGGGAAATTTGGCGGTGAAACGAAAATGCTCAGGGAGGACCTGCGCCCAGCGCAGCACGGTGGTGGCCGCCGGGCGCGCATAGAACGTGGTGTTGCCTTCAACGGCGTTGAAGACTTGAGCGTAAAGCTCGAGAAAATCCGTGCTGCGCGCATCGTCCGGGTACAACGACTGACGCCAGGCGTTTTCGCTCCAAGACGGGCAACCGATATAGTAAGGCGGGTTGACGACGTTCAAACGTGAAGGTCGAGCCCCGAGACCTCAAGATCCCAATCGACGAAGGTGGACGTCGTCAGGTAGCTGCTCAGCGCGTGGGCAACACGAGTGCTCATGGCACGGGGGAAAATGATGTCTTGCTGGCGAGCAGGCACGTTGGCGGTGCTGCCGGTCTGACGACGCGACGATTGAGGAATGACTTCAGCATCGTCGATCACTTCTTCAGAGGCGTTATCTATCGTCGCCGAGCCCTTGCGCGGCTTGCGTTTTATCGGGTACGAACGTTGTGAAGGACCATTAATCCGCATCGATGCTTACTCGGCGTCTTGTAGTGGCAATTTAATCTCACGGAACGCACTTAAGCAAACTCGCGAACGATAACTAGACCACAGTTATTACAAAACGTTTAAATCCACCGAGCAGAAAATGAACATTTGTCGCCGAACGGTAGCGAATGCTGTGACTTGGGTCGCAGATCGAGCGTGTTTGCCGTTCGGACAGCACGCATTATTAGCACAAGAACAGAAGAGTTGCGGGAAGCGGCGTGTTGCGGGCCGCGTTCGTCCGAAGTGCGGCCCATACCCTCGTAACCTCGGACGTCGCCTACAGAGTTCGAGTTGATGCACGCACTCGTGTTCAACGCGCCTTGGGCGTCGCCACTTTGTCACGCAGGTAAACCGGCTGTGCATCGTCAGCAACGATGGCCTCGCCTCGCTGCCAGGCGTACGTCGCAAGCGTCAGCAAGTCCTGAGCGTGCGGCAACATGCCGGCATCCTGAGCGGACACCGCCACCGGGAGACGCTCGGCATAACCCCAGCCCGTGCCCGCTCCGAACCAGTCTCCCGACGCATCGGCAGGCAAGGCGGCCTGCTCCGGCGGCATCACCGCCTCTTCGCCGACCAGCCTCATTTCACCGTCGGTTTCGCGATAGCAGCCCCAATACACCTCATCCATCCGCGCATCGATGGCCGACGCGACCTGACGGACGCCATGCTCACGAAACGCTCGCTGCGCCAGTACGGCCAGGTTGGACACGGGGAGCACCGGACGATCGAGTCCAAACGCCAGCCCCTGCACCACGCCGATGGCGATACGCACGCCGGTGAAGGCACCCGGCCCACGACCGAACGCAATGGCGTCCAGCGCCGACAGCCCGATACCCGCTTCGGCCAGCAAGTCCTTGATCATCGGCAACAGTTTCTGCGCGTGCAGGCGCGGGATCACCTCGTAGTGAGTCAGCACTTTGCCGTCGTGCAGCAAAGCAACTGAGCAGGCTTCAGTGGCGGTGTCCAGGGCCAGCAGGGTCGTCATCGGGTTTTCCACGGTTGTGCAAAAGAGGGTTAGACAAAAACGTGCCGCATTATAAACAACAACGGCCCGCAAGCGGGCCGTTGTTCACTGCACCTATCAAAGGATCAGGCCAGTGCTTCCTTCACTTTCGAGGTGATCTGCTCGACCGAACCGACACCCGGGATGCTGCTGAACTTCGGCGTGCCGTCCTTCTCTTCGAGCTTCTTGTAGAACTCGACCAGAGGCTCGGTCTGCGCGTGGTAGACCGACAGGCGATGACGCACGGTTTCTTCGACGTCGTCTTTGCGCTGAACCAGCGGCTCGCCCGTCACATCATCCATGCCTTCTACTTTCGGCGGGTTGTGGATGGTGTGGTAAACGCGGCCCGAACCTTCGTGCACGCGACGGCCGGAAATGCGCTGGACGATTTCTTCGTCGTCGACCTTGATCTCTACGACGTGATCGATCGCCAGGCCCGCGTTTTTCAGGGCTTCAGCCTGAGGAATGGTGCGTGGGAAACCGTCGAACAGGCAGCCGTTGGTGCAGTCAGGCTGCGACAGGCGATCCTTGATCAGACCGATGATCAGGTCGTCGGAAACCAGACCGCCGCTGTCCATCACGCTTTTGGCCTTCAGACCCAGTTCAGTCCCCGCCTTGACGGCTGCGCGCAGCATGTCACCGGTGGAGATTTGCGGGATGTCGAATTGCTTGGTAATGAACGTTGCCTGAGTACCTTTACCGGCCCCGGGAGCTCCCAGCAGAATCACGCGCATTGTTGTGCTCCTCAATTTTTATAGAGATTTCGTCGGATTCGCCTAAATGGGGCCAATCACAAAAAAAATTAACTGACCCAACGGCCAAAGGCTGATCAAGATACACAGCCGATTCATACCGCACAAGACGCCAAAAGTCGCAGTAACCCACGATAAACCAGTAGCTTGGCAACGATTGGCAGGCGGGTATGACCTGGCGCAACTTTAAAGCAATGCGCCCTCGCCGATCACCCACACGCCGCGAGATGAAGGCTTGCACCTTCATCCGCGGGGGCAATCTCACCTTAGCCGGTGTTGCGCAAACCGGCGGCAATGCCTGCGACAGACACCAACAGAGCCTGTACCAAAGGACTGTCCAGACTCGCGTCCTGAACACGGGACCGCGCCAGCAACTCGGCTTGTAATAGATGAAGCGGATCGAGGTAGGTGTTGCGCAGGCTGATGAATTCCAGGGTTTCAGGACTGTGCGCCAGCAACTGCGACTGGCCGGTCAGCCCCAGCACCACGCTGCACGCCTGCGACAATAGGTCGCGCAAATGTGCACCCAAATGCTGCAGCCCCGGTTCTACCAGACGTTCGTCGTAGAGTTGCGCGATATCACTGTCGGCCTTGGCGAGCACCATCTCCAGCATATCGATCCGCGTGCGGAAAAATGGCCACTGCTCACGCATCTGCGCCAGAAGCGCGCCTTCGCCACGTTCGAGCGCCTTGCTCAGCGCGTCTTCCCAGCCCAACCATGCAGGGAGCATCAAGCGTGTCTGGGTCCAGGCGAAGATCCACGGAATTGCCCGCAAGCTCTCGACGCCCCCCTCCCGACGCTTGGCCGGTCGACTGCCCAACGGCAGGCGACCGAGCTCCTGTTCAGGCGTCGCCTGGCGAAAATACTCGACGAACTCAGGGTTTTCACGCACCACGGCGCGGTACGCGTTGACACCATCCGCCGCCAGCTCATCCATCATCGTGCGCCAGGCGGGTTTGGGCATCGGCGGCGGTTGCAGCGTTGCTTCAAGCACGGCCGCGAGGTAGAGGTTGAGGTTTTGTTCGGCAATGTCCGGCAGGCCGAACTTGAAGCGGATCATCTCGCCCTGCTCGGTGGTGCGGAAACGCCCGGCAACCGAGCCTGGCGGCTGGGACAGAATCGCCGCGTGAGCGGGACCACCACCCCGTCCGACCGTGCCACCGCGGCCATGGAACAGCAGCAATTCAACCTGCTGCGCACGGCAGATCTCCACCAGTTTTTCCTGCGCCCGGTACTGTGCCCAGGCGGCGGCTGTTGTGCCCGCATCCTTGGCCGAATCGGAGTAACCGATCATGACTTCCTGCGGGCCGTGCAAGCGCAGGCGATAGCCCGGCAGGCTGAGCAGGTGCTCGATCACCGGCCCGGCGTTATCCAGGTCAGCCAGGGTTTCGAACAACGGCACCACGCGCATCGGGCGCTGCAGTCCGGCTTCTTTCAACAGCAGTTGTACGGCCAGCACATCGGACGCCGCACCGGCCATGGAGATGACGTATGACCCCAGCGATGCCGCAGGCGCAGCGGCCACCTCCCGACAGGTCGCCAGTACCTCGGCGGTTTCGGCGGCGGGTTTAAAATGCGCGGGCAGCAGCGGGCGCTTGTTGCTCAGCTCACGCAACAGAAACTCGATACGCGCGTTTTCGTCCCACTCGTTATAGCGCCCGAGCCCCAGATAATCAGTGATTTCGGTCATCGCCGAGCTGTGCCGCGTGGAGTCCTGACGCACATCGAGCTTGACCAGAAACAGGCCGAACGTCACCGCGCGGCGCAGGCAGTCCAGCAGCGGGCCGTCGGCGATCACACCCATGCCGCACGCGTGCAGCGACTGAAAACACAGCTGCAACGGATCCAGCAGGTCGCGATTGTTGTGCAGCACACCTTCAGGCGCTGGCTGCGTCACGCTCAACGAGGCATGCGCCCAGTTACGGGTGGCGCGCAGCCGTTCGCGGAGTTGTTTCAGCACGCTGCGGTAGGGTTCGGCACTGTCTCCCGACGCCGCCATCAGCGCCGGGCTGGCCTGCTGCATCGACAGCTCAGCCGCGAGTTGATCGACGTCTCGCAGGTAGAGATCGGCCGCCATCCAGCGCGCGAGCAACAGCACTTCGCGGGTGACAGCAGCCGTGACATTCGGGTTGCCATCCCGGTCACCGCCCATCCACGAGGCGAAGCGAATCGGCGCGGCTCCCAGTGGCAAATGCAGGCCCGTCGCGGCATGCAAGGCGTGATCGGCTTTACGCAGGTAGTTGGGAATGGCTTGCCACAGCGAGTTTTCGATGACGGCAAAGCCCCACTTCGCTTCGTCCACCGGCGTGGGTCGAATGCGGCGGATCTCTTCGGTGTGCCAGGCTTCAGCGATCAAGCGTTGCAGCCTTTCGGTGATCTGTTCGCGCTCAAGGCGATTCAGGTCGCGATGGTCGAGGGCGGCGAGCTGCGCGGCGATGGCGTCGTATTTCTGGATCAAGGTCCGGCGGGCGACTTCGGTGGGGTGAGCGGTCAGTACCAGCTCGATTTCCAGCTTCCCAAGCTGGCGGGCCAGGGCTTCGGAGGATTGTCCGGACTGCTTGAGACGCTCCAGCAATTCCGGCAGCACGCGCGACTCGAAGGGTTGCGGCTTGCTGTCATCGCGGCGATGAATGAGCTGGTACTGCTCGGCGATGTTGGCCAGGTTCAAGAACTGGTTAAAGGCCCGTGCCACTGGCAGCAGTTCGTCTTCACCGAGGCTTTCAAGGTTGGAGCTCAGTTGCTCGGTGCTTTGCGTCGAGCCGTGGCGACCGGCCTTGGCGCTCTTGCGGATACGCTCGATCTTCTCGAGAAAATCAGCCCCATGCTGATCACGAATGGTGTTGCCCAACAGCTCACCCAGCAGGTGAACGTCCTCGCGCAATCGTGCATCGATATCAGCCATCCAGCCCTCTCCTTCAGCGTTTTTTTGTTCTGCCTTGAGTCAGTTCGATCACTCGAAACTGAACGCCCGCGTAAGTTTTGCCTCTATCTCTGTGTATAGAGCGACAAATTCATACATGCGCGCAACCCTTTGCCGCACATCTGCCGGGAGCAAGCTAGTCTCATCAGCGAACCCCACGAGGGTTCGAACATTCGCCTGAACCCGCCACCACGCGGGTGTACGAAGAGGTCTTTATGAAAATCCGTGAGCTCGCAAAACAGTGGGAACAGACCGCCAAGGGTCGTCTGACCAAGACCGGCTATGCGGTTCATCTGGATGTCGAAGCCGCTGCACGGCTGGCCGCGCTGGCGGAAATGTACCCCAAGCGCACCCCGGAAGAATTAATGGGTGAGCTGATCGGTGCCGCCCTGGAAGAGCTGGAAGCCAGTTTTCCGTACATCAAGGGTTCGCACGTGGTCGCCACCGATGAAGAAGGCGATCCGCTCTACGAAGATGTCGGCCCAACACCGCGTTTCCTTGCCCTGTCTCGTCGTTTTCTGCAGGATTTGTCCGATCAGCAGGACAACCCACAGCACTGATTACGACGTCGCTTTCAGCGCTTTGAAAAGAGTCGCGCCACCCCGTCAGCACGGGCCTGGCGCGTCTTTTTTTGTGCCAGTTTTTCAACGTCAATTTCTCACTTTGTAGAAATCCACTCAGTCAGATGGCTAAAAAACGCTGAACTATTCAAAAACTGCTCAGGTCCGAGCATTTAGCCATTACAGAAAAAGCCGACAGATGGCAGCGGATACATGACCCTGTCATCCAGCCGCCAGGCTCTTGACTGAAATGGAAAACATCGTGTTTTCAGGAGTTTCAAAATGGAGTTGACCACCATGAATATCAGCACTGCCAAAACCACGTTCAACGGCCTGCGCGGGCTGAAACTGGCCGCGCTGGCTCTGGGCACCAGCTTCCTGCTCGCCGGTTGCGCAGGCAACCCGCCCAGCGAGCAATACGCCGTCACCCAATCCGCGGTGAACGCAGCCGTTACCGCCGGCGGTACTGAGTACGCAGCGGTGGAAATGAAATCTGCCCAGGACAAGTTCAAGCAAGCCGAACTGGCCATGCAGGAAAAGAAATACGACGAAGCCCGCAAATACGCCGAACAAGCCGAATGGGACGCTCGAGTAGCTGAGCGTAAGGCCCAGGCCGCCAAGGCTCAGAAAGCGGTGCAGGATGCTCGTCAGGGCGTCAATGAACTGCGTGAAGAAGGCATGCGCCAGGTTCAGCCGGTCAGCCAGTAACCCTTCGCCTTTCATGCATTGGCCATTGATTTAAAGGAAGAAACCATCATGCGTAAACAAGTACTGATCCCTGCCCTGCTGGCCCTGAGCGTTGGTCTGGCTGCCTGCTCCTCGCAACCTAACGTGAACCTGGAACAAGCCCGGACCAACTACTCGGCGCTGCAAAGCAATCCGAAAGCCAGTCAATTGGCGGCGCTGGAAACCAAGGACGCCAGCGAATGGCTGGACAAGGCAGACGCCGCGTATCGCAATCATGACGACGAAAAGAAAGTCGATCAGCTGGCGTACCTGACCAATCAGCGCGTCGAACTGGCCAAGCAGACGATCAACCTGAAGACTGCTGAGAACGATCTGAAAAACGCATCGGCCCAACGTGCTCAGGCGCGTCTGGATGCTCGCGATGCTCAGATCAAGCAACTGCAGAACAGCCTGAACGCCAAGCAAACCGAACGCGGCACGCTGGTGACCTTTGGCGACGTATTGTTTGACCTGAACAAGGCCGAGCTGAAATCGACGGGCCTGGTGAACGTGAACAAGCTGGCGCAGTTCCTGTCGGAAAACCCTGATCGCAAGGTGATCGTCGAGGGCTACACCGACAGCACCGGTTCGGCGACCTACAACCAGTCGCTGTCCGAGCGCCGCGCGAACTCGGTGCGCATGGCACTGGTGAAGATGGGCGTGGCCATGGACCGTGTCGTTGCGCAGGGTTATGGCAAGGAGTACCCGGTGGCGGATAACGCCAGCGCGTCGGGCCGTGCGATGAACCGTCGTGTGGAAGTGACCATTTCCAACGATAACCAGCCGGTCGCACCGCGTTCTTCGATGCAGTGATAGGGCTGATGCGGTGATGTAATTGCCGCTGCAAGTCAGAAGGCCCCGTCTGTGGATGCAGATGGGGCCTTTTTTTGTGGCAGGAAAAGGAAATGGAAAAGCAAAATCAACAGCAGAAGCATCAGGTTGACGCGGTCCAAGACGCTCTGCGTCCAAGTCGATGCGGAGCGTCAATCGATGCGTTACCACGCGGAGCATGGGTACGATCAGAAAATCACTGCACCTTCTGCGGCGTTTCCTGCCCCATGCACCTCACCGCCTGCTTGCGATCATTCACCAACACTCCGGTCAGACCCTTCTGCGCGGTATCGAACAACACCATCACCCCATCGATACACTGAGCCACCTGCGGCGCCGGCTCCAGCGCGACTTTGTAGTCCTCCCCCGGCACCGTCTTGAGCATCGTGAACTCGCTCAACTGCAACGCATCCTCAGGCTTTGCGAAGTGCAGATACCCGTAGTACCACAGCGTCCCGACGGTCAAAAAAATACAGCCAATCCCAGTCAGAATCTGCGGGATCACATTACGCTCGTCACTCATTTCGAACTCTCTGCCGGTTGCGTTTCCGATGGCGCAGAGGAAGTCTTCTTGCTCGCATCAGGATCAGGGTAATTGGGGATCTCGGCCAGACGCCGCAGGCCGTTAAAGTGTTGCGGGTCGTCCAGATACCGGACCATGACTTCACGCCAAGTCGGGTCTTCGAAGGTTTGCACATGAGGCCCCCGCGTCAGTTGCAGGACCCGTGGCAACGGTGCGGACTGATACAGGCTGATGCCGTTGTGCAACGGAACCTGCGAATCGTCGAGGCTCTGGAACAGCAGCATCGGCGTGCCTTTGAGCTGCGTAATGCCATTGATGGCGCTGTCGCTGTCGGGGATCACCCACGACAATGGCCGCTTGAACGGCCACGTGAGCCACGACGTGCTCAACGTGTAGCGCGCCACTTCGCGATAGCTGGCCGGCACGCCGTCGAGCACCAAGGCTTTCACCCGAGAACGCTGTTGCGGGTGCTCGGACAGGTAATGCACACCCAGCGCGCCACCAATGCTTTGCCCCAACACCACCAGCGGTTTGCCCTGCACCTCCGGCGCCTTGTTCAGCCAGTCGAACGCCGCGTCGATGTCCTGGTACACCGCTGGCAGACTGGGGTCGCCTTCGGAATGGCCATAGCCGCGATAATCCAGCAACAGCACTTGATAGCCCTGCTCCGGAAGCCAATAGCTGCCGCTCAGGTGCCAGGCCATGTTTCCGCCGTTGCCATGCAGGTGCAGCACCGTGCCCTTGACCGGAACGCCGGCTTTCGCGGGCAGAAACCAGGCATTGAGTTTTGTGCCGTCGGCGGTGGTCAGCGTCAGGTCACGGTACGGCAGGTGGGCCTTTTCCGGGGTGAGGGGGACGTCGCGCTCCGGGTAGAACAGCAGTTCGCTGCAGCCGGCGAGAAAGAGGATCGTGATGAGAGTGACGATGAGCTTCAAACGGGTTTCATCCTTGTTTTTTCGCCGTGTGAGGAGGCCTTTTTATCGCTGTACCCTTTGTAGGAGCCGGCTTGCTGGCGAATGCGGTGTGTCATTCAAATCTGGTGTTGAACTGACGCGTTCGCCAGCAAGCCAGCGCCTACCGGGCGGGTGCCAGATCGGTCAGCACTGATCTTGCTGTTCTTGCACCTTCGCCACCAAGCCGGTTTTTTTGAAAACGCTCGGCGCTCAAAGGATATTCGAGTAATCCGCTTCGATCCGGTCCAGGCTCAAATGGTTCAGGAAGTTGGAGAAGCACATCCATGCCGACAACGCGTTCATGTCGCGGAACTGCTCCGGCAGGTATTTGGGCGGCACCACCAGCCCTTCGTCCACTAATTGGCGCAACGTGCGCATGTCTTCGAGCGTGGTCTTGCCGCAAAACAGCAGCGGCACCTGCTCCAGCTTGCCCTTTCTCACGGCCAACTGGATGTAGTTGTAAACCATGATGAAGCCCTTGAGGTAGGACAGGTCCTTGGTGAACGGCAGACCGTTGGGCACAGAGCCCCGGAAAACGCGGCTGGCGTTGCCGTAGCTTTCAGGCATACCGAAGCCCTGCTCACGGTAGAACTCGAACACCTGCAGGAAATCCGCGCCCTCTTCGGCCATGTGAATCGCACGGGTGCGGTTGGTCAGCTTGCGCAGGCGGCTGGGGTAGGAGGCGAAGCCGATGACTTCCATCAGAATCGCCAGGCCTTCCTGGGTCACGGTCGACGACGGTGGGCCTTTGGCGAGGAAAGTGCAGATCGGCTGATTCTGACCGTTCAGGGTAGTGCCCACGTGCACAAGGCCTTCGTGGACTTCCAGCGCCCGCACGTCACGCTCGTTGAACATCGCGTCGCTGCGGATCTTGATGTAATCGGCGCCCGCCGCCGCGTCCGCGACAATACCGTCGGACTCAAACACACGGATGGTTTCTTCAGCCTCGCCAAAGGTGCGATTCAGCCGGCTTTGGAGCATGGCCACCGCGTCTTTCGCCGTCAGAATCTTCGGTTCGTCCTTGAGGTCACCGCGCCCGGCGATGTTGTTCAGGTAATCGGACAGCATCAGGCCGAGGTCGGCCAGCGTCGGATCACCGGCATGAAACGCATCGGACGCCGCGCCGTACAACTCTTGGGAAATGAGGCCAAAATCCGGTGTGCCACGGGCCTCGAGCATCCGGATGACCATCCGGTACTCCTTGCACATGCGCCGCATGATCTGCCCGACCGGGTTGAACTGCCCCAGTTGCCGGGTAATGTCGCGCTCGATGTTCTGGAATTCCAGTTTCAATGCGCCGGAGTCAAAACCCAACGGGCGATTCTCGTAGTAGGCCCGATCGATCTCGGGCATTTGCTTGCCCTTGGCGGAAAGAAAATTCTTGCGGATGCTGTCGTCCCACTTCACCGCATCCAGTACCCGGATCGGCGTTTGCGCGAACACGATACGATCGGACAGCGTGCGAATGGTCTGCTGGTAATCGTCCACCCAGTACCCCTTTAATTGACCTTTAGCGCTATTTGGTCATGCGCTGATATTGAGCTGCTTTGAGAAAGACATCGGAATTGGCGGTGTCGTCCAGATAGGCGAACACCTTGTCCATGGAGGTGGTGATCAGCACGCCGTCACCCTTCTCGGTTTCAATCGCCTGGCCTTCGAAGGTCTTTTGCTCGATCAGCTGCTGCATCCGTTCCAGGTCCAGGTCATAGACGTCCAGTTCGTCGGCCGCGTTATCGTTGTCGACCAGGTCGAAGCCGGCGATGACGTAATTGGCCCCGTACTTTTCAGGCAACGCCGCCGACACGTACCAGCGGCTGCCATGGCGCGACACCGTGAAGGTGTACTCGTCGCGGTTCTTGCGATCCCCCTTGCGGTAGCTGACGGCCTTGTACTGATTGGCCCCGGCGCGGCTGATTTCCAGCTCCAGCGGCTCGCCCCAGGCGTTCTTGCTGGTCCAGGTGCCGAGCAGTTTCGGCGGCGCGGTGTCGCGCGTGGGAATCGGGTCCTTGAAAGTCACCAGGCATCCGCTCAACAGCGCGAACGACAAGGCGAGCAAAACGCTCCAGACTTTCATCGCTTCTCCTGAAAGTGAGCCCTCGACACCGAGCCCTGAAATTATGCGTTGCAGCCCGTCATGGGCTTGGCGGTGCCCAGCACCAGATGCATCTGGCGGGTAAGAATAGCGAGCATTTCTTCGTCTGCGTGGGGACGTGGTCCCTCGAGCAAGCCCTGATATTCCATCCGCCCGATAATCCCCGTCAACACTTGCGCATCCACTTGCGGTTGGGCCGAGCCCATGACCTCGAGAAACTGGGCGCTTCCCTGCAACAGAATCTGCTGGTGCGCGCTGACCAGAGGCGCCAGTCGCGGGTTGATCAACGCTTCGAGGCGGAAGGCGTGCTCGGCGATCAATTGATCGCGGCGCGTCAGCAACTGATGGCGCACGTAGTCCAGGGTCATGCGCGCAATCTCGTCCGCCAGCCGCGCGCGGGCATCGGCGCTGCCGTCGTTGCGCGCGACCATTTCGCGCAGCAGGGTTTCGGTGTTGGTCCACAGCTTGGCCATGTACGCCGCGCTGCGTTCGACGTATTGGGCGAAGGCATCGGTGAGCAGGTCGTCGATGTCCTTGAAGTAATAAGTGGTGGCCGACAGCGGCACTTGCGCTTCGGCGGCCACGGCGCGGTGCCGGACGGCCCGCACGCCATCACGGATGAGAATGCGCATGGCCGCATCGAGAATCTGCTGTCGGCGCTGTTCGCTTCCCTGTCGGCTCGCCTTGCGGCCTTGATACTGAACACTCTGTGCGACGGCCGTGGCAAGGCCAGCGGCTCCCTTTTGAGCGATCGTACGATTCACGACAGGTTTTCCTCTTTGAATGACTGGCAGGCGCGGAGCCTGTAGGAGCGTGGCTTGTCCCGCGATCGGCGGGGAACCCGTCGTAAACCCTGAGCACACGGTTTTCCTGTTACACCGCATTCGCCGGTTTTGCGACGACTGCGTCGCCGATCGCGGGACAAGCCACGCTCCTACCGTTGGCCTGCGTGACTGTAATGGACAAAAAAAAGCCGCCCTGCTCAGGCGGCTTGTTTTAAAGCGCTTATGCTTGCGGCCGCATGTGCGGGAACAGGATGACGTCGCGGATCGACGGCGAGTTGGTCAGCAGCATCACCAGACGGTCGATACCGATGCCCTCACCCGCTGTCGGCGGCATGCCATATTCAAGGGCGCGAACAAAGTCGGCGTCGTAATGCATGGCTTCGTCGTCACCTGCGTCCTTGTCGGCCACCTGTGCCATGAAACGCTCGGCCTGGTCTTCCGCGTCGTTCAACTCGGAGTAGGCGTTGGCGATTTCACGGCCACCGATGAACAGTTCGAAACGGTCAGTGACGTTCGGGTTGTCGTCGTTACGACGGGCCAGCGGCGACACTTCGAACGGGTACTGGGTGATGAAGTGCGGCTGCTCCAGCTTGTGCTCGACCAGCTCTTCAAAAATCATCACCTGCAGCTTGCCCAGACCTTCGAAGCCCAGCACCTTGGCGCCGGCTTTCTTGGCGATTGCGCGAGCCTTGTCGATGTCGTTCAGGTCTTCGGCGGTCAGGTCGGGGTTGTACTTGAGGATCGAGTCGAACACCGACAGACGCGCGAACGGTTCGCCGAAGTGGAACACCTTGTCGCCGTACGGCACGTCGGTGCTGCCCAGAACCAGTTGAGCCAGTTCACGGAACAGCTCTTCGGTCAGGTCCATGTTGTCTTCGTAGTCGGCGTACGCCTGGTAGAACTCCAACATGGTGAATTCAGGGTTGTGACGGGTCGAAACGCCTTCGTTACGGAAGTTGCGGTTGATCTCGAACACTTTCTCGAACCCACCGACAACCAGCCGCTTGAGGTACAGCTCAGGCGCGATGCGCAGGAACATTTCCATGTCCAGGGCGTTGTGGTGGGTTTCGAACGGTTTGGCCGCCGCGCCGCCAGGGATGGTCTGCAGCATCGGCGTTTCGACTTCCAGGAAGTCACGCTTCATCAGGAAGCTGCGAATGTGCGCAATGACCTGCGAACGCACGCGGAAGGTCTGACGCACGTCTTCGTTGACGATCAGATCGACGTAGCGCTGACGGTAGCGTTGCTCGGTGTCGGTCAGGCCGTGGTGCTTGTCCGGCAGCGGACGCAGCGACTTGGTCAGCAGACGGACGCTGGTCATTTCGACGTACAGGTCGCCCTTGCCGGAACGGGCCAGGGTGCCTTCGGCGGCAATGATATCGCCCATGTCCCAGGTCTTGACGGCGGCCAGGGTGTCTTCGGACAGTGTCTTGCGGTTGACGTAGACCTGAATGCGACCGGTCATGTCCTGAATCACCATGAACGAACCACGGTTGAGCATGATGCGACCGGCAACCTTGACCGGAATCGCCGCCTCGGCCAGCGCTTCCTTGGTCTCGTCCGCGTACTGTTTCTGCAGGTCGTTGCAGTAGTTTTCGCGGCGGAAGTCATTCGGGAAGGCATTGCCCTTGGCGCGCTCGGCAGCAAGCTTTTCCTTGCGCAGGGCGATCAGGGTGTTTTCTTCCTGTTGCAGGGCTTGCGGGTCGAGTTGTTGGTCGCTCATGTCTTTTGATTTTCCATCACAGGTTCGTTGCTTCTTGCCACAGGCAAGGGATCACGGGCCGGTCGCGGTAGAAGGATGCGCCGTACCCGTAACAGTGGTGTCGCGTTTACAGCCCCTGTTTGAGGCTTGCTTCGAGGTAGCCGTCGAGGTCGCCGTCCAGCACCTTGTTGCAATCGCTGCGCTCAACGCCGGTACGCAAGTCCTTGATGCGCGAGTCATCGAGGACGTACGAACGGATCTGGTGACCCCAGCCGATGTCCGACTTGGTGTCTTCCAGCGCCTGGGACGCCGCGTTGCGCTTCTGCATTTCCAGCTCATACAACTTGGCCCGCAGCATTTTCATGGCGGTGTCCTTGTTCGCGTGCTGGGAGCGCTCGTTCTGGCAGCTGACCACGGTGTTGGTCGGGACGTGGGTGATACGCACCGCCGAGTCAGTGGTGTTGACGTGCTGACCACCCGCACCGGACGAGCGATAGGTATCGATTCGCAGGTCAGACGGGTTGATGTCGATCTCGATGCGGTCGTCGATCTCAGGGGACACGAACACCGCCGAGAACGAGGTGTGGCGGCGGGCGCCGGAGTCGAACGGGCTCTTGCGGACCAGGCGGTGCACGCCGATCTCGGTGCGCAGCCAGCCAAAGGCGTACTCGCCCTTGATGTGAACCGTGGCGCCCTTGATGCCGGCGACTTCGCCTTCGGACAGCTCCATGATGGTCGCGTCGAAGCCGCGCTTGTCGGCCCAGCGCAGGTACATGCGCAGCAGAATGTTGGCCCAGTCCTGAGCTTCGGTACCGCCGGAGCCGGCCTGGATATCGAGGTAGGCGTTGTTGGGGTCCATT
The DNA here is from genome assembly GCF_900100795.1 of Pseudomonas abietaniphila. Lineage (GTDB taxonomy): Bacteria > Pseudomonadota > Gammaproteobacteria > Pseudomonadales > Pseudomonadaceae > Aquipseudomonas > Aquipseudomonas abietaniphila. The sequence continues at coordinate 294,314 of NZ_FNCO01000005.1, forward strand.
TCGCCGCTGAACATGCGACGGAATTCGAGCTTCTCCAGCGACTCGCGCAGGCGATCGATTTCAGCAACGACGTCGGCGACAGCCCCTTCGTCATCTTCTTCGACGGCCATGTCCAGCAAGTCTTTGGCGTCTGTCAGACCGGAACTCATTTCATCGAGGGTTTCGACGATCTGGGCGAGCAGAGAACGCTCACGGCCCAGTTCCTGGGCGTACGACGGGTTGTTCCAGACAGCCGGATCTTCGAGCTCGCGGTTTACTTCGGTCAGACGATCATGTTTGTGATCGTAGTCAAAGATACCCCCGAATGGATTCGGAGCGCTCGGACAGGTCCTTGATGCTGTTTAGGATCGGGTTGATTTCCATGGTAGGCAGCACTCGCAGGCGAAATTTTCAAAGCCGACGAGTATACCCCAGCTCCCGCCCTGATGGCAGTCCGTTGGGCAGGGTCAGAGAGGATCAATGCATTCTCTGGACATCTCAAAAAATGGGTTGGGTGCCCAGCTTCCAGGTGCAGTCCATTCTGTAGTAGACGTCGGAGGTTACGACGGCAGCGAAGGCGGCGGGGCGGTTTCCATCCAGGTCGGCTGTAGACCGCATTCGCCACTGTCGTAACCTCCAGCAGCTCCCACAGTGCTGCGCACGTCCATTGATCGGTATCGGATCAGCCCACCACCACCTGATTGCGCCCATTGTGCTTGGCCGCATAAAGCCCCTGATCAGCGCTCTGGATCACTTGGCGGCTGTGGCTGCCGACCTGCGGCACCACTGTCGACAGGCCGATGCTGACGGTCAGGCTGGCACCTTCGCTGGGTGCGATATGAGGGATGTTCATGCCGGCCACGGTCTGGCGCAGTTTCTCGGCCAGAAGGCGTGCGCCGCCAGGTGAGGTATTGGGCAGCACCAGCGCGAACTCTTCACCGCCGTAACGGGCGGGCAAATCGGAAGGACGGCTGCAGCTGGAACGGATCGCCTTGGCGACCTGACGCAATGCTTCGTCCCCCTCCAGGTGACCGAAATTGTCGTTATACGCTTTGAAATAGTCGACATCGATCATCATCAACGACAACTGCGTCTGTTCACGAATCGCCCGGCGCCACTCCAGTTCCAGGTATTCGTCGAAGTGGCGGCGATTGGACAGCCCGGTCAGGCCGTCGGAGTTCATCAGGCGTTGCAGCACCAGATTAGTGTCCAGCAACTGCTGCTGACTGACCCGCAGCGCGCGGTAGGCTTCGTCACGCTGGAGCAGGGTCATATAGGAGCGCGAGTGATAGCGGATACGCGCAACCAGCTCGATGTTATCCGGCAGTTTGACCAGGTAATCGTTGGCACCGGCCGCGAACGCCGCGCTCTTGATCAGCGGGTCTTCCTTGGTTGAGAGCACGATGATCGGAATATCCCGGGTGGCCGGGTTGTTGCGGTATTCGCGCACCAGCGTGAGGCCGTCAAGACCCGGCATGACCAGATCCTGAAGGATCACCGTCGGTTTGATCTGGATCGCCTGAGCGATCGCTTGATGCGGGTCGGCGCAAAAGTGAAAATCGATGTTTTCTTCGTTCGCCAGCCCACGCCGGACTGCCTCGCCAATCATCGCCTGATCGTCGACCAGTAACACCATGGCAGCGTTTTCGTCCGTGGCGTTTACATCGTCCAGCTGCAAATCATGCATTCAGGGTCTCCTGGTCACAGGCGGGCTGTGAAATCACCTGGAAATTCATTGGGTGAATACCTCGGTCAAGCGAGGCGCTATCGTGTCCAGCGGGCGAATCTCCTTGGCGGCGTCAATTGCGGCTGCCGCTTTGGGCATGCCGTACACCGCACAGCTTCGCTGGTCCTGGGCGATGGTGAGGAACCCGCGCTGACGCATCAGCTTGAGCCCCTGTGCGCCATCGCGCCCCATCCCCGTCAACAGAACACCGACTGCATCACCGTTCCAATAACTGGCCACGCTTTCGAAAAACACATCGATCGAAGGCCTGTAAATCTCATTCACCGGCTCTGCCGTATAAGCCAGCGTGCCGTTCTTCAACAGACGAATATGGTGGTTGGTGCCCGCCAGCAGCACGGCGCCGCTTTGTGGCGGCTCACCGTCACGGGCCAGCCGCACCTGCAACCCCGAAGAGCTGCTCAACCACTGTGCCATCCCGGCGGCAAACACTTGATCCACGTGCTGCACCAACACGATGGCGGCCGGAAAGTCCTGCGGCAGCGCCTTGAGCAGCACTTCCAGCGCCGCCGGCCCACCTGCGGACGAACCAATGGCGACCAGACCCTGACGCTGCGAGGCTTCGCGCAACGGAGCCGGTGTCGGACGCACGCGGCTGTCACGCTGACCAATGAGCCAGCCTATATTAAGAATCTTGCGTAACAAAGGCGCGGCAGCATCCTTGGGGTTGCCCGCACCGATCGCCGGGGTGTCCACGACGTCCAGCGCACCGTGGCCCATGGCCTCGAATACCCGGTGGACGTTCTGTTCACGGTCCACCGTCACAATCACGATGGCGCACGGCGTCTCGGCCATGATGCGGCGGGTGGCTTCCACGCCATCCATCACTGGCATGATCAAGTCCATCAGGATCAGATCCGGGGTCAGTTCGGCACACCGTTCCACCGCCTCGGCCCCATTGCTGGCGACCCACACCACCTGATGCGCGGGCTCGAACGCCAGCGCACGGCGCAGCGCTTCGACCGCCATGGGCATGTCATTGACGATGGCGATCTTCATCCTTGCGCATCTCCTATCAACTCAACGACCGCGTCGAGCAACGCGTCGTCATGGAAACTGGCCTTGGCCAGATAATAGTCGGCACCGGCGTCGAGCCCTCGACGCCGGTCTTCCTCACGATCCTTGTATGACACCACCATCACCGGCAACGACTGCAGGCGACTGTCGCGACGCAGCAATGTCACCAGTTCGATACCGTCCATGCGCGGCATGTCGATGTCGGTGATCAGCAGGTCAAAATCCTCGGCGCGCAACGCGTTCCACCCGTCCATGCCGTCCACCGCCACCGCTACGTCATAGCCGCGCCCGAGCAACAATTTGCGTTCCAGCTCGCGCACGGTCAGCGAATCGTCGACCACCAGCACGCGTTTGCGGGCTTGATTATCCGCCTGCCGATTGCGCCGATCGATACGTTCCAGGCGTCCGGTATTCAGCAATTTTTCAACCGAACGCAGCATGTCCTCGACGTCGATGATCAGCACCGCAGAACCATCGTCAAGCAACGCGCCCGCCGAGATGTCCTGAACCTTGCCCAGGCGGGGATCCAGTGGCAGCACCACCAGCGTACGCTCGCCGATAAATCGCTCCACCGCCACGCCGTACACCGCGTCGCGCTCTCGGATGACCACCACCTTGAGCACGTCTTCGCTGTGCTGACTGGCCGGGCGATTGAGCAACTGACTGGCCGCGACCAGCCCGACATGACGCTCCTCGTGCCAGAAGTGCTGACGGCCTTCGAGCTGCACGATGTCATCGGCCTGCACGTCACGCATGCGTTCGATGTGCGCCAACGGGAAAGCATAGGCCTCACCACCGACCTCCACCACCAGGCTGCGCACCACCGACAGCGTCAGGGGGACTTCGAGATGGAAGCAGCTGCCCTGCCCCGCCTGCTGGACCAGTTCGACACCTCCCCGCAGCTGCCGAACCATGTGCTGCACGGCATCCAGCCCGACACCCCGGCCCGAGACTTCGGTAACCTTGTCGCGCATGCTGAAACCGGGCAGGAATAGGAAGCTCAACAACTCTTCCTCGCTCAACTGCGCCGCCGTTTCCTCGGGCGACAACTTGCGGTCGATGATGCTGCGACGCAGGCGTTCAAGATCGACCCCGGCGCCGTCATCGATCAGTTCGACCACCAGCAGCCCCGTCTGATGCGACGCCCTGAGCGTTATCAATCCCTCCGCGGACTTGCCGCTGGCAAGCCGTTGCTCGGGTGATTCGATGCCGTGATCGACCGCGTTGCGCAGCAAATGCGTCAGCGGGGCCTCGAGTTTTTCCAGTACATCGCGATCGACCTGGGTCTTCTCGCCTTCAATCTCCAGACGCACCCGTTTGCCCAGAGAGCGTCCAAGGTCGCGAACCATGCGCGCCTGCCCGACCAGGACGTCAGCAAACGGACGCATGCGGCAGGCCAACGCGGTGTCGTACAGCAACTGGGCACGCTGGGTCGCCTGCCAGCCGAACTCGTCCAGATCGGAGGTCTGCTGAATCAACAGGTGCTGCGCCTCGCTCAACAGACGCCGGGCTTCTTCGAGCATCTTTTGCGCATCGGGATCGACACTGGCATCGAGCAAGGCTTCCAGGCTGTCGAGCGCACGGCTGGCACCGCTTTGCGACCGTTTGACCCGCTGCATGGCGGTCAGGTACGGCTTCAGCCGCTGCGTTTCAACCAGCGACTTGCTCGACAGGTCGAGCAGGTTATTCAAGCGCTCGGCGGTCACTCGCAGCACGCGCTCGCCACCCTCGGCAACACGGCGCTCACTGCGGCGCCCGGGCTTCGACGGCGCGGAATCGTCTTCGCTTTCAGTCGGCGTGGAAGACGTTGAGGGCACAGGCAATAACAGATCGGCGGGCAGCGGTTGCGCCGACAGCGGTGCGCTCAACGCCGCAGGCCCCAACGCAGACTGAACGGACGCCACCAACGACTGAGCGTTGGCCAGCAGGAGATCGTCCATTGAGGGTGTGGCGCTTGGCGCAATGACCGCGTGGCGCACACCGGGCTTGATCAGGTCGGTCATCAGCGCGACATAACCGTCGACATCGCTTTGTCCAACGCTGCTTTCGCCTGGCGTGGCAATGCGCATGAGCATGTCGGTGCCCATCAACAGCGCGTCGATGTGCTCGGGCTTGAGGTGCAGACGCCCTTCCTGCGCCTCCACCAGACAATCTTCCATGACGTGGGAAACACTGACGCCGGCATTGACCCCGACGATCCGCGCCGCGCCCTTGAGCGAATGCGCTGCGCGCATGCAGGCTTCCAGCTGATCCGCCTGCGTGGGGTTGCGCTCAAGCGCCAGCAAGCCTGCGCTCAGGACCTGGGTCTGGGCTTCGGCTTCCAGGGTAAACAGTTCGAACAACGAAGCGTCGCGCATCTGATCGGGCGTCATGTCAGGCTCCGGTTCACTGCCGACAACAGGTGTTCTTCATCCAGCAACCGCAGGCTGCGATTTTTCCACTGCACCACGCCTCGGGTGAACCGGGCGTTGCTGTTCTGCGCGGGCGCCGAGGCCGAATCCAGCAGCCGCGCCTCGATGGCGTGAATTCCGTCCACTTCATCGACCGGCACCACCACCGGCCCGCCCTCGGCCGAGACGATCAACATGCGCGGCATGATGCGCGCCGACGTCGATGGGGGCAGCGAGGTGTCCAGTCCGAGCAGTTCGACGAACGACAGGCACGCGACCAGCGCGCCTCGCACGTTGGCAACGCCCAGCAGCGCGCGCGAGCGTTGATGCGGAAGCGAGTGAATGGCCTGCACCGGCGAGACCTCGACCAGGCAGCGCGTCGGCAGGCCCAGCCACTCTTCCCCCAGACGAAACACCACCAGGGAGCGGGTCTGGACGTCACTGGCCAGGTCCTCGCCCTGCATCGACACGCGGTGCTCCTGAGCCAACGCATAGCGGTCGAGCAATCGTGTGGCCGCCGCCGAATACACCGAACAGTTGCGGCAATGGATGTGCTCCACCAGCAATGGGCATGAGCGGTCGCCATGAATGCCGATCCGGTTCCAGCAATCGTCGATGGCCTGAGCGTCGTGGCTCACCAGTTCACTGTGTACGCCGGTCATCGATTACGTCCTTCTTTGTTCACGCCACGCGCTGCACGTTCCTGCAAACGGCGAGCGCCCGCCGCGTCGCCCTGAGCCGCCAGCAACGCCGCCAACTGCGCCAATGCTTCGGGGTGCTGAGGCTCGAGGTACAACGCCTTGCGGTAAAACCCTTGTGCGCCCGACACGTCGCCTCCGACTTCGCTGAGCAGCCCCAGCCAATAGAACACCCTCGCCACCGGCTCGTAGCGCTTGAGGTATTGATCGCACGCTGCTTTTGCCTCGGCACTCTTGCCTTCGTTGGCAAGACGCCTGATGTCGTCGAGCAAGGTGGCGGCTTCGCCTGCGGCAGCCGACGGTGGCATCGTCGCGCGGGGCACGGGTGAAGCCGGTGCAAACGGGCTTACGCTGCTTCTGATCCGCGCAGTGGTAGGCGGTATCGGCTTGACCAGGCGTGACGGTTCAACGGGCAGCGGCGGCGCGACCGGCGTCGCGGTCACCACAGTGAGCGGATCGGGCAGCGGCTCGGCACGATGGCGAAAGGCGAAGGACTGGGCGATGCCGATCGACGCCATCCCCATGCGACCGAGCAGGCTGCCCTCAGCAGGTCCGATGAACAACACGCCGTCATCGCGCGTCATGCGCTTGAGCGCCTCGAAGCCACGCTTCTGGGTGTCGACGTCGAAATAGATCAGCAGGTTGCGACAGAACACAAAATCGTAGGCCGACTGCGCGACGAGCAAGGTCGGATCAAGCAGGTTTCCGGCTTGAAAACTGACGCGCTCGCGAACCCGATCCTCGACGCGATAGCCCTCATTGACCTGACTGAAGTAACGCTCGCGAAAACCGAGGTCAGTGCCGCGAAACGAGTTTTTGCCGTACACGCCCTGGCGCGCGCGCTGCAAGGACAGCGGGCTGATATCCACCGCCTCGACCTTGAACTGCTGCGGTTGCAGACCGGCATCGAACAACGCCATGGCAATCGAATAAGGCTCTTCACCCGTCGAGCAGGGCAGGCTGAGGATGCGCAGCGGTCGCACGCCGTTGAGCTGCGCCAGACGCGCAGCGGCCAGCTTGCCCAGCGTGCCGAAAGACTCCGGGTAACGGAAAAACCAGGTTTCGGGCACGATCACCGCTTCGATCAGCGCTTGCTGTTCTTCTGCCGAGCTCTGCAGCAGTTGCCAGTAGGCGTCATGGTCCACGGCCTTGGCGCTCGTGCAGCGCTGGCGCACCGCTCGCTCGATGATGGCCTCGCCAACGGACGCCACGTCCAGCCCGATGCGGTGCTTGAGGAACGCGAAGAAACGCGCATCTTCGCTCATGACGTCGCCTCGAACGATTCAAGGCTCAACGGCTGGGCCGGAAACAGCAATTCACGCACAGCATCGGTCAGCAAATCCTGCACGCGAATCCACTGCAGTAAACCCAGGGCGTCTTCACGCACCGGGCCAAGGTACGGCGCCTGCCGGTTGTCCAGGCCGTACGCTTTGAACTCATCCGGGGCGCAGCGCAGGGTTTCGGTGGCCTGCTCAAGAATCAGCCCCAGCCACTGTGGCGCGCGCTCGGCGCTGATGCGGTAGTTCACCAGCACCAGACGGGTGCTGGTGCGTGACTGGGCAGGTTCACCGAAGGTCAACGCGCTCAGGTCGATGACCGGCACCACCGCACCACGATGAGCAAACACCCCCGCCACCCAATGCGGCGCCTGAGCAATGGGTTTAAGCACCAGCCGAGGCAGCACTTCGGCGACTTCCGTCGCTTCCAGCGCATACCGTTCCGTCCCGATGCGAAACAACAGGAACAGCTTGTTCTTCGGCAACACGACCGTGCTGCGTTTGGCTGAATGCTCGATCATGGTCCCGACTCAGACCTTGAAGCGCGAAACGCCGCTGCGCAGTCCCACCGCGACCTGGCTCAGCTCGTCGATGGCGAAACTGGCCTGGCGCAGGGACTCCACGGTCTGGCTGCTGGCATCGCCCAGCTGCACCAGGGCCTGATTGATCTGCTCGGCACCGGTGGCTTGCGCCTGCATGCCTTCGTTGACCATCAACACCCGGGGCGCCAGCGCCTGCACCTGGTGGATGATCTGCGAAAGCTGCTCGCCGACCTGCGTCACTTCGAACATCCCCCGGCGCACTTCTTCGGAGAATTTGTCCATGCCCATGACGCCTGCCGACACCGCCGACTGGATCTCACGCACCATCTGTTCGATGTCGTAGGTCGCCACGGCGGTCTGGTCGGCAAGACGTCGCACTTCGGTCGCGACCACGGAAAAACCACGGCCGTACTCGCCGGCTTTCTCGGCTTCGATGGCGGCGTTGAGGGACAGCAGGTTGGTCTGGTCGGCCACCTTGACGATGGTCACCACCACCTGATTGATGTTGCCGGCTTTCTCATTGAGGATCGCCAGCTTGGAGTTGACCAGGTCGGCCGCGCCCATCACCGAATGCATGGTGTCTTCCATGCGCGCCAGCCCTTGCTGTCCGGAACCGGCAAGAATCGAGGCCTGGTCCGCAGCGGAGGTGACCTCTGTCATGGTCCGGACCAAATCGCGCGACGTGGCAGCGATTTCACGGGAGGTTGCACCGATCTCGGTGGTGGTCGCGGCGGTTTCCGTGGCGGTCGCCTGCTGCTGTTTGGAGGTGGCCGCAATTTCGGTGACCGACGTGGTGACCTGCACGGACGAGCGCTGCGCCTGGGACACCAGTGCGGCCAGTTCGGTGACCATGTCGTTGAAACCGGTCTGCACGGAACCGAACTCGTCGTTGCGGTCCAGCTTCAGACGGCTGCTCAGATCACCCGTGCGCATGGTGTCGAGAATCCGCACGATGCGGTTCATCGGTGCCAGAATCGCGCGCATCAGCAGCAAGCCGCAACCGGCTGCCACCAGCACGGCAACGATCAGCGAAATCCCCAGGGTGATCTTTGCACTGGAAACAGCGGCCTGAATATTGTCGGACGACCGATCAGCGTTGAGCTTGTTCTTGGCGCCCAACGTATTGAGCACCTTGCGACCTTCAGACCACACCGGCGTCAGTTGCTCGGCGAAAATACGTTGGGCCAGCGGGAAGTTGTCACTTTGATAGGCGGCAAGAACGCTATTGAGCACCAACCCATAACGCTCGCGCAACTGCAGGAAATGGGCAAAGTCACTGCGATCGTCTTCTTCAAAAATGCTCTTCTGATAGTTCGCAATTTGCGTTTGCAGACGGTCTTCGAAATCTTTGTATTCATCTTCTTCAGTACTGCTGAGGCTGCGCCCAGTGCCCTCGACGAGCAACTGTTGGGTGCGCACGTAACTTTCCGCCCAAGCGCCTCGCACAGTGCCGCTGTAATAGACGCCAGGCAGCGCATCCAGTCGAACTTCATCGCCGCTGTTTTCAATGACCCACAGCCGATTGAACGCCACGACGACCATCAACAGCATGATGGTGATGATTACCGCAAAGCTCGCCAAAATACGTTGACGCAACGTCCAGTTCTTCACAGTCAGCCCTCAAGAGTTCAACACCGGCAGATACCGGGTTCAAGAAGCGGACCACAGACGGCCCGAAGCGAGCGGAGTATAGCCTAGTGCCTTACCAATTAACCGGGCTGTTTCCGACATAGATAACGCGATAACGCACAGATATATCAGAAATATCTGACACGCTATCGGCATGTGGGAGGATTGCTTGATGGCAGGCGCCCAGGCGTTATCGGGAGCACTGAATCACCTTCGAACCTGTAGGAGACGTCGGAGGTTACGACGGCAGCGAAAGCGTAGTGTCAGGCAACCCATCTACCACTGAAGCCATTCGTTCGCTGCCGTCGTAACCTCCGACGTCTCCTACAGGGAATCGGGTGTCTGTTACTGCTGAGATTGCCGCACCTGGTTTTCCAGTTCCTGCTTGAGCCCTGGCTCAATCTTCAACTGCTTGGCGAGTTCATCCAGATACGCGCGCTCCATGAAGTGCTCTTCATCGACCATCATCACGCTGGCCAGGTACATCTCGGCGGCGATTTCCGGGGTGCGCGCGGAACGGGCGACGTCGGTCGGGTCCAGCGGCTTGTTCAGCTCGACGTGCAGCCATTGCTGCAAATCACTGTCGCCAGTCAGGCGAGTAAATTCGCCTTCGATCAACTGTCGTTCGTTTGCATCGACGTGCCCGTCGGCCTTGGCCGCCGCCACCAGCGCTCGCAGGATGGCCTCGCTGTGTTGCTCGACCTGTGCAGGAGGCACCCGGTCAACGGTCTGCAGCTCGGTCTGTTGCGAGGCGCCTTGACCTTGATTGGCCTGCCAGTTGCCATAGGCCTTGTACGCCAGGACGCCTAACGCGGCCAGACCGCCGTAGGTCAGCGCCTTGCCTCCGATCTTGCGCGCGCTTTTGTTGCCCAGCAGCAATCCCATTGCCCCGGCTGCCAGCGCGCCGCCTCCCGCGCCCGAAAGAAACCCGCCAAGGTTGCCGCCGCCTACTTTGCCCAGCAAATCGTTGAGGCCGCCTTGCGCGCCCTTCCCCTGCACGCCGTTACCGTGGGAACCGGAGGGCGCCGGCCCGCCTGAGGCGTTCTTCAGCAGGTCCTGGCCGGATTTCAACAATTGATCGAGCAAGCCACGGGTGTTCATAAGAAAGCTCCTGAAAACGGAAGAAATCATTCGACTCGCAAGGTAAGACGAAGTCGGCAAACCGGGCTTTCAGGTGTGCTTCTGAATGTTGCCGCCTCCATAGACGTCGCTGGCGGCCCCTCAGGAAAAACGATATACAGTCGTTCAATTCTAAAAAGCCAAGCGAGCCGGTGCCCTCATGATGACGCTACGTCAGATCCGTCACTTCATTGCGGTCGCGGAAACCGGATCGATCTCGGCGGCCGCCCAAGCGGTGTTCATCTCTCAATCGACGCTGACCCTGGCCATTCAGCAACTGGAAGAAGAGATCGGGGTCAGCCTGTTCAGCCGTCACGCCAAGGGCATGACCCTGACCCACCAAGGCCACCAGTTCCTGCGTCAGGCCCACCTGATTCTTGCCACCGTCGAAAACGCCAAGCGCAGCCTGCAGCAAGGCGCCGATCAGGTGGCCGGGCAGTTGATCATCGGCGTGACGAGCCTGGTCGCCGGTTACTACCTCGCAGACTTGCTGACCCGTTTTCAGCGCGCGTACCCCAACGTGGACATCCGGGTGATGGAGGATGAGCGGCCTTATATCGAACACCTGCTGGTCAGCGGCGAAATCGACGTCGGCGTATTGATTCTGTCGAACCTGGAAGATCGCCACGCACTGCAGACCGAGGTCCTGACTCACTCACCCCACCGCCTGTGGCTGCCGGCGCAACACCCGTTGCTGGAACAGGACAGCATCAACCTGGCCGACGTCGCGCGTGAGCCGCTGATCCAGCTCAACGTCGATGAAATGGGCACCAATGCCCAGCGCGTCTGGTCACGCGCCGGGCTGCAACCCAAGGTCACGTTGCGCACGGCCTCGACCGAGGCGGTCCGCAGCCTGGTGGCCGCCGGCCTGGGCGTGTCGATCCAGCCGGACATGACCTATCGCCCGTGGTCGCTGGAGGGCGACATCATCGAAGCACGCCCGATCGCGGACCTGACCCAGACGCTGGACGTCGGCCTTGCATGGCGGCGCGGCACTGCGCGTCCCTCGTTGGTCGACCCATTTCTCAGCGTGGCCCGCGAACAACCGCATCCGGGGCGCAGGCCATCTATTTAATCGAACGCTGCATTCAGTATTTAGAATTTGTCGAGCCCTGGAAGCCGCACTAGGCTCTGAGGCTTGGGAACTGAGTTGTTTCCGGATTTTGCGGAGCGCCGCAGCGCCGGATCTGTGGGAGCGAATTTATTCGCGAGACGCCCGTACAGCCGGTAAAGACAGGTCGCCTGTGTGCATCTATCGCGAATAAATTCGCTCCCACAGTTATCCAGCGCTGCGCCCGACAACGGCGACACGTTGGCTACGCGCCATAAATAACAAAGCATCGACACAAGGAAGCTCGAACAATGGCTGGCGCAGCAACCCCACACACCGCAACCGCTCAACTGTTCACCTCTTTGCTGATCGACGGTGAACTGGTCGCGGGTCAGGGGTTTGTCGAACCGATCCTGAACCCCGCCACCGGCGAGGTATTGACCCACATTGCCGAAGCCAGCACCGAGCAGGTCGAGACTGCCATTCTGGCGGCCAACCGCGCCTTCACCGGTTGGTCGCGCACCACGCCGCAACAACGCTCCAATATTCTGCTGAGCATCGCCGATGCCATCGAAAAAAACGCTGACCATCTGGCGCAACTGGAATCGCTGAACTGCGGCAAACCCCTGCACCTGGCGCGTCAGGATGACCTGACCGCCGCTGTCGACGTGTTCCGCTTCTTCGCCGGCGCCGTCCGTTGCCAGACCGGTCAGTTGTCCGGCGAATACGTACCGGGCTACACCAGCATGGTCCGCCGCGACCCGATTGGCGTCGTTGCATCGATTGCGCCGTGGAACTACCCGATCATGATGGCTGCCTGGAAGATCGCTCCGGCGCTGGCGGCGGGCAATACGCTGGTCTTCAAACCCTCGGAACACACACCACTGTCCATATTGGCGTTGGCGCCGGTTTTCGCCCGCCTGCTGCCCAACGGTGTGATCAACATCCTCTGCGGCGGCGGTGAAGGGGTCGGCAGTCACCTGGTCAGCCACCCGAAAGTGCGCATGGTCTCGCTGACCGGCGATATCGTCACCGGCCAGAAAATCCTCCAGGCCGCGGCCAAAACCCTGAAACGAACGCACCTCGAACTGGGCGGCAAGGCGCCGGTGATCGTCTGCAACGATGCCGACATTGCGGCGGTCGTCGAGGGTGTGCGCACCTACGGCTATTACAACGCCGGCCAGGACTGCACGGCCGCGTGTCGCATCTACGCTCAGGCCGGTATTCACGACAAGCTGGTCGCCGAGCTGGGTGCTGCGGTCAGCAGCCTGCGATTCGCCGGCAAGCGCGATGCCGACAACGAAATCGGCCCGCTGATCAGTGTGCGTCAGCGTGATCGGGTCGCCAGCTTCGTTGAGCGTGCGCTGAGCCAGCCCCATATCGAACGCATCACTGGCGCCGCGGTGCACTCAGGCCCTGGCTTCTTTTATCAGCCGACCTTGCTCGCCGGGTGCAAGCAAGGCGATGAGATCGTCCAGCGAGAAGTGTTCGGCCCGGTGGTAACCGTCACCCGCTTCGACGAATTGTCCCAGGCCGTGGAATGGGCCAACGACTCGGAATACGGCCTGGCCTCGTCGATCTGGACGCAAAACCTCGACAAGGCCATGCAAGTCGCCGCGCGTTTGCAGTACGGCTGCACCTGGATCAACAGCCATTTCATGCTGGTCAGCGAAATGCCCCATGGCGGCCTGAAACGTTCGGGCTACGGGAAGGACCTGTCGAGCGATTCGCTTCAGGACTACAGCGTTGTCAGACACATCATGGCGCGCCACGGCAGCGATCTGCCGTGAACAGCAGATGCCACATCGGCTTCAACTAACACCGCTACGCTAATAAGAGCTTGAAACAAGCACGCCGCACCGAGTCACCGTTCAAAACTGCCCCGACCATAATTTGAAAAAGAGGGAACCCCCATGTCAGTGCAAAAGACCGCGCTCCTGAGCGCTGTGATCACCGCGTTGTTCGCCAGCGGCACCTTGCAGGCGGCTGAAACGCTCAAGGCTGTCGGCAACGGCGAAGGCCAGCTGGATATCGTTGCGTGGCCGGGCTACATCGAACGGGGCGAAAGCGATAAGGCCTATGACTGGGTCACCGGCTTCGAACAGGAGACCGGGTGCAAGGTCAACGTCAAGACGGCGGCGACCTCTGACGAGATGGTCAGCCTGATGACCAAGGGCGGTTATGACCTGGTGACGGCATCGGGGGATGCGTCGCTGCGTCTGGTGGCCGGCAAGCGTGTTCAGCCAATCAACACCGACCTGATTCCCAACTGGAAAACCCTCGACCCGCGCCTCAAAGACGGCCCGTGGTACACCGTCAACAAGCAGACTTACGGCACGCCCTACCAATGGGGCCCGAACGTGCTGATGTACAACACCAACGTGTTCAAGACGCCGCCGGTGAGCTGGAGCGTGGTGTTCGAGGCGCAGGACCTGCCGGACGGCAAGCCCAACAAAGGCCGCGTCCAGGCCTATGACGGCCCGATCTACATCGCCGACGCAGCGCTGTATCTGAAAACCGCCAAGCCGGAACTGAAAATCGAAGACCCGTACCAGCTGACCGAAACCCAGTACAAGGCTGTGCTCGACCTGCTGCGCGCCCAGCACCCGTTGGTGCACCGCTACTGGCATGACGCGACCGTGCAGATGAGCGACGTGAAGAACGAAGGCGTCGCGGCGTCCAGCTCCTGGGGCTACATGGTCAACGGCCTGGTCGCCGACAAGCAGCCAGTCGCCTCGACCATCCCGCAGGAAGGCGCGACCGGTTGGGCCGACACCACCATGTTGCACGCCGACGCCAAGCACCCGAACTGCGCCTACAAGTGGATGAACTGGTCGCTGCAACCGAAAGTCCAGGGCGACGTTGCAGCGTGGTTCGGTTCACTGCCGGTGGTGCCTGAAGCGTGCAAGGCCAGCGAACTGCTGGGTGCCGAAGGCTGCGCCACCAACGGCTTCGACCTGTTCGACAAGATCGCCTTCTGGAAAACCCCGCAAGCCGAGGGTGGCAAGTACGTGCCGTACAGCCGCTGGACCCAGGACTACATCGCGATCATGGGCGGGCGATAAGGCAGGGAGGTGTCGGCTGACTCCGGGCTCCGGCACACCGCAAAACCTGTAGGAGCGCGCTTGCCCGCGAATGCGATCTGTCTGTGACATGGAGGGTGCCTGACACACCGCCATCGCGGGCAAGCGCGCTCCTACTTTTGATCGCTCCACGCTGCGCATGGGAACGATCATCCCAGTGACGGCGTTCTTTCAGATGTCTGCATTTTGATGCACCCGGCGAACCCGCTGCGACGGCGTTCGCGTTCACTTGAGGTTTCACCATGACCCTTGCAGTCCAGTTCACCCACGTTTCCCGTCAGTTCGGCGAAGTGAAAGCCGTTGACCGGGTTTCCATCGACATCAAGGACGGCGAGTTCTTTTCCATGCTGGGCCCGTCGGGCTCGGGCAAAACCACCTGCCTGCGCCTGATCGCAGGCTTTGAACAACCCAGCGCCGGTTCGATCCGCATCCACGGCGAAGAAGCCGCCGGACTGCCGCCCTACCAGCGCGACGTCAACACCGTGTTTCAGGATTACGCGCTGTTCCCCCATATGAACGTGCGCGACAACGTGGCGTATGGCTTGAAGGTTAAAGGCGTCGGCAAAAGCGAGCGACTGGCGCGTGCCGAAGAGGCCTTGAGCATGGTCGCCCTGGGCGGCTACGGCGATCGCAAGCCTGTGCAACTGTCGGGCGGTCAGCGCCAGCGCGTGGCACTGGCCCGTGCGCTGGTCAATCGGCCTCGTGTTCTGTTGCTCGACGAGCCCCTCGGTGCCCTCGACCTGAAGTTACGCGAGCAGATGCAGAGCGAGCTGAAGAAGCTGCAACGCCAGCTTGGCATCACCTTTATCTTCGTGACCCACGACCAGACCGAAGCGCTGTCGATGTCGGACCGTGTCGCCGTGTTCAACAAGGGCCGCATCGAGCAGGTCGACACCCCGCGCAATCTGTACATGAAACCGGCGACCACCTTCGTCGCCGAATTCGTCGGCACCTCCAACGTGTTGCGCGGCGAACTGGCGCAACAGCTGAGCGGCACACCGAACGCCTTTTCCATTCGCCCGGAACACATCCGCTTTGCAGAAGGCCCGCTGGCGAGTCATGAAATCGAGATCAGCGGCCTGCTGCACGACATTCAATATCAGGGCAGCGCCACGCGCTACGAGCTGAAACTGGACAACGGCCAGACCCTCAGCGTCAGCCAGGCCAATACCCAATGGCTGGACACCAGCGCGCAGCACCAGACCGGCCAGCGTGTCTGCGCTCGCTGGGCGCGCGAGGCGATGATCCCGCTGGCCGACACCGTTACAGAGGCCCATTGAGATGAGCCAGACACTCGCCCATTCGGCGCCGATGTCAGGGCAAACGCTTCTGCGGCGCTTTTCCAATCTGCTGTACCGACGGCCGAACCTGTACCTGTCGCTGCTGCTGATCCCGCCGCTGCTGTGGTTCGGCGCGATCTACCTCGGCTCGCTGCTGACGCTGTTGTGGCAAGGGTTCTACACCTTCGACGACTTCAGCATGACGGTCACGCCGGACCTGACCCTGACCAACTTCGGCGCGCTGTTCAACCCGGCCAACTTCGACGTGATCCAGCGCACGTTGAGCATGGCGATTGCCGTGTCCATCGCCAGCGCCATCGTCGCGTTCCCCATCGCCTATTACATGGCGCGCTACACCACGGGCAAGACCAAGGCGTTTTTCTACATCGCGGTGATGATGCCGATGTGGGCCAGTTACATCGTCAAGGCCTACGCCTGGACGCTGCTGCTGGCCAAAGGCGGCGTCGCTCAGTGGTTCGTTCAGCACCTGGGGCTTGAGCCGGTGCTGCAGGTGATTCTGGGAATTCCCGGTGTCGGCGGCAGCACCTTGTCGACCTCGCATCTGGGCCGCTTCCTCGTGTTCGTCTACATCTGGCTGCCGTTCATGATCCTGCCGATCCAGGCCTCGCTGGAGCGCCTGCCACCGTCGCTGCTGCAAGCCTCGGCCGACCTGGGCGCCCAGCCTCGGCAGACGTTCATGCACGTGATCCTGCCGCTGTCGGTGCCAGGCATCGCTGCGGGCTCGATCTTCACCTTCTCGCTGACCCTGGGTGACTTCATCGTGCCGCAACTGATCGGCCCACCCGGCTACTTCATCGGCAGCATGGTCTACGCACAGCAAGGCGCCATCGGCAACATGCCCATGGCGGCGGCCTTCACCCTGGTGCCGATCGTGCTGATCGCCATCTACCTGTCCATCGTCAAACGACTGGGGGCTTTCGATGCGCTCTAAACCTTTCGTGAAGCAGGGCGACCAGGCCTCCTGGGGTCTGAAGATCGCGGCGTGGGGCGGGCTGGTGTTTCTGCATTTCCCGATCCTGATCATCTTCCTGTACGCCTTCAACACCGAAGACGCCGCGTTCAGCTTTCCGCCGCAGGGCTTCACCCTGAAGTGGTTCAGCGTGGCGTTCTCACGGCCTGACGTGCTGGAGTCGATCAAGCTGTCTCTGCAGATCGCCTGCGTCGCCACGCTGATTGCCATCGTGCTCGGCACGCTGGCCTCGGCGGCGCTGTATCGACGCGACTTCTTCGGCAAGGACGGCATCTCCCTGATGCTGATCCTGCCGATCGCCCTGCCCGGCATCATCACCGGCCTGGCGTTGCTGTCGGCGTTCAAGACGCTGGGCATCGAGCCGGGGATGTTCACGATCATCGTCGGTCACGCGACCTTCTGTGTGGTGATCGTCTACAACAACGTCATCGCACGTCTGCGCCGCACCTCTCACAGCCTCATCGAAGCCTCGATGGACCTGGGTGCCGACGGCTGGCAGACCTTTCGCTACATCATCATGCCCAACCTCGGCTCGGCGTTGCTGGCCGGCGGCATGCTGGCGTTCGCGCTGTCGTTCGACGAAATCATCGTCACCACCTTCACCGCAGGCCACGAACGCACGCTGCCGATCTGGCTGCTCAACCAACTCAGCCGCCCACGGGATGTGCCCGTGACCAATGTGGTCGCGATGCTGGTGATGATCGTAACCATGCTGCCGATTCTCGGCGCGTATTACCTCACCCGAGGCGGGGAAAGCGTGGCCGGGAGTGGCGGGAAATAACCAAAGTGAGGCCGCGTGGCAGATCCCGCTCCCGGCCTGGAATACATACAACTGTAGGAGCGTGGCTTGTGTCTGGGCCGCATTCGGACGATCGGCCGGGAACCGGTCGTAAAACCTGCTAATGCGGTGTGTCAGTAAAACCGCGGCGCGTGATTTTGCGACTGCTGCGCAGCCGATCGCGGGACAAGCCACGCTCCTACATAGACTGAGTCATTCAGGAGAAAACAATGCAAACCAAACTGCTGATCAATGGCCAACTGGTCGCCGGCGACGGTCCCGCCCAGCCGGTGTTCAACCCTGCGTTGGGCCGGGTGCTGGTGGAAATCAACGAGGCCACCGAAGGTCAGGTCGACACCGCCGTGCGCGCCGCCGATGCCGCGTTTGAAAGCTGGTCGCAGACCGCGCCCAAAGACCGCTCGCTGCTGCTGTTGAAACTGGCCGACGCCATCGATGAAAACGCCGAGGAACTGGCGAAGCTGGAATCGGACAACTGTGGCAAGCCGTACCACGCTGCGTTGAACGATGAGCTTCCGGCCATCGCCGATGTGTTCCGCTTTTTCGCCGGTGCCAGCCGCTGCATGAGCGGCTCGGCCGCCGGTGAATACCTGCCGGGTCACACCTCGATGATTCGCCGCGACCCGGTCGGCGTGATCGCGTCCATCGCCCCGTGGAACTACCCGCTGATGATGGTCGCCTGGAAAATCGCGCCAGCGCTGGCCGCCGGCAACACTGTCGTGCTCAAACCGTCCGAACAAACACCGTTGACCGCGCTGCGTCTGGTGGAACTGGCCAACGATATTTTCCCGGCCGGTGTACTGAACCTGGTCTTCGGTCGCGGCCAGACCGTGGGCAACCCGCTGGTGACCCATCCGAAGGTGCGCATGGTGTCGCTGACCGGGTCCATCGCCACCGGCTCGCACATCATTTCCAGCACCGCCGACAGCGTCAAACGCATGCACATGGAGCTGGGCGGCAAGGCGCCCGTGATCATTTTTGACGACGCCGACATCGATGCTGCGGTGGACGGTATTCGCACGTTCGGCTTCTACAACGCCGGGCAAGACTGCACCGCCGCGTGCCGCATCTACGCGCAGAAAGGCATCTACGAGCAGTTCGTGCAGAAGCTCGGCGAAGCGGTCAGCAGTATCAAAGTGGGTCAGCAGGACGACCCGGAAACCGAGTTGGGGCCATTGATCACCGCGCAGCATCGCGACCGGGTGACGGGCTTTGTGGAGCGTGCGGTCGCGCAGTCGCACATCCGCCTAATCACCGGTGGCAAGGCCATCGAAGGCAACGGTTTCTTCTTCCAGCCGACGGTCATCGCCGACGCGCAGCAGGACGATGAAATCGTACGCCGTGAAGTGTTCGGCCCTGTGGTTTCCGTGACTCGGTTTGACGACGAGGCGCAGGTACTGGCTTGGGCCAACGATTCGGATTACGGCCTGGCGTCGTCGGTCTGGACACAGGATGTAGGCCGTGCCCATCGCCTGTCTGCCCGCCTGCAATACGGCTGCACCTGGGTGAACACACACTTCATGCTGGTCAGCGAAATGCCGCACGGCGGGCAGAAGCTGTCCGGCTATGGCAAGGACATGTCCATGTACGGGCTGGAGGATTACACCACCGTGCGGCATGTGATGTTCAAGCACTGACGCAGAACCACCGTAGGAGCGCGCTTGCCCGCGAAAGCTTTGCGTCAGTCAACGCATGATGGTTCCCACGCTCCGCGTGGGCATGCAGCCGGTAACGCTCTGCGTCACACCAGGGACGCAGAGCGTCCAGGGAGGCGTTACCCCTCGGAGCGAGGGAACGATCAAGAGCTTTCCACTCAAGAACGCTTTAACCGCAACTGCTTTTAAAACAATAACCACCGACCGGGTTGTGCCCAAGTGCATCGCCACGGCCTCGGCCATCCGAAATCTGCCGATTTCCTGGAGAAACACGATGAGCAGCATCCCCGTTCCACCGGCCGCCGACAGCGATGCCGAACAACTGAGAAAGTTGGGCTACACCTCCAACTTCAATCGCAGCATGAGCCTGTGGGAAAACTTTGCGCTGGGCTTCACTTACCTCTCGCCCGTGGTGGGCGTGTACACGCTGTTCGGCCTGTGTCTCGCGGCGGGCGGACCACCGATGTTCTGGGCCTATCTGCTGGTGGGAATCGGCCAGATGCTGGTGTGCCTGGTGTTCGGCGAAGTGGTTTCGCAGTTCCCGATTTCCGGTGGTGTCTATCCATGGGCGCGCCGCCTGGTCGGCAAGCGCTGGGCGTGGATGGTCGGCTGGGTCTACGCCATCGCCCTGTGCGTAACCATCGCCGCCGTAGCGGTCGGTGCCGGTCCTTATCTGGCCGCGATGCTGGGTTTTGAACCGAGCGCCAACACCAACATCGTCATCGCGCTGGTGCTGACGCTGTTCGCCACCGTCGTCAACCTCAGCGGCACCAAGGTGCTGTCACGCATCGCGATGTTCGGCTTCCTCTGCGAACTGATCGGCGCCGTGCTGGTGGGCGGGTATCTGCTGATCTTCGAGCGTCATCAGCCGCTGAGCGTGTTCTTCAACACCTTCGACATCCGCATAGACGGCTCTTACCTGCCGGCGTTCCTCACCGCATCGCTGGCCGGGATGTTCCTGTACTACGGTTTCGAAGCCTGCGGTGACGTGGCCGAAGAGACACCGAACCCAAGCAAGCAGATTCCCCGTGCCATGCGCATGACCATCTGGATCGGTGGCGCCGCTGCGATGTTCGCGTGCCTGGCACTGATCCTCGCCGTGCCGGACATGAACGCCGTGATCAATGGCACCGACAAGGACCCGGTTACCACCATCCTGAGCATGGCCTTCGGCGTCACCGGCTCGAAAGTGGTGATGGGCATCGTCATGGTGTCGTTCATCTCCTGCGTCATCAGCCTGCAAGCCGCCGCCAGCCGGTTGCTCTACGCCTATGCGCGGGACGAAATGATCGTCGGCAGCGACCTGCTCAAACGCATCTCACCCACTACGCAAATCCCGGTCGCCGCGCTGTTCGTTTCCGGCGTGGTGCCCGCCATCATCATCTGCCTGGGCTTTGTCCTGCAGGACGCCGTCGCCACCATCGTCAGCTTCGCGGCCATCGGCATCTACCTTGCCTTCCAGATGATCGTACTTGCCGCCCTGTTCGCCCGGATGCGTGGGTGGATTCCAAGCGGTCAGTTCAGCCTCGGTAAATGGGGCTGGCCGGTGAACCTCGGCGCGCTGATCTACGGCGTGCTCGCCATCATCAACATGGCCTGGCCACGCACACCGGACGCCGCCTGGTACATCAACTACTCTATGGTTCTGACGACTGTGATCGTCATCGGCCTGGGCCTGGTGTACATGTGGATCGGCAAACCGTATGACCACGGGACTGCACCTGCGGGTGATGCGTGGAAGCGCAACCCATGAACGCGTGGTACCTGACCTGACAGAGCCGCCGTAGCAGTACGACAACCGACGGTGGAGGTTTTGAAATCGCCGCCGTCGACAGGTCGAACAGCCGCTCCCCGGACTCAAAACACGTTCAATCGCGCCTCTCAGAGAAATGATTAGAATTTGATATCACTACGCAACCCCTGCGCTTCCCAATGGTCAACAGATCAGACGCTGCTCTGGATCGGTCGAGGCTTTTTTGCTATTCGTATGAGTAACAAAAAGTCATCAATACGTTCCTTTCACCCTTCAACTGGATATGAAAGGTGAGGATTTTCTCCGTCCGGCTCCGTACACTGATTTCCCCCTGACTGGAGCTTGCCTCGTTGACCAGATACCCGCGCTTCCCCGCAGGCGACAGTGAAGCGGGTCGTGCCCTGACGGCAATCGACTGGAGCACGACGACGTTGGGCCCGATGCAAGCCTGGCCTGCCGCGTTGAAGATCCACTTGAACCTGATCCTCAATTCACCGGAGTCGATGTATCTGCTCTGGGGCCCCGATCTACTGTTTTTCCACAATGACGCCTACGCACCGATTCTCGGGCCACGCCTCAACCAGGCAATGGGCGCACGCGTGGACGAGCTGTGGTCGGACGTGTGGAGTCAGGTCAAGCCTTATGCGGAGGACGCCCTGCGCGGCATTCCCTACGAATGTGAAGATCTGCCATTGACGATGGCCCGCTACGGTGAGACCGAGCACACGTGGTGGTCATTTACGTTTTCGCCGCTGATCGACGAAAACAACGAGGTGGTCGGGCTGTTGTGCGTCACTAACGAAACCACCCGTCGCGTGCTCGATCAGCGGGCGCTGAAGGCCAGCGAGCAAAGCCGTCTCGACCTGATTGCCGACCTGGAGCGCAAGGTGATCGAACGCGCCCATCAACGCGGCCTCACGTGGCAAGTCAGCCCGGACCTGTTGTCAGTGATGACGTCGCAGGGGCATTTCGAAACCACAAACCCTGCCTGGCGACAGACCCTCGGCTGGTCTGAGGATGAACTGTCCGGATTCACGTTCATTGATCTCCTCCATCCCGACGACGTTGCGCGAAGCCAGGTAGCACTCAACACGCTGTCGAGCAACCACCCGGTGCTCAATCTGGAAATCCGCTACCGCCACAAAGATGGCCGCTACCGCTGGCTGTCCTGGGTCGCGGTGCCAGAAAGCGGCAAGCTGTATTGCAGCGCCAGGGACATCACCACCGAAAAACAACAGGCCCAGGCACTGCGCACCGCCGAAGAAGCCCTGCGCCAGTCACACAAAATGGACGCCGTGGGGCAACTCACTGGCGGTTTGGCCCACGACTTCAACAACTTGCTGATGGGGGTCAGCGGCAACCTGGAGCTGCTGAAGCACCGTGTCGCCAAAGGCCGCACCGAGCATCTGGATCGCTACATCGACGCGGCGCTTGAGGGATCGCGTCGGGCAGCGGCGTTGACCCACCGCTTGTTGGCCTTTTCGCGCCGGCAAACCCTTGATCCGAAACTCACCGACGTCGATCACCTGGTCGACGGCATGGCCGAGTTGATTCGCCGTACAGTTGGCCCTTCCATTGCCATGGATGTGCTCGCAACCCAGGGGTTGTGGTCGACTCTGGTGGACCCTCCTCAGTTGGAAAACGCGCTGCTCAACCTGTGCCTCAACGCCCGCGATGCGATGCCCGATGGCGGGCAATTGTTGATCGAAACCAGCAACAGGCATCTTGATGCGGATGAAGCACGAGCCCTTGATCTGCCTGCCGGTGACTACGTGGCACTGTGCGTCAGCGACAACGGCAGCGGCATGACCGATGAAGTCCTCAAGCGTGCGTTCGACCCGTTCTTCACGACCAAGCCCATCGGCATGGGCACCGGTCTTGGCCTGTCGATGATTTACGGTTTTGCGCGACAGTCCGGTGGCGGCGTCCACATCGACTCCACGCCAGGACGAGGCACGCGCGTGTGCATTTATGTGCCGGCGTGCAACGAGTCAGCCCCCATCGCCAACGATCCACCGGATCACCGGGAGTTGCCCGATCGCACAGCAGGCGGCGAAACGGTGTTGGTGGTCGATGACGAACCTGCCGTACGGGCACTCGTGGCCGAGGCGCTGACAGATCAGGGTTATCGCGTACTGGAGGCTGACCGCGGCGCCGTGGCGCTGGACATCCTGCGAACACGGCAGACGATTGATTTGCTGGTTTCAGACGTCGGACTACCCGGCGGCATGAACGGCAGACAACTGGCCGATGCCGCGCGCTCGCTGCGACCCGGCCTGAAAGTCCTGTTTGTCACCGGCTACGCGGAAAACGCCGCACTGGGCAACGGTCAACTGGAGCCCGGCATGCATGTGCTGACCAAACCGTTTTCGATTCCCTCTCTGAGTGAGCGGGTGAAGGGACTGCTGGAAGAATAAGGCCCGGCCTTGGCTGACGGATGAAGCCCGTGGAAGCCGGCTGGCCGACTCCCACGCCTCGGGAACAAGCAGGTGCCTGGACATTGATCAGTCGCGCAAATCCGACTCGTGAATGGGCTGATCACGGTGCGTTGCGCGCTGGTATTGCGCCGGCCATACCGCTTTGCGCCCTCCCAGATCGTCGTCGGCATGCAGCGGCCAATACGGATCGCGCAACAGTTCACGCGCCAGCAGAATCAGGTCCGCCTGTCCTGTACGCAGAATCGTATCCGCCTGGAACGGCTCGGTGATCATCCCGACCGTCCCCGTCGCAATCCCTGACTCACGGCGCACACGGCCCGCAAATTCCGTCTGATACCCCGGCCCGACCGGGATCTCGGCATTGGCCGCCGTGCCGCCAGACGACACGTCGATCAAGTCGACGCCCAGCGTCTTCAAACGCTTGGCGAGTTCGACCGTCTCGTCCGGATTCCAGCCGTCTTCCACCCAGTCCGTTGCCGACACGCGCACGAACAGCGGCAGCTCTTGCGGCCACACCTCGCGCACGGCCTTGGTCACTTCCAGCGTCAGCCGGATGCGATTTTCAAACGATCCACCGTATTGATCACGTCGCTGGTTGCTCAATGGCGACAGGAACTGATGCAGCAGATAGCCGTGCGCCGCGTGTATCTCCACTACTTTGAACCCGGCGGTCAGGGCACGTTTGGCGGCGTCGACGAAGGCCTGGAT
Source organism: Pseudomonas abietaniphila (assembly GCF_900100795.1). GTDB lineage: Bacteria > Pseudomonadota > Gammaproteobacteria > Pseudomonadales > Pseudomonadaceae > Aquipseudomonas > Aquipseudomonas abietaniphila. The sequence continues at coordinate 318,464 of NZ_FNCO01000005.1, forward strand.
CACGGTCTGGATCTGGTCCTCTTCCAGTGGGGTCGGTGGCGTGTGCTGCGGGTCGAAGGCAATCTTCGACGGACCCCACGGAATCCACCCGCCATCCTCCGGTTTGATGCTGCCGTGCTTGCCCAGCCACGGACGCCAGGTGCTGGCCTTGCGCCCGGCATGGGCGAGTTGAATACCGGCGACGGCGCCCTGGGCGGTGATGAATCGGGTAATGCGTTGCAGCGGTTCGATCTGATCATCGTTCCAGATGCCGAGGTCTTCCGGGGTGATGCGACCGTCGCGGGTCACCGCCGCTGCCTCGGTGAAGATCAGCCCCGCACCGCCAACGGCACGGCTGCCGAGGTGGACCAGATGCCAGTCATTGGCCAGACCGTCGACGCAGCAGTACTGGCACATCGGTGATACCGCGATGCGATTCAGAAAGGTCAGTTGGCGAAGGGTGTAAGGTTCAAGCAGCAGGCTCATGGGCACCTCTCAAGTCGACGTAAAGGTTCCTTTGTTATGAACCTAGAGCCTAGTCGACAACCCGAGAGAAGTTCAGGTTCCTGCTGCCGTGCATCGGGAGCGTCAGCGCGGCGAAATGTGCGCCACCATCAGTTGCACGGTTTCGTTGCCACGGAATTCGTTCAGGTCCAGCTTGTAGGCCAGCTCGACCCAGCGAACCGTCGGGTTGGGCCACACGTCGCGATCGACGCCGAACGCGATGCCGTCGAGCTTCACCGTGCCACATTCGGTCTTGAGCACCATCTTCAGGTGCCGCTCGCCCACCACGCGCTGCTCCACCAACTGGAACACGCCGTGGAACAGCGGCTCCGGAAAGTGCTGGCCCCAGGGCCCGGCATTGCGCAATGCGCGCGCCAGCTCCAGGTGAAATTCTTCAACCGCCAGCGTGCCGTCCGACAGCAGGCGCCCGGTCAGGTCCTCTTCGCTCAACTGACGGCGCACTTCGGCATCGAACGCCTCGGCGAAGGCCGGAAAGTTCGCTTCCGGCAAGGAGAGGCCGGCTGCCATCGCGTGGCCACCAAACTTGCTGATCAATTCGGGATGCTTCGCGGCCACGGCATCCAGTGCGTCACGAATATGAAAACCCGGCACCGAACGCGCCGAGCCTTTCAATACGCCCTCGCCCGCGCTGGCAAACGCGATGGTCGGCCGGTGATAACGCTCTTTCAGCCGCGAAGCGAGGATGCCGATCACGCCCTGATGCCATTCAGCCTCGAACAGGCACAGGCCAAACGGCATCGATTCCACAGACAAGTCCTTGAGCTGGGCCAACGCCTCACGCTGCATGCCCTGCTCGATGGATTTGCGGTCCTGATTGAGCTCATCCAGTTGCACGGCCATTTCCCGCGCCTGCGTCTCGTCGTCGCAGAGCAGGCATTCGATGCCCAGGCTCATGTCGTCCAGACGGCCGGCGGCGTTCAGCCTGGGCCCAAGGATGAAACCCAGATCGGTCGACGTAATGCGCGACGGCTCGCGGCGAGCGACTTCCAGAATCGCCCGCAAACCGGGACGCGCACGACCGGCGCGGATACGCATCAGGCCCTGATGCACGAGGATTCGATTGTTGGCGTCCAGCGGGACCACGTCGGCCACACTGCCCAGGGCGACCAGGTCCAGCAACTCACCGAGGTTGGGCTGTGCGCGGCCATTGGCCTCGAACCAGCCCATGTCACGCAAACGCGCGCGCAGGGCCATCAACACGTAGAACATCACGCCCACGCCAGCCAGCGCTTTGCTGGGGAAGGTACAACCGGGCTGGTTGGGATTGACGATGGCGTCGGCAGCCGGCAACTCGTTGCCCGGCAAGTGGTGATCGGTGACCAGCACATGCAAACCCGCGGCCTTGGCGGCAGCGACGCCCTCGACGCTGGAGATGCCATTGTCCACGGTCATCAACAGATCAGGCTGACGTTCCAGCGCCACCTGAACGATCTCCGGCGTCAGGCCGTAGCCGTACTCGAAGCGGTTTGGCACCAGATAATCCACATGGGCCGCGCCCAGCAGGCGCAAGCCCAGCACACCGACCGTGCTGGCCGTGGCGCCGTCCGCATCGAAGTCGCCGACGATGAGAATGCGCTGGCGCTGCTGCAAGGCCGTCACCAGCAGGTCCACGGCCGCATCAATCCCCTTGAGCTGCTGATACGGAATCAGCCGCGCCAGCCCCTTATCCAGCTCATCCTGCGACTGCACGCCGCGAGCCGCATAAAGGCGGGTCAACAAGGGGGGCAGGTCGCCCAGAAAAGGCAGGGTGTCGGGCAACTGGCGTGGTTCGATGCGCATGCGGGTTCCGCTGATGTTCTTTTGTTGGAGCTGATGGGGTGTCGCGTCGGGAGGTCGGCGCTCAGCCGCGCTCGCCCGCCAACCACTGCAACTGCACTTCATGCTGACCGCGATCGTCGGTCACGAAAATCGTGCCTTCGCTGATCATCACATCCCACTTGATCACCCGTGGCATGTCCTTGGCCAGCGTCTCCAGCACGTCCTGGGGAACGGCTGCGATGTTGACGTTCTTCAGATTCTTCACAGCCGGTACGACCTTGCCTTCCCACACGCGCAGACTGCCGTAAGCCAGCAGACTGGTGCGCTCGGTACGACGTGAGCACCAGGTCAGGCGGTCAGCGTCGGGCTGGCCGACTTCGATCCAGTGCAGCACGCGATCGTCCAGGCTCTTTTCCCACAACGCAGGCTCGTCCACGTCCGACAGGCCACGTCCGAACGACAGATGCTCGTTGTACCAGAACGCGTAAGCCAGCAGGCGCACCGTCATGCGCTCTTCCGTTTCCGAAGGGTGGCGCGCGATGGTCTGTTTGACGTTTTCGTAAACCCCACGATCGAGGTCGGTGAGGTTCAGTTCGAATTTGTAGGTCGTGGACGGCTGGGCCATGAACGGGCTTCTAAAGACAGGAAAGGCGCCAAGTCTACCCGATGCGGGACCGTTGAACGAACGAACTCGACGGTCGCCTCGCCCCTGCCCGCAAATTCACTGTGCCGCAGGCTCCGTGCAGTGCTTTACTGATCCGAAGGTGACGAGTGTTAAACAAATGATCCACAACGCCGATACCTTACTGCGAGACCCTCTAGCATGAAGTATTCAGAGCGGCCCGTTGCCGACGTCTGCTGTCGATCCGCCCAAGGCGATCGAGGGTGCGTTGTCCTCGGACTCAGTCAGTTTTTTCGGGAATTACATCGACGGATGGTCAATCGTTACCCGCTTTTCCACAAAGCCGGGCTTGTGCTCCTGCTGGCCACCTCGGTATTGGGCGCGACACCGGGAACCGCACACGCCAAGGAGACGCTCACCTGGCTGTTACGTGATTTCCCGCCACTGACGATCTTCACCGGCCCGCAAACCGGTCAGGGCGCGATCGACAAGCTGATGCCCGAACTGATTGCGCGAATGCCCGAATACAATCACCAGATCATGCACGTCAACCGGGCACGCGGGACGCAGATGCTTCAGGATCCTGACGTTTTCGCCTGTGACCCGACCCTGCTGTGGACCCCGGAGCGCGAAAAAACCATCCTGTTCTCGATTCCCGCCTATGCCACGCCCGGCAATGGCGTCACCATCGAACGCAGCAAAGAGGCGCTGTTCACGCCGTTCCTGGACGAAGACGGCCATCTCGATCTCGCCGCCCTGCTGGCGAGCAACACGGTCAAGGTCGGCATCGTCGCCGAACGCAGCTATGGGCCGGTGGTGGACAAGATCCTTCGCGCTACCCCGCAGCCCGACATCCTGATCCTTCACTACGGCAACGCCGCCGTGGGCAGCATGCTGCAAATGGAACGCATGAACCGTTTCCAGGCCATCATCAGTTACTGGCCAGAGGCGCGCTATCACGCCCAGCAGCAGGGCATCCCTCTGACAGAACTTGAGTTTTTCCCGGTCAAGGGCGCACCCAAATACCAGTTCGCGCACATCGGCTGTTCAAAGACTGACAAGGGGCGCGCAGCCATGGAGATCATCAACCGGGAAATGCGCGTGCTGCGCAGCACCAGGCTGATTGGTTTCTACGCGGAGTGGATGGTCAAGAAAGAAGAGTACCTGCGCGATGCCCAGACGTTTTTCGACGAACCGCCGAAGTGAAACGTCAGCCGGCGACCGAGTGGCTGTCTGACGGTCAGGCAAAAAGAAACCCCGAGCAGCGGGGAGACTGCTCGGGGTCAACCGTGGTCCTTCTTGGACCCGTACGGCAAGCAACATAAACACCGGAGCACAATGCCTGCGCCTGCCGTAACTGATAGGAGCCTACTGAATCGATAAGGTTCCCCGCGGCTCAGACAAAAGCCCGACCTGCAGTGAAATTGTTGACCTGTGTCGCATTTCGCATGGCCGCGATCACACAGGGTTCAATTCGCCCTTCGGCAACCATCAGATCACGGTGAAGCCCGTCGACCACATCCGTCAGTTGGCGCTTGTCACACAACTGCGCAGCGGAATACATGCGTTCGATCACAATCGCACCGGCTGCATTTCTCAGCGTCACCAGACGCTCGCCATTTACACCCGCAGCGCCCAGGCTTGCCTGATACGGTGCCAGTGCTTCGCTTAGCAGTAAGCTGATATTTTCCATCCGGATCACCACTCAACAGTTTGAATGCAAAGGTGCTTATCAATGACCATCGGCGGAACCGGAAAGTTCTTTTGTGCCGTGAGTTGGGTGATTGCTGCAACCTGGTCACTGGAGCATGCCTGCCGGATGTGACAGAAAGAATTCAGTATCCTGACGCCCGGAGCAGAGCCTTCAGCTCATCCCAAGACCGCGACGAATACCGATGACGGCTGATTGACTTCGTCGTTCTGGATGTGGCGATAACGACCAATGGCCTGACGAACCGAATACCGGCAAGGCGTGATACGCGCCACATAATCGGTGATCAGCGCTGTAGAAGAGACTTGCTCTTCCCGACATATCGGGTGTTCCTTGCACATGCGCATCGACAACTCCTGCAACAAGACGACTGGCCTTGATTCTCGGCCGGAACCGTCTACAGGCATTTAGGACGCGTCCGAAAATCAATCTGGCCGGACTCAGAGGAATCGCCACGATGGCTACCGACAATCGACCGTTGCGCATCATCCTGGCGGACGATCACCCAATATTCCTGATTGGTCTGAAGGTGGTGATCGAGCAGAACGAGCGCGCCAGGGTGATCGCTCAAGCCAGTGCCCCGGACGAACTGCTGGCAAAACTCCGCGAGCACCCCTGCGACCTGCTGGTGACCGACTTCATGATGCCGGTTCAGGATCAGAATGACGGATTGCGGTTGCTTGAGCGGATTCGACGCGAGTACCCGGCGCTGCCGATCATCGTGGTGACCATGCTCAACCATGCAGGGCTGTTTCGCTCGATGCTCGCGTTGAAGATCCAGGGGCTGCTCAGCAAGGCAAGCATGGCCGACGAGCTGCCTGCGGCGATCAACAGTGTCAGCCATGGCAAATCGTTCGTTGCCGATTCCGTCCAGCGCAGCCTGCTGGAAGCAGCGGATTACGGTCCCGACACGCTGGTCGCCCTGCAGGACCTCTCGCCTCGGGAGCTGGAGGTCATCCGCTTGCTCGCCGCCGGTAAATCGGTCGGGGCCATCGCCGCGCAGCTCAACCGCAGCAAACAGACCGTCAGCGCCCAGAAAGTCAGCGCCATGCGCAAGTTGGGGTTGGCCAACGATGCGGCCTTGTTCATTTACGTGCAGGAGCACGGTCTGGTCTGACCGTGTCGAACGGCAGGACCCGCTCAGGATTGCGCTCAAGCACCTGGAGCCAGTTCAGAAAGTCGGCCTCCGGCATCGGTCTGGCAATGAAATAGCCCTGTATAACGGGGTGACCGAGCATCAACAGCGCCTCATAGTCGTCGGCGGTTTCTACGCCCTCGACCACCACATCCAGCGCCATCTTCTGGGCCATGAACAACGCCCCGCCGACGATCGCCGCTTTACGTCGGTCGTCGGCAAGGCCGCGCACGAACTCCGCCGGAATCTTCAACTCGCTGAACGGCAACTCAAGCAAACGCTGGATGTTCGACGCGCCCGTTCCGAAATCGTCGATGGAAAGACGGCAGCCCGCCATGCGCAGTCTGAGCAGGTTTTCGAACTGAACCACCGCCAATTGCCGGGCTGATTGTTCGATGACTTCCAGCGTCAACATCTGGGGCCTGACGGGAAACCGCTCCAGCAGCACCAGCAAGCGCGGCACGAAATCCGGCTGATCCAGCAGCGCGGGCGGAATGTTCACCGCCACCGGCAGCGCCCGACCATGGGAAAGCAATCGCTGATGAGACAGGCTGAGCGCCAGCTCAAGCATGTGCCACGTCAGCGCACCCATCAGCCCGGCGCTTTCAACCATCGGGAGAAAACGGCCCGGCATCAACAACCCGTGCTCTGGATGATCCCAGCGGGCCAGCAGTTCAACCCCCGCCAATGCCCCGTCGAGACTCACCTTGGGCTGAAAATGGGCGATCCATTGGGAGGCGTAATCGTGGGCGGGATCGAGCGCACTCAAGGCGGGCGCCTCGGACGGAGCCAAGGGTGTCACCACCTGCGCCGCACCCGACTGACCCAGCAGCCATTTGCTGAGCAACCCGCCAATGGCGGCCACCGATGCCGGCTTGCGCATGATCCCAAGCACGTTGATGCCTTGCTGCCGTGCAAGCTGTGCCGCGCTGTCGAGCACCGTGTCTTCAGCACTGCTGAGAATGATGACCGCGCGCGCCATACCGGACGCTGCAAGGTGCCCGATCAGCGACAGGCCGTCCTGCCCCTCCATTTGCAAGTCACAGATCGCGATGTCCACCGGCCCACGAAGCTGGAGCGAACGCTGCGCGGCCTCGACGCAGTCCGCCGTGAGCACGTCGAACACCTGATTGGCGTTGAGCATCTGGTGCAACGCCATCATCTGGAAAGGATTGTCTTCGAGTATCAGAACCTTGAGCGAATGCACACGCTGGACCCTCTTGCAGTCGAGGCCCTTTTCGGCCCCGGTATCTGCACTCTAAAGAGCCCGCCATCTGACCCCCATAGGACACGTCCTAAAGTGCAGGCACCTCGACCAGATGGTCCTGAAGTTCGTCGAGCAATGCGTCCATGCAGGCGTTCAGGGTCTGCCAGGCAACCTCGATTCTGGCGCCGCGTTGCTCACGCACGTCGCTGTCCATCTGCGCACACGCCTTGGCAAGCGGCACCGCATCGATCAGACAGGCCACGCCCTTGAGGCGATGCAGGCTCGCGCTGAGGGCCTGCCAGTCATGTGCGGCCACCGCAGGCACCAGCAGATCGTGTTCCTGTCGCAGGTTTTTCCAGAGTTCAGCCAGCATGCGCTGGATCTGCACCTCGTTGGCCTGCGTCATGTGATGCAATACCTGAATGTCGAATGCTCGCTCTTCTTTCTCTGCGGGCATCACGACGTCTTCGAGCTTTTGCGCCAATTGCGCCAACGAGACCGGCTTGACCAGCAGCGCATCCATGCCTGCCGTTTCACACCGGTCGCGTTCCTCGTGCATCGCGTTGGCGGTGCAGCCAATGATCGGGCGCTCGCGTAGACGATCCCGTTGCTCAAGGCTTCGAATGGCCCGGGTCAGCTCATAACCGTCCATGCCTGGCATGTTGCAATCGGTGATCAGCACATCGAAGCTTCCGTCGCGCCACGCCGCAAAAGCCGCTTCGCCGCTGTCGACGGCCGTCACCCGATGCCCTAGCAGCTCCAGTTGCCCTGTCAGCACCAGGCGATTGGCAGAAAGGTCATCAGCCACCAGAACGTTCAGACTCGTTTCCGAGCGTTGCGAGTGCACGGGCGGTTGCTCCGGTAGGGCCAGCACATCCGCCGGTTTGACCGGAAGCTCAACGTTGACCCGCGTCCCCTCTCCCACCGCGCTGATGACCGTGATCCGGCCGCCCATCAGGTCGACCAGTTGTTTGCAAATACTCAGCCCCAGCCCACTGCCACCCAACAAGCCGGCGGCCTGATCATCGCCCTGACTGAATGGCTGGAACAACTGCGCTTGCTGCTCCCGGCCCATCCCTGAACCGGTGTCGGCAATTTCGATATGCAGCCCTGGTTGATCAGTCTCGCAACCGCGCGTCACCGTGACCGAGACCGACCCTTGGGCAGTGAACTTCAGCGCGTTGCCAATCAGGTTGTGCAGGATCTGTCGCACGCGCAGCGGGTCGATGAAGTAAGCGTGTTCGACATCAGGCGCAATCTTGAGGGTAAGCGACAGGTTATTTTCCTGCGCACGAACCCTGAACAGCTGATAGACGTCCTCCAGAAATGGCCGCAGTATCGTTGCGACCGTCGACAGCTGCAGCCGACCTGATTCAATCTTTGCCAGATCAAGGCTTTCGCCGATCAACTCAACCAACTCAACGGCTGCACGGTGCGCGACGTCCAGTCCCTCGGCAGGTGGCTCACCGCGCAGCTTGCGGTGTTCACGTTCCAGCTCCAGCAGGCCGATGATGGCGCCCATGGGCGTGCGAATGTCATGGCTCATCGTCGCCAGAAACGCACTTTTCGCGCGGTTTGCCTGCTCGGCTTGTTGCTGCGCCAGGGTCAACTCGCGCTCCAGTCGCTTGCGTTCGGTGATGTCGATCCAGCCGCCGAGCAGTCCCTGAAGCTGACCATCGGCGCTGTAAAACGGCACCGTCCACTGCCACGCCTCAATGTGCTTGCCAGCCAGCAGCATGCTGCGATCAGCGAACACAGGGGTCTGGGTCTGCAGCAGCGTCATGTAGTCAGCGTGCATGCGTTCGGCGCTGTCGCGGGGAATCAGGTCTACGTCGATCAACCGACGGCCATTCATTTGTTCGTAGCTGATACCGAAGCTTTCCTCATAGCTGCGGTTGCAGGAGATCAGACGCCCCGTGAGGTCACGGACGTAAATAGGGTTGGGAATGCCGTCGAGCAACGCCCGCTTGAATGCCAGCTGGTCGCTGAGTTGCTCTTCCGCGCGCAGACGCTGGCGAATCTGAAATTTGAGACGGCTGCTCCAGGTCAGCGACACCAGGCCCAGCAACAATGCAACGGCCAGCGTCCAGTACACCCACCCCGGAATACGTTGCCACAGCGAGGGTTGAGAAATCACCGCGCCGAGCCATTTCAACCGGATGGCGCGCATTTCCGCGACCGGAAACTCGTCGAGCGCCTTGTTCAGAATGCTCAACAACTCCGGTTGGGTCTTGATGACCGAGAAGCGGTCCGGGGACCATTTGCCTTCGACACTGCGTCCGACCTTCAAACGGCCCGGCGGGTACAACCAGGCCCCTGCCTCATTCTGAATGGTCGCATCGGCCTGCCCGGTTTCCACCAGCCTGCGGGCATCGTCGTAGGTCGGCACCAGACGCAATTGAATATCGGGGTAGTGGGATTGAATAAACTCCAGCAACGCGTGACGCGCCGGCAACGCCAGGACCTTGCCAGCCATCTGCGCAAGGTTGATCTCTGACGAGCGATCCGAACGGACCACGTAGACCCAATTGTTGCCGCCAAACGCGTAAGTGAAATCGAGAAAGGCGCGGCGGTTGGGGCTCTCGGCGAGCGTGGTGTTCATGTCCGCCGTCCCTGCAGTCAGCGCCTCCAGCGCAGCCTGGGTCGACGGCATGACCTGATGGACGAACTTGAGCCCGGTCATGCGGGCGATGCGATTGAGCACGTCGATATTCAAACCGACCCAATCGCCGCGGTTGTCCGTGTAGATGTAGGGCGGGTGTTGCGTGGAGGCGATGATGACCTGCGGGTGATTGCGCACCCACAACTGCTCGGCAGTACTGAGGTGAATCCGTTGCTGGGCAACGTCAGCACCCAGTCCGGTTGTCCATCGGCCTTGAATCTCACGGTCGACCGACTCTCCCAGCTCGGCGAGCGAGCGATTGAACAGGGCGAGCAGCCTTGACTCATCCTGCCGCATGGCGAACGCGAAACCGGTGGGCGGCAGCAGGCTCTCGAACTTGATCTGCAGCCCTTGGTAAGGCCGCTGCGCGTTGTACGCTCGAACGATCACTTCGTTGCCAATGAATGCGTCAACGTCGCCATGTGACAACGCCTCCATCGCGCTGTACAGCGTGGGTGCCAGCACGATGTCGCTGTCCGGATACACACGGTGCAGCACCTGCGCATCGGCGTATCCATCCAACAAGGCCAGCCGTTTTCCCTTCAGCGAAACCGTCAGGCTGGCGTCGTTGCCCCGCCCTACCACCACGGCCCGGTCCGGCAGGTAGTCGTGGGTGAATGCCAGCCCCTCGACCCCGCGCTCGTACCCGTTGCCGCTGGTCAGCAGATCAATGTCACCGGCCAGCAACGCAGCAACCGCCTGCTCGCGCTTGGCGAATCCCGAAACCCGGACCGGTATCCCGAGCTTGGCACTGACCAGGCTCAGATAATCCGCGCTCACCCCTTGATAACGATTGCGATCACTCGTGATGTCGATGGGTTCGTAATCGGCGATCGCAATGCCGACCCTCAATACCTTGTGCTCGTGCAGCCATTGCCGGTCAGCAGGATCGAGTGCCAGCGCTGGCTGGCTCAAGAAGGGGGTGCCGAGCACAAACGGCAGGTTCTGTGCCGCATGGCCCTTCACACTCCAGACACACGCCAGCGACAACAAGACGCACAGCGCATATCGAAGGAATCGGGTCTTGATGAGCACCACTGAAGCGCTCATGTTCATGGGTTCTACCGCCACTGGATTGTCCGTGAAATTCAGAAATACCTTGCAAGTGTGGCACGCAGAAATGAGAAGGCCCGCTGGAGAGCGGGCCTGAAGTTGTTACAGGGAGAAACCGTTAGAGCGGTTTACCCCGGTTACCGTGCTGGCTTACGAACGCCTGCATGGCTTTGAGGTCATTCGGCAGCACTGTGCAGCGCTCGTCGCGCTCGAACAAATCAGACAAATGTGCAGGCAGCTCTAGCGCTTTTCCTACGCCCGCTTTCTGCACGGCTTCCGGGAATTTGACCGGGTGGGCGGTTCCCAGAATCACCATCGGCGTGTCCAGGCTGCGACGGCAATCGCGCGCGGCTTTCACGCCGATCGCCGTGTGTGGATCCAGCAACTCACCGGTGCTGGCAAAGACTTCGGCGATGGTTTCGCAGGTTTGTTCGTCACTGACGGCCAGCGAATCGAACAGTTTGCGGGTTTCGGTCCAGCGGTCCTCTTCAACACTGAAACCGCCGCCTTGCTTGAAGCTGTCCATCAGCGCGGCAATCGCCGAACCGTTGCGGCCGTGCATGTCGAACAGCAGACGTTCGAAGTTCGACGACACCATGATGTCCATCGACGGCGACAGCGTGGCGTGCAGGGTTTCCTTGACGTACTGATTGCCGCTCATGAAGCGGTGCAGGATGTCGTTGCGATTAGTGGCGACGATCAACTGGCTGATGGGCAGGCCCATGTTGCGTGCCAGATAACCCGCGAAGATGTCGCCGAAGTTGCCGGTTGGTACCGAGAATGCCACCGAACGCGCCGGGCCGCCCAACTGCAGGGATGCGTGGAAGTAGTAGACGATCTGGGCCATGATCCGCGCCCAGTTGATCGAGTTCACCGCGACCAGACGCGTGCCTTTGAGGAAGCTCTGGTCAGCGAAACTGTTCTTGACCATCTCCTGGCAGTCGTCGAAGTTGCCTTCGATGGCGATGTTGTGGATGTTGTCGCCGAAGATCGTGGTCATCTGGCGGCGCTGAACGTCCGACACACGATTGTTCGGGTGCAGGATGAAGATGTCGACGTTGTCGCAGCGACGGCAACCTTCGATGGCGGCAGAACCGGTGTCGCCGGAGGTGGCGCCGATGATCACGACGCGTTCACCGCGTTTTTCCAGCACATAGTCCAGCAGACGACCCAGCAGTTGCAGGGCGAAATCCTTGAACGCCAGCGTCGGGCCGTGGAACAACTCCATCACCCATTCGTTGCCGTTCAACTGACGCAGCGGCGCGACCGCGCTGTGCGCAAACACGCCATAGGTCTCTTCGAGGATTTTCTTGAAATCCGCATCCGGAATGCTGCCGGTGACGAACGGGCGCATCACGCGGAATGCGAGCTCGTGGTAAGGCAGGCCAGCCCAGGAAGCGATCTCTTCCTGAGTGAAACGCGGCAGGTTTTCCGGAACATACAAACCGCCATCGCTGGCGAGGCCGGCGAGCAGCACGTCTTCGAAATTCAGGGCCGGTGCCTGGCCACGGGTACTGATGTAGCGCATAAGTCAAACCTTCGGTTTGGGCCGCAAGCTTCAAGTGCCAAGCTGCAAGTCAAAGCGGTCCGCCTTTTTACCTGCAGCTCGCGGCTCGAAGCTCACCGCGATGTGATTGTGCTCTGACTTGCAGCAAGCCGCTTGGGGCTTTTCGCTGCTTAGTTGAGATGCTCGACGCGGATACGAACAACCGGTCCAGCCACGTCCTGCAAGGCTTCCAGCGCCTGGATCGCATCGTTCATGCGCTGCTCGACCACACGGTGGGTCAACAGAATCATCGGCACCAGGCCGTCATGCTCTTCGACTTCCTTCTGCATGATCGACTCGATGTTGATGCCACGCTCGGACAGGATGCTCGCCACCTGGGCCAGAACGCCTGGATGGTCTTTGGCCTGAATGCGCAGGTAGTACGCACTCTCGCAGGCTTCGATTGGGAGAATCGGATGAGCCGACAGCGAGTCAGGCTGAAACGCCAGATGCGGAACACGGTTTTCCGGGTCAGTGGTCAGCGCACGAACGACGTCGACCAGGTCAGCGACCACGGACGATGCAGTCGGCTCCATGCCGGCGCCAGCGCCGTAGAACAAGGTCGAGCCGGCCGCGTCGCCATTGACCATCACAGCGTTCATCACGCCGTTGACGTTGGCGATCAGACGGTCAGCCGGGATCAGGGTCGGGTGCACGCGCAGTTCGATGCCGGCGGCGGTGCTGCGAGCCACGCCCAGGTGCTTGATGCGATAGCCCAGCGCCTCGGCGTAGTTGACGTCAGCGGTGGTGAGCTTGGTGATGCCTTCGGTATACGCCTTGTCGAACTGCAACGGAATACCGAAGGCAATCGACGCCAGAATGGTCAGCTTGTGCGCGGCATCGATGCCTTCGACGTCGAAGGTCGGATCGGCTTCGGCGTAACCCAGCGCCTGGGCTTCGGCCAGGACGTCGGGGAAGGTGCGACCCTTCTCGCGCATCTCGGTCAGGATGAAGTTACCGGTGCCGTTGATGATGCCCGCGACCCAGTTGATACGGTTGGCCGACAGGCCTTCACGAATCGCCTTGATCACCGGGATGCCGCCCGCCACTGCCGCTTCGAACGCAACAATGACGCCCTTCTCACGGGCCTTGGCGAAGATTTCGTTACCGTGAACAGCGATCAGCGCCTTGTTGGCGGTGACCACGTGCTTGCCATTCTCGATGGCTTTGAGCACCAGTTCGCGGGCGACGGTATAGCCACCGATCAGTTCGATGACGATGTCGATTTCAGGGTTGCTGGCCACGTCAAATACGTCGGTCGTGGTCGGTGTACCGGTAATCTGGCAATTGGGGTTGGGTGTACGCACAGCGATCTGCGCCACTTCGATTCCACGCCCGGCACGGCGGGCAATCTCCTCGGCGTTACGCTTTAGCACATTGAAGGTACCGCCACCGACAGTACCCAGCCCACAGATGCCTACTTTGACCGGTTTCACTATGAACTCCCCATAAAACGGCCGACGCGAGGCCGGCCGTGAAAACAGCCGCAGTGAATTGCGGCTCGCTATTGATGAAGCACCGGCAGATCCGCCGCTTCAATGTTCGTCGCAGGCAGCCCGCGACGAACAGGATTACTTGGCGCTGAGTGCCAGTTTGGCGACTTGCGGCGCTGGCTGGTAGCCCGGAATCACCTGACCGTCAGCCAGGACGATGGCTGGCGTACCGTTCACGCCAATCGACTGACCAATCTCGAATTGCTTGGTCACCGGGTTGGCGCACTTCGGTGCCTCGATGTTCTTGCCATCGACCATGCGGTCCATGGCGGCGCGACGATCCTTGGAGCACCACACGGCCTGCAGTTGTTCGTCACCCGGCGAGCCCAGGCCCTGACGCGGGAACGCGACGTAACGCACTTCGATGCCACGCTTGTTCAGCTCCGGCACTTCGCCATGCAGTTTGTGGCAGTACGGGCAGGTCGTGTCGGTGAACACGGTGATGTGCGACTTGGTCTCGCCAACGGCCGGGTACACGACCATTTCTGCGGCCGGAATGCCATTGATCGTCTTGGAAATCGCCTGGCGTTCGACTTTTTCGGTCAGGTTGACCGGCTTGCCGCCCTGAATCTGGTACAGGTTGCCTTGCATCACGAACTGACCGTCGGCGCTGGCGTAGAGCACGCGGCCGCCCTTCAGGTTGACTTCGTACAGGCCATTGAGCGGACTGCTGGAAATGCTTTCGACAGGAATCTCCAGGTTCAGGGTTTCCAGGGTCTTGCGAATCGCCTTGTCAGACGCCTCATCGGCGTGGGCAAACAGGCTGAAAGTGCTGGCCAGCGCTACAACGGCAGCACCGATAATACGAGTCACGCGCATGAAAACTCCTCGGGCGGTGGGCAGACGGGCGGGAATGAAAACGGCGGACGCGGACGCACCGGCAAGTTTTCGGAGCTCCAATCTGCGAAACCGGCAAAGCCTATCACATAAGGCCCGCAACACCGACGCCGACTGATGTAAGACACGTCGTAAATTACGGTCGCCCCTACCCTCGGGGGTGGTGTTTGGCGTGCAGGTCCTGCAGCCTCGCGCGCGCCACATGGGTGTAGATCTGCGTGGTGGACAGATCGCTGTGCCCGAGAAGCATCTGCACCACGCGAAGATCGGCGCCATGGTTAAGCAGGTGAGTGGCGAACGCATGACGCAACGTGTGCGGCGACAGTGATTTGCCGATGCCCGCCACCTTGGCCTGAAGCTTGATTCGGTGCCAGAACGTCTGTCGGGTCATCTGTTCGCCACGCAAGCTGGGAAACAGCACATCGCTGGGGCGGCCGCCGAGTATTTCCTGCCGCGCGTCCCGCATATAACGCTCGACCCAGACGATGGCTTCCTCGCCCATCGGCACCAATCGCTCCTTGCTGCCCTTGCCCATGACTCGCAGCACACCTTGCCGCAGGTTGACCTGTTCCAGCGTCAGGCTGACCAGTTCGGTCACCCGCAGACCGCAGGCGTAAAGCACTTCCAGCATGGCCCGGTCCCGCTGACCAATGGCCTCGCTCAAGTCCGGCGCGGCGAGCAGCGCCTCGACGTCGGCCTCGGACAGCGATTTGGGCAAAGGTTTGCCCAGTTGCGGCATGTCCACCTGCAAGGTGGGATCGACCGAGATCAGCTTTTCCCGCAGCAGGTAACGATAGAAACCCCGCACGCCGGAGAGGAATCGTGCACTCGAACGCGCTTTGTAACCGTTATCGACGCGCCAGGCCAAGTGATCGAAGATCGCGCCCCGCCCGACCGCCATCAGGTCAATACCCCTTTCCTGCAACCAGCCGTTGAACAACGTCAGATCGCTACGGTAGGCATCGCGGGTGTTGTCCGAGAGTCCTTTTTCCAGCCACAGGGCGTCGAGGAAGCGGTCGATCATGGGATGGTCTAAGGCGGGCATGGTTTCGGCTTGAGCGGAGGAAAACGAGGGGCAGTCTTTCATATAAGCAAGCGCGGTACAAAAACCATCAGGCATGCACAGCAACCGTGGGAGCGGATTTACCCGCGATGCGAGGGTGTGAGCGATGTGAATGCAGTGTTTATAACGGCCTCTCGCGATTAACTTCGCTCCCACGATTTTGTGAGAACCGGGATTGGCTTTTCTTCAGGCAACAAAAAAGCAGCCCGTAGGCTGCTTTTTCCTGCATCGGAGACTGGGATTAAACCAGTTTTTCCTTGATGCGAGCTGCTTTACCGGACAGGTCACGCAGGTAGTACAGTTTGGCCTTGCGAACGTCACCGCGACGTTTCACAGCCATGCTGTCGATTTGCGGGCTGTAGGTCTGGAAAGTACGCTCAACGCCAACACCGTTGGAGATTTTACGAACAGTGAAAGCACTGTTCACACCACGGTTACGCTTGGCGATAACAACGCCTTCGAACGCTTGCAGACGCGAACGGTCGCCTTCCTTCACTTTCACCTGAACGACAATGGTGTCGCCTGGGGCAAAGGGAGGGATTTCTTTGGTCATCTGCTCTGCTTCGAGTGCAAGAATGATTTTGTTAGTCATGCTGTGCTCCTAAGGTAAATCAATCGGATTTACCATCGATACGTTAACTATCGTCCCGCTCGCGGAGGTATTCCGCCAGCAGCTTCTTCTCTTCTCCAGAAAGCGAGCGGCTTTCCAGAAGATCGGCGCGTCGTTCATAGGTCCGCCCAAGGGACTGCTGTAAACGCCAACGCCGGATGTGTGCGTGATTGCCACTTAGCAATACGTCGGGAACACGCTGATCCGCATACACCTCCGGTCGGGTGTAGTGCGGGCAATCCAGCAGACCATCCGTGAAGGAATCTTCCTCCGCGGAATCCACATGCCCTAAAGCTCCAGGCAGCAGTCGCGTAACCGCATCTATCAGGACCATGGCCGGCAGCTCACCGCCAGACAACACATAGTCTCCAATCGACCACTCTTCATCGACATGAGCATCAATAAAACGCTCGTCAATGCCTTCATAACGACCGGCAATCAGGATAAGTGCTTCTTCCTGCGCCAACTCGCGCACCGCAGACTGATCCAGCTTGCGGCCTTGTGGCGACAGGTAAATAACCTTCGCCGCGTCCCCGGCAGCTTGCCTGGCCTGAACCAGTGCATCTTCCAGAGGCTTGATCTTCATCACCATGCCAGGGCCACCGCCAAACGGGCGATCGTCCACAGTGTGATGCCGATCCGTGGTGTAGTCCCGCGGATTCCAACAAGTGAGCTGCAACAGCCCTTGTTTCACCGCACGGCTGGTAATGCCGTATTCGCTGATGGCGGAAAACATCTCGGGAAACAAACTGATGACTTCTATGCGCAGGCTAGCCATTGCTTAGAAATCCGCGTCCCAATCCACCTTCATCTCGCCTGCAACCAGATCGACGGCCAACACGCATTGCTCTGTGTAGGGCAACAAGCGTTCGCGATCATCCAGACTGCCTGCGCAGGGCTTGACCACCATTACATCGTTCGAGCCGGTTTCCAGAAGATGATCGATCTTCCCAAGCAATTGCCCAAGGTGGTCGATGACCTTCAAACCCACAAGCTGGTACCAGTAGTACTCGCCGTCGGTCAGTTCAGGGAACAGGTTGCGCGGCACGCAGATCTCATAACCCGCGAGAAGACGAGCTTCTTCACGATCATCAAGACCTTTGAGCTTCGCGACCAGGAACTTGTCGCTCCCGCGTCCACTGACCAGCTCAACCTGCTTCACATTGCCTTCGCGCTTGAGCGTCCAGGTTTTGTACTGCAACAGGTTTTCAGTCGGATCAGTAAAGGAATACACCTTCACTTCGCCGCGAACGCCATGAACAGAATAAATTTTGCCAACAACGATCAGGTCATCAGCAACAACTGGCGTCGCGTTCATATTGCTCAGGCCGCAGCCTTGGCAGATTCCTTCAACAACTGAGCAACGCGCTCAGAAGGTTGTGCACCAACGCTCAGCCAGTAGGCAACGCGCTCTTGGTTCACGGACAGACGGATTTCCTGACCACGGGCAACCGGGTTGAAGAAACCTACTTGTTCCTTGTGCGAACCGTCGCGTGGGTTACGGCTGTCGGTCACAGTCAGGTGGTAAAACGGGCGCTTTTTGGAGCCGCCAAGGGCAAGACGGATTGTTAGCATTGAACAAAGTTCCTGTAGTCGGTGCTGCAAATCTAAGATGCACAGCGGGCATGGGTGCCCGAAAGGCCGCATATTCTAAGGAATATCCGGACTTTTGCAAATGACTTTTTCCGGCGCACGCCGTCGGGCCATCAAGATTTGCAATGGAGCCGTCATCAACAACGGCCATTTAGCGCCTGCGCAAGCAGGCCAGTGGGACGGTTGTCCCAAAGAAGGACGCGCGAAAGAGACTCCCGCGCGGTGCAAATCACATCTTGGGCATGCCACCGCCGGGCAGCATTCCGCCCATGCCACGCATCATTTTGGCCATGCCGCCTTTGGTGGAAAACTTTTTCATCATCTTCTGCATCTGCTTGTGTTGCTTGATCAGACGCCCGATGTCCTGCACCTGAGTGCCGGAGCCCATGGCGATACGGCGTTTGCGCGAACCGCTGATCAGCTCAGGGTCGCGGCGCTCGGCCGGGGTCATGGAGTTGATGATGGCTTCCATCTGCTTGAACTGCTTCTCTGCCGCGCTCTGGGCGTTGCCCATTTGCGAAAGATTGACGCCGCCCATGGTCGGCAGCTTGTCCATGAGGCCGCCGAGGCCGCCCATGTTTTTCATCTGTTGCAGCTGATCGCGGAAGTCTTCGAGGTCGAAGCCTTTGCCCTTCTTCAGCTTTTTGGCCAGTTTGTCGGCCTTGTCCTTGTCGAGGGTCTGCTCGGCCTGTTCGATCAGGCTGAGCACGTCACCCATGCCGAGGATGCGCGAGGCAATACGGTCAGGGTGGAAAGGCTCCAGAGCGTCGCTCTTCTCGCCCATACCGATGAACTTGATCGGCTTGCCGGTAATGGCGCGAACCGACAGCGCAGCACCGCCTCGTGCGTCACCATCGACCTTGGTCAGGATCACACCGGTCAGCGGCAGCGCGTCGCCGAAGGCCTTGGCCGTGTTGGCGGCGTCCTGGCCGGTCATGGCGTCAACCACGAACAGTGTTTCAGCCGGCTTGACCGCCGCGTGCAGCGCCTGGATCTCGCCCATCATCTCGGCGTCAATGTGCAGACGGCCGGCGGTGTCGAGGATCACGACATCGATGAATTTGAGTTTGGCTTCTTTAATGGCAGCTTCGGCGATCGCCACCGGCTTCTGGCTGATGTCGGACGGGAAGAACGTCACGCCGATGTCGTTGGCCAGGGTTTCCAGCTGCTTGATGGCCGCAGGACGATACACGTCCGCCGACACCACCATCACGGTTTTCTTTTTGCGCTCTTTGAGGAATTTCGCCAGCTTGCCCGCAGTGGTGGTCTTACCCGCACCCTGCAAACCCGCCATCAGGATGACCGCTGGCGGCGTGACGTTGAGGGTCAGCTCTTCGTTGGCGGCCCCCATCATCTCTTCCAGTTCGGCCTGGACGATCTTCACGAACGCCTGGCCCGGCGTCAGGCTGCGCGACACCTCGGTGCCGACGGCGCGTTCCTTGATGCGGTTGACGAAGTCTTTGACCACCGGCAAGGCGACGTCGGCTTCGAGCAGCGCCATACGCACTTCACGCAGAGTGTCCTTGATGTTGTCCTCGGTCAGCTTGGCCTTGCCGGTGACCTGGCGCAGCGTCTGCGAGAGACGATCTGTCAGATTTTCAAACATGCGTGATCCTTTGAGTTCGTCATGAACCCCAGTTGATGCGGCTCTGCCCCCCGATGCAGCGTCAAAACGCGATGCATTTATAGAGAAGGAGCAGCGCTCGACGAGCCTGTGGCTTGAGCAGGTCGCGGATTATAGCGAAGAGTCTGGCGCACGGACACCACGACGTCTGCTTCTGTGGTCTTTCGTGGACTGTCGGTTCTATGCCAAACTCAGCGGCTTTCGGGCACGCCCATCAGGATCTATGTTCCCCTTGTCACCGAGTTTGCTATTCAGCCTCGCCGCCGCCGTTCTCTACGCCGCTGCGACCCTCTATCAAGGTACTCGCCTGCGTCAGGGCAAAAAGGCCGATAAATGGCTGCTGTGCCTGATCGGCACCCTGGCTGTTGCCTGTCAGACCAGTGCGCTTTTCGGCCAGTTGGTGCGCCCGATCGGCCTGGGCCTGGACTTTTTCAGCGCCGCCAGCCTGATTGCCGTGGCGGTGATCATCGTGACCATGTTGGCGTGCATCCGCATTCCCGTGGAAATCCTGCTGATCCTGCTATTTCCGCTGGGTATCCTGACCACGCTGATGGCGCAGTTCGCACCGCCCGGCACGCTGCAGCCGATCGTCGCGGAGCAAGGCCTGATCGGGCACATCCTGCTGTCGATCCTGGCGTATGGCATGTTCACCATCGCCGTGTTCCAGGCGCTGCTGCTCCTGCTGCAGAACCATCAATTGAAGAACAAACACCCTTCCGGCCTGATCCGGAACTTCCCGCCGCTGCAAACCATGGAAAGCCTGCTGTTCGGTTTCCTGTGGGCCGGCTGGACCCTGCTTTCGATGTCGCTGATCTCCGGCTGGCTGTTCGTCGAGAACCTGTTTGCCCAGCACCTGGTGCACAAGACCTTGCTGTCGATCTTGGCGTGGATCGTGTTCAGTGTGCTGTTGTGGGGGCGCACGCGTCTGGGCTGGCGCGGCCACAAAGCCATTCGCTGGACCCTGGGCGGCTTTCTGCTGTTGATGCTGGCCTATTTCGGCAGCAAGCTCGTCCGCGAATACATCCTGCACATCTGACGGGCGCCGACCATGGATAACCTGCCCACCGGCACGATGCTTGCGCTGCTCGCCCTGCTCACCTTGTGGTCAGCGCTGTTCACGGCAGTCGAAGCGGCTCACCACAACCTGCGCGCCGTGCCGGTCAATCCGCGCTCGTCCGAGCCGCCCAAACCGACGCTGGCGTTCAACCTCAACAGTCTGATTCTGGGCAACACGCTGCTCAAGGTGTTGATCACCGTGCTGGCTACGCTGCTGGCCATCAGTCAGTGGTATTTCCATGGCCCACTGATTGCCTGGCTCGCGGTCGCCAGCGTGCTGGTCACCGTCACCGAATTCATTCCACGCAAACTGGCCGCACGTCGTCCCGAGGCGATCCTGCTGCTGGGCAACAATGTCCTGCGCATTCCCGTTCGCCTGCTGCGTCCGCTGACCTGGATTTACAAGAACATCGCCAAGCTGCTGTTGCGCCCGTTCCTGTCGAAACGCCGGCCAGACGACACCGACGATGACGACGACATGGGCCCCACGATCTATCAGGACAACGAAAGCCAGTTTGGTCGCGCGCACATCATTTCAGGGATTCATGCGCTGGACAGCATGAGCGTCAACGACATTCTCGTGCCGCGCAGTGAAGTGGACGGCATCAATCTGGATGACACCATTGAAGAGATCGCCGACAAGCTGATCATTTCGCGCCACACCCGTCTGCCGGTCTACCACAACGACATCAACCAGGTTGAAGGCGTGCTCAATACCCGCATGATCAGCCATCTGCTGCCGCGCGGGGAATTGACCAAAGAGGCGCTGAAAGCCGCCTGCTATGAACCTTACTTCGTGCCGGAAAGCACCCCGCTGCAGCTGCAACTGCTCAACTTCCACAAGCAGCAGCGACGCATGGGCGTCGTGGTCGACGAATACGGGGAAGTGCTGGGCATCGTCAGCCTGGAAGACATTCTCGAGGAGATCGTCGGCGAATTCGAAAGCGAGCAATCCCTCGACAATCCGCACATCCACCCACAGCCCGACGGGCGTCTGGTAGTGGATGGCGCGGCGTCGATTCGCGACCTGAACAAGACCCTCAGTTGGCACCTTCCTGCCGACGGCCCGAAAACCCTCAACGGACTGATCACCGAAGCGCTGGAAACCATTCCCGACAGCTCCGTGTGTTTGAAAATCGGCCCGTATCGGCTGGAAACCCTCGAAACCGAGGACAACCGCGTCACTCGTGTGCTCATGTGGCAGAACACCCGCACCAAAGACGTGATCTAAAGCGCGTTTGAAACACTTGTTTCCGCGCTGACGCCCTTCCTATAATCGAGCCGCTTACCCAGCCCCGCCGATCCGCGTGCTACCCGCACAAAGCGCGATCCGGCCAGTCACTCAGCCTGACGTCTTCACGCAACACCCTGGCCAGCTCATATCCCGAGCGTCGCCAGTCGCCTTCGCCCGCATCCGGGCTAGTCTGTTCAGCGCTGTACCCAAAAATAATTAACGATTGCTCCAGCGCGCGTACGATCTTTCGTTCCTCGCTGACAGGCAAGATGACTGCCAGGGATACCCGCATGACCAGCACTTCCACCTATCAGCCAAGCGACGAGCGCGAGGCACGTCCTGCCAACTCCGCCGCCCGCGTGGCCACCGCCAGCTTCATTGGCACCGCCATCGAGTTCTATGACTTCTACGTCTACGCCACCGCCGCGGCGCTGGTGATCGGGCCGGTGTTCTTCCCGCAGACTTCCAGCACCGCACAGATGCTGTCGGCATTTCTGACCTTCGGTATCGCGTTTCTGGCGCGCCCGCTGGGCTCCGCGCTGTTCGGCCACTTTGGCGACCGCATCGGCCGTAAATCGACACTGGTCGCTTCTTTGCTGCTGATGGGCATCTGCACCACCCTGATCGGCGTGTTGCCCGGCTATGAAGCCATAGGCTCGTGGGCGCCGATCCTGCTGTGCGTCCTGCGTTTTGGCCAAGGGCTCGGACTGGGTGGCGAATGGGGCGGTGCCGCATTGCTCGCCACCGAGAATGCACCCAAAGGCAAACGCGCCTGGTTCGGCATGTTCCCGCAACTCGGCCCTTCGATCGGTTTCCTCGCGGCCAATGGCCTGTTTCTGACGCTGGCCATGACCCTGACCGACGAACAATTCCGCTCGTGGGGCTGGCGCGTTCCGTTCCTGCTCAGCGCGGTGCTGGTCGTAATTGGTTTGTACGTGCGCCTGAAGCTGGAAGAAACACCGGTCTTCGCCAAAGCCATCGCGCGCAATGAACGCCTGAAAATGCCGATTGCCGAGCTGTTTTCGCAATACTGGGCGCCGATGCTGCTGGGCGCGGCGTCGATGGTGGTGTGTTACGCGCTGTTCTATATCTCGACCGTGTTCTCCCTGAGCTACGGGGTCAAGACGCTGGGCTACAGCCGTGAGTCGTTCTTGGCCATGCTGTGTTTTGCCGTGCTGTTCATGGCACTGGCCACCCCGCTTTCCGCATGGGCCAGTGACCGTTTCGGGCGCAAGCCGGTACTGATCATTGGTGGTGTACTGGCAATTCTGTCGGGTTTTCTGATGGAACCGCTGCTGACACATGGCACGACCTGGGCCGTGACACTGTTCCTGTCGATCGAGTTGTTCCTGATGGGCGTGACGTTCGCACCGATGGGCGCGATGTTGCCTGAACTGTTTCCCACTCGCGTGCGCTATACCGGCGCGTCGGCGGCCTACAACATCGGTGGGATCGTCGGCGCGTCGGTTGCACCGTTCTTCGCACAGAAACTGGTAGAGATGGGTGGATTGAGCTGGGTCGGCGGCTATGTATCAGCCGCGGCACTGATCAGCGTGATCGCGGTGCTGTGCCTGAAAGAAACCCGTCATGCGGATCTGGATACGATCAGGTAATGCCTGATCTGTAGGAGCGCGCTTGCCCGCGATTGCGGTGTGTCAGGTAAAAATGGGGTGTTGACCCACCGCAATCGCGGGCAAGCGCGCTCCTACACGGCACCGCGTAAGCCACACACAAAAACGGCGCCACTGAGGGCGCCGTTTTTTTGTTGCGGGAACGCTTACAGCTGAACCTTGACGGCCATCGACGAGCGGGTCGCCTTGCCGCGCGCGGCTTCGATCGACACGTCACGCGCCAGGGCCACACCCATGCGGCGCTGGCCGTTGACTTCAGGCTTGCCGAACAGACGCAGCGCGGTGTCTGGCTCGCTCAGGGCTTGTTCCAGGTTGGCGAAGGCGGTCTGGGTCGATGTGCCTTCCACCAGAATCACCGCCGAGGCCGATGGGCCGAACTGGCGGATCAACGGAATCGGCAGGCCCAGAATCGCGCGAGCGTGCAGCGCGAACTGCGACAGGTCCTGGGAAATCAGGGTGACAAGACCGGTGTCGTGAGGACGCGGCGACACTTCGCTGAACCAGACTTGATCGCCCTTGATGAACAGCTCGACGCCAAACAGGCCGCGGCCGCCCAGTGCTTCGGTCACGGCCTTGGCAACGCGCTCGGACTCCGCCAGTGCAATCGGACTCATGGCTTGTGGCTGCCAGGATTCCTGATAGTCGCCCTTCTCCTGACGGTGGCCGACCGGCGCGCAGAACGTAGTGCCGCCGACGTGACGCACGGTCAGCAGGGTGATTTCGTAGTCGAAGTCGATGAAGCCTTCGATGATCACGCGGCCTTTGCCGGCACGACCGCCTTCCTGCGCGTAATCCCACGCCTTCTGGATATCAGCGTCGGTTTTCAACAGGCTCTGCCCCTTGCCCGACGAGCTCATGACCGGCTTGACGACGCACGGGAAGCCCAGGTCTTCGACGGCTTTCTTGTAGTCTTCGAAAGTGTCGGCAAAGTGATACGGCGAGGTCGGCAGATCCAGCTCTTCAGCCGCCAGACGGCGAATGCCTTCGCGGTTCATGGTCAGCTGTGCGGCACGCGCCGTCGGGATCACGGTGAAACCTTCGGACTCCAGCTCCACCAGCGTCGCGGTGGCGATCGCTTCGATTTCCGGGACGATGTAATGCGGCTTCTCGGCCTCGATCACGGCACGCAGCGCGGCGCCGTCGAGCATGTTAATCACATGACTGCGGTGCGCGACTTGCATGGCCGGAGCATTGGCGTAACGGTCGACGGCAATCACTTCAACGCCCAGGCGTTGCAGTTCGATCACCACTTCCTTGCCCAGCTCACCGCAACCGCAGAGCAATACGCGGGTCGCGGTCGGCGACAGTGGAGTTCCGATTTGAGTCATCACAGGTCCTCGTGGAGCAGATATCGAGGGCAGCCCGCCATGGACGAGCAACCGCAGGGGAGAAAGGCGCGCAATTTACCACGAAGGCCGGGGATTGGGGTGCGACCGCGGACGGGCGCCTCAGCGAGCGGGCACCGAGAACATCATCCCGCTGGCCTTGGCGCGATCATCACAGAGCACCAGCACTGCGCGCCGCGCCTCGTTGCTCATGCGACTCCAGCCGGTGATTTCCGCAACGGTGCGCTGGCAGCCGACGCAGATATCGGCCTCGTCCAGCGCACAGATGCTCACGCAGGGCGAACGAACGGGTTTCTCGTGTTGTGTAGGGTCGGTGGACATCAGTCTTCCTGTGGCGCCAGATCGCGTGCGTAACGCTGCGCATTGTGAACGTAATGCGCGGCGCTGGCCTCAAGCATTTTCTTCTGCGCGTCGGTCAGCTCACGCACGATCTTGCCGGGCGATCCCATCACGAGCGAGCCATCCGGAATCACCTTGCCTTCGCCGATCAGCGAGTTGGCGCCGATGATGCAGTATTTGCCGATTTTGGCGCCGTTGAGGATCACCGAGTTGATGCCGATGAGCGTGTTGTCGTCCACGGTGCAGCCATGCAGCATGACGTTGTGGCCGATGGTCACGTTCCTGCCGATGGTCAGCGGCGACCCCATGTCGGTGTGTATGACCGTGCCATCTTGCACGTTGCTGTTCTCGCCGATATCGATCAGTTCGTTATCCCCGCGCAGCACCGCACCGAACCAGACGCTGGCGTTGGCCTGAAGCCTGACGTTGCCGATCAGGGTGGCGGTCGGCGCGATCCAGCTTTGCGGGTGGGCTTGGACACGGGACGTCCCCAGACGGTATTTCATATTGTTGTCCTCAAGGCTCTGCGGCCGTGGGTCGAGCGCATGGCTCACGGTTGAATGAAGAAGTGCGGTCAGGACTTCAAGGTGTGAATGATCGAGCGCTTGGGCGGATGGTTGAGGCTGATATTGCTCTCGAACATTACGTTCATGAGTTCGACAATCATGATGGCCGTCAGCCCCCAGATCTTGTACTCGCCAAAACGATAGCTCGGCACGTACCAACTGCGACCCTGATAATCGATGCGGTGAGTGTGCTCGCGGGCGTCCTCTCGAAAAAACGCCAGAGGAACGCTAAATACGGCAGCGATCTCGCCGTCATTGGGACGGTATTCGACGAAGTCGGGAATCACGCCCACGTACGGTGTGACTTTGATTCCGTGCTTGGAGATCAGCGGACTGAGGGGGCCGACGATCTCGACCAGTCCAGGCGGCAGGCCGATTTCTTCTTCGGCCTCGCGCAGCGCCGTGAAGATCAGGTCCGGGTCTTCCGGATCACGCCGGCCACCCGGAAACGCCACTTCGCCACCGTGCGTCGATAGACCGCTGGCACGCAAGGTCAAGACCAGTTCAGGTTCGTCGCTGCGGGTGATGGGCAGTAACACCGCCGCCTCGGGAAAGCGTTTGTCCGTTTCCAGAGTGCCCGGCGTATGGCTGCTTATACGACTAAGTAGCTCGTCCAGCATGGGAATTCTCGTCCTGTTGCCTACCCGGCATCATGCACCAAAGCGCGAATGCGCCCAACCCCTTGCAGTACATCCGGGCAGCCGTTAACAAGACGCCACTTGCCGACCACCCGCGCCGCACGCCAAGATAGCCGCTGACGACAGGAACCCGATTCGATCATGAAATTCTGCAGCCAATGCGGCGAACAGGTTATCCAGCGCATTCCCGAGGGCGATAGCCGCCCGCGTTACGTGTGCGAACACTGCCATACGATTCATTACCAGAACCCGAACATTGTCGCCGGTGTACTGCCGATATGGGACGACAAGGTGTTGCTGTGCCGTCGCGCCATCGAGCCGCGCCTGGGTTACTGGACGCTGCCGGCAGGCTTCATGGAGAACGGCGAAAGCGTCGAACAGGCCGCCCGACGAGAAACTGTCGAGGAGGCCTGCGCCCTTCTGGAAGACCTGCACCTGTACGCAATGATCGACGTGCCGCACATCAATCAGGTGCACATTTTCTACCGGGCCAGCATGGCCGGTGCGGAGTTTGCCGCAGGCGTTGAAAGCCTTGAGGTGAAGTTGTTCGATGAGGCCGACATTCCGTGGTCAGAGCTGGCTTTCCACACGGTTCGACGTACCCTAGAATGCTTCTTTATCGACCGGCGGCATCAAGAATTCCCGGTGCATACCGATTGCCTTTCTGTGTCACCCCCACTTAAAACCACTTGATCAGATGACGACGCGCGATTGCCGCGCGAGCTTCAGGGATACCGTGTAAATGCGTTTGTTGCTTGCCGTTCTATGTCTGTCGTTCGCTCCGCTGTCGCAGGCGGCGTTTACTCAGACCATCGTCCCGAAAGGGAGCGAGCAGAAGTTCATCGGCGGAAAGGTCGTGGACACGCAAGACATTTCCAAGCGCAGCATCGACAAGATTCTGGTGATCAAGTCCGCGCATCAGTTGCAGTTGATGAGCAACGGAGAGGCGCTGAAGACCTACCGCATCTCACTGGGCAAGGCGCCCAAGGGACCGAAACTGCAGGAAGGCGACCAACGTACCCCTGAAGGCTTTTACTGGCTGGACTACCGCAAGACCAGCGACGCCTACAACCTGTCGCTGCACATCTCCTACCCCAACATCTCCGACTCTGCCCGTGCCCGCCGCGAGGGTGTGAACCCGGGCAGCATGATCATGATCCACGGCACGCCGGTCAGCGAAGACTACCCGGAGTGGTACTTCCACACGCTGGACTGGACCAATGGCTGCATCGCGATGAAGAACAGCGACATCCGCGAAGTCTGGGATCTGGTCAAAGACGGCACGATGATCGAGATTCGGCCGTAAGCTCACTACCGCCTGGCAGGCAGCCGGGCTCGCACAAGGACGAAGCAGATCCCTATGGGCGCGAAATCATGATTGATTGGGTGGTGTCGTCACAGGATCGTGGTGACTGTACGAATTTTTGCCAATGAATTCGTTTCCACCGAGACGTCCGTGGCGATCCATCACACTCAAAAATCCGCCAGCTTCCACACTTCATAAGCGGGTGTTTCATAGGGGTGGCTGTGCTTGAGCGCAGCCACCGCCTGTTGAATCAGCGCATCGTCGACGACCAGCTCGACTTTCCACTCCTCCACGTGCTCGATCTCACCGGTCTGCCCAATGAACGGCTGACTGCCGTCCAGCGGGCGAAACTGACCTTGGCCGAGCACCTGCCATGAGCAGCAGTCATACGCGCCGATTCGCCCAGCGCCGGCGGCGAACACTGCGCGCTTGACCTGCTCTACATGGCTCGATGGAACAAAGAAAGCGAGCTTGTACATCAGCGCTTAATTGACCCACACACGTGCGTTGCGGAACATGCGCATCCACGCGCCATCTTCGGCCCACTCGTCCGGACGCCACGAGTTGTTCACCGCTCGGAACACGCGCTCAGGGTGCGGCATCATGATGGTGACGCGACCGTCGCGGGTGGTCAGGCCGGTGATACCGCGCGGCGAGCCGTTCGGGTTGGCCGGATAGTTTTCGGTAACCTTGCCGTGATTGTCGACGAAACGCATCGCGACCGTGCCGGACGCATCGCTTTCGAGCAAAGCCTCAGGCGACTTGAACTCCGCATGACCTTCACCGTGAGCGATGGCGATGGGCATGCGCGAACCGGCCATGCCTTGCAGGAAGATCGACGCCGACTTCTGGATTTCAACCATTGCCACGCGCGCTTCGAACTGCTCGGAACGGTTACGAACGAAGTGTGGCCAGAACTCGCTGCCCGGAATCAGCTCGTGCAGGTTGGACATCATCTGGCAACCGTTGCACACGCCCAGCGCGAAGCTGTCGGTACGCGCGAAGAAGCCCTGGAAGGCATCACGGGCGCGGCTGTTGAACAGGGCCGACTTGGCCCAGCCTTCACCGGCACCCAGCACGTCGCCGTAGGAGAAACCGCCGCAGGCCACCAGACCTTTGAACTCGTTCAGGTCGACGCGGCCCGCGAGGATGTCACTCATGTGCACGTCAACCGAAGCGAACCCGGCGCGGTCGAACGCCGCCGCCATCTCGACCTGACCGTTCACACCTTGCTCACGCAGGACCGCCACTTGTGGGCGCACGCCTTTCTTGATGTAAGGCGCAGCGATGTCGTCGTTGACGTCGTAGCCCAGCTTGACGCTCAGGCCCGGGTTGTCTTCTTCCAGCAGTGCGTCGAATTCCTGATCAGCGCAGTCAGCGTTATCACGCAGACGCTGGATCTGGTAGCTGGTCTCGCTCCACTGACGTTGCAGCAGACGACGATCACCCTTGAACAGCTCTTCGGCATTGAGCCTGATGGTCACTTCACTGTTGTTTACCGGCTGACCGATGACCGCAACGCAGTCGTCGCCCAGACCGGCAGCGCTGAACTGTGCGAGCACCAGTGGGGTAGCGTCGTGACGGACCTGAATGACCGCACCCAGCTCTTCGTTGAAGAGAATGGCCGCGACTTTTTCACGCTTGCCGGTCAGGGTGTCCAGCTGCAGGTTCAGACCGCAGTGACCGGCGAACGCCATTTCCAGCACGGTGGTCATCAGACCGCCGTCGGAACGGTCGTGGTAAGCCAGCAGGTGGCCGTCGGCGTTCAGGCCCTGGATCACGGCGAAGAACGCCTTCAGGTCTTCAGCGTCATCGACGTCCGGTGCCGCGTTGCCAAGCTTGCCGTGGGTCTGCGCGAGAATCGATGCACCCATACGGTTCTGGCCGCGGCCCAGATCGATCAGGATCAGGTCGGTCAAACCCTTGTCCATGCGCAGTTGCGGGGTCAGGGTGCCACGAATGTCCGTGACCGGCGCAAAGCCGGTGACGATCAGCGACATCGGCGAGGTGACGGTTTTTTCCGCACCTTCATCGCTCCAGCGGGTTTTCATGGACATGGAGTCCTTGCCCACCGGAATGGTGATGCCCAGCTCAGGGCACAACTCCATGCCGACCGCTTTGACGGTGTCGTACAAACGGGCGTCTTCGCCCGGGTGACCGGCCGCAGACATCCAGTTGGCCGACAGTTTGATGTCGGAAATCTTGCCGATGCGCGAGGCCGCAATGTTGGTCAGAGTCTCGCCGATCGCCATGCGACCGGACGCTGGCGCATCCAGCAGTGCCAGCGGCGTGCGCTCGCCCATGGCCATGGCTTCACCGGTGTAAACGTCAAAGCTGGTCGCGGTAACAGCGACGTCAGCCACAGGCACCTGCCAAGGGCCGACCATCTGGTCGCGATTGACCAGGCCGGTGATGCTGCGGTCGCCAATGGTGATCAGGAAGTTCTTGCTCGCCACGGCCGGGTGATGCAGAACGCGATGAACGCTTTCTTCGAGGTCGAGGGTGCTTGGGTCGAAATCGTCACCCAGCTCGGCTTCGCGGTTGGCCGAACGGTGCATGCGCGGCGCCTTGCCGAGCAAAACTTCCAGCGGCATGTCCACAGGACTGTTGCCGAAATGGCTATCGGTCACGGTCAGTTGTGGCTCTTCGGTGGCTTCACCGACGACTGCAAACGGGCAACGCTCGCGTTCGCAAATGGCTTTGAAGCGTTCGAAATCAGGGGCGCTCACGGCCAGGACATAACGCTCCTGAGACTCGTTGCTCCAGATTTCCAGCGGGGCCATGCCTGGCTCGTCGTTCGGCACGTTGCGCAATTCGAAGCGGCCGCCACGACCACCATCGTTGACCAGCTCAGGGAAGGCGTTGGACAGACCGCCTGCACCGACGTCGTGAATGAACGCGATCGGGTTCTTGTCGCCCAGCTGCCAGCAGCGGTCGATCACTTCCTGACAACGACGCTCCATTTCAGGGTTTTCCCGCTGAACCGACGCGAAGTCCAGATCAGCCGAGCTGGTGCCGGTCGCCATGGAAGACGCCGCGCCACCACCCAGACCGATCAGCATCGCCGGGCCGCCCAGCACGATCAGCTTGGCGCCGACCGTGATTTCGCCCTTCTGCACGTGCTCTGCACGGATGTTGCCCATGCCGCCCGCCAGCATGATCGGCTTGTGGTAACCACGGACTTCTTCACCGTGCGGGGTGTTGATCGACTGCTCGAACGTACGGAAGTAACCGGTCAGCGCCGGACGACCGAATTCGTTGTTGAACGCAGCGCCGCCCAGCGGGCCTTCGATCATGATGTCCAGCGGGGTGACGATGCGCTCAGGCTTGCCGTAAGGCTTTTCCCAAGGCTGCTCGAAACCCGGAATGTTCAGGTTGGAAACGGTGAAACCGGTCAGGCCGGCCTTCGGCTTGGCGCCACGGCCGGTTGCGCCTTCGTCGCGGATCTCGCCGCCCGAACCGGTGGATGCGCCGGGGAACGGAGCGATCGCGGTCGGGTGGTTGTGCGTCTCGACCTTCATCAGGATGTGCACCGGCTCCTGCACCGCACCGTACTGGCGGGTTTCAGGGTTCGGGAAGAAACGACCCGCCACGCTGCCGACGATGACCGATGCGTTGTCCTTGTAAGCGGACAGCACGCCTTCGTTGTGCATCTGGTAGGTGTTCTTGATCATGCCGAACAGGCTTTTTTCCTGGCTCTGACCGTCGATGTCCCAACTGGCGTTGAAGATCTTGTGGCGGCAGTGCTCGGAGTTCGCCTGGGCGAACATCATCAGTTCGATATCGTGCGGATTGCGTTTCAGGCCGGTGAAAGCGGTGACCAGATAATCGATTTCGTCTTCGGCCAGGGCCAGGCCCAGCTCGACGTTGGCTTTTTCCAGCGCGGCGCGGCCGCCACCCAGCACATCGACTGCGGTCAGCGGCTTGGGCTCTGCGTGGCTGAACAAGCCCGCTGCCTGTTCCAGCGCGCTCAGGACCAGTTGGGTCATGCGGTCGTGCAGGATGTCGGCGACGATCTGTGCTTCGGCTTCGCTGAACTGACCTTCTACATAAAAGGCAATGCCACGCTCAAGACGCTGGATCTTGGTCAGGCTGCAATTGCGGGCGATGTCGGTGGCCTTGCTCGACCACGGCGAAATGGTGCCGAAACGCGGCAGTACCAGGAACAGACGACCACGAGGCTCTTGAACCGGCACGCTCGGGCCGTATTTCAACAGACGGGCAAGGACTTGCTGCTCATCCTCTGTCAGGACGCCGGTAACCTCAGCGAAGTGAGCGAATTCAGCGTACAGGCCACTCACAGCTGGAACTTTATCGTTCAACTGCTCAAGTAATTTCTTGTGGCGGAAGGCGGAAAGGGCGGGAGCACCACGCAAGATCAACATCGTCGGGACAGCCTCGGGGAAGGGGGTGTGCTTTGAGGCCGTGCATTCTAGCCTAAACCGGGGGCTTTCGGCACCCGAAACAAAGGCTTCTGCGCATCCGAATGTCGGTGTTTGCGGATCTCCTACTGAGATGAGTAAAAAATCTGACTGCTCTATCAGACGCGATCATCGCTGTCGAGATATGGCGGTCAGTGCGCTTTGCGTATACTGCACCGATGTTTTCCCCATCTGATTTCCGCCCACGCTGTGCCAAGTGGCTCATCGCAACCGGAATCTTCCTGCTGCTCGGTGCCTGTGTTGAGAAACCCAACACGCTGGAACGAGTCAAGGAGGATGGCGTTCTGCGCGTCGTCACCCGCAACAGCCCGGCGACCTACTTCCAGGATCGCAACGGTGAAACCGGTTTCGAGTATGAACTGGTCAAGCGTTTCGCCGACGATCTGGGCGTGGAACTGAAGATCGAAACCGCTGACAACCTTGACGACCTGTTCGACCAGATGAACAAGCCCGGCGGCCCCGTGCTTGCAGCCGCCGGTTTGGTCAGCACCGAAAACCGCGCGAAACAGGTGCGTTTCTCGCACTCTTATCTGGAGGTCACGCCTCAGGTCATCTACCGCAACGGTCAGTCGCGCCCTACCGACCCGGGCGACCTGGTCGGCAAACGCATCCTGGTGCTCAAAGGCAGCAGTCACGCCGAGCAACTGGCGGCATTGAAGGTCAAGTATCCCGGCATCAACTACGAAGAATCCGATCAGGTCGAAGTCGTCGATCTGCTGCGCATGGTCGATGAAGGCCAGATCGACCTGACACTGGTGGACTCCAACGAACTGGCGATGAACCAGGTCTACTTCCCCAACGTGCGCGTGGCGTTCGATCTGGGCGACGGTCGCGACCAGCGCTGGGCCGTCGCGTTGGGCGCCGACAACAGCCTGATGAACGAAATCAACACCTTCCTCGACAAGATGCAGAAGAACGGCATGCTGCAGCGGCTCAAAGACCGCTATTACGGGCATGTCGACGTGCTGGGTTACGTCGGCGCCTACACCTTCGCCCAGCACCTGCAGGAACGTCTCCCCAAATACGAGAAGCATTTTCAGGCCGCCGCCAAGCAAGAACAGGTCGACTGGCGGTTGCTCGCCGCGATTGGCTATCAGGAATCGCTGTGGCAGCCGGCCGTGACGTCCAAGACCGGTGTTCGCGGGCTGATGATGCTGACCCAGAGCACCGCGCAAGCGATGGGCGTTTCCAACCGGCTGGATGCCAAGCAAAGCATTCAAGGTGGCGCCAAGTATTTCGCCTACGTGAAGGATCAGCTTGAGGATACCATCCAGGAACCGGATCGTACCTGGATGGCGCTCGCGTCCTACAACATCGGCACGGGACACCTCGACGATGCGCGCAAGATGGCGGAGAGCGAAGGCCTGAACCCGAACAAATGGCTGGACGTGAAAAAGATGCTGCCGCGTCTCTCGCAGAAGAAGTGGTACAGCAAGACGCGCTACGGTTACGCCCGCGGGGGCGAGCCTGTCAGCTTCGTCGCGAACATCCGCCGTTATTACGACATTCTGACGTGGGTCACCCAACCGCAGCTGGAAGGCAGTCAGGTTGCTGAAGGCAACCTGCACGTGCCGGGCGTGGACAAGACCAAACCGCCAGAAGAAAAGGCCCCGCTTTAAGCGGGATCTGCGTGATCACTCCGGGGATTTGTCAGGACCTCAACAGACGCTAAAAACTCATCATCCCTTCGCCCGCCTCATCCTGAAAAACTCGCTCAACATCGCCCCGCACTCCTCCCCCAGCACGCCACCTTCGAACAGTACCCGATGGTTGAGAAACGGCTGAGCAAAGAACTGCCCCTGGCTCTGCACTACGCCCGCTTTGGGTTCGGTGGCACCGAACACCACACGCGTGATCCGCGAATGCACGATCAGGCCTGCGCACATGCTGCAGGGTTCGAGGGTGACATACAGCGTGCTGCCCGGCAGACGGTAGTTGCTGACCGCCTGAGCCGCAGCGCGGATTGCAACCATTTCAGCGTGCGCGCTCGGGTCGCTGCCACTGATCGGGCAGTTGAAACCGCGCCCGATGATCACGCCGTCCTGAACCACCACCGCGCCCACCGGGACCTCGCCCAGCAGCGCTCCCTCAGCGGCCAACGCCAGTGCTTCTCGCATGAAATGCTGATCGCGGCTGCGATCAATGATGTGCGGCTGCCGCATTACGAAACCTCAATAGCTGCCATAAGACCGGTTTCCATGTGATCGATCACATGGCAGTGGAACATCCACACGCCGGGATTATCCGCTACCAGCGCGACGCGCGCGCGCTCGTTTCGACCTAACAGGTAGGTGTCGGTGAAATACGGGATCACGTCCTTGCGGTTGGACGCGATCACTTTGAAGCTCATCCCGTGCAAGTGAATCGGGTGCTGATACTGGGTCATGTTCTTCAGCTCGAAGATGTAGCTCTTACCCTTTTCCAGCCTCGCGATTGGCCGATCGGCGCAGGTCTTGTCCGTGATGTCCCAGGCTTTGCCGTTGATCTGCCACAAGCTCGGCGGCTTGCCTTCGGCACTCACCGACATCGAGCCGACCCATTCGAAGTTGAAGTTAAGCTTCTCGGCGTTGGCCAGGTCGGGCTCGGCGACCGGATTGGCAGGCAACTCGGGGGGCCACTCGCCGAGCGTGCCATTACTGGCCACCGAGCGGAAGGTCCCCAACCGTACCGGACCGTTACGCAACGACAACTCCTCACCGGCTGCGGGTGCCCTGATCGCCAGACAGATGCGCATCCCCGGCCCGAGCCAGTAATCCTTGCCCAATGGACGTGGCTTGACCGGGTTGCCGTCCAGCGCATAAATCATCGCCTCGGCGTCCGGCAGGTTCAGGCGATAGGTCACCGTGTTGTCGAGGTTGAGAATGCGCACGCGGGTGATCTGACCGGCAGGCAGCTCGATCACGCCCTGCGGCACGCCATTGATCGTGGATAACCGCCCCGCCGTGCCTTCACGAGCCGCTTCGCGAGTGACGCTGAAATCAGTGAAGGCGCCCTGCTCGTCCACGTGCCAGCTTTTCAGACTGACGACCCGCTCATGAGCAAATCCGGTCGGCTCGCGCTCCTCAACGATCAACGGCCCAACCAGCCCGCGCCCCAGTTCTTCGCTGCTGCTGACGTGGGGGTGATACCAGTAGCTGCCCGCGTCAGGCACGCGGAATGTGTAGTCGAAGTACTCGCCCGGCTTGACCGGCAGCTGCGACACATAAGGCACGCCGTCCATCTCCAGCGGCAGCCGGATGCCATGCCAGTGAATGGTCGTCTCCACAGGCAACTGATTGATGAAACGCACCCGCAGCCAGTCACCTTGCCGAACCCGCAACTCCGTGCCCGGCGCCGTCGCGCCAAACGCCCAGGCGGGCGTCTTGAAACCGGAAACCAGCTCAACGTCCAGTGGCGCAGCGATCAACTCGTAGTCATGCCCTTCCCCCGGCCCCGTGCGCCCAAGCCAGTACCGCGAAGCCCCGCCCGCGCCGAGCCCGACCACAGCAAGACCGGCCAGACCTCCAAGAATTTGTCGACGGGTGAAAGACATCAGCCACGGCACCTGTATAAAGCCTGAAACGAAACAAAGCGCTGAATGAGAGACTTTGCGAAGGGCGGATAAGATACACCCGCATTTGCAGAAAATTAAGGGAAGGCGTGACGAGGTACATATTTCGTAGCAATCGAGCCCGGATGAACACCGAAAGTCCGCCTGCTCGCTTCTGACGTTCGCTTGTCGCAGAGGCCCGCCTGCGCCAGAATCGCCCTGACCCGCTCAGCGCAGCGCTGGATGGATGCCCACCTCACAGGATGTTCCAAGGATGATCGACTTCAACAACAAAGGCTTTTTCAAACTCAAGCAAAACAACGAATACGCCGAGCGCGTCACGGCGTTGCTGCTGGAGGGCGAAACCGTCGTTGACGCTTACAAATCCATGCGCGACGGCGTGGTCTTCACCAACAAGCGCATCATCGCGGTGAACGTGCAGGGCATCACCGGAAGCAAGAAAGACTTCACCTCCCTCCCCTACAAAAACATCGTGGCCTACTCGGTCGAGACCTCTGGCACGTTTGACCTCGACTCAGAGCTCGAAATTTATTTCTCCGCCCTGGGCAAAGTGAAATTCGAATTCACAGGCAAGACATCGATCATCGAAATCTCACAGCTGATTTCCAGACACATTTTTGGTTGATCAGAAACGACTAAGCCGGATGGGCCTCGACGAGGTTGCATCCGGCTTTGTTGCTTCAGAAAGGGCTGAAGACTCGAGAGAGCCTTCAGTCAATCATTGAGGTGCTGCATCACTCGTGCCGCGTGGTCAATGTCGGGATGCTCCATATAGATGTAAGCGCGCGACATCAGAAATCCTCGGGCTTGGGCTTAGGCAGTCGCACCCTCTTTTTTGCAATGCTGTGGTGTGGTTCACCTTCGTCGGTGAAGCGGGTGATTTCGGACGTCTTTTCCACGCCTTCCAGGGAAGCGAAAACCGTGTCCGTGATTCCCAATTTCCACAACACCAACATGAACGATCGAAGATCAACGAGCTCCGAGCCCCCCTCAATCTTGCGGAGCGTGTGCGCTGACACACCGAGGGTGACCTTGATGTCGGATTGGCGCACGCCTAATGCAAGGCGTCTGGCTTTAACGAGAAGCCCGATTTTGCTGAGCCTGTCAGCACAGACGACGGGGAAAAAATCATTCATAAGACTCACTCAAATGAGCGTTAAATAACTTAAGGTCTACGATAGCACCTATTAATCTACCCTCAAATAAGGATAAAGCTCGATTCTGTTAACTTTAAATTTCATAAAGTCAATTTAGGTAAACATTATTTTCCGACCTGCCCCCCACCGCACGCGGGAAACTCAAGGCACAAAACCGCCGAAATCTCCCAGCTCAAAAAACCAAAAGCCCGCAATTAAGCGGGCTCCAGGGCATTTCTTGCTAGATCGTTCCGGACAATGCCGGACGCCGAATCATTCCCACTCAATCGTCGCTGGCGGCTTGCTCGACACGTCGTAGGTGACGCGGGAGATGCCTTCGATTTCGTTGATGATGCGGCCGCTGACGGTTTCCAGCAGTTCGTAAGGCAGGTGTGCCCAACGTGCGGTCATGAAGTCGATGGTTTCTACGGCACGCAGGGCGACGACCCAGGCGTAACGACGGCCGTCACCGACCACGCCGACGGATTTGACCGGCTGGAAGACGACGAAGGCCTGGCTGACTTTGTGGTACCAGTCGGCTTTGCGCAGTTCTTCGATGAAGATGTGGTCAGCGCGACGCAGCAGGTCGGCGTATTCCTTCTTCACTTCGCCGAGGATGCGCACGCCCAGGCCCGGGCCCGGGAACGGGTGGCGGTAGACCATGTCGTACGGCAGGCCGAGTTCCAGGCCCAGACGACGGACTTCGTCCTTGAACAGTTCGCGCAGTGGCTCGACCAGTTTCAGGTTCATTTCTTCCGGCAGGCCGCCCACGTTGTGGTGCGACTTGATCACGTGAGCCTTGCCGCTCTTGGCGCCAGCGGACTCGATCACGTCAGGGTAGATGGTGCCCTGAGCCAGGTACTTGATGTTATCCAGCTTGCTCGACTCGGCATCGAACACGTCGATGAAGGTACGGCCGATGATCTTGCGCTTCTTCTCTGGGTCGGCTTCGCCTTCCAGGTTGTTGAGGAACTGCTCTTCAGCATTGGCGCGGATCACCTTGACGCCCATGTTCTCGGCGAACATGGCCATCACTTGCTCACCTTCGTGCAGGCGCAGCAAACCGTTGTCGACGAAGACGCAGGTCAGTTGATCGCCAATCGCCTTGTGCAGCAGCGCTGCTACGACGGACGAGTCAACACCGCCGGACAGACCCAGCAGGACGTTGTCGGTGCCGACTTGCGCGCGGACCTGAGCGATGGCGTCTTCAGCGATCTTGGAAGGGGTCCACAGCGCTTCGCAGCCGCAGATGTCGAGGATGAAGCGCGACAGGATGCGACCGCCCTGCTTGGTGTGGGTCACTTCCGGGTGGAACTGCACGCCGTAGTAGCCACGGGCGTCGTCGGCCATGCCGGCGATCGGGCAGCTCGGGGTGCTGGCCAGGATGTGGAATTCGGACGGCATCTTGGTGACCTTGTCACCGTGGCTCATCCACACGTCTAGACCGAACAGGCCGTCAGCGTCGATGTGATCTTCGATGCCGTCGAGCAGGCGGCTCTTGCCGACGACGTCGACACGGGCGTAACCGAATTCACGCAGTTCGGAACCTTCGACCTTGCCACCCAGTTGTTCAGCCATGGTCTGCATGCCGTAGCAGATACCAAAGACCGGAACGCCCAGGTCAAACACAGCTTGCGGGCAGCGCGGGCTGTTGGCTTCGTGCACGGACTCGGGGCCACCGGCGAGGATGATGCCTTTTGGAGCGAATTCGCGAATCGCTTCGTCGTCCATGTCGAACGGGTGCAGTTCGCAATACACACCGATCTCACGCACGCGGCGGGCGATCAGCTGGGTGTACTGGGAACCGAAGTCGAGGATCAGGATACGGTGGGCGTGAATGTCGAGGGCCATGAGTCATTCTCGTCGAAAATCAGAAACAAGACGGGGCTGTAATGAACAGCCCCGCTACACAATTCTTGAAACGCGCCCGGTTTATCAGGCGCATTTCAGATCAACCTACGCGATAGTTCGGCGCTTCCTTGGTGATCTGCACGTCGTGAACGTGAGACTCGGCCATGCCGGCGCCGGTGATGCGGACGAATTCAGGCTTGGTGCGCATTTCCTGAATGTCGGCGCTGCCGGTGTACCCCATGGAAGAACGCAGGCCGCCCATCAGTTGGTGAACGATGGCAGTCAGCGAACCCTTGTAGGCCACGCGACCTTCGATACCTTCCGGCACCAGCTTCTCTGCACCTTCCGATGAGTCCTGGAAGTAGCGGTCCGAAGAGCCTTGCGCCTGGGACATTGCACCCAGCGAACCCATGCCACGGTACGCCTTGTAGGAACGACCCTGGAACAGTTCGATTTCGCCCGGCGCTTCTTCGGTACCGGCGAACATCGAACCCATCATCACGCAGTAGGCACCGGCCACGATGGCCTTGGACAGGTCACCGGAGAAGCGGATGCCGCCGTCGGCGATCAGGGGAACGTCGGTGCCTTCGAGCGCCGAGGCAACGTTGGCGATGGCGCTGATTTGCGGAACGCCAACGCCGGCTACGATACGCGTGGTGCAGATGGAGCCAGGACCGATGCCGACCTTGACGCCGTCAGCGCCCGCTTCGACCAGTGCACGTGCAGCAGCGCCGGTGGCGATGTTGCCGCCGATGACCTGGACGTCCGGGAAGTTCTGCTTGACCCAGCGAACGCGGTCGATCACGCCTTTGGAGTGACCGTGGGCGGTGTCGACGACGATGACGTCAACGCCGGCGGCGACCAGGGCGCTGACGCGCTCGCCGGTGTCTTTACCGGTGCCGACTGCAGCGCCAACGCGCAGACGACCTTGATCGTCCTTGCTGGCCAGTGGGTAGGCTTTGGATTTCTCGATGTCCTTGACGGTCATCATGCCCTTGAGCGCGAACTTGTCGTCGACGATCAGGACTTTTTCCAGGCGGTGCTTGTGCAGCAGGTCGCGGACTTCGTATTTGTCGGCGCCTTCGCGAACAGTAACCAGACGCTCTTTGGGCGTCATCACTTCACGAACAGGGATGTCCATCCGGTTTTCAAAGCGTACGTCACGAGAGGTCACGATGCCGACGAGCTCGCCGTCGTGCAGGACCGGTACACCGGAAATGTTGTGTTGACGGGTCAGCTCGAACAGATCACGAACGGTGGCATCCGCCTCGATGGTGATCGGGTCCTTGACCACACCCGCTTCGAACTTCTTGACCTTGCGCACTTCGGCAGCTTGCTGCTCGACGGTCATGTTCTTGTGGATGATGCCGATGCCGCCTTCCTGAGCCATGGCGATCGCCAGACGGGCTTCAGTGACGGTGTCCATAGCGGCGGAAACAAGGGGGATGTTCAGTTCGATGCCACGGG
The DNA here is from genome assembly GCF_900100795.1 of Pseudomonas abietaniphila. Lineage (GTDB taxonomy): Bacteria > Pseudomonadota > Gammaproteobacteria > Pseudomonadales > Pseudomonadaceae > Aquipseudomonas > Aquipseudomonas abietaniphila. Next base: position 358,444 of record NZ_FNCO01000005.1, read on the forward strand.
TCAATCGGGTTTTCAGACTGACTTCGTTGGGAAGCACCTCGGAATAACCGGGCACAAGGAGAATGTCGTCGAATGTAAGGGCTTCTTGGCTGATACGCAGCATCGCTGGGCTCCCGAGCGGGAAAATGGAAGCGCGCCATTATACCCAGACACCTGCTCTTGCTCAATGTAAAGATCAGTCTATTTAATAATCAGAATGATCGACCCGCTCTATCACCAATTTCTGCATTCATAGGCGAACTTTGACGAAGGAAACCGGACGATCCAGACGTTCGGCGAATTCTTCCAGAAAGCTCGCCTTGAAGCCGGCGTCCAGCCAGTCATTGAAAATGAAGCCCAGGTTGGAAAAGCCGCACGGGTCCAAGAACAGAAAGCCGTTGATGTCGTCTTCATGGCGGCATTCCGGGCAGATGAAGTTGTCGGTGTGGCCCGGCATCCATTCCTCCAGACTGTCGAACAGCGCTTCACCGATCTCCCGCCGACACTCAGGGCAACCGGCCTCCTCCTTGAAACCCTGCTGCGGGGTATAGATGCAGCGCTTGAGGACGATTTCCAGGCCATTCACCGCCTGACCGTAGGGCAATGCATCCGGGTTTTCGACAAAACGCCGCGCGCCGGGTGCGATGGCGTAGGCCATGCGATTGAAACTGCGCCCGCAGGTGGTCAGCGACTCTTCCACCACATCCAGCTTCACCAGCCAGCGCAGGATCGCCCGCGCCTTCGCTTCATGCGCAGGAAAGCTGGAGATTTGCGGGACGATGATGCTTTGGGTGTTCATGACGGGCCTGTCTGACGTTTGATCGGGGGCGGCAGCTTAATACCACCGGTGATGACGTCAAGTATGGCTGCCTCAACCGGCAAGATAACGACCGATGAGCGTCATCCCGCTGAGCAGCACCATCCAGGTGACCAGGCGCACGAACATCTCCCGCGACAGGCGCATGACCAGACGCCGACCGATCCACGAGCCGATGATCATCGCCGGCAGCAGGCACACTGCAAGCAAGAGCAGGGAGACTTGCGCGTACACGCCTGTGATGACGAACAGGCTCAGGCGCACGACGGTGCTGCAACTGATCAGCGCGTTTTGCGTGGCGCGGGCCTGTGTCTTGTCGGTCAGGCGGCCGTTGAGGTAGATCGCATATAAAAAGCCGCCACTACCAAACAACGCACCGAACAACCCACCCACGGTGCCCATCGGAATCGACCAGCCTGCCGACAGCTGGGTTGGGCGCACCTTCACGGCAAGGCTGTAAACCGAATAACCGATCAGAAACAAGCCCATTAGTAGCAGCAGCACGTCAGACTTGAGGTTGAGCAAGAACAGCACACCGAGCGTACAACCCACCGCCATGCACGGCACCATGCGCAGCAACTCGGCGCGCACCACCGATTGCCGGGACGGCAGTAGATGACTAAACGCGGCAAGGAAATCCAGCATCACCAGCAGCGGGATGATTCGCGACAACGGCATGAAGTGAATCAGGACGGGGCCCGCCACCAGTGCAGTTCCGAAACCGGCGATGGCGAACACCAGATAGGCGGCGATAACGCCGGTCTCTATAAACAGCCAGTCGGTCGGGCTCAACCCCAACTGAGTGAAAGCACCCGACAACTCGGTGAGGGTGGTGAGCATTGTATTTCCGTAGCGGGTAAAGTCGGCACAGCATACTGTAGGAGCGGGCGTGCTCGCGATTGTGTTGAGCCTGTGAATCAAGGGGTGTCTGACATACCGCATTCGCGGCCGTCGTAACCTCCGACTGCTCCTACAGGGTCCGCGGCGGCCGCTGATACACGACATCGCCAGCTAATGCCTTTATCATGCGCGGCATGATCAAAGACCCCTTCGCAAGACTCGGCCTTGACCGGGAAGTCCTCACTGTCAGCCAGCTCAACGGCCGCGCGCGCGTGCTGCTGGAGGATGTTTTCGCCAGCATCTGGGTCGAGGGGGAGATTTCCAACCTGTCGCGCCCGGCGTCCGGTCACGTGTACTTCACGCTCAAGGACACAGGCGCCCAAGTGCGTTGCGCGTTGTTCCGCAGCAACGCCGCGCGCGTGCGCCAGGCGCTGAAAGACGGACTGGCGGTGAAGGTGCGGGGCAAGGTTTCGCTGTTTGAAGGTCGCGGCGACTATCAGTTGATCCTCGACACTGTCGAACCCGCAGGTGACGGTGCCCTGAGGCTGGCGTTTGATGCACTGAAAGAAAAACTCAGCGCGGAAGGACTGTTCGGCGCCGAGCGCAAAGTCGCCCTGCCCTTGCACCCTCAACGGATCGGCATCATCAGTTCGCCGACCGGCGCCGTGATTCGCGACATCATTAGCGTGTTTCGCCGTCGCGCGCCGCAGGTGGAACTGACACTGATTCCCACCGCCGTCCAGGGCCGCGAAGCCATCAACCAGATCGTTCGTGCGCTGAAACTGGCCGACGCTCGCGGCTTCGACGCCTTGATCCTCGCCCGTGGCGGCGGCTCGCTGGAAGATTTGTGGTGCTTCAACGAAGAAGCCGTCGCCCGCGCCATCGACGCGTGCGTGACGCCGATCGTCAGCGCGGTCGGTCACGAAACCGACGTGTCCATCAGTGACTTCGTCGCCGACGTTCGCGCGCCCACACCCTCCGCTGCGGCAGAACTCTTGGCACCCGATTCCAGCGACCTGCACCGTCGCGTCGACAGCCTGCAACGGCGGTTGATCAGCCGTATGCAGGATCGCCTGATGCGCGAGCGACTGCGCCTGGACGGCATCTCACGGCGCTTGCGTCATCCGGGTGAACGTCTGCGCCAGCGCGCTCAACGCCTGGACGATCTGGACATGCGCATGCGTCGTGCCTTCGAGCAGCAGATGCACAAACGTCAGGTGCGCATGAGCCACCTGGAAAGCCGTCTGGCCGCGCAACATCCAGGACGCACGCTGGCGTTCCTGCGCCAGCGACTGGAGGTACTGGCCGAACGGCTGCCGCGTGCGATCAGGGAAAACCTCAAGACCCGCCACCTGCAGCTGCAAACGCAGGTGCAGACACTCAACGTGGTGAGCCCATTGGCGACGCTGGGACGCGGTTACAGCATTCTGCTGGACGAGCGTGGCAAGGCGATCCGGACCGCCGAACAGACTCACACCGGCCAGCGCCTCACCGCGAAACTGGCCGAAGGCGAACTGCACGTGCGCGTTGAAGACAACCACCTGACGCCCGTCACCCTTTCTCTTCTGGATTGACCGATGCTGCCCTTGATCTCCCGTTCCCTGGCTGGCGTCGCGCTGGCCCTCTGCGTGACGCTGCCCGCTCACGCCGACAGCTACATTTCTCGCCTGCTGAACAAGCCCGTGCCCGGTGGCGTGGCGGTGGTTGATCTCGGTCCGGCCGCTCAGGCGCCAAAAGCAACCTGGCAGGGCAAGCCGGTGCTCGTGGTCAAGGATCAGGACGCCCGCTGGCTGGCCATTGTCGGCATCCCCCTGACGATCAAGCCCGGCACGTCCCAGCAGGTGAACAGCGGGGGTCGCTCTTTGCCGTTTGTCGTCGCCAGCAAGAAATACCCCGAGCAGCACATCACCCTGAAGAACAAGCGTCAGGTCAATCCAAACCCGGATGACCTCAAGCGCATCGAACAGGAACTGGACGTGCAAGTGCGCGCCTACCGAAGCTTCACGCCGGGCACGCCGAGCAACCTGTTGCTTGACAAACCGGTCGACGGCCCGCTGTCGAGCAAGTTCGGCGTGCGCCGTTTCTTCAACGGTGAGGAGCGCAACCCGCATGCGGGTCTGGATTTCGCCGTCCCTGCAGGTACACCGATCAAGTCACCCGCTGCGGGCAAGGTCATCCTGATCGGCAATTACTTCTTCAACGGCAACACGGTGTTCGTCGATCACGGGCAGGGCTTCATCAGCATGTTCTGCCACATGTCGAAAATCGACGTGAAAGTCGGCGATGCCGTACCTCGGGGCGGCGTGGTAGGTCGCGTCGGTTCGACCGGTCGCGCAACGGGCCCGCACATGCACTGGAACGTCAGCCTGAACGATGCGCGCGTGGACCCGGCGATTTTTATCAATGCGTTTCAGCCGTAGGCCCAGGGATTTGCTGGTCTGAACCCTGTAGGAGCACGATTGCCCGCGATTGCGATACGTCAAGTCAGCCGAGTACTGGCCGACAAAATGCAATCGCGGGCAAGCGCGCTCCTACCATTGGCCGAGTTGCGCAGACTGAAACAGCCGGGCAATAAAATCGCAAAAAACCAAGATATCCAGCCGATAAATCTCATGAGCTTCGGGCTATCGAAAACTTCTCCCAATTTTTTTCAACTGCTTGCCACCTTTCACCCCATTGGTTACGGTTGAGCACATGAAAGCCTCTCAAACCCTCATTCTGCTGCGTCAACATCGCTGCCTCAGTCTCGTCAGTGCACGACTGCCAGGCTAAATCGCGGTGCCTCGACGCTACACCTCGCATTTATCGGCTGGCCGACTTCTCTCGGCCCTGAGTACAAATAAAGGACTGTTCCCATGACCATGCTCAAAGATCCCTCGCAGAAGTACCGTGCGTTTCCAGTCATCGACCTGCCTGACCGCACCTGGCCTTCCAAGACCATTACCGAGGTGCCGATCTGGTGCAGTTCCGACCTGCGTGACGGTAACCAGTCGCTGATCGAGCCAATGGATTCGGTCAAGAAGCTGCGTTTCTGGAAGACGCTGGTACAAGTCGGTGTGAAAGAAATCGAAGCCTCGTTCCCGGCGGCGTCCCAGACCGACTTCGACTTCGTGCGTACGCTGATCGAAGACGGCCACATCCCGGATGACACCACCATTCAGGTGCTGACCCAGGGTCGTGAGGACCTGATCGAGCGCACCTTCGAATCCCTGCGCGGCGCCAAGAAAGCCATCGTCCACCTGTACAACGCCACCTCCCCGTCCTTCCGTCGTATCGTCTTCAATCAGGATAAAGATGGGATCAAGGCCATTGCGGTCAATGCCGCCAAGCTGTTCGTCAAATACGCCGCACAGCAGCCGCAAACCCAGTGGCAGTTCGAGTACTCGCCTGAAACCTTCAGCGCCACCGAGCTGGATTTCGCCAAGGAAGTCTGTGACGCGGTGATCGAAGTGTGGAACGCCACGCCACAGAACAAGGTGATCCTCAACCTGCCGGCCACCGTGGAAGTCGCCACCCCGAATATCTATGCCGACCAGATCGAGTGGTTCTGCCGCAACATCAGCCGTCGTGACAGCGTGATCATCAGCCTGCACACCCACAACGATCGTGGCACTGGCGTGGCAGCGACCGAACTGGGCCTGATGGCCGGTGCAGATCGCGTCGAAGGCTGCCTGTTCGGCAACGGCGAACGTACCGGTAACGTCGACCTGGTAACGGTCGCGCTGAACATGTACACCCAAGGCCTGAACCCGCAGCTGGACTTCTCCGACATCGACGGCGTGCGCAAGGTCGTGGAGGAGTGCAACCAGATTCCGGTTCACCCGCGTCATCCGTATGTCGGCGACCTGGTCCACACCGCGTTCTCCGGCTCCCACCAGGACGCCATCCGCAAAGGTTTTGCCCAGCAGAAGGAAGGCACACTGTGGGAAGTCCCTTACCTGCCCATCGACCCGGCCGACATTGGCCGCAGCTACGAGGCGGTGATTCGGGTCAACAGCCAGTCCGGCAAAGGCGGTATTACCTACCTGTTGGAACAGGAATACGGCATCTCCCTGCCACGTCGCATGCAGATCGAATTCAGCCAGGTGGTACAAGGCGAAACCGACCGTCTGGGCCTGGAAATGAGCGCTGAGCAGATCTACTCGCTGTTCAAGCGCGAATACCTGCAAGCCAACAAACCTTATGCATTGGTGAGCCATCGTCTGCAGGAAGAAAACGGCCACAGCGCAGTGGAAGTCGAAGTCACCGGCAAAAGCGACAGCGAGACCAACCTGCACTGGCGCGGTAAGGGCAACGGTGCGCTGGAAGCACTGGTGGCCGGCTTGCCAGTCAGCGCAGAGATCATGGACTACAACGAGCACGCCATCGGCGCAGGCACCACCGCCAAGGCCGCTGCCTACATCGAACTGCGTGTGAACGGCGAGCGTGCGGTACACGGCGTGGGCATCGATGAAAACATCACCACCGCCAGCTTCAAAGCCCTGTTCAGCGCACTGAACCGTGCATTGTCCCAAGCGGAGGACGCTGCGAAAGCCGCGTGATCTGAAGCCCGATTTTGCCCCTTGTGTGCGAATTCATTCGCGATGCGGTGTTCAAGACGATACAGATTCGTCGACTGGACTGGCCTCTCGCGAATGAGTTCGCTCCCGCAGAGCCGAAACAACCGCTCAGATAACCGTTATATACGCGCTACAAAAAAGGCCCTGAAGTGCAGACTTCAGGGCCTTTTTTTGTTCGCGCCGATTAGATCACGCGGTGGTTTTGACTGTGCCTTTCATCAATTCCAGCAGCGCGGCCTGCTGCGCGCTCAGTTGCGCCATCGTGCCGGAAATCTGCTGTTGGATGGCCAGCACCTGCGTGGCCTTCTCTTGATCAGGCGCCTTGCTGTTCTGAGCGACGGCCAATTGCTGCTGCTGTTGCTGGAGGATCTTCTGGGTCTGCTTGATCTGCTCCTGCAACTGCTTGATGGCCTGCTCTTGCGGCGTACCGCCGCTCTCCGCCTCGCCGGACTTGGAAGCGCCTGGCGATTGATACACATTGCCGCGCAGATTCACGCTGGCGGTCGTGGCATCGCTTTGGGTGGACTCATCATTCTTGAAGCCAGCCGTGAACACGCTGGAGTAAGCACTCAACGAACTGGTGTTGATAGTGGTCATGATCAAACTCCTGTTTAGTGCACTTTGTATCGGCCGGCTTACACAGAACTGAAGTTCGTCTTTCATGCGCGCACAGAAGCGCCCCACGGCGTCAACCGTGGAGCGCTTCTCGTCAACGTGTCAGGCGGTGGTGTTGATGCTGCCGGACTTCTGCAGTTGCACCAGCGCCGCTTCTTGAGTGGCCAGGCTGGCGGTGGTCGTCGAAATCTGGCCTTGAATGGCCATCACGCGCTGGGATTTTTCTTCGTCGGAGCCTTTGCTCGCCTGAGCCGCAGCCAGTTGCTGTTCTTGCTCCTGCAAGCGTTTCTCGGTTTCTTTGATCTGCTGCTCAAGCTTCTCGATCGCCTGCTCGCTTTCGCTGGATGAGTCCGAGCTGCCGCTGGCGCCGCCTGCAGCCGGTGCACCGCCTGCACCGCCCGAGGCCGAGGTCGAAGCAGCCGTGGTCGACGTGTCGTCGCTGTCGGCCGTCGCGGTCGTGGTGTCTTTCTTGACGGCGACGGTGAAGGTGCTGGAGTACGAAGTGAGTGAGGACGCGTTGATGGTGGTCATACCGATCTCCTGTTTTGGTACAACGCTATCGACCGAGCCCCCCTCAAACTCTATGAACTTAGTGTATCTCGAATGTATCAGCGTCGAGATATGCCGGGAATTTCTGCCGGTACGCCGCCAGGCTTTCGGCAGACAGGCTGACGTGGAAAACACCGTCCGCCTCGCCGATGTTCAACAGACTCTCGCCCTGAAAATCCAGCACCTGACTGTCGCCGGTGTAGGCAAAGCCTTTGCCGTCGGTGCCGATGCGGTTCACTGCCGCCACGTAACACAGGTTCTCGATGGCCCGAGCGGGCAACAGACGGTTCCAGTGTTGACGGCGGGCCCCCGGCCAGTTGGCGGTGTACAACAGCAAGTCGGTGTCGCGCGCGTCTCTGCTCCAGACCGGGAACCGCAGGTCGTAGCAAATCAGCGGACGAATCCGCCAGCCTTTGAGTTCGAACTGCACCTGGCGCTCACCCGGACTGTAATGCTCATGCTCACCCGCCATGCGGAAGAGGTGGCGCTTGTCGTAGTGCAGGAGCTCGCCGTCAGGCCGCGCCCATAACAGGCGATTGCGATGACTGCCATCGGCCGACCGCACGATGACGCTTCCGGTCACGACAGCATTGATGCGCTTGGCCTGCGCCAGCAGCCACTTGGACGTCACGCCGTTTTCGGGCTCGGCGAGTGCTTCGGACTCCATCGAGAAGCCGGTGGTGAACATCTCCGGCAGAATCACCAGATCGGCACCCTGCGCCTGATCCAGCAAATCCTCGAAATGCGCGTGGTTGGCTTTGCAGTCGTGCCAGACCAACGTGGTCTGTACCAGGGCGATGTTCAGGTTCGGCAGATCGCTCAGATCGCGCATAGTTTTTCCGCTGCCTGACGCAACGTCTCCTCTCGCTTGGGAAAGCACAGCCGGATGATGCGCTGGCCTTCAGGCGGACTCTGATAGAACACGGAGATCGGAATACTCGCGACGCCATGCTCTCGGGTCATCCACAGAGACATCTCGACGTCGTTCAGGTCCGGGCGGATCTGCGAGTAATCGACCAGTTGGAAATAGGTCCCTGCGGCTCGCGTGAAGGTGAAACGCGACGACTCCAGTTGATCACAGAAGAAGTCCCGTTTGGCTTGATAGAACGCGGGAAGCTCTTCTACATGTTCAGGACATTGCGCCATGTAGTCGGCCAAGGCCCACTGCAGAGGCGTCACACCACAGAACCCTACAAACTGGTGGACCTTGCGCATTTCGGCGGTCAGCGCAGGTGGCGCGACCAGATAACCGGTTTTCCAGCCCGTGACGTGGTAGGTCTTGCCGAAGGAGCTGACCACGAAGGCGCGCTGATACAGCTCTTCATGGGCAAGCACGCTGGCATGCTTCACGCCGTCGAACACCAGGTGCTCATAGACTTCATCGCTGACCAGATAGATGTCGCGATCCCGGATCAGGGCCGCCAACTGGTCAAGCTCGTCACGGGTAATCAACGCACCACTGGGGTTGTGTGGCGTGTTGATAATGATCATGCGGGTGCGAGGGCTCAGCGCGGCATTGAGCTTTTCCCAGTCGATGGAGAAATCACCGTCCTTGAGTTGCACGTGCACACAACGACCGCCCGCAAGCTCCACCGAGGGCTCGTAACTGTCGTAACTCGGATCGAAAACGATCACTTCATCGCCCGCGCGTACCACGGTCTGAATCGCACAGAAAATCGCGTGGGTCGCGCCCGGGGTGATCGTGACCTCGGTATTCATGTCGACCTGACGCCCATAGGATCGGGCGATCTTGGCGGCCACCTGCTCCCGCAATGCCGGCAGGCCGGTCATCGGTGCATATTGGTTGTGGCCGTCCATGGTGTGACGGCAGAGGGCCTCACGCAGTGCGTCGGGCCCATCGAAATCGGGAAAACCCTGAGAAAGATTGATCGCCCCGGTTTCGGCTGCAAGCTGGGACATCACGGTAAAGATGGTGGTGCCAACGTTCGGCAATTTGCTGGTGATCATAGGGTTTTCCTGCTCCACACCCGGCTCCAGAACGGCACGGGGACTCGCAGGATAGCCCATCCGGCGAACACAAAAAAAGGCGCCAAAGGCGCCTTTTTCGAAGAAAGACCATTACAAAATCAGCGCTTGTCCTTGCGCTTCTTGTTGGCCTTCTTGTGGTGCGACATCAAGCGACGCTTCTTGTTGACCTGACGGTCGGTCAGCGTGTTCTTGTTGCCTTCGTACGGGTTCTCGCCACCTTTGAACTCGATGCGGATCGGCGTACCCACCAGCTTGAGCACCCGACGGTAGGTGTTTTCGAGGTAGCGAACGTAAGACTTCGGTACCTTGTCGACCTGGTTACCGTGGATCACGATGATCGGCGGGTTGGCGCCGCCCAAGTGGGCATAACGCAGCTTGATTCGACGGCTGGCAACCATCGGTGGCGCGTGCTCGCTGACGGCATCTTCGAGAATCTGCGTCAGGCGGCTGGTCGGCCAGCGGGTCACGGCAGATTTGAACGAGTTCTGAACCGACTGGTAGAGGTTACCCACGCCCGTGCCGTGCAGCGCCGAGATGAAGTGGATGTCGGCGAAGTCGACGAAGAACAACCGGCGTTCCAGCTCGGTCTTCACGTAGTCGCGTTCGCTCGGGACCATGCCGTCCCATTTGTTCAACGCGATGACCAGTGCACGGCCCGCTTCAAGCGCGAAGCCCAGCAGGTTCAGGTCGTGGTCCACCACGCCTTCGCGGGCGTCCATGACGAAGATCACCACGTTGGCGTCTTTGATCGCCTGCAGGGTTTTCACCACCGAAAACTTTTCGACTTCCTCGTGGATCTTGCCGCGCTTGCGCACACCGGCGGTGTCGATCAGCGTGTACTTCTCGTCGTTGCGCTCGAACGGGATGTAGATGCTGTCACGCGTGGTGCCGGGCTGGTCGTAGACGATGACGCGGTCTTCGCCGAGCATGCGGTTGACGAGCGTCGACTTGCCCACGTTCGGACGGCCGATGATCGCGATCTTGATACCGTCTTTCTCGCTCGGGCCCGGGATGCGCTTGGCTTCTTCGCCTTCAGCAACGTCCTCTTCTTCACCCTCTTCCACTTCGTCCGCGTCTTTCGGGAATTCGCTCAAGGCGATTTCCAGCATCTGCGTGATGCCGCGACCGTGTGCACCGGCAACCGGAATCGCGTCGCCCATGCCCAGTGGCGCGAACTCGGCGCGGGCCATGTCAGGGTCGATGTTGTCGACCTTGTTGGCGACCACGTACGAGGTCTTGTTGCGCTTGCGCAGGTGCTCGCCAATCATCTGGTCGGCGGCGGTGAAGCCAGCCTTGGCGTCCACCAGGAACAAAACGACATCGGCTTCTTCGATGGCCAGCAGCGACTGCTCGGCCATCTTTTCGTCCATGCCGTGCTCATCACCGGAAATACCGCCGGTGTCGATCAGGATGTAGGTACGCCCTTGCCACTTGGCCTCACCGTATTGGCGATCACGGGTCAGACCGGACAAGTCGCCGACGATGGCGTCGCGAGTCCTGGTCAGGCGGTTGAACAAGGTGGACTTGCCGACGTTCGGTCGACCCACCAGGGCGATTACGGGAACCATGCGGCTCTCCACTTCGTTATTTCAGAAAATACAAAAGCCGCTGCAAGGCAGCGGCCGGAGTTCGGAGCGGCACCCGAAGTGCCGCAAGCCCCGTCAGAGCGGGGCTGCCCGAGGAAAGCCGGTTGGCTGGCCTCCTCAAGCATAGACAGCCACTACTTGATCGTCAGGGCTTCCAGCTTGCCGCTGTTGCCGAAGACGTAAATGGTGTTGCCCGACACCAGCGGGCGTGCACGCAGGCCGTCGCTGTCGATCTTTTCACGGCCGACGAAGTGACCGTCAACCTGACTCAGCAGGTGCAGGTAACCTTCCATGTCGCCCACCGCTACGTAGCTGGAGAACACTTCCGGCGAACCCAACTGGCGGCGAGCCAGCGAGTCGTTGCTCCACAGCGCGGTGGAAGAACGCTCATCGACGCCTTCAACCGTGCCGTTGGCCAGGGAAACGTAGACGCTGCCAAAGCCCTGGGCAACGCCCGAGTAGCTCGATGCATCACGCTGCCACAGCACACGGCCGCTCTGCAGCTCCAGACCCGCGACACGGCCCTGATAGGTCGCGACGTACAGGGTCGAGCCGGACAACAGCAGGCCGCCATCGATGTCGACCACGCGGTCCAGTTCGGAACGACCTTGTGGAATCGCTACACGCTGCTCCCAGACTGGCACGCCATTGCTGATGTCCAGTGCCACAACCTTACCGGTCGACAGGCCTGCAATCGCCAGCTGGTTGGTGACAATCGGAGCACCGGTGCCGCGCAGGGTCAGAACCGCAGGACTGCTTTCGTAGATCCAGCGCTGATCACCGGTCACGGCATCGTAACCAATGACCTTGTCGTCCTGGGTCTGAGCGACCACAACGTCACCGTTGGTGGCCGGCGAAGACAACACTTCGCTGGTCGCCTTGGCTTTCCACTTCTGCTCGCCGGTGGCTTCGTCGAGGACGATCACCTCACCGCGCAGGGTGCCGAGCATGACCATGCCGGAACCCACGCCGACAGCGCCGGAAACAGGCTGCTCGAGCTCTTTCTTCCAGACCACGTCGCCGTTGCTACGGTTGATCGCCATGACCAGACCGTTGGCATCAGCAGCGTAGATGTTCTCGCCGTCGATGGCCGGAACCAGCATGTTGTAGATGTCGCCCTGGCCGTCACCGACCGAACGGCTCCACAACTTTTGCAGGACCACTTCTTCTTTGAAGTCGGTCAGCTCGGCCGGAGGCAATTCCTTTTTGGTGTTGCTGCTGCAACCCGCGGCCAAAACGGCCAGAGCCAGCAATGCTGCATGTTTCCAACGAATCACGTCACGCATCCCCTTTCGCCAGATCGTCGAGCTTCATTTGCAAGCCACCCACTGCCGCTTCCTCGGACAGCGCAGCCTTGGCCTTTTTGTATGCAGCATAAGCATCGTCGGTACGACCCAGCTGAACCAGCAGATCACCGCGCAGCTCTTCACGACTGGCCGCGAATGCCTTGTCGACCTGACCGTCGAGCAGCTTCAGCGCGTCTTCTGCCTTGTTCTGTGCCGCGAGCACGCGAGCCAGACGCTGACGGGCGATTTCACCCAGTGTCGGGTTGGCTGGCTTGTCATTCACCGCTTTCAATTCGCTTGCAGCATCGTCCAGCTTGCCGGTTTCGACCGCGACCTTGGCCACGAACAGGCTGCCGTACTGTGCGTACGGGGTGCCACCGAATTCGCTTTTCAGCTTGCCGGCGATCTCCGCGACACGACCGGCATCGGCCTGACCACTTGGGGTCAAGGCTGTTTCCAGCAACTGTTGATACAGGGCCGAAGCACCTTGTGCCTGGTTGTTCTGATAGCGGTGCCAGGCTTGCCAGCCCAACACAACGATCACCGCGAGCAGACCGCCGGTGACCAGGGGCTTGCCGTTACGCTGCCACCAGTCTTTTACCGCCGCCAGCTGTTCATCATCGGTACTCGACACCCCAATACTCCTATCTAATTCGGCTGTTTATCAGCTTCAACCCTGCACGATGCAGGTGGCCAGGTGCTCGGAAAGAGCATCCCAGGCAATATTTTGTTGTTCGCCCTGACCGCGCAGAGGCTTGACGCCCACTTCCTTGCGGGCCAGCTCTTCATCGCCCAGGATCAGCGCATACAGCGCGCCGCTCTTGTCGGCTTTCTTGAACTGGCTCTTGAAGCTGCCAGCTCCGGCGTTGACCTGCAGACGCAGGTTCGGCGCCTGATCACGCAGACGCTCCGACAATGCCAGCGCGGCCAACTCTGCGGCTTCGCCAAAGGCACAGACGTACACGTCGATGGTGCGCGAAATCTCTTCCGGGATCTGCTCCAGGGTTTCCAGCAGCAGCACCAGGCGTTCGATGCCCATGGCGAAACCAACGCCGGTGGTCGGCTTGCCGCCCATCTGCTCGACCAGGCCGTCGTAACGACCGCCCGCGCAGACGGTGCCCTGAGCACCCAGTTGATCGGTGACCCATTCGAAAACGGTCTTGCTGTAGTAATCCAGCCCACGGACCAGCTTCGGGTTGATCACATAAGGAATGCCTGCCGCGTCGAGACGCGCCTTGAGGCCTTCGAAGTGAACCCGCGACTCTTCGTCCAGATAGTCCGCCAACTTCGGCGCATCGACCAGCACAGCCTGGGTTTCAGGGTGTTTGGTGTCGAGCACGCGCAGCGGGTTGGTTTTCAGACGGCGCTGGCTGTCTTCGTCCAGCTGCTCGAGGCGGGCCGAGAGGTACTCGACCAGCGCTTCGCGGTAGCGTCCACGCGCTTCGCTGGTGCCAAGGCTGTTGAGTTCGAGCTTGACCGCGTTGCGGATGCCCAGCAGGCCCCACAGGCGCCAGGTCAGCACGATCAGCTCGGCGTCGATGTCCGGACCGTCAAGGTTGAACACTTCACAGCCAATCTGGTGGAACTGGCGATAACGGCCTTTCTGTGGACGCTCGTGGCGGAACATCGGGCCGATGTACCAGAGCTTCTGCACCTGGCCGCCGCCGGTGATGCCGTGCTCGAGCACCGCACGGACGCACGCCGCCGTGCCTTCAGGGCGCAGGGTCAGCGAGTCGCCGTTACGGTCGGCGAAGGTGTACATCTCTTTCTCGACGATGTCGGTGACTTCGCCGATAGAGCGCTTGAACAGCTCGGTGAACTCGACGATCGGCATGCGAATCTGGCGATAACCGTAGTTATCCAGCAGACGCGATACGGTGCCTTCGAAGTAGCGCCACAGTGGCGTCTGGTCCGGCAGGATGTCGTTCATGCCACGAATGGCTTGCAGGGACTTACTCACAAAAATTCCTTGGAAACTGGGTTAGCCGCGAACGATCAGCGCTGCGTCGGCCTGGACCTTCTCGGCCGCTTTCTCCCGGATCAAGCGTTCAAGCTCGTCCACCAGATTGTCATTGGTCAGCTTTTGCGACGGCTTGCCATCGATGTAGATCAGGTTCGGCGTACCGCCAGTGAGGCCGATATGGGCTTCCTTGGCTTCGCCCGGACCGTTCACCACACAACCGATCACCGCGACATCGAGCGGGACCAGCAGATCTTCAAGGCGCCCTTCCAGCTCGTTCATGGTCTTGACCACATCGAAGTTCTGCCGCGAGCAGCTCGGACAGGCGATGAAGTTGATGCCACGGGAACGCAGGTGCAGCGACTTGAGGATGTCGTAACCGACTTTCACTTCCTCGACGGGATCAGCGGCCAGCGAGATACGAATGGTATCGCCGATTCCTTCGGCCAGCAGCATACCTAGGCCGACGGCCGATTTCACTGTGCCTGAACGTAATCCACCGGCTTCGGTGATGCCAAGGTGCAATGGCTGGACAATTTGCTTGGCCAACAGGCGGTAGGCTTCAACGGCCATGAACACATCGGACGCTTTGACGCTGACCTTGAAGTCCTGGAAATCAAGGCGATCAAGGTGCTCGACATGGCGCAGCGCGGACTCGACCAACGCCGCCGGGGTCGGCTCGCCGTATTTCTTCTGCAGGTCTTTTTCCAGCGAACCGGCGTTGACGCCGATACGAATGGGAATGCCGCGATCACGCGCAGCGTCGACCACCGCGCGAACACGGTCTTCACGGCCAATGTTGCCCGGGTTGATCCGCAGGCAATCGACGCCAAGCTCGGCCACACGCAGGGCGATCTTGTAGTCGAAGTGGATGTCGGCAACCAGCGGCACCTTGACCAGCTGTTTGATACGACCGAACGCCTCGGCGGCGTCCATGTCCGGGACCGAAATGCGGACGATGTCCACGCCTGCGGCCTCCAGACGGTTGATCTGAGCGACGGTTGCAGCGACGTCGTTCGTGTCGCTGTTGGTCATGCTCTGTACCGCGATCGGGGCATCACCGCCGACCGGCACCGAGCCGACCCAGATTTTACGAGATTCGCGACGTTTGATCGGAGATTCGCCGTGCATGACTTATTGCCCCAACTTCATGCGAGCCGTCTGGCCCGAAGTGAAAGGTGCGACGTCGACCGGCTGACCGTTGTAGCTGACCTGTGCAGCACGGGCCACGCCCAGTCGCACCGCCAGAGGTGGCTTGCCGCTGACATCGACGGTGTCGCCAGAGCGCTTGAGGCCACTGGTCAGCACCTTGCCGTTACCGTCGGTGATCTGAAACCAGCAATCGGCGTTGAATGCGATGTGCACCTGACCGAAACCGGCAGGCGCCGGCGCTGCCTCAGTGGTCGCTGGTGCTTGTGCAGGCGCTGGCGCAGGCACGGCAGCCGTGGCTGGCGTCGTCGGCGCGGTGTGCGCGGGAGCAGCAGGCGTGGCAGCCGTGCCGTGCGCAGGCGCGGCCGCCGTTGCACCTGTGGCTGGCGCGGTGGTGGTCGGTGCGGTCGGCGTCGTCGGTACGGCTGCGGCCGGCTCGGCGTTATTCAACGGCAGCGGCGCTGGCGTGCTGCCTTGGGCTTCAGTAACCGCCTGATCTTCCGGCTCGTCCAGCGGATGAATCTGGGTGGTGCCGTCAGCACTTTCGACTTCGACGTGCTCCATTCCGAGACTGGTTGGTTCTTTGCCGCGCAGAGTCGCCTGATCCTGCCACCAGACAAACCCCCCACCGATCAGCGCAATCAGCAGCAACAAGCTGACAATGCGCAGGATATTGTGGGACAGGCGCACAGGCTCTTCGATGCGACCCAGGGCATGTACGTTGCTGCCCTTGCCGTCGGTGCCGGTGTACTGATCGAACTCGTTGACCAGGGCTGCCTGGTCAAGGTCCATCAGTTTCGCGTAGGCACGAATGTAACCCCGGGCAAAGGTATGGCCGGGGAGCTTGTCGAAATCGCCCGCCTCCACATAACCCAGGGACGTCGCGGTGAGGTTCAGCCTCAAAGCCACATCTGGCAGCGACCAGTTTCTGCTCTCGCGAGCCTGGCGCAACGTTTCACCAGGGTTCCTGCGAGTGGCTGCTACAACTTCGGGATGCGCCGCTTTCATCATTGCTCCGACAGGTATTGCTGATATTCCGGCGTACCGGGATAGAGTCTTTTTAGTTGCAGGCCATAACTGGCTGCCTTGTTGCGATCGTCATAAACCTTCGCTAACCGCGTGCCCAGCAACAGACTACGTGCATTCTGCTCGCTAAGCTGGCTGAAACGGTCGTAATAGTCACGCGCCGGCACATAATGCCTGTCTTCGTAAGACATCTCAGCCATTTCGAGCAATGCGCGTGGTTGTTGGCGATCAAGCCTCAAGGCTTTGTTGAATTCTTCCAGTGCTGCGTCACGATTCCCCAGCATCAGGGACGTCATGCCCAGATTCTCGAACACCCTGGCACGCTCGGCGTAGAGATTATCATCGGCGGCCTGCTGAAAGCGCTCATAAGCTTCCTTGTAGCGCTTCTGCTCGTAAAGAAAGCCACCGTAGTTGTTGAGAATGCGGGCATCCTTGGGACGTGAGGACAGTGCCTTGGTGTAATACTCATTGGCCAGCTCGGGTTCGAGCTCGGCTTGAAAGACGAGTCCCAGGGCAGCGTTCGCGTCGGCGTCCGAGCTGTCCAGCTCAAGCGCCTTTTTCAGCGGCGCTTTCGCCCGCTCCATCTGACCCTGCTGCAGATAGCCGAGGCCCAATTGCACATAGGCATGACGAGCTTCTTCACGTCCCTTGCCGGTACTCAGCGGATCGACGTTGCCAGTGGACACACAACCTACCAGCAACGTGGCAAAACACAGGAGCAGCGCAACGCGCAGGGACATAGAGATCCTCTCAGTCAAATTCGCAGTCAGGTGCGGGCCGCGGTGACCTGAGCCCCGTCGGTCTCGGCACTGAGCTCACGCACAGCGATATAACGTTCGCTGCGACGCGTGCGGTCCATGACCTGCCCGACCAACTGGCCACAGGCAGCATCGATGTCCTCACCGCGCGTGGTACGCACGGTGACGTTATACCCGGCTTGATGCAGCAGATCCTGGAAACGGCGGATCGCGTTGTTGCTGGGACGCTCGTAACCCGAATGCGGGAACGGGTTGAACGGGATCAGGTTGATCTTGCATGGCGTGTCCTTGAGCAGCTCGATCATCTCGACCGCGTGTTCAGGACGATCGTTGATGTCCTTGAGCAGCGTGTATTCGATGGTCAGCACGCGCTTCTCGCCCAATGCCGACATGTAGTTGCGGCAGGACTCGAGCAGCATCTTCAAGGGATACTTCTTGTTGATCGGCACCAGCTGGTTGCGCAACGCGTCGTTCGGCGCGTGCAGCGAAAGGGCCAGCGAAACGTCAATGTGCTTGGCCAGCTCATCGATCATGGGTACCACGCCCGACGTGGACAAGGTCACCCGGCGTTTGGAGATGCCATAGCCGAAGTCATCCATCATCAGATGCATGGCGGAGATGACATTGTCGAAGTTCAGCAATGGCTCACCCATGCCCATCATCACCACGTTGGTGATGGCACGGTCGACGGTAGCCGGGACACTGCCGAAAGATTTGTTGGCAATCCACACCTGACCGATTACTTCGGCGGCGGTGAGGTTGCTGTTGAAGCCTTGCTTGCCGGTAGAGCAGAAACTGCAATCCAGCGCGCAGCCCGCCTGGGACGAGACACACAGGGTGCCGCGTTTGCCTTGCGGAATGTAGACGGTCTCGACGCAGCTGCCGGACGCCACGCGAACGACCCATTTACGGGTACCGTCGGTGGAAATGTCCTCGCTGACGACTTCAGGACCCCGAATTTCGGCACGACGCTCGAGCTTTTCGCGCAGCGCCTTGCCGACGTTCGTCATGGCCTCGAAGTTATCGACGCCAAAATGGTGAATCCACTTCATGACCTGACCGGCACGGAAGCGTTTCTCCCCGATCGACTCGAAGAATTTTTCCATTTCCGGCTGGGTCAGACCCAACAGGTTGATTTTGCCAGTTGTATCAGTCATGGATTCACCCTCACTCGCAGCAGCAGCTTAGCGAGCGGTTACCTCGGTAGCAGCGAAGAAGTAAGCGATTTCGCGAGCAGCAGCAGCTTCGGAGTCCGAGCCGTGAACAGCGTTGGCGTCGATGGAATCAGCGAAGTCAGCACGGATAGTGCCAGCAGCTGCTTCTTTAGGGTTGGTAGCGCCCATCAGCTCACGGTTCAGAGCGATGGCGTTTTCGCCTTCCAGAACCTGAACGACAACCGGACCGGAGATCATGAAAGCAACCAGATCACCGAAGAAACCACGAGCGCTGTGCTCAGCGTAGAAACCTTCTGCTTCGGCCTTGGACAGTTGCTTCAGTTTCGACGCCACAACACGCAGACCGGCTTTTTCGAAGCGGGTGGTGATTTCGCCGATTACGTTTTTAGCAACGGCGTCAGGCTTGATGATCGAGAAAGTACGTTGAACAGCCATGGTGTAACTCCAGAAACAGTGATTGTTGCGAAAAATTAAACCCGCGAATTATACGCGGGTTCTGGTGTATTGCCTAACGTGCAAAGATGATCAGTCTATTTCGGCGGCCCAGAGGGTCTGAACCGCTTCGAGCACCTTCTCGCCGACCCGGCCAGAGGTATCGTCGAAATCAGGCAACTGCTGAATCATCTGCTGCAGTTTGACGAAGCCAACCGAATACGGATCGGTATCGGGATGAGCTTCGTACAATTCCTCAGCGATACGCTGTACATCATTCCAACCGTAGCTCATGACAATCCCTCGGTCAGTGCGGCGCTTCAGCTGCATGGTTAAGCGAATATTTCGGGATCTCGACGGTCAGGTCTTCAGTGCCGACCTTCGCCTGACAGGACAGACGCGACTGCGCCTCAAGACCCCAGGCACGATCAAGATAGTCCTCTTCCAGCTCGTCAGCCTCTTCCAGGGAATTGAAACCCTCGCGAATGATGCAGTGACAGGTGGTGCAGGCACAGACGCCGCCGCAAGCGCTCTCGATTTCGATGTGGTTGTCATGCGCCACTTCAAGAATCGACTTGCCGGTTTCGGCCTCGACAACCATACCGTCCGGGCAATGCTCGGCGTGTGGCAGAAAAATGACCTGCGGCATCAGTTATTCCTCAATCTCATTCAGGTTGCGCCCTGCCAACGCGGCTTTCACCGTCGAGTCCAGGCGGCGGGCTGCGAAGGCATCGGTCACCTGCGACAGACGCTTGGTCTGCTGCTCGATGGCCGCACCGTCGGTGCCCTTCATCAATTCACGGAGTTCGTCCACCTGCATGTCGATAACCATGCGCTCTTCGGCGTCGAGCAAGCGCTCGCCATCGGCCTGCAGCGCACCTTCGACGGCTTCGATCAGACGCTGGGCGTCGACCTGCTGTTCACGCAGGACACGAGCGACCTTGTCATCGCCGGCATACTGGAACGAATCCTTGAGCATGCGAGCGATTTCGCCGTCGGTCAGACCGTAAGACGGCTTGACCTGGATGCTGGACTCCACGCCGGACGCCAGTTCCCGAGCGGACACGCTGAGCAGACCGTCGGCGTCGACCTGGAAAGTGACACGAATCTTGGCGGCGCCGGCGACCATGGCGGGGATGCCGCGCAGGTCAAAACGCGCCAGTGAACGGCAGTCGCTGATCAATTCACGCTCGCCTTGCAGCACGTGAATCATCATGGCCGACTGGCCGTCTTTGTAGGTGGTGAATTCTTGAGCACGCGCCACCGGAATCGTGGTGTTACGCGGGATCACTTTCTCCATCAGACCGCCCATGGTTTCAAGCCCCAGGGACAGTGGAATCACGTCCAGCAGCAACAGCTCGCCGCCGTCACGCTTGTTACCCGCCAGTGTGTCGGCCTGGATCGCGGCACCGATGGCCACCACTTGATCAGGGTCGATTTCGGTCAACGGCTGACGACCAAACAGCTCGGCAACGGCTGCGCGAACACGAGGCACACGGGTCGAACCGCCGACCATGACCACCGCTTCCACTTCATCCAGTTCGATACCGCTGTCACGCACCGCGCGACGGCAGGCCTTGAGGCTGCGGGCGATCATCGGTTCAATCAGCGCTTCGAACGCTGCACGGGTCAGCACACCCGTCCACGCACCGTGTACGACGTCGACCGAATCAGTGTCTGTCAACGCTTCCTTGGCGGCACAGGCGGTCTGCATCAGACTGCGCTGCGCCGAAGGATCGAGGTCATCGGAAAGACCGGCCTCAGTGATGATCCAGCTCGCGATGGCGTGGTCGAAATCGTCGCCGCCCAACGCGCTGTCGCCGCCGGTGGCCATGACTTCGAACACACCGCCGGTCAGGCGAAGAATCGAGATGTCAAAGGTGCCGCCGCCCAGATCATAGATGGCCACGACCCCTTCGGCGTTCTGGTCCAGACCATAAGCCACGGCCGCCGCGGTAGGCTCGTTGAGCAAACGCAGGACCGTCAGCCCCGCCAGCTTGGCGGCGTCTTTGGTCGCCTGACGCTGAGCATCGTCGAAATAGGCAGGCACGGTAATCACCGCACCGACCAGATCGCCACCCAACGTCGCTTCGGCACGCTGACGCAGTACTTTCAGGATATCGGCAGAGACTTCAACGGGGCTTTTGGCGCCCTGAACCGTCTCGATGAACGGCATGTGCGACTCACCGCCAATGAAGCGGTACGGCAGTTGCTCGCCCAGATGCTTGACGTCCGAGATGCCGCGCCCCATCAGGCGCTTGACCGAAATGATCGTGTTCAAGGGGTCGGTGGCGGCAGCGTCTTTGGCCGACTGGCCCACTTCGACGCGATCGGCGTGGTAACGCACCGCCGACGGCAGGATGACCTGCCCGTTCTGATCGGGAAGCGGTTCACTGATGCCGCTGCGCAGCGCAGCCACCAGCGAGTTGGTGGTGCCGAGATCGATCCCGACGGCCAGACGGCGCTGATGAGGTTTTGGACTTTGGCCGGGTTCGGCGATCTGCAGTAGAGCCATTGCTTTTCTGATATCACTGGCGCGCCGCCCAAGGGCGGCGCGGGGTTAATCGTCGAGGCGCTCTTCCAGCTGGCGCACTTCGTAAGAGAGCTTGTCGAGGAACTGCATGCGGCGCATCAGCCTTTCGGCCTGCTCACGCTGTGCAGCATCATCCCAACAGGCCGCGAAGCTTTCGTTCAGTTCTTCCTGCGCAACCTTGAGCCGACGCTTGAACGTCGCGACACCGTCCAGGTCCGCTTCGTCTTGCAAGTCCTCGAGTTCTTCGCGCCATTGCATCTGCTGCATCAGAAACTCGGGGTCCTGCACGGTGACTTCAAGCGGAACTTCGCCCTTGAGCGCCAACAGATAGCGCGCCCGTTTAGGCGCGCTCTTAAGCGTCTGGTAGGCATCGTTCAAGCTCGCCGAGCGCTCCAGCGCAACGCGCTGCTCACGCTCGGGGGCGTCAGCAAAGCGGTCGGGGTGCACGCTACGGGCAAGCTCGCGGTAACGCGTCGCCAGCAGGTCTAGATCCAGACGGAAGCCCGGCTGCAGATCGAATAAAGCGAAATGACAAGGAGTGCCCACAGTCAGCCTCAAACGTTGAAGCTTTCGCCGCAGCCACATTCACCGCGCGAGTTGGGATTGTTGAACTTGAAGCCTTCGTTCAACCCTTCCTTGACGAAATCGAGCTCGGTGCCGTCGAGGTAAACCAGGCTCTTGGGATCGATGATCACCTTGACGCCATGGTATTCGAACACCGAGTCTTCGCTTTCCGGCTCGTCGACGAACTCGAGGACGTACGCCAGGCCAGAACACCCGGTCGTACGAACACCCAGACGAATGCCATCACCTTTGCCGCGCCCTTCAAGGGAGCGACGCACGTGATTTGCGGCAGCTTCGGTCATGCTGATAGCCATCGGAACTCCTTACCTCTTGCAAGCGGGATGAAGACTGCTTAGAGCAGGCCTTTCTTCTGCTTGTAATCGCGAACAGCGGCCTTGATGGCATCTTCAGCGAGTACGGAGCAGTGAATTTTCACCGGCGGCAACGCCAGCTCTTCCGCCAGTTGGGTGTTCTTGATGGTTTCTGCTTCGTCCAGGGTCTTGCCCTTCATCCACTCGGTGGCGAGGGAGCTGGAAGCGATGGCAGAACCGCAGCCGTAGGTCTTGAACTTGGCGTCTTCGATGATGCCCTGCTCGTTAACCTTGATCTGCAGGCGCATCACGTCGCCGCACGCTGGAGCGCCGACCATGCCGGTGCCGACATCAGGATCTTCCGCGTTCATCTTGCCGACGTTGCGCGGGTTCTCGTAGTGGTCAATGACCTTTTCGCTGTAAGCCATGGTGCAATCCTCTCATCAGGTAAATCGCTCTCGCGACACTTCAAAAACCGGACAACGCGTTTTTAAAGCGCCGCATCTGTGGCGACTTTAAATTAGTGCGCCGCCCACTCGATTTTGGAGATGTCGACACCGTCTTTGAACATGTCCCACAGCGGCGACAGAGCGCGCAGCTTGGTGACAGCCTCGCAAACTTTCTGCGCAGCCCAGTCAATCTCTTCTTCCGTGGTGAAACGGCCGAAGGTGAAACGGATCGAGCTGTGCGCCAGCTCGTCGTTGCGACCCAGGGCGCGCAGCACGTAGGACGGCTCCAGGGAAGCCGAGGTGCAGGCAGAACCGGACGACACCGCGAGGTCCTTGAGCGCCATGATCAGCGACTCGCCTTCGACGTAGTTGAAGCTCAGGTTCAGGTTGTGCGGTACGCGAGCGGTCATGCTGCCGTTGACGTACAGCTCTTCCAGGTGCTCGACCTGCTTGTAGAAACGGTCGCTCAGTGCCTTGATGCGCACGTTCTCGGCAGCCATGTCTTCTTTGGCGACGCGGAACGCTTCACCCATGCCGACGATCTGGTGAGTGGCCAATGTGCCCGAACGCATGCCGCGCTCGTGACCGCCACCGTGCATGGTCGCTTCGATGCGAACACGCGGCTTGCGGCTCACGTACAGCGCGCCAATGCCCTTTGGACCGTAGGTCTTGTGGGCCGAGAAGGACATCATGTCGACTTTCAGTTTCGACAGGTCGATGTCGACCTTGCCGGTGGACTGAGCGGCGTCGACATGGAACAGCACGCCACGCGAACGGGTCAGCTCGCCAATCGCAGCGATGTCGTTCACGGTGCCGATTTCGTTGTTCACGTGCATGATCGAAACCAGGATGGTGTCGTCACGCAGAACCGATTCGATCATGGCCGGAGTGATCAGACCGTCTTCAGTCGGCTCCAGATACGTGACTTCGAAACCTTCACGCTCCAGTTGGCGCATGGTGTCGAGGACAGCCTTGTGTTCGATCTTGCTGGTGATCAGGTGCTTGCCTTTGGAGGCATAGAAATGCGCAGCGCCTTTGATCGCCAGGTTGTCGGATTCGGTAGCACCGGAGGTCCAGACGATTTCACGCGGGTCGGCGTTGACCAGATCAGCGACCTGACGACGGGCATTCTCGACCGCTTCTTCTGCTTTCCAGCCGAAGACGTGGGAGCGCGACGCCGGGTTACCGAAGTTGCCATCAACCAGCAGGCAATCGCTCATTTTCTGCGCAACACGCGGGTCGACCGGGGTCGTCGCGGAATAATCGAGGTAAATCGGCAATCTCATTGAATATCTCCTATCGGGCAGGCGCGCCGCGCGTTCATCTGCGTTCACTCAACGGCGGATGTTTCAATCTTGTCCAGTTGCTGCGTCTTGTTGTTGCAACGACGCAGATCCTGACGTTGGGCGACTTCCTGCACTTCACGGCGAGTGACGAGGTCGGCCAGGCTGATACCGCTTAGAAATTCGTGAATCTGCTGGCTGAGGTCACACCACAAATGGTGGGTCAGACAGGTATCGCCAGCATGGCAATCACCGAGTCCCTGACAACGTGTCGCATCGACCGATTCGTTGACCGCATCGATCACCTGCGCCACTTGAATGCCTTGCATCGTGCGGGACAGCTGGTAGCCACCGCCGGGCCCACGCACGCTGGACACCAGGTTGCTGCGGCGCAGCTTGGCGAACAGTTGCTCGAGGTAGGAAAGGGAAATCCCCTGCCGCTCGGAGATGTCGGCCAGAGACACTGGCCCATGCTGCGCGTGCAATGCCAGATCCAGCATGGCAGTGACGGCGTATCGGCCCTTTGTAGTCAGTCGCATGACGTGTACCGCGGAGGTTCGGAATGAGGGCGAGTATGCTATTCCCGAGTATTTAAGTCAACTATAAGACCTAGTGAAACAGTCGGGATTACCCGCAAAACAGCGGGCCGCATCATAGCAAAACCCAGGCTGGAATGGCACTTCTGCGTTTTCCAGCCCCCACCCCCTCCTTTAGTCGTGGACGGCTTTGGTTTCGCTGCGTTCCTTGATGCAATCGAAGACTTCCTGATGCAGCTCCGGAAGGGCCTTCTCGCGGTATTCGCACCCCAGACTCTTGAGCGCCTTGCCCATGTCTTCCATGCGCACATCCACCGCTTGCAGGTGATCCAGCAACTGACCGATCGCCTTGGCGACAGGGTCTGGCATGTCTTCGCTCACACCGTACGCATCGAAACCTATCTTCTCGGCCATCGCCTTGCGCTTGGCTTCAGCCTCGCTGTCGTCCGACTTGACGATGATCCGCCCGGGAATACCGACCACTGTCGCACCCGCCGGCACCGGCTTGGTCACCACGGCGTTGGAACCGACTTTGGCGCCCGCGCCCACCGTAAACGGGCCCAGCACCTTCGCACCCGCCCCCACGACAACGCCGGATTCCAGCGTGGGATGCCGCTTGCCTTTGTTCCAACTGGTGCCGCCCAGGGTCACACCCTGATAAAGCGTCACGTCATCGCCGATCTCGGCTGTCTCGCCGATGACGATGCCCATGCCGTGATCGATAAAGAAACGCCGTCCGACTTTGGCGCCGGGGTGGATTTCGATACCCGTCAACCAGCGACCGAAGTTGGAGACCATACGGGCCGGCCACTTCAAGTCCTTGCGCCACAGCCAGCCAGACAAACGATGCAACCATATGGCGTGCATACCTGGATAGCAGGTCAGCACTTCGAATGCGTTTCGGGCTGCCGGGTCACGGTGAAACACGCTTTGAATGTCTTCTCGCAGACGCTCGAACATCACTGATCCTTCCGCTTGTAGGGCTCGCCGTTGGCCGCTTTCTGGGTCTCGGTGAGGATGCCGCGCAAAATGCTCATTTCAGATCGGTTTACAGAGGAGCGCCCGTAGAGCCGGCGCAACCTGGCCATCAGATGACGAGGCTTTTCCGGATCGAGGAAGCCAATATTCACCAGCGTGGCCTCCAGATGCTCATAGAATTTTTCCATCTCATCCATTGTCGCAAGCTCGGTGCTGCGCACGGAATTGACCTCGAACTTCTCGACCTTGGTCGCCTGTCCGCCTGCTGCGAGCCACGCCATGCGGGTTTCGTAGCTCAGGACCTGCACCGCAGCCGCCAGATTCAGCGAGCTGAATTCCGGATCGGAAGGGATGTGCACATGGTAATGGCAGCGCTGCAGCTCTTCGTTGGTCAGGCCCGCGTACTCACGGCCAAACACCAGGGCGATCTCTTCGCCCTGCGCGGCGTGCTCAACGGTTTTCACGCCCGCTTCGCGTGGGTCGAGCAATGGCCAGGGAATGCGGCGATCACGGGCGCTGGTACCCAGCACGAGGTTGCAGCCCACGAGCGCATCTTCAAGCGTCGCGACCACTTGGGCGCCTTCCAGAATGTCGCCCGCCCCCGACGCACGGGCGTCCGCTTCGTGATGCGGGAACATCGCCGGATCGACCAGCACCAGACGCGAAAGCCCCATGTTCTTCATGGCACGAGCAGCGCCACCGATATTTCCCGGATGACTGGTACCGACCAGGACGACACGAATATTTTGCAGCACTGGTGAAGTCTCGCTAGCAGGTGAAAAGGGGGACGAATCTTACAGAAGCACCCGGCGCAAGGCTATGAACCCGTGCGCCATTCGACCTAGATACACCGTTAAGGCCCGCGGGGCCAGTGACGATCAAGGGGTCATGAGGCGACCGGACGCAGGGCAAAGGCTGCACTCGCGCTGGAAATCGTCGGAAAGAACCCATAGAATGCCCGGCTCTCTTTAACGACCTAGGTGATACATCCATGCAGCCCATGCTGAATATCGCGCTGCGCGCCGCCCGCAGCGCCAGCGAATTGATTTTCCGCTCCATCGAGCGCCTGGATACCATCAAGGTCGACGAAAAAGACGCGAAAGACTACGTCACCGAGGTCGATCGCGCGGCAGAAAAAGTCATCATCGACGCCCTGCTCAAGGCTTACCCAACCCACGGCATCCTCGGCGAAGAAACCGGCCTGCACGAAGGCAGCGGTGAAGGCGCCGATTACCTGTGGGTCATCGACCCGCTGGACGGCACCACCAACTTCGTTCGCGGCGTTCCGCACTTCGCGGTCAGCATTGCCTGCAAATACCGTGGTCGCCTGGAACACGCCGTTGTTCTGGACCCGGTCCGCCAGGAAGAATTCACCGCCAGCCGTGGCCGTGGTGCGCAACTCAACGGTCGTCGCCTGCGCGTCAGCCCTCGCAAGAGCCTGGAAGGCGCCCTCCTCGGCACCGGCTTCCCGTTCCGCGAGAACCAGCTGGACAACCTCGAGAACTACCTGAACATGTTCCGTTCGCTGGTCGGCCAGACCGCCGGCATCCGCCGCGCTGGCGCAGCAAGCCTGGACCTGGCCTACGTCGCTGCCGGTCGCTTTGATGCGTTCTGGGAGTCGGGTCTGTCCGAATGGGACATGGCCGCAGGCGCCCTGCTGATTCAGGAAGCAGGCGGACTGGTCAGCGATTTCAACGGTGGCCACGAATTCCTTGAGAAAGGCCACATCGTTGCCGGCAACACCAAGTGCTTCAAAGCCGTACTGACCTCGATCGCTCCGTACGTGCCAGCCTCGCTGAAGCGCTAAGCTTCAACGCTGCAAAAAAACCGGCCATGTGCCGGTTTTTTTATGCCCGCTGCAGCGCCCTTCGCCCGCTCAACTCGCGCGACAGATCAATGAAGTTCTGCAGCGGCGGCAACTGATTAAAGCTGCGACACACCAGCGTGATCGGTGCATGCAGCCGAGGCCTGGCATGGGCAATCGGACAGTAGACGACACTCTCTTTGTGCACGTCCTTCATCGAAGCCGGGACGATGGAGATTCCTGCGCCCGCAGCCACCAGGCTGACGTTGGTCAGCATGCGCTCCACCTCGAAGGCAATCTTCGGATTGAAGCCTGCGTTTTGACAGGCTTTGATCAGGTTGGCGTACATCCCGGGAGCGCCGGGCCGTCGCACGAGAATGAACTGCTCATCCTGCAGGTCATCGAGCGAAATCGACGGCGGCTTGGCAGACGGATCATGCTCCGCCAGCAAGCGATGCCCCACCGGCAAGGTGAGCAGCATTTCCTCGTTGAGCAGGCGATAAAACTCGATGCTCTGATGACGACTGACCGGCGCTCGCAGGATGCCGACGTCGACACCGCCCTCGATGCTCATGTCAGTGAGCTTTTTCGCACTCCCCTCCTTGAGTGAAACCGCCACGCCGGGATAACGCTCACGATAAGCACGAATGATGCGCGGGATCAGCGGATGGGCGGCGGCCGAACTGGTGAAGCCGATGCTCAACTGGCCTTCGATACCGTGAGCGGCACGAGACGCCTTGAGCGAACCCTCTTTGACACGCGCCAGAATGCCCTGCGCTTCCTGTAGGAATACCAGACCACCCGCCGTGAGATCTACGCCCTTGGGATGACGCTTGAACAGGTCGAACCCGAGTTCGTCTTCCAGCGCTCGAATTTGCTGGCTGAGTGGCGGTTGCTGCATGTTCAGGCGAGCGGCGGCGCGTGTGAAATGCCGCTCCTCGGCCACCATGACGAAATAGCGCAGATGACGAAGCTCCATGGTGGTCTATCCCGCCTCAAGGTTTTATGATGGCCGCCCGATCAACGCGACATTGACCGGCAAGCGTGCCCAATCCATCCAGCGCTGACAAGGCACGTTCATAACAATAAATACGCCGAAACCCGGAACACCGATGCCACTCAGGCTTCTGCGCAATCCCACGCTCCAACTGCTCATGGCCATCGCCTGCGGCATGCTGCTGGGCGCTGTTGACCCGCGACTTGCCGTTGCCATGAAACCGCTGAGCGATGGGTTCATTCGCATCATCGGCTGGCTGATGCCTTTCATGATGTTCCTCCTGATCGCGTCGGGCGTCGCCGGTTTGCAGGTCAGGCAACGCGGCTTGGGATGCAGGGTCCTGATCTATTTCCAGACGATGGCGCTGCTGTCGTTGTCGATGGGGTGCCTGATCGCTGAAGCCCTGCACCCGGGTAACGGCGTCGCATCCAGCGCGTCAACTCTGTCCCTGCCCGTGATCGATGCGGCCAACACCCCAGGCGAATTTTCGTGGTCAGCCGCAGGGGCTGTCGTCAGCCATGCACTCGTGCAAAACCCGATACTGCCGATCATGCTCGCCGGGTTATTGGCAGGTGCCCTGCTCGCCCGCGCAGAGGGGCATCGTCATGCCGATGCCTTGCGCACGTTGCTGGAAAAGGCCGTGAGCCTGCTCTTCAAGGTTCTGAAGGTCATTCTGCGTTTCGCACCGCTTGCCGCTTTTGGCGCCATCGCCTTCACCATCGGGCGTTTCGGCCCGGCGTCGGCATTACCGCTGCTCAAGTTCGTCGCCGTGATGTACCTGGCATCGGCCGCCTTCGTGCTGCTGGTATTGACCCCCGTAGCCCAAACCTCCGGGGTGTCGCTATGGCGGTTGATCGTGCATCTGAAGGACGAGTTGCTGCTGGTGACATTCACCGGTTCCTCCGTGGCCGCACTGCCCGGCCTGATCGAGAAGATGCAGACCCTGGGCTGCGACCGCCAGCTGACGCGCTTGGTGCTGACCACCGGCTACACCTTCAACCTCAGCGGTTCAAATATCTACCTGATCACGGCGGCACTGTTTCTGGCGCAAATGGCGGGGATCGAACTGACCGGCAGCGAACTGCTGACGCTGCTGCTGATATCACTGGTGACGTCCCTGGGCTCTACCAGCATGGCGGGTTCGGCCTTCTTCACATTGATCGCGACGCTGAACCTGTTTCACCTCGTACCGCTGGAAGGTGTCGGCTTGCTGTTGGGCGTGGAACGCCTGATGAAGTGCAGGGTGTTGACCAACGTGCTGGGCAATTGCGTGGCGTGCCTGGCGATTGCGCGCTGGCAGAATGCCGTTGCTTTTGTTTCTGCCCGAAGGACGTAACCCACCGGGCAGAAACCGACTGACATCAGCCTTTGGACGACAGCAACTTCTCGAACGCCCGATCCAGGTTACCTTCCGCCTGGGTCAACTTCTCTCGACGTTCACGCAGCCACGCCTGATCGGCATCCAGCGTCTTGTGCGCCTCGGCCAGCATGCGTTTGACCTCTTCGGGCTGAGGTCCACCGGTGCCTTTGCGGGTCTTGACCATGTTTTCCGGCGACAGCGACGCGCGGAACGTCGACTCATCCAGCGGCAGGGTATTCGGCTTCCACTGATACTTGTCCGCCGCCTGGGTGTAGAGCTTTTGCGCATCGGCATACGGGAAGGTTTTTGGCGTCAGGCCTTGATCGCGGGCCTGCTCGACAATGAGTGACGCGAAGCTGTGGCCAATGCGAAATGGCACTTTCTGCGTACGCTCAAGCGTGTCCGCCAGCTCCATCGAGGTGGTCCACTCGTTTTCCAGCTCTTCGCGGGCGCGCTGCGGATTGACCTGTAACGCATCAAGCACGGCATCCATCGCGCCGAACATGGCTTTGGTCGAATCGAACACACCCAGAGAGTCGAAGGCGAACTTGTAGTCGGTCATGCCAGGCGTGACGTTGTGCGCGCGCAGGGTCACGCTTTGCGCCAGGCCCACCACGTCGGACGCGCTTTCCCGCGCACGCATCAGCAACCCCGGATTCCGTTTCTGCGGCATCGCGCTGCTGGTGTAGGTCTTCGCCTCGTCCAGTAACAACCACGGCCGAATCTGGTGGTATTGGGTGTGGATGTCGCCAATCATCGCGCCCACCCGAATCGCCGAGGACGACGCGATATTCGCTGCCTCGATCGGGATGTCGTAAGTGGAAATCTGACTGGAATCCATGGAGTTCTCACGCACGCCGTCGAAGCCCAGCAACTCGGCCATGCGCTCGCGATTCAGCGGGTAAGCGGAGTTGGCCAGCACGGCAGTACCCATCGGGCTTTGATTCAGGCGTTGATACAGCTCGCGGATCCGCTGCCCATCGCGATCAAACGAGGCCTCGAACGCCAGCAAATAGTGCGCGTAAGTGATCGGCATCGCCTGAACGCCGTTGGTGTAGGCCGGAATCAGCGTGTCGATATTCTTGTCGGCGAGGTCCAACAGGCGTTTACGGGTCGCGTTCATGGCTTCGCTGTAGGCCAGCACGTCCGAACGCAGTTTGGCCAGACGGTAGGTGGCGAGCATGTCCTGGCGACTGCGACCGGAGTGAATCAGCGACGCTTCCGGGCCGATCTTGTCGGTCATGATCTGCTCAAGTTGCAGCACATCGCTCGGGCGCTTGCCATTGGGCTGGTCGGCCTGATCGATGGCGTAGCGCACGCCGGTCGCGATCTTCTGGCCCATCTCGGGTTTCACAATGCCCTCTTCGGTCAGCATGACGATCGAGGCTTTGTTGATGCGGTTCAGCCAGGAAAACTGGCTTTCGCCTTTGTTGCCTTTGGCGCTCGATTTATCGACCGTGGCGCCGATTTTCGCCGCCTGGGCAGCGCATTGCTCGGTCGTCGCACACGGCAACTCGGCCGTGTTGGCCGCATAAGCGCCATAGCTGTTGAACAGCGCGAAGGCGATGGCCAGATGGATGAGGGACTTTCTTGTGGGCATATCAAGCTCCGTTGCGGCGAGTGCCGAAGATGAGCGTTATTGGGAAGGTGATAAAAGCTTCGGCACTCAGAGCAGCGGCAGCGTGTAGCTGACGATGACGCGGTTCTGGTCGATGTTGTTGCCGCCGTTACTGCGGTAAGTACCGTTGCGCCATTTCAGTTCGAGGTTTTTCAGCGCGCCGCTCTGGAACACGTAGGCAATGTCGCTGTTGCGTTCCCACTCGGTGCCTTCTTTGTTGCCGCGAGCGAAGTTGTCGCCCTGCAGGTAGCGCGTCATGAAGCTCAAGCCGGGCAAGCCCACCGCTGCAAAGTCGTAGTCGTAACGGGCCTGCCATGAGCGCTCCTCAGGGTTGGCGAAATCTGGAGAAATCATCACGTAATTGACGAGGAAGGAGTCGGTGCCCGCCAGGTGCGGAAACCCGGTTTCGCCGTTCATGCGTTGATACGCCACGCCAAAACCATGGCCTGCGACGCTGTAGGTGAACTTCGCGCCCACGGCGGTATTGTCGACATTGGTATTACCATCCTTGAGCGAGCGCGCGTAACGCAGGTCACTCTTGAATGACTGCGACTCGCTCAGCGCAAAGCTGTGAACCAGCGTCACGATGTGCTGCTTGTAGTTGTTTTCAAGCCCCCCGTAGTTGTAAGACGTGGTCAGCCCCTTGCTCCAGTTGTAGCTCGCGCTGGCGAAGTCGAACTTGTCGCTGGGACGACCGCCCTTGAGGCCCTTGCCATCGGCCTCAATGTCTTCGTGCCCGCTGTCGTTGCGCTCGGTGTTGCTGGTCAGGCGGCCGACGTTGAGGGTCATGTCGGCGATGTCTCTGGACGTCACCTGCGCACCCCGAAAGGTCTGCGGCAACAGACGGCCGTCGTTAGGGAGTACCGTCGGCAATCTCGGCAGCAAGGTGCCGACCCGCAACACACTCTTGGAGATTCGCGCCTTGGCGGTCACGCCTGCGCGGCCGTAGTCATCCGGGGCCTTTTCATCCCCGACCGGCAGCAGTCCGCTGTTGCGACGATCGGGACCGGAATCCAGCTTCAGACCGAACAGGCCGATGGCATCGACACCGAAGCCGACCGTGCCGTCGGTAAACCCCGACTCATAGTTGAGGATCAGGCCCTGGGCCCATTCGTCACGCTTGGACTGGCTGGCGCCGTCCTGTCGGTAGTCGCTGTTGAAGTAGAAATTGCGAAGTTCGAGATCAGCTTTGCTGTCCTCGAGAAAACCGGCTTCGGCGAAGCCAGGAAACGCCAGGGTCAGCCCGAAGGCAGCCGACGTGAGGCCAAGAGCAACAGGGCTTTTATGCATTTTTATTCCCGTGTGTCATCGCTGATTTTTATTAGATTTATCGTGCGAGCCCGACGACGCGTCCGTCGCGGGGCCACGGAGAAAAGCTTACGCGGCGAGATTGGCGATTAAAAATATATAGTTACTACCCATTCAATACCTTATGGATATGAAGAAAATTAGGGCAAAAAAACGCCCCAACCAGTGGGGCGTTTTTTGAAGCGAGGCAGCAGTCAGGCTTACTGAGCCTGGCTCAACTCCAACTGGCCGTCCTTGTTGACCGGAATCTGGCTGCCCGGATCACGATCCATGCGCACCTGGCCAACCTTGTCGTTCAACTTGTACTTCACGTTGTAGCCCACGACTTTGTCGCTGATGTCGTTGACCGTGTTGCAACGACTTTCAGTGGTCGTGTAGGTGTCGCGGTTCTGCATGCCTTCCTGAACCTTGTTACCGGCATAACCACCACCGACGGCACCGGCAACGGTCGCGATCTTCTTACCGTTACCACCACCGACCTGGTTGCCGAGCAGACCACCGGCGACGGCACCGATGACACTGCCGACGATCTGGTGCTCGTCCTTGACCGGCGCGCGGTGGGTGACCGCGACGTCTTTGCACACCTGGCGTGGCGTTTTGATCTGTTCTTTTACAGGCTCGACGGCGAGCACTTCTGCGTACTCTGGGCCGTTTGATTTTACGAGGCTATAGGTGGCCAAAGCGCCACCGGCGGTGACACCGACAGCACCCAATACTGCACCAACTAGCAACGACTTGTTCACGTGAACCTCCTGGCGATATTCGGCGCAATTGCTCGCGCTACTCCCAGCCTTGGAGCACAAAAAAAGGCGCGAGTTCACACTCGCGCCTTTTCACATGATGACCGGTCCGAAAAGCTCGTTACGGACGGTCGTCCACCTTGTCAGTGGTCACGGGTGGAAGCAGGTCTTCAACGCGCAGGTTCAGCCAGATCAACACCACGTTCGCGATGTAGATCGAGGAGTACGTACCGGCCAGAACACCGATGAACAGCGCAACGGAGAACCCGTGCAGGCTGTCGCCACCGAAGACCCACAGCGCGACGATGGCCAGCAAGGTGGAAATCGACGTCGCCATGGTGCGCAACAGGGTCTGCGTGGTCGAGATGTTGATGTTCTCGATCAGCGAGGCCTTGCGCAGCAGACGGAAGTTCTCACGAACCCGGTCGAATACCACGATGGTGTCGTTGAGCGAGTAGCCGATGATCGCGAGCACCGCTGCCAGTACCGTCAGGTCAAACGTCACCTGGAAGAACGACAGGATACCCATGGTCACGACCACGTCGTGGATCAGCGAAACAATCGCGCCAACCGCGAACTTCCACTGAAAGCGGAAGGCCAGGTAGATCAGTACGCCGCCCAACGCGAGCAGCATGCCGATACCGCCTTGGTCGCGCAGCTCTTCACCGACCTGAGGGCCGACGAACTCGACACGCTTGACCGTCACAGGGTTGTCAGCGCCGGTCTTGCGCAGCGCTTCGGCCACCTGGGCACCCAGTTGTGGATCTTCGCCCGGCATCCGCACGAGCAGGTCGGTGGTCGCACCGAAGCTCTGCACGATGGCCTCGTGGTAGCCCGAAGAAACCAGCTCCTCACGCACCTTGCCCAGATCGGCAGGACGCTCGTAAGTCAGTTCGATCAGCGTACCGCCGGTGAAGTCCAGACCGAAGTTGAGCCCTTTGCTGAACCAGCTGAACAGCGCCAGTGCGGTAAGGAGCATGGTGATGGCGAACGCAACGTTGCGAACGCCCATGAAGTTGATGGTACGTTTCATGGCAGCCCCTTAAATCCACAACTTCTTGAAGTCACGACCACCGAAAATCAGGTTGACCATTGCGCGGGTCACCATGATGGCTGTGAACATCGAGGTAAAGATCCCGAGCGACATGGTCACCGCAAAGCCCTTCACGGGGCCTGTGCCCATCGCGAAGAGAATGCCGCCGACCAGCAGCGTCGTCAGGTTGGCGTCGAGGATCGCGGTGTAGGCGCGGTCGAAACCTTCGTTGATCGCACGCTGCACGGTCATGCCATTGGCGATCTCTTCACGAATACGCGAGAAGATCAGCACGTTGGCGTCCACCGCCATGCCCATGGTCAACACGATACCGGCGATACCCGGCAGGGTCAGTGTTGCACCCAGCAGCGACATCAGCGCCAGTAGCATGACCATGTTGAAGGCCAGCGCGACGGTCGCGATCAAACCGAAGAAACGGTAGATGGCGAGGATGAACAGCGAAACGAACAGCATGCCCCAGAGCGATGCGTGAACGCCCTTGGTGATGTTGTCGGCACCCAAGCTCGGGCCAATGGTGCGCTCTTCAGCGAAGTACATCGGCGCAGCCAGACCACCGGCACGCAGCAACAGCGCGAGCTCGGAAGACTCACCCTGACCGTTCAGGCCGGTGATGCGGAACTGAGCACCCAGCGGCGACTGGATGGTC
Source organism: Pseudomonas abietaniphila (assembly GCF_900100795.1). Taxonomy (GTDB): domain Bacteria; phylum Pseudomonadota; class Gammaproteobacteria; order Pseudomonadales; family Pseudomonadaceae; genus Aquipseudomonas; species Aquipseudomonas abietaniphila. The sequence continues at coordinate 393,345 of NZ_FNCO01000005.1, forward strand.
GCCAGGCTGATGATCTTCTTCTCTTCTTTGAAGGTCTGAACCGGCACGTCTTTTTCGACGCCGTTCACCATCTGCTTGGTGTAGGTGGTGGTCGGTTTCTGCTCGATGAAGATCACCGCCATGCTGCGACCGACGTTGGCGCGGGTGGCGCGACTCATCAGGTCACCACCGTGACCATCGAGCTTGATGTTCACCTGTGGACGGCCGTGTTCGTCGAAGCCAGCCTTAGCGTCGGTCACCTGGTCACCGGTGATGATCAGACCCCGCTCAACCGCAGCTGCCGGACGACCGCCTTCGCGGAACTCGAACATTTCAGTGGTGGCCTTGGTGTCATCGGGGCCTGCGCCCAAACGGAACTCAAGGTTGGCGGTCTTGCCGAGAATACGCTTGGCTTCGGCAGTGTCCTGCACGCCTGGCAGTTCAACGACGATGCGGTTGGCACCCTGACGCTGAACCAGTGGCTCGGCCACACCCAGTTCGTTGACCCGGTTACGCACAGTGGTCAAGTTCTGCTTGATCGAGTATTCGCGAATCTCGGCGACCTTGGCCTGGGTCATCGCCAGACGCAGGATCGGCATCTCACCACGATCGCTCATGGTGATATCGAAATCGGTGTAATCCTTGCGGATCAGGGCACGGGCCTGTTCGCGGGAATCGGTGTCACTGAAACCCAGCTGAATGGCAGTGCCGTCTTGCGGCAAGCTGCGATAGCGCACTTTTTCCTTGCGCAGAAGGCTCTTCACTTCGCCTTCATATACATTCAGACGAGCGCTGAGCGCCTTGTCCATGTCCACTTCGAGCAGGAAGTGCACGCCGCCGGAAAGGTCCAGACCCAGCTTCATCGGGCTGGCGCCAATGCTGCGCAGCCACTTGGGCGTGGTTTGTGCCAGGTTCAGTGCAACGACGTAGTCGTCACCCAGCGCCTTGCGCGCGACATCCTTGGCGGGCAGCTGGTCTTCCTGTTTGGTCAGACGCAACAAACCGCCCTTGCCATTCTCGGCCAGAGACGCGCCCTTGACCGCGATGCCAGCATCGGTAAGCGCCTTGCTTACGCGATCCAGATCAGCCTGAGTGACTTGCAACGCGGTGCTTGCGCCGCTGACCTGAACGGCCGGGTCATCAGGGTAGAGATTGGGTGCGGAATAAATAAAGCCGACCACTAGCACTGCCAGGATCAGGATGTATTTCCACAGAGGGTATTTGTTCAACATCACGCCGCCTGCTTATAACGCGGGGCGCCTTGCGCGCCCCGTCGATTGGTAAAAGACTGGAATCAGATGGCTTTCAGAGTGCCCTTAGGCAGGGTGGCAGCGATGGCGCCCTTCTGGATCTTCAGCTCAACGGTGTCGGACACTTCGATTACCACGAAATCGTCAGTCACTTTGTTGATCTTGCCCGCGATACCGCCGGAAGTGACAACTTCGTCGCCCTTCTGCAAGTTGCCCAGCAGGTTCTTCTGCTCTTTGGCGCGCTTGGCCTGTGGACGCCAGATCATCAGATAAAAGATGACCAGGAAGCCGACCAGGAAGATCCACTCAAAACCCGAACCTGCCGGGCCAGCGGCCGCAGGTGCCGCGGCGTCTGCCATGGCATTGGAAATGAAAAAGCTCATTTAACACTCCAGTTGCATAATTTTAATAATAAGAAGCGGTAAGACCGGATGTCATTCAGTCCAGCGGCGGCACGGGAAGCCCGCGTTTGGCATAGAACGTGTCGACAAAGGCGGCCAATGTACCCTGTTGAATAGCCTCGCGCAAACCAGCCATAAGCAGCTGGTAATGCCGCAAATTGTGGATCGTATTGAGCATGCTCCCCAGCATTTCGCCGCACTTGTCCAGGTGATGCAGATAAGCGCGGGAGAAGTTCTTGCAGGTGTAGCAATCGCAGGTCGGATCCAGCGGCGATTCATCGTGGCGATGAAACGCGTTACGAATCTTCAGGACACCGGTGTCGATGAACAGATGACCGTTGCGAGCATTGCGCGTAGGCATCACGCAGTCGAACATGTCGACTCCGCGGCGCACACCTTCAACCAGGTCTTCCGGCTTGCCTACACCCATAAGGTAACGAGGTTTTTCAGCCGGCATGCGCCCTGGCAGATAGTCCAGCACCTTGATCATTTCGTGCTTGGGCTCGCCCACCGACAGGCCGCCAATGGCCAGGCCGTCGAAGTCGAGCTCGTTCAAGCCTTCCAGCGAGCGCATGCGCAGGTTTTCATGCATGCCGCCCTGGACGATGCCGAACAGTGCCGCGGTGTTTTCGCCGTGGGCGACTTTCGACCGCTTGGCCCAACGCAGCGACAGCTCCATGGAGGTGCGCGCGACGTCTTCGTCCGCCGGGTACGGCGTGCATTCGTCGAAAATCATCACGATGTCCGAGCCCAGATCACGCTGGACCTGCATCGACTCTTCCGGCCCCATGAACACTTTGGCGCCATCCACCGGGGAGGCGAAGGTCACGCCCTCCTCTTTGATCTTGCGCATGGCGCCCAGGCTGAACACCTGAAAACCGCCGGAGTCGGTCAGAATCGGCCCTTTCCACTGCATGAAATCGTGCAGGTCGCCGTGGCCCTTGATCACCTCGGTGCCCGGACGCAGCCACAGGTGGAAGGTGTTACCGAGGATGATCTGCGCACCCGTGGCTTCGATATCCCGAGGCAGCATGCCCTTGACCGTACCGTAGGTACCGACCGGCATGAACGCCGGGGTTTCGACCACGCCACGGGGAAAGGTCAGACGACCACGACGAGCCTTGCCATCAGTGGCCAACAGCTCGAACGACATACGACAGGTGCGACTCATGCTTGATCCTCTGAGGCCGCGTCCACTGGGTCAGAATCCTCAGGGGCAGTCGGCGCGGGATTGCGGGTGATGAACATGGCATCACCGTAACTGAAGAAGCGGTAACCGTGCTCCACCGCCGCCGCATAGGCCGCCATGGTTTCCGGGTAACCGGCGAAGGCCGAAACCAGCATCAACAGCGTGGATTCAGGCAAATGGAAGTTGGTGACCAGGGCATCGACCACGTGAAACGGCCGCCCAGGATAGATGAAGATGTCGGTGTCACCACTGAACGGCTTGAGCACGCCATCGCGCGCGGCGCTTTCCAGCGAACGCACACTCGTCGTACCGACCGCGATCACCCGACCGCCACGGGCGCGACACGCCGCAACGGCATCGACCACGTCCTGCGTGACCTCGAGCCATTCGCTGTGCATGTGGTGATCTTCGATACGGTCTACGCGCACCGGCTGGAACGTCCCCGCGCCCACGTGCAGCGTCACGAACGCCGTCTCGACGCCCTTCTCGGCAATCGCATCCATCATCGTCTGATCGAAATGCAGCCCCGCCGTCGGCGCCGCCACCGCACCGGCACGCTGCGCGTACACGGTCTGATAACGCTCGCGGTCGGCGTCGTCGTCCGGGCGATCTATATAAGGAGGCAGCGGCATGTGCCCGACGCGCTCCAGCAACGGCAGCACCGGCTCGGCAAAGCGCAGCTCGAACAACGCATCGTGGCGCGCGACCATCTCGGCCTCGCCACCGCCATCGATGAGGATCGTCGAACCCGCTTTAGGCGACTTGCTGGAGCGCACGTGAGCCAGCACGCGGTGCTGATCGAGCACTCGCTCCACCAGAATTTCCAGCTTGCCGCCCGAGGCTTTCTGCCCGAACAAACGCGCCGGAATCACCCGGGTATTGTTGAAAACCATCAGATCGCCGGGGCGCAAATGCTCCAGCAAATCAGTGAATTGGCGGTGTGCCAGCGCGCCGCTTGGCCCGTCGAGGGTCAGCAAACGGCTGCTGCGTCGCTCCGCCAAAGGATGGCGAGCGATCAATGAATCAGGGAGCTCGAAGGTAAAGTCAGCGACACGCATGATGGGGTTCGTCTAGCAGGGCCGGGAAGTTTAGCCGAATAAGTGAAAATTGACCATGAAACATGATTGACCAACGGTAGGAGCGTCTCTATACTTCGCCGCCATTGAGCCCTGATGGCGGAATTGGTAGACGCGGCGGATTCAAAATCCGTTTTCGAAAGGAGTGGGAGTTCGAGTCTCCCTCGGGGCACCAACCGTATGTTTCCACATGCACCAGCATGGTCGCGAAACGCAATGAAACCGCCACTTTCGGCGGTTTTTTTGTGTCTGCATGATCCCTCATGCAGCAGCATGATTCTTGATGCCGTGTATGGTGTCGTGTATGGTCGATTTCAACTCGAACTTTCCCATACACGGATGTCATGAAACGCACAGACATAAAGCGCCGGCCGCTCGCCGATACCGTGCTCGCCTCCCTCGAACCAGAAGCCAAGGAATATCGTGAAACCTACGGGGTGGATCGGATCTATTTTGTGGTCGCGCCAAACGGCCGGAAGCGGTGGGAGCTCAGATTCAAGAAGGAAACTGGCAGCTGGTCCTTCATGGGCCTGGGCGGTTATCCCGAGGTTTCTGCAAAGAAGGCCCGCGAAAAAGCTCAGGATGCGATCAAGCTGATCGAGCGCGGTGTCGACCCTGTGGCTAACAAGACGGCCGCTGCGACTGCTGAGGTGATCGCAAAGCGGAACACCTTCCGCGCGTCCGCCGAAGCCTGGTATGAGAAGAAGACCAAGGAAGGGCTCGCCCAGTCCACTTTGGAAAAGGTCCGTACTTACCTCGACAGCGATATCCTGCCAGCGCTAGGTGACAAGCAGCTCGACGAAATCAACCGTAAAGACTGCGCAGCTCTGCAGCTTGCATTCGAGAAGCGCGACGCCCACAACGTGGCAAAGAAGGCACGCGGCTGGCTGAACAAAATTTTCAGCTTCGCGATCGCCAGCGGCCTTACCGAGAACAACCCAGCGAGCGAACTCCTCGCCGTGGCCACCCCGCCGCCGGCGACCGAGCAGTACCCGCATCTGCTCGAGCATGAGTTGCCCGATTTCCTGCGCGCGCTGAGAAAGTCCACCAGCAGGAAAATCTCACTGACCGCTGGCTGGATGTGCCTGTATACGGCCAGCCGCCCGGGCATGGTCCGTTTCGCAGAATGGTCTGAACTCCAACTGGATGATGCGCTGTGGGTGATCCCCGCCAGCAAGATGAAGATGCGCCGCGACCACGTCGTGCCGCTCTGCACTCAATTGGTGGCGATGCTGCGCGACCTCCACGAATCAACTGGCCAGAACAAATGGGTTTTCCCTGGCACGGGAAATCGCACGCCGGTTATCAGCGAAAACACGATCGGGAAGGTCTACGCGCAGGTTGGCTATAAAGGAAGGCTGGTCGGGCATGGGACTCGGCATACGGCAAGCACACTGCTGCGCGAGCACGAATGGCAGAAGGATTTTGTCGAGGCGATGCTCGCGCACAAGGAGGAAGGCGTGGCGGGGGTTTACAACAAGGCAGGGTATCTGAAGCAGCGGCGGGAAATGATGCAGTGGTACGCGGATTATCTCGACTCTCTTGAGACTTGCACGACCCCGAAGCCGGGGCCTGGATTTAAGGTCAGGCAGATGCCTGCATAACTACCACGCTTCCCAGGCTTTACTCCACTCTGGCAGGTCGACAGTCTTCCCTGCCATAGAGTGCGTGCAATCGCCCAAGTACTGTATGCGCCCATCGGTCACGAATGAGTGGCAACTCAACGGCCGCGGCTGAACGTGGCCGCCTGCAGTCAGCGTTGCATACTCTTCTTCGGTTAGATGGTGAACACCTGTTACGTGCACCGATGGCGTGAAAGTCGGCAGGTCCGGATTGCCGTTGTAGCCCCAATTCGGTCCGGGAGTGTTGGGCGAATTGACCCTTATGCTGTGTGGGCCGTTGCAACCAGGACAGAAAAACCAGATCGATCCGTCCGCACCCTGCCCCAGGCATCGGCCCAGTATTTTTATTTCGCTCATGGGACGTCCTTGAAGAATATGTGATTCCCGAGCGTGAGCGTTTTCTTCGCGCCGTTCGCCCACTTCGGCGCCGACGGCATGCTGGTCGCGTAATAGTGGGTAGCCCCACTGGTTGGGTCCGCAACCTTTCCGTCGATCACCTGGTCAGCAGCAATGCGGCACTGCGCCAGCTCGCGGAACGGGATCTGCTTCGCGCCCGTCAGGTACGGTTGATTCGGGTCGCCCTTGTTCCAGCAGCTGAACTGGTAGGGCTTCTGGCACACACCAGCGTAGCCCTCGCCCCACCACGACTTCTCCTTGCCGTCCTCGACCCGGTTCCGGATCGACCAGGCCACGGCAACCATCCCCGCCAGCCCTTCCCCGCGCGCTTCGCCGTAAAGTGTTCTTGCCAGCACGTCGCGATCTTTCTCGGTTACATCCATTACATTTCTCCAGGCAAAAAAATACCCGCTCAATGGCGGGCCTTTGATGGCAGCTACCTCAACCAGGCTGAACCGGGCGGAACGCTGAATCGGGGTAGTGCTCCGCCCCATCCTTCCATGCGCGCACTTTGGTTCGGTAATCGCGCCAC
>NZ_FNCO01000017.1 GCF_900100795.1 Pseudomonas abietaniphila
CGCCGCTGCGTGGTGAGCGCCCTCGAGCGCCACTTCACAGCGTTCGTGCAGAGCCCGCGAAAGCTGGGCGAGGCAGCCCCGACGCTGCGCAGCGTCTACCGCTACAGCATCAAACCGACCCTGGGCAGCACGCTGAGCGACTGGCTGGCGCTGGACAGCGAAACGCTGCTGCAGGTGGACACCAAAGGCGATATCGAACTGCAACGCACCGAAACGCAGTACATCGACAATGTGAGTGACCCGTTTTTGTTCGGGCGTATCAAACGGGAGTCACAGACCCTCAACGGTCAAACGTCCCATACCGACTACAGCTACGAGAGCAGCACTCACAAGCGCGGCAACGAAAAAGTTCAGAAAACCACCAAAACGCTGTCGACCGCCTTCACCCACCAGGAAGCCAACGCGACCAAAACCGTCACGCTGGAACACTCACTGCTCAGCGGGCTGCCGTTGCTCGATCAGGACGAGAAAGATATCGAAATCAACTACCGTTACGATGCCCTGGGCAGAATCGTCGAAGAGATCGTGTCCCCCGGCACCGACTATACAGCCCGCCGTCTTTACACTTACAAACTGTGCAGCCAGCCAGGTGACAAGGCCTCGCAGTCGGCAGTGGACGTCAATGACGTCACCGTGTTCACGGAGCTGGACGGACTGGGTCGGGCGATTGCCGAGTACCATCAGAACATTTATCAAAAGACCCCCGACGCCTTGAAAGTTCAGGCGTGGAAGTACAACGCTTACGGCCAGCTCGAACGGGAGACATCTTGGGATCACTGGCAGCCTGAGGAAGGTCAGCCGCTGCAAGCACTGGAACTGACATCGGCTTACGCCTACAACGCCTGGGGGGCAGTGAACCGAACCACGCGTCCGGATGGCGTAGTGGACGTCAACGAGTTCGACCCTATCACCTTGAAACGAACCGCCTGGCAAGAAACACAGGCAACCGTTGTCAACTGGAGCGAAACCGTCAGCAACGGCTTCGACAAACCCTTGACCGTCAGGCAACGAGCGGGCGCACAGTATCTGGAGCAGACGTACGCCTACGACGGTCTTGGCCGATGTGTCGAAAGCACCGATGCCATGGACAACACCAGCGGTTTCGCATACGACGCGTGGGGACGGTTACTGCACACTCAACTGCCCGACATGACCGTGGTCAGCAAGACGTATGCCCCGCATACCCGCGAAGCCCTGCCGGTCCGCGTGCAAATCGTGCCGGACAACGAAGCATTGCCCAGCGTGCTGGTCGGGGAACAACTGTTTGATGGCCTCAACCGGCTAAAACAGCTCACGGTGGGTCCTCGCACGAGCCATTACCGCTATACGGCGGGGCAAATGACCGTCAGCGAATGCGAAACGCCCAGCCAACAGCGATTGCAATACACCTATGAGTTGGGCCTGACCGGGCTGCCAAAAACCTCCACCGCGCCCGATGAGACAACAAGTTTCAGCTACGATCCGAAAACGGCCCAGATCACCACGACCCACAGCACACAGGGTCAGCATGACTTCGAGTACGACCTGGCGGGGCACCTGCGCCGCGAAAGCTGGACGGATACCAACCGTCTGGCAGGGCGAAAAACGGACAGTGGCAAGGCCGAGCCGTTCTCGGTGACGTACAACAGCTCGTTGAGCGGACGCCAGATCAGTCGTGTCGATGTGACCGGTCTGAAGACCTTGTACGAACATGACCTGCTGGGCCGCTTGAACAGCATTCATCAGGGCGAACTGCGGGCTGACTTCAATTACTGGCCGACAGGATGGTTGAAGACAACCACCTGCACCGACCTGAACAGTCAGCAGCAGCTGGAAACGGCGCTGGACTACGACGACCTGGGCCGCGAAACCCTCAGAACGCTGAGCGTCGATGGCAAGGCGTTGCGCAGCGTTGAACAGACCTACCAACCTGACAACAAACTCGCCACTCGGCGCCTGTGCGAAGGTGACACCGAGTTGCACGCAGAAACCTTCACCTACGACGTCCGTGGCCGCCTCACGGTGTACACCCGCACCCCACCGGTAACGGGGACACTTGGCGACGCGATTATCCAACAACAGTTCACCTTCGACAGCCTGGACAACATCACGGCCCTGGCGACGACCTTTGCCGATGGCCGCATTGAAAAATCCACCTACCACTTCGACCCGGCAGATCCTTGCCAATTGAAGGAGATTCGCTACGACGATCCAGGCAAGTCCCCCATCAGGCTGGAATACGACGCTGACGGAAACCTGACCAAAGATCAGCACGGCCAAGTGCTGCGTTATGACAGCTAGGGTCGGCTGCTGAGCGTGACCGATGGCGCGGGGCAATCGTTGGCGCAGTACCGTTATGACGGACACAACCAATTGATCTCGGTTCTGCACAGGCAGCAGCCTGAGACCCTGCGTTTCTATCAGGACAGCCAGCTGAGCAACAGCCTGCAAGCGGGAGAAGCGATCAGCTACCTGCTTGAAAGCGGCCGGCCGCTGGGGCAGCAGACGCCAGGTGATAGCAGCCAGACACTGCTGTTGATGACCGATGCCACCCGCTCGGTGATTGGCGAGTGCCAACAAAAAACCACGCGACATGTGACCTACGATCCATACGGTGAACAAACCGGCGACGAGCCGCTGCAAAGCCTGATGGCCTTCAACGGCGAGGTGCGAGACGCAATCGGTGGCTGGTACCTGCTGGGCAAAGGGTACCGCGCCTACAACCCGACGCTGATGCGCTTCCACAGCCCTGACTCCCTGAGCCCCTTCGGGGCTGGCGGGGTCAATCCCTATGTGTATTGTCTGAGCGACCCGATCAATGCGGTCGACCCCAGCGGGCATTCGCTGAAAAGCTGGATCGGCGTGGGGCTGGGTGCCATCGGCATCGTGGCCACCCTGGTGACTGCGGGCGGGCTGACCCCCGTTACCGGAGGGGTCATCGCCTGGGGCATTTGGGCCGCAGGTGTCGGTACCGCCGTGGGCGGTGGGGTTACCGGGATAATGGGCGCGATGGAGGAAGACAGTCAACACGCCAGATCGCTGAATAACATCAGCCTCATCAGCTCATCGCTATCGATCGTCTTCAGCATCTTTGCGGCAGCGGCGAACTTCAGCAGGGCCGGGACACTGTACGGGGTTTCGAAAGCGGCGAAAGAAGGGGCGGATGATGCTGCCTTCAGCACTTCAAAAAGCGCGGGCAATGTTGAACTCGAGTGGGATTCTTTAGACTTCTCACCCAGAGCATCTGTCAGCTCCGTCAGCTCTGTCAGCTCTGTCAACTCTGTCAATTCGACCCGTTCCGCTGCAAGTGTATCGGCAGACGAACTCACACAACGTCTGACAGACCTAAGAGGCTATGACTCCATAAGCAAAGCCGACAAGGCCGTACAAACGAGTGCCTCCAGCACGCGAACCGGTTCATCAGCGTCGTTGTCATCGGTGAGAAGCGTTCAGCAGCCCACCAGCGCACCGGGCGCGCCCGTGTCACCGCCGACGCCCCCCACCAACCCGGTAGCCTCCGCGAAGACGGCTCCCTCCACAGCTGCTGGCCAAAACTACACGGCATTCAGGGGGGTTGTACCCCGGGTCGACAACCAAAAAGGACTGATAGACCAAGTCGGGAGTGCCCGCGCCCCAAACGCTCATAAATTCCTTCCACGCTAGTCGGTTCAAGCGCAACACAAGCCCGCCCTCCCTGCGCGCAGGAGGCGGGCTTTCCAAAACACTGTTATGCGGTGATGAGGCGCTGAACAGCCATCACGCTCCTGAACCCGCTTCAACTCAGTAACACCTTGCTACAACCACGCCCGTCGCTTTGAGAGTTCTCTCATATTCCCGCTGCATTCCTCTCCTTAAAGTGCGCCCCCACCAGCGACATGCACGACGGCATTGCTCGTCTGTTGTCAGGCATGAAGTCGCAAGGCTTCAACAGTGTCCTGGTTCATGTGTCGAGCCACACTTTCAAGGAATCATGGTCTCATGAAAAAGTCATTCGCAATCCTGCCCCTGGGGCTGCTCCTGGGTTTTGCAGCGTCCTCAGCCATGGCCAAGGACGGAACCATCAACTTCATTGGCAAAATCGTTACCAACACCTGCCCCATCGACGTCATCGATCCAGGCAGCGGCAATGTCAGCAGCAGTGTGTCGATGGGCGATGTCAACACCGGCTCCCTGGCGGCCGTTGGCGACGAGGCAGGCGGCGGCGCGTTCCAGCTGAAAGTATCCCCTGATGCCACCTGTGTGGTCGGTCCGGGCAAAACCGCCACCGTGACCTTCAACGCTGTTCAAGGCAGCGACCCGAGTGGCGAAAACTTCGCCATCAAGGCCGGTGCGGGCGCCGCAGACGGTGTGGCCATTGCAATCAAGGATGCCAAAGGGCTCCCGGTGAAGAACGGCCTGGAATCCTCGGCTTATCCCATCGATGACACCAATGAAAGCCTGCTGTACTTCACCGCCCTGTACAAACGCATCGGCACGCTGAACCCCGGTCAGGCTGACGCCGACGTCGACTTCACCGTTCACTTCCAGTAACGCCCGGCTTACCAGCTGGCCGCCCCGGTGCATATCCCGCGCCGGGCTGCGGTGACCCCGGTCCATTGATTCAGGCCGAGGGCTGGTATCGACCTCCGGCGCCTTGATGCCTCCTTTTTAAAGACAGCCTCCCATGCCGATGTTTCAAGGGCTCTGCCTGCCCGCCCACCCGTGGCGCAACCTCTGCGCCGCCCTGTGCCTGCTGGCCTACCTTCCTGCCAGCCACGGTGCCCTGACCCTCAGTGGCACACGCGTCATTTTTCAGGGTGACAAGCGCAGTGTGTCACTGACCGTCGCCAACCCCAGCAAGGCGACCTACGCCGTGCAGACATGGATCAACACCGCGGCAGACGATCACCACACGCCCGTGCCCTTCATTGCCTCTCCGCCGTTGTTCCGACTCGGCCCGGGCAAAGAACAGCATGTGCAGATCAGCGCGCTGCCCCATCAATTGCCCAAAGACCGTGAGTCGTTGTTCTTTTTCAACGCTCAGGAAATTCCGCAGACCGACACCAGCGACGGCAACAAGCTGACCATCGCTCTGCGCTCACGCATCAAGTTTCTCTACCGCCCCGTCGAGCTGAGCGAAAACCCGCTGGACGCACTGCAGCGACTCACCTGGTCGGTGGTGGCGACCGACAACGGGCCTCACTTGGTGGTCGATAACCCGACACCTTTCCATATGTCGTTCATCACCCTGCAACTGCAGGACAAAGGACGCACCCACAAGATCGACGACACCACCATGGCCGCGCCCTTCTCGCGCCAGTCTTATCCGCTGGACAGTTTTGCGGCGGGCCCGGACGCGAGCGTCACGTTTTCAGTCATTACCGACTACGGCGGTTTCAGCAAGCCCCTCACGCAATCGCTGAACGCGAACCGTTGACGGTCGCCCTGTTACTTCCGGAAAAGCCCTATGCCTCCCTTCTTCAGACGTCTGCGACAACCCGGCAAGCCGTCACGCCTGCACTGCGTGATGATCATGGGCAGCGGACTGAGCCTGCCGCTCGAGAGCTCTGCTGCCACCGAGCCTCTTGAATTCCAGTCCTCCTTCATGCGTCAGCTCGGTGATGGGCAAGATGGCGCCCTGGCGTTGCGCAGCCTGGCCAACGAAGATGCCCTGGCACCTGGTCGCTATCAGGTGAGCATCAGCGTCAATCAGCAGTTTTTCGATCACCGCGACCTCGACTTCGCTACCGATAACGCTGAGCGGCTCACCCCTTGCCTGTCTCGCCCTCTGCTTGAAGAAATGGGCGTAAAACTCGATGCCTTGGGCGCGGACGAGGCGCTGCAAGAAACCTGTATCGATCTACCGCAAGTGATTCCCGGTGCGACCATCGACTTCGAAGGCAGCCGGCTGAAGCTGAACATATCCATTCCACAGATCGCCATGCGGCGCGATGCTGCCGGTTATGTGGACCCCTCACGCTGGGATCAGGGCATCAACGCGGCGTTCATCAATTACCAGGCGTCCGCCCAGCAAAGTCGCAGCGACTTCAACGGCCGTGCACAAAGTGGCGATCTATACCTCACCAGCGGCGTCAACGTCGGCGGCTGGCGTCTGCGCAGCAACCACTCGCTGCGCCAGGACTCCCGAGGTGCCCGAGACTGGAACAGCGCCTACACCTATGCGCAGCACGACCTGCCGGGCAGGCTGGGACAATTTACCCTTGGCCAGACTTTCACCCCTGGCGATGTGTTTCGCAGCCTGCCGATCCAGGGCGTCAGCCTGCAATCGGACATGGGCATGCTGCCCGACTCCATGCAGGGTTATGCGCCGGTGATTCGGGGGGTCGCACAGACCCGGGCAAAAGTTGAAATCCTTCAAAACGGTTATCCCATCTATTCCACTTACGTGTCACCCGGCCCTTATGAAATCGACGACCTGAATGTGGCCGGAGGCAGTGGTGAACTTGAGATCGTGGTGACCGAAGCCGATGGCCGTATCCAGCGTTTCACGCAACCCTATGCCACGCTGGGTAACCTGCTACGTGAAGGCGTTTGGCGGTACAGTGCCAGCGTGGGCCGCTACAACGATCCCACCGGGCGGCACAATCCCGTGTTCTGGCAAGGCACGGCGGCCAAGGGCCTGGCGGGAGGTGCGACCCTGTACGGTGGACTGTTGGGCAACGCGTTTTACACCGCAAGCAACCTGGGTGTGGGGCAGAGCCTGGGCGCATTTGGCGCGCTCTCCTTCGACGTGACCCGCTCCAGCACCGACCTGGATACCCAAGGCACCGGCAAGGTCCAGGGCAGCAGCTACGCATTGAAGTACGGTAAGTCTTTCGAAACACGGACCAACCTGCGGTTCGCGGGCTATCGCTACTCCACCGAAGGTTACCGCGACTTTGACGAAGCGATTCGCCAGCGTAACCAGGACTCACGCTACCAAGGGCATCGGCGCAGTCGGCTGGAAGCGGCGATCTATCAGAACATTGGCTCGACCAGCGCGCTGAACCTGACCCTGTCCCAGGAAAACTATTGGGGCACGAGCCAGGAACGGCGTCAGTTCCAGTTCGGCTTCAACACGCAACACCATGGCATCAGCTACAACCTGTACGCCTCCAAGTCGCTGACTGATCGTGGCTATGACGATCGTCAGATCGGCCTGAGCATCAGCATGCCGCTGGGCTCGAACCGCCACGGCACTACCGCCACGTTTGACCTGCTGGAAAATGACAAGGCCCTCAGTCAACGTGCGAGCCTGTCGGGCCGGGCCATGGACAACCGTCTGAGCTACCGCGCCGGTATGGCCAACAGCGAAACACAAGACAAGACTGCCTCCCTGAGCGTCGGTTACCAGGCCCCCTTCGGCAGCGTGGGTGGTGGCGTGACCCACGCCAGTCATTACTCGCAGGCATCGGTCAACGCCAGTGGAGCGTTGCTGCTGCACGGGGACGGACTTGAAGCAGGCCCGTACATCGGCGAGACCGCCGCCTTGATCGAAGTGCCGGGCGTCGCCGACGTCGGTGTACTGAACGCAGGTCAGGTCAGAACCAACGAGCGTGGCTATGCCGTTGTTCCTTATATGCGGCCTTACCGAGTCAATCGGGTGGTGCTCAACACCGATGAACTGGGACCGGATGTCGAGATTGAAAACGGTGTCACTCACTTGGTGCCGCGACGCGGCGCCGTAGTCAAAACCACATTCGCTGCACAAGTCGTCAAACGTCTGGTGGCGACGTTCCACGACAGCACAGGTTCCCCCCTGCCCTTCGGCGCTCTGGTCGTCGATGCCGATGGCCAGACGCTGGGCGTCGTCGGGCAAGCCGGCCAGGCGGTTCTCAACGTGGGACAGGGCAACCAACGTCTGGTGGTCAAGTGGGGAGACGCATCAGCACAACAATGCGCGTTCGAAGTCGATGCCCAGAGCCTTCCAGAACAACAAGGCTACCGGCTGCAAACCCTGACCTGTGCACCGACCGATGCCGCTGAGCCGTACCCCTCTCTTTCGGGAGCGACCGAACACGTTCGGCCGTCTCTTTTGGAACTCGACTGAACATGAATACATTCAAACGATCATTGCCGGCCCTTGCCGCGCTGACCTGTTGCATGCCGTTTTCTCTGACTTGGGCCGGTGGTTTTGAAGACGGTTGCTACTGGGATAAAGATAAACCCGGGCCCATGGCGTTCATCGCAGACGTAGGGACGGTTTTCGTCCCCAGAGACGCCGCCGTCGGGGACGTGATCGGCACGCTGGACCGGTTCCTGTGGCTGAAGCAGGGTCCCGGTGGCGTCAACCTGATTTGCCATACCGTGCATGTGCCTGACATCACTGTGAACATTACGAATAACGTACCTGCGTTTTCCGGCAGCCTCCCACCCATTGGCGGCGAAAACAGCGATGGGAAAATCCTGACCACCTCCATTCCAGGGGTCGGCGTGAGGATCAAACTGGGTATCCCGTATCGCGGCCCCGTCGACAACTGGTACCTGGATGGCCCGTCGGTTGTCCCCTTCAGCGGTTACATGGAGAAGAACATGTTCTTCCCCTGGATGCAGGCCTCAATGGACAGTTATATAACGCTGGTGAAAATCGGGGACATCAACCCCGGTCCTCAGCTATTCGACGGACGCGAGCTGGCTCAGGCTGTCATCACCAAGGTGGGGAAAGCCTGGTCCGTGTCGCTCGCCGGCACGGTGATCCAGGCAGAGTGCTCGGTGTCGAACAATCCGGTCAGCGCAGACCCCGTCGATTTGGGCGAATGGCAACAATCTGACTTCACGGGCCCTGGCTACGCGACCCGCGCAACCCCCTTCACGCTCACCTTGAACAGCTGCATTTCCGATCCGGCCAATGGCGTCACCACGGCTCACATTCGTCTGGATGGCGTAAACGGCTCCGCCCCTGTCGGCGATCCACTTAACGGCGTATTCAGCCTGAGCACTGACTCAACCGCAAAGGGCGTCGGCATCCAGATGCTGATGGGCGATGCGAGCACGCCGGTAGGGTTAGGCGTGGAAGTGCCGCTTCAGGCCATCAGTCCTGCCGGGGACACCGTACTCCCGTTCAATGCACGGCTGTATCAGACCGATGCCCAGGTGCAGGCAGGTCAGGCCAAAGGTGCACTGGACTTCACGATCACTTACAAGTGAACGGTCAGCGCACTGAGGTAACGCCACAGGTGCTTGCACTCAAGGCAACGGCACCGTGACGGTGATGGGGCCGCAGTCGTAGGACTGCGGGTCGTCTTTGTAGGTCACCCTGAGGGTGAACTTATACGTCTTTCCGGCTTCCAGGCTCGTCATGTAGGGCACGGGTGGATACAGACCTGCGCAGAATAATGCACCGTCTCGCAGAACCGTGTAATAGGGTTTTGCCTGCGTCGTCGGACGTTGCCAGTAAAGGGTGATGCCCCCCGTTCCTACGGCCAAGACTCTGAACCGAGTCGCATACTTCGAAACCACCGGGAACGACTTCGCCAACGACGGAATGACAAGGTGGGACCGCAGCTCATACCCGTCGTCGTCCAGAATGGCCTGGACGACAGCGAAACCCGCCTCAGGGCGCTCGGGGTACGTATAAATACCGGAGGCGTCGACCGAGCCGTCTCCGGCGAAAAGCGTCCAGTCTGCACCGTCATAAGGCACCAGCTCCCAATCGTCATTGGTCGCCAGCAACATCAATTTGGCCTGAGTCGATGGCCCGGTCCATTCGGGATCGATGATGATTGTCGCCGTATCTGACCGCCACTGGGTCAACACATAAGCAGACGACACAGCACCTGCATGGTGTTTGCTGGTGAACTCCACCCGATCCAGACTCAACGAATGGACCTTGTCGCTCTTACCCGGTGCGAAAACATAGGCGCCCGGCTTGTCCGGTACAGGCGTCAGAGAAGGGGCGATCTCTGGCCAATGCGCAATCAGCCGCGCTTCGACATCGGGCGTATTGAGCGCCCCCGCGAGGATTTCACACCTGCCAGCGGGGCTCACCACCTGGAAAACCGGATCCACCATCAAAGGGGTTTTCAAAACCGTGATCAAGGCGTGCGCCTGGCCGCCGCCCACCGCGTGAGCGGTCACAATGATCTGTCGGCTCACTCCATCTGCGTTTGACATGTCAGGGGCCTGATAGCGCCCCGCAGTAATACTTCCGACGGTTTTCGGATCGTCATTACCGTCGCCATCTCGCAGTGTCCATTGGGCTACCGCGACATTGCAGGTGAGGTTCTCGACGCCATTGGCGCCGAGCACTGAATCCTCTGGGCAAAGGCACGGTGTCTCTGTGTTCGAGTCGATATCACCAAAACACACAAGATCCTGAGGAGCAGCCGCTTCTTTCAAGCGCACGCTATTCGAATCGGCAAAAAGCAATCCACTCAACGCTCCAATGGGGAGGGTCATATCGGGGATAGATTCGAATGTGTCCTTTACTTCACTCTGAATGCCTGCTTGAAAATGAGACTCGACTTGGGCATTGCTTATTGGCGAAGGGGCATGCATATCAGAGCAACTGACGGAGGATGCATATGAAGTTTGCTCAACGACAATAGCCTCGCCGGCGGGGTTCAACCTGACGACGAACTTGCAGGTGACCGCGAGATCAACCAAATAATTACCCGAGTTACTGGTCGTTTCCGAAAAAACCAATGCGGGCTGGGAACAAGGCCAGCTCATTCCAAAACAATACCATGGCCTCTGATGTGTCTCGTCCCATGCCAATACTAACTTTTCACCGTCGATTGACAGTGTGAGCGACGACACTGAAAAACTGTCAAGGCGGTCATACACATTGGTCGTGGAACAAGCGGGTCCGCTCTGCCATCCCGCGCTGTAAGGATCTACAGACACGTGGCTCCATTCACCGCTCGCTTTAGCCGATACCAAAGCATTTTGTGCGGCGGTAACCTGGAAGGTGACCCCCTCGCCGAGGTACGCTCCAATCGACTCACCTAGCCGGGTCAGTAAACTACTCGCCGACAGGATCAGCGTCGCTCCGAATCCATCCTCTGGAATCAAATATCTGAACGCGTCCGGCGTCGGCATCGTCCCCGGCTTGCCACCTCTAAACTTGATGAACATCAGTACGGCACCGTCCCCGAAATTTGCCGCACTTCTGACGTTCGCACCAGGCGCCATTTGCGTCCTGACTTCAAAACTCTCTACCTCGAACACCCCGTCAACCCGGGCAACGCTGCCCAGCGTAAAACGCCGGGCCTGGGGCAGTTCGGCAAAACGCTCCCTGAAAAACACACCGGCCTGGACCTGCCCTGCATCATCGTCAGCGTCGAACAAGCTGGTGGTGAAGTCATAAGCGTCGTTGAGGTCCAGATATAACTCACCCGCGCTCGTGCTCCCGCCATCGGTTTTGTTCAGGGCAATGTTCATGAACAATTCAGGGCTGAAGGCGGGCACGAGCTCCTGAATCTTCTGAACGACGCCACCCTCACCCTCCGTCACCACCTGGCCGGCAACAATGCGCAGGGTAAGCCGTGCTCTGGACTCATCGAGCGAGGACGCTTCAAAGGACAGCTGCGGTGGGCCCAACTGAACGTTGCGCAGGGTTTTGGTGAGCTGACCGGTCTCAATAACGCCCTGCATGGTCGGGAAAGTCGTCGCGTCGGCAAAGCCCGCAATGAATTGCTTCCTGAGTAAAGCATTGGCATCCTTACGGCCATAGGCAATCACCGCATCCCAGCCATACGTCCTTGTACCGCCAGCCAGCCACTGAAGCAGGTCTGCTTTGGTATTGTTCGCCATATCGAACACCCTCTGGTCAGCAATGTGTGCCGCGCAAATCGCGCTCAATCCACAAGCGTTTTGATCAGTTTCGGAAAGTCAGTCGGCGCAACCGCATCGTCAAACCGGACCGTCACATAGACGGTGAAGGACTCATCGACTTTCATGCGTTCCAGCTGGTCGCGGGGCAACGAAATGCCTCTGATGCCCGCCGACACTTCACTGGGGCTCACGGGACGCTCATTCACCATTTCAAAGGTGAAATCCTTATCCGACTGATCCACCGCCTCGACCCAGGCAGACACCTTTTGATCGGGGGCAATGAACACCCACTCATCCAGCGAAAAGTGGCAGCCATTCGGCACAGAAGACAAGGACAACACATTACCGCCAGGGGCTTCGTCGCAACTGATCTGCGAAAAGCGCTCAACCGGCAATACGGCTTTCACAGCCAGGTGAAGATTGGGCGATCGACTGATCGCGCCACTGGAGGGCGCCGTGAGCTGGTAGTAAACCTCCACGGTCTTCAGAAAGTTGGCCGGCACCGCGCTGGCGGGAACCGGAAAGTCGAGGGAGCCCGGCGGATCCGCCACGCTGGTCTCGTACTGCCCTGTGCTGCCAACACCACTCCATACGATTTTTATTTCTTCACTCGGACTGATAACGGCACTGGTCGGCACACGAACCAGAACCCCCTGCGTCGCCTTCAGCGGATCAAGGCTCACGCTCTGGCCTGTGCCAGTTGCCTCCTGGAGCGTGGGCCAAGGCAAGATCCTGGACTGCGCAATCACCAAAAGTTCCACGGGCGTCGCGGAGGGACTGACGTTACCCGCCCGATCAATCACCTCATACCCAGCAAAGCGGCGACCATCACCGTGACTGCGGATCGGAATGCCGCTGATATCGATCATTAACGGCGACCCGATATCCAGCGGTTCAACCGTCTTTTCCCCGGCAATGCCCCACGTCGTTGGGTCATCGCCCCAATAAAACCGTATGACGTCACCCGGCCTGATCGGCACATAGTCCGGAACCTGCGCCGTGAGCCAGTCGCCATGGTCTTTGAGCCACTGCGCAGTGACACCTGCATTGATCACCTCGGGGGGAAATATCAGGGGGTCGATCCGATTCAACAATGGCGGCGTGGTATCGATCGTGATACTCAGCGTAAGAGAATCCGTTGTGACGCCTTGCGCGGTCTTCACTGTGTAACGAAGCCTGGGCTCACCTTCGACCAGAAAACTCACCGGTACGAGGATGAACAGCTCATCCTCCGGCATGTCGGCATCCCAGAATTTGGACTCAACCAGGTCGTTACCCCAGAACAGCGTCAGCTCCCCTCCATCTACCGTGTTGTTCCACTTATCGAACGTGACCCTCAAGGGGCCAGACAAAGCGCTGAGGGGCAGGAGATTCGCTTCACCACCAGGCACGTCCGGCAGCGCAACGGGTACCTTCGGAGCAGCCAGCAGAGCCTGGGGAAGAGGGGTAGCGGTATCGAAGCTGCGTCTAGGCATGGTGCTGGATCCCTGGCGAACACGTCATCGACACGCGGATGAAGCGAACCGCAGGATCCGCAAGCGTCGGGGAAGATTGAACACCCGTCCACCGCCGCTGCCTACTAGCAGAAGTATCAGGTTGAGAGCGTTAGGGAGGTGAAACGCGGGCATAAAAAAAGCCGCACTAGGCGGCTTTTCGATCCCGTTGAAGGCTCATGGCACTTCTCAGGGTTTGTAGCTGGTGCGGACGGAGAGACTCGAACTCTCACACCTTGCGGCGCTGGAACCTAAATCCAGTGTGTCTACCAATTCCACCACATCCGCGTTTTGAAGCGCTTAAAGCAAAGGCGCCAGATTATGCATCTGGCGCCTTCTTCGAATATGGGGTGGACGAAGGGGATCGAACCCTCGACAACGGGAGTCACAATCCCGTGCTCTACCAACTGAGCTACGCCCACCATATTGCGTTGTAACCGACGCATTCAACTTGAATGCTACTTGTGCCAAAGCTGCCGTTAATGGCGCACCCGGCAGGACTCGAACCTGCGACCATCCGCTTAGAAGGCGGATGCTCTATCCAGCTGAGCTACGGGCGCTTATTTAATCTGCGTCTTACGACGGCAAATTAAGAGCTTTCAATCACGCTGAGCCGATCTGAACTCTACCTGACTTAATCAACCTTTCGACCTGATCAACCGCTTCCGGCTTATCCTGTGTGGGGTTGTGCCCGACAAGTGCGACGAATCTTATAGACGGTCCGAAAGGTCGTCAACACTTTTTTCTAAAAAATTCAGTTAATTAAAGGGGTTAGCTTATTAAGCAGACCAACCGCCTTTGCCCTTGCGTCAGGTCATGCGAGAATGCGCGCTCTTTTTCCCTCCCTTCCGATGGTTAATCACGCGTAATGACTGCAAAACTAATAGACGGCAAAGCGATCGCAGCCAACCTGCGCCAGCAGATCGCCCAACGAGTCGCCGAACGTCGCGAGCAAGGGCTGCGCACGCCGGGCCTCGCGGTGATTCTGGTCGGCAGCGACCCCGCCTCTCAGGTTTACGTCTCGCACAAACGCAAAGACTGCGAAGAAGTCGGCTTCATCTCCCGCGCTTACGACCTGCCCAGCGAAACCACCCAGACCGAACTGACCGATCTGATCGACAGCCTCAATGACGATCCGGCCATCGACGGCATCCTGTTGCAACTGCCGCTGCCCGAGCACCTGGAATCCTCCAGCCTGCTGGAGCGCATTCGTCCCGACAAGGACGTCGACGGTTTCCACCCTTATAACGTCGGCCGTCTGGCCCAGCGCATCCCGCTGCTGCGCCCGTGCACCCCCAAAGGCATCATGACCTTGCTGGAAAGCACCGGCGTCGACCTGTACGGCAAGGATGCGGTGGTGGTTGGCGCCTCCAACATTGTCGGGCGTCCGATGGCCATGGAGTTGCTGCTGGCGGGCTGCACCGTCACCGTGACCCATCGCTTCACTCAGGATCTGGCCGGGCATGTCGGCCGTGCCGACCTGGTGGTCGTGGCCGCTGGCAAACCGGGCCTGGTCAAGGGCGAATGGATCAAGGACGGCGCGATCGTCATCGACGTGGGCATTAACCGTCAGGACGATGGAAAACTGGTGGGTGACGTGGTTTACGAGACCGCCCTGCCCCGCGCCGGCTGGATCACGCCGGTTCCGGGCGGTGTAGGCCCGATGACTCGCGCTTGCCTGCTTGAGAACACGCTGTACGCTGCAGAAACCCTGCACGGCTGATTACAAACAGCGCAAACGAAAACGGCACCCGAGGGTGCCGTTTTTTGTTTGCAAGATTGGTCGACACAAAATGTCAGCTGTGGGAGCGAATTCATTCGCGAAAAATGTTCCAGGCGACTCAGGTGTGTCGGCTGTACTGGCCAATCGCGAATGAATTCGCTCCCACAAACTGGATCTTTGATCGTCCCGGGCATCCAAGACGACCACGGACCACCTGTCATTTACTTCTTCGCGGCTTCCCAGCTCTTCAGGAGATCGGAGTACGCGATGGTTTCGCCCTTCGGCTTCTCGTTAGCCAGCTTGCGTTGTGGCGCGAGGAATGCACCGTTGCTCTTCTCAGCCTTGGTGTACCACTCTTCAGCCGAGGTCTCCGGGTTCATCTTCGGCGCACAGCCGCTGGCGTCCTGGACCTTGGAGCGCTCGATGCGGGTCATGATTGCATCCTGATCCTTGGCCAGACCGTCGAGCGCTGCCTGCGCAGATTTCTCGCCGGTGACGGCTTCAGCCACGTGACTCCACCACAGCTGTGCCAGTTTCGGATAATCCGGAACGTTGGTGCCGGTCGGTGACCACTGCACGCGGGCCGGGCTGCGGTAGAACTCCACCAGACCGCCGAGTTTCGGCGCCAGTGCGGTCATCTCCTTGGAGTTGATGTCCGACTCACGAATTGGGGTCAGGCCGACGATGGTTTTCTTCAGCGACACCGATTTCGAGGTCACGAACTGCGCATAGAGCCAGGCCGCCAGACGCTTCTTCTCTTCGGTGGACTTGAGGAAGGTCCACGAACCCACGTCCTGATAGCCCAGCTTCATGCCTTCTTTCCAGTACGGGCCTTTAGGCGAAGGCGCCATCCGCCATTTCGGCGTGCCGTCGGCGTTCATCACCGGCAGGCCCGGCTTGGTCATGTCGGCCGTGAAGGCGGTGTACCAGAAAATCTGCTGAGCGACGTTGCCCTGAGACGGCACCGGACCCGATTCGGAGAACGTCATGCCCGCCGCTTCAGGCGGTGCGTAGGCCTTCAGCCAGTCGATGTATTTCTGTGTGGCGTACACAGCGGCCGGGCCGTTGGTGTCGCCACCGCGGGTGATGCTCGAACCGACCGGATGGCAGTCTTCTACGCGAATGCCCCACTCGTCCACCGGCAGGCCGTTCGGCAAGCCTTTATCACCGCTGCCCGCCATGGAGAACCAGGCATCGGTGAAGCGCCAGCCCAACGACGGGTCTTTCTTGCCGTAGTCCATGTGGCCATAGACTTTCTTGCCGTCGATTTCCTTGACGTCTTCGCTGAAGAACTTGGCGATGTCTTCGTACGCCGACCAGTTCACCGGAACGCCCAGCTCATAGCCGTATTTGGCTTTGAATTTTTCTTTCAGGTCAGGACGCTCGAACCAGTCGGCACGGAACCAGTAGAGGTTGGCAAACTGCTGGTCTGGCAGTTGATACAGTTTGGCCGGGGTGATGACCTTGCCCGAGGCATCTTTGACTTCAGGCGAGGTGGTGAACGAGGTGCCGATGAAGTCCTTGATGTCCAGCGTAGGCGAGGTGACTTTTGCACCTTCGGGGCTGGCCATCAGGTCGGTCAGGGACAGCGCCTTGCCATAACGGAAATGGGTACCGATCAAGTCGGAGTCGTTGACCCAACCGTCATAGATACTTTTGTCGGACTGCATGGCCGTCTGCAGCTTCTCGATGACGTCACCTTCCTGCAGCAGGTCGTGGGTCACTTTGATGCCGGTGATTTCGGTGAAGGCTTTGGCCAGGGTTTTCGATTCATATTCATGGGTGGTCAAGGTTTCGGAAACCACCTTGATGTCCATGCCGCGGAACGGTTCGGCAGCCTTGATGAACCACTCCAGTTCCTTGAGCTGGTCAGCGTCGGACAGGGTCGTCGGCTTGAATTCGCTGGCCGCCCACTTCTTGGCCGCGTCTTCATACTGATCGGCCCATGCCGAAACGCTCAATCCGCTGAGCATCACCATCGTTGCTACCGTCACACTATGTCGCAGCTTGTTTTTCTTATTGAACATAGACACCTCCAGTGTTGATTCTTATGTATTCCTGCTTTGCCTTTGCTTTGTAGGAGCGCGCTTGCCCGCGATGGGGAGTGCCCGTTGACGCATCGTTCGCAGACAGACCGCAATCGCGGGCAAGCGCGCTCCTACACCAGAACGCGTTTCAGACCTTCAACCCCAACGCATTACCACCAACAACCAAACCAGGGACAGCCCTGAGGCAACCCAAATGCTCCAGTCGGTTGCACCAATCACCAGCAGATGAAGGTAGGCGCTTGCGAGAAGACCGATGAACAACCGGTCGCCACGGGTGGTGGCAATCGGCAGAAAACCGCGACGTTCAATGCTCGCCGAGCGCAGCTCCCAGACGGTCATCGCAACCAGGATGGCAGCGATGGACGCAAAGAAAATGGCGGTCGGCAGTGTCCAGGACATCCACTCCATTTTTCGACTCCTCAGACACGACCAAGGGCAAAACCCTTGACCACGTGATTACGAACGAACCAGATCACCAGCATGCCCGGCAGGATGGTCAACACCCCCGCTGCCGCGAGCACACCCCAGTCGATCCCCGAGGCCGACACCGTACGCGTCATGACGGCGGCGATCGGCTTGGCGTTGACCGATGTCAGGGTGCGCGCCAGCAACAGCTCGACCCAGGAAAACATGAAGCAGAAGAACGCTGTCACCCCGATGCCCGAACCAATCAACGGGATGAAAATCTTGCCGAAGAACTTGGGAAAGCTGTAACCGTCGATGTAGGCCGTTTCGTCGATCTCCTTCGGTACACCGGACATGAACCCTTCAAGAATCCACACCGCCAGCGGCACGTTGAACAGGCAGTGCGCCAAGGCGACGGCGATGTGGGTGTCGAACAGGCCGATGGACGAATAGAGCTGAAAGAACGGCAGCAAAAACACCGCCGGTGGCGCCATACGGTTGGTCAGCAACCAGAAGAACAGGTGCTTGTCGCCGAGGAAACGATAGCGTGAAAACGCATAAGCCGCTGGCAAAGCCACACTCAGCGATATCACGGTATTCAGGCAAACGTAGTACAGCGAGTTGATGTAGCCGCTGTACCAGCTTTCATCGGTG
This sequence comes from Pseudomonas abietaniphila, assembly GCF_900100795.1. Classification (GTDB taxonomy): domain Bacteria; phylum Pseudomonadota; class Gammaproteobacteria; order Pseudomonadales; family Pseudomonadaceae; genus Aquipseudomonas; species Aquipseudomonas abietaniphila. Next base: position 18,057 of record NZ_FNCO01000017.1, read on the forward strand.
AAGATGACTTTGTAGTTCGCCCAGGTGAAATCCTGCGGAAACAGGGTCAGACCGCCAAGGATTTCGGTGTTGGTCTTGAACGACATGTTCACCAGCCAGTAGATCGGCACCAGCAGAAACAGCAGGTAGATCCACAACGGCACAATTTTTTTCCACGGCAGCTTTTCGCGCTTGTTCATGAGCCGCTCCTCAGTTCTTTTCGCCGTGGGTCATCGCGGTGTAGAACACCCACGACACCAACAGAATGATCAGGAAATACACCAGCGAGAATGCCGCCGCCGGCCCCAGGTCGAACTGCCCCAGCGCCATGGTGGTCAGGGTCTGGCTGAGGAAGGTCGTCGAGTTGCCCGGACCGCCCCCGGTGAGCACGAACGGCTCGGTGTAAATCATGAAGCTGTCCATGAACCGCAACATCACCGCGATCAGCAGCACGCTTTTCATTTTCGGCAGCTGGATGTGCCGGAAAATTGCCCAGTTCGAGGCCCGGTCAATACGCGCCGCCTGGTAGTACACATCCGGAATCGCCCGCAGACCCGAGTAGCAGAGCAACGCCACCAGCGAGGTCCAGTGCCAGACGTCGATGATCAGCACCGTCACCCAGGCATCCGACGCATTGGCGGCGTAGTTGTAGCTGATGCCCAGCACGTTATTGAGAAACCAGCCCAACAGGCCGATGTCGCCACGGCCGAAGATCTGCCAGATGGTGCCGACCACGTTAAAAGGGATCAGCAGCGGAATGGTCATGACGATCAGGCACACCGAAGACCAGCGGCCCTTGGTCGGCATGGTCAGGGCGATGGCGATGCCCAGCGGGATTTCGATCAGCAGCACACACGCCGAATAGATGAATTGACGCAGCAGCGAGTCATGCAGGCGCGGGTCCTGCAGCACTTGTCTGAACCAGTCGGTGCCGACGAAGTAGCGGCTGGACTGGTCAAAAATGTCCTGCACCGAATAGTTGACCACGGTCATCATCGGAATGATGGCGCTGAACGCCACCAGCAGAAACACTGGCAGCACCAACCACCAGGCTTTGTTGTTCTGCACCTTACTCATGGGGCACCTCGCTGACCGACGCTTGATTCGCGTCGGCTTCCAGCAGAAATTCGTCGGCGTACAGCATCAGCCATTGGGACGGGAAACTGATCCAGGCCTGGCCTTGCGGCACGGGCTTGTCTTCCGGCAGGCGGACTTTCAGCGATTGTCCGGCCAGGTTCAGGGTGAGGATTTTGTAGGTGCCCAAGTCTTCGACGTAGGTCACGTCGGCGCACATGGCGTCTTCGAACGGACCGTCCCAGACGTGTACGAACTCCGGACGAATCCCGACCTTGAGCGTTTTCCACTGGGTGGCCGCCAGACGCTGTTGCAAGGCGTCCGACAACGGCAGATGAATGCCGCCAAACCCCACGCCTCCCGCTTGCGGCTTGACCTCGATCAGGTTCATGCCGGGGCTGCCGATGAAGTAACCGACAAACGTGTGATGCGGCTTTTCGAACAGCTCGCGCGGCGTGCCGAACTGCACGATCTGGCCGCCATACATCACCGCGATCTTGTCGGCGAAGGTCGACGCCTCCAGCTGATCGTGGGTGACGTAGACCATGGTGATGTTGAACTGCTCGTGGATCTGCTTGAGTTTGCGCCGAAGTTTCCACTTCAGGTGCGGGTCGATCACGGTCAATGGTTCATCGAACAGAATCGCCGAAACGTCGTCACGCACCAGACCGCGTCCCATCGACACTTTCTGCTTTTCGTCAGCGGTCAGGCCCTTGGCCTTTTTCTTCAGCAGCGGTTGCAGGTCCAGGACATCGGCGATTTCCTGCACCTTGGTCTGAATCTTCGCTTCCGCCATGCCTTGATTGCGCAGTGGGAACGCGAGGTTGTCGTACACCGTCATGGTGTCGTAGACCACCGGGAACTGGAACACCTGAGCGATGTTGCGCTGCTCGGGCGACATGTCATTCACCACCGTGGAGTCGAACATCACCTTGCCTTCCGAGGGGCTGAGCAGGCCGGAAATGATGTTGAGCAACGTCGATTTGCCGCAGCCGGAAGGGCCGAGCAAGGCGTAAGCGCCGCCCTGCTCCCAGATGTGGGTCATCTCGCGAATGGCATAGTCTTCAGGGCCGCTCGGCGTGGCGCTGTAACTGTGTGCGAGTTGTTGCAAGCGGATCTCGGCCATCAGGCAACCCTCGCCATGCGCAGGCCCGGCGCCTGGATAAGGCCGCCCTGCTGATCGAATACGAACAGTTTATGAGTCGGGATGTACACGCGGATCGGCGTATCGACGTCGTACTCGTGAACACCCGGCAGGTGCAGCACCAGCGAAAAATGCTCGTTGCGCACATGCAGGAAGGTTTCCGAACCGCTGATTTCAGCGAGTTCCACGGTCACCGCCAGTTCGAGGTCGTCGTCGTTGGACGGCACCAGGCTCAGGTGGCTGGGGCGCACGCCGAAGCCGTATTCGCCATCGCCGATCGCGCGCAGGTCGACGTTCAGCGGGAAGTGCACGAAGTTGGCGAAGCTCACTTCGTTGCCATCGATGCGGCCCGGCATGAGGTTGATCGGCGGCTCGGAGAACAGCTCCGCCGCGAGCACGGTTTTCGGCTGGTGGTAGACCTCAGGCGTCCTGCCGCTCTGGATCAAACGGCCTTCGTGCAGGATCGTCGTCGTCCCGCCCAGCGCCAAGGCCTCGTTGGGCTCGGTGGTCGCATACACCGCGATGGTGTTGCGGGTCTCGAACAACTGGCGCATTTCCTGACGCAGCTCTTCGCGCAGCTTGTAGTCGAGGTTGACCAGCGGCTCGTCGAACAGGATCAGCTCGGCGTCCTTGACCAGCGCGCGGGCCATGGCCGTGCGCTGTTGCTGGCCGCCAGAGAGCTCAAGTGGGTAACGGGTGAGGAATTTTTCGATCCGCAGCATCTTGGCGGTTTCCCGCACGCGGCTTTCGATTTCGTCCTTCGACATCTTCGCCTGACGCAGGGGCGAGGCAATGTTGTCGAAAACGGTCATGCTCGGGTAGTTGATGAACTGCTGGTAAACCATGGAGACGTTGCGATGACGCACCGCAACCTGGGTGACATCTTTGCCATTCATCAGTACTCGGCCGCTGTCTGGCTTGTCCAGACCGGCCATCAAGCGCATCAGGCTGGTCTTGCCTGATAAGGTGCGCCCCAGCAATACGTTGAATGAGCCGGGTTCGAAGCTCAGCGAAGCATCATCGATCCAGATCTGACCGTCGACTGCGCGGCTGACGTGCTCAAGCGTGAGAGACATGGCGTGCCCTTTTATCTGTTCTTATTAGGGTGTTGCTCAGGGTGGAGCGTGTTCAGGTCATGACATTCGTCGACCGGTTGTTGAATAGCGACAATCGTGCCAACCAACGTTCGTTATCGCGCGCATCGGCCAGAGGCCCGAGATAGAGCCACCAGCGCGTCTGGCGGAGCAAAACCATATTCGTTGCTGAACATAAGTGAACAGGAAAGACTGAACACCTGAACAAAATGAACATTGACTTTGAACAATCCTGAACAACAATGGGTAAACGTTTCGAGCACGGATGCTCTGCCAAAGCCGTATCCCAAAAACAATAAAAGAACTCGGACGGAGCCTTTTCATGGCCACACCAGGCGCATCCATCGCTCACGACACCATCATTCAGGACTCCTGGGCCCGTTGCCGCGAGTTCGGCCTTGACCATCAGTCACGCCCTGCTTTCGGCCGCTTGCCGGAACCACAGGTTTCGCAGCTGCTGGAACGGCATCACTCGCTGGTGCAGACCACGCATCAACAGGTCCTGCCGTTTTACGAAAACATCCTGAGCAACTCCAATTGCCTGATTCTTCTGGCCGACCAGCAAGGCCAGGTGCTCAACTCCTGGGGCACCAAGCGCTTTGTAGAACCGGCTCAGCAAATGGGCTTCGTCGCCGGTGCCAGTTGGCTCGAGCAGGGTGTAGGCACCAATGCCATTGGTACGGCGCTGGCCTGTGAACAGGCCGTTCACATTGAACACGATGAACACTTTCTAAAGGCCAACCGTTTTATGACCGGCTCGGCCGCGCCGATTTTCGATGCGTCGCGGCGCATGATCGCGGTGCTCGATGTGTCCAGCGACAGCTTCCTGCCGCCGTCCCACACGCTCGGGATGGTGAAGATGATGAGTCAGACCATCGAAAACCGACTGATCCTCGACCAGTTCCAGCACTCGCACTTTCAGCTGACCTTCAACACCGGCCTGAACAACCTCGACAGCCAGTGGGCGGGCCTGCTCGTGTTCGATGAAAGCGGCCGCATCCTCTGCTCCAACCGCCGCGCCGACAACCTGCTGGGGGTCAGCCTGGTGCGGGCCAATATCGAAGACCTGTTCAAGGCGCCGATTGCCCATCTGCTGGATCAGCAGGAAGGCCAACCCTTCCCCCTCCAGGCGTCGGGGCATAACCGCTTTCATTGCCTGATCAAGCGACCAAAGGCACCGGTGCTGAAATTCAGGACCGTGCAGACGCCGAAAAAAGCCGAACCCGGCGTTGGTTCCTCGGCGTTTAGCGGGTTGAGCCATGGGGATGAGAAGGTCGAAAAAGCAGCGCGTCAGGCGCAGCGTCTCTTGGAGAAAAATGTTCCGCTGCTGATCCTCGGAGAGACCGGCGCGGGCAAAGAGGTGTTCGTCAAAGCCCTGCACCACGCCAGTTCGCGGGCTGACCAACCGTTGATCGCGGTGAACTGCGCCGCCATTCCTTCCGAGTTGGTGGAGGCCGAGTTGTTCGGTTACGAAAAAGGGGCGTTTACCGGGGCCCACCATAAAGGCAGCATCGGGCTGATTCGCAAGGCCGACAAAGGCACATTGTTTCTGGATGAGATCGGCGACATGCCCCTCCCCGTTCAGGCGCGCCTTTTGAGGGTGTTGCAGGAGCGCTGCGTTCAGCCGCTGGGCAGCAGTGAGTTGTTTCCGGTGGATATCCGGGTCATCTCCGCCACGCACTGCTCATTGCGCGAACAGGTGCAGAGCGGCCGTTTCCGTCAGGACCTCTACTACCGCATCAGTGGGCTTAACCTTGAACTCCCGCCGCTGAGGGAACGGACCGACAAGGCCGCGCTGGTCCAGGCGATCTGGGAGCAGCACCGCGAACCGCAACAGACAGCGGGCTTCGAGCCATCGGTGCTGGCGTTGTTCGAGCGTCATCCCTGGCCGGGCAACTTGCGGCAGTTGAGCAACGTGATTCAGGTCGCGCTGGCACTGGCCGACGATCAACCGATCTCGACCGAGCATTTACCGGAGGATTTCTTCGCCGATCTGGACATGGACGCCGAGCACAACGAGCAGGAGACCCCGTTCAACCGCAGGGCCGCGCTGGATACGCCAGAGGAATTGAACGAGCTGTTGCAGGCGGCCGGAGGGAATATTTCGCAGCTGGCCAAGCGTTTGGGGGTTAGCCGCAATACGCTGTACAAGCGGTTGCGTGAGCAGGGGTTCTGATCGGGAGGGGCAGCGTTCGGCCCGACGTCATCGCGAATGAATTCGCTCCCACAGTTGAAATGCGATCAACCTGTGGGAGCGAATTCATTCGCGAATCGGTGTAACAGGCGCTGATGTGTCAGGCGGTGAGGATCAATCCGCCAACCGCCACGTCGTTGCGCCCTTCCCGTCTTCCAGCACTACGCCCATGGCGGTGAGCTGGTCGCGAATGCGGTCGGATTCGGCCCAGTTCTTGTCGGCGCGGGCTTGCAGACGCGCGGCAATCAGCGCCTCCACTTCCGCCGCGTCGACACGACCTTCGGCCCCTGCACGCAGGAAGTCGTCCGCCTCGAGCTGCAACACACCGAGCACACTGGCAAGTTGCTTCAGACGCGCCGCCAGACCGGCTGCGGCGTTGACATCGCTGTCGCGCAGGCGATTGATCTCGCGCACCATCTCGAACAGCACAGCGCAGGCTTCCGGCGTGCCGAAGTCGTCGTTCATGGCCGCCGAGAAACGCTCCACGAACGCTTCGCCGCCGGCAGGCTCGGCAACCGGCAAGCCTTTGAGCGCGTGGTAGAAACGCTCCAGAGCGCCCTTCGACTCTTTCAGGCTGTCCTCGGAGTAGTTGATCGCGCTGCGGTAGTGGCTCGACACGAGCAGATAACGCACCACTTCCGGAGAGTATTTATCCAGCACGTCGCGGATGGTGAAGAAGTTGTTCAAGGACTTGGACATCTTCTCGCCATTGATGCGGATCATGCCGCAGTGCATCCAGGCGTTGGCGTAAGTCTTGCCGGTGGCCGCTTCGCTCTGGGCGATTTCGTTTTCATGGTGCGGGAATTCCAGATCGCTGCCGCCGCCATGAATGTCGAACGTCTCACCCAGGCAGCAGGTGGACATCACGGAGCATTCGATGTGCCAGCCCGGACGGCCCGGACCCCATGGCGATTCCCAGCTGGGTTCGCCCGGTTTGACGCCTTTCCAGAGCACGAAGTCCAGCGGATCGTCTTTGGCTTCATCGACTTCGATCCGCGCGCCGATGCGCAGGTCTTCGATCTTCTTGCGCGACAGCTTGCCGTAGCCCAGAAACTTGCCGACGCGGTAGTACACGTCGCCATTGCCCGGCGCGTAGGCATAACCTTTATCGATCAGGCTCTGGATCATGTCGTGCATGCCGCCGATGTAGTCGGTGGCACGCGGCTCCATGTCCGGCTTGAGAATGTTCAGGCGCGCTTCGTCCTCGTGCATGGCATCGATCATGCGCGCCGTCAGGGCATCGAACGCTTCGCCGTTTTCACGGGCGCGATTGATGATCTTGTCGTCGATGTCGGTGATGTTGCGCACGTAGGTCAGGTCATACCCGCTGAAACGCAGCCAGCGCGTGACCAGATCGAACGCGACCATGCTGCGGCCGTGGCCCAGGTGGCAGTAGTCGTACACGGTCATGCCGCAGACGTACATGCGCACCTTGTTGCCATCCAGAGGCTTGAAGAGTTCTTTGCTCTTGGTGAGCGTGTTGTAGATAGAAAGCACGGCTATTCCTTATTGACCCCAGGAATCACGCAGGGTCACGGTACGGTTGAATACCGGATGACCAGGTTTGGAGTCCTTGATGTCAGCCACGAAGTAACCTTCGCGCTCGAACTGGAAACGGTCTTCCGGCTGTGCGTCGCCCAGCGAAGGCTCGGCACGACAACCGGTGAGTACCTGCAGAGAGTCGGGGTTGATGTTGTCCAGGAAGCTGGCGCCATCTTCGGCTTTCTCAGGGTTGGCGGAACGGAACAGACGGTCGTAAAGACGCACCTCACACTCAACGCTTTGCGCCGCAGGCACCCAGTGCACCACGCCTTTGACCTTGCGGCCCTCAGGGTTCTTGCCCAGGGTGTCCGGATCGTAGGAGCAACGCAGCTCGACGATGTTGCCGTCGGCGTCCTTGATGGCCTCGTCGGCACGGATCACGTAGCTGCCGCGCAGGCGCACTTCACCGTTAGGCTCCAGACGCTTGTAGCCTTTTGGCGGTTCTTCCATGAAGTCATCGCGGTCGATGTAAATTTCACGGCCGAACGGCAGCTTGCGCACGCCCAGCTCTTCTTTCTGCGGATGACGCGGCAGTTCGAGGTGATCGACCTTGTCTTCCGGGTAGTTGGTGATCACGACTTTCAAGGGACGCAGCACGCACATGGCGCGCGGCGCGTTGTGGTCCAGGTCCTGACGGATGCTGAATTCGAGCATGCCGAAGTCGACCACGCCGTCTGAACGGTTGGTGCCGATCATTTCGCAGAAGTTACGGATCGACGCCGGGGTGTAGCCGCGACGGCGGAAGCCCGACAGGGTCGACATGCGCGGGTCGTCCCAGCCATTGACGTGTTTCTCATCGACCAGTTGCTTGAGCTTGCGCTTGCTGGTGATGGTGTAGTTCAGGTTCAGGCGCGAGAATTCGTACTGGCGCGGCTTGCACGGCACCGGCAGGTTATCCAGGAACCAGTCGTACAGCGGACGATGGCTTTCGAACTCCAGGGTGCAGATCGAGTGCGTGATGCCTTCGATGGCATCCGACTGCCCGTGGGTGAAGTCATAGATCGGGTAGATGCACCACTTGTCGCCGGTCTGGTGGTGATGGGCGTGACGAATGCGGTACAGGATCGGGTCGCGCAGGTTCATGTTCGGCGACGCCATGTCGATCTTGGCGCGCAACACGCGGGCGCCGTCCTCGAACTCACCGGCTTTCATGCGGGCGAACAGGTCCAGGTTTTCCTCGACGCTGCGCTCGCGGAACGGGCTGTTCTTGCCAGGCTCGGTCAGGGTCCCACGGTATTCGCGCGCCTGCTCCGGGGTCAGGTCGTCGACATAAGCCTTGCCAGCCTTGATCAGCTCGACCGCCCAGTCGTGCAACTGGTCGAAATACTGCGAGGCATAACGCACTTCACCGGACCATTCGAAGCCCAGCCATTTGACGTCGCTTTCGATCGCGTCGATGTATTCCTGGTCTTCCTTGGCCGGGTTGGTGTCATCGAAACGCAAGTGCGTGACACCGCCGAACTCCTGAGCCAGACCAAAGTTGACGCAGATCGACTTGGCATGACCGATGTGCAGGTAGCCGTTGGGCTCCGGCGGGAAACGGGTCACGATCTTGGTGTGCTTGCCCGAATCCAGGTCTGCCTGCACGATCGGGCGCAGGAAGTTGGTGGGAATTGCAGGGCCTGCCTTGGTGTTGGCATTAGCGTCTTGAGTGGGCTTGCTCATAGGATCCTTGAAAACCTGACAGTCTTGGCCAGGGTAGGCCGAATAAATCAAAGCGCCTATCATAGCCGAACCTGTCAAGCCCCTGACAGCGCGCAGTGACAAAACTGCCGAGATACGCCATCGGTCATTTGAAGCGGCGACTTAACAGCGACTACCCGTTAAGCGACTAGCCTCTGTAAACTGCGCGTCTGGGTGAAATCGTCGGCATTTATTACGCTGCAGGCCGCGATCGACACGTCCAACCACGAATTCCAAAAGAGCGACTCGCACATGTCCAAAGTAAAACTGACCACCAACCACGGTGAAATCGTCCTGCAACTGAACGCCGAAAAAGCGCCGATCACGGTCGCCAACTTCGTTGAGTACGTTAATGCCGGTCATTACACCAATACTGTGTTCCATCGCGTTATCGGCAACTTCATGATCCAGGGCGGCGGTTTCGAGCCAGGCATGAAAGAGAAGAAAGACAAGCGCCCAAGCATCCAGAACGAAGCCGACAACGGCCTGCCGAACAAGAAGTACTCGGTGGCCATGGCCCGTACCATGGAGCCGCATTCGGCCTCCGCGCAGTTCTTCATCAACGTTGCTGACAACAGCTTCCTGAACCACAGCGCCAAGACCGTTCAGGGCTGGGGCTATGCGGTCTTCGGTGAAGTGATCGAAGGTCAGGACATCGTCGACAAGATCAAGGCCGTTGCCACCACGTCCAAGGCTGGCCACCAGGACGTTCCTGCTGATGACGTGATCATCGAGAAAGCAGAGATCGTTGAGTGATACTGCTGATCTCCGATCTGCATCTGGAAGAAGGACGCCCGGACATTACCCGGGCGTTTCTGGATCTACTGACTGACCGCGCCCGTGGCGCCGAGTCGCTGTATATCCTCGGGGATTTTTTCGAAGCCTGGATCGGCGATGACGCGATGTCGCCCTTCCAGCGCTCGATCTGCGAGGCCCTGCGCGCTTTGAGCGACAGCGGCACGCAGGTGTTCCTGATGCATGGCAATCGCGACTTTATGATCGGCAAAGCGTTTTGCAAAGCCGCTGGCTGCACGCTGCTGAGCGACCCGAGCGTGGTCGAGCTCAACGGTGAACCGGTGTTGTTGATGCACGGCGACAGCCTGTGCACCCGCGACGAAGCCTATATGCGCATGCGCCGCTACCTGCGCAATCCACTGACTTTATGGGTTCTGCGTCACCTGCCCTTGAGCACCCGCCATAAACTGGCGCGCAAGCTGCGCAGCGAAAGCCGCGCGCAGACCCGCATGAAAGCCAACGACATCGTTGATGTGACCCCCGAAGAAGTCCCGCGGATCATGACCGAGTTCGGCGTCAAAACGCTGATCCACGGCCACACCCACCGCCCCGCCCTGCACAAATTGCAGATCGGCGACCAGACCGCTCAGCGCATTGTGCTGGGCGACTGGGACCGCGAGGGCTGGGCGTTGCAGGTCGACGAACAGGGCTTTCAGCTGACCTCGTTCGGGTTTGTGCCCCAGGCGCCTTTGGCGATTGGGCACTCCCAAAACCAGGATTGAACGCAGTTGATCGTCTGGTGCAAACCTGTGGGAGCGAATTTATTCGCGAGACGGCGGTACAGCCGACAGATCTCCATGGCGGTTGGAACCTATCGCGAATGAATTCGCTCCCACAGGAGATTCCCGAACGTCATCACATCCGCTGCAGCCCCGGGAACCCTATCAATGCCCTGCCCCGGGCCCTGCCTTCGCGGCAAACGGCGGTTTGGCCATCCAGATCACTAGGATCAGCGCCATGAACAGCCAGCCCATCATGTAGAAATAGTCCACCGTGGACATCATGTAGGCCTGGCTGGTCACCATCCCGTCAAGCTGTGCATACGCCTGATTGCTCGCCCCGCCCAGTGTGTCCAGCGCGTGCCGCGTCGTCGACTCGTAGGTGTTCACGTTTTCACTGAGGTACGCATGGTGCATGTTGGCCCTGCGAATCCAGATCCAGGTCGTCAACGAGGCCGCGAAGCTGCCGCCCAGGTTACGCAGGAAGGTCGCAAGGCCCGAGCCGTCGGCGATCTGTGAAGGCGGCAGGTCCGACAACAGGATGCTCAGGGTCGGCATGAAGAACAACGCGATGCCTGCGCCCATGAACAACTGCACCAGCGCGATGTGCTCGAAATCCACCTGACTGGTGAACGCCGAGCGCATGAAACAGCTCATGCCGATGCCGAGAAACGCCAGACCCGCCAATATGCGCAGGTCGAACTTGTTGGCGTAACGCCCCACGAACGGCGACATCAACACCGGCAGAATCCCGATCGGCGCCACCGCAAGGCCTGCATAAGTCGGCGTATACCCCATCTGCGTCTGCAGCCACTGAGGCAGGATCAGGTTGATGCCGAAGAACCCCGCATACCCCAACACCAGACAGATCGTGCCGACCCTGAAGTTTCGGAAACCGAACAGGCGCAGGTTCACCACCGGGTGCTCGTCGGTCATTTCCCAGATCACGAACGCCGCCAGACCGATCACCGAAATCACCGTGCCGATGATGATGAAGTTCGATGAAAACCAGTCCAGGTCATTGCCTTTGTCGAGCACGATCTGCAGAGCACCCACACCAATGATCAAGGTAATGAGCCCCACGTAGTCCATCGGCTGACGGCTCGTGGTCACGGGGCGAGCCGCCATTTGCGTACGCACCACGAATGCGGCGAACAACCCGATCGGCACGTTGATGAAGAAGATCCAGGGCCAGGTGTAGCTGTCGGTGATCCAGCCGCCGAGAATCGGCCCGGCGATGGGCGCAACGACCGTCACCATCGCCAGCAGTGCCAGTGCCATCCCCCTTTTCGCCGGGGGATAAACCGCAATCAGCAGCGTCTGGGTCATCGGGTACAGCGGCCCTGCCACCACGCCCTGCAGGACACGGAAACCCACCAGCTCCGGCATCGAGGTGGAAATACCACACAGGAACGACGCCATCACGAACAGGATCGTGGCCCAGATAAACAGCTTCACCTCGCCAAAGCGCCGGCTCAGCCAGCCCGTCAGCGGCAAGGCGATGGCGTTACTCACGGCAAACGAGGTGATGACCCAGGTGCCTTGCTCGGAACTCACCCCAAGGTTGCCGGAAATCGTCGGCAGTGCGACGTTGGCGATGGTGGTGTCGAGCACTTGCATGAACGTCGCCAGCGACAGACCGATGGTCGTCAACAACAGGCTGGGCGGCGTAAAAGAAGCGGGAGCGTTGTTACTCATCGCGAATCCTTTGACACTCGAAAATGGCTCCGGCGATCACGCCGGAGCTGATGGATTGGCGAATCAGCGCTGGGCGGTCTTGCCGGAAGCGGAGGCGCTGTTTTCGTGAATCAGACGGTTGATCAAGGTGTCGGCCTCAGCCAGCTGCTTGACGTACACGTCGGTGGTGAAGGACGCCTGCTTCGGTGGCTGCTGCGCCAGTACCGGACCGCTCTGGTCGTGCAGGTTGACGTCGACCACGGTGGACAGGCCGATGCGCAGCGGATGTTGTGCCAGTTCGTCCGAATTGATGTGAATCCGCACCGGCACGCGCTGCACGATCTTGATCCAGTTACCGGTTGCGTTCTGCGCGGGCAACAACGCAAAGGCGCTGCCCGTGCCGGCGCCCACGCTGTCCACGGTGCCGCTGTACTTCACGTCACTGCCATACAGGTCCGCTTCGATGTCCACCGGCTGACCGATGCGCATCTTGCCCAGTTGGGTTTCCTTGAAGTTGGCGTCGATCCACAGCTGATCCAGGGGAATGACCGCCATCAGTGCAGTACCCGGCTGCACTCGCTGACCCAATTGCACAGTGCGCTTGGCCACATAACCGGTAACGGGCGCAATCAGCGTGCTGCGCGCATTACTCAAGTACGCCTGACGCAACTGCGCAGCCGCCGCCTTGACGTCCGGGTGCGAGGCAACACTGGTGTCGTCGACCAACGCGGTGCTGGTCTCCAATTGCTGCTGGATGTTGTTCAGGGCGTTCTTCGCACTGGTCAAGTCATCCTCGGCGTGGGACAGCTCTTCCTGGGAAATCGCCCCGCCCGCCGCCAGGTTGCGACGACGGGTGTAGTTGTCCTGCGCCTTCTTAACCTCGGCGCGCTGGGCCGCCAATTGCGCCTTGATGCCGTCTACGTTGCTGTACAGACCGCGCACCTGACGCACGACTTTGCCCAGATTTGCCTCGGCGCTCTGCAGCGCGACTTCCGAGTCATTGGGGTCGAACTGCACCAGCACCTGGCCTTCGCGAACCAGATCGCCGTCGTCCGCACCGATGCTGACGACCGTGCCCGTCACCTGCGGCGTGATTTCAACCACGTTGCCATTGACGTAGGCGTCGTCGGTGCTTTCGCTCCAGCGGCCATACACTTCGTACCAGCCCCAGACACCCAGGCCGCCGAGGATCACGATGACCGCCAGACCGATCAGCAGCAATTTGCGCTTACGCGGGTTTTTCTGCGGCTGGCCGGGTTGGCCCGACTGATGCTGGGACGCTTGGCCCTGGCCAGCCTGTTGCTGACCTTCGGGGGCTTTTTGTTCGTTTGCAGTGTTGTTTTCGGTAGTGGCAGTGGCCATGACGATTACCTTAATGGGTCAGCGATGCAGTTGACGGGACGGCCGGGGCGGCGTTTTCGCCGGGCGTGCTTTCTTCGAAGCCTCCCCCCAGGGCCTGCATCAACTGGATCGAAAGATCGATTCGTTCCGCGTTGAGATCAGCCAGTTGGCGTTGCGATTGCAGCAATTGCTGCTCGACGGACAGCACATCGAGGTAGTTGCCGATGCCCGATGAGTAACGCTGAACGACGGTGTTGTAGGACTTCTGAATGACGTCGGTCGCCTCTTGGCGCGCGTCGATCTGACTGCTGATCGAACGCAGCTGGCTGATGTTGTCGCTCACGTCTCCCAGCGCGCGCACCAGACTCTTGTTGTATTGCGCCACCGCGAGGTCGTAATCGGCGTCCCGCGCATCCAGATCGGCGCGACGACGGCCGCCATCGAAAATCGGCAGCGAAACGGTCGGCGCGACATTGAAGAAACGGCTGGCCGAGCCGAACATCGCATCGCCGAGCAGGGATTCAACGCCCGCCGATGCACTGAGGTTCAGGTTCGGATAGAAGTTGGTCTTGCTGACGTCGATGTTTTTGCTGGCCGCTTCAACACGCCAGCGTGCCGCCACCAGATCGGGACGACGACCGAGCAGTTCGGCTGGCACCGTTGACGGCAATTGCACCACAGCCGGTTTCAAGACGGTGGGCCGAGCGAGCTCTTCACCGCGATCCGGGCCTTTGCCCATCAACACGGCAAGGGAAATTTTCGCGGTGCGCAGGCGCTTGTCGGCGTCGGCCAGGGATTCCCGGGAGCTGGCTTCCAGACTTTCGGTCTGCTGATACTGGTATTCGCTGTCGATGCCGGACTTGAAGCGACGGGCGCCCAGTTCGAGCAATTGCCGGGTGCGCTTCAGGTCTTCAGCGGCCAGATCGCGAACCACGTACGCCTGGCCTAGGTTGCTGTAGGCGCGGGCGACGTCGGCCGCGAGGGTCAACTGCGCCGCCCGCTGGTCGATCTCGGTGGCACGAGCCTGGCCCAATGCTGCTTCCCAGGCCGCCCGCTGGCCGCCCCACAAATCGAAGTTGTAATTGAAGGTCGCGCCCAGACTGCGCAGGGTGCTGTAACGGCCACCCTGCCCGAGCGGGTCCTGATCCCGCGCCAGACGCGAGCGGCTGACGCTGCCACTGGCGTCGACGGTCGGCATACGTTCGGCATCGGCGCCATAGGCGGCGGCAGTTGCCTGATGGGTGCGCGCAGCCGCGATCTGCATGTCCGGGCTGTCGCGCAGCGCTTCGGTGATCAAACCGTTAAGTTGTGGATCGCCGAGGCTGGTCCACCAGTCGCGCTTGGGCCAGGCGGCCGGCGACAGGTTGACGCCTTGCAGGCTCTGTCCGGCCTGCAGGCTGTTGGCATCGATGCCGACGCCTTCTGTGTTCAGGCCTTTGGAGTTCGCACAACCGGCCATGACCAGCGCGGCAAACACCAGGCTCAATGAAGTGCGCAGGGCCGAGCCCTGTTTGGGTCGTATGTTCATTTTCCTGCCAACCGGGCGAGTGTGATGGAGTCAGCCGAGGCCACCAGAATCTTGGTGAGGATCTTTTCCAGAGTGGCCAGTTCACTGTCTTCCAGCACGCCGACCATCTCGTTCATCGCGGCCGCGCCGACGTGCGGCAACAGGTCGGAAAGCGCCTGGCCCGACTCGGTCAGCACCAGCCGCACCTGACGACGATCGGACTCGCAGCGTGTGCGGACCAACAGCCCTTTCTGCTCAAGACGATCAAGCATGCGGGTCATGGAACCGCTGTCCAGTGACAGCGAACGGCACAGCTCGGCCGGGGTGTCGGCGTTGAACCTGGAAATGATCACCAGCACCTTGAACTGCTGAGCGGTGACGTCGTGAGGTTCCAGGTGCTTGTCGAGGATTCGGTTTTTCAGCTGTTCGGCTCGGCCGAGGAGCATGCCGAGGAAGCTTTCATTAAAACGTTCAGGGGTGAAATGAACCATTGATAGTCACCAATTATCTGCCTAGGCAGTGAATGGCTCGAATATTACTGCCTAAGCAGCTAACACACAATGAAACAATTTTTAGGATGCAGAGTTCCTGACGAACGTGGTCGCCCGGATCGGTGGCGGGAGGTGGCGAATTCGGTTTCGCTGGAGGGGGTGGGTGTCAGGCATACCGACAAGGCGTTGCGAAAGACTGCGACCTGTAGGAGCCAGCTTGGTGCGGGCCGCGTTCGGACGAAGGCATCAGGCCAGCCGACATCACCATTGGCTGACCCATCGCGTTCGCTGCCCTCGTAACCTCGGACGTCTCCTACAGTTACCGCGGCGAAATCTGGATTTGCGGTCGGCAGAACCTCTGTGGGAGCGAGCTTGCTGGCGAATGCGGTGGGTCATCTGAAATGTTCATCACTGACCCATCGCGTTCGCTGCCCTCGTAACCTCGGACGTCCTACAGTTATCGCGGCGTAATCTGGATTCGCGGTCGGCAGAACCTCTGTGGGAGCGAGCTTGCTGGCGAATGCGGTGGGTCATCTGACATGTTCATCACTGACCCACCGCGTTCGCTGCCCTCGTAACCTCGGACGTCTCCTACAGTTATCGCGGCGTAATCTGGATTTGCGGCTGGCGCAGCGCCTATGGGAGCGGCGTTCGGCAGTGTTATGGGCGTCAGCGTGACGAAAACGGCGTTACAGCGCAGGCACACCGCTGTGAAAGCGAAAGTCCTCGTCAGGGCTTTCGATCAGCTCGCGCTCGGCGAGGCGGATTTCTTCGATCTTGGCGTCGACGTCCGCCTCATCGCCATACAGGTAGGCGAGCTTGAGGTAGTCCTGAAAGTGCCGGGCTTCGGACTTGAGCAGGCTGGCGTAGAACTTCGACAGGTCGGCGTCCAGGTGCGGCACCAGCGCGGCAAACCGTTCGCATGAACGCGCCTCGACGATAGCACCGACCACCAGCGCATCGGTCAGGCGATAGGGATTGTGGTTGCGCACCAATTTGCGCAGCGAACCGGCATACCGGGCCGAGCTGATGTTGGCCATCGGGATGCCACGTTTCTTGATGATGCCGATCACTTGCTCGAAATGACGCAACTCTTCACGGGCCAGGCGCGACATCTTGGCCAGCAGATCGAATTTGTCGTTGTACTGAAACATGAACTGAAACGCCGCGCCGGCGGCCTTCTTTTCATTGTTGGCGTGGTCGATCAGCAAAATATCCAGATTCTGCAACGCGGCCTGAACCCAGCTGTCAGGGGTGGGGCAAAGCAGGAAAGCGTCGACTTCTGGGTAAATCTGCATGGTTTCACAACTGGATGGATGGCAAGGCGCAGCATTATACGGGCGCTGTGGCACAGGACCAGTGTCTTTGGCCGGAAAAAGCATGACCGCGATCAACGCGACGAATGACGACGGGCAACTATAGTTAAGTCATCGAACAGTCCTGGCACCCAGGCGGTCGAACACTTCATGGAAATACTCCAGGGAGATCAGCTTATGCAATCGATTCGCCGAATTCTGGTCGTCATCGAACCCAGCGCGGAAACGGACAAGGTCGAGAGCCTGGCGATGCGACGGGCGTGTCTGATCGCTAACGCTGCGAAGTCCAAGTCGAACCCCGACATTAAGGAGCCCAGCCTGCATCTGCTGATCTGCGACAAAAAGCTCGACCATTCCGAGCTGCTCGCAACCCTGAAGCATGACTTGCAGGCGGAAGACTTCAACGTCACCGCGCAACAGGAATGGCATGAGAACGCTCATCAGACCATCATCAAGGTGCAGCAGGCCGAAGGCTCGGACTTGGTCATCAAACAGCACTTTCCCGACAGCACGCTCAAGCGTGCCCTGCTGACGCCCGCCGACTGGAAGTTGCTGCGCTACTGCCCCTGCCCGGTGCTGATGGTTAAAACCGATCGCCCCTGGAAAGGTTCGGCGGTGCTGGCGGCCGTGGATGTAGGGAATCCCGACGGCGAGCACAGCGCCCTGCATTACAGCATCATCCAGCATGGCCACCACCTCGCTCAGATCACAGGGATAGACCTGCACGTGATTGCCGCCCACCCGTCTCCCCTGCTGTCGGCTGCTGATCCTGTGTATCAGTTGTCGTCGAGTGTGGAAGGCCAATACCGCGAGCAGTGCAAGGTTTTTCAGACCGAATTCAACATCGACGACGCCCATTTGCACATTGCCGAGGGGCCGGCGGACGTGCTGATTCCTTTTACCGCGCACCACCTGAAAGCGGCCGTCACGGTCATTGGCACCGTGGGGCGCACGGGCATCTCCGGCGCGCTGATCGGCAATACCGCCGAAGTGGTGCTGGATTCTCTGGAAAGTGACGTGCTGGTGCTCAAGAGCGAAGAGGTGCTCGCGCATCTGGAAGAGGAGCTCGCTCGCGTCTGACCTGCCGCGAAAGGCTGCTGCCCGAAAGGCCGTGGGACTCAGCCGATCGCATCCTTCAGAAATCCCGGGGCGATGTAGCGCTCGTAGTGCGCCTCGGACAGCAGGAAGAATTCCCGATCAATGGCATCGCGCAGATCCGGCAGCGGCCAGTCACGAAATTCGGGCAACAGCACCATGCCATACGCCTCCAGCTGATTGATGACCCGCGCACCGCGGGCAATCAATTGGTACGCCCAGCAATACTCAGACTGCTGCGGCACGAAGCGGATCTTGCGCAGCTCCAGCTGTTGGCGCAGCTTGCCAGCATCGAACACTTCAACCTTGGCCGCCATCACCTGCACCAGCAACTGCTCCAGACGCAACCAGACCGCGCGCTTTTCGTCCTCGTTGTAGCCGTTCCAATGGATCACCTCATGGTGGAAGCGCTTGCAGCCCCGGCACACCAGGTCGCCGTAGACGGTGGAACACAAGCCCACGCAGGGCGTCTTGATCACGTGATTGGACATGGCGGAAAAACACGGCGGCGGACGAAACAAGCCCGCATGTTAGCCCTTTGTCTAACGGGGTACACCCCCGAAGATGTAGGGTCTAACTTACCTTTACTTTTTTTTTGCCGTAGAATCACCGGGCCTTTTAAGGCGCCAATGTCCGTTGGAAGCTGTTTTCAAAGCGTCACGAGCACAGTCAAGTCTACCCAGCAGTCGGTTCTACGACGCAGGCTCGCCCTGCGTCCCCTCCTCAGGAACCGTTCATGCAGGCGTAAAACTTTGAAAACAGCTTCTGTTGGAGATCGTCAGCTGCCTGCCATAAGACTCAAAAAGTTTTTGACGAGCACGGCTGCGGACTTTCTCTGGATGAGCGTCCCGGACACCCATTTGGGACCACTGATGAGGGTAATACTGTGCTTGAAGCCTACCGTAAACACATCGAAGAGCGTGCCGCCCAGGGTATCGTGCCCCAGCCGCTTAACGCCGAACAAACTGCAGGCCTGGTCGAGCTGCTGAAAAACCCACCGGCTGGCGAAGAAGCTGTCCTGCTTGACCTGATCACCAATCGCGTTCCGCCTGGCGTTGACGAAGCTGCCTACGTCAAAGCCGGTTTCCTTTCCGCTCTGGCCAAGGGCGAAGTCACCTCCCCTCTGCTGGACAAGAAACGCGCTGTAGAACTGCTTGGCACCATGCAAGGCGGCTACAACATCGTAACGATGGTCGACCTCCTGGACGACGCCGAGCTGGCACCGGTTGCCGCCGAACAACTGAAGCACACCCTGCTGATGTTCGACGCCTTCCACGACGTCGCTGAAAAAGCCAAGAACGGCAACGCTCACGCTCAAGGCGTGTTGCAGTCCTGGGCTGACGGCGAGTGGTTCCAGAAGCGCCCGACCCTGGCCGAGAAAATCAGCCTGCGCGTTTTCAAAGTGACCGGCGAAACCAACACCGACGACCTGTCCCCTGCGCCTGACGCCTGGTCCCGCCCGGACATCCCGCTGCACGCCCTGGCCATGCTGAAAATGGCGCGCGACGGTATCGTGCCTGACGTACAAGGCTCCATCGGCCCGATGAAGCAGATCGAAGAAATGCGCGGCCAGGGTTTCCCTATCGCCTACGTCGGTGACGTTGTCGGTACCGGCTCCTCGCGTAAATCGGCGACCAACTCGGTGCTGTGGTTCTTCGGTGACGACGTTCCGTACGTCCCGAACAAGCGCGCTGGCGGCTTCTGCTTCGGCAGCAAGATCGCTCCGATCTTCTACAACACCATGGAAGATGCGGGCGCACTGCCCATCGAATTCGATGTGACCAACATCAACATGGGCGACGTGATCGACGTTTACCCCTACGCGGGTAAGGTCTGCAAGCACGACAGCGACGAAGTGATCACCACTTTCGAACTGAAGACTCCAGTCCTGCTGGACGAAGTCCGTGCTGGCGGTCGTATCCCGCTGATCATCGGTCGCGGTCTGACCGGCAAGGCACGTACAGAGCTGGGCCTGCCGCCATCGACCCTGTTCAAGCTGCCTGAAGTTCCTGCTGCCAGCACCAAAGGATTCACCCTGGCACAGAAGATGGTCGGCAAGGCGTGTGCTCTCCCGGAAGGCAAAGGCGTTCGTCCTGGCACCTACTGCGAACCGAAAATGACCACCGTCGGCTCTCAGGACACCACCGGTCCAATGACCCGTGACGAACTGAAAGACCTGGCGTGCCTGGGCTTCTCGACCGACCTGGTGATGCAGTCCTTCTGTCACACCGCGGCGTATCCAAAGCCGATCGACGTCAAGACTCACCACACCCTGCCTGACTTCATCATGACCCGTGGCGGCGTTTCGCTGCGTCCGGGCGACGGCATCATCCACAGCTGGCTGAACCGCATGCTGCTGCCGGACACCGTCGGTACCGGTGGTGACTCCCACACCCGTTTCCCGATCGGTATCTCGTTCCCGGCCGGTTCCGGTCTGGTTGCGTTCGCCGCTGCCACCGGCGTCATGCCGCTGGACATGCCGGAGTCGATCCTGGTTCGTTTCAAAGGCAAGCTGCAACCGGGCGTCACCCTGCGTGACCTGGTTCATGCCATTCCTTACTACGCGATCCAGAAAGGCCTGTTGACCGTCGAGAAGAAAGGCAAGAAGAACGCCTTCTCCGGCCGCATCCTGGAGATCGAAGGTCTGGAAACCCTGACCGTCGAGCAAGCCTTCGAACTGTCTGACGCGTCGGCCGAGCGCTCTGCCGCCGGTTGCACCATCAAACTGTCGAAAGAGTCGATCACCGAGTACCTCAACTCGAACATCACCCTGCTGCGCTGGATGATCGGCGAAGGCTACGGCGACCCACGTACGCTGGAGCGTCGTGCTCAGGCGATGGAAGCCTGGGTGGCCAACCCTGAGCTGCTGGAAGCCGACGCTGACGCTGAATACGCCGAGATCATCGAGATCGACCTGGCCGACGTCAAAGAGCCCGTGCTCTGCGCGCCGAACGACCCGGACGACGCCCGTCTGCTGTCCAGCGTTGCTGGCGAGAAGATCGACGAAGTGTTCATCGGTTCGTGCATGACCAACATCGGTCACTTCCGCGCTGCCGGTAAGTTGCTGGATCAGGTCAAAGGTCAGCTTCCAACCCGTCTGTGGCTGTCGCCGCCGACCAAGATGGACGCTCACCAACTGACCGAGGAAGGCTACTACGGTATCTACGGCAAGGCTGGCGCGCGCATGGAAATGCCGGGCTGCTCGTTGTGCATGGGTAACCAGGCACGCGTAGAGCCGAACTCGACCGTGGTGTCGACGTCGACCCGTAACTTCCCGAACCGTCTGGGTGATGGTGCGAACGTTTACCTGGCTTCGGCCGAGTTGGCGTCCGTTGCGTCGATCCTGGGTCGTCTGCCGACCGTTGAGGAGTACATGGAGTACGCGGGCAAGATCGACAGCATGGCTGCCGATGTTTACCGTTACCTGAGCTTCGACCAGATCGCCGAGTTCCGTGAGATCGCAGCGAACGCCAAGATCCCGGTTGTTCAAGCGTAAGCGCGAAACAGAGCGTTGAAAGAACCCCGCTTCGGCGGGGTTTTTTTATGGGTGTTTGGGTTTGGGTTTGGAGTTTGGGTTTGGAGTTTGGGTGGCTCTGGGTGGTGGGTGTATATCCGTTATTTGGGGTGGCGCGGATATCGGTTCCGCTCTTACAGCGGGTCACTTTTGAAAAGGCACCAAAAGTAACCAAAAGTGCCCTGCTCCTGGCTGGGTCCGACTTCGTCGGATTCCCGCACTCCGACGACGCTCCGTGGGCCCGCCGCCATCCATGCCGCTCGGCCCACTGCGCGCCGTCTGCGTTTGGCCTGCACCCAAGTCGCGTTTTGTTGTGTCTGATCTATCGCGTATGAAGATCAAGATCAAAAGCGAACGTTGATCTTGGCTTCGCCCCGACCCCCTTGTAGGAGCAGTCGGAGGTTACGACGGCCGCGAAGGCGGTGTATCAGATAAAACATTTGCAGCTGACCCACCGCTTTCGCGGCCGTCGTAACCTCCGACTGCTCCTACAGGTTCGGCGGCGGGCACGGACCCCTATAGCCGGACTGCTACAGGGGATCGCACCAGCTCCAGCTTTTGTTTTGGCCTTGGCTTTGGCTTTTGATCTTCCTGCCTCGCCAGCCCAGACACCACCAAACGCGACTTGGGTGCAGGCCAAACGCAGGCGGCGCGGAGTGGGTCGAGCGGCATGGATGCCGCGAGAGCGCCGTCAGGACATGGATGTCCATTCGGCGCGGGCCCACGGAGCGTTGTCGGAGTGCGGGTACCCGACGCAGGAGGGCCAAGCCGGGAGCAAAGCGTTTTTGGTTACTTTTGTCGCTTTTTACAAAAGTGACCCGCTGTAAGAGCGGAACCGTAAGCCGCCGTTACCGCAGAAACGGATATACCCCCAATCCCAATCCCAACACAAAACAAAAAAGCCCCGCATCTCTCGACACGGGGCTCCGGTTACCACTCAGCTAAACCATCAAACCACAGCAGTCTGCCCGCTCATGGCCAGGTCCAGCAGTTCGCGGTTGGCAACGGCGTACATCGCGTAGTCATTACCACTCGCTGCACGCAGTTCGACCAACATCGCGCGCCAGCGCTCGACCATCGGCATGTGCTGCTCCAGCCACAGGTTCAGGCGCTCTTCCACATCCGCAGGGCCGTTCGGCATCTGCAGGACGGACACGGTGATCGCCCGTTGCTGCCAGTCGATATCGTCGCGGAACGCCTCGCGGGCCAGGGCCTGCCAGTTGTTCTCGACCGGCAGCGCACTGATCTGCTGCAGGTACCAGGTCACGTCCAGCGAGCTGCCCACGGCGAAGTACACTTTCGCCACATCGGCCGCGTTCTGGCCCGTCACGTCAGAGGCTTCGATGATCGGCAGCAGCGTGTACAGGTGCGTCGTCCCGGCAACCATCCGCGCCAGCAACTCCGGCACGCCCGCTTCGACGTATTCCTGATAACGCGCCTGCCAGACTTCACGGGTCGGGCCTTCCAGCAGCTCGTCCAGTTTCAGCCCCAGCGCAGCGATGTGCGGACCGAAGTGCGCGACGTCGCGGGCGGCGTCCAGTTCGTTGCGACGGCTGCGCAGGAACCAGCGCGTGGCACGACGGCCCAGGCGCATGAGTTCATCCATCAGCGCCAACTGGATTTCAGCCGGGACCTTGTAGTCCAGCGCCTCGATCTGACGGAACCAGTGCGGGAGGTGGAAGATGTCCCGCACGATCACGTAAGCACCGGCCACGTTCGCGGCACTCATGCCTGTGGACTCTTTGAGCCGCTGCACGAAGGTGATGCCCATGTGGTTCACCAGATCGTTGGCGATCTGGGTGCTGACGATTTCGCGCTTCAGGCGGTGGCGGCGCATGGATTCCGAGAATTTCGCGCCCAGTGAAGGCGGAAATGCGGTTTCCATGTCGCGGGCCAAGTAATCGTCGTCCGGTACGCGAGACTCCAGCAGCGCTTCCTTGAGGTCGATCTTGCTGTACGAGATCAGCACCGACAGCTCGGCGCGGGTCAGGCCTTGCTTCTCGGCGATGCGCTCGGCCAACTGATCCTCGGCCGGCAGGAACTCGATGGCACGGTCCAGCTTGCCGCGAGATTCCAGGTCGCTCATCAGACGCTTGTATTCGGCGATGCGTTCGTAAGCACGACGCGCGGCCAACGACAGTGCCTGGGTCTGCTTGTAGTTGTTGCCGAGCACCAGATTGCCCACTTCATCGGTCATGCTTTCGAGCAGCAGGTTGCGCTGCTTCTCGGTCATGTCACCGGCCTGCACCACTTCGTTGAGCAGGATCTTGATGTTCACTTCATGGTCAGAGCAGTCCACACCACCGGCGTTGTCGATGAAGTCGGTGTTGGTGGCGCCGCCCAGCAGGCCGAACTCGACGCGACCCAACTGGGTCATGCCCAGGTTGCCACCCTCGCCCACCACCTTGCAGCGCAACTGGTTGCCGTTGACACGCAGGGCGTCGTTGGCCTTGTCGCCGACGTCGGCATGGCTCTCGGAGCTGGCCTTGACGTAAGTGCCGATACCGCCGTTCCACAGCAGGTCCACCGGCGCCTTGAGCAACGCGTGCATCAGTTCGGTAGGGGTCAGTTTGTCGGCGCTGATGTCGAAGCGCGCCTTCATCTGCGGCGTGATGGTGATGCTCTTGAGGCTGCGCGGGAAAATACCGCCGCCCTCGGACATGATGCTGGTGTCGTAATCGGTCCAGGCCGAACGCGGCAGGTCAAACAAACGCTGGCGCTCGGCGAAGCTGCTGGCCGGATCGGGATTGGGGTCGATAAAGATGTGCAGGTGGTTGAACGCCGCCACCAGTTGCAGCTTGTCGGACATCAACAGGCCGTTACCGAACACGTCACCGGCCATGTCGCCGACGCCGATCACGCTGATGCTGTCCTGTTGAACGTTGATGCCGCGCTCGCGGAAGTGGCGCTGAACGCCGACCCACGCGCCTTTGGCGGTGATGCCCATCTTCTTGTGGTCGTAACCGGCCGAACCGCCCGAGGCGAATGCGTCGCCCAGCCAGAAGCCGTAGTCGATGGCGATCCCGTTGGCGATGTCGGAGAAGGTCGCGGTGCCTTTGTCCGCCGCCACCACCAGGTACGGGTCATCGTCGTCATGACGCACGACGTTGGCCGGCGGAACCAGCGCGCCTTCTTTCAGGTTGTCGGTGATGTCCAGCAGACCGGAAATGAAGACGCGGTAGCAGGCAATCGCTTCAGCCTGGATCTCGTCACGGGTGCCGGTGGTCGGCAGACGGCGCGGCAGGAAGCCGCCCTTCGCGCCCACGGGCACGATGACCGAGTTCTTCACTTGCTGGGCTTTTACCAGGCCCAGAACTTCGGTACGGAAGTCTTCTTCACGGTCGGACCAGCGCAGGCCACCGCGCGCAACGTTGCCGAAACGCAGATGAACGCCTTCGACTCGCGGCGAATACACGAAGATTTCAAACTTCGGCACTGGCTTGGGCAGCTCAGGAATCAGACGCGGGTTGAACTTGAAGCTGAAGTAGCTCTTGTTCTGACCATTGGCGTCGGTCTGGTAGAAGTTGGTGCGCATGGTCGCCTTGATCAGATCAAGGTAGCGACGCAGGATGCGGTCTTCGTTGAGGACCTGAACGTCGTCCAGCGCCGAAAGAATGGCCTGCTCCAGACGCGACTGCATGTCGTCCAGATCGCCACTGCTCAGCTTGCGCGCGAGGTAGAAGCGGGTCTTGAACAGTCGGGTCAGCTCACGCGCGATGTCGGCGTGGTTGTTCAGGGTGCTGGCGATGTAACCCAGGTCGAAGCCCAGACGGATCTGCTTCAGGTACCGGGCATAGGCGCGCAACAGCGCCACGTCACGCCATGGCAAACCGGCGGTCAGGACCAGGCGGTTGAACGCATCGTTTTCAGCTTCGCCACGGACGATGTGGACAAAGGCGTCCTGCAGGGTGTCGTTGAGCTGTTGCAGGTCGAGGTTCAGACCCTCGCCATAGGTGAAGGCGAAGTCGTGAATCCAGAACTCGCGGCCATTGGTGTGGCGCAGGCGATACGGGAACTCGCCCAGAACGCGCAGGCCGAGGTTTTCCAGAATCGGCAAGACGTCGGACAGCGCCAGCGGGGTGTCGGCGTGGTACAGCTTGCAGTGCAGCTGCGCCTTGTCGCCCGACAGCGGCTGATAGAAGCTCATGACCAGCGGGTTGGCTTCGGACAGGTTCAGCAGGTGCTGCATGTCGACCACGGCGGAATGCGCGGCGAAGCGCTCGCGGTAGCCGGCCGGAAAGCCTTTCGGGAAGTCGGCCAGCACATTGGTGCCTTGTGCTTCGCCAAAGCTTTCGATAACCAGGCTCGCGTAATCGTCCTTCCACGAACGGCAGGCCTGGATGACTTCGTTTTCCAGTTGTATCGGGTCGATGTCCAGGGCAACTTTCGGGTCCACTCGCAGAATCAACTGCACGCGGGCCAGTACCGATTCGGAGAAGAAGGTCCAGAACTCGCAATCGCTGGCCTTCAGGCGCTCCATCAGCACTTGCTGGATCTTCTGACGGACTTCGGTGGAATAGACGTCGCGCGGCACGTAGGCCAGGCAGTAGCAGAACCGGCCGTACGGGTCTTTGCGCAGGAATACGCGAATCTTGTTGCGTTCCTGGATCTGCACGATCGACATGACCGTGGTGAACAGTTCGTCCACCGGAGTCTGGAACAGGTCGTCGCGTGGCAGCACTTCAACGACTTGCGCCAGCTCTTTGCCAAGGTGCGCCTTGGCATCGAAACCGGAACGGCGCTCGACTTCTGCGACCTTGCGGCGAATGTAAGGGATATTGCGCACACTCTCGCCGTACACCGAAGAGGTGTACAGGCCCATGAAGCGGCATTCCTTGATCACGTTGCCGTCGGCGTCTATCTGGCGGATCGACACGTAGTCCGGGTACGCCGGGCGATGCACACGACTCGGGTGCGCGGCTTTGGCAAACGACAGCAGCGTGGGCTCCTGCAGGTAATTCACTGCATAGCCTTCGATGTGCAGGTCTTCGGCCGTGAGCCCGGCACGCAGCAATTTGGTCAGGCCCAGGAAGGAGGACGGATCGTAAGTCAGTTGACCGCCTTCGCCGCCACCGCTGACCGTGAATTCCTCGTAGCCCAGGAAAGTGAAGTGGTTGTTCACCAGCCATTCGAGGAACACCTTGACCTCGGTTTTCTCGTCCGGGTCAACGGTGTATCCGATGGCGTCGATGCCTGCCAGCAGCTCGTGCAGCTTGGCCTTCATCGGTTCGAAGTCTTCAACGGCCACACGGACTTCACCGAGCACTTGCTCAAGCTCGCGGGCCAGCACGTTCAATTCTGCGGCGTTGGCGCAGCGATCGATTTCCAGGTACATCAGCGATTCTTGCAACACGCCATCGCCGGTGGTGCCTTTTGGCAGCAGCTCGACCAACTGACCTTTTGCGTCGCGACGCACGCTCAGCACGGTGGTCTGCAACGTGTGAATGCTGTAACCGCGACGGTTCAGCTCGGTACGGACAGAGTCGACGAGGAACGGCAGGTCGTGGTGCAACACTTCGACTGCGGTGTGCGTCGACTGCCAGCCGTGACGTTCGTAATCAGGGTTGTAGACGCGAACCTCAGGCTTGCTGTGTTCGAAACGCTCGAGCAGACGCCAGGCCGACAGGGTGCAACCGGCAAGGTCGGAAAGCCTGCGCTGAGTCAGTTCATCGAGGGAAATGATGCCGAAGAATTGATCGGCGAACAGCGCCACTTGTGGCAGTGCCTGTTCACTGATGTGCTGGGCCAGTGCCGCTCTCAGTTGGTGCTGGAAGTCGGACTTGCTGGCTGCGGTGAAGAACGCCATCTGTGGTACTCCGCTTGGCTTGGGCTTTTTATGTAGGAGAGATGCGTGTTTCGGGGTCGTGCATGCGTGTGCCCGTTTTGCGTCTGTTCGATGATAGTCAGCAAAACGTGACAAGGCGCGGTGCGTGATCACACTTGCCTGAGTACTAACGCTCGTCGTGTGTGCGTCGTCACATTGATCCGACCCGAATGACGATCGGTGTGACGTCTGCCCAGGCAGGCTCGACCACACTTCCGTTCATCTGCTACGCAGCTTAACGATAGCGGCCACGCGGCTGCTTGCGGTCCTGCGACATATTCGGACATCGGCTTGCAACGGAATGTTTCCCAGGTACGCAGGAGGGGCTTGAACACTTCGATAACCGGGAGGTTGCGGACACCTGTGGGAGCGAATTCATTCGCGAGACCCCAGTACAATCCCTACATCTCCGTCGCCTGAAACATTTTCGCGAATGAATTCGCTCCCACAGGTGTTGGCGCAAGCCATGGGAACCGGGCCAGTCGACAAGCAGGCAAAAATTGTTCAGGACTGGCAAAATCTCCCCCTGCCCCGAACCGAGCCACAGGACCTACGCCCATGAAGATGATCACCGACAGCTTCATCCACAACCCTTGCGACGAGGAAGAAGATGACATGGCGCTGGCCTGCTGCCACGCCACCAACGGCGACCTGTTCCTGCTGGCGCGCTTTCCGGATGAGGACGAGGTCGACATCACCTTCCGCGACGACACCATTCACGTCGATTCACATCTGAAAGTGACGCTCTCAGCGACCCGTCTGGTCGTGGAAATCGATGCCGCCGACGCCAAACCTTTCGGCGGCGACAACCTTTACGAGATCAGCCACAGCACGCCGCCCAACGAGCTGCGGGATCTGGATGAAACGCTGAGAATCATCCTCAAGGAAGTGGGGACTTACGTCAGCGAGATCCCAGCGTAAACGCCGCGTAACAGTGGGAATACCCGGAATCTGTCAGACAATTCTCACTTTTGCCCCACGAACGCCGCCAAACACTGAAAAAACCCCTTGGCCGGTTAGTCGCCACCCCCTCGGATGGATTAAAGTAACGCCCCCAGCTTCAGCGCCCTTTTGGCGCTGCTGCGAACCTGCCAGGAACCGTCATCGATGGAACATCGTGAAGCGTTGATCGCGCTGCGAACCTTTCTCTCCACTCAGATTCTGGGGCAGGAGAAACTGGTCGAGCGCTTGCTGATCGCGCTGCTTGCCGACGGCCACATGCTGGTCGAAGGCGCGCCGGGCCTGGCCAAGACCAAAGCGATCAAGGAACTGGCCGAAGGCATCGAGGCCGAGTTCCATCGCATCCAGTTCACGCCCGACCTGTTGCCTGCCGATATCACCGGCACCGAGATCTATCGTCCGGAAACCGGCAGCTTTGTCTTTCAACAGGGTCCGATCTTCCACAATCTGGTCTTGGCAGACGAAATCAACCGGGCGCCCGCCAAGGTCCAGTCGGCGCTGCTTGAGGCCATGGCCGAGCGTCAGGTCAGCGTGGGACGAAGCACCTATGATCTGTCGCCGCTGTTTCTGGTCATGGCCACGCAGAACCCGATCGAGCAGGAAGGCACGTACCCGCTGCCCGAAGCTCAGCTCGACCGCTTTTTGATGCACGTCAAAATCGGTTTCCCCGATGCCAACGTCGAACGCAAGATTCTGCAGCAGGCCCGTGGCGAAGCCTTGAACGGTGAGACCAAGCCCGAGCGGCGTGTGACCCAGCAGGCAATCTTCGCCGCGCGCAAGGAAATCCTGGGCCTGTACATGGCCGACGCGGTGGAGGAATACCTGGTGCAACTGGTGATGGCGACCCGCACGCCCGCCAAGTTCGACGCGGAACTGGCCGAATGGATCGGTTATGGCGCCAGCCCCCGTGGCTCGATTTCCCTGGACCGTTGCGCACGGGCCCATGCCTGGCTCGCAGGCCGCGACTTCGTCAGCCCCGAGGACATTCAGGCGATGGTTTTCGACGTGCTGCGCCATCGCATCATCCTGTCGTTCGAAGCCGAAGCCGCAGGCATTGATCAGGACCGCGTGATCCAGCGCATTCTCGACGTCGTTGCCGTCGCCTGATCCCATGCAACCCTATCTGATTTCCCAACCGGGCATCCGCATCAGTCTTGCCGAGCTGATCGAAATGCGTCATCGCGTGCGGGAAGTGCAGCTGTTTTCGTCGCCCAGCCGGCGCAGCCCGCTGATCGGTCTGCACCACTCCAAATTGCGCGGGCGCGGTGTCGACTTCGATCAGGTGCGCGTGTATCAGGCAGGCGACGACGTGCGCACCATCGACTGGCGCGTCACCGCCCGGACGCAGGAGCCGCACACCAAGCTGTTCCACGAGGAGCGTGAGCGGCCGATTTTCCTGATGGTCGAACAAAGCCGCCGCCTGTTTTTCGGCTCGGGCCTGATGTTCAAATCGGTGCTCGCGGCACAGGCCGCCGCTTTGATCGGCTGGGCGGCGCTGGGCCACAACGACCGGGTCGGCGGGCTGGTGTTCGGCGACAACGAGCACTACGAAATCAAGCCGCGCCGCAGCAAGCAAAGCCTGTTGCAACTGCTCAACCGGTTGGTGCGGGTCAATCAGTCGCTGCACACCGAGGCGGTGGCAGACCGGGACACCTTCGGTGTCGCGTTGCGTCGCGCGCGGGAAGTCCTGCGACCGGGAAGCCTGGTGTTCATTCTGTGCGATGAGCGCGCCCTGTCCGATTCCGCCGAACAACAACTGACCCTGCTTTCGCGGCACTGCGATCTGTTGCTGCTGCCGCTGTCCGATCCATTGGACCATGCGCTGCCCGCCGCCGGACTGCTGAGGTTCGCCGAGAAAGGCGCGCAACTGGAACTCGACACCCTCAACCCCGACCTGCGTCAGACCTACCGCGCGCAAGGCGAAGCGAGGCAGGCGCGCTGGGAATTGCTGGCCAAGAAGCTGCGCGTGTTGATGATTCCGCTGAGCACGCAACGCGAGATGGTGGAGCAGCTGCGCGATTACCTGAATGCCCAGCAACCGGTTAAACCAAAATGAGCCTGCTGGACCAGTTGCAGCCGATGATTCTCCCCGAGCCGGTGAGTGTCTGGCCACCCGCGCCCGGCTGGTGGCTGCTGCTGGCCCTGATCCCGCTATTGGGTTATGGCCTGTGGCGCGCGCGGGTTTTCCTGCCGAAAAAGGCTGCTGGCGAGGCGGTCGAGCAGCCGCTCGATCCGCTGCGCCAGGCGGCGTTGATCGAACTCGCCCAGTTGCCCAAACCCTATGACGGTGCCCCGGCCGGCGCATGGCTGCAGCAGATCAATGGCCTGCTCAAACGCCTGTGCCGCAACGACTACCCCTATAGCCAGAGCCACACCCTCAATGGCCGCAAATGGCTGGCATTTCTCGACAATCGCTGCCCGGCGGCGGGCCTGACCCGCTGGATGATCCTGGTCGAAGGCGCTTACAAACCTGAGTGCAAACTCGACGACAAGGCCATCAATGGCCTGACCCAGTCGGTCGACACCTGGATTCGCAAACATGTTTGAGTTCGCCTGGCCCTGGGTTTTCGCCCTGCTGCCGCTGCCTTGGCTGCTGAGGTTCCTGTTGCCGGTGGCCGACAGCGGCGAGGCCGCGCTCAAGGTGAGCTTCCTCAATGAACTCGAGGGCCTGGCCGGTCGTCGCGCCCGTGCTCATCTGCCGGGATGGCGTCGGCAACTGCCCTTCGTGACCCTCTGGCTGTTGCTGCTGGTGGCGGCAGCGCGCCCGCAGTGGCTTGGCGACCCGTTGCCCGTGGCGGCCAGTGGGCGCGATCTGTTGGTGGCGGTCGACGTCTCCGGCTCGATGGATTATCCGGACATGGTCTGGCAGAACGAAGAGGTCAGCCGCCTGACGCTGGTCAAGCAGTTGCTCGGCGACTTTCTCGAGCATCGTCAGGGCGATCGCGTCGGCCTGATCCTGTTCGGCAGCCAGGCTTATTTGCAGGCACCGTTGACCTTCGACCGCAAGACCGTGCGCGTCTGGCTGGACGAAGCACGCATCGGCATCGCCGGTAAAAACACGGCCATCGGTGATGCCATTGGCCTGGCGCTGAAACGCCTGCGGTCACGTCCCGCGCAGAGCCGTGTGTTGATTCTGGTGACTGACGGCGCCAACAACGCCGGTCAGATCGACCCCGCGACTGCCGCGCGCCTCGCTGCGGGCGAAGGCGTCAAGATTTATCCGATCGGTATCGGCGCCGACCCCGACAAGGGCGCGACCTCCATTCTCGGTCTGAACCCGAGCCTGGATCTGGATGAGCCCGCCCTGCGCGAAATCGCCGAGATCTCAGGCGGGCAATATTTCCGCGCCCGCGACGGCGTGCAGCTGGAAAAAATCGGCAAGGCCCTCGACACCCTCGAACCCGTCACACAACAACCCACTCAGGCCCGTCCCGCGCTCGCCCTCTATCACTGGCCACTGGCAATGGCGTTGCTGTTGAGCATTGTGCTGGTGATTCACGAACGCTGGCCGCAAAACCCGGTGTACCGCTTCCTCGCCCGCCAGCCGGTCTTGCACCAGGGTCCGCAGTGGCGGCAGCGCTTCAAGCGCTTGCGGAGGCGCCAATGATCGCCTCGCTGTTCGCGCTGTGGCCGCACTGGCTGCGACTCTGGTGGCTGTTGCTGCTGCCGTTGCTCGGCTGGCTGCTGTGGCGGCTGTGGAACCGGCAGAAGCGCGTGGGTCGCTGGCAGATGATTCTGCCCAGCGCGTTTCACTCGACGTTGCTCAGCGGGGGCAACGGTCGCGAGAGCAAATTGCCGTGGATCGCCCTGGGCTTTGGCTGGCTGCTGGCATTGCTGGCCTTGCTGGGGCCGAGTTGGCAACGGGTCGAGCAGACCAGCCAGAAGCCTGTGGACCCGTTGGTGGTGCTGCTGGAGTTGACCCCGGAAATGCTCGCTGCCGACAGCCCGCCCACCCGTCTGGAGCAGGCACGGCGCAAACTGCTGGACCTGTTGCAGGCGCGCAGCGATTCGCAGACCGCGATCATCGTCTACGCGGGCAGCGCACACACCCTCGTGCCGCTGTCCGATGACCTGTCGACCAGCAAAAACCTGTTGGACGCCATCAAGCCCTCGATCATGCCCGAAGCCGGCCAGCGCGCGGACCTGGGCGTAATCAAGGCCCTCGCCCTGCTCAAGCAGGGGGATCTGGGCGTAGGGCGGCTGCTGTGGATCGGCTCGTCGCTGAACGACGCCGAGCGTCAGGGCATCCGCTCCGTCATGACCGGTCATGCGCCAGAACTGCTGATGCTCGGCGTCGGCACCGCCGAAGGCGCACCCGTTGCGCAGGAGAAAGGCGGCTTCTTGAAGGACGCGCAAGGCGGCATCCTGGTGCCGCGCCTTGATGGCAACAGCCTCAAGGACTTCGCTGAAGAACTCGGCGGTCGTTACACCCCATTGCGGCTGGACGATGACGACTTGCGCGAACTCGGCTTGCTCGATGGGCCCAAAGACCTGCGCAGTCAGGGTCAGACCGTGCACCTCGACAGTTGGGCCGACCAGGGTTACTGGCTGTTACTGCCCCTGCTCTTGCTGGCCGCCTGTGCCGGTCGACGCGGTTGGGTACTGTGCCTGCCGATGCTGATGCTGGTTCCCCAACACAGCTATGCCTTCGAGTTCAAGGACCTGTTTCTGCGTCCCGATCAACAGGGCCAGCACTTGCTGCAACGCCATCGCCCCGGCGAAGCGGCGCGGCACTTCCAAGACGTGCAATGGCAGGGCATCGCACTCTACGAAGCGGGCGACTATGCCGGTGCCGCTCAGCGTTTCGCCCAAGGCAACAGCGCCGCAGACCATTACAATCGCGGCAATGCCCTGGCCAAAAGCGGTGAACTGGACGCGGCCATCGATGCCTATGAACAGGCGCTCGAACGTCAGCCGGACTTTCCGGCCGCCGCTGCGAACAAGGCGCTGGTGGAACAGATGCAGGAACAGAACAAACAGGCCGCAGCCGAAGACGCCAGTGAAGGTAAAACCGAAGGCGATGACGCCGCGAACAGTTCACGATCGGACAGCGCAGAGCAACAGCAAACGAATCCGCAGGCGCCGATTCAGAACGGGGACGATGACGCCAACGGGCGTAGCACGGCGGACCTGTCCGGTGGCGCCGGCACCTCCGACGCACTGCCCAATGACGACGAACCGACCCGGGCGCCCAGTCGTCCGGCCGACACTCACCTCAACGGCGAACAGCGCCAGGCGCTCGAACAATGGCTGCGACAGATCCCCGACGAACCCGGCGAACTGCTGCGACGCAAATTCTGGTACGAGCAACAGCAACATCAGGAAAAAACCCGATGAGTCGTGTGCACACAGTGGTAATCGCCTGGTTGTTGTGCCTGGTCGCGCTCGCGGCACAGGCCGACACCCCTGCTGCAACGTTGCAGGCGAGCGTCGACCGCACACGCGTCAACACCGGCGAAACCGTCGAACTGACCCTCGAGTCTGACGATGCGACGCTGTTCGGCAAGCCGGACATGAGCCCACTGGACGCCGATTTCGAGGTGCGCGACACCCGCCAGCTCAACAGCCTGACCACCCTCGAAGGCAACGTTCATGCGACCACCCGTTGGCTGATCACGTTGATGCCCAAGCACAGCGGCTCGATCGATATTCCCTCGCTGAAACTGGGTGAACTGATCAGCCAGCCTATCGCCTTGCAGGTCGTGGAGGTCGAACCGTCCGCGCAGTCTCAGGAACAGAAGCTGGCGCCGGTGTTCATGGAAGCGAGCCTGGACCAGGACACCGTTTACGTGCAGGCGCAGGCGGTGCTCACGGTGCGCGTCTATCACTCGGTGTCGCTGTTCGATGACAGCAACCTGACCCCGTTGCAGGTCCCGGACGCGCGCATTGAAAAACTCGGCGACACACGCACGTACGAGAAGCAGATCAATGGCATTCGTCATGGCGTCATCGAAATGCGTTATGCGCTGTATCCACAGCACAGCGGCGAGCTGACGATTCCGGCCCAGGAATTCAGTGCAACGATGGTGCAGGACATTCCCGACACCCAGGCGGCAGCCACCAGTCAGCCGACGATGGCCACCAGCCCGAAGCCGGGCAAGCTGATGCGCGTGACGTCCGAGCCGCTGGGGCTGAAGGTCAAGCCGCAACCCGAGCATTACCCCGCCAACACGCCGTGGTTGCCCGCGCGCAGTATCAGCCTGAGCGAGAACTGGAGTCCGGATCCGGCCCACAGTCAGATCGGCGATTCGTTGACCCGCACCCTGGTCATCAAGGCCGAAGGCTTGTCGAGCGCACAACTGCCCCCCTTGCCCGCCACCGACGTGAGCGCCCTGCGTCGCTACCCGGATCAGCCGCAACTGAGCAATCAGGCGAGCGAACGGGGTCTGGTCGGCGTGCGTGAAGAACGTGAAGCGCTGGTGCCCAACCGACCCGGCGCCATCGACATCCCGGCGGTGGATCTGGTTTGGTGGAACACTCAGGAAGACCATCTAGAGCACAGCGCCCTGCCCGCTCGCACGCTGCAAGTCAGCACCAACCCGGCCCTGGCGGTGGACACGCCGGTCAGTGAAAACACCGGCGTCACGGTGATCGGGCCGCCGGTGTGGCCGTGGCAGTTGAGCACGGTGCTGTTGAGTTTTACCACGCTGCTGGGCTTCGGCCTGTGGTGGCGGGCACGCTGGCAGCCTGCGCTGACCCGCGTTGCACAAGCCGGTCCCAGCCCACGCACCGTGCTGGACGACCTGAAACGCGCCAGTCTGGCCAATGACCCGCACGCGACCCGGCAGGCGCTGGATGCCTGGGCCCGTCAGCAACCGGAAACCCTCGCTGACATGGCCGCGCGATTCGTGCCATTGTCCGATGCGCTCGACGGCCTGAACGGCGCGCTGTACAGCGAAACCGGCAAGCTGTGGCTGGGTGAGGATTTGTGGCGCGCCGTCAAGGCATTGCCAGCGGTCGAACGACCGCAAGACCCGAACGGCGGAGACAGCCTGCCGCCGCTGTATCCGAAATAACTTCTCTGGATCGATGCGTAATCATCGTGCATCGATCGTTCCCCTGCTCCGCGTGGGAACGCAACCCGTGACGCTGCGCGTCACATTGGCCGCAGAGCAGCCGACCCGGCATTCCCACGCGGAGCGTGAGGAACGATCAACGGGGTTGGCTTGCGGCCATCTGAAAACCATTCAACACAAGGTACCCCCATGCGTTTGTTCCACACCTCCGACTGGCACCTGGGCCAAAACCTCCATGGCCAGGAACGGGACTTCGAACACGCCAGCTTCCTGACCTGGCTGCTGGCCCGACTGGCCGAGCGCAAGCCCGATGTGCTGTTGATCGCCGGCGATATCTTCGACACCGTCAACCCGCCGGTCAAATCCCAGGAGCGGCTGTACGACTTCATCGTCAGCGCCCACGAACAAAACCCGCAACTGACCATCGTGATGATCGCCGGCAACCACGACTCCGGTTCGCGCATCGAACTTCCCGCACCGCTGATGCGACGCCTGCGCACCCACGCGCTGGGCCGTGTGCTGTGGCTCGATGACGGCGTGCTCGACGTCGATCGCCTGTTGCTGCCGCTGACCAACGCCAAAGGCAAAGTGCTGGGCTGGTGCCTGGCGCTGCCGTTCCTGCGTCCCGCCGAAGTCACCGGCCCGACGTTGGGCGACAGCTACCTGCGCGGCATCGGACAGGTTCACGAGATGCTGATTGCCGCCGCCAACCTGAAACGCAAAAAAGGCCAGGCGCTGATCGCTATCAGTCACGCCCACATGGCGGGCGGCTCGGTCTCGGAAGACTCCGAGCGCAGCCTGATCATCGGCAACGCCGAAGCCCTGCCCGCCAGCTTGTTTGGCGAGAGCATCACCTACGTTGCCCTCGGCCACCTGCACAAGCCACAACGGGTCAATGGCGAAGACCGCATTCGCTACAGCGGCTCGCCGATCCCGTTGTCGTTCTCGGAGATCGGCTATCAGCATCAGATCCTCGAAATCGAATGCGAGGGCGACACGCTCGCCAGCGTCAAACCGCTGCTGATCCCCCGCGCGGTCAACCTGCAACGGATCGGGCCGGCACCGCTGGCCGACCTGTTGATGCAACTCAAGGACCTGCCGGACATCGACCTGCTGGCCGACATCGACCGCCAACCCTGGCTCGAAGTCCGCGTGCGCCTGGACGAACCGCAGCCTGACCTGCGCAACCAGATTGAGGCCGCGCTGGAAAACAAGGCCGTGCGACTGGTGCGCATCGCCGCCGAATACGCGGGCAAAGGCGCCCGCGACGAAGACGGCAATCAGGACCTGATCGAACTGGATCAACTCAGCCCGCAGGAATTGTTCAGCCGCGCCTGGCTCGACAATTACGGCAACGAGGTCGACGAACAGACGTTGCAGGACTTCGCCTTACTGCTGCAGGACGTGCAACTGGAGAGCGAACAGCCATGAAGATTCTCGCCATTCGCTTGAAAAACCTCGCCTCACTTGCAGGCCCGTTCGAACTGGATTTCACCGCCGAGCCTCTGGCCAGCGCAGGCCTGTTCGCCATCACCGGTCCGACCGGCGCGGGCAAAAGCACACTACTCGATGCCCTGTGCCTGGCGCTGTTCGGCGCGATCCCGCGGCTGAACGATGTCGGCCAGTCCAGGGTCCCGGAAATCGACGGCGACATCAGCACCAGCGATCCGCGTAACCTGCTGCGGCGCGGCACCGGCAGCGGTTACGCCGAGGTGGATTTCGTCGGCATCGACAAGCGTCGTTATCGTGCGCGCTGGGAAACCAACCGCGCCCGTGACAACGCCACGAAAAAGCTTCAGGCCAGCCGTCAGACCCTGACCGATCTGGACAGCGAGCAGATTCTCAGCAGCCAGAACAAGACCGAATACAAGACCCTGCTCGAAGCCCGGCTGGGGCTTAATTTCGAGCAGTTCACACGCGCCGTGATGCTGGCGCAAAGCGAGTTCAGCGCGTTCCTCAAGGCCGACGATAAAGAGCGCAGCGAGCTGCTGGAAAAGCTCACGGACACCGCCATCTACAGCCAGCTCGGCCGTCGCGCGTTCAGCAAGAGCAAGGAAGCCGAGGAAACACTCAAAGCCCTGAATGCGCAGGCCGGCAACCTGACCCCGCTGGAGCCCGACCAGCGCGCCGAGCTCGAGCAACGCTTCGCTGACGCCCAGCAGCAACTGAAACAGGGGCAGGCTCAACTGCGCCAGCTGGAACTCAAACAGCAATGGCTGACGGAGCTGAACCGCCTGCGCGACAGCCACCAGGCGGCCAATGAAAAACTCATCGATGCGCAGCAGACCTGGGATAACCAGGCCGGCGACCGCCAGCAACTGGGCCAGCTCGAACGCCTTGCCCCACAGCGTCATCTGTTCGGTCAGCGCAAGAAGCTGGACGCTCAACTCAGTCCGCTGACAGCGGTTATTCAGGCCCATGCTCAGCAACAGACAGAGGCTCAGGCCCGCCTGGACGCTCTGGAGACCCAGCTCGCCAGCGCGCTCACCGCGCTTCAACACGCACAGGAACACCAGCAAGCCAGCGCGCCGACACTGCGCGAGGCGTTCGAGCAGCAGGTTCAGCTCAACCATCTGAATCAGGAACTGCAACAGGTCAGTGAGCAGGCTCGTGTGGCCGAGCAATCCAGCCACGACGGCCAGGTCCTGCTCAATGAAATGGGCGAGCAGCAACGGCAGGTCGAAGCCCGTCTG
Source organism: Pseudomonas abietaniphila (assembly GCF_900100795.1). Taxonomy (GTDB): domain Bacteria; phylum Pseudomonadota; class Gammaproteobacteria; order Pseudomonadales; family Pseudomonadaceae; genus Aquipseudomonas; species Aquipseudomonas abietaniphila. Next base: position 55,715 of record NZ_FNCO01000017.1, read on the forward strand.
CAATCCATCGCCGAACACCTGCAGAACAGCGCAGCCCTCAGCTCACTCAGCCAGTCGTGGGACGCCTATCGACCCCGCCTGCAACAGATCGTGCTGGTCAGTTCGCGCCTGAACAAAGGCCGTGAAGAACTGCCCGCACTGGAGCAAGGGGCCACGCGGGCCGAACAGGCCCTGAGCGAACGCCGAAGCGCCTTGCAGGCACTGTATGACGATGCCCAGGTCAAGGCCGACGCCGTCAGTCAGGAGATCGAACGCCTCGGCACGCTGTTGCAGGAAAACCGTCAGCAGCACGCCGCCAGCGACTCGCTCGAGCGCCTGTGGCAGCGTCATCAGGACATCGCGACGCGCCTGCAGGACGTGCAGAACGGTCAGCAACAGGCCACCGAGCGCCGCGCGCAAGGCATCGCTCAGGGCCTGAAGCTCAAGGGTGAACACGAGGCCGCCGAGCAAGCGCTGAAGGTCACCGTCGAACTGCTGCAACGCCAGCGGCTGGCGCGCAGTGCAAGCGTGGAGCAATTGCGCGGGCAACTGGTGGATCAACAGCCGTGCCCGGTGTGCGGCAGCGAAGAGCATCCGTATCACCAGTCCGAAGCGTTGCTCGAGGCGCTGTCCGGGCATGACGACAGCGAAGAAACCCAGGCACGGCTGAAGGTCAGCCAGCTCAGCGAAAAGCTCGCTGAATTGCGCGCAGAAGTCGGTGAGCTGAACAACCAGTTGAAGGTCTCCAAACCGCAACTGGATCAGCTCAGCGAGCAGTTGCACAAGCTCACACCGGAACTGGAAGGCCATGCCCTGTATGCGCGATTGCTGGAGCAACCCGAGCACCTGCGTACTGACTGGCTGAGCGAGCGGCTGCACCAGCTGGCGCAGGAAATTCTCACCGCCGAGCAACGCCAGACCCGGCTGCTCAAGGTGCAGCGCGACGCCGAATCCTTGCAGCAGCAGGTTCAGGACGCGCGCGAGGCCAGTCAGCAGGCGATGAAACTGCTGGACGATCAACAGCGCAACATCTCCCTGGACAATCAGACGTTCGAAACCGCGCTGCAGGAATTCGAGCCGCTGTTGCCCGCCGAGAGCCTGTCGTCGTGGCGCGATTCGGCCACAGAAAGCTTTCTGCAGCTGGACAACGACATTGCCCGCCGCATCGAACAGTTGGGGCAACAGAAGGACGAACAACAGGAACACAGCGCGCGGGCACTGAAAATCGAGCGCGAGCAGATCACTCAAGAAGCTCGCCTGCACGAGCATCAGAAGCTGCAAAAACAGCTCGACGCCAGCCAGCAGCAACAGCGGGTCGTTCAGCAACGCTTGCAGGAAATCCTCGGCGAACATGCCAGCGCCGAGCAGTGGCAACAGCACCTCGAACGCACTGTGGAGCAAGCGCGGCAAGCCCAGGCCACCACGACCGAGGCCTTGCAACTGGCCCGCAGCGAACTGATCAAGCTGAGCGCAGAGCTGGACAACGAAACTCAGCGCTTGCAAGGCCTGGAGCTGGAACTGGCCGAGCTCGGCGGGCAGATCAACGCGTGGCGCGGTCAGCACAGCGAACTGGACGACGCCGCACTGGACACCTTGCTGGGCATGAGCGATGACAGCGTCGGGCAATTGCGCCAGCGCTTGCAGCTGAGCGAAAAAGCCCTGGAGCAAGCCAGAGTGCTGGTGCAAGAGCGCGACGCTCAGCTGCAACAGCATCAGGCGCAACACAGCGACATCGCGGATGGCGAGCAATTGGCGTCGGCGTTGACGGATGCGCAGAGCCTGTCCGCCACTCACGATCAGTTGTGTGCCGATTTGCGCGCGCAAATCAGTGAAGACGACCGTCGTCGCACTGCCAGCAGCGAATTGCAGGCGCGAATCGCCGCCGCCTATTCGGAGTTCCAGCGTTGGGGCCGGATCAATGCCTTGATAGGGTCGGCCACGGGCGACACCTTCCGCAAGATCGCCCAGACGTACAACCTAGATCTGCTGGTGCATCACGCCAACGCGCAGCTCAAACAACTGGTGCGGCGTTATCGCCTGAAGCGCGGCGGCAGCATGCTCGGCTTGCTGGTGATGGACACCGAAATGGGCGATGAGCTGCGTTCGGTGCATTCGTTGTCAGGCGGCGAAACCTTCCTGGTGTCGCTCGCCCTCGCACTCGGCCTGGCGTCCATGGCGTCCAGCACCTTGAAAATCGAGTCGCTGTTCATCGACGAAGGCTTCGGCAGCCTCGACCCCGAATCGCTGCAGCTGGCGATGGATGCCCTGGATGGCTTGCAGGCTCAAGGGCGCAAGGTGGGGGTGATTTCCCACGTACAGGAAATGCACGAGCGGATTCCGGTGCAGATTCAGGTGCGCCGCCAAGGCAATGGCCTGAGCACCGTGGAGGTCAGTGGATGAGCACCCTGCTCTATTCGTTCCGACGTTGCCCGTATGCCATGCGTGCGCGCATGGCAGTGGCGTATTCGGGCGTACCGGTTGAGTTGATTGAAGTCAGCCTCAAGGCCAAGCCACCGGAGATGCTCGAGCGCTCGCCCAAGGGCACCGTGCCGGTGCTGGTGTTGGATGACCAGGTGCTGGAACAGAGCCTGGACATCATGCGCTGGGCACTGGCCCAACATGACCCGGACGATTGGTCCATGGCCTCTGATCCGGAGGCGCAGCGGCAGATCGCTGACCTGATCGCGGAGAACGACACCGGTTTCAAGACCGATCTGGATCACTACAAATACGCCGTGCGCCATCCGGAATTCACTCAGGCCGAGTACCGCGCACGTGGGGAAGTGTTCCTGAATAAGCTGGAAGGTTTGTTGAGTGATCGCGACTTTCTGGTGACTGATCACCTGACGCTGGCAGACATTGCGCTGGCGCCTTTCGTGCGCCAGTTCTGCGGTGTCGATCCGGACTGGTTCTGGCAAGCGCCGTATCCAAGACTGCAGGGATGGCTCACGCGGTTTCTGGAGTCGGGGTTGTTCAAGCAGGCGATGAAGAAGTAGATACGGCACGCCCCGGCTCTCGTAGCCGCACGGCTTGCCGGCGGGGGCGTATTTGAGTTCGCCGTCAGAGTATTTTTCCGGCCAGCAACAGCTGAACAAACATCACCAAGAGCAATACGGCCCCCGTCACATTCGGAATAATGGCCCAACGTTTGAGGTGGATTGGCATGTTTTTAACATCGTCTGGGTCTACTAAGCCTTTGCGCGCATACATTTTTGTGAACAACAATGCCCCCGTTGCCGTTGCGTACCTCCATTGACGCCCTTGCAACCCTAAATTCTGACGCTGTCGCCTGGAATCGATGATGATTTGGCAATTTCCCAACGCGTCTTCTATTTGCTCCAGCCTGAAGAGTGCGGCCCACAACGAGACCGCCCCATCGACAAGTAAGATAACCATGCTCAAAACCATGCTCCAGTCCAGGATGAATTTAGCGTCCATGGATTTCCTCGTATAACAGGATGGTTGAGTCTTCTCCCACCATCGATCCGATTTTTCCACCACCCCATGCTGTAACTGCTCCTGCCACTACGGCGCATGCAGCTAATATCATCCCGCCGGACGCGGCCCCCAGCCCAACGCAAACTGCTTCGCCCGCCAGTGTTCCAACAGTTCCGCCAGCCCAGGAGCCTGCTATCCCCCCTGCCGTTTTCCCGGTTTCCACATATTTCGCCCTGGTACATTCCTCCGCTCGTCCCTTAGAACACGCCTCTTTGATCTCCAGCGCTCCAGCGCCCACGTCGAGGGCAATTCCTACATAAGCCCCTTTGCTCAATGCTCCTGCCAGTTTGGAAACACCTCTAACATTTTTCGCATACCCCCGGATCTCGCCCGTATGCAGATAACTCTTGCTGGAGATACCGAGTATTCGCTTCATCTTGCCATCCCTGCCGAGGCCCGACCCAAAGCGACCAATTCCCTTGAGGTTGGCTTCAATACGGGTAAACAAGACACGGCGCTGTGCGAAGAACTCGTCGTTGGTCACACCACTAGCACGCCACCGCCGATGCAGCGCCTCGGTCTGCTTTAGCAAGTCCTCCAATTCCTTGAGATATTTGCTCCATACAGACGTGGTGGCTCCGATACCAATGGACCCATACGACATGATGCTCTGGATCATGTCGTAGTTATGCACCATCGCGTAGCTGGCGTCCCCTTCCACGCCAATCAGCGCGCCTCGAACGTCCGATGCCAATTGCATCAATTGGGTTTCTTCCGGAGTGCACAGATGAGTGGAGCCTTCACTCACTACCACTATCTCTCCCGGCATCACCACGCCGTTGCGAAGAAAAGGATTGAGTTGATCGAGTTTCGCGCGAGTGCTCGCGGGCAGAAGGTTATCGCGCATATGGTTGTAGATACGGATTTCGTCGTTAACGAAAGCGTAGGGTTGCGACACGTCAGGCTCCTTTTGCGTGAAAGGACTGCCGCCGCGCAGCGTCCTTTCCATTTCCATGGAAGCCGGACAGTAAGTTCAGAGCTTGGCGATGTCATTAAACAAACTGATGAAAAAGCCATAACTTCGAGATTTTCAGAAATGCCCTACATACGCAACTCAACGTCCCACCTGGCAGCATGGTTTGCTGGCGCGAGTGTCTTGGAATCGCTATCGCCGAAAAGCCGCACTGCTACGTGGTATCCGGAGATCACGCCATCGTGTTCAACTGAAAAACCAACGAAAACAACTCGCCGTGTTTCGGCGGCGGGTTGCCGGCGTTGAGCTGTTGCGCGCGCTGCATTTCGATGGCTTCGGCAACTTCGGTCTTGAATTCCATGCTGCGCGCCACACCGCCCACCGACCCTTCGCCGTGACCCAGCAACGAGCAGCCGTTGTTGATCAGGGCGAAAAACACGATCACCCAAAAATTCACGCCTCTCACGACGCACGCTCCTGCGTGTTGACAGCAGCACGATCAAGTTTGACGACGGACGATTGAGCCGACACCGATGCCGGTGCAGTCAGTTGTGGATTCATGCTGGTAACGGTGACCACTGCAATGAAAACAACATACAACGCGATGGCGGTGTAAGCGCCGTGTTTAAGTGAATGAAGAATGGCAGTGGCCATAACAGTTGCTCCAGGATGTTTCGTTTCTGGCGCCCAGAATGCCCGGAGTGACTATTAATGAAAAACGATGCGCAGCGATTCAAAAGATCGATTCGGTTGATTATTTAAGAACTTAATCAAGCCGATAGCGTAATGCCTTTTGTAGGAGCGCACGCCTACACAACAACACTATTAAGATGAAGGCATAAAAAAATCCCCGTCGCTTATTCAGCAGACGGGGACCAAAGGGAGGGAATTCAACGCTTTCGCGAGCAAGCTCGCCGACATTTGATGCATGGCCTGACACGCAGTGGTCAGTGGGTCGCATCAACCTGTTAAAGGCGAATTTGCTCGCGAAAGCGTTCTTGCACTCGGAGCAGGTATAACAATTGAACCCGTTCACTTCTTACAAATCCATTCCCCGGTATCGTGTGCTTCGTTAACGGGGAATGGATTCACATCGAGTTCTATTCATTGCTGGGTCTTATGATCCAGAGCCGCATAGAAGTTAGCACTTTGTTGCAAGTACTTCGGGGTGTAACTCTGGGTCGAGCTGACTTTTTTGTCTGTGACGTCGACACTGGCACTGGCGGGCAATGCAACAGTAGCGGAGATGGCAGACGCGGCGATGATGGAGAAGATATTGAAGTTCATGGGGTGTACCTCGGTGTTGATGTTTCGTTTCAAGTCTTGACCGTCTAGGCCGTGGAATTAAAAGTACGCCCGAGGAGCTTTCAGAAAAAATCTTTTCTGGCACTAGCCCTTATCACCTGAATTAATACATGGCTCCAGCCCTTGATTTTCAAGGGCTGGAGCCTGCGTCAACGTGTCACTTGCCAGCCGTCACGGCTTCAAAAAACGGAAATCCGAGGGGGAATCGAAGTCGACTTTCTGCACGGTGTCGCCCAACACACCGGTTTTGGGGTCCACACGGACCGTCACGATCTGGTTGCTCTTCTGGTTCGCAATCAGCACGAAATGACCGCTAGGGTCGAAGCTGAACTCACGAGGCTCCTTGCCTTCCACCGAGCGGCGCTGGATTTCCTTCAACTGGCCAGTGCCCGAATTGATGCTGAAGACCAGCAGTTCGTTGACCTCGCCCCGATTGGCGACGTAAAGGAACTTGCCATCCGGCGAGGTGTGCAAGCCACCGGCTGCGCGGTATTGCTGACCGTCTTTATTGGCCAGGTCCACCAACGCCGTGCGCTTGAACACGCCATCGTGGTAATCGAACACCGCCACCTGCGCGCTCATTTCCATGGTCAGCCACGCGTGCTTGCCGTCCTTGCTGAACAGCAAGTGACGTGGACCGCTCCCCGGCGGCAGGTCAACCGATGGCGCTTTGGCGGGTGTCAGGGGTTGGGTTTTCTTGCCGTCGTAGTTGAAGACGAACATCTTGTCGGCGCCCAGGTCCATGGCGATCAGGTACTTGCCATCGGGGGTCGGCACGGCGGCATGCACGTGGGATGACGCCTGGCGTTCCGGGTTGACCTTGCTGGCTTCGTGCGTCGCAGTCTGCGCGACGGCAGACAGCTTGCCATCCTTGCCGACCGGCACGACCGCCAGAGAACCGCCCGGATCGGGGTGTACGGCGTAGTTGGCCACGAACAGGAAGCGCCCATCCAGACTCAGGTTCGAATGCGTCGGCTCTTCACCCTTGCTCTCGATCTGGTTGATGAACGACACCGCGTGGGTCTTGGGGTCGATGGAGAAGCTGCTGACCTTGCCGACGACGTCCGTCTGACCGGGACCGTTCTCGTTGACCGCAAACAGGTGGCGCTGGTCTTTGGAGAGGGTCAACCAGGACGGGTTTTCGCTTTTGATCACCTGACGTGGCTTCGCTTCGAGCTGGCCGGTCTGGGTGTTGAAGCCATAACGATAGATGCCTTCGCTGGCGCCAGCGGTGTAGGCACCCACCAGTACGTCGTAGTCGGTCATGGATTTCGCCTGAACGGAAACAGCGGTGAGGCTGCTGGCAAGCACCAGCCACGGCAGGAGTCTTGGGGTCATTGGGGCATTCTCTTTTTGAAATTGTTGGCGCGGTAAACGCGAGAATCAGGTCTATGACAGCGGTTTCAGCGCAGTAGTTGCCTGGCCTCAACACTGCAGGAAGGAATCAGCCCTGCTCGCCTTCCTCATCCTCATCACGCGCGGAGAAGCCGCTCAAGACAACGATGCGGTGATCGGCATTGCCGTCGTTGATGACCCAACTCTGCAGTTCGCTGTCGAACTCGGCAGAATCGATTTGCGCCAGCGAGAATCGCCAGACCTTGCGTTCGCGTCCGTCCATGCTTTCGATTTGCAGCATTTCGTCCAGCCTGAACTCGTAGGAGTGAAGGCCGTCGATCTGCAGCATGCTGTGAGACGTCAGTGCAGTATGCAGCGCGGTGCGCAGGGTTTCGGGGGTGTCGGTCATGGCAGTCGTTCGCGTAGGTTAAAGCGCGAATGATAGGACAAAAGCCGCCATCGCGGCGTGCGCCCAGGTTAAGCAACGCTGCATACACCTCTGTGGGAGCGAATTTATTCGCGAGAGGTCGGTGCATCCAATGAAGATCCATCGTCTGGGCCCTCTTCGCGAATGAATTCGCTCCCACAGATTCGGTGCTCGGCAACATTTACCCTGCCGCGCTCAAGCTCGCTCCCATCGGTTTCTTTTCAATCCTGAAGCGCTTCCTTCGCGTAGTAACGCTTCGGAATGCCCCACACGATCAGCGCAATGGCCAACACGCTTACCGCAAACAAGGCGAACAACGCAGGCGTTGCCGTGCCGGTGAGGTCCTTGATGCGCCCGACCATGAACGGCGCAATGATGCCGCCCAACTGACCCAGCGAGTTGATCAGCGCGATGCCCGCCGCTGCGGCGATACCGGTCAGGAAGCGTGGCGGGATGGTCCAGAAGATCGGCATCCAGGCAATGATGCCGGTCATGATCATGGTCATGCCGATCATCAAGGGCAGCAACTGGCCGGGGAACAGCGCGCAGACCAGATAGCCTGCGGCCGTCAGGGTTGCGCAGGCCGCCATGTGCCAGCGACGTTCGCGATGACGGTCGGAGCTGGCACCGATCAGCAGGTTACCGATCACCGCACCGATGTAGGGAATCACCGTCAGCCAGCCGATGTTCATGGTGTCGGTCACGCCCGCACTCTTGATCAGTTGCGGCATCCAGAACAGCAGACCTGTCAGCGCCATCACCAGGCAGAGGTAGATCGCCGACATGACGTAGGTGGTCGGGTGTTTCCAGATGTCCTTGACCTTCTGCGGCGTGGCGGGTTTGGCCTCTTTGGCCATGCGCGACAGCACCACCTGTTTTTCCTCAGCGCTGAGCCAAGGGGCGTCTTCGATGCGGTCCTTGACCAGCCAGAACACCACGCCGCCCAGCAGGATGGACGGGATGCCTTCCAGCAAGAACAGCCAGCGCCAGCCGGCCAGGCCCATGACGCCGTCGAAGTGGCCGAGGATCAGGCCGGCAATCGGACCGCCCACAATGCCGCACAGGCAGATGGAACTCTTGAAGTAGGAATTGACCCGAGCCCGTCGCGTGCTTGGGTACCACTGGGTGAAGAAATACAGCACGCCCGGGACAAAGCCGGCTTCCATCACGCCAATCAGAAAACGCAGGGTGTAGAACCAGAATTCGGTCTGCACGAACATCATGCAAGCTGAAGCGATACCCCACGACACCATGATCCGGGCGATCCAGATTCTCGCGCCGATCTTGTGCAGCAGCACGTTGCTGGGGACTTCGAAGAGGAAGTAGCCGACAAAGAACAGACTGGCGCCGAGGCCGTAAACGGTCTCGCTGAAGCCCAGGTCGCTGGCCATTTGCAGCTTGGCGAAACTGATGTTGACCCGATCCAGATAAGCGAACAGAAAACAGCAGATGAACAACGGGACGATGCGCCAGCTTACCTTGCGGTAGATGCTGTCCTCGAGCGCGTCGGTGTCGAGCTGTTCCAGCGGTATTGCATTGGCGGTCATGGGGCGCACCTCGTTTGTTTTTATGTGGGTGTCGGGTGTGTTGTGTTGATCCTGCGTTGAACAACTCTTTTGACCTGATCGTGCCCACGCTCTGCGTGGGCATGCAGCTCGTCACGCTCCGCGTCACAAAACGTCTGACGCGACAGGTCAGGTCGACCGCATTCTCTGGCTTTGCTGCCGGTTCCCGGCAGATCGCGGGACAAGCCACGCTCCTACAGGGGTTTTTGATCGTTCCCACGCTCTGCGTGGGCATGCAGCTCGTGACGCTCCGCGTCACCAGGACGCGGAGTGTGGGAGCGATCAGGTCAGGCGTATCAACCTACTGCTGCGGTGGTATTCACCCCGTCCACCAACCGCTGAATCCCCAGCGGGTTGGCGTTTTTCAGGGCGTCGGGCAAGGCACTGTCAGGGTAATTCTGGAAGCAGACCGGGCGCAGATAACGGTCGATCGCCAAGGTGCCGACCGACGTGCCGCGTGCATCGGAGGTCGCAGGATACGGCCCGCCGTGGACCATCGAGTCCACCACTTCAACCCCGGTCGGATAGCCATTGATCAGGATGCGCCCAACTTTCTGTTCCAGCAGGCCGGTCAATTCGCTGAAGCGCTGCATGTCGTCGCCGTCGACCAACAGCGTCGCCGTGAGCTGGCCATGAAGCCCGAGCAAGGCCTCGGTGAGCTGTGCCTGGTCGGCGACTTCAACCACGATTGAGGTCGGGCCGAAGACTTCTTCCTGCAGCAGTTCGTCACTCTCCAGCAACAGGCTGACATCGGCTTTGAACAGCTGCGGATGGGCCTGATCGCCCTTCTGCTCCTGGCCCGCCAGATGCTGGATGCCCGCATGAGCGTTCAATGCCTTGAGGCCACGGGTGTAACTGCTCAGGGTCCCGGCGTTGAGCATGGTCTGTGCTGGCTGGTCGTTGATCTGTGCGGCGAGACGCTGCTGGAATTCGCTGAAGGTCGGTGAACTGACGCCGATGATCAGGCCCGGATTGGTGCAGAACTGCCCGCAGCCTTGAACGATGGAACCGGCGAGTTCTGCGGCAATGCGTTCGCTGCGCAGCGCCAACGCTTGAGGCAGGATGATCACCGGGTTGATGCTCGACATTTCCGCGAACACCGGAATCGGTTGCGCACGCGCAGCCGCCATGTCACACAGCGCACGACCGCCTTTGAGCGAACCGGTAAAGCCTACCGCCTGGATCGCCGGGTGCTTGACCAGCCACTCGCCGACGCCGCCCCCATAGATCATGTTGAACACGCCCTTGGGCATGCCGGTTTTGTCGGCGGCACGCAGCAACGCGTCGGCGACCCACTCGGCTGTCGCCATGTGACCGCTGTGTGCCTTGAACACCACCGGGCAACCGGCCGCCAGCGCAGAGGCTGTATCCCCGCCAGCCGTGGAAAACGCCAGCGGGAAGTTGCTCGCGCCGAACACGGCCACCGGGCCGAGGCCGATGCGGTACTGGCGCAAGTCGGGTCGTGGCGCGGGCTTGCGATCCGGCAATGGCAGATCGATACGTGCGCCGTAGAAATCACCGCGACGCAGGACCTTGGCGAACAGACGCATTTGCCCGGTCACACGACCGCGCTCGCCTTGAATGCGCGCCGTCGGCAGCGCGGTCTCGCGGCAGACCGTGGCGATGAAGTCGTCGCCCAGTGCGTCCAGTTCGTCTGCGATGGCATCGAGGAACTGTGCGCGTTTTTCTGCGCTCAACGACCGGTAGGCCGGGTATGCGGAAGCGGCCGCTTTCGCCGCAGCGTCAACCTCTTCGACCGTGGCCTGATAGAAGTCGTGGGGCAGGTTTTCGCCGGTGCTGGCGTCGACGCTGTAAACGATGACGGTGCCAGCGGCACTGCGCTGGCCGCCGATGTAGTTGTGGCCGAGTATTTGGGTCATGAAAGGAGCTCCAGAAGCTTTTGACTCTGGCCGGAGGCCGTGGGAGCGTGGCTTGTCCCGCGAACGGCTGCGAAGCAGTCGTAAAACCGTATAACGCGATATGTCAGGTCAACCGCATTCTCTGGGTTTGCTGCCGGTTCCCGGCAGATCGCGGGACAAGCCACGCTCCTACGCCCTCCGGGCAGAAGCGATAGTGCGTGGTTGGTTAAAGCTGCTTGATACCGCCGGGCTGGAACACGCCCTCGGTTGGCGCAATGCCGTTGGTCAATGGCGCGCCGAATTCGCGCTGGCTGATCTCGAACGTGTCACCCGGCTGGGTCTTGATGCCGTCGGCGAACGACAGCGTCGCGGTGCCGAAGAAATGCACGTGCACGTCGCCCGGACGCAGGAACTGGCTGTATTTGAAGTGGTGGTATTCGAGGTTTTCGAGGCTGTGGCACATGTTGGCTTCGCCGCTCAGGAATTCCTTCTCCCACAGCACCTGACCGTCGCGCAGGATGCGGCTGGTGCCGGCCAGGTTCTGCGGCAGATCACCGACGCGCAGTTCCGGCCCGAACGAACAGGCACGCAGTTTGGAATGCGCCAGGTACAGGTAGTTTTTGCGCTCCATGACGTGGTCGGAGAACTCGTTGCCGATGGCAAAGCCCAGGCGATACGGTTTGCCATCGTTGCCGATCACGTACAGGCCGCTCAGCTCGGGCTCTTCGCCCGCGTCTTCGGAAAACGGGGGTTGCGGGAACGCAGCGCCAGGACGAACCACGATGCCGCCGTCACCTTTGTAGAACCACTCCGGTTGCACACCTGCCTGACCGGCTGCAGGTTTGCCGCCTTCGATGCCCCATTTGAAGATGCGCATGGTGTCGGTCATGGCCGATTCGTCATTGCCGTGCTGGTGCATCTTGTCGCGGGCCGAGGCACTGCCCAAATGGGTCAGACCGGTGCCGCTGACCAATACGTGCGCAGGATCCGGATGGTCCAGCGGCGGCAGGATCATCAGGTCGGCACGCAGTTGCGAGTAATCGTGACTGTCACCCAGGCCCAGGCTGTCGACCTGTTCGGCCAACGAGATCTTCTTGTCGATGGCTGCCAGCGCCAGTTCACGGGTGCTGGTCGCACCCTGCACTTCGCGCACCAGCGCGCCGTCCACCAGACCGACACGGCGTTCGCCGTTACCCAATTCGAATTGAACCAAATGCATGAAATGTCTCCTTTCCAGATGGTGTGCACGGTCCCTGTAGGAGCGCGCTTGCCCGCAATAGCTTTTTGCCTGAGACATCTTCATGCCTGACACAAAGCCTTCGCGGGCAAGCGCGCTCCTACACAGGCCGCGTCTTTAACGAGAGCTGCGCGCGCTGGCCGCGAATTTGGATTCCGGCAAGACGTGCTTGCGTTCCAGGACGCGGTACACGACGCCGGTGAGGATCAATCCGCAGATCATCACGCCCGACAGGAAATACAGGCCGGTGGCCAGGTTGCCGGTGATTTCCTTCAGCCAGCCAATAACGAACGGGCCGATATAACCGCCGAGGTTGCCGACCGAGTTGATCAGCGCGATACCGGCCGCTGCACTGGCACCGGCGAAGAAACGGCCCGGCAAGGTCCAGAACACCGCGGTGCAGGAAAACAGGGAAAACGCCACCAGAGACAACGCCGCCAGTTGCAGCACCGGCACGGTCAGGTAAGCCGACAGGAACAGGCCCAGCGCGCCGATGACGTAGAGCACGGCGAGGTGACCGTAGCGATCGTTCAGGCGGTCGGAGCTGCGGGGCACGATCAACAGACCGACGATGCCGAAGATGTAAGGCACTGCCGAAACGAAGCCGGTGACCAGATCGCTGCCGCCGAACTGTTTGATCAGCGTCGGCAACCACAGGCCCAGGCCATAGATGCTCAACGTGACGGGCAGATAGAACAGCGCCAGCAACAGCACTCGCTTGTCCTTCAGGGCGTGCAATGGATTGCCGTGACGGGTCTGGCCGTACGCTTCCAGGTCTTTTTTCAGCTCACCGGCGAGCCAGTCTTTTTCGACCGGATCCATCCACTTCACGTCTTTCGGGCCATCCGGCAACCAACGCAGCACGGGCCAGGTCAGCAGGATCGCCGGGGCGCCGATGCACAGGAACAGCCACTGCCAACCGTGCAGGCCGCCAACGCCTTCCATGCCCAGCAGACCGCCGGAAATCGGGCCGGTGATCATCATCGCGATGGGTTGGGACAGGATGAAAAGACCGAGGATCTTGCCGCGATGGCGCACCGGGAACCACTGAGTGATGTAGTACAGCACGCCCGGAAAGAAGCCCGCTTCGGCCGCGCCGAGCAGGAAGCGCATCACATAGAAGCTGGTCGGCCCTTGTACAAAGGCCATGCCCATGGTGATGGCGCCCCAGGTGATCATGATCCGCGCAAACCAGCGCCGCGCGCCGAAGCGTTCAAGCATCAGGTTGCTGGGGATTTCCAGCAGGAAGTAGCCAATGAAGAACAGCCCGGCGCCCATGCCATAGGCCGCGTCACCGATGCCGACGTCTGCGCCCATGTGCAACTTGGCGAAGCCGACGGCAGACCGGTCCACATACGCGATCAGGTACAACAGGATCAAAAAAGGGATGAGTTTCAAGGTGATGCGGCGAATAAGCCTGAGTTCCTGGCTCATGTATGCGGTCTCCACGTTGTTTTTGTTATGGAAGCTTCCGGGGATCGCCTCTGCCTTCGTGTGTGCCTTACTGCGATGAGTCAGGCTGGCAGGGTCGTCCCTCGATGGGAACCGACTATATAGTATTACTATTTGACGTTACAACACTTCCACTCAGACGATTTTCGGCCTATTTTAGTCAGCACGCGAAGCCTTTAGTCTTACAATAAGAGTGCTGATTTATGTCTGATTCCAATAAGAAACCCACCCTGCGTTCTGCCCAATGGTTCGGTACCGCCGACAAGAACGGCTTTATGTACCGCAGCTGGATGAAGAACCAGGGCATTGCCGACCACCAGTTTCAGGGCAAGCCCATCATCGGCATTTGCAACACCTGGTCCGAGCTCACACCGTGCAACGCCCACTTCCGCACCATCGCCGAACACGTCAAACGCGGCGTGATCGAAGCCGGCGGTTTCCCGGTTGAATTCCCAGTCTTCTCCAACGGCGAATCGAACCTGCGTCCAACTGCAATGCTGACCCGCAACCTGGCGAGCATGGACGTGGAAGAGGCGATTCGCGGCAACCCGATTGACGGCGTGGTGCTGTTGACCGGTTGCGACAAGACCACCCCTGCCCTGCTGATGGGCGCGGCGAGCTGCGACGTGCCGGCCATCGTCGTCACCGGCGGGCCGATGCTGAACGGCAAACACAAAGGCAAAGACATCGGCGCCGGGACCATCGTCTGGCAGATGCACGAGTCCTATAAAGCCGGGCAGATCAGCCTGGATGAATTCCTCTCCGCCGAAGCCGGCATGTCGCGCTCGGCAGGCACCTGCAACACCATGGGCACCGCCTCGACTATGGCCTGCATGGCCGAAGCACTCGGCACTTCGTTGCCGCACAACGCCGCCATTCCAGCGGTGGATTCACGCCGTTATGTATTGGCGCACATGTCCGGCATGCGCGCGGTGCAGATGGTCAACGAAGACCTGCGCCTGTCGAAGATCCTCACGAAAGAGGCGTTCGAAAACGCCATTCGCGTCAACGCTGCCATCGGCGGCTCGACCAACGCCGTGATTCACCTTAAGGCCATCGCCGGTCGTATCGGCGTGGACCTGGAACTGGACGACTGGACCCGCATCGGTCGCGGCACGCCGACTCTGGTCGACCTGCAGCCTTCGGGGCGCTTCCTGATGGAAGAGTTCTACTACGCGGGCGGCCTGCCTGCGGTACTGCGTCGTATGGGCGAAAACAACCTGATTCCCCACCCTGAAGCGCTGACCGCGAACGGCAAAACCCTTTGGGAAAACGTGCAGAACTCACCGATCTACGGCGATGACGAAGTGATCCGCGCCATCGACAACCCGCTGGTGGCCGACGGCGGCATCTGTGTGCTGCGTGGCAACCTTGCGCCGTTGGGCGCTGTGCTCAAACCGTCCGCTGCGACGCCCGCCTTGATGAAGCATCGCGGTCGCGCGGTGGTGTTCGAGAACTTCGACATGTACAAGGCGCG
Source organism: Pseudomonas abietaniphila (assembly GCF_900100795.1). Lineage (GTDB taxonomy): Bacteria > Pseudomonadota > Gammaproteobacteria > Pseudomonadales > Pseudomonadaceae > Aquipseudomonas > Aquipseudomonas abietaniphila. Next base: position 70,762 of record NZ_FNCO01000017.1, read on the forward strand.
AATCAACGATCCGGAACTGGACGTGGACGCCGACAGCATTCTGGTCATGAAAAACTGCGGGCCGAAGGGTTATCCGGGCATGGCAGAGGTTGGCAACATGGGCCTTCCGGCCAAGCTGCTGGCGCAGGGCGTGACGGACATGGTGCGGATTTCCGATGCGCGCATGAGCGGCACGGCGTATGGCACGGTTGTGCTGCACGTTGCGCCGGAAGCGGCCGCGGGCGGTCCGTTGGCGGTGGTGCAGGAAGGTGACTACATCGAACTCGACTGCTCGACCGGACGCTTGCATCTGGACATCTCAGAAGCAGAACTTGCCGCGCGTCTGGCCGACTGGCAAGCGCCTCAGCAACTGCTGATCGGCGGTTATCGCCAGCTGTACATTGACCACGTCATGCAGGCGGATCAGGGGTGCGATTTTGACTTCCTGGTAGGGATGCGCGGGTCGGAAGTGCCAAGGCATTCTCACTGATACCTGCTTGCTGCATACGTACTGCGTGAACTGTAGGAGCGCGCTTGCCCGCGATAGCGGTGTGTCAGGTTCAAATAATTTGCCTGACACACCCTGATCGCGGGCAAGCGCGCTCCTACAGGTCTGGGTGTGACATCGAATTTCGCGTTGCGCCGCCCATTCCCCGCCAATGCTATGATGCGCGGCATTCACCGCTCAGGATCGCGCCGCGCCCCCATGGATTACCGTAAGCCCTCCGACCGCAAAAGCATGCACTCACGCATCGTCCAGGACATCGGCATGCAGATCGTTTCAGGCCGCTTCAAACCTGACGACAAGCTGCCCGCTGAAGCCTTGCTCTGTGAAGAATATGCCGTCAGTCGCCCGGTGTTGCGAGAGGCCACGCGTGTGCTGGTCGCCAAGGGCCTGGTCTATTCCCGTCCGCGTGTCGGCACGGTGGTCAAACCTCGCCGCGAATGGCACATCCTCGACCCGGACGTCCTTCACTGGCTGATGCAAAGCTCGCCGCAGAACGAGTTCTTCGCCCTGCTCACCAGCGTGCGCAGCATCATCGAACCCGCTGCCGCTGCCCTCGCCGCGCAACATGCCACCACCGATGAAATCGCCGCCATCGGCGAGGCGTATCAACGCATGGAAGCCGCGCCGACAGTGGAAGCCGTGCTGCAACCGGACCTGGATTTCCACAGCCGTATCGCCGACGCCACCCACAACGATCTGCTGGCCCATTTGTGCAACATGCTGTCGCTGGCCTTGCGCGAAGCGTTGAAGCATTCCAACAAACGCCCGAACCTGCACGAACTGGCCCTGCCCCGGCACAAGGCGATTCTGACCGCCATCGAAAACCGCGATGCCCTCGGCGCTCACCACGCCACGCTGGTCCAGTTGGACGACGCGCGTAACGCGCTGAATGTGGTGCTGGGACAAGGATTGAAGCTGTAGGCCGCCACGCAATTGTGCGAGCTTGATCTGGGCGGCATGCCGACGAATGCGTCAGTTCCGAGACATCGATACCGGATGACCCACCGCCTTCGAGATCAAGCTAGCCCCCCACCATCGCGGGCTTAGCCCGATGTCGTCTCTGCAGCCTGCACCCCGCCAAAACTCCGCTATAACCAATAGAACCCAATTCGCCATCGACACGGATTAGTCGCCCTTTCATGCCTTATTGCCCGCGACCTCAGTGCAAAAAATGAGGCTCATCATGTACCCAATCGCCAGGCTCTGCGGTATCGCTGTGCTTCTGGGGTTATTGGCAGCGCTGCTCCTGAAAAACATGCTGTTGGGCGACGCGGTCGACTTTCATCGGCACAAAGCCCTGCTGATCGGCATCGACGGTGTGCAGTACGAACAACTCAAACACGCCATGGATGCCGGCAAAGCCCCTTTCATCACCCAGCTTCATCCGGCCATGAGCTACACCGGCGGCATCATCGGCAGCTCGACTCAGCAACCCACGTTCAGCGGTCCCGGCTGGGCCACGGTGCTGACGGGCGCTTGGGTCAACCGTCACCGAATTGCCGGCAACAACAGCAGCCTGCGCAACAAGACCGACAGTCTGTTCAAGCTGATCAGCCTGTCCTCCCCCACGCGTCACACCGCGAGCATCGTCAGCTGGAACCCGATCAACGATAACTTCATCGACGACATCAACGCCGGGTTCATCGAACTGGGCGTGAAGTGTGGGGGCGATGATCAATGCACGACCGACCGTACGGTTCAGGAACTGCGCACCGGCAATTTCGACTTTATCTTCGTGCACCTCGATCAAGCGGACAACGCAGGGCACGAAAACGGGTTTGGTCCTCGCTATCAGGAGGCAATCGCGCGGGTGGACCTGCAGATCGGGCAAATCCTCGGGGCGCTGGACAAACGCAAACAACAGAACCCCGACGAAGACTGGCTGGTCATGCTGACCACCGACCATGGACGGCGCCCGCCAGACGGTTATGACCATGGCGAACAGAGCCGCAGCGAAAAAACCACCTTCATCGGGCTTAACAAACCGGCCAACGAGGAGCTGACGCACCCAATCGGCGACCCGTTCGACAGCAGGCTTGACGGCCTGTACGGGTTCGCCAGCGTCGCCGACATCGCCCCGACGATCCTCGCTCATCTGGGGATCAACTCGGATCCGGAACGCTATGTCATCGACGGCGTGCCGCTGATCGGGCATGTCGGTGTGCGACAGCTCACCGCAACCCTGAACACCGCCACGCGCTCGGTCAGTCTGCGTTGGCGCGTCACTGAAGGCAGCAAACAACCGCTGCGCATTTATCGCTCGGGTCAACTGATCGCCAAACTCACGGACTCCTCCCGCGAATACATCGACACTGAGCTGCCACAGCCCATCGGCCCCCTCAATTACACGGTGGTGCTTAATGACGTTCCCGTTTCCAGGCTGATCACGGAGCCGCCCGCCAAGCGCTGAACCATTGGCATGACAAACGGGATCCTTATATTTTTTTGCGCTGTCGCGCTTTTCACTCTGGCTTTAATCGCAGAAACGACCAAAGGTTGGCAGTATCTGGCGCCTTCATAAACATCGCCAGATCAGTGGGTTACAGGCAACCAAAAAACCCGCCTGCCGTTCATCGCGCCAAAAAAGCGTGCCACCAAACCGGCGCCAATCTTTGAGCGCGCGCAGGTGATTGACAGTAAAAGACTTCCCGCCTAGCGTAACGGCAGTGATCGTTTTCTCCTGCCTGGATCACTTCGGCTGCATTTCTACAAGACGGGACGTATCCAGCCTTTTCAGTCCTGCGCTTTCAACAAGACAGTTCCCTTACCTCGCCTCTGACCGGGCGACGCTTTCGTATGCCTTGGTTTAGCTGTCGTCGACCTGACGCAGTCACGGCGCCTGCGTGCCCGTCTGCGAACTGATTTCTACACGCTCGACCCTGGAGTGCCGGATGATGACCAATTTGTCGATCGAGCCGATCGAGATGACGGGCAAGCCTTCGAAGCCGCGCTTTTTTACGCTGTCGCTGCTGCCCAGGCTGGTGGGATTCAGCGTGCTGTTTTTCATCGTGTGGCTGCTGTTCTCCACCCTCTTCATGCCCCTGCTGTCATCGTCCGCCACCCGCGCGATCCTGAACGCTCCGGTGATTTTGCTGACCACGCCCATCGACGGGGTGGTCAGCTCGCTCAGGATCAAACCCGGTGAGGCATTCGAGAAAGGTCAGACCATCGCCACCATCGAAAACCCCCGTGCGAATCAAGAAACCCTGCTCACCTTGCAAACCCGTCGCCTTACCCTGGAACAACAACTCGCGTCACTGAAAAGTCAGGCCGAGCATGACCAGCAGTTTTACGACGCGCTGGACAAAACCAGTCAGCAATACCAGAGCGCGTACCGCACCCGACAGCTGTACGCCCAGCGCGCGCTGAAAGCCGAAAGTGTCGCGGCCGATGCCCGTCTGCAGGACGCTCAGGCCACGGTGACCCGCAACCTGGAGTTGTTCCGTCAGGGCGCAATCAGCGAGGCGGCAGTGACCTCGTCCAAAGCTCAACTGGCGTCGCTGCAAGGCGCCGCCGAATCGATTCGTTCGCAGGTGCGCATCAACAGCGGCGACGTCTCAGCGGCCAGCGAACAGGTGTATCTCGATCCGGACCAACTGCGCATGTTCGACCTTCAGGCGCAGATGACCACCTTGCAGCTGAGCCTGGCGAACCAGACGAAGAACCGCGCGACGCAACAGGAGGAACTGGACAATCTCAACCGTCTGATCGAGACCGAACAGAACCGGGTCAGGTTGATGGCCGCCTATAACGTGGTCGCCTACGCACCGGGCACCGTGCAGGAGCTGATCGCGCCGGAAGGCACGCTGGTGCGCGCCGGTTCCACGCTGGTGCGCGCCACGCATTGCAATGAAAGCAACGTCATCGCGGTTTTTCCCGAGCGCATGGCAAGCAAGATCACCCGCGATACGGTGTTGAAAGTCAATGTCGCTGGCCTGAACCAACCGTTGCAGGCCCACGTGGTCCAGCTGCTGTCCAAGCCCAGCGATACCCAGTCTGCGAACTACAGCGTGCCCTTCCCGTTCGCCGAGCAAAACTCGGTGTACGTGGTGGGCGCCTTCGACGAAGGCCTGTCAGAAAACGAGCGCGCCCGCACCTGCAACCCGGGCAACTGGGTGACGACCGAGGTCTGGCGTTGAAAGCCTTGCTGACGTCGCTGCTGATGACCCTTGTCATCACGCCCGCGCTGGCCGAACAAAGCCGCCCCCAGCTCGAACGCCTGACCTGCGCGGCCCTCGACCGTGCCGTCCAGTCCCTCCCCGACGGCCCGGTGATGCTCGCCAGTTATCCCGCGTTCGAGGGGCGTCCTCCGGCCATCGTCGCCCTGCGCGGCGTGGCCTTCACCTACGATAACGCGCTCGCCAGCATCGCCCTGTTCGGCTGCGGCAAACCGATCTCCGCGCAACGCATCGCCGATGCCCTTGTCTACGCCACCGACAACGATCCCGATTACCAGGACGGCCGTTTGCGCAACGCCTATGCCGCAGGTTCGGTGAAGCGACAGGGTCCGATTCTGCTGCCGGGCTACTGGAGCCAGGAACGCAACGCCTGGAATCAGGACGCCTATCAGGTCGGCAGCGCCACCGGCAATCAAGCCTGGGCGGTGCTGGCCTTGCTGGAAGCGTTCCGCCAGAGCGAGGAACAGCGCTATCTGCTGGCGGCGGAAAAAGTCCTGCTGTGGACCCAGCGCAACACCTACGACAGTCAGGCACCGGCGGGTTTCATCGGCGGCTTCTACGGTTATCCGCCCAACCCGGTGCGTCAGGGCTGGAAGTCCACTGAGCACAACGTCGATCTGGCTGCGGCCTGGGCCGCGCTGAACAGCATCACGGCCAGTCAGGACAGCGCCAAGCAGGCGCAAATTGCCCGGCACTTCGTCGACAGCCAGTGGCTCGCCACCGAGGGCCGGTTCCTGATCGGCACCCTGCCCGATGGCCGCACCGCCGAGCATCAACGCTCCGGCCTGGATGCCCAGATCTGGCCGCTGATTGCCGTGGGAAATCCGCCTACCGACTGGTCCCGCGTGTTTACCTTCATCGATCAGGTGCACCGTTTTGGCGGCGGTTACGGCTTCAACCGGGACCCGGACGGGCTGTGGACCGAAGGCACCGCGCAGGCCGCCGCCGTCGCGCAACTGACCGGCGCCACCGACAAAGCCAAGCCGCTGTGGTCACTGCTGATCGACCAGCAGGCAGCCGATGGCTGGCTCTTCGCGACGCCGCAACCGCAGATCAGCACCGGGCTGGCCATCGGACCGGATTCCACCGGCAACGACTTTTTCTACTACCACCTGCCTCATCTGGGGGCCACGGCGTGGGCGGCCATCGCGGCCAGCGGCGTGAACCCCTTCACCGGAGCCCAGGAGGCGAACTGACATGCACGCCCTCGATTCGCTGCAACTGTGGCAGCTCAACCTTGGCACCCTGGCCATGGTCGTGTTGTTCGCCTGCCTGACCCATCGCGACCAATGGGGCGCGCGTGCCGTGTTCGGCGTCATGACCGGGCTGCTGCTGATCAACTACGTGATCTGGCGGGTGCGCGAAACGCTACCGGACATCCATTCGGGCTTCGCCGCGCTGTGGTCGTACACGTTCCTGTTTTTCGAGATGCTGGCGATCACTTACACGCTGGTGTCGATCGTGGTCATGCTGGTGCGCAGCGACCACACGCAAGCCGCCGATGCGGGCGAGGAACGCCTGCGCGGCGCCGGCCCACACGTGCCTGCCGTCGATGTGTTCATCTGCACGTACAACGAAGGGCTGGACGTACTCGAGAAGACGATCATTGCCGCCAAGGCCATGGACTATCCCAACTTCAACGTCTGGGTACTGGACGACACGCGTCGCGACTGGCTGCGCGATTACTGCGCGCAAATGGGCGTTTACTACGCCCGCCGACCCGACAACAGCCACGCCAAGGCGGGCAACCTCAACAACGGTTTGCGCCAGTCAGAAGCCTCGACAAACGCGCCTTACATTCTGGTGCTGGACGCAGACTTCGCGCCGCAGCAACCGATCCTGATGCGCACGCTCGGCTTGTTTGAAGACCCGAAAGTCGCACTGGTGCAAACCCCGCAGTTCTATTACAACCCGGATCCGATTCAGCACAACCTTGGCTCGTCCACTTGCTGGGTCGATGAACAGCGGGTGTTCTTCGACGTGTTTCAACCGGCCAAGGACGGCTGGGACGCGGCCTTCTGTGTCGGCACATCCTTCGTCGTGCGCCGCGACCGGATCAACGAGATCGGCGGCTTTCCAACCGGCTCCGTGTGCGAAGACATCTACACCACCTACCGCTTGCTGCAACGCGGCTACGTGACGCGCTGGCTCAACGAGCGGCTGTCGATCGGCCTGTCCGCCGAAGGCCTGACCGAGTACATCAACCAGCGCGGCCGCTGGTGCCTGGGCACGATTCAGGTCGCGCTGCTTGCGGACGGTCCACTTCGAGGGCGCGGCTACACGCTCAACGACCGGCTGCATTACATCCACGGGATGCTGCACTGGTTTTCCAAGCCGTTCATTCTGATGATGCTGATCTCGCCGTTGCTCTACTGGTATTTCGGCATCGCCGGGTTCTACGCCAAGCCGATGGACTTTCTGGCGTTCGGCATGCCGGCGCTCATTGCCTTCTGGGGTTACGGCACGTGGGTCACCGACCGCAGGACGCTGCCGATCTTCACCGAAGTCACGCAGATCGTCGCCTCGCTGGCGGTGACGGCCACGATCATCAGCGCGTTGATTCGTCCCTTTGGCCGGCCGTTCAAGGTCACGGCCAAAGGACTGGACCGGTCGAAGACCATGGTGCACTGGAAGCTGTTCGGGTTCTTTTTCTTTCTCACGCTGTTCGCGCAAGTCGGTGCGTTCACGGCGATTGCGACCGCGGACACCTTCGACGGCAACGTGCAATTCAACCTGTGCTGGACGGTGGTCGCGTTGATCTACAACGTCGCCACGCTGGTGGCCTGCGTCGACCGTCCGCGCCTGCACGGCGAAGAGCGCTTCCCCTTCCTCAAACCGGCCGGGCTGCATCTGACCGGACGCATGTTCGCCGGACGCCTGACGGACATCTCGCTCACCGGCGTCTCGTTCGCCTGCGAACACGCCGAGTTGATCAAGCCGGGGTTGCGGGGCGAGGTCTGGGTCAACAAGGTGGGCCGCGTGTCCATCGAGGTGAAACGCCAGACCGGCGACGGCCGTTTGGGGCTGCAGTTCATCGACATGGACGACGCCTTGCGCCAGCGGCTGATCGGACGATTGTTCAGCGACGCCAACACCAACGTCGCGGGTAAGGCCATGCCGGGTGTCGCATTCAGCAGTTTGCTGCGCCGCTCGCTGATCGGCGAAAAACGCCCGCCTCAGCCGCTTCACACCCGCGCCGTGCGCCAACAACGGGCCGTGCGCGGCCGTCGACCGTTGCCGCGTTTCAAGACCGTCAGCATGCGCCTGCCCGAAGGCCCTATGCCAAGACTGTCGGCCCCGCGCGGGGACGTGGTGTCGTGGCTGTTCATGCACATACGCGCGTGGTTCGGGATGCGGTTGTGATCAGGTGGTTTCAACCGTCTGGGCTGAGTTGGAGCGCACTCCCTCCCTGTGGGAGCGAATTTATTCGCGAAAAAGGGTTCACCACAACGCTCAGAGGACGTTTGCCTCACAAGAATCTTTGGTTGTTCCACGTTTACCGAGAGCACGCCGATGAACAGTTCTCTACCCTTCACCTGCCTCACCCTGCTCCTGCTCGGCGGCTGCTCGCTGGAGCCGACCTATCAGCGCCCCGACGCGCCTATTGATCAGCAATGGCCTGCCAACACCAAAGGCGCGGTGGCTGATCCGAAGCGGGCGTTTCAGGAAGACTGGCACACGTTCATCACCGACCCGCGGCTGCGACAGGTGATCGATCTGGCGTTGGAGAACAACCGTGGCCTGCGCCAATACGCGGCCTCGGTGGAAGAGTCCCGCGCCGAATCCGACGGCGCGCATGCCTCGTTGTTTCCGTCCATCGGGATCAACACCTATGCAGGGCGCAGCAAGATCCCGCCCCTGGTGCGTACCCAGGGCGGTGGCGTCAGTTCGGGCAGCCTGGACAATACGTTTCAGGCCACTGCGGGTTTCACCTCCTATGAGCTCGACCTCTTCGGGCGCCTGCGCAGTCAGCGCAACGCGGCCGATGCGCGCTTCGAGGCCAGCGAGGCCGATTACCAGACCGCACGCCTGGGTTTGATCGGCGAAGTCGCCAGCACCTGGCTGACCCTGAAGGCCAATCAGACGCTGCTCAACCTTGCGGAAACCACCTACCAGTCCCAGCAGCATTACGGCGAGCTGCTGCGCAGCAGTTACAACGCCGGCTCGACGGCACGCATCGATGTGCATCAGGGCGACGCGATGACCAACACCGCCGCCGTGCAGGTCAACACCTACCGCATGAAGGTCGCACAGAACCTCAACGCACTGCGCGTGCTGGTCGGCCAACCGGTGCCCGACCAACTGTTGCCGGTCGGCGATCTCGGGAAGACGCTGGCGACGGCCGATGTCCCGTCCGGCTTGCCCTCCAGTCTGATCCAGCGACGTCCCGATATCATGTCCGCCGAGGCGCTGCTGCGGGCCTCCAACGCTGACATCGGCGCCGCGCGCAGTGCGTATTTCCCGACCCTGTCGTTGACCGGCGCGCTGGGCAGCCTGAGCGGGGATTTCTCGAAACTCCTCACCGGCCCGGCCCAGTTCTGGCAGTTGGCAGCGGCCGGCTCGATGACGCTGATCGACGGTGGTCAGCGACGTGCTGTGGTGGACGCCAGTCATGCCCGTTATGACGCCAATACCGCAGCGTACGAAGGCACCGTGCAAAACGCTTTTCGCGAAGCCGCCGACGCGCTGAACGCCCGTCAGGAAATGCTCGCGCAAGTCGCGGCGCAACAGCGGCTGGTCGGGGATTATCAGGAAGCCTGGCGCCAGTCGCGCTTGCGCTTCGAGGCCGGGCTGGACAGCTACTTCTCGACCATGGACGCACAACGCTCCCTGTTTGCAGCCCAACAGGAATACCTGAATCTGGAACTGGCACGGGAGGTCAATCAGGTCGATCTGTACAAGGCACTGGGCGGCGGATGGACGCCCCCGAAACTGAATGTCGCGGACGCGAAATGAGACACGCGGATCGCGGATGTTCCTGATTCTGGCCGGAGGCCGGAGCGCGCTTGCCCGCGATCTGGCGCGAAGCGGCAGCAAAATCAGTCGACCCGGTTCTTCCTGACGCACCGCATGTACCGGTTTTGCTGCCGGTACCCGGCAGATCGCGGGCAAGCGCGCTCCTACGCCCTCCGGGCAGAAGCAGAACCGTGCATGGGATCACGTGAGCTTCCTGCGGGCAGAAGCGGTGTTGCAAGCGCTCTCGGCTTTTGATTCTGGCCGAAGGCCGTAGGAGCGTAGCTTGTCCCGCGATCTGGCGCGAAGCGGCAGCAAAATCAGTCGACCCGGTTCTTCCTGACACACCGCATGTACCGGTTTTGCTGCCGGTACCCGGCAGATCGCGGGACAAGCCACGCTCCTACGCCTTCCAGGCAGAAGCGGTGTTGCAAGCGCTCTCGGCTTTTGATTCTGGCCAGATCCTGTAGGAGCGACCGGGGTGGCGCTCCACCTTGCCCGCGATCTGGCGCGCAGCGGCAGCAAAATCAGTCGACCCGATCGCTCCCTACACCTTCCAGGCAGAAACAATACCGTGCCTGGCGACCTAAGCCCTCCGGGCACAAACAAGGCAGTGCCTGGCATGACGTGCGCTTCCTGCGGGCAGAAGCGGGATCGCCTATTTTCTAGCTACGGCAAATAAATACTGAACAACCCGCCGCCTAGCTCGCCGCCGTTGGCGATCTCGATGTGGCCCGTCACGCCCTGACGCTGATGCTGCCTGGCGATATTCGCCGCGAAGTACAGACCGAGGCCGGTGCTGCCGCTGCTCTGGTTGAGGCCCAGTACGTAGTCGGTCTGGTGTTCGATCATGCGCTCAGGAAACCCGGGGCCGTCATCGTTGATGCGGATGACCAGTTGCTCGCCGACCTGACCGGCGCTGATCAGCACGTGCTGGCGGGCAAAGCGGATGGCGTTGATGACCACGTTCGACACCACCGAGCCGATCAGCTCGCGGTCGAAGAAGCCCGGCAATCCAAAGTCGTCCACGTGGTAGCGCGCCACGATGCCTCGGCTGTCGAGCACCTCTTGATGAAACGCCAGTTGCGCCTCGATGAAGTCGTCCAGCTCGTGATAATCCGGGCGCAACGGCAGCTGGTTCACACCCAGTTTGTACAGGCCCAACAACTGCACCAGCATGCCGTTCAGGTGCGCGAATTCGTACTCGATCACACCCTGCTCTGGCGTACCACGCTGTGCGTCGGGCAGATCCTTCACCCATTGCCCGTGGGCCTGGATCAACGACGCCAGCGAGTTCTTCATGTCGTGCACGGTGGAGGCAATCACCATGGAGAAATCAAGCCCTGTTTCCTGATCGTTCATTCGCCAAACGCCCTGAGTCGCAGTTTCTGATAACGGTCGTAACGTGGATCGGTGTCGGGCATCTTGCCCACCATTTTCAGACTGTTCTGGCACTCCAGCAGGCTGGCCGTGTCGAGGTTCTGCACGCCGACGTGCAGCAGCGACTGGGCCATGTTCAACGCGATACTGATGTTCTTCGGTTGCAGCGCCAGCGCCTGACGGAACAGGTCCTGCGCCTCGCCAAGCTTGCCCGCGCGGTAGCTTCGAATGCCCTGCAGGTTCAAGTCGATGGCCGCTTTGCCCGCGCTGAGGATTTCCGGATCGTCGGTCTGCCTGGCAATGCCTTGCATGACCACCGGATCGTCCCCGTAGATTTCCGCACAGCTTTTCAGAATGCCGGCCCCGGCAGATTCCTGACCCAGCTGTTTAAGCTGCGCGGCCACGGCCAGCGCCGCGTCGGCACTCAAAAACTGTTCCATGCCTTCCAGGCGCGCCATGGCCTGCTCGGTCAGCTTGGCGGCCATTTCCGGATCGGAGCTCGCAACGCTAGTGGCTTTCATCAACCGTGCACGCACTTGCAGGCCGGCATCGTTGGTGTGCTCTTTAGCGACTTCGCTTAACGTCGTGTTGATCTCCACACGGGTGCGCGCATCCAGACCACGCTCACCGCCGCGACTGATCAACGCCTGCGCCAGACCGAGGTTGGTTTCCGGGTCCTTGAAGCGCGAAAACTGACCCTGCGCCACCGCCTGACGATAGGCCTTGGAGGCGCCATCGAAGTCCTGGTTTTCCAGCGCCAACTGGCCAAGTAAACGTTGACGACGCACGGCGTAAGGGGACAGCCGGACAGCCTCTTCGAGCATCTTCTGCGCGCGCTTTTTGTCGCCGCTGGCGATCAGCACATCGGCCAGACCGTCAAACAACACCGGCATCGCATTGAACGCACGGATCGCGTCTTCGTAGACCGCCTGCGCTTCGGCATTACGTCCGCGCTTGAACAGCAGTTTGCCCAATGCCGCGTAGGCCCAAGGCTGAGGACGGTCGGCCAGAATCGATTTGAGAAAGGCTTCCAGCGGCTCGTGCTGGTTCAGATCACGCAGGGCGTCGGCTTTGTAACGCAGGCACAGCGGCGCGAAACGTGGGTCCTGCTTGGTCAGGTTCACGCACGCCGCCAGCACTTCGGCCGGCTTGCCGCGATCCAGTGCCTGAAGAATCGGCTTGAGCAGGTTCTTGCGCTGAACGATCTTTTCCAGACGCTGCGCAAGACTTGCGCGGTTGAACGGTTTGGTCAGGTAAGCATCGGGCTCCCACTCCAGCGCGCTCATGACCATCGCCTGACTGTTCTCGGCGGTGACCATGACAAAGACGCTTTCATGGCTGATCAACTTATCGGTCATCAGGTCTTCGAGCACCTGCTGACCGTTCTTCTTGCCATCGCCCAGGTTGAAATCGTGCAGGATGAAGTCGTAGCGCTTCTGCGAACACATCTTCAGCGCCTGTTCGCCGGTATCGGCAGTGTCCACTTCCTTGACGCCCAACTCGCGCAGCATCGACCTGACCGAACTGCGGAAATCGGAGAAATCATCGACGATCAGAAAGCTTTTTTGGTTCCACGCCAGCATCGAGATTCCTGTCACGGGAGAGAAAATCAGCCCAGGGGCAATTACGTTACGGGTCGGCTGCACCGCTCCCACTTTTTGGCGGGGGGAATGATAGCCAACATCAATTTGCCATCAAGCTATTTCGCGAAAGCTTTGGCCTGTTCAGGTGCGGCACGACGCCGCTTGTCCGGGTTATCGGCGGCACCAGGGTAAAGCTTAGGTGATGGCAGTGGGAAAAAGCGACTGCAAGGCGCCTCGCGCCGATTGCTGATGACGAATCTGTGACGCAGTGTGTCGGTCCCGAATCACCAAACATGAGCGAGGGATTTCTAACGCGTCAATGGATCCAATATCACCCCGAAAACGAGCCGAAAAGCGACGTTCATCGAACGTTATTTCAAATTGTGTAAAGTCCCTCATCCCCCCGCCGATAGGGAGTGAAAGCGGTGTTTGCATCGCCCACCCTTACCCTGTCCGAGTAATCGTCATGTCTTGGCTGACCAATTTGAAACTCAAGTCCAAACTCCTGTTTGCGTTTAGCCTGTGCGCCTTGATCACCATCGCAGTCGGGGTATTGGGACAAAACGGCATTTCACGCCTTTACGACCTGTTTCAAGGCACCGTCAACAATAACCTGGTGTCGATTACCAAGGTCGATTCGGTCAAGGCCAACGTCATCGCCACCAACCGCGACTTCTTCAAAGTCATCGGGCTGAGCGTGCTCAAAGCCAGCCCGGAAGACATCAGCTCGGCAATCCAGTCGCTCAAGGAAAACCAGGCGCAGGCAGACACTGATTTCCGCATCTACCGCGCTACGCCTCTGGCGGCCGATGAAAAAGCTGCCGGCGACGACTTCGAGCGTGACTGGCGAGCGTACATGGCGGCCGTGCAAAACACGCTCGCGGTTATCCAGAGCGGCGACCTCGATCAAGCCAGCAAACTGGCCGCCAGCAGCGTCACACCGAGCTACCGCAAAACCATGGGCGAGCTGAAAATCATCATTGAGTCCAACGCACGGCAGGCCGCCGAAGCCACTCAGGCGGGTGTCGACCTGGACCGTCAGGTGACGTGGATGCTGGTCATCGGGTCCCTGATCGCTGTGGTCTGCGCCATCACCTTGGGCCTGATCGTCACGCGGATGATCACCCGTCCGATCTATCAGTCGGTGGAAAGCGCGACGCGCGTGGCCAGCGGCGACCTGACCCATGCCATTGCCGTGGGCGGCCAGGACGAAACCGGTCAGTTGCTCAAGGCACTGTCCAACATGCAAGGCAACCTCAAAGGCACCGTGCAGCAGATTGCCAATGCCTCGGATCAACTGGCGTCGGCCGCGGAAGAGCTGACGGTGGTGACCGATGACAGCACCCGTGGATTGCAGCGTCAGAACGATGAGATTCAACAGGCGGCCACCGCCGTGAACCAGATGACCGCAGCGGTCGAGGAAGTCGCCCGTAACGCGGCCAGTGCCTCGCAAGTTTCGGCCCAGACCGCCGACGATGCGCTCAAAGGGCAGCGTCAGGTGCAGCAAGCGGTCACCGCCATGAACACCATGACGGTGGAAATCAACGATTCGACGCAACGGGTCGAAGCCCTCGCGGGCCAGATTCGCGACATCACCAAGGTGCTGGATGTGATTCGCGGCATCGCCGAACAGACCAACCTGCTGGCCCTCAACGCCGCCATCGAAGCCGCACGCGCCGGTGAGCAAGGCCGCGGTTTTGCGGTGGTCGCCGATGAAGTTCGCGCCCTCGCCCACCGCACCCAGGTGTCGACCGGTGAAATCGAATCGATGATCACCCAGGTGCGCAACGGCGCCGATGAAGCCGTGCAGGCCATGGGCAAGAGCCAGTCCATCGCGGCCAATACCCAGACGCTGGCCACCGAAGCCGGACTGGCACTGGAACGCATCAGCGAGGGCGTCAGCCAGATCAACGAACGCAACCTGGTCATCGCCAGCGCCGCCGAGGAACAGGCCCAGGTCGCCCGCGAAGTCGACCGCAACCTGGTGAACATCCAGGACCTGTCCGCCCAGACCGCCGCAGGCGCCAACCAGACCAACGCCTCCAGCCAGGAACTGTCGCGTCTGGCGGTGTCGTTCAACGCCATGGTGGGCAAGTTCACCCTCTGATTCTTGGCCGCCCCTGTGGCCGGCTTGCTGGCGAATGGAGAACTGTCGGCCACTGCCGATGTGGCTGAAAGGACACTTTCGCCAGCAAGTCGGCTCCACAAAAACGGTGTCAGTGCAGACACCGCAGCCACCCTTTAGCCACCTGAGACAAATTGGCGAATTGACTAAATCGTCCTACGATTTGTCGTAAATCTCATTTCGGGTACAATCCCGCCCCTCCCGCAGATCACTTGGACCTGATGACCGAGTCCTGCGGGGGTGTAGATGTTTACTCAAGCTGCTGAATCCAATGATCGAATAAAAAGCCAGCACCGAGGGACATAGAACGGGAAGTCCCGGACTCATTGACTTCCTGACCCTGCCTCCTCGTCTTCTGAGAGCGAAGCCTTCTGACGTTTGTACCCCGAACCGGGTTGCAGCAACGGCGGGACGTTGCCTGATGAAGGACCGCAGGTGGATAACTTTCTCTCTATTGGATGACTCAATGTTCAAGAAAACGAGCAAGGCTCTGTTGGGCCTGGCGATTTCGGCGACCTTCCTGCAAGCCCACGCGGCTGAAAGCAAGAAAGTCGACGTCCTGCTGATCGGTGGCGGCATCATGAGTTCGACCCTGGGTGTCTGGCTCAACGAGCTGGAGCCGGGCTGGTCGATAGAAATGGTCGAGCGTCTGGACGCGGTCGCCGAAGAAAGCTCCAATGGCTGGAACAACGCCGGTACCGGCCACTCGGGCCTGGCCGAACTGAACTACACGCCAGAAGACAAAGACGGCAAGGTCAATATCTCCAAGGCCATCGAAATCAACGAAGCCTTCCAGGTGACCCGTCAGTTCCTCTCCTGGCAGGTCCGCCAGAATGTCCTGAAGAACCCGCCTTCGTTCATCAACACCACTCCGCACATGAGCTTCGTGTGGGGCGATGACAACATCAAATTCCTGAAGAAGCGTTACGACGCGCTGCAAGCCAGCCCGCTGTTCCGTCCGATGCAATACTCCGAAGACCCGGCGCAGATCGCCAAGTGGGTCCCGCTGATGATGGAAGGCCGCGATCCTTCCCAGAAGCTGGCGACCACCTGGACGCCGATCGGCACCGACGTCAACTGGGGCGAAGTCACCCGTCAATACGTGTCCTACCTGCAGACTCGCCCGAACTTCGACTTGAAGCTGTCCAGCGAAGTCAACGACATCACGCGTAACGAAGACGGTTCCTGGCACGTCGAGTACAAGAACCTGAAAGACGGCACCACTTCCGGTACCGATGCCAAGTTCCTGTTCATCGGTGCAGGCGGCGGCGCGCTGAAGCTGCTGCAGAAATCCGGCATCCCAGAGGCTCGCGACTACGCAGGCTTCCCGGTCGGCGGTTCGTTCCTGGTAACCGAGAACCCGACCGTCGCCATGCAGCACATGGCCAAGGCCTACGGCATCGCTTCCACCGGCGCGCCACCGATGTCGGTTCCGCACCTGGACACCCGTGTGCTCGACGGCAAGCGTGTCATCCTGTTTGGCCCGTTCGCGACCTTCTCCACCAAGTTCCTGAAAGAAGGTTCGTACCTGGACCTGTTCAGCAGCATGACCACGCACAACTTCTGGCCGATGACCAAGGTCGGCATCGAGCAGTACCCGCTGGTCGAGTACCTCGCCGGTCAACTGATGCTGTCTGACGACGACCGTTTCAAAGCGCTGCAGGAATACTTCCCGCACGCCAAGAAAGAAGACTGGCGCCTGTGGCAAGCCGGTCAGCGCGTGCAGATCATCAAGCGTGACGCGGACAAAGGCGGCGTGCTCAAGCTGGGCACCGAAGTCGTGTCGTCTCAGGACGGCACCATCGCTGCGCTGCTGGGCGCATCGCCAGGCGCTTCGACCGCCGCTCCGATCATGCTGAACGTGCTGGAAAAGATCTTCAAAACCCAGGTGGCAACACCTGAGTGGCAAGCGAAGATCCATCAGATCGTGCCGAGCTACGGCACCAAGCTGAACGAATCGCCGGCCGCTGTTCAGCAGGAGTGGAACTACACCGCTGAAGTCCTGCAACTGGGCAAGCCTCCGGTCATTGACCAGACCGTTGGCACCAGCCCGGCGACGCCGTCCAAGCCGGCTGAAAGCAAGCCAGCGAACGACATGGCACTGTAAGACTCACTGCCGCTTGCCGGCATTGATGACGCAGTGAAGATAAAGCCTCGGGGCTGAAAACCCGTGGCTTTATCGTTTGAGGTCCGCACGTCAGGGGATTGCGACCCGTTTGATTCGTTACACCGCATCACAAATGAAGTACCCCGCCCCGCATTTATCCCGTCGCTGCAAGCTCCTAAAGTCAACTCCACTTGCTCTTCCACCCTCCCGGTGGGAAGCACACTGGAGACTTTTCCATGCCTTTCATCAGCGTTCGCATCACCCGCGATGGCGTTACCAAGGAGCAGAAAGCTCAAGTCATCGCCGAAATCACCCAGACCATGCAGACCGTCCTGAACAAGGACCCTCACCTCACCCACATCGTCATCGAAGAAGTGGACACCGATAACTGGGGATACGCCGGTATTACCACCACGGAGTACCGCAAGAACCTGGCGGAGTCAGCCTCGTGAACCCGGCCGTGAACCGTACCGTCAAGGTCGATTTCGTGTCGGATGTCGTGTGCCCCTGGTGTGCGTTGGGAGCGACAGCACTCGAGCAGGCCATAGCGAACCTCGCCGGGGAAATCACCGTCGAGCTGACCTACAAGCCCTTCGAACTGAACCCGGACATGCCGGCCGAGGGCGAGCACGCCGTCAAGCACATGATGCGCAAATATGGCCGCACCCTTGAAGAAGTCGGTTCCCGTAACGAGATGATCATCGCCCGTGGCAAGGCGCTTGGCTTTCGCTTCGACCTGGAAAAACGCAGTCACTTCTACAACACCTTCGACGCCCATCGCCTGCTGTTGTGGGCCACCCACGAAGGTCGTCAGGTCCCGCTGAAGAAAGCCCTGCTGAAGGCCTACTTCACGGATGGCCAGAACCCCGGCGATCAAGAAACGCTGGTGCGCCTGGCGGGTGAAACCGGACTGTCAAGCGACCGCGCCCGTGAAGTGCTGGCAGCCGGTGAGTTTGCCGACGAAGTCCGTGAGCTGGAGCGTTTCTACACCGACCGCGGAATCAATTCTGTCCCGGCGATGGTACTGAACGATCGCCAGTTGGTGGCCGGATCGCAGTCGGTCGAGCACTACGAAACCGTCCTCAGGCAGATGGCGCAAGAACCCGCCGCCGCTTGATAACCCACTTACCGATTCACACCCTATCCATTAATGAGCGAGAACATCATCATGAGCAATTCGAAAAAAGTCGTTGTGGTCACCGGTGCATCCCAAGGTCTTGGCGCTGGCATCGTCGCGGGTTTCCGCAAGCTGGGCTATCAGGTCGTCGCCACCTCGCGTTCGATCCAGCCATCGACCGACCCGGACATCCTCACCGTGGCCGGTGACATCGCCGACCCTGCGACCGCCGAGAAGATCATCCGCGAAGGTGTGGCCCGCTTCGGCCGCATCGACACGCTGGTCAACAACGCCGGTATCTTCCTGGCCAAGCCGTTCACCCAATACACCCGAGAAGACTACGTAAACACCGTGGCCACCAACATGGGGAGCTTCTTCCACATGTCGCAGCACGCCATTGCGCAGATGGAAAAACAGGGCGATGGCGGTCACGTCGTCAGCATCACCACCACGCTGGTCGACCACGCCATTGACGGTGTGCCTTCGGTGCTCGCGTCGCTGACCAAGGGCGGCATGAACGCCGCCACCAAATCGTTGGCGATCGAATACGCCAAGCGTGGCATCCGCGTGAACGCGGTCTCCCCGGGCATTATCAAGACGCCGATGCACGGCGAAGAAACCCACGCAGCGCTGGGCAGCCTGCACCCGATGGGCCACATGGGCGAAGTCCAGGACATCGTCGGGGCCGTGCTGTACCTCGACAGCGCCGCCTTCGTGACAGGCGAAATCCTGCACGTCGACGGTGGTCAGAGCGCCGGTCACTGATTGCCGACTCGATATCTTCAAAAAGCGGGCTACTGTTGGAAACGGCTCACGCCACGCTGCGCCATCCGGCGTAGCCCGCATTTATCGTAAGGAGCGCACCATGGACAAGAACATCGAGAAAGTGCTGTACACCGCCAAGGTCCACACGGCCGGTGGCCGCGACGGCACAGCGGTCAGTTCCGACAAACGCCTGGACATCAAACTCTCCTCGCCCGGCGCCAAAGGCGAGGGCACCAACCCCGAGCAACTGTTCGCGGCAGGCTGGTCGGCGTGCTTCATTGGCGCCATCGGCGTCGTAACCGCCAAGATGAAAGTCACCATGCCACCCGACACCACCGTGGATGCAGAGGTCGATCTGGGCACTAACGCCGGCGGCTACCTGATCCAGGCACGGCTCAACGTCGCATTGCCCGGACTGGACCGCGAAACGGCGCAAAAAGTCGTGGATGCCGCCCACGAAGCCTGTCCTTACTCGAAGGCAACGCGCGGCAACATCAATGCCGTAATCACGCTGGTTTGACGCGCTCACCTGATTGAACTGCGTGCACTGACGTAGCGTCGACGCCCGCTGGCCCTGCCTTTCCAGCCCGCTCTGCCCTGCGGCACGCAGTCTTCAAATAAAACTTCTTACGCTGGAGGTTCTATATGAAACTGCAAATGCTCACGGCTGCACTGATCATCGGTGGGCTGTCGATCTCTGGGGCCACTCAAGCCGCCGAAACGTCGACAGCCCCTGCGGCATCGGCTGGCAAAACCAGTGCAGTGAAACAGGAAGTGAAGCTGACCCGGGTGACGCCCGAGTACTGGCGGGTCACCTTTCACAACCCTCCGTTCAATATCTACGGCCCGGAAACCATGCCTCAGTTGAACGAAGTCATCACCGCCATCGAATCCGACCCCAAGCTGCGTGTTGTGGTATTCGACAGTGACGTGCCTGACTTTTTCCTGACGCACTACGATTTCGTACCGCCCCTGACCGACACGACCAGCATGCCAAACGGCAAGACCGGGCTGCCGCCGCTTCCCGACATGTTGGTGCGCCTGAGCAAGGCACCGGTCGTGTCGATCACCTCGATACGTGGGCGCGCCACGGGCGTGGGCAGCGAGCTTGCACTGGCAAGTGACATGCGATTCGCCAGCCGTGAAAAAGCCGTTCTGTCGCAATGGGAAATTGCCGCCGGCCTGGTGCCGGGAGGCGGACCCAGCTCTCGGCTGCCACGCCTGATAGGCCGCGGCCGTGCGCTCGAAGTACTGCTCACCGGAGAGGACATCAATGGTGATCTCGCCGAGCGTTACGGCTACGTCAACCGCGCGCTCCCCGATGGACAACTGGACGGTTTCGTTGACGCCATGGCGCGTCGTATCGCCCGTTTTGACAAAGAAACGATCGCAGACATCAAGAATCTGGTGAACAAATCCAGCCTGCCTGCTGACGAAGACATCGGTGCGGAATGGCAAGGATTCATTGATTCAGTGCAACGGCCAGCAACTCAACACCGCATCAAACAATTGATGGACATGGGTCTGCAACAGAACCCCGATGTTGAAAAACGCCTGCCTGTCTACACCGGTAAAACCGGGGAAGCCTCGAAATAAAGCGCGCTTGCCCGCGTTGATGAGCCCATTGCCTGAGCGCTCGGACGGTGGGCTTTTTTTGTCCTCGTGGATTTGCCACTGCCCGCTATCAATTCTTAAAAAACGGGATCGCCAGGTCACGTATATCGACGATGACGTCGTCAGGGCTTAAATCAAGGTCCGGCACTCGTTGAAGTCCCGGGCTGGACCGCAGCAGGACATTCGCCCCCTCAAGCCCCGCCCGGGCGCTGCCACTGATCATACGGCGTCATATCCGCAAGATCCGCACGTTAGCGCTGCCAGGCATGAACCACCTGCACCCCACCGACCGTGCGTTGCAAATCCACGCACTCATAGCAGGAAAAATCGCCCTCAGCGGCGTCGGGTCATAGCCGCTTCGCGCGAAACAACCGGTCGAGGACAGAAAATTTTCCTGCAGGTCGATCACCAACAGCGCGGTGGATTCAGGGTGGAGTAGACCGTCGTAGGGATGGCTGAAGCGCCGGGCTGAGATCATGGGGTTCCTCCGGACGCGGACAGGCGAGATTGGGAGGGAATATCGATGATTTTGGCGCGAGAAGTAGAAGATGGTGTCCCAGGCGGGGTTCGAACCTGCAACCTTCCCCTTAGGAGGGTTAAAAATACCCTATACCAATCATATAGTTACTTTATAAATCAAGTATTTATCGTGCAGTTGTGTCCGGTTATGCGTACTGATATGGTGCTTTCTTCTGTCACCCTGCTGTCACGGCTGAAACCATGAAGACAAAAATCACTCAGAAGCTAATCACCAGCCTGGCGGCAGAACCGAAAGTTTACCGAGTGCACGATACCCATCTACCGGGTTTTTTCATCCGCGTTTTACCCAGTGGGCACATGAGCTACATGGTGACGTGGGGACGCAATAAGAATGCCACGCTCGGCCGCGTTGGCGTGCTGACGCTCGATCAGGCGCGCAAGGAGGCTGGACGCTATCTCACTGATGCCCATGAGCACGGCGAGCCTCTTGCAATCACACAAGGTAGACGCGGGTCAACAACCCCCAGCCTGCGCCAGTTCATCGATGACACCTACATGCCTTGGTTCCGGGCACACCACCGCGGTGACGAAAAGACGCTCTATAACTTGGACAACAATTTCGACACCATTATGCACCAGCGCCTCGATGCAATCACGGGGCGCGATCTGGAACAACTGCGCACCGGCTGGCTCAACGCCGGGAACAAGGCCAGCACGGCGAACCGCAAGATGGGATCTATCAGTGGCGTCTTCTCGCGGGCCGTCGATTGGGAGTATCTGCCCTCCTCGCCTCTGGATAAGATCAAGCCTTTGAAAGTAGACACCAAAGGCAAGGTTCGTTATTTATCCAAAGATGAAACACGCAATCTGAGAAACGCACTGGAAGTTAGGGAGCATCGGGTCATATTGGAACGCGACAGTGCGAACCAGTGGCGAGCAGAACGGCGCAAGGAGTTATATAACGACCTGCGAGAAGTGGCATTCACTGACCATCTAAAGCCGATGATTCTGGTATCTCTAAATACCGGAATGAGGCGCGGCGAACTGTTCGGCCTGACTTGGCAGACGGTAAACTTTGACAGGAAGGTTATTACTGTGGGCGGTGATACTACAAAGACTTCGGAGACTCGCCACATACCAATGAACGGCGAGACATTCGACACGCTCAAGGCATGGAAAAAACAAAGCGGCGCCTCCGCGTTCGTGTTCCCTGGTCTGGACGGTGGCCGGATGGAAGACGTTAAAAGCGCCTGGCTTAAGCTACTGCAGGAAGCGTGCATCACTGGGTTTCGTTGGCATGATATGCGTCACGACTTCGCGTCACGCCTCGTGATGGCTGGGGTTCCGTTGAACACGGTGCGCGATCTGCTGGGGCACACCGACATCAAAATGACCTTGCGATATGCTCACTTGGCACCAGACGTCAAGGCAGCGGCGGTAGACCTTTTATAGATTTAGCTTTTTCAGGGTCTACCTTTTTCAGAAGCTCGAAAAGCTGGTCAGTTAGATAGTGAAGAGCTTCATTCTGTCGCCTAAGATTTTCCGACTCAATCGCCATCTGCTGGTAAAAGCCATCTGACTCGGTTATAGCTTTGGCTTTTCTCTCCTCAAGTTCTAAAGGTGTCGGCAGGCCAACATCCTCATAGCTAACCTGAACAATGCCGCCAGCATCTGCTATTCTTTGGAGTAAAGTTTCCCAGTAAGAACTTATTACGTCCAGTCGGGCGTTCCTCCACGGATTTGCCTCAGTCAGCACTCTAGGAGTGAATTTCCAAAACGGAGGGGATAACCTAATTGACTCCCATACAATGCTTTCGTCGAATGCCAAAAGACTAGGGTACTGAAAAGCCAATGTTACTAAACGAATGGCTTCGTCAGGCGACCACAGTTTTTCCTTAACAGCTTTGATCACGCTAATAGGTTCTGGAAGTGCCGGGCCCTTGTTGCCCTCGACAAGGAAGTCAGCAGGCATCATCACCTGATCAAGTGCTTTCTCCACTGACCACTCTACTACCCCTGTAACAGTTCGCTTCTGAACGCGAGCGGCGATGTCGATTGCATATTTGATAGCAGGGTCTACCCGCAAAGAAACGCTAACGGTTGAACTTTGATCGCTTGCTTTTCTCGGGCGCGCCACGGGCAATACTCCTCCTGATTTTGCGCAAATACTCTACGCAAACGCAAACACTGTCAATCGTCCGGTTACGTGCAGTATTTGCTTGCAACGTATTATTTTGCGTTTTACGATGCGCCCATCTGGCCAATTCAACCAACCTGCCAGGTGGAGAAAGCTATGTCACAACCTCAACCAGTTACGCCACTTGCCCTCGGGATTGACGACGCAGCAACGGCGATTGGCGTTGCCCGTTCTGCTCTCTACGCAATAGTTGCTAGGGGGGAGATCGAAAGCTTCAAGCTCGGTAAACGTCGCCTGATCTTGGTCAAGAACCTGGACGCGTACATCAACCGTGTTGCCAAGGAAGGTGCACGATGAACAACCAATTCAGCGACCTGTTCCACCCGTATCAACTGAGCAAACTGATCGTTGACTTCGACAAGGGCACGGTGATCGCCGAGGCCATTTCGGATATCGGCGTCACCCAAATCGACCTGCGCGAAGTCGCTCTGGCTGACATCGATGACGACGAGATCCTGGCGAAGTTCTTCGACTCCGGCGATCTGCAGGCGATCAAGGATTTCCGCTTTCAGCACATCGGGCAGTTCCTGTGAGCGTCCGCATCATTGGCAGGGGGCGGGAAGTCCTCGGCACCCTTCAACTACCGGCCAGCACCCGCTTGGCCGATCTGGAACCACTGCGCCGTCTCGGCGCCCATCGAGTAGAGGTGATCTATGAGCAAGCAACAGCGCGCCATTGAGGCGCAAGCGCGGGAGGTCGCGCAGAAGTATGGCTGCACGGCTGTGAAGTCCACCAAGCGTCTGCCCGTGAACGGTGGCGGTGGGTTTCAGGTAGTCGATTCAGAAACCTGTCTTGTCCGGGTCGGCCGGCACTTCGACATGAGCGCTGAACAGGTAATCAAATTCTTTGAGGGGGACGCAGCATGAACAATCAGGTGGCAAAAGGCGATGCAGAACTGATGATGGATGCCGGAATATTCATGAGCACCATTGCCGGTCTGATCAGTGATGACCTCTGCGAGCAGGCAGACGGGGAAGGGCGGTCATTCCTGAATCCGTACAGGCTTGAAGGTCTGATGAAGGGTTTGCTGCTGGCGGCTCACAGGCTGGAGGAGCGCAGCGAATGGCTGAGTGAGACAGTCGAGAATGAAGAGAAGCTGGCCCAGGCAGCGTTGGCGCGCTGCCAGGGTCGTGACGATCACCGGGAAAGCAATGTCGGGGCAGAGTGTGGCAGAGCTCGCGCAGCCTGACAATCCTCTGTTCTCAAGCGAGGGGGTGCGGATTCCGCTCACCCCTTTGCGCCTGTCTGTGAGTTCCTGAATGGCAAAGAAAAATGGTCTGCCCTACGACAAGGAGGGCGGGGTACAAGCGATCCAACGCCGCCTCACCCGGTCACAGGCATATCTAGGATTGAGCTGCCAGGCTAAAGCGCTACTCCACCTTATGCATTCATTTTGGACACCATCAGGCCCGGTAGGCTTCGGAGTTCGTCAGGCCGAAGAAGAAATCCCATGTTCGCGAAAGCTGGCCATGAGGGCTTTCTCTGAGCTTTCTGAGACGGGTTTTATCGTCATGGTCGACGAAAGCCTGTTCTGTAGTCGAACCCAGTCCAAAACCCGAACCTGGCGCCTTACCTGGATGCCGTGTTGGCGTCATCGGGCACCGACGAACGACTGGGAGAAAACTCAGATTTCGATTTCTACCGGTGTAAAAACGACACCTGAGAGGGTGCCACAGGTGTCGAATATGGACCATTGAGGTTCTTTTGGGCGTCCACAGGTGTCGTTTTCGATACCTGTGGAGCACTTTTCCGAGTTCTACAGGTGTCGTTTTTACACCACTCCTACTACGCCATACACACACCCTTTCCAATCACCTGCCAAACCACTGTCAAAACGCACGCAGCACCCCGGCGCGTCACTCGACGATACCTCGGCGGATCCAAACACCCGGAAAGCCGGGTATTCCACCGATGGCGGAACATCTCAAGGGCATCGTGAAACGCTACCCCCTTGCATCCACCCGAATCTGGGTATGTGCCTTCTCCTCAAATTGAGGGTATCTACCCCGCCAGATCGGCGGCCAGGGTAATACGGGAAAATCCCGTATCTAAACTCAGGTCCAAAAATCGGACCTCACGACTTTTGAAAATCGGACATATCGAAGACACGATTCCTGGCTGATTCGCTACGGACCACGACACATAAGGCCAGCAGCGTGTTTCTGCATCCATCCCAAAGGAGGAGCCAAAAGGGTCTGTGCAATTTGCAGACCCCTACCCCGTTGAATAGACGGGCCAGGGATCACATCCGATGTGATCCCTCCAATCCCCAGTGGGGCCGGACAACTCCCGCCGATGGCGGAAGCTAACTCTCCCCAGTGGGGGAAGTATCCGACCGGCGCTGGTGGATGGGGTAACGGATCGTTAGGACGTGGGGTGGTGAAATACCACCCCATCTGCAAGCAACGTTAACCCACCGTGAACCCACTGGGTTTTAACGTTGTATCGACACGGCATCCAGCCGGATGAGATGTCCTCAAAAGTCAGGAGATCTACCGTTCGTCAGAAACTACAAGAGACCGTTAGTATCCTCGGACACAACTGGACATAACCAGACATAGCGTCATTTAGGGGGACTGTAACCCTCTGTTTTGACTTGGAAAACGCGCCTATGGTGAGGCCTGAAGAACCCCACCCCATAGGATTTTCCCTGAATGAAACTTCACGAACTGCGCGAGAAGCGCACCGCCGCCGTCGAGGCCATGCGTACCCTGGTGGATACCGCTTCCGCTGCTGGACGTGACCTGACCGCCGAAGAGTCAACCCAGTTTGAAACGCTCAAGACCGAAGAGCGCAGCCTGTCTTTCCAGCTCCAACGCGCCGAGCACGTTGCAGATCTGGAGAAGCGCACCGCTGGCCCGGTGAGCAACGACACCTCCGAGCACTTGGAGCAGAGGGTCAGCGTTATTCGCGTCCTGCGCGCCCAGATGGAAGGCCGTCAAGTGGACGGCGCCGAGCGCGAGTACACGCAGGAAACCGAGCGCCGCACCGGTCGCAAAGCCGAGGGGGCATTCGTTCCGTTCGCTGCCCTGGAGCGCCGCGCCAACACCACCACGACCGCGCCCGAGCTGGTGGGTACTGACCATCGAGCAGACTTGTATATCGGCCCATTGCGTGAGGCACTGCTGGCGCGTTCGCTGGGCGTCCGCACCCTCACCGGCTTGGTGGGCAACGTCTCGATTCCGAAGTACGGCAGCGGCCTGGAAACTGGCTGGGTGACTGAGGGTCAGGCTGTGCCTGAAGGTCAGATGGGCTTCGATGGCGTGACCCTGACGCCGAAACACGTTGGCGGCAAAACCGAAATGAGCCGCCAACTGATTCAGCAATCGTCGCCAGGCATCGAGCAGTTGGTGCGTGAAGACCTGGCGTTCCTGATCGCCAAACAGATCGACCGCGCCATTATCACCGGCAGCGGTGCGGCTGGTGAACCGCTGGGCGTGCTGAACACTCCCGGCATCCAGACCGCTGCCATGCCCGACACTTGGGCCGAAGTTTTGGCACTGCTGGAAAAGCTGGATGACGTGAACATCACCAATGCGCGTTGGCTGACCACTGCCGCCATCCGCACCGTGCTGGGCAGCACCGAGAAGGTGGCCGGGTCGGGCAGTGGATTCCTGTACGACAACGGCACTCTAGCCAACCTGGCACTGGCGGCGTCGAAGAACGTTCCGGCTGGCAAGCTGATCTTGGGCGACTGGAGCCAGGTCATGCTGGGCGTCTGGTCCGAGGTGGACATTCTGGTGAACCCATACGCCGAACCGGCCTACAGCCGTGGCGGTGTGCAGGTCCGTGCAATGGCCACCGTCGATACCGCTGTACGTCATCCCGAAGGCTTTGTCGTGGCATCGGGGGCTTAACCATGAGCGCGCTGGCAATCGAATACACCCCGATGACCACCATCAAGCTATCCGGCTCGCTGGCGCGCCTATTCGGCCGTCTCCACAAGCGGCAGATTGACTCAGGTAGTGCGCGGGAATGCTTCAAAGCTCTGGAAGTGACCATTCCCGGTTTCAAAGAGGAAATTTCGAGACTTGCCCGTTTGGGTATGCGTTTCGCGATATTCCGCAACCGCGTCAATGCGTCAGAGAAAGAATTTGACCTTGCTGGCACCCGAGAGATCAGGATCGTTCCATTAGTGGCGGGCAGCAAGCGCGCAGGCATTCTCCAAACCGTGCTTGGAATCGTGCTGATCGTCGCCTCGTTTTTCGTGGCGCCAGGCTCGCAGCCTGCACTTCTTGCCGCCGGCATAGGCACGACTGCTGGCGGTGTTATCCAAATGCTGAGTCCACAAGCTGGCGGACTCAGGCAAAGTGCATCCCCCGACAATTTGCCGAGCTATGCCTTCGGCAGCGCAAAGAACACAACCGCCAGCGGCAACCCCGTCCCGATCTGCATCGGCGAACGTAGGTGGGGCGGCGCGATCATATCTGCCTCGATCGTTGCGGAGGACAAAGCGTGATGGAACGTCGCTCGTTCAGCATCGAGCAGAAAGGCCGGACCCTGTTCGGCTATGCAGCCCGTTTCGGTGATCCAACCCCCATTGGGGGCTGGACCGAGACAATCCAGCCGGGGGCTTTCAAACGCTCCCTTGCAGGGCCAGCCGCCGCCAGCATCCGTGCCGTTTACGAGCACAACGATGCAGCCCTTTTGGGCCGTGTCGGAGCTGGAACCCTGCGCCTATCCGAGGATGACGTGGGGTTAGCATTTGAATTGGATCTACCCGACACGACACTGGGTCGCGACCTGTCCGAACTGGTAAAACGGGGCGACGTGGCCGGGTGCTCGTTCGGGTTCATTCCTGTTAAGGAGGACTGGCAAGGCGAAGTGCGCAGCCTGCAGGACGTCGATCTGCATGAAATCACGATCACGGCCAACCCTGCCTATCAGTCCACCAGCGTTTCAGTGCGGAGCAAGAAGCCCGTCCAGGCCATCGCGCACGCCCGCCGCTATCTTGAATTCCTGGAGTGCATTCGGTGAAGAAGCTGTTTCGACTGTTCACCCGCTCCGACAACAACACACCGGCATACGATCGGTACTTCGACCAATTCAACCAGGCCAGTAATTCGGCCGGCGTGAACGTCACCGTCCAGACCGCCGAGTCGATCAGCGCCGTGTATGCAGCCGTGGCCGCGATCAGTGAGAGCGTGGGTAGTCTGCCGCTGGATGTTTACCGTCGCACCGATGACGGACGCGACAAGGCCCGCACCCATCCACTGTATCCGTTGCTCCACGACGCGCCGAACGATTGGCAGACCGCTCTCGAATTCCGCGAGCAGTTGCAGCGCCATGTTCTGCTGCGCGGCAATGGCTATGCCCGTATCCGTTGGAATGGTGCCGGTCGCGTGCAAGCGCTGGAACCGATTCACCCTGACGCCGTACAGATCCTGCGAAGCTCCGCAAGCGAGCGCTTGATCTATGAGTTCACCGACAGACACGGCAAGCTTCAGCGCCTGACCGCAGACGAAATGCTGCACATCCGCTACCACACAGAGGATGGCATTCTGGGGCGCAGTCCTATTCAGGTCGCCCGCGATACCGTGGGGCTGGCGCTGGCCGAACGCACTCACGGCGAACGCATGTTTGCCAATGGCACCAAGCTGTCAGGCGTCATCGAGACTCAGCCCGGTACCACGAAACAACAGGCCGGGGAGATCCGCGAGAGTTGGGCGGCTGGCCAAGGTGGGGTAAGCAACCACGGCAAGACGGCGGTACTGCCCCAGGGCGCCATATTCAAGACAGTCAGCATGACGCTCGAGGACAGCGAATGGATCGAGGCGCGACGTCTTTCTGTCGAGGAGGTGGCCCGCTTGTTCCGCGTCCCGCCTGTGCTGATCGGTGATCTGCGAGAGGCCAACTACTCCAACGCTGTCGAGCTGGCCCGTTACTTCGTGGTGCACACCCTGCGCCGTCACCTGGTTGCGTGGGAGCAGGCCATCAACAGCACCCTTCTCGGTACTGGGTTCTTTGCTGAGCACAACGTCGAAGGTTTGCTGCGAGGCGATAGCGTCACTCGTGCCGAGTTCTATCAGCGCGGTATCGAGGATGGATGGCTGCTTCGCTCCGAAGTGCGCCGCATGGAAAACCTGCCCACCGTAGAAGGTATCGATGATGTCCAAGCGCCCGCGCCTCAAGATGCTCCAGCCCCGGGTAAAGATGCTGGAGCCAAGGATCAAAACCCTGGATCAGCACCAAAAGGAAATACGGGAGAAGAAGCGTGAAGCCCGCCCGCCCGCGTTCGAAGTACAAGCCCAAGGCCAGGGTTATTCCATTATCCAGCGCGGCATGGAAGCGGCTGCGAGCACAGATTCTGGCTGAGGAGCCATTGTGCCGCTGGTGCTTGGCCCGGGGGCTGTATGTGGCCAGCACTGACGTGGACCATATCAGCAACGATGGCGACGACAACCGCAGGGATAACCTGACCGGCATGTGCCACTCCTGCCACTCCATCAAGACCGCACAAGACATGGGCAAGGGCACCACACGAGGACACGACCTGAACGGCCTCCCGCTCGATCCTGCGCACCCCTGGAACGTGATGAAAGGCGCACCAGAACAGTGCACTAGCGAAAGATCACGAGGAACCACCCTGCCGCTGAGCGCGCCCGACCTGCTTTCTTAACGCTAACTGCCTGAAAACCATGAAGACGACCGACCGACGCCCCCGATCTGACAGTGCCAAGGCCGCTGTAGCTGCCAGCCAGGCCGTAGCGCTTGGCCCGCTACCGCCGCCGGCTCATGTTCGGCTTCGTGACTGTGATCGGCCTTTCTGGAATGCCATCGTGACCGCTCGCCCACGCGATACCTGGACCGACGCCGACCTGGTGCTGGCCGGTAATCTCGCCCGGGCGTATGCCGATATGGAAACCCTGCAGGAGAGCATCGAGCGCGACGGCATGTTGATCGAGGGCAAGATAAACCCGGCGTGCGACCTGCTGGACAAGATGACCCGCCGCGCCCTGGCGACTGGTCGACAACTGATGGTCGCCACCATCGCCACCGTGGGCAAGGCCCAGGACATCCACAAGGGTGCCGCTCTGGAACGTGGAGCGCGCCAACATGAGGATGACGATCTGATCCCGACACTGGGAACGCTGCAATGACCCGCGCCGAAAAGATCATCGCCTTTATCGAGCGCTACTGCGTCACCCCCGAGGGTGCGGATGTGGGCAAGCCCATGAAGCTGGCCGAGTTCCAATGCCAGTTCCTGCGAGACGTGTACGACAATCCAGCGGGCACACGGCGGGCCATCCTGAGCGTAGCGCGCAAGAATGGTAAGTCTGGTCTGATCGCTGGCCTGCTACTGGCGCACCTGGTCGGTCCCGAGGCCAAGCAGAATAGCCAGCTCGTATCCGGAGCCATGAGCCGCGACCAAGCCGCGCTGGTATTCAATCTGGCCAGCAAGATGGTTCAGCTGTCGCCGTCTCTGACCAAGATCGTCCGGATTGTGCCAAGCGGTAAACGTCTGCTGGGGCTGAACCTGAACACCGAGTTTCGCGCACTCGCTGCTGATGGCAAGACCGCACACGGCCTGTCGCCTGTCCTGGCCATCCTCGACGAGATCGGCCAGATACGCGGGCCGCAATCTGACTTCGTCGACGCCATCACCACCAGCCAGGGTGCGCACGAAGCGCCGCTGCTGATCGCGATCAGTACCCAGGCAGCCAACGACGCCGACCTGCTGAGCCAGTGGATCGACGACGCAAAGATCAGCAAAGACCCACGCATCGTGTGTCGGCTATACGCCGGCGCCGAGGGCTGCGGTCTGATGGACGAGGAAGCATGGAAGGCAGCCAACCCGGCACTGGGCCTGTTTCGTTCCGAGACGGATCTACGCGAACAGATGCAACAGGCGCAGCGGATGCCCAGCATGAGCAACACCGCCCGCAACCTGCTGCTGAACCAGCGTGTCAGTCTGGACAGCCCCTTCATCAGCCCAGACGTGTGGGCCTCCTGCGACGCCGAGTCTGAGCCTTTCGAGGGACCGGTATACGCCGGCCTCGATCTATCGGCCCGGACCGACCTCACTGCCCTAGTGCTGATCGGCAAAGCCGGGGGCGTGTGGCAGGTTCGCTCCTACTTCTGGACACCCGAGCAGGGAATATTCGAGAGATCAAAGAAAGACCGGGCACCGTATGACGTATGGGCGCGGCAAGGATTCATCAGGACCACGCCAGGCGCTACCGTTGACCTGGAAGCGGTAGCGCTTGATCTGGCCGAGATCCTGAGCGACTGCGACGTGGCTGCAATCGCCTACGACCGCTGGCGTATCGACGTGCTCAAGAAAGAACTGGAGCGACTGGGCCTTGAGCTGCCTCTGGTGCCATACGGCCAAGGTTTTCGCGATATGGCTCCAGCCCTTGATGCTCTGGAAGCTGAGCTGCTGAACGGGCGAGTCGCCCACGGCGGCCACCCAGTCCTGACCCTGTGCGCAGCCAACGCTGTGGCAGTGAAAGACCCCAGCGGAAACCGCAAGTTGGACAAGAGCCGCCGCACCGGGCGAATTGACGGCCTGCAGGCCATGGCGATGGCGTTCGGCGCGTCCCTGGTGGCCGAGGCACCTTTTGAGATCGACACCGAGGTATTTTTTGTATGACCACCGTGACCCTGGACGAAGCAAAGCTACATCTCCGTGTCGACCACGAAGCCGAGGACAACTATCTCGAAGGGTTGATACTCGCAGCCGAAACGCACATCAGCACCTTCCTAGGCGATGACTGGCCCGAGCCTATGCCCGCCCCGGTAAAAGCTGCGGTACTGCTGCTGGTTGGAGACCTGTACGAAAACCGCGAGCGCCAGGCAGATCGAGCTCTGAACGAAAACCGTACTTACTCATTGCTGCTGGCGCCCTATCGTTCCATGGCGGTGCTGTGATGCAGATCGGAAAACTGCGTCACCCGATCGACATCCAGAAGCCTGAGTACACGCAAGACCCTGAGTCGGGCGAAATGTACGAGACGTGGGTGCGGGTTGCCCGAGAGTGGGCACGCGCTGAAGGGATCAGCGGCAAGGAGTTCGTAGCCGCTGCTGCTGAGCAAAGCTCGACGACCGTGCGGGTAACACTGCGATACCGGGAAGACCTGACCACCTCGATGCGATTCAAGCATGTAGGGAAGATCTACAACATCAAGGCAATTCTTCCCGACAACGATCACAAGTTGCTGGTGTGCATGTGTGAGGAAGGTTTGGCGTAGCGCGCCACGTTTTCGAATGCGCCGTTTCGTGGCGCGATAGTTCCAACCGGGGCCAGTCCGGTCGCCATAGGCGTGTCACT
Source organism: Pseudomonas abietaniphila (assembly GCF_900100795.1). GTDB lineage: Bacteria > Pseudomonadota > Gammaproteobacteria > Pseudomonadales > Pseudomonadaceae > Aquipseudomonas > Aquipseudomonas abietaniphila. The sequence continues at coordinate 103,019 of NZ_FNCO01000017.1, forward strand.
GGTGAGGGATTAGTCGGCGAGTACCCTCTCATGCAATAACCCCGACAGTCTGCGCAGACCATGCCTTCGGGCGCTCCGGGCCTGGTGGCAGATACAACAAGGCCCCGTCAGAGCGATTCTGCACGGGGCCTTTCTCTTGCCGCTTGCTGTCACGCTGCTGTCATACCAGAGCGATCTGTCACGAATAAACTGCTGGAAGCCTTTATTTATATGGTGTCCCAGGGCAGGTTCGAACTGCCAACCTTCCCCTTAGGAGGGGGATGCTCTATCCAATTGAGCTACTGAGACACTGTGCCGACGCTCTGAATGGCGCCAACGGGACGGCGTGCATGTTAACGGCAAGCCCTTGTTTTGTCATGTCGTCATTGTCTTTTTAGGGTGTAGTCCAGAACGCCCAACACCGGCGCCTCAAGGGCATCATGCAAATTGCAATGCCACAAAGTGACATCATTGCAAACTGCAACCTGCCTACCATCCAATCAATCGATAAGCATTTGATTTTATTGACATTTATTATGAATAAACGCTTGGCATGCAGACTGCATTATCCCTTTCTGTGCAATCCCCTTCACAACCCGAATTCCAAGCGAAGGTAATCGAGATGAACATGACTCTCTCTCTGTTGAACGCAGCGGCTCTCGTCGCTCTGGTGGCTTTCCACTTCCAGGACGATGGCAGCAAGGCAGGCAACGCTGCCAACACAGAAAGCGTGGCTGTTCAGGCTCAACCGCATTACCTCATGAAACAGGCGCCTCGCTTCGTCGCACAACCGGCACACCGCTCAGATGCGATGCTGGCCAATGACACTGACGAAGCGATCCCTGTGGATCGCTCCGAACGCTGGGTGTTTTGACGCTGAATGTGAAATCGGGCTTGCCAATCAGTCTTTCGTTTAGAGAACCGCCATGTCAAAAGCAGCACTGTCCTTTCTGATCCTGGCCATCATGGCGGTTGCCATTGACCAGTTGCTTCCACCGTCGATGGACACGCTGAGCACCGCTGCCAAGACGGCAGCTGGCGTATTCGCCAGCCTTTTCGTGGCGGCTCTGTTCGTCGGTCGCCGAATCAAGTTTGATCCAGTGCTGCGTCAAGCCAAACCCTGAGTCTCATACCTGATGGCGTGATCGGCATTTCGAGCGCCATTCGATCCGGTTCTGACACTCGCGCCGCCGAGCTGTCCACTTCTTTGACAGACCCTTCGTCTCTTTCTTGGCACCTTTCTCGTATTTTTCCTCAGACACCTCTACGCTGAAGACAGATAGCCACCATGGCGCAAACCCGCGTACCCGGCGGCTGTCGATCAGATGGACGGTGATCGGGAACTTTGCAAACCAGAACGCATTTCTGATAATTGGTGCTGGCTAAACGCCTTTATCTAGTTCAATATTTGTCACAGATTTGACGCCAAGGTTCCGGCGGACTGATGCATGATGACGGACCTTTATGTTGGACGGTTGAACATTTCGCCAAAATGACAGTCAGACCATGACATCAAGCGGCCTGATGCACGAACCGCCTCCCCCTTTGAACTAAATCGGTTAAATATATGAGCCCTATGAAACAGGCCCCTTATTCCAGTCGCACAGCTGACAAGTTCGTTGTCCGTCTCCCGGAAGGCATGCGTGAGCGGATCGCTGATGTCGCCAAGAATCATCACCGGAGCATGAACTCTGAAATCATTGCCCGCCTCGAGCAAAGCTTGATTCAGGAAGGCAACTTGGGAGACGAGCCAAGCCTGCGTCTGGACAGCCCTGAGCTGTCACTGCACGAGCGTGAATTGCTGCAGCGCTTCCGCCAGCTCGCTCATCGCCAGCAGAACGCTCTCGTGTCCCTGATCGCACACGACACCAAGATGACGAACGACGACGAATAAGTCGGCGCATCTCAGAGACTCAAAAGCCAGCCTCTCGCTGGCTTTTTTGTGCCTGTGATTTTGGACTTTCATGATTGCCGGGCACAAAAAACCGCCACAAGGGCGGTATTTGTGGGTGCTTTTATATGGCTAGAGCAAGAACAGGGTCGCCAGACCGAGGAAGATGAAGAACCCTCCACTGTCCGTCATGGCCGTGATCATAACACTGGCGCCCATGGCAGGATCGCGGCCGAACCGCGCCAAGGTCATCGGAATCAATACACCCATGAAGGCGGCGAGCAGCAGGTTAAGCGTCATCGCAGCCGTCATGACCACGCCCAGCGACCAGCTGTGATAAAGCAGGTAAGCCACGACGCCAATCACCCCACCCCACACAAGACCGTTAACCAGCGCAACGCCCAGCTCCTTGCGCATCAGTCGTGAAGTGTTGCCGGTACTGACCTGATCCAGCGCCATGGCGCGGACGATCATGGTGATGGTCTGGTTGCCGGAGTTACCACCAATGCCGGCAACGATCGGCATCAAGGCGGCCAGTGCCACCAGTTTCTCGATGGAGCCTTCGAACAGGCCGATGACTCGCGAGGCTAAAAAGGCAGTGATGAGGTTGACTGCCAGCCATGACCAACGGTTGCGCAACGAGCGCCACACTGATGCGAAGATGTCTTCCTCTTCACGCAGACCGGCCATGTTGAGGACTTCGGTTTCACTTTCTTCGCGGATCAGGTCAACCATTTCGTCGATGGTCAGACGTCCAATCAATTTGCCGTTCTTGTCCACTACCGGCGAGGAAATAAGGTCGTAACGCTCGAACGCCTGGGCCGCTTCATAGGCATCGCCGTCCGGGTGGAAACTCACCGGATCGCTGGCCATGACCTCCGACACCTGCTTTTCAGGGTCGTTGACCAACAGACGCTTGATGGGCAATACGCCCTTGAGCACGCCGTCAGAGTCGACCACGAACAATTTGTCCGTGTGGCCCGGCAGCTCCTTGAGACGGCGCAGGTAACGCAGCACCACCTCAAGACTGACGTCTTCGCGGATGGTGACCATCTCGAAGTCCATCAGCGCGCCGACCTGGTCTTCGTCGTAAGACAGCGCCGAACGCACGCGCTCGCGTTGCTGGCTGTCCAGCGCTTCCATCAACTCATGGACGACGTCACGTGGCAGCTCAGGTGCAAGGTCGGCGAGCTCGTCGGCGTCCATTTCCTTGGCGGCCGCCAGCAACTCGTGATCGTCCATGTCGGCAATCAGCGTTTCACGAACGGAGTCGGATACTTCGAGGAGAATGTCGCCGTCGCGCTCGGCCTTGACCAGTTGCCAGACCGTCAGACGGTCTTCGACCGGCAGCGCTTCAAGGATGTAGGCAACGTCGGCGGAGTGCAGATCATCGAGCTTGCGTTGCAGCTCGACCAGATTCTGCCGGTGAACCAGGTTTTCAACACGGTCTTGGTGCAGGCCTTCCTGGCGATGAGTCAGGTCTTCGACGACACGCTGACGTTGCAACAGGTCGACAACCTGCGCAAGGCGGTCCTGAAGGCTTTCCTGCGTCTTTTTTACTTCGATTTCGGTCATAGGCGAACTCCACTCCCAGCAGTGGACCACGCCGGAAGATCAATCAGTCGATTCTTGATTGGTAAAGCTTAAGGCTGAGTTGCTACTGGGTAAGTCCATGGAGGTATTCCACAAGCCCCGGCGGGGCTGACGGGCGCAATCATACACCGCTTGCCGGGCCTTCATGTTAAAAATTCAACGCGGAACAATCGGTTGCAACACAATGTTAACTATTGTCCGAGTCGTTATTGCTACGACGTCACATCCGGAGAGGAAAACACGCTCGCCTCAAAAATTTCACATGGCTAGTCTGCCCTGACACCTGTCACGGAGGACGCTGTCATGCTGTTGGACACCCGCAAACCAGTTTTTGCTGCCCTGCTCTTTTTCCCCGTTCTGGCCACTGCAGCCACAGTGCATCGTTGCGAGGACGCGAATGGAAAGATCACTTTCACCACCCTTGCCTGCCCGGCAGGCCACGAGCTGAAACTGCAGAACGCACACAATCCCCCGCCGGGCAGCGTGTTAACCCCCAGCGCCCCTTCAGAAACCAAGACCCGAAAGAGAAGCGAAGAACTGGTCATCGTAGGTCAGCGCGACGACGGCTGTGGAAACGTGCTGAGCGCCGAACAACGGCGGAGGGCGATCATCAATCAGCAGACACCCACGGGCATGACAAAACGTGACGTCGAAAGCCTGCTGGGCAAGCCGGACAAGATTGTCGGGCGCAACGCCGAGCTTCGGTACGTGTACGAGGAGAAGAAAGGGAAAAGCCGGCAGGTAACGTTCGACGAAAACGGCTGCGTAAAAGGCAAACGCTAGAAAAGCAAAAAGCCCGCATTTGCATGCGGGCTTTTCGTTTTATGGTGCACTCGACAGGATTCGAACCTGTGACCGCTCGGTTCGTAGCCGAGTACTCTATCCAGCTGAGCTACGAGTGCAGGTGGCGCTTGATAAACCAGATCACCTCTGGTTAATGCGTTTTACTTCCAGAAGTGAGTGGTACTTCCGAAGACCTGTTAAAGCCAGGCTCTTTCTTAAAGCAGTTGTTCGTATTACTACCAACAACGCTTAAATGGTGCACTCGACAGGATTCGAACCTGTGACCGCTCGGTTCGTAGCCGAGTACTCTATCCAGCTGAGCTACGAGTGCATTTGTTGCCGCGCATTATAGGCCGTTAAATCTTTTGGTCAAGAACTTTTTCCAGTAAATTCAACAACTTACCGATCAAGCCAGATTACAACGTACTACGCAAATAATGGCGGAGAACGGGGGATTCGAACCCCCGACACCCTTTTGAGGTGTACTCCCTTAGCAGGGGAGCGCCTTCGGCCACTCGGCCAGCTCTCCGCAACACGGGGCGTATAATAACCACCCTTTTCCCCGTTTGCAAACCAAAAATTCAATAAAAATTAATGGCTTGGTTCCTGGTCCTTCTCTTTCTTGATGCGCAGGTAAATCTCTTCACGGTGAACAGCCACTTCCTTGGGTGCGTTGACCCCAATCCGGACTTGATTACCTTTAACGCCGAGCACGGTCACGGTGATTTCACCGTCACCAATAATCAGGCTCTCCGCGCACCGGCGGGTCAAAATCAGCATACCTATCTCCTCAACCTGCATTCAGGGACAACAGTCTGCACAACCAAAAAGGCGTTGGCCCCCACCAGCATCGGCAGCAGGTCTACGCCTTGAGTATTGACTAGCGCTGGAAAAAAAACAGTTTTCTCGCGCACATCAGAAACACAAAAGGCGCGGTAGCCACCGCGCCCTTTGTTCAATGCCTTACTCGCCCTGGCGAGGGGCGTCGAGCTCGAACGCTGTGTGCAGGGCGCGCACAGCCAGCTCCAGATACTTCTCCTCGATCACGACCGAAACCTTGATTTCGGAGGTGGAGATCATCTGGATGTTGATGCTTTCCTTGGCCAGTGCTTCGAACATACGGCTGGCAACACCTGCGTGCGAACGCATGCCGACACCGACGATGGACACCTTGGCGATCTTGGTATCGCCAACGACTTCACGCGCGCCGATTTCCTTGGCGGTGTTTTCCAGCACGGTCAGAGCCGACTGGTAGTCGTTGCGGTGCACGGTGAAGGTGAAGTCGGTGGTGTTATCGTGCGCAACGTTCTGCACGATCATGTCGACTTCGATGTTCGCGCCGCTGATCGGGCCCAGAATCTTGAATGCAACGCCCGGGGTGTCTGGCACGCCACGGATCGTCAGCTTGGCTTCGTCGCGGTTGAAGGCGATGCCAGAAATGATCGGCTGTTCCATGGATTCCTCCTCATCAATGGTAATGAGGGTGCCTGGACCCTCCTTGAAGCTGTGCAGTACGCGCAGCGGGACGTTGTACTTGCCGGCGAATTCCACCGCGCGGATCTGCAACACCTTGGAACCGAGGCTGGCCATTTCCAGCATCTCTTCGAACGTGATCTTGTCCAGGCGCTGAGCCTGAGACACGACGCGCGGATCGGTGGTGTAAACGCCGTCGACGTCGGTGTAAATCTGGCATTCATCCGCTTTCAAGGCGGCGGCTAGCGCCACACCGGTGGTGTCGGAACCGCCACGACCCAGGGTCGTGATATTGCCGCTCTCGTCCACACCCTGGAAACCTGCGACCACGACGACGCGACCTTCTTTCAGGTCTGCGCGAATCTTCTGATCGTCGATCTGCAGAATACGCGCCTTGTTGTGCGCGCTGTCGGTCAGGATGCGAACCTGATTACCGGTGTAGGACACCGCCGGTACACCGCGCTTGATCAGCGCCATGGCCAGCAAGGCAATGGTCACCTGCTCGCCGGTGGACACGATCACGTCCAGTTCGCGAGGAACCGGTTGATCGCTGATCTGCTTCGCCAGGTCGATCAGGCGATTGGTCTCGCCGCTCATGGCGGACAGAACCACCACCAGATCATCGCCCGCGTCGCGGAATTTTTTGACTTTGTCGGCCACCTGCTCGATGCGCTCTACCGAGCCCACGGAGGTGCCTCCAAATTTCTGTACGATTAAAGCCATCTCAAAGCCGCCTCAGCCCGTGAAGGGCGCCCGTTAATCATTCAAACCGCAAAGCGCCGAAGCCCGCTGGATAGCGGACTTCGGTGGGTCGACTTAGCTTCCCTTACATTCCCTGTTCGGCGAACGGAACCGCCAGCGCGAGCGCTGCGTCCAGGCCAGCGGCATCCACGCCACCGCCCTGCGCCATATCAGGACGACCACCGCCTTTACCGCCCACGGCGGCAGCCGCTTGCTTCATCAAATCACCGGCTTTGAGTTGGCCAGTCAGGTCTTTGGTGACACCCGCCACCAGAACGACCTTGTCCTCATGCACCCCGCCGAGCAGGATCACTGCGCGACCGAGCTTGTTCTTCAACTGATCCACCAGCGCCAGCAACGCCTTGCCATCCTGACCGTCGAGACGGGCAGCGAGGACCTTGGCGCCTTTGACGTCCACTGCCGAGGCCGACAGATCGTCGCCCGCCGCACTGGCCGCCTTGGCCTGCAGTTGTTCCAGTTGTTTTTCCAACAGGCGATTGCGCTCCAGGACAGCCGACAGCTTGTCCAGCAGGTTGTCGCGATTGCCCTTGACGAGGCTCGCAGCCTCCTTCAGTTGTTCTTCGGCCGTATTCAGGTAGGCCAGCGCCACAGCGCCCGTCACCGCTTCGATACGACGCACGCCAGCCGCCACGCCGCCTTCGCTGATGATCTTGAACAGCGCGATGTCGCCGGTACGGTTGGCGTGAATGCCGCCGCACAGCTCGACCGAGAAATCACCGCCCATGCTCAGTACGCGAACGCTGTCGCCGTACTTCTCGCCGAACAGCGCCATGGCGCCTTTCTTCTTGGCGGTTTCGATGTCGGTTTCTTCGGTTTCAACCGCAGTGTTCTTGCGCACTTCGGCGTTGACGATGTCTTCCAGCGCCTTGATCTGCTCAGGCTTGATGGCTTCGAAGTGGCTGAAGTCGAAGCGCAGGCGCTGACTGTCGACCAACGAGCCTTTCTGCTGAACGTGATCGCCCAGCACCTGACGCAAGGCCGCGTGCAGCAAGTGAGTGGCCGAGTGGTTCAGCGAGGTGGCCTGACGTACCTCAGCTGCGACCTGAGTGCTGACGGTCGCGCCGACGTTCAGGCTGCCCGACACCTGGACGCCATGGTGCAGGAAAGCACCGCCGGTCTTGGTGGTGTCGCTGACGTCGAAACGCACGTCGCCGGCAGTGAGGTAACCGCTGTCGCCGATCTGGCCGCCGGACTCGGCGTAGAACGGGGTGCGATCAAGGATGACCACGCCGTCTTCACCTTCGCTCAGCTGCTCGACCGCCACGCCTTCTTTATAAAGCGCGACGACTTTGGCGTCGCCGGCAGTGGCGCTGTAGCCGGTGAACTCGGTGGCCACGTCAACCTTGACCAGGCTGTTGTAATCCATGCCGAAGGCGCTGGCGGAACGCGCGCGCTCACGCTGGGCGTCCATCTCGCGCTCGAAACCGGCCTCGTCGAGGGTCAGGTTACGTTCACGGGCGATGTCGCCGGTCAGGTCCATCGGGAAACCGTAGGTGTCATACAGCTTGAACACCACATCGCCGGGCACCACGGTGCCTTTGAGTTCAGCCAGATCCTGCTCGAGAATCTTCAGGCCCTGCTCCAGGGTCTTGGCGAACTGCTCTTCTTCGGCTTTCAGCACGCGCTCGATGTGCGCCTGCTGGGATTTCAGCTCAGGGAACGCTTCGCCCATCTCGGCCACCAGCGCGGCGACGATCTGATAGAAGAAGCTGCCCTTGGCGCCCAGTTTGTTGCCGTGACGGCAGGCGCGACGAATGATGCGGCGCAGCACGTAGCCGCGGCCTTCGTTGGAGGGCAATACACCGTCGGCGATCAGGAAACCGCAGGAACGAATGTGGTCAGCCACCACTTTCAAGGAAGCCTGATTGTCGTTGCTGCAGCCGATCGCCTTGGCAGCGGCAGACAGCAGGCTCTGGAACAGGTCGATTTCGTAGTTGGAGTTCACGTGCTGCAGCACGGCGCTGACGCGCTCCAGGCCCATGCCGGTGTCGACCGACGGTGCTGGCAGCGGGTGCAGCACGCCGTCGGCGGTGCGGTTGAACTGCATGAAAACGTTGTTCCAGATCTCGATGTAACGGTCGCCGTCTTCTTCCGGCGAACCCGGTGGGCCGCCCCAGATGTCGGCGCCGTGATCGTAGAAAATCTCGGTGCAAGGACCGCACGGACCGGTATCGCCCATGGTCCAGAAGTTGTCCGACGCGTAAGGCGCGCCCTTGTTGTCGCCGATGCGGACCATGCGCTCGGCCGGAACGCCGATTTCCTTGGTCCAGATGTCATAGGCCTCGTCGTCCGAGGCGTAAACCGTGACCCAGAGTTTTTCCTTGGGCAGGTTCAGCCATTTGTCGGAGGTCAGGAAGGTCCAGGCGTAGGTGATCGCATCGCGCTTGAAGTAGTCACCGAAGCTGAAGTTACCCAGCATTTCGAAGAAGGTGTGGTGACGAGCGGTGTAGCCGACGTTTTCCAGGTCGTTGTGCTTGCCACCGGCGCGCACGCACTTCTGGCTGCTGACGGCACGGGTATAGGCTCGTTTTTCCTGGCCCAGGAAGCAGTCCTTGAACTGGTTCATGCCTGCGTTGGTAAACAGCAGGGTCGGGTCATTGCCCGGAATCAAGGAGCTGGAGGCTACACGGGTGTGGCCTTGCTCTTCGAAGAAGCGAAGGAAGGCTTCACGGATTTCTGCGCTTTTCATAGGTTCTTCCACGGGAACTGCGGCCTGAGGCAAGTGCATAACGTCATTCGACGTAGCGACGGCAAAGGGCCGCATTATATAGGCGTTGCTTCCACGGTACAGTGACTTTGTACGATAGAAGCAGCCAATTGGATTATCGGTCGATTATCGGCTTGCGAATTCGGCAAATGCCGCGACCACCTGCTCCATTTGCGCGGCGGACACGTCAAGGTGCGTCACCATGCGCAAACGGGACGCCGCGCTCAGGACGATGCCTCGCTCGGCACAAAAAGCCTTCAGCGCCTCGGCGCGGTCACCGATCTGCACATAGACCATGTTGGTCTGCACCGGCTCCACCTCGTAGCCCAGTTCGGTCAGCCCCTTGGCGAGAAACGCCGCGTTAGCGTGATCGTCAGCCAGACGCTCGACTTGATGCTCAAGCGCATACAACCCCGCCGCTGCCAGCAAACCGGCCTGGCGCATGCCGCCGCCGACCATTTTGCGCAGACGACGCGCCTTGGCAATCAGTTCGTTCGAGCCGCACAGCACCGAGCCGATCGGGGCGCCCAAGCCCTTGGACAGGCAGACCGACACCGAATCGAAGTGCTGCGTGATTTCACGTGCATCCACGCCCAGCTTGACCGCTGCGTTGTACAGACGAGCGCCGTCCAGATGCAGCGCCAGCCCTTTGTCGCGGGTCAGTTTGCGCGCGGCAGCGAGGTAGTCCAGCGACAGAACCTTGCCCTGCATGGTGTTTTCAAGCGCCAGCAGGCGGGTGCGCGCGAAGTGGAAATCGTCCGCCTTGATCGCGGCAACGACCTGATTCAGATCCACAGAACCGTCCGCCTGGTTGTCCAGCGGCTGTGGCTGGATGGAACCCAGCACCGCTGCGCCTCCGCCTTCGTACTTGTAGGTGTGCGCTTGCTGACCCACGATGTATTCGTCGCCACGCTCGCAATGCGCCATCAGGCCAAGCAGGTTGCTCATGGTGCCGGTCGGTACGAACAGCGCGGCAGCAAAACCCAGACGTTCCGCCAGCCATGACTCCAGTGTGTTGACCGTCGGGTCTTCGCCATACACGTCGTCGCCCAATGGCGCACAGGCCATGGCGTCGCGCATGCCGGCGGTGGGTTGGGTCACTGTGTCGCTGCGCAGATCGATAACCGTCACGATGAAGCTCCCTGAGAAATGGTTCAGGCCTCAGTTCTGAGGCCGGGACGATCGATAATCAAGGCTTCGGTTCACGATGCCAAGCCGTGCTTATAAGAAAAGCTGATGAAACCCATCAAAAAGGCTCCAAGCACATTCTGAAAATCTGTGTTACAAACTGCACGCCGACGACAAATGCCGTCGGCAACGTTCTCAGGGCGGGGTGCGATTCCCCACCGGCGGTAATGGCGCGCAATGCGTCTAGCCCGCGAGCGCTCGCGAAGGCGAGGTCAGCAGACCTGGTGTGATTCCAGGGCCGACGGTCATAGTCCGGATGAAGAGAGAACGGGATTGGCACCACAGGATCGTCTCGCAGTGTCGTCACGTGCGCTTGTCGCCCGGACGGCTGTCGACCGTACCCTGGCATCCCATTCGATCCAACACGCCCTGTTTTTTAATTAAACAGGAGTCAGAACAGATGCAACCCACCGCAATTCACGCCCACGACCGCATCGCTTTCATTCAAGCTTGCTGGCACAAAGATATCGTCGATCAGGCGCGCAAAGGCTTTGTCGCCGAAATGGCGAACCACGGCTACGCCGAGAGCGATATCGACTTCTTCGAAGTGGGCGGCGCCTTTGAAATCCCTTTACACGCCAAGCTGTTGGCCAAGACAGGCCGTTATGGCGGCGTCGTGGCGGCCGGTCTGGTGGTGGACGGCGGTATTTACCGTCACGAGTTCGTTGCGCAGTCGGTGATCAGCGCCCTGATGCAGGTCCAGCTGGAAACCGAAGTACCGGTGTTCTCGGTCGTCCTGACCCCGCACCATTTCCACGCCGGGGAAGAGCATCAGAAGTTCTTCTTCGACCACTTCGTGCACAAGGGCCAGGAAGCGGCCAAGACGTGTGCCGACACGCTGACCAAGCTGCGCGCCGTGCGTCGCAGCAGCGAGTCGCAGAAAGCGGTGGGTTGATGGAATGACGGCGTCCCCCGGGACGCCGCCATTCCCTTGTAGGAGCGCGCTTGCCCGCGAATGCGGTGGGTCAGTGACCGATAGTTGGCTGACACACTGCAATCGAGGGCAAGCCCGCTCCTACGATGAACCACGTCAACCCGAGACATGGCTCACACCAACCCATCCCCGGTCGTCGGCACAATCAAAATTCCTGCGCGCAACCCGTTCTTGACCTTCGGGTTCGGGAAGATGATGCGGGCGCCCTCCTCTTCCACCACCCAGCGTGAATCGGCCAGGTCCTCGGCCAGCACAAAGCCTTTATCCAGCACCGTGAAGTTCTCGATGTCGGCCGGCAGGTTCAGGCGGAATGCATCGCTGTGCTTGATGATTTCGCGCGCCACGCTGAACAGTTTGAGGCCGTCGAGCTCATCCCCGACAAGCGCCTCTTTGCCTTCGATCAATTGCTCCAGCGTCGCTTTCAACGGCGCGAGGTTGACCTGCTGGTTTTGCCCGAACGGTCGCGCCTTGCCCAGCTCCAGCGTGAAAGCCTCGGCATCCAGTTTGTCGTAGGTGTAGGCGCTGAACACAATGGACGACTTGTTCTGCAACAACACCGCTTCCATGCCCGCTTTGTGCAAACGCACCAGCTCACGGCGCGAATGCTGACGCCCTTCCTTCCACGGGTACAGGGCAAACTGCTCAATCTTCGAGCCGCGAATCGCCGTGTGCAGGTCGTAGTGCAAGCGGTAGCGATCCGGCAGGCTGAAGAAACTGGCGGCCAGTCGCTCAAGCTCACAGGCGCGCAAGGCTTCGCTGCCGCCGCTTTGTTCATGACGGCCGTTGAACAGCCGATTGACGTCCTGTTCGACGTATCGCTCTCCGCGACGCATCGCTTCGGGGTTACCGAACAGGAAAAGAATACGAGCGCGAGGCTTGAGTTCGCCTCGCGCGATGGCGTGAATCAGCTCGTCGAGCAACTCGATGGGCGCTGTTTCATTGCCATGGATGCCAGCGGACAGCAGCAAGTCAGTGCCGTTGTCCCGCGCTTCGGGTGGCCGGACTTCCAACGCACCTTCGGCCAGCCAGCGCATGCGTACGCCTTCGACGGTCAGCTGAGTCTTTTCCGCGGGTTCACGACCCGCCAGGGTCAGTTCAAGCAGTTTGCCGAGGGCGAGCATGTGTTGATATCCGCTTAGTGGTTGCAGTCCGGGCCATGCACGTGGCCGTCTTCGTCGTCGCCACTCATATCCGCCGGTTCCATTTCCAGTTGCAGGCTGACCAGGTTGGTGGCCAGCGGACGCAGCAGCAGGTTGGCGTATTCGGCGTCGTCTTCTTCGACGTCGACACCGATCAGCAGTTGGCCGCGGCCGTCTTGCTGAATCCAGACCTCTTTACCCTGCCAGATAACGGCAAAACGGGTGCAGGACGTTTCCAGCTGAGTGCCGTCGGTGTCTTCAAGGATCAAACGCAGGGCGTCGGTCATGTCAAAAATTCTCTCTGTAAAAGCAAAAACATCGTCGGCCCGACGCCGCAGGACAACGGGCGCGATGTGTGAGGGGCATCAATTGATCTGGAAAGGATAGACCGCGCCCAGCTTCAGGTGCTGCGTCAGTTCATCCAGCGCCGTGCGGCACTCGGTCAGCAGTTGCGGATCGGCCAGATCGTTTTCCGTCATGCGGTCGCGATAGTGCTTGTCCACCCACTGCGTCAGCGTGTCGTACAACGGCGCCGTCATGATAACCCCTGGATTGACGGCTGCCAGTTCGGTTTCATTCAGCGCAACGCGCAAGCGCAGGCAGGCGGGGCCTCCGCCGTTCTGCATGCTTTGCTTGAGGTCGAACACCTTGACCTCACGGATCGGGCTTTCGTCGGCGATCAGGCGCTGCAGGTAATTCCACACGCGCTCGTTGCTGCGGCACTCTTCCGGGACGATCAGCAGCATCGAGCCATCGGCATTGGACAGCAACTGACTGTTGAACAGGTACGAGCGCACGGCGTCTTCCACGCCGACTTCGGTGCGCGGCACGCAAATGGCCTGGAAACGACCGCCGCGACGACCCAGCTTGTCATGCAGCTCGCTGAGCATGTGTTCCGTGTTGAGGAACGCATCCTCGTGATAGAACAGGACCTCGCCGTTACCGACCGCGATGACGTCGTTGTGGAACACACCCTGATCGATCACCGCAGGGTTCTGCTGCGCATACACCACGCCGTCTTCGCTCAGGCCGTGCAGACGCGCGACGGCTTGCGACGCTTCGAGGGTCTGACGGGCCGGGTATTTCTGTGGCGCCGGAAAGCGGGTGTCGAACGCCGCACGTCCGAACACGAAGAACTCGACGCCAGCCTCGCCATAGCTGCGGCAGAAACGCGTATGGTTGGCCGCGCCTTCATCACCGAACTGGGCGACGGCAGGCAAGGCGGCATGGTGCGCAAAGTGCTGTTGATCGGCAAACATGGCGCCCAGCACGCGGCTGGTGGTCGGGTGTTCGATGCTGCGGTGGTACTTGCAGTTGAGGTTGGCGGCGGTGAAATGCACACGACCGTCGGCCGTGTCGGCACTCGGGCTGACCGTGGCGGCGTTGGCGACCCACATGCTGGATGCGGAGCAACTGGCCACCAGCAACGGCATGGATTCTTTGGCCGCACGCTCGATGACCTGCGCGTCGGTGCCGCTGAAGCCCAGCTTGCGCAGCCCGGCGACATCCGGGCGCTCCTGGGGCGCCAGCACGCCCTGGGTGAACCCCATGTCCATCAGCGCTTTCATTTTCGACAGACCCTGCAACGCCGCCTCGCGCGGGTTGGACGACTGCTGGCAGTTGCTCTGGGAAGCGACGTTGCCGTAGGACAGCCCGCCGTAGTTATGGGTCGGCCCCACTAGACCGTCAAAGTTGACTTCACAGGATTTCATCGGTGAGGCTCCGTGGATCTGTTTTTATGTGCACATTCTTTATCTGGCACCGCCATCTCCTGTAGGAGCCGGCTTGCTGGCGAATGCGGTATCTCAGTTACATCAAGGGTGGCTGACCTACCGTGTTCGCCAGCAAGCCGGCTCCTACAGAGTTCAGTGGCCGATTCCAACCGGTTCAGGACAGGCTTATGCCCGGCGTCAAGCTGGAAGGCAAAGTCAACGTGCCGGCCTCAAGCGACGCCACCGGATACGCGCAATAGTCCGCAGCATAATAGGCACTGGCGCGATGGTTGCCCGACGCACCGACCCCACCGAACGGCGCGGTACTCGCCGCGCCCGTCAGCTGCTTGTTCCAGTTGACGATACCGGCCCGGCTTTGCAGCCAGAACTGCTGATAGCGTTCCTGAGAATCCGACAGCAACCCCGCCGCCAAACCATACTGGGTGGCGTTCGCCTCCTCGATGGCCGCGTCAAAATCAGCGTAGCGAATCACTTGCAGCAAAGGGCCGAACAGCTCTTCGTCAGGACGATCGCTCACATCACTGACATCCAGAATGCCCGGGGTCAGCAACGCCGATTGCGTCTCTGGCTGGGTCATTTCCAGCAACGCCACGGCGCCATTGGCGAGCAGTTGCTCCTGAGCATCGAGCAACGCCTGAGCGGCGCGCAGGGAAATCACCGACCCCATGAACGGCGCAGGCTGCTGATCGAAGGCACCGACCTGAATCGTCGCGGTCACTTCGACCAGTCGCGCCATGAACGCATCGCCCCATGCGCCTTCCGGCACCAGCAGACGGCGGGCGCACGTGCAGCGCTGACCGGCGGATATGAACGCCGACTGGATCACCGTGTACACCGCGGCGTCCACGTCAGCGACCTGATCGACGACGAGGGGATTATTACCACCCATTTCCAGGGCAAGAATCTTGTCCGGGCGACCGGCGAATTGCTGATGCAAGGAATTGCCGGTGCGGCTGGACCCGGTGAAAAACAGACCATCGATGCCTGAATGGGCCGCCAGCGCGATGCCGGTTTCCCGCGCGCCCTGAACAAGGTTCAACACGCCGGCGGGCAGCCCGGCGTCGATCCAGCACTGGACGGTCAGCTCGGCGACTTTCGGCGTCAGCTCGCTCGGCTTGAACACCACCGCGTTGCCCGCCAGCAATGCGGGCACGATATGCCCGTTGGGCAGGTGACCCGGAAAGTTGTAAGGCCCGAACACGGCGACCACACCATGGGGCTTGTGGCGCAGCACAGCGGTGGCGTCGCCCAGCGGGCCGCTCTTCTCGCCGGTACGCTCGCGGTAGCTCTGAATCGAGATCGCCACCTTGTTGACCATGCTGGTCACTTCCGTGGCGGACTCCCACAGCGGTTTGCCGGTTTCCTCACCGATGCATCGGGCGATTTCGTCCGTGCGGCCTTTCAGCGTGGCGGCGAAGTTTTCCAGCACCCCGATGCGCGCGTCCAGTGTCAGCGAAGCCCAGGCCGGAAATGCCTGACGCGCAGCGTTGACCGCCGAATCGACTTGCTCGGTGTTCGCAGCCTGACCGGACCAGATCACCTGTTGCGTAACCGGGTTCAGCGACTCGAACGGCTCGCCCTGCCCGGCTTGCCAGGCGCCAGCGATATAAAGCGTATTCATCAAATGCCCTCCCGAGCAGGCGACAGAGGCACTGCACGCACCTGATCGCCCGCA
The DNA here is from genome assembly GCF_900100795.1 of Pseudomonas abietaniphila. Lineage (GTDB taxonomy): Bacteria > Pseudomonadota > Gammaproteobacteria > Pseudomonadales > Pseudomonadaceae > Aquipseudomonas > Aquipseudomonas abietaniphila. The sequence goes on from NZ_FNCO01000017.1 coordinate 118,876, forward strand.
TTCAGGCGCAGGCGCTTGGCGGTTTTAGGATCGACCACCAGCGTGCCAGCGGCAAACCGCGCCGGAGCGGCCGTTACGCGGCAGTCCTCGCGTTTGCGGTTGTGGATAAGAAACGGCGTAGCGTCGTCACCCGGCGTGCCGACCGCCAGCACCAGTGCCTGGCTGTCACGCACTGCGCGGATCTTGCTGGTTTCGCACTCGATGGCAGGGCCCGCGTCGAAAATGTCGACGTAGCCCTGATAACTGAAGCCTTCGCCCTTGAGCATGGTCAGCGCCGGTTCGGTGCTGGTGTGTACACGACCGATGACATTGCGCGCGGCCTCCGACAGGAAGCAGCTGTACAGCGGGAATTTCGGCATCAATTCGGCGATGAACGCGCGATTGCCGACGCCGGTCAGATAATCCGCCTGGCTGAACTCCATCTTGAAGAAGTGACGGCCCAGGCTTTCCCAAAACGGCGAGTGCCCTTCCTCATCGGACATGCCGCGCATCTCGGCAATGATCTTCGACCCGAACAGCTCAGGGAATTCGGCAATGAACAGCATCCGTGCCTTGGACAGCAAGCGGCCGTTGAGGCCGTTGCGGTAATCGGCATGCAGGAACAATGAGCACAACTCGGAGTTGCCGGTCAGGTCGTTGGCCAGGAACAGCGTCGGGATTTCGCGGTAGATGTTCAGCTCTTGAGACGCGCTGACGGTCAGGCCCACGCGGTAGTTGTACCAAGGCTCACGCAGACCGACCGCACCCGCGATGGCGGAAATGCCCACCACACGACCGTCATCGTCCTCAAGGACAAACAGGTAGTCGGTGTCACCCCGCTCGGCCTCGCCGCGGAAGGTTTTTTCGGCCCAGCCGACCCGGTGCGCCAGACGCTCTTCATTAGCCGGCAGCGTGGTCAGGCCTGCGCCTGTGCTGCGCGCCAACTCGATCAGCGCCGGAAGGTCACTGCTGCGTACGGGACGAACGATCATGCTTTCTCCTCAACCCGGTTCTCTGCTTGAAGAACCGGCGAACTCAAACCCGCGATACGGCGTCAGGCTGTGACTCTCGCACTGACCGCCGACGACTCAACTGTCAAACCGCAACGATGCGCACACTCGCGCCTTCGCCGACGCCCAATGCCTCGGCGGCCGCCAGACTCAGGGTGACCGGCTTACCCGGCACCCAATCGAGCTCCAGCATGACCGCGCGGTAGTCCTGCAACTGGCTGTTGGCGACCAGATAAGGACGGCCGCCCTTGACCGCGTCGCCGCTGCTGACAGGGTCAACCTTGACCGGCACGACGCGGCTCTGGGCAATCGAACGAATGCCGGAAACACGGGCATGCAGGGTCGGACCGCCGTCGAAGATGTCGATGTAATGGTCGGTCTCGAAGCCTTCACGCATCAGGATGTCGAAGGTGATCTGCGCACGCGGATGCACCTGACCCATCGCTTCCTGAGCTTCGTCGGGCAGCAGGGGCACGTAGATCGGATAGTGCGGCATCAGTTCGGCGAGGAAGGTCCGGCTCTTCAAACCGCACAAACGCTCGGCCTCGGCGTAATTGAGGTCGAAGAAGTTGCGACCGATGGCGTCCCAGAACGGTGAGTCGCCGTTCTCGTCGCTGTAACCGACGATCTCGGTCACCACCGAATCGGCGAAGCGCTCGGGATGGGCCGCGACGAACAGCAGACGTGCACGGGAGTTGAGCTCCGACCACAGGGTCCCGACCAGCTCCGGCAAGACGTAGAAGCTGGTGAGCAGGCTGTTGCCGGTCAGGTCGTGGCACTGCGAGAGCACGTGGATCTTGTTGTGGATCTTCAGCTCGCGAGAGGCGTGAACGAAGGTCTCGTTGCGGAAACTGTAGAACGGCTCGGAATAGCCCGCCGAGGCGACAATCCCGGAACAGCCCACCAGACGCCCGGTGTCGGTGTCTTCCAGCACAAAGAAATAGGTTTCCTCGCCGTTGAAGCTGACCTCGGCGGCGAACGACGCTTCGGAAGCGGCGATCTTGTCACTCAAACGTCCAGCGTCATCCGGAAGGGATGTGACACCAATCGGGCTGTCCGCGGCGAGTCGTTGAACCTCGCTCAGATCAGCCATTTGCGCGGGGCGCATCACCAGCATGGTGTCACTCCTTGAGAAAAACAGGCCGGTTGTCCGGCATGTGAAAAAGAAAAAACAAATATGGAAATAGCGCAATTCGTAGGAGCCGGCTTGCTGGCGAACGCGGAGTGTCAGTCAATGCACACGTTGCTGATAAACCGCATTCGCCAGCAAGCCGGCTCCTACAAGGGATGCATCAAGCCTTGGTCAACTTCGCCACGGCGCGCTCGAAGCGGTCCAGGCCTTCGGTAATGTCCGCATCGTCGATCACCAGACTTGGCGCAAAACGCACGACATCAGGGCCGGCCTGCAGAATCATCACGCCTTCGTGTTCGGCGGCGTTGAAGAACTCCTTGGCCTTGCCTTTCCAAGCGTCGGTCAGCACGCAGCCGATCAACAGGCCCAGGCCACGCACTTCGCTGAACACGCCGTATTGCTGGCCGATTTTCTCCAGGCGCGCCTTGAACAGGTCGTGCTTGGCGTTAACGCCCGCCAATACTTCTGGCGTGTTGACGACGTCGATCACCGCTTCGCCCACTGAGCACGCCAGCGGGTTGCCGCCGTACGTGGTGCCGTGAACGCCGACGGCCAGGTGCTTGGCGAGTTTTTCGGTGGTCAGCATGGCCGCCATCGGGAAACCACCGCCAATGCTCTTGGCGCTGGAAAGGATGTCCGGAGTGACGCCGTAATGCATGTACGCAAACAGGTGGCCGCTGCGGCCCATGCCGCTCTGCACTTCGTCGAAGACCAGCAGCGCGTTGTGCTCGTCACACAGCGTGCGTGCGCCTTGCAGGTATTCAAGCTCGGCGGGCAGCACACCGCCTTCGCCCTGAATCGGCTCCAGCACGACGGCGCAGGTTTTGTCGCTGACAGCGGCTTTCAGCGCCGCGAGGTCGTTGTACGGCACGTGGGTGATGCCGGTGATCTTCGGGCCGAAACCGTCGGAGTACTTCGGCTGACCGCCCACGCTGACGGTAAACAGGGTGCGACCGTGGAAGCTGTTCAGCGCGGCAACGATTTCGTACTTCTCGGTGCCATACAGGTCGTGAGCCACGCGACGGGCCAGCTTGAAGGCCGCTTCGTTGGCTTCGGCGCCGGAGTTACAGAAGAACACGCGCTCGGCGAACGTGGCGTCGACCAGCTTTTTGGCCAGGCGCAACGCAGGTTCGTTGGTGAATACGTTGGAGACGTGCCACAGCTTGTTGGCTTGCTCGGTCAGTGCGCCGACCAGCGCCGGATGGGCGTGGCCCAGCACGTTGACTGCGATGCCGCCGGAGAAATCAACCAGTTCACGACCCGATTGATCCCAGACGCGGGAACCCTGGCCGCGCACCGGAATGAACGCTGCGGGGGCGTAGTTGGGGACCATCACCTGGTCAAAATCGGCACGTTGCACCGGAACTTGCTCAACGGACATCGGAGTCTCCTGAAGAGGAACGCCTGCCTGGGACTGGCGAGCGATGGGAGGATTGTAAGGACTGATTTCGGTCGGGCCTTGCCGCCAAGCGACAACTTCTTATAGCGCCAAACCGGCTTTTTCCGCGGCTTTCGGCAATGCGACAAATAGCGTCGGAAAGGCGCAGTTTAAACGTTGGGCGACGGTTGTAGCAGCGTCGTGTCGATTTGATTTACTGAAGCACTAAAGCAGAAATAGTAGAGCTCGATTTGAAGCAGGGCCTGGATTGGGCGCACAGGAACAAGGATTTCAGCGGCGCCTTAGCATCCTGTGGGAGCGAATTCATTCGCGAGACGGCCTTACATCCAGCCGACCTCTGTCGCCCGAAACATTTTTCGCGAATAAATTCGCTCCCACAGGGATTCGAATCCGCTTGAAGACTTGCTTATCCGCGCTCGGCAGGCACCGAGGACAATTCGAACGGGCTGCTGCTGCGGCGCTGGTTGCGGTCTTCGCGAGGGGTGGCACCGAAGAAATTGCGGTAGGCGCTGGAGAAGTGGGGGCCTGAGGAGAAACCGCAGGAGAGGCCGATCTGGATGATCGATTTGCTGGTCTGCATCAGCATCTGCCGCGCCTTGTTCAGGCGCAACTCAAGGTAATACTGACTGGGCACGCGGTTGAGGTACTGCTTGAAAATCCGCTCCAGCTGTCGTCGCGACACGCAGACGTGCTGGGCGATTTCATCGGTGGTCAACGGCTCTTCGATGTTGGCCTCCATCAACAGCACAGCCTGGGTCAGCTTCGGATGGCTGGAGCCCAAACGGTTCTGCAACGGAATGCGCTGACGCTCGCCACCTTCACGAATGCGTTCGACCACCAGTTCCTCGGAAACCGCACCGGCCAGCTCTGCGCCATGATCTCGCGCCAGCACCGCCAGCAGCAGGTCCAGCACCGACATGCCGCCGCACGCGGTCAGGCGATCACGGTCCCAGTCGAACAGATGACTGGTGGCGATGACCTTGGGGAAACGCTCGGCGAAATCATCCTGCCAGCGCCAGTGCACCGCCGCCCGGTAACCGTCCAGCAACCCCAACTGCGCCAGCGGATAAACCCCCGCCGACAGACCGCCAATCACACAGCCCGCACGCACCAGTTGTTTGAGCGCACCGGCCAGTGCTGACGCCATGGGCGCTGGCGGCTCATCGGCGAGCAGGAACACTTTCTGACACCCTTCGAGACGACCGCCCCACGGCTCACCCGGCAATTGCCAGCTGGCACCGTCAACCGCCGTGGCGGGCTCTGCCTGCATGAACGTCAGTTCGTAAACCACGTCGGGATGAACGCGCTGAGCAACACGCAGGGCTTCCTCCGCCAGTGCCAGCGTCAGGGCTTTGGTACCGGGCCAGATAAGAAATCCAATTCGATGGGCAGTCATGGCGTGCAATCCGAAACGTGTCGCTGTTATGGGCCGCACGGCAAGCGTGCGGTAAATCTCTTGCGCTCAGTTCATGGCAGCGGTTTGGGTGACGCGCAGCATGAACTGTTCTGACACAAAACGCACCGTTCGAGACGGTGCCGATCCCTACTTCAAACTGCCGGACAGGAACTGCTGCAGCCGCTCCGACTTCGGATTAACCAGCACTTCGCGCGGGTCTCCGCTCTCTTCGACCAGACCCTTGTGCAGGAAGATCAACTGGTTCGACACCTCGCGGGCAAAGCCCATTTCGTGGGTCACCACCACCATGGTGCGGCCTTCCTGCGCCAGCGCCTGCATGACTTTCAGTACGTCACCCACCAACTCCGGGTCCAGCGCTGAGGTAGGCTCGTCGAACAGCATGACCTCAGGCTCCATGGCCAGCGCCCGGGCAATCGCAACCCGCTGCTGCTCGCCACCGGACATGTGCCCCGGGTAGGCATCCTTGCGATGGGCCACGCCCACTTTGTTCAAGTAATGCTCGGCCTTTTCCAGCGCTTCTTTCTTCGACACGCCGAGCACATGGATCGGGGCCTCGATGATGTTTTCCAGGGCCGTCATGTGCGACCACAGGTTGAAGTGCTGGAACACCATCGACAGGCGCGACCGCATGCGCTGCAGCTGTTTGGGGTCGGCGGCCTTAAGCCCGCCGTCCTTGTTGTCGACCAGTTTCAGCTCTTCGTTGTTGAGCAGAATGCGGCCAGACTTAGGTTGTTCCAGCAAATTGATGCAGCGCAGAAACGTACTTTTGCCCGAGCCGCTGGAGCCGATGATGCTGATCACATCGCCCGCCTTGGCGGTGAGCGAAACGCCTTTGAGCACTTCGTGACTGCCGTAGCACTTGTGCAGGTCCTGGACTTCCAGTTTGTTCATGATGTCGGTTCTCACAAGTAATCAGTCACTGAGCAAGCGGCCGGTGCGCAACGGGGTACGACCCGCCACTTTGGCCATCCAGTAGCCCGGCTGGGCATAACGCAGTTTTTCGATGGCGAACAACACGCCTGCCGTCCCCGCGCACACGGTGGTCGCGCGATCGTTCAAGGGGTCGATGACTTCGAACAGCGGTTCGCCAGGCTCGACCCATGCTCCGGCCGGGCGCAGGAATGTCAGGACGCCCGCGTGCGGCGCGTAGATCATTTCGGTGCCTTCGAACGGCATGCCTTCGCAGGCTTCGAACGCCGGCTGCGGCCACTCACCGCTGATCAAACCGTGCTCGGCGAGGAACGCCAGGATGCCTTCGGCGTAAGCTTCGGCGTCGGCCTTGCCGGTGTTGGTCTGGCCGCCCAGTTCCAGGGTGGTGGACATGCACGCCAGCGGGATCTGTGCATCCGCAAACTGCTTGGCCAGCCTCAGCCATGGTAACGAGCAGGCTTCGTCGAACGAGCTGCCGCCGGAGTCTTCAGCCAGCAAACCGACACTCACGCCCAGGTGCGCCGACAATGAACGCCATTGCGGCCAGTGCTGCGGCAAGGCGTACATGTGCAGCGACGCGTCGGTGTCGCAGTGCAGATCCAGCACGATGTCTGCCGTGCAGGCATGGCTCAGCAACACGCGCTGCATGCCGGCGAGTTCGCTGCCCGCGGGCGGCAACTGGTCAAGCACATCGACCATGGCCTGACGAATCAGCTTCACGTTCGCGTGCGCATCGTCGCCCAGCTTGCCCGCCAGGCGCTCGGCGACCGGCTCACTCAGTTCAGTGAAGTCGCGGTTGAAATTCTTGCCGCTGCCGTATTCGAATCGGCCCTGATGATTGCCTTGCAGCAATTGACCCAGACCGATCGGGTTGGCGACCGGCACCAGCTCGATGACACCGTTGAGCAGGCCCTGCTCTTCCAGTTGAGTCAGGCGCTTTTTGAGCTCCCAGGCGGTGCGCATGCCGGGTAATTCGTCAGCGTGCAGGCTGGCCTGAATGTAGGCCTTGCGCCCGCCCTCGCCGAAGCGAAAGACGCTCAGGGTGCGTTCCGTGCCCAAGGTGCTCCAGGGCAGGCTGTGATCGATGCGTTGCATATCAGTGCTTCCTCGGTGCGAGGTAACTGAGCCAGCGGCGCTCGGCCAGCTTGAACAGTTTCACCAGAATGAAAGTCAGGCACAGGTAAAACACGCCGGCGGTGATGTAGGCCTCGAAGGGCAGATAGAACTGCGCATTGACGGTGCGCGCCGCGCCGGTGATGTCGATCAGCGTGACGATGGAGGCCAGACTCGTGGTCTGCAGCATCATGATCACTTCGTTGCTGTATTGCGGCAGCGCCCGGCGCAAGGCCGACGGCAGCAGAATGCGGCGGTACATCTTGGCCTTCGACATGCCCATCGCCCGAGCGGCTTCGATCTCGCCGGGCGGTGTGGACTTGAGGCTGCCGGCGATGATCTCGGCGGTGTAGGCGCTGGTGTTGATGGCGAACGCCAGGCACGCGCAGAACGTCGCGCTCGACAGCCACGGCCAGAGGATGCTCGCGCGCACCGCTTCGAATTGCGCCAGACCGTAATAGATCAGGAACAACTGCACCAGCATCGGCGTGCCACGAATCACGTAGGTGTAGCTCCAGGCCAGCAGGTTGACCCAGGCGACCTTGGACACGCGCATCAAGCCCAGCGGCAATGCCGCCAACAGGCCGAAGAACAGCGACAGCGCGAGCAATTTGAGGGTGATCAACAGACCGCCGAAGTACAGCGGCAGGCTTTCCCAGACGACGTTGTAATCGAAGATCATAGGTCTGCCACCCTTACGCCGGCCGAGTAGCGTTTTTCGATAAAGCGCAGTACCAGCAGCGAGACACTGGTGATCACCAGGTACATGGCCGCGACTGCGAGGAAGAAAGTGAAGGGTTCGCGGGTGGCATCCGCCGCCTGCTTGGCCTTGAACATCATGTCTTGCAGACCGACCACGGATATCAGCGCGGTGGCCTTGGTCAGCACCAGCCAGTTGTTGGTGAACCCCGGGATCGCCAGACGAATCATCTGCGGCACCAGGATGCGGAAGAACACCCGCGAGCTGCTCATGCCGTAGGCCATACCGGCTTCGGCCTGCCCTTTGGGAATCGCCATGAAAGCGCCACGGAAGGTTTCCGAGAGGTACGCACCAAAAATGAAACCCAGCGTACCGATGCCGGCCATCAGCGGGTTCAGATCGATGTAATCGTCGTGACCCAGCAGGGGCGCGACGCGGTTGAGCAGGTCCTGACCGCCGTAGAAAATCAGCAGGATCAGCACCAGGTCAGGAATGCCACGAATGACCGTGGAGTACAGATCGCCCAGCCAGGCCAGCCAGCGCACCGGCGACAGGCGCAGCGACACGCCGATCAGACCGAGCACGATCGCCAGTGCCATGGAGCACAGAGCGAGTTGCAGGGTCAGCCATGCACCGTCGAGGATGACGGCTCCGTAGCCTTTCAACATGTTGTTTGGCCCTCGAGCGCGGGATAGAAAAATGGCGCAATCAGGAGGATCGAATACCCACTGCTTGCGCCATCAGGTGCTGGCTTCGACTTACTGGCCGTAGATGTCGAAGTTGAAGTACTTGTCTTGAATGGCCTTGTATTTGCCGTTGGCACGGATGGCTGCGATGGCTGCGTTGATCTTGTCCAGATCGGCCTTGTCGCCTTTGCGAACCGCGATGCCGACGCCGTCGCCGAAGTAGTTGACGTCGGTGAACGCCGGGCCGACAAACGCATAGCCCTTGCCTGAATCAGTGTTCAGGAAGCCGTCCTGCAACAGGGTGGCGTCTGCAACGGTACCGTCAAGACGACCGGCACCGATGTCCAGGTAGATCTCGTTCTGCGAGCTGTATGGCTTGATTTCAGCGCCCAGTGGAGCCAGGACTTCCTTGGCGAAACGCTCGTGGATCGAACCACGCTGCACACCGATGTTCTTGCCCTTGAGTTCGGTCAGGCCGTCGCTGACGACGGTGCCTTGCTTCATGACCAGACGGGCCGGGGTGTTGTAGTACTTGTTGGTGAAGTCGACGGACTTCTTGCGGTCTTCGGTGATGGACATCGAGGACAGGATGGCGTCGATCTTGCGCACTTTCAGCGCAGGGATCAGGCCGTCGAACTCTTGCTCGACCCAGACGCACTTGACCTTCATCTCTTCGCACAGGGCGTTCCCGATGTCGTAGTCGAAACCGACGATGCTGCCATCAGGCGCTTTCGAGGCGAATGGAGGGTACGCCGCTTCGATGCCGATTTTCAGTGGCTTTTCATCGGCGAACACCGGCTGTGCCAATACGGACAGCGCCAGCGCACCCAGCAGCATGAGCTTTTTCATTCTTGGAACTCCATCGGTATAACGCGACAAATGGCAGTGAGCGAAACGCTCAATGTGCAGAAGGAATAACTGAAATTGCGACGCGAGGTGCCATCGAGTCTCAGGGCTCGACAAGCCTTCGGCGAGTGATCGGCATTTTAGCGACAGGTTGAAAGTCGATATTTCTTCAATGCGACAACTAGTTACAGAAGCACTGGAAATGCCGATCAGCCTGATTGACAGCCCCAGGCGTTTATGCAAGAGGCTCTTTTGGCAAACCTATCAACGAAGCAAATAACGCGCCCATTATTGGCAAAGCCTTCTAATCCGGCAAGTCTGGCGTGGAGGCACGCCGGTTTGAGGCGATGAAGTGCATCAATTTCGGGGTGAAATGCCCCACCCAGGTGCGCAGGGTGACAGCCTGAGGGGGACGGTAACAAATCGATATATATCCCGGTTTCCAATCCCCCTATTGTCCCTGTAGGAGCTGCTGGAGGTTACGACAGTGGCGAACGCGGCCTGCCTGACACTCCGCATTCGCCACTGTCGTAACCTCCAGCAGCTCCTACAGGGATGAGTGCGCTTTCACTAAGAGAATGCTGATCCTGAGGGACAGTCATAAAAACGCCCCGCCCGGCTTTCACCGAACGGGGCGCTTTCGACCGCTGAGCGTCAGGCGACGTTCATGGTCTTGTGGGTTTCGACCAGATGCGCCACCACACCCGGGTCGGCCAGCGTGGAGATATCGCCCAGCGCGTCGTACTCGCCCGTTGCAATCTTGCGCAGGATGCGGCGCATGATCTTCCCGGAGCGGGTCTTCGGCAGGCCCGGCGCCCACTGAATCACGTCAGGTGAGGCAATCGGGCCGATTTCCTTACGCACCCAGTTACGCAGTTCGATGCGCAGCGCTTCGTCCGGCACTTCACCGCCGTTCAGGGTGACGTAGACATAAATGCCCTGCCCTTTCAGATCATGGGGCACACCGACCACGGCCGCTTCTGCGACTTTCGGGTGCGCCACCATCGCGCTTTCGATTTCGGCAGTCCCCATGCGGTGGCCGGAGACGTTGAGCACGTCGTCCACGCGCCCGGTGATCCAGTAGTAGCCGTCCTCGTCGCGACGCGCGCCGTCACCCGTGAAGTACATGCCGCGGAAGGTCTTGAAGTAGGTGTCGACGAAACGGTCGTGGTCGCCGTACAGCGTGCGCGACTGGCCCGGCCAGGAATCGAGAATCACTAGATTGCCTTCGGCCGCGCCTTCGATCAGGTTGCCCAGGTTATCCACAAGCGCCGGAATCACACCGAAGAACGGACGGGTCGCCGAGCCTGGCTTGAGCGCGGTGGCGCCTGGCAACGGGCTGATCAGGATGCCGCCGGTTTCGGTCTGCCACCAGGTGTCGACGATCGGGCAGTTTTTCTTGCCCACGGTGTTGTAGTACCAGTTCCAGGCTTCCGGGTTGATCGGCTCGCCCACCGAACCCAACAGACGCAGGCTCGAACCGTCAGCGCCTTCAACGGCCTTGGTGCCTTCGGCCATCATGGCGCGAATGGCGGTTGGCGCGGTGTAGAGGATGTTGACTTTGTGCTTGTCGATGATTTTCGACATGCGGGTGATGTCCGGGTAGTTCGGAATGCCTTCGAACAGCAGCGTGGTCGCGCCGTTGGCCAGCGGGCCGTAGACGATGTAGCTGTGGCCGGTGACCCAGCCCACGTCGGCGGTACACCAATAGACTTCACCCGGCTTGTAGTCGAACACGCGTTCATGGGTCAGCGCGGCGTACAGCAGATAGCCTGCGGTGGTGTGCAGCACGCCTTTCGGTTTGCCGGTAGACCCCGAGGTGTAGAGGATGAACAGGGATTCTTCGGCGCCCATTTCTTTCGGGGCGCAGGTGGCCGATGCCACTTCCAGCAGGGTGTGGTACCAGATGTCGCGATGACGGTTCCACTCGATCTCGCCACCGGTGCGCTTGCAGACGATGACTTTCTGGACGCTGCTGGTTTCCGGGTTGGTGAGTGCACGGTCGACATTGGACTTGAGCGCCGTGCGCTTGCCGCCACGCAGACCTTCGTCAGCGGTGATCACCACTTTCGACTTGCAGTCGATGATGCGACCGGCCAGGGCCTCAGGTGAGAAGCCGCCGAACACGACCGAGTGAATCGCACCGATGCGGGCACACGCCAGCATGGCGACCACGGCTTCGGGGATCATGGGCATGTAGATCGTGACGACGTCGCCACGGTGCACATCCTGGCCGCGCAAGGCGTTGGCGAACTTGCACACTTCTTCATGCAGTTCGCGGTAGGTGATGTTGCGGCTTTCGGAAGGATCGTCGCCCTCCCAGATGATTGCGACCTGATCGCCTCGTTCGGCCAGATGGCGATCCAGGCAGTTGTAGGAAACGTTCAGGGTGCCATCGGCGAACCACTTGATGTCGACGCGGTGATCGTCGAAGGAGGTCTGTTTGACGGTGGTGAAAGGCTTGATCCAATCCAGGCGCTTGGCCTGCTCACGCCAGAAGCCATCGGGATTGACCACCGACTGCTGGTACATGGCCTTGTAGGTCGCCTCGTCAGTCAGCGTGTTTGCTGCCACTTCAGGGCGAACGGGGTACAGGGAAGCCGCACTCATCTTTCTTACCTCGGTGGAAATGTTGTTTTTGTATGGAACCGTTGTATCCGCCGATGGCCGCGAAAGCCATTCGACGATGGTCTTACCGGACCTCAGCATAACGCCGAAAAGCGCTCAAATGCGCCATTTGTGGCAAATCTTCATGTATGAACTACGACCAAAGCACTATAAAACTGAAGGCCCGCGAGACCGCTTCAGCGATTGTTGCGCATTTGCTCAATAGTCTTTATCAGAATGGTTTCTATATGAATCCATGACAGCCACTTAGAATTCATCTCGCCAACACGGCAAATGATTGACAACTAACAGCCCCCCCACACTGGCCTGTCAATCAACAACCCATCACGTAAATAACTGGCTTCACGCAGAGCCCCACAAGGGTTCTGTGCACCCTGCCGAATGGAATTCCTGTTTCGCAGCGTTGATGAAGCAACCAAGAGGAAACATGTAATGAAAGCTGCACTGGTTGTAATGGCTCTTTGTGGTTTCAGCGCCGCGGCAATGGCGCAGGACGGACCGAGTGAGATTTCCAGCCAAGCACAACCCGTCGAGCAATACACGTACTCGACTCATCTGGACATTGCCAAAGTCATCTCCGTGGACGAAGTGCCCAACGTCTGCAGCGTCGTGCCACAGCACATGACGTACGAAGACTCTCAGGGCAAGCGCCATGTACTGGAATACCAGGTCATGGGCAACGGGTGCAGCAACGGATAATCAAAACGTTTTATATGAACGCCCTGACGATTGTCATCGCCGGGGCGTATTTAATATTCAATAACTCCCCTCCCGCACGGACTTAACTCTTATCGACACCATACTGCTTTAACTTGTTGGCAATCGTGGTATGAGAAACACCCAGTCGTTTACCCAATAATCGACTGCTTGGATGCGCCGCATATAAGTGTTCAAGTACCGCTTTTTCAAAGCGCCCGACAATATCCTCCAGCCCGCCCTCCAGCGAAAAGTCCCCGAGCGGTTGTGGCGCGCCATAATCCGGCAGACGAATGTGCTCGGCCTTGACCACCCCGCCCTCGCACAACGAGACCGCCTGAAACAGTACGTTTTCCAACTGCCGCACGTTGCCGGGCCAATGGTATTGGCCGAGACGGATCATCGCGCCCGGAGCGATCTTTGGCAGCGGACAACCGATCTGCCGACTCGCCTGATCGAGGAAATGCTGCACCAGGGGTTCCAGACCGTCGAGGCATTCACGCAGCGGCGGGATGTGCAATGACAGCACGTTAAGCCGGTGATAAAGGTCCTGCCGGAACTCGCCGCGCGCGCACAACTCCGAGAGGTCCACTTGCGTCGCGCAGATCACCCGTACGTCCAGATAAACCTCTTCGTCGCTGCCGACCCGGCGAAAGCAGCCCTCTTGCAGATAACGCAAAAGCTTCGCCTGCAAGCGCGCACTCATTTCCGCGACGCCGTCGAGGAACAATGTGCCGCCCGCCGTGAGTTCCAGCAGGCCGAGTTTGCCCTCGACCCGCGCGCCCTCGAAGGCACCCGGCCCGTAACCGAACAGCTCGGTTTCTGCCATCGACTCGGACAGGCCCGCGCAATTGAGCGCCATCATCGGCGACTGCCCGCGCGGGCTGGCCAGATGACAGGCGCGGGCCAGCAATTCTTTGCCGGTCCCCGTTTCGCCCTCTATTAACAGGGGCGCGTCCAGCGGCGCCATGCGACGCGCCTCGCGCACCACTGCCGCCATGACTTTCGAGCTTTGGAAGATGCTGTCGAAACCGCGCAACTCCTGCTTGCGCACGTTATAGATGTGCTCACCCACGCGGTCCGCGCGATGCAGGGTGAGCACGGCACCGGCCATCGCTTCGCTGTCCTCATGCTCGGACTGCAGCGGCGCGATGTCCGCAAGAAAAACGTCGCCCTTCACCTTCACCCGCAGGCCATTGATGCGCGAACGATTGGCGCGCACCAATTGTGGCAAATCGAAATCTTCGGCATAGCGGGAGAGCGGAATACCCGGCACCTCATCCACGCGCACGCCAAGCAGTTGTGCCGCCGAGCGATTTGCCGCCACGATCGACCCGTTCATGTCGATGGACAGCACCGGAAATTCCAACGCGCCGAGCAGGGCGTTCAGCTCCATATGCCGACGCTCACTCGGCATCAGTCCCACACGCTTTACGCCAAACACACCCGCAATGGTCTCGAACTTCGGCACCAGCGCCTGGAACTGAAGATTGACCAAATTGGGACAGCGCAGATAAATCGCATCGCCGTGTTCACCGCCGACTTCGCCGCCAGAGACGTTGACACCATAGGAAACCAGCAACTCAAGGATGTCGCGCAGGATCCCGACGCGGTTTTGGCAGTGCACTTTGATGCGCATGGGCAGTCGACTCTTCTAAGCAGGAAAGCTTTCTAGCAGGGAAGGTTTTTGTCATGAAGCGAAGTTTATCGTCAAGATTACGTTACAGCGCAAGCGGATCAGCGGCAGGAATGCTGCAGATTTCAGGCTTTACTCATACAGGTGTCAGGTTTTCTTTACGGTATTGATGCAGTTCTGGAAGTCACTACGGCGTTGACACCGCTGCAAACGGCATGAAAAACGTTATCTATAGCGTCAGGCACCTTGCCTCGCTCCAGATAACAAAAAGCCATTCAGGAGAGCAGCATGAGCACGCAGTACGTCGCCCGTGAACCGGATGCCGTCGGGTTTATCGACTACCCCGACGCCGAGCATGCCGTGTGGAATACGCTGATCACCCGCCAGTTGAAGGTGATCGAAGGCCGCGCCTGCCAGGAATACCTGGACGGCATCGAGCAATTGAACCTGCCTCACGACCGGATTCCTCAACTGGGCGAAATCAATCGGGTGCTGGACAGCACCACGGGCTGGCAAGTCGCCCGCGTGCCCGCGCTGATTCCCTTCCAGACCTTCTTCGAACTGCTGGCCAGCAAGCGATTTCCCGTGGCCACGTTCATTCGCAGCGAAGAAGAACTGGATTACCTGCAAGAGCCCGACATCTTTCATGAAGTCTTCGGACACTGCCCGCTGCTGACCAACCCCTGGTTTGCGGAATTTACCCACACCTACGGCAAGCTCGGGCTGGCAGCCAGCAAAGAGCAGCGCGTGTACCTTGCCCGCCTTTACTGGATGACCATCGAATTCGGGTTGGTTGAGACCGTGCAGGGGCGCAAGATTTACGGCGGAGGAATTCTTTCCTCGCCGAAGGAGACCGTGTACAGCTTGTCCGAAACACCCGAGCATCAAGCCTTCGACCCGATCGAAGCGATGCGCACGCCCTACCGCATCGACATCCTGCAGCCGCTGTATTTCGTACTGCCGGAGCTCAAGCGTCTGTTCGACCTCGCCCACGAAGACATCATGGGCATGGTCCAGACTGCCACGCAGCTGGGGCTGCATGCCCCTCGCTTCCCCCCTAAAACAAAAGCCGCCTGAACAGGACACCCTTTATGACCTCCCTCAACCAAGCCCACTGCGAAGCCTGCCGCGCCGACGCGCCTCACGTCAGCGAAGCCGAACTGCCAGAGTTGCTCCGCCAGATTCCCGACTGGAACATCGAAGTTCGTGACGGCGTGATGCAGCTGGAGAAAGTCTTTCTGTTCAAGAATTTCAAATTTGCGCTGGCGTTTACCAACGCGGTCGGCGAAATTGCCGAAGCCGAAGGTCATCACCCCGGTCTTCTGACCGAGTGGGGCAAAGTGACCGTGACCTGGTGGAGCCATTCCATCAAAGGGCTGCACCGCAACGACTTCATCATGGCCGCCCGCACCGACGAGGTGGCCAAAGGCGCCGAGGGCCGTAAGTAAATGCATTTTTCACAGATTCAGCGTGTACCGGATGATCCGATCCTGGGCTTGATCCAGGCCTATGCCAACGACCCGAACCCGAACAAGTTCGACCTGGGCGTTGGCGTGTACAAGGACGCGCAAGGCCTGACCACCATCCCGCGCGCGGTCAAGCTGGCCGAACAGCGTCTGGTGGATTCGCAACCGACCAAGACCTACATCGGTGGCCACGGCGAACCGCGATTCGGCACGTTGATCTGTGAACTGGTGATGGGCGCCGATTCGCCGTTGATCACGACCAAACGCGTCGGCGCTACTCAGACGCCGGGCGGCACCGGCGCTTTGCGATTGTCGGCTGACTTCATCGCCAACTGCCTTCCGGGCAAGGGCATCTGGCTCAGCGATCCGACCTGGCCAATTCATGAAACGATCTACGCCGCGGCCGGTTTGAAGGTCAACCACTACCCGTACGTGGGCAGCGACAACACGCTCAATGTTCCGGCCATGCTGGAAACGCTGAACACCGTCCCGGAAGGCGACGTCGTGCTGCTGCATGCCTGCTGCCACAACCCGACCGGATTCGACCTCGGCCACGATGACTGGCTTGAAGTGTTGAAGATCGTCAAGCGCCGCAACCTGCTGCCACTGATCGATTTCGCCTACCAGGGTTTCGGTGATGGCTTGCAGGAAGACGCTTGGGCCGTCCGCCTGTTCGCCGCCGAACTGCCGGAACTGCTGATCACCAGCTCCTGCTCCAAAAACTTCGGCCTGTACCGCGAACGCACCGGCGCGTTGCTGGTGTGTGCCGACAGCACCGACAAACTGATGGATGTGCGCAGCCAACTGTCGGCCACCGCGCGCAACCTGTGGTCCAACCCGCCGGACCACGGCGCCGCTGTTGTTGCTGAGATCCTGGGCGATCCAGAACTCAAAGCGCTGTGGGCCGACGAAGTGGAAGAAATGCGCAGCCGCATCGCGCAGCTGCGCCAAGGCCTGGTTGAAGCCCTGACCCCATTGGGCCTGGGCGAACGCTTCGCCCACATCGGCGTTCAGCGCGGCATGTTCTCCTACACCGGGATGAGCGACGATCAGGTCGCCCGCCTGCGCAAGGAACACAGCGTATACATGGTCGCCGCTGGCCGTGCGAACGTTGCAGGGATTGACGCTACGCGGCTGGATGCATTGGCGGCGGCGTTTGCGGAGGTCTGTAAGGACTGACCTTCGACTCCTACAGGAACGCCACCGATTTGCGCTTCAACGTGGTCCCTGTAGGAGACGTCCGAGGTTACCAGGGTAAGGCCCTCAGTTCGGACGGAGGCAGTGGATTATTCAGCCTCTGCGCTGCTGAACCACCGCATCGCCAGCAAGCCGGCTCCTACTATTTCAAAGAGTGCCACCGATTTGCGGATTGACGTGGTCCCTGTAGGAGACGTCCGAGGTTACGAGGGTAAGGGCCGCAGTTCGGACGAAGGCGGTGGATTATTCAGTCTCTGTGCTGCTGAACCACCGCATCGCCAGCAAGCCGGCTCCTACAGTTTCAAAGCGTGCCACCGATTTGCGGATTAACGTGGTTCCTGTAGGAGACGTCCGAGGTTACGAGGGCAGCGAATGCGGTGGGCCATTTAGCGTCAATGCCGCTGACCCGCCGCAACCGTTGCAGCACCGCCCGGGCAAACGCGCCACTAGAGAACTTTGGTTGTAGGACTCAATCGCCACTACATGACCAACGGCCAGCATTAAAAGTCTGTTTGTCATCTCGTGTGCTGTATCCTCCCTAAGCGTTTTTTGGACGCGCTGTTCAAACCAGCAGCAACAAAACTTGTGAGGAGCGACGCTATGCATGAAATCCCAAACTTCCCCTTCCCAAGCCAAAACCAGCAAAGCGCAGCAGCCCGTCAGGAACTCGGTCAGCCGATCGAGATGAAAGCCAGCGGGAAAAGTGGTGATAGCAAGAAAGCCCAAGGCCAACGCTGAAGGCTGATTTCAGCCCCTATGCAAGAGCGTCTCTCAGGCGTACTTCCATAAGGGCTGATTGCTTTGAGATGACTCGATGAACGAATTTAATGAAACACAGGCTCAGGCCTTGATCGGCACCGCCGAGAAGATGATTGAAATCTGGGCACGTCTGAGCCCGGAAAAACAGAACGCGTTGCTGGCCCGCTTCGGCACTCAGGAAAACGCGCTCGCTGCTTTGGTCACGACGCAACTCGTGGCACCCGCCGCCCAATAATCATAAAAGCCGTTATCGGCACCCCGCGTTCGGTTCATCCTTCTGCTGCCGTGAGCGAAGCCTTCTGCTGCCATCAGCCAGCAAGCCTCGTTATCATGTGTGGCATCGCTTGGCTTTCAAGCGTCTACGCTTCAATCTGTTTCTGCCCTCTCTGTACCTCCCCTGTCGTAATCGTGGATGGATGCCCATGCCAGACGCTTCAAGCGCCGCTTCACCTCGCCCTATCGCCGTCACGCTTCAGGTCGTTTCCATTGTTCTGTTCACGTTCATCGGCTACCTGAACATCGGCATTCCGCTGGCCGTACTGCCCGGATACGTCCACACCGACCTGGGGTTCGGTGCCGTGGCTGCCGGTCTCGTGATCAGCGTTCAGTACCTTGCGACGTTGCTCAGCCGGCCGTACGCCGGGCGCATCATCGACACCAAGGGGCCGAAGAAAGCCGTGATCATCGGCCTGTTCGGCTGCGGGCTAAGCGGCGTGTTCATGCTGCTGGCCGGATGGCTCGATGCCTGGCCGATGGCAAGCCTCATCAGCCTGTTCATCGGCCGCCTGGTGCTGGGTAGCGCCGAGAGCCTGGTGGGTTCGGGTTCGATCGGTTGGGGGATAGGCCGAGTAGGCGCTGCGAACACCGCCAAGGTGATCTCCTGGAACGGCATCGCCAGCTATGGCGCATTGGCCATCGGCGCGCCGCTGGGCGTCTTGCTGGTGAATGCCATGGGGCTGTGGAGCATGGGCGTGAGCATCATGCTGCTGGCGGCGCTGGGGATTTCGCTGGCGTGGAAAAAGACGCCTGCGCCCATCGTGCACGGCGAACGCATGCCGTTCCTGCATGTGCTCGGTCTTGTCCTGCCCCACGGTACGGGGCTGGCTCTGGGGTCTATCGGTTTCGGCACCATCGCGACCTTCATCACGCTGTATTACGCGAGCCACACGTGGCCGAATGCGGTGCTGTGCCTGAGCCTGTTCGGCGCCTGCTTCATCGGCGCGCGACTGCTGTTCGGCAACATGATCAACCGCATTGGCGGCTTCCGCGTGGCGATTGCCTGCCTGTCGGTCGAGGCGCTGGGCTTGCTGCTGTTGTGGCTGGCGCCCAATCCAAACCTGGCGCTGGCGGGCGCCGCGCTGACCGGTTTCGGGTTCTCGCTGGTGTTCCCGGCGCTGGGTGTGGAAGCCGTGAATCTGGTGCCCGCTGCCAGTCGAGGGGCCGCGGTGGGCGCGTACTCACTGTTCATCGACTTGTCGCTCGGGATTACCGGTCCGGTGGCGGGCGCCGTGGCCGCAGGCTTTGGCTTCTCATCGATCTTTCTGTTTGCAGCACTGGCCTCGCTCGGCGGGCTGGGGCTGAGCATTTACCTGTACAAACAGGGGAAGGTGATGCGGGACAAAGCAGCGCCGGTCTGACGAAGACAGGGCTGCCACGCCTTCGGCAGTGAGAGCCCTGTCGCAACGTCAAAAATCCACTTTCCCCCGCCCCGCCTTGATCGACCCGCGTTTGGATTTCGATTCCAGCCTGCGGGTTTTCGACCCCAATGTCGGTTTGGTTGGCCGACGCTTTTTCTCGACCTTCGCCGCGCTGACAATCAATTCGCTCAGCCGCTCCAGCGCGTCCGCGCGGTTCTGTTCCTGGGTACGGTATTGCTGAGCCTTGATGATGATCACGCCGTCACTGGTGATTCGACTGTCGCGCAGTGCCAGCAGCCGTTCCTTGTAGAACGGGGGCAAGGACGACGCGTTGATGTCGAACCGCAGGTGCACCGCACTGGACACCTTATTGACGTTCTGACCGCCCGCGCCTTGCGCGCGAATGGCCGTCAGCTCGACTTCGTTGTCCGGCAGGTGCACGTTGTTGGAGATGATCAGCATGGGACATCGCAGCTCGTGAAGGGAGTGAAAACCTTGTAGAAGCGCGCTCGCCCGCGATTGCAGGGTATCAGCCACCGAAGAGGTGATGGACAGATGGCAATCGCGGGCAAGCGCGCTCCTACATACAGCCGCCGTTCCAGCGCTTACTTAATGATCGACGTGCGCTGCGCCATCGACTCGCCGTCGGCATAGCGCTTGTTCTTGATCACGTAGAACACCCACATGACCACCAGCCACACCGGAATCGCATAGACCGACACCTGAATACCCGGAATCATCAGCATGATGCCCAGGATCAGCACAACAAACGCCAGGCACAGGTAGTTGCCAAACGGATACCAAAGCGCCTTGAACAGCGGTTGCCTGTCCTTGCGAGTCATGTGCTGGCGGAATTTCAGGTGCGAGTAGCTGATCATCGCCCAGTTGATCACCAGCGTCGCAACCACCAGTGACATCAACAGTTCCAGCGCATTCTGCGGGATCAGGTAGTTGAGCAACACCGCAATCAACGTCACCGCCGCCGACACCAGAATCGCCCGCACCGGCACGCCTCGACCATCGACCCGCGCCAGCGATTGCGGCGCATCGCCCTGCTCGGCCATGCCGAACAGCATCCGCGCGTTGCAATAGGTGCCGCTGTTGTACACCGACAACGCGGCCGTCAGCACCACAAAGTTGAGAATGTGCGCCGCTGTCGTGCTGCCCAGCATCGAGAACACATGCACGAACGGGCTGCCACTGTAGGCATCGCCCGATGCGTTGAGATCAACCAGCAAGGCATCCCATGGCGTCAACGACAGCAGGACCACGAGCGATCCGATGTAGAAAATCAGGATGCGGTAGATCACCTGATTGATCGCTTTGGGGATGATAGTTCTCGGCTGATCGGCTTCGGCTGCAGTGAAGCCCAGCATTTCCAGACCGCCGAACGAGAACATGATGAACGCCAGGGCCATCACCAGACCGCTGACCCCATTGGGGAAGAAGCCGCCGTGGTCCCACAGGTTACTGACGGAGGCCTGCGGGCCACCGCTGCCACTGACGAGCATGTAACTGCCCAGCGCGATCATGCCCAGGATGGCCACAACCTTGATGATTGCGAACCAGAATTCCGCCTCGCCGAAGACTTTGACGTTGGCCAGGTTGATGACGTTGATCATCACGAAGAACACGGCGGCAGATGCCCAGGCCGGGATCTCCGGCCACCAGTACTGCACGTATTTGCCGACGGCGGTCAACTCCGACATGCCCACCAGGATGTACAGTACCCAGCAATTCCAGCCGGACAGGAAACCGGCGAAACCGCCCCAATACTTGTGTGCGAAATGGCTGAACGACCCGGCGACCGGCTCTTCGACGATCATTTCGCCCAGCTGGCGCATGATCATGAAGGCGATGAAGCCGCACAGGGCATAGCCGAGAATCATCGACGGCCCCGCCGATTTGAGAACGCCCGCCGACCCCAGGAACAATCCTGTGCCGATGGCGCCTCCGAGGGCGATCAGCTGGATGTGACGGTTTTTAAGACCACGCTTCAAGTCACCCGAATGGGACATGTGTTCACTCATTGAATAGTCACCTTCTTGTTCTTGTCTGTGACGGAATCGAACCCGACGCGCTCATGACGCGGCGGAATGAAACGGAGTGGGTAAACCCCGAATTTTTGTGGCGTCCATACGCCGATGATTCACAGAAAAAACGCGGCGCATTGTACACCGGCAACGTTGTCGTTCGCCGAGAAAACCTGTGCGCTCGGTCAGAGACCTGCCCCGGAAAACAGGAGGCTTTTGGCTAAACGTCAGACTATTTCGCGTTCGAATGGCACGGAAAATTTTTCAAAACCGACACAATTCCGTCGTAAAAAAAATTCAGAAGAAACGCTTCAGCTCTGGCGTTGTTTTTCCAGCAAGTTTTTGTTTTTCAGGCAGATTGCCAGTATTTTGCATCTGAAATTTCTTTTGCAACAGTCGGACTATTGAACTAGTTTTTTCATCGCTGCTGGCCAAGAAGGTCAGTGTGCTTCCATGACGAGGCAGCCTCGGGCGCCAGCCAGTGGTCCTCGTCGCATTCGGCAAGTACGTCATTCCCCAGGAGATTCACCTATGCAATCAGTGGAACATACTCTGGAAGAAGAACTGCAACTGGACGACTGGTTTGAAGCACCGACTCATGACGCTGCCGTGGAGATGATGCAAGCCGACGCCGTGGTGGCGTTTGGCACCGCGATGTGGCCGTTCTAAGGCAGACAAAGGGCGAACGCGTCTGACGCGTTCGCTTTTTTTGTTTTCAGCATTTGCAACGGAGCGCCCCCATGATGGAACAGAGCAGCGCAATCGAGCACTTTCTTTATTACCTGCGACACCATCCGGCTATCGACGGCATGTCCTCACCCAACGTGTTGCTGGCCCACACCGGAGATTACACGGCAATCGTCGGCAACATCGTCGAAAGCGCCACCGCCCATAATGCCTTGCGCTTCAGCACGATGGCGCTTGATGCATCCCCCATTGATGAGTTGGCCCAAGCCATTACCCACGCCGACCTCTACGTGCTGTTCTACGATGCCTCAACCCTGCCCCATCCAAGCGCCGAAGGCCCGGCCTTCATTCGCTCGTTGCAGACGGTGATGTCGGATCAATGGAAGAAATCCCTGCTGTTCAAGGATTACGGCCGCTATTTCTACGACACCTTCAGCGTTAAACCCGAACGCATCGCCCACCTGAACGCAGCCCTGATCGACCATATGAATCAAGGCGAGACGCTGAGCTTCAGCGATGAACGTGGCTCTTACTTCGAAGCGCCGCTGCGTGAGTTGAAGAAATGGACCAACATCAATGGGGTCGGCAATTACGACCTGGCGCCAGGTGAGATCGCGACCCACAGCGACTCGATCAATGGCCACGTTAAATTCGTCGGCACCTTTCTCAGCACGATCCCCTTCGCCCGCAAATACGGGGTGATCGAATCACCGCTGGAACTGCGGATCGAAAACTCCACCATCACCCGCGTCGCAACCGACGTACCGGGGCTGGAAAACGACTTCAACAAATACCTGGATGCCAACCCGTCTAACCGGCGGGTGGAGGAGTTGGGCATCGGCACCAACGAGGGCGTGACCCGGCTGTATGCACGCAACGCCGGCTTCGAAGAACGCCATTGCGGCCTCCATCTGGGACTCGGCGGCGGCGCGAAGGGCAGCCATCACCTGGACCTGATTTTCAACAGCGGAACGCTGGCTGTGGATAAACGCGTGGTGTTTGACGGGGCGTTTCATCTGAACGTTTAGGCGTCGACTTCTCCAGTGGCCGCGCGCAAGCATCGCGATGCAAGCTCACTCTCACTGACCTTTGCAACAGAAACAAAAACGCCAGTCTCTCGACTGGCGTTTTTTATTTCACACCGCAATCACTCAGGCTTGCGACGACCGAAGCCCGGACGCTGACCGGAACCGGCTGGCGGGCCACGGCGCTTGCCGGACGGGCTTTTGTCATCGACCAGCTTGATGCCGGGACGCGAGGTCTTCGGTTTGGCCGGGCGCTTGTTCATGTCGCTAGGACGTTCGGCCACGGGTGTGCCGCGGCTGCTGTCGCCACGGTTTTCACCACGGCTGTCGCTACGACCGCCAACTGCCGGACGTGGCGTACGGGCTGGACGCCCCCCTTCGGCCGGCTTGCGCGCAGGGCGCTCGCCGTCGGCCATGCGCGGCTCGCGAGGTGCACGCTCGGCAGGCACGGCATCCTTGGCCGGACGCAACTGACGCACGCGTTCGCCTTTGCCCAATGGACGCGAAGACTGACGCTGAAGACGTTCCAGCTTGTCCTTGGTCTTGGCGTTCATCTGTGGCATGGCAACCGGCGTCAGACCGACTTCAGCGCTGAGGATGTCGACTTCCTGCTGACTCATTTCGCGCCAGCGGCCCATCGGCAGGTCGGAATTGAGGAACACCGGACCGAAACGCACGCGCTTCAGACGGCTGACCACCAGACCTTGGGATTCCCACAAGCGACGCACTTCGCGGTTACGGCCTTCCATCACCACGCAGTGGTACCAATGGTTGAAACCTTCACCGCCCGGCGCTTGCTGGATGTCGGTGAAACGCGCTGGACCGTCTTCCAGGATCACACCGTTCTTCAGGCGCAGCAGCATGTCGTCGTCGACTTCGCCACGCACACGCACGGCGTACTCGCGGTCCATCTCGAACGAGGGGTGCATCAGGCGGTTGGCCAGCTCACCGTCGGTGGTGAACATCAGCAAACCGGTGGTGTTGATGTCCAGACGACCGATGTTGATCCAGCGGCCTTCTTTCGGGCGCGGCAGACGATCAAACACGGTCGGACGGCCTTCAGGGTCGTCACGGGTGCAGATTTCGCCGTCTGGCTTGTTGTACATGATGACGCGGCGAACGGTTTCGGCCGCTTCTTCGCGACGGATAACGCGACCGTCAACGGTGATGGCGTCATGCAGATCGACGCGCTGACCCAGGCTTGCCTGAACGCCGTTGACCTTGATGCGGCCTTCGCCGATCCAGGCCTCGACGTCACGGCGCGAGCCGACGCCAATGCGTGCGAGGACCTTTTGCAGTTTTTCGCCTGCTGGGCCGATCTCTTTGTCCTGCTTGTCTTGTTCACTCATCTGGGCACCTCCCGGTGTGTCGAATCAGGGCGTGCGCGAGTGGGCACGGCCTGTTGCCCTGTTCTCCGGCAAGAGTGACTCTCTGGGCCGGAAGGGCTGAAAACTGAAACCTGTGGCGAGTGTGGATCGCCAAAAGGTCGCGAATCATACGCTCATGGAACGCGTTGCGCATCAGAGACTAGACGAAAACGCCGATAACGATGGCGGGCTCACTTCTTTTTCCGCCGACCGGACGCCTTGAGCTTGACCAACCTCATGGCCGACTCGGCCAGGACCGAACGTTTCTCGTCCTTGTCCATCTTCTTCCACGACTTGATCTCGCGCTTGCTGCGCCCGCAACCAAGGCAGATGTCGTCGTCGAATTTGCAGACGCTGATGCAGGGGTCTTTGGTGCTCATGGTTTCTTTAGCCACCGCGATAACACTGTGGGAGCGAATTCATTCGCGAAAAAAAGTCCAGGCAAAAAGGGATATGTCGGTCATATGGGCCTCTCGCGAATGAATTCGCTCCCACAGGATCTCGCCTCATCGCAATATTGTGGCGACCGTCACTCATTGCCTACCGCGGATCTTCGTCGTCCGCCGGCTCATCTTCCAATTCAGACTCTTTATCGTCCTGATCGAGCAATAAATCGTCGAAATCAGTTTTCAGGCCCTGCTCCATGGTGTCGAGCTCAGCCAGCAGGCTGCGGAAACTGGTTTCATCGCGCGGCGGTTCCGGCTCGGCGTCGGGGTCTGCTTCCAGGCTGGCGTCGGCCAGCGCTTGCAAATGCGCGGGCACCGGGGCGTCGTCGAAGTCCAGGATCGGTTCGGCTTCCATCTCGCGAAGGTCGGCCAGCGGCGGCAACTCATCGAGGTTTTTCAGGTTGAAGTGATCGAGAAACGCCTTGGTGGTGGCGAACATCGCCGGCTTGCCCGGCACATCGCGGTAACCGACGATCCTGATCCATTCACGCTCAAGCAAGGTCTTGACGATGTTGCTGTTGACCGCCACACCCCGAACATCTTCGATTTCGCCCCGGGTAATCGGCTGCCGGTAGGCGATCAACGCCATGGTCTCGAGCAGCGCGCGGGAATAGCGCTGCGGGCGCTCTTCCCACAAGCGACCGACCCACGGCGCGAACTTTTCGCGAATCTGCAGGCGATACCCCGTCGCCACTTCCTTCAATTCAAACGCACGGTTGTCGCAGGATTTGCTCAGCAACGTCAGGGCTTTCTTGAAGACGGCGGGTTCGGGACGCTCGCCCTCCTCGAACAGCTCGTACAGCCGCTCGAGCGATTGGGGTTTACCCGAGGCCAGCAGGAAGGCTTCGAGCAGCGGCGCGAGTTCGCGGGGTTCGGTCAGGTTCATCGATCAGCTCTTGCTCTTTATTCGGCTCGCGCACGCACATGAATGACAGCGAAAGGTTCGTTCTGGACCAGCTCGACCAGTTGCTCCTTGACCAGCTCAAGGACGGCCATGAAGGTGACGACTACGCCCAGACGCCCTTCCTCTGCCGTGAACAGCTCGGCAAAGGGCACAAACCCGGCACCTTTCAGGCGCTCCAGAACATCGCTCATCCGCTCGCGGGTCGAGAGCGCCTCCCGGCTGACCTGATGGCTTTCGAACATGTCACCACGGCGCAGCACCTCGGCCATGGAGATCAACAATTCTTCCAGCGCGACGTCGGGTAACAACTTGCGCGCCCGCGCTTCCGGTGCGTCGAGCTTCGGCACCACGACATCGCGCCCGACGCGGGACAACCCGTCGATGCCTTCGGCTGCGGCCTTGAAGCGCTCGTATTCCTGCAAGCGACGAATCAGTTCGGCGCGCGGATCGTCTTCTTCCGCTTCGACCGACTCCGAGCGCGGCAGCAGCATGCGCGACTTGATCTCGGCGAGCATCGCGGCCATGACCAGGTATTCGGCGGCCAGCTCCAGGCGCACGGTCTTCATCAGCTCGACGTAGCCCATGTACTGGCGAGTGATTTCCGCCACCGGGATGTCCAGGATGTTGATGTTCTGTTTGCGAATCAGATACAGCAGAAGGTCGAGGGGGCCTTCAAACGCTTCGAGAAAGACTTCCAGCGCATCCGGCGGAATGTACAGGTCAAGCGGCATCTGCGTGACGGCCTGACCGTAGACCATCGCAAAGGGCAGTTCCTGCTGCGCATCGGCTTGCGGGTCGAGCACTGCAACGCCAGGCGTTTGGAGGTCGGTCACTCGACTTCGACCCCGAACGGCGTCGGATCGCCACAGCCCACACGGACCACTTGCGGGTCGCCTTCGGACAGATTGATCACGGTGGATGCGGATATCCCGCCCTCGCCGCCGTCAATGATCAGATCGACCTGATGCTCGAGCACATCACGCATTTCGTGGGGATCGCTCATCGGAAGGGTTTCGCCCGGCATGATCAGGCTGACGCTCATCAGCGGTTCGCCGAGCTCGCGCAACAGCGCCTGAGCGATCGGATGCTCCGGCACCCGCAAGCCGATGGTACGGCGCTTGGGATGCAGCACCAGTCGCGGCACATCGCGGGTCGCCCCGAGAATGAACGTGTACGGGCCAGGGGTGTGCGCCTTGAGCAACCGGAACGCGGCGGTGTCGACTTTGGCAAACGTGCCCAGTTGCGACAGGTCGCAGCACATCAGGGTGAAGTTGTGCTTGTCATCGAGCTGACGCAGGCGGCGAATGCGGTCGACCGCCGTCTTGTCCTCCATTCGACAACCCAGGGCATAGGACGAATCGGTCGGATAAACCACCAGACCGCCGGCCCTGATAATCTCGACCGCCTGCTTGATCAGACGCGACTGCGGGTTCTCCGGGTGGACCTGGAAAAATTGACTCACGGTATCTTCCTGTTCAGACGGCAGTAGGCTGGTCATGTTTGAATCGCCCCCAAAGTGGCGGCAGATCCTCAGGCAAAGGGCGATAAACACCAATTTCGGACCAGGCGCCAGGCGCATGGAAATCACTGCCGGCGCTGACCAGCAGACCGAACTCACGGGCCAGAATGGCGAGGCTGCCGACCTGATCGGCAGGCTGCAGCCCGTTGACCACTTCTATTGCATGGCCACCCGCCTCAATGAAGTCGGCGACCAGCCTGCGACGCTTGCTGCGAGTGAAATCGTAATGCGATGGATGCGCCAGACTGACCCAGGCACCCGCGGCCCGCAGCGTCGCGACGGTGTCTTCCAGCGTTGGCCAGTGCTGCTTGACGTCGCCCAGCTTGCCCGCACCGAGCCATTTTCGAAATGCTTCGGCGCGGTCTTTCACGAAACCTTCATTGATCAGGAAGTCCGCGAAGTGCGGCCGGGCCGGTGCATTACCGCTGTCGCCGAGTGCTTGCTGGACCGCGCGAGCACCTTCCAGCGCGCCGGGCATACCTTTCATCGCCAATTTGCGACTGATTTCTTCAGCGCGCAACCAGCGTCCGGTGTGCAATTGCTCAATGGCGTCGAGCAAAGGCCGGGCATCGACATTAAAGCCATAGCCCAGAATATGAATGGTGGCACCGCCCCACGTGCAGGACAGCTCGATGCCGTTGATCAGTTGCATGTCCAGCGCAACCGCCGCCGCGCGGGCTTCTTCAAGGCCCTCAATGGTGTCGTGGTCGGTCAGCGCCAGCACCCGAACGCCGTTCTCGTAGGCACGCGCGACAAGTGCCGCGGGCGCAAGCGCACCATCGGAAGCGGTACTGTGGCAGTGCAGATCGACATTCATAGGGGCGCTTTCGCAGTCATTGATGTTTGTTATTATGCCGTCACATCCAGCTTCTGGCTCTTACTGTGAAACAATTCATCGACTTCATCCCGCTTATCCTGTTTTTCATCGTCTACAAAATCAGTCCTCAGGCCGTCGACATCCTCGGTCACACCTTCATGGTAGGCGGGATTTTCAGCGCCACCGCGATGTTGATCGCCAGCTCCATCGTGGTCTACGGCATCCTGTTCATCCGTCAGGGCAAACTGGAAAAAAGCCAGTGGCTGACGCTGATCGCTTGTCTGGTATTCGGCAGCCTGACGCTGGCGTTCCACAGCGAAACCTTCCTTAAATGGAAAGCTCCGGTGGTCAACTGGCTGTTCGCGCTGATCTTCGCCGGCAGCCATTTCATCGGCGACCGCCTGCTGATCCAGCGCATCATGGGTCACGCACTCACGCTGCCTCAGGCGATCTGGGTCAAGTTGAACATCGCCTGGATCGTGTTCTTCCTGTTCTGCGGCGCTGCCAACCTGTACGTGGCGTTCACGTATCAAGACTTCTGGGTTGACTTCAAAGTCTTCGGCAGCCTGGGCATGACCCTGATTTTCCTGATCGGCCAAGGCATCTTCCTGGCCCGTCATATCCACGATGCCGACGCATCGACCCAGCCTTCAACAAAAAAGACCGAGGACTGAAATGCTCTACGCAATCGTAGCAACGGACGTCGCCAACTCGCTGGAAAAACGCCTTGAAGCGCGGCCTGCGCACCTTGAGCGCCTGAACGCAATGAAAGCCGAAGGCCGCATCGTACTTGCCGGCCCCAATCCGGCCGTCGACAGCAATGACCCGGGCACAGCGGGATTCACCGGCAGCCTGATCGTTGCCGAGTTCGAATTCCTGGCCGCGGCGCAGGCCTGGGCCGACGCTGATCCGTACGTCAAGGCGGGTGTCTACGACCACGTCGTGGTCAAGCCTTTCAAGCAAGTCCTGCCATAACGGCTGACGCCTGACAGGCCGCCCGACCTCGCCATGAGGTCGGGTTCGCAACACGTCCCTTCTGACTGCTCATTATTCGCATTCTGCTGCCGATACCCTGCCAAATGCCCAATAAAGCCGGCGCGCTTTCAGGTGCCGCAAGAAAAGTCAGGAGTTCAGATGCGTCCACGTCCGTGGTGTCTGCTAGCGGCCGCGCTGGCCGTTTCGGCAATGAGTTTCGATGTCCAGGCCGAAGAAACAACCGATACCGTCAGCCACGCGTTGCCGTTGCCCAGCACCGCCAGCCAGCTGACCGACCTTCGCCAGCGTCTGGCCGACAGCGAGAAGCAGCGCGAAGAGTTGACCCGGCAATTGCAAAATGCCGACACTGAACGCGAAAGTATTCAGCTCGGACGCCTGCGTCAGGAGAACCAAAGGCTTAAACTGCAGCTCAAAGAAGCACAGTCGGTCATGCCTGCGCGCGTACTGACCGAGCAACAACAATGGTTCGTCACGGGGGGCGGCGTTGCAATGGTGGCCCTGCTGTGCGGTATCTTTGCCAGCGGCTGGCGTAGACAGCGTCGGCAATGGCTAAATTGAGTGAGTCATGAGCGAGCTGTTACTTATTGATGATGACCAGGAGCTGTGTGAGCTCCTGAGCAGTTGGTTGAGCCAGGAAGGCTTTCAGGTCCGGGCGTGTCACGATGGCCAGAGTGCCCGCAAGGCGCTCGCCGAAAGTGCTCCCGCGGCCGTGGTGCTGGACGTGATGCTGCCCGACGGCAGCGGTCTGGAACTGCTCAAGCAATTACGCACCGATCACCCTGACCTTCCCGTGCTGATGCTGTCGGCACGCGGCGAGCCGCTGGACCGCATTCTGGGTCTGGAACTGGGCGCTGACGATTACCTCGCCAAACCCTGCGACCCTCGCGAGCTGACGGCACGCCTGAGGGCGGTCCTGCGTCGCAGTCATCCGGCCGCCGTGTCCAGCCAGATCGAACTGGGCGACCTGTGCTTCAGTCCGGCCCGAGGCGTGGTGACCATCGATGAACAGGAGTTCACCCTGACCGTCTCCGAAGCCCGTCTGCTCGAAGCACTCCTCGGTCAACCCGGTGAACCGCTGGAGAAACAGGAGCTGGCGCAACTGGCACTGGGTCGCAAGCTCACGCTTTACGACCGCAGCCTGGACATGCACGTCAGCAACCTGCGCAAGAAGATCGGCCCGCACGCTGACGGACGCCCGCGCATCGTGGCATTGCGCAGCCGGGGCTATTACTACGCCGTTTAAGTCAAATAGGAGATGAATGTAGGCGCTTGCTTGCCCGCGATAGATGTCTGGTCAGAGACATCGTGATACCTGACAGATCGCGATCGCGGGCAAGCAAGCGCCTACAGGTAACTGGCCCCACATCGATCTGTCAGCCGCATCACGAAACCTCTTTACCCAAGCTTTACCCACGCCTGACCTCGCTTGACCTTGATCTCCCTAAACTGGCCACAACCGGCACAGAGCCGGATTCGAGACAAGGAGATACACCATGCGTAAGACTCTGATGGCTTTGATGTTCGCTGCTGCTCTGCCAACCGTTGCGATGGCAATGCCTCCGGAAGGCGGCCCGATGGGCGGCCCAGGTTTTGACGGCCCCGGCATGCATCACCGCAAAGGCCCGTTCGACAAACTGAACCTGACCCCGGAACAACGTCAGCAAGTGGGTAAGCTGATGGGCAATCAATGGCACGGCCGCTCCGAAATCACCCAGAAGTACCTGGCCAAGCTGTCGCCAGCCGATCAGAAGGCAATGCAGGACGAACTGGCAGCCAAACACGCCAAAACCCAGGCCGACATCCGCGCCGTGCTGACACCTGACCAGCAGAAGACCTTCGATCAGATTCAGAAGGACCAGGCGCAACGTCGCGCAGACCGTGCCGAGTTTGAAGCCTGGAAAGCGCAAAAAGCGCAGAAGGCTCAGTAATCTTCCGGTAACACGCTGCTGGCGCGGCCGTACACTTGCAACCCGACACGCTCTCCCCGGCGTGTCGGGCTTTTCCAGTTCAGGGGTTTGACCGAGGGATTCACGTGCGTTCATTGTTCTGGCGAATCCTGGCGAGCTTCTGGCTCGCGATCGCGTTGGTGGCGGGTCTGTCGATCCTGCTGGGGCACATGCTCAATCAGGATGCCTGGATCCTCAGTCGCCACCCCGGCCTGCACAAACTGCCGGAAAAGTGGACGACGCTTTACGAGGAACAGGGTGAAGGTCCGGCGCAGGCGTTTCTGCAGAATCTCAAGCGCAAGTATCACATCGACGTTCAGGTGCTGAACGACAGCGGCGAGGCAGTGATTCCCGGCACCTTTCCGCCTCGCGCAGCCGCGTTCGAAGCGCGCCAGCAAAAAGACGATGAACGCCCCCTGCCCTGGCGTCGCCTGACCGCGGAATACACCAGCCCCAAAACCAGCGAAACCTATTTGCTGATTTACCGCATTCCGCACCCGGAACTGGATGCCTGGCACCGCGAAAGCCTGCTCTGGCCACTCAGTGCGTTGGGGATCGCGCTGGTCGTGCTGACGCTTTTCAGCCTGTTCGTCACCCTGTCGATCACCCGCCCGCTGAGCCGTCTGCGGGGCGCCGTTCACGATCTGGGGCAAACCACTTATCAACAGAACAGTCTGGCCCAGCTCGCTAACCGTCGCGATGAGTTCGGCGTGCTGGCCAATGACTTCAACCGCATGGGCGCTCGCCTGCAAAGCCTGATCGGCAGTCAGCGTCAGTTACTGCGGGACGTGTCCCACGAACTGCGTTCGCCCTTGGCGAGGCTGCGGATTGCCTTGGCGCTGGCTGAGCGCGGTGGACCTGCCGAGCGGGAAAAACTCTGGCCGCGCCTGACGCGCGAATGTGATCGGCTGGAAGAGCTGATCAGCGAGATTCTCGCCCTGGCTCGCCTGGACGCTGACATGGGCGATGCGACACCCGTTGACCTGCCTGGGCTGCTGTATCACTTGAAGGCTGAAACCGAATTGAGCAGTAATGACCAGACCGTCAGTGTCGACGCTCAGTCAGGCATTCAGTTGCAGGGCTGGCCGAACGTACTCGAACGCGCCCTGGACAACCTGCTGCGCAACGCCGTGCGGTTCAATCCGTCAGGAAAACCCATCGAACTGAGCGCGCGCAATGAGGATGCCATGCTGTTCATCAGCGTACGCGACCAGGGTCCCGGGGTGAGCGAAGAGCATCTGGCGCAGCTGGGTGAACCCTTCTACCGCGCGCCAAACCAGACCGCGCCGGGCTACGGTCTGGGTCTGGCCATCGCCAAGCGCGCGGCGGAAAAACACGGCGGCAGTCTGGTTCTGGAGAATCATCCACAGGGCGGGTTCATTGCCAGTATCGTCGTGCCGCGCGACACGGGCACGGCCGTTGGCTGAGGCTTAAAAGCAGGTGTACGGCCGGACATGGCTTCTTGGGTGAGCCCGGTGCAAACCGGCGCCCACAAGGTCCGCGCTGCCTGTTAACCCTGCCAGGCGCTGACAAACTCCGCGACGTCGAGCTTCGGCGCTTCACGTGGCGGATTCAGTGGGGTGCCGAGGTACAGGAACGCTACGACCTCCTCATCTGCTGCCAGACCCAACCCTTTGGCGACCTGTGGGGCGTAAGACAGATCACCGGTGCGCCAGACCGCCCCCCACGCCCAATGCGTAGGCCGCCAGCAGCACGCCGTGAGCGGCGCAGCCTGCGGTGATGGCCTGTTCCTTCTTCGGCACTTTAAAGTGGTCCTGCAATCGGGCGACCACCACGACCACGAGCGGGGCACGCAGCGGACCCGAGCGGGCTTTCTCCAAGGCCTTCTCGTCGTCACCTTTGCCGCTCTCGATCAGCGCCTCCGCCAACAGATCGCCCATGCGGTTGCGTGCATCGCCTTCCACGGTGAGGAAGCGGTAAGGCCGCAGTTGCCCATGATCGGGGGCACGCAAGGCGGCGCTGAACAGGATTTCGCGCTGGGCAGCATCCGGGGCTGGCTCGACCAGCCGGGGAACGGACACGCGATTGAGTAATACGTCGAGCGCTTCCATTGAATCGTCTCCTTAAATGATGGGGCATTGTAGTGCCGCCAATGCGTTCTTGAACTTCAATAACGAATGACAGAAGCATTTACTTACATGACACCCGAAGCCGGACTCGGTTTACTTGCCTTGACCCACGGGTAGAATGTGCGCCTTTCCACTACCTGATCAGAGCGACTGCATGGCGTTGCCGACTCTTCGCATCATCGGTTTCATTATCGGCATCTTCCTCATCACCCTGGCCATTGCCATGGTCGTGCCCATGGTCACGCTGTTGATCTTCGAGCGAACCGGCGACATGCCGTCGTTCCTGTGGTCGAGCATGATCACGCTGATCGCCGGGCTGGCGCTGGTGGGCCAAGGGCGTCCCGAGCACATTCATCTGCGCCCCCGCGACATGTACCTGTTGACCGTCTCAAGTTGGGTGGTGGTGTGCGTGTTTGCCGCGCTGCCCTTCCTGCTGACGCAACACATCAGCTACACGGATTCCTTCTTCGAGAGCATGTCCGGCATTACGGCCACGGGCTCGACCGTGCTCAGCGGGCTGGACAGCATGTCGCCGGGCATTCTGATCTGGCGCTCGCTGCTGCACTGGCTTGGGGGCATCGGTTTTATCGGCATGGCGGTGGCGATCCTGCCGCTGCTGCGTATCGGTGGCATGCGCCTGTTCCAGACCGAATCCTCCGACCGGTCGGAGAAGGTCATGCCGCGCTCGCACATGGTGGCCAAGTTTATCGTGCTGGTGTACGTCGGCATCACCGTGCTGGGGAGTCTGGCGTTCTGGTGGGCCGGCATGAGCCTGTTCGACGCGATCAACCACGCGATGTCGGCCATCTCCACAGGCGGTTTCTCCACCTCTGATCAATCCCTCGCCAAATGGCCGCAACCGGCCGTGCACTGGGTGGCGATCGTGGTGATGATTCTTGGCGCGCTGCCGTTCACCCTCTATGTCGCCACCCTTCGCGGTCATCGCAAGGCGCTGATCAAGGATGAGCAGGTTCAGGGGTTCATCGGCCTGCTGTTGGTGACCTGGCTGGTGATGTCGGCCTGGTACTGGGCGACCACCGACCTGCCGTGGTACGACGCGCTTCGGCACGTCGCGCTGAACGTGACCTCGGTGGTGACCACCACGGGCTTTGCGCTCGGGGACTACAGCCTGTGGGGCAACTTCGCGCTGATGTTCTTCTTTTATCTGGGCTTCATTGGCGGATGTTCCGGCTCCACGGCAGGCGGCGTGAAGGTATTCCGCTTTCAGGTCGCCTACATTCTGCTCAAGGCCAACCTGCATCAGCTCATTCATCCGCGCGCGGTCATCAAGCAGAAGTACAACGGCCATCGGCTGGACGATGAGATCGTGCGGTCGATTCTGACGTTTTCGTTCTTCTTCTCGATCACCATTTGCCTGATCGCCCTGGCGCTCTCACTGCTGGGTCTGGACTGGATGACCGCGCTGACCGGCGCCGCCAGTACGGTGTCGGGCGTCGGCCCGGGGCTGGGTGAAACCATCGGCCCGGCAGGCAACTTCTCAACGTTGCCGGACGCGGCCAAGTGGATTCTGTCGTTGGGCATGCTGCTGGGTCGTCTGGAAATCATCACCGTGCTGGTGCTGTGCATTCCGGCGTTCTGGCGGCATTGATTTAACCCAGGCCTGTAAGCCACACCAGTTCCCTGCAGGAGCGCGCATGCCTGCGATGGCGTTATGTCAGTTACACAGAGGCTGGCTGACCAACAGCTATCGCGGGCAAGCGCGCTCCTACGGGAGTCGGTGGTGACTACTCGATCGCTTTACGCACCCTGTATTCCCCCGGTGTCTCATCGAACCAGCGGCGGAACGCGCGGAAGAAGTTACTCGGGTCGGCAAAACCCAGAAGGTAGGCGATCTCCAACAGCGTCATCTGCGGCTGCGCCAGATATTGCTCGGCGAGTTCGCGGCGCGTGTCGTCGAGCAGGGTCTGAAAGCTGGTGCCCTCTTCCTGCAACCGTCGCTGCAACGTGCGCTGCGACAGGTGCAGGCTCTGGGCGACGGCTTCGCGCTTGGGTTCGCCTTGCGGCAGCAGACGGCAGAGCACCTGCCGCGCCTGATGCGTCACGCGGTTGCTCGCAAAGCGGGCCAGAAATTCTCCGGCAAAACGATCATGCAGCTTGGCCATTGCCTCATCGGCGGTCGGCAGCGGCGCTTCCATGTCTGCACGGTCAAACACCAGCGCGTCGTAAGGCGCATTGAACGTCAGTGGCGCGTGGAAGAACTTTTTATAGGGTTCGACGTTCTTGGGTTGATCGCCCTGAATCAGCACCTGACGCGGGTGCAATGGACGACCGGTGAGCCAGCCACAGAACGCCAGCGCGAACGCCAGAGAGGCCTCCGCGCTTTGTCGCGTGGGGGGCAAAAGATCCCCGTGCACCGTGAGTATCAGCGCATAGCCTTCAGGAAGAAGGCGAAAACTCAGGTCGGCACTGTCGGCGATGATCCGCTGATAACGCACCAACCGCTCGAACCCTTCTTTGAGGGTCCGGCTGGACATCAAAGCATAGCCGGCAACACTGAACGAGGCGGGTCGAACGACCCGGGCCATGTTAAGGCCAACCGCCGGGTTGCCGGACAGCTCGACAGCGCGTTGCCAGAGTCGGGTCATGGAGTCCTGCGGAAAGCGGGCGTCAGGGTTTTCCAGATCGGCATACACCAACCCCAGTTCCTTGAACAACGCCTGGCAGTCCAGCCCATCCATTTCCAGGGACTTGACGATCCCCATCGCCCAACTTGAAGAAGTCGTTTTTTCCATGCTCACGTCTTCTTGTTCAGAATCGGTCGCCCCCTGCGACGGATAGCCGAAGGATACTACGTTGGCACCCATTGTCACTGGCCGCCGGGCGTGCTCGGCTAAACTCAGTGACATGACAGGCATCAGAGAAAAACGCTGTGGATGACGCAAGAAGCTTCAATCGTTTCGCCGATTTCTATCCCTATTACCTGCAGGAGCACCGTGACAGCACCTGCCGTCGCCTGCATTTCATCGGCACGAGTCTGGTGATCCTGATACTGGCGACCGCTCTGCTCAGCGCCAGCTGGGTGTTGCTGTGGGTGCTGCCGCTGGCGGGTTACACCTTCGCATGGGTGGGGCACTTCTTTTTCGAGAAGAATCGGCCCGCCACGTTCAAGCATCCGTTCTACAGTTTGCTCGGCGATTTCGTGATGTACCGGGACATGCTGACCGGCAAAGTGCCTTTTTAAATGAGCAACGCAGGCTGATGACGGCCTATCAACGTCGCTTATAGCGCCGAGGGCAAGGCCCGCTGAGCCATCAAGCCGTCCCGCTCAGTCACACTATGGTGATCGACCCGGCCTACACTTCTTGCGTCACTGACAAGAAGAGCCGAAGCCGCCGATGAGCCACACAGACCAAGCACGTTTCACCCACATGAAGGACGGCACGCAGGAAGACTGGGCGATCATCGCCAAGGATTTCAGCGCCTACGCGCGACAACTGCCCGCGCGCATTCTCAGTCATCTTCGTTTGCTGGACGGTGATTTCGGCGGGTTCCCGGTGGACCGTCTGACCCATTCGTTGCAGACGGCGACCCGCGCGTATCGCGACGGTCGGGATGAAGAGTACGTGGTCTGCGCCCTGCTGCACGACATTGGCGACACGCTGGCGAGTTACAACCACCCGGACATCGCCGCCGCGATCCTCAAGCCTTTCGTCAGCGACGAAAACCTGTGGATGGTCGAGAAGCACGGGATCTTTCAGGGGTATTACTTCTTTCATCATTTGGGAATGGACCGACACCTGCGCGACACCTTCGCCGACCATCCGCAGTACCGCCGGACCATTGAATTCTGCGCCAAATACGATGCGGCGGCATTCGATCCCCATTACGAGAGCCTGCCGTTAAGCGTGTTCGAGCCGATGCTGGAACGGGTCTTCGCTCAACCTAAAAACTCGATCTACAAGGCTGCGATCGAGCAGAACTCAGCGAAGGTCCAGGCCTGACCAAAGACCTTATGCAGGCGCTTGCTTGACCGCGATGGCGTTAGGTCTGCACCCGGTTCGTTGACGGGTACACCACACCGCAACGCAGGCAAGCAAGCGCCTACAGGTCCCCCGCGGTGCGGCGTATCAGACCGTCTCGCCCACCGCCTCGGTCGCCAGGCTCTTGGCTTTGATGTGCGCATCGGCCAGCCGGAACAGCTCGATGGTGCCGTCCCAATGTTCGATCAGCGCGGTGCAAGACTCGACCCAGTCGCCGCAGTTGAGGTATTCCACCCCGCCCACCTGACGAATCTCGGCATGGTGGATGTGCCCACAGACCACACCGTCCAGCCCACGCTTCACGCACTCGTGAGCGATGGCTTCTTCGAAGTCGCTGATGAAGTTCACAGCCGTCTTGACCTTGTGTTTCAGGTACGCCGACAGTGACCAGTAGCCATAACCGTACTTGGCACGCCAGTGGTTGAGCCAGCGGTTGAGGGTCAGGGTGAACTCGTAGGCCGAATCACCCAGAAACGCCAGCCAGCGGTGATAACGGGTAATCACATCGAATTGATCGCCATGAATCACCAGCAGGCGTCGGCCGTCGGCGGTGACGTGCTCCGCCTCGTCCACCAACTGAATGTTGCCCAGAATCAGCTTGGAATAACGACGCAGGAATTCGTCGTGGTTACCGGTGACGTAGATCACTTCAGTGCCGCGCTTGCTCATGGTCAACAGACGGCGGATGACGTTGGTGTGCGCTTGCGGCCAGTACATGCCGCCACGCAGCTTCCAGCCGTCGATGATATCGCCGACCAGATAAACCCTGTCGGCATGATACTGCTTGAGAAAACCGGACAGGTGCTCGGCCTGACAATCCCGGGTTCCCAGATGTACATCGGAGATCCATAAGGTCCGGACACGTTGCTTACGACTCGGTTTCACGTTCTCGGCAATGCTCATGGATGACCTCCACTTTGGTTTCCACAAGGGTGGACCGGGTCAGTGAAGTGAACATGACGGCATTGTTGAGGTTTGATGACATGACAAACGAAGCAACACACTGGCGGGGTTCCAACGTTGCGGAGGCCGAACGACAGAACATCGATCACGGTGGGAGATTCTATGGCTCTCAAACCAGTGGTCTCAGTCCGTTTCTTTAGGGTCCAAAGCCTGACAGCACGCGCCACATCCCGGATGACGCAGAGCGTCATTGAATGTGTTACCACGCGGAGCGTGGGAACCATCAGATTGCTTGCGATGGGTGAATGACACACCGCATTCGTCAGCAAGCTCCCACAGGGTTTGTGTTCAGCCAGTGACAAGAATTCTTTACCCAAACAGCGAAAAGCGCTCTTCGCTCTTGATCTTCATACCGCAGCAGCCCAAACACCTCGCTCAGACGGATCAAACGTGACCCGGGGTCAAGCCTCAGGTCAACACGAAATCCACAGGCTCAAGCAGCGGCGGCAAGGGCGTTTCACCCAGGGCGTCGAGGATGTCGCGTTCAATCACGCGCACCAGCGCATCCAGCGGCAGGTCGTTTTCGTCGAAGCCAAACGGGTCCTCCAGTTCGTTACCAATCGCATCCAGCCCGAAGAAGGTGTAGCTGACGATCGCCATGAACAAGGGTGTGACCCAGCCCAGAGGTTCTGCAATCACGAAGGGCAAGAGGATGCAAAACAGGTAAATCGTCCGGTGCAGCAGCAAGGTGTACGGGAACGGCAGCGGCGTGCCCTTGATCCGCTCGCACGCGGTCACCGCGCGACTGATCACGCTCAGATGATTGGCCAGCAGCGTATAGCGCCACTCGTTGATCTGCCCGCTGTTGCTGGCATTGGAACATTGCAAACCAACCTCGCGCAGCACCCTGTCGCAAAAATTCGCGCCCTCTTCGGACGGCATCCGACTCAACCACGGCTGCGCGACCTTGCGCGCG
This sequence comes from Pseudomonas abietaniphila, assembly GCF_900100795.1. Taxonomy (GTDB): domain Bacteria; phylum Pseudomonadota; class Gammaproteobacteria; order Pseudomonadales; family Pseudomonadaceae; genus Aquipseudomonas; species Aquipseudomonas abietaniphila. The sequence continues at coordinate 157,817 of NZ_FNCO01000017.1, forward strand.
TCCTCTCGGCGCAGCGTCGCACTCAGGGCGTGGGCAAACCCGCACAAGTCTCGCAGGACAGGACGGCGTACGCTCACGTCCTTGATCACCTGGGTTTCACGGATGATCGAGCGGATCTCGGTAATCACGTCGCCCCACGCCTTGCGCGCTTCGTACCAGCGGTCGTAGCAGGCGTTGTTGCGAAAGCTCATGAAGATCGACAGCGAGAGGCCCAGCAGGGTGAACGGCACAGCGCTGACCTTTGAAAAATACTCCGGGTGCAGGTTTTCAATCAGCACAATAAACGCGGCCAGCAGCGTCACCGCCAGACTGCGGACGGCAATACGTCGAGCAATCGACCCTTTGAGGGCAAGCAGCACGTTCAGCAGGTTGGGATGCGGTCGGACAATCATGAGGTCGGTCTATGCTCGGCGAAAGTGTCAGAAAGCCGGTTGAGCATAGGTCGGTGGTATCAACAGCGTCCAATCACTGTTAATGAAGACCCTATCGAGGGTTTCGATCAGTGATCGGGCGTCAGCTGTCGAGCGGGGTTTTGCGATCGTTATGGCCGAGGTCACGTTCGGGGTCGATCTGGTCGCGCACGCGCTGTTTGAGGACCTTGGCTTCGGGGAAGCCGCCGTCGGCCTTGCGCTCCCAGATCTGCACCGCGTTGCAGCTGATGTGGAACACGCCACCGGTGCCAGGCACCAACGACACCTTGCCCAGATCGTCACCAAAGGTGCTGAGCAATTCCTGAGCAAGCCAGGCCGCACGCAACAGCCACTGGCATTGCGTGCAATAGGTGATGACGATCTCAGGTTTCGCGGTCATGGCTCAGCCCAGTCCAGCCAGTAAATCACGGGCCGTTTGTTGAGGACCGTCGTCGGACTCATCGATGACCTGCTGCAACAGACGGCGTGCCTCATCGACATTGCCTTCATCGATCAACACCTGCGCTTCGTTGATCTTGCTCAGCGGCGCTTCATCCAGGTCCATCAGGTCGAATTCGGTGTCATCGGTCATGAAGCTGTCGAGAAACGCGTCGTCCATCAGGTCACTGTTGCTCTGTACGATCAACGCAGGCTCAGGTTCTTCCTCGAACTGCACGTCCATGTCCATCGTCTCGTCTTCTTCGGCGAAATCGCTGAGGAACTGCTCCTCCGGCATTTCGAAGACTTCCGGCAACTCCGTGAGGTTGGAGGCGAACGCTGGATCCAGCGCGGGCTCGGCATCAGGTGCAGGCTTGCGCGGGGCGGGTGCGCTGTCGAATGGATCGACCAGGTCCCAGTCGGCGTCCATCGACAGGTCGTCCAGGTTGAGCTGGAAGTCGTCCGCCGGATCGGGATTCAAGGCGGCGGCTGCGTTTTCGTCCAGTTGGCCTGCCTGCGTGTCGCTGGCTGCCGCAGCCGCCGCTGCTACCGCAACAGCAGCGCCCGCCACAACGGCCGGAGCCGCTGACGGCTCTGTCGTCGCCGGAGCCGGCGCCGTCGGGGCGACCTCCACATTGAGCTTCGGATAACGAGCGCGGATCTCTTTGAGCTTTTGCGCCTCAATCCCCTGACTCAGCAGGACCTTTTCCTCGGCGTCGAAGCCCGCAGTATCGCCCTGCTCTCCCAGCAACTCGAGAATGCGCATGCGCACGTCGGTGCGCTGCGGCTGCTTGTCCAGCGCCTCCCGCAGGATCGCCAAGGCTTCAGCAAAACGACCGTAAGCAATGTAGATGCTCGCACCGTCCAGCGCGTCAGTCGCTGCACCGGCGAGCCGCTGACCTGCGGGCGCGGTGGTGCTGGCAGCAGGCGCAGCGGTCGCGACCGGGCGCGGCGTCACGGCAGGCACTTCAAACACCGGCGTGACCGTCGCCTGCGCCGGTTTGATGATCGGCTCGACAGGCTCCGGTTGCAGCGCCAACTCGTTTTTGATCCGGTTACGACGAACCGACCACGCCAACGCAAGCAGTAACAGCAGCACCAGCAATGCGGCCAGGATTGTCGTCCATGGCAGATCGTCGTCATCCACCGGTTGCACCGGCACTGGCGCAGTCACCGGCGCAGGCGTTGTCGCCACCGGCTGGGTTTTCTGTACGGGAGGGGTTGCAGGCGCAGCAGCAGGCGCCGGGCGCGACGCCAGCGCTTTCATTTCCGCCAGTTGCGTCTGCAACTCGATGATCTGTTTGTCTTTGCCCGCCTCTTCCTCGTTCGCCTGTTGGACCTGCCCTTTGAGGTCGTCCACGGTCTTGGCCAACTGCTGGTTTTCCAGTGCGGTGGCGGTCAGTTGCTGACCCGCATCCGGAGTCGGCGCAGGGGCTCCCGGCACAACGGGCGCGGTGGCAGAAGCGGTGACCGGAGACTGGGCACCCGCTGCGGTGGCGGGTGTGGACGGCTTGGGCTCGATGGCGCTGTCCGGCAACAGAAGGCTTTGGCCCACCTTCAACTGGCTGCGATCCCCATTCGGGAACGCCTGAGGATTGAGGGCCTGAATACCGCTGATCAACTCGTTGCCAGAGGTCTTGCTGCCCGGCGCCTGCACACGGCGCGCGATGCCCGCCAGGGTGTCGCCGGCGGCCACTGTATAACGCTTGCCCTGCACAGCCTTTGGCGGTGCGACAGGCAATCGGGACTCATCGTTTTTCGCCCCGGCGGCAGGCGATTGAGTACGGCTGCGCGTCGCGGCAAGCCCTGTCGGCGAGTTCGGCGGGTCCAGCAAGACCGTGTATTCGCGCAACTGATCGCCGTTAGGCCGCACCAGGCGCACGACAAAATCCATGTAAGGTTCAGTGACGGCCTTGCGCGACTCGACATGCACGACGGCACGGCTGCCACGAATCACGGGGGTAAAGCGCAGGTCGTTGAGGAAAAACACGCGCTCCACGCCTGCCTTGGTGAAGGCTTCGGCCGGTGCCAGGGCAACAACGATTTCTTCAGGGGTCAGGCCGCCCGCCTCGATCAGTTCGATGTCAGCGTTGAAAGGCTGGCCGAGCGCCGAATGCAGGGTGATCTCGCCCAGGCCCAGCGCGGCCGCCATGGAGCTGTGGAGCATGAATGCCGACGCGACCGCCACGGCGAGCAACCCTGTGCGAAGACCCGACTGAACGCGAAGTGATGCGTGACTCCCGCGCCGACGACCGGCCTGAAAACTCTTCAGCATGCGAACCCTTATAAGGCAGGCTTCCCTGCAATTTCGTGATGCGGACACCGTGTCCGGGAAAAACCAGTATGGGTGCAAATAGAACAGGATGTTTCGACACGATCAACGTATTTGTCGCTGGCTCAACGCCATGAGCTCAGGATTTTTCCAGATTCGCCAGAATTGTCGAGTGAACCCGCAGGCAGACGCGCAAATCTTCCTCGTCGATGCCTTCGAACAGCTCGTGACGCAACGCCGTGGCAATGGTTTCGATTTTCTCGATCAGAGGCCTTGCGGTGTCGCACAGCAGGATCTTTTTCGCGCGGCGGTCTTCGACCACGGCCTGACGACGGACCAGCCCCTGATTCTCAAGACTGTCCAGCAGGCGGGCCAGTGTCGGGCCTTCCACGCCCACGCTTTGCGCCAGTTCACGCTGAGTTGGCGCTTCCTTGAAACGCGCCAGGTGCAGGAGGACCAGCCAACGGGCCTGGGACAACCCAAGATCGGCCAGACGACGGTCAAGCTCGGCACGCCAGCCACGAGACAAGCTGGCCAGCTGCATGCCAAAGCGGTGTTCTTCTGTTAACGGCATAGGTAACTCGATGGTTAAAGACGATTCCTAATTAATAGGCAGCTAACCATGGAGCTCGAAGCGAGGCAAGTGGCCGGACGTGGTGTTTCGTCGCAGAGGCAGGGTGAGTCCCAAGAGCGGCGGGTTTGGCGTGGAGAATGCGGCGCTGGGCGCGCTCTGGCTTTTAATCTTCATACCGCAGCAGGCCAGACATCTTTGATCGTTCCCACGCTCCGCGTCAGCGTGGACGCAGAGCGTCCTGGCAGGCATTCCCACGCAGAGCGTTGGAACGATCCTAACGTCGACGGGGGGCTGAACACAGAAACTGTGGGAGCTGTCGGAGGTTACGACGGTGGCGAATGCGGTGGGTCAGCAAAACAGATACCGACGGGCACCTCGCCTTCGTCAGCAAGCTGACTCCCACAGGGCCTCTGTCAGCCGAAAATCCGTGGGACATCGCCACACCTGCAGGCGCTGTCGGAGGTTCTGCAAACTCTTGGTCAAGCACCGGAGAGTCTTCCGATATGGGTGTGCGAGGGCGTGACCTAAACCTCAAACTCCGACTGCAACGCCGCGCGCACGCAATACAGCACGCCTTCGGGCACGCGGCCGGTGAACAGTTCGGCGATCGCGGCGACGGGAGGCAGCTCGCCTTCGCCGTCGAGGAAAGCATCCTGAATTTCACTGAGCAGGTCTTCGGGCAAATCCAGCGCCTGCTCCAATGACAGCTGCTGTTTGCCAATCGCCTCGGCGAGCATCGTGTAGACGTTCTTTTCAGAGCACTGGAGTTGACCGGCAATCTGCATCGGGGTCATCCCGGCTCGGGCCAGACTGATCAGTTCATGCCGCAGATCGGTCACGACACGCGGAGCAGGCGCTGAACCGCCAAGCACCTCCAGGAACGCCTCGCCATAACGCTCCAGCTTGCGCGCGCCCACACCGCTGACCCGTCCCATCTCGGCCATGGTACCCGGCTGGCTGCGCAGCATTTCCAGCAACGTCGAGTCGGGGAAAATAACGTACGGCGGCACACCGTGTTCTTCGGCGAGTTTACGGCGCAAGGCGCGCAAGGCTTCCCACTGTTCGCGCTCCTCGCCACGGACCAGTTGACTGGCCGGGCTGCCCGACGCTTTCGGCGTGGTTTGCGGTTTGAGGTCACGGCGCAGCTGCAGCGTCACTTCGCCACGCAGCAAGGGGCGACAGGTGTCACTCAAGCGCAGGCCGCCATAGCCTTCCAGATCGATGTCGGCCAGACCACGCGCCACCAACTGACGGAACAGGGAGCGCCATTCGCCCTCGCTGCGGGCCTTGCCCACCCCGAACACCGCCAGCTTCTGATGGCCGAAGCTCTGGACCTTGTCGTTTTCCTTGCCCAACAGCACGTCCACCAGATGACCGACGCCATAACGCTGGCCGGTACGGTAGATCGCCGACAGCGCCTGACGCGCCGGCTCGGTGGCGTCCCAGGTCTGCACGCCGTCGACGCAGTTGTCGCAATGGCCGCAAGGGTTGGGCATGTCTTCGTCGAAGTAGGCCAGCAGCGCCTGACGCCGGCAGCGCGTTTCTTCACACAGCGCCAGCATCGCATCCAGCTTGTGGTGCTCGACGCGTTTGTGGCGCTCGTCGCCTTCGGAGTTCTGCAGCATCTGCTTGAGCATCAACACGTCTTGCAGACCGTAGGCCATCCACGCATCAGCCGGCAGGCCATCACGCCCTGCCCGCCCGGTTTCCTGGTAATAAGCCTCCAGCGACTTGGGCAGGTCCATGTGCGCAACGAAGCGCACGTTGGGTTTGTCGATGCCCATGCCAAAGGCGATGGTGGCGACCATGATCAGGCCTTCCTCATTCAGGAAGCGGCGCTGGTTTTCCGAGCGTGTTTCGATGGGCAGGCCCGCGTGATACGGCAGCGCGGGATAACCGTTGTCGCTCAAAAAGGCGGCGGTTTCTTCGACTTTCTTGCGTGACAGGCAATAGACGATGCCCGCATCGCTGCGCCGCTCGGAGAGAAAGGCCAGCAACTGCTTGCGTGGCTGCTCCTTGGGCACGATGCGGTAGAAAATGTTGGGGCGGTCGAAACTGGACAGGAAGCGCTCGGCATTCTGCAAATGCAGACGGGTGACGATTTCTTCCCGCGTGCGCTTGTCGGCGGTCGCGGTCAGCGCAATGCGCGGCACCTCCGGGAACAGCTCGGCCAGTTGCCCCAGTTGCAGGTATTCAGGGCGGAAGTCATGGCCCCATTGCGAAACGCAGTGGGCTTCATCGATGGCGAACAGGGCAATGTTGAGGTTCTGCAGAAACGACAGCATGCGCGGCTGGACCAGACGCTCCGGCGCCAGGTACAGCATCTTCACTTCGCCCAGGCGAATCCGGTTGGCCAGGTCCCGTTGCTGTTCGGCGCTGAGGGTCGAGTTCAGCGCCGCCGCCGACACGCCCAGTTCTTCCAGGGTGGCCACCTGATCGTCCATCAGGGCGATCAACGGAGACACCACGACCGCCAGACCGTCACGCAACAGGCCGGGCACCTGGAAACACAGGGATTTGCCGCCGCCGGTCGGCATCAGTACCAATGCATCCCCACCACTGGCCACGCGCTCGATAATGGCACCCTGAAAGCCACGAAAACTGTCGTAGCCGAAGATGTCTTTAAGTACGCGTTGAGCCTGGTCGAGCATAAATACCCCGGATGGTGCCACTGCAGCGGGTGAAGATTCGCTGTAGAAATCGCAAAGCGCGGCAGTATACCGGAGCGCCCGGACAGATAGGACAGCCGTGACACGAGCGGTCGAAATTAGCAGCAATGCCGATTCCAAGGGCCTCGTGACTGGCATCTGCAGCGCTCAGGGCCTAGAATTCAGCATCGTTTATTTCCAAGGTAGTCCTTCAATGTCCTTCGCTGAGCAATTACACCGCCTGCAAGCCTTCCTCGACGCCGATGAGCTGCATGACGAAGCGCTGGACTATGTAGCCGCCCACGGCTACCTGACCGCGCTGTCGATCTGTGCCGAAACCGTGCCGGACCGTGAGTGGATCGACGCCTTGTTCGCCGAGCCACCGCACTACGCGGACCAGGCTCAGCACGAAGAGATCGAATCCACCCTGATCCTGCTCAAGGCGCACATCGCCCGTCAGCTGGCGTCGGACGAAGAATTCGAACTGCCTTGCGACCTTGACCTGGGCGATGACCCGGACGATTCCGAACTGCGCGGCTGGTGCATCGGTTTCATGGAAGGTGTCTTCCTGCGCGAATCGGCCTGGTTCGAGAACGACGAAGAGGAAGTCAGCGAGATGCTGCTGCCAATCATGGTCGGTTCGGGCCTGTTCGACGAGCAACCTGAGTTCGCCGACATCGCAGCGGATGCCAATCTGATGGACGACATGATCGTGCAGATCCCTGAGGCGCTGACCGCGCTGTATCTGCTGCTGCACGCCCCGGATGAAAAACCGGCGATCCTCAAACCTCGCCACCACTGAGTCGGCGCCTATGGCGCACGGCAGTTCCGGTGATTCCACACCCCGCACGAGCCGGTCCCGGTTCGTGCGGTATCTGTTGCAGGGCATCGGCTGGCTGAGCGTGGCGTTGGGTGTGATCGGGATTTTTCTTCCGGTGTTACCGACCACGCCTTTTCTTTTGCTGGCTGCCGCTTGTTTCGCGCGCAGTTCTCCCCGCTTTTATCACTGGCTGGTCGATCACCCTCGGCTCGGTCCGTGGATCGGTGGGTATCTGAACGGGGAAGGCATTCCGCTGAAAGGCAAGGTGTATGCGATCGGCCTGATGTGGATCAGTATCGGGGTTTCTTGCTGGCTGGTGCCGATGGTCTGGGCGCGGGTGTTTATGGGGGTGAGTGCGGTTTTGGTGACGGTTTATATCTTGCGGCAGAAGACGTTGCGGCGGTGAGGGCTTTTTCTGCTTACGCACGCTTGGCGCTCACAACGTTTATATATCCCAACATTTCGGGTGGCGGTTAAATCATGGTTTGGCCTAACGGCCAAACTGTTCCGCCTTCGGCGGGTTACTTGAAAAGACCCCAAGTAACCAAGGGTCTAGGCTCCTGGTTGGGCCCGACTGCGTCGGGTTCCTTCACTCCGGCGACACTCCGTGGGCCCGCCGCCATCGGCCATCCATGGCCGGGGGCGGCTCTCGCGGCATCCATGCCGCTCGGCCCACTGCGCATCGCCTGCGTTCAGCCTGCACCCAAGTCGCGTTTTGTGGCGTCTGGACTTACGAGGCAGGAAAAGCAAAAGCAGGATCAGGATCAGGATCAGGATCAGGATCAGGATCAGGATCAGCTTGCAGCTCTGCTTTTGATTCTGCCGAAGGCGTAGGAGCGCGCTTGCCCGCGATCTGCCGGGGACCGGCAGCAAGACCTGTGCATGCGGGTATCAGTCACAATTGAGTTGCCTGATTTTGCTACCGCTGCGCGGTAGATCGCGGGCAAGCGCGCTCCTACAGGAATCGCGTGATCCAATGCTTTTGATTTTTGCTTTCATAGCGCGATAGTCCAAACACTACAAAACGCGACTTGGGTGCAGGCTGAACGCAGGTGGCGCACAGTGGGCCGAGCGGCATGGATGCCGCGAGAGCCGCCCCCGGCCATGGATGGCCGATGGCGGCGGGCGCACGGAGCGTCGCCGGAGTGAAGGTACTCCGACGAAGGAGGAGCCCAACCGGGAGCCAACCCTTGGTTACTTGGGGTTATCAAGTAACCCGCCGATGAACTGACCCCCGAAAGTTGGACAAACTACAGACTCATTATCTGGCTTCGAAATTGTACCGGACTGAGGCCGTTGAGCTTCATGCTGATCCGCTCGTGGTTGTAGTAATGGATGTACTCGTCGAGCCCGGCTTCTAATTGCTCAAC
>NZ_FNCO01000042.1 GCF_900100795.1 Pseudomonas abietaniphila
TCGGCAGGTCGTGACCTCAACAACATCGGCAGCACGCTGCAGAGTGGCCGTGACTTGACCTTGAACGCCGGTCGCGACGTCAACATCGCCTCCACGCAAGTCACCAACAGCCTGGTGCTCGACAGCAAACACAACAGCAGCGACATCACGCAGATAGGTGCAACGGTAAGCGCAGGCCGTGATCTGTCAGTGCAAGCCGGGCGTGACGTCAACGCCATCGCCAGCCAGATCGATGCCAAGCGCGATATCGCCATCGCAGCCACCGAGAACGTCACCATCAGCTCCGCCGCCGACGAAGATCACTTCCTGTCCAAGAGCAAGAAACTGACGATCCAGGAAGACCACGTCAGCCAGGTTGCAACGGACATCAAAGCCGGCGGCAGCGTCGCGGTCAGCGCCGGACAAAATCTAGCGGTGATCTCCAGCCGCATCACAGCAGGCGAGGAAGCCTACCTGGTCGCAGGCGACAAGCTGGACATCCTGGCAGCGCAGGACAGCGATTACTCGCTGTACGACAAGAAGAAAAAAGGCTCCTTTGGCGCGAAGAAAACCAAACGCGATGAGGTGACGCAGGTCACCCACATCGGCAGCGAGATCACCTCCGGCGGCAACATGATGCTGGTCAGTGGCGGGGATCAGCACTATCAGGTTGCAAAGCTCGACAGTGGCAAAGACCTGACCTTGAACAGTGGTGGCGGGATTTTGTTCGAGGGTGTGAAGGATCTGCACCAAGAAAGTCACGAGAAGAGCAACAGTAATGCCGCTTGGAATTCGATGTCAGGGAAGGGCAGCACCGATGAGACCCTGCGCCAAAGCGAGCTGATCGCGAACGGCAATCTGGTTATCAACGCCGTTGCGGGCGTGCACATTGACGTCAAGCAGGTGAACCAGCAAACCGTTAGCGAAGCGATTGATGCGATGGTCAAGGCGGATCCTGCTCTCACCTGGCTTAAAGATGCAGAGAAACGTGGTGATGTGGACTGGCGTCTGGTGCAGGAAATTCACCAGTCCTTCAGGTACAGCAACTCAGGTTTGGGTGTGGCTGCCCAAATAGCAATTGCCATTTTGATGGCGGCAGTTGTTGGGCCCGCTGCTGCAGGGATGGTTGGAGCCGGGACGGGAGCGGGCGCTGCGATGGTTGGAGCTGTCGCTGCTGGTGCGGCTACAAATGCCACGATTAGCGCAGTTAACAATCGAGGCGATCTAGGCGCTGTTTTCAAGGACGTCACATCGAGCAGTGCAGTAAAAGGGTATCTTACTTCGGCAGCAACCGCCGGCTTCGCTTCCAGTGCGCTTGGTTATAACCCAAGCAAGCTGAATTTTGATTTTGCGAGTGCGCAGAAAGTCATTGGTAGTATTACCGCAAACGCGTTTGTGAACACTGTGATCAACGGTGGCAGTTTCGCAGACAATTTGGGTAGTGCGGCATCGGGGGCAGCGGTAAGTATCGGAGGAGCTATTGCTGCGAGCGGTATCGGCGACATGCATCTCGATAGTAGCTTGCAGAAGATCGCCTTTCACGCTGGCCTTGGTGGACTATTCGCTGCCGCGATGGGAGGAGATTTCAAAACTGGTGCTCTGGCAGGTGGAGCGAATGAAGCTTTAGTTGACTACCTTGCAGATAAATTAATACCGACAGGTTTAGATCCTGCTAGCCAGGAATATCAGCAGGGAGATTAGAAATCTTTTAGCTGCCTCACAATTAATCGGCGTGCTCTCAGGTGTTGTCACGGGCGGCAATGTCAACGTTGGAGCATCAGTTGCAAATAATGCCACGCAATACAACTCTTTAGGTCACCTAGAGCTCGATAGACTTGTCGATGAAAGTAAAGGGTGTGAGCTTGCTGGGAATTGCGACAAGGTAAAAGAAGAGTTCAGGCAGCTTAGCGTAAGCAGACAAGACGATCTTAATGCGATATGCAGTATTGACCCTTCAAAGTGTCTCGACAAGTATAACGAAGTGTTGAGTGATCGACTAAGTTTGCTTGATCGCATGTCAAAGATGCAGCGTGATGAGTCAATTCCTTTAAGTATTAGAATGGATTTGCCCAGGTACAGCCTTCAGCTAATGACTGAGGTTTCTACCTTACAGCAAGTGTCCAGTCAGTTAGCTATGCGGCAGAATGGATTTTCAGCCTCGGAGGCGAGCTGGTTATCTCATGTAGTCAGCGCAGTTGGCGGCATAGTACTGGGTTCCAAGGCTGGCGGAGCAGGATCGTCGTTTTTAGATCAGAAAGCTATGACACACATTCTGGATGGCGATGGGCCGCAATCGGGAGGGCATCGTTTTGGCACAGGCAAACCGAATAAGTCGGAATTTCCCGAGAGCTGGAGCGATCAGAAAATTATTGATGTAGTTTCAAGTATTGCCTCCGACGGCAAGACTCAATGGTCAAAACCAGACGCCCGTGGTTACGTCACAGCTGTGGCCACCCACGAAGCGGTTGACGTAAAAGTGGTTTACGATACTGTGGGTCAGAGAATCGTAACTGGCTACCCAACGAATACACCGAGAAATCCGAGATAATGAAAGAAAAAACGAATGTATTGGAGAGTAATCTCCAGATGATTTTTAATGAGATAAAGTGCCAAGGTCAAATTGGTGCAAGCTTTCCACCTGAGATGTTGAGTTTTGATGAACAAATGGAGCAAATGTCAGAATGGCTTTTTGATGTTGGTGAGTTAGAGTTGTTCTATGAGAATTTGATTTTGCTACTGGATAAATATGATTTTCGTATTTCAGGTAGTGCGGCAATTAGGTTGTTGGAAGTAGGGTTGCTGATGAGATTTAAAACGACTTTGGACGAGGATTTAATGTTTAATTTCAGACCCGTTTAAAGTGATCAGCTTTGATATGCTATTTGATGATTAGGATTATTATAAAGCTATGGATGTTTTTTTATTGAGAGCGTTTCGGGTGAGAGCAATAATTTTATTAAAATGGCGCCAAAGGCTGGTCTGAGCAAGAATTTGAAGGCCTAGGTATTTCGAGTTGAGCTGGTTATGAATTTTAGCGTGACTCTAGGGGCGAAACTTTACAAGCGGCATGATGAGGCTGTAATTAAAGGGGTTTTGCACTTGTCAGGCTGTGACGAGTTTTTTGTGTTGCCCCTTTCGTATTGGACAAGGAATCAATACATAGAGAATTGGAAGTCTTCAATTGCTCATGGGCTAGGAGTGGGGCGAAATACTGCCATAATTACCTCTATGAGGAACCAGAAGCTGAGCAATTTTGTCTCCGTTTGGGCCTTTTATCATGGTGGGCAAGAGGTTTATGTACAGAATAGAATTATTTTTTTGAGGATCTAGGCGAGGATTTCAATATAGAAAAGTTGAGTGGCTATATAGGCATCAGACGTACCCATAATGAAGATGGGGCGCGTATCTCAGAGTGGGTTGTGCCGCTACAAGGTGTGCTTGCTAGCTTTGAGGCCTTACGTTAGGGGTAAGTGAAGGAAAGCCAAGATGATGAGCGATAACCGGTAAATAAAAGGCCACATAGAGGAGCTAACGGCTCAAGGCGGCATCAACTCTATAGGTAACACTCTATTCACCGACTCCCGATTCTGACTTGACGAATCTAACCCCGAGTCCGGCATGTCTTCTGGCGTGCTTAGGGCTACAGGGATCTGCTCACCTTGAGTTGCAGACAGGTGATCTGCGACGTTCCGGAGTAACACACTGCTGGAACAGCGAATCAACGGCTGCCGGAGAACGGGCGTCGCTGATTAACGGACAGACCTCCAACGAGGATCAGTTTAAGTACCTGATGAACAACGCCATCGCCAGCAAGGACGCCCTCAACCTGTCCGTTGGCGTATCGCTCACCTCCGAACAGGTTGCAGCCCTGACCCACGACATCGTCTGGCTCGAAGAGCACGAAGTGAATGGCGAGAAAGTGCTGGTACCGGTGCTGTATCTGGCCCAGGCCGACAACCGCCTCGCACCTAACGGCGCACTGATTGCCGGCAAAGACGTCACCCTTATCGCCGGCCAAAACCTCGACAACGTCGGTACCCTGAAAGCCACCAACAACCTGTCCGCCACCGCTGGCAATGGCCTGGTCAACAGCGGGCTGGTCGCGGCAGGCAATCGTCTGGACTTGCTGGCAGGCAACGACATCACCAACAAGGCAGGCGGCATCATCGCCGGTCGTGACGTGACTGTGACCGCCATCGGCGGCGACGTCACCAACGAACGCACCATCACCTCACTCGACAGCGACACGCGCGGCCAACTGCACAAGGACTACGCCGACAACGCAGCACGCATCGAAGCTGCCAACGACCTCAGCGTGTCGGCAGGTCGTGACCTCAACAACATCGGCAGTGCCCTGCAGAGTGGTCGCGACCTGACGTTGAACGCCGGTCGCGA
>NZ_FNCO01000015.1 GCF_900100795.1 Pseudomonas abietaniphila
CCGCATTCGCCACTGTCGTAACCTCCAGCAGCTCCTACAGGTCTCGCGGCAGTCAGACACCTTGGTCTGCCCGATCTGGGCGTGAGTCTTCCAACTGTTTGAGACATGCCACAGGGCTCGGGTGCAACGCAGGACCTGTAGGAGACGTCCGAGGTTACGAGGGCAGCGAAAGCGGTGTGTCGGTCACCGCCGTTGTACCTGTCCCACCGCATTCGCCACTGTCGTAACCTCCAGCAGCTCCTACAGGTCTTGCGGCAGTCATGACACCTTGGTCTGACCAATCTGGGCGGGAGACTTCCAATTGTTTGAGGCATGCCACAGAGCTTGGCTGCAACGCAGGACCTGTAGGAGACGTCCGAGGTTACGAGGGCAGCGAATGCGGCGTGTCGGTCACCGACGTTGTACCTGTCCCACCGCATTCGCCACTGTCGTAACCTCCAGCAGCTCCTACAGGTCTCGCGGCAGTCAGACACCTTGATCTGGGCGTGAGTCTTCCAACTGTTTGAGGCATGCCACAGAGCTCGGGTGCAACGCAGGACCTGTAGGAGACGTCCGAGGTTACGAGGGCAGCGAATGCGATGGGTCAGCTGCATCAATGGTGATGACAGCCCGCATTCGGCATCGTACCGACTCCCACCGTCAGCGCGATGCCCCGCTCACGAAAGCGCTCGGCGTGATCAGGGCGCGGCGCATGCCCGCCCCTTTACTAAAACTAAACACCTCAAGGTGAATCCGGTCTTTCGAGGCTGCGCCGCTTTTCCCTACTGTGCCCCCATCGCTTGCAGCGCCTGAGTCTGACTGCCAGCGTTCGAGGAGACACAATGATCGATGTTCTAGTCATAGGGGGCGGCAACGCAGCGTTGTGCGCGGCGTTGATGGCCCGCGAAGCCGGTGCGAGCGTGATGCTACTGGAAGGCTCGCCCAAGGTCTGGCGGGGTGGCAATTCGCAGCACACACGCAACCTGCGCTGCATGCACGATGCCCCGCAAGACGTGCTGGTGGACGCTTACCCTGAAGAAGAATACTGGCAGGACCTGCTCAAAGTGACAGGAGGCCTGACCAACGAAACGCTGGCCCGCATGGCCATTCGCGCGTCGTCATCGTGCCGCGACTGGATGCGTTCCCACGGCGTGCACTTCCAGCCACCGCTGTCCGGTGCCCTGCATGTTGCGCGCACCAACGCGTTTTTCATGGGCGGCGGCAAGGCACTGGTCAACGCCTACTTCCGCAGTGCCGAACGCTTGGGCGTGAGGGTGCGCTACAACGCCCAGGTCAGCGATATCGAGCTCAGGGACGGCGTGTTTGTTGCTGCGCATCTCGCCGAACGGGAGGTCGACGGGCAGCGCCTGCCCGCTGAACGCATCGAAGCCCGCACCTGTGTGCTGGCGGCCGGAGGGTTTGAGTCCAACCGGGAGTGGCTGCGCGAGGCCTGGGGGCAGAATGAGCGCGGCGAATGGCCGTCCGATAACTTCCTGATCCGGGGTACGCGCTTCAACACCGGCGTACTGCTGCGCCGCATGATCGACCTCGGCGCCGACATCATCGGCGACCCGACCCAGGCGCACATGGTCGCCATCGACGCCCGCGCGCCGCTGTACGACGGCGGCATCTGCACCCGCATCGACTGCGTGTCGCTGGGCGTGGTGGTCAACCGCGAAGGCGAACGCTTTTATGACGAAGGCGAAGACTTCTGGCCCAAACGCTACGCCATCTGGGGTCGACTGGTGGCCGGACAACCGGGGCAGCAGGCGTATTCGATCATCGATCAACAGGCCATCGGCCGTTTCATGCCGCCTGTATTTCCAGGCACCCAAGCCCAGTCGCTGGCAGAACTCGCAGGCAAACTGGGTCTGCCCGTAGCCGCGTTCGTGGACACCGTGGAGCGCTATAACCGCGCCTGTCAGGTTGGCACGTTTGATCACACGGCCCTGGACGATTGCCACACCGAGGGCCTGACACCGGCCAAAACACATTGGGCCCGCCCGCTGAGTAAACCGCCTTTCTACGCCTACCCGCTCAAGCCCGGCGTGACCTTCACCTATCTGGGGCTGGCAACCGATGAAACGGCCGCCGTGCACTTTAACGGCAAGGCAAGCCCCAACCTTTTCGTCGCCGGAGAAATGATGGCCGGCAACGTGTTGGGCAAGGGCTACACCGCCGGCATCGGCATGGCCATCGGCACCGCGTTTGGGCGAATAGCCGGCACGCAAGCCGCTGCCTCGGCGGGGTTTTCATCTTCTACGACGAATACGGAATCGCACCATGCAGATGTTTGATCCTTCGACGCCGGGCGACCTGATCCCGGTCCTCAATCTGGACGAAAGCGAAGTGCAGCGGCAGATGACCATCTGCAACGCCTGCCGATATTGCGAGGGCTTTTGCGCGGTGTTCCCGGCGATGACCCGGCGTCTGGAATTCGCCCAGGCGGACATCCACTATCTGGCCAACCTGTGCCACAACTGCGGCGCCTGTCTGAGCGCTTGCCAATACGCCGCGCCCCATGAGTTCGCGGTCAACGTGCCGAAAGCCATGGCCAAGGTGCGTCTGCAGACGTACGCCGAGTACGCCTGGCCTAAACCGTTCGGCACGCTGTATCAGCGCAACGGCCTTACGCTCGCGTTGGCGACAGGTGCGGGGCTGGCGCTGTTCCTGTGCCTGGCGCTGCTGGTCATGGGTAACCTCTTCACCGCAATGCCTGGCGGCAATTTCTACGGCATTTTCCCGCACAACACGCTGGCGATGATGTTCGGCGCGGTGTTCGGCTTTGCCGTGCTTGCCCTCGGCATAGGCGTACGCCGGTTCTGGCGCGAAGTGACGCCGGGTGACGTCTCAGGGTCGATCAAAACGTCTGCCGCGCTGGAGGCCACGGCCAACGTCGCGCAACTGAAGTATCTGGACGGCGGCCACGGCCAGGGCTGCAACAACGAGGACGACCGGTTCACCCTGTGGCGGCGGCGTTTCCACCACCTGACCTTTTACGGCTTCATGCTGTGCTTCGCCGCAACCGGTGTCGCCACGCTTTACCACTTCTTGCTGAACTGGCACGCGCCGTACCCGATTCTCAGCCTGCCCGTGATGCTCGGCATCGCCGGTGGCATCGGTCTGCTGATCGGCCCTGCCGGTTTGCTCTGCCTGAACCTGCGGCGCAATCCCGAACAAGGCGACGCCCATCAAAAGCCCATGGACCGAGGGTTCATTGCCCTGCTGCTGGCCCTGAGCATCAGTGGTCTGGCCTTGCTGGCATTTCGCGAAACGACGGCGCTTGGCCTGCTGTTGGCCCTGCACCTGGGGTTCGTGATGGCGTTCTTCCTGACGATGCCTTACAGCAAATTCGCCCACGGCATTTTCCGCAGCGCGGCGCTGCTCAAGTTTTCCATCGAAAAACGCCAACGCAACCCGATCAACGCCGGCAGCGATTGATCCCGATACCAGACCGACCTTTCATTCCAATAACAATATCGAGCATACCGACGCCATGATGAACACCACACCGACAACGCCCCAACCGAGAGCGGCGAAATTCGCCGCCATCGTGCGGGTCACCAGCGGCAACTTTCTTGAGCAGTTTGATTTCTTTCTGTTCGGCTTTTACGCCACGTACATCGCCCAGACCTTCTTCCCGGCCAGCAGCGAATTTGCCTCGCTGATGATGACCTTCGCCGTGTTCGGTTCGGGTTTCCTGATGCGACCGCTCGGCGCGATCATCCTGGGCGCGTACATCGATAGGGTCGGACGTCGCAAGGGACTGATCGTGACGCTGTCGATCATGGCGTGCGGCACCGTGCTGATTGCATTGGTTCCGAGCTACGCCAGCATCGGTCTGGCAGCACCCTTTCTGGTGTTGCTGGGGCGTCTTTTGCAGGGATTCTCGGCAGGGGCCGAGCTGGGGGGAGTTTCGGTGTACCTGGCGGAAATCGCCACACCGGGTCGCACCGGCTTTTACACCAGTTGGCAGTCGGCGAGTCAACAGATCGCGATCATTCTGGCGGCGGCATTGGGCTACGGCATCAATGCCTGGCTGGACGCCACTCAGATCGCCGCGTGGGGCTGGCGCGTGCCATTCTTCATCGGCTGCGTGATCATCCCGTTCATCTTCGTGATTCGTCGTTCGTTGCAGGAAACCGAGGCGTTCAAGGCCCGTACGCATCACCCAGGCGCCCGTGAGGTGTTCCGCTCGATGCGTGACAACTGGCGCACGGTGCTCGCGGGTGGACTGCTGGCGTCAATGACCACCACTACGTTTTACCTGATCACCGTCTACACCCCGACGTTCGGCAAATCGGTGCTGCACCTGAGCACCACTGACAGCCTGATCGTGACGCTGTTCGTGGGGCTCAGTAACTTCATCTGGCTGCCGATCGGTGGTGCGATTTCCGACCGAATCGGTCGCCGACCCTTGCTGCTGGGCATTTCGTTGCTGTGTATCTTCACCGCCTACCCGGCCATGCACTGGCTGGCGGCAGCCGCCAGCTTCGAACGTTTGCTGGTGGTCCTGCTGTATTTCTCGTTCTTCTTCGGGATGTACAACGGTGCGATGGTGGCGGCGCTGACCGAGGTCATGCCGCAGAACGTGCGCGTGGTGGGCTTCTCGCTAGCGTTCAGCCTGGCCACGGCGATTTTCGGCGGCTTCACACCGGCCATGTCGACATTTCTGGTACAAGCCACTGGCGACAAGGCTTCCCCGGCCTACTGGCTGATGTTCGCCGCGGTGTGCGGTCTGTCAGCGACGCTGGTGTTGTACCGCCGTCAAAAAGCCTGGGTGGCCAAATCCGTCTGATCGTCGCACGTCGGCGGCAACGCGCTCCAGGCGTTCCCGCCGACCGCCACAGAGACGCCGCTCGCTGCGGGTGCTAACGCGCCAGCAGCTTCGCGTAAGTGTTGAGGTCGATGTTGCCGCCGCTGATGATCACACCGACCCGCTGCCCCCTCAGTTCGCTCGCCATGGCGCGAGCGGCTGCAAACCCCAGGCAACCGGTAGGCTCTACGACCATTTTCATGCGCTCGGCGAAGAAGCGCATGGCCTCGACCAGTTGCGCGTCGCTGACGGTGAGGATGTCGTCGACATCGCGCTTGATGATGCCGAAAGTGTAGTTGCCCAAGTACTGGGTTTGCGCGCCATCGGCGATGGTTTTCGGGGTGTCAATCTTGACGATGTTCCCGCTGCGCAGCGATTGCTGACCATCGTTACCGGCCTCGGGCTCGACACCGTACAACCTGCATTCGGGTGCCAGCGCCCGCGTCGCCAACGCCGACCCGCTGAGCAGCCCACCGCCGCCCAGGCAGACGAACAGCGAGTCCAGCCTGCCGACCTCCTCGAACAGCTCTTTCGCTGCCGTGCCCTGCCCGGCAAGGATGTCCGGGTGATCGTAAGGCGGGATCAAGGTCAGGCCGTGCTCCTGAGCGAGTTGCCGCCCAATCGCCTCGCGGTCTTCGGTGTACCTGTCATAGACCACGACCGTCGCGCCATACTCCTTCGTTGCGGCGACCTTGGCAGCCGGTGCATCGTGGGGCATGACGATGGTCGCCGGAATGCCCAACAATTGGGCCGACAGCGCGATACCTTGCGCATGATTGCCTGAGGAAAACGCGACTACCCCGTGTTTGCGTTGCGTGGCATCGAACTTCGATAACGCGTTGAAGGCGCCACGAAACTTGAAGGCGCCCATCCGCTGATAGTTTTCACACTTGAAGAACACCTCGGCGCCCAGCTCACGGTTCGCCGTGCGCGACGTCAGCACCGGTGTCTTGTGGGCATGGCCTTCAATATGTCTGGCGGCAGCGACCACGTCGTCATAGCTGGGAAGCACGGGGTTCGAAATAGCGAGGGTATCCATATTCATCCTCAAAGGTCGGGTTGAGCCAACAGGCAGGGGCATCGATTACTGTGTATCGAGTTCGCCCTGACACGCAATCTTCCGCTCCTGCTGATTTTCCCCAGGCAGCTTCCCACGCCCAGAGAGGCCCCGATTTCACTGACTTTGTAGTCACGAATCGACCTTTGTGTATTGAAACTACAAAATATGTAGCGCACGAAAATATTCACTACAAAACGGTTGACGAAGCTTTTTCGTAACGGCATAGTTCAAGCGTCTCCCCGATCGGGAGAGCTGGCAAAAGTATTCCGGGCCCGTTCGACGTAGCCGTCGAACATCCTCTGGAATCAGAGTGTTTTACAACGTCACGAGCGCAGGCAAGACAAGGCAAAAGCAGGCGGAAAACGGCCGGGGTCGCGTCCGACTTTAGGTGTTCTAAATGAGCATTTTCCGCATGGTTTTAACGCAGGATTGCCAAGCGCAGTAGTTGTTAAACAGTCTGAGGTGTGCTGCCCACAAGGCAGATTGAAGAGCTGAACCGGCATGATCGACCCATAGGCCGAGCGCTGGCGAAACGTCCTCATGACACTTGTGGTCGACCACGCATCGTCGCCAGTGTCCTCTTGACGCCCGCTGATTCTCTCCTCTGGATCGATTCATTCCGTAGCAGCCTCTTCTTCCCACTGCATCCATACGCCCGGCACCGGCTCTGTGTACCGACGGACCTTGTTTGTCAGCGATGGAAAGGACTGCGGATCGATGGACGATTCGCCATTACGTTTGAACTAACCAGATAGATTAACGAATAGGCACAAAGGGGTATCCGATCATGAATCTGAACAATCAACCTACTATTGATCAACTGGCTCGACTGTTCGCAGCGCAGAAGGACTCCCTCGATAGCCACATTCTCTGGGTCTGTGAGAAAGGTGATGTGCATATGGACAGCCTGGGTGCGTGCACCGAGGAGCAACAGTTCGACGAGCAGCACCCGCATATGCGTGCGCGGCTGAAGATGTACCGCAAGGGCCAAGGCTACGTCGGCAAGAAGGCGGCCGCCGACAAGCAATTCCTGGGACAGGTACTCGATACCCTGAGCAGTGAATGGGGCAGCGCACAGCAAGAGCCAGGCTTACGCGTCATCGACAAGCTCTGCTGATGGGTAACCGCGCGCCGCGGGTCATTCGAATCGCCGAATGACCCGCGGCTTTTTTGCCGGTGCTCTCAAAGCACTTATTGCTGAGCGGGATTCACCAGCGCCGTCAGCACATGATCTGCCCACTCGCCGTTGATCTTCAGGTAGGAACGGGCAAAACCTTCCCGCTGGAACCCCAACGCTGACAGCACCCGGGCACTGCGTTCGTTTTCCGGCCGATAGTTGGCCATGATTCGATGCAACTGCAGGTCCTCGAATACGTAGGCGATGGCTTTGTGCAGCGCCTCCGTCATCAGCCCCGTGCCCTGCGCCTGCTCTGCCAGTGAATAGCCCAGATGACAGGCCTGGAACACGCCGAGGACGATGTTGCTGAAGTTGCACTCGCCGATCATCTCGCCACTTTCGCGCTCACAGATCAACAGGTGCAAGCCGCGCCCGGCGAGCCGTTCGTGCTCGATGAAACTGATGCGACGAATGATGTTCTCGATCGCATAAAAACCAGGGGGTCTCATCGGCTGCCACGGTTGGAGATGCTTGCGGTTGCCGATGTGGTACGCCTGGATCTGCGCAGCATCACCGCCCAAAGCCGGGCGAAGAACAAGGCGCTCCGTAACCAGACGGATCAGGTGGGGCTCGGCGATGATCTCCATCCGTCAGATCTCCTGAAGCTGAGGGCACGGCGACGTCTGGCTTAGAACGCCAGTTTGTAGCCGATGGCGATCAACATCACCGCCAGACACGGACGAAGGATTGAGTCTGGAACTCGGCCGGTGAGATGGCTGCCCATGTAGATGCCCGGCAGTGACCCCATCAACAGGAAGCCCAGCATCGACCAGTTCATGTTGCCCATGCTGGCGTGACCGAGCCCTGCAATCAGGGTCAGCGGAACAGCGTGGGCGATCTCTGTCCCGACCAGTCGACGTGTATCCAGGAAAGGATAGAGGATGAACAACGCGACGGTGCCCAGGGCGCCCGCGCCGATGGAGGTTAACGCGACCATGACCCCCAACACCACGCCCGTCACCACGGTCAGGGTATTGAGACTCTTGTCGCTCAGACGGTAGTGATCACCGGCATGACGATGTGCGAAGGCGAGCAAGCGCTGTTTGAAGAAGATCGCCAGTGCCGTCAGCAGCAGTACAAAACCCAGCGCCTGCTTGATCACCGAGTTCATCGCGTCGGGGGCGGTGTGCAGACTGCTGAGGAACCACAGGGTCAGCCCCGCCGCCGGGACGCTGCCGAGGGTGAGCCAGCCGGTGATGCCCCAGTCGATGTTGTCGTTCTTTTTGTGCACCAGCACGCCACCGCTTTTAGTGATGGCGGCGTACAGCAAATCGGTGCCGACGGCGGTGGCCGGATTGATCCCGAACCACAACAGGATCGGGGTCATCAGCGAACCGCCTCCGACACCGGTCATGCCGACAATGAACCCGACCAGCAAACCTGCAACGACGAAACCTATATTGCCAAAATCCATTGTCATGCCTAACGAATGCGCAAACGCGAGAAAAAACTGGCGCGCAGGATAGCGACCTTTCTTATGAACAGAGTAGACCGAAACGATCTATCGTTATAACCAATCGCCCTGAAGTCGATATCGAGGCTCAAATAACGGGAATCAGGGCTCCCCTTCCCAATAGTCCAGTCGGGTTTCAGGACGGTGCATGGCGGTGAACGCTCGCGCGCCGTTGATCGTGACCATCGCCTGATATTTGCCGGAGTCGGGGTACTCGCAGACTTCCGGCGTTTCCCGCGTGCTGATGGAGAGGTACTTGAGCGGCGCGTTCGAGGTGTTGATGATCTGGTGCGGGTACTCAGGACCCGGAGGAATGAAGATCACATCGCCGCTTTTGATGGGCAGCATTTGCCCGGCGACCCGCAATGTGCCCTGCCCCTCGACGACCACGAACATTTCCTCTTGGGCGTAATGAAAGTGGTAGGGGCATGAACGTTTGCCCGCAGGGACAATGTCCACCGACGCACCCAGTTTCTGCGCCGCCGTGCCCGTGCCCAGGCGAGCAGCCTGACTTTGGTAGAGCGGCTCGCGGCGCTCGTCCTGCAAGGGCACTTCGTTGAAGTTGCGAATCAGGCGCGAGGCCAGCGTGCTTTCGGCATCGGTCATGGCGGGCTCCCCTCAGCGCACAGCAACGATGAACAAACGCGGGAACGGCAACAGCACGGTGCCGTCATCCAGCGCTGGATAGGCCTGACTGATCGCCTTCAGGTAAGCGGCGAGGAAGGCCTGTTGTTCGCTTTCATCGAGCTTTTGCAGATAAGGCCGCAGCGCAGAGCCCTTGAACCATTCGACCACGGCGGCATGGCCGCCCGCCAACGGGTGATGGTAGGTCGTGCGCCAGACATCGACTTCCGTGCAGTGCGGTCGCAGCAGCTCGAAGTAAGAGGCCGCCGGATGCCGGTCAGGGTGTTTGACCGAAGCAATCTTGTCCGCCCACGGGCCGTTGGCGGCGATCTCGCGCGCCAGTCGGTGTGCAGGCTCCTCAAGGTTGTCCGGGGTTTGCACGGCCAGACTACCGCCGGGATTCAAGCGGCTGACCAGACGCGGGTAGAGTTGCGCGTGATCAGGCACCCATTGCAGGGATGCGTTGGCCAGGATGACGTCGTAGGTCTGCGGCGGATTCCAGCTTGCGATGTCAGCCAGCTCGAAGGCCAGGTCTGGCAGGCGGTGACGGGCGTCGCTGAGCATGTCTTCAGAGCTGTCCAGACCGGTGATCAATGCATCGGTGAAACGCGCAGCCAGCACTTCGGTGGAGTTGCCAGGCCCGCAGCCCAGATCGATCGCCGTCTTGACTTCCTGGGTCGGGATTGCCGCCACCAGGTCGCGGACCGGACGGGTACGCTGCTGCTCGAACATCGAATACTGCTTCGCTGACCAACTCATCAGGCGTTTCCTTTTGTTATGAAAGGCGTGCCGCGAAGGTTAAAGCCTGCGTAGGCGGAGCACAAATGAAGAGCCGTAACTGGACGCCGCGACCTCAGGCGCGCCCGACGCCTTCGAACGCCACATCGACCATCAACGCTGGATCAAGGCTGCGAATACGCTGCTCGATGTGGTAGGCCCCGGCTTCCGCGTAACGCAAATAGACGCGGCTGCAGTCCACGCACTCGCAGACTTTGCACCGGTTGTACGGAAAGAATTGCGGGGCGATGGGCGCCTTTTCAGACCAATAAGAGGTGCCGTCCGGGTGGTATTCATCCAGGGTCAGGTCTTCTTCCTCGGCAGCGATCAATGAGCCGGTTTCCCGCAACTGGCTTTCCTTGATCGAGACCGGCAGCCCCTCCCATCCCGCGAAGGGTTTGGCCAGGCAGGCGCAGGGGTGCGTCACGGCACTGGAACGATGAGCAATGTGCAGCAGCTGTGCATAGGTAAGCGGGGTGAACATGGGCAACAGACTCTTGGCGGGTGAGGTCCTTTGGCGTGGGTGCATTGTGCAGCGCAACCCTCCTCCTGCCTACTGCAAACGGCGTCTTGCTGCCCTTCGCTCACAACGTCACCCGACGGGTCAGATGGCCACCGGAAATCGGGTACGACACATACAACCCGGAATCGACCTGCGCTCGGGAAACCTGCGCGAGACGGCGGACCCTGTTCGCTGCATTGAGCAGTTGCTGTCGATCCAGCTCGCCGTTTTCCACGGCAGCGACGATGGCCTCGGCAATGCCATCGAGCCCCGCCTCGCTTGATACCAGCAGCAGGTGCGCACCCGCCTTCAGGGCGGTCACGGCGGTTTCGGTGAGGCTGTTGTCGCGCAGAATCGACACGGCATCCAGGTCATCGGAAATGATCAGCCCATCGAATGCCAGCGTGTCGCGCAACAAACCAATGATCTTCTGCGAGGTGCTTGCCGATTGCGACGGGTCGAGCGCCGGAAACACTGCAGGGCCCGGCATCACGGCCTGAACACCCGCAGCAATCACCTGACGAAACACATCAAGGCCGTCCTCCAGTGCCTCGACAGGACCGGACACGATTGCGCGCGCCACTGCGGGATCATGCTCGGTTTGGTAGTGGCCGGGAAAATGCTTGGCGGTGGCGGTGACACCGGCCCTTTGCACACCGCGAATGAAGGCACAGGCGATGCGCGAAACCTCGACCGGGTCTGGCCCCAGGTTGCGATGATGCAACCACGGATTGACACCCGTGACCACGTCGACAATGGGGGCCAGGAATAGATTCACACCCATGACCCGCGCCGAACTGGCCATCTCATAGCTGCGTGCTTCAATCACGTCGGCGCTCATCTCCTTCAGCGCGTCAGCTGCCGGCATGCCAGGCACCAGACCGTGCAGGCGCTGGATCCCGCCCAACTCCTGATCCACTGCGACCAAGACCGGCGAGCCCGCACAGGCGGCGGCCTGTTCGGCGATGCCCATGAAGTGCGCCTGAGTCTCGGAGCGTCGGCGCTCGAAACTCATGTTGCGCGCCAGGTACTCATCGCGGGTTTCACCCAGCAGGATCGAAACCCCGCCCCGGTTTAAATAGCGGCGCACGGTATCGTCCAGCTCCAGCCCGGCGAATGCAGGCAGCAGGACCGCATACGCGGCGCGTTGCAGTTCGTTTGACATCTATTGACCCACCCCATGGCTATCTGCTCGTTTGTGCTCACTCTAACCTCAAAACGAGCGATGTCAATGCTCGGTTAAGGGCCTGGAGTCATCAGCAACGAGCAGAGCGAAGCATAAGAGGGCCATGCCGTGCGCACCTGACCGGGCCACTCATCGAGAGGAATGCACCTGAAGCCCCCTAAAGTCTCGGGCTGGCCTTTTCAAAAACAGAAACGGCTGCCATTCAGGCAGCCGTTCTTCTAATGGCAAGAGCAATCGCGGACGCCGATCACTCGGCTGATCCGGATTTCCAGGCAAACGGCTTATTGCATGTGATGCCCTTCATGACCCGCGTATCCCTCATGCCCGGCATGCATGTCATCACCGGCCATGTGAGTCACCGGCTGTTGACGGTCCGTCTCTTCCTGCAAATACTGCACGACCTCGGCGATGTCGTTGTCGGCCATCCGAAGGTTGGGCATCGCCACCTTGTTGTAGGCCTCGTACAAACTCATGGCCAGCGGATCCTTCTCGGCCAGCATCACGTCCGGTTCCTTGAGCCAGCGCCCCAGCCACAGGCCGTCGCGTTGCCGGGTTACGCCGAGCAGATCAGGCCCGACACCCCGCAAACCGGTCGCTTCCTCGCCTTCATGGCCCAACGTGTGACACGCACTGCAGCGGGTGCGAAAGATCTGCTCCCCCAGGCTCGGCGCGCGCACGTCTGGGGCATTCGCGTAGCTGTCCAAGTGCTCGCTGGCGACCTTCCAGTTCTGCAGGCTGTTGCCCAGATGGTCCGCAAGAATGTAAGGGTTCTCGAACGGGGAAGCCTTCATCCAGCGCCCGGTCGTCTGGTTGCCGACAATCAGGCTCAGGTTATGGTCGGTGGTCCTGCCGTTGTCGACGCCTTCGATGAACAACCCCAGTTTGCGGCGCAGCTCGACGATGTCGTCCTTGTTGCCGGTCAGAAACTGCCAGCCCGGCGCCACCTTGAACTTGGCGGCGTACTGCTTGAGCACTGCTGGCGTGTCGGTTTCAGGGTCGATACTGATCGAGTAGAAAAACACGTCCTTGCCGACCCGGTCGCCCAATAGCCTCTGCACCTGCCGCAACCTGGCGGTCTCCAGCGGACAGGAGTCGGTGCACGACGTGAAGATAAAGTTGATCACCACCACCTTGCCCTTGATCAGGTCGTCGTAGAAATGCACCGGCTGTTCGTCCTGGTTGATCAATACCGTGTTGGGGAAGAAATCCTGCCCCCACGGCGTGGCCGACGGTGTTTCACCGGCCACGCCGGTAAGGCTGCCCCAGACCATGACGGTCATAAAAACGGTCACTGCAATGGCCGCGCTGCGAAGCATCTGGAACATGACTGCACCCTCCCCGATCCCGCGGATCGCTATTTGCCTTTGCCTTTGCCGGAACCCGAGGAGCCCGAGCCGCCGGAACCCGATCCCCCAGAGCCGGACCCGCCGGCACTCGAACCACCCGAACCTGTAGTGGGCGTGGTCGTGGTTACGGCTGCCGCCAGCTTGACCGAAGGACCGCTGCCGTCGCCGTCGTGGTAGGTAGGCAACGCGGCAGAGGCGACATACCCCACGCCATCCCAGGTGGGCATCGGTGTCGGCATCAGTTGGAATTGACCCGGGTGCTCGATGTCCCAACGCAGCAGCATCGAGTTGTCCTCATGCTGGGTGTTGTGGCAATGCTCCATGTAGGTCCCGGCGAACTCGCGGAAATGGATCGCCATCTCAACGTTGTCGCCACTGTCGGTGCCGATGCGGTAAACGTCCTTACGCGCCCATTTTTCCCACTCAGGTGGCGCCTTGCCGCCCCGACTGAGGATGATCCCTTCCTCGAAGTGCACGTGCACCGGATGGGTCCAGCCGTTGCCGCCGTTCTGGATTTTCCACACTTCCAGCGTGCCGGTGCCCTGATAGCCGGACGGTTCTGCGCCGTTGGCCAGGTGCATACCGGCAGACAATCTGCGTGGGTCCATGGTGAAACCCAGACCGCCGTCGGTCTTGATGGTCCAGGGCACCGAATCCGTGCCGTCGGAACGACCGAAGATAAAGGTGCGATGACGTGCCTGGCCCAGCAGCGCGATGTCAGCGGCGTTGTCTCGGTGCAGGGTCAGCGGAATCATCGTCTTGCCTTCAGGCTTGCCCGGTTTGGCCGGCTCGTACACCACCGGATCCATGCTCAGGTCCTGCCCGGTATAAGGCTTGACGTTGATCTGCATGAACTTGCCCACCACCGGGTCCCCCTTGTCCCACTGCGGCCCCTTGCTGCCTTGCTTGATGACGGCCAGGTACTTTTCGGACAACACGTCCGCGAGCGGCACTTCGCCTTTGGGCCCCTTACCGGTGTCATGCTCCATGACGTTGACGAAGAACAGCTTGTCCCCGGCCTTAATGCCGTTTTTCCCGAAGTTGATGATGATGTCGTAGCGTTCGGCAATGCCCTGATTGGGCAGGATGCCGAAGTTGTTTTTCAGGTCGCCGTCACCGTCCAGGTCCAGGGTGCCGTCGAATGGCACGGTGTGTTCCATGATGTTGCCGTCGTTGGCGATCATGTGGAAAGGCACCCGGGCGTAGGACACGCCGGAGTCTTTCGGCCCAGGGAACTCTCCGCTGTTGCCTTTGATTTCCCGCACCACGGCAATCTTCACGTATCGCGACACCGAGCCATTGAGGATGCGGAAACGGTAACTGCGGGCGCGCACGTCCAGGTAAGGCTTGTAGCTCCAGTTCACAACCATTTCATCGCCGAGGAAGCCGTCGGTGTTGAACGGGTTGAACCACAGTTGCCCGGCCTGATCCCACGCCTTGTCGGCGACGGTCAGGTTGACGTCGTAGTCGCGGTTGCCCCACGCCAGGGTCGAGCCACTGGGGAATCGCAGGTTGACGCCGTCGTCGATGGCTTCGTTGCCACGGTCCAGGGCGCTGTAGTAGTTCATCATCGCCGCGTTGCCCTTGTAGACGTTCTGGGCAGTGAAATCCATCATGTGATCGTGGAACCAGTGGGTGCTCATGGTTTCGCGCCAGTCACCCCGGATCTTGATCGTCCCGTGATCACAGGTCTTCATACCGGGCGACTCATCATTGACCCACAGGGTTTCACCCGGCGCACACGGAAACGCTGCGCGTGGGTCCTTGGCGTTGGTGTTGATGGTGTCGTAACCCGCGAGTTGCATCGGCCAGCGATAGTCGTAGTACTGGCCCGGAAAGAAGAACGCGTTGGCATAGCCGTCACTTTCAGCCGGGTTATGACCATTGTGTTCGTGGGTGGAGATGGTGTGCAGCCCAAAGCCTTTGTTGGCCGACGGATCGATCGGCAAGCCGTTGTAGTGACGCATCAACACCGGCTGGCCGTAACGCACCATCAGCAGTTTGGGCGGCAGCGTGCCGTCGAATGTCCACACCGAGTTGTGTTCCTGAACCGGCATCAGCGGGTGAAGGCGCACGCCGATGCCACTGGCGCTACCGCCGTGGTTGGTGCTGCCGTCGGGGTAGTAGTTCAAACCACCGGGTCCCCACTCCCCGCCTTTGTAATCGTGTAACTGCAGGTGATCGCGAAAACCGCTGTTCGAATGAGCGCCGGTTTGCACGGTCTTGTAGGCAATCTGCGGGTAGAACTCATTCCAGCGCTGATGTGACCAGCCTTTTCCTGGCGGACGCCCTTCGGCGGGCGCGTCCACGCGACGGTTCAGGAAATCCTGAATCTGGGCCTGCCACGGGTTGCGGTCCAGTGAGTTGGCGAACTGCGTCGGGAATGGCGTCAGACCCGGTTGCGCGAGAAAGGCGGCCAACGCTTCAGGCGAGGGGCCACTGCGAGCCACGTTGGTGGGGTCCTGCGCAGGACCTGGGCCGAGTGTTGGAACCGGGAACGGAATCAGCGACGGCGAGGCGGTCGGGTCGAGCTTGGTCGGCCCGAACTCTTCAAACAGCAACACTGCCTGGGTGAAAGGTTGAGCGCCGAACAACGGGCTTGGCTTGCCATTGGTGGGGAAGTTGAAACTGGTTTGCGCCGAGGGCGGCAGGACGTTTTCGATCCTTGTGGTGGCCCGCGTGCCTTTGACGTCGTTCGGCAGGTCGATGGCGCCTTCGTTGGCTTCCGGCAGTGTCAGTAGATTATTCAGTGCGGCGGCCGGATCGGCAGGCGGGTCGTAATACGCAGAGGGGTCAGTGGGAGGGGGTTGATCTTCGTTGTCGATCGGCCCGGCCTGGACACCGGTCAGCCCCATGGTCAGGGCGATCAATGCCGCGGAAGATCCGCGCAAAAGCTGAAACCCGTGGAGGGGGGGAAACTTTAAACGCGCAGGTTGTTTCATGTGATTCACCTTCAACTCATGCACAGGGGCATTTGTGTTTCATCCGACTGCCCTGGTTAAGCGCTGCGTGTCGAAGGCTTTTAGCGGCCCGTCGCACGGAGAAGCGCCTGCAGGTAGTGGGTGAAGGGGCAAATCCCTTGCCAGAGTTGAAGCACGGCTTGATAAAGGCAAAACGATGGCAAGCCAACGCGGCTAAGTCGTGGCTTTCACTGAAAGATGTCGTAACAATTTAATGAGGAAAGTTGGCATGGACGTTGGCGGCTGCGGGGACCTTGCCCCGCAGACATGGGGAAATTCACAAGATGTTGGGGATTTGAATGGGTCATGACCGGCCCGGGAAGCCGACGTTCGCGGCTTCGCCCGGTCCGGTCGTTACGCCTCAGGCACCGCCGCGATTGTCGCCCGGTTCGCCCCTGGCATGATTGCCGCGGTCGTCCCCCACCTCACCCAGCGCATGGTTGCCCCGGTCATCGCCGATCTCGCCGGCCCTGTGAACACCGTGGTCGTCGCCGATTTCGCCGGCCCTGTGAACACCGTGGTCGTCGCCGATTTCGCCGGCTCTGTGCACACCGTGGTCGTCGCCGATTTCGCCAGACCGATGAACGCCTCCGTGGTCATCGCCCGCTTGTGCGTGTTCGCCGCGATGGCCAGCGTCGTGATTGCCATGGTCGTCGCCGCGAGCGCCGTGATCGTTGCCGTGGTCGTTGCCGCCGTGACCATTGCCGGCGCTGTTGCCGCCGCCACTGTGGCCGCCGCCGGAACCACCCGAACCACCACCGCCACTGCCGCCTCCGGAACCACCGTTACCGCCGCCGTGACCGCCGCCGCCACCCCCGTTACCGCTGCCGCCACCGCCGTTGCCACCGCCGCCATTACCGCCGCCGCCACCTCCGTGACCTCCGCCTCCGCCTCCGCCTCCGCCACCATTACCGCCGCCACCTCCGTTACCGCCACCACCACCACCACCACCACCACCACCACCACCACCACCGT
Source organism: Pseudomonas abietaniphila (assembly GCF_900100795.1). Classification (GTDB taxonomy): domain Bacteria; phylum Pseudomonadota; class Gammaproteobacteria; order Pseudomonadales; family Pseudomonadaceae; genus Aquipseudomonas; species Aquipseudomonas abietaniphila. Next base: position 16,856 of record NZ_FNCO01000015.1, read on the forward strand.
CTTTGGCGTAGGCGCTGGAATGAGAAATCGAGTCGGGGATCAGGACAGTGGATGCGGACAGCACCCCTCCGATCGCAAGTGCCAGAATTGCTTGTCTGAATTGCATAACTACCTCCACCTTCTTGTTCTGGTCATAAACCGCAAACAGAGCCGGTGCAAAACGAAGGCCATCGCCCCATGGCAATCAACGCTTCAGCACATCTCGCGACAACGCAGACAACAGCGTGTGGCCCCCAGAGACCGTGTGCGCACAGGTACCGTGAGATCCGGCGGCTGGATCATCCAGCGCCGGACGGTGTTCTTGGGGTGAACACGCCAACGGCGGCTAATATTCATTTACGCCTACGAACGGTCATTCAGGATTTTTTCGGCAGCGCTCTTTTCATTTGCGCATTAGCTCGTCAACATACGCGCCCACTCCTAACGGGCTCGACGTTAATAAACGCAAATGATCGCGTTTCCTGACGTCGCCTTTTGTATTAAATAGAGACAGAACAAACACTTCCGAATGCCCGTTGCCTAGATCATCAATGATGTTGAATTGATATGGCGCTAACGCGTGCGGCCCTCTAAAGTGATCTCACTCTCTGATTTCAGGACGAAATAGATGCGTCTTTTACTGCTGACAAGTGTGCTGGCCGTGAGCCTCGCGGGCTGCGGTTCTACCCCCAATAACCCTTCCGTCAATCTGGAAACCCCCAAGCTCGCTGCGGACTACGCCCAATGCGTTTTCCCTAAATGGCAAAAGCTGAGGCCCGAAACCACGATGACCGAGGGCAAGGGACACTACAAACTGCTGATCTCCGGCAAGTTGTCGCAGGACGATATTCTCGAAGTGTTCAAGGGCAACCCCAACACCCGCGTGTTCCTGTACCAGCGCGCACCGCTTGCCTCGGCGTTCGGTCAAAGCGCCCTGGAAAAAGCGGCACGCGAGTGCTTGTGAACCGGGCCGCCCGTCCGGGTCCTGGCTGATTGGCGCCGATACCGGCGATGCAATCGGGCTGAACTTCATTTTTACGATTCCCTCTGAGAGCCGACACCACCCGTTTTAGCGGGTGCCATCTCACGTCAGAGGAATCACATCATGAGCAGCACACTGAACGGCAAGAAAGTCCTGATCATCACCGCCAACACCGGCATCGAGCGCGATGAGCTGCTCAAGCCACTCCAAGCGCTGAAAGGCATGGGCGCAACGGTTACGCACGCGACCATCAAGGGCGGCGCCGCCCAGACCTTTCTCCAGGACACCGAAAAAGACACCAGCGTGACCTCGGACACCACACTGGCAGGCTTGTCGGCCGATCAATTCGATGCGCTGGTGATTCCAGGCGGCACCGTCAACGCAGACACCCTCCGTCAGGACCACGACGCACAACGTCTGGTCAACGAGTTCGCCAACGCCGGCAAAACCGTCGCTGCGATCTGCCACGGGCCTTGGTTGCTGATCGATGCGGGCGTGATCGCCGGCAAGACATTGACCTCCTACCCCAGCGTGCGGACCGATCTGCTGAACGCTGATGCCGCTGACTGGGTCGACGAGCAGGTCAAAGAGTGCCCGGCCAACGGCTGGACGCTGATCACCTCGCGCACCCCGGATGACCTGCCAGCGTTCAACGAAGCCATCAGCAAGTCGTTGCAGGCCGCCTGAACCGGTTTTTCATAGCGCTGAAACGAAAAACGCATCAACGCCGCTTTAAGCGGCGTCGATGCGTTTGGGAAGTCTATAACCCCGGTGGAAGACAGCGACGTACAGACCACCGGGGGAGCTCTCGCACTCACGGTGTATGAGCGGCCTTGGCGCAACTAATTCAATCTTTTTTTGCTCGGCGTTCAATTAACTCGCTCACGGTAACAACTCGTCTTCGTAAACGAAAAAACTTGAAACCAATATTTAACCCTCTCGTCGAGATAAATAGGCCCACGCGATCGTCGCAAGCCCCGACATGAGACTTGCCCATGATTGGAATCATCGTCCCCGCGCACAACGAAGAAGATTTTCTGGATGACTGCATCAAGTCATTGGTTGCCGCTTCCGGTCACGAAGGCCTGGGGGGCGAGGCGGTGGAGATCCTGATCATGCTCGATGACTGCTCCGATAACTCCGAACGGATTGCACGCAGCCATGACGTGTCGGTGCACACATGCCAACACCGCAATGTCGGCATGACGCGCGCTGCCGGGGCGCAGTTGATGCTCGAGCGCGGCGCTCGCTGGCTGGCGTTTACTGACGCCGACACCGTGGTGCCGTATGCGTGGCTCTCCGAGCAGGTGGCGTTCGGGGCTGATGCTGTCTGTGGGATTGTCGAAGTGAGTGACTGGTCCGAGCACTCCGACCAGGTTCGCCAGCGTTACAACGCGCTGTACCGTCCGGTCGACGGACACCGGCACATTCACGGCGCAAACCTGGGGGTATCCTCGGCGGCGTACCGGCGTGCCGGAGGGTTCAGGGCGTTGAAGGCCCATGAGGACGTGCACCTCGTCAAGGACCTGGAGCGCACTGGCGCGGCCATTGTCTGGACCGCTCGAAACAGTGTCATGACCAGCGCGCGCAAGCATTCCAGGTGCAGGGAAGGCTTTGGCGATTATCTGAATTCACTGGCGACCCAAGCGTTATTGGGCTAACCCTGACTACGCACACTGAAGCTGCGCATACGGCACTGAACGGCCTTGATCTGTGCACCCTTGATCTGTGTACACGGCGGCCCTCACCTGAGCGGGACAGCAACTGATGCAACCGATAAAGAACCGGGCCAACCCCGGCGATGACACATTGGGTGGCGGCATGCCCAGTGCCAGTGTCGCCGTGCCCAAGACCGGGAACTGGTTCAAGCGCCTGCTGGCGTTTACCGGCCCCGGGTACATGGTTGCGGTCGGGTACATGGACCCGGGCAACTGGGCGACTGACCTCGCCGGTGGATCGCAATTCGGTTACCTGCTGCTTTCCGTCATTCTGTTTTCCAATCTGATGGCAATCGTCTTGCAGGCGTTGTCTGCACGCCTGGGCATCGTGACCGGCTGGGATCTGGCCCGCGCATGCCGCGAACGCTACAGCCGTCCCGTCTGCATCGCGTTGTGGATCGCCTGCGAAATCGCAATCATCGCCTGCGACCTGGCAGAAGTGATCGGCACTGCGATCGCTCTGAACCTGCTGTTTGGGATTCCACTGGTGTGGGGCGCAGTGATTTCCGCCATCGACGTCTTTCTGATTTTCTTGCTGATGGGCAGAGGGTTCAGGGCGCTGGAAGCCTTTGTGATTGCGCTGTTGCTGATCATCTTCGGCTGCTTCGCGATTCAGATGGTCCTGGCCCGTCCGGACATGGCCGAACTGTTAGCCGGGTTCATCCCCCGGGCCGAGGTGGTCACCAACCCGGCAGCGCTCTACCTGGCCATCGGCATCATCGGCGCTACGGTCATGCCACATAACCTGTACCTGCACTCCTCCATCGTCCAGACCCGGGCCTATCCCCGAACCGACGAAGGCCGGCGGATCGGCCTGCGCTGGGCGGTCACCGACAGCACCATCGCCCTGACCCTGGCGTTGTTCGTCAATGCCGCGATCCTGATCACGGCCGCAACGGTCTTTCACAAGGCCGGCAAGACCGATGTGGTGGAAATCGAGCAAGCCTACCATCTGCTTTCGCCGATGCTGGGGGTCGGGATCGCATCAGCGCTGTTTGCGGTGGCGCTGCTGGCATCGGGGATCAACTCGACGGTCACCGCGACGCTGGCCGGGCAGATTGTCATGGAAGGCTTTCTCAGCCTCAAACTCCCCGGTTGGGTCCGTCGCTTGCTGACCCGAGGATTGGCGATCATTCCCGTGGTCGTGGTCACCAGCCTGTACGGCGCCGAAGGCACTGCAAAACTGCTGGTACTGAGCCAGGTGATCCTGTCGATGCAGCTCCCCTTCGCCATCGTGCCACTGGTGCGTTTCGTGTCCGATCGCAAGCTGATGGGGAGTTTCGTGACCGGCCCGGTGTTAACGACGTTGTCCTGCGCCATCACGCTGTTGATCATCGGCTTGAATCTGGTGCTGCTGGTGGGAATGTTCCGGGCGTGAGCCTCGACTCAAGAGGGGCAGAACACAGATTCAATGCCGCCGACCCGACCGCATTCGCTGCCCTCGTAACCTCGGACGTCTCCTACAGGGTCCGTGTCGTTCTGACGACTTGAGGAGGACGCTCATACGGTGGGAGCGAGCGTGCTCGCGAATTCGGCGGAGCTGACACTTCAACGTCCGCTGACAGGCCTTGTTTGCAACGAAAAAAGGTGCCGGTCGTTGCAACCGGCACAGGTGCTTACTTCACTTCATGGCGCCGTGATCGTGGCCCATGTCCATCTTTTCCATCATCGCGCGGGCGGGGGCTTGCACCTCGATGGTTTCGCGTACGCCCTTGTCGTTTTCGACTGTCAGGGTCAGCGGGACCTGATCGCCCTCCTTGATCTGCTTGACCAGGCCCATGAGCATCACGTGGTAACCGTCCGGGTCAAGGGATACGGTCTTGCCGGCAGGCAATGCCACCGAATCCACCGGCCCCATGCGCATGACGTCGTTGGTCATGCTCATCTCATGAATCTGCACGTCCTTCGCGGCTGGCGAGCTGACGCTGAGCAGCTTGCTGTCGCTGTCCGCCGTGACACGCATGAACGCACCCGAGGACGGCTGACCGGGCACCGAGGTGCGCACCCAGGCGTCTTCCACCTTGGTTTGCGCGATGGCCGACAGACTGCAACCCGCCAACAGCGACGCCAACAGAACCCGGGCAGTTTTGGACAACAGAGCAGTCATCAGCAGACCTCCATGACGGTGAGCAGATCTTCCGCGCATTGTTTGGCGGAAAGTGAGGGCGACAGGCCGAGGCGTAGATTACCCCGTGAATCGAACACGAAACTGGTGGCGGTGTGTGACATGGTGTAAGTGTCGCCGACAGGGACCTTCTCATAGAACACGCCAAACTCCTTCGCCACTGCCCGGGTTTGCTCCAGCGTGCCGCGCAGGGCCACGAAGCCTGGGTCGAACTGCTTGACGTAAGCGTCGAGTATCTCGGGCGTATCGCGCTCGGGGTCGACGGTGATAAAGATCACTTGCATGGTCTTGCCGTCTTCGCCCATCAGCTTCTTGGCCTGAACCGCACGGGCCAACGCAGTCGGGCAGACCGACGGACACTGGGTGAACCCGAAGAACACCACCGGCATCAGTCCGCGATAGCTGGACAGTGTCTTGACCTCACCCTGGGTGTCGGTGAGTTTGAAGGTACGGCCCATGATCTTGTTGCTCAGATCCTTGCCGTATTTGAAATCGAGCGCGGTGGTCGAACCATCGCAACCCGCGAGAAGCCCGAGGCCCAAAAGCCCCAGACCCGAGACCACCTGGCGGCGGGTCAGTAAATCATTCATGTGACGAACTCTCTGAAGCAGCAGCCAGCGCCAACGCCGGCCTTGACTCGTCTCGCTTCTCGCCCTGACGGCAGAGCCCTGCCCGAAATGGCGAAGAAGGGACGAACGCTAAACACCGTGTTCATGCCACGCCACGCTCAGGGCGCCTGCGGGGCGATTCCGGGAAAGGTCTGTCGAGGTGGCCTGCGCAGCCGGTAATCGGACCGTGGAAGGGATTTGTACGTAGGGCGCGTCCGCCAGCTCAGCCCGATGAAGAACACCAGCGCCAATACGGCCGTGCCGGCAAACGCACAATCGGTCATTGAGAGTTTCATCAATTGCGCATGATCGCCCATCTGCGCCATGTCCATGCGCCCTGAAAGCTCATGGTGCTCGCTGCACTCGACGCCCGCGTTCAGTTGATTGAACGCCCGCAGCATCTGCCCGTGGCTGAGGCTGCACACAAGCCCACTGAACAGCACGATGCCGTACAGCATCCAGGCGATAAGCGATTGATGGGTTCGGACGAATTTCATGGGGCGACATTCTACCTCGCCACGCCCCATGGCATCTGCCCGGGCCGGACTGCCGGGTGCGACAAAACCGCGCAGGGCCATTCCTCTGCGCAGAGACCTTGGCGACACCAAGGCCTGCGCACCTGCCGTCCCGCGCAAACGCAGCCGCCGAAGTTTTTTTGAACCCCACCCCGCGCCAGGTGCCTCATTTCATGAGCAGGCTTTCATGAACAGCGCACGCACCTCGCGTCGACGTTGAACCTGGCGGAGACACTGAATATGCGTGATGACGTAGATAGCCTTGAATCGGTGCTGGCAGCCTTCGCCCGCCGTCCCAATGCGCCCATGACCGATGAACGACTCTGTGAAGCGATGCGCCTGTGCATGGCGCGCGACCTGGACCGCTTGCCGTTACCCGGTAGTGGCGAAACCTTGGCACGGTGGCAGCAACTGGCCCACGTGGCCGGAATCGACCTCGCGTTGCTGAAACTGTACGAGGGCCATACCGATGCGCTGGCCATCCTTCAAGAACTCGGCTGCGCGCCGTTTTCCGACCCAGGCATCTGGGGTGTCTGGGCTGCCGAGCCGCCAAACGCGCGGGTGATCGTCAGTGAGCGGCAAGGCGATCAAGTGCGCCTGAATGGCACCAAAGCCTGGTGTTCCGGTGCACAACAGATCGACTACGCACTGATCACCGCCTGGACCGAACAGGGTCAACCGCAACTGATTGCTGTCCGCCTCAATGAACACGGAGTCAGTGTTGATGGGCGAGGCTGGCAGGCGGTGGGCATGGGCAGCACCGCAAGCGTCGATGTCCATTTTGAACACGCGACAGGTCACTGCGTCGGAGAATCCGGCGCTTATCTGCAGCGTCCAGGTTTCTGGCAAGGCGGCGCGGGTATCGCGGCGTCCTGGTATGGCGCCGCCGTTGCGCTGGCGCGGTCCCTTCACCGACAGCGTCAGCAGGGTCGCGCTGACCCGCACGCCGACGCCCATCTGGGATCGGTGGACGCCGCGCTGCTCGGGGCCGCTGCAGCACTCAGAGAATGTGCGGCATGGATCGATACCCATCCGCACGCCGATGCTCGACTGCCCGTTCAACGCGTTCGCGCCCACGTCGAAATGGCGGTTGAGCAGGTATGCAGGCATGTCGGCCGTGCGCTGGGCGCGACGCCATTCTGCCGCGATCCGCATTTTGCGCGCCTGGCGGTGGACCTGCCGGTGTTCATCCGGCAAAGCCACGCGGAACGTGATCTGGCGCAATTGGGTCAACTCCTGACCCATAGCACAACCGAGGATTGGTCGTTATGAATCAGGCAGCTCCCTTTGGCGTCAGTGGCACCCCGTTGAGCGAATGGCGCAACAGCGTCGCCTTGAGCGGCGTTCGGCCCATTGATGTCGACGAGTTGGTTCCACCGGGTGCACGACTGGTGGTGCTGGCGCCCCATCCCGACGACGAAGTGCTCGCCTGCGGCGGACTCCTGGCAGCCATGGCCAACCGCCAGGAAGACGTGCAGTTGATTTCCGTGACCGATGGCGAGGGCAGTCACCCGGACTCCGCGCAATGGCCGCGTTCGCGGCTGCGTACCGAACGGCGTCGGGAAAGCGAGCGGGCCGTCACCGCGCTGGGCTTCGATCTGCCGCGCTTCGCTTGGCAGCGGCTGGGGATGAGCGACGGTCAGGTCGCTGACCGCGCTGATGCTCTGATAGCACTGCTGAGCGAGGATTTACGCTCGACCGACGTGCTCGTGACCACATGGCGTCATGACGGCCACTGCGACCATGAGGCCGTCGGTCACTGTGCTGCCCAGGCCGCCGCGAACACGGGCGCCACCCTGCTGGAGATTCCGGTGTGGGCCTGGCATTGGGCCGAACCCAACGACCCGCGGATTCCCTGGCAGCAGGCGCGAAAATTCATGCTCAGCGACGCCCAGTTGCAACGCAAGCGTCGGGCAATCAACGCCCACGCCAGCCAGTTACACGACGATGTCAGCACCGGCGCGGCGCCCGTGCTCGACACCGTCACCCTGGAGCGACTGCTTCAACCGTTCGAATTGGTGTTCCTGTGAGCTTGCCTGCCGACTATTTCGACGAACTGTTCGCCGACAGCGATGACCCTTGGGCTTTTCGTACCCGCTGGTATGAGCAACGCAAGCGCGACCTGACCCTTGCGGCGCTGCCCCGCCAACGCTATGAACGCGTGTTTGAACCGGGGTGCGCGAACGGCGAATTGAGCCTGCGTCTGGCGGAGCGCTGCGACCAGCTGCTGTGCATGGACATGAGCACCCGCGCGGTTGAACTGGCGCGCGCACGGCTGCGCGAGTATCCGCGAGCGCAGGTCGTGGAGGGATGCTTGCCCCAGGATTGGCCAGAAGGCCAGTTCGATCTGATCGTGATCAGCGAGTGGGCGTATTACCTGGAGCCGGCGTTGTTCATCCAGGTCATCGAACGGCTCGCCGCGTGCCTGACACCAGACGGCGCCGTATTGGCGTGCCACTGGCTGCATCCGATCGACGGCTGCCCCATGCAGGGCGCAGAGGCTCACGCACTCCTCACCCAATACCTGCCGCTCACACGCACGTTGCGGCACGAAGAGACGGACTTTTTACTGGAGATGTGGAGCAATCACACTGCAGGAATCGATCTGTCGGAACAGGTTCGCCGGTGACGCACCGAAGCGTTTGTGAGCACCGTGCCACCAGGCCGCTGGTCCGGTAGGCGTGCAATTATTTAAACCAACCACCGCTTGTTATATCCCACATAGTGCGAGCCACATGACTCGCCCTTCTCATAACAAGAGGTACGTAATCATGGCTAACACCGGAAAATCGAACCCTGGGAACTTCGCCAACGATCGCCAGAAAGCCTCCGACGCAGGCAAAAAAGGCGGCCAGGCTTCGGGTGGCAGCAATGTCGCAGACGACCGTCAAAAAACGTCAGACGTGAAACGGGATGACGCCGGCAAAAAAGGTGGCTCCATGCCACAAGGTGGCGCAGGCCGCAAATCCTGATTAACTGCTGATCAGAGAACCGAGCGAGGGCGAAAGCTCTCGCTCTTTTGTTTCCAGTCCCGCCTTACTGTTGCTTTCCTTTTTCACGCGGATCGATCAGCGGCACGGTGGCATCTCGATCAAATTGCGAACCGGGGTCTTCATTGCCCGGATCGTTATCAATGTCCACTTCCACTTCTTCCACCGGATGGACGGCGCGCTGAGGCGCTGTGTCCGGGCCTTTCTGTGAAGGGGTGTGCATGGCAGGTTCCTCACGTTCAGATGGGGTCGATCGCGACCCGGTTTCGACAGGTTCAGCTTAGCTCCCGCTGACGGTCCAGTGGACCGCGTCTTCGGGGAACTGCAGTTGCTCGACACGATGAGCAATGCCACAGCCCAGCGAATCTTCGGCGCGGATGACCTTTTCCTCCGCCGACAGACACCGACCGATGTCCAGCGGGTGCGCCGCCCCTTCGGTTTCGCTCAGGTAGATATTCACGTAACGCTGCAAGTCATTGTCGAGACTGCGCAGGTATTCGCGCATGCGCGAGTGATCGACGGAGCTCTGGCTGAAGTACCAGGTCATCGGATGAATCAGGAATCGCGAATGCGGACAGGCGATGCGCTCTTCGGCGGCCAGGTAAATGACGATGCCCATCGACTCGATGTTGCCGCTGTTGAGCGCACGAATCGGCACCTTCAGCGATTTCAGAAAGTTATAGAGCGTGAATCCCAGTGCCGTGCTGCCACCTGCCGTCGACAGGTTCAGCAGCAGACCGGTCGCGCCCTTGCCAAGGGCCTCCAGGCAGCGATCACGGAAATGCTCGGTGCTGGTCTGGTCGACCCCACAATGGAAATGGACGATGTGCTCGCTCATCTACTGCCCTCCCTTTCCGGTCAATCGATGCAGCCTGAAACGTTGGAAGCCCCACGGCCGGGAAAAGTTGCATGGTGGAGCTGCGGGTTCAACCGGCGTCGGGTGCATTGCGCAGTCTCAGACTCTGCCTGCCAGAACTCCTGCTTCAATGAACGATCAGTACACAACACCGGGCGCTGACTTCAAAGCGTACACCCGGCTCTCCATGACGACAGACAGGACACCTCAATGAGTCTGCACGACAAGATCATCGGCCGCCTCGGCTTCGGCGCCGCGCCACTGGGCAACATGTTTCGTGAGATCAGCGAAGAAGAGGCCACTGCCACCGTGCAAGCGGCCTGGGATCAGGGCATTCGCTATTTCGATACCGCGCCGATCTACGGGGCGGGTTTGTCTGAACAGCGCCTGGGCAAGGCACTGGCCCACGTGCCGCGCGATCAATACACCCTGAGCACAAAAATTGGCCGGCTGGTCTCCGACGAACTGGACCCGGACGCGCGCAGCGGTCCTTTCAGCGACGGGTTGAAAAACAAGATCGTTACCGACTATTCGGCCGATGCCACCCTGCGCTCCATCGCTGCCAGTCTCGAACGGCTGAACACCGACCGACTGGACATCGTGTTTGTGCATGACGTGGCGCAGGATGCGCACGGCGACGAATGGATCGAGCACTTCAACGTTGCCCGCAAAGGCGCCTTCCGTACCCTCACACGCTTGCGCGAAGAAGGGGTGATCAAGGCCTGGGGACTGGGGGTGAACCGGGTCGAACCCTGCGAACTGACGCTGGACCTCACCGAGGCGCAACCCGACGGGTTCCTGTTGGCCGGACGCTATTCGTTGCTGGATCACGATCAGCCGCTGCAGCGCCTGTTCGCCAAAGCCCGTGAGCACAGCGCCGAATTCGTCATCGGCGGCCCCTACAGTTCCGGCGTGCTGGTGGGTGGCAAGCATTTCGAGTACCAGGAGGCGCCGCAGGCAATGCTCGACAAGGTCGCGCACATTCAGGAGATTGCCCGACAGTATCAGGTCGATATCAAGTCGGCGGCGTTGCAGTTCGTGCTCGCCAATCCATTGGTCGCCGCTGTGATTCCGGGCGCCAGCCGGCCTTCACGCATCGTCGAAGACGTCACCGCGCTTCACGCTCAGGTGCCGGATGGCTTCTGGCAAGCGATGCGGGACCAGGGATTTATTGCCGCACAGGCACCGGTACCCGCTAAACCCTGACCGCACACAACAACCGCTTGATGCTGGCCAGAGGCTATAGAAAGCAATCCCGCTTTCCCTACCCTCTGGACAGCCCCTGAATCCTGTGACCGTTTAAGGCAGCCCCCACGCCCCTCTGTAACCTTCTCGTTGACTCATCTGTCATTTCCGATAGTCTTGCCTGCGCACTGTATACAAAAACAAATACAAATAGCGCCGGAGATTGTTGAACATGCCAGTAGACAACACCCTGGATTCAGCCCTTGCCGCACAGGCCTCGACCGTCGATCACCCGGCGCTCAGTCCCCGTCTGTACAACCCTGACCTGGCTCCGAGCAAGACGGAAGGCCGAACATGGGGTGGATACAGTATCTTTGCCCTGTGGACCAATGATGTACACAATCTCGCCAACTATTCGTTCGCCATTGGCCTCTATGCGCTGGGCCTTGGGGGCTGGCAGATCATGCTGTCCCTGGCCATCGGTGCAGCGCTGGTGTACCTGTGCATGAACCTCACCGGCGACATGGGTCAAAAGACCGGCGTGCCGTTCCCAGTGATCAGCCGGGTCAGCTTCGGCATATTCGGCGCACGCATTCCTGCGCTGATCCGCGCCGTGATCGCCATCGCCTGGTTCGGCATTCAGACCTACCTGGCCTCGGTGGTGCTGCGGGTGCTGCTCACCGCCCTGGACCCTGCGCTCGCGGCATACGATCACGATGCCTGGCTCGGCCTTTCGACCCTGGGCTGGCTGTGCTTTGTCAGCATCTGGGCCGTGCAATTCGTGATTCTTGCGTACGGCATGGAAATGGTGCGCCGCTATGAAGCGTTCGCAGGTCCGGTGATCCTGCTCACCGTCGCCAGCCTCGCCATCTGGATGTTCACCCAGGCCAACGGTCAGATCGCCTGGTCGACGAAAACGCCGCTGGAAGGCGCTCAGATGTGGCGCAGTATCTTCGCGGGCAGCGCGTTGTGGCTAGCGATTTACGGCACGCTGATCCTTAACTTCTGCGATTTCTCGCGCTCGGCCCCTTGCAAGAAAACCATCCGCAAAGGCAATTTCTGGGGACTTCCCGTGAACGTGCTGTTGTTCGCGTTCATCACCGTGATCCTCTGCGGCGCCCATTTCTCCATCAACGGGCAGATCATCCAGAGCCCGACGGACATCATCAAGAGCATCCCGAGCACCTTTTTCCTGGTGCTGGGTTGCCTGGCGTTTCTCATCGTCACCGTGGCGGTGAACATCATGGCGAACTTTGTCGCGCCCGCCTTCGTACTCAGCAGCCTGGCGCCGCGTTACCTGACCTTCCGCCGTGCCGGGATGCTCAGCGCGACCGTGGCGGTGTTGATCCTGCCGTGGAACCTCTACAACAGCCCGCTGGTGATCGTGTATTTCCTGTCGGGCCTGGGCGCCCTGCTCGGCCCGCTGTACGGCGTGATCACCGCCGACTATTGGCTGCTGCGCAAAGGACGCGTTAACGTGCCGCAGCTCTACACCGAAGATCCGGCCGGCGCCTACCACTATTCACGCGGGGTCAACCTGCGTGCCGTCTGGGCGTTTATTCCGGCGGCAATCATTTCCACGATTACCGCGCTGGTCCCGGCCTTTGATTCGGTGTCGCCGTTCTCCTGGCTGATGGGCGCCGCCATTGGCGCAGCGCTGTACCTGTTGCTGGCCGACCGGCGAAAGACCTTCAAAGACGTCAGTGGCCAGGCCATTGCCGTGCAAAACACCCAGCATTGATCGCAAGCGAGAGACGTCCACCCATGCGTATTTTGATCGTCAACGTGAACACCACCGAATCGATGACTCAGACCATCGCCGAGCAGGCCCGCAGCGTTGCCTCGTCCGGAACGGAAATCATCGGGCTGACGCCGCGCTTCGGTGCGGAGTCGGTGGAAGGCAACTTCGAAAGCTACCTGGCGGCCATCGCAGTGATGGACCGGGTGCTGTCCTACGACCAGCCCTACGATGCGGTGATTCAGGCCGGCTATGGCGAGCACGGGCGCGAAGGCCTGCAGGAGCTGCTGGAAGTGCCCGTGGTGGACATCACCGAGGCGGCTGCGAGCTTGGCGATGCTGTTGGGCCACAAGTACTCGGTGGTGACCACGCTGGATCGGGCGGTGCCGTTGATCGAAGACCGGTTGAAACTGGCGGGTGTCTTCGAGCGTTGCGCCTCGGTACGCGCCAGCGGCATGAGCGTGCTGGAATTGGAGGAAAAGCCGGACCGCGCCCTGGAAGCCATCGCCGAACAGGCGGTTGAAGCGGTCACGCGAGATAAAGCCGAAGTGATCTGCCTGGGCTGCGGCGGGATGGCCGGCCTGGACCAGATGATTCGCGACCGCGCCGGCGTTCCGGTGGTCGACGGCGTGACGGCGGCCGTGGCACTGGCCGAATCGCTGGTGCGTCTGGGCCTCAAGACCTCGAAAGTCCGCACTTACGCCACACCGCGGCCGAAGAAAGTCGTTGGCTGGCCGTTTCGTCTGCAGGATTGAAGCGTCGTTGAGCGATAGATCGGCGGTGCATTCGCCTCACGCCAGCGAATCGTTTAGTATCCCCGCCGCCGGTTTCCACTCGGAATTAATAGGGAATCCACGAGCCCTGCTCTGTCAGGCTCAAATGGAACTGTCCCCGCAACTGTAGGCGCTGAGCCCTGCTTCAAGAATGCCACTGGGTCAGCCCGGGAAGGCTGAAGCCTGGCGAGGACGCGCCAGTCAGGAGACCTGCCGGCAAGCGTCAATCATTCACCGGCGGGGTGTCCGGGAAGGACACCCGTGCGCGCCTTCGTTGGCGTGATCTGCACTTGCCCTGTCTTTTCAGCGGCGAGCCGGGATGTGCTTTCCAGTACCTGCCCTTTCGGCCATCAGGTTTACTGGAGATCCCGCTCATGTCGCTGCGCCGCCTTTCGTTGTTGCTCACCGGTCTGATGCTCTCGAGCCCCCTCCTCGCCGCGTCAACGCAGTACCCGCTGACGGTCGACAATTGCGGCGTGCCGCTGACGTTCGCCCAGCCACCGCAAAAAACCGTGACCATTGGCCAAGCCGCAACGGAAATGCTTTACGCCTTGGGCCTCAGCCAACAGGTGATCGGCACATCGTTGTGGTTCAACGACGTACTGCCTCAATTCAAGGACGCCAACGACCACATTGCCCGTTTGGCCGACAACACGCCCAGCTTCGAGTCCGTGACCGGCAAACGCCCGGATTTCGTCCCGGTGCAGTTCGAGTGGATGGTCGGCCCTCAAGGCGCGGTCGGCACCCGACAACAGTTTCACGACCTGAACATCCCGACCTACATCCTGCCTTCCGACTGTGAGGGCAAGAACAATCGGGTCGGCGCCGATGGCACGCGCCTGGCGGCCTTTAAAGTCGAGACGCTGTACAAGACCCTGGCTCAACTGGCCATGATCTTCGACGTGCAGGATCGCGGCCAACAGCTGATCACGGGCTATCAGGCGCGTCTGGCCAAGGCCGTCGAACAGGCGAAAACCCAAGGCAGCCACAACGTTTCGGCGGTGTTCTGGTTCTCCAGCCCTGACCTCAACTCCGATCCTTTTGTCGCGGGCCGCAAGGGCATTCCCAATTTCATGCTCGACACGCTGGGCATGCGCAATGTCATCGATTCCGATGAAGAGTGGCCCACCGTCGGCTGGGAAACCATCGCCAAGGCCAACCCGACCATCCTGGTGATCGCTCGGATGGATCGTCGCCGTTTCCCGGCCGACGATCATGAGAAGAAACTGGCGTTTCTCACATCCGATCCGGTGACGCGCAACATGGACGCGGTGAAGCACGATCGCATCGTGATCATGGACGCCAGCGCGATGGAATCCAGCGTGCGGCTGTTCGACGGCATCGAGCAACTCGGCGCTGCCGTTCAAAGCGCCACTCCTGCGCCATGAACCGTATGCGTGTGGGTCGATTGCTGGGCCACGGCCTGTGGGTCAGCGCCGTGCTGTGCCTGGCGATCATGGCGGGCGTCGCGATTGGCGAGACGTCGATCAGCCTGCCTGTCATCGCTCAGGTGTTGGCAAACAAGCTGTGGGCAGCCGGTTACCTGGTAGACCCCATCGATGAAGGTATCGTCTGGAACTACCGCCTGACCCGCGCCATCGTCGCGGCGGCGTGTGGCGCAGGGCTGGCGATTTCCGGCGTGGTGCTGCAATCGCTGCTGCGCAATCCGCTGGCCGACCCTTATCTGCTGGGCATATCGGCGGGTGCCTCCACCGGCGCTGTCCTGGTGGCAATCATCGGTGTGGGCGCCGGGGCGATTTCCCTCTCCACCGGTGCCTTCGCCGGCGCAATGGCCGCCTTTGCACTGGTGGCCTTGCTTGCCCGCGCCTCTCGCGGCCAGACGGCGGCCGGACAGATCATCCTGGCGGGCATTGCCGGCTCACAGTTGTTCAACGCCCTCACGTCCTTTCTGATCACCCGCTCCGCCAACGCCGAACAGGCGCGCGGCATCCTCTTTTGGCTGCTTGGCAACCTCAGCGGCGTGCGCTGGTCGTCAGTGAGCCTGGCGGTGCCCGTTGTGCTGTTCGGGCTGGTGGTCTGCTTGTGGCATCGCCGCTCACTGGATGCGTTCACCTTTGGCGCCGACTCGGCGGCGTCCCTCGGCATTCCCGTGCGCCGGGTGCAGGCCTCACTTATCGCAACCACCGCACTGATTACCGCCGTCATGGTGTCCATCGTCGGTTCGATCGGGTTTGTCGGGCTGGTCGTCCCCCACGCCGTGCGCATGGTCACGGGCGTCCGCCATGGCCGTCTGCTGCCGCTGAGTGCCTTGAGCGGCGCACTGTTCATGATCGCCGCTGACGCACTGTCCCGCACGGTGATCAAAGGTCAAGTACTGCCCATTGGCGTGATCACCGCATTGGTCGGCGCGCCGGTGTTCGCCCTCATTCTGATCCGTGGAAACCGTCTCCAATGAACGCGTCCAATCCGGCTCTAATGGCCAGCCGCGAGGGCACGCCCCTGCTCAGCGCGGTCAACTTGAGCTACGCCATAAAAGGCGCTCAATTGCTCAAGGACTTCAGCCTCACGATTCAGCCGGGTGAAAACCTGGGCGTCGTGGGGCCCAACGGATCGGGCAAGTCGACCCTGCTCAAGCTGTTGGCCGGGCTAAAATCGCCCACCCATGGCGACGTGTTGATGCAGGGCAAACCTCTGTCGACCCTGCGCCGTAGGGACATCGCACAATGCCTGGCGGTGGTTGAACAACAGGCGCAAACCAGCGACAAACTGACGTTGCAGCAGGCGGTGGAACTGGGCCGTACGCCATGGTTGTCGGCACTCGCTCCGTGGAGCGACGTCGATCGGCAGATCGTCGAGCAAGCCATGGCCGACGTGAACCTTCAGCACTTGAAACAGCGGGCTTGGCATTCGCTGTCGGGAGGCGAACGGCAACGCGCGCATATCGCCAGGGCGCTGGCGCAGCGGCCGCACATTCTGCTGCTGGACGAGCCGACCAATCATCTGGATATCCAGCAGCAGTTGTCGATCCTCAGGCGGGTTCATCAATTACCTGTCACCACCGTCATCGCCCTTCATGACCTCAATCAGGCGCTGGCCTGCGACCGCCTGGCGGTGCTCGATGCAGGAGAACTGGTGGCGTTGGGTTCGCCCTTTGAGGTGCTGACACCGGAACGCCTGCACACGACGTTCGGCGTTGCAGGGCATTGGCTGACCGACCCTTTCGATGGCGCGAAGCTGTTGCGCCTGCGTCCGGTTTCAAACGACGCACCTTAACCCCGCAGCCGCCGCGTGGCTAAACGACGGACTCGTCGATGCGCACGGCGCCTCGTCGATCCTCAAAGAACGCCTTGTCCGTGGCAATCCTCGACGAGGCCTTGGGCACCGCGGCATCGTCATTGCCCGCCGCGTCAATGAACCAGTAACAATGACGCACGGCCCGTGTGATCGCGACATACGCCAGGCGCAACACCTCATCCTTCTGCGCGTTGTCGAAGGCTTCAAGGTCGCCCTCCTTGCCCAGCCCCGCCATTTGATAGACCTGATTCTTGTACGGAGACTGGGTCAGGTGCTGGCAGTCGCCGAGCAGGAACACCGCGTCGGCCTGCAAACCCTTGGAGCTGTGATACGTCAGTTGCTTAAGGCGCCGCTCGCCGGGCGGCAACGCGTAGTCGGCATTCATCACCGCCTGCAGCGCCTCCGGTAACTTGCTGCGTTCACTCCCCTTGCGGTACAGCAGCAACACCGAGTCACCGGCGTTGTAATGCTCGATCAGACGGGCCACCAGTTGATCGTCATCGCGATCGAACACGCTGACTGGCAGCAATTCCTGCACCGGCCCGCTGGCTCGGGCCTTCTTGCCGCTGATCGCCGGTGCCGCGCGCACGATGTGCTCGGCCGCGTCGATGATGTGCTGATGGCTGCGGAAGTTGTCGCTGAGCATGACCTTGGTGGTGCCCGGCGACGGGAATTCCTTGGGAAACTCCATGAAGAATTTCGGCGAGCTGCCACGCCAGCCGTAAATCGACTGCCAGTCGTCTCCCACGCACAACAGCGAAGAGCGCTGCGCACCTCGGCCGACATGCAACGCAGGGCCACGGCCGCGAATCTCTCGAAGACTGGCGCGGATCCACGAGACGATCTGCGGCGAGACGTCCTGGAACTCATCGATCATCAAGTGCGACAGCGGGCGCAGGCCCTCGTCGCTGACCAGCTTGAGGTTCTCCGGCGAATGTTCACCAAACAGCGAGAACATCCGGTTGTAGGTCATGACAGGTGGGGTTTGCTCCAGCAGATGGTCCTCGAACGCCTTCCAGAACAGGCTCAGGGCTTCAAAGAAAAAGCGGTCCGGGTCCTGATCCGAAAAGCTCATCTGCGACACGGCGTCAGGAACATCCAGCCCCAGGTTTTCGATGAAACCGGCGGCAGCCACGAAGCAGTCCAGCAACGGCGCGGCGCTCAGTTCACCTTTGACCTTGTAATCGAAGCCGGGCCCGGCCACCGCCGCCCCCGACAGTGACTGCATCATGCCGCGGGACGCCTCGTAGTTCTCAAGCCAGATCACCGGCTTGCGGCAGAACGCCTGGAACAGCGTGCGCTTGATCACCCACTCGGCCCAGACCGGCAGCTTGGCGTCCGGGCGGCGTAGGTGCTGGTCTTCACTCGGGTCGAAACCGAGCACGATCCAGGCGTCCAGCTCGGCGGCATAGCCATGGACGTGGAATGTCAGCCCGCTGACCTCGACCGTCTGCCGCATGGGCTCGACGCCCTGAATCGGCCAGGCGCCCGCGCGAATCCACAGGTCCTCGATGACGTCGCACAGTTCCTCATCACGTTTGGACGACAGCCCCATGACGGTGATGCGCTTTTGCACATCCGGATGATCGCGATCCAGTTCCTTCAGTTGCAGTGAATGCCGATACAGCGGCGCCATCACTTCACGAAAGCGCGGGTTGGCGGCGTACAGGTCCCGATAGCACAGGTTCATCTGCTGGCGCTGGGCATCGTTGATGCGCAGGTCGAACGGGTTGCTGTCCGCCCCGTCGTCCAGCAGCTTGTTGCCGAACAGGTCGCCACCCGACGGATTGCCCTGCTGACTGCTCAGGTTTTCGAAAGCCTGAAGCTGCTCGAAACCCGGCAGGCTGCGCACCAGCGGCAGGATGCGCGAGTGAAACGTGCGCACCACCTCGCGCGCCTGGCGCAACGACAGGTCGTGCCCCCAAAGCCCCATGATCTCAATGAGCTTGTTGATGAAGTCCTTGCGCGACTCGCGGGTGAAGGTCACCACGGTCATCGAGTCCAGCTCGAAGCCCAAGTAGTGATTGAGCAGCAGCACACGCAAGACCAGCGATGTCGACTTGCCCGCCCCGGCACCGGCGATGACATAGGTCGAGGGTGTGTCACTGAAAATCATCTTCCACTGAGCGGCGGTTGGCTGGGCATGGGACGGGAGCTTTAGCGCCACATCGGCCTTGATGCGCTTTTTCAACTCGTTGGTCAGCGGCAGCCGCCAGTCATCGAACAGATGATCGTCAACCCTCGGTCCCCGGTGTTCCCCAGGACGGGTATCCCGGATCACCAAGACCCGACGTCCTTCTTCGATACCGTCCAGACGGCCCTCGGCGTAACCCTCGTCCATGCCTTCGGCGTGACCATTGAGAAAGCCGTCCGCATGTCCCTGTCTCCAGGACGGAACGTGCTGCGCCTGCATGCGCGACAAACCGCGACCCATCACCCGCGCCAACAGGCGCTTGAAGAAGGGCAAGCGCTCGGGCGTTGTCAGGTCAGGGGGCAAATCAGCAGTTAGCTCGTGGGGTGGCTCGGCTGGAAAATCGTGCGACACGCGGGCTCCATCTATCAGCGTTGAACGAGAAGGCGCCTATGGTCACCCCATTCGTCCGCGAGCTCCAGCGAAATGCTTTGCGGTCATGGAGTTAGCCGATCAAGTGCAGGTAAAGAGGCATAAAAGGCCGTTATGACATATTTAATATTTCGATTGTAATGACGCAAAACTTACGCTTTTTATCGATACATGGTTGATAGATGATTGCTCCATCGACTGAAGAGTCATCACCAGCGGCGCTGCTGCTTAGGCCGGCCCTGCTAATGGAGGAACTGATCATGCTGCAAATTCGACCTTTCAAATCCCTTGGCGGCGCCGACCATGGCTGGCTCAACGCTCATCACCACTTCTCGTTCGCCAACTACTACGATCCCGCCCGCATGAGCTGGGGCCAGCTGCGGGTGTGGAACGACGATGTGATCCAGGCGGGCACGGGCTTCCCACGCCACCCGCACCGCGACATGGAGATCATCACCTACGTCCGTGAAGGCGCGATCACCCACGAGGACAGCCTGGGTAACCGTGGCCGCACAGAAGCTGGCGACGTGCAAGTGATGAGCGCCGGGACCGGCGTGGCCCACAGCGAGTACAACCTGGAGTCGAAAGAGACGCGCATTTTCCAGATCTGGATCATGCCGGACGAAGTCGGTGCTCCACCTTCCTGGGGCGCCAAACCGTTCCCGAAAGGCAACCGCGAAGGTTTCGTCACCTTGGCCAGCGGTAAAGCGGACGACGACATCGAACTGCGTATTCGTGCCAATGCCCGCCTGGTCGCGGCCAACCTGAAAGCCGGCGAGACCGCTGAATACACGCTGGATGAGGGTCGCCGGGCGTACCTGGTGCCTGCAACCGGGATCATCGAAGTCAACGGCCTGCGCGCTGAAGCGCGGGACGGCGTGGCGGTTGAAGACGAGCGCGTCTTGCGGGTCACCGCCATCGAAGACAGCGAGATCGTTCTGGTGGATGTAGCGTGATAGCGCGCTGATGCTGTAAACCCAAAGCCCCGGCTTCGTCAGACGCCGGGGCTTTTTTTATTGGGATGACGTCTATTCTCTACAGGGCCATTCCTCTTTTGAGCAGGCCCATGGACAAGCCATCCGATGACTCAACTCACCATCCCGACGATAAAAAGCCGCCGACCTTCTGGCAGATGCTGCACAGCGTCATGGCCGCCGCCTTTGGCGTACAGAGCCACAAAAACCGCGCGCGGGACTTTACCCATGGCAAGCCGTCGCACTTCGTGATCATGGGCGTTGCCTTCACGGCCCTCTTCGCGCTGGCGTTGATGGGGATCGTGCAACTGGTCCTGCACTTCGCGGTGCCGTGACTCAGTTGGCAGCCCCGACGCGCACAAACGGGTAAGCGACGCCCTTCGGGCTGTGCCCCTCCGTGAACTGACGAACATCGATACCGTAGTCGTCGCGGCTGTTGGCCTGCATGAAACCGAGGCTGTCGCTGCGTTCCCTGATCTGCATCGCACGGACCCGCCAGGTGCCGATGGGCTGACGCGCCGCTTTATCGGCGTTGTCGTAGTCATGCAATAACACCAGCGCCCAGCCACCCAGCGTGAAGTGGCCACCGGCAACCACGCTCAAACGTCCCTCCAGCAGCGCCTGCAACGCGGCGGTCGAATCATTGATGGTGCCGACCAACACGTCTTTGCCCGGTTGTTTGCCCGCCTCGCCCAAGGCGTCCATCACCCCGAACGCCATCAAGTCGCTGGCGGCCCAGACCAGGCTCACGTTGGGGTAACGCTTGATCAACATCTGCGCCTGCTCGTACGCCCGGTCACGGCGCCAGCCACCCAGAACGATCTGCCGAAGTCGGACCTGAGGATTCTCGGCCAACGCGCGGTAAAGGCCCCGTTCGCGTTGCAGGGAAACCGGTGTGCTGTTGGTGCCGGAAAACGCCAGCATTTCCAGGGTCTGCCCGGGAAGCACGGGCGTACGGGATTCAATCAGGCGCTTGGCGATCAGGTAGCCGCCGTCTTCGTCGTTGGCCACGACGCTGCCCAGAAAGTCCGGGTAACGGCTGCGCAAGTCGCCGAGAATGCTCAGTTGATCGGCCGTGAAGGTGTTGTTGACCGCGAGCAGCTTGACCCCGCTGCCGACCGACAGGCGCAGCACCTCCGGCGCAACGTTCAGCTCGTTGGAGAACACCAGATAGTCCGGTCGGTCGCTGCCTTGCAGCGTCTTGCGCGCGAGCGTCAACAACGTGCGCGTGTCACGGTCGGTGTAATAGATCTGCAGATTCATGCCCAAGCGATCGGCCGCTGCCTGCATGAAGCGCGAATAGCTGGACCAATACGGATCCGGCGCCGATCCGGGGTTGAGAAACACCACCGACGCCGCCCACGCACCGCTGGACCACAGCCCACCCACGACAAGAATGAGGCAGCCCTTGAAAAACCTGATCATGGACACCGAGCCTCACCACCCATAAGAGCATAACGACCTGTATCAGGCCTGCTTATACCTTATCGGCTGCCGTCGGGTAAGGCCTACCCCACGTGAAGACGCGGTGCCTGCGCTACTGGTGGCTGACCCAGAAAACGGCCGCTCCCACGACGAGAACGATGATGAAGAAGATCGCCCAGGCATCCACATGGCTGTCGGACTTGGCAACTTTAGGGTGGTGGTTACTCATTGCATCGCCTCTTGTCAGTCTTATTGGTGATTGCAGATGAAGCAGGCCAGGGACGGTTGACCCGGGCCTTGAGCAGAGTAAAGTCGAGGCG
The DNA here is from genome assembly GCF_900100795.1 of Pseudomonas abietaniphila. Classification (GTDB taxonomy): domain Bacteria; phylum Pseudomonadota; class Gammaproteobacteria; order Pseudomonadales; family Pseudomonadaceae; genus Aquipseudomonas; species Aquipseudomonas abietaniphila. Next base: position 38,862 of record NZ_FNCO01000015.1, read on the forward strand.
TGTGCTTATCACAAGTGTGGCCATGGGCAGCCGACGTGATGCTTATCACTTTTGGTTCTTTGCATATACTCAAACATCACTTTTGCGCATATTCGCAAACTGGTAACCTCCCCCGGCTCCGTCAGGAGTGCGCGACCGTGCGCGCAGATTTGTTCAGCGGCCTGAGACCTTCGCGACAACGCATCGCCTGTTTCTGGCCGTCTAAGCAGCAGTGAACCGCCTGAGAACAGGACCACCATGTACGTATACGACGAGTACGATCAGCGGATCATCGAGGACCGCGTCAAGCAGTTCCGCGACCAGACCCGCCGCTATCTGGCCGGCGAGCTCAGCGAAGAAGAGTTCCGCCCGCTTCGCCTGCAAAACGGCCTCTATATCCAGCGCTTCGCGCCGATGCTGCGCGTTGCTGTGCCTTACGGGCAGCTGACCTCGCGCCAAACCCGTATGCTGGCCAAAATCGCCCGCGACTACGACAAGGGCTACGCGCACATCAGTACCCGCCAGAACGTGCAGTTCAACTGGCCGGCGCTGGAAGACATTCCCGATATCCTCGCTGAACTGGCCACCGTGCAGATGCACGCCATCCAGACCAGCGGCAACTGCCTGCGCAACGTCACCACGGACCAGTTTGCCGGCGTCGCCGCCGACGAACTGGTTGACCCGCGCCCATGGTGCGAGATCGTGCGTCAGTGGACGACCTTCCACCCGGAATTCGCCTACCTGCCACGCAAGTTCAAGATCGCGATCAACGGTTCTACGTCTGACCGTGCCGCCATCGAAGTCCATGACATCGGCCTTGAGCCGGTGAAAAACGCTGCCGGCGAGCTGGGCTTCCGCGTGCTGGTCGGCGGCGGTCTGGGCCGTACGCCGGTCGTGGGCGCGTTCATCAATGAGTTCCTGCCGTGGCAGGACCTGTTGAGCTACCTCGACGCCATTCTGCGCGTGTACAACCGCTACGGTCGTCGCGACAACAAGTACAAGGCCCGGATCAAGATCCTGGTGAAGGCACTGACCCCTGAAGTCTTTGCCGAAAAAGTCGAAGCGGAAATGGCCCACCTGCGCGGGGGCCAGACGACGCTGACCGAGGCTGAAGTTCACCGTGTCGCCAAGCACTTCATCGACCCTGAGTACAAGGCACTGCCGGATTACAGCGCAGAGCTGGTTCAACTGGACAAAGAGCACCCGGGCTTCGCGCGCTGGCGTTCGCGTAACGTCCTGGCCCACAAGAAGCCGGGTTACGCGGCCGTGACCTTGTCGCTGAAGCCGACCGGCGTCGCACCGGGCGACGTCACCGACAAGCAACTGGACGGCATCGCCGACCTGGCCGACCGCTACAGCTTCGGCCAACTGCGCACCTCCCACGAGCAGAACATCATTCTGGCCGACGTCGAGCAAAGCCAGCTGTTCACGATGTGGGGCGAATTGCGCGAGCAAGGTTTCGCCACGCCGAACATCGGCTTGCTGACCGACATCATCTGCTGCCCTGGCGGTGATTTCTGCTCGCTGGCCAACGCCAAGTCGATCCCGATCGCCGAATCCATCCAGCGCCGTTTCGACGACCTGGATTACCTGTTCGACATCGGCGAGCTGGACCTGAACATTTCCGGCTGCATGAACGCCTGCGGCCACCACCACGTCGGCCATATCGGCATTCTGGGCGTGGACAAGAAAGGTGAAGAGTTCTACCAGGTTTCCCTGGGCGGCAGCGCCAGCCGGGATGCAAGCCTGGGCAAGATCCTTGGCCCGTCATTCGCACAGGACGCCATGCCGGATGTAATCGAAAAGCTGATCAACGTCTACGTCGAAAAACGTAACGAAGACGAGCGCTTCATCGACACCTACCAGCGTATCGGCATCGACCCTTTCAAGGAGCGCGTCTATGCAGCGAATCATTAAGAACAACGAAGTCATCGACGAAACCTGGCACCTGCTGCCCAAGGACACCGAGTTCGACAGCCTGTCCAACTGCGACGACCTGATCGTGCCATTGTCTCTGTGGCGCGAGCACGGTCACGCACTCAAAGCGCGCGATGGCGGTCTGGGTGTCTGGCTGGACAGCGATGAAGAAGCCGAGGAAATCGGCGATGACGCCGGCCAGTTCCAGGTCATTGCTCTGAACTTCCCGGCGTTCACCGACGGCCGCAGCTACTCCAACGCCCGTCTGCTGCGTGACCGCTATGGTTTCAAAGGTGAGCTGCGCGCCATTGGCGACGTCTTGCGCGACCAGTTGTTCTACCTGCATCGCTGTGGCTTCGACGCTTTCGCGATTCGTGCCGACAAAGACCCGTACGAAGCGCTGCAAAGCCTTCGGGACTTCTCGGTCACCTATCAGGCGGCGACCGACGAGCCACTGCCGCTGTTCCGGCGTCGTTGATTCGACGCTGATCGACAGGCAGCAAAAAGCCCCGGTTTCGTGAGAAGCCGGGGCTTTTTATTTGAATCAGTGAACACTTCATGTAGGAGCGTGGCTTGTCCCGCGATCTGCCGCGAAGCGGCAGTAAATAAAGTAAATGCGGTGTATCAGTTACTGCCAACTTGGCAGCTATTACGGCTGCTGCGCAACCGATCGCGGGACAAGCCACGCTCCTACAAAAACGGAGTCCGGTCTACCAAAACCGCTGCTGCGTGACCTTGCTCCACCAGCTGGTCACCAAACGATCAACCGAACCACTGGCTGCCAGCCCCACGCGCTCCTGCAAGCTTTTGCGCTCGGCGTAGTGCAAGTGGAACACCTCGGCGGTTTTCGCCTTCTCGGACAAATATTCGTCGCTGGTTTTCAGCTCGTCGACCAGTTGTTTGTCCTTCGCGGCCATGCCCAGCCAGACCTCGCCGGTGGCCACTTCATCGATCTGCAATTGCGGGCGGTAGCTGGCGACGAAGTTTTTGAACAGCTCGTGGGTAATATCCAGATCTTGCTGAAACTTCTCGCGACCTTTCTCGGTGTTTTCGCCAAACACGGTGAGCGTGCGTTTGTATTCACCCGCCGTCAGCACTTCAAAGTCGATGTCGTGCTTTTTCAACAGACGGTTGACGTTCGGCAACTGAGCCACCACGCCGATCGAACCCAGCACGGCGAACGGTGCGCTGATGATGCGGTTACCGATGCACGCCATCATGTACCCGCCGCTGGCGGCCACCTTGTCGATGCAGATCGTCAACGGGATGCCGGCCTGACGAATCCGCGCCAGTTGCGACGATGCGAGGCCATAGCTGTGAACCATGCCGCCGCCGCTTTCAAGGCGCAGCACCACTTCATCTTTCTCGGTCGCCAGGCTCAACACCGCAGTGATCTCGTGGCGCATGCTTTCTGTCGCGGACGCCTTGATGTCACCGTCGAAATCCAGCACGTAGACACGCGGCTTGACGTCGGCCTGCTTTTTCTCTTTTTTCAGGTCTTTGGCCTGGGACTTGCGCAGCGCCTTGAGCCGCGCTTTGTCCAGCAGCGAGCCTTCCAGACGATCACGCAGGCCTTTGTAAAAGTCATTGAGCTTGGTCACGTGCAGCTGACCGCCACCACCGCGACGACCCCGGCCGCGCATGGAGGCAATGACCACCAGCACCACGACGATCGCGATGACCACCGTGACGGTTTTTGCCAGAAAGCTGGCGTAATCGAACATAAACTCCACAGAAGCTCCTTTGCCTACATGCCTGAAACCTGAGTCAACCTTCGTTGACGCACGTCATATACAGAATCGCGAATGGGCCCAGCATACCGGCGCGCCCCGCGTGGAGCCAGCGCCCGACGGCTTGAGAACATGACAATCGGACAATTCAAACAAGCGTATGTTTTTTTATTGACAGACCCTGCACCGTCCTCATAACCTCCCATCACTTTCAGCGTACCGGGATGACGCGGACGTGGGCAGCATCTATCTGATAAGACATGGCCAGGCCTCCTTTGGTGCAGACGACTACGACGTTCTGTCGCCCACCGGTTTTCGCCAGGCAGAAGTGCTCGGTGCGCACCTGGTGCACCTTGAGTTAACGTTTGATCGATGCATCACCGGCAGCCTGTTCCGTCAGCGTCATACCGCCGAAACCGCGATGGCCCAACTGGACGCCGCCGGCCTGAAAACCCCTGCCTTGGAAACCGACAGCGCGTTCAATGAATTCGACGCCGAAGCCGTGATTCGTGCGCTGCTGCCCGCGATGTTGCCGGACGAACCCGAAGCACTCGAAGTCATGCGCAACGCCGCCCACAACCGCGCGGAATTCCAGCGGCTGTTCGCGCTGATCATCGGTCGCTGGCTCGGTGGCCAACACGACACCCCGGCGCTGCAAAGCTGGCTGGCCTTCGTCGCGCAGGTCCAGTCGGGGCTCGAAAGGATTCTCGACAGCGCAGGCCCCAGCGACCGCATCGCCGTGTTCACGTCCGGCGGCACCATCACTGCCCTGCTCCACCTGATCACCCGGATGCCTGCAGCCCAGGCGTTCGAACTCAACTGGCAAATCGTCAACACCTCGCTCAACCACCTGAAATTCCGTGGTCGCGAGGTGTCCCTGGCTTCCTTCAACAGTCACGCACACTTGCAACTGATGAAGGCGCCGGAGCTCATCACCTACCGTTGAGCCCGGCCAATCGCACCCGCAAGGTGCCTGCAATCACTCATATAAAAGGATGACACCATGACCTCCGTAGCCGATGCCGTACAAGCGATGAAAGCCAAGTTCAACCCTGAAGCCGCTGCGGGCCTGGACTTGGTATTCGGTTTCCGTATCGATGACACAAAAAACTTCTCCCTGATCGTGAAAGACAAGACCTGCGAGCTGCAGGAGGGTGAAAATCCTGACGCACAAGTCACGCTGGTGATGGACGGCGAAACACTGGAAGGCATCGTCAGCGGCGAGACCGACGGTATGCAGGCGTTCATGGCCGGCAAGCTGCGCGCTGAAGGCGACATGATGCTGGCGATGAAGCTGAGCGATCTGTTCCCGTCGTAAGGCAGTGAAGCGCGCGCTTCCCCGAATTGCGCTTTCACCTTCAAAACCGAAGCTTCGCGGCTTCGGTTTTTTTTGCTCGACGGTTTTGCAAACAGCGCTGATCAAAACGGCTGATCGACCTGTAACACGCTCGCCAATAAGGCCATGCATTGCTTGTTCAGTAAGGCGCGCCCGCATTAGATTAGCCAATGATCATGGCCATCCAAAATAACCAGCAGGGATAAGCATGGCGCTAACCGACCAGTCCACCCAGGTTCGATCCGGCGAAGAGCTCGACGCAGCGCGGATCGATCCCTACCTGAAAACCCATATTCCAGGCCTGAGCGGCACCGCCCACATCAGTCAGTTTCCGGGCGGGGCCTCCAACCTCACCTACCTGCTCAAGTACCCGGAACAGGAGTTCGTCCTGCGCCGGCCGCCGTTCGGCCACAAGGCAAAAAGCGCCCACGACATGGGCCGTGAATACCGGATTCTCAATCAGCTCAAAGATGCCTTCCCTTATTGCCCCAAGGCCTACGTGCACTGCACAGACGAATCGGTGATTGGCGCCGAGTTTTATGTCATGGAGCGGGTCAAGGGCATCATTCTGCGCTCCGACCTGCCCACCGAACTGAACCTTGATGCCACGCAAACCGAAGCCCTGTGCAAGAGCTTCATCGACAAGCTGGTGGAGCTGCATCAAGTCGATTACACCGCCTGCGGCCTGGGCGATCTGGGCAAGCCACAGGGTTATGTCGAACGGCAGATTCGTGGCTGGACCGAACGCTACGAAAAAGCCCGCACGCCGGATGCACCCAGTTGGGAGAAGGTCGCGCGCTGGCTGGACGAGAAAAAACCTGCGGACCACCCGCGCTCCAGCCTGGTGCACAACGACTACCGCTTCGACAACGTGATCCTCGACCCCGATAACCCGATGCAGATCATCGGCGTGCTCGACTGGGAGCTGACCACGCTGGGCGATCCGTTGATGGATCTGGGGAACAGCCTCGCCTACTGGATACAGGCCGACGACCCGGCGCCGGTGCAATTGATGCGCCGTCAGCCCAGCCATGCGCCGGGCATGCTCACCCGTGAGCAGGTTGTCGCCTACTACGCCGAACGTTCGGGCATCCGCATTGACAACTTCGACTTTTATTACACCTACGGTTTGTTCCGTCTGGCGGGCATCGTGCAACAGATCTACTACCGCTTCTTCCACGGCCAGACCCAGGACAAACGCTTTGCCCAGTTCATCCACATGAACAAGCTGCTGGAACACATGGCGCTGCAAGTGATCGATCGCTCCAGCCTCTGACACGACACTCCCAGATTGCGACACGATAAGGAAAACAACATGTCCAAAACCCAACTGTTCGACCTCGACGGCAAGATCGCCTTCGTTTCCGGCGCCAGCCGCGGCATCGGTGAGGCCATCGCCAAACTGCTCGCCCAGCAAGGCGCGCACGTGATCGTCTCCAGCCGCAAGATCGAAGGTTGCCAGCATGTCGCTGATGCGATCATTGCCGACGGCGGCAAGGCCACGGCCATTGCCTGCCACATCGGTGAGATGGAACAGATCAGCGGCGTGTTCGCGCGCATTCGTGAAGAGTTTGGCCGGCTGGACATCCTGGTGAATAACGCCGCCACCAACCCGCAGTTCTGCAACGTCCTCGACACCGACCTCGGCGCGTTCCAGAAAACCGTCGACGTCAACATCCGTGGCTATTTCTTCATGTCGGTGGAAGCAGGCAAGCTGATGCGCGAGCACGGCGGCGGCAGCATCATCAACGTGGCGTCGATCAATGGCGTGTCACCGGGTGTTTTCCAGGGCATCTACTCGGTGACCAAGGCGGCCGTGATCAACATGACCAAGGTCTTCGCCAAGGAGTGCGCGCAGTTCGGTATCCGCTGCAACGCCTTGCTGCCAGGCCTGACCGACACCAAGTTCGCCTCGGCGCTGGTCAGCAACGAGAAAATCCTCAACACCGCGCTGCAGCAGATTCCGCTCAAGCGCGTGGCAGCGCCGAGCGAGATGGCGGGCACGGTTTTGTATCTGGCGAGCGATGCGTCGAGCTATACGACCGGCGTGGCGCTGAATGTGGATGGCGGGTTTTTGTCCTGAAACTGGATTCGATAACACCGACGATTAACTGTGGGAGTGGTGTGCATTTCCACTATTCGCAGTGACGCTGATGGTTTGGTTTGTCCTAACGGCCAAACTGTTCCGCCTTCGGCGGGTTACTTGAAAACCGGAATGCCGGACCATCCCCAAGTCACCAAGAGTCCTATGCTCCTGGTTTGGCGACTCCTTCGTCGTCGTACCCTCATTCCGGCGACGCTCCGCGTGGTAACACATTCAATGACGCTCTGCGTCATCCGGGATGTGGCGCATGCGGTCAGGCGTTGCGACCCTCAAGAGGCGGACTAATACCACTGGCTTGAGAACCACAGAATCTCGCAGAGGTGTTCCAAACCTGCTCATTCGCTGACTGCCTTTCAGATTGAGGTCAATGTGAGGTTTTTCTGATGGAATAAAGATTCCATCCCACCTTCTCAGCGAATACATTTTCCGCACAACAACAACCCTTCAAGGACACGCTGTTATGCGCGAATCGTTTCTTCCGGATCTTGGCGTCGGCCTGATCGGTACGGGTTTCATGGGACGGGCACACGCCTTGGCTTTTCACAATGCCCGCACCACCTTCGAACTCCCGGTCAACCTCAAACTTGTCGCATTGGCGGATGCCGATGCTGGCCGAGCCGAGCAGTGTGCCCGATCCTGGGGCTTTGATCGCAGTCATGCTGACTGGCAACAGCTCATCAGCGACCCGAGCGTGCAACTGGTGGCCATCACCACGCCCAATCACCTGCACTTTCCCATGGCGATGGCCGCGCTCGAGGCGGGCAAAGCCGTGTACTGCGAGAAACCACTCGCCGTCAGCCTCGAACAGGCGCGGGAGATGCAACGCGCGGCAAAGGCTGCCGGCGTGGTGACGCGGGTCGGTTACAACTATCAGCACAACCCGATGATTGGCCTGGCCCGGCAGATGATCGAAAGCGGCGATCTTGGGCAGATCGTCAGCTTTCAAGGCGAGTTCAGCGAGGACTTCATGGGCGATCCCCAGCAGCCCTGGTCGTGGCGCTGCGAACAGGCCCATGCCGGTGGCGCATTGGCAGACCTCGGCAGTCATCTGCTAGCCATGGCCCGCTACCTGCTGGGTGATGTCGAAGCGGTGTGCGCAGATTCCCAGACGGTTCATGCACAGCGCCCGGCCACCCACGGCAGTCAGGAGCAGCGGCCGATCGCCATCGACGATCAGACCTACGCCCTGCTGCGCTTTGCCAACGGTGCGCGGGGCACGTTTGGCAGCAGCTGGCTCAAGCACGGCTACAAAAACCACCTCAGCTTCGAGATCAGCGGCACCAAGGGCACGCTCTCCTTCGATCAGGAACGCCTGAACGAGTTACGGCTGTATCGCGCTGGCGCACCGGGCCACGATGGTTTTCAACGGATTCTGGCGGGGCCGACGCAATCGGGCTATGCCGCCTTCTGCCCCGCGCCCGGGCATCAACTGGGTTACAACGAACTGAAGACACTGGAAGTGCATGCGTTGATTCAGGCGCTGTGCGGACTAGGCAACGAAGGCCCCGATTTCGCCGAAGCGCTGGAGGTAGAGCGTCTGGCGACCGCGATTCGCGTGGCGGCGAAAGAGATGCGTTGGGTGAAGGTGTCGGATATTTGAACCCGCCATAGCCAGCAACGCTGGCATCGGTATGGGAATGCATCCCCCTGTGGGAGCGAATTCATTCGCGAATCGGTTTGATGGTCGATGCATTTCCGTCGGATGTACCGGCCTCTCGCGAATGAATTGGCTTCCACAACTAAGGTGTTCGTCCTGACAGGTCGATTCGCCCTGCAATACGCTCCGCGTTATAGGTAGAATGCCGCGCTTCCGGGCAGCCATTCTGCCTGACTGCCCAGTAAGCCCTTATCCATGCCGTTTGAACTGACCGTTGAACCCACCACGCTCGTGGTGCTCGCCCTTGTCGCTTTTGTCGCCGGCTTCATCGATGCCATTGCCGGTGGCGGAGGTCTGTTGACCACCCCTGCTCTGCTGACCGCTGGGCTGCCGCCGCACCTGGTGCTGGGCACCAACAAACTCAGCTCGACGTTTGGCTCGGCGACCGCAGGTTTTACGTTCTATCGGCGCAAACTGTTTCACCCGAAGCAGTGGACGCGCGGCCTGATTGGCACTGCGGTCGGTTCGTTGATCGGTGCAGTCGTCGCGCATTACCTGCCCGCCGAGCTTTTGAACCAGATGCTCCCGGTCATCGTCTTCGGCTGCGGGCTCTACCTGTTGTTCGGCGGAACGCCCAAAGCACCGCTCGACAGTGACGCCCCGATCAACACCAAATGGCAACTGCCGCAAGGGCTTGGCCTGGGCTTCTATGATGGCGTAGCAGGGCCGGGAACCGGCGCGTTCTGGACGGTGAGCACGTTGCTCATGTACCCGGTCGATCTGGTCAAGGCCAGCGGCGTGGCGCGCAGCATGAACTTCGTCAGCAACGCAGCTGCCCTGACGATATTCGCCATCAATGGGTCGGTGGACTGGGCCATCGGCCTGTGCATGGGCTCAGCCTTGATGGTCGGCGCGTTTCTAGGCGCCAGAACGGCGATTCAGGGCGGCGCGAAGTTCATCCGCCCTGTTTTTATTACCGTGGTGCTGGGTTTAACCGTCCGCCTGGCCTGGCAACACTGGTTCGGCGGCGCCTGATTTCTGCGCCAGGTACAGGTCGATCAGGTAACGCGCAATGGAGCGGCTGGCCGGTAAAGGCGGCATGTCGTGAATGCTGAACCATTGCGCATCTTCGATCTCGTCCGCCTGCGGCACGATCTCGCCACTGTCGTATTCGGCATGAAAGCCCAGCATCATCGAGTGCGGGAACGGCCAGCACTGGCTGCCCTTGTACTGGATGTTCTTGACCTTGATCTGCACTTCTTCCATGACCTCACGGCGCACGCAGTCCTCGGCGGACTCGCCCGGCTCGGCGAAGCCGGCCAGCGTGCTGTACACGCCTGGCACAAAGCGCGGCGAACGGGCCAGCAACACCTCGTCGCCACGGGTGATCAACACGATCATGCTGGGTGAGATCCGCGGGTACGAACGCAGGTCGCAGTCCTTGCAATACATCGCGCGCTCGCGCGGTACTTGCTGCATCGGCTGACCGCAACTGCCGCAGAACCGATGTTCCCGCGCCCAGGTGCTGATCTGCGCCGCATAACCCAGTTTCTGAAAAACATCCGCATCGTCGGCCAGCATGAACTGGCGCAACGTATGCCAACTCGTGCCCTCCAGCTCCACTGGGTGCCTGAGGACCTGCACGTAGACGGGCTCGCCGTCGAAATGGCCGATACCGTGCTCGCTGATCAGCGGCAACGCCTGACGTTTGAGCCACTCGCGGGGGAACATCACCCCGTTGCCATCCCGCAGAAAACCCTGATCACTGTGGACCACGGCCCACCCGCCCGCTGCCTGTGTGTCCAGCACAGCGGTGGTCCAACGCCTGGGGCGCGTCATGCAAGAACTCCTCTAGTCAGCGACCTGCACCGCCCGAGGCTCCGCACGAGAGGCTCAACGGCAACAGGCGCCGGCGAAATCGGGTTCGCCGGTCAATTATCGAAGACCGGCTTCTGTTTGCCCATGTGAGCAACCATCGCCAGCTTCAGGTCCGCCGATTGCAACATGGCAGCGTTCCACGTGGCAACGTATTCGAGACCATCGTCCACACTGTGATCGCGCATATAACCGATCATGCGTTTGCTGCCGCTGATGGCGATCGGGGATTTGGCGGCGATTTCACGGGCGATCTCGAAGACGCCGTCCAGCAACTGCGGCAGATCGGCGAACGTGCGGTTGACCAAGCCGATGCGCAAAGCTTCGTCGGCCTTGACGTTACGTCCGGTGTACGCCATCTCGCGCATCATGCCGTCGCCAATCAAGCGTGGCAGTCGCTGCAGGGTGCCCACGTCGGCCGCCATGCCCATGTCGATCTCGCGAATGGAAAACAGCGCGTCGTCCGCCGCGTAGCGCATGTCGCAGGCGCTGATCAGGTCGATGGCGCCGCCGATGCAGTAGCCCTGCACGGCGGCCAGTACCGGTTTGCTGCAACGGTCCACCACACTGAATGACGCCTGCATCTGCAGGATCTTGCGACGCAACAACCGTGCGTTGCGACCTACATCCTTGCCAAGCTCATTGGCGATCGAGGCAAGCATCATCAGGTCAATGCCCGACGAAAAATGCTTGCCCGCACCGCTGAGCACCACGACACGCACCTCGTCCGTGTCTTCGATCCATTGAAAAATGTCGATGATCTCGCGCCAGAACGCCGCGTTCATGGCGTTGATCTTCTCCGGACGATTGATCTGCACGTGGGCGATGTGATCGGTGAGCTCGACCTTGAAAGCGCTGTAATCAGACACGGCGAGAATCCTTGAGGGGTCTGTAGGGAGAAATCCATGACGCCGGACTATATCAACAGCCGATAACCGTCGCAGGCCACGGTTGTGCCATTTGCCGGACTCCAACGGGCGTTTCGTCGGGACAGATCGCAGTTTGCCACTGGAAAAACTGAACGGTTACAAATGGCTACGGTCCAGAGTGATGGCAGTGCAGAACCAGAATCTCCTGGTCATCGCCGCTGCCACGGGCAGCCGTGCAACCTTCGGCACCCACCCTTTCTCAGGTCGCAAGAGGGCGATTCTTGACTACATCAAAAGCGGCAACCGGCATCGTGGGCCTGGACGACATCCTTGCGGGGGGTCTTTCACGCAGTCATGTATTTCTTCTTGAGGGAGAACCCGGAACCGGTAAGACCACCGTTGCGCTGCAGTTTCTGCTGGCGGGCGCGGCGGCGGACGAACGCTGTCTTTACATCACGCTGTCAGAAACCGAACGCGAGCTGCGCGACGGCGCCAAATCCCATGGCTGGGACCTGGGTGAACACATCCACGTGTTCGAGCTGACGCCACCTGAAGATCTGCTCAATGCGGAGCACCAGCAAAGCCTGTTGTATTCGTCGGACCTTGAACTGGGCGAAGCCACCAAACAGATTTTCGAGGTGGTTGAACGGGTCAAGCCCAAGCGAGTCATCATCGACAGCCTGTCGGAAATCCGTCTGCTGGCGCAAAGCTCGTTGCGCTATCGCCGGCAGATCCTGGCGATCAAGCACTATTTTGCCCGCTACGACGCCACGGTGATCCTGTTGGACGACTTGACGACCGAGGCTCTGGACAAGACCGTGCACAGTGTGGCGCACGGCGTGATCCGCCTTGAAGAGTTGACGCCCACTTACGGTGCCGAGCGTCGGCGTCTGCGGGTGGTCAAGTACCGAGGGCAGAAGTACCGTGGTGGTTACCACGATTTCAACATCATGGAAGACGGTATCCACGTCTTCCCCCGCCTCGTGGCAGCCGAACACCGCAGCAGATACGAGAGCAAAACGATCAGCAGCAACATTCCCGAGCTGGATGCGCTGCTGGGCGGCGGTATTGACAGCGGCTCCAGCACGTTGATTCTGGGCCCTGCGGGCACTGGCAAATCGTTGATCTCTCTGGTATTCGCAGCCGCGGCCGTGGCAAGGGGTGAAAAAGTCGGGCTGTTCATTTTCGATGAAGAACTGGGCTTGCTGTTCGAGCGCATGAAAAAAGTCGGCATCGATCTGGACGCCTTGCAGCGCACCGGCAACCTGCTGATCGAGCAAGTCGACGCCGCCGAACTGTCACCGGGCGAATTTTCGCATCGCGTGCGCCGCAGTGTGGATGAGAAACACATTCGTACCGTGGTCATCGACAGCCTCAACGGTTATCAGGCGGCGATGCCGGAAGAGAACGCTCTGGTGCTGCACATGCACGAACTGCTGCTCTACCTGAACCGTCAAGGCGCCTCGACGTTCATGACCGTGGCGCAACACGGCCTGGTCGGTGACATGCGCTCTCCCGTGGACATTACCTACCTGGCCGACACCGTGGTGCTGTTGCGTTATTTCGAAGCGCTGGGCAAAGTGCGTCGCGCGATCTCCATCATCAAGAAACGTACGGGCACCCATGAATCGACCATCCGTGAATACCGCATCAGTGGCACCGGTTTGAAAATCGGCGCCCCACTGGAAGCCTTTCAAGGCGTATTACGCGGCGTGCCGCATTATTCCGGCGAGAGCAATCCGCTGCTGCGGGATGAGGACGTGTGAGTACACCGGGACAGCTATCGGAACGCGCAGTGATCCTGGCGCCTCGCGGGAGGGACAGCCAGATTGCCTTGATGATCCTGCAGGAAGCAGGTTTCCCGGCACTCATCACCCACGACCTGGCCGGCCTGTGCAAGGAGCTCATGTCCGGCGCAGGCCTCGCCATCGTCGCGGACGAAGCCCTACGCGGGGCCGACCTTAATCCCTTGCTGAGCCTGCTGGCCAACCAGCCTGCATGGTCGGATGTGCCGATCGTGCTCCTGACCCACCACGGCGGGCCGGAGCAGAATCCTTCCTCACGACTGGGCAAGATGCTCGGCAATGTCACCTTTCTTGAACGTCCCTTTCATCCGGCAACGCTGGTCAGCCTGGTCTCCACTGCTGTCCGGGGCCGTCGACGTCAGTACGAAGCGCGCAGCCGCATGGAAGACCTGGTCGAAGGCGAGCAGCGTCTTCAGCACGCGCTCAAGGCCGGTCGGCTGGGGTCCTGGCAACTGGAAGCCGAGTTCCTCGAACTGGCCTGTTCGGACATCAGCAAGGTCCACTTCGGGCGCAGCGAACAGACGCCCTTTACCTACCCTGAATGGCTCGAGTCGGTATTCCCCGAAGACCAGCCGCGTATGCAGTCCGCTTTGCAGCACAGCCTGGACACGGGCGATGACTTCATCATCGAGTTTCGTAACGTGTGGGCCGACGGTTCTCTGCATTGGGTGGACGTACGTGCCCGAGCGATCCGGGCGCGCAATGGCCGGGTCAGTCTGCTGGCCGGCGTGACCTCGGACATCACGGAACGAAAACTTGCCGAAACCCAGTTGCGCCGCCTTAACGAAACCCTCGAGCAACAGGTCGAAGAGCGCACCTCGCAACTGCGGCACAACGAAGAAGTCCTGCGTCAATCGCAAAAGATGGAAGCCGTCGGGCAACTCACGGGCGGTATCGCTCACGACTTCAACAACATGCTCACCGGCATCATTGGCAGCCTGGAATTGCTCAGGCGCCGACTGGCGCGCGGCAAAACCGAAGACCTGGACGGCCTGATCGACCTGGGTGTGACCTCCGCCAATCGCGCCGCTGCCCTCACCCATCGCTTACTGGCGTTCTCTCGACGGCAATCGCTGGATTCGAAGCCTGTGGAGATGAACGAGCTGGTCAATTCCATGGGCGAGTTGCTGCATCGCAGCGTCAACGAAAGCATTCGCCTGGACATGTGTCTGGAACCGGAGCTGTGGACGGCCGAAGCCGATCCCAACCAACTGGAAAGCGCCCTGCTCAACCTGGTGCTCAACGCCCGGGATGCCATGCCCAACGGCGGCATGCTGATGATCGAGACCTTCAATCGCAAGCTGGACCGTGACTTCACCAATGCCTACGAGAACCTGCTGCCGGGTGATTACGTGGTGCTCAGCGTGACCGACACCGGTTCCGGCATGCCGGAGAACGTAATCAGCCGCGCGTTCGACCCGTTCTTTACCACCAAGCCCATCGGTCAGGGGACCGGGCTCGGGTTATCGATGATCTATGGCTTTACCAAGCAGTCACACGGCCATGTGTCCATCGAAAGCCAGGTCGGGCACGGCACCACGGTGCAATTGTTTCTTCCGCGTTTCCACGGCAACAAGCAAGAAGACGAAGCCGACGCTCAGAGCCAGGAAGTCGAAGCCCGTGCAGGCGAAACCATTCTGATCGTCGAGGACGATCCTGCGGTCCGCGCCTTGGTGAGCCAGGTGCTGGGCGAGTTGGGCTATGCGTGGCTGGAAGCCGCAGACGCGGTGGGTGCAGTGCCGATCCTGGAGTCCGGTCAGCGCATCGACCTGATGATCAGTGACGTCGGCCTGCCCGGCATGAACGGGCGCCAACTGGCCGATATCGGCCGCCAGATGCGCCCGGACCTCAAGGTGCTGTTCATCACCGGCTACGCGGAGAACGCGGGCGTACGCGCAGGGTTTCTCGACACCGGCATGCAGATGATCACCAAACCATTCGCATTCGATCAGTTGACCGCCAAGGTGCGGGAGATGATTGAGGATTGAGCGCTGAGGCGCTACGCGTGCCTGCTGTGGGAGCGAATTTATTCGCGAAGGGTCCGTACAGTCGATGACTCTCTATCGTCTGGACCCTTTTCGCAAATGAATTCGCTCCCACCGGGGCAGCGGCCAGGCGCGGCAAACTAATTCAACAACTGCTGAATCTGCGAGTGCAAGGTGTCCATGGTGAACGGCTTGGCCAGAATCGGCGCCTTGCGCGCAATCGGGCTGCCGGACTCGACGATTTCGGCCGGGTAACCGCTGATGAAGATCACCTTCAGCTCGGGTCGCAACTTGACCGCAGGCTCGGCGATCATCACCCCTGAGACACCGCCGGGCAGGCGGTAGTCGGTGATCATCAGGTCCAGGTGCGGTTTGGTGGCGAGGATTTCAAATGCCTGTTCGCCGTTTTCCGCCTGCAACACCCGATACCCCTCGCCCGACAAGTAGTCGGACAGCAGCATCAGAATAAGCGGCTCGTCCTCGACGATGAGTACGACATTTTCTGCATCAGAGCTCATTGGAACGCCTTCGATCTTGTAGATAGCTGCCATTACGACCATGGGCCGCGCTGGAGGTTGCGCAGAAAAATCAGTTATTTATCTTAATGGTCTTGAGTGCCCGGCGCCGGTGACAGAAAACCTGACCTGCACCGCTCTGGCCCGTACCTGCAGGGCCAGGAACGCCCTTAAAGCGGCAAGCTGACGCGGAACAGCGAACCGCAGCCTTCTTCACTTTCAACGCTGATCGTGCCGCCGTGAGCCGCCACAATCTGATCGGAAATGAACAACCCCAATCCGAGTCCCGACACCGCATGACTGGCCGACACGCGCTCGAACTGCTGGAAGATGCGCTTCTGGTTCTCGGCACTGATGCCGATCCCCTGGTCCTTCACTTCCACCCGAGCTTCACTGCCCTCGCTGTACACGCGCACCTGGATGGGCTTGTGAGCGCCATAACGCAGGGCATTGGTCAGCAGATTCGCCACCACCTGCTCGATGCGGAACTCGTCCCAGACACCGATCACAGGCTCGCTGGCGTGCAGGGTCACGACGCTTTCGGCCGCAGCAATCTGCGCAGCGTAGCTTTCCACCAGATTGACCACCAGTTCCGACAGATCGAAGGGGCTGGTGCGGATCGACAGCTTGCCGGTCCGGATGCGCGACACATCAAGCATGTCCTCGATCAAACGAATCAGGCTCTGGATCTGCCGCTCGTCGCGATCGACCATAGCCTTGAGCTTGTCCATGGTAAACGCCGAGGCGTTGTCCTTGGCCAGGTGCAACTTGCGCAGCTGGGTTTCGAGGATCAGGCCGTTCAACGGCGTGCGCACCTCATGGGAAACGATCGACATGAAATCATCGCGCATGCGGATCGCGTGCTCGAGTTCGTTCTGTGTCGATTTCAACTCGCGCAGCAGCGCTTCCTGCTCCTGACGGCTGCGCTCGAGCTCTTCGACCTGCTGCTTCATCGCCTTGCGTTGGCGATACAGGTCGACGAACACGTTGACCTTGCTCTTCACCGCATGGATATCCAGCGGTTTGTGCAGGAAGTCGACCGCGCCGCTTTCGTAGCCCTTGAAGGCGTAGTTCAGTTCGCGCCCGGCCGCACTGACGAAGACGATTGGAATGCTCTTGGTCTTTTCAGTACCGCGCATCATTTCCGCAAGCTCGAAGCCATTCATGCCTGGCATCTGCACATCGAGAATCGCCATGGCGAACTCGTGCTCCAGCAACAACGACAGCGCCTCGTCGGCCGACAGCGCCTTGTACACCTGCCGGTCCTCGCGTTTGATCAACGCTTCGAGCGCGAGCAGGTTTTCCGGCAGATCGTCGACGATCAGCAACTTCGCTTTGATTTCACTCAACATGCAATTCGTTCCAGCTCGACAAGCAATAGACCAATGTCGGGCAAAGGCAGGAGAAAGTCTGGTGTGTGCAAGGCCAGCGCTGCGTCGGGCATGGTACGCGCCAACGCCAGGGCCGGGTCCTGGACCACGGTAAGACCACCGTATTCCTTGATTCGTGCCATTCCCTGGGCACCATCGTTGTTGGCACCGGTCAACAACACCCCTGCGAGCCTGCCGTCATACGCATCGGCCGCCGATTCGAAGAGAAAATCGACACTGGGGCGCGAGTGATACACACGCTCCTCCTGGCTGAACGACAACGTGAAGTCCGACTCCACAGAGAGGTGATAACCGGGCGCCGCAAAATAGAGGGTTCCGGGGACGATGGATTCCTTGTCGTCCGCTTCCTTGACCGGTATTGCCAACTGCGCGCGGAACACGTCCGCCAGCAAGCTGCGACGCTCCTCGGGCAGATGCAGGACCGCAATGATCGGAAGCCCGAACCCCTTCGGCAACGGGCGAAAAATTTTTAGCAACGCCTCGACACCGCCCGCAGACGCGCCAACGACGATTACGTCGACCCTGGGCAGCGCAGGCTGATCCGGGGCGGTGCCCGGAAAGGACGTTCTCATGATTTTCGGTAGATCCGCTCTTGCTTGACCAAGGGCTCGAAGTGATCTTTATAGCCGGAAAACTCCAGGGTTTCCTTGCTGCCGAGCACCAGAAATCCGCGGTGACACAAGGACTCATGAAACAAACCGAACGCCCGGTCCTGCAACTTCTTGTTGAAGTAGATCAGCACATTGCGACAGGAGATCAACTGGGTTTCAGAGAACACGCTGTCAGTGGCCAGGCTGTGATCGGCGAAGGTCACGTTTTCCCGCAGCGTCTTGTCGAAAATCGCGTAATCGTAAGCGGCCGTGTAGTACTCGGAAAACAACCGTTTGCCACCCGCCTTGAGGTAGTTCTCGTTGTAGGCGCGGATGTTTTCCATCGAGAAAATGCCTTGCTTGGCTTTTTCAAGAGATGTGGGGTTGATGTCGGTCGCATAGATGATCGTGCGGTCGAGCAGTCCTTCCTCACGCAGCAGAATGGCCATCGAGTAGACCTCTTCACCCGTGCTGCATCCGGCGATCCAGATTTTCAGCGAGGGATAGGTCTTGAGCAGCGGCACCACTTCCTGACGGATCGCCAGGAAGTGGGTCGGGTCACGAAACATCTCGCTGACCGGTATCGTCAGGAACTGCAACAACTGCATGAACGCCGAAGGATCGTGGAGCACACGTTCCTGCAAGGCGGAGATGGTCTTCAACTCGAACTGACGCAGGGCATGGGCGACACGTCGTTTGACCGACGCGCCCGAGTAATCGCGGAAGTCGTAGCTGTATTTCAGATAGATCGCCTCAATCAACAAGCGCAATTCGATATCGGTATTTCGCTCATTGGCCATCGATAAAACCTGGTCTTTCTGCGGGCGTGGTCAATTGATCCGATCCATTCAGATACGTTCCATTTTCGGCAGCCACACGCGAATCAGCGAGAACAGACGATCCAGATCGATCGGCTTGGCCAGGTAATCGTTCGATCCCGCCTGCATGCAGCGGTCCTGATCGTCCTTCATGGCCTTGGCGGTGACGGCAATGATCGGTAGCTTGCGCCAGCGGGGGTCTTTGCGGATCTCGGCGGTGGCTTCGTAGCCGTCCATCTCAGGCATCATCACGTCCATCAACACCAGATCGATGTCGTCGACCGTGTTGAGCTTCTCGATCGCTTCCAGGCCGTTCCGGCCGACTTCGACGATGGCGCCTTTGTGCTCCAGCGCGCTGGTCAACGCAAAGATGTTGCGCACGTCGTCGTCCACCACGAGGATCTTGCGGCCCTCGAACACCCGGTCGCGGCTGCGTGCGGTCTTGAGCATCTTCTGCCGCTCGTTGGAAAGTTGCGATTCGACCTTGTGCAGGAACAGGGTGACTTCGTCGAGCAGGCGCTCCGGGGAGCGTGCGCCCTTGATGATGATCGTGCGTGAATATTTGAGCAGCTCGGTTTCTTCATCGCGGGTCAGGTTACGCCCGGTATAAACGATGACCGGCGGGAACGCACAGATCTCGTCGGTCGACATGCGTTTGAGCAGGTCATTGCCGAGCATGTCGGGCAGTTTCAGGTCGATGATCATGCAGTCATAGGCATTGTCGCGCAGCAGCTCCAGGGCGTCCTGCGCAAAACCCACCGCAGTGATCTCGACGTCGTCATCGCCGATCAGGCGCGCGATGCTGTCGCGCTGCAAGGCATCGTCTTCGACCAGCAGCACGCGCTTGACCTTCTGAGTCAATTTGGCCTCCAGGCGCGCGAACACGTCCTTGAGCTCTTCGCGCGTGGTCGGCTTGACCGCGTAGCCAATGGCGCCCATCTGCAACGCGGCTTCCTGACGGTCTTCGACGGAGATGACATGCACCGGAATGTGCCGGGTGCTCGGCATCTCTTTCAGGCGCTGCAACACGGTCAGACCGGAATGGTCCGGCAGACGCATGTCCAAAAGAATGGCATCCGGCAAGAAGCTCGACGCCAGATCGAACCCTTCGTCTGCGCCATGGGCGACCAGGCAGTTGTAGCCCAGTTCGTGCGCCAGGTCGTAGAGAATGTGGGCAAAACGCACCTCATCCTCGATCACCAGAATGCAACGCTTGTTGAACGGGGCCTTTTCGCGGTCATCGGCAAATCGCGGAATGGGTTGGCTGACCGGGACAGGCGCCGGTACCGGGGCAACCGGCGCAGGCTTGGGTGCCGCCTGAACGGCGGCAGGCGGCGTCTCCACATACGGGTTCAGCGGATGTTCCACATACTCCTCAGGCAAGACGAGGGTGAAGATACTGCCCTGCCCCGGCGCACTGGTGACCGAAATCGAACCGCCCAGCAGCTTGGCCAGGTCACGGGAAATAGACAAGCCCAGGCCCGTGCCGCCATAGCGGCGGTTGGTGGTCCCGTCGGCCTGACGGAAGGCTTCGAAAATGCTTTCCTGCTGGTCTTCGGCAATGCCGATACCGGAGTCGCGCACGGTAAAGGCGATGCCCTCGCCCGGCTGACGCGACACGGTCAGGCTGACCGCGCCCGCTTCGGTGAATTTGACCGCGTTGGAGAGCAGATTTTTGAGGATCTGTTCCAGACGCTGGCGATCGGTGTACAGCGACACCGGCGCGCCCGGCTGCACTTCCACCGAGAACTGCAATTGCTTGTCGGCCGCCAGCGGCTCGAACGTCATGCGCAGGCCATCGACCAGACGGCTGACGCTGCTGTTTTCCGGGCGCATGTCCAGCTTGCCCGCCTCGACCTTGGAGATGTCGAGAATGTCGTTGATCAGGTTCAACAGGTCGTTGCCGGCGGAATAGATCGATTCGGCAAACTTGACCTGCTCCTCGGTGAGGTTCTCTTGCGGGTTCTCGGCCAGCAGCTTGGCCAGGATCAGCGAGCTGTTCAGCGGTGTGCGCAGCTCGTGCGACATGTTGGCGAGGAATTCGGACTTGTACTTGCTCGACCGCTGCAGTTCGTCGGCCCGCGCTTCGAGCTCGACTTGCGCCACGCTCAGCTCTTCGTTGTTGCGGTCCAGCGCATCACGCTGCTCTGCCAGCGCCTTGCCTTGTTCGGCCAGCTGCTCGTTGGTTTGCTCAAGCTCGGCTTGCTGGGTCTCCAGGTGCGCCTGGGATTCCTTGAGGATCCGCGACTGTTCTTCCAGTTCCTCGTTGGCGGTGCGCAGTTCTTCCTGCTGCACCTGCAGTTCTTCGTTGAGTTGCTGGGTTTCAGCCAGCACTTCCTGGAGACGCTGGCGGTAACGCGCCGCTTCGATGGACGTCCCGACGTTTTCGGCCACCAGTTCAAGGAACTCGAGGTCACGCGCGGTCAGCTCGCGCAGGAAACCCAGTTCGATCACGCCGTTGACCTGATCGTCGTTGCTGGTCGGCACCACCACCACGCTGCGCGGTGAGCCATCGCCCAGGCCCGAGGAGACCTTGAAGTAATCCTGCGGTACGTCGTCCAGCCTGATGATCTGGTCCTGCTCGGCCGCTTTGCCCACCACGCCCTCACCGTTGTAGATCGACTGTTCCTGCAGCTCCTGTTGGCGCGAAAACCCGTAAGAAGCAACACGCACCAGGCCGCCGTGCTCCTGACGCACGTAGACCGCCGCCACCACGGCTCCCAAGTATTGAGCGAAGAACTGCAGCACATTGCGCCCCAGCAGATTCAATGTCAGTTGCCCGATCACTTGCTCGGCAAGCTCGCTCTGACCATTGCGCAGCCATGCAACGTGGGCCAGACGATCGGCGTCTTCCTGTTGGGCCTTGAGGTTGGCGGTGTAGGTGCTGGACAGCGTGGTCATGTCACGGCGCCCTACCCAGGCGAGGATACCGCTGACAATCAGAATGAATACGATGTACAGCGAGACCGAGATTACCGTGGTGTGGGTCACATCGGTATTACGCGTCAGACGCAACTGATGCTCGATATTCGTTGCCTGATCGTACTGTTCACGAATTTCGTCGGCCAGCCGCTTGCCCCGGCGGTTTTGAATCGGTGTTGCGTAATCGCCGTTGGTACGCCGCAGGGTGATCATTTCCTGCGCAAACTGATTCCACGTCTCCTGCATCGCCGCCAGACGTTTGAAGCGGTCGACCTGATCGGGGTTGTCCGCCACCAGGTCTTCCAGGCCTTTGAGCTCGGCAATGATGCTCGGCTTGGCGACTTCATAGGGATCGAGGAAGCGCTCATCGCCCGTCAACAGGAAGCCGCGCATGCCGGTTTCCATGTCCACCGACAGCTTCAGGGAACGGTTGATGTTGTTAATCACCCGATCGGTGTGTTCGACCCACTGGATGACAGATAGCAGGTACGAGATCAGCACAACGAAAAAAGCGCCGCTGAGCACACCGACTGCCAAGGGCAAACTGACGTTGCGGCTTAGAAGTTTGCGGAAACGTTGCTCATCGACTGCAGAGTTTTGGATCATCGCAAGGCCCCAGGGCGAATTCGGCTAAACGACGGAGTTTGCCGTAAACTTCAGCAAAAAACTCCAGCTTCTTACATACAAGATTGAATTTTCAGACTTTAGCTGTAGGACAAAACTCGGCGTACTATACGTTTGAGTGATTCCTTAGCGCCATCACACTCATTTGAATTGTGTCGTTGACGGCGGGAACTTGTCACAATTGCCAGGTCAGTTATTGAGTCGCTATTCAGCTGATCGGACGTACCTTGTCCGATCAGGACCCCGACATTTCCAAGGAAAATTTACATGTCCGACCCAGCCAGCACGATTCTGGTGGTTGAAGATGACGGCATCGTCCGGATGCTGATCGTCGACGTTCTCGAAGAACTCGAATACTGCGTGCTCGAAGCGGCCGACGGTAAAGAGGCAATGGCCTTTCTGCAAAAAACAGACGAGAAGATCGATCTGCTGATGACCGACAAAGGGTTGCCAGACATGGACGGCATCAAATTGGCGAAAAACGCCGCCGAACTGCGACCCTCTCTGCCCATTCTGTTTGCCAGCGGTTACGCCGAAAACATAGAGTTGCCGCCAGGCACACACCTGATCGGCAAGCCGTTCTCCATTGACCAGCTGCGCGACAAAGTGAAAAGCATTCTTGGCCAGTGAACACCTCTCCGCCGACCGCCACACCCATGTCCTGATCATCGGCTACGTATGGCCGGAGCCGCGTTCGTCGGCCGCCAGCGGTCATGTCATGCAATTGATCGACTGTTTCCTCGAGCAGGGCTGGCAAATCACCTTTGCCAGCCCTGCCACCGAGGGCGAGCACAAGGCTGATCTGGCGGCACTGGGCATCACGGAAGTCGCGATCGAGCTGAACAACAGCAGTTTCGACAGTTTTGTCTCTGAACTGCAGCCGGATGTGGTGGTGTTCGACCAGTACGTCATCGAGGAGCAATTCGGCTGGCGGGTCGAGAAACACTGCCCAAACGCCGTGCGTGTACTCGAAACGTCCGACCTGCAAAGCATGCGTCACACCCGTCATCAGTTGATCAAGGACCTGCTACAAGGCCAGCCGGACAGCGAACTCGCGGACTACTTTCAGATGCCCCGAGACACGCTGTTCTCGCACATGTCGGGGACCGACATCGCCCAGCGGGAAATCGCCGCGATCTATCGCAGCGACCTGAGTCTGATGGTGTCGGACATAGAAATCGAGCTGTTGACTGAACAGTTCCGCATGCCCGCCTCCCTGCTGCACTGGGCGCCGTTACTGGTGCGCGAGGTTTCCGAGCAGGCCCCGTCTTTCGAAGCGCGGGAGCATTTCCTGATCATCGGCAATTTTCGACATGCGCCCAACTGGGATGCCGTGCTCTGGCTGAAGAACACGATCTGGCCACTGATTCGTCAGCAGCTACCCACCGCCCACGTGCACGTCTACGGTGCTTACACCCCACCCAAGGCCACGGCGCTGCATAACGCCGCTCAAGGCTTCCACATCATGAACTGGGCCGAAGATGCGCTGGAGGTGATGTCCAGAGCCCGAGTGTCCCTTGCGCCGATACGCTTTGGCGCTGGCATCAAAGGCAAAATCATCGACGCGATGGCCTGTGGCACGCCGACGGTGACCACCCCGATTGGTGCTGAGGCCATGCATGGCGACCTGCCGTTTCCCGGTGCCATCGCCAGCGATGCGCAGACAATCGCCGACGCCGCGGTTCGCCTGTACAAAGATCCATTGCGCTGGGAAGAGGCTCAACGGGCCGGCTGGGCGGTATTGCAGGCGCGGTTCCAGCATAACCGGCACGCGGCCACGCTGATCGAACGTATCAACCAGTTGCGGGACAACCTGTCGGCCCACCGTACGGCCAACTTCACCGGCGCGATGCTTCGTCATCACCAGCACAAGAGCACGCAGTACATGGCGCAGTGGATCGAGGCGAAAAACAAAAACGCCTGAGCGCCAGGCGTTCAGGACGCGTTCAATCCAGCGGGCGGCGTAGCAGGTAGGTGTCCATGATCCAGCCCTTCTCTGCTCGCGCCGCTTCGCGGGTGCGCTTGATCTGCTCGCAGACCTCGCGCAGCGGACCGGCAATCAGGATTTCATCCGGCGTCCCCAGATAAGCGCCCCAATAGATGTGCAGGTCCTGGTCGAGGAACTCTTCGAAGGTGGTGCGCGCATCCAGCATCACCACCACGTTGTCGAGTTCGGCGCCTGGCTGCCGAGCCAGACGCCGGCCGGTCGTGATCTGGATGGGTTCACCGATGCGGTTCAAGGGCACGCGGTGTCGTGCGGCCAGGGCCTGGATACTGGTGATGCCTGGAATCACCTCGTAATCGAACGCCTGCCGGCCTCGCGCCAGCACGCGCTCAAGGATCCGCAACGTACTGTCGTACAACGCCGGATCGCCCCAGACCAGAAACCCGCCAATCCCCTCTTCCCCGACCTCATCGGCGATCAGTTGCTCGAACAGCGCCGCACGCTGCTCATGCCACTGCTCGATGCCATTGCGGTAGGACTGCGGATCGTCTTCGCGTTCAGGGTCACGCACTTGAACCAGCCGGTAATCATCGCCCTGGATGTGCTGCTCGCACAGGTCCCGGCGTAACCGCACCAGATCGTCGCTGGCGTACCCCTTGTCGAGAATAAAAAGTACCTTCGCCCGGTTCAGCGCCTTGATGGCCTGAACCGTGATGTGCTCCGGATTGCCCGCGCCGATGCCGATGACGAGGATTGTTTTCATATGCTTACAGTTCCGACGTAGCGTTGAAGGTGACGAGTCGCAATAGTGACGGCCCCGGCCCGTTGGAGCAAAGTCAACAGGTTGACCTCATACCCATATAGGTATAATTTCCAGCATGTCATACGGATTTGAAAAGCCGCTTTTTTGGGTGGCCAGTAGCAGAAAGGATCTCAGCAGCATGCCCTCGGTTGTGCAAGACACGTTCGGATATGCCTTGTACCTCGCGCAAACGGGTGGCAAACATTCGGAAACCAAACCACTTAAAGGTTTTGGCCATGCCGGTGTTCTGGAGATTGTCGAGGACTTTCATGGGAACACCTATCGCGCCATCTACACAGTGCGTTTCGGCGATGCGGTCTACGTACTTCACTGCTTCCAAAAAAAATCCACGAAAAAAACGCAAACACCTCAACACGACATCGCTCTCGTCAAAAGTCGACTGCTGGCAGCGGAAGCTCATTGGAAAGGACTGACCCATGACTGAAATGGAACAGGGTAGCGGTAACGTTTATGCCGACCTCGGGATCGCCGACGCGAACGAGATGCTGGTCAAGGCGCAACTGGCCGCCAAGATCGGCAGCATCCTCAAGGCGCGACATCTGACTCAAGCCCAGGCGGCAGAAATCCTGGGCATCACACAGCCCAAGGTGTCGGAAATGTTGCGAGGAAAGTTCAGGGGCATCAGCGAAACTAAAATGATTGAATGTCTGGCGCGCCTTGGGCGTGATGTTCAGATTGTGGTGAAGCCAGCGCCACGCTCACGCAAGGAAGGTAAGGTCGAAGTGGTTTTCGTTTGAGGCCTCGTCTCTGTATTACTTGGGTTAATTAGTGCACATTACGCCCAGGCTCTCCCCTGAATCCCGGCAACAGCATGACCAAAACAACAAGAATCACCGACCCTTCCTACGAGCTGATGGACGACCACAACGGCCTGTCGATCATCTACCGCGAACACGGTTTTCCCTGCCCGCTGGTGCGCTGGCATTTCCACAAGGAATACGAGTTGCACCTGATCGTGGCCAGCTCTGGCAAGGTGTTCGTCGGGGATTACATCGGCAACTTCTATCCGGGCACGCTGTTTCTCACCGGGCCCAACCTGCCGCATAACTGGATCAGCCAGGTCGAGGAAGACGAGGTCGTGCCCAAGCGCGACATGCTGGTGAACTTCACCGAGGAGTTGCTCAACAGCGGTAACCAGGTGTTCGCCGAGCTCAAGACCCTGACGCCCCTGCTGGAGCGTGCGCAATACGGCATCGAGTTTCGCTGCAAGCGCACGATCCGTCAGGCCATGAAGCTGATGCAGAAGATCGCCGACTCCTCCGGGATGACCCGCCTGGGCCATTTCTTCATTCTGCTGGAGTTACTGGCCGCCAGTGACGACTTCCAGCTGCTGTCCGGCACCATGGCCTCGCAGCTGTCGGACGATCACGCAGTCGAGCGCACCAACAAGGCCGTTGAATATATCTTCGCTCACTATGCACGGGAGTTGACCCTGGAAGAGGTCGCCGACCATTTGGGGATGAAACCCACCTATTTCTCCCGGGTGTTCAAACAGGCCACGGGGCGCACGTTTGTCGAGTTCGTCAATCGCCTGCGCATCAGCAAGTCCTGTGAACTGCTGGCCGATGGCGAGAAGCCGGTAACCGACGTGTGTTTCGAGTCCGGTTTCAACAATATTTCCAACTTCAACCGGCGCTTTCAAAAGCTTAAAGGCATGACACCCTCGCACTATCGGCGCCTCGCCGTGCAGCGGCTGACTGAGCAAAACCTGTACTGATTCACCCACTTCCCGCCTTCGTCTACTACGCTGGAACTGCGCCAGGCCCTGCCGGAACGCCGTTTCGGTGTGCCGCCGCCTGAACTCCCAGTGCAAGAAAGTATCAGTTCCAGTGCGTCGCAGGATTTGTCAACGTCCCTGCAGACCGTTGTAATCAACTGACCTTCTTCCATGTCTCCGGAAGGAACAAAAACAATAACCAAGCTTCTGCCGTCCTTCGGGACACAGAAGAGGAGTGATAAATGAAGACCTCTGCAAAAGTTCTGCTGGCTGGCACCTGTCTGACACTCTCAACCCTGGCCACCCTGGCCGAAGCTGGCGACGTGACCATCGCCACCGTCAACAACAGCGACATGATCCGCATGCAGCGGCTGTCGAAAACCTTCGAAGAACAGCATCCCGATATCAAACTCAAGTGGGTCGTCCTCGAAGAGAACGTACTGCGCCAGCGCCTGACCACGGACATCGCCACCAAGGGCGGTCAGTTCGACGTTCTGACCATTGGCATGTACGAAGCCTCACTCTGGGGCGCGAAAGGCTGGCTGAAAGAAATGGACAACCTGCCAGCGTCCTATGCGCTGGATGACGTTTTTCCGTCCGTGCGCGACGGCTTGTCGGTCGACGGCAAACTCTTCGCCCTGCCGTTCTACGCCGAGAGCTCGATCACCTATTACCGCAAGGACCTGTTCAAGGCGGCCGGCCTGACCATGCCGGAACGTCCGACCTGGACGCAGATTTCCGAATTCGCCGACAAGCTCACCGACAAATCGAAAGAACAGTATGGCATCTGCCTGCGTGGCAAGGCCGGCTGGGGTGAAAACATGGCATTGATCACCACCGTGGCCAACGCTTTCGGGGCGCGCTGGTTCGACGAACAGTGGAAACCGCAGTTCGATCAGCCTGAATGGAAAAACGCGCTGACCTTCTACACCAACGTGATGAAGAAAGACGGCCCTCCTGGCGCTTCGAGCAACGGCTTCAACGAAAACCTCGCGCTGTTCAACAGTGGCAAATGCGCCATCTGGGTGGACGCCAGCGTCGCCGGTTCATTCGTCACCGACAAGTCCCAGAGCAAGGTGGCCGACAACGTAGGCTTCACTTACGCTCCACACGAAGTGACCGACAAGGGCTCGGCCTGGCTGTATTCGTGGGCCTTGGCCATTCCGACCAGCGCCAAGAACGACAAGGACGCACGCGCCTTCACCGAGTGGGCGACGTCCAAAGAGTACGCGGCGTTGGTGGCCGAGAAAGACGGCGTGTCCAACGTGCCGCCAGGCACACGCGCGTCGACCTACACCGATGCGTACAAACAAGCCGCGCCGTTCGCCAACATCACCCTGGAATCGCTCAAGGCCGTGACGCCAAAATCGCCGACCCTCAAGCCTGTGCCTTATGTCGGCATCCAGTTGGTGACCATCCCTGAGTTCCAGTCGATCGGTACGTCCGTGGGCCAGCAGTTCTCTGCGGCGCTGGTCGGCACCTCTTCCGTCGATCAGGCACTGACCAACGCGCAGAGCGTGTCCGAGCGTGAAATGAAGCGAGCCGGTTACCCGAAAAAGGGATAACGCCCGTTGCTTCAAGGCAGCAGTCGGCAACCCGCCACTGCTGCCACGTTCACGCTTTTGCCCCGGTTCGGAGTCATCATGAACACGTCAACCATTACCCCTCGTACGGCCTCGACCGACGAAAAGTCCTCCTCCAAAGGCAGCGTCACCAAACCCGGCTGGTTTCTGGTCAGCCCGTCGGTGTTGTTGCTGCTGGTCTGGATGATCGTCCCGCTGGGCATGACCATTTACTTTTCGCTGATTCGTTACAACTTGCTGAACCCGGGCGAGAACGAATTCGTCGGGCTCGAGAACTTCGAGTTCTTCGTGACCGACGCAGGCTTTTTGCCAGGCGCCCTGAACACCCTGCTGCTGGTCGGCAGCGTGCTGGCCATCAGCGTGATCCTCGGGGTATTGATCTCGGCGTTGCTGGAAGCCAGTGAGTTTCTGGGTCGCGGGATCGTGCGCGTGTTGCTGATCTCGCCGTTCTTCATCATGCCCACGGTGAGTGCACTGATCTGGAAGAACCTGATCTTTCACCCGGTTTCCGGGATTCTTGCCTCGGTCTGGAAGCTGTTCGGCGCACAGCCCGTGGACTGGCTGGCGAATTACCCGATGCTGTCGATCATCATCATCGTGTCCTGGCAGTGGCTGCCGTTCGCCATCCTGATCCTGATGACCGCCATGCAGTCCCTGGACCAGGAGCAGAAAGAAGCCGCGCGGCTGGACGGTGCAGGCCCCATCGCGATCTTCTGGCACCTGACCCTGCCTCACCTTGCGCGCCCCATCGCCGTGGTGGTCATGATCGAAACCATCTTCCTGCTGTCGGTGTTCGCGGAAATCTTCACCACCACCAACGGCGGTCCGGGCTTCGCTTCGACCAACCTCGCCTACCTGATCTACAACCAGGCGCTGTTGCAATTCGACGTGGGCATGGCATCGGCAGGCGGCTTGATTGCCGTGGTCATTGCCAACATTGCCGCCATCATCCTGATCCGGATGATCGGCAAAAACCTCACCGACAAGTCTTGAGGGCAAGGTCATGATGACGCTCAAACAATCCCGTCGCCTGCAAAGCGTGCTGCTCGGCACCTTGTCGTGGGCGATCGCGGCGCTGATTTTCTTCCCGATCTTCTGGATGGTGCTGACCAGCTTCAAGACCGAGATCGACGCCTTCGCCACGCCGCCACAGTTCATCTTCACGCCGACCCTGGAAAACTACCTGCACATTCAGGAACGCAGCGATTACTTCCACTTTGCCTGGAACTCGATCCTGATTTCCTTCAGCGCCACACTCCTGTGCCTGCTGATCGCGGTGCCGGCCGCGTACTCGATGGCATTCTTTGAAACCAAACGCACCAAAAGCACCCTGCTGTGGATGCTCTCCACCAAGATGCTGCCGCCGGTGGGCGTGCTGATGCCGATCTACCTGCTGGCCAAGACGTTTGGCCTGCTGGATTCGCGCATCGCCCTGATCGTGATCTACACGTTGATCAACCTGCCGATCGTGGTCTGGATGATTTACACCTATTTCAAGGACATCCCTGGCGAGATCCTCGAAGCCTCGCGGCTGGACGGTGCCACCACGCGCCAGGAAATTTTCAGGGTGCTGATTCCGATCTGCAAAGGCGGTCTGGCTTCCACGGCGCTGTTGTCGCTGATCCTGTGCTGGAACGAAGCGTTCTGGTCCTTGAACCTGACCTCGTCCAACGCCGCGCCACTGACCGCCCTGATCGCCTCCTACTCAAGCCCTGAAGGTCTGTTCTGGGCCAAGTTGTCGGCGGTGTCGACCTTGGCCTGTGCACCGATCCTGATCTTCGGCTGGATCAGCCAGAAACAACTGGTCCGCGGGCTTTCATTTGGTGCGGTGAAGTAGCCGGAGTGAAATGACATCCACCCTGTAGGAGCGCGCTTGCCCGCGATTGCGGTGCATCAAGCGATAAATTCTGCGTTGAGCCACCGCAATCGCGGGCAAGCGCGCTCTTACAGTCGGTGTAGAGGTCTAGTGATCATCTACAGCAATTCTTGAAGAATAAAACTGGAGCCCCACATGGCTAACCTGACAATCAGAAATCTGCAAAAAGGCTTCGACGGCCACCAGATCATCAAAGGCATCGACCTGGACGTCAAAGACCGTGAGTTCGTCGTCTTCGTCGGTCCGTCCGGCTGCGGCAAATCGACCCTGTTGCGGCTGATCGCAGGCCTTGAAGACGTCACCAGCGGCAGCATCGAACTCGATGGCCGAGAGATCACTCAAGTCACCCCGGCCAAACGTGACCTGGCGATGGTGTTCCAGACCTACGCCTTGTACCCGCACATGACCGTGGGCAAGAACCTGTCGTTCGCGCTGGACCTGGCGGGCACACCGAAAGCCGAGGTCGAGAAGAAAGTCGCCGAAGCCGCCCGCATCCTGGAACTGGGACCGTTGCTGGAGCGCAAGCCCAAGCAGCTGTCCGGCGGACAGCGTCAACGCGTGGCGATCGGCCGCGCCATCGTGCGCAACCCGAAAATCTTCCTGTTCGACGAACCGCTGTCCAACCTCGACGCCGCACTGCGCGTGCAGACCCGTCTGGAGCTGTCGCGCCTGCACAAAGAGCTGGAAGCAACCATGATTTACGTGACCCACGACCAGGTCGAAGCCATGACCCTGGCCGACAAGGTGGTCGTGCTCAACGGCGGACGCGTGGAGCAGGTCGGCTCGCCGCTGGAGCTGTATCACCACCCGGCCAACCTGTTCGTCGCCGGCTTCCTCGGCACGCCGAAAATGGGCTTTCTCAAAGGCAAGGTCAGCCGTGTCAGCAGCACCGGCTGCGACGTCACGCTGGACGCTGGCGCCACCATCAGCCTGCCGTTCACCAACGCGCAACAGAGCGTCGGCGATGCCGTGACCTTGGGCATTCGCCCCGAACACCTTGAGCTCGCCAAAGAAGGTGATTGCCAGCTGAAAGTGGTCGCCGACGTCAGTGAACGCCTGGGCAGTGACACCTATTGCCACGTGCGCACGACCTCCGGCGAACCCCTGACCCTGCGGATTCGCGGAGACCTTGCCAGCCAGTACGGGGAAACCCTGAACCTGCACCTGGACAGCACCCATTGCCATCTGTTCGACGCCCAGGGCCAGGTCATTCGCAAGGCCCTGCAAGCCGCCGCCTGAGCCGACGAACATCACAGAATCAGAGACCGCCGTCATGAAACTGAACAAGCAGAATCTTACCAACCTGGGTGCTGGCATCGCATTGCCGACCTACGCCCTTGAAGACCGTCGTCAGGGCATCGCCCACATCGGTGTCGGCGGTTTCCACCGCGCGCATCAGGCGTTTTACACAGACGCATTGATGAACACCGGTGAGGGGCTGGACTGGGCCATCTGTGGCGTCAGTCTGCGCGAGGAAGACCGCGCCAATTTCGAAGCACTGAAGAGCCAGGACTTTCTGTTCACGCTGTTCGAACTGGGCGATACCCCGGACACCGAAACCCGCATCATCGGTTCCATGAGCCAGATGCTGATGTCCACCGACAATGACCTGGCGCTGATCGACAAGCTCGCCAGCCCCGAGATTCGTATCGTTTCGCTGACCATCACCGAAGGCGGTTACTGCATCGACGACAGCACCGGCGAGTTCATGAGTCACCTGCCGCAGATCCAGCACGACCTGCAGCACCCGGCCACACCGAAAACCGTGTTCGGTTATCTCTGCGCCGCTTTGAGCCGACGCCGCGCCGAAGGCACCCCGGCGTTCACGTTGATGTCCTGCGATAACCTGCCGCATAACGGCGCCGTGACCCGCAAGGCGCTGCTGGCGTTCGCCAAACAGCGCGATGCCGAATTGCATGACTGGATCGCCGAAAACGTCAGCTTCCCCAACGCCATGGTCGACCGCATCACACCGATGACCAGCACGGCGCACCGCCTGCAACTGCACGACAAAAAAGGCATCGATGACGCCTGGCCAGTGGTCTGCGAACCGTTCGTGCAATGGGTGCTGGAGGACACGTTCGTCAACGGCCGCCCTGCCTGGGAAAAAGTCGGCGTGCAGTTCACAGACGACGTGACGCCTTACGAAGACATGAAGATCAAGCTGCTCAACGGCAGCCACCTTGCCCTGACGTACCTGGGTGCGTTGAAGGGCTATCGTTTCGTTCACGAAACCATGAACGACCCGTTGTTCGTCGACTACATCCGCACCTACATGGACCTGGACGTCACCCCGCAACTGGCGCCGGTTCCGGGCATCGATCTGACCGACTACAAGCAGACGCTGATCGACCGGTTCTCCAACAAGGCCATCGAAGATCAACTGGAGCGGGTGTGCTCCGACGGCTCGTCGAAGTTTCCCAAGTTCACCGTGCCGACCCTCAACCGCTTGATCGTCGACGGCGGCAACATGGACCGCGCCTCGCTGGTGGTCGCGGCCTGGGCCTTGTACCTGCAAGGCAACAAGAACCGCGACTTCAAGGGCGAGAACGGCGTTGAATACAAGGTCGTCGACCCGCGCGCGGACTTCTGCAAGGCGCTGGTGGCCGATGACGTACTGGTCACGCAACGCCTGTTGGAGGTCGAAGAAATTTTTGGCGCGGCGATTCCGAAATCCGCTGAATTCGTGGCATCGTTCGAGCACAACCTGAACAGCCTGAAGCAACTGGGCGTCAGCAAAACCCTGGAAAACCTGTTAGCGAAAACCGTCTGAGCGCATAGGGAAGAGGTGAACATGTTTCTTGGCATCGATTGCGGCACCCAGGGCACCAAGGCAATCGTCCTTGACGCCGTCAGCGGCAAGGTCCTGGGCGAAGGCTCGGGCGCGCATCACATGATCAGCGGTGCCAACGGGCGCCGCGAGCAGGAC
Source organism: Pseudomonas abietaniphila (assembly GCF_900100795.1). Taxonomy (GTDB): domain Bacteria; phylum Pseudomonadota; class Gammaproteobacteria; order Pseudomonadales; family Pseudomonadaceae; genus Aquipseudomonas; species Aquipseudomonas abietaniphila. Next base: position 71,792 of record NZ_FNCO01000015.1, read on the forward strand.
GTGCAGGAATGGCTCAACGCCTTCGAACAGGCCACCACCGCTGCGCTCGCGCAGGCCGGCATTTCCGGTGCCGAGATTCAGGGCATCGGCGTGTCCGGCCAGCAACACGGGCTGGTGATGATCGACGAGCTCGGCCATGTGTTGCGCCCGGCCAAACTGTGGTGTGACACCGAGTCGGCACCGGAAAACGACCGGCTGCTGGACTACCTGGGTGGCGAAGCGGGTTCGCTGGAGCGCCTGGGCATTGCCATCGCGCCGGGCTACACCGTGTCGAAACTGCTCTGGACCAAGGAGCAGTTCCCTGAGCTGTTTGCGCGTATCGACAAGATCCTGCTGCCTCATGACTTCCTGAATTACTGGCTGACCGGCCGCTGCTGCAGCGAGTTTGGTGATGCTTCGGGCACGGGCTATTTCAACGTCCGCACCCGCGAATGGGACCTCGACCTCCTGCGGCACATCGATTCGACAGGCCGGCTGGTCAACGCCTTGCCTCAATTGCTGGAAGCCCATGAGGCGGTCGGCACGATTCTGCCGGCGATTGCCGAACGTCTGGGCATCAACCCCAACGCCATTGTGTCCAGCGGCGGCGGCGACAACATGATGGGCGCCATCGGCACCGGCAACATCGCCCCGGGATCGATCACCATGAGCCTGGGCTCGTCCGGTACGGTGTATGCGTTTGCCGACGAAGCCAACGTCAGTGCGCAACCGTCGGTGGCGACGTTCTGTTCGTCGTCCGGTGGCTGGCTGCCGCTGATCTGCACCATGAACCTGACCAACGCCACCAGCGCCATCCGCGAGCTGTTTGCCCTGGACATCGGTGCGTTCAATGCCGCGATCGCGTCCTCGCCCATCGGCGCACAAGGCGTACTCATGCTGCCCTTCCTCAACGGCGAGCGTGTGCCCGCCCTGCCCCACGCCACCGGCAGCATTCTGGGGCTGGACAGCACCAACCTGAATCAGGCCAACCTGTGCCGCGCTGTGGTCGAGGGCACGACCTTCGGGCTGCGCTACGGCCTGGACCTGCTGCGCGACAGCGGCATCAAAAGCGCCAACATCCGCCTGATCGGCGGCGGCGCCAAGAGCGCGATCTGGCGGCAGATCGTCGCCGACATCATGGACACCCCGGTCATCTGCACCACGGGCGCCGAAGCCGCGGCACTGGGTGCTGCAATCCAGGCGGCATGGTGTCATTCGCACGCCCAGGGCACCGGAGAGTCACTGCACGCCCTGAGTGAACGTTGCGTGAGTCTTGACCCCGAGAGCGAAACCCGTCCGGTGGCCGAGCACGTGGCGGCGTATCAACAGGTTTATCAGCACTACCGCAATCAATTGCAGGGCGTTTAACGAACGCCCTTTATGGAGCACCTATGTACCTGGTTTGTGGCGAAGCACTGTTCGACTTTTTCAGTCAGCCGGACGTCGATGCAAAGAGCAACCGCATCGGCTACCAGGCCGTCGCGGGCGGCTCACCCTTCAATGTTGCCGTGGGCCTTCGCCGGCTGGGCGTGGAAGCCGGTTTCTTTGCCGGACTGTCCACCGACTATCTGGGCAAGCGTCTGGCGACCGTGCTCGAAGAAGAAGGCGTGCGTGGCGACTTCCTCATTCACTTCGACGCCCCGACGACGCTGTCGATGGTCGCCGTGGGTGCCGATGGCTCGCCGCAGTACAGCTTCCGTGGCGAAAGTTGCGCCGACCGGCTGCTGACCGTGGAGCACCTCCCTGTCCTGGACGCCAGCGTGCGCGGCCTGCATGTCGGTTCGTTCTCGCTGGTGGTGCAGCCGGTGGCCGATGCCCTGCTCACGCTGGTGCGACGCGAAAGCGGCAAACGCCTGATCACCTTCGACCCCAACGTACGCCTGAATCCGGCACCGAGCATCGAACTGTGGCGCAGTCAGGTGGCGAAATTCGCCGAGCAGGCGCACCTGATCAAAGTCAGCGATGAGGACCTGCACCTGCTGTACCCCGACATCGACGCCGAAACCGTCGCCAAGGGCTGGCTCAAGAACAATTGCCAGTTGGTGATCATGACCCGGGGTCGTCAGGGTGCGACGGTTTTCACCCGCGAGTTGGGCACCTGGTCCGTCCCGGCCCGCGAAGTGAAAACCGCCGACACTGTGGGCGCCGGCGATACCTTTCAGGCGGCGCTGATCACGTTCCTCACCGAGCGTGGACTTGACACCCCGGCCAGCCTGCCGTCGCTGGACCGCGAGACGCTGACACAGATGCTGGACTTTGCCGTGGCGGCCGCTGCGGTGACCTGCACACGGGTGGGACCGGATCTGCCGTATCGCGATCAGGTGGTTCTATAAAATCATGCGCGCGGATGTCGTAAGGTCGTCGTGATAGCGAAAGGCTGCAAAACAGCCGCCGTCGATCTCGCTGCGACGTTATGAGTCTTCAGCCGCCGTCGTCGTGCGGGCTTGCCGTGCGTCCATGATGCGCGGCAGGTTCTGTTCGATCCAGGTGGTCAAGCCGTTCACCTGCATTGCCACTTCTTCACCCAGCGGTGTGAGCCGGTATTCGACGTGAGGCGGGACCACCGGCAGCGCTTTGCGATCAACGAACCCGTCCTGTTCAAGGCTTTGCAGGGTTTGCGAGAGCATCTTTTCGCTGACCCCGCCGATCTTGCGTCGCAGTTCACTGAAGCGGTGCATGCCATCGAGCAACACCACCAACACCAACACGCCCCACCGGCTGCAGACATGGTTGAGGACTTCCCGCGAGGGGCAATCGCGCGCCAGGATTTCGCCCATGCGAATGCGCTCAAGCAGCGAAACATTCTCCGCCGACGGGCTGGAAATATCGTTCATGACACTTACCTTTTTGTGCGTACTTACGAAAGGTTAGCATGATGTCTATGCTGATCGCACATTCATTGTCTGCAGGAAATCATCATGATTGTCGTTACCGGTGCATCGGGCCAGCTTGGCCGCCTCGTCATTGATCGACTGCTGCAAAAAATCCCTGCGTCAGAGATTGTCGCAGCGGTGCGCAGCCCTGAAAAAGCGGCAGATCTGGCGGCCAAGGGCGTACAGGTCCGCCAGGCCGATTACGCACAACCCGCCACGCTGGAGGCCGCATTTGCGGGCGCGAAAAAGATTCTGTTGATTTCATCCAGCGAAGTCGGCCAGCGCGTCGCTCAACATCAGGCCGTGATCGACGCGGCGCAGCGCGCCGGGGTTGAACTGCTGGCATACACCAGCGTGCTGCACGCCGACACGTCACAGTTGGGGTTGGCCGAAGAGCACCGCCAGACCGAAGTGGCGCTCGCCGCCTCCGGCGTCCCAGGCGTGGTGTTGCGCAACGGCTGGTACCACGAAAACTACACCGCTGGCATTGCGGGAGACCTGGCCCACGGCGCGCATTTCGGCAGCGCTGGCGACGGGCGAATCAGTTCGGCGGCGCGCGCTGACTATGCCGACGCAGCGGTGGCCGTATTGACCTCCCGTGACGATCAGGTCGGCCGTGTCTATGAGCTCGCCGGCGACGAATCCTACAGCCTTGCGGAGTTCGCAGCGCAGGTGAGTCGTCAATCAGGCAAACCGGTGGTCTACACCGATCTGCCGGAGGCTGGCTACAAGGCAGCGCTGTTGCAGGCCGGTCTGCCGGAGTTCGTGGCGCAGTTGCTGGCTAATTCCGATACGGCAGCGGCCAAGGGCGCGTTGTTCGACGACGGGCGCCAGTTGAGCAAACTGCTCGGCCGGGCGACGACACCGTTGGCCGTGAGCGTGGCCGCCGCTTTGCAGAGCTGATACCTGCCCTGTGGGGCGAAGTCATTCGCAGGAGCGTGCAGGCGAGTTCGCAGGAGCGTGCAGGCGAGAAAGACGGGCCAGATTCACCACCGTTTCGCGAATGAATTCGCTCCCGCAGGGTCATGTGTGCCTGCGACACCGTTGTAAACCACGGAATGATTCACGCCTGACAAGGTCGGAGGTAGTGAACAGCGCATTACGCACTGGATAAGGAGCTTCGAATGAAAAACAAATCGCTCATCGCCGGTCTGACGATTCTGGGCTGTGTTTCACTCGCCAGTTTCGCGGTGCAGGCCGAAGACGCACCTGCGCAGACTGTTCAATCCTCCAAGGACAACCTGCGCGATCTCGAGAAGGGTGACCGCGCGCCGGAAAAATTCCAGCGCCCTGACGCCGCCATCAAGGACTGGAAGGCCAAAGGTCTGAAAGAGCCTTCCAAGCAAAGCCAATGGGTGCGCATCAACGATAAGTATGTCGAAGTGCAAACTACCAACGGCCAGATCACCGACATCACCCCCGTCAAGAAATGAGCCTTCTGGGTGCCCGATATCACTCGGGCACCCTTCCTGCTTCTTACGCCGAGCGCTCTGGACCAAGCCTCCGCGCCAATAAAATCGACGCCTATCAGGCAAGAAAGGTTGGACGCTAACGATTTCCGACCTTAATCTTTGCCGCTTGTTTCAGCGTGTTGCCGTCAAACACCAAGGGCCGAGATCCGATGTCATCCGTTTTAAACGTCCTATTGCCGATCTTTGCCTTGATTCTGGTCGGTTACCTCTGCCGTCGCACCAACCGTCTGGGCCCGACTGCCGCGTCTGAGATTAACCGGATGGTGGTCTGGTTGTGCCTGCCCGCCTTGCTGTTCACGGCAACCGCAACCGCCACTTGGGAACAGATCTGGCACCCCGGGTTCGTGGCGGTGTTCACCCTTTCCACAATGGCGATGTTCGTCATCACCCTGCTCATCCGGCGCAAGAAAGCCGGGCACTTTGCCGACGCCAGCATTGACGCACTCAGCGCTTCCTACGCCAACACGGGCTACATCGGCATCCCGCTGTGTGTGATGGTGCTGGGGCACAATGGCCTCGAACCGGCCTTGATCGCCTCGCTGCTGGTGGTCTGCGTGCTGTTCGGCATTGCGCTGGTGTGCATCGAGATCGGCTTGCAAAGCGAAGCGCAGGTGCATCGCATCGTCCTCAAAGTGCTGAAGGCGCTGGCGAAGAATCCGCTGGTGGTGTCGCCTATTCTCGGCGCGTGCTGGGCCTCGACCGGCATCCCGCTGCCCGGGGCACTGGACAAGTTTCTCAGCCTTTTAGGTGCGGCAACGACGCCGTGCGCGCTGATTTCCCTCGGCCTTTTTCTGGCCCACAAACACCAAGGCCCGCGCCATGGCACGAGCCTGTTGGTGCTGATCAAGTTGATCGCCCATCCCCTGCTGACCTGGGTCCTGGCGTTTCACGTTTTTCACCTGCCGCCATTGTGGGCCAATTCCGCGCTGCTGCTCAGCGCGCTGCCCACCGGGACCGGCCCTTTCATGTTGGCCGAATACTACAAGCGCGAAGCGTCGGTGGTGTCCAGTACGATCCTGATCTCAACCCTGGGCTCGCTGGTGACCTTGTCGTTGTGCATCTATTACATCAACGGCTAGACCTCAGCCGTCCCCACGCGAGACGAAATTGCCGTCAGCTCACACGAACATCCCGCCAGACGCCTCGATGCGCTGCGCCGTGATCCAGCGCCCGCCGTCGCTCAGCAGCATCGCAATCGCCGCTCCGATGTCATCAGGCAAACCGGCGCGTTTCATCGCGGTGTTCGCGGCCACCCAGGCGTTGACGTCTTTGTTATCGCGCACGGTGCCGCCGCCGAAATCGGTCTCGATGGCGCCAGGGGCCAATGCGTTCACCGTAATGCCTCGAGGACCCAGCTCGTTGGCCAAATAACGTGTCCAGACCTCAACAGCGCCTTTCATCGAGGCGTAGGCGGCGTAGCCGATTGGCGAGAAGCGCGCCAGACCCGACGACAGGTTAACGATGCGACCGCTATCGGCGATCAGTGGCAGCAGTTTCTGGGTCAGGAAGAACGGGCCTTTGAAGTGCACGTTCATCAACTGATCGAACTGCGCCTCGGTGGTTTCAGCACAACTGGCGTACAGGCCGATACCCGCGTTGTTCACCAGGTAGTCAAAACGTTCCGCTTTGAAATAACCACTGAGCAGCGCCGACACCTGCGTTGCAAAGGTCTCGAACCCACCGCTGTCGCCAACGTCCAGTTGCAGCATCCTGGCCTTGCCGCCCAGCGCCTCAATCTCGGCGACAACGCTGCGCGCTTCGTCTTCACGGCTGCGGTAGGTGCCAATGATGTCGATGCCCTGTCTGGCCAAATGCAGCGCGGTGCTCTTGCCCAGGCCACGGCTGGCGCCAGTGATAATCGCGATCTTGTTGCTCATCGGTGTTTCCTCGATTGGCTGTGTTCAGTCAGTGAGGAGCAGAGTATTGTTCGATCGGGCTTTGATAAACGCCCATCCAACGAAATGACTGATCGTCAGTGACGAACAATCGAGGGTGATGCCGATGAACAAACTCGAACTGCTGAAGACCTTCGTTCGCGTGGCCGAGCTTTCAAGCTTCACCTTGGCCAGTGACGCACTCGGCCTGCCCCGCTCCAGTGTGTCCGAGCAGATTCGTGCCCTTGAGCAACTGATGAATACACGCCTGTTGCTGCGCACCACCCGCAAGGTGCAAACCACCCCGGACGGTCAGGTGCTGTATGAGCGCAGCAAAGACCTGCTGGCGCAGATGGACGAAGTCGAAAGCCTGTTTCGCCAGGACAATGCGGCGCTCAGCGGGCGCCTGCGGGTCGACATGCCCACTGCCATGGCACGCAGGCTGGTGCTGCCACGCCTGAGGGAGTTCATCGACCGGCATCCCCTCATTGAAATGGAAATCAGCAGCACCGACCGCCGCGTCGACCTCGTGCGCGAGGGCTTCGATTGCGTCATACGCGTGGGCGAGCTGCCTGACACCTCGTTGGTCGCGCGCAACGTCGGCCACTTCAACATGATCAATTGCGTCAGCGCAGGCTACGCCGAGCGTTATGGCGTGCCACACACGCTGGAAGACCTGCAGCAGCACCTGTTGATCGATTACGTCAGCGCCTTCGGCGCAGGCAACGCGATGTTCGAATACCACCGCGACGGCAAGGACCATCGCATCGCCATGCCCAGCAGCGTCAAGGTGAACAACGTTGAAGCCTACGAAGCCGCCTGCCTCGGCGGACTGGGCATCGTCCAGTCGCCGCTTTTGTCCAAGGAACATCAACTGCAACGTGGCGGCCTGGTAGAGATTCTGCCCGACTACAAGCCGGCGCCGATGCCCGTCTCGCTGCTCTATGCCCACCGCCGCCACTTGCCGCAACGTTGCCGGGTGTTCATGGACTGGATGGAAGGCCTGTTGGTGGAATATGGCGTGGTGCGGTGATCGTTTCGGCGCAGCCATGCGTCGCTGAAAACTTTTTCAAAAATATTTATGTCTGGCTGTAACCGTCTTCGTTTCTCCAGCGAACTACCTTTCGGATCAGATGCACAGCGTCACTTAAACGCCGGTGCTGCGACCACCCTCAATCAAGGTAATTGGAGAAACAACATGAACAACATCAAACTCGCTGCCGCTGCTCTGGCTTTCGCTTCCATGGCTTCCGGCGCAATGGCCGCTGAAAAGATGGCCGCTCCTGCCATGGAAAAATGCTACGGCGTGGCCATGGCCGGCAAGAACGATTGCAAGGCTGGCGCTGGCACAACCTGCGCAGGCACCGCCAAGACCGACTACCAGACCAACGCCTGGAAGAACGTTCCAGCCGGCACCTGCACCTCGATCAAAACCCCACACGGCATGGGCTCGCTGACCTCGATGTAATTCGAGCGCTCGCGAAAGCGAACGCGCGAAGCAATACCGTCAACACCATCGCAAGGGCAGGCGTCGATCATGAACACATCACTCACACTGGGTGCCGGACTGGGCCTCAAGGCCGACCACTACGAAGCCGCGTTTGACTGCGCTGCCAAGGGTGTGTGGTTTGAAGTCCATCCGGAAAACTACATGATCGACGGCGGCCCGCGCCTGGCATGGCTGGAAACGATTGGCAGCCGTCACCCGCTGTCACTGCACGGTGTGTCACTGTCCCTGGCGGCCGATTGTCCGCCCGATCTCGAACACCTGCAGCGGCTCAAGGCACTTGCCGACCGCGTTCAGCCAGCCCTTGTTTCCGAACACCTCGCCTGGTCCACCTGGCGGGGTCAGTACCATCCCGATCTGCTGCCCTTCCCTCGCACCGAGCACGCCCTGCAGCGGATTGCCGACAACATTCAGCGCACGCAAGACGTTCTCCAGCGGCGCATCGCCGTCGAGAACCCAAGTCACTACGTGCAGCTTGAAGGTCACGCGTTCAGTGAGACTGAGTTTCTCGCCGAACTGAGCGCGCGCACCGGCTGCGGCCTGTTGCTGGACATCAACAACGTGTTTCTCAGCGCCCACAACATGGGCTATGACGCCAACGCCTACGTCGACGGATTTCCCGGCGACGCCATTATGGAAATTCATCTGGCCGGGCACAGCACCGACCCTGGAGGTGCTGGCTTGCTGATCGATTCCCACGACGCCCCGGTGGCAGAGCCCGTCTGGACCTTGTACCAGCGCTTGATTCAGCGCGTGGGCCCACGGCCGACACTGATCGAACGGGACGACCATATCCCTGCGTTCGGTGAGCTGTTGCTGGAACGCGACCGTGCTCAAACCCTGCTGGAGGGTCTTTCATGCAACCGTCTCTGACCGATTTTCAGGACCTCTTCGTCGAGGCGTTGTACAACCCCGAAGCGGACAGCCTCACCCTGCTCACCGACCAGCCTGGTTTTTCGGTGTACCGCAACACGGTGATGAAGGGTGCCGTGGACGCTTTGCAAGCCAACTTCCCTACGGTGGAGCGTCTGGTAGGCAGCGAATGGTTTCTGGCGGCGGCTGCGATTCACGCACGTCACGCGCCGCCGGTCGATGCGCGGCTGGTGTACCACGGCAGCGGATTTCCCGCGTTTCTCGACCGCTTCGAACACGCGCAGCAGATGCCCTATCTCGGCAATGTCGCGCGGCTCGATCTGCTGTGGAACCAGTGCCATACCGCCCATGAAGAGCCCGGTGTCGATGTCAACCGCCTTGCCAGTCTGGCGCCTGAAGAGTTGGCCACGCTCGTGCTCAAACCCCGTCGTGCCGCGCAATGGCTTTGGTTTGCCGAGCAACCGGTCTTCACGATCTGGCGGCACAACCGCGAACAAATTCCGATGCCCGAAGACCTTGCCTGGCACGGCGAAGGCGCGCTGCTGGTCCGCAGTGGCGGTGTCGTCACCTGGCACGCGCTGACGGTCGGCGAATGTGCCTTTCTCGATGCCTGCAAAGCGGGTGCACCGCTGGAGCACGCCGCGAAACAAGCGACCGAGGTCGAGCCGTCACTGGACATGCTTGACCTGCTGACACGGCTGGTCGGCGCCGACGCGTTTACAACAACCGAGCCTGCCTGACGGCCCACCCCCGAACCTGAAAGCCCTTACCCAAGGGCAAATGGAGAACACCATGGACACCGTACGCACCGACTATGCGGGGCATAAATCCCTGCGCGCCATCTGGGGCCGTGCCGCAGACCGCCTGCACCTGCTGATCAACGATTCGTTGCTGTCACTGGTGGCACGCTTTGCCATTGCTGGCGTGTTCCTGATGTCCGGCCGGACCAAGGTGGAAGGTTTTCTGACCATCACCGACAGCACCTACGAGCTGTTCCGCACCGAATACAAACTGCCGCTGGTGCCCCCGGAAATCGCCGCGCACATGGCGGCCTATGCCGAGCATCTGTTTCCAGTGCTGCTGATCCTGGGCTTGTTTTCACGGTTGTCGGCATTTGCGCTATTGGGCATGACCACCGTGATCGAGGTGTTCGTCTACCCCGATGCCTGGGCCACGCACCTGACCTGGGCAGGACTGCTGCTGATTATCATCGCCAAGGGCGCGGGCAAACTGTCGCTGGACCACAGACTGGGGATCAAGTAGGACAGCGCCCGTTAAAGGCGCGGGCGTGCTCTGCGACCCAGAGCACGCCCGCGACAACGGGGGCTGGAGCAAACTCAGACCGCCCGGGTCTTCAACGCCTGCGCGATGAACTCCGCCTGCCGGATGGCCAGTGTCACAATGGTCAGCGTCGGGTTTTCTCCGGCACTGGTGGTGAACTGGCTGCCGTCGGAGATGAACAGGTTAGGGATTTCATGGCTCTGCCCATGCTTGTTGCACACCCCGTCCTGCGCCTTTTCGCTCATGCGGCACGTGCCCAGGTTGTGGGTCGACGGGTACGGCGGCACCCGAAACGTCTTGACGGCGCCGACCGACGAATACAACGCCTCACCCTGCTTGAACGCATGCTCGCGCATGGCCAAATCGTTGGGGTGATCGTCGTAATGCACGTTGGGCACCGGCAAGCCGTACTTGTCTTTGACGCTGTCATTGAGGGTAATGCGGTTGCTCTCCTGGGGCATGTCCTCGCCCACGATCCACATCGCCGCCAGCTTGCTGTACTGCTCCATGACATCGGTGAACTCCCGGCCCCATGCGCCGGGGTTGAAAAACGCCGCCAGAAACGATGGGCCCAGGGAGACTGTTTCCATCTCGTAACCGCCCACAAAACCGCGATCGGGCTTGTGATGAATCTCATCACCGATGAGCCCGGCCATGATCGTGCCGCGATAAAAGTGGACCTCTTCGTTAAACGAGGCGAAAACGCTGCCCGTGGTGTGACGCATGTAGTGTTTGCCGACCATCCCCGAACCGTTGGCCAGACCATTCGGAAACTGGCTGCTGGACGAATTGAGCAGCAATCGCGGGGTTTCGATGGAGTTACCGGCCACCGCGACCACCCTCGCCTTCTGCCGCTGCTCCTTGCCCTGCGCGTCGAAATACACCACCGCACTCGCCCGCCCCTTGTCGTCGTGCTCGATCTTCGCGACGTGGCACTGGGCCCGCAGCTCCAGCTTGCCGGTGGCTTCGGCGGCGGGGATTTCGGTGTAGAGCGTCGACCATTTCGCGCCCATCTTGCAGCCCTGGAAACAAAAGCCCAGTTGCTGACAGCCAGCGCGCCCGGCACGCGGTGCGCTGTTGATCGCCATGTGCCCGGTCGAGCACTCCTTGTAACCCATCTTCTGCGCGCCGTTGTACATCACTTTGAAGTTGTTGTTGCCCGGCAGACCTTCGATGTTGTTGGTGCGGGTCACGCCCATCTTGTCTTCGGCACGGGCGTAGTACGGCTCGAGTTCCGCCAGGGTAACAGGCCAGTTCAACAGGTTAGCGCCCTCGACTTTGCCGTAAGTGTCGAGCGCGCGGAATTCGTGTTCCTGAAAGCGCAGGCTCGCGCCCGCCCAGTGCGTGGTCGTCCCGCCTACTGTCTTGCAGATCCAGGCCGGCAGATTCGGAAAATCCTTCGCCACACGCCAGCTGCCTGACGTGGTGCGGGTGTCGCCCCATGCCAGCTGTGCAAACGAAGGCCATTCGTCGTTGATGAACGTGCCCGGCGATTGCCGCGCCCCCGCTTCCAGCAGCACCACCGGCACGCCCTTCTGGCACAGCTCGTTCGCCAGGGTTCCGCCGCCCGCGCCGGAGCCGATGATTACCACCACTGAATCGTCGTCAAAATTGTAGGTCGTCATGAGTGCGCTCCTCAGGCAGGGACATTCGGGCTGGCATCGACAGGCGGGTTCGGCAACCATTTCAGGTCGTTGAAACCGCGATGGATGTAACCGCCCTTGGGGAAGGAAGCGCCTTCATAACCGAAGTGTTTGTAGGCCAGTTCGTTGCTGTACAGGCTGTTGACGGAGACACCGCGTACCAGCGCGAAGAAAGGGTCGGATTGAATGTCTTTGAGAAACCCGACCTGCTTGTCTTCGGGCAACTTGCTCCAGTCGCCGCCGGCACGCTGGTCGAGATCGGCCAGCCCTTTTTTCAGGGTGTCGGCGACGCTCGGGTCCTGGGAGGCCTTCTCATCGAGGGCTTTGACGGAAAACGCATAAACCGCGTCTTCCATGGTGTCGTGAGGGAATATGCGACGGATGACCAGCAACAGCCTGCTGCCGGTAGCGCTGTCCAGCGTGTTCATCTCCAAGGCCCATGTCCGGCTTGGAGCAAGCAGTGCAATAGGGCCGGAACCGAATAACAGCGTTCCCAGGAGCAGTCCACCGCTTCCTTGCAAAAAGCGGCGACGATCGAGCTTCAGGTCTCTCATGGCTTTTGTCCTTATTATTTTTTTTGTCGGTGCAGTCAACCTCACTGGATAGTAGTAGCGCCGTCGGCGGAAAGGTAATAGCGAGCTACTACGTCGCTATAAGAGCGTAGCGCAGACCCGGTTGCAGTAACGTGGCGTGTGCCTGGGCCCCACGCGGAGCCGCAGCGGCCCCCGGCTGCCTGTCACTCGGCAGGTTGAGAGTCAGCGTTGGTAGCGGATGTAGATGTTGATCATCCGGGTGCCCACGCCTTCAACTCGGGAAAGAAGGGTGACGTCCTGCTGAGTGATGATGTGATCAAAACCGAGCACGCCCACCACTTGCTTATCGCTTCTGCACCATTGAGCTTCCGTCACGCCCGTTAACGATTCGACCCTGGTGAGGACTTGCTGCAGAAGCCCTTCAAAATGCCCCGCGTCATCAAGGGTCCACATGATGAGGCAGAGACAGGTGGCATTCGAATGGGTCGCTTTTTGAGAAAACACCTCCAGAGCAAGTCGTTGCCTTCCAAGGGTTCTTGGGAGAACACGCTTGCTCCAGGGACTGTTGTTCGAGCCCGAGATTGCCAAATAATCAGGCGAATCGAACACGCCGAAATCCCTCAACTTATAACGCGCCAAGTATCGAGGCCAGCCGGCGATTGCAACCCAGCGCTCTCCACTGACGAATCCCGGCACCCCCATCCTTTGAGGGAAGTGTTCAAAGTCATACCAGTCATTGAATTCCTCTTCCAGCGGAGCAGGAGGCTCCAGCAACACCAGCAGTAGCGCTGCGCTTTGTGGAATTTCATGGAGACGATCAGGCGAGTGGGTCATGTTCAAACTCGGATGTGTGCCAGGCACTGCGCTTCTCCCCGGCAGCAGACAGGACGTAGACCGTGTCCGGGGGAGAAGCGTGTTTGGGCTTTTGCGCGCGACTATACGGACGTCCTGAGCCGTGCGATGAATAGGTGTTGATGGTGTGAGCGACGACCTTCAGCGCTGCTCGTTCACCCTTTTCGCAAACGCAGCAATAGCATCTGCCATTTCCTTAGGGCGCTCAGGTGCCATGGCATGGCCAGCGCCTGCAATGACTGTGTGCTCAACCCGATCCCCCAGCATTGGCTTCAAAATATTCGGCAGCACGACGGCATCGTGCTGCCCCTGAAGATCGAGAATGGGGACGCTGTTGCCCCCTGACCAATAGCTATCGACTGGAGTGGAATCACGCGCATGATCCTGAGCTTTGTGTGTCTCGTCGTACCATCCGGTCAGCCAGGCTTTTGGGTCATTGCCAGGCGCAAAAAAAGCTTCCTGCAGGTAAGCGATTCTCTTTGCTTCAGGGAGTGAATAGTCGCCTGCGCCTTTGATCGCTTCGATCATCCGCCCATAAGGCTTTTCCGATGAGCCTGGCGGGAGCTTGCCGATGGAGGCCGCTGCCAGCACGATTCCTTTCACTAAATCCGGTCGGTCTACTGCCAGGACACGTGCAGGCTGACTGCCCCAGGCGTGACCCACCACGATAGCCGGCCCGGTGTGCGCCTTGTCCATGATCAGCGCGACGTCAGCTGCGAAGTCATGCAGCGTTGGATTCTCCATGGGTGCCCTGCTGCCGTTCACACCTCTCGGTTCAGGTCGGATGACCCTGTAGCCGTCATCAGCAAGGAAGCTGGCTACGCGATCATAGTCATGAGCGCCCCGACCCTTTGAGGGCAAAATCACGATCACATTACCGCTACCTTGATCAAACGCCTCAATGTGAACGTCCCCATTTTCGGCAGTGATCATTCGAACCACAGGAGCTTCCTCCGCTGAACAGCTGATAGCGAACAAACCAGAAAGCATCAATATAGGTAAAGCCGGATTCAAACGCATGCGTGGACCTTTTGTTTTTGTTCAAGAGAGAAACGAATCGGCTAAAGAGTGGAGTGCCCTGCACCGCCGACATCAGCTTGAGTACGAATACGCGTTCATCGACAGGACAGGCAGCAGTGGCTACCTGTCCTGAACCAAGGGCGAATTACTGCTTGGCGTACTGCGTTTTAGCGAAGGTTGCGATGGCGTCGGCCATCGCCTTGGGTTGCTCAGGCGCCATGGCATGCCCAGCATCTTTGAGCACCACGATCTGCACCCGATCACCCAGCATGCTTTTCAGCACACCAGAGAACCGTCGAGGCGCCACGGTATCTGCCTCACCTTGCAAATCCAGAATAGGAACGGTGCCGGCTGCAAAGTAATCATCGACCGGCGTGGTATTACGGGCGTGGGACTCAGCTTCGTGAGTTTCGTCATGCCAGCCGTTCAGCCAGACGGCCGGGTCGTTGCCAGGTGCAAAGAACGCTTTGCGCAGATAGATCAGACGTTGCTCCTTGCTGAGACTGAGGTCACCGGCGCCATCGATTGCCTGGCGCATTTCTGCATTGATCGGTTTTTCCGTCGATCCAGGCGGCACTTTCCCCGCCGATGCAGCGGCCAGCACGACGCCACGCACCAGGTCCGGGCGGTCGGCAGCGAGCATGCGAGCGGGGAAGTTGCCCCAGGCGTGCCCTACTACAACCACCGGCCCTTTATTTTCGTGTTCAACGACCGCTGCCACGTCCTTCGCGAAATCATGCACCGAGAGATTTTCCATTGGGCCTTTGCTCTGACCAATGCCACGCGGTTCCGGGCGCACTACCCGGAAACCATCCGCTTGCAGATAGTTGGCGACTTGATCGTAGTCACGACCGGAACGGCCCAACGAGGGGAGCATTACGATGATCGGCCCTTTACCTTGTGAATTGACCTCGATCTGGACATTGCCGTAGCGGACAACATCTTGCTTGACTGGAGTCCCCGCCAACGCAACGGCAGCGGTCAGGCTCAAGGTTGCAGCAAACAGAAAACGTGAGATTTTTTTCATTGTCATGTTCCTCGGCTTAGTGAGATTTCGCAGGCTCAAGGCCGCTTTTCACGAGCAGTTCACGGGCTTCGTCGCTATTAAGAAAGGCAATGAATTCCTTGGCAGGTTTTGAGTGGGGCGATTGCCCGGCGACGGCCGCACAGAAGCGGCTGACCTTTTGAACCGCGTCGGGAAGCGGCCCCAGATAGTCCACGCCAGGGGTAACCTTCAGCTCACTCACCTGCTGCATTCCGATGTCGGCTTCACCTCGGGCCAGCGCTGTTCCTACAAGCTCCTTCCCTTCAACTTCAACCGTTTTGCCTTTGACCTGATCGGAAATGCCTAGCCGCTCGAAGAGTTCTGTTCTGATGAAGACGCCGCTCGCGCCTTGGGAGTAAGCGATCTTGTCAGCGTTGAGCAGAGCCGATTTCAGCGCGGCAACGGTCGAGATATCCGGTTTAGGTTTGCCGTGAGGTACGCCGACACCAATCCGCGAATCGGCAATCTCCCGGCGTGTCGCCATATCAAACGCGCCCGATGGAGCGAGCAGCTCCAGGGTCTCATCGGCCATGACGGCCAGGTCCATGGGTTCTTTATGCTTAATGCGCTGGGGAATCGACTCTGGAGACTCGCCCATGGACGGGCCCCAACTGATAGACAACGTGTTACCACTGGCCTTTTCGTATGCCGGTTGCAGCGCGGCCATCGCACCTCTGAGGGCACCGCTGGCGATGATCTTCAATTCGGTGGCGTCGGCCATCTGGGTGAACGTCAGCAGGCTGGCCAGGCCAGTCGACAGTAAAAGGGGCGCGGATGTTGTTTTTTTCATAGTGCTTCCTTCATGGCGGGGCGTTTTCAGGCGCCGCGAGTGTTAACGAACAACGAATAAAGAGAGGTCGTGGAGGCCATCAGCAGCCGGTTATTTCGCGGGCCGCCGAAGCACAGGTTGGCGCACCGCTCGGGCAGCTCGATATGACCGATTGCAGTGCCATCAGGTGCAAAGACCCTCACACCGTCGAGCGCTGCGTCGGGAGCGCCCCAACCGCACCAAAGGTTGCCGTCAACGTCTATACGCAGCCCGTCAGGCAGCCCCTCGCCGGCATCAATCAGGACGCGACGATTGCTGACCTCGCCCAGGCGATCGACGTCGTATGCAACGATCCGACGCGGTCGAGCTCTGGACTCGACCAGGTAGAGGGTTTTTTCATCGGGTGAAAACGCGAGTCCGTTGGGGCCTTCCAGATCCTCGGCGATGCACTGGACAGTCCCGGTGGAGTCAATTCGGTAAAGGTTGGCTGGCAGCGATGGAGTCCCTTGTTGACCCATGTAATCACTGACCAGGCCGAAGGGTGGATCGGTGAACCACACACTGTCGTCAGACCTCACTACGACGTCATTCGGGGAGTTCAAAGGCTTGCCTGCATAGCCGTCGGCCAACACGGTGATGCTGCCGTCATATTCTGTGCGTGAGACTCTGCGCGCCCCGTGCTCACAGACAATCAGACGGCCCTGGCGGTCTCGGGTCATACCGTTTGCCTGGCTAGAGGGCTGCCTGAACGTACTCATGGCGCCGGTCACTTCATCCCAACGCATTATTCGGTCGTTCGGCAGATCGGTGAGCAAGACATAACGACCGTCTCCAAACCAGGCGGGGCCTTCTGCCCACCGCATTCCTGTGCCCAGGCGCTCCACTTTGGCGTGGGGCAGTCGGTAGTGTTCGAACCTGGAATCAAGCACGCGTACCCGTGGATCGGGCACGCGGGTGCTTGGACGCCAACTGATTTCGTCCATTACTTACTCCTTTCAGATCAAACGTAATCAGGCGTAGAGGCGAGCCGGGTTGTCGACCATGACTGCTTTTTGCAAGGCAGGTGTGCCGCACACCTGCAGAATGAACTCCATCAACTGAGCGTCGTCGGGGACCGGGCCCTTGATATTGGGATGAGGCCAGTCTGAACCCCAGATGGCTCGCTCAGGCGCGCAATCGAGCAGTGTTCTGACTTGATCCATTGCGTGTGGCCACGGCCCCGGCGCGCCTTGCATCACCCGATCAATACCGGAGAGTTTGATCCAACGGTTCGGTCGCCCGAGCTCAGTCTCAAGTGCAGACAGCACGTCCTTGTCCACAGGCTTGGTGAAGTCCGGCCGGGCCATGTGATCGATCACCAGCGGTGTGTCGAGATCTTGCCAAGCCTGCAAAAACGGCATCAGGTCCTTTATTTCGCCATGCACGAGCACGTGCCATCCCAGTGGCGCAACCCGTTCAGCCATTTGGCGAAGCTTGATCGGATCCCGGGCCCCAGGAAGGTGCCCCATCAGGTTGAAGCGGATCCCCCTCAGGCCACCCTCGTGCAACAACTGGAGTTGCTCATCGGTGGTGTGGTCATCAATGATCCCCACACCGCGATAGCGTCCACCGCTGCTTTTGATTGCGGCCAGGATTGCGGAATGATCTGTACCGTAAGGGGCAGCCTGTACCAGCACGCCCTGACTGATGCCCAGACGTTTATGCAGGGCCAGCAACTGGGAAAATGGAGCCGGTTGTGGGGTGTACGCGGCGTTCGCCGGCAGAGGGAACTGTTCCCACGGGCCGTAGATATGCGTATGGCAATCCCACATACCCGTTAAGTTGGAGGGAGTAGACATAGTAGCTCCGAGGGACTCTTTCACCGCGCCGCCGAGCAAGCCGACGCCTGCGGCAGCCACTGCGGTTTGCTTGATAAACAGGCGGCGCGCCGCCTGGCTGAAGGACAGTTCATCCATGGTGCTTCACTCTTATTCTTATAGGGACAAGGGCAACGGCGTGCGAAGCCCCTGGGTGGATCAGTCGCAACGAGCGCTCATGCCGCCGTCCACAACGATCTCGGTTCCAGTGACAAAACGGGACTCGTCGCTGGCCAGATAAAGCGCAGCAAATGCGGTATCGCGCCCGTCCCCCATGAAACCCAGCGGGATCCGCGCGAGGCGAGAATCGAGGAGCTTGCTGACATCGCCGCCGGTGCGTTGCCCCGCCAGGCGCACTTCGACCATCGGGGTGTGCAGTTGGCCAGGAATAACAGTGTTCACGCGAATGCCTTTCGGGGCGTATTCGACTGCAGTGACCTTGGACAGATGAATAACACCGGCTTTGCTCGCGGCGTATGCAACCTGTGCCGAGCCGGTGAAGCGAATGCCGGACGTCGAAGCCGTGTTGATGATCGATCCACTCCCCTGCGCTTCCATGATCGGCAGTACGTGCTTGCAGGTGAGGAAAACACTCTTGAGGTTGAGCGCAATCTGGGCATCGAACTTGTCT
The DNA here is from genome assembly GCF_900100795.1 of Pseudomonas abietaniphila. Taxonomy (GTDB): domain Bacteria; phylum Pseudomonadota; class Gammaproteobacteria; order Pseudomonadales; family Pseudomonadaceae; genus Aquipseudomonas; species Aquipseudomonas abietaniphila. Next base: position 90,000 of record NZ_FNCO01000015.1, read on the forward strand.
TCGGTCAGGGCGACCGCGCCCCCTGCAGCAGAACCGCCGACGTTGTTCACCAGAATGTCTACCTGGCCATACGTCTCTTTGCAGGCCGCAACCATGGCAGCGACGGCGGTGCTGTCAGTGACGTCGCAGGCATAAGGGGTGACCTCACCCCCAAATTCCCGAATTCGCCCTAACGTCTCTTCCATCGCATCCAGGTTTCGATCCACTGCGAACACCTTTGCGCCAGAAGAGGCGAACAAGACTGCGACGGCACGTCCGTTGCCCCAGCCTGCGCCCACGCAGCCTGCGCCGGTCACGATAGCGACTTTGCCCTTCAGGCGATCACTGGTTGGAAGCGTATCAGTCATGGGAAATTCCTTCGCTTAAGTGAGTAGGGAGTTCGGGGGCGGCACCTGCCGGAGGTGGAACCTCGAACACCTTGATGGTCATGGAAATGAGGGTGTAGTACCCGGCAATACCCACTAGGTCGACGACGGCGTCATTGCCCAACAGGTTCGTGAACTCGCTGTAGAGTGCGTCGCTGATGCCGCGCTGGGCATGGAGTTCGCGAATAAAGCGGTACACCAACAGCTCATCTGCCTTTTTGAATGCAGGCTCAACCCCATCCCGGATCGCGTCGATGATCTCTGGGGCCAGGCCGGCCTCTAACGCAAATGGCTTGTGCGCGGCCCATTCGTACTCCGCCAGCCAGTGGCGACCCATGAGCAGGATCGCGAGTTCAGAGAGACGCGGCTCCAGGCTGCTGTCATACCGGCAATAACGTCCCAGTGCCTGGGAACACTCCGCGAGTTGCGGGCGATGCAGCCATATCGCAAGAGGGCCGCGCACACCTTTGCGGGGGCCGTTTGCAATGCGGTCATAAACCAACCGCTGGGCATCACTCATTTGCTGCGGATCGATTGGCAACAGTCGATTCATGACTTATTCCTGTCAGGAGTTCTGAGATTGAGGTTTGCGGGTCGCCTCAATGGCGCCCTCACGAGAGAGGGTGTCTGCCGATGGACGCAGAAGGGTTCGCGATGGAGTGCGGCCGGTTTCACGTTCAAAGGCTTTGGGATCGAAGGCACCTTCCCATCGGGCAATTGCGAACACGGCGATGGTGTTGCCAACGATGTTGGTCAGGGCTGTGGCAGTTGCCATGATTCGGTCAATACCGAACAGTAATCCAAGGCCGCTGAGAGGCAGGGTCTGCACGGACTGCAGGGTTGCGGCGAGCTTGATGAATGCGCCGCCGGCGACGGTGGTGCCCCCTTTGGACGTCACGCTAAGGATTGCCAGCAGCCCAAGCTGTTGCCACAGCGAAAAAGGTGTGTCGGTGGCTTGAGCGATAAAGCCGACGGCGATGGCCATGTAGATGGCTGTGCCGTCCAGGTTGAAGCTGTAGCCCGCTGGCAGTACGAAACCCACCACGACTTCATCGCAGCCGCTGCGCTTGAGCTTCTCCACCAGGCGTGGGAATGCCACCTCTCCGGATGCCGTTCCGAAGACCAGAAGGATCTCCTCTCTGATAAGGCGAAGAACGCTGCCGAATGGAAGGCCGATTGACCAACTGATCGTACCCAGCACGCCGAAAACGAAGAACAGCGACGCTGCGTAGTAAACCGCGATCAGCTTCAAGAGGTAGAGAAGCGTGTCACCGCCATAGCTGCCGATGGCCGCGGCCATCGCGCCAAATGCTCCGAGCGGGGCAAGCTTCATGATGAAACCGAGCATCTTGAACAGAATGTCCTGGGCTTCACCTATCGCCCGAACGGCGACCGAATCCTGTCCGCAGACACGATTGATGGCAATGCCGGCCAGCACCGAGATCAACAACACCTGGACGATATCGCCTTTAGCGAACGCGTCTACGAGCGTATGAGGAATCAGGCTAAGCAGATACGAAACCATCGACACACTGCCCGCCGCCGAGGTGGCTTTAACGGCTTCTGCAGACTCATTCATGCCTGTCGCATGCAGGCCGACCCCCGGCTGGACGACGTTCACCAGGACAAAGCCGACGATCATCGCGATGGTGCTGACAACCTCGAAGTACAGGAGCGACTTTATCCCCATGCGTCCGAGCTTACGCATGTCCTGAACGTGGGTCAGGCCGTGTACGAGCGTGACGAACACGATAGGCGCGAGCATCATTTTCAGCAGCGCAATGAATGCTTGTCCGATGGGCTTCATGGCGATGGCCCATTGCGGGGCGGCGAAGCCGAGGATGATCGCAGCGACGAGTGCGATGAGCACTTGCACATGCAGTTTCTTCAACTGATTCATGGCGTTTCCTCGCCCTTGGAGGGCGTCATTGTTCTTGTGATTTCGTCTGTCGCGGTGGCAAGTTGCGAACAGGCGAGGTATTTGTCAGGAGCATAGAAAAAAGCAGGGCTAGGCGCAAAAACCTTATTTTGATAAAAAGCTATGCTGAAACGGCATGGGAGTCCTGTGATGGACATAAGAGAGTTACGTTCATTTGTAAAAGTCGCGCACGCAGGTGGATTCAGCAGGGCTGCCAGAGAGCTGTTTATCGCGCAACCTGCGCTGAGTCGGCAAATTGCGAAACTGGAGGAGCAACTCCAGGTAGAGCTGTTTAACCGTCATGGTCGAGGCGTCGAGCTGACTGCGGCCGGTTCCAGGCTTCTCGAGCGTGCAGAAGTGATGCTGCGATACATGGAAGAAACGACCGATCATGTCCGCAACAGCGCGATTGAAGAGCGCGGCCACCTGGCAATCGGATTGCCTCCGTCCATTGGAGCAACGGTGGGGCCGCAGCTGATTGGCCGGTTTCGAGAGCGCTGGCCGAAAGCGTCGTTGCATGCGCTGGAAGGCCAGAGTACCTCCCTGCAGGAATGGTTACTTTCCGGACGAATTGAAGTCGCCCTTGTCTATAACCAGCCACTTTTGGAAGCGTTCGATGTGAGACCGCTCTTCAGTGAGCGCATGATCTTGGTCGGCCCACCAGAAGAAGTCTCTCGAAGCGTGCGAATCGGTGCACTCTCGGAATATCCGCTGATATTGCCAGGCTTACCTCACAGCAACCGTCGGCTTGTAGAGCAGGTTGCCGTCCAAAATGGCGTGCAGCTGAACATCATATTTGAGGTCGATAGCGTCGGCCTGACCAAGAAGCTGGTCTCTGAGGGGATGGGTTATTCAATCATTGCCCACGCGGCGGTGCAGGAAGACATTTCTAAAGGCCTTTTGGTAGGACATCCTATTGAGCGGCCTGGCATTCGATCCACCGTTTCCATGACGACTCTCAGGGACCGTCGGTTGAGCCGTCTGGCGCTGAGTTGGGAAAAAATCGTGCTGGAAACCCTGGAGGAGTTGGTAACCGTTGGTGCCTGGGCAGACGCGACTCACTGGCTGGTTCGCGAAGCAAGCCAATAGGTTTTTGACCGGCCAGATTGTCCCCGGTCCAGAGCAGAGGAAAACGGGGGCTCAACGCAAGATTCAGCTAATCAATGGTGAGGTAGCACGGTGTGTGAAAAGCAGATTGCAGCGGTCACTCAGGCCGTTGAAGCGTCCATTTGGCAAGCGGCCAGTTGGCTGAATAAACCAAGCCTTTGCCAACGCCTATCTGACGACTCTTTAGAGGTTGTCACTGACTTCCAAACCGATTTTTGGCGCGAAACTCATTACGGGTTCGTTCGAGATAGCGGACATTTCCTAGGGTTCGAAACCGCTGGAGATTTTACCGCCCAGGTCAGAGTCAACGCCGATTTTCGCGAGCTTTATGATCAAGCGGGAATCATGGTCAGGCTCAATGAGCACACCTGGCTCAAAGCCGGGATAGAGCATAACGATGGAAGCCCAATGATCTGCAGCGTGCTGACCCAAGGCAAGTCAGACTGGGCACCCAGCGGCTTTTCGGGCGACCCGAACGATTTTTGGCTTCGTCTGACCGTTTCCGAGGGTGTGCTGCGCTTGCAATATTCAACGGATAGCAAGACTTGGCCCTTGCTCAGGCTTGCCCCATTTCCAAAGGCAGAAAGCTATACGGTTGGCCCCATGTGCTGCACACCTCAGCGGCAGGGTTTGAAAGTAAGGTTTTCTGAATGGTCGCTGAGCCAGCCTCTCGGACGAGACCTGCATGATTTGAGCTAGCCAATCGGTGGTGATACGCGACGCTCAAGTCGACAGCAAACGTTGTAGGAGCCGTCGGAGGCTACGACGGCCGCGAATGCGTTCTGTCTGACACACCGCCATGGCGACCGTCGTAACCTCCGACGGCTCTTATAGGGTCATGCGTAGCCTCTGAAAAACCGTAGTAATCCGGTATTACCCGCCCGCGAAGCAGGGTAACTACACTGCAAGACCACTCACTAAGAGCAGCCTGCCATGTCCTTCGTCAGCGAATCTCAACCCGGTGTCTGCCTGACGCCTGATGCCGTCACCCAGGATTACGTGTTCAACCACACCATGTTGCGGGTCAAGGATCCCGAGCGTTCGCTGGATTTCTACACCCGGGTGTTGGGCATGCGGCTGCTGCGCAAGGTGGATTTTCCCGAGGCGAAGTTTTCGCTGCTGTTTCTGGCGATGACCAAAGGCGGTGAGGTGCCGGACGAAACGTCGGCGCGCATGAGCCATACCTTCAGCCGCGAATCGGTGCTGGAACTCACGCATAACTGGGGCACCGAGAGTGACGACTCGCAGTACCACAATGGCAACAAGGACCCTCGCGGGTTCGGCCACATCTGCTTCTCGGTCCCGGACATCGAAGCCGCCTGCGTACGGTTCGAAGCCCTTGGCGTGCCCTTCGTCAAACGGCTGGACAAAGGCATGAAGCACGTGGCGTTCATCGCCGATCCGGACGCGTACTGGATCGAGATCGTCCAGGCTGACCTGCTCGGCAACCTGGGTCAGTAACCGTCTGGTAAAAGCCGCCCTGATCCGGGCGGCTCCGGTCCGCTGAACGGCTATTTCAGCTCGGCGACCACCGCATCAAAGAACACCATCGGGTCGATGGGTTCTTTGTCGACCGGCTTGGGCTGCGCGCCAAACGTGACGATCACCACGTTGTTGGCCGGGTTGACGTAGATGTTCTGCCCCTGGATGCCGACCGCCGCGTAAGCGCCGTCCTTCTTCGACGGATCAGTCCAGGCGGTCCACCACATGTAGCCGTAATCCAGCTTTTTGCCGCCCTTGAGCGTTGTCGGCGTTGTGGCTTCCTTGACCCAGCCCTCCGGCAGGATCGATTTCCCGTCAACCTTGCCGTTGTTCATGAAGAACAAGCCGAACCGACCGTAATCGCGCAGCGTGGCGCTGATGCCACTGCCGCCGATCTCCACGCCATTCGTGGAGTCCAGCCACCATTTGGCGTCGCTTTCCATGCCATACGGCTGCCAGATCTTCTGCGACAGGTAATCGGCCAGCGGCATCTTCACCGCGCCACGCACGATTTCACCCAGGATCTGTGTTTCACCGGTGCTGTAGTTGTTCACCGTGCCGGGTTCCGCTGCTCTGGGCAGTTTGGCCATCAGCGCCACCGCCGACCGCGGCTTCTGTGAAATCTGCGCATTGAGCAACGCACGGCGGTCTGACTTCGGATCCGTGTAGGTCTCGTTCCATTTCACCCCTGACGACATCATCAGCACATCGCGCACGGTCACACCCTCATACGCGCTGCCCTTAAGCTCCGGCACGTAATCGACCACCTGCGCGTCGAGGCCTTTGATCAGGCCGTCATGAATGGCGGCGGCAGCCAGGGTCGAGGTGATGGACTTGGCGACCGACATCGACATCCAGCGGGTTTTCTCGGTGTTGCCGCGCTGATAGGTTTCGTAGGCGATCTTGCCGTCCTTGATCACCAGCATCGCGGTCACGCTGTCCAGCGCGACGTAGTCATACAGGTCGTACTGCTTGCCTTCATACGTGAAATGCACGTTGCCCAACGGCTTGTCGGATTTGGGCAATGTATACGGGTGACCGCCGGCCTTGATGGTGTGGGTCGGGAACAGCCGGTCAATGTTGCGATAGGTGCTTACGGCTAGGTCCGGCAACATGGCACCGTCGTAGATTTGCTCGACGGTGCCGATGGCTTCATGGGCATGGGGGTATTCGGCATCTGCGGCCCAGACACCCGAAACGGTGCCTGTCGCGAGCAGGCTCAAGGAAAGGGTCAGCGGTTTGAGTCGCTGAAAGGGACGAGAAACAGCGCGTGTGAACATAAAGCTTCCTTCTTCTTAATTGACCTTCTTGTTTATTGACGTTGTTGCGAGGTCGGGACTTCTGCCCGCTTGAACCATAGTCCACTGGCTAGCAATCCACCCCACCGTCAGTTAAGCGTTTGCAGAACCTGAGGTGTGAAATCCTGTACGCGACGCAATGCCGATGCCTTTCACACTGGCGTCGTTTTTCTTGAACATGCCTTTCTCACACAACGGAGTGCACATGACCGCCCCCATCACTCACCAGACTGCCAAGCCTTCACCGCGATTGTTCAGCTTCTTCTGCCTTGCCAGTTACCTGCTCTCGATGGCGTATGGCTCGACGTTCCTGCTAGCACTGCTGATCGGCAACCACGGCGGTAATGAAAAGGATGCAGGGTCTGTCATTTCGGCGGCCATGATCAGCACCTTCATCGCCGTGGTGTTTTCCGGCCATCTGTGCGATCGCCTGGGCGCTGCGCGCTCGATTGCGCTTTGCGGCATCGCGCTGGTCATCGCCAACATCGGCTTTGCCGTCAGTGCGAACCACCTGCACCTGATGATGCTGTTTGGCCTGGTGCTCGGGGTTGGCTGGGGCGTGTTTTACACCTTGGGCCCGATCATCGTGGCGATGATCGTCGAACCCACCCAGCGCGCCCGTTACTTCGCGTTGTTGTCCGGCAGCATGATGAGCGGGATCGGGTCCGCACCGCTGCTGGGGCGGCTGGCCACTCAATCGGGGCTGCCCGTTTCCTCGGCATTTTTCATGTCAGCCCTGGCAAGCGTGGTCGGGGTGATGCTGTTCTGGCATCTGGCGGGCGACCTCAACCGACTGCCTGACCGGTCGGGCACCGTGGCGTCGAAGCTTTCGCTGACAGGTGCGGTCGCGGTACTGCGCTCCAAAGCGGTGTTCGCAATTGTGATGGTCGGGCTGGGCGGTGCCATTTTCGGCGGGCTGTCGAGCTTCCAGACCCGCTACGCCCATGACCACTCACTGGATTACTCACTGTTTTTCATCGGTTTCATGAGCGCCGCGATTGCCGGGCGGATGCTGGTGGCCGGCATCGTCGTCAGACGCGATCCCTACGTCATGGCGTGTCTGCTGTCAGGGCTGATCGTCGTCTCGATGCTGATGTTTCAGTACGTCGTCGCCAGCAGCCTTGGCTATCTGTTGGCCGCGATCGTGTTGGGCGTCGGATACGGCCTGACCTATTCGGTGATCAACGGCCTGGCGGCCAACGAAGCCCCCGCGGGCAAAACGACCCAGTCGCTGTTGTTGTTCAGCCTGGCGTACTTCATCGGAGTGTTCGGTTTTCCCTTGCTGGCGGGCAAGGTGATCGTCGAGAGCGGGATGTCAGTGATGCTGACGATCTTGCTGGGGGTGGCGGTGGTGAACTGGTTGATTACCGTGGGGCGGCTGGTGTGGCGGCGTAATGCGGTCTCTGCGCGGCCTCTCGAAGGTTGACCCCGCGTAATGTGCCTACGTGCAGTCCCCACACTGTGGGAGTGAATTCATTTGCGATTGGCCAGCAAGGCCGATGCATCTCAATTGCCTGGCGGTTTTTTCGCGAATGAATTCGCTCCCACAGTGCAGCTGCGCGCCCTGACCGCATGAGCAAACCGCTAACGCCGCCCAATAAAAAACCACCGCCAAAAGGCGGTGGTTTTTTATTGCGCGTTCGCTTCGGTCAGGTTCAGACCTTGACGACCCAACCCGCCGGGCCTTCGATCTCGCCGAACTGGATGCCGGTCAGCTCCTTATACAGGCGCTGGGTCACCGGACCGACTTCGGTCTCGCTGTGGAACACGTGCAGCTTGTTCTGGTAGCTGATCCCGCCGATCGGGGTGATCACTGCGGCGGTACCGCACGCGCCCGCTTCCTTGAACTGATCCAGCTTGTCGATGAAGACTTCGCCTTCGGTGACTTTCAGGCCCAGACGACTCTCCGCCAGTTCGATCAACGACAGGCGAGTGATGCCTGGCAGCACCGACGGCGATTTCGGCGTGATGAACTGGTCATCATGCGTGATGCCGAAGAAGTTGGCCGAACCGACTTCTTCGATTTTCGAGTGGGTCAGCGGGTCGAGGTAGATCGCGTCGGCAAAGCCGTTCTTCTTGGCTTCGGCGCCCGGCATCATGCTCGCGGCGTAGTTGCCGCCGACCTTGGCCGCACCGGTGCCCTGAGGGGCGGCGCGGTCGTAGCTGGAGATCACGAAGTTGTGTGGCTTCATGCCGCCCTTGAAGTAAGGGCCGACCGGAATGCAGAACACCGAGAAAATGAATTCAGGGGCAGCCCGCACGCCGATGTTGTCGCCCACACCGATCACGAACGGACGCAGGTACAGGGCGCCGCCGGTGCCGTAGGGAGGAATGAAGCGCTCGTTGGCACGCACCACGTCCTTGCACGCTTCGATGAACATGTCGGTCGGTACGTGTGGCATCAGCAGACGCGTGCAGCTGCGTTGCATGCGCGCGGCGTTCTGGTCCGGGCGGAACAGGTTGATCGAACCGTCTTTGGCGCGATAGGCCTTCAGGCCCTCGAAGCACTGCTGACCATAGTGCAGCGCGGTCGAGCCTTCGCTGATGTGCAGCACATTGTCTTCGGTCAGGGTGCCCTTTTCCCACTGGCCATCACGCCAGGTGGACAGGAAGCGTTTGTCGGTCTTGATGTAGTCGAAACCCAGCTTGTCCCAATTAATGCTCTCGTTACCCATGACACCCTCTATTTCCTGACCAGCGCGCCCGGCGTTGGCGGGGGCTGGTGTTTCATCAATATGGTCGTGAAGGCCCGGCACAGGACTGGCCTACACCGATGTTGCGCCATATTACTGATTTTTTGCCCGACAAACCGCCTCCAACGCACACGACCTTAAAAAGAACCGCCAAAGACCCGCCAAGGTGGTTCAAAAAAACCGGACAACCTGCGACGCTGACGGCGGTTCTCCTCTTTCACCGGGACCGAGGCACGCGCCATGCTGAGAAAAGTCGCAGACCAGTGGTATTCGCTCGAGAAGATCGACGACGCCATCACGCTGATCACCGAACCCCATGTCACCCCGTGGTTGCGCTGCAATATCTGGCACATTCGCGGGCGCGATCAGGATGTCGTGGTCGACACCGGCATGGGCATCTGCAGCCTGCGCGAGGCCGCGAAGAACCTCTTCGGCCAGCGCATCAGTGCGGTGGCCAGTCATGTGCATCTGGACCACGTCGGCTGTCACCATGAGTTCGATCAGTGCCTGGTTCACAGCGCCGAAGCCGATGGCCTGCGCGGGTCGGACGGCTATTTCACGTTGGTCGAGCCCGACTTCGACCCAAACGACTTCAGCCTCGCGACCCTGGGCGGCGAGCGCCTGGGGCCGATCATCAGCGCCCTACCCTCACCCGACTACGACTTGAACAGCTGGAAGATCCAGGCCGCCCACGTCACACGCACGCTGGAAGAAGGTGATGTCGTGGACTTGGGTAATCGCCATTTCGAGGTGCTGCACCTGCCCGGCCATTCACCGGGCAGCATCGGCTTGTGGGAGGCATCGACCCAAACGCTGTTTTCCGGCGATGCCATTTACGATGGCGAACTGCTGGACAACCTCGTCCACTCCTCAGTCGAGGACTACGTACGTACCATGCGACGCTTGCGAGCACTCCCCGCCCGGGTGGTGCACGGCGGGCATTGCAAGAGCTTCGGCCGCGAACGGTTGATCGAGCTGGCAGACGGCTACTTGAAAAAATTCGACTGAATGCGCCTCCCGCGCGCCCAACGTTCACCTTCAAGGAACAACCATGACCACACCCCTTGACCTGCCCAAACACGGCGCCGTGCTGTTCGCCAAAGACCTGCCACGGGTCGCGGCCAGCCGAGCAACTGCAATACTCTCGACAGTGCACCGAGCGAATGAGCTGTTGAGTCAAGCCCACGCCACGATCAGCAGGTGACCTAATACCTATGGGACTGAGCTTGTTCAGGAGAGCGGCGTGTCCGTCGACTTCACCGTCACTGGGCCGACGCCTTCGCGAGCAAGACCCTCCCACAGTATCAGCGTCGTCCCCAAGTCTTCGTAACGACGCGAACCCTGTAGGAGACGTCCGAGGTTACGAGGGCAGCGAATGCGGTGTGTCAGTCACCGTCGATGCGGCTGACCCACCGCCTTCGCGAGCAAACTCCCACTGGGTCGATTTCGATCGCAAGACCGCGCATTCGCTCAAAGCACAAATCACCCACCTCGTTTAGTATCGGCGCACCGCCGCTTTCACGAGGACCTGTGCATGTCCGATACCTTTGCCCACACCGATGTCGAATCCCTGCTGCACTGGATGAACGAGCGTTCATTCGTCGCCCTGACGGGCGCGGGCATCAGCACCTCTTCCGGCATCCCTGACTATCGCGACAGCGACGGTGTGCGTCGCGGTCGGCAACCGATGATGTTTCAGGAATTCCTCAACGCCCCCGAGGCACGCCGGCGTTATTGGGCCCGCGCCATGCTCGGCTGGCCACGGGTGCGCGCCGCTCAGCCTAACGCCGCGCATGAAGCGCTGGCCACGCTGCAACGTCACGGCATCATCAGCGGCGTGATTACCCAGAATGTCGACACCCTGCACGATCAGGCCGGCAGCCATGATGTGGTCGAACTGCACGGCAGCCTGCACTGGGTGCTGTGCCTGGACTGTCGGCAGCGCACCGAGCGCGACCTCGTTCAGGTCACGCTGCTGGAACACAATCCCTACCTCGCCGGTGTCGACGCCATTCAGGCGCCCGACGGGGACACCCTTCTTGAGCCGGCCTTTGAAGAACGCTTCCAGGTCCCGCATTGCCCGCACTGCGGTGGTGAGAGAATGAAGCCGGACGTGGTGTTCTTCGGGGAAAACGTCGCGCCGCCCACCGCCGCCAAAGCCATGGCCCGGGTCGAACAGGCCGAGGGGCTGCTGGTGGTCGGCTCGTCGCTAATGGCGTATTCGGCGTTTCGCTTGTGCCGCGCCGTCGCCGATCAGGGCAAACCGCTGATCGCCATCAACCTGGGCAAAACCCGCGCGGATGATCTGCTGGATCTGAAAATCGGGGCGTCGTGCGAGGTGTTGCTGCCAGCACTGACCCAGCGCCTCGTTGACGGGCTGGCCTGAGCGGCGCGGACTCCACCCAGACCCAGCGTGCGCCTGCAAAGCCTCAGCGTGCGATGCCCGGCAGCGCGGCCAGCGCCTTCTCCCAGATCTGCCGCGTCCTCACCCACACCACTTCCTGCCAGTCCGGGTCGGCGGGGTAAAACTGCTCCAGCAACCCTTGCTTGATCGCGCGACCGGTTGCGTCCAGCGGGTCGCCGTGAAGGTGCAACCAGTGATCGTCACGCAGATGCCCATGCACGATCTCGCCGGCGTAGGTCCCGCACTCGATGACAAACGGCATCAGATGAACACCCGGCAACGCGTCCAGCAGCATCTGTGAGGTGTAACCCGTGGAAGTCGCTGCCACACCGGTCTCACTGACCTGATTGGCCCCTGTAATCAGGGTGAACAGCCACGGACCGAACAGCGCTTGTGCATCGGCGAGCGCGGGATAGGCTGACTCCACAATGCTCATCAGCATCGGATGACCGTAATCCCCCGCCCCTGTGTGGAGGTCGAAGCACGCCGCCACCTCGACGCCGCTCAGGTGTTTGTCGACAATGGCGCGCAACGTCCGGTTCGACCAGCTCGGCCCAGTCCCGCCATAGAACAGCCCGTCCGCAAACGCGTATTGCCCGGCTTCCACCACCGACATCAAGCCTGACCAGCCCCGCTGCGCGACAGCGGCGTTGAACCGCGCGTCGACCTGATCACGCTGCGGCCCGCGCAGTTGCTCGCAGCTATAAAAGGCATGCACATCGTGGTAGGCACGGTTGTCAGGCAGCGGCTGGCTGAAATCCAGGTAATTGCGGTTCTGGTCGAGATTGTCTTCGTTGACGCGGCGCATCCACGCAGTGCCCCACGGGTTGATCAGGTGAATCATCAGCACCGCCACGCCTTCAGGCAGCGTGCGGCCCTTCAAGCTTTCCAGCCAGCGACTCTGACAGTTGGAACCGTAATACCCCTCCACGCCATGTGTGCCGCTTAACGCCACCAGCACCTTGCTGGCATCCGGTGCACCGATCCAGGCCACGTCGGTGAACAACGCTTCGCCGAACGGCCCCTGAAGCGGATGCGGGTATTCACTCAGTGCCGCACCCACACCGCTCGCAGCCTTCAGAAAACGTTCACGCAGTTGACGGTAACCGGGCTGCTCAGGAAAAAACTGGCTCATCAGGACCCTCTCAAGACTCAGGAACATGGGCAGTCGATGCAGGCGTGAACGCTGTCAATCGACCGCCGCATCAAAATTGTTACAAAAGGACAGCTTTTTGGCACATTTCTTTCAAGGTATTTCACAAGTGGAACGCCAGTACCACCAATAGACCCAAACGCCCCACAAAGCCGTGAGTCTACGCTGCCAATCGGTGCGCAACACGCACCAACGTGCAGGAAAAGGACAGCACCCTGTCCATTAACAGTGCAGGACGCAAACCCGCCGTTTGTCGTCCGTCGATAAGGAATTCGATTCGTGTCTGACCTGTCCCTGCTGTCTTGCGCCACACCCCGCCACACCCTGCCGTTCCCGTCGGTGCCCGTTGCTCTGTCTCAAGCCGTCTTGCGCACCTCGCCGCAGGTCCATCACCTCGTCGTCGAACCGTCCTTGCTCAGCGTCTGATTTTTTAATTCTTACAACACCCGGAGCGCTCGCGTTTTCACGCGGGCCATTCCTTTATTTTTTGCTGTCCGTTAATCGTGATAATCCACTCCAGCTCTTGATGATGGAAAAGACACTAACGATCACACACTTCTCAATTATATCAACGGGACATTCCCGTATAAGAAACAGCACACACATTAAATAGCCATCACTTACCGATGGACACTCTTGCTCACCCGTTGAAAAGACACTCGATAATTAAATGACCCGACAGTCACCTTTAACCTGGACGTTCACCATGCACAGTTAAACCTTCACGCACCAATTCGAACCTCAATTGCCGAGTTTGGTGCACCGCCGGCCGTTTATATAAATACGGGCTTTCGCGAACAGTATTCGCCGGGCTCGGCGGACGCACTCGCACCAACGTTAACCTTGGTTCCAAAGGTTCACCGTTGTTCGCTAACGCTTTAATCGTAGAATCGATAAAAAATTACAGTAATGCGACATCTGCGCCGAATGGGCCAAAAACCCCATTGCAGAGGGCTCTGCTGGCATAGCGGTTGCTATTGAACCTCTGTAGTGACTCAGACACATCGCTGTACATCCAGGTACACAACAAGAAAACAGGGAATATCCATGTCGTCTCCATAACCCACTCTGCACCCTCACTTCCGATAAAGAGCTGACGCACCTCTGTCTGCTCACGGGTGTTTTGCGCCTCATGAAAGTGCAAGCATCAGGGATTCGAACATTCACGAAATGTTTGAACGGAACCTTATTGCCCTTCAATGACCCGAGGGAGCTTTAATGAACGACGCGGTAAACATGAAAGCCTTGCCCGAGCCATCCCCGGAAGAACTTTCCGGGGTTTGGCCGAGTATTCCTTTCACGGAAAACACTTCACGCCCTGGCGGATTGAACCGGCCACAGGTGTTGTTATTGATTGCCGCTTCGGTCCTTATTCACGGGGCCATCTGGTGGTACATGCAAACAGCGAAAGCCGACGTTCCGGAAGTTGCGCCGCAAGTGCCCGAGATGACGGTCGAGTTGAGCAGCCCAACGCCGCCCACACCGGAGCCTCCGCCGCCCGAATCGCCGCCACCTCCACCGCCGCCGCCACCTGAACCGGAGCAACCGGTGGAAGATCCGGACGCGGTCAAGCCGCCACCCAAGCCCGTTGAAAAGCCCAAGGTCGAGAAGCCCAAACCGGTGAAAAAGCCGGAGCCGGTGAAAAAGCCAACGCCGCCCGCGCCCCCCGTGCCCGCCGCACCGAGTACGCCAGCGCCGCCGGCTCCGTCACCGACGCCCGCACCCGCGGCACCTGCTGCTCCAGCGGCACCGGTCAAGGAGTCGGCAGCGATTTCAGGGCTGGCCAGCCTGGGCAACCCGCCACCGGAATACCCCGGCGCGGCACTGCGTAAAGGCATGGAAGGTCGCGTGATTTTGCGCATCAAGGTGCTGCCCAACGGCCGCGCCGGCAGTGTCGAGGTGACCAAGTCCAGCGGCAAGCAAGTGCTCGACGATGCGGCGGTGGAAACGGTGCGCAACTGGAAGTTTATTCCGGCCAAGCGCGGCGATACACCGATTGAAGGCTTCGCGACCCAGACCATCGATTTCAAGTTGCCGGAATGACCCGGCAGGCAAACGACTGACAACTCTTAAATAGCTGGTGAGGTGTAACCATGAACGAATCGCTCTCTTCCATGATTGTCCCTGGCGTGCTTTGGGCACTGGTGGTGTTCTCGGTGTTGAGTTGGGGACTGCTGCTGATCAAATCTGCGCAGTACCTGAAGTTGAAAACCCAGAACAAACAGTTCAGCAAAGCCTTCTGGACAGCACCGGACCTGCTCACCGCTGCCGAACACGCCACCCAATACCCAGGCTCGCTGGCACGTATCGCCAACAGCGGCTTCGAGGCCATGGCGGTCGACGAATCGCCGCGCACCACTCAGCAACTGGCCCACACCATCAACCGCTCGGACCGTCTGGAACGCAACCTGCGCCAACAGATTCAGAAAGAGCGCCGCGCGCTGGAAGCCGGTCAGGCCATCCTCGCCAGTATCGGCAGCACCGCGCCTTTCATCGGTCTGTTCGGCACGGTCTGGGGGATCATGGAAGCGCTGCAAAGCATCGGCGCCAGCGGTTCGGCCAGCCTGGAAACCGTGGCGGGTCCCATTGGCCATGCGCTGATCGCCACCGGCGTCGGCATCGCAGTCGCGGTACCCGCGGTGCTGATTTACAACTTTTTCCTGCGGCGCCTGAAGCTGGCCGTGGCCGACATGGACGACTTCGCCCATGACTTCGACTCGCTGGCGCAGCGCAGCGCCTTCGCTGTCAGCCGTCAGCCCATCGCCCACAAGCACGGCCAGTCCGTGCGGGAGGCGAGCTGATGTCTTTCTCCACTCAGGACAGCGATGAAGTGCTCAGCGAAATGAACGTCACGCCGCTGGTGGACGTGATGCTCGTGCTGCTGGTGGTGTTCATCGTCACCGCGCCGCTGATGACCAACGCAATCAAGGTCAACCTGCCGAAAACCGACGCCGTGGCACCCGCTGAGAAGAAGGATCCGGTGGTGGTCAGCGTCGATCAGGACGGCAAGTTCTACCTCGCCAAATCCGAGATCGCCCCGGAGTCACTGGAGATCAGCCTCAAGGACGTCAAGGCCAAGGACCCTGAAGTGCGCGTGCAATTGCAGGCGGACACCAGCGTCAACTACGGCCAGGTGGCCAAGGCCATGGCGTCGATCGAGCGCTCGGGGATCACGAAGATTTCGGTGATGACCTCCAAATGATCAACGCGCCATGACCTGAGGGCTGCGTCCGAACGCAGCCCTTCGCACCCAACTCCCGATGTAACGGCCGTCCGTGGTTTTGCCATGGAGGGGAGCGGCTTGCTTGAAAAACGGATTTCCCGACCGCCACAACCGCGTCGGAGCAACGAGGGCTCACAAGGCCATTTCAATAACATCTGGAATAAGTCGGAAATTACCATGCTGATGAGTTTTCCTGGTTTTACCCTCAAGCCTCTTGTTGTTGCAGTACGACGGCACCCGCGCGCGTTGATCTGCGCGCTCGCCGTGGGCATGAGCACGGCACACGCGGCGGACAGCACCGATACCGCCGTCGAGGCAGCACCGGCCAGCGAGGCCGCCGTTCCGGCTGCCGCCGCAGTGCCCGCAACCACCCAGCTCAAACGGCTGGAAGTGACCGGCTCGGCGATTCGTCGCGCCGATGCCGAGACCGCCGTGCCGGTGACGATCCTGCGTGCTGACGAGCTGAAAAAACAGGGCGTGACCACCACCGAACAGATGGTGCAGCGCATCACCGGCAGCCAGTCGATGATGAACAGCGCAGGCTCGGTCGGCGCGTCCACCGGCGGTGCGTCCTATGCCGACATGCGCGGCATCGGCGCCAACAAGACCCTGGTGCTGCTCAATGGCCGTCGTCTGGCCAACAACGCGCTGTCGGGCGTCGGCACGCCGAACGGCAGCGCCATCGACCTGAACATGATTCCGTTTGCCGCCATCGACCGGATTGAAGTCTTGCGCGACGGCGCCTCTGCGCTGTACGGCACCGACGCCATCGGTGGCGTCATCAACTTCATCACCAAGAAGTCCATGACCGACGGCACCCTGAGCCTGGGCGGCGACACGCCGACCGCCAGCGGTGGCGGCGCCAGCAAGGACATGAGCGCCAGTTGGGGCTTCGGAGATCTGGACGAAGACCGTTTCAACGTGATGGGTGTGTTCAACTACAACAAGCAGCAGAACCTGGACGCCAACGACCGTTCTTTCGACAAGGATTACGTACCGGGACGCGGCCTTAATCAGACGTCCGGCACCGCCTTTCCCGGCAACTATTATCAAGGCGACAACAGCGCCAACCCCCTCGGTCCGAACTGCGCCGGCCCAAGTCTGGTGGGCGTCGACGGCGTCTGCCGGTTCAGTACCCGTGAGTACATCGACCTGATGCCGCAAACCGAGAAGACTTCCTTTTTCGGCCGTGCGACCGGCAAGCTGGCGGAGGACCACAATGTCAGCCTCGAATACTTCTGGGCGCGTAACAACAACGCCACCAGCATTGGCCCTGCGCCGCTGACCGACCTGAGTATCGACCCCACCTCGCCTTACTACCCGGGCAACGGCATCACCCCGGCCCCGACCAACTTCGCCCTGGACCCGACCCAGCCGGTGGACACTGCCTGGCGCGAAACTGCGGCAGGTCCGCGTGGCAGCAAAGACCAGAACACCAGCCAGCGCTTGCTGTTGACCTTCGACGGCACCGTCGGCGGCTGGGACTACAACGTCGGCGCCAACTACAACCAGAACAAGGTGCTGTCCTCGGTCACCTCGGGCTACGTCAGTGATGCGGCGCTCCGGGCCGGTCTGGCCAGCGGACTGCTCAATCCGTTCGGCCCGCAATCGGCAGCGGGTCAGCAATACATCGAAAACGCGGCCTACCACGGCCAGTACTCAAGCGCGGTCGGTCGCGTGTACGGATTAGACGGCAAAGTCAGCCGCGAGATCGGCGACTGGTTCGGTGCAGGCCAGGCCGGCCTGGCGCTGGGCGGCGAATACCGCAAAGAGAAGCTGCATCAGGACTACGAGGCTTTCGTCGACGACATCAGCAGCCTGGGTCTGGATTCGGCCGGCAGCGTGTCCGGCGACCGCAGCGTCAAGGCCGAATACGCTGAGCTGAACGTGCCGGTGCTCGACAGCCTGGAACTGACCGCCGCCGTGCGCCACGACAAGTACAGCGACTTCGGCAGCACCACCAACCCGAAATACTCGTTCCGATTCCAGCCGTTCAAGGAACTGGTGATGCGCGGCGCCTACAGCGAAGGCTTCCGCGCCCCGTCGCTGTATGAG
Source organism: Pseudomonas abietaniphila (assembly GCF_900100795.1). Lineage (GTDB taxonomy): Bacteria > Pseudomonadota > Gammaproteobacteria > Pseudomonadales > Pseudomonadaceae > Aquipseudomonas > Aquipseudomonas abietaniphila. Next base: position 107,698 of record NZ_FNCO01000015.1, read on the forward strand.
CTGTATGCCCCGCAGAGCCTGAGCTACAGCCAGGGTTACTACGACGACCCGACCCTCTGCGCTGGCGGCACTGTGCAGCCTGGCGGTCAGACCGGTCGCGACTGTAACCAGCAGTTCCTGAACCTGAGCGGCGGCAACGCCAACCTGGCGCCGGAAAAAGCCCGCAACGTCACACTGGGCTTTGTCTATCAGCCGATCAACAACCTGTCGATGGGGCTGGATTTCTGGTGGATTCACATCTCCAACCAGATTCAGTCGTTCCCTGAATCGACCGTGTTCAACCAGTCGGACCTTTACGGCGACCGCATCATCCGCAACGCCGACGGCTCCATCGCCAATATCGTGACCGGCAACTCCAACCTGGGCATCGTCAAGACCAGCGGCGTCGACGTGACACTGGACTACCGTTTCCCGAACACGCCATACGGGCAGTTCGGCGTCGGTCTGACCGGCACCTACGTGGATCGCTATGACTTCCAGAACACCATTAACGGCCCGTACACCGACAAGGTCGGCGACTTCCAGGGCGACGGCGTGATCGCGCGCTGGAAACACGTGTTGGTGGGCACCTGGAACCTGGGCGACAGCCGCGCGTCCCTGACCAACCGCTTCACCAGCGGTTACAACGACTATGACCGCAGCACCAACGGCACCGTGCCGTCGTACTCGCTGTGGGACCTGTCGGTCGGGCATACCTTCGAGAAGGTGCTGGACATCGACGCCGGCGTGCGGAACCTCTTCGATCGCGATCCACCGTTCACCAACCAGGCCTACAACTTCCAGTCCGGCTATGACCCGCGTTACGCCGACCCGCTGGGCCGTACCTTGTTCGCCCGCGCCACGTACCACTTCTAAGTGACCGCCCCTGACGCGCTCATGCTCCGGCGCGTCAGGGTACTTCTGCGAAATCGCGCCCCCGGCTTTCAGGTCTCGTCCACCTTCCCCGGCCGGGGGATTTTTTCCAGCGCTGGACGTGCGTCGACCTGCAAACCAAGGATTGTCCGAACATGTGCGCCTCCCCCCTTTCGTTGCGACGCCTGCTGCCCGGCATCGCGTTGCTCTACACCGTGGTGTTTTTCATCTCGCTGCTGTCCGGCGTGCCGATGGCCATTGCCGCCCCCGCGCATGCCCTGACCGTGTACGGCGAACCGCCGAAATACCCGGCCGACTTCACCCATTTCGATTACGTCGATCCTTACGCGCCCAAAGGCGGGTCGATGAGCCGCGCGGCCGAGGAGATCGGCCAGTACAACTACCTGACGCCCTATGTGGATCAGGGGATTTCCGTGAGCCAGATCGACACCTGGGTCTACGCGCCATTGGCGTATCGCTCACTCGACGAACCCTACACCGTGTACGGACTGGTCGCGCAAAAGCTGGAACGCGACCCCGATAACCTGTGGGTGCGTTTCTACTTGAATCCCAAGGCGCGCTTCGATGACGGGACGCCGATCACCGCCGAGGATGTGCGTTACACCTACCAGACCCTGATCACGCAAGGCAGCTTCAGCTACCGGCCGTTGTACGGCGACGTCAAGGACGTGGTGATCGAAGCCCCTGGCCAGATCCGTTTCGACTTCAAGAACACCCTCAATCGCACCCTCGCGCTGGACCTGGCGAGCATGCGCATTCTTCCCGAACATTGGTGGAAAACCCGCGACTTCACCAAAGGCGGCGGTTTCGAGCCACCGTTGGGCAGCGGGCCGTACCGCGTGTCCCGCGTCGACGCCGGGCGCAGTGTCAGTTTCCAGCGCGTTAAAGACTGGTGGGCCAAAGACTTGCCGGTCAGCCGCGGGCTGTACAACTTCGACACCCTGACCGTGAATTTCTACGGCGACACCGACGTCGCCCGGCAGCTGGTTCAGGCCGGAAGCTTCGATTACAACCGTGAGTTTTCATCCTCCGGTTACGTGGTCGGCTACACCGCGCCCGCGCTGCTCGACGGCCGCCTGCAAAAAACCATCCTGGCCAAACGGCGCCCGGTTGCCGGGCAAGGGTTCGTGTTCAACCTCGACAAGCCGATGTTTCAGGACCGCCGCGTGCGCGAGGCGCTGGCCATGCTCTGGGATTTCGAGTGGGTCAACGGGCAGATCATGCGCAACTTTTATGTGCGCGAGCAGACCTATTTCCCCAAGAGCGAGATGGCCGCCACCGCGCTGCCAGATGCGCAAGAACTGAACATCCTCGAGCCGCTGCGCGGACAGGTCCCCGACGAAGTGTTTACCCAGGTCTGGCAAGCCCCGAAAACCGACGGCAGCGGCTACATCCGTGACAAGCAATTGAAGGCGCTGAAGTTGCTGGCCGAGGCTGGCTGGCATCCCAAGAACAACCGTTTGGTCAATGCGGCAGGCCAGCCGCTGACATTCACCTTTCTCGACGGCCAGGGCGGTTTCGACCGCCTGGTGCTGCCCTACAAGCGTGTGTTGGCGCAAATCGGCATCACCCTGAACTTTCGCCTCGTCGATTCAGCGCAATACATCAACCGTCTGAACGCGCGGGACTACGACATGATCGTGGTCACGCTGCCCAACAACGGCAATCCGATCCTCTCGCCCGGTCGCGAACTGTACAACCTGTTCGGCTCCCAGAGCGCGCGGCAGGTCGGCAGCTCCAACGCCATGGTGCTGCGCAATCCGGCGGTGGACACGCTCATCGACGGGCTGGTGGCCGCCAACAGCCGCAATGACATGCTGCATTACGCACGTGCGCTGGACCGGGTGCTGCTGTGGGGCTTCTACATGATTCCGAATTATTACTCCCAAGGCACGCCCGTGGTGTTTGCCAACCGGTTTGGACGGAAGAAGGTTGAGCCGATCTATGACGTCGGGCTGGACAGTTGGTGGGAAGTCAGCCCGGTGGCCCTGACCAACGAGGCCATGGCCGCGCGCCTTGCACCCCAAACCAGCGCGCCATCCGCGTCCGCTATTCAGAACGAGGGGCGCTGAGATGCTGGCTTACGCACTGCGTCGACTGTTACTGATCATTCCCACCCTGCTGTGCATTCTGGTGGTCAACTTTCTCATCGTGCAGGCCGCGCCCGGTGGCCCGGTGGAACAGGCGATTGCGCGGGTCCAGGGGCTGAGTACCCACGCCGGGATTGGCGGGGGCGGTGGTGAAGTCGCCGCCAGCGGCAGCGTCAGCCGCAGCTCGCAGGGGCTGGATCCGGCGCTGGTGGAGGCGATCAAGCACCAGTACGGTTTCGACAAGCCGATGCACGAACGCCTGTGGCTGATGCTGACCCACTACGCACAGCTGGATTTTGGCAGCAGCTTCTTTCGCGGCGCGACGGTGACTGGCCTGATTGCCCAGAAACTGCCGGTGACCCTGTCGCTGGGCCTGTGGGCGACGCTGATCACCTACCTGATTTCCATCCCGCTGGGCATCCGAAAGGCCGTGCACCACGGCAGCCGGTTCGATGTCTGGAGCAGCACGATGATCATCATCGGCTACGCCATTCCGGCCTTTCTGTTCGCGATCCTGCTGATCGTGGTGTTCGCCGGCGGCAGCTACCTGAGCTGGTTTCCGGCGCAAGGGCTGGTGTCGGACGACTTCGACAGCCTCTCGACCTTCGGCAAGCTGCGCGACTACCTGTGGCACCTGGTGTTGCCCGTCAGCGCGCTGGTGATCGGCGGATTCGCCACCCTGACCATCCTCACCAAAAACAGCTTTCTCAACGAGATCAGCCGCCAGTACGTGGTCACCGCGCGGGCCAAAGGCCTGAGCGAAAACCGGGTGTTGTACGGGCATGTGTTCCGCAACGCGATGCTGCTGGTAGTGGCCGGGATTCCCCAGGCGTTGATCGACGTGTTCTTCGCAGGATCCCTGTTGATCGAAACCATCTTCGGCGTCGATGGCATCGGCCGCATGAGCTACGAGGCCGCCGTGTCCCGCGACTACCCGGTGGTGTTCGGCACGCTGTTCCTGTTCACCCTGTTCGGCCTGCTGATCAAGCTGGTGGGCGACCTTTGCTACACCCTGGTCGACCCACGCATCGACTTTTCCGCGAGGAGCGCCTGATGTTCGAATTTTCACCGCAAAGCCGACGCCGGATGGCGCTTTTCAAGGCCAACCGGCGTGGGTGGTGGTCATTGTGGATCTTCGTTGCCCTGCTGGTCATCTGCCTGTGCGGCGAACTGATTGCCAACGACCGGCCGCTGATCGTCAGTTACCAGGGCAACCTTTATTACCCGACGCTGCATCAGTACGTGGAAACCGATTTCGGCGGCGAACTGCCCTTTGAGCCGGACTACGCCAGCGATTACGTGCGCAACCTCATTCAATCCCAAGGCGGCTGGATGCTCTGGGCGCCGATCCCGTTCAGCTACGACACCATCAACTATGACCTCAAGGCCCCCTCGCCCAGCCCACCGAGCGCACGCAACTGGCTGGGCACCGACGATCAGGCACGCGATGTGATGGCACGGGTGTTGTTCGGCACGCGGGTGTCGATTCTGTTTGCCTTGTTGCTGACCGCCATCAGCACGGTGATCGGCGTGTTTGCCGGCGCAATTCAGGGCTATTACGGCGGGATGGCGGACTTGATCGGCCAGCGCTTGCAGGAAATCTGGTCGGGGCTTCCGGTGCTGTACCTGCTGATCATTTTGTCCGGTTTCGTCGAGCCGAGTTTCGGGTGGTTGCTGGGCATCATGGCGCTGTTCTCCTGGCTGGCGCTGGTCGACGTGGTGCGCGCCGAATGCCTGCGCGGACGCAATCTGGAATACGTCAAAGCCGCTCGCGCGCTGGGCCTGACCGACAGCGCCCTGCTGCTGCGACACATCCTGCCCAACGCCATGACGAGCACCCTCACCTACCTGCCCTTTATCGTCACCGGGGCCATTGCCACCCTGACCGCGCTGGACTTCCTGGGCTTCGGCATGCCTGCAGGCAGCGCATCGCTGGGCGAACTGATCGGCCAGGCCAAGCGCAATTTGCAGGCGCCGTGGCTGGGCCTGACAGCGTTCTGTTCGCTGGCGCTGATTCTTTCGCTGCTGGTGTTCATCGGCGAAGCCTGCCGTGACGCTTTCGATCCCAGAACCTGAGGTGCGACCTTGAACGACGCTAAACATGAGAGCCTGATCGAGATCCGCCAACTGCGCGTGGCCTTCAATGGCACCGAGGTGGTCCACGGCATCGACCTGAGCATCCGCCGGGGTGAATGCCTGGCACTGGTGGGTGAATCAGGATCGGGCAAGTCGGTGACGGCCCACTCGATCCTGCGCCTGTTGCCGAAGAAGACCGTCACCACGCAAGGCAACATCTGCTACAACGGCATCGATCTGGTGCATGCCAGCGACAGCCAGTTACGCGGCCTGCGCGGCAACCGGATCGCCATGATCTTCCAGGAGCCGATGACCTCGCTCAACCCGCTGCACACGGTGGAAAAACAGATCGGTGAAATCCTCGCGATGCACAAAGGCCTCAAAGGCAAGGCGGCGCGTGCGCGAACGCTTGAATTGCTGGAGCTGGTCGGCATCCACAACCCACAGCATCGGCTCAACGCCTATCCCCATCAGTTGTCCGGCGGTCAACGGCAACGGGTGATGATTGCCATGGCGCTGGCCAACGAGCCCGACCTGCTGATCGCTGACGAACCCACCACCGCCCTGGACGTGACCGTGCAGGTGAAAATCCTTGCGCTGCTGAAGTCGTTGCAGGCTCGACTGGGGATGTCATTGCTGCTGATCAGCCACGACCTCAATCTGGTCAGGCGCATCGCGCAGCGGGTCTGCGTGATGCGTGCCGGCGAAATCGTCGAACAGGCGGACTGTCAAACCCTGTTCAGCCACCCGCAGCATGAATACAGCCGGTTGCTGATCAATGCCGAGCCGGACGGCGAGCCCGTGCCCAGCGTGCACGCGCAAACGCTGCTCTCGGTGGATGAACTGAAGGTCTGGTTTCCATTGCCCAAGCCACTGTTCAGCCGCGAGCGCCAGTACATCAAGGCCGTGGACGGGGTCAGTTTCGAGCTGGTCAAAGGCAAGACGCTGGGGATCGTCGGCGAATCAGGGTCGGGCAAATCCACACTCGGGCAAGCGATCTTGCGACTTATCGATTCCGAAGGCGGGATTCGCTTCGGCAACAAGGAACTCAGCCTGCACAGCCAGAACCTGATGCGCCCGCTGCGTAAACGCTTGCAGGTGGTGTTTCAGGACCCGTTCGGCAGCCTCAGTCCGAGGATGACCGTGCAGCAGATCATCGCCGAGGGTTTGTTGACCCACGGCATCGGCACGCCACAGACGCGCGAAGAAACGGTCATTCGGGTGTTGCGCGAAGTCGGGCTGGATCCGGAAACGCGTCATCGTTATCCCCACGAGTTTTCCGGCGGGCAACGCCAGCGCATCTCCATTGCCCGCGCGCTGGTGCTGGAGCCGGACCTGATCCTGCTGGACGAACCGACCTCGGCACTGGATCGCACGGTGCAGAAGCAGATTGTCGCCTTGCTGAGGGATTTGCAGATCCGCCACGGCTTGACGTACCTGTTCATCAGCCACGACCTGGCCGTGGTCCATGCCCTGGCCCACGACCTGATCGTGATCAAGGACGGCAAGGTCGTGGAACAAGGTCCCTCCCGGCAGATATTCGCTCATCCGCAGCAGCCCTATACGCGGGCGTTGTTGAACGCTTCGGGATTGGTATTCGGAGGCTGACACGTTGAGTCTTCTGACGCTGATCGGTTGCCTCAGTCTGGCAGAACGCTGCTGTGCATACCCGACACACCCTGCAACAGCTACTACACTGGTTTGCGAAAGCGTATCATCGCGCCCCTGTTTTCTTGCCTCGGTGCCCCTCATGTCCACACTCCCGCTCGCCACTGAACGCCGTGGCTGGTCATTTTGGTGGAAACCTCTGGTGTTTCTGCTGGTGGCCGCCATCGGTCTGTACTACGTCAAATGGTCGCCGTATTACCTGAAGTCCTTCGTCGCTGCCGATACGCACAACATCGGCGGCTCGATCATCAACGACAACCCCGCCAACCCGTGGGCCGCTGCGCTGGCTTACGCTCAGGTGTATTTCCTGGCGATCTGGAAAGCGGCCGTGCTGGCGGTGATCCTCGGTTCGCTGCTGCAAGTGCTGATCCCGCGTGACTGGCTGCTGCGCATGTTCGGTCGTGCCGGCCTGGGCTCTACCGTACGCGGCGGCCTGTTCGCCCTGCCCGGCATGATGTGCAGTTGCTGCGCGGCGCCGGTCGCGGCGGGTATGCGAAAGCAGAACGTATCGGTAGGCGCGGCGTTGGCGTTCTGGATCGCCAACCCGGTGCTCAACCCGGCGACGCTGGTGTTCATGGGCTTCGTGCTGGGCTGGGGTTTCACCGCGTTGCGCCTGGTGGCGGGCATTGTGCTGGTGATCGGCGTTTCGCTGGTGGCGCAACGTATTTCACGGCCCGAAGCATTGCCGGAACAGGCCGTGGAAGCCGTGGTTGACGCGGAAGCGCCGGAACAAGGCAGCCTGCTGAGCCGTTGGGGCAAGACAATCTGGCAGCTGTTCTGGACCACCATCCCGATCTACATCGTGGCCGTGCTGGTACTGGGGGCTGCCCGCGTGTGGCTGTTCCCGCATGTGGATGGCGCGATGGGCAACAGCCTGCTGTGGCTGGTACCGCTGGCCATCGTCGGCACGCTGTTCGTGATCCCGACCGCCGCGGAAATCCCGATCGTGCAGACGTTGATGACGCTCGGCCTGGGCACCGCACCGGCCGTGGCCTTGCTCATGACCCTGCCGAGCGTGAGCCTGCCGTCGCTGCTGATGCTGCGTAAATCCTTCGACAGCAAAGTGCTGGTGACGGTGGGCGTGCTGACCATGGTGATGGGCGTCGTCAGCGGCTTGATTGGGGCTGCGGTGTTGTAAAAGTGGACGCAGGACCTGCGTCCAGACTGCCGTCAAATGCGGCGGTCTGGGCCAGGGACTTGTGTTACACCCAGCCCGGACTGTGGGCGCGATTTCATTCGTGAGGCGGTGGTTCAGGCCACGAATGAGTGTCGACCGTATTGGCCTCTCGCGAATGAATTCGCTCCCACGGGGACCCCATCACCCACAGGAACGTCCACACCCTTCCACATCGCCAGGGTTACCGAGCCGTTCTGTGCCTCAAGTACTCAACGACCGCCGCCTGATCACCGGCAAATTCGATCCGCGGGTTCTTGCTGTCGCGCTGATGGACGTACATCGGGTCGTAGTATTCGCTCAACATGGCGCTGATCCAGGCCCGGTGTTGATCGACGTCGCCGCTGCGGGCCTGCTCTTCCAGCGCACTGTCCATGATCGCTGACAGCCGCTGATAACGCTCTCCGCCCAGGCGGCGCACGATGCTCGACAGGCTCTGTTTCAGGCGTTCGGCATAGCCTGCAAAGCCCGTTTCGACACCCTGCACCTCAATGAACTCGGCACACAAGTCGATCACGTAATCCTTGAGAATCCGCTCGACCCGGCCTTCGAAGCTGTCTTCCAGCCACACCAGCGGCGCAGCCTGCATGATCCGGTACAGCTCCAGCGGGACCGCACGACTGCCGACGATCCGGCCTTCATCCTCGATCACGAACTGATGCAGGTGTGTGGCGCGCTTCTTCAGAATGTCGATGGCGAGCTGGTTTTCGAAATCGATCTGCCCCGGCTGCGGCGTCGCGTGTTTGCCGAAGCTTGAGCCACGATGATTGGCGAGGCCTTCCAGGTCCAGCGCGTTGTCCAGTTGCTGCAGCACTTCGGTCTTGCCGGTCCCGGTCAGGCCGCCAATCAGCACGAAATCGCACTCGGCGACGGCTTGCTCGGTGACCCCGATCAGGAAGTTACGCATGGCCTTGTAGCCGCCGATGATGCGCGGGTACTGAATACCCGCCTCGGTCTTGAGCCATTGCTGGGTGATCTGCGAACGCAGTCCACCCCGAAAGCAGTACAAAAAGCCTTCCGGGTGCTCGTTGGCAAAGGCCGCCCACGCTTCGATGCGCGCTTGCTTTAGCTCGCCGGACACCAGTTGGTGGCCGAGCTCGATGGCCGCCTGCTGCCCTTCCTGCTTGTAGCTGGTGCCGACCTTCTGCCGCTCGACATCGTTCATCAGCGGCAGGTTGATCACGCCCGGAAACGCGCCCTTGACGAATTCCACCGGGGCGCGCACGTCCATCATCGGGATGTCGTGGAGAAAGATGTCGCGAAAGTGGGCGCTGTTGTCGCGCATCAAGACACCTCGACGGCGAGCCGCTGTCGCTCGACCAGTTCGCCAATCGGCGACAGGCTCAAGCCCAGCTCAACGGCCATGGCCAGGAACGCGGCCTCCTCGGACGGCTCGACCGCGATCAGCAGCCCGCCACTGGTTTGCGGGTCACAGAGCAGCAGTTTCTGTGCCTCGGTCAGCGCGCCGATACGTTCGCCGTAGCTGTCGTAGTTGCGGTGCGTGCCGCCGGGAATGCAGTCCTGCTCGATGTAGAAATCGACACTGCCCAGGCGCGGCACTGCGGCGGCATTCAAGCGTGCGGTCAGCTGGCTGCCATCGGCCATTTCCACCAGATGCCCCAACAAGCCGAACCCGGTGACATCCGTCATGGCCGTGACGCCTGCCAGCCTGGAAAAGCGGCTGCCGGGTTTGTTCAGGGTGCACATCACGTCGCGGGCCAGGCCCACGTCTTCGTCGCGCAGCAGGCCCTTCTTCTCGGCGGTGGTCAGAATGCCGATCCCCAGCGGCTTGGTGAGGAACAGCTTGCAGCCCACGGTGGCGGTGTCGTTACGCTTCATGAAGCGCTTTTCAACAAGGCCGGTGACGGCCAGGCCAAAGATCGGCTCGGGTGCGTCAATGGAGTGACCGCCTGCCAGCGGAATACCCGCAGCGTCACACACTGCGCGGCCGCCGCGGATCACCTCTCGGGCGATTTCGGGGGCCAGCACGTTGACCGGCCAGCCGAGAATGGCGATCGCCATCAACGGGTCACCGCCCATGGCGTAGATGTCGCTGATGGCGTTGGTGGCCGCGATACGGCCGAAATCGAACGGGTCGTCGACGATGGGCATGAAGAAGTCGGTGGTGGAGACCACGCCCTTTTCGTCATCGATGGCGTAGACAGCAGCGTCGTCACGCGAGGCGTTACCGACCCACAGACGCGGGTCGAGGTTCTGTGCGCCACTGCCGGCAAGAATGGTTTCCAGGACTTTGGGCGAAATCTTGCAGCCGCACCCGGCGCCGTGACTGTATTGGGTAAGACGAACGGTGTCGTTCATAGGAGGCCCCTTGGATTCAAGGCGCTGAAGTCTACCAGAGCCGGGGCGCGTTGGTGCTTCGGGTGGATGGTCGGGATCTGCATCGACCTGTAGGAGCGCGCTTGCCCGCGATCACGATGGGTCCTGTGATAAATCAGTCAAAGGACCACCGCAACCGCGGGCAAGCGCGCTTCTACCGTGGATTTGTCACGAATCAGGACTCGGCCTTGATCAGCGATTCCAGCGAGGCGTCGAACTTCTGCAACGCATTGATCTGCACCTGACGCTGTTGATTGATGTCGGCGGCAATTTCGGGAGCACGTTTGGTGTGGCTCCAGATCGGCGACATCGACTTGGCGTCGCTGCCTTCAGCCTTGCCGATGAACTTGAAATCACCGTCGAAAAACTCGGCAGAGATGCTGGCCTGAACGTCCGAACTGCGCTCGGTCACCAGCTTGCTGCGGGTGTCGAGCAACACGATCACATCAGGCCGGGCGGCCAGGACGTCATCCAGGTTTTCGTAGAAATCGACGGTCGCGAACTGTTTCTCCAGCGACTGGGCGAACCAGTTGATCGCCAGCTCAGGGTCCGAGCTGTTCACGTAGGCCTCAGTGATGCGGCTGTCCGTCAGTTTGGCGGCCAGGCCGTCTTGCGCCGTGGCGTTGTAGCGCGCCATGTAGGCCAGATTGGCCACGGTGTTCTCAGTGAAAATCACCCCAACGGTCTGGGTATGCTTGAGCGCTACGCTGGAGGTCACCGCAGAAGCTCGAAACGGCCCGTCAGGCGCATCGGAATAGCGCGGAGCGCCAGGAACGGCACAACCGGCCAGGGCGGCGACCAGTGTCAACAGGGCAACAATTCGAAGATTCATTCGGCTTTCTCCAAGGGGAGGCTCAGTAGGCGTGCCGCCATGCTGAGCCTCTGGAGGAAAAAGCAGAACTTGAGCCGATCAATGTTGAACATTGATCAAAGCAATAGTGGGATCAGGGCCTGGCGACGCGGCGTGCGCTCAGGACTTGCGCCAACATCAGCACGCCGACACACAACAAGGCGTCGCGAAGCCCGATGAGGTGAGCAACGAAACCGATCAGGGCGGGCCCCAGCAGGATGCCGCAATAACCGATACCGGTGATGACCGCGATTGCCAGCCCGGCCGGCATCGCAGTCTGCGCGCCGACCACCGAGCAATAAACGGGGAACGCGTTCGCCAGCCCGAGTCCGATCAGCGCAAAACCCAACAGGAACAACGGCCACGGCTGCAACAGCACCGCCATGGCAAAACCGACCATGACCAGTAACCCGCCGCCGATCAGCAGCGACACAGCGCCAAACCGTTTTCGCAGCGCGTCCCCAGAGAAACGCCCGGCGGCCATGGTCAGGGAGAACACCGCGTAGGCGCTCCCGGCGACCGACAGGTCAATCTGATGGGCCCGGTTGAGGAACACGGCGCTCCAGTCGAGCACCGCCCCTTCGACCAGCAACGCAATGAAACAGAGCACGCCCACCGCCAGCACCTTGGCAGACGGCCAGGCAAAAGGCGCTGCGGGGTCGTCGGCGCCATACGGCAGCAAATGCCGGGCATGCCAGAGCAGCAATCCGCCGACGATCGCCACGACGACCGAAACCGCGAACAGCGGCGACGCACCGCCCCACAGCAAGACGCTCATTAACAGCGCACTGGCAATGCCGCCCAGACTGAACAAGCCATGAAATCCGGACATCAGCGGGCGACGATGGTCACGCTCGACCATCAGCCCTTGCACGTTCATCGCGACGTCGATGCTGCCAAGTCCCGCGCCGAACAGCGCCAACGTTATTGCCAGCGCGGTGAAGGATGAAAGCGTCGCCAACAGGGGCAACATGCTGCAGATCAACGCCCCACCGATCAGCGACACGAACCGGCAACCCTTGTGGGTGGTCAACGCCCCCGCCAGCGGCATCGCCAGCATGGAGCCCAGGCCAAAGCACAACAGCAGCAACCCGAGTTGAGCCTCGTCGAGCTCTGCCCGCTCACGGGCAAACGGCACCAGTGGCGCCCAGGCGCCCAACGACATGCCGGAGAGCAGGAAGGTCAGGCGGTAACTCCAGAGGTGGACAAGCGTCGGGGCGTTCACGGCTTGCACGGTTACATCATCGGCGAGGCCATGCTCACCACCCGCAATGCCAGGCCTTCATAGGCGTCGAGGGTAATGGTGAACTCGCCCTCCTCCGTCAGATCGCCTTCGACCCGCTCGTTGATGATGTCCACCACCGGGCCCGGAGCAATGCCGGGCAGGTGCAGGGTTTCAACGATGGCTTCAGCGCTGAAGTTGAGCGCCGTGATCTGGGTGCCTTTCCCGGCGGGCAGCTCGTGCACCATGATCAGCAGGCCTGGATGCTCGACATCCGGAATCAGGATCTGCCGACTGGCCGCGATGTCGTAGGCGCGTCGCACGGCGAGTATTTTCTTCAACTGCGAGGCGAAGGAGTCCGGGCTTTGCAGTTGCTCCACGAGGCTGCCGTACAGCGTTTTGGCCCGCGGCATGCCGCCTGTGGAGACATCGGCCTCAGGGTCCATGTCCACCAGGTCGTAAGCGCCACGGTGAATCCAGCGCGTATCGCCATCCCCCATCAAGTGCGCCACTTGCTCGGCAGGCAGCGGCAAGGCGCCCACCAGGTCCCAGCCCGACAGGGCAAAGACACCCGGTTGCATGGCGTTGAACATCACCAGCAGCAGGTGGATATGTTTGATGGTGACGATATCTTTCGCCGTGATGCTGTCCAGATCACGGATGCCCAGCGCAGCGGTAATGATGCTGGCGGTGGTGCAGGACACGCCGTTGGTCACGAACTTGAGGTTGTACGGCGCGTGCTCGCCGGCAAGGCGCTCGTACATTTCCTCACGGATGTGCTCACGCAGGATGTTGCCCGGAAAGGTCTGGCCCATGTACAGGTACTGATCGTGGGCGTGCAGGGTCCAGAAATGCACCAGTTCCAGGGTCAGCTCGTCATGGTTCTGCAGCGCGTGAATCAGTGACGCCGGATCAATGCCGAAGTCATGTACCTGGCGCAGCATCAGGCGCAGGAACTCAGTCCGGCCCGTCAGCAGCGCGTGCTGATAAGCCGGACGGGTGATGAAGTCATAAGACAGGTCAGCACCGCCGTGAGACATGGCAGCGATGTCGTCGATGGTCAGGTTCAGCTCCTGGAAGCTGAAACCACCCGCCTTGCGAATCGCGCCTGCCAGCAGCTGGTTACCGGTAATCGACAACGGATGGCTCTCGGACCAGGCGGTGCCTTCGGCCTTGCGTTCAACGCCCAGGAAGCCGTTGGCATCCAGACGCAGCACCCGCGCGCCCATGACGTCGATCGCGTGCAGGGCGTCGCCGATGATCATCTGTTGAGCAGCGAAGCTGGGGTCCAGCCAGTTCAACGAAGGCTGACCTTCCTTGAAGTAATGCAAATACACCCATCGCCGCGCTTTGCCGTCCACCCCCGTGATCACCGGTGTGGTGCTCCAGTCGGTCTCTTTCACGCCCGGCTCGAAGAAAATCACCCGCTGCAACTGACCGACGATGTAATGCTTGTCGCGCAATGCGTCAACGGTCGCGGGTGGCAGGTTGATCGCATCTCGCCCGGCCGGGACTTCGGGCAACAGTGGCCAGTCCTCCTCCTTGATTTCGACCATGTGGTACAGGCCCGGGTATTCCTCGTAGGCGAGTTCGGCCAGTCGGAAATCCGCGCCTTTACCGGTGTGAGACGGGATCACGTCATCGACGATCACCGCGTTATGCGCGGCGGCGATACGGCTCAGGTTGAGGAATTGCGCGTCGGTGCCCAGGTCGCCATCCACTTCGAAACTGATGCGGTCGAAGTTGCCGTCAATGCTCGGCGTGCGCTGCCGACCCTTGAGGCCACCCGAGGCCTTGAGCGGACCGTTATGGATGCCTTGAATGCCGATTTCGGACAAGGCGTGCCACAGCGTTTCATCGCCCAGCGCTTCCAGCACCGAACCGCCTTCACGGGTGATGATCGACGCCGGATACGCGGTGAACCACACCGATGCAATGGCGGATGCATCTCGCGGCCGGGCCAGTGCATAAGGCCGTTGCCAGAGACGACCCTGGCCACCATAAAGTTTGGCGCGTTGCTTTGCGGCGTTGAGCATCGACTGCTCAACCAGCCATTCCACGTACTGCTTGTCCGGTGTGGTCATAGGGTCCAGGGTTCCGTCTTCAAATGAGGTTTGGAGAGGTCGCCCCAGGCGCTCACGCGCGCGGTCGGGACGATCCTGTCTACGCCGTTGCTTATGTCTATGAGCGTTGACAGACGTAAACGTTGCATGAAGACCGGAAATGAGGGGCTGCCTGCGGGGATGGGGTGACTCGGGAATGCCTGATACTGCGCATGCACAGATCTTACTGCCGGTTCCCGGCAGATCGCGGGCAAGGTGGAACGCCACCCCACTCACAAGCAAGCCCTACCAACACGAAAAAGCCCAACCTCAATACCGCGCCGCGTTAACGATAAACTCCTGATACCCCGAAAAAATCACATACACCGCGAAATAACAGAAAATCGCCGCCGACACCCAATAGGACACCTTCAACAGCTTGTCACCCAGCAGCCGCCCGCCATGACTGGCCGCGAAACAGATAAACACACACCACGCCACACCCGCACTGAAAAAGCCTGACAGAAACAACGCCGTGCTCAGACTGCCATGCCCACCCGCCCGCGAGATCAACGTCCCACCCACGGCGGCAAACCACAGGATCGCAGTCGGCGAGGACACCGCCAAAAACACCCCTCGCGAAAACTCCCTGAGCCCTGAACGATTGTCGACGTCATTGGCCATCACCAGCCCGCTGTGACTGCTCAACGCCGACATCACCATCTTCACGGCGAAACCCATCAGCAGCACCGAGCCGCCAAGCCAAAGCGCCCACCGCACCCACTCGTATTGCAACAATACCGTCATCCCGGCCAGCGCCAGAATCGCGTAGAACAGATCGCCAAAGCAGGTCCCCAACCCCAGCCAGAACCCTTGCAGATACCCGCGCTGCATGGCGAGCGTGATCATTGCGATGTTGGCGACGCCGATGTCCAGGCACAGGGAAAGGCTCAGCAAAAAGCCGCTGGTGAACTCCATGTTTGATATCCGTCGAAAGCTGTTGTGTGGGTGCGATTTAAAAACAGCGCGCAGGATAGCGGGATTGAATGATTTTGCCGATGGCCAGGTTGTCGCGAAGGTCAGGATTACCGACCGAACCCTGCCCGCAACATCAACGCTTAAACCGTCGGCTGTTTGCGAAAACTGACGGCAATCCGATTCCAGCAATTGATCGTCGCGATGCCCACCGTCAGATCGACCACTTCGCGCTCGTTGAAATGCGCGCAGAGTTGCTCATACAGCGCATCCCGCATGGAAGGCTGATCCAGCATCGTCACCGCATCGCACCACGCCAACGCCGCACGTTCGCGCTCGGTGAACAGGCTGCAAGTCCGCCACACCACCAGACTGTGCAGGCGGCGCGGGCTCTCACCGTTCTTGCGCGCTTGCGTCGCATGCATGTCGGCACAGAACGCACAGTCGTTGAGTTGCGACACCCGAAGTTTGATCAGCTCCATCAGGCCCTTTTCAACACACAAGTCGAAGTTGGCCGCTTCCAGCAGCATGATTGCCTTGAGCGCCTCGGGCGAGGCGGTGTAATAGTCCAGGCGAGGTTCCACGGGGCGGCCTTCATTCGGGTGCTCGGAGCCTCAACGTTAACCGCCTGCCCTGCTCCACGCGACGGCCAATCCCGGTTGTTTTCACCTGACCAATGCCCCCGCACAGGAGACCAATCCTGGCTTTTTTGAATGCGCAGCTATACCGCTTTGACGGCGGCTGACTAGAATTCCAGATCGTGGGCCAACGTCGCTCATCTCGTTCGGGAGCCGGTCGTGGAACTTCATATCGTCATTCAAGGCCGCAAAGACCTGGCGAACCAGTTGTATGAGCAGTTACGCGACAACATCGAATCAGGGCGTCTGGCCGCCGGGGTACAACTGCCGCCCAGTCGTCTGCTCGCCGCGCAACTGGGCCTGTCGCGCAAGACCATTTCAGACACCTACAGCCGTCTCACCTATGAGAACTACCTGGTCGGCAAAATCGGCAGCGGCACGTTCGTCAACGCGCTGAACGCGCCGACCCAGCGCCGCCAGACCACCTCACAACTCGCCAGCGCGACGCGGATAAGCAAATGGCAGGACATCTCGCTGCCACTGCGTCACCCGACGCTGGAAGGCACGCTGCGTTGCGACTTTATCGGCGGCGCCACCGCCAAGACTCAGTTCCCCCACGACGAGTGGCGACGCTGCACGCAATATGCGTTGCGCCAGATGACTCAAGCCCGGGGTTTTTACAGTCAGCCAGAAGGCTTGCCGGCTTTGCGCAGTGCCATCGCGGGTCACATTGCGTTTGCCCGTGGGGTGAAATGCACGGCCGACGACATTGTGGTGTGCAACGGCGCGCAACAGGCGCTCGACTTGATCGCCAGGGTGCTGATCGAACCGGGTTGCACCGTGGCCATGGAAGACCCCGGTTACACACCGGCGCGCCAATTGTTCGCGGCGCAAGGCGCTGAGGTGGTCAGCGTCCCGGTGGACAGCGAAGGCATCGTCGTTGAGCAGATTCCCGAAAACACCCATGCGATCTACGTCACGCCGTCGCACCAGATGCCGTTGGGCATGCCCATGAGCCTTGCACGCCGCGAGGCCCTGCTGCACAAGGCCAGTCGCATCGGCGCGATCATCATCGAAGACGATTACGACAGCGAGTTTCGCTACGAAGGCCGGCCGACCGACTCCCTGCAGAGCATGGATCAATTCGGTGTCGTGGCCTATGTGGGCACCTTCTCCAAAACCTTGTTGCCGGAGTTGCGACTGGGTTATGCCGTGTTGCCGGAGGCCATTCGTGAAGCCGTCATCAAGGCCAAGCAACTGACCGACTGGCATACCAGCACGTTGCCGCAATGGGCACTGACCAAGTTCATCAGCGAAGGCCTGTTGAACAAGCACATTCGCCGCTGCCACTCCATTTACGCCGGCCGTCGCGACCGGATTCTGGCCCGATTTGCCGGAGATCTGTCGCCATGGATGGAGGCGATTCCATCGACCGCCGGGTTCCACATGGCGGTCATGTTCAAAGTGCCGATCAATGTGCCGTTGTTGGTTGAACTGGCGCGCAAGGTCGAGATCGGGCTGTATCCGCTGACCGGGTTCTTCACCGACGCTGCGCCACGGGACGGCCTGATTCTCGGGTTTGGCGCAGTCGAAACCCTGGACATCGATCCGGCGCTGGACCGGCTGCGCGATGTGCTGACTCAGATCGCATGAGGGCCAGCCTTATTTTGTCAGCGTGTCTTCACTCCAGGCCCTGTCCGAAACTGATCCTCAATCGGTTCCAGCTGTTGACCGTCGAAATCAGCAGCGTCAGGTCCACGCGTTCACTTTCAATGAACTGAGTCGACAACCAGGCGTAATCGGCATCCGGGGCATGGCTGCGGGCGATGCCAGTAACACTTTCGGTCCAGGCCAGGGCCGCCCGCTCACGCTCGCTGAACAAGGGCGACTCCCGCCACAGCGCCACCGCGTAAAGCTTGCGCTCGGATTCGCCCTGCAAACTCGCCTCGTGGGTGTAACGGTCCACCGACCAGGCACACCCGTTGAGCTGCGACGCACGCACCTTGACCAACGCAACCAGCGACGGCTCAAGGGGCAGCCGATTCACCGCCTGCTCCAGCGCTAGCATGGCCTTGATCGCAACCGGAGAAACCGAGGGAGAGTCGAGGCGGGGACGGTCTATTGGCGGGCGCATGGCGACTCTCGTTGTCAAAGACAGACCGCCAGCTTATGCGCCGCACGGGTCACGTCCCAATAGCCAATACCGGAAAAGATCAAGTGGCCATTGCCCATCGGTACGCGGTGAAAGGGAACTTCCGCGGCGCTCGCCTGCCGACTACAGAGGCGCCGGACACTTCGTCCGCTGAATAAAGGAGGCTTTTCACATGCCTGACTCAAACGGCAAGGTTCGCTACGCGGTGGTCGCCGGGGGCTGGATTTCTCAGGGCGCGTTCATGCCCGGGCTGGAGCAGACCGACAATTCGGTGATGACCGCGCTGGTCACCGGTGACCCGGTGAAAGCCGACGAACTCGCCGCGCTGTATGACCTCAAGAGCTATCACTATGACGAGTTTCAGACACTGCTGACGTCGGGCGAGATCGACGCGATCTACCTGGCGACGCCGAATTTTCGTCACCGCGAATTCGCGGTGCCTGCGCTGGAAGCCGGCATTCATGTGCTGCTTGAGAAACCGATGGCGAGCAACGAGGAAGACTGCCTGGCCATTGCCGAAGCGGCCAAACGCTCGGGCGCAAAATTGATGGTCGCTTACCGACTGCACTTCGAGCCGGGCACAGTGGAGATGATCAGTCGTGTCAGGGCCGGCGATATCGGCGACCTACGGCTGTTCACCGCGACGTTTGCGCAGACCACCGACCCCGCCAATCACCGCATGCAGAGCGGATTCGATGCCGGCCCGGTCGCTGACATGGGGCCGTACCCGATCAACGCCGTGCGTAACCTGTTCGCCGCCGAGCCTTTGGAAGTCCACGCGGTGGGTATCAAGACGCCGGGCCGTGAAATCAACACGTTCGACACCGTCAACGTTACCCTGCGCTTCGCCGAAGAACGCCTGGCCACCTTTACCGTCAGCTACAGCCTGCCCTCCACGGAGCGCTTTCAGCTGATTGGCACGCGGGGTGAGTTTGAGGCATCGCCCTGCTTCGGCTTTGGCAAGGGCGTGGCGATCACCTACCGCGCGATCATTGATGGCACCACCACCGAACACAGCCATCCGGTCGTCGATCAGTTTGGCGGCGAGACGCAATACTTTTCCGACTGCATCCTGCAAAACCGCGAACCGGAGCCCGATGGCGACGAAGGTTGGCGCGATGTCCGCGTGGTCGAGGCCGTCGAGCGTGCGTTGCTCACCGGCAAACCGCAAAAGCTTGAGCCATTGCCTGAACGTCCGGGCATCGGCATCGAGCAGGCACGCCGCCTGCCGCTGGCCAAGGTGCCGCCGTATATCAATACCGATGAGCCTAACGCGTAAGTAAACGTTTACGGTGGGGAGCACTTGCGCGCTGAGTAAGCTGCGTGAAGAGGTGTTCGCAAGCAAGTTCGCTCCCCTATCGACACGCGTGGTTTTGCGGACAGTCCACGCCTTGCGGGTAAAAACATGCAGTTGTATGATGTCTGTCAACATTCGATAACCCTTGGGCTATCGTCGCTTTGCTTCATGCACGTCCAGAGATTCCCTGTCAGGCGCGTTGCCTGATCGTTTCGACCCAAAAATAACAGGAGAAGCAGATGCCTACCGTTCTCGGCCAGAACTTTATCGGCGGCGCCCGCAGCGGCCTCGGCGAAGCACGCCACAAGAGCCTCGATGCCACCACTGGCGAAGCCCTGCCCTACACCTTTCACCAAGCCACTGACGGCGAAATCGACGCCGCGGCCCTGGCAGCCAAAGAAGCCTTCGCTGAATTCCGCCAGCTGAGCCCGGCGCGCCGTGCAGAGTTCCTTGACGCCATCGCCGATGAACTCGACGCATTGGGTGATGACTTCGTTGCCCTCGTTTGCCAGGAAACCGCGCTGCCGGCCGGTCGTATCCAGGGTGAGCGCGGTCGTACCAGCGGCCAGATGCGCCTGTTCGCGAAAATCCTGCGTCGCGGGGATTTCCTGGGTGCGCGTATCGACCTGGCACTGCCTGATCGCAAGCCGCTGCCGCGCGTTGACCTGCGTCAACAACGCATCGGCGTCGGTCCGATTGCCGTGTTTGGCGCCAGTAACTTCCCGCTGGCGTTCTCCACCGCCGGTGGTGACACCGCGTCGGCACTGGCCGCCGGTTGCCCGGTCGTGGTCAAAGCGCACAGCGGCCACATGGCGACCGCGGATCTGGTCGGTCAGGCCATCGTTCGCGCCGCTGAAAAAACCGGCATGCCTAAAGGCGTGTTTAACATGATCTTCGGCAGCGGTGTCGGTGAAGGTCTGGTCAAGCACCCGGCCATCAAAGCCGTAGGCTTCACCGGTTCGCTGCACGGCGGCGACGCGCTGTGCAAACTGGCCGCCGCGCGTCCTGAGCCCATCCCGGTCTTCGCCGAGATGTCCAGCATCAACCCGGTCGTCTTGTTGCCAGGCGCGCTGTCGGCCCGTGGCGCTGCGATCGCGGCCGAGCTGGCGGCGTCGGTGGTCATGGGTGCCGGCCAGTTCTGCACCAACCCGGGCGTGGTCATCGGCATTCGTTCCCCTGCCCTGACCGCGTTCACCGAGCAGTTGCAAGAGCACATGGGTGGCCAGGCGCCGCAGACCATGCTCAACGAGGGCGGTCTGCGCAGCTACAGCAAAGGCGTTCAGAAGCTGATGGCGCATCCGAGCGTCACTCACCTGGCGGGCAAGCCGCAGGAAGGCCGTCAGGCGCAGGCGCAGCTGTTCAAGGCTGACGTGAGCATGCTGCTCAACGGTGACGAACTGTTGCAGGAAGAAGTCTTCGGCCCGACCACGCTGCTGATCGAAGTGGCTGACGACGCTGAACTGAACGCCGCGCTCCTGGCCCTGCGCGGTCAACTGACAGCGACCCTGATCGGTGAAACCGCCGACCTGCAGAAATACCAATGGCTGGTTCCGGTGCTGGAAGAGAAAGTGGGCCGCATTCTGGTCAACGGCTACCCGACCGGCGTCGAGGTCTCTGACGCCATGGTTCACGGCGGTCCGTACCCGGCAACCTCCGACGCGCGTGGCACTTCGGTCGGCACGCTGGCGATCGATCGCTTCCTGCGTCCGGTCTGCTACCAGAACTACCCGGACAGCCTGCTGCCGGCTGCACTGCAAAACGCCAACCCGCTGGGCCTCAAGCGCCTGGTGAATGGCGAGTGGAGCAGCGACGTCATCGCCTGATGAGGTCTTGATCCGCTGAAACGAAAAACGGCGCGTCCTGCAGAGGACGCGCCGTTTTTTATTCGGTGATCATCATCGGGTGATATCGCTGCAGCGGATGAACCTTCGTCTCGCGAATGAATTCCCTGCCCGTGAGCAGGGGTGGCTGCGACCAGGCATTGCCAGTCACGGAGAGCGCCTTTAGCATCGTCGCCAGCTCACTCACGCGGTAACGGATTTGGCCATGAACGAAGAATTACAGATCATCGACCTGTTGGAAGGCACCGGCAAAGCGGCGGTCAAAGGCGCGCTGATCACCACCCAGTACACCGGCACGCTGGAAGACGGCACCGTGTTCGACTCGTCCTGGGACCGAGGCAAACCCTTCCAGTGCGTGATCGGAACCGGTCGCGTCATCAAGGGATGGGACATCGGCCTCATGGGCATGAAAG
Source organism: Pseudomonas abietaniphila (assembly GCF_900100795.1). Taxonomy (GTDB): domain Bacteria; phylum Pseudomonadota; class Gammaproteobacteria; order Pseudomonadales; family Pseudomonadaceae; genus Aquipseudomonas; species Aquipseudomonas abietaniphila. Next base: position 129,286 of record NZ_FNCO01000015.1, read on the forward strand.
TCGGCGGCAAGCGTCAACTGAAGGTGCCGTCGCACCTGGCTTACGGCGAACGCTCGATGGGCGCACACATCAAGCCGCATTCGGACCTCACGTTCGAAATCGAACTCCTGGAAGTGCTGACGCGGGATGACTGAGGACCGTTGGAAAGCTGCTGAAGTTGATGACAGTGGCGAATGCGGTGGGACAGGTACAACGTCGGTGACCGACACGCCGCTTTCGCTGCCCTCGTAACCTCGGACGTCTCCTACAGGGCCTGCGTTGCACCCGAGCTCTGTGGCACTCATCAAACAGTTGGAAGTCTCCCGCCCAGATTGGTCAGACCAAGGTGTCATGACCGCCGCAAGACCTGTAGGAGCTGCTGGAGGTTACGACAGTGGCGAATGCGGTGGGACAGGTGCATCGGCGGTGACCGACACACCGCATTCGCTGCCCTCGTAACCTCGGACGTCTCCTACAGGGCCTGCGTTGCAACCGAGCTCTGTGGCATGCCTCAAACAGCTGCAAGTCTCCCGCCCAGACCGGGCGGACCAAGGTGTCATGACCGCCGCAAGACCTGTAGGAGCTGCTGGAGGTTACGACAGTGGCGAATGCGGTGGGACAGTTACATCATCGGTGACTGACACGCCGCTTTCGCTGCCCTCGTAACCTCGGACGTCTCCTACAGGGCCTGCGTTGCACCCGAGCTCTGTGGCATACATCAAACAGTTGGAAGTCTCCCGCCCAGACCGGGCGGACCAAGGTGTCATGACCGCCGCAAGACCTGTAGGAGCTGCTGGAGGTTACGACAGTGGCGAATGCGGTGGGACAGGTACATCATCGGTGACTGATACACCGCTTTCGCTGCCCTCGTAACCTCGGACGTCTCCCACAGGTCCTGCGTTGCAGCCAAGCTCTGTGGCACTCATCAAACAGCTGGAAGTCTCCCGCCCAGATCGGGCAGGCCTAGGTGTCATGACCGCCGCAAGACCTGTAGGAGCTGCTGGAGGTTACGACAGTGGCGAATGCAGTGGGACAGTTACATCATCGGTGACTGACACACCGCATTCGCTGCCCTCGTAACCTCGGACGTCTCCTACAGGGCCTGCGTTGCAGCCAAGCTCTGTGGCATGCCTCAAACAGTTGGAAGTCTCCCGCCGAGATCGGGGACACCAAGGTGTCAGACTGTCGCAAGACCTGTAGGAGCTGCTGGAGGTTACGACAGTGGCGAATGCGGTGGGACAGTTACATCATCGGTGACTGATACACCGCTTTCGCTGCCCTCGTAACCTCGGACGTCTCCCACAGGTCCTGCGTTGCACCCATGCTTCGCGGCGGACATCAAGCCGCTGGAAGTTGCCGAGAGTATCGCGTTGCAGCCAAGCTCTGTGGCACTCATCAAACAGCTGGAAATCTCACGCCCAGATCGGGCAGGCCAAGGTGTCATGACTGCCGCGAGACCTGTAGGAGCTGCTGGAGGTTACGACAGTGGCGAATGCGGTGGGACAGGTACATCGGCGGTGACCGACACACCGCATTCGCTGCCCTCGTAACCTCGGACGTCTCCTACAGGGCCTGCGTTGCAACCATGCTTCGCGGCGGACATCAAGCCGCTGGAAGTTGCCGAGAGTATCGCGTTGCAGCCAAGCTCTGTGGCACTCATCAAACAGCTGGAAGTCTCTCGCCCAGATCGGGCAGGCCAAGGTGTCATGACTGCCGCGAGACCTGTAGGAGCTGCTGGAGGTTACGACAGTGGCGAATGCGGTGGGACAGGTACATCGGCGGTGACCGACACACCGCATTCGCTGCCCTCGTAACCTCGGACGTCTCCTACAGGGCCTGCGTTGCAACCATGCTTCGCGGCGGACATCAAGCCGCTGGAAGTTGCCGAGAGTATCGCGTTGCAGCCAAGCTCTGTGGCACTCATCAAACAGCTGGAAGTCTCTCGCCCAGATCGGGCAGGCCAAGGTGTCATGACTGCCGCGAGACCTGTAGGAGCTGCTGGAGGTTACGACAGTGGCGAATGCGGTGGGACAGGTACAACGTCGGCGACCGACACGCCGCATTCGCTGCCCTCGTAACCTCGGACGTCTCCTACAGGTCCTGCGTTGCAACCAAGCTCTTTGGCATGCTCCAACACAGCTAAGAGTCTCTCAAAGGTATCGTCTCGCACATACCCTTCGCGGCGGACATCAGATTGCTGGCGGCCCTGTGCGGCTGCACCTAAGACACGGCACCTGCACCCGTCTTCGTCAATATATTCGCCAGCTTCCTCGCCAGTTCCTCTTCCTTGTACGGTTTCTGCACGATCAACTGTTGATCGACCTCGAGGATGTCGATATCCGCGAAGCCGGTGATGAACATGACCGGCAATTCAGGGTGATCGCGTCGGACGATGTCGGCCAGCTCGGCACCGGTCATGTTCGGCATGGCGAAGTCGGTCAGCACCAGATCAATGCTCGCATCAATCTGTTTCAACGCGTCGCTGCCGTTCTCGGCTTCCACCACCGCGTAACCAAACGAACTGAGCATCATGGCAGTCACGGAGCGCACATCCGGGTCGTCGTCCACCAGCAGAATGGTGCGGTGCAGATCGTCCGCGTCTGCATGGCCGGGCAAGTCAGAGAGGGTGGCAGCAGGCGTCGGGGACCGGGCGATGCTGGGTAGATACACCTTGATGGTGGTGCCGGCATTCTCGGCGGTGTCGATGCGTACGCCACCGCCGGATTGCTTGGCAAAACCAAAGACCTGCGCCAACCCCAGCCCCGAGCCCTTCCCCACCGCCTTGGTGGTGAAGAACGGTTCGAACGCCTTGGCCAGTACCTCTTCGCTCATACCGCAGCCGGTGTCGGTGACCGACAGCACCACGTAGGCGCCGGGATCCGGGTCTTCAGGCCGTTGTGGCAGGCGATAGATAATCTCGTTGCCGGTACTCAGGTGCAGTTGTCCGCCTTGCGCCATGGCGTCACGGGCGTTGATCGCCAGATTGAGGATGATCATTTCGGTCTGCGTCGGATCGACCAGCGCGCTCCACAGATCGTCAGCCAGTTGTGTTTCGACCCAAACGCTGCCCCCCAGCGCACGTCCCAACAACTCGCGCATGCCGCCGATGGTGTCGTTGAGGTTTAGCGCGACCGGCTCCAGACGCTGCCGCCGTGAGAACGACAGTAACTGGCTGGTCAGCTTGGCGCCACGTTCGCCGGCTTCGCGGATGTTCTGCAACCGTTGGGGCGACTTGGTGAACACGCCTTTTTCCAAATCACGGCCGAGGAAGTTGGCGCTCGTGAGAATCACCGTCAGCAAGTTATTGAAGTCGTGGGCGACCCCTGCCGTGAGCTGCCCGACCACTTCCAGCCGTTGCATCTGCTGAAGCGCCGCTTCGACCCGCTCACGCTCGCGGATCTGATCACGCAAACGCTTATTGGTGGCGGCCAGTTCATCGACCACCGCCCGCTCGCTGGTAATGTCGCGCACGGCGGCATACATCAGCCCTTCGTCCGGCACGATGGTCCAAGACAACCAGCGATAGCCGCCTTCAGCGTGGCGCATGCGGTTGACGAAACGCGTCGTGACATTGCCTTTGGAGACGCTGGCGGTTTCACGCAGGGTCGCCTCCAGATCGTCCAGATGAATCAACTCGCCCAGGCTGTGCTCGGTGAACTCTGCCCGCGTCCAGCCCAGCGTCGCCTCCCAGGCCGGATTGAGCGCAATAGGCGTCAGATCGAAGCTGAACACCCCGAGCAATTCACGTGAAAGCTCCCAGGTGCGGTCACGCTCACGGGTACGCTGCACCACCCGCTCACCCAGAATTTCGTTGAGCTGGTGCAGGGCCTGAGTCGCCTGCTTGCGCTCGCTGATGTCCTGCATGACGCCGGTGAAGCGCACGCATTTACCGTCTTCGAATAGCGAGCGGCCGTTGGAAAAGACCCAGCGCTCGCCATCGCCTTCCACATGCAACCGGTGTTCGATCTGAAACCCGGTGTCCGCCGCGAGCGCTGCGGCGACCTTGCTCTGCAAAAGATCACGGTCATCGGGATGACAGCGGGCAAACATGAACGCCATGCTGACCTGGGCATCGGCGGGCAATCCGTAAAGGGTCTTGCAGCGCTCATCCCACAGAAGGGTGTCGGTTGCAGGATCGTAGGTCCAGACGCCCATGTCGGCGGCATCGATCGCCAGATGCGCTCGCACCTCGGCATCCTGCAGAGTCTCTTCAGCCCGCCGACGCTTTTCCCGCTCACGCACCTCGGAGACAGCACGGACGACCGCCTTGGGCAGCATTTTCAGGTTTTGCTTGAGGACGTAGTCGATGGCGCCCATGCGCATCATCTCGACGGCATGCTGTTCGCCGAAAATCCCGGAAAGGAAAATGAACGGGGTTTGCGGCGCCAGGCGCAACGCGCAATTGAGCACTTCGGGCCCGGAAGATCCGGGAAGCAGGTAGTCACTGAGAATCAGATCAAAATGCTGAGCCAGCAACTCCCGTTCCACGTCCTGATGGTTGTAGACCAGGGTGGCGTCGATTTTGAGCCCACTGTTTTCCAGTGTGAGCAGCGTCAGTTCGGCATCATGCGGACTGTCTTCAACCAGAAGCAATTTGAGCAGCGATAGCGGCATGAATAGTCGTCGTTCATTTCAAAAAGGCCTGCGCCGTCAGCCCGAAGCAGCACAGCACAGGCCGACGGAGCGCTTGAATCAAGAGCCTGGGCGGCGTGCCAATCGCAGGGAGCCTGGCGGCGGCTCATTGAGAACGGCCCAGAAAACCCCGAGATCGGAGATTGCCGAGACGAATTCCTTGAATTCGACCGGTTTGACGACGTAAGCGTTCACTCCCAGCGAATACGCGCGTTGCAAATCGGGTTCTTCACGCGAAGAGGTCAGCATCACCACGGGAATACTGCGCAGGTCGTCGCTTTCGCGAATTGCCTTGAGCACTTCCAGGCCGTCAAGCTTGGGCAGTTTCAGGTCGAGCAAAAGCACCGCCGGGTTACCCGCCGCACGGTCCTGGTACTGATTTCGCCGAAAGAGGTAATCCAGCGCCTCGGCGCCGTCACGCAGGACGATCACTTCATTGGCCAACTGGCTACGTTCGAGAGCGACCAGGGTCAGCTCAAGATCGTTGGGATTGTCTTCCACCAGAAGAATGGGTTTTAACATTGGGCGTCTCCTCGGACACTCAAAGGGTTACGGTGAGACTGCGCTTGGGCAGCGCAAAGTAAAATGTGGCTCCTTGCCCCAACTGGCTGTTTGCCCACACCGAACCGTCGTGCCGTTCGATGATACGGCGCACGCTCGCAAGCCCAATGCCGGTGCCTTCGAACTCTTCCATGCGATGCAGGCGCTGGAACACACCGAACAGCTTGCCGGCGTAATTCATATCGAAGCCCACACCGTTGTCACGGATATACACCACCACCTTGCCGTCTTCCTCGTAGCTGCCGATCTCAATCACGGCAGCGGTCTGGTTTCGGGTGTACTTGATGGCATTGGACAACAGATTGCGCATCGCCAGATGCAAAAACGCCGCATCAGCGATCACCACCGGCAAGGGTTCAGGGACCGACCATCGCAGATCACGACCCTCGTAATCGGGCTGCATTTCCTTGCGGATGGCGTCGACCATCGCGTTCAGATCCACCTGCGAGTAACGCATGGCCGAGCGGCCCATCTGTGAAAAGCTCAGCAGGTTGTCCACCAGCGTGCCGGCGAAACGTGCCGACTCGCCAATGTTTTCCAGGAAACGCACCCCACGGTCGGACAACTTGCTGCCCTCGATATCCCCCAACAGTTCGGCGTAACCGGCGATATGCCGCAACGGCGCTCGCAAGTCATGGGACACGCTGTAGGAGAAGGCTTCGAGTTCCTTGTTGGATTTTTTCAGTTCCTCAGCCAGGGAGGCCATTTCCTCGGCCTTACGCAGCACGATACCCAGTACCGCAGCGCGTAATTCCACCACGCCTTCGGTGTCCAGATCGTCCCAAGGGCGGGAGTATCCGCGAACGGTTTCCTGCCACTGTGCAAAGCTGTGACGCGGGCTGAGGGATCCGTCGTCGCTGACGGCTTTTTCCGGTTTACCGGCCCAGTTCACCACGCGGGTCTGCTCCGGGCGGAACCAGATGATGTAATTGGAATGCAGCTCGGAGATCGCCATGGCCAGCACGCCGCTGACCGACTGGGCAAGCTGGGGTAACTCGGGAATGTCGCGGCCGACGTTATCGGACTGAAACACCTCGTGAGTCTCCCGCTGACTGAGCCATTGGGTCAGCGCCTTGATTTCTTCGCGGTCTGGCGTTTCGCCGTACACATCCACCGTGGACTCGGAAATCACCGCGGCACCGGTGGCATCGACAAACGCCAACAGCACGTCAGGCATTGAGCGCAGGCCACCGATCACGCTGTCCAGGTCCGCCATCGCGGCGAGCATCTGCACGATCTGCCGGCGCAGGCTGAGCATTCGCTGGGTCCTGGCCTGCGCTTCTTTGGTTTCGATCTGCAGAGACAACACGCTGCCCAGCAACTCGCAGGCAGTGCGGGTCTGGAAACTCACCGAGCGAGGCGTCGCGTGGTGGCAGGAAATCAACCCCCACAACTGCCCGCGCACCACGATAGAGATCGACATCGAGGCAAGGGTCTGCATGTTGCGCATGTACTGCAAATGCACGGGCGATACACTGCGCAGCGTTGCGAAACTCAGGTCAAGCGGCGCGCCGGTGACCGGGTTATTGACCGGGACCAGGGGCGACGGCTGATAGTTCGCGTCCTCAATGACGCGAATGCGGTTTGCCAGATACAGCGCCCTCGCCTGCGACGGAATGTCGGACGCCGGAAAACTCAGCCCCAGATAACTCGGATAGTCCGCGTCGGCGATCTCGGCGTTCACCCATCCGCTGCCGTCAGCGTCGAACCGGTACGCCTTCACCCGGCCAAAACCGGTGATGCGTTTGACTTCAGACGCAGAACGCTGGCAGAGCGCGTCGATGCTTTCGGACTCTTCCATCTGGCTGATGAACGTGCGCATCAACGGATACACGTTGCCATACGCAGACGTCATGTCGCTGGAGGGCTCGAACTCGGCAATCAGGACCTGATCATGCCGATGAACCATCATTGCCGTCGGCAAGCCTGCACGATCACCTTCCAGAAAACGCACATCGCCCACATGGAACGGGTTCTGGTCGTCCTCGGGCAGCGCAGCCAGCCGAGCCAGCAGATGCTGGCAATCGTCGAACACTCGCGTCAGTGGCGCACCGATCAGCGTCTCGGGCGCAAGCCTCAGCCAATGGGTGACGTTGGCACTGACCTGCGCGATGGTCATCGTCGCTTCATCGATGACCAGCAAGAAGCCTTGAGGCTGAATACTGCCTGGAATCTTGATCGGCTCACGGGCGCAGTTGTCGATTGCGCTCTGGTGAAGTTCCTGGCTGAGGGTCAAAACTGGATCTCCTTCACCCGCCGGCGAGTCTTGCAAACAATCGCCGAAGGTGTGTGCCCGATGGACGGCACCGAATGAATTGGCGTGCAGGTTAACAAAAGTTACGGATTCGTATGTACGCCTTGCGCTGGTTTTCAGGTTTACGGGTCAGCCATCCAGCATCTTTCTGACCTTGTCGAGGAATTCAATCATCTGAAAAGGCTTGATCATCATGTCCATGCCTTCCCCAAGAAAGTGTTGCCGGTTAAGGGCATTTTCCGCGTAGCCGGTCATGAACAGCACTGGCAACTCCGCACGCCAGCCACGCGCGCGCTGCGCCAGCTCCCGGCCGTTCATCATCGGCATGCCAACGTCTGTCAGCAGCAGATCGATGGACGTGTCATGCTCGAGCATCGACAGCGCGGTCATCACGTCGCCGGCCTGCGTGCAGCGGTAACCCGAGTCGGTCAGGACTTCATTGACGAACATGCGGACCGACGCCGTGTCCTCGACAATAAGGACATGCTCGCCAGCCCCAAGTTCGACACTTTCCTGCACACGCTGCGGCGCCACTGTTTGGTCGGCAGCAGCCGGCAACATCAATGTGACCTCAGTCCCGTGCCCCACGACACTACGGATGTGCACATCGCCGCCGGTCTGGCGCGCAAAGCCGTAGATGGTGGAAAGCCCAAGCCCCGTGCCTTCACCGATCGGCTTGGTGGTGAAGAACGGGTCGAATACCTTGTCGATCAGGTGATGCTCAATCCCGACCCCGTCGTCACGCACCGTCAACGCAATATAGGGGCCGTCCTCCAGGCGAGCGTTACCCTGAGAATAAGCCTCGTAGGTGCTGATCCAGATATTGCCGCCTTCAGGCAACGCATCGCGCGCGTTGATGACCAGGTTCAGCACCGAACTCTCCAGCTGTCCGGAATCGACCAACGCCACGGCACTGCGCGACGTCAGCTCAAGCGTCAGCCCGATGCGTTTACCCACGGTCCGGCTGATCAGCTCCTCCAGTGAGCGTACGTTCTGGTTCACGTCGATGGGGCGCGTATCCAGCGGTTGCTGCCGTGCGAAGGCCAACAATCGATGGGTCAGCGTCGCCGCACTCCTGGCCGAGGCCAGCGCGGCGTCGGCATAGGCCAGGACTTTCTCGGGCCGCGCGTCTTCGGTGCGCTTCTTGATCAATTCGAGTCCGGTGACAATGCCGGTCAACAGGTTGTTGAAATCGTGTGCGATGCCGCCCGTGAGCTTGCCGAGGGCGTCCATTTTTTGCGCTTGAAGTAACTGCTGCTCGGTTCTGGCGCGCTCCGCGACCTCGTGCGCCAGCTGGGTATTGACCGAATCCAACTGCAGTAGATGCGACTGTTCGCGGCGCCGGTGCTCGGTGACGTCCTCGATGAACACCAGGCTCAACCCGGTCGCGCGGTACGGCGAGACCTGCCATTCCGTCTCCCGCACGTCGCCTTTGACCCGCATGCTTAGCGTGCCCTTCCAGCGCTCTCCCGACACCAGCGCCTCACGCAAACCCGCGATCACAGAGTCCTGATCCTCTGCAAAGCACGACAGCACCGAACTTTCGGTGAAACTCTGAGCGATCAGACGCGCAAAGGCATGGTTGCACTCATGCACTTTCAACTGGCCGTCCATCACGCCAATAGGCGCCGACACGTTGACAAAGATTTCGCGGAAACGGTTCTCGCTGTCGCGCAGGGCGAATTCGGTATCGCGCACGCGCAACAGTGTTCGAAGGGTGGCGAGCAGGACATCGGGGTCTACCGGATGCACCAGATAGGCATCGGCGCCCGCCTCAAGCCCCGTGACGATGTCGCCGGTCTGAATCGACGCCGCCGACACGTGAACCACAGGCAACAACGCCGTACGAGGCTCGGCGCGTAACTGGCGGACGACGTCGAAACCGCTCATGTCGGGCAAATTGACGTCGAGGATCAAGGCATCCGGAATCTGCTCTGCGATCAGGTCCAGGCCTTCGGTGGCGGTTCCCGCTTCCAGCACTGTGAACCCATGGCGCTCCATTCGCCGCCGCAACGCGTAGCGCGTCGCGGCGTTGTCGTCGACGATCAGCAACCGGGTTTCAGCTTTCATCAACGTGCTCCTGCGCCAAGGCGAGGGGGATGACCACAAAGAACGTCGAACCGACGCCAGGCTGGCTTTCCATACCCACCGTGCCACCCAGCAGCTCAGCGAATCGTTTACACAGCGACAACCCCAACCCCGTGCCCCGCAGGCGCTTTTGCAGCGGGGAGTCGACCTGCGCGAAGTCTTCGAACAGCGTACCGTGAAGCTCGGCTGGAATGCCGATCCCGGTGTCCGTCACCGCGAAGCGCACCGCGTGTTCACCTTCCAGACGGGCGGAAATTCGGACCTCGCCGCGCTGAGTGAATTTCAGGGAGTTGGAGATGAAGTTACGCAGGATCTGCGCGAGCTTCTTGTCGTCGGTGTAGAGCCGGGGCAACCCTATCGGCTCTTCGAAAATCAGGTCCACTGCCGAGGTGTCGACAATCGGTCGAAACATGCCGCGCAAGGCGGAGAACAGGTCGAACATGTCGAACCACGCTGCCGAGATGCTTATGCGCCCCGCCTCGATCTTCGCCAGATCAAGCAGATCATCGACCATGTCGCTCAGCTCGCGGGCCGCGGTTCGGACGAACGCGACCTGCTTGTGCTGCTCCGGGCTGAGGGGGCCGTCGAGCTCATCCGTCAGCAGGCTGGCGATACTCAGGATCGAACCCAGCGGCGTACGAAACTCGTGGCTCATGTACGAGAGAAACCGGCTTTTCAGATCTGACGCCTGACGCAACTGCTCTGCCTGCATGTCGAGTTCTGCGTAGAGCGCCAGAACACCCTGATTGGTTTCATCAAGTTCGGCACGCAGCGCGGCCGACTCCTCTCGCAGTTGCAAAAGCTCCGCGCATGCCTCAGGGGCACCGTGGACAGCGTTGTCAGTCATCAAGCATCTCCAGAGCAATCACCAGTACCGTTACGTCATCCCTGCCGCGGCAAAAATCGCGATGCAGCACGGCCGCGATAATCGCCGGGTGTCGGTACATCAGACCTGGATAGTCGCGAAGATTCCATCGCGATTGCAGCCCGTCGCTGTACAGGATCAACAGCTTGCCGGTGCACTCAGCGTAGTCGACCACCGGGACCTTCCGGTACTGCAGGCCGACGATGCCGGGGTGCGACGCCAGGCCGCGAGGCTTGTCCTCGCCGATCAGCGTGGCGCCGATGTTACCGATGCCGATAAAGCGCAACCGGTCCTGTTCGGCATTGAATTGCGTCACCGCAACCGCGCCGCCGCGGGTCCCGCGCATGTCGTGGTGAATTTCTTCCAGCAATACGCCCGGGTCGGCGAAGGGCTCGCGATTGAACGCCGTGGCGCCGGCTTTGGCCGCGTCTTCGGCCTCCGGGCCATGGCCAAGGCCGTCAATCATCAGGATGCTCACGTGCGAACCCTTGATTGCCAGTTCCCAAACGTCGCCACAGGCCGGATCGTCGTGCAGGGAGTGCTGGGTCACGCCCACGCGCAGGTCCTTGATCGTGGCCCCACGGGGGTAAAAGCGCGTCAGCAATACGGTGCCACTGGCGTCGGTGTGCACGTCGAACACCTGCGCCTGGCGCAGCATCGAACCCAAGCCGATACCTTGCGTGCCGCGCGTGGAGAATCCGTCGGCCATGCAGTCCTGCAGATCGAAACCCTTGCCGCGATCAATCGCGATGACCTCAATGCCCGAGGCACTGCCCGGCAGCACACGCAGGTGCAGCTCGCCATTGCTGGCATGCTTGAGGATATTGCTGGCGACTTCGGTGACCACCAAAGCCACGCGACCGGCGTCCGTGGCATCGAAGCCCGACTGCTCCGCCAGTTTCTGCGCGGTTCGACGGGCGAAACCTACCTGGCTGCTGTCCTCAATGGGCAACACGTGCGTCAGGCTGCTGTGCAATCTCAAGTCCATTTGCAGATCGTCACCCGAGTACCCGCGCCGGGCGCCGTCTCCAGCTCGAAGTCGTCGACCAGTCGCTTGGCCCCGGTCAGGCCCAGGCCCAAACCGCCGCCCGACGTCCAGCCGTCCGTCATCGCCAGTTTCAGGTCGGGAATGCCGGGACCTTCATCACGAAACGTCAGACGCAAACCGGTGCGCGCGCCGTCCTCGATGATTTGCCAGTCCATGTCGCCGCCACGACCATAGGTCATGGTGTTGCGGGCCAGTTCGCTGACCGCCGTCACCAGCTTGGTCAGATCGATCAGGCGCATGCCACATTCTTGCGACAGTTTGCGCGCCAGCTGCCGTGCCAGCACTACATCCTGCTCGATATGAATGCCTTGTGTGCCGCTGCTGCGCACGTTCATTGGGAATAGGCCCGCTCACGCAACAGCGTCATGCCACGCTCGACATTCAGCGCCGTGCTGACCCCTGGCAGCGTCATGCCCAATTCCACCAGCGTGATCGCGACCGCCGGCTGCATGCCGACCAGCACGGTCTCGGCATCCATGATGCGCGACAGGCCCGAAATCATGCCGATCATTCGACCGATGAACGAGTCGACCATGTCCAGCGCCGAGATGTCGATCAGTACGCCCCGTGCAGAGGTTTTGCTGATCCGCTCAGACAGGTCGTCCTGCAGCGTCAGCGCCAGTTGGTCATGCATGTCGACTTGAATGGTGACGAGCAGAAAGTCGCCCATTTGCAGGATTGGAATGCGCTCCATGGCCTTATACCGCAGCCTTGGAGACCGTCAGACCCAGACGGCGCAGCGCCAACGCCAGCGCGTCGGCCAGGTTGGCCTTGGTCACGACCCCCTGAAGGTCCAGCCCCAGGTGAACGATGGTCTGCGCAATCTGCGGACGCACGCCGCTGATAATGCAGTCGGCACCCATCAGGCGGATCGCGGTCACGGTCTTGAGCAGGTGCTGGGCCACCAGCGTATCGACGGTGGGCACGCCCGTGATGTCGATAATCGCGATTTCCGAGCCGGTGTCGACGATGCGTTGCAACAAAGACTCCATCACCACTTGGGTGCGCTGGGAGTCGAGGGTGCCGATCATTGGCAAGGCGAGCACGCCGTCCCACAGTTTGACCACGGGCGTGGAAAGCTCCAGCAGCTCTTCCTGTTGACGCTTGATCACCGATTCGCGGGACTTCTGAAAGGTGCGGATGGTGTGCATGCCCAAGGTGTCCAGCAGTTGGGAGATTTCCCAGAGCTGTTCGGCGAGCAACGTAGGCTGCTCGGCATACGCATGCTGCAACAGGGTGAACAACGGGCCTTTGAGTGCAAAGATAAAATGGGCGGTCTGCTGCGAGTCCTGTCCGGCCAATGCACGTTGATGAGAAAGCTTCTCCAGAAACTGACGGGTCTCGTCCCATTCAGCCGTCGTGATGCTGTGCGTACCGCCCTTTTCCAGTACGGCGGTCAGCAAACGCAGAAACTCCGACGCCTGCTGATGAAGGTCTTCGGCCTTCAGATTGCGCGTGGCGCCGCTGGCTTCGAGGTCCGCGAGCCAACGGGCGGACAATTGGGCTTCGGAACGGCGCAGGGCGTCGACGGTGGTTTGCTGCAGTACTGCCATGAGGTTGGCTCCTGAATTTTTTAGACGCCGGTCCGGTACGGTGGTGATCCGGCGAGGGCAGACACCAGAGAACGGGTCAGGCAGTGCCTCCACGATGGAGGGCAGTCCCTAACCTGTTAAATGCAAAGCGCTTTTTAACGCCAAAGGATGGAGACGAAATACCTGCCCGCCACCCTTGGTGTCAAGTTAACATCACCGCTCGGCAAAGGTTCCGTCGAGAGTGTAGATAATTTAGAGGGGAGCGCTTTCGACCCGACGCCTGGGGCTCACGCCCCTCGAGAGGCCGCGAAGAAGGCCGGGGTCGAACCGAAAGGTGTGACACAGGTTCGCAGGTCGTAACGCAGTTCGGCCACCAGTTCCGCGACGCCGCGGACGGTCGTCACGTTGGCAATGGCCACGTTTTCGACCTGCATGGCCACCGTGCCGGTCTGGGGGTCAAAGATTTTCACCATCAGCGCACCGCCTGGCATCAGCGTGCACTCACACGCCAGTGGCAGGAACGCACTTTCCAGGGTCCTGCGCAGTTCAGGGGTAAACAGCATTCCACCACCTCCATGTAGAGCGGAGCCGGGCACCCGCCTGCCCGTCTGACACCAGACCGATAAACCAGTGTAGTCACGCCTCGCAATCCCCTGCGCCCATCGTGATACCGATGTGCGCTGAGTCACACTTCACCCGGATGCCAGTGGCGTCTGCAAATGGAACGGCTGGCTCAAAACGCCATGTCAGTGGTTTGCGCATAGATGGAAAATGCCCCGAGCAGGAACCAGAACACGCTGAACAGCCAAGGCGTACGCATGGAAAACAACAGCGATTTGCGATAGCCCTTCTCGCTTGACTCATGCTCACAGAACAGCGGGGAATCATCGTAAGCGAGCCCCATCGCAGGCTGGCTGTGCAACAGCTGGCTTTGCTTGAAATGCCAGTGGTCGATGATCTCGTACGCAGCGCGGATCCCAGGCCACGCATGCATCGAGCTGATCATGCCCAGCAGCGTGAGAAAAGGCGGCACCACCAGCGTGAACAACTTGCCCCACTCCGGGTTGAGGTTGGCCATTGATGAGGCGAACGCGATCACCAGAAACGACTGGGCAGAGAGATAGGCGTTGGTTCGGTTAGAAAGAATGGCGGTTTCGTACTGGATTTCCTTGCGGTAGAAATCCAGACGGTCCTTGGGGGATCCGAACAAAAGTGCCTCAGCCGCCTGTTCAGCCGACTGAGTGTCCGTAACGGGCACGCCACCCTGACTGCTCGTAATGATGGTGGGAATAACGGGGTCGGGACTCAAAACCAGTGGTTCCTTGAAAAAATGACTCAAAAAAGCCGAAGACAAGGCATTCACCCTGCTTCGGCGGCCGACAGCATCGTGCTAGCGCAAGTCGTCGGAAAGCGGAGTGGGTTCATCGGCAGGCGGTACTTCGTCCGAAGGCGGCTCTTCCCAATCCACCGGACGCTGCTGCTTTTCTTCCTCGCGTTGCTGCTCTTCGCGAAAGTCTTCGTCATCCATGGCATCCGGATCCAGATCGGCTTCAGCAGGAGACGTCGGCGTGACGGGCGGGACGCTGGTGGGGAATTCAGAATCGACTGGCATAGGCACCTCTGCTGTAAAGGCCCTGATGCACAGGGCGGTTACAGGTTCGAGACGCGCACCGCCAAGGGGTGCCGAGATTTGGACCAGCGGTCATGTGTGGCGTCGAGCCGTTGACGACCGCAATTATCTGAGTTTGCCCGACGCCCGCGTCATGCAGCGCACTCGGCGCTCTTCAACGCGCTGGGCAAACCAGGCCGTCGTGAGCTTGCGGGTGATCTTCGGACTCTCCAGCACGATGCCCGGCAGAATCGCGCGAGGCAGCGGTTTGCCCGCGGCCTTGTCCGCCAGGGCAAACACCTGTTTATAGAGGTCGGTGTCCTCGAACGCGAGGGTTTCGCCCTTCTCCAGCTGGCTGCGGATCGTCGGGTTGCGCATGCCCAGTTGCGTGTGCAAGCTGCGGACCGCCAACTCGGTCTGCCCCAACGACGGCCCAAAGCCGTAGCTGATCAGGTCACCATCCAGTGCCAGTCGCTTACCCGACACACGCGCCACCGCGCTTTGAAAGGCTGCGTTGCGGCTGGCGTACCACCCGGCATTGAAATCGGCAAAACGGTAAATCGGCTTGTCATAGCTGACCGGATACCCCAACAGGTGGGCGATACCGAAATACATCCCGCCTCGCCGGCTGAATACCTCGTGTCGAATCGAGCCGTCTACCGGGTAGGGGTAATCCTGCGCCTGACGCTCGGCGAACTCGATGCTGACTTGCATCGGTCCCGCCGTGTGAACCGGATTGAAGTGACCAAACAACGTTCGCCCCAACGGCACCATGCCGATGAAGTCGTCGAAAATCGCGCTGAGGTCTTTTTCGGTGCGCGCGGCGCTCAATCGCTCGTTATAGGTCTTGCCAGTCGGTGAGCGGACGTCCAGCGCGCTGCGCACCAGCAGGTTGGGAATATGCGCCTTGCTGGCCCGGCGATCGATTTCGTCCTGTGCGATCTTGCCCATGCCCGGCACGGGCGGGTCGACCTGAAAATTCGACTCCTGCTCGGTCACCGCCACCACTGAACAGAGGTTTTCGACCGTGGGATCAATCTTCTGCGTCTCAAACGCGGTATAGATGTCCGTCGCCCATCCCTGTCGGTCTGACGCGCCCGCCGGCAACAGCCGCACGATCTCGCTGCGCACCAGCTCCGGAGGTGGCGGCGGCGACGTCTGGCCACGCTGGGTGCCACAACCGGCGAGCACTGCCAGCAAGGTGACCGTGATAAACGCCGTGGCGTGGCGGGTGAATCCGTTCGCAGGCATGGCCGCTCCTTCGCAAGGTAAGTTGCCGGATTGGACAACGTCGAGAATAGAGTGACTCATGCATCAACCACGGACAGGGTCAATACTGGACCCCACACCCACTCCACCCCAATCGAGGAAGCAGACATGTCCAAATCAGCGCTCATCGTAGTCGATATCCAGAACGACTACTTCCCTGGGGGCAAATGGCCTCTGGTCGGAGCCGATGCCGCCGCCGACAACGCGGCAAGGATTATTCAGGCCACACGGGACAGCAACGGCCTTGTAGTCCACATCCGTCACGAGTTCACCCGGGACGATGCGCCGTTCTTCACGCCGAATTCCGAAGGCGCGAAGCTGCACCCCAAGGTTATGAACCAGGGGCAAGAGCCCGTCATCCTCAAGCACTACCCCAATTCGTTCCGGGACACGGGCCTTAAAGCGCTGCTGGATAAGGAAGGTGTCGAGGCGTTGGTAGTGATCGGTTCGATGAGCCACATGTGCATCGACGCCACCACCCGTGCAGCGGCAGACATGGGGTACACGGTCAGGGTCATTCATGACGCCTGCGCCAGCCGAGATCTTGAGTTCAGTGGCACCACGGTGCCGGCCGCACAGGTGCATGCAGCGTTCATGTCAGCGCTGGGGTTTGCCTATGCCGAAGTGATATCAACCGAAACGCTTTTGAACGGACAGTAAGCGCACGCACAACGAGCGTGCTCGCGAAGGCGGTGGTTCAGTCGCGATTTGTTCGCTGACCCACCGCGCTCGTCAGCACCTGAATACCCGCAGGTCCTGCATTAGTCCCTAAGCGTCCAACCCTTAATGAACCCGCCGACGCCTGACGTCTTTTCGCACAGATCACCGGCATTTGATTAACAAACGAACACGCGTACGATTGCCCTACGTTGTACGATGACGTATAAGAAAGCATTCGTATTGAGTTGCCTTCCAACGTTGATCACGAGCCTCTAATAACAATGAAAACACAGACACTCCCTTGCCCAGACCCCGCCGTATACTTGGCTTCTTCGTTCAACATCTCTCCTTCCAGCCGCGCCCGAAGTTCGCAATAGCTTCACCGGCACACCAGAGCCTGCGCCCGAAAATTGACCGTGTTGTCTGTTAACAGACACTTGATCGCGACACACATGCTCGATACACCAGACCACGCACCCTGCCACCAGGGGACGCAGAGAACATGGACCCAAGAATAACAATCATCCTTTGCCTGACCGCGGGCTACTTCATCGTCATGTCCTACATCGGCTACAGCGTGCGTAAACACGCCAAGAGCAGTGACGGATTCACCGGCGGCGGACGCAGCTTTCCACCCTTCCTGATCGGCGCCCTGCTGCTCTCGGAGTTCATCGGCAGCTCGGTGAGCATCGGCACGGCGCAAAAAGGCTTCGAAGCCGGTATCTCCGCTGCCTGGAACCTGGTTGCGTTGTCCCTGGGCTTCTTGCTGCTGGCATTGGTGCTCGCCAAGAAATACCGTGACACCGGCCTCAACACCATCTCCGGCATCCTCGCGCAGAACTACGGCCAAGGCACGCGCTACGCGGCCTCGGTGCTGACGATTTGCGCCCTGAGCATCGTCTCCGTCGCGCTGTATGCCAGCGGCGGCGCCGTGCTGGCAGCGGTGCTGAACATCGACAAGACCCTGGCGATCCTGCTGGTCGGGGTCATTACGGTGTTCTACGTCAGCGTCGGTGGCATGCGCTCGGTGGTCTACACCAACTTCGTGCACGCGGTCATCAAGTACATCGGCATTGTGCTCGCGCTGGCGTTCGCCCTGAATGCCACCGGCGGCATCGGGGCCATGCAAGCCAGGCTGCCTGCGACCATGTTCGACTTCACAGGCGTGGGCTGGGGCCAGATCTTTGCCTGGATGATCGGCGGTATCGGCTCGATCTTCGCGACCCAGTACGTGATTCAAGCCCTGGTCAGCACCAAGGACGAAAAAACCGCAAAACGCGCGTGCTTCTATGTTTCATCCCTGATGATCCCCTTCGGCCTGATGGCGGCGGGCATCGGCATGTGCAGCGCCTACCTTTACCCAGGCATCAAGTCCATCGACGCATTTCCTGCCCTCATCGCGCACATGCCGACCTTCTCGGCGAGCCTGGTGGTGATCGGTCTGGCCGGTGCGCTGTTCGGCGGTATCTCGGCCAACACCCTGGCCTCCGCCACGCTGGCGATGAAGGACTTCTACGACCCCTTCTTCAACAAGGAAAAGAACGATCGCAAATCGGTGATCTTCATCCGTCTGGCCATCATCGTCATCGGTTTCCTGCCGTTGATCCTGGCGCTGTACGCCGACAAGATCCTGCTGATCGCGTTCTTGGGCAAAGCCCTGCGCGCCACCCTGGCGGTGATCGTGCTGATGTGTTTCTACGCACCGAAATTCGGCACCGGTCGTGGCGCGCTGGCCGGGGTGATCCTGTCGGTGTTCTCGACCATCGGCTGGTTTCTGGCGGGCAACCCTTACGGCATCGACAGCTCGTACTTCGCGTTGTTCGCGCCCCTGCTCACCATGGCCATCGCCGAACTGCTCAAAACCGGGCGTTGCGACGCACAACCTGTGTTAAACAAGAACGGCTGAAGCGAATCCGTCAGTCAAAGCCGTGTAAAAAAGGCGTGACCTCGACTGATCGACGGTGCGCCGCAAGGAGGAAACATGAGCGACAAGAAAGCCGACGTACTGGTTTGGGGGCCGATGCATGCGGCATTGACGCAGAACCTGGATCGCGATTTCACCGTCCACAACCGCTGGGAAATCAAGGACCTCGACGCCTGGGCCGCCGAGCATGGCGACAAGGTCCGTGGCGTAATCACCAGCGGCGTGTACGGCACCGACAACGCCCTGCTGGACCGCCTGCCGAACCTGCAAGTCGTCAACAGCTTCGGCGTCGGCTACGACGCCGTCGATACAGACTACCTGGCCCGCCGCGGCATCCAGCTGAGCAATACGCCCGACGTGCTGAACAACGCCGTTGCCGAAACGGCCATGGCGCTGATGCTGTGCGTTTCGCGGCGCATCAGCCAGGCCGAGCGGTTCGTGCGTGCGGGCCAGTGGACCTCGGGTAAATTTCCGCTGGGCAACGACCTGTGCGGCAAAACCTGCGGCATCGTCGGCCTGGGCAAGATCGGCAAGACCATCGCCAAGCGTGCCGCAGCATTCGACATGAACATTGCCTATTTCCGTCGCGGCGCGCCGTACGCTGACGTGGAGTACACCCACTACGCCGACTTGCAGGAACTGGCGCGGGCGTCGGACTACCTGATCGTCATCGTGCCCGGCGGTCCCGACACCCAGCACCTGATCAACCGTGACGTGCTCAAAGCCCTGGGGCCGAAGTCCTACTTGATCAACGTGGCACGCGGTTCGGTGGTCGACGAAAAAGCCCTGGTGGCATCGTTGCTGGAATCGGAGATTGCAGGCGCGGGCCTGGACGTGTTCGAAGACGAGCCGAATGTGCCCGCCGAACTGATGTCGCTGGACAGCGTCGTGCTGACGCCGCACATCGGCAGCGGCACCTACGAAACGCGCCAGGCCATGGCCGACCTGGTGTTCGCCAACGTCAGCGCCTACTTCGCTGACGGCTCACTCGTCACGCCCGTTCAGCTTTAACCTGGACGTCGCAGGAAGCGCGCCAAACGACATTGTCGTTCGGCGCGCTTCTTGCGACCGTAGGTCAGTCTTCACATCCCTTTCTCAACTTTTCTGGATAATGCCGGTCGAACCGCCCCAAACACGATCACGCAACTCGGGAGAATCCTGTTTGAACATTGCCGGCGTCATTTTTGACTGTGACGGAACCCTCGTGGACAGCGAGCGACTCGCTGCCGGGCTTCTGCGCGACATCCTGGAAGAACATCGGGTTTCATTGAGCCTCGAACAGGTGCTGGAACGCTTTCGCGGCGTGCAGTTCGCCCTGTGCATGGAAGGGTTATGCCGCGAATACCCGTGGCTGCCCAACAGCGAAATCGTCAACACCTTCAGAGCGCGGACCCTGCCTTTGCTGCAGGAACGTCTTGAGGAAATGCCGGGCGCCGTGGAGTTTGTCCGCGGGTTGTCGCTGCCCAAATGCGTGGCGTCCAATGGCCCGCGCAGCAAGATCGAAACCTGCCTGAGCACCGTGGGCTTGCTGGACGTTTTTCACGGCTTGATCGTCAGCGCCTACGAAGTGGACGCCTGGAAGCCCTCGCCGATCCTCATCGAACACGCCGCTGACCTGCTCGGCCTGAAGCCCGAAGAATGCCTGCTGGTCGAAGACAGCGTACCGGGCGTTCAGGCGGGTTTAGGTGCCGGTGCACAGGTTGCCGGCTATGGCCACGACACTGACTTCTCAGCATTCCTGGACCACGCAAACTTTCACCGGGTGAAGAATTTCGGCGAACTGAAGGATCTGGTGCAACGCATCAGTTAGGCGTGACGCAGGAAGGGCTGCCGCTCATGCCCGGGTGTCCCCCTCCACGCTTATCTATTCATTCGGCCCTTGTTCATCGCGCAACATCTCGATACTGTATATAAAAACAGTATCGAGAATTCCCATGCAGCTGATCGACAAGCTGAGCATCCTCGCTGACGCGGCCAAGTACGACGCTTCCTGTGCCAGCAGTGCCGCACCCAAGCGCAGTTCCGAGGGCAAGTCCGGCATCGGCTCTACCAACGGCATGGGCATTTGCCACAGCTATACCCCCGACGGACGCTGCGTCTCGCTATTGAAAATCCTGCTGACCAACTTTTGCCTGTACGACTGCCAGTACTGCATCAATCGCCGCTCCAGCGACGTCCCCCGTGCACGGTTCACCCCGGAAGAAGTCGTCACGTTGACCCTGGACTTCTACCGCCGCAACTGCGTCAGCGGCCTGTTCCTCAGCTCCGGCATCATCCGGTCGGCCGACTACACCATGGAACAGCTGGTGCGGGTGGCGAAGCTGCTGCGCGAAGAACACGAATTCCGGGGCTACATTCACCTCAAGACCATCCCCGAAGCCGACCCCGCTCTCATCGAAGAAGCCGGCCGTTATGCCGATCGTCTGAGCGTCAACATCGAACTGCCGACCCAACTCGGTCTGCAAACCCTGGCGCCGGAAAAGGAAATGGGCTCGATCAAGCAGGCGATGCAGACCATCTACACCGGACAGCAGACCGTGCTCAACGAGCCGAGAGCGCCGCGTTTCACGCCCGCCGGGCAAAGCACCCAGATGATCGTCGGCGCCGACGAGACGGACGACAGCACGCTGCTGCACACTGCCGAATCGCTGTACGGCGATTTTCGTCTCAAGCGGGTGTATTACTCGGCCTTCAGCCCGATTCCCAACAGCCCGAAAAGCGTGCCGCTGGCTGCACCGCCGCTGTTACGCGAGCACCGGCTGTACCAGGCCGACTTTCTGCTGCGCAGTTATGGCTACAACGCCAAGGAACTGCTGGACGGACCCGGGCATCTGGCGCTGGACATCGACCCGAAACTGGCCTGGGCGCTCGAACACCGGGATGTGTTTCCCCTCGACTTGAACTGCGCCGAGCCTGCCATGATTGCGCGCATCCCCGGCATCGGGATTCGCACCACCAAACGGCTGGTGGAATTGCGTCGTCAGCGGCGCATCCGGTACGAGGACCTGACGCGCTTGCGCTGCGTGTTGGCCAAAGCCAGGCCGTTCATCATCACCAGCGATTACCACCCGCGCCAGGCAGACACGTCCAGCATCGCGTTGCGTGAGCAATTGCGTGACCGCCCGCAACCTCAGCAGATGGCGCTGTGGGCATGATCGTTCTCGATTGCGACGACCTGTTCGAGACCTGGCGCCAGCAAGCCCGCTGGCTGTTGAGCCATCAGATCGATCCGGATCAGGTGAGCTGGAGCGTTAAAGAAGACGCCGACCTGTTCGCCAGCGACGATCACTATCCGCCACACAACGGACCCTTCCAGGCGCGCGTCCCGCTCGAACTGCTGGCGCTGCTGCAGAACGCTGCGCAGTATTGCGGCGATCAGCGCTGGAGCCTGTTGTACGAAGTGCTGTGGCGAGTGAGTCATGGTGACCGGACGGCCATGCTGGCGGGCGACAAACTGGGCAGCGAAGTGCATCGTCGGCTCAAGCAAGTGAGCCGCGAGGCGCATCACCTGCATGCCTTCCTGCGCTTTATCGCCTTGCCGCCCTGCAACGTTGGCAAAGACCTGGAGGTCAAGGCCGCACTGCTGGAGACACAAAAACTACCCGAATACGTGGCCTGGCATGAGCCTGCCCACGATATCCTGCACAGCGCCAGTCAGCACTTCGTCGGCCGAATGGGCAAGCATCGCTGGATGATCGCGACGCCCAAGGATGGCGTGTTCTATGACGGAGAGCGCTTGATCCACAAACGCCAGTGCCCCGCTGCGTGGCAGTCACTGGCGCGCAATGCCGATGACCCGCACGGCGAACTCTGGCTGACCTATTACAGCCACATCTTCAACCGCGCGCGGCTGAACCCGAAGGTCATGCAAGGCCACCTGCCGACGCGATTCTGGAAGAACTTGCCAGAAGGCCCTCTGATCCCTGCATTGATCAGCGAAGCGCGCACCGGCAAACAGCGCGACGGCCAGGCCCGGCAGATCGCCGAGCGGCGCGGGAAAGTGATTCGGTCGGGGCATTGATCGAACAGGCTTGCGAGTTTTTGCGGTTGGGCCGCTGACTGCGAGCGTTCGGCCTGCGAGTAATCTGGTGGAGATTTGCACCCAATCTGAAGAACGTGGTCGAGTTGTTACTTCCGAGTCGCAGGGTTTTATCGTCAGCAAGCTGACCTTGCAAGGTGTGCATTTCCACTATTGGGGTGACGCTGATGGTTGGGTTTGTCCTAACGGCCAAACTGTTCCGCCTTCGGCGGGTTACTTGAAAAGACCCCAAGTAACCAAGGGTCCTATGCTCCTGGTTGGGCCCGACTTCGTCGGGTTCCTTCACTCCGGCGACGCTCCGTGTGCCCGCGCTGAACGGACATCCATGTCCTAGCAGCGCTCTCGCGGCATCCATGCCGCTCGGCCCACTCCGCATCGCCTGCGTTCAGCCTGCACCCAAGTCGCGTTTTGTGGTGTCTGGCCTGCTGCGGTATGAAGATCAAAAGCCAGAGCGCGCTCTACGGCGCCGGAGGACGTGGAGCTTCCCAGCGTGGCGCTCCATTTTCTCAGCGATCTGCAAAAGAACTGGCAGCAACACCAAACGCCTGGGTGCGCCAGTCAGCACTGCATCAGCACGACTTACTGCCGATGCACCGCCGTCTGCATCCCGGCCGTACTGATCGGCGAGCCTAATGCCGTACCAAAGAACCGCACCGCCTCGCTGCTCAGATTGCGGTGAATGTCTTCACGGTCGACACCGATGGCGTCGGTGCACAACACAGGCTGCGTGGCACGCTGTTCGTCATCACAAGGCGCCATGAAAACAAAGTGCCCGGCACCGGCCAACAGTTTGAAGTCCGACACATCGGGTAATTTGCGCGCCAACGCCTCAGCATTCTTGTCGATGGCCAGCAGTTCATCGCCGTCACCGCTATACAGCAGCACCGGCACATGAACGTCGGCCAGGGTATGGCGACCAAACATCAAACCCAGCGGCGCCATCAGCATCAATGCGCCAACGCGAGGGTCAGCTTGCGCGTGGAGGTCGTCACGGTCCGCCACCAGTTCGCCCTGAGTCTTACAGGCGTCGCGGTCCTGGGGGCGTTGCGTGCAGTAATGACGCAAACGCTGCAGGTCAGGCTGCGCGCCCGCCAGAATCAACGCTGTCTCCCCGCCCGCCGAATAGCCGATGACACCGACACGTCGAGCACTGATGTAGGGAGAAAGCATGGGGTCGAGCAGTGCAGCGCTGATAGCTTCGGAAATCTGCAGCGGTCGCCCATACAGATTGCTCAAGCTACCGAGGCGACTGTGATCGAGGTAGTTATCGCCGGGATGGAACACGGCGACCACGACAAAGCCCTTGCGAGCCAACGATGTCGCCAGGTCGTGCTGAGCCAGGGGTGTGCCGGTATTGCCGTGGGAAAGCATCAGCAGCGGAAAACGCCCCATGGCGATCTTCGCGTCTTCCGTCGCTTCGATAGGATAACCCTGAACACGAGTCACCCTCTCGTCATCGGTCGAGGGATAAAAGGCGTAAGCGTGCATGGGCTGTGAATCCAGCGGATCAAGGAAGGTCAGCTCGTGAAACCCCACGCTCCAGGTCTCCAGTTCGCTGGCCTGCACCGAAATCAGGCTGCTGAACAGGCTAATCACCATCACTGCACAAAGACGCATCATTGCAATGCCCCTCACCTTAACAATCCGTTTTTCCGATTCAGACGCCTGTGGCCTGAGGTCCTTGTGAAACGCTGCCTGTAGCCATCTGACACATCGGTATCGATAACATTCAGAGCCGTTCTTAGATCATTAGTGCACAAGGCGGGCCAAGCTCAGAAAATTAACAGGCGTTGGCCGAATCACAGGAAGCGGTGGCCGAATCTGCGGCGATTTTACTGCGATCCGTACTAGGTTACGCGCAAAGAAAGCGCAAAGGCTGTCGCCGGGCTGAACGCTGCGTTTTTAACGACGCGAAAACGACAAAAGCCCCGTCACCGTTTGGCATGAGGCCTTGGGCGATGGGGCTTCTGGTCATTCGAAGAGCGAGTGCTGCGGGCTGCGATGAGCGCTTACCGGCTAACAGCGCTCACCTCGGCAATCAGGCAAACAGCGTCTCTTCGATGTGTTTCTGTGCAGCGGCCATGGCGTTGACGCGCGGCTCGTCACCGTAAGCCAGGCCGTGAGCGAACACGAACTGCAGGTCAGTCACGCCGATGAAACCGAACAGCACCTTGAGCAGGTCTTCGTGACCCACGCTGGTCGGCTGACCTTGATGCAGACCGCCTGCGGTGGAAACGATCACGACTTTCTTGCCCTTGCACAGACCTTCCGGACCGGTTTCGGTGTAACGGAACGTGCGACCGGCAACGGTGATGCGGTCGATCCACGCCTTCAACTGGCTAGGAATGGTGAAGTTGTACATCGGAGCGCCGATGACCACGACGTCGGACGAGAGGAATTCTTCCAGCGTGGCTTCGTTGGTTTCCACTTCCAGCTTCTGTGCCGCGTCACGGCCTTCAGCTGGCGTACCGGCTGCAGCCAGGGTAGCGCCGGAGAAGTGGCTCAGCGCATCGTTGGCCAGGTCGCGGTAAACCACTTGGGTGTCCGGTTGAGTGGCGGTGAACGACTGAACGACGCTGCGGCTCAGTTGGCGCGAAGCGGAGTGATCGCCAAGGATGCTGGAATCGATGTGCAAAAGTTTCATAACGTGCTTCCCAAGTGAGAATCGCCGCTTGGCGATCAAGTGGCGATAATCCTACCCCGGAAGCTAATGGCTGATTAGTCGGCAAAAATGCGATAGTTTGTCCCATCAGCAGGACAATAGAGCCCATGATGCAAGACCTTAACGATCTCTACTATTTCGCCAAAGTGGTCGAGTGCGGCGGTTTCGCGGCGGCCGGGCGCACCTTGGGCATTCCCAAGTCACGGCTGTCACGGCGGATCGCTGAACTGGAGACACGGCTCAACGCCAGCCTGCTGCAGAGGACCACGCGCAAACTGGCGCTGACCGCCGTTGGCGAGCGTTACCTTCAACATTGCCAGGCGATGCTGCTGGAAGCCGAGATGGCGGACGAGGCTGTCGCCACGCTGTCCGCCGAACCTCGGGGGCGCTTGCGCGTGTCGTGCCCGGTCGGCATGACTCACTGGAACCTGAGCGGGGTCGTTTCGGACTTCCTGGCGCGCTATCCGCAGGTTCAGCTTGAGCTGCTACTGGTCAATCGCCGCGTCGACCTGGTCAACGAGGGCATCGATGTCGCCCTGCGTGTGCGCGACGTCGGCGACGAAGACCCGAGCCTGATCGTCCGTCACCTGGCCCCGGCCAAGGCCGTGCTGGTCGCCTCTCCCGGGTTGCTGGCCGACAAGAACATCCGCACACCGGACGACCTGTATCAATTGCCGGTGCTCGGCGCGATCGAGGCCGATCGCAAAGTGCACTATCAATTGGTGCACGAGGAGGGTCGACGCCAGGAGGTAACCCTAGAGCCGCGCCTGGCCATCGACGACTTCCCGATCCGCAAGGCGGCGGCGCTGGCTGGATTGGGCATGACGATGCTGCCCATGATGAACTGCCATGACGCACTCTCGGACGGCACTCTGGTGCGTCTGCTCCCCGACTGGTCGATGCCGAGCGGCAACCTTCAGGCCGCCTACACCCAGCGTCGCGGCACGCTGCCAGCGGTGCGTGCATGGATCGACCACGTCGCGGCGGAGTTCACTGCCCACTCGGTGGGCGGCGTGTGAGACGAGCCGATCCTTTCGTCTATTGCGTGATGTTCAACGGCGGCGCACCGGTGAAGTGCCTGTACAACACGACGGGCCTGAGCATCAGCGCTCGCCGGCGGTCGTAGGCGCTGGGGGCGCACTTGGCGTATTCGTCCAGCTCCCGCTGTACCCGTCCATCGGCGTCGAGGGCAGGCGCGAGCACTGCCTTGTCGGCGCACGCAGGCAATGAGTTGCGGAGGCGCACGTTGATCAGCAGCTCCTCCGTTGCACCCTCCCCTGGCGGAACGCGTGCAAGGCTCTTGTCCCAGTATTTCTCCAGCCACAACCGGAACACCCAGCGCTGTCCCTCCTTGGTCCGCAACGCCGCGCGTATCCAGGTGCGGAAAGTCTGCCAATCAAGCGAGGTCAAGGCAGGATTCTTGTATTTCTGGCAGTAGCCAACGTTGTGCGAGTTCTTGAAATGCTTGAACGCCGCCCCGTCCAGGTCCACATCGATCGCCAGCGGGGCACACTCGCCGGCCGCGCGTAACTGACCGTACACACCGCCTTGCGTGGCGGGATAAAGCGAAGGGACGGTCAGACGCGTGAAAGCGGCCCGGTGATCATCCGGAACAAGACCCGCTTCCAGCACGTACCGCATGAATGCAAGCAGGTCACCCTGATCGAGGTGAGCGATACCGACGCCCCCAACCCCGTAGCTCATCAAATGCTTGCCGGTGTTGTGGCTGGTCTGCGCCTTCCAGTCGTTCTGCGCCGGATCTTGCGGCAAGCCTCCAGGGTCATCGATACCCCATTGCGCAACGCTCAGGGTCAGGGCCAGCAAGCCAAGACCTGCCTGCGCGCTTCGTTCCTGAGGTTTGTCTCGATAATCGAGGATCACCGCTTTGACGAAATCGGCCTTTAGGGTCTCGCCCTGAACAGTGTCATCCGCTGACGGAGACCAGCCGCCACGCTCCAGAATGTAATCGATGAGGGTGTCAGGCAGGGTCAGTTCGGCAGCACTGGCTGTCGGAAAAAAGCCGCCAATGTGCCCACCGCCCCAGCGCAAACCCAGCGCCGCACTGACTGCACCGGGCACGCAGATGGCCGCGCCGCCAAGGAGAATCTCGCGTCGTGTCAGAGGCATTGCTTCTCTCCAGAGTTCTCGCCATGTGGCGCCCCCTACAACCGACTTCAGTTGGCACTCATGGGTATAGCAGAAGCATTCAGGCAAAAAACAGGGCTTGATCGAAGCACTCGAGCAAGCCCCTTCTTACCCCTCGTTGGCAGACATTCGCCCGCCGATTCTGATAAAACGTGGACCCGCAACCCCTCTTCCCCCAACAGGAGACCCCATGGACACCGAAGACGTCGCAGCCTTTTGCCTCAGCCTCCCAGGCGCTCGAGAAGATTACAAATGGGGCGGCGTGCGTGTGTTCTCCATCGCGGAAACCAAGATGTTTGCGGTCATGGGGCTGGCGGGCAACGACCTTGCGTTCAAGGTCGGCCCGGACCTGTTTCTTGGTTATGTCGACCGGCCGGGCATCCGACCGGCGCCTTATCTGGCGCGCGCCTACTGGATCACCCTTGCCCATCCCTACGCCATGGGCAAGGACGAACTGTGTGACCTGCTGACCCGCTCGCACCAGTGGGTGGTCAGCAAACTGCCCAAGCATCGGCAGGTCGCCCTGAAGCTCTAGCGGCTCAGACCCGGCGCGACCTCAGAAAAAATGCCGGGACAAAAAATTCCCGCCCAACAGCACGCGGTCGATCCAGAACAGTTCATGCACCAGGACTATCAGCCAGAACACACTCTGGTAGGACACCTTGCGTGTCTTGTGCCGAAACACCTGCTGAGCCACCAGCGCTCCCGGCCAGCCACCCAGAATCTCCGCCGCATGCAAGAGCTTCTCAGGCGTGCGCTGACCCTGGGTTCTCGCCTGCCTTTTGTCATGACCGTACAGCGCGAACGTAATCACGCTCATCAGCGGGTAGATCGCCATTGGCAACCCGCTGCCGCCGTGCAACCCGATCGACACCACGCCGTAAACCGGCAATGCGCAGAGCAACACCAGCATCGACAGTTTGAACTTGAGCCAGCGCATCGAGGTTTTCTCGGCACGCTTCTCAGGCTTGGGTTGAAAACGCGGATTCATCCTTTCACGGCTGCGCATTGGACCAGTCGACCCAGCCGAACACCCAGGTCGCCAGAATCAACAGCCCGAAGGCGATCCGATACCAGGCAAACACCGCATAACTGTGCGTCGCGATGAACCTGAGCAAGGCACGCACGGCAATCATGGCGAAGATGAACGATGTAATGAACCCCACCGCGAACACCGCGAAGTCATCGGGCTGGAACAGGTTGCGGTACTTGTAGCCCGAGTACAGCGACGCGGCGATCATGGTCGGCATCGCCAGAAAGAACGAGAACTCGGTGGCCGTCTTGCGAGACAGGCCAAACAGCAGCCCGCCGATGATGGTCGAGCCCGAACGCGACGTGCCAGGGATCATCGCCAGACACTGGGCAAAACCCACTTTGAGGGCATCGGCCCAGGTCATCTCGTCCACGGTCTCGGCGTGGACTTCATGCTGGCGGCGCTCGGCCCACAACATGATGAAACCGCCGATGACCAACGCGGCCGCCACGGTGATCGGGTTGAACAGGTAGTGGTGGATGAGGTCGGAAAACATCACGCCGAGCACAACAGCCGGCAGCACGCCAATGATCAGGTTAAGGGTGAAGCGACGCGCCTGCGGTTGGGTCGGGAGGCCGGTGACGACGTCGACAATCTTGCGCCGGAACTCCCACATCACCGCCAGGATCGCGCCGAGCTGAATGATGATGTTGAACGCCATTGCCCTTTCGCCGCCAAAGCCGATCAAGTCGGCGACGATGATCTGGTGACCGGTACTGGAGATCGGCAAGAACTCCGTCAACCCTTCCACAACCCCAAGTATTAACGCCTGTGCGGCGGTCCAAAGATCCATCATTCCCCCAGAATGGAGCCTGCTCGTGGCGAAGCTCTCTTGATATGTTTTGAGCACTGTTCAGCGCACGTTAAACGGTCCGATGTAAAAACCGCATGAACAGTCAAGACTGCGGGCTCAAGCACGCGAGCGCCGCGATCCTAACAGACCTTCGCGGCGAACGCTCTAGCATGGATATTGGCGCGCAGGCCTTGACGTAACAGGCGGTCCGGCAATGTTTTTCCTATGGGCGACGCACTGACACTTCCCTTTGATTCAACACGCCACAATGGTTCACAAACGGCTTACAATCGCGGGCCTTTTTTCCTCCCTTTCCTCTCCATAGGAGTCTTCATGTCCGGGCTTGAACTGTTCGCCGCTGCACTCGGTGTCATTGCCGTCTGGCTGACAGTCAAACAGAACCCGTGGTGCTGGCCGATCGGACTGATCATGGTGTTGCTTTACACCTGGATTTTTTTCGACGTGAAGCTCTACTCGGACATGCTGCTGCAGGTTGTCTATGCCGTGTTGCAATTGTATGGCTGGTGGCAATGGACACGGCGCGGCGAGATCGTCGACGGCCGCCGCGTGACGTCCTTGAGCGGCGGTGCCCTGACGTTAAGTCTGGCGGCAGGCGCGGCGGTAAGTCTGGTATTGGGCGCGGCCATGGCGCACTTCACCGACGCCGCACAACCCTGGCTGGATGCTGCACTCACCGGTTTCAGCCTTGTTGCCCAAGTGTGGATGGCGCAGAAACGCGTGCAATGCTGGCCGTTGTGGATCGTGCTCGATGTCATTTTTGTCGGGCTGTTCCTTTATAAAGCGCTCTATCTGACGGCGGCGCTGTACGCGTTGTTCACGTTGCTGGCCGTGCAGGGATGGCGTGACTGGCGCGCCGATCCCGCGCTTGCGCGCTGATGCCGGGCATGAAAGTCCTTGTATTGGCAGGTCCTGAGTCGAGCGGCAAGAGCTGGCTGGCGGAACACCTTCAGCAGCGTTTTGGCGGGGAACTGGTCAGTGAATACGTACGCCATTTCATCGAACAGGAACAGCGGGACACCTGTTATGCAGACATTCCCGTCATCGCACGCGGGCAATTGGCGCAGGAAGACGAAGCGCGGTCCCGGGCCCCGGAACTGTTGATCCTGGACACCCATCTGCTGAGCAACATCCTGTGGAGTCAGACGCTGTTTGGCGACTGCCCGCCGTGGCTTGAGCAGGCACTTCTGACTCGACGCTACGATCTGCACCTGCTGCTGTCGCCCGACGGCGTCGAATGGGTGAGCGACGGTCAGCGCTGCCAGCCACTGCTCAGCGAGCGTCAGGCGTTCTTCGACGCCAGTCGGGCGTGGCTCGACCGGCATGGGCAACGTTACGAAGTGATCGAAGGCAGTTGGAGCTACCGCATGGAACGAGCGGTTGAAGCGGTGGAAGAACTATTGGGACGCCGTGCGCAGCCCCGTGTCTGACCTTGGACCTGCGGACGTGGGCTCGCTCAGCGAATCTGATGTTTGTGCAGCAACCGGTAAAACGTCGGCCGCGAGATCCCGAGCACCTTGGCCGCTACGCTGAGGTTGTCGCTGTGACGCGTGAGCACATCACACAGGGCCTGGCGTTCGGCGCGGCATTTATATTCATCCAGCGTGCCCATACTCGAGCTGATTTCCTCCTCGCCCAGCAAGCCCAGGTCAAACGCTTCGATCTGCCTGCCTTCGGCCAGCACCAGCCCTCGCCGCACGCGGTTCTCCAGCTCGCGAACGTTCCCCGGCCAGTCGTGCTTGCCCATGGCAACCAAGGCATCCTGGCTGAAGTTTCGGGGCCGCCGACCGGTTTCCTGGCTGTAGAAATGCGCGAAATGATTGGCCAGCAACGCCAGATCACCATGCCGCTCCCGTAACGGGGCAGTGCCGACCTGCAGGACGTTCAACCGGTAATACAGGTCCTCGCGGAAGCGTTTCTTGCGAATCGCCGCTTCAAGGTCGACATGGGTCGCGGCAAGGACGCGCACATCCACCGCCACGCGTTCACCGTTCACGTCGATGTGTCGGTCCTGCAGAAACCGCAACAGGTTGGCCTGAACATCGAGCGGCAGGTCGCCAATTTCATCGAGGAACAGGGTCCCGCCGTTGGCCGCTTCAATGCGTCCGGTCTTTCGTTGTTGGCCTCCACTGAAGCCGTCTTCTTCGTAGCCGAATAACTCGGCCTGCAACTGATGTTCACCCACCGCGCTGCAATTGATTGAAACAAACGGCTGGTTCCGGCGCTGGGATTGCTGGTGCAGGGTGCGCGCCACCAACTCCTTGCCCGTGCCGGTTTCGCCCCGGATCAACACGGGTGATTCAGTGGGCGCCAGCTTGGTCAGCAAACGGCGCAACTCACGGATCGGGCGGCTCTCTCCGAGCAATTCATGTTCTGGCCCGTTTCCGTAAGTGGCGCCCTGCGCGCGCAACCTTGCCATGCCGTAAGCGCGGCCAAGGGTGACTTGAACCCGCGCGACGTCGAACGGAAGCGTATGAAAGTCGAAGAACCACTCGCAAACAAAATCGCCGATCAACTCGCGACGCAAATCCTCGGCGGTGAGCACGGCAATCCATTCTGTGTTGCTGCGGGTAATCAGCTCCTTGATCAACTGCGGCTGTTCGAAGTGCTGTGGCATCAAACGGATCAGTCCAACGTCACAGGGGCGGGACGCCGCCGCATCCAGGGTGCAGCTATCCACCTCCCAACCTGCGATGCGCAGGCCCGGAATCAGACGCAGACACTCTTCACACGGTTCGACAATTAACAGGCGGCGGATCGATGCCAGTTCATGCATATGAAATTCCTTGGCGCCAGGATTCAAATAATATTCCGGAGAAAAAACATTTTAGAAACAGTGTCTTGGCGACCCTGTTTGTTACAGTAGCAACTTTTTTGACACGCGCTTGGACCGTTTAACTATAAGCCTAAGATCGAAACGTGCTTAAACCTGCCAAAAAGGCATTAAAGAGGTAATCAGGCCGTTGGATCAGCACTGAAACACTCGCAAGCCCACAAAAAGCGCACGCAGTTGCAAACGAGAACGTGTGAAAAAGCGAAATAAATGGAAAAAAATCGAAATACGGTGTGACTTACCCCCCGGCGCAAGTCATCAGTACAAGTATCCAACCGATCGGGAAGCCCGCCGTCGGGGAATGAATTGATACGGGCACTTGAGGATTTTCCATGAACGCCCCATTACGCTTTAACGATGCCTTGCTGATCGCCGGTCATGCCTTCGAGCCTTTCCAGTGCGTGGCCTGGGCCCCACAAGACGGCAACGGCGAACTGAGCCTGACGGTCGTCGATCGCACCAGTACCCGTATCGGTCGCAAGCAGATTCCAAGCAGCGCTTACTCCGATCCCAAGCAACTGGCGCAGGTTCTGGAACAGGCCCGTGCTGAAATCAGCGGTGAAGGCTACAGCCTCGAGCCTTGGACCATGCCGGCCTGATTGTCCCGTTGACTCCGAACCCTCATTGCAGACGTTTTGTCCTGAGTGTTCGGAGGGTTGGGCGATTTTTGCTGAACAGGATGTGCACTACTCTGGCGGTCAACCAGTAGACCCCCATCGAACGGTCAGTTCGAGCGGGTCACTCATCACCGTCAAGAGCACATCCTTATGCGAGTCATCACGTTCGAGCGCTACGGCGCACCTGAAGTGTTGCAGTACCAGGAAGTGGGCGAGCAAGTCCCTTCTGACAACGAAGTTCTGATCCGCGTAAAAGCCATCGGCCTTAATCGTGCCGAATCCATGTGGCGCCACGGCGAATACGTCGAGCCTGTCAACTTGCCTGCCCGCCTGGGGTATGAAAGCGCCGGGATCGTCAGCGCGGTAGGCGCCAACGTGACCCACGTCAGCCCCGGCGACGCGGTCAGCACTATTCCTTCGTTCTCCCTCAATGACTACGGCATGTACGGCGAAGAAGTCCTCGCCCCGGCGCACGCCGTGGTCAAACACCTGTCGAGTCTGTCGTTCGCAGAAGCCGTGTCCATCTGGAACCCCTATATCACGCCCTATGGCGCATTGATCGCGACCGGCCTGCTCAAGGCGACCGACACGGTGTTGATCAACGCGGCCTCCAGCAGCGTGGGGGTCGGCACCATTCAGATGGTCAACATGATGGGCGCAACCTCGGTGGCATTGACCCGCACCCGGGAAAAGCGTCAGCAATTGCTCGATGCCGGCGCGCAGTACGTGATCGCCACCGAAGAACAGGACCTGGTCGCTGAAGTGATGAACATCACCGACGGTCAAGGCGCCTCGATCATCTTCGACCCCGTCGGCGGCGCACACTTCCCCCAACTGATCTCTGCGCTGACGCCGGGCGGCACAGTATTCATCTACGGCGCCCTCAGCACCGACGTGACGCCGCTGCCGATTCTGGACGTGATCGCGAAAAAACCGATCATTCGGGGTTACAACCTGTTCGAGATCACGACACACCCTGAGAGCCAGAAAAAGGCAGTCGAGTTTATTTCCCGGGGACTGGAGTCCGGTGCCTTGAAGCCTCTCATCGAGAAGACATTCAAGTTCGACGAGATGGTCCAGGCCCACCACTACCTGGAAAAGAGCCAGCACCTGGGCCGTATCGTGGTCGTCGTCGATTAAACCGCTGCGGCGACCGCATCCCCCGTCTTTCCTCCAACGCTCCCTCAAGCGCCCTGCTGCCGATCACCGGCAGCAGCAACGCCTGTGTGCGGCCGTTTGAAACAACTTCCGAGATCCCTTTAATGAATGACGCTAAATCAGGGTCAGTGGCAGAACTGTCTGCCGCTGACATGACGAACCACACCGTTGAGGCTTCAAGCCCGCGTCAGTGGATGTCTGTGTTTTCCGTGGCGTTGGGCGCTTTCGCTTTCGTGACCACTGAATACTTGCCGGTGGGCGTGTTGCCGCAGATCGCCACGGAACTCGGTGTCACCAACGGCACAGCCGGACTGATGGTGACGATCCCCGGCATCGTGGCGGCAATCTCTGCGCCCGCCATGATGATCGGCGCGGGCCGGATCAATCGTCGCTCCTTACTGATTCTGCTGGCTGCGCTGCTGGTGGCCTCGAACCTGATCAGCGCCCTGGCACCGAACTTCACGACCATGCTGCTGGGTCGCGGGCTGCTCGGCGTCGCGCTGGGCGGATTCTGGGCCATCGCGATCGCCGCGGCCGGACGTCTGGTGAACGCCGACAAAGCGGCCAAGGCCACTGCGATCATCTTTGCCGGCATTACCTTCGCGACGGTACTGGGTGTGCCGTTCGGTACGTTCATCAGCACGCTGTTCTCCTGGCGCGCTTCGTTCCTGGCGACCGCGGCGCTGGCGTTGATTGCACTGACGGCGCAAACGCTGACGCTGCCTTCACTGCCCGCCAGTGAAAGCCTGAGCGTGCGGACCTTGCTGCGCTACGTCAGCAAGCACACCACCCAGCGCAGCATTTTGCTGATGGGGCTGATCATCGGCGCGCACTTTGCCTCGTACACCTACATCGCGCCGTTTCTGGTTCAACAGGCCGGGTTCAGCGCCGGGACCATCACCCTGACACTCCTGGGTTTCGGCCTGGTGGGCATGCTCGCCAACTTCCTGGTGTCGGCCAGCGTCACCCGCCATTTGCAACTGTCGTTGGGCGCTGCCGTGGGGCTGATGGTCCTCTCGCTGGTGGCGCTGCCGTACGTGGTCAGCAGCGGTCTGGGCGTGATCACGTCGGTGCTGGTCTGGGGCGTGGCCTACGGCGCTATCCCGCTGGCGTTGAGCAGCTGGATGCAGCTCACCTCGCCGCAGCTACCGGAAGCGAGCTCGGCGATGCTGGTCACCACCTTTCAGATCGCCATTGCCTCCGGGTCGTTGGTCGGAGGGCTGATCGTTGACGGTTACGGGCTTGCTCCAGCGCTGTTCTTTGGCGCCCTTCTGGGCGTGCTCGGCCTGCTGGTCGTCGCCACCTTCGGCCTGGGCCATGATCGTCTGATCGAGAAGCTGCAAAACTGACGCGTCAAGCGAGCTCATTGATGTGCCGGTAGTCAGCCCCCAACTGACGCGCCATTTCACTCGCCCTGCCCAGCCGGATCGGGCCTTGCTCGGTGTCGATCAGCAGGCTCGGGCAATCGAAGGGGCTCAATGTGGGCATGTCTTTGACTCGGCCATCGGTCAGGATCACCAATCGGTGTTCTTCGGCCGGGTAGCGCGTGTGACGCTTGTCCAACCAGTCACCCGCCTGTTCGATCGCGTCCACCAGCGGTGTACCGCCGCCCGCGCCCAAAGCATCCAGCCAAGGCTGCAACGACGAGCCGGCCTTCAACCCCTGATGCTGCCAGCGCGCCCGCGTGCCGCTGGCGGTGAGCAGCGCCAGTCGGGCGCGTTGCCGGTAGGCATCATCGAACAGCTGAGCCAGGAAGCCTTTGGTCTGGCTCAGCGCCTGATGGCGTCGGGTGGACGCCGAGGCATCGACGATCACCAGCCACAAGGTCTGCGGGCGACGGGTTCTGGGCTGACGCACCAGATCGTGACGGGTTTTGGGGCGTCCGCGTAGCAGGCTGGGCAGCCAGGCGATGGCGCCGTCGACACCGGCGCGTGGAGCGCCACTTTTGCCACCGCTGAGCCTGCCGGGTCGAGGGCTGGCATCCGCCCCCGTCACATGGCGAGGGCGGATGCCTAGGGCTTTTTTGGCCAGCTCGGCACTTCACGACGCGCACCAGTGGCCACTGGTTGCGCAGGCATTTCACCCCAGTTGCCGTCTCCCTGTTCCGGCGGTTTTTGCGGCGATTGCGCCGGGTTGTCCGGCGCAGCGGAGGTCGGGGACTGTGGCGCTTGAGGCTCACGCCGCCGGTGACGCAAGGCAAACTCGGCCACCGCATCGATATCGTCTTCGGTGATGGACGACGCGCCCCGCCACGCAGCGTGGGCCCGCGCGGCACGCAGCCACACCAGGTCCGCGCGCAGGCCATCGACGCCTGCCGCAAAACAACGCTCGGTGATGGTTGCCAGGCTCGTATCGTCCAGTTCAATGCCCGCCAACAGGCCACGAGCGGTTTCGCAGCGGGCCTTGAGGGCCTGCTGTTCGTGCGCCCATTGTTCGATGAACACTTCGGGCGCCGCATCGAAATCCAGCCGACGGCGAATGATCTGCCCGCGCTGCTGCGGCAGGGTTTGCCCGCTCAACGTCACGTTCAGCCCGAACCGGTCCAGCAACTGCGGGCGTAATTCGCCCTCTTCCGGGTTCATCGTGCCGATCAGGACAAAACGTGCCGCATGGCGATGGGAGATGCCGTCGCGCTCCACCAGATTGACCCCACTGGCCGCGACGTCGAGCAGCAAATCGACCAGGTGGTCCGGCAGCAGGTTGACCTCGTCGACGTACAACACGCCGCCGTCGGCCTTGGCCAGCACGCCCGGCGAGAAGCTGGCCCGGCCTTCGCCCAGCGCCGCATCAAGGTCCAGCGTGCCGACCAGGCGCTCTTCGGTAGCGCCCAGGGGAAGCGTGACAAACTGCCCGCTCGCCAACAGATCCGCCAACCCGCGTGCCAGCGTCGACTTGGCCATGCCACGCGGCCCTTCGATCAACACACCACCGATTTTCGGGTCAATGGCGGTCAGGCACAGCGCCAGCTTCAATTCATCGGCGCCGACCACGGCGGCGAGCGGGAAATGTGGTGTGTCTGTCATGTTCGGGCTCTATTTCGTACATCAAAAGTAAGTATGACGCTGCCCGCTTCTGCCCGGTGGGCGTAGGAGCGTGGCTTGTCCCGCGATCTGCCGGAGCCCGGCAGCAAACCTGCCGAGCGCGATGTATCCAAAACGACCAAGGCACTCAATTCTACTGCCGCTTCGCGCCAGATCGCGGGACAAGCCACGCTCCTACGGCCTTCGGCCAGAATCAAAAGCGTTGAAACGTGTCGTGGCCCGCTTCTGCCAAAGGCGTAGGAGCGCGCTTGCCCGCGATCTGCCGGGAACCGGCAGCAAACCCGGCTGATGCGGTCTCTCTGACACACCGAGTTGCCTGACTCTACTAGCGCTGCGCGGCAGATCGCGGGCAAGGTGGAACGCCACCCCGGTCGCTCCTACGCCCTGCGGGCAGCATCAAAGCCTCCAGAAGAGGCTGTACATGTAGCGTGAGGAAGACAGTTGCTACGGCCTTCGGCCAGAATCAAAAGCATCCGTTCCAGTCGGGTACGCCAGACAATTACCCACCCACTCAGCTCTCTTCTATATCCAGCAACAGGTTTTCCAGCGCCTCGCGGTAAGCGCCGGGCGTCTCCCAAAGGCCGCGCTGCTGCGCTTCCAGCATGCGCTCGGTCATGTCCCGCAAGGCATCCGGGTTGTGTTGCTGGATGAACTCACGGGTCGACGGGTCCAGCAGGTAAGCATCCGCCAGCAACGCGTATTGGTGATCGTCGATCAACTCGGTGGTGGCGTCGAAGGCGAACAGGAAATCCACCGTCGCCGCCATTTCAAACGCGCCCTTGTAGCCGTGACGCTTGACCCCTTCGATCCATTTCGGATTGGCCGCACGAGAACGCACCACCCGGTTCAGTTCTTCCTTGAGGGTGCGAATCTTCGGCAGATCGGGCTGGCTGTGATCGCCATGGTAACTGGCGACCTTGCCGCCACTCAGGCCCTCCACAGCGGCCAGCATGCCGCCCTGGAACTGGTAGTAGTCATTGGAGTCGAGCAGGTCGTGCTCGCGGTTGTCCTGGTTCTGCACCACGGCCTGCACCTGGCTCAGGCGTTTGGCAAAATCGGCCCGTGCCGGCGTGCCTTCATCGGCGGCCCCGTAGGCGTACCCGCCCCAGTTCAGGTACACCTCGGCCAAGTCTTCCCGGGTCTGCCACAAGCGGCCGTCGATGGCGTTTTGCACGCCGGCACCGTAGGCACCGGGTTTGGCACCGAAGATCCGCCAGCCCGCCTGCTTCGCCGCCTGCTCATCGCTCAAGCCTTCATCCTTCAGTTGCGCACGTTCCTGGCGAACGCGTGCGGCCAACGGGTTCATGTCGTCCGGCTCATCCAGCGCCGCCACGGCTTGCACTGCGGCATCGAACAAACGAATCAGGTTGGCGAATGCATCGCGGAAGAAGCCGGAGACGCGAAGCGTCACGTCCACCCGGGGGCGGTCCAGCAAACTCAGCGGCAGAATCTCGAAATCGTCGACCCGCTGGCTGCCGGTCGCCCACACCGGGCGCACGCCCATCAACGCCATGGCTTGAGCGATATCGTCGCCGCCCGTGCGCATCGTCGCCGTCCCCCACACGGACAAGCCCAACTGGCGCAGATAATCACCGTGGTCTTGCAGGTGTCGCTCCAGCAAGAGATTGGCCGACTGGAAGCCGATCCGCCAC
Source organism: Pseudomonas abietaniphila (assembly GCF_900100795.1). Taxonomy (GTDB): domain Bacteria; phylum Pseudomonadota; class Gammaproteobacteria; order Pseudomonadales; family Pseudomonadaceae; genus Aquipseudomonas; species Aquipseudomonas abietaniphila. Next base: position 167,698 of record NZ_FNCO01000015.1, read on the forward strand.
GCGGTCATGGTGGGCAGGTTGCGCACGTCCACGGAGAAGAAATTACGCCCGGTCGGCAGCACGTCCAGCCGCCCACGACTGGGGGCGCCGCTCGGTCCGGCCGGCACGAAACGTCCGCTCAGCGCGTCCAGCAGACCGCGCATTTCCGCCGGCCCACAGGCATCCAGGCGAGGAATCACAACCTCTTTTATTGCATTAACAACTTCTTTTAATTCATTGTTTCCAAACGCATTAATTGGCTCACCATCAATGAAAACCCGCTCGATCAGTCGGGCCGCATACAGTTCCAGCCGCTCGCGCGTATCGCCGACGGTACGCCACGGATCGCTGCTGACTTCATGCAGTACATGAGGTTTCAAACCGGTCCACGGCTCGCCGAGCACACAGTCCAGCGGGTCGAAATCCAACAGCAGCGCCTTGCTCAAAGCGCGCAACAGGCTGGCCTGCGGACCACGGCCATCACCACGGGGCACGCGCAGGATGGCCAGCAAGGTATCGATGCGCAGCCGTCCGCTGGGCGACTCGCCGAACACGTGCAAGCCATCGCGAATCTGCGACTCCTTCAAGTCGCACAGGTAGGTGTCCAGCCGTGGCAACCAGACCGCTGCATCGGCATCGCTGTCGAGGTCTTCTTCCAGCGCCAGTTCGCGATCGATATGGGTTTCGCGGACCAGACCGAGAATGTCTTTCTGCAGCTCGCGTGCGCGCCGTGGGTCGAGCAACTGGGCTTCGTAATATTCGTCAGCCAGCAGTTCCAGGTTGCGCAGCGGCCCGTAGGTTTCTGCCCGGGTCAGCGGCGGCATCAGGTGGTCGATGATCACGGCCTGGGTACGCCGCTTGGCTTGAGCACCCTCGCCAGGGTCGTTGACGATGAACGGGTAAATGTTCGGCATGGCCCCCAGAATCGCGTCCGGCCAGCAATGTTCCGACAACCCGACGCCTTTACCGGGCAGCCACTCCAGGTTGCCGTGCTTGCCCACATGAATCACGGCATGCGCGCCATAGGTTCTGCGCAGCCAGAAATAGAACGCCAGATAGCCATGGGGCGGCACCAGATCCGGATCGTGGTACACCGCGCTGTGATCGACGTTAAAGCCCCGGGCCGGTTGAATGCCGACGAAGGTCATGCCAAAACGCAGACCGGCGACCATCATCCGCCCGTTGCGGCACATTGGATCGTGCGCCGGTTGGCCCCAACGCTCGATCACCGCCGTGCGATTGGCTTCGGGCAAGGTTTGAAACGCCGACAGGTACTCGTCCATCGCCATGCTCTGATGGCAAGGCCGTTGATCGAGGCTGTCCGGGTCATTGGTGACGCCGCCGAGCAAGGCGTGAATCAGGGCCGTGCCGCTGTGTGGCAGCCCTTCGACGGGGAAGCCTTCGCCCTGCATCGCCGTGAGGATGTTCAGCGCCGCTGCGGGCGTGTCCAGCCCCACGCCGTTACCGATCCGGCCATCCCGGGTCGGGTAATTCGCCAGAATCAGCGCCACGCGCTTATCTGCATTGGCCGTGCGCGCCAGCAACACCCAGCGCCGTGCCAGTTCGGCGACGAAATCCATACGCCCCGGTTGCGCGCGATAGCAGACCACGTCGGACTGACTGCGCTCGCTGTACCAGGCCAGGTCCTTGAAGCTGATCGGTCGGCTGATGATGCGTCCGTCCAGCTCTGGCAACGCAATGTGCATCGCCAGATCCCGGGAGCCAAGCCCTTGCTCGCTGACCTGCCAAGCCGGTTCGTTGTCCTGCGCGCAGATCGCCTGAATAACCGGAATATTGCGCCGGAACGGGCGCAAATGCGGTGCTTCAGGGCTCGACTGGGCAAACCCGGTGGTGTTGAGGATGACCTCACACGCTGTCTCGTCCAGCCAGTCTTGCACGGCGGCCAGGCATGCTGGCTCTTTCAGGCTGGCGACGGCGATGGGCAGCGGGTTCAAGCCTTGCGCCAACAACCGTTCGCAGAAGACATCAATGAAACCGGTGTTGGCCGCCTGCAGGTGCGAGCGATAGAACAGAACCGCCGCCACCGGGTGATCCGTACGCCAGTCGGCTTGCCAGTCAGCCACACCGGCCTGGGCCTTGGTCGGGTGATAAATCGCCGTGCGCGGCAACGTCTGTGGCTCATCCCACGCATAATCGCGCGCCAGCCACCGACTGGCGATGCACCGGAACAACGCCAGCGCATTCTGCTTGCCGCCCTGGCGCAAGTAATGCCAGAGCCGGTCACGGTCTTCGGCGGGTTCAGTGCTCAGGTCGCTAAGCTCTGGATCCGGGCGATCGTCGCCGGGGACCAGAATCAGCTTCACACCCTTCGCTGCCAGCTCCACCAGTCGTTCGACGCCGTAACGCCAGTAACCAATACCGCCGTGCAACGAGATCAGAATGACCTTGGCGTGCCGCAGCACTTCATCGACGTAAAGGTCCACCGACGCATGGTTCTGCACCTGCATGGGGTTGGCCAGACGCAGGCTGGGGTAATCGTCCGGCAATTGCTGCGCGGTTTCCGCGAGCAACGCTAGATGGGAATCGCCGCTGCACAGAATCACCAGCTCGGCGGGGGTTTGCCCGAGGTCAGCGATGCTGTCGTCGGGGACAAAGCCACCGGGCTGGGTGCGCAGCAGGTGCATGGTTTAGCCTTTGAGCTCGGCTGCGGTGACGGCAGCGCGCAACTGAGCCTCAAGCACGCCAGCGTCGAGTTCCTGGCCAATCAGCACCAGATGGGTCAGACGCTCTTCGTCGGCCTTCCAGGCGCGGTCGAAGTGCTTGTCGAACCGGGTGCCGACGCCCTGCACCAACAAACGCATCGGTTTGCCGGGAATCGCGGCAAACCCTTTGACGCGCAGGATGCCGTGCTGAACGACCGCCTGGGTCAAGGCGTCGAGCAGCAGCGCTTCATCGGCCTGCGGCAGCGAGATGGAAATCGAATCGAACGCGTCATGGTCGTGATCGTCGTGGTCATCGCCCTCGTGATGATCGTGGTGCGTCTTGCGCCCGTCGATGTGCAGCTCGGACTCGGCGCCCAGACCCAACAGGACGCTGATCGGCAACTGGCCCTTGCTGGCTTCGATGACTTTCACGGCAGGCGGCAGTTCTTCGGCAACTTCAGCGCGCACTGCGGCCAATGCGTGAGCGTCGAGCATGTCGGCCTTGTTGAGAATGACCAGGTCGGCGCTCGCCAGTTGGTCGGCGAACAGCTCGTGCAACGGGGACTCGTGGTCCAGGTTCGGATCGAGTTTGCGCTGCGCATCGACCTGATCCGGAAATGCCGCGAACGTACCCGCAACGACGGCCGGGCTGTCGACCACGGTGATGACGGCGTCAACGGTGCAGGCGTTGCGGATCTCAGGCCACTGGAAGGCTTGAACCAGCGGTTTTGGCAGAGCAAGGCCGGAGGTTTCGATGAGGATATGGTCCAGATCACCACGGCGGGCAACCAGTTCCTGCATCACCGGGAAGAACTCTTCCTGGACGGTGCAGCACAGGCAGCCGTTGGCGAGTTCATAGACGCGACCGTTGGCTTCTTCTTCGGTGCAGCCGATGGTGCATTGCTTGAGGATTTCGCCGTCGATGCCCAGCTCGCCGAACTCGTTGACGATCACCGCGATACGGCGCCCTTCGGCGTTGTCGAGCATGTGACGCAACAGGGTGGTTTTGCCCGAACCGAGAAAGCCGGTGACGATGGTGACAGGAAGTTTGGCCAGTGTTTTCATCGGATGCCCTATGGCGTAGCGGCGGGCAAGCAGGACGAGAACCGCGCAGCCGTCGAGGTCGACAGGCTCGCCATTCGATTCGCCACCGGATCACCCCGCCCGATTGTAATGAGAATTCGCAGGGCCTTGCTCAAAGCAGGCCCGTCTTCGAGGCAGGTCTCCTGGCTCACGGCGGCGAAGTGGCTGACACGATCGTCAGGCCGCTCGCGTTCATCACGCCTTCCCGCTCGCGCAGTGGCTGTGCAATGAACATGACCGTTTACAGTTGCGGGGGCAGCTGCGGCATGTACCGCATTCCCTTCTTAGCGCCGGTGTCAGGAAACCCGAGCCGGCGAACCTCAAGTGCGCAAGGCTACGCAGTGGTCAGGCGAAGGTCAACGAGCAAACGTTTGATGGCCAAGCAGTCAGCTGCCGCCTGCCGATTGACTGAGGCCCGGCACCGTGGTCTCCTACACGCCTTGTTACGGGTGCCCTTCACAGGGTGAAACGGGAAACCGGTGCGCGCAGACCTCAGGGTGTGTGCAAGTCCGGCGCTGCCCCCGCAACGGTAAGCGAGTGAAGAGTCAGATCCACTGTGTCGGTAGCGATATGGGAAGGCGATTCTTGAAGGCATGTGGCAGTTGCACGTGTCCCTCGCAAGCCCGGAGACCGGCCCGACAACGACACATAACGAACCCGCGGTGGGCGGGCGCTGTTGAGTTCACGGCTAACGCTCGTCCGCCGTGTGCCTTGCGCCTTCCTGTCCGCTGACATTTCAGAGGGAAGCGCCATGTCGATCAGCACCACCCGCCAGACATCCAGCCACATCACGACTCAGACCCAACGCCTGACCGCCGCCATCAGCGCGATGATCCTTGGCGCGTGCCTGGTGTACTTCGCCGGTTTCTCGCATATCGACGCCGTGCACAACGCTGCGCACGATACCCGTCACAGCGCCGCCTTCCCTTGCCATTGAGACCTGTCGCCATGTTCAAGCGAATCGCTCAAACAGCCGGCTTCACGGGACTGCTCGCCGCCCTGCTGCTGACCCTGCTGCAAAGCTTCTGGGTCGCCCCTTTGATCCACGAAGCCGAAACTTATGAGAAAGCCCCGGCCGCCGAACAGCACGCGCATGGTGAAGGTGCCATGGCCGCTCATGTCCACGACGAAGAGGCCTGGGAACCCGAAGATGGCTGGCAGCGCGTGCTGTCTACCACCGGCGGGAACCTGGTGGTCGCGGTCGGTTTCGCGCTGATGCTGGCCGCGCTCTACACCTTGCGCACGCCGACTGCCACGCGCCAAGGCGCCCTTTGGGGGCTGGCCGGTTTTGCCGTGTTCGTCCTGGCGCCAACCCTGGGCTTGCCGCCTGAGCTGCCGGGCACAGCGGCCGCCGACCTGACTCAGCGTCAAATGTGGTGGGCGAGTACTGCCGCCTCGACGGCAGTCGGTCTGGCGCTGATCGTCTTCGCCCGTCACGGGCTGTTGAAAGTGCTGGGGGCCGTGATCCTGGTGATTCCACACGTCGTTGGCGCACCCCAGCCAGACGTTCATTCGGCATTGGCGCCGCAGGCACTGGAAGCACAATTCAAGATCGCCTCGTTGCTGACCAACGCCGCCTTCTGGATTGCGATGGGCCTGATCAGCGCCTGGCTGTTTCGCCGTGGCGAAGCGCAAGCGGATCACGCAGGACTGAACCACGCGCTATGAGTGAACCCGGCAACCGGCCGATTCGGGTGATCGGCCTGGGCTGCCAGCGCGGTTGCCCGGCGTCGGCGCTGCTGGGGCTGATTGACGTCTGCCTGCGGGAACACGCGCTGACATTGAGCGATGTCACCGCCCTTGCCTCCATTGACAGCAAATCGACCGAGGCCGGGCTGCTGGCGCTGGCGGAACAGCTCGAGATGCCGATCGGTTTTTTCAGCGCGGATGAGCTTGCGGTTTTCGAGCCGCGCCTGAGCCACCGCTCACAGATCGCTTTCGACCACACGGGTTGTTATGGCGTGGCAGAGAGTTCGGCAATGGCGATGGCGTCGCGATTAAGCGGCTCGCCTGTCACGTTGCTGATCGAACGTCGCAACAGTTCTCAAGCAACCTTCGCGTTGGCTTCCACGTTGTAATGCCATTTCCCTGTGGGAGCGAATTCATTCGCGAATCGGAATTTCAGGCGCCGAATGTGCAGGCGCCTGGACGATTTTTCGCGAATGAATTCGCTCCCACAGAAATCGTGCCTGCCCCGAGTGCAGAAGTACAAGAGTGAGTAATCTGGAGACCCCATGACCGTTTTCTTCATCGGCGCAGGCCCCGGCGATCCGGACCTGATCACCGTCAAAGGCCAGCGTCTGATCCGCACTTGCCCGGTGATCATCTATGCCGGATCGCTGGTCCCGGAGGCCGTTCTGGAAGGCCATCAGGCGGTTCAGGTGACAAACAGTGCAGCGTTACACCTGGAACAGATCATCACCCTGATGAAATCTGCTCATGCAAACGGCCAGGACGTGGCGCGTGTGCACTCCGGCGACCCGAGCCTGTATGGCGCCATTGGCGAGCAGATTCGTTGCCTGCGCGAGTTGGGCATCCCCTTCGAAATCATCCCCGGCGTCACCGCCACGGCGGCGTGTGCCGCCCTGCTGGGCACCGAACTGACGCTGCCCGATATTTCCCAAAGCGTGATTCTGACCCGGTATGGCGACAAGACCGCGATGCCGGAAGGCGAGGCGTTGGGGGACCTCGCGCAGCACAAGGCAACGATGGCGATTCATCTGGGGGTCAATAATCTCGCAAAGATCGTCGCGGAGCTGGCACCGCACTACGGCTTGGACTGCCCGATTGCAGTCGTTCATCGCGCCAGCTGGCCGGATCAGGATTGGGCGGTCGGGACGCTTTCTGATATCGAACAAAAGGTGCAGGAAAAGGGTTTCAGGCGCACGGCGTTGATTCTGGTGGGGCGGGTGTTGGGAAATGACGTGTTCAGCGAGTCATCGCTGTATCGGGCCGGGCATGCGCATGTGTTCAGGTCTTAAAACGCGCGCATAACTGACACGACACGCCTACAGAAACTGTGCGCCAAACAAAAAGCCCCGAACCAGTCGGGGCTTTGTGTGCAGTAGAAATCACTCAGTAGTAAGCGTTTTCTTTCTGAGTGTGGTCAGTCACGTCACGCACGCCGGACAACTCAGGAATGCGCTCCAGCAACGTGCGCTCGATGCCTTCCTTGAGCGTCACGTCAGCCTGACCGCAACCTTGGCAACCACCCCCGAACTGCAACACGGCGATGTTGGCCTCGTCTTCCTCGACCACATCGATCAGAGTAACCTGACCACCGTGGCTCGCCAGACCCGGGTTGATCTCGGTCTGCAGGTAGTAGTTGATGCGCTCGTTGATCGGGCTGTCGGCATTGACCATGGGCACTTTGGCGTTCGGCGCCTTGATGGTCAGCTGACCACCCATGCGGTCAGTGGCGTAGTCGACCACTGCGTCATCCAGGAACGCTTCGCTGAACGAATCGATCCAGGCCGTAAAGCTTTTGAGGCCAATGGCTTTGTCTTCAGGCTTTTCTTCGCCTGGCTTGCAATAAGCAATGCAGGTTTCAGCGTATTGGGTGCCAGGCTGGGTAATAAACACGCGGATGCCGATGCCGGGAGTGTTCTGCTTTTCCAGCAGATCGGCCAGGTAATCGTGGGCGGCATCGGTAATAGTAATAGCGGTCATGAAAATTCCTCGCAGACGTGAGGCGGAGTTTACGCCATTCCACGGCAACTGACAAAGTCCTAGTATTTCGCTCAGGTAATTTCGACGAGCCCCGTCATCGCGCCCGCGCTGTCAGGGAACGGCCACCTCCTTAGCCTCCCTTCTACCGTCCAGCCAACCTTTCATGCGGCGATACAACCCTTTCTCGATCCACTCGTAGCTCAGCCACGCGCCAAGCGCGATCACCGGGACGCACACGGCGAATGCCACGTACGGATTGACCCCGAACCGCTGAGTGGTCAGCCAGCCGCCGTACAACACCAGCACATGCAGCAGGTACACCGAATAGGAGCAGTCACCCATGGTTTTGAGCAGGCGACTGCCGCGCATGTAAGGTTCCAGCGAAATACACGCCACCACGATTACTGCGCTGGGCAGTCCCCAGTTGATGATGCGCAGGTCCGGGGGGAGCTGCTTGATTGTCAGCAACGCGCAACCGATGGCCAGCAACGGCAGCCACAGTCGCTCGGTGATCCAGCCGCGGCGGTAGATGACCCCAATACCGATGCCGAGCAAAAATTCATAAACGATATCGTTGGCATAGAAACGACTGATCAGCCCTGAACGCCCGAGCACGTCGGTCACCGCGAACAACGCGGCGGCGACGATCAACGGGCGTAAGCGCTGCTGGAACAGGAACACCATCGAAAACAGGACGTAGAACAGCATTTCGTAGTTCAGCGTCCAACCCACGTTCAATGTCGGGTACAGACCATAACCACCGGGGTTTTCAGACGGGATGAACATCAGCGAAAGAATGAAACTCTGCCAGTCCACGACCTGATGCGGCAACAAAGGATGCGCGACGACCACCAGCAGCCCCATCACGAGGGTGTAGAGCCAATAGGCGGGGACGATGCGGATAATGCGGTTGAGCATGAAACGGCTGGCGGGTATGTCCTTGTCCACCGTCGACAGGTAGATCACCAGACCGCTGATGACGAAGAAGATGTCGACCCCTACAGCACCCTTTTCAGTAAAAAACCGGCCGATGGGGCCGCTGGGATGAAAGTCGAAAAAAATCTGCATGAAGTGGTGACACACAACGGCCCACGCGGCGAGTGCCCGCAGGGCTTGAACCGAAATCAACATCGCTAACCTCTTGCTTCGTCGGGTTTGACCCACGATCAGGACCTCCAAAAAGGCCGCGCTTGCAGGACGACTCACAGGGTCCGACTTCAAGATTTGCAAAAAGGTTCGGCGGGGCTGACCGGCTGCATAATGGCTGCAGGCCATGTTTTATAAGGCTTTTCCCGTTATACCCCGAACCTGTAGGCGTGAGCGTGCTCGCGATGGCGGTCTCTCAGTAGCAATTTTTTTGCGGACACCGTCGCGAGCAAAGTCACTCCTGCAGAGATCATCAGAGGTTTTCATACCGGTTCATATCGAGCACACCCGCCTCGGCCGGCTCGGTCTCTTGAATGTAGTGATCCAGGTCATGGAAATACGTCCAGAACAACGGATTGCTGCGACGCACGCCCCAACGCTCGACGATTTTCTCGAACGCTTCCTTGTGCTCATGGGCTTGCTCCATCGCATCGACAAAGGCACTGACCTCATTGGCTGGAATGTTGAAGATGAAGTTCGGATAACTGCTGAGCACACCCGGATAAATCGTCAAGCTGTCCAGACCCGGCTGATAGCGGTACGCCTCGCCCAGCAGGAACGCCACGTTACCGTGGGCCCGGTTGCGCAACATGCTGTAGACGATTCGCTTGCCGCTCCCGTCCTGAATCCGCAGCATCGTTGCTTCCGGCAGCCTGTCGATGACCCGCAAGCCCGCTGCAGGTCGCGAAACCAGTCGGCTGAGCGACTGCTCGACATCGCTGAACACCGGCCCGATGCCTGGCCGAGAGCAATAGGCGCCGGTGCAGCGGTTGATCGGATCCGGCGTAGCGTTGAGCGTCCCGGCCCTCTCCACCAGCTTGCGCTGGAAGTCGTGCTTGGGGTCCTTTTCATCGAGCTTCATGCCCGTGGGCGTGTCGTCGTCGATGGCTTGATAATCCATCCACATCTTCACCTTGCCGCTGTTCTGATACCAACTGCCCAGGATGTCGTCGCGCTTGTTCGCAGGCATCAGGCGCAGGAAGTTGACCTCGGCGCCGTTGCGGATCAAGTCGAAATACAGCCGCGTCTGCACCTGATGGGAGACGTTGCCGTACACGTCGAAATTGACCACCAACTGGTAATAAGTGCGCTCCAGCAGTGGATAGTCGAACAGCCAGACCGTGGTGGGCAGATCGCCAATCAGGCCCTTGTTGACGGTGGCGCTGTCAAAGTGACGGAAGATGGTCAGCAGCGCGTTGTCGTTGCCAGCCCACAATGTCGCCCAACCCGGTGGCGGCATGTGTGCATAGGCATCGCTGCGCAGCTCCTCATACTCGTTACGCTTGTCGCGGTAGTCGTGCCACAGGCTCAGCACACTGCCGACATCGTCGTTCTGCCCTGGCATCGCCAACAGCGGCGTGGCCTTGCCGCGATAGACCGCATCGGTGATGTAGCGGTCATGGGCGGGTTCCTGGAATAGCGCCCAGAAATGGTCGCGAATGACGTCAGTTGCAATCTGGCCGCGACACACCGGACCCCGAATGAAGGTTCTGACGAAGTATTCCGCGTTATCCAGCATGAACTGGTACCGGGCAACCGCCGGGATTTCCTTGAACGTGTCGAACGGGTTGGCCCGACGCTGCGGGCTATAACCCGGCAGCTCGGTGGCGTGCCAGTTACCGCTGTAAAACAGCTGCTTGACCCGATCCAGCTTCTGCGGACCCATCGGATAGGTGATGTGGGTCTTGTGAACGATGACGCCTTGCACCGGCATCAGGCGGTAATAGAAGGTCGTGCCCGGATCGTCATCCGGACGGCGAGTCGCGATCAGGTCCACCGGCTGGCCGCTCGGCGTGCGTGAACGCACCCATTGAAAGAAATGCCCCGGTTCGCCGCCGGTGAAATAAATGTGCGCAAGAAACAGGTGTTCGTACAGCCAGCGCGCTACCAGGGCTTCGGTCGAGCCGGGCCGATTGAAGAGGTTTTCCCAGTCGGTGATCTGCGCCGCTTCCGCCGGACTTGCCTGCAACGGGGTCTGGTCCACCGGCGCCCCGGCTGCCAGCCAGCTTTGCAAGGTGCTGTACTGCGCGTCGCTCAGGCCAGTCACCGCCAGCGGCATGCCCTGACCGGGATGGGACTTGGCATACCCCTCGAACTCCTGGGGCAACGGGCACATGTTCTCGCGATTGAGCCCCAGCACGATGTCGTCCGGGATCCTGGCGTTGGGCACCAGCGGCGCGCTGTGACCGAACTCCAGCATCTTCGCCATCAGCGCAGCCTGGTTGCTCTGGCCATCGAGTACGGAATAAAAGCCTTTCTTGCGCCAGGCCTCAGGGCCTTGGGCATCGTAGAAAATCCGCGTCGGCGCCACCGCCTGACTGCGATCGCCCTGATACACCGGCACTTTGGACGCCCCGCGTAACACCCCTTCCCCACTGCCCAGATTCAGCTGGCAGGCCGCATCGTTGCAGGCGTGGCAAGCAACGCACTTCTCGGTGAAGATTGGCTGAATGTCCCGACTGTAAGAAATGGCCGGGTGCGGAACGGTTGATTGCGGGAGAGGCGACTGCGCGAGCGCTGCACCGCAAAACATCAAGGCCACAACCGTGGCAAACACGCGATGCAACATGGAACGAACGTCCTGAATGTGAAAAATGCCTGATGATTCTACCTGTGGCGAGCGGCCATCAACATGAACAGAATTCATGTAAATTGCGCGACGGTTTAAAACCGTACAGGTTTGCTATTATTTCGCACCTTTCGGCAGCACCTTATTTCGTATTTCTTCGTCCGGGTACTCTTCATGTCAGATCGCAGCGCGCGTCTTCAAGCACTTCAGCAGGCTCTCAAAGAGCGAATCCTGATTCTCGATGGCGGCATGGGCACCATGATCCAGAGCTATCGCCTGGAGGAAGAAGACTACCGCGGCAAGCGCTTTGCCGACTGGCCAAGCGACGTCAAGGGCAACAACGATTTGCTGATCCTGACGCGGCCGGACGTCATCGGTGCGATCGAAAAGGAATACCTGGACGCCGGCGCCGACATCCTCGAAACCAACACCTTCAACGCCACCCAGGTCTCTCAGGCCGACTACGGGATGGAAGCGCTGGTGTATGAACTGAACGTGGAAGGCGCCCGCCTTGCCCGTCAGGTCGCCGACGCCAAGACCCTGGAAACACCGGACAAGCCGCGCTTCGTCGCTGGCGTGCTCGGCCCGACCAGCCGCACCTGCTCGCTGTCTCCGGACGTCAACAACCCCGGCTATCGCAACGTCACCTTCGACGAGCTGGTGGAGAACTACACCGAAGCCACCAAGGGGCTGATCGAAGGCGGTGCGGACATGATCCTCATCGAAACCATTTTCGACACCCTGAACGCCAAGGCGGCGATCTTCGCCGTGCAAGGCGTGTTCGACGAGATCGGCTTCGAGCTGCCGATCATGATCTCGGGCACCATCACCGATGCCTCTGGCCGTACCCTGTCGGGCCAGACCACCGAAGCGTTCTGGAACTCGGTGCGTCACGCCAACCCGATCTCGGTGGGCTTGAACTGCGCATTGGGCGCCAGCGAGCTGCGCCCGTACCTCGAAGAACTGTCCAACAAGGCCGACACCCACGTGTCGGCGCACCCGAATGCGGGCCTGCCAAACGAGTTCGGCGAGTACGACGAAGCGCCCGCCGAGATGGCCAAGGTCGTCGAAGAGTTCGCCCAGAGCGGCTTCCTCAACATCGTCGGCGGTTGCTGCGGTACCACGCCGGCTCACATCAAAGCCATTGCCAACATCGTCGCCAACTATGCACCGCGCGCCATTCCGGACATTCCCAAGGCCTGCCGCCTCTCGGGCCTTGAGCCGTTCACCATCGACCGCAGTTCGCTGTTCGTCAACGTCGGCGAACGCACCAACATCACCGGCTCCGCCCGCTTCGCCCGCCTGATCCGTGAAGACAACTACACCGAAGCCCTGGAAGTCGCCCTGCAACAGGTCGAAGCCGGCGCTCAGGTGATCGACATCAACATGGACGAAGGCATGCTGGACTCGAAGAAGGCCATGGTGACCTTCCTCAACCTGATTGCCGGCGAACCGGACATCTCCCGCGTGCCGATCATGATCGACTCCTCGAAATGGGAAGTGATCGAAGCCGGCCTCAAGTGCATTCAGGGCAAGGGCATCGTCAACTCGATCAGCATGAAGGAAGGTGTCGAGCAGTTCATCCACCACGCCAAGCTGTGCAAGCGCTACGGCGCTGCGGTGGTGGTGATGGCGTTCGACGAGGCCGGTCAGGCCGACACCGAAGCGCGCAAGAAAGAAATCTGCAAACGCTCCTACGACATTCTGGTCAATGAAGTCGGCTTCCCGCCGGAAGACATCATCTTCGACCCGAACATCTTCGCCGTCGCCACTGGCATCGAGGAGCACAACAACTACGCAGTCGACTTCATCAATGCCTGCGCCTACATCCGCGACGAGCTGCCGTATGCACTGACGTCCGGCGGCGTCTCCAACGTGTCGTTCTCGTTCCGGGGCAACAACCCGGTGCGCGAGGCGATTCACTCGGTGTTCCTGCTGTACGCCATCCGCAGCGGCCTGACCATGGGCATCGTCAACGCCGGCCAGCTGGAAATCTACGACGAGATTCCTGCCGAGCTGCGCGACGCGGTGGAAGACGTGGTGCTGAACCGCACCCCCAATGGCACCGATGCGCTGCTGGCGATTGCCGACAAGTACAAAGGCGATGGGTCGGTCAAGGAAGCTGAAACCGAGGAATGGCGCGGCTGGGACGTCAACGAGCGCCTCAAACACGCGCTGGTCAAAGGCATCACCACCCACATTGTCGAGGACACCGAGCTTTCGCGTCAGTCCTTCGCACGCCCCATCGAGGTCATCGAAGGCCCGTTGATGGCGGGCATGAACGTGGTCGGCGACCTGTTCGGTTCGGGCAAGATGTTCCTGCCGCAGGTGGTGAAATCCGCCCGCGTGATGAAGCAGGCGGTTGCGCACCTGATCCCGTTCATCGAAGCGGAAAAAGGCGACAAGCCGGAGGCCAAGGGCAAGATCCTGATGGCCACGGTCAAGGGCGACGTCCACGACATCGGCAAGAACATCGTCGGCGTCGTGCTGGGCTGTAACGGTTACGACATCGTCGACCTCGGCGTCATGGTGCCTGCGGAGAAGATCCTGCAGGTGGCCAAGGATGAGAAGTGCGACATCATCGGCCTGTCGGGCCTGATCACACCGTCGCTGGACGAGATGGTTCACGTCGCCCGCGAAATGCAGCGTCAGAACTTCAGCCTGCCACTGATGATCGGCGGCGCGACCACCTCCAAAGCCCACACGGCCGTGAAGATCGAGCCCAAATACAGCAATGACGCGGTGATCTACGTGACCGACGCTTCGCGCGCCGTGGGCGTGGCCACCCAGTTGCTGTCCAAGGAACTGAAAGCCGGTTTCATCGAGAAAACCCGCGCCGAATACGTGGAAGTGCGTGAGCGCACCTCGGCCCGCAGCGCCCGGACCGAACGTTTGAGCTACAGCGCGGCAATCGCCAAGAAGCCACAGTTTGACTGGGCCAGCTATCAGCCGGTCAAGCCGACGTTTACCGGCGTCAAGGTACTGGAAGACATCGACCTCAACGTACTGGTCGATTACATCGACTGGACCCCGTTCTTTATCTCGTGGGACCTGGCGGGCAAATACCCGCGCATCCTCACGGACGAAGTCGTGGGTGAAGCAGCGACCTCGCTGTTCAACGACGCCCAGGAACTGCTGCGCAAACTGATCGACGAGAAACTGATCCGCAGCCGCGCGGTGTTCGGCTTCTGGCCCGCCAATCAGGTGGACCATGACGACCTGGAGCTGTACGGCGATGACGGTCAGCCGCTGGCAAAGCTGCATCACCTGCGCCAGCAGATCATCAAGACCGACGGCAAGCCGAACTTCTCGCTCGCCGACTTCGTGGCACCCAAAGGCAGTGGCGTGACCGACTACGTCGGCGGCTTCATCACCACCGCCGGCATCGGTGCCGAAGAAGTGTCCAAGGGCTATCAGGACAAGGGCGACGACTACAACGCGATCATGGTCAAAGCGCTGGCCGATCGTCTGGCCGAAGCCTGCGCCGAATGGCTGCACCAGCAAGTGCGTAAAGACTATTGGGGCTACGCCACCGACGAGCAACTGGACAACGAGGACCTGATCAAAGAGAAATACGTCGGCATCCGCCCTGCCCCCGGCTACCCGGCCTGCCCGGACCACACCGAGAAAGGCGTCCTGTTCGACCTGCTGGACCCGACCCAGGACGGTGAGGGCAAACCTGGCATCAGCGGCGTCTTCCTGACCGAGCACTACGCGATGTTCCCTGCAGCGGCCGTCAGCGGCTGGTACTTCGCCCACCCACAGGCGCAGTACTTCGCCGTCGGCAAAGTCGACAAGGATCAGGTGGAAAGCTACAACGCCCGTAAGGGGCAGGAGATGCGCGTCACCGAGAGATGGCTGGCGCCGAACCTTGGGTATGACGAGTAAACGTAAGGGCTGACCGTAATTGGCTCAGCCGGATGAGCGGCAAACGTAGAGCAGCCCGGCGAACGCCGGGCTGTTTTATTTAGGACGGATTCTCGCCGGTCAACGCTCAACAGAGGCGGCATCGATGCGCACCGCTCCGGAGCTCTATCGCGGCCGTGCCTTAGCGAAAACGGCCTTGCTGCATCAGCTCTAATGCTTCGGGCAAACCCAGATGCGAGTGCAGATTGGCAAAAGAGTCCTGCTGATGGAGAACTGCTGACTTCCAGGCGACACCGCCCATCGATGAGCTGGACACCATCTTCATCATGTTGAGAGTGGATTCATCCAGCGCGAGCAGAAGCGTGTGGGCCGTAAAGCGGAAATCGTCTGCAGTTTGCATGCGGAAAAAACCTTTAGCTGAAGCAATCGGTTATCGATTCCATCTATCTATGAGCGATGGTTGATCAGCTAATTCAACTAAACCGGATCGACGGTCTGTTTCAGTTGGCTTCGCAGAAGAAATGACCCGATGAGGCCGTCGGCGTACACCGGATTAGTCGCGCGTCAATTAACGATCAGCGCGCAGGCGAGCAGTGACAAACCCAGTCCTGTGAGGGCCGGGATGTTGTAGATCAGCCCAACCCCCAACAAAGGAACCCCGACGATAAAGGTAGGATCGCGAAGAAATGCAAAAGCTTTCAATTCCGCTGCTCCAGTACGATGAGCAGCCAGCATAGCACCGGGACCTCAGCCTCAAACACTCATCTGCGCGTCGAGAACTGTCTCCACGCCTACCCCGCTGGTCCCTACGGCGTCACGCGATGTTCAGGAGGCTCACTGGCGGCTTCTCGTCCGCCTTGAGGTACAAGTAATCACGCCAGTTTCGAAAAGCGCGCTGCTGTCGGTCAAAGGCCGCCTGCCATTGTGGACAGCCGACTTGATCGACCCCGATCGCCATCATCTGCTCAGTGGCTTCATCCAGCTCTTTGATTAAATCGAGCGCATTGGGTACATCAAAAACATTCGGTCGCATAAATTCCATTTCCTTTGGCTATCCCATTGAGTAGCCAACCTCTTGATAGTGCTTATGTTCCGACGAGCGGCTGTTTTCGTCGCCAGGCTCTAGCCTGCCTTTTAGGGCGGAGGGGCCGGAGGTTATGCTTGCCAGGCAACTCTCCGAACTCAAGGTAGCCTTGCGCATAATCGTTTTTGGCGAAGGGGGCAAAAATGTCGGATTTGAATGAACAGCTCTGTAAAGGCGATTGGGTCAGGCTGGCGCGCATCGAGCCATCCGCGACCGTACGTGTTGACTGGATCAACGCCAGGGAGGCAGCGCCAGGCGATATCGCGATTGTCGAAGAGGTATACGAATCCTCCGTACAGCTGCTTTGCGAGCCTAAGCCCGGTTTCATTGAATGGAGAACCCTTTTCACGCTGGAAGGGCTGTCGTACGACGTGGTCTCGGCTCCGAATGCGACTGCTTGAAGCTGAGGCAAAAAAGCCCAGCACAGGGCTGGGCTTCCAATTAAACGCAGGTGCCACCTTTGTGATGGGATCCGGTCCCACCAGTCGGATGCGTGCCCTTAGGACAAGCAGACGCGGATACTGACACTATCGACAGCAGAGCGACTAACCCAGCGATTGCGATTCTCTTCATAACGCCTCCATGCACTGCGGGATGCAGTTCAAGGCTATCGGCTTACGAGACACTGGCTTGAGTTAAAGGCAAACAAAGCGTCGCTAACCGATTTGAGAGGACCGGTTCTGACGATTTTGAAAAGGATGCAGGCATAAAGAAATGACGAATCACCCAAAAGTCACGCGCATGAAAAAGCCCAACCTGAAAAGATTGGGCTAAGTCATTGAAATATATGGTCGGGACGGAGTGATTCGAACACTCGACCCCTAGCACCCCATGCAAGCGGACTGGCCTACAGCCCGCGTAACGTAAGGCTCTCCGGCTTGGCGCTCGCTGCAACGATGCCTAACCGTGCTTTACCGCAAATCACTATGTCACTCGGAAAGTCACTATGGCTTTTGGGCCATGTCTCCGGCGTTCTGCCGACGTTCACCCCCTCCCTTTTATTACCTGCAACCCATCGGCCCGGTCTGTCGCTCCACTGGAGAACAGACCGATCCGCTCAGCCTCCTCCCATTCGACCAGCGCCCAGAGTCGCGCGGCGTCGGAAAGCTCGAGCATCTCGTTCAATTCCTCCTCGCCAACCTGGTGCATTCGGCCGGCGAGCATCGCCAGTCCAACCAGCTTTGCCCGGTGGCCCTCAGGATCGGTGATCAGGTCGTCGCGCGATTTGATTGCCGCGCGCCAGTCGGCCAGCGGATCATCACTCAATGCGGCACCACCACGATTGGAAGTAGAAGGCCCCGTCGACTTCCTCAACGCCCGAAATGTTCATGCCCAACGTGGCCATGCTGGTGACGTCGGCATCGAACAGCGGCGGCAATGCGTGAGGACTGCCGGGCGCCGTATTGAACGCGCTGGCTACCATCGTCGCGCGACCGAGCACGCTGTTGCGGTCTTCATTTATATGGATGTCGCCTTTGATGGCGGTCGCGGCGCTGATTTCTTGCCTGGTGAGCGCGACACCGAGGCGGCGACGCGGCGTGATGAGGAAATGCATGGATGAATCTCAATACTGTACGAATATACAGTTAACGAGAATTCGAGGAGGCGGGTCAATACTGTATGAGATGAGCGCCGACAGATGACCTCAATGCTTGATCAATGATTGGTAGGAGCGCTCGCAGGCCAATCCGGCCCGACGACTTGCTGTAAGCGCTGTCGCCAGTTCGCCCGCATATCCATCAGCTTCTGATCGCAGCTCGGCGAGCAGATCGGTAAGGTCGTTGATTGTTTTGCCTCGAGCGGCAAGGCGGGAATTGAGGGCGGCGCGGTCGGTGAGCAGCTTTCCGATTTGGTCGCGCAAGCTGTCATTATCAGCATGCTGCTGAGCAGCAAGAGCATCATCTTTCTGTTTCTGGTCTGCTGCATCGTTGCGCACCTGGTCAATGTCGCGTTGGCGTTGCTGTTCGGTCTCGCGCGCCTTCTCGCTTGCCTGCTGGGCCTTGGTGGCGATATCGGTCTTGTAGTCTGCATAGTCGGTACGCACGCCGCTGAGCTGGATAGTCTGATATCCAAGCCCCACAGCCAGCGCTACGATCAACGCCATGACTGCACACGCCCAGGCAGGCACCAGCTTAAGAGCGGAAATCATGGTACGTCCCTGAAAAAGATGTGATGCCCGAGCTTCAGCGTCTGCGTGGCCTTTGCAGCCCAGGCCGGTGGCTTCGGCATCGTGGTCGCGTAGTAGTGAGTGGCGCCGCCGGTTGGGTCGGGCTTCAGCCCTACAATGACCTGCTCAGCAGCGAGCCGGCACATTGTGAACTCAGCCGCCGGAATTGGCTTCGCGCCACTGAGCATCGGGTAGTTCGGGTCGTTCTTGTTCCAGCAACTGAACTGCCATGGCTTCTGACACGCCCCGGCATAGCCCTCGCCCCACCACGACTTCTCCTTGCCGTCCTCGACGCGGTTCCGGATCGCCCAGGCCACGGCCACCATCCCTGCCAGTCCTTCTCCGCGGGCCTCGCCAAATAGCGTGCGCGCCAGCACGTCACGATCTTTCTCGGTTACATCCATTGCATTTCTCCAGGCAAAAAAATACCCGCTCAATGGCGGGCCTTTGGTGATCGTTACCTCAACCAGGCTGAACCGGGCGGAACGCTGAATCGGGGTAGTGCTCCGCCCCATCCTTCCATGCGCGCACTTTGGTTCGGTAATCGCGCCAC
>NZ_FNCO01000013.1 GCF_900100795.1 Pseudomonas abietaniphila
ATGCGCAGGTTTCCCGAAGCGTCCCATACCCGCATCCCATAAGCCATGAATCACCCCAGATATCCAAGGCGAACACGCAGCACGCCATTCGCATCGAATACAGAAACGTTCTGCGCGTTGATTACCAGCCGGCCCTGCCCTGGAATAACACCGTTGATTTCCAGCGTGCCATCCTTGTTCAGGATCCATCCCTGCTGACCGGCAATGTAATTCGTCGAACTGATGTAGCTGCCGATCTTGGCGTTGGTGATCGTGCCGTCCTGGATAAACGCCTGGTTGATGAAGACCTGACCGCCCTGAACAGCGAACGGCACGGAAATCGCGCCTCCGGCAATCGTGTTAACCACCGCAAACCGATCAGCCGACACCACGAATTGGCTTTGCAACCCGGCCGGGCCGTTCTCAATGCCAAGCCCTATCCCTGCCACCACGTATTGCCCGTTCGCAGTGACCTGCATCTTCACCGACCAAGACGTTGAAACCTTGCCGTCGATGGTGGAAATTGCCTGGGACTGGGTCTGGATGTCTGCAGTGTTACCGTCAACCTTGACGCCGACCTGCTGGAGCGCTGTAGCCGTTGCCTGTTTCTCATCTGCAACCACCTGACGCAGGTCTGTCACCTGCGCCGAGTTCTCGCCGACAGTGGCGTTCAGCTGGGTGACGGTTTGGACGATTGCCTGATTCTGCGTGGCCCTGACTGTCGATTCGGTGACGATACTCG
The DNA here is from genome assembly GCF_900100795.1 of Pseudomonas abietaniphila. GTDB lineage: Bacteria > Pseudomonadota > Gammaproteobacteria > Pseudomonadales > Pseudomonadaceae > Aquipseudomonas > Aquipseudomonas abietaniphila. Next base: position 722 of record NZ_FNCO01000013.1, read on the forward strand.
CGGTACTGCTCCAGCCCTTCAGCGCATCCGCAAGTTCGCCTTCGCCGTTGTCATCCCGGGCGGATGCCCGCAATGCTTCAAGGCTTGAGGCCTGCGCTGTAACAACGCCATCCAGATCGCTGATGTCGGTGGTGTTCGTCGACACCTGCTCGGCCAGGCCGTTTGCTGTCTCCAGCAGATCGCCCACGTCCTCCCAGTACGCCAAGTTCGGTGGTGGTGTGTTCAGAGGAACATCCTGCTCCGCCTGGAAGATCCGCCCATCGACGACGATCATCTGGCCTTTCAGATAGGTCTGACCCGGGTCATACGCTTTCAGCCCATCCAGCGCGTCGATCTGATCCTGCAGGTCGTCGATCTTGTCGATTTTGTCCTGTAGCTCCTGACCAAGCTCTGTCTCCCCGATCTGACCCGCGATCATGTCGAGGATCGGGCCAGCTTCTGAGCTGCTCTGCCCCATCACACCGATGCCGGTCGGATACCACGGGCCGATATTGCCAGTCCGGTCCACCAACCGCGCCCAGAAGAAGAACGTCACGCCCGCCAGCAGGCCCTGCATGTTGTACTCGGACTGCGGGTAGGCCAGGTCGCTGAGCTTGGTTGCGGCGGCGAGATCAGTCGTCGGCCCGTACCAGATTTCCGTGCGCTGCGTGTCATCCGCACCTGGTGGGAAAGTCCACTTCAGGTTAATACCGAAGATCAGCGGTGTGGCCGTCAGCGAGGTTACCGCCGGCGGCAGGCCTTCCTTGCCGTTGAGCTGGGTCAGGATCGAGGTGCGCCAGATCGACGAGATGTCGTAGGCACTCACCGCGCGCACCCGGGCCAGATACGCGCCCTGATAGATGCCGGTGATGTCGACACTGGTCGAACCGGTGCGCTGCACCTTGATCCAGTTACCGTTGTCCTTGCGCCACTCGACGTCATAGCCCACGGCGCCATTCACCGCAGGCCAGGTAATGGTCATCGTGGTGACGGCCAAGCCTTGAGCAATAGCAATGGTCGACGTCAGCGTGACGCTGGCCGGCGCCGGAACCACGGTAATCGGGATGACGCTGATCGGCCGCTCTTCTAGGCGCGCGCCGGTGTCAATGAAGGGGAACTTGCTCGGCTCGAACTGCAACGCTGAGATTTCGTAGTCGCCTTCGGTGGTTCGCTTAGTGCTGAGTACTCGATACAGCGGAATCGCCAGGTCGTCGGCATCGAGCGCCCACTGAAGTTGAGGCGTCGGGGTCTCGCTGAACGCCGTAGTGACTGTGATTGCACGCCCCGCCACCGACTGCACAGTTCGCCCTTCCGCCTTGCCGCTTGCCAGGTTGATGATCAGCCGATCTCCAGCCTTTGCCAGTGTGTCACGGTCAAGCGTCACCACGCGCCCGGCAGCGGCAGAGATGCGGCCGCCGACTTCCCTACCAGCCAGGAGCGAGTCAGCCACTGGGATGATGTAGCCCGGGAGCGGGATAACGCCCTCCATACCAGTTTTGAACGTAACGGTGCGATCTTGGCTGTTGCTCGTTACCACCCATTTCCCGCGGCGTTGCCCTTCCGAGGCGCGCGTGCAGCCAATCGCACTGATCTCGACAGGGTTATCACCAAGGCGACGTTGCAGAGCCAGATCCGCATAGGCGGTCACGTCGGTGTCGTAATTGTTGCTCGGGTTGTCATAGCTAACGATCGCGCGGGTGTAGCGAGTCTTCGCTGAGGCGCTTCCGTAATTGAACTCGCCGTCGATCACGTTGGCCCGGGTGAAGACGTAGTCGAAATCCTGCGCGCGCGGCATATCCGCCTGCATCACGAGCTGGCCCTGCGCCCAGTAGGTCATGCCTCGATAGATCGCGGAGATATCACGCAACAACGTCCAGGCGTCGGGCTTGCCCTGCAGGTTCATGTCACAGAGAAACCGTGGCTCTTGACCGCCAGCGCCATCGCTTACCAACTGGTCGCAGTATTGGGCGATCCGATAGAGCTCCCACTTGTCGACCATGAAGGGCTTGATGCGTTTGCCCAATCCGAACCGGTCAACGGTGCAGATCCCGTAGGTCACCCACGCCGGGTTGTTGGTCCAGGCCTGCTTGAATGTTCCATCCCATACCCCGGTATAGCTGCGGGCCACTGGATCGTAGTTGCTCGGCACCTGCCACTTGCGCGCTTTGCACTTGATGGTGACGGCCGGGATGTTGCTGAACTGCTCGGCATCGAACTCGATGTAGAACAGCGCCGTGTTCGGATAGCGCAATTTCTCATCGATGACCTCGGTAAGGCCTGCCACCAGCATCGTGTCCGCGATTCTGTTGGTGTTCTGGTTTGGCGTCAGCCGGCGCGCGCGGATCTGCCAGCCCGAGGTTGCCGGTGGCAAATCAATCCGCCGAGACCGCTCATAGCGAGTGGTCGTCTTGCCATCGACAGCCTCGTCAAGCACCTGCTGGTAAGCCCCGCCATCGGTGGCGATGTCTACCGCATACTCGATTCGATAGCCGCCGACGTTTCCATTGTCGTCCTGCTGCTGAAGCGCTGGCCATGCAAAGCGAATGCGCACCGCCGACAGCTGAGTGTTGGTGATGGATCGAACCCACGCGGCATCGCTGCGCAGCTCAACGTTGATGGTTGTCTCGTTTTCGACCGAAGGAATGCCAGGGATGTAATCCTGATCCACCGACCCCGAGCGCCAATCCCACTTCACGTTCGGAAAATTGACGTTGCCGCTCGCATCGTTGATCGGCGTATTGTCCAAGTAGATGTCAGCAGCAGTGGGAACACCGTCAAACTCACCCTCGCCCACGGCGATCAGGATCTTTGCTAGGTTCGTGGAGCGCAGGCTGTCGGTGGCCTCGGTCGGAGCCTTGGGGCTGCTGCTGCCGCCCTTGGCGCCGGTGATGTCGATTTTCTCAGCTGCGCCCATGCTTTTCTCCAGGCATAAAAAAACCGCCAATCGGCGGTCGGGTCTTCCAGTTCAGGATCAGGTTTTGTCTTCAGCGAGTATCGAAGCAGAGATGATCGCACCGCCCCACCGGCGCTCGCCGATGCAGATCGGGACCGGGTTGCCGCTGGCTACAGTGTTCTTGGCGCTGCCAAACGCGTAGCTCGGTAAGTTGGCAGGTGAAGCGCTTTGGCTGAGCCCTTTGGCCTGCGGACTTAGCATCTGAATGACACCACCAGCAGTGGCCGCAATCCCGCCGCTAAGCAGCGCTGAGGACGCAGCCAAAGCACCGGGAGTACTTCCCGGAACAAAAAAGGAGGCCACAATCAACACAAGTCCAACAACCGTTTGTAGAACACCTGCCCGCTTGCTACCAGAAATAACCGGTACGATTCGCAAGTGTCTGGTGCCACCTAAATCAAAGTTTTCCTCCCCGACATTTTTATGATTTCTGAAGATCGCAAAACGCATCCCAAGCCTGTGTAATCTACTCACCTCCTCCTTGAATCCTGGCAACGAGACTTCAAGCGCCTTGAACACTTCCCATGACTTTCCCGTATCAAGCAGTCTGGAGTGAATTTTTCCGAGCTTTCTACCGAGAGCCCCCCACAATTCAATAGTGGTCATAGGTTCGTAGCGAATCGCAGAGCCGTCCATAAAATCTCCAGGTATAAAAAAACCGCCTGAGGGCGGTTTTCAGAAATAGAGGTTGGTCAGATGCATGACTTGACGGCATCCGACACGCCGCTACGTCCAAGTTGTTGCCAGGCGATTCTCTGGAAATGCCTGACCGAGGATCCTGTCTGTGTTCGGGTAACTTCCAAGATCTCGTCGGTTTGGCCTACTCCCGGATTTGCCATCACCAAACGATACCCAGTTTCCGTTTCGCTCATCGTCGCGCCAGCATTCAGGTCCTGCCATTTAGGGAACACACACAAAGCGTATTGCTTAGGGCTTTTCTGCGTTGAGGATGTGAAAACTGGGCTACCACTTTTTAGATCGGATGGAGTTGTACACCCCGTCAGCAGGGCAACTGCCAGTGCCCCTATCAAAATTCGCATGATGATCCCTCACTGAGAAAGTTCCGAGGGTAGCACCGGCCTGTCTGCCCATCCAGCGCTGGACAAACGATCAGTAACGAAACCGATACAGGCCGTAGTAGCGTTGCGCCTTCAACGAACCGCCTCGGTCCGTTGCCTGCAAGCCCATGGACCGGGGTAATGTGACCTAGGAGGTCGATATGCAACCTACACGATTCAGCTACTTGCTAATCTCCACTGATGAAAATGCGATCATGGTTGCGCTGCAGCAGTCCGTCGACCTGGAAATGGTCCATAACAAAGAAGGCATTCACGCCTTCCTGTCCGACACAACCTTTGGCGATCTGGAAGTACTGCTTCGAGCGGCAAGCAAGGAGTTCGGCCTTGTGCAAACCTCCAACGTCGCCTACCAGACCTCAAATGCAGCGCTCAGTCAGACCCTAAGTCATATCGTCTGATGGCGGCTGCTTGAGCCTGACCAAACAACCTTGCCCCCGATGACTTCGATCTTTGATCCTTCGCTCATGCGATATGGGCCGCTGAGTTGGTACTCGGCGCGCCCATCCTGGACATCGACCTCAACCGGTTCGCGTTCTGGATGGCTGCGCCAACGACGCCAAGCAATGACCGGGGCGAATGGATCTGGCTGACTCATAAGTTTCTCCTGCGGCCTCGCCGCTCAATGTTTGGCGTCTTTGTGCCTGAGGATCAGGCGTGTTCTGTCATGCCACGGCCCGCCGAAGACAATGATCTCGGAGGGCTTACCGTACATGTGGTGGAGTAGGAATGGTCCGGCGCCATGCACCGCCGATGACTCGCCTGGCAGTGCCGGATCAGAGCCCAAGTAAATGCCCGCGTGATTCGGATGCTTGGTGCGCCCTACTTCCATGACGATCATATCGCCGCGCTGCGGAGTGCCGACGCGTTCAAAACCAGCAGCCTCGTAGGCCTGCTCATAGAGGCTTGGGCCTTCGGCCTGTTCCCACCAGCCGTCCTCGCGCTTGAAGGCATCGAATTCCAGCCCCCATTCGCGCTTGTACCAGTCAGCGCAGACCTGCCAGCAATCCCAGGCACCGTGCACGAACGGGCGCCCCAGCAGCGGCGTGTGACCGGTGGGTACGATGGTTCGGAGGTCCCCTTCTGGCCATGAAAGTATGTGCCAAGGCAGTTCGGTGGCTTCACACATCGCCAGGTCGCGCGGGGACGGCCTGCTGGTCGCGTCAGGATGGGAGTGAACAATGCCGATCACCTCGCCCTCATCCTCAGCCGCGGCGTAATCCTCCGGAGCAATCCGGAACTCTTCGCTGGGATCGGTTGCGGTGTTCGGGCACGGGATGTACTTCTGCTTTCGGCCGATGCTGATCAGCACACCGCAGGATTCATTTGGATATTCGGCGGCCGCATGGATCTGCACCGCTTTCAGGATGTGTTTAAGCATGGTCAGCTCCTGGCGATCAAGGAAACGGCCGGGAAGCCACCGAACGGCAGTTGGTTCCCCTCCCCGAAGCGCGGAACGCAGCAGCGCGCTAACGTAGCGTCCGGCTCATCCTTTTCCGGATCGTCAGTGAGGTTGCCGTCCTTGTCCCGGTAAGGGCCGGTGTAGCCGCAGTCAGGCCCTCTGTACCCGCCAGTCAGCGCCCAGTGGCATAGCGTGGTCATCTGCCTGCCAATAGATTCGCCGCCGACGTCGCCCGGGCTGGCCAACTCCCAAGATACGGTTGAGCCGTTTTCGGAAGTCTTCTGGTCCAGATACCAGACCTCGATCGACTCTTGCGCCGGATCAGCATCAGGATTGCCGGCCGGGAAGTTCACCGCATCAAGGTAGGTGCCCAGCGTGTGCCGCATCGTCAGCTTGAACTCGAGCAGATCCTCGAACGCGAGGCACAGTGCAGTGATACGTCCGTTCACGTTGCCGACTGACAACGTTGGGCGGACCGCCGTGCCGTCGCCGGTGGCCTGAATGCCGTCGATCTGCATGGGCCAAGCTCCGTACTCATTGCCCTGCCACCAAATAGCCTTGGCGGGCAGTTGATCGGCATCGGCGCCAGCGGCGAGCAGTTCTGCAGCCGTGTAAGGAATGGCGTGGCCATGGAACCGCAGCACGTCGGCGCCGTAATCCGATCCGTCCAATTCGAACAGCAGCACTTCACTCCCAGGCTCAAGCACCTGGATGTCTTTGATCAATGGCATCTGAAACCTATGGGAGGAATGACTGGGTGAAAGTGGTCGTCAGCGTGTAAAACCCCGCCCCGTTCGGCGAGATAGACGGCGCCGTTGCGCGGTAGAAGCTGAGTTCGCCGAGCGGTGGCGTCCAGAAGAACGACTTGAACCCCGCATGACGATCAAGGAAGACCTTGATGTCCAAAGCCACCGCCTCGCGAACCACGAACGTCAGAGGCCATACCTCGACCTTGTTGTTCGGGCCGTCACCGACGACCTGCTCATAGCCGTTCCCAAATTTGCTTGATCGGGTGCGGTATTCGGGCGAGCTGGTTACGCCCAGCCGCTCGCACCAGGTGAATGTCTCAACGGCCATTTACCACTCTCCAAATTGCGCCGCCCGGCCGAAGCTCTTCCGCGATCGCCTGCTGGGCGCCCCGCTTCGCGGTATCGGCATAAGCCTGGCCGACAGCCTGCATATCGCGGTCAGAAGTGTTGTTGCCAGAACCGTCGACCGTGAAGTTTTGCTGAATGACAATCGAGCCACCAGCGGCCGCCGGCGCTGACGATCCAGAACCGCTGGACGAAAGACCGACGTAGCCGCCATCGGCATAGCCTTTGCCGTTTTTGTTCAGGCGCTCCAGGTACTGACGCATTCCAGGCTGTTGAACGACTTCCTTGCGGATGACAACCTCACCACCGTGAACGACGCCCATCGGCTGATATTTGCCGCCGTCGCCGGTATAGCCGCCATCCCAATGCTGCGAGGAAAGCCAGCTTTGGTAAGCCGCACCGGTGTATCCAGACTGCGTAGAGCCAGCTGATGTAGAGCCGCCGAAATAAGCGCCTGCTGCCGAGGATGCCAGCCCGAACAAAGCGCTGAGCCCTGACGATGTCGCCTGACGAGCCTCGATCCGCACCAGGTCAGCAAGGACGGATTTGGCAAAATCTCCGAAAGAAGCCTTACCAGTCAAAGCGAAATTGACGATTGCATCTTCCATGCCGCTGAACGCATTGGAGAACAGGTTTTTGGTCTGTCCGGCCACGTCCTTGGCGCTCTGCAGATAATCCTGATACGCCGACGACGCGCCATTGGTCCAATCAGCCTGGGCTTTGTCGACATCGACGTAATACTGCCTCTGGTAGGCTAGACGCTGGTCCAACGCGGTCTTGAGCGAGGCCGTTTCCTTGTCGTAAAGCTCGGTGCTGAACTGGTCTTTGTTGCTCTTGTTGTAGTCGGAGGTCAGCTTATCCAGCTGCGACTGGTACGACTGCTGAATGCTGAGCTGCTCCTGCAGGCGCTGCTTCTGCAAATCCCCCAGGCCAACGCCAGCGAGGTTGTTGTCCAGCCCCTGCTTCGCGCTGGCGAGCTGGCTTTGCAGGTTTTCATCGAAGGCCGCCAGCTTGCGGCGGGTTTCGAGCGCCTTCTCCGAAAGGGTGTTCTGAGTTTCCAGCGCCGCGTTGCGTTTCAGCTGCGCGGTGATCAGATCCTGACTGGCCAGCAGCGACTTCTGGTCAGCGGTCAGTGTTTTCTTGGTCTTGATGTCGGCGAGCTGCTGCTCCCACTCGACCAGTTTTTTCGCATTGGCGCCCAGGGTTTGGCTTGCAGCATTCTGGTCGCCGATCAGCGCGCCCTGCTGCTGGAGTGCCGCATATTGCTGCCGGGCCGAATCGAGGGCCTTGATACCGGCGTCTTCCGTGTAGGCTTTGGGTTTCGGGCCGGTTTCTTTGTACTTTTCTCGAATTCCATCAAGGCGGCGCTGAGCGTCAGCATCACTCACTCCGGCAGTGCCATTGACCTTGGCTGCACGGTTGATGTCTTCAATCTCGGTGCGGGCCTTTTTCAGCTCAGCGGCCATTTTCTCCGCTTTAGACGCCGTGTCCTCCAAGCCCTTATTGAAGCTTTCCCGCCCCTTGATGCCCTTGTCCTGAATGCTCTGATAAAGGGCCTGCGCAGCTTGCCGGTTCAGCTTTTCCTGTTGGCTCAAGCCGAGGTCGGTGATATCCGATTGGACCTGGGACGTCCCGCGCCCACCGCCGCCACGCGGACCGCTGCCGATGCGCCCAGCGTTTGCCAATTGCTCCTGAAGCAGCGCCATTTTCTCCTCGAACGTCTTCTCACGTCCGATATCGAGAATCGCATCCCATGCGCCTTTGGCAGCACTTTTAACGGTGTTCCAGCCACTCTCGATCGAGCCGAGGTTGCTTTTGATCTTGTCAGCCCTGCCGCTGAGCGCCTGGGCGTAGGCCTCTTCCGCGAGGGAAACAGCGCCTTGCTGATCGCCCTGACGCACCAGGGCATCAATCTGCTCGTAGGTAGCAGCGGTCAGGTAGTGCAGTTGATCGTTGAGCGCCTTCGATGCCTTGACCGGGTCTTGGGCGATTTTCTCAAAGTCGGCAACTGTCTCCGACGCGGCCTTACCGGTCGCCTCCTGCATTTTCAGTGCAGCAACGGCGATCGAGTCGAAGCTGCTTACCGGGATCTTGCCCGAGCTGGCCAGCTGAACCAGCACCTCCGATGCAGCACCAACAGTACCGGTGGTGCCGCTGACGGACTTGGCCAGCGTCTCCAATCCATCGACTGTCGCGCCGGATGCGCTGCCGGTAAGGATCAGCGCCTGACGATAAGCGCTGGCTTCGTCACTGCCTTGCTTGTACGCCAAAGCCAGCACAGCGGCTGCCGCAGCAGCAACTGTGAAAGGATTGACCAGACCCAGCACGTATCCGCCGAGCGCTTTTGCGGCTGGCCCGATTCCGCCGAACATATCCTTGAGCTGGCCGCCCTGCTGCAGGAACACGGTCAGCGGTGCCTGGCCGCCTTGCAACGACACCGCAATGTCGGTGAACTGAGCAGGCACACCGCGCAATGCCGCGTTGTAGGCTTTGGCCGACATTGCGCCCTTGGCCATGACCGCGTCGGTCTTGCCAATGGCCTCGCGCTGCTCGTTGAGCTTTTTCAGGTACTCGTCGAAGTCGCTCTTTTCCAGGCGTCCAGCTGCCCGGTGCTTGCGCAGTTGCTCTTCCATCTTGTCGAGGCGACCATAAGCACCCACGACCGGATCAATCTGCCCAACCAGCTTGTCGAGCTGGCCAGCCTGATAGGCCGCTTCCTTGGTGGCAGCCTTCAGCGCGCGTTGGGCCCGGTCCATGCCTTTTTCAAAGCCGCCAGTGTTGGCCACTAGGTCGACCGTCAACTGGCCAAGCGAATCAACAGCCATAAATCACCCCTTCACACGCTTCAGCAGTGCCAGAACTTCTTGCGGCGTGGCGCTCTTCGGCTCGACGTTGAAACCGCGATCGGGCATGTAGTCCGAGTACTTGGCCTTGCCGCCCATGACGTTGTTGAACACCGTGGCCAACATCGCAAACCCATCCTCGAGGCGAAGGCCCAGATTCAACGGCCCGGTTTGTCGCCGGTACCGCATCCAGTCCATGGCCTCGACGTAGGTCATTCTTTGCTTGGCTTCCGCGATGGTCGCGCCGAGGATGATCGCGAGCTCGTGCCAGAGCTCTTCCTCGGGTTGGATTTTTTTTCGAGGGTGCCCTCCGGAACTTTGTTTACATCCCCAATGGCCGCCAGCAGCACGATCGCCAGCTCAGCGCAGAGAGGGCCGTGACCGGCTTCCGCGCTGCCGACGATGTCATCGACCGTAAACACCGGCACACCGTCCTTGTTGGTGATGCAGGAGGCAATCCGCTGAGCGGCCAAATCGCCACCGCGATCCTGCGCATCCCAGCGCTGCGTCAGCGAAATGAAGGACTCCTGGAGTACGTAGACGGTTGCCGTCTGTGCCTTTCCGTTGGCGTGCCAGGTGATCTCCTTCTTCACCGGCGGCGCGATGAACGCGCCAGCGGCTTGCAACGAAGCAATACTCAGATCCATGGGGCTTCCTTAAGCGGAGGTCTTGGCGATCAGCACGGGCTCGCCCGATACCTGAATGCCAACGGTGGATTTGACGACGTCGCCCAGGCCGAAGGTGAACGGGAAGCTGTTCATGTAGCCTTCAAAGGTGAGCCAGGTGCGGGTGTTCGGCAGGTCGAAGTCGATTTCGTCCTCAACCACCGCGCGCGCGGTTGCGCCAGTGCCAGAGCCGCCGGTGAGCGCCACGGTCGGCGCGCTGGTGTAGCCAGAACCAGCATTGGTGATGGTAAACCCGGTGACTTTGCCTCCCGAGACCTCCGCAGTGGCAGTAGCTCCCGAGCCACCGCCGCCGGTGATGGCGACCGCAGGAGCGGTCGTGTAGCCGGTGCCCGCCGAGTTCAGTACCAGCGCCGCCAGAGCACCCGGCGTGCCAATCAGGGGCTGAATGCCTTCCTCGGTATCGAAGTTGTAACCGTCCGACCAGCCCACGGCCCATTTGAGTTTGGTGCCTGCGGTCTTCAATTGATGAAGGCGCAGGTGAACCGGATTCTTCGGATCGATGTTCAAGCCGAAAGAGGCAGAGCCGGGCTCAGCGAGGCCCGCTTCGTATTCGCGTCCCTTTGAAGTTGTGCAAGTCACGTCAACTTGGGCGACTGAGGTGTCGATGCCGTCGAGCGTGGTGAAGCAGCCCACGTTTAGCACGCTGTTGTCGGCCGGATCGATGGCGAAAAGCTCGGTGCCTTGGACATTAATGGTGTTCTTAGCCAATTCAAAAACTCCCCGATTTCCTGCGAAATCACTGTTTGGCGGGCATAAAAAAACCCGCCGAAGCGGGTCGTTCTTTCAGGTTTTCCGGCTAAGCACTCACCAGCCAGGACACATCGAAACCTTTGCGGTAATTCTTGGTTTCGGTGTCGCGCGTGTCGACGCCGAAACCGGTGATATAGGCGTACCGGCCGATTGCTTTGCGCATAGCCGTCACGACGGCGTCAGCCGCTGTCGCGGTATCCGCGTAAACATCGATCTGCAGGCCGTAGCGGTCAGTATCGGGCCGCCCGTTGATGTAGTTGATCGGCGAGCCGCTGACCACCTGCCAGACCGCATACGGCTTGGCCACGCTTTGCGGGGCGTCACCATGCGGATAAAGGCGAATCGGATTGTCGCCGAGCAACGCGGTGACTGCCGGCGCTGCCTTACATGCTGCCACGATGGGAGCCAGCATCAATTCACCCCGAGCTTGATCAGCTGATACTTGGCCGAGTTCAAAAACTCCTTGAACACGGCCTCTCGATTGTTCGCCAGCGCTGGGCGCAGGAACGGCTTGGCTCTGTTCTTCTCGGTGCCAAGTTCGACCCACCACCAGTAGAAGGTGTTGCCGCCGCCCTGACCCTTGCTGCGCTTGCGCACACCGACCGACATCACGACGGCGCCAACTTCGACGCCGATGGCCTTGCGCTCAACGATCGCGAGGTTTTTCGGAATGAAGTTCGCTGTTTCCGGGTCGTCGATCCGCGCTGCCCGGTTCTTCGCGTCGGCCAGGACCAATGCCATCGCATCCTTGGCCGCCGGCGTCACGACCTTGCGCCGCATTTCCTCGGCCAGGCCGCGAAACTTCGCGGAAAGTTCATCGGCGCCAGTGAGCTTGTACTCAACCCAATCAGCCATCGTTGACGCCCTCGCTAGCCGGAAAGGTCAGATACTCCTTGCCGGACACCGGATCGCGCAGAGCGCCGTGCAAGTTGTAGATCCTGCCGTCATGGCGTGCACGCATCGAGGCGTCGAAACCGTCACGGTAGCGCGTCACGATCCTGCAGGTGACTTCCGATTGGGTGGATTGCGCGGCGATGAACTCGCGCACGCTCAGATCCTTGATCGCCGCCCAAACCGTGGCAAATTCTACCCATCTCACCAGCGGCTCATTGGAGACCGGATCGTAGGTCGTGACCTTCTGCTCGAACGTCACTCGGTGCCGAAGATCGCCCGCTTTCATCAGAATCGCTTCCTGTACCAGAGCAGCCGGCCGACTGCGAGAGGGACTTCCGTGAGCCCGCTCGCAACTGCCTCACGGTTCGCATACCAGTGGCCAACCAGCAGCAGGATCGCCTGTTGAACATCCTTGGTAAGGCCCATTTCTTCTGGCAACAGCGGGGTTTCCACAATTACACGGTCGCAGTGCTGCTCGACGTGAACCTGCGCGGCATCGAGATACCCCTGGATCAAGGCGTCTTCGTCGTCGTGATCGACGCGCAGGTGCGTTTTCACCAGAGATAACTCGATCATCACTTGGTCTCTTTCGGTGCGGCCGGTTTCGAATCCTTCGGTTTGGTGACCTTCGGCTTCCCGTCAGCGCCGAGCTCAACGACCAACTGCTTACCCAGGAGGGTGTGGGCATATTCGTCGTCAGCATCTTCGAACACTTGGCCGCGTGTCACCTTGGGCGATTCAACGCCGGCGCCGAGCAATGCGGCATTACCGACGAAGCCCCACAGAGCTTTGATTTTCATGTTGCCTCCAGAAACGAAAAGGCCGGCTTATCGCCGGCCTTGATCAGGGATGGAAGTTAGGCAGCAGCCGGGAACGTGCCTTTTACCAGCGCCTCGCGCCGACGAACTCCCAAACCCAGACGCTCTTCAGCAAGAAGCGCGATTTGGTTTTTGATGAACATGTCGTTGATCAGGCCCATCTTGAACAGGTAGGTCATACGATCGAACAGGATGGCTGCGCGGGCAAAGTTCGCGATCAGGAACTCACCGCCGGTGTCGACATCACCTTCATCCATGCTGTCAGACGTTATGACCGGACGGCCCCACAGGACTGGGGTCACCAAGCCTTGCAGGTTGGCGAACAGATAGCGATTTTCACCGTCTTTCTGCAGCTCGATGTTCATCCAGTCGAGTTCGCTCATCACAACGCCATCGGCGGACAACTTGGACTGCTTGCGCACCTGGTAGATACCGCGGCGAACGATGTCGATCGAGGTGTCGCCGGCCTTCGTCAGAGCTGCACTGTAGGTGGTGGCCTGGGTCATCAAACCGTTCAGGTTTTCGCCGGTGCCGTCGCCTTTCAGGATTTGATTTTCTTCTTCCAGCTTCAGGTCATAACGCAGCAGTTCCTGAATGTAGCCCTGCATTTGCGGGACATCGTCCAGCGCTTCTTCGGTGACTGGCATCCAGACCGCGATCTTTTTCACGCGATCGGTTGCTGGTTCGAAGGTCACGTCGCTGGTTGGCTTTGTGCCGCCTTCTGCCACTGGAGCAGCGCCGCGAGTGTGAAGCAGCTCACGGAAGTAGGTGTACTGCTGGCCGGTGACTGGGATGGCGGTCAGCAGGTCACGGATACGCAGCTCTTGGCGAATGCCTGGCTGAATAACCGGGTCGTAAATCGGCGCGACAATGCCGGCGCTGGTGACCTTGACTTCCTTCATGCTCGCCAGATCGGATTTGGTGACTTCGATCTCCGCGCGGTTAGCCGATTTCTGGCTGAGCGCCTTGTAAGCGTCGTCGCCCTTGATCATATCGATGAAGGACTTGCCTTCGCCCGGACCGCCACGCAGTTTGACGCCCTTCTGTTCAAGGTCTTGAACCTGATCGATGACCTTTTGCAGCTCGCCCTTTTGGTCCTCGATCTGCTTCTTCAGGTCGCCGGTGACCTTGTTGCCTTTCTGGACTTCGTCCATAGCGGCATCGTATTTCTTTTGCAGCCCCTCGAAGCCGCTTTTCAGCTGCTGATCAAGGGATTCTTTCAGTTCTTTCACTTCGCTCATGGCGATACTCCGAAATGGTTGGCAAACAGGGTGGAAATGTCTTTCAGCTCTTCCACGATCGCCGTGGCCTCACTGCCGCCGTCACGGCGTAGTGCGGGGTAGCCGAGCGAAGCGACTGCTGCCGCTTCCTTCTGCGAGAGGCCCATGCGTTCACGCAGGGCGCTCTCGAAAAGCCTGATGTCCGACTTGACGCTGAGGACTTGGGCATCTGGGTTCATGCCAAACGGCACGAACGAGGCTTCCCACAGCTCAGCGGACTTGATGACGCGCACTTGTCGGCCGGCGCGCTGCTGGAAATCAGCTTCCAGCGTGTTGAAACCGATGGACATGCTGTCCAGAGAGCCGTCTTTCATCAGCTCATAGGCGTCCCGTGCGTAACTAACTTTCAGGTTTACCTGGCCCTTTACGTACAGGCCGTGGTCGTCCTGATTGAAATCAGCGGTACCAACCAGTCGGGTCAGGTCGTGGTACAGCGCCAGCTTCAACTTACCGTTGCGCGCCGTCTTCACGCTGGTGAACGCACCCTTGACGATGACGTCATCGCCCAGGTCGACGTTTTCAAACACCGCGGCGTAGCCCTCGAAGTTGCCGGCGTCGTCGGCCGCCTTCACCTCGAATGGGCAATCAAGCTTGCTGAGCATTTTTCTGGATCTCCCACCGGGTAACCTGGTTGTATTCATCGCCTTCCAGCGGCAATTCGTTTTCCTTCTCGCGAACTTCGTTGATCGTCATCCATCCCGAACCACCAGACCCGCCGAGCGCGGCCTGGTAATAGGAGGCGCGTCCAGCGCTGTCGGCACGCAGCAGGCCCTCGACCTTGAATTCGACGAAGCGCGTGTACCTGCCATAGACCTTGTCGTTGAACTCGTCCTCAACAACGTCGATGTAGGGTTTCAAGCCGAAGGTGATGAACCCCGTGAGCTGCTGCTCCAGGTTGGAGCCCATGATCGATGTCTTGCCAGCACGGTTGGCCAGCCAAAGCGGCACGCCGTAGATGCCAGCCATGGCCTCTTCTTGAAACTGCTGGGACTCGATGAATTGGGCGTCTTTCTGGCTGAGCCCCGCGGGCACGATCTTGGGATTGCCCTGCAGAATGGCCATCTTGCCGATGTCGTCCGCATCACCTTTGCGGACGTCCGGAAACTTGGCCATGATCTGGGCTTCCTGCTGCTTGTTCAGGAAGTTCTCGTAGATCACGTAACCGCCGGTGAAGCCGCCCTTGCGCATGAAGCGGGACGACCACTGCTGGCCGGCTTTGGCGAGGCCCATGGTCTCGGCCTGGTACTCAATTGGTGAGAGGCCGACGATTCCATCAAGGCTGAAGAGCTTGAAATGGAGCATGTTTTCAGGCGAGACCGGAAAAGGAGCTCCTTCCGCGGGCGTTACGACATAAATCAACCCGTCTTCGACATCGATTTTCACAGTGTCGTACTTCAGCGGCACGAATCCGATCGGCTCGCCATGAACGTTACGCTCGATCAGCGCGAATGCATTTCCGCGGATCGCCATGTTCACCACGACGAATTTCAGGAAATTCAGCATCGTCATGTACGGATTCGGTTTTCGGAGCAGCTTCAAAGCCCGATCGCTACCAACTACCTGCTTGCGGCCGTCCTTCCCGTCGTCGTAAAGCTTCAGCGGGAGACCGCTGAGCGATTCGGAAAGGATTTTTACGCAGGACCAAACCATGCTTATTGAAAGCGCGGTCTTGGTGGTGACCTTGACGCCTGCCTTGGTGGTTTTTCCTCCAACTTCCATATCAACTTCGACGTAGTTACCCGTCGCCGGATCGGTGTAGCCGAAGAAGCTCCAAGTGCTTGGGTTGTACCAACGAAATGCCATGGTCAGCCTACTAATCCGAAGAATCCGTTGTTGAGGTAGTCGTCCATGCCGCCCTTCGCCTCTGGATTCAGAGAAAGCAGCGATACGGCGTTGAACGTGGCCATGAGTGGGTCGATTTTCGCGGTTCCCGAAGCCTGTTTTGTGATGAGAAATGCGTTCGCTGACGGTACGCCCTTGGCGTTACCGCAGGCCCACGCCATTAGCGCTTGGCCACAGTGCAGCAACGCGCCTTCCGCGAGCTTGCGTTCCGTGGTTTTGATCGCACCGGTGAGCTTCCAGCCTTGGGAAATACCGATGATTTGGTCTTCCTCGATGCCGACATCAGCCAGCGCATCGAGCACAGCACCGATCCCGGCAGGGTCGAGCCCCACCTTATCGAGTAAACCGGCTTGATTGATTCGCGCGACGATCGAGGCCAGGTGCTCGACGTCATCCCCGATCTTTTTCACCAAAGTCAGGTCGCCGGCGGCGGCAAGATCCATCAGCCTGGGCGCCTCGGACTTGCGCCGCTCCAGCACGGATGGGTGTGCGTAGGCGTGTGCCCAGTGCAGCCATGTCCGAGACTCTCGAACACGCCCCATGACGGCCAACCCCAAAAGATCGTCAAGGCCACCGCCGTCGACACCAACTTCGACGACTTCGCACTGCTCGAGCAGAGAATCCAGGGTAAGCCCGGCCATTGCCTGAGGTTCCCAGAAGTCCGCGCCAACCCAGCTGTCGGACATCAGCGCCAGGCCGATCTCGATGTTCAGGAACTTGGCTAAAAACCCTCGAATCTCGGCTTCACCGTCGATTTCGGCCTGCATAAACAGCCGTTCAAGGGTTGCCCTGTCCACCGAGTAACCCATGTTCGGGTTCACCAGGTGGAAATTCTGCGGGAGACGCGCCTCCCCGCTTTTGATCATCTCCGGCGGAAACTCGTAGATGACCGGCAGGAAGCGTGGATCATCGATACGGCCGTCGCGCACGCCGCGCGCGTAACTCAGTTTCGACTTGAATATGCCCGCTGGTGGCTCGTTCGATTGCGTGGTCAGCCAGATGATGAAGCCTTCAGGTCTGGACAGCAGTCCGCCTGTGGCTTCGCGAATCATGTCCGGCGCCTTCACGTTCTTGCCGAACAGCCAGGCTTCGTCGATCAGCACTCCGACTGCTTTTTTACCACCGACGACGTCGCTATCTGCCGCCACAACCTTGAGCGTCGCGCCAGTTTCGCGATGCGTGATCAACCTCATATGGGGCTGAACGTGCATGAGCGCGCTCAGCTCTTCGTCATGCTTGATCATCGCCGCTGCAGGCTTAAACGAGTTATCAGCAATCTCTTTGGTCGGCGCGAGAATGATGAACTCGGCTTCGAGCCGCCAGTTGCGGATCAAGGCCGTCAGCATGATCGCGGCCGCAATGGTTGATTTCGAATTCTTCTTTGGAATACACAGAAAGTATTCGCTGATCAGCCGCTGCCCGGTTTCGCTGTTGTAGCTGCCGAAAATCGCACCGGCAAACGCCAATACCCAAGGGGCGCAAGCCGTTTCCATCGTGGGACTGCCTGGCGCGTCCACAATCTTGAGTGAGCGGAAGACCTCGAGGCCTTCATCAGCTTCAGCAGGAAACAGCGGCTCCGGAATGATCGATTCGCGCGCGGAGAGACGCCGCCACCAGTCAGGGCAGGCAGTGGTCCACAGCATTGATCACCCCTTCACAACGGAGAGCGGCGGCTTACCCGCAGAGAATTTGCCCTTGCTGGCTTCCTTGGATGCCTCGGCCTTCTGCTCCTTTTTGCCAGCCTCACCTTTTTTGCCGTGCACGTAGGGCACAGCCGTCTGAGCGGCATTGCGGCGATCGAAGACTTTCGCTTTCGGCTCGTTCATCAGAGCCAGAAGCCAGACAAGTGGGTCGTCCGTGTCGGGAAGGCAATCGAGGTACTCGCCGCCTTGGTCTTCCTCTTCCGTAACCGCCTCATCAGGATCAGCGCGTTGTTTACGCTTGCGCTCGGGGTTAACAGTCAGCTCCTGACGCTTGGCAAGAATTGCGGCCGCAATTTTTGGGTCGTTCGCCCAGCGGGAACCGGCTGCAGCAGCGGTTGAAGCCTTACATCCTGCGGCTTCGGCTGCCTCTTTGTTGGACGCACCTCGGGCCTTAGCGTCAACAAACTGTCGTTGTTTGTCTGTTAACACCATTAACAAAAAACCTTAGGGTCGGGAAAAAAAGTGCGGATGGGATCGGGCGCGGTCTGGAAGCGATCGACCCCCTATATTTAGACCCCCCCCCTGATAGAGCCAGCCTAACGCACCATTTCGGTGCGCATCTGATGAGAATCGATCTCATAACCGACAGGCGGTCGTGCTGCGGTCCCTACCTCTTGATGCCTGCGACTGGCCGGACCTGACCTGCCCTTGCGAGGCGAGAACACGTCATCGATCTTCCAGCCTGCACTGAGCCTGTACTCGATCGCGTTACGCGAGAGGTTCAGGTAGCGAGCCCACTCGATTAGGCACATCGTCTTGCCGTGCGCGGTGTAACGGCGTTCCGACCTGAGCCTGTGAGTTGCAGCCATCTTGTCGAAGCCACGCTTCGGATTGCAGACCGCGCAGCTCGCCACCAGGTTGTCTGGGGAGTTGTCGTCCTTCGTATCGTTCAGGTGGTCGACGTGCATGTCATCCCACGTCACCATCATTGAGCACCAATGGCAGAGGAACGGGCCATCACCATGCTCAGCGTGGTAGACCACCCGATGTTCATAAACTCGGTTGCTGGATGCTCGACGCAGCGGATGGTCAGGCGCATGAGCCAGCTTGTAGCCGTGACTGTGGTCGATGAGGCCAGGCCTCAACACCAATGCCTTATCCGTCGATCCATGCCGACGCTGCCTCATGTAGTGCTTCTCGCACAGGCCAGCGCCTTTCCTGTTGGCCGCACCGCTGCATCCAGTGACGCGGCAGTTGTCGTCCGGCTGGTTCTGGATCGTTTCCATAATGATTACCTGAATCGATCTGCGTTCTCTTCACGCTGCTTCACTGAGGAGTGGCAGCTGGCGCACAGGGACATCCACTTGGTCCTGTCCCAGAAGATCGCCATGTCGCCGCGATGCGGCACGATATGGTCGACCACGGTGGCCGACGTCACGCGACCATCACGCTGGCAGTACACGCAGAGCGGGTGAGCGTTGAGCCAACCCTCGCGCGCCTTCTGCCACTTGTAGCCGTAGCCACGCTGGTGTGCAGTCGTCTTGGTTGCGCGCCATGAGTTGGTGTTGACGATGGTCAGCCGCTCACCTTGGGTCTTCACCCTGCTTCCCAGCGTCTTCAGCCTTGGCATTTGGTTCGACCTTGGGTGATGGGTTGATCAGAGACCGAGCCCGGTCAGCGGCAATGGCGAACCACTTGGCTGCTCGTGCACGCCGTGCCGCACATCCAGAGCAGGCCATCAATCGAGCTCCAACCGCAGACCGCGCATGGCAGTAGCAACGACCTTATCGACGTCAGGGTCGAGACCAGTCCATTCGCTGAACCAGGTCACGGCTTGCAGGTAGGGTATGACCCACCAGGCCCACTTGATCGTGAATGTGATAGTGCTGATCGCCATCACGCTTCCACTCCGTAAGTGAATAGGTCATCACGGTTGAGGTTCGTCACCGCTCGATGCGAGTCGAACGCTATGGTTTGGCGAATCGATCTGGTGTACGGCGTTGTGGTCTTTCCTTCAAACCGCTCGCGGTGGACAACACGGCGACCGGACAGCAGCTCAATAACTACAGCGCCCAATACGTTGTTGACGGTGATCTTCATGCTGTCTCCTGCCGCGCCACGAAACGAGCGCATCTGAAAATGTGGAGCTAAGCGCTATGGCCTTCGACGATCAAATCTCTGCCGTCGACGTTGAATGTCACGGTGAGCTGGGGAATGCCGCGACCAGCCTCACTATGCAAGGTCGTGCTTACCTGGCAGGGCAGCAAATCGCCCGCTTCGGTGAACAGAGCAAACAGAGCATGCGCATTTGGCTTTCCGGGCACCGTCAGGCCCTGCTCGTCACCGAGCGCGGTTACGTCGATCCGGGAGGGGATCTGCTTCAAGATCAGCTTCATGGTCACTCCGAGTTGCGTCCAGATATGAACGCATCTGAATTTGTGGCGCGAGTTAGCTGTACGCCTTCCAGCCTGGCTGGAACTTGTTCGGCTGGGCCTGAAGGTGGAAATAACCGAGAACAGGCAGATTCAGGGTAAGCACCCCATTCCAGCCCGGTGACGACTTATAGTGTCGGGTCGAGCCGAACCCGTAGGGGATCAGCTGATTCGTGTGACGCCAATTGAGCGCCCAGCGCCAGGTGATCGAACCCTGCCAATGCAGCGCAGCAATCAACAGCGCGGTGGGGTTGTGAGAGAACAGCGTCAAAGGTCCAATCTTCATTGCCTACCTCTACTTGCTCTTGCTGCGTTGGATCTGGGCGTCGACCTGGTCGGCGCAGGTGTCGAGCAGATTCACTGCCCGATCCTTCAACGCCCAAAGGTCGCCATTGAGTGCGACGTCCTCATCGCTCTCGCTGATGCGTTCACAAGGGACCAGTTCAGGGGGTTCGAGCCTTACCGTTGTTGTCTTTACCGGTGCTGGCTGGTTTGCCGCGCAGGCCGTCAGGCAGAGGCTGATCAGCCCACTTACGAACAGCCGGGCTCTTACGCTTGAGGTCTTCAAAGTCTTTCCTCGCCTTCAGGGCTTTCTGTTCGCTGGCTTTGAGCCGGTTATTGAGGTCAGCCTGATAGGCAATGTTCCGTGCAGCCTCGGCACGTAGCGTGGTGATCGTGGCCTGGCTTTCGACATTGGCGGCAAGCGCGTCGGTCTTGGCCTTCGTCTCGATCGCGACCTCACCTCGAAGCGCGATAACTCGGTACTGCTGGATACCAACCAACAGAAGCCCGACGATCAAGATCACGCCGGCAAGGGCAATCGATCTCAACGTATTCATAGCGAGTCCACCTTGCGGCTAATGAATCGAATGATCAGCTCACGAACCGCGCTGACGCCGATGAACCCGATCGCACTACCTGCAACGATGGACAGATTCGCGGGCCATCCCATCCAGTCGATCAACGTGCTGGCAGACAGACTCAAGCCGCCGCAGATCAGCGCCTCAGCGAGCACCCGGCGAACACTGGTCTCTTTGGCTTCCCAAATGATGCGAAGCAGCGAGATAACGAAGGCCATGATTGCGCCCTGCCATAGTGGATTGCTTAACGCCAGCCAGACTGCGGCCCAGAACTCAGGGTTTTTATCGGGCATGAGTTGCATCCGACTGTCCTCCCTTGGAGGGAGCGGAAATAGAAACCCGCTTGCAACGGGGATGGTTGTTCGGGGCTTAGATCAGATGCGATGCAGTAAGCCGCCTGCGCGAAGCTCGTCGCGGATAACGGCACGCACTCGATCGGCAAAAGGCTCACCTTCGGCGATCATGCTTTTCCCAAGCTCTGTCTCGCTGATGGTTCCGGCAATCAAGTCGAGGATCTTCTGCGCGTTGCCCTCTGCGATGGCCTGCTCGATTTCAGACTTCGGCTGCTCATCCTTAACGGCGAATTTGTCTGCCGAAGTCAGCAACTGCGATCCGATACCGATGCCGGCAGCGACGTATTGTCCGTTGCGTACCTCCAGCTTGATCGACCACTGCGGCGATACCTTGTTGTTGGTCACGGTGCCGTTTTCTACCGCAGCCTCACTGATGAACAACTGGTCATCCTCAACCACGAAAGGTTGCTCCAGATTGCCGAGCCGCACGCGCACGACCCCGTCATGAATGATTGTCATGCAGCCATTCTTGTGAACGACCCTGGTACCAGCGACCTTGGCACGCTCGACTCGCGCTGCTGCTTCTTCGGATGTTTCTGCGCGGCGGTACGTAAGCAAGGTTCGCAAGTCCGACCCGTTACCTTCAAACGAACGGTCTTCAGTCGAAAATTCAGCGTTGCCCCGATACTGATCCGGGATAGCATTTATCGCGTCACGGATGAATCTGCAGCGCTCCAGTGCAATATGCGGGATATCGCTTTCATTCCATTCAGCAGCGGTGATCGTGATGAACTGCGGCTCTGGGGACAAGCCACCCACCTTAATGGTGGCAGCATTGATCTCGAAACGACCGTCTTCGATCTTCCAGCCGGAGACACCCGGCACGTAGTCATGGCTCTGCATCGTGTGCTCCAGTAACGAAAAAGCCCCGGCAAATGCCGAGGCTCGAAATGAGTGATGTCTTTCCATCAGTCCGCCAAAGCCGCCCCCAGCACACAAGAGGAATGAGGCGCTTCAACTGCCGGTGTTCTTTCCGTACGCGTGACTTCCGGCTATACCGCGTCCAGGCCCTGCCCGAAGGCCCACCCTGACTATGGCTCCACGCACCCATCAGGTGATTGGCGGAAGGTGAAAGAGTCGAACTCTTACCGTTACCGATAGCTCCGGGTTCAAACCGGATTGCCCACCACTGGGCGCCACCTTCCAAAATCCCGCCAAAGCGGGTCGGCCAGCTCATCACGAGCAAGCCAGGCCGCGAGAATCACGCTCGCAGGCAAATTCGAGACACAAAAAACCCGACGCAATGGTCGGGTCTTTGTCTGGGGTGTCGCGCTGAATGCGTTGAACACCGTGCCATGAAAACAGGTGTTTATCCGGCCTGAAAGAACTTTTTACGCTACCTCGCGAAAAGTCTCCAAAGCAGCATCAACCCACGCCACACCTTGCCTCACGACTTCACGGGCTGAGCGCTCAGACATCTTGTGAGCCTCGCCGATGCGAACCATCGTCCACTTGGCGCCGAAGTACCACCAGATGAATTCACCCATCTGCTGATTGCGCTTGATGAGACGGGCAATGATCGAATCGACGACCATTGCAGCATCGTCGGTAATCACGTAGCTCATGGCGCTTGGCTCAGGGCAGCATTGGTTCTTGAGCGCTGCCAGTGGAGAGACATAGCGCGGCACGCCCATCCCCGACATCCGCCAGCTTCCCCACTGTTCCAACAGGTATTCGGTGTCACCCAGCGGCTTGTCGGTGTAGGTACGTTTTTTCATGCCGCTTTCCTCGGATCTGGTTCGTTGTTCAGGCCAAGCAGGTCGCGAAGCATCTTGTCGGCGTGTTTGTTTTTGGCGTTGCCCTCAAGTACCCACGCTTTCGCGTAGGCCTCGAACCCGATATGGCCGGGTGTGCCATGCCAGTCCGCAACGATGTCCATCAGAGCCGCCGAGGCGATTCGCCCGTTGGTCTGCTCCAGCAGCATCCGATTGCCCACCTTGAGGAATTTGCATTCCACCTGGGTCAGGCTCTTGCGCGGCAGTGCCACAGTTACGTTACTCATTGCGGTGCACTCCACACAGCCAGTTTTTTGTCGGGGTTGGTCCGGCGATGCTCGACAGACACCGCTTTCGCCCAAGATTCATAGGCCTGCGCAGGGGAATCCCCAACGCCAGCCCATGGGTGGCCGTCAGCAACGCACCAGTATGTGCCGCGCTTGCCGGTGATCTGTACCTTGGGCAGTCGACCAGTGAAGCCGACCTTGCCGCGCGCAAGCCAAGCCTCAACGGCAGGCCATATGGTCAGCTGCTCTGCCTTGTTGAACTCATGCTTTCCGCCGTGGCTGGTAAGCTCGGCCAGGCCGTAGTCTTTGTTCGCCACCCACATGCAGAACCCAGTGGGGACGTGCTCGAGCTCATAGCCCTTGTGGCGCCATGCCCAGTCATCCGGGAATTCGCGCAACGAGTCGGCGATGCGCTGCGCTTCCGGGTACTTCGCCTCCGCAAGCTTTACGAAGGTCTGCCCCTGATCGAGGACCACTGCGTTGCCACCATCCAGAATCTGCGCCGGCGCCGAGGTATTGATATTCACGTAGTCCCGCGTCAGCTCTACGGGCGTGCGCGATGGTTTCAGCCAGTCAAAAAGCCGCATGGTCAGGCCTCCCCTTGCCGTATTTGCGCCCGGTGGACGGACGATTCATTTCGACGTCTTCGTCGGTGAAGGAGCCGGGGATCAACTCAACGAACCGGTGATATGCACCTTGGTGCTGCACGCGGCACGAGCCAGTCGGGCCGTGGCGGTTCTTGTCGACGATCAATTCGGTGACACCTGCCTGCCCGGCTTCCGACTCGTTATCCCGATGCACCAGCACCACGACATCGCTGTCAGCCTCGATCTGGCCTGAATCGCGCAGGTCGCTTTTGGTCGGGCGCTTGTTGGCTCGACTGGCTGGCCCTCGGTTCAACTGCGCCAACACCAACAGCGGCACACCCAGCTCTTTGGCAAGGCGTTTAAGCCCTTTTGAGATGTCGGTAACTTGCTCGTACCGGCTGGATGATTTGTTCTCGCCGTTGATGAGGCCGATGTAGTCGATGGCGACGATGCCCAACCCATGCTCACGCTTCACAGTACGGCAGATCTGGCGGATATCTCGCAGGGTCAACGTCGAGTCATCACAGAAAATCAGCGGCGCGTCGTTGAGTTGGCCGACAGCCTTCGTCAGGCCCGGCCATTCCCCATCGGCCATAGAGTGACCTTCGGCGATATGTTTGAGCTGGACGCTGCCGACCGATGCGAGTGACCGGTTCGTCAGTTCGACATCGGTCATTTCCATCGAGAACACCAGCGCCGGCACTTCCTTGACCAGCGCCACGCGCTCGGCAATGTTCAGTCCCAGCGTGGTTTTCCCGCTTCCGGGAGTACCCGCGACCACGACCATATGCCCAGGGCAAAGACCGGGAATGAACTCATCCAGCGAGGCCAGGCCGGTGTCGAAACCGAGACTGACCTCCCGGTTGAAGCGCCGGTCGATGCCGTCCACGGCTTCCGGCAGGATCTCACCAATGAACCGATAACGGCGCCGAGCATCAAGCCCCTCGGCTTCGAGCGCCATCCAAGCTTGCTGTCCTTGGCTCAGCACCTCATCGAGCGCGTCACCATCGTGCAGCCGCTCGCTCATGATCTGCGCGGCGGCGATCACTCGGCGGGCGACCGACCGCTGCTTGACGATCTTGCTGTAGGCAGTGAAGTTCGCTGCGCTGGGCGTGTTATGTGCGATATGGGCAGCCACGCCCAGAGTGCTTTGGCCGTCGGCCAGGTGTGATCGGGTATCGGAAAGCGTCACGACGTCGATCTGCAGCGACTTCGAGCGCATCGCGAGCATGATCTCGAAAAGCTCAGCGCAGGCCGGATGATGGAAATCACCCGCTGTCAGTCTGGCCCCTGCATCGTCGATCAGATCAGGCTGGTGAATCATGCTACCGATCAGGGCGTATTCAGCATCGTGGCTATACAGCGCCGAATGAGGCACTTCGCGGTAAGTTGACTCGGCAATGTCTGGATAATCCATCATGCCGCACCTCCCGACCGTGCCGATGACCAGGTGAACGGCGCCAGCAACCCGCCATTCTCCCGCAAACGGTCAGCAGCACGAGGGCCGATGAAATCCTGAAGCTTGTCCGGCGTCTGATTGCTCACCACGATGGTCGGAAGTACACGCTGATAGCGGGCGTCGATCACTTCGTGCAACAGGCTGGGCGTGAAGTCCTTGCCGGGCTTCGGGGTATGAAACCCCACCTCGTCGATCACCAGCAGATCGACGCTGGCCAGGTCGGCAATCAGCTCGGACTTCGACGGACCAGCATTGCTGCGGAAGCTATCGGTCACAGCCTGGGTGATCGATTCAGCGGTGACGATCAGACCAGTTCGCCCCTCATACCGGACAACGTGCTGCAGGATCGCGCACGCCAGATGCGTCTTGCCGCAACCAATCTCCCCCATGAGCATCAGCGCCCGGCCATCCTTGAAATGCTTTTCGAAACCTTCCGCGTACTTGCGGCAGATGTTGAGTACGCGCTGCTTGGCAGCATCCTCGCCGGTGACGTAGCTGTCGAAGCTGCATGTGCGGAAGCGCGGCGTTATCCCGGTAGCCAGCAAAGCGGCGTTCAGGTCCTCGGCCATGTCATCCGCCACCGCGCTCAGGTGGGTTTCTTGATCCTTCGGCGTGTTGTGCAATGCCTGCCAGCGGCACGCCGAGCAGGTGCTGAGCTTCCAGGTTCCATCAAACTGCTCGACCAAGCCTTGCATGAACTGGTTGTGGCCAGGAACCCCGCAGGAACGCATCCGGCTTTCGGCAACGCGCGGCGCAGGGCTGAATTTAGAAATTGTCATTGGGGTACATCTCCTGCGAATGCTTTGGGACGGACAGCACGGCGCTTGCCTGCGCGCCTTGAGATTTGAGCGCGGGTTGAGTGCCGACATACGGTGTCCAGTGCTCACCAGCACCCAAGAACGTGGAAGGCTGCTTCACGAACTCGGTGCCCAGCTTGCCGAACGCTTCCTGCTCAAGTCGGTAGTTGGTAGCTGCGGTGATCAGGTCTTGAGGCGAAACCCCAGCCTTGAGGCGGGCCCGCCACTTCTTCCAGGCGTCCGGCTTCGGCGATGCACGATGCCGACGTGGGTATTCACGCCAGAACGCCTCGAACTCATCCGAGTAGGCCTTTGCGGGTTTGGCGGTTTGTGAGCCAGCCTCCTGATCACCTGATTCAACAAGGTCATCCTCGGCCGGTGTTTCGTCAGAAACGCCAAGAGGTTTTTGATCTGCGTCCCCAATCAGAGAATCAGGAATCAGAGAATCCTCAATCAGAGAATCCTCAATCAGAGAATCAGGCGATCTTGGCGATGCCATGGCACTACCTTGGTCATGCTCTGCACTGCCTTGGATAGTGCTTGGCACTTCCTCTACCTGATCAAGCACCGGGGCAGGCAATGTCCCGGCCTTCTCTCGGACGTGTGGAGTCTGGTGCTTGGCAAAGTTCAGCACCTGAATTGCACTGACCTCGGCAGTGCTGTAACGAAGGATGAAACCAGCATTTGCGAGGTCAGATAGCATCCCGTCGATGTCCATTTCATCGTCATACGGAAATGCTTGGCCCTTGATGCGCTTGGGTCGGTCCTCAATCCGCCCGTCACGATCCGCAAGCATCCAAAGGTAGATAAACAGCAGCCGATGTCCGTGGCTCAGGTCAGCCAAGAGCTCGTTTTCCATGAGCCCAGGCTTGATGTTTCTTGCACGGGCCATCAGATGTCGAGCTCCTCTGTTACTCGCTTGATGAACTGGTCATAGCTCTCGCTCAACTGAAAACCTGCATCTTCCAAGGCGATCCGATGCAGCTTGGCATCGCGGTAGAGCATCCAGCGGGCCTGCTCCGGGAGATCCTTGTAGGCCGAATAGCTTGGCCACGGGCCAGCGATCACGAATGGACCGCTGGTTTCTGGTCGGACAGCGGTGATGTTATTGGGGAAGGTCATTGCAGAGTCTCCCCATGCTTGCGATTGATCTGCGCGGCCATGGCCTCCAGCGAACCTCCCGAGAGACGAAGGACCAACTGGCGCAGCGCGGTGGTGGCGTCAATCGAGAAGACCCGCGCCTCATCCATTGCCAGAGCCTGAGGAGAGTGATCGAGAATCAGACGCTGCACTCGGTCGCTGTAGTTGAAGGCCGCGCACGCAAGCTCCTGGAGAGACAAGTGAGTGAACGCCTCGGGCGGCAAGGCCTCGACCGGAAATCTGATGACCGGAATGAACTGGTCTGGTTTAGGCCCTCCCTCCAGCAAATAGCGCCCCATCGCCTCCCAGTGGTCCTTGGCAACTTGAGCGGCGTCATGACCGGTCTTGCGCTTAAACAGCACTTTGAGCGCATAGAAGGCCCGAATCAGATCGATATGGGTGTCGTCCTCCTTCTCAATCGAGTACTCGGGCTCGTTGATCACATCCAGTGTGTCTTTTACGACCTCGAAGCACTTGAGCAGCAACGCCGCGTCGGCGTGCTTTTCGTAGTTCTCTTCGTCGATCACTTCAACTACAGGAGGGGTAAAGTCCACTACGTTACTCATGATTTGGCCTTCTGGACCAGGCGGAACCGGCCCTCAAAATACGGGTGGGTTGCCTGGGTGGCGGTGACCATCGTCGATTCGGAAACGAATCGGTGAAACGCAGCCGTGACATGGCTTTTCGACCAAACCAAGTACTGCGAACCAAGCGCCTCTTCGTGACCGTTACGCACCATGCCGGCAGGATTCGGCTGGCTTGGCCACTGCTTCAGCACGAAGTCGACCACGGCCCCGGACAGTCCATGGCGTTTGAGCATCGTTTCCTTGATGCGGGTCAACGATTGGCAGTTCTGTGGGCAGTGGTCCCAAACCGTCGTTTGGCTCAGATCTTCAACGCGGCGCTCGATGCGCTCCAAGGCGACCTGCTGTTGAGCCTGCTGCCGCTCGATGGTGATCACTGCCTGGGCGTTTGCCAGCAGTTGCTCACCCGGCGTCATTGGGCGTTGGTAGCTGCCGGTCTTTCGGATTGATGGCAAAACCTCGCCTGTCACCCACCGCTTGAATGGCTTCGCTTGAGGTTTCCGGCTCAGAAGTACGGCGGAATAAAGACCAGACTCGCTGATGACGACCATTTCCTGATCGCCGCCAAGGGTCTGCACAATTGACAGACCCTTTTCGTCCTCATCGAGGTGACGTGTCATCGCAGATGCTTCGCTGTACTCGAGGACAGTCGAAACATCACCAGCCACGAACCACGGCTCACCCTGGCTATCGGTGATTACGCGAATGTCGGCGCCTTTGAAGTTGAACGGGATCAGATGCTTCATTGCGCGCCCTCCGCTTCCGCGCCAGGATTCGGCACCTCGGCGTTTTGTGGCGCGGACTCGCTCAACTCCTTGAATTGTTCCATTGCCAAGCGCACGCCGCCTGAGTCGGTGTCCGACAAATACTGAGCGAGCTGAGCGAGATAGCTTGCCCCGCGACCGCTGTTATGCAGATGGTCGAGCTGGATGGCGCCCGCCAGGACTGACAACCAGTTGAGGACATCAATGGCCGCGAGCATTTGAAACTCGGCCTCGGCTGCCAGTTCTTGCATCGTTGGGAGTGGCCTGTTCATTTTCCGCCCCCTTGATGTGGGATGTTCGCCAGCTTGTAGGTAGCCGCGGCACCGGTTTCAGTCATCGTCATGCTTAGCAGTGCTAAGGAGTTGATAAGCCATCCCGCGCTTAGCGCCAGCTCGTCAGTGAGCTCCTTGTGAAGCGCTGCATGCGCCAGCAATTCGCCGACAGCAGCAAGACCGTGACCGATAGTGATGCCGAAGGATTCGGCGGCGTTCTCGACCGCCTGCAATCCTTCAACTTGATCCGTTGTGAGCTTCGCGCCAGGCTTGGATGCCGCCGGGTATTCGCGCTCAACATCCACCAGCAGTTGACTCCACATTGGCGAGGTCATTGGCGAACCTCCCCTTCTGCCCTTGGCTTCATCCCACGCTGAACCGACCAGACGAGTGCGCTTACCGCTTCTGCGATGAACGCCAGCGTCTTCACGCCGTCGCAATAGGCCATTTCTCCCATGTTCAGCGAGTCGTGCAGGTGATCGCAGATCTGCCCCAACCCAGAAGACAAAGTCTTCGCAGTCTCAAGCGCGTCTTCAATGTTGGTGCCGCCCGCGACGTTGAAAACCATGAGCCCGCGGTTGTCGATTGGCGTGTTGCCAAAACAACTCTCGACGGTCATCAAATGTTGCGCGAGGTTAATTCCGGTGGTATTTTCTGGACGTGACATATCGTTCTCCTGGAACGAAGAAGTGTTAAACCCATTCGCTGCGAACGAACTGGGAAGAAGACCCGGCCTGCGAAGCCGGGTTTTTTATTGCCTGCGAAAAGTCAGCCGGACAATAAAAATAGGGATTGGCAGGCAGTCATGGCGCCGCCTGATGGCTACTGGATAGGCGAACA
The DNA here is from genome assembly GCF_900100795.1 of Pseudomonas abietaniphila. Classification (GTDB taxonomy): domain Bacteria; phylum Pseudomonadota; class Gammaproteobacteria; order Pseudomonadales; family Pseudomonadaceae; genus Aquipseudomonas; species Aquipseudomonas abietaniphila. The sequence continues at coordinate 30,072 of NZ_FNCO01000013.1, forward strand.
GGTACATCTGGCGCTGATGGCTCAGTGCCTAAGGGATTATTATTGTTTTGCGGTTCGGGGCTACCGCTCCGGCGCTGACCTGGGAAAGGCTTCTCCTCAACAGCGGAAATACCGGCTTCACCTTGGTCAACGACGTAAATTGAGCGACCCTCGCGAATCGCCTTGCTCAAAGCTCCTTGGCTCATGCCAAGGCGTGTAGCGGTCCAGGCATGTCGCTTCGCCGCAAATTCAGCAAGTGGAATGCGATGCACTTGGCTGTCTCCAGATTTATGACCTTTTTAAATAGTGCTTGCGGGATTTTTCAATGTCAATGGCAGCGGCATTGGTTTTTTAGTCCCGCCAGACATATGGTTTGATCATGAAAAAACGACCGCTTACTGAAGAACAACTCGCCGAATGCGCCGCTCTCAAAGCCATCTACATGGCGAAGAAGGACGAGCTCGGACTTACGCAAGAAAAAGCCGGCGAAATGCTTGGTATGAACCAAGGATCGTTCAGTCATTACCTTAATGGGCGTAATGCACTGAATTTGGAGTTCGCTTCCAGGGCAGCTGTTCTCTTTGGAGTCCCCGTCTCTGCTTTCAGCACGCGGTTAGCCGAGATGATCGATGCCTTGTCGATCTCGCTGCAGGGCGTCCAGATGGCCACCAGGGAAGCTCGCCGGATCTATCAAGCCGATCCAAACGAAATTTCAAACATCACGCCGGCGACAATGCCTTGGAGACCTGTCAGGAGCTATCCAATGATCAGTTGGGTGGCCGCCGGAGCGCGCGCTGAATCGCCTACGAACCTGGTGCCGGAACGAGCGGAGGAATATTACGAATCGACGGAGAATGCCGGTAATCACGGATTCTGGCTCGAAGTAAAAGGCGCTTCGATGACAGCTGCTAGTAATCCTAGCTTCCCGGAAGGGACACGAATTTTGGTGCAGCCGGAAGGGTTTGAGGTTGTGAGCGGCAAGTATTATGTCGCTCAGCATTCAGACGGTGAGGCGACCTTCAAACAGTATGTTCACGATGCCGGGTGGGACTATCTAGTGCCGCTCAATACGAGTTTCAAGACGGTTGAAATGGATGAAAACTGGGAGATCATTGGTCGGGTAGTGGATGCCAGAATACCCGGCTTGTAAAAAAATAATCCCGCAAGGATTGACACCAATAAATCCCGCCAGCACTATAGCTCCATCTTCTACGAGATCTGGAGCTTCACATCATGGAATTTGTCACGTACGGTTCTCTCTTCGGAAAGCTGGGAAGCATACTCGCCGAGCGCGAGCTTCAGTGTCTCCTAGCGATCGCCAACGGCGACACCGACAAAGAAGTCGCTAAGCGCGATGGCGTTTCTCCTCGATCCATCAAAGGCCGCATTGAGTCTGCCATGCACAAGCTGGGCGTCTTCAAGCGAGCAGCACTCGTCGCTGAAGCAATGCGACTTGGGCTAATCGGCTTCTCCTGCAACATGACCCCTTCCCCACAGCAGAACCACGATCAGGATTCTCACGATGGCGTATTCCTCGCGTGATCAGCGGCGTGCGCTTGTGCGCGAGCGCAGTCCGGTGATCAGCGTCGACTGACCCATACCCCAACTGATTTTTGCGAAAGCCAACAACGCGGCCGGGATTCGTTCGGCCTGAAAAAGAGGATTTACCTATGTTCAGAAAACTGTTTGGCAAGAAAGGCCGTGAAGCCCGCGCAGCGATGGGCGTCATTCAAAACCGCGACCTGATGCAGGCGATCGTCTACGGCGCCTTCTACGTGGCTGCTGCCGACGGCGAAATCAGCGAGGACGAGCTGAAGAAGGCGGAGAAGCTGATCGCCAACACGCCCCAGCTCAAAGGCTTCGGCCCGGAACTCTCCAATACCATGGATCGCGCCGAGAAAGACTTCCATGACGGTGGGCACCGCATCCTGCGTATGAACGCCGAGAAGGAGCTGAAAGACCTGGCTCATTCGCCGGAGGAGGCGCAGATCGTAATCAACGTGATGCTGACCATCGCCGAGGCCTCGGGCGACATCGACGACAAGGAAATGACTGTGCTGGAAAAGGCGGCGAAGCTCATGGGCCTTTCGCTGAAAGACTACCTGTAAATGTTTCGCCGGTTCAGCGACCGCGCCCGCCGCTGGGCAGCCTTCGGGCTGGCCGGTGGTGTGGTGTTCGTTGATTCGGCCAGCCGTCTGCTTTCGATGGTGGGTGACCTGATTCTGGTCACGCTCCTGCTGATCGTGCTGCTGGCCGGCAAAGCGCAAGACAAACAGTAAAGGGGGCGGCGCAGCAAATGCGCCCTCCACCCGAGGAATTACCATGTCGAAAACTTCTGATTCACGTCTCGCTCCAAAATTCGTCGTGCGGCTGCCAGAAGGCTTGCGGGAGGAAGTTGATGCGGCCGCAGATGCTGCTGACACTTCAATGAACACCATCTTTGTTCGCGCCATCCGCCAGTACCTGGACAAACAAAACCGTCAAGATCTGTTGCTTGAGGCGTTGGTGCGGGCTGCCGGTCCTGTCGAGGTGGCCCATGCAAGCAATTGAGCGTGTGACATTGGTACTGCGGGCCAAACCGGGCGAGACGCTTGCTCCGCTCCTACAGCACATTTTGTTGGGCGCCCCGGTTGCTGTCGGCACCGGTGTCGCGATCATTGCCGGCGCCAGCGACCGCGATGTGCTTGAAACCAGTCTTGGCAGTGAAGAGTTCTGCATTGATGCCCGGATCAAGGAAGCTGCCGCCAACCTCGACCCTCGCAACCTCTTTGCCAGCATCAACCCAATCGGTGCGAGTGCTGATGAACTGGAGCAGGGCCGGCGCGGGTTCGTCGACGAGCGAACCCACGCTGACTACCTGATCTTCCTTTCCGGCTTCCGCGCAGCACAGGGGATTGACCAATGATCCGCACCATCACCTCAACCGCAATCAGCACTGCTCTCAGCCTGTGCCTTCTGATCGGCAGCTACACAGCAGCTACATTCGGGTTTTACGTGCTGGTGTTCTTCAACGCCTTCGCATGGGTCGGGATATTCGCTGGCGTGATCAAAGGTGAGGCAGCCGCGCGCATCCGTCAGTACTGCTGGATCAGCGCGTTGAGCAGCGCTTTCCAGATCTATGCCCTGATCGCCACCGACCATCCATTCTTGGCGGCATCCTGCTTTATCACTTCGTTCTTCATCGTGGACTTGGCCTTCGGTGACAAGGAGAAGACGCCATGCGCGGACTGATTCTCACCCTCCTGCTGCTCGTTTTCGTGGCGTCGGTGTATGCGGACCAACCCCAGCAAGTGATCGACGTTCAGCATGATGCCCACCGCCAGGTTACGTGCTGGATCATTCCCGGAACCGGCATTTCATGCCTGCCTGACGGCCAATTGCGCCAGCCAAATGTGACGCAGGATCACAATAAGGAGCGACCAGCACCCGCGAGCGTCCCTACCCAACGACAGGATGAAGAGGTGTTTCAGCTATGACTCAGCAGATCTCGGGTGCCACCCCACAAGCAGGTCAACCAGGTGGGAAGCTCACAGAGTTTCAAAGTCTGGGTCACCGCCTTGTTCGGTTCGGCCAGGCCTTGCAAAGCGAGGCCACGACAGTGGCAGAACTCACCAGGCTGGCTAACGCCTGCGGCATCAGTCTTCGCCTGCGGGCCACGGTCGAATCAGGAGAACAGCCATGATCAAGCGCCGCGCAATTTCCGCGGCTGCCCTTCCTGCGATCGGCCAGCCATTCGTTGGCGGCTTCTACGCTGGTCGGATCTACTTCGGCGGAGCCGAATACGCGCTGATCGACTCAGGGCAGGAGTACGAGACCGCCGCCCACTGGTGGGATCACTCCGGCCCGCGCCCGCGCATTCGTGATGCCACCTCCCGTTTCGATGGCATGACCAACACCCTGGCGATGAGCAAAGAGGGCTGTACGATTGCCGCGAAGGTGCTGGGCATGAACATCCGCGGTTCCTGGGGCTGGCATATCCCGGCCATTGAAGAGCTGCAGGTGATCCGCTCCAACCTGCTGCAGCTCCCAGATTGGAACCACCGCATGGCCGCTGGGGCTCCGCAAGCCTTCAAGCAGACCCGGTACTGGTCAAGCACGCAGAAGGAAAACGCCGCTACGGCCTGGCTTATGAGCATGTACCCGTGGGCCATCCCGGACACTAACTGGGTTTCAGGCTGCAACGGCATCCGCCCGGTGAAGATATTGGCGATCAAAGAAACGCCATTCATTCACGCGCCACAAAACGCGGACGCGGAAAACGTGGCGCAGGATTTTTCAGGACTGTCCGCGAGCCCGGCGGTTGCCGAAGTGCTAGAGCGTTTCGTAAACGAGGACACCGGGCGTTTCTATGGCCGCACCGATGAACTGGTGGCCGCGCTTGCCGCGATCGGGAGTCAACCATGAGCATGATTCAGCGCTTCGACATCAACGCCACCGGCCGCGACTTCGCTGTCGGTGACATCCACGGCCATTTCACCAAGCTCCAGGCAGCGCTTGATTCCATCCAGTTCGACCAGGCGGTTGATCGCCTGTTCTCGGTCGGCGATCTGGTCGACCGCGGGCCTGAATCCGATGAGGTGGACGTCTGGCTGGCCAAGCCGTGGTTTCACGCCGTGCGCGGTAACCACGAACAAATGGTGATTGAGTCCCGGCGCTTCGATCCGGGCGGCGGCATGCGTGACATGCACTTGGCCAACGGCGGCGCATGGCTCTATGGCCGAAGCTCGAGCGAGATGGGCAGCTTTGCCGATCTGCTGGCCGATCTGCCGCTGGTGATCGAGGTCATGAACCCCGCCGGGGTGGTAGGGATTGTTCACGCCGACTGCGCCTATCAGAGCTGGAAGGAGTTCACCTGGGCTTTGGAAAACGCTGGGCCGAGTGAAGTGGATCATCTGCAGGCCGCTGCCCAGTGGTCGCGTACCAGAATCACATCGGATAACTACAACGGTGTCAGCGACGTGCGCGCAGTGATGGTTGGCCACACACCTACCCGCCAGCCGGCGGTGCTGGGCAACGTTTACCACATCGACACGGGCGCATGGCTACCGAATGACCGAGGTCACTTCACGCTGATCAACTTGGTCAGCCTGGAATGCACGCCGCCGATCAATCCAAAACTGTGTTGGGACCTGGAGGCGTGATGAGCGAAATCACCAGAGGGGTCATCGGTATGCCGCTGAAGCTGGCGATGTCCAGCGAGCTTTCCCGCCGTCAGTTTCACGCCTGTGCACAAAGCCTTCTCACTGAGCTGGAAGGTTATCGGCAAGGCGCACAGGCTGAGGCTGATGCAGGTGATGAGGCTCGCCGGGAGCTGAAGGATGCTAAGACCATGATCGAGATCCTTCGCAAGTTCAGCAATGAAATGCTCGGCGTGGCGTTCGAGGGAGGATATCTGGACGGCGCCGATGTTCAAGACATTGGCGTGCGCTGCGGCGTGCTGACGGTCCACGAAGTGAAAGAACGCTGCGGCGAAGTATGCGCCTGTGCCGAGTATGGCTTTCCAACGGAGTGCTATCGCAAGACCAGCGTTACGCAGAGCCGTGACGCGACAGTTTCCATGCATACGCAAAATCTGACGCGTCAGGCGTCCACTGAAAATGAGCTGGGAGAGACACCATGAGCAAAGCCAACATTCCCGTAAGCCCACGCGCGCGCATCCGTTTTGACGCCGCTTGCGAACTCCTTGGCGTGAGCCGGAGTACTCTCACCCGCAAGATCGCCGCCGACAAAACCTTCCCGCGCCCGATCAAAGAAGGGACCACTCGCCAGGCTCCGGTTTATTTCGTACAGTCGGAGATCGAGGCATGGGTTCAGGCCCAGATGGATGCAAGGAGCGTTGCGTGACCCTCAGCACAGCGCCACATTTTTTGTATGGTGGCGTGTATGGCTCGAAAAACAATGCACTCGCAGCCCAGCAAATTCATTGTTTTTCGAGTCTCCCTCGGGGCACCATCTGCAGTACATAGACGACTATCAGCGTCTACGAAACACACCCTTGAGCCCGCTAACTGCGGGCTTTTTGGTCTCTGGGGTTCCATCCCCGCCCCTCACCGCCCACTCCCACTGAGTGCAGTTCCCCTGCTGTTTCTGACGCAAGAATGGGACCTTACGGATATGCACCTTACCGCCTTGCAGATAAAAACCTGCTTCCCGACGGACAAGCCATACGTGCTCGCTCGTTGACAATTCGGGTATTGGTCTTCTGTTTTGCACCGATGACGGACAGACTCATCACCCTACGGCGAAGAGCACTCGACCAAGGGCAGTCGCACCATGGCCTCGAACCCGTCGACCTTGCCTGGTGCGGGCGATACCAGCATAAGGCTGCCTTTGACGCCCTGAACGATCGTATTGACGATCGCAAGGCCCAACCCCGAGCCGCTGACATCCGTGTTGCCGCGCACAAACCGCTCAGTGAGATGCTGCAGCACGACGTCCGGTACAACGGCCCCACTGTTGGTAACACGCAGCACGGCCTCGTCATCAAGGCTGACCTGTATGGCCTGATCTTGGGCCCCGTATTTAAGTCCGTTCTCTATCAAATTGCGCAACAGAATGCCGAAGGCGTCGGGGTCGATGGCCGAGTACAGACTGTGCCGGGCCGGTAGCGTCAGCATGATCCGCTGGCCGTGACTCCCGTTCCACTCTTCTACGCTGTGCGCCAGTAACGGGATGAGGTCTTTCGGGGCCTGCGATAACAAGCCGCCGCCTTCAGCCTTGGCTAACTGCATGAGCTTTTCGGACAGCCTGGCAAGGTCGTGCAGCGAGCCTTCTATTTTCCCTATTCGTGTCTGCAAGGCTTGCGGCGCTTCGTGACGCAGCCGTTGTACCTGAGCAAGCGTTGCCGCCAACGGGGTGCGTAATTCGTGGGCGCTGTTGGCGGTGAAGCTGCGTTCGGCTTCCAGCGCTTTGCGCATGCGCTGAAGCAAATGATTGACCGCTTCGGCAAGCGGATCAAATTCGGCCGGCAACTTGGCAGCACGCACGGGGGATAAGTCCCCGGCACCCCGTGCTTCGATCGCTCGGCGGTAGGCCAACACGCTGCGCAGGCTCACTCGCACAATCAACAGCGTACCAAGCCAACTGATCGGCACCAGCGCCAGCAACGGCAGCAGCAGGGCCAGCAAGGCTTCGCGCGCAGCTTCATCACGATGAGACAGCGGTTGTGCGACTTCGATAGTGAATCTGCCGTCCGGCATCACGGCCGAATAACGTCGGTGGTGAGTCGTGTTGGTGAAGCCTTCAACCGGCTGCGGGTTGAAGTCTTCCCGATCAGCGTCATGGGACTGCATCACGACGTGTCCATTCCCGTCGCGCACCAGGTAGGCCAGATTTTCCGTTCGCACGCCGGGCCCCTCCTCGGGCAGTGACGGCAAGTCTATGTGCTCGTGGCCTGCGGTCTGCGCAGCCAGTGGCAGAATACGCCGGGCCGTTTCTTCTAACGCGCTATCGAACACCTCATCCAGCTCGTGGCGCACCACCCACCAAGTGGCCAAGGTTGCTCCCAGCCATAACAAGGTGATCCCTAAGGTCAGCCCAAGGCTAAGCCGCTTTTGCAGGCTCGTCGAAGATTTCATGTCGGAATGAGCCGGTAACCCATGCCACGCACGGTCTCAATGAAATCGCGGCCGAGCTTCTTGCGCAACCGACTGATGTAGACCTCGATGGTGTTGCTCTCGATTTCCGCACCAAACGCGTAAAGCCGCTCCTCAAGCTGTGTCTTGGACAGCAATGCACTGGGCCGCTGGATGAACGCTTCAAACAAGGCCCACTCGCGGGCGGTGAGCTCAATGCTGTCACCCTGACGCGAGACTGTGCGCGCGCTCATGTCAATCTGCAGCCCTGCGACGTTTATTTGCGGGTTCGGATTGCCGCTGTAGCGTCTTGCTACCGCCGCCACCCTTGCCGAGAGTTCAAATAAGTCGAACGGCTTGACCAGGTAATCATCAGCACCGGCGTTCAAGCCGTCGATGCGATCGGAAATGCGATCCTGCGCCGTGAGGATAATCACCGGGGTGGCAACGCCAGCCATGCGTTGCTGCCGCAGGAAGTCCAGGCCACTGCCGTCCGGCAGCATGAGGTCGAGCAGTATGAGGTCGTAGGGTGTGGTGCCCATGCTGCTGCGGGCATGGGTTAGACGTTGTACCCAGTCCACGGCATGACCATCGTCGGCAATCTGTTCACGGACAGCCTCACCCAGCCCCGCCGCGTCCTCAACCAGTAATACCCTCATGGCAACTCCCTTATGTCGATGTGCAGAGCACCTTGAACGGTCTACATGAGGAGAATCTGAATATTCAGGTGGTTGTCAGGTTCAAGGTTCAGTCTCTGGTCTCAACGATAGAACAGGAGGCCACCATGAATAAGACAATCGCCGCTGCCTGCCTGGTGGGTGCCTTGGCACTGCCGGGCCTTGCCTTGGCGCGTGAAGTGACCATGACCACGCAACTAAAGGATTATGGCGGCAATGATGCCTACCTCGCGATCTACGTCGTCGATGCCGGCGGTCATTACCAGAGAACCTTGTGGGTGGCAGGCAAGAAGGCCAAGTATTACCGCCACCTCTCAGACTGGGCGCGTGCCGGCGGGCTGGTGCACAGCGAGTTCGATGGCGTAACGGGCGCTAGCGTGGGCAGTGGGCGCACGTTGAAGGTCAGCGTGGAATTGGCAGACACATTAATCGACGCCGGTTACCAGGTCCGTATCGACAGCGCGGTGGAAAGCCAGCGCGAGGGGCGATCAGAGATCACCGTTCCATTGACCAGGGACGGCGCAGGAAAAACGTCCAGCGGCACCGTTTATGTGAAGTCTTTCGTCTACGACTTGTAACCCGCCAGTGCCCGGAGGCTGAATATGCTGCGCCAGTTCCATTCATTGCCAGGTCTGATCGCCGCCTTGTTGGTCATGGTGTTGTCGATCAGCGGAGTGATCCTTTCGACCACTCCGGCGCTGGAGCGCTTGGGTGCGCCTCAGTACAGCGCCGGGCAAATCAATGTTGCGCAATTGGCCGGACGCGTAGCCGAGCACTTTACCGGTGTGGAGCAAATCCAGCGCAAGCCCTCCGGTGCTGTGATCGTTTCCTACACCCGCGACGGGAAAAGCGGCGCCGATCAAGTAGATCCCTCGACCGGCTCTGCGTTGGCCGCAGACGTTCCCTCACCGTTTTTGCGCGTGGTCAAGGATCTGCACCGTTCGCTGCTCATGGGTTCGGCGGGACGTTTCGTGGCCTGCCTGGGCGCGGTATTCATGTTGGTGTTATCAGTGTCCGGCGCCTTACTGCTGGCCCGTCGCCAAGGTGGCTGGCGCAAGCTGTTGCGGCCATTGCGCGGTAGCTTCAATCAGCGGTGGCACAGCGAAGTCGGGCGCCTGGCAATCGTAGGTCTCCTGCTCACCAGTGTGACAGGGGTGTACCTCTACGCTGTGACGTGCGGGGTGATCAGCGATGGCATACAGAACGAACTGCCCATGCCTGCGCCAATCGATAATGGGCCGGTGTTACCGGTCGAGCATCTGGCGGCCTTGCAGCAGCTCGACCTCAACGATCTGCGAGAACTGATCTACCCACTCTCCAGCGACCCGCAGGCCATGTTTACCTTGGAAACGGCTGACGGGGACGGTTACGTTGACCGAACTCACGGAGCGCTGCTCGCTTACCAGGCCCATACTGCGAGCCAGCGGGTATATGAATGGATTTATCTTCTGCACACAGGCGACGGCCTGTGGTGGGTGGGTTTGATCCTGGGCATTTGCGCCTTGAGTGTGCCGCTGATGAGCGTGACCGGGATGCTCATATGGTGGCGACGGCGCTCAGCCCTGCCAGCCTCATTGATTAACAGTGCGGCGGACTCTGCGGACTGCGTGCTGTTAGTGGGCAGCGAGAACAATACCACCTGGGGGTTCGCCCATACCTTGCACCAGGCCCTTATTCAGGCTGGTTACAGGGTGCACAGCGCGCCAATGAATCAGTTAGCCAACGACTATCGTGCTGCTCGATTGGTTATCGTGCTGACAGCCACCCATGGCGAGGGCGGCGCTCCTGCGTGCGCCAACCAGTTTTTACCTCGTCTGGCTCGCTCGGGCTTCATGCCGGGCATTAGTTTTGCGGTGCTGGGCTTTGGCGACCGACAATTCCCCGGCTTTTGCCAGTTTGCCGAAGACGTGCAGCAGGCATTGGTCGGCGCAGGCGGCTCACCGCTGCTGGAATTAGAGCGAATCAATCGTCAATCGGCCCAGGCGTTCACCCGATGGGGCGATGCACTCGGTGAGGCATTAGGGCAGCCAATCCGCTTGCAGCATAAGGTTCAGGGGCCCGCCACGCGCTGCTTGATATTAGTGGAGCGTGCGGCGTATGGCGCACAGGTGGGAGCCCCCACTCATATTCTGCGATTCCGATCCGATGGCCAAAGCGACGGGGCCGCCCTGCCGCGCTATCAGGTCGGGGACCTACTGGGTATTCTGCCGCTTGGTCAATCAGTGCCACGTTTTTACTCCCTGGCCAGCAACACCGAAGATGGCGTGCTGGAGATTTGCGTGCGCAAGCATGAACAGGGCGTCTGCTCGGGCTACCTTCACGCCTTGCAAGTGGGCGAGCCAGTGCAAGCCTTCATTCAGCCTAACCCGCAATTCCGGCCAGCGTCGGGAGCGCATCCCCTCATCCTGATCGGCGCGGGAACCGGGATTGGGCCCTTGGCCGGCTTCATACGACACAACACCGCGCGCGCACCCATGCACTTGTATTGGGGAGGCCGGCATCCCGCATCCGATTTCCTCTACGAACCCGAGCTCAAGAACTACTTGGCCGATAACCGTCTGACGGCCCTGCGCGCAGCATTTTCGCAAGCCAACGAGTGCCACTACGTGCAGGACACGTTGATCGGTGATGCTGCGCATTTGCGCCATCTAATCGGTAAAAACGCTCAGATCATGGTGTGCGGGGGCCGTGAAATGGCCAAGGGTGTGATGCACGCAGTCGATGAAATACTCGGCCCGCTGAACCTCAGCGTTCTGATTCTCAAGGCCCAAGGACGATACCGTGAAGATGTGTATTGAAGCGCAGCGCTACAGCCTCAATGGCGAAACCATGGGCACCCGTTACACAGCCGTTTTTTATGGCCCGGCTGGCTTCGACACTGCAGTCATCGCCCGCCGTCTGTCGCAGGCCGTGACCCAGGTGGATGAGCAGATGTCCACGTGGCGACCGCACTCCAATCTCAACCAATTGAACGCAGCAGACCTGCAACACTGGGTAGACGTTCCTCGTCAATTGGCGTGTGTCCTGGCCTGCGCCGAACGGGTCAGGCACGAGTCCGAGGGTGCCTTCGACATCGCGGTGGGTGATCTGTCCAGCGCCTGGGGCTTCGGGCCGAACGCGCCGACGATAACCGCTGAGACCCTCGAGCCATTGCCCAGGTCTGTAATGCGGGTGAGCAGAGCAGAACTTGTCGTCGACCTAGAACGCAACCGGGTGTGTAAACATCAACCCTTGGTCCTCGACCTCAATGGGATCGCCAAGGGGTTCGCGGTGGACGAAATGGCCCGCTGCCTCAACGAAGCGGGCATCACCCGTTACCTGGTCGGCATCGATGGCGAAATGCGAGCGAGCGGGGTTAAACCAGACCACACGCCATGGGTGATCGCGGTGGAGAAACCGTGCCGGGGTATGCGCGACGTCATGGGTGTGATGGAGCTGGCCGACGCGGCCGTTGCAACTTCAGGCGACTATCGCCATTGGGTCGATGTGGCGGGCCGCTCTTATGCACACACCATGAACCCCGTCAGTGGTTTACCTGCGAGCAATAATCTGGCCTCCGTCAGCGTGATTGCCAGCAGTTGCATGCTCGCTGACGCTTGGGCAACAGCCTTGATGGTGCTGGGTGAAACGCAAGGGGTGAACCTTGCCCGCCAGCGCCGTATGGACGCCTTGTTCATCGTCAGGGAGGGTCAGGAACTCCGGGAGATTTCAGTTGTTGGAGGGAAGTTGCAAACGAGTGTTGAAACTGAATAAGCATCAATTGCGCAAGCGCCCTTGATAGTTTGCAAGCGAATACGGGGAATGGTTTAACGCAACGGAATAAGTGATGGGAAACATTGGTATTTACATTTTTATAATTGAGCGCTGATAAAAAAGTTGGCTGTCCAGCAGTGGTCAATACGTGTTGCACACTTTCAACTTGAACTTTACCCTGCCCCCACGAATTAAATACCGTGCCGTCATCATGCTGTGATCCGGCGTGATAAGTATTATTCCCAACAGGAAGCAGGAAGATGGAAAGACAAGAGGCCTTTGACGACCCGGAAGATGAGGCTTTCAGCCCGGGCGAGCGCGCTGCGGCGGCTTCGCGCTGCACATGGGTGAGCGTAGGGGTCAACCTCATGCTCTCGCTGGTTCAGATTGTCGTGGGAGTGTTTTCCAAGTCCCAAGGGCTTATTGCCGATGGCATTCATTCGCTGTCCGACCTCGTGGCGGACTTTGTCGTGCTCTTCGCCAGCCATAAGAGCAAAGAAGCCGCAGACGAACGCCACCCGTACGGGCATCTGCGCTTCGACACGGCCGCCTCTATGGTGCTGGGCCTGCTGCTGCTGGCGGTGGGTATGGGCATGATCGGTTCTGCGGTGCTCAAGCTTGAGACTCCCGCCGACATCCCGACGGTGCATTCAGCCGCGCTGTGGGTCGCATTCGCCGCCTTGGTCGCCAAGGAGGCCTTGTTTCGCTTCATGCTCTCAGTGGCCAGGAAGGTCAAGTCCAGCCTGTTGGTGGCCAACGCCTGGCACGCGCGCTCCGATGCCGCCTCCTCGCTGGTGGTCGGGTTGGGCATCGCTGGCAACCTGGCGGGGTATCCCATCCTTGACCCCATCGCGGCCCTGGTGGTGGGCGGCATGATTGCCAAAATGGGCTGGGGCTTTGCCTGGGGATCGTTGCATGACCTGATGGATCGTGCCGCAGACGAGCAGGAAGTTGCGACGATCCTCGACACCCTGCAGCAAACGCCCGGTATCAGAGGCGTGCACGACCTGCGCACGCGAAAAATGGGGGACATGATTGTGGTGGATGCACATATCGAAGTGGACGCGTTCATCACTGTGGAACAAGGCCATGCCATCGCCGTGGCCGCTCGCGAAAATGTAATGCGCCGGCATCGTGTATTAAACCTGATGACCCACATTGACCCTTGGCATCGTCCTGATCTGGATCATTAAAATCGTGTAATTTGTCCGGCCCCCCTCACAGTTTTTCTTCCACACAGCAGAGCGCTGAAAGCGCGCTTTACGATAAAAGCATGAGTGAACTGTCGCACGTCTTTTGTTTCATCGTACTTGTTATTAAAGGCTCTACCTATTTAAAAGCGACGCCAACAGTGCTCATTCAATCCACCGTTCTTAGACGTACCCCAACCGCCCGTCGGCTCTCTCAACCTCTGTCTGAGTACACAGGTATCTATCGTTACCACTTCGAAAACTTCGTGCTTCGGGTAATTGAGTTGGTGGATCGGGCACATCAATTGGTTGGTGTTTCTTTGCTGGGACCTTCAGAAAAATATGAGGCCATGGGAGGGAATACTTTGTTCAGAAAGCCATGAGAACAAAGCAACCTGAATTGCATAGTGCGTTGGGCGCGGTAGCAGAAGCAGTGAATAGCTACCGTGGACCTAGGAACGAGCTGATCCTCTCAAGCGCTTACTCTAGCCGAGAAATGGGGATATTCATGGGGGTCGAGCAACTCAGCGTGGATACCGGCTCCGTAGACATCAACGAGCTCAAACGTGGTTACTCCTCTACAGCAGCTGCCGAAACCCCACCGAACATCCTGCCGATTTCATAGCGTTCACACTGGGCGAATGCGGCTCGGCCTTGTCGCGCAACGCCGGCAATACCTCGTGGGTCAGTCAATGCCTCAACGCTCGGTTTTCGGGGACGTAGTGGTGGACCAGTATGGCGAAGCGGCCGGATTCGCTGATGAGGAGTTGTTTGCTCCATTGGCCGTTGCTGTTTAGCCAGGCAGTGCGGCGCTGGTCTGGATCGAGTTTGTAGGTGGCGCGTTCGTCGAGGGGTTTGCCCATGAGGCGGGCGGTGTCCTGGAGGCAGAACCAGGCTTGGCTTTCGAGTTGGAGAGCGCGGAGTTGGCGGTGGTGGCGGATGAAGATTTGAGGTTCGAAGCAGTCGGTCATCGCCTCGTTTCCCTTTCCGGGTTAGCGATGGGGGTGGGGATTTGGGTTGATGCGATACCTGCACGGGTGAAGCTCCTTAGTTAACGCTGACTCCAGTGTCGTCAAACAATGGGTAGCAGCTGTGCGAAGGTTGACGAACCGGCCTAAGGCTACCGGCAGACCCGAAGGTCTCCGACGCACAGCTGCCATAACACGTGCTGCAAGCGTAATAGCTCAAAGCATAGTTGGAGCGCTGTGCGCCTTAGTCTCAGATCGTCAAATCCGGTCGCTGATCACAACGACGGTGGGGAGGCTAACGTGGGCATTATTCGTCGAAAACCCGGCGGTGGAAATTCAGAAACGTCCTACAAATACCTTTGGATCTAGGTCTGCCTGGAAGGAACAAGTGGATTGGTTTTGCTGCCGGTTCCCGGCAGATCGCGGGACAAGCCACGCTCCTACGCCCTCAGGGCAGAGGCGGGATCGCGCCACGGTCATGCTTTTGATTCTGGGCGAAGGTCTTGGGAGTTCGGCTTGGCGACCATATGGGGTTCCCGGCAGATCGCGGGCAGGCGCGCGTCTCCGCCCTCCGGGCAGAAGCGGGATCGCGTCACGGCCCTGCTTTGATTCTGGGCGAAGCCCGTAGGAGTTCGGCTTGCCGACGATCTGAGGTTCCTGGCAGATAGCAGGCAAGCTTGCTTCTGCGCCCTCCGGGCAGAAGCGGGATCGCGCGACGGTCATGCTTTTGATTCTGGGCAAAGGCCGTGGGAGTTCGGCTTGCCGATACTCGGGCGTTCCCGGCAGATCATGGGCAAGCGCGCTCCTACGGCCTCCGGGCAGAATCAAGAGCTAATTGAGTTGATCAGCAGAGCGCGAAGCTTTCAGCCAGCATCAAAAGCCGTAAGCCCGAATTCAACCACACGCCCTTTTTCATCCCCTTGCCCTGCAAAACCCCAGTTCTCAACTAGCCTGAAAATTGACTGATCCAGAGCGAATGGACCAAACGTTTAACCTCGCTGATCGGATAAAAACAACAATGAAAGATCCCTATGCGTTCGGGTTTTATTGCGCCTTGTTCGCTCTTGCAGCGATGACAGGCGCGGTGTTCTACGAGTCCTACACGGGTGCCGGCTTTTCAGGGTCGGCACGAGCGTATGACGTCATCAATTCGTGTTCCGCGCTGGTGCAGGCGCTCGCGGCGATAGGCCTGGTGGGCCTGGCGTTCAAGGCCTACCGAGCGTGGAAGAACGAGATCATTCACAACAAGGCGCTGGGCATCATCTGGGATGCCAATGTCGCCTTTCGCGAAATCGAGTTGAGTTTCAACGAGTGGTTCTTCGGCCCAAATGCGGTGGACAAGGCCAACAGCGAAGGGTCGCGCATTACCTCGTTGCTGGCGGCCAGCCCGTTTGGCGCGAGCCTGCGCAGCTTCAAGAAGCAGTGCATCCTCATCGACAAGGTGGTGATCAAGGACGACTGGCAGTGGGTCAACCACGCCACGGAACTGGACATGCTGGCGCGCGTGCTGAGCATGGACGCCTTCCGCCCGACCACCAAGGCCAAGGAAACCGCCAACATTATCGACTTCCTCTACTCCCGCGAAGGGGAGGCGCTGAAACGCACTCAGGGTGAGTGGGAAATGCTGATGAAGGTGATCGAGAAAGACCTGGCGGCCCTGGAAGCCGAGTACAGCGAGTGACCCTGCGCGACGTTGAAGCGCGATAGAACTGTTGGCGTACAGCTTTGGTCGAACGGCATGCCTTCCGCCGGATGACCCTGCGGCTAATCCCCTTTTGAGGCCGCTGGAGCTCATGTTCGAACACGTCGACATCAATTATCTGCTGGCGAACTACGGCTATTGGGCTGTATTTATCGGCTGCCTGCTGGAAGGCGAAACCATGCTGATCCTGGGAGGGTTGGCGGCTCACCAGACGGCCCTTCAATTGCCGCACGTCATCCTCATCGCCACGCTGGGCGGCATGCTGGGAGATCAGATTCTGTTCTGGACCGGGCGTTACTTTGGCCCCCGGATCCTGCCTAAGCTGCACCGACAGCAATCGGCCATCGACCGGGTTTCCGACTTGATCAAGCGCTACCCCACCGCGTCGGTCTTCTCGGTGCGGTTTCTCTACGGCATGCGCCTCATCGGCCCGCTGGTGATCGGTGCGAGTCGCCTCTCCCCCGTCCGCTTCGCGCTGATCAATCTACTGGGCGCCGCTGTGTGGGCGACGCTGTTCGTGATGGCGGGTTATTGGGCCGGCGAGGCGCTGGAGCATCTACTGGGGAATCTGAAGCCTTACCGCTTGCCGATTTTCATCGGTGTGGTTGTATTGGCCGCCGGGGTGGCGTTGTATCGCCATCATCGGGCTAAAGTCAAAGCCGCTCGCGGAGCGAACTCACAGGGATCAACACGATGAAGACATGCTTAACCGCCAGCCTGTTGCTGGGATTGGCCAGCGTCACTCACGCTCAGGCCGCCGAGACGGCGTCACACCTGGACGCGGTCCAGCAGAAAGGTGAGCTCGCGGTCTGTACCACGGGCGATTACAAGCCGTATTCGTTCCTCAAGCCGGATGGGCAATACGAGGGCATCGATATCGAGCTGGCGCAATCGCTGGCTCAGAGTCTTGGCGTAAAGGTGCAGTGGGTGCCGACGACCTGGAAAAACCTGATGCCGGACTTCACGGCGGGCAAGTGTGACATCGCGGTCGGTGGTATTTCGGTGACGCTGGAACGTCAGAAGAAGGCGTTCTTCAGTAGCACGCTGGACATCGACGGCAAAGTGCCGCTGGTGCGGTGTGAAGATGAGTCGAAGTACCAGACCGTCGAGCAGATCAACCAGCCCGACGTGCGCTTGATTGAGCCTCAGGGCGGCACGAACGAGGCATTTGCCAAGGCTTACTTGCCCAAGGCTTCGCTGTCCTTTCATGACAACAAGACGATCTTCCAGCAGTTGCTGGACAAGAAGGCCGACGTGATGATCACCGATGCGTCGGAAGCGCTCTACCAGCAGAAGCGCACGCCGGGGCTGTGCACGGTCAACCCTTCCCGTTACATGCAATATGGCGAAAAGGCGTATTTGCTGCCGCGTGACGATGTCACCTGGAAAAGCTACGTCGATCAGTGGTTGCATCTGAGCAAGGCAACCGGTGCTTATCAGAAGGTGGTGGGCGAATGGCTGGCGGTTCCGGGACAGTAATGTCGTGTTGGGGTTGTGCTAATCACTGGCGATTCAGCATCATCCCGGCATGAACCCTCGGCATAGGACCCGGCCGCTGTCATGAAGACCCGCAAAAGCATCACCCGCGCGTTCTGTGTCGAGTTGCAGCAGGAGCTGTCGATCGTGGCGGCGCGTCGAGAATACTTCTCTCAGGAGCCACCGCGCGCGCGGTTCAACTTCCTGTGTTCGTCAGAGCCATGTCGGGCGCAGGGCGTGAAGATCACGGGTGTGCGCTATGACGTGAAGCCACAGGAGCATCCGACTTTTGTGGCGGCGCACTTCCGGGCCAACCCCAATTACGAGCACCATGCCGATTGCGAGTGGGTCGACGAGGCTGACTTGCCCGAGGACAAGCCCGCCCCGGAGGAAACCGAGGCGCAAACCGCGCTGCGCAAGGTCAAGCGCAAGCTGGACGATTACATCGACGTGTTCGACCCAGCGCTAAAGGAAAGAACCCGGCCGGCCTCCTCCCCGGACAAACCCGAACCATCGCCTGAAGAAAAACCCACGAGCGCGACACCCTCTTCAACCACCTCGATCACCAAACAGCCCACCGAATCCCGTACCAACAACCTGGAGCGTCTGGTCGACAGTTTCCGACAGGCCCAGGCCACACTCAGCAAGGAAGAGTTCGCGTTGCTGACGTTGCGCATTCCGGGTCAGGGCGAGGTGACGCTGCGTTCCTGGTTCCGCCACATAAAGTTTGCCAAGCTGGAGGATGAGCGACGCGTGCTGTACGGCGGGGGTCTGGTGGAGCGCTATGGCACGGGGTTCAAGTTCAAGTTCTTCGATCGGCTGCAGGGCAAGCAGGTGACGTTGTATGTTTCGCCCGCCCAGATGCAGGCTTACCGCTCCAGTCGCTACATCAGCGAGTTGCTCAGCCACGCGGACGAGGTGCGATTTTTTACCGTGTTCGCCTTGGGCACGCTGGCAGCCAGCCCGTCGGGCAAAAGCGTCAGCGTGGAAATAGACGACTTGAGGCATCTGGCCATCGTGCTGGGGCCCGCCAAGGAAGCGACCCCGAACAAGGATGACACCGGTTCTACGGGCGACGCGGTGCCGAAGCTTTAAACCCGGAACACCTGTACCCTCCCGGGGAGAAAAGGTCTTCGTCTTTCAACCCTTCACGCGGCCTTGCGCGCCTTGGCGTATGAGAGGAAGGCATCCAGATCAGGTCCGCACAGGTGTCGGGCAACCGACTTCACTTCTTCCATCGGCCAGTCCCACCAGGCCGCTTCGAGCAGTTGTTCACGCACGTCTTCTTCGAAACGCCAGCGAATGAACTTGCAGGGGTTACCGCCCACGACGGCGAAGGGCGGGACATCGCGGGTGACCACCGCGCCTGCGGCAACGATCGCGCCGTGTCCAACGGTCACACCGGACAGGATGGTGGCGTCGGCGCAGATCCAGCAATCGCTGCCGATGACGACGTCGCCTTTGCTGGGCGCGTAATCCTTGATGTCCTCCAGCCCCTTCATCATGGCCGGGAATGGATAGGTGGTCAGCCAGTCGGTGCGGTGTTCACCGCCGAGCAGAATCTTAACGCCCGCCGCAATCGAGGTGTAGGAACCGATCCGCAGGATAGTGTCGTCGCCGAACTCGAAGACTTCCGGAATGCCGTAGGTGCCCGTGCCCACGACATAGTGCGGATAACGAAGGCGAATCTTTTCCGGAGCGCGCTCGAGTTTGTCGAGGCTGCGCAAGTGCTTTCGAGTTTTACGGGTTTTCAGGAGTTCGAAGAATTTCATGCGGGGTCCGTGAGCTGAAGCGGGCACGACAAGGGCGGATCAACTGCTCTGGCGATGCAACAGAAGACGCTTGAAGCGGCGAAAAGTGGTTCGGTTGAACTGCCTCAACGGGATCGAGCGGAGCAGCGTCCAGGCGTACTTCTTGTCGCTGACCACGGCATATTTCAATGCCTTGTTGATGATCGCGGTCAGCCCGCGGTTGTAGGCCGGGTGCGAGCGATAAGGCGCAATGGTGCGCATGTCGGCGTCAAACAGGACTTTGTAGCGGCGCGACAGGTTGTTCGGGTGGCGTCGATACCGCGTGACGCTCACCGGCAGCACGTGTACCTCATAACCCTTGCTGGCGATTTTCAGGGTCATCTGAAAATCCTGCACCCTGATTTCGGGATCGTAGAAGTCCACGGTCTTCAACGCGTCCATCCGGTACAGCGAAACGGGGGCACCCACGACGAGCGCATCACCCAGGATCTCGTCGAAGCTGAGTTTCTGAATACCGGCCAGCTTCTGCGACTTGGTGTCGTTGCCTTCTGAGTCCATGTAAATGATCAGCGCGCCGACACAGCCCACTTCCGGGTGTTGATTCAGGTAATCGGCACGCAGGCGTACGGACGACGGCAGCATGATGTCGTCCAGATCAGGTGTGCACACATACTCACCGCGGGCATACCGCAACCCGTGATTCAGCGCCGCACTGACGCCCTGATTGGCCTGGGAGTAAAGCTGGAAATCGTATTGACCTTGCAGCGCCCGGAGCATCGGCACGCTGTTATCGGTGGACCCGTCATCGACGATGATGACTTCGACGTTCGGATAGTCTTGGGCGAAGATGCTCGCCAGAGCAACGTCCAGATACTTTTCTGCGTTGTAGCAGGGCGCAATGATCGATACGAGCGGCATCGAATCATCTTTGGGCCGAATGTCTGGAGTGATGTGCTCAGTCATAATTCTGTTTGTTGTATCTCTACGACTGGATCGGATGCATTTCGATACGATCCTTGTACAAAACAAAGACATGATGCGGCAAAGCAGTGGGCTTTGTCATGGGCTGATTAGAGCCTGAAAAGCCCAAATTGCGGATTTTACCGCCTCCACTAAGCGAATATTCCTACAAGCCGTTAACTCGCACCCAACAAAAAACCCCGTGGCTCGTAAGCGTCACGGGGTTTTCTGTGTTTCAGTTCAGGCGATCAAGGGGCTGCGTATGTCACCAGCAGCTCTTTGGTTACCTGAAAGTCCAGCGACATCGCCACGCTCAAGGCCGTGATGGTGAAGATGGAGAACACGAACAGCTTGCGTGCCCAAACGGTGTCATCTTTGGCTTTGTACCCTGTCCAGGCCATGTACAACCAGTACATGCCCATAGCAGCCGCGACGGCCAGATAGTTGAGCCCGGCGTAACCGCCGAAGGTCAGCATCAAGGTCGCCAGCAAGAACGCCAGGATGTAGATCAGGATATGCCGCTTGGCCACCCGGATACCGCGCTTGACCGGAAGAACCGGAATCGAAGCAGCCAGGTAGTCATTGAAACGGAAGATCGCGATGGCGTACGAGTGGGGCATCTGCCACAGGCTGAACATGACGAGCAAGGTCAGCGCTGCGAGGTCAAAGCTGTTGCTGACGGCAACGTAGCCGATGACCGGAGGCATCGCGCCCGACAGACTGCCGACCAGCGTGCCGTGAACGGATTTGCGCTTCAGGTACAGGCTGTAGAAGCCGACGTAAATCACAAAACCGATCACTGCGAACAGGGCCGCCAGTGGGTTGGCCTTGAAGTACAGCAGGCCAACACCGACGACACCCAGGACCGTGGCGTAGGCCAGGGCCAGTTTCACCGAAACCAGGCCCTGAACCAGAACACGGTTCTTGGTGCGTTCCATCTTCAGGTCGATATCGCGGTCGATGCAGTTGTTGAACACACAACCGGAGGCCACCACCAGCGAAGTACCGATCATCGCGATCAGGAACAGGCCGAAATCGACATGTCCCTTGGATGCGAGGAAAAAGCCACCAGCCACCGAAAGCACGTTACCGAAAATGATCCCCGGTTTGGTGATTTGGATAAAGTGCTTCAGTGACATCAGGTTTTCCTCACTTCGCCATCATGAAGGTGTGAATGCTGAACATGATCCAGACACTCAGACCCACCAGCAGCAAGATCACCAACGTGGCGAATGCAAACGCAATCACGTTGTTGCGCTGGGCCGCGGAACGATCCAGGTGCAGGAAGTACACCAGGTGAACCAGAACCTGCACGACTGCGAAGATCAGGACGACCCACAGGGTCGCAACCTTCGAGATCGTCGGGAACATCACCAGACCGAAAGGGATCGCGGTCAGGATGATCGACAGGACGAAACCGACCATGTACGACTTGAAGCTGCCGTGACTGGCATCGTCATGAGAATGATGTGAATTAGCCATTTAAATGGTCCCCATCAGGTAGACAACGGTGAACACACAGATCCAGACCACGTCCAGGAAGTGCCAGAACAGGCTGAGCATGCTCAGACGGGTTTGGTTGGTCGACGTCAGGCCGTTCTTGCTGACCTGATACATCATGATCGCCATCCAGATCAGACCGCTGGTCACGTGCAGACCGTGGGTACCGACCAGCGTGAAGAACGCCGACAGGAAGCCGCTGCGGTTCGGGCCGTAGCCTTCGGAGATCAGCATGTGGAACTCGTTGACTTCCATGCCGATGAAGCCCAGGCCGAACAGGAAGGTCACGAACAACCAGCCCAGAACGCCAGCCTTGTTACCTTTGTGCATCGCCAGCATGGCGAAGCCGTAGGTGATCGAGCTGAGCAACAGGCAGGCGGTCTCGCCCAACACGTATGGCAGTTCGAAGATGTCGTGGCCCGAAGGACCACCGGCAACGTTGTTCACCAGCACTGCATAGATTGCGAAGATCGACGCAAACAGGATGCAGTCGGTCATCAGGTAGATCCAGAAGCCGTAGATCTTCATCTCGCCGGCGTCATGGTGACCGTGGTCATGCTCATGGTCATGACCGTGGTCGTGACCCTTCGCACCTTCAAATACTAAGTTCGACATTGTTTATGCCTGCTCCAGCTTGTTGACAGGAGTGTTCGCCTGGGCGTTACGCACCGAGGCCAGGATCTTGTGTTGCTCGCCTTCGATACGTGCCACTTCCGAAGCAGGAACCATGTAGCCCTGATCGTCACGTGCAGCGTGGATGACGAAGTAGACGATGGTGCCTACCAGGCTCACGCCCGCCAGCCAGAAGATGTGCCAGATCATCGCGAAGCCGAAGACGGTGAGCAGTGCGCCCATTACCAGGCCGGTCGCGGTGTTGTTAGGCATGTGGATGTCGGTGTACTTGGCCGGAACCGAATACGCTTCGCCATCACGCTTGGCCGCATAGAACGGGTCGATCTCGTTCGCCTTCGGCAGTTCTGCGAAGTTGTAGAACGGAGGTGGCGACGAAGTGGACCATTCCAGGGTGTGGCCATTCCATGGGTCACCGGTCAGATCGCGGTTCTGCTCACGGTCACGGATACTCACGTAGATCTGGATCAGCTGGCAGGCGATACCGACCATGATCAGCGCGGCGCCCCAGAAGGCAACGTGCAGATACGGCGTCCAGTCCGGGTTATCAGTGGTGTTCAGACGACGGGTCATGCCCATGAAGCCCAGAGCGTACAGCGGCATGAATGCCACGTAGAAGCCCGAGATCCAGAACCAGAACGCTGCCTTGCCCCACTTCTCGTTCAGCTTGAAGCCGAACGCTTTCGGGAACCAGAACGCGAAACCTGCGATGTAACCGAATACGGCACCACCGATGATCACGTTGTGGAAGTGCGCGATCACGAACAGGCTGTTGTGCAGCACGAAGTCAGCACCCGGGATAGCCAGCAGAACGCCAGTCATACCGCCGATGGAGAAGGTGATCATGAAGCCCAGGGTCCAGAGTACCGGCGCGGTGAAGCGCAGACGGCCCTGATAAATCGTGAACAGCCAGTTGAACAGCTTCACACCCGTCGGGATGGAAATCAGCATCGTCGCCAGACCGAAGAAGGCGTTGACGCTTGCACCCGAACCCATGGTGAAGAAGTGGTGCAGCCAGACCATGAAGCCCAGTACCGAGATCGCGCCGGAAGCGTAGATCATCGAGTGGTGGCCGAACAGGCGCTTGCCAGTGAACGTGGAGATGACTTCGGAGAAGACACCGAACGCCGGCAGAATCAGGATGTAAACCTCAGGGTGACCCCATGCCCAGAACAGGTTCACGTACATCATCGGGTTACCACCCAATTCGTTCGTGAAGATGTGGAAGTCCAGGTAACGGTCGAGGGTCAGGAACGCCAGGGTGCCGGTCAGGATCGGGAACGAAGCCACGATCAGGACGTTGGCCCAGGTGCAGGTCCAGGTGAAGATCGGCATGTCCATCAGCTTCATGCCAGGTGTACGCATCTTCAGGACGGTGACCAGGAAGTTCACGCCCGTTAGCGTTGTACCCAGACCCGATAGCTGCAGTGCCCAGATGTAGTAGTCAACACCCACGCCCGGGCTGTAGCCCAGCTCGGACAGCGGTGGATAGGCAACCCAGCCGGTACGTGCGAATTCGCCGACGCCCAGAGACACGTTGACCAGGACCACACCGGAGATCAGCAGGTACAGGGACAGCGAGTTCAGGAACGGGAAGGCAACGTCGCGAGCGCCGATCTGCAGAGGCAGAACGATGTTCATCAGACCGGTGAAGAACGGCATCGCCATGAAGATGATCATGATCACACCGTGAGCGGTGAAGATCTGGTCATAGTGTTCAGGCGGCAGATAGCCGGGCGAACCCTCAGTGGCCAGGGCCAGCTGGGAACGCATCATGATGGCGTCGGCAAAACCGCGCAGCAGCATGACCATGGCGATGATGATGTACATCACGCCGATCTTCTTGTGGTCAACCGAGGTCAACCACTCGGTCCACAGGTAGGTCCACTTCTTGAAATACGTGATCAGACCGAAGACCGCCGCACCGCCGATAGCGATCATGGCAATCGTGATCATGACTATCGGTTCGTGGAACGGAATCGCGTCCAGACTTAATTTACCAAACATCGTTTACTCCTCTGCCTCAGCAGCTGAATGCTTACCCATGTCCATCCCTTCCATACCGGCCACTTCTTTCTTCTCGTGCTCAATCTTGCCCGGCTTCATACCTTCATACTTGTCGATGATGGTCTGGAACAGGTTGGGAGTGACCGTGGAGTAGAGTTCAACGGGGTTACGTTCGCTAGGTTTGGCCAGAGCGGTGTACTCAGCCGATGCCAGCTGTTTAGGTGAATTCTTGACCTCGGCAACCCAGGCGTCGAAACCAGCCTGATCGGTTGCGGTTGCCTTGAATTTCATGCCGGTGAAACCTGCGCCGCTGTAGTTGGCGGAGATACCATCGAACTCGCCGTTTTCGTTGGCGATCAAGTGCAACTTGGTCTGCATGCCGGCCATGGCGTAGATCTGGCCGCCCAGTGCAGGGATGAAGAACGAGTTCATGACCGAATCAGAGGTGATGCGGAAATTGATCGGGGTGTGTGCCGGGAACACGATCTTGTTGACGGTGGCAATGCCTTGGTCCGGATAGATGAACAACCATTTCCAGTCCAGCGCGACCACTTCGATGGTCAGCGGCTTCACGTCGGATTCAAGAGGACGATAAGGGTCCAGCGCGTGGGTCGACTTGTAGGTCACATAGCCGAGCACGATGATGATGGCCAGCGGAACCAGCCAGACAACCAGTTCAATCTTGGTCGAATGCGCCCAGTCAGGCGTGTAGGTCGCGCTCTTGTTCGAGGCGCGATACTTCCAGGCGAAGATGATGGTCATGAAAATGACCGGCACCACCACCAGCAGCATGAGCAGAGTAGCGGTGATGATCAGATCACGCTCTTGCACGCCGACATGGCCCTTGGGATCCAGCAGGGTGTAATCGCACCCGCTGAGCAGGAGCATGCTGAAAAGGGCCAAGAAGCCAAAAAACCTGGGGTACCTTTTTTTACTCATCTCACGACCTCTAAAAGCAGCTTTCGCATCGCAGTTGGGTTTCGACCGCCAACACTTCACCCTGCCAGGTGCTGGCAAATTTTTGGATTGAACAGGGGCCTGTCAGGAAGCGTGTGGCCTCGTAACAAATCCGGGTTTAGCTGTGGTTTCTTATTCGAATGGTGGCAACCGCCTATGCGGACCAAATCCTTTGGCGCAGACATTCTGAACGTAACGCAGGAGGCCATCCAAACGGCGTCTACAAAGGCGTAAAAACGCTTTCTGACCTCATTTTTCGCCGTCCAACAAGAGTTGGGGGCGTTAAGTGGGGGCGATTGTAGATACGTAAAGTTTTATTGACTATGAGTTATTGCGCAACAGTTAATTTCCGATTCTGTAAGAATGCGATCATTTGTCGCACATCAAAAAGCCTTGATAGCCCCAAATTTGTTAAGGAATTCGGGGCGATCTCTTACGCAACACTTTGTAATTAACGCGCTTTCAATCGGTTCCGAATGATGCCCAGCGGTACCAGAATTACGGTCAGAACAAAAGCGATCAAAGCCCACTGCGCCAGCGACAGTCCGAGGACTGGCGGATATGGCGTCTCGCAAAAGCCGCCGACCTGAAAACCGAGCGGAAACAGCGATGCCAGTGGCAAGCCATCAACGATCGGTTGCAGGACGTCGATGCCGCAGCTCTCGGTCGGGTGGGTCTGGATGTAGACATGACGCCCTGCTGCAACAATCCCGCCGACCGCACTCAGTGTAACGAGCACTTCGCAGATGCTCAGGCTCAGTCGGCCCGGCATGGCTGCGCCGATGAAGGCGAAGAGCGCGATGAACAGCAACGCGTAACGCTGCAGGATGCACAGCGGGCAAGGTGCCTCACCCAATACGACCTGCATGTACAGGGCTCCGCCGATCAGCGCCAGGCAGATGATACCCAGCAGCACCAGGAACTGCTTCTCGCGTCGCAGGTAAAACATCTCGTCAGTCATTCACATACCCTTTGAATTGGTGTCCATCCAGATCAACGATCTGCGTTGTTACGTGCCCGGCCAGTCGGGAAAGCCAGCAATTCTACCATCGTCTCAGCCACACGCTGGCGCAGATGGTGACCATGCCCGAATTACCCGAACATTAAGCCTGACACGTAACAATCGACCGACACCCAACACAACCCCTTCTATATATAGAAGCATGCGACGCTTTGCCGCAGGGACCGATCGCCGCACCCTTCCTTATATATAGAAGGATGCGGCTTTATGTCGCACCGCCAAATCACTCCAGCGCGGAAGCCGGACCGAAGAACTCGTAACGCGCTTGTTTTTCAGGCACGCCTGCCGCTTTGAGTTGGCGCTTCATCGCGGCCATGAAACCCTTCGGCCCCAGGAAGTACACATCAGCGTCGCGGTCCACCGGAAGCCACTGCTCCAGACGTGCCTGGTCGAGCAAGCCAACTGCATGGGCAGCCGGGCTGACGCCGTCGTCTTCGCTGTAGCAGTAGAAGCGCTTGAGCTGCGGGTGTTTGCCCGCCAGCGCTTCGATCCAGTCACGGAAGGCGTGAACCGAACCGTTGCGCGCGCAGTGGATGAAGTGAATCGGACGCTCGGTTTCCAGAGCCGCTTCCAGCATGGCCAGCGTCGGAGTAATCCCTACACCCCCACTGATGAGCACCAGCGGCTTGTCGCTGTGCGCCAGGGTGAACTCGCCCGACGGCGTGAACAGGTTGATGCTGTCGCCCACGTTCAATTGGTCGTGCAGGTAGTTGGAAGCACGGCCACCCGGTTCACGCTTGACGCTGATGCGGTACTGGTTATTGCCCGCCAGTGCCGACAGCGAGTAGTTGCGGCGGATTTCTTCGCCGTCCAGAAACAGCTGCATGCCGATGTACTGACCGGCGGTGAACGCCAGGATCGGCTGCCCATCAGCAGGCTCGAAGTAGAACGAAGTGATCTCGGCGCTTTCCTGCACCTTGGCCGCGACCTTGAACTCACGAGCACCGCGCCAGCCACCAGGCGCTGCCGCCTTCTCGTCGTAGATGGTTTTTTCAGCGCCGATCAGAATGCCGGCCAGTTGCCCGTAGGCATTGCCCCAGGCATTGATGACTTCGTCGGTCGCGATCTCGGCGCCCAGCACTTCGCGGATGGCTTCCAGCAAGCACTCGCCCACCAGCGGGTAATGTTCCGGCAGGATTTGCAGGGCGACGTGCTTGTTGATGATCTTGGCCACCAGATCGCCCAGTTGCTCGAGCTGATCGATGTGGCGGGCGTACATCAGCACGCCGTTGGCCAACGCGCGGGGCTGATCGCCGCTCGCCTGGTGCGCCTGGTTGAAAAGAGGCTGAACCTGCGGGTATCGGGTGAGCAATTTCTTGTAGAAGTAAGTGGTCAGGGCTTCGCCGCCGCTTTCCAGCAGCGGCACGGTCGATTTGACGATGGCACGATCCGAAGCATTCAACATGATTGACTCCTGAGACTCGGTTAGTAAGGACTACCTTGGGTATATCAGGAAGCGTGCCAGATATTATTTCCTTATAAATCAGACACCTAATAAACAGTGGTCAATATGACCCGATCTCGCCGATGGTCATAACGACATCCGACAGGTCATTTCGACTGCACGGTTTCGCGGCAGCAACCACTCAGGTCTTTGCCAAAAGCGTTAAAGCCTGCCCGCGTGGGGTCGATAAACCGTCATCGACAGCTGATTGCTCGCATGAGAGGCGATCAGACACCGCATGACAGAAGGTTCATATGTCCAAAAACGTCCGTGCAGATTCACTCTCGCTTCTGCTGTTCACGTTACGCAGCGGAAAGCTGATGGCGATCAACCTGCTCAAGGTCAGCGAAATCATTCCTTGCCCTCCCCTCACCCGCTTGCCGGAGTCGCACCCGCACGTCAAAGGTGTCGCCACCTTGCGCGGCAACTCGCTGTCGGTGATCGACTTGAGTCGCGCGATTGGTGAGCGTCCTTTGCTCGACCCGGACGGTGGTTGCCTGATCGTCACCGACGTCAGCCGCTCCAAACAGGGCCTGCATGTGCAGGCGGTGAGCAAGATCGTCCACTGCCTGACCACCGATATCCGCCCGCCGCCTTTCGGTTCGGGCAACAAATCGTTCATCACGGGCGTCACCCAGGTGGACGGCACGCTGGTTCAGGTGCTGGACATCGAGAAAGTCATCCATGGCATCGCGCCGGCGCGGATTGCTGTCGAACCGACCGAGCTCAGCCCTGAAGAGGTTGAAGTATTGACCAAAGCGCGGATTCTGGTAGTCGATGACAGCCAGGTGGCGCTGCAACAGTCGGTCATTACCCTGCGCAATCTGGGGATCGAATGCCACACCGCCCGCAGCGCGCGGGAAGCCATCGATCATCTGCTCGATTTGCAAGGCACGGCGCAGCAGATCAACGTGGTGGTGTCCGACATCGAAATGTCCGAAATGGATGGCTATGCCTTCACCCGCACCCTGCGTGAAACCCCTGACTTCCAAGAGCTGTATGTGCTGTTGCACACCTCGCTGGACAGTGCGATGAACGCCGAGAAGGCCAAGGCCGCTGGCGCCAACGCCGTACTGACCAAATTCTCCTCGCCCGAGCTGACACGATGCTTGATCGAAGCCGCCCGTACAGTCGAAGCCCAAGGGATCTAAGGCCCGGCCCCACCGCCGCGTCCACCGGTCATTACTGGTTGATGCGTCGGGACCTGACACTTCCACGGCGTCCGGTGATTTGGCCGGAAGCGCTGCACGAGGTGCCGTTCAATGCCGAGAACGCACCGGCGGTTCACCGCTTGTTGGCCTTGGGCACGCAGCACGGGGGCGGACGGGTCGCCGACCTCACTACTTGGTTGAACGCTTTCGAACGCGATCCTGAATTTGATCGGGCGCTGTGTTTTGTCGTGGAAGACCCGCTCGGCGTGGTCGGCGTTGCGCAATGCTGGACCAGCGCCTTTATCCGCAATCTGGTGGTCCACCCTCGCGTGCAAGGGCGAGGCGTGGGCTCGGCCCTGCTGGCGCGCGTGTTCGAAGCCTTCGCCCAGCGAAACGAGGGTCATGTCGATCTGAAAGTCATGGAAAGTAACCTGACGGCCCGACGCCTGTATGAACGTGTCGGCATGCACTATGTGCAGCGCAGCGAACTGGAACCCCGATAAGCCACTCTAACTCGACGTCATACACGCTCATAACGACGACGATGGAGATTTGCATGAAGACCACCACCCTGTTGCTGCTGGCGCTGACTGCTTTTGCGGGCCAGGCCAGTGCCTCAAGCCCGGACGCATGGAAGGCATTCGACAAAACGTTGGTCGACAGCTGCGTTGCCGCCAGCTCGCTGAAAAACGCCAAACCCGCAGGGGCGCCGGCCATGTTCGATGACAGCGTCGGCTATAACGCGCTGCTGATCAAAGGTCAGTACAAACAGGCGTTCATGAAGAATAAAACGGGCACCGAGCTGTGCCTGTACGACCGCAAGAACAAGAAAGCGCTCATCACCGAGTGGGACAACGTCACCACGTTGCCAAAGAAGTAACGCGCTTACGCCTTCAGCCAATGCGCAGCGCCCATGAAGAATGGGCGCTGGCGCATAACTTGCTGCAATTCCCGCCAACGTGAAAAACACACCCGCGATGACAGATTGCCAACGCGGGTCAGGCGCTTTTCTTTCGAATTGGCGGGTCATTTTCTTCAATGAACACTCAGTTTTCCTGTGTCGGTTGCGGCAAGTGCTGCACTGACCACCACGTCCCGCTCACCCTGTCCGAAGCCGCGCAGTGGGCGGCTGACGGCGGTTCTGTGATCGTCCTCACCGAGGCGTTTCTGGCGGACGGATACGGTGTGCCTGCCGAGCAGCTCACTCACGCCACCCGACGCTCGCATCCGGTCAGCAGTGGAACCGCGCAGGCGATGGTCGCGATCACCTTTGCCGCCTACAACGCCGGTCGATGCCGAAATCTTGACGCAGAGAACCTCTGCCGCATCTACGAACGTCGCCCGTTGGTCTGCCGGATTTACCCGATGGAGATCAACCCGCACATTCCCCTGCGCCCAGAGGCCAAAGACTGCCCGCCCGAATCCTGGGAACAAGGCCCGGACCTGATCGTCGGCGGCCAGTTGGTGGATCATCAACTGATGGCACTGATCGAAGCCTCACGGCAGGCAGACCGCGATGACATCGCCCGCAAGCAGGCGATCTGCATGTCGCTGGGGATCAATACCACCGCGCTCAAGGGCAACGGTTTCGTCGCCTACCTGCCCGACATGAACGCCTTTGCTGCTGCGGTTGAGCGATTCATCACCGGCGAGTTGCCACCGACTGCCGACGACGGCTGGCGATTTCGCGTTGCCGGTGAGGCCGCCACGCAGGCATTGGCACGAGCCGGCGCCCGACTGGAGACAGCAGAGTCGATGAGCTATATGTTCATCCCTTTGCAGAGCGCCTGAGACTTTTCGATGAGACGTGTAGCGATCGTGCTGTTTCCCCACGTGCAGTCTCTGGACGTCGCAGGTCCGCTGGACGTGTTCGCCGAAGCCAACCGTTTCGTCGCCGAAGACGATGGCTATCAGATCACCACTATCGGAGCCGCGCCCTACCCGATGCTCGCCTCGAACGGCATGCCGCTCGGTGCCAAATACACGCTTGAGACTGCGCCGAAGCACGTCGACATCTTGCTGGTGCCCGGCGGGCCGCGCCTGCCCGAAGGCAACGAAATGCCCAACATCACCGCGTGGCTGCGAGAGGCCACGCCGCTGGCCGGCCGCTACGGCTCGATCTGCACAGGCGCCTTCATTCTCGGGCATGCCGGGTTGCTGGATGGCAAACAGGTCGCCACGCACTGGAGCCACGCGCAGCAGCTGGCCGATTTGTTCCCGCACGCAAAGGTGGAGGCGGATCGTATCTACGTGCGTGATGGCCTGCTGATGACCTCAGCGGGCGTGACGGCCGGAATCGACATGGCTCTGGCGCTGGTCAGCGAAGATCACGGGCCGGCGATTGCCCTGGCGGTGGCCAAACGTTTGTTGGTGGTTGCGCAACGTCAGGGCGGACAGTCGCAATTCAGCCCTTACCTCACCGCATCGGTGGACGACGACTCACCGGTGGCAAAGATCCAGCGCTATGTCATGGAGCACATCGGCGAGCCGTTTTCGGTGGAGCGTCTGGCCGAAGTCGTGGCGATGAGTCCGCGCAGCTTTGCCCGCGTGTTCGCCCGCGATGCGAAAGTCACGCCTGCCGAGTTCGTGCAGCGCGCGCGAATCGACGCGGCCCGCCGTTTGCTGGAGGGCAGCGAAAAGGCGATCAAGGCCGTGGCGTATCACTGTGGTTTCGGCAGCGCGGCGCGGATGCGCGTGATCTTCAGCCAGCGTCTGGGCGTGACGCCAACGCAGTACCGGGACAGTTTTCGCAAGGAAGGTTGACTCGTCGATACCGATTGGGCGGCATCGACATTTGAATCAGCGCTTGCCCATTGAGCGACGGGTGCCGGACGGTGCGGCGCCTGGGCGTTTGTCGTGGTTGGATTTACCCGGCCCCTTGTAGTGCGCCGGATTCTTTTTGGCCTGCATCAGCTCACCCGGCTTGAACGGAAAACTGAAGGCTGGGATCTCTGTTTTCTTTGCCTCTGATTCGGCACCGGCATCGACCGATTCGACGTCAACGTCAAGCGCTGGGGTGTGTTCGGGGGTGGTCATGAAAGCTCCAGAATCGCAAAACGGTCGAAGGATGAACAGGCAATGCCCGCAAGGCGCGCAGCATACCTGAATCGTCGTGCAACCGCCTGTGACAACCGAGCAACGGCCTGTTTACCGCCTATTTGTAGAACAGATCGACCATCACCTCCGCCGAGAACGGCCCTGGGGTCGGCGTGTTGGTTTGCCACAGCAGCTCGGCATTGAAGTCGGCGGTTGCCGAATAATCGTCACCGAGCAAATGGGTGGCGTGAAACGGCTCGTTGTAACGCACCGGGTTGTTGTTGCGTGCATTCGTAATGCGGATGCCAATGCTGTCGTTGTTCGTGGGCACCAGCACATCGCCAGACAGCGTGCCCGACACCGGGGTAAAACGCGCATTGAGGCTGAACGGCGAATCGCAGATTCGGCTGGTCGCCAGGGCAAATCGCTGAAAGGTCGCCACCTCGCCCACGCGCACATTTCTGATCGCCACATCGCCAAACTCGACCGTTTCCGGCATCACCCGCAACTCGGCGTTGCACGCGACAAAACGCAGTCCTCTGAGGTCGTTGATGACGTAATTGAGGTTGTTGTCCGGCACCGGATTCATCCCGCTGCCACTGTCGATCTGAAACACACGGTAATTCAACACATCGCTGGCCACGCCCGAAGGCGGCGTCGGCCCGTACTTCAGGATGAACACCGAGAACGGCAGGTTGAAGCTGACAGTTGGACAGGTCGTAATCCGGCCGGATGCTTCACTGCATCCGGGCAGTGTCTGCTGTGCAGGAATTCGCCCGTTGCTTTGCAGGTAGTCGATGCCGTTGAGGGTGAGCCCGGCGCGAATACCCTGACCGATCTGCAGGTTGTCCGGATTCAAGTAAAGAAACACCTCCTCTGCGCCCCCTGGCTGCTCCCTCGCGCATTCGACGGCAACATTCAGTCGCTCGGAACGCCAGACCACACTGGCATCGGGCAAGGTCGCCGGAATCGCGACGCTGCTGCTCAAGTCAGCACGAATTACCGCCTCACCTGAACCCTGTGTTTTACAGGTCATGGCCATGCCGGTCACAGGCAGCGCCAGGCTCAGAAGAAAGGTCGGACACCATCGGGTAAAAGAAAACGTCGTCATGGTCAGCATTTCTCCATCGTTGAATCGGCGGCAGGCACTGCGGTGGTGACTGCGGTGGGCGGTGCGGTAAGGGCTGCGGGTGACTCAGCACCGGGTGTGCGCAGTCGTGCGTTGAAAGGTTGATCGCCTTGGGCTCGGGCACAGAAATCGCGTTGACCGCCGTAATCGGTCAGCGCCTTGAACGCCAGGCGTCCCTGCGCTGAGCGCCTGCTCGGGATCGACTCCCAGGTCAGCGAACGCTCGGACAGCGGCTCGATCAGCAGGTATTCGCTGACCTTGTGGCCCTCGAATTCGAGGTCTTGCAACGCCACGTAGAACGGCGTCGGATTACGCACTCGGAGCGCGTGGTCGTCTTTGGCCGAGCGCTGCCACTCAAGGTTTTTCGCTGCATCGGCGGGATCGCCCGGCAACGAATCAGGGCGGTAGAACACGTTGATTCGTTGCCGTATGGCAATGCTCAATTGCTGAGGGGCTTCACTGCGACGCGGCACCTCCAGCACGTAGAGGTGCAGCAGTGATTCACGATCCCCCGGCATGCCGACGCCCTCGTACAGGAGGCGCAACATCTGTTTTCCCTGCGCTGGCAATTGCGCAAGGTGCGGTGTCACCACGAACGGCAGGTCGGACGCTACAGACGGCTCGGCGTCAGGTGTACTCAGCCACGCCTGAATGAGCGCGCTGGTGGACGCCGGATTGCTGACTTCGATACTCGATTCGCGGAACCGGCCATCGAACACCAGGCGCGTCCCCGCCAGCGACACCGCAGCCTCGACGGCGGTGCTGGAAAACGCGGATGCTGCGCACAACAGGCACGCCCACTTCATTGGCACACCACTTTGACGCGATCGTAAGTGCGTTGCGGGTTTCGGGCCGGCAGATCGAAACGCGCCCGACAGTGCTGATCGCCCCATCTGACGCGTAACTCGCCACTGTCCTGCTCGCTCAAGACCAAGGCCCGACTGCCGGGATCGACGGCAGCCAGGAGTTTTCCATTCTCGTCTTCCACGACAGCGCCGAGCGGTATGGCGCTGCCGTCGGCGCGCAGCAGTTCGAACTGCACCCGACGACCGACCGATGTCTTGAAGGAGACCCGTGGCACCGCACCGCGACGCGGCACCACCTGCGTCACCGCATTGTCCAGTTCGACATCCGCACCCAATGCCCGGGTGTCGAGGCTGACCCAGTTGGCGCGATAGGGCTGGGCGTACGGCAGAATTGCGTAGCCGTTATCCGCCGTTTCAACCTGGCTGAAATTGGAGAGCTTCGCGCCACCAACCCCTTTGACCTCGACCAATGCAAAGGTGTCGCCCAGCGGTTGACCGAGGTTCACGCCGCCTGCATGAGCGACCACCGACCCGGACGCGCCGACACTGAGGGCGCGGTAGTCACGACCCTGACCGTATCCCGTATCGAATCGACCATACGGCGTCGTGGTGCTCAGTTTGCCGAATCCGGCCGAGCCCGAGCGATTGTCGTGACCGGCCTGCACCGAATAGAACGTATTGCGGTCATCGAAGACCTGGCCGTTGAGGCCGGTCTGCATGTCGTAATCGCCAGCACTGTCACGCACTGCGTTCAAGAACGCGCGCGACGCGCCAGGACTGTCACCCAGAGGAAGGCTGAACGTCAGCGCAATACGGTTATCGGTCTGACTGTCGCCGTCACGCTCGAACGCCTGGTTGCGCTCCACCGACAGGCTGTAACTCAGGCTGCGCCAAGCGGCGTTCCAGGACAGGTAGAACTGTCGCGTCTTGCCCGCTCTGTCCCAGTAACGTTGTTCTGAGCCGATGAAGCTCAGTGAGCCTGACTGTTCGGGCAACGCCTGCGTCAGGTTGAACTCGACACGATCCTTGGCCCGCGCCGACGCCGTGCCGTTGCGGGCGTGCAGGGCTTCGACGTGCTCATCGAGGGTCCGGTATCGGTCGGTGGAGTAGCGATAACCCGCCACCGCCAACGTGGTGTTGGTCAGGTCCAGCGTGTTGGCATACCGCACGCGCAGGCTTTGCCCGCTGTAGCGTTCACGCCGCTGCTGACTGAGTGACTGCGTGAGGTCCAGCGACACAGCGCCCACGCCGGTGTTGACGCCGGCGCCGACGTTGCCCGCCTGATAATCCTCGGCAACCTGAAGGCCACCGGCCGCCGTCACTCGCTCGGTCAAGCCGTAAATCAATGTGGTACTGGCGAAGTTCGGCGCCTGACCGCCGTCGTTGCTGTCGTACTGCCCTGCCGCGACGCTGTAACGCAACGCGCCCTTGGGCACCATGATCGGGAGCGATGCATAGGCCTGGACGAACACCCGCTTGCGGCCGTCCGCCTCGACCACGGTGATTTCCAGATCGCCATTGGAACCGCTGGGGTAGATATCAGAAATCTCGAACGGGCCGGGCGACACATTGCCGCTGTAGAGCATGAAACCGTTCTGGCGGACCTCCACCGTTGCGTTGGTCTCGGCGATGCCTCGAATGACCGGCGCATAAACGCGCTCGCTGTCAGGCAGCATCCCGTCGTCGGACGCCAGTGTCGCGCCGATGAACCGGACGCTGTCGAACACCTGGGAATCGGTGAAGGTTTCACCCAACGTCAGTTGGCTCTTGAGTGCGCTGATGTCGCGCTGCGCAAAGGTCCGGTTGCTGCGAAACCGGTAAGGCTGCGCATCTCCATAGACCAGCGAGGACTCGTTGCGCAGTCGCCACGCCCCCAGGTTAAAACCGTTTCGCAGCCCCAGGTAATACTGGTCCTGCGTCTGATTGCCCCGGGTGCGCCGCGCACCGCTGAAACTGTAATTGACGAAACCGACCGTTTCGCCTTCGTCCCACAATTCCGGCGGCACGTAGCCACGCGCACTGCGCGACATCATTGACTGAGGAATGCTGATACTCAGGCGCAGACTCGCGGGCTGGTACTCGACGTGTGCGAACGCCACGTTTGCGGGCAGATCGAAGCACGCACCGGACGCGTCGGCTGAGCGCTTCATGTCGTCGATGTTCATGCCGAACTGGTGCAGCATCTCCAGCGTCAGACAGGCTTGGACCGCACCGCTGACCGGGTTGGCGACAAAGCTGATGTCACGTCGCCCGGTCAGTGCCCGGTTGACGTAGACGTCCACACGGTACGTGCCGGGCACGACGCTGTTGCCTTGCAGAAAGGTGTTGAGGTCTGCCGGCTGGTCCGTGCCTTGAATGAACGCCGTGTTGAATTTCACGGTGGCGGCACCCTGGTTCCCCGCGTCGGTCATCGCCATCGACCCGCTGCTGACCATCCAGGCTGCGGTGGCTATACAGGCCGGCAGGGCGTGACGTCTGAGCGTCCGGGGAGGTTTTGCCGTGCACGTCCGAGTGCCTGGCGCTACTGCTTTCGAGGGACATCCCTTGTTGTTCTTGTCTCGCCGTTCCATTAGCTGGTTTCACTCGTGTTCTGAGTCTCGATGCGCCGCTGATTCCTTTCTCGCAGGCGCGCGAAGCTGAAGCCGGAAAACAGGTCCGGCCCGAAAAATGGGTCAACGAAAAAATCCCGACCAGCGTGTCACTGCTAGTCGGGATGAGGCTCGGCCTTACTGGCCTGGGTCACTCGTTCACTGGACACCCTGGCGTGATAGGGCTCCTGAGCGCCGAAGTCGTTGATGCTGATGAAGGACAATTCCACCGGTCCACCCGGCGCCGAAGGGCCCAATGGCAACTGGATTCGCTGCCGTGGGGCGAGCATCCGGCTGTCCTCTTGAAACATGACGTGCCCGTTTTTACGGGCCTCAAGCTTGATCATCGAGACGTGATAAGGACCGGGGTTGCTCACTTCAATGAAGCCGCCAGACACGCGCCACTGCAGCGCTTGCGCCGCTTTCAGCGGGTCTTCAACCAAACCTTGCGGCCGGTAAAACACCTTGATGCGCTGCCGGATCGCGATCTGCAGCTCATTTTCGTTGGCGGCCTGAGGGATCTCCTGAACGTTGAGCCAGAGTACGGACTCGCGGTCGCTTGCCAGACCCTCGCCTGAATACATCACCCTGATCAGCTGTTTGGCATCGCCCGCCATCCGCGCCAGCGGCGGGGTCACGGCGAACGGTGGCGTGTCCGGGGAGACGCTGTCGGTGCCGCCTTCAAGCCAGGATTGCGCAAGGATGTCGCTCGTCCCGGTGTTGTGCACGATCAGACTGACTTCTTTGTTGCTGGCCGGGTAAATCAACCGTGTCGTGTTCAGCACGATGCCGGCGTGAGCTTGCGCGGCCAGCCCCATCGCCAGCCCGGAGCAGATCCACAAGGCGGAGCAACGAAAAAAAGTAGAAAACATGATGGAATCGTCTCAGGTTCAGGGGTAGGCGGAGCGAGCATCGCTCACCCCGCCTGTTGCATCACTGATAGTCCATCACGAACGGCAGGAAGCCGTCGGCATTGCCAGGATTGGTCGCGGCGCCGTTCAGCACATACACCGCGCCGAAGTTGATTTCAGCGGTGGCGCCGTCAGCGCCATCCTTGATCAGCGGAGTATCGATGGTTTCATTACCGCTCAGGTCCATCAGCTGATTGGAGGCGTTGAGCAGGCCGATGCCCACACCGTCGGCAGCGCCAGTGGTGCGCAGCAGTTTTTGGTCCAGATTATCGAGGCCGCTGCCCTGACGTGCGATGAAACGCATGTTCACGGTGTTGTACTGCGAGGCACCGCCGGTGCAGTTGACCAACAATTGAATCGGCGACGCGGTTTCCAGTTTGTTGTCGGCGAAGCGGCCGATATCGGAGAAAGAAACGTTGCCCAGATCGACGTTGATTTCGCCCGGGTTGTTGCCCGGGCTTGCGCCAGTGCCAGCACCGATGTCGCAGGTGATGTTGGTGAGGGTGCCGTTAAAAACCAGCTTGCCGTTGTTTGCAGCGTGGGCCGTACCCGATACGCTGAACCCCATTGCGGCCACGATAGCCAGAGAAAGAGAAATCTTTTTCATGTTAACGACGTTCCTTGTGTCAATTCGTGTGTGCCCTAGAGGACGGCGAGAACTATAAGCGGACGGGTGATTGGCGGATGTCAGGCTTTCTACCTTGAACCTGCAGAATCTACAGTGCAGCGTGCCAGACGTTTCCGTAGGATCTGGCAGAGCTCAGCTGTACCTGGCGGCTGGCGTGGTCTGTAGGGTAATCGCCGAAAAAAAAGGTGCGCCGACCTTTGCAGCTGATTTGTAAGGATTGGCGTGGGGCGGGGGCGAGGATGGCGCCTTGGGAGCCCAGGCGCGGGAGTGCGATCTGTCGGTTAGTTTGGGTGGCGCTGGAGGGTTCTGGCTAACGCCAGACCTGTTCCGCCTTCGGCGGGTTACTTGAAAAGACCCCAAGTAACCAAGGGTTGGCTCCCGGTTGGGCCCGACTTCGTCGGGTACCTTCACTCCGGCGACGCTCCGTGGGCCCGCGCCGAACGGACATCCATGTCCTGACGGCGCTCTCGCGGCATCCATGCCGCTCGACCCACTCCACGCCGCCTGCGTTCAGCCTGCACCCAAGTCGCATTTTGTGGTGTCCGGACTGTCGCGCTAGAAAAGCAAAATCAAAAGCATCAGATGACGGGATCCTGTAGGAGCGCGCTTGCCCGCGATCTGCCGCGCAGCGGTAGCAAAATCAGGCGCCTCAGTTATGCCTGACACACCGCATGTACCGGTTTTGCTGCCGCTACGCGGCAGATCGCGGGCAAGCGCGCTCCTACATAGACAGCGCCGTCAGGACATGGATGTCCGTTCGGCGCGGGCCTAAGGAGCGTCGCCTTCGTTACGGAATCTCGACGAAGTCGAGGCCAAACCAGGGGCCAGGACGCTGGCTGACTCTTGAAACAAAGAGGGGTGTCCTTTCAAGTAACCCGCCGAACGCAGAACAGTTTGGCCGTTAGGACAAACCAAGCCATCAGCGTCACCCCAGAAAGTCGAGATGCACACCATCCAAGTCAGCTTGGTGTGCGCCGCATCCGGACGAATGCGATGTGTCGTTCAACATGGATGCGTAGACTCACCGGCCTTACTGGTAACTCAACGTCACAACGCCAATCCGCTCACCCGCGATAACCGAAGAGCGTTCGACATAGACGGCGGACAACGGCGTCAATGCCCCACCACACGCATCGTCGCGCGGGGCGAGTTCCACTGTCAGGTTCTCGCTGACCTTCAGCATCTTGACCGAATCCGTTTGCTGGGCAGCGTCGAGAACCCTCGCGTCACAACCGGCATTCACAATCCGACCGTGAAACCTCAGTGCGCTTTCTGTCGCCGAAGCGACCGGTCCGGCCAGAACCCAGGCCCCCACCAACGCGATCGAAAAAAACACCGAGACTGTCTTTTTACTGTTCATCGCCATACTCCGCAGTGAAGGCCCGCTTTTAGAAGTCGAGCCAGGGACAGCCAGCCAGAAAAATCACGAACATCGCTGTAGGAATTGTCGTTATTAAGCTAGATCCCGTTGATCGAAAATCGTGCCCTCTCTCTGGCTATCGCCCTGTTGCGCCGTTTCTTTACGCCACTTCATGCTCCGCCCTATTCCGGCTGACAATATTGACAGGTAGCAGTCATTTTGCTGACCGGGTCGAAGGGTTATAAAGGAGGCTCTCGATTACCTGCCTCCACACTTTCGCTGGCGTTATCCCCGTATGCACAAGAAGAAAAACTCTGTGATTGCCGTTGCCGGACTGGCGTTGCTTATTGCGGTCGGTGTCTGGTTTTCCACGCGTCCGGCCGAAAAGAAAGTCAGCGCTCCTGCGGCAGTGCCGGTTCAGGTGATCAACGTCATTGAGGAGGACGTGCCCCGCTACGTGACCGGCATCGGGTCGGTGCTGTCGCTGCAAAGCGTGGTGATTCGTCCGCAAGTGGACGGCATCCTGACCAAACTCTTGGTCAAGGAAGGGCAACAAGTCAAAAGCGGAGATCTGCTGGCGACCATTGACGACCGTTCCATTCGCGCAGCACTGGAGCAAGCGAAGGCGCAACTGAGTCAGAGCCAGGCGCAAC
This sequence comes from Pseudomonas abietaniphila, assembly GCF_900100795.1. Taxonomy (GTDB): domain Bacteria; phylum Pseudomonadota; class Gammaproteobacteria; order Pseudomonadales; family Pseudomonadaceae; genus Aquipseudomonas; species Aquipseudomonas abietaniphila. Next base: position 69,923 of record NZ_FNCO01000013.1, read on the forward strand.
TCGACGTGGCCCAGGTGGACCTCAAACGCTACAAGTTACTGACCGTCGACAACAGCATCTCCAAGCAGCAATACGACCAGCAGCAAGCCTTGGTCAATCAGCTCAAGGCCACCGTGCTGGGCAATCAAGCCTCGATCAATGCGTCACAAGTACAGCTTTCCTACACTCAGATCCGCTCTCCGGTGACGGGTCGCGTCGGGATTCGCAATGTCGATGAAGGCAACTTCCTGCGGGTCAGCGATGCCACCGGTCTGTTCTCGGTGACTCAGATCGACCCGGTCTCGGTAGAGTTTTCCCTTCCACAACAGATGCTCCCTACGCTGCACGATCTGCTCGCGTCCACGACGCCTGCCCCGGTCAACGCCTATCTCGGCGAGGGCGCGACGGGCACGCTGCTGGGCGAGGGCAAATTGACGCTGATCGACAACCAGGTCGCGGCGACCACCGGCACCATTCGCGCCAAGGCCACGTTCGATAATGCCGCCGAGAAACTCTGGCCCGGTCAGTTGGTGACGGTGCGTATCCAGACGGCGCTGGATCGCAATGCACTGAAGGTGCCGCCACAAGTGGTGCAGCGCGGCATCGATCAGCATTACGTGTACCGCGTCAAAGGCGACAAGGTTGAAGTGGTCCCCGTGAAAGTCGAGTACCAGGACAGCGACCTGATGCTGATCAGCGGGGTCAACGTCAACGACGTGCTGGTCAGCGACGGGCAGTCACGCCTCAAGGATGGCGCTCGCATCGAAGTGGTCAAAGCGCAGGCGGTTGATACGTTGGCCGCTGCTGCCGGTAGCGCAAAAGGGGCGGCCAAATGAAGGGCCACGGTTCGATCTCCGCCTGGTGCGTGAATCATCCGATTGCCACGGTTCTGCTGACCTTCGCGCTGGTGCTGTTGGGGTGTATCGCGTTTCCTCGCCTGCCGGTCGCCCCCTTGCCGCAAGCGGAATTTCCGACCATTCAGGTCTCGGCGACCTTGCCCGGCGCCAGCCCGGAAACCATGGCGTCCTCGGTGGCCACGCCGCTTGAAGTGCAATTCAGTGCCATTCCCGGCATGACCCAGATGACCTCGAGCAGTGCGCTGGGCTCGACCAACCTGACCCTGCAATTCACCTTGGACAAGAGCATCGACACCGCCGCTCAGGAAGTGCAGGCGGCGATCAACACGGCATCGGGGCGGCTGCCCGCCGACCTGCCGACGGCTCCGACCTGGCGCAAGGTCAACCCGGCCGACAGCCCGGTGCTGATCCTCAGCGTCAGTTCCAACCTGATGCCCGGCACCGAACTGAGTGACATTACCGAGTCCCTGCTGGCACGCCAGTTGAGCCAGATCGACGGGGTCGGTCAGGTCAACATCACCGGCCAGCAACGTCCGGCGATTCGCGTTCAGGCGGCGCCGGAAAAGCTCGCCTCCATCGGGCTGACCCTGGCGGACCTCAGGGGCACGTTGCAGCAGACCAGCCTCAATCTGGCCAAAGGTGCGCTGTACGGTAAGGACAGCATTTCGACCCTGGCCTCCAACGACCAGTTGTTTCAAGCCAAGGATTACGAAAACCTGATCGTTTCCTACAAGGATGGCGCCCCCGTTCACCTGCGCGATGTCGCGCGAGTGATCAACGGTTCCGAAAACGCCTACGTCAAAGCCTGGTCCGGCGAGCAGCAAGGCGTGAACATCGTAGTGTTCCGCCAGCCCGGCGCCAACATCGTCGAGACCGTGGATCGCGTGCTGGGTGAATTGCCCCGCTTGCAGGAAATGCTGCCGGCGTCGGTCGATGTCACGGTGCTCAGCGACCGGACCAAGACCATTCGAGCGTCCCTTCACGAAGTGGAAATGACCCTGATGATCGCGATCATTCTGGTCATCGCGGTGATGGCGCTGTTCCTGCGCCAGCTCTCGGCCACACTGATCGTGACGGCCGTGCTCGGCGTGTCGCTGGTCGCCAGCTTCGCCCTCATGTATGTGCTCGGATTCAGTCTCAACAACCTGACGCTGGTGGCGATCGTGGTGGCCGTCGGCTTTGTGGTCGACGACGCCATTGTGGTGGTGGAGAACATCCATCGACACCTGGAAGCCGGCGAAAGCATGCGTGACGCCGCGATCAAGGGTGCTGGCGAAATCGGCTTCACGGTGGTGTCGATCAGTTTCTCGCTGATCGCCGCGTTCATTCCATTGCTGTTCATGGGCGGTGTCGTCGGGCGGCTGTTCAAGGAGTTCGCCCTGACCGCGACGTCCACCATTCTGATCTCGGTGCTGGTCTCGCTGACGTTGGCCCCGACCCTGGCCGCGCTGTTCATGCGCGCGCCCAAACATGATGCCCACGCCAACCCCGGTTTCGGCGAAAAACTGTTGGCGCAGTACGCTCGCGGCGTGCGTTTCGCCCTCGCCCATCAGCGCACGATGCTGGGCATTTTCGGCCTGACGCTGGTTCTGGCCGTGGCCGGGTATGTGTTGATCCCCAAAGGTTTCTTCCCGGTTCAGGACACCGGCATGGTGCTGGGGACCAGCGAGGCAGCGGCGGATATTTCGTACCCCGACATGGTCGAGAAACACAAACAACTGGCGAAAATCATCGCTGCCGATCCCGCCGTCAAAGCGTTCTCTCACTCGGTCGGCGTCAGCGGCAGCAACCAGACCATCGCCAACGGCCGGGTCTGGATTGCGTTGAAAGATCGCGGTGATCGTGACGTGTCCGCCAGCCAGTTCATTGACCGCATCCGGCCCAAGCTGGCGAAGATTCCGGGCATTGTCCTGTACCTGCGCGCGGGCCAGGACATCAACCTGAGCTCCGGCCCGAGCCGCGCGCAATACCAATACGTGCTCAAGAGCAACAACGGCGCGCTGCTGAACGAATGGACGCAGAAGCTGACTGAAAAGCTGCGGTCGATACCCGCCTTCCGCGACCTGTCCAACGACCTGCAACTGGGCGGCAGCGTGACCCATCTGGACATCGACCGCAGCGCCGCCGCCCGCTTCGGGCTGACCACGGCGGATGTCGATCAGGCGCTGTACGACGCGTTCGGGCAGCGCCAGATCAACGAATACCAGACCGACATCAACCAGTACAAAGTGATTCTGGAACTCGAACCGCAACAACGCGGCAAGGCCGAAAGCCTGAATTACTTCTATCTGCGCTCACCGCTGACCAACGAAATGGTGCCGCTGTCGGCGCTCGCCAAGGTCGGCGCACCGAAAATGGGCCCGTTGTCGATTGCTCACGACGGCATGTTCCCGGCCGCCAACCTGTCGTTCAACCTGTCGGCGGGCGTGGCGTTGGGTGATGCCGTGGTGCTGCTCGATCAGGCGAAGAACGAGATCGGCATGCCGGCCTCGATCATTGGCAACTTCCAGGGCGCCGCCCAGGCGTTTCAGAGTTCGCTCGCCAACCAACCCTGGTTGATTCTGGCCGCGCTGGTGGCGGTGTACATCATTCTCGGCGTGCTGTACGAAAGCTTCGTGCATCCGCTGACCATCATCTCCACCCTGCCCTCCGCCGGCATCGGTGCCCTGTTGCTGCTGTGGTTGATGGGACAGGATTTCTCGATCATGGGCTTGATCGGTATTGTGTTGTTGATCGGCATCGTCAAGAAGAACGGCATTCTGTTGGTGGACTTCGCCCTCGAAGGGCAGCGGCATCGCGGCCTGTCCCCGCAGGACGCCATTTATGAAGCGTGCCTGACGCGCTTCCGGCCGATCATCATGACCACTCTGGCGGCGCTGCTGGGCGCACTGCCATTGATGCTCGGCTATGGTGTCGGTGCTGAACTGCGTCAACCATTGGGCATCGCGGTTGTCGGTGGTTTGCTGGTGAGTCAGGCGCTGACGCTGTTCACCACGCCGGTGATTTACCTGCAACTGGAGCGAATCTTCCACCGCAGGCACCCGACCTCGACCCCGACGCCGCCACCGACGGAGAAAAAACCGACGGCCATGCTGGTGGCCGAAAAGTAAGCATCCGACAGCAAGAATCGAATAAGTGAGCGTGGACCGATGCGTGTCCTGATTATCGAAGACGAAGAGAAGACCGCCGACTACCTGCATCGCGGTCTGACCGAACAGGGTTACACCACGGACGTTGCCCGGGAGGGCATCGAAGGGCTGCACATGGCGCTGGAAAGCGAATACGCCGTGATCATTCTCGACGTCATGCTGCCGGGCCTGGATGGCTACGGTGTGCTGCGCGCCTTGCGTGCGCGCAAGCAGACGCCGGTGATCATGCTCACCGCCCGGGAAAACGTCGACGATCGTATTCGTGGGTTGCGTGAAGGGGCCGACGATTATCTGGGAAAACCGTTTTCGTTTCTGGAGCTGGTCGCCCGCTTGCAGGCACTGACCCGCCGCAGCGGCGGCCATGAGCCGGTTCAGATCAGCGTCGCCGACCTGTGGATCGACCTGATCAGCCGCAAGGCCACCCGTTCCGGCGCTCGCCTGGACCTGACGGCCAAGGAGTTTTCGCTGCTCAGCGTACTGGCCCGGCGTCAGGGTGAAATCCTCTCGAAGACCTCGATTGCCGAGATGGTCTGGGACATCAACTTCGACAGCGACGCAAACGTCGTCGAGGTGGCGATCAAACGCCTGCGCGCCAAGCTCGATGGCCCGTTCGAACAGAAGCTGCTGCACACCATTCGTGGCATGGGTTATGTGCTGGAGAGCCGTCGTGTCGAGTAACTCCATCGCCCTGCGCCTGAGCGGCATGTTCGCGCTCGTGGCGCTGTTGGTGTTTCTGCTGATCGGCTGGGCCTTGTACCTGCAAGTGGACAAAGGCCTGGGTCTGTTGCCGGAAGCCGAGGTGGACGCGCGTTACAGCGTGCTTGAATCCGCCGTGCAGCGTTACAGCACACCCGAGCACTGGGTGAAGATAAACGCCAAGCTCAGGCTGCTCAGCGAAGAAGACAAACGGCTGCGGTTCTGGGTGGTGAGTGATAACCCGACCTATGAGTTCGGCAATCCAGACGCGCAGATTCGTGCCTTCGCCAACGGCCCGTTGGGCATGCGCGATTTAAACCTGACCGATCACGACTATCCGTTCAAGGTGCTGGTCAGCCAGTTCCCGGCCAAGGACCAACGACCGCCGTTGCGTTTCTTGACCGCCATCGACACCGAGACGTTCTGGCAGACTCAGCACTCGTTGCTGATCGCGTTGATCAGCCTGGCGGCCATCGGGATCGCGCTGGCGTCGGCGCTGGGCTACTGGGTGGCGCGCATCGGCCTCAAGCCGTTGTTCGACCTCTCGCTGGAGGCGCAAAAACTGGCGCCGCCGCGGCTGTCCGGGCGTTTGCAGTTGTCGCCGCTGCCGCCTGAACTGGATCAGTTCGTGATGTCGTTCAACTCCACGCTGGAGCGCGTCGAGCAGGCCTATTCCCGTCTGGAGTCGTTCAACGCCGACGTGGCCCATGAGCTGCGCTCGCCGCTGACCAACCTGATCGGCCAAACGCAGGTGGCGCTGACCCGTGGACGTTCCGCCGAGCATTACTTTGAGGTCTTGCAGTCGAACCTGGAAGAACTTGAGCGGCTGCGCTCGATCATCAATGACATGCTGTTTCTGGCCAGCGCCGATCAGGGCAGCAAAGCCACTGAACTGACTCAGTCGTCGCTGGCCGAGGAAGTGGCGACGACACTGGATTATCTGGATTTCATTCTGGAAGACGCGCAGGTTCAGGTTCAAGTGCGCGGCGATGCGCATGTCCCGTTCGAGAAGGCCCACCTGCGGCGCGCGCTGATCAACCTGCTGCACAACGCGGTTCAGCACACCTCGCCGGGGCAGGTCATTCATGTGGACATCAAGGATGAACGCGATCACGTCTGCATCAGCGTGACCAACCCCGGCGCGCAGATTTCAGGCGAGCACTTGCCCAGGCTCTTCGAGCGTTTTTATCGGGTGGATGCGTCGCGCAGCAACAGCGGCGCCAATCATGGCCTGGGGCTGGCCATCGTCAAAGCGATTGCCTTGATGCACGGCGGAACCGTGTTTGCACGCAGTGAGCACGGGGAGAATACGTTCGGGATCAATTTGCCGAGTTGAGGCCGCCGTTACACTACGATCATGTGGGACTTGCCGGAGTGGCGCTCCGCCTTGTCAGCGATATCTGTGTCATTGAGCTGACTGCGATATCGGCAACACCCTTGTAGGAGCGTGGCTCGTCCCGCGATCTGGCGGGCACCGGCAGTAAAATCAGGCGCCTTGGTTGTATCTGACGCACCGAGTTAGCCGGGTTTGCTGCCGCTTCGCGCCAGATCGCGGGACAAGCCACGCTCCTACAGGGGGTCAAGCGGCGATTTGACGATCCTCACCCCTTCTTCACAAACTCCGATTTCAGCTTCATCGCGCCGATGCCGTCGATCTTGCAGTCGATGTCGTGGTCGCCATCGACCAGGCGGATGTTCTTGACCTTGGTGCCGACCTTGACCACCAGCGAAGAGCCTTTGACTTTGAGGTCCTTGATCACGGTGACGGTGTCGCCGTCCTGCAGGGTATTGCCGACGGCATCCTTGATGACCTTAACGTCATCGCCTGCGTCGGCGGCGCCATCAGCGGACCACTCGTGGGCGCATTCCGGGCAGACAAGCTGGGCGCCGTCTTCATAGGTGTACTCGGAACTGCATTTTGGGCACGGCGGTAAGCTCACGGCGGATCTCGCATCAGGATGAATAGGCGCAGGATTATAAGGGTTTTTATCGCGAGAGATCACGTTGCGGCTGACAATCACGCCAACGCCGTGTCCATCACCATCATCAGGCAGAAGCCCACCAGCAGCCCGAAGCTGGCGATCTTGTCGTGCCCGTTGCGGCGTGATTCAGGGATGATTTCGTGGGTGACGACCAACAACATCGCCCCGGCAGCCAGCGCCAGGCCCAGCGGTAACAGCAGCGCGGCGATTTCAACCAGCCAGGCGCAAAGCACGGCGAACACCGGCTCGACCAGCCCCGACGCCGCACCGATCAAGAAGGCATTCAGGCGTGACATGCCGGCTGCCGCCAGCACCAGCGCGATCACCAGGCCTTCCGGCACGTCTTGCAACGCGATGCCCATGGCCAGGCTGTCGGCATGGGCCAGACCGCCGCCCGCCGAGACGCCCACCGCCATGCCTTCCGGAATGTTGTGGGCAATGATCGCGATGACGAACAGCCAGATGTTCGACGGGATCGCCGGCTTTTCCGTGACGTTCGACCCAACCGAGCCCTGAGACACCAGCAGATCGACGATAAACAGCCCCACAGCGCCCGCGAGCATCCCGACGCTGATGAGCGCGCCCGCGCCCCACGGTGAGAAGCCCAGGCCTTGAGCCGCACCCAGGCCGGGCACGATCAGCGAGAACGCCGTGGCGGCGAGCATGATGCCCGCGCCAAAGCCGAGCAGCCCGTCGGACACCGCCACCGGCATCCCGCGGATCACCAACACCGGAACGGCGCCCAAGGCAGTGCCCAAGGCGCACAGCGCTCCGCCTTCCAGCGCCCTCAGCATGCGGGGTTCAAGGCTCAACCATGAAAGCCCCTGGGCGATGAGCAGCCCCGTACCGACCAGTAACAGGATCGAACCGATGGCCAGACGGAACAGGCGTGCGCTACTGAGGGTGAGCAAATCCGAAGGCATAGAGCGTCTACTTCTCGTCAGGGAATTTAAGCCAGCGCGGCTGCGTACAGCTTGGCGACTTCATCCCAGTTCACGACGTTATAGAACGCAGCGATGTATTCCGGGCGACGGTTCTGATAGCGCAGGTAGTAGGCATGCTCCCAGACGTCCAGACCGAGGATCGGCGTGTTGCCGTTCATCAACGGGCTGTCCTGGTTACCGCTGCTTTCCACGACCAGTTTCTTTTCCGGGGTGACGCTCAGCCAGGCCCAGCCACTGCCGAAGCGGGTCAGCGCGGCTTTGGTGAACGCGTCCTTGAAGGCGTCCACACCACCCAGTTGCTCATCGATGGCGTTGGCCAGCGGCCCGCTTGGCAGACCGCCGCCCTGGGGACTCATGACGTCCCAGAACAACGAGTGATTGGCGTGACCGCCGCCTTGGTTGATCACCGCCGGGCGCAGTTTTTCAGGCAACTGAGCGACGCTGGCGACCAGTTTCTCGATCGGCCATTCGGCGTACTCGGTGCCATCGACGGCGGCATTGAGGTTGTTGATGTAGGTCTGGTGGTGCTTGGTGTAATGGATCTCCATGGTCTGCGCATCGATGTGCGGCTCAAGGGCATCGTAGGCATAGGGCAAGGCAGGCAAGGTGTAGGGCATATCAATGGACTCCAAAGGACAGGGGCCGGCGCCAGCGGCAAATCAGATACCGCCAGCAGCGCTTTTTCGGGGCGCGGTCGATGATTGGCGGGCCTATACGGCAAAGGACCAATCGAGCGAATGATATTCATTATTAGGTGAGTTTAAGAATCAAAACAACCCCGACATTGGCATGACATCGGTGCAAGAACGCGCATTCAAGGAACGACACTGCTCTCGGTGAGAGCTGCCGGAGGTTTCAGCGGAAATAGCGAGCGCGCGCGCATAAAAAAGGCCTGCGCGAGGCAGGCCTTGGTGATGCTGGGCGAAGGGAGAATCAGCTCCCGGCCACCATCATCTTCTCGATCAACACAGAACCCGTGCGTATGTTGCTGCGCATTTCAAGATCGCTGCCAACGGCGACGATCTGCTTGAACATGTCCTTCATGTTGCCGGCAATGGTCACTTCCTGAACAGGGAACTGGATCTCGCCGTTCTCGACCCAAAAACCCGCCGCGCCACGTGAATAGTCGCCGGTGACCATGTTCAAACCGCTGCCCATCAATTCAGTGACCAAGAGGCCACGCCCCATGCGGCGGATCAGCGCCGCCTGGTCTTCCGTGCCATGGGAGACGAACAGGTTGTGCACGCCGCCCGCGTTTGCGGTGCTTGGCAGGCCCAGCTTGCGGCCCGAATAGGTGCTCAGGATGTAGGACACCAGATCACCGTTCTCGACGAATGGCTTGGCGTAGGTGGCCAGGCCGTCACCGTCGAATGCCGAACTGCCCATCGCGCGCATCAGATGCGGACGCTCGTCGATGGTCATCCACTCAGGGAACAGACGCTGACCGATGGCACCTTCCAGGAACGACGACTTGCGGTACAGGTTGCCACCGGAAATCGCGCCCAGAAAACTGCCGAACAGACCGCCCGCCAGCTCGGCCGAAAACAACACCGGCACTTCACAGGTCGGCACCGGGCGCGCGCCCAGGCGGCTAGCGGCGCGCTCGGCGGCTTTCTTGCCGATGAGTTTTGCGTCCATCAGCAGCTCGCCCTGACGATTGACGTCGTACCAGTAATCGCGCTGCATCTGGCCGTCTTTCTCGGCGATCATCACGCAGCTCAGGCTGTGACGGGTCGAGGCGTAACCGCCAATGAAACCGTGGCTGTTGCCGTATACGCGGCAGCCCTGATGCACATTGAGCGTCGTGCCGTCGGCGTTCTTGATCCGGCTGTCGGCATCGAACGCCGCGGCTTCGCAGATCAACGCGCGCTCGATGGCTTCTTCCGGGCTGATGTTCCAGGGGTGGAACAGGTCGAAATCCGGCTGCTCCTTGGCCATTAAGGCGGCATCGGCCAGCCCCGAACTTTCGTCCTCGGAGGTGTGCTTGGCGATGGCCAACGCGGCAGCCACCGTTTCGCGGATCGCATCGGCCCCACTGGCCGATGTGCTGGCCGAACCCTTGCGATGACCAACGTACAAGGTGATGCCAAAGCCCTGGTCACGGTTGAACTCGACGGTTTCGACTTCGCGCTGGCGAACCGATGTCGACAGTCCCTGCTCCAGCGACACTGCGACCTCACAGGCGGTCGCGCCCTGACGCTTGGCTTCGGCGACGATCTGCTCGACCTGTTGTTGCAGTGCCGGCAAGGCCTGCGGGCCGACGCTTTCTGATGCACTCATGACTTTCTCCATCAAATTCCGGTTTCGGCACTGACCAAGTGCCCACTGGGCCGGACAATTGGCCCCTGACTGGTTATCATGGCGGCGTTTATTTGCGGACGGCCCCCATGGTTGATTCTTACGACGACTCCTTTGACGGAGAGAAAAGCAAAACCCAGATCAAAAAAGAGCTGCACGCTCTGGTGGATCTGGGCGAACGCTTGACGACATTCAAGCCCGATGTGCTGGCCAAGCTGCCGCTGACCGATGAGTTGCGTCGGGCATTGGCCGATGCTCCCAAGCACACCGCGCACATCGCGCGCAAACGCCACATTTCCTTCATTGGCCGGCTGATGCGCGATCAGAACCTGGATGAAATCCTGGTCCTGCTCGATCAACTCGATGCCTCCACGCGCCAATACAACGAGCGCTTTCATAACCTGGAACGCTGGCGCGATCGTCTGGTGACCGGTACTGACGATGTGCTTGAACAGTTCGTCAACGAATACCCGGAAGCCGATCGTCAGCAACTGCGTTCGCTGATCCGTCAGGCCCAGCACGAGGCCAAGCAAAACAAGGCCCCGACCGCGACCCGCAAAATCTTCAAATACATCCGCGAACTGGACGAAACCAAACGCGGACTGCGTTAAACCTGTATCGCACCTGTAGGAGCGCGCTTGCCCGCGATGGCGGTGTATCAGTCGACATCATGGCGTCTGGCCTGACGCTATCGTCCGAATGCGGCCCAGAGCAAGCGCGCTCCTACAAGGCATCGCTGCTTCTTACGACCCTGTCCCGCCAACCGTGATCGCATCGATCTTCAGCGTCGGCTGACCCACGCCGACCGGCACCGATTGCCCGTCCTTGCCGCAGGTGCCCACACCGCTGTCCAGCGACAGGTCGTTACCGACCATCGACACCCGGCTCATGCACTCAGGACCGTTACCGATCAAGGTGGCGCCTTTGACGGGTGCGGTGATTTTGCCGTCTTCGATCAAATAGGCTTCGCTGGTGGAGAACACGAACTTGCCGCTGGTGATGTCGACCTGACCGCCGCCGAGGTTGGCGCAGTAAATGCCTTTCTTCACCGACTTGATGATTTCTTCAGGGTCGCTCTGACCGCCCAGCATATAGGTGTTGGTCATGCGCGGCATCGGCAGGTGCGCGTAGGACTCGCGACGGCCGTTACCGGTGCGCGCAACGCCCATCAGGCGGGCGTTGAGCTTGTCCTGCATGTAGCCCTTGAGCACGCCGTTCTCGATCAGCGTGGTGCATTCGGTCTGCACGCCCTCGTCATCGACACTCAGCGAGCCACGACGACCGGCCAGTGTGCCGTCGTCAACGATGGTGCAGAGTTTGGAGGCGACCATTTCACCCATGCGACCGCTGTAGGCTGAGCTGCCCTTGCGGTTGAAGTCGCCTTCCAGACCATGACCGACCGCTTCGTGCAGCAACACGCCAGACCAGCCCGAGCCCAGCACGACCGGCAGTGTACCGGCCGGCGCCGGAATCGCTTCCAGATTGACCAGGGCCTGACGCAGCGCTTCACGGGCATAGCCCATGGCGCGGTCTTCAGTGAGGAAATAACGGTAATCGGTACGGCCACCACCACCATGCCCGCCACGCTCGCGACGACCGTTCTGCTCGACGATCACACTGACGTTGAAACGCACCAGCGGACGCACGTCGGCAGCCAGACCGCCATCGGTCGACGCGACCAGGATGCGCTCCCAGACACCGGCCATGCTCACCGTAACCTGCTGGATACGCGGATCAAGGGCACGGGTGGCGACATCGACGCGCTTGAGCAGCTCGACTTTCTCGGCACGGGTCATGACTTCCAGCGGGTTGTCCGGCGCGTACAACTGAGCGACGTCCTGCGTGGTGAACGCCTGAACGCGACCGTTCTGGCCTGCGCGGGAGATCGAGCGCGCGGCACGGGCCGCCTGGCTCAGGGCCTCCGGGGTGATCGCGTTGCTGTAGGCGAAACCGGTTTTCTCACCCGATTGAGCCCGCACGCCGACACCCTGGTCGAGGTTGAAACTGCCTTCCTTGACGATGCCGTCTTCCAGAGCCCAGGACTCGGAAATCTGCCCCTGAAAATACAGGTCGGCAGCGTCGATCCCGGGACCGGCAAGCTCTCCCAGCACCGATTGCAGGCTGTCGATACTCAGGCCGCCTGGCGCCAGTAGGTGTTCGCTGACAGAGGACACGTCGCTCATATTCACTCCGGGGTGTTGGCAGGCCGCAAAGCGTCCTGCGAAAAAAATCGCCGGTGATTCGATACCGGCATGCGCGCCCGTATGGACGCTTGTTCTTGACTGTCTCGCTCGGCCAGCAGCACGGCTTCACCCTGTGCCTGCTCGGCCAGCACGCGGCCCCATGGATCGATGATCGCCGCGTGCCCAAATGTTTCCCTCGGCCCCGGATGAACCCCGCCCTGCGCGGCCGCCAGCATGTAGCACTGGGTCTCGATGGCTCGCGCGCGCAGCAGGATTTCCCAGTGCGCCGCGCCGGTCACGGCGGTAAAGGCCGACGGCGCGGTAATCAATTCGGCACCTGCTTCACGCAGGGCGGTGTACAGCTCGGGGAAGCGCAGGTCGTAACACACGGTCAGGCCCAACCGGCCCACTGGCGTGTCGACGACCACCACGTTATCGCCATGAGCATAGTCGTCCGACTCGCGGTAACGACCGCGGCTGTCCGCCACGTCCACGTCAAACAGGTGCAGCTTGTCGTATCGCGCCACCTGTTGACCCTGATCGTCGACCAACAGCGAACACGCCGTGACTTTGCCTTGCGGCCGACCTTCGGGCGGCAGCGGCACTGTCCCGGCGACAATCCATAACGTGAGGTCGCGCGCGGCAAGTTTCAACCATGGCAGGATAGGACCTTCGCCCAACGCTTCGGCACGACCGAGGGCAGCGACGTCACGACGGCCCATGGCGGCGAAGTTCTCCGGCAGCACGGCCAGCTTCGCACCCGACGCCGCGGCCTGCTCAAGCAGCGCGCGCGCCTGAGCCAGATTGCCCTCGACGTCGCTCTGGCTGACCATCTGGATCACTGCAAAGGACATGGGTGCTCCTTGATCGATAAAACTGCACCATCTTTATTGACCCCGATTGCCCACGAGCGCCAATGGCTTCTGACTATTGCGGCTTTTCAAACGGCTTGTCGAACGTAATCTTAGGCTCTTTCCAAGGACCCTCGACCTTGTACTGGACACTGGCGAATCGGGCGACGCGATCGCCCAGCAGCTTGTCAACCAGGAACAATGCGCCACCAATGGCCGGCGCCCCGACGATCAATGCCGCGATAGGCAGGTTGTTGGTGACCGGCAAGGTCACCAGCAACTTGGCGTCGACATGATCTCGCACCATGTCCAGCGTGCCATTGAGCTCCAGGTTGCTCGACGGGCCGATCATGGTGATAGGGTCACGGGTGACATAGACGCCGTCGCTGGCCACCAGCAGGCCTTTCACCCGGTCATAACTCAGGCCCTTGCCCAGCAAGTCCGAAAAGTCGAGGCGCAAACGACGCCCGATGGAGTTGAAGTTAAGCAGACCGAACACTCGCAGCGCCTGTGCGCCACCTTCAACCTCGACGAACTGTCCGTTCTTGAGCGTCGCATCGAGCGTGCCGGAGTAACGCTTGAGCCCTACCCAGGCAGGCGAGCCCGGCCAGCGGCCATCGGCGTTCATTTCGAACTCCTGGCTGGTCACCGTCGGCGCGAAACCCCACGCTTTCAGCACATCGGCCAGATTCTTGCCCGCCACCTGGCCCTTGAACCAACTGCTGGTCGCACCCGGCGTGCCTTCCCAGCCGCCATTGCCCAACAGGTTGATGCCTTTGAGGCCCAGGTTCAGATCACTCAGTTGAATACCGTTTGGCGTCGACCTGACCTTCAGCGACCAGGCGCCGACCAGTTGATCGCCCTGGAACAGCTGGGTGATCTTGATGTTCATCGCCGGGATGTTACGGGGATCGACATCGGCCAGCGGGTCCGGCGCGTTTTCAACGACTGCGGCGTTCGGGTCCGGCGCAGGCAATTTCACGTACAGAAGATTGATGTCGGCAGGCGTCGCCTTGTTATCCGGCAGCGTGGCTGAACCTTTGATCTTCGAACTGTCCAGCGACAGGCCCCAACTGGCGTCACTGCGCTTGAGCTGCACGTCGGCCTGATCGAGTGTGGTGCCCATGGCGGTGAGCTTGCCGATTTGCAGATCGACGCTGTTCAGCAGCTGTTTGGCGCTGCCGCCCGGATCATTGCCGGCATAACGCTCGACCATCGCCTGCCACGGCGCAATGTCCAGTTCGGACAAGGAGCCCCGAACGCGCAGGCCTTTGGCGTCCGGAACGATCGCGCCACCCTGGCCCAGGAACAACTCACCCCGTCCGTCCGCAAACTTGCCTGCAGGCGCCGCGAACGCGAAGTTGGCAAGGTTGCCGTATCCCACACCGATACGCCGTTCCGCGCCCTGCAGGTTCATCCGGAAATCGGTATCGCGGGTTTCATCGGCGGCCTTGCCGAACGGCGCAGGCAGGTCGACCGTTACCCCTTTGAGATTCGAGTTGATCAGCAACTGGCTGTCGGCACCGCTGAGCGTGACTTGCAACTGGTACGGGAGGTCGCCCGACACCGGCAGGGGTTGCGTGACATTCAGCCAATCGGTCAGACGCTTGGTCGCGATCTGACTGCTGGCGACGATACGCGTCACCGGGGCGCCGGGTTTTCCCTCGGCAAAGATTTCGGCGTTGAGCGGTTTGTCGAAGGCCGTTGCCTTGATGTTCTTGCCGCTCAGGCCTTTGGCGTAGTCAAAGCGGAAATTGCCCTTGAGCTGCGTCAGATCAAGCACGGGGTCTGCCAGCCTCAAGCGCGCGCTGTCGGTGTTGAAGTCCACGGCAACCTTGGGCTCCTGGCCCTTGACCAGCGGCACATCGAGGTTGATATGTCCCTGCAGCGGGCCCTCCGCCTGCCATCCGGCAAACGTCTGACCGGTGCCGATCGGCGCTTCCTGCAGAATCTTCATGCCGTCCTGAAGGCTACCGTTGAAGTCGCCGTCCACCAGCAGATGGCCAGGCTGGCCGGCCGGGGTGTGGGGAACATCCACAGCAACGTTGCTGACCTGGGTGCCCAGCAACTGGCCTTTACTGGCCCGGATCCGCACACCGCTGTTTTCAACGAACACGTTGCCGTCCACGCCCGTGAGCTGCGGCCAGCCCGGCTGGAACGCCAGATTCGCGTTCTTCACATTGAAGAACAGCGTGATGACGCGCGCCACGTCCGGCGCATCGTGGTTGATCGAGCCCTGATACTGGAAGAAGCCTTCTTTGACATTGCCGCTCAACACGGCCGTGCGCAGCCATTGATCGACGCCAGGGTTGAGCATCGCGGGCAGGTACTTGGACGTGTATTTACCGTCGCCATCGACCATGCCCACGCGCAGGTCCATGTAATCTTCCTGGTCGTGGTTGAAGTGCAGACGAATCAGGAAGTCACTGGCGATCTTGCCTTCGTCGCCGAGGACCTTGATGTACGGCGCGATCAGCGTGAAACCCTGATCGTCCAGCGCATAGGTCAAGCGTGCTTCGGCATGCCGGTACTTCCATTCATTGTTGAAGATCGGCGCCAGATGAAGCATGAAGTCGTCGGTGTTCAGGCGCAGCTCGCCCTGCCCCAGATCCCCACTGATCGCGCCGCTGACGTTTCCGGCGGCCGGCGCGCCGTGATAGGCGTCGAAGCCCAGTTTGTCCAGATTTGCCGCAAAGCTGACGCGCTTGGGCCCTTCAGCCTGCGGGCGGTAGTCGAGCAGCAGATTACGCACGCCGCCCGTGAAATTCAGGTGATCGAGCACCACCATCAGCTTGTCCGGAAGCGGCGCGAGTGAATCCAGCAACGGCGTGACCGGGGTCAGGTCCAACCGGTCGGCCTGGACGTGCCACAACTCTTCGTTGTCAGACGTTGCCGCGGTCTGGGTCAGATCAATCCGGCTTTCCCAACGCTTGCCGGCGATGTCCATGGCCAGTGAATTCGCCGTAACCGCGAATCCCTTGTCATTGCGCTGAAACCACGCATTGAGCGCCAGGTTGTCGATCTTTGAGGTCTTGTGATCGGCGTAGCCGCCCTTGAACTGCGGCGCGTTAAGCCGCGCAACGGCGGTCTGCAGCGTGCCTTTGCCCCACGTCAGCCAGAACTCACCACCGGCCTTGAGGTTCTTGATCTTCCAGTCACGGGTCAGGCTCTTCGGCAACCATTTCGCCCAGTCGCTCTGCGGCAGGCTCAGGTACACCTCGGCCTCGCCATCTCGCCATTCGCTGGCGCGTACTTTTGAACGCACGTTAAGGGACAGCGGCTGGCCGTCAGGCAAGGTCACGCGCGCATCCAGACGCTGATGCAGGCTCCCGGTCTTCAGGGTCATGCTGACGTAGGTCAGGGTGAGCGGGGATTGCTCGTAGGGTTGCAGCGTGATCTGACTGTCGAACAACGACAGCTGCGAGATCATCTGCATCTGCTTCAACGCTTGCTCGGGGTCGAAAGGCTTGTCGTCCTGCACGGGAAGGCCCTGAAGCGCCCAATGGCCGTCCTTGTCTTCCTTGAGCCCCAGTTGCAGCCCGTCGAGTTCAAGCCGGGCGATGCGCACCTGGCGCGCTTTCACACTCGCCCACAGGTCGGGCACTGCACGCACATGGTCCAGCCGCAGGGAATTGTTGCCTTGGCCGACCGTCACATCCCGAGCGACGAAGATCGGTGAAAATCCGCTCCAGCTGCCTTCCAGGCGTCCGATGCTGACGGGCATCCCGACCGCAGCTTGCGCCTTGCTTTCAACGTCGGCCCGGTATTCGGCCACCATGGGCACCAGTCCACGGCCGAGGCTGACGTACAACGCCACCAGCACCAGAACCAGCGCGCACAGGATCAGGCCCCAACGCGTCAGAGCTGCGAAAAATCGGGTCAGACGCTCCATGTCGCCGAACCTCCGTGCAGAGAGCCTGCACAGGGCATCCGGCTCAATCTTGCAGGTGTGTGTTCGTCCGGAAAAAACTCATTCGCCACGCATCGTTCTCTTTGAAGGGCATCCGTGCCATCGGCCGGTCGGGCTCGGTGTTCTGGTTTCGACAGCGGCACACGCTTTATGAAGCCCGCGCCACTGCTTTCAAGCACTGTCAGAGCAGCACAACGTCATATTGTTCCTGGGAATACATGGTTTCGACCTGGAACCGAATGGTTCTTCCGATGAACACCTCGAGTTCGGCCACGTTACCCGACTCCTCATCAAGCAAACGATCCACGACTTTCTGGTTGGCCAGCACCCGATAACCCAACGCCTGATAAGCGCGCGCTTCACGCAGAATCTCACGAAAGATTTCGTAGCAGATCGTCTCGGGGGTTTTCAGCTTGCCACGGCCCTGACAACTGCTGCACGGCTCGCACAACACTTGTTCAAGGCTCTCGCGGGTACGCTTGCGGGTCATCTGCACCAGACCCAGCTCAGTGATGCCGATGATATTGGTCTTGGCATGGTCGCGTTCGAGCTGTTTTTCCAGCGTACGCAGGACCTGCCGCTGGTGCTCGCCGTCTTCCATGTCGATGAAGTCGATGATGATGATCCCGCCGATGTTGCGCAGACGCAGCTGGCGGGCAATCGCGGTGGCGGCTTCCAGGTTGGTTTTGAAGATGGTCTCTTCAAGATTCCGGTGACCGACGAACGCGCCGGTGTTGACGTCGATGGTGGTCATCGCTTCTGCCGGATCGATCACCAGATAGCCGCCGGACTTGAGCGGCACCTTGCGCTCCAGCGCCCTCTGAATTTCGTCCTCAACGCCGTAGAGGTCGAAAATCGGCCGCTCGCCCGGGTAGTGCTCCAGACGGTCGGCAATTTCCGGCATCAGCTCGGCGACGAACTGCGTGGTTTTCTGGAAGGTTTCACGGGAGTCGATGCGTATTTTTTCGATGCGGGGGCTGACCAGGTCACGCAGGGTTCGCAGCGCCAGACCGAGGTCTTCGTAGATCACGCTCGCCGGACTGATCGTTTTGATCTGTTCGCCGATCTGATCCCAAAGCCTGCGCAGATAACGGATGTCCATCATGATTTCATCCGCCCCGGCGCCTTCGGCCGCCGTGCGCAGGATGAAACCGCCCTTTTCCTTGATCCCTTCCTTGGCCACGCAATCGCTGACCACCTGTTTCAGGCGTTCGCGTTCGGTTTCGTCCTCGATCTTCAGGGAAATGCCGACATGCGCCGTGCGCGGCATGTACACCAGATAACGTGACGGAATGGACAGTTGGGTGGTCAGGCGTGCGCCTTTGCTGCCGATCGGGTCTTTGGTGACCTGCACGACCAGGCTCTGGCCTTCATGAACCAGCGAGCTGATGGTTTCAACCGCCGGGCCTTCACGCATGGAGATTTCCGACGCGTGAATGAACGCAGCGCGGTCCAGGCCGATGTCGATGAATGCGGCCTGCATCCCTGGCAGCACACGTACCACCTTGCCCTTGTAGATGTTGCCGACGATCCCGCGACGTTGGGTCCGCTCGACGTGAACCTCTTGCAAAACCCCGTTCTCAACGACGGCCACGCGCGACTCCATCGGCGTGATGTTGATCAGAATCTCTTCACTCATGGCTTGTCACCTTCCAGGCATTGCCAACAGGGTATGCCGAAACGCTGCAGGATTTCTGCGGTTTCGCACAACGGCAAGCCGACGACCGCAGAATAGCTGCCGCTCAGGTGCTCAACGAACACCGCCCCCAGTCCCTGAATGCCGTAGCTGCCGGCCTTGTCGCAAGGCTCGCCGCTGGCCCAGTACGCGTGGGCTTCTTCGGTGGAGATGGAGCGAAAACGTACACGACTGCTGACGACGCGGGTTTCGCAATGCTGTTCATCGACCACGGCGATGGCGGTCAACACCTCATGCTCACGGTTCGACAGCCCGGCGAGCATGGCCAGCGCCTCGGCTTCATCGGCGGGTTTGCCGAGGATGCGCCCATCGAGCACCACGGCGGTGTCGGCGCCCAGTACGCAGGCAGTGGGATAAGCAGGGTCGTTGGCGAGTTGCAGCAGGCCGGCGTCGGCCTTGCCACGCGCCAGACGCTCGACATACGCGGCAGGCGTTTCGTCCTGGAGCGGGGTTTCGTCGATGTCCGCGCTGAGCGTGGTGAACGGCACGCCGATTTGCGTCAGCAATTCACGACGGCGCGGGGAGCCGGAGGCGAGAAGCAGTTGTGGCATGGGACGTCTCCGTGTCTTTGACTTTCAGCTTAGGCGTTGCGTGAGAACCGGCGAAGAGCACATCGGCGTTCAGATCGATCCAGTGTTTCACAAGACATCTGCCAGACATTGCCCAAGCAAACCGCTCCCACAGGGTCAATCAGCGGTCAGCCAGTCAATTGATCTTCAAACGCAGGCGCAATCCGCGCAGTCCGTAGCTGACCCAAGGCCAGAGCAAGGCGCTCACCAACGCTGGCAAGACCAGCGCAAGGGTCGGCTGGCGGTTGCCGGTCAGCGCGCTGAGCCACAGCTGGACCAGTTGCGCGAGGCCGAAAATCACCAGAAGCACCAGGCATTGCTGCCACATCGGGAACATACGCAAGCGTTGCTGCAATGACAGAACCAGGAAGGTAATCAGCGTCAGGATCAACGCGTTCTGCCCCAGCAGCGTGCCATACAGCACATCCTCGGCCAGGCCCAGCATCCAGGCGGTGACCATGCCGATCTTGTGTGGCAAAGCCAGCGCCCAAAACGCCAACAGCAACGCCAGCCAGAGCGGGCGAAAGATTTCCATGAATTGCGGGAGCGGCGAGACGCTGAGCAGCAGACCGATTGCAAAGGTCAGCCAGACCACCCAGCCGTTTCGTGCGGGAGCGTGACGAGCCATTATTCTTCCCTCTGGCGCGGCGCCGCTGGCGTGGCAGCCGGCGTAGCCGGTTTAGGTGCGGCGGGCTTCACTGCCGGCTTGGCGGCTGGCTTGCTTGCGGCAGGCTTGGCGGGCGTCGCGGCAGACGCAGGGGCTGCGGCGGGCGTTGTCGCCGCCGGCGTTGGCGATGTGCTGTGACCCGTCGCTGCAGGTTTGGGCACCGTGGCCGGCACGACCGGTTTGTTCGGTGTCGCCGCTGGCGCGGCGCCCGGCACGGTGGCCGAAGGCACGGCGGCAGGGTCGGCGGCCTGACGGTCCAGCGACTCCTGCTGTTGCGCAGCGTCGGCGGCGCGCTCTTCAGGCGAACGACCGTCAGAAAACACCAGCAACAGATAACGGCTGCGGTTCAAGGCGGCCGTCGGCACCGCACGAACGATCGCAAACGGCTGGCCGGAGTCGTGAATCACTTCCTTGACCGTTGCCACGGGATAACCCGCCGGGAAACGCTGCCCCAGACCGGAACTCACCAGCAGGTCGCCTTCCTTGATGTCGGCGGTGTCGGCGACGTGGCGCAACTCCAGACGCTCAGGGTTGCCGGTGCCGCTGGCGATGGCGCGCAGACCGTTACGGTTCACCTGGACCGGAATGCTGTGGGTGGTGTCGGTCAGCAGCAGGACACGTGAGGTGTACGGCATCAGCTCGACCACCTGGCCCATCAGGCCTCGTGCATCGAGCACTGGCTGGCCCAGCACCACACCGTCGCGCTCACCTTTGTTGATGATGATGCGGTGCGTGAAGGGGTTGGGGTCCATGCCGATCAGCTCGGCGACTTCGACCTTCTCGTTGACCAGCGCCGAGGAGTTCAGCAACTCGCGCAGTCGAACGTTCTGCTCGGTCAGGGCGGCCAGCTTTTGCAGGCGGCCTTGCAGCAGCAGGTTTTCGGTCTTGAGTTTTTCGTTTTCGGCGGCGAGCTCGGTGCGACTGCCAAACTGGCTGGCAACGCCCTGATACAGGCGCTCAGGCAGGTCAGCGATCCAGTAAGACTGCATCAGGACCAGCGACATCTGACTGCGAACAGGCTTGAGCAGCGTGAAGCGGGCGTCCACGACCATGACGGCCACGGACAGGACGACCAGCACCAACAGACGAACGCCCAGCGACGGGCCCTTTGAGAAAAGCGGTTTAATGGGCCGCTCCTTCCAGGGATGCTTGTGTTTGGCTGTGCTTATTCATGCGACATGAAACCGGCCTGGTGCGGATTGATGGAAATACAGGGGCGTCAGATTTGCAGCATCAGGCGTTCAATACAACAGCAGGACGTCAACAAATCAAACACGCACAGGCAGCACCGGGAGATGCTGCCTGTCGAGCTCATCAGGGTAGCGCTCCGGCGACTTACTCGCTGGAGAGCAGGTCCATGGTGTGCTTGTCCATCATTTCCAGCGCACGGCCACCGCCGCGTGCCACGCAGGTCAGCGGGTCTTCGGCAACGATCACCGGCAGACCGGTTTCCTGGGCCAGCAGTTTGTCCAGGTCACGCAGCAAGGCGCCACCACCGGTCAACACCAGCCCGCGCTCGGCGATGTCCGATGCCAGCTCTGGCGGAGACTGTTCCAGCGCGCTCTTGACCGCCTGAACGATGGTTGCCAGGGATTCCTGCAACGCTTCCAGCACTTCGTTGGAGTTCAGAGTGAAGGCGCGTGGGACACCTTCGGCCAGGTTACGGCCACGCACGTCGACTTCACGTACTTCGCCGCCCGGGTAGGCCGTACCGATTTCCTGCTTGATGCGCTCAGCGGTGGATTCACCGATGAGGCTGCCGTAGTTGCGACGCACGTAGGTGATGATCGCTTCGTCGAAACGGTCGCCGCCGACGCGCACGGATTCGGCGTAAACCACACCGTTCAGGGAGATCAAGGCGATTTCAGTGGTACCACCACCGATGTCGACGACCATCGACCCGCGAGCTTCTTCGACCGGCAGACCGGCACCGATGGCCGCTGCCATGGGCTCTTCGATCAGGAACACTTCACGTGCGCCAGCCCCCAGGGCCGATTCGCGAATGGCGCGACGCTCAACCTGAGTGGATTTGCACGGTACGCAGATCAGCACACGAGGGCTCGGCTGCAGGAAGCTGTTTTCATGCACTTTGTTGATGAAATACTGGAGCATCTTTTCGCACACGCTGAAATCGGCGATTACGCCGTCTTTCATCGGACGAATGGCAGCGATGTTGCCCGGGGTACGGCCCAGCATACGCTTGGCTTCCATCCCGACAGCAACGACGCTCTTCTGATTTCCGTGGGTCCGAATGGCCACAACCGATGGCTCGTTCAGGACAATACCGCGCTCACGCACGTAAATAAGGGTGTTGGCAGTGCCCAGGTCGATGGAAAGATCGCTGGAAAACATGCCACGCAGTTTCTTGAACATGGGAAAGGGACCCTAGGGAACGCGTGGGTAAAAAAGTGCGGCAAACTCTAACAACGACAGGGATTTTGGGCAAGGAGCCAATATGCTAAATTGGCTGTTTTTCCGAGCACTACCCTCGACGATCGCGGCCTTATGACCGTTTAAAGGGCGTAGTGTTCCGCAATCTGACGTACGGTCCATCCCGTACGCATTCCACTGGAGAACCCCATGGCGCTTGATCGCTCCGACGTGGAAAAAATCGCTCATCTGGCCCGACTGGGGCTCAATGACGCCGATATCCCGCGTACTACCGAAGCACTGAACAGCATTCTCGGGCTGGTTGACCAGATGCAGGCGGTCGACACCACCGGTATCGAACCCCTCGCACACCCGCTTGAAGCCTCGCAAAGGCTGCGTGAAGACGTGGTCAGCGAAGCCAATCATCGCGATTCCTATCAAGCCATCGCACCAGCGGTCGAAGACGGCCTTTATCTGGTTCCGAAAGTCATCGACTAAGGGAATGAGCCTGCAATGCATCAAATGACTCTGGCAGAGATCGCTCGCGGACTTGCCGATAAAAAGTTTTCTTCCGAAGAATTGACCCGCACCCTGCTGGCGCGTATCGCCCAGCTGGACCCGCAGCTCAACAGCTTCATTTCCGTCACCGAAGACCTGGCCATCACTCAGGCCCAGGCCGCGGACGCCCGTCGTGCCGCTGGCGAAACCGGTGCCCTGCTGGGCGCCCCGCTGGCGCACAAGGACCTGTTCTGCACCAAGGGCATCCGCACCAGCTGCGCCTCGAAGATGCTCGACAACTTCAAGGCGCCCTACGACGCGACCGTCGTTGCCAAGCTGGCAGCAGCAGGCACCGTGACGCTGGGCAAGACCAACATGGACGAATTCGCCATGGGGTCGGCCAACGAGTCCAGCCACTACGGCGCGGTGAAAAACCCGTGGAACCTGGCTCACGTGCCGGGCGGCTCGTCGGGTGGTTCGGCGGCGGCCGTTGCCGCTCGTCTGTTACCGGCGGCAACTGGCACCGACACCGGCGGCTCGATCCGCCAACCGGCGGCGCTGACCAACCTGACCGGCCTGAAACCGACCTACGGTCGCGTATCGCGCTGGGGCATGATCGCCTACGCGTCGAGCCTCGATCAGGCGGGCCCGATGGCACGCACCGCCGAAGACTGCGCGTTGCTGCTGCAAGCCATGGCCGGTTTCGACATCAATGACTCCACCAGCATCGACGAGCCCGTGCCGGATTACAGCGCCGGGCTGAACGCCTCGCTGCAGGGTCTGCGCATCGGTGTGCCGAAGGAATACTTCAGCGCCGGTCTCGACCCGCGCATCGCCGATCTGGTCATGGCCAGCGTCGAAGCGCTGAAAAAGCTGGGCGCCGTGGTCAAGGAAGTCAGCCTGCCGAACCTGCAGCACGCGATCCCTGCCTATTACGTGATCGCGCCAGCAGAGGCTTCCTCCAACCTGTCGCGTTTCGACGGCGTGCGCTTCGGCTATCGCTGCGAAGACCCGAAAGACCTGACCGACCTGTACAAGCGTTCGCGCGGCGAAGGCTTCGGGCCTGAAGTGCAGCGCCGGATCATGGTCGGTGCCTACGCGCTGTCGGCCGGTTACTACGACGCCTACTACCTGCAAGCACAGAAGATTCGTCGTCTGATCAAGAACGACTTCATGAACGCCTTCACCGAAGTCGACGTGATCCTGGGCCCTACCACGCCGAACCCGGCCTGGAAGATCGGCGCCAAGAACGCCGACCCGATCGCGGAATACCTGGAAGACTTCTACACCATCACCGCCAACCTCGCGGGCCTGCCGGGCCTGTCGATGCCGGCCGGTTTTGCCGACGGTCTGCCGGTGGGCGTGCAATTGCTGGCGCCGTACTTCCAGGAAGGTCGCTTGCTGAACGTCGCTCACCAATATCAATTGGTAACCGACTGGCACACTCGCTCGCCTGAAGGCTTCTAAGGAGAAAACGCATGCAATGGGAAGTCGTCATCGGGCTGGAGATTCACACCCAGCTCACCACCCAATCGAAGATTTTCTCCGGTAGCGCCACCACGTTTGGCTCCGAGCCCAACACCCAGGCCAGCCTCGTCGACCTGGGCATGCCCGGCACGCTGCCGGTGTTGAACAAGGAAGCCGTGCAAATGGCGGTCAAGTTCGGCCTGGCGATCGATGCCGAGATCGGTCAGCACAACGTGTTCGCCCGCAAGAACTACTTCTACCCGGACCTGCCGAAGGGCTATCAGATCAGCCAGATGGAATTGCCGATTGTCGGCAAGGGTCACCTGGACATCACCCTTGAAGACGGCACCATCAAGCGCATCGGCGTCACCCGCGCGCACCTTGAGGAAGACGCCGGCAAGAGCCTGCACGAAGACTACAGCGGCATGACCGGTATCGACCTGAACCGCGCCGGCACGCCACTGCTGGAAATCGTATCCGAACCGGACATGCGTTCGGCCAAAGAAGCGGTCGCCTACGTCAAGGCGATGCACGCGCTGGTCCGTTACCTGGGCATTTGCGACGGCAACATGGCCGAAGGCTCGCTGCGTTGTGACTGCAACGTCTCGATTCGCCCGAAAGGCCAGGTCGAGTTCGGCACCCGCTGCGAGATCAAGAACGTCAACTCGTTCCGTTTCATCGAGAAAGCGATCAACAGCGAGATTCAACGTCAGATCGACCTGATCGAAGACGGTGGCAAGGTCATCCAGCAAACACGCCTGTACGACCCGAACACCAATGAAACCCGCGCCATGCGCAGCAAGGAAGAAGCCAACGACTACCGTTACTTCCCCGATCCTGACCTGCTGCCGGTGATCATCGAGGACGCGTTCCTGGAGAAGACCCGCGCCCTGTTGCCGGAACTGCCACCGCAGAAACGCGAGCGCTTCCAGTCGCAGTTCGGCCTGTCGCTGTACGACGCCAGCGTGCTGGCTTCCAGCCGCGAACAGGCGGATTACTTCGAGAAGGTGGTTGGCATTGCGGGCGACGCCAAACTGGCCGCCAACTGGGTCATGGTCGAACTGGGTTCGTTGCTGAACAAGCAAGGCGTGGAAATCGACGAGTCACCGGTCAGCGCCGAGCAACTGGGCGGCATGCTGCAACGCATCACCGACAACACCATTTCCGGCAAGATCGCCAAAATGGTCTTCGAGGCGATGGCCAATGGTGAAGGCAGCGCCGATGAGATCATCGAAAAACGCGGCCTGAAACAAGTGACCGACAGCGGCGCCATCGAGTCGATTCTGGACGACATGCTGGCGGCCAACGCCGAGCAGGTCGAACAGTACCGCGCCGCCGATGAAGCCAAACGCGGCAAGATGTTCGGCTTCTTCGTCGGGCAGGCCATGAAAGCGTCCAAAGGCAAGGCCAACCCGGGGCAGGTCAACGAACTGTTGAAGCGCAAGCTGGAAGGTTGATCCAGTCAGCATCGGTCTGAACTGTAGGAGCGTGGCTTGTCCCGCGATCTGGCGCAAAGCGGCAGCAGATCAGCAAATGCATAGGGTCCTGATGTACCGCATTTACCGATTTGACGACTGCTTCGCAGCCGATCGCGGGACAAGCCTCGCTCCTACAGGTCATATGCAAAATTTCCTAAGGACTGTGACCCATGTGGCGGCTTCTCGGCGCTTGCGCCCTGTTCTCTCTGCTGGCCGGTTGCGCCAGCGAAGGCATCATTGATCCACACGGCTACAACGCAACAGGTGGCGCTTCTTATTACGGCGCCCGACATCAAGGCAAGCGCACCGCCAGCGGTGAGCGCTTCGACCAGAACGCTCTGACGGCTGCGCATCGCCAACTGCCGTTCGGCACCCGCGTACAAGTCACCAACCTGGACAATGACCGCAAGGTCGTGGTCCGCATCAACGACCGTGGTCCACACACTCGCGGCCGGCTCATCGACGTATCACGTGCAGCCGCCGAACAATTGGGTATGCTGCGCAGCGGAACCGCCCAAGTCCGGGTGCAAGCCCTCGACGACTGACCCTGACCGAAAGGTGCCCTGAATTCTTTCCTTCTCTACCCTTCCGTTGCCCACGCTGATCGAACTGATCGGCGGGCTGCTGATGATGATCATCGGTGCCGAACTGTCGGTGCGTGCCGCCGTGGTGCTGGCTGCCCTACTCAAAACACGCCCGTTGTTCCTCGGTCTGACCGTGGTCGCGCTGGGCAGCAGCGCGCCGCAAATGGCGGTCGGCCTGCAAGCGGCGCTGACCGACAGCACGGACATTGCCGTGGGCAGCGTGATCGGCAGCAACATCTTCAACATCCTTGTCACGCTCGGCCTGTCTGCGTTGATCATTCCCCTGCGGGTGGCGCGGCAGATGGTCAGGGTCGACCTGCCCTTGATGATCGGCGCCACGGCATTGGTCGCCGCGCTGGCGTGGAACGGCGTCCTGAGCGGTCTGGACGGCGTGATTCTGCTGATTGCAATGGCCGGTTACCTGGCGGTCGTGATCCGCCAGTTCGCCCACGGTGCACGGCATTTCGAAGCGACGGACGCCGTACCAAGGCGCAAGGTGTGGCCGATCCTGGGCAGGCTGGCGCTGATGGCGTGTGGTCTGGCGCTGCTGATTCTGGGCAGCCATCTGCTGGTCGGCGCGGCCGTGGTGGTCGCTCAGGACCTTGGCTTGTCGGAACGGGTGATCGGCCTGACCGTGATCGCAGTCGCGACCTCCCTGCCCGCCTTGATGACCTCGCTGGTCGCCGCGCTGCGCGGGGAGCGGGACATTGCGGTCGGTAACATCATTGGCAGCAACCTGTTCAACCTGCTAGGCGTGCTCGGTATCACGTCGCTGATTGCCTCCGGGCCCCTGTCGATCTCACCCAATGCGCTGGATTTCGACTTGCCGGTGATGCTGGGTGTCGCGGTGTTATGCCTGCCGCTGTTCTATTCGGGTTATCGCATCACCCGGCTGGAAGGATTGCTGCTGTTGGGACTGTATGCGGTGTACGGCCTGCATATCGTCTCCTTCACCACGGGCATGCCCCTGGCGGGACGGCTGGAGCGCTTGATGATTCATTACGCGCTGCCGGTGTTGGGCATTGCCGTGCTGATCGGCACCGTCAGGGCGTGGCGCAGGCAGCACTGAGGAACAGGACCTTGCAGGGGCGCTAAATCCAGCCGCCCCACTGCAGAATGAAAATCCCGATATTGGTGGTTACCGCTGCGGCGAGGGTGGTTATCACGATGATCGAGGCCGCCAGTTCGTGATTGCCTTGCGCCGCGCGCGCCATGACGAAGCTCGCCGAGGCGGTCGGGGCGCCGAAGTACAGGAACAGAATTCCCAGCTCCGCGTGCCGGAAGCCCAGCAGCCAAGCGCCAATCGTGCAGATCAGCGGCAGCCAGACCATCTTCATCAAGCTCGCGCTGACCGCCAGCCCACCGCTTTCGCGCAGCGATTTCAACGACAGCGTGCCGCCGATGCACATCAGGGCCAGCGGCAATGTCATTTGCGCCAGGTAGCTGCCGGAGGTGTCGAGCCATTTCGGCAAGCCGATGCCGAAGTACGCGAACGGCGTCGCCGCGACGATGCTGATAATCAACGGGTTGGCCAAGACGCTTTTGCAGATGCTCCACGGGTCCGACTTGATCACCGGGCTGTAGACCGCCAGCACCACCGTGGAAAGCGTGTTGTAGAACAGGATCACCAGCGCCGCGAGAATCGCGCCCAAGGAAATGCCGTAGTCGCCGTACATGCTCGCGGCGAGCGCAAGCCCGATCACGCCGTTGTTGCCGCGGAACGCGCCCTGAACGTAAATCCCGCGCTCCACGAACGGCACGCGATAAATCGCCCAGCCCCAGACGAGGGCAAAGCCCGCCAGGGTCGCGACGATGAAGTAGATCAGCACGCTCGGTTGCAGGGCCGCGTGCAGGTCCGCGTGGATGATGCCGAGGAACAGCAGCGCCGGCATTGTGCAGTTGAACACCAGCGCGGACGCGGTGTGAATGAAGCTGTCGTTGATCCAGCCAACGCGTTTAAGCACCATGCCCAGAAACAGCATGGCGAACACCGGCGCCGTGATGTTCAGGGTTTCCAGAAAGATTGCCAGCATGCACGCCAAACCCTGAGCCGTCGTTAGGTGCCTAATGATAGGCCAGCGGGCCGGAGAGTGTTACCGGGAATTGCGCAGTGATCGTACAACCGCAGTCATTGAAGGCGACCCGCTTCTCCGTGGGAGCGAATTCATTCGCGATGCGGTGGTACACGCAACACAGATGTGGCACATGCACGGGCCAATCGCGAATGAATTCGCTCCCACAGGATTACGCGGTGCTATTCATTCGGTTTTTCATCAAACCTGAGCAGGCGCCAGCTTCTTCTCAAACACCGACACGCCATCCAGATCGCGCAGGGTCACAGTCATCTCGCCGCTTTGCCCGTCGATGTTCACCTCGCCGAAAAACTGGAAGCCGGCAAACGGTGAGGTGTTCTGCGCAGGCGGGGCTTTCTGAAACACCAGCTCGGGGCCGAAGGTCTTGTCCAGCGTGTTCGGGCCGTAGCTGCCGGCGTTCAAGGGCCCGGCGACGAACTCCCAGAACGGGTCGAAATCCTGGAACACCGCTTGATCCGGGTGGTAGTGATGCGCAGCACAGTAATGCACGTCGGCGGTCAGCCACACCGTGTCGCGAATTTTTTGCTGGCGCAGAAAACCGAGCAGCTCGGCGACTTCCAGCTCACGCCCCTTTGGCGCGCCGTTGTCGGTGTTGGCGATCGCTTCCCAGCGCATGACGCCGGGGCTGATTTCGCCATCCGGCACACCCAGACCGATGGGCATGTCGGCTGCGATCACTTTCCACTGCGCGCCGGACGCCTGCAGTTCGCGCTTGAGCCAGTCCAGTTGCTCGCGGCCAAGAAATGCCGTGGTCGGCCCGGGCTTGTCGGCGAGGTTGGCGTCGTTGCCATCGCGGTAACTGCGCATGTCGAGCACGAACACGTCCAGCATCGGACCGTAACTGAGCTTGCGATACACCCGTCCGCCGTTGTCGGCACTTTGCAGACGCATCGGCGCGTACTCCAGAAACGCCTGACGCCCGCGCGAGGCCAGCAGCTGGATGTCCTTCACCTTGTAGCGGTCATCCAGCTGCTTGCTCGGCGACCAGTTATTGCTCACTTCGTGGTCGTCCCACTGCCAGATCTGCGGGACTTCGGCGTTGAACCGACGCAGGTTTTCGTCCATCAGGTTGTAGCGGTAGGCGCCGCGGTATTCATCGAGGGTTTCAGCGACCTTGCTCTTCTCCTCGGTGGTGATGTTGCGCCAGATGCGCCCGCCCTCGGTGACGACTTCAGCAGGCACCGGACCGTCGGCGTAAATGGTGTCGCCGCTGTGAATGAAGAAGTCCGGCAGACGCAGGCGCATGGCTTCGTAGATGCGCATGCCACCGATGTCCGGGTTGATGCCGAAGCCTTGGCCGACGGTGTCGCCGCTCCAGACGAAACGGATGTCGCGGCGGGCCTGAGGCACGCTGCGCAGATGGCCGAACCAGGGCTCGCTGGCCACGCCGGTCTGGGCGTCTTCGAAGAACACGCGATAGAAAATGGCCTGGTCGGTCGGCAGCCCGGTCAGTTCGACGCGGGCGGTGAAATCAGTACGCTGGTCAGCCAGCAACGAAACCGTGCGGCGCGGGTTGGTGAACATGCTGCGGGTGTCCCACTCGACGACCATGCGCGAGGGGCGATCACTGCGGCTCCAGACCATCGCGCGATCCCCCTGCAGGTCGCCTGACTGCACGCCATCGGTCATTTTCGGACGGTCCTTGACCGAAGCGATGACGGCGGGCGCCAGACCCGGCAAAAGCAAGCCGGCGCCAGCGGCTTGAATGATGCGACGGCGTGTCAGGTCGAACTGAGTCATTGTTTGCCCCTCAAGCGAATGCCAAAGCAAGGAACCTAACAATGGTTTGTTGGGGGAATGTGACAGGCCTGAAGCCGAAGGCCAGTGCAGAACCTGTGGGAGCGAATTCATTCGCGATGCGGTGGTACATCCGACAGATGACGTGGCGTATGTACGGCTCCATCGCGAATGAATCCGCTCCCACAGCGGATAGCGCTCAGGAGGGGAAGATTTGAACGACCATCAAGCGCCCGCGGGCACCGCGTCCAGCTCCACCGCTTCCGGCCGCTTCAACACTGCGTACAACACGCCCGTCACCACGCTGCCCACGATGATCGCCAGCAGGTACAGCAAGGCATGGTTGATCGCGTTCGGGATCAGCAATACGAACAAGCCGCCGTGCGGCGCCATGAGTTTGCAGCCGAAGAACATCGACAGCGCGCCGGTCAGGGCGCCGCCGACGATGCTGGCCGGAATCACCCGCAGCGGGTCCTTCGCGGCAAACGGGATCGCGCCTTCGGAGATGAAGCACAGACCCAATACAAACGCGGCCTTCCCTGCTTCACGCTCGCTCTGGGCGAACTTGCTGCGGGCGATGACGCTGGCGATGCCCATGCCGATCGGCGGCACCATGCCGGCAGCCATCGCGGCGGCCATCGGCGCATAACTCTGCGACGCCAACAGACCGACCGAGAACGCGTACGACGCCTTGTTGATCGGGCCGCCCAGGTCGACGCACATCATGGCGCCCAGCAACACACCCAGAAGAATCGCGTTGGTGGTGCCCATGCTGTCGAGGAAGTGGGTCAGGCCTTCGAGCATGCCTGCGACAGGTTTTCCGACCACGTAGATCATCACCAGACCGGTGAACAGGCTCGCCAGCAGCGGAATGATCAAGATCGGCTTGAGCGCCTCGACACTGGCCGGCAGCCTGGCATAACGGTTGATCGCCGCCGCACTGTAGCCCGCCAGAAAGCCCGCGATAATGCCGCCAATGAACCCCGCACCCAGGGTGCTGGCCAGCAGGCCGCCGATCATGCCCGGCGCAAGGCCCGGCCGATCCGCGATGGAGTAAGCGATGTAACCCGCCAGCAGCGGCACCATCAGCTTGAATGCGGCATCACCGCCGATCTGCATCAGCGCAGCGGCCAGCGTGCCTTGTTCCTTGAAGGCAGTGATGCCGAACACGAACGACAGCGCGATCAACAAACCACCAGCCACCACCATCGGCAGCATGAACGACACACCGGTCAACAGGTGCTTGTAGACGCCGGTTTTTTCCTTCTTGGTCGAGGCCTTCGATGTCGAAGCTGCCGATTCGACTTGCGCTTCGGCCAGCGCTTTTTTCAACGTCGCCTCGGACTGCTTCAGCGCAATGCCGGTGCCGCAGCGATAGATACGTTTGCCCGCGAAACGCTCGGTGGCCACCTCGATGTCAGCAGCCAGCAACACCACGTCCGCGTCGGCAATCGCCTGAGCGCTGAGCGGGTTACGCGCGCCGACCGAACCCTGGGTTTCCACCTGCAGGTCATAGCCCAGTTTCTTCGCCGCTTGCTGGATCGCCTCGGCGGCCATAAATGTGTGCGCCACACCCGTAGGGCAGGCGGTCACGGCCACCAGACGCGGCACCGCATTGACAGCAGGCGCCGCAGGTTCAGCGTTTACGCTGGCGCTGTAGATCGACGCCAGGTCACTGGCCGAACGTACAAAGCCGTCAACATCCTGCAACGCACGGGAAGGCGTCGCTTGATACAAACGCTTGCCCGAGAAACGCTGCAAATCCAGCGGACCGGTGTTGACCACCAGCACCCAGTCCGCCGCTTCGATGTCAGCGGCCGACAATTGTTTTTCCGGATGACGCGGGTCGTGCACTTCAACGCACGTGCTCCAGCCCTGACGCTGCGCAGCCGCGTCGAGCAGACGGGCACTGAGCACACTGCTGATTTTTCCGTTCGGACAGGCCGTAACAATGGCTAACTTCATCCCGTTTCCTCTCTTCTTGTTCGATTCGGCGTTATGCAGTCAGTGCGCGTACGCTGACGCCGCTTGCCAGCCGTTTGAGTTGCGCGGTGTCGTTAATACCGAAACCGATCTGGGTGACTGCCATCGCCGCAATCGCCGTTGCCGTGCGCAATGTTTCTTCGGGCGAGTGGCCACTGAGCACACCGTGAACCATGCCCGCCAGCAACGAATCGCCTGCACCCACGGTGCTCGCGACCGTGACAGTCGGCGGCAACGCCTGCAAGGCCACCGTGGAACTGAACCAGTGCACGCCCTCGGCGCCTTGAGAAATCACCACGTGCTCGATACCGCATTGGTGCAACGCCGCTGCCGCCTGGGCTTGGGCCGCGATCGAGATGATCGGCGCGTCCAGCGCGTCAGCCAGCTCCTCAGTGTTGGGCTTGATCATCCAGGGCGACGCTTCAAGACCGGCCCGCAACGCTTCGCCACTGGTGTCCAGCGCGACTTTCAGACCCATCGCATTCAGGCGCAGAAGCAAGGTTTTCAGCCACTGTGCATCGACGCCGCGCGGCAGGCTGCCCGCCACCACCACGGCATCGAAACCACCCGCGATCTGTTCGACACGTGCGGCCAGCGCTTGCTGCGCCGCCACACTGACCTCAGGCCCCGGGCCGTTGAGGTCGGTGATTCGGCCGCTGCTTTCGGCCAGTTTGATGTTGCTGCGCGTCTCGCCGGGCACCCGCACGAACTCGTCGACAAAACCTCGCTTGGCGAACAGCGACTCGAACGGCAACTGATTGTCGACCCCGAGAAACCCCGCCACGGTCACTTCATGCCCCAGATCGGCGAGGACCTGCGCCACGTTGATGCCTTTGCCCGCCGCATGAGTGAGCATGCACTCGCTGCGGTTGACCTGCCCGACCTGCAACGGCCCCAACTGTACGGTCAGGTCGAGCGCCGGGTTCATGGTCAATGTCAGAATTTTCGCCATTACAGCCCCTCCACGAGGGCACGCACTTCAGCGGCACTCCCCACAGCCAGCGCGGCCTGCGCGAGCTGTCGGGCACCGATCACATTCAATTCACGTACGCAGGCTTTCACTTCGCCAACACTGCGTGCCGCGACACTCAATTCATCCACACCCAGACCGACCAGCACCGGCACCGCCAGCGGATCCGCCGCCAGCTCGCCGCACACCCCGACCCATTTGCCATGGGCATGGGCCGCGCGCACGGTGATGTCGATCAGTTGCAGCACCGCAGGGTGCAAACCGTCGGCCTGAGCGGACAACGTCGGATGGCCACGGTCGATGGCCAGCGTGTATTGCGTCAGGTCGTTGGTGCCGACACTGAAGAAGTCCACTTCCTTGGCCAGCACCGGCGCCAGCAGGGCGGCCGACGGCACTTCGATCATGATCCCCAGTTGCAGGTCGGCCACCGGAATCTCCAGACGCAGCCGCTCGGTCATGTCCCGCGCCTGTCGCCATTCTTCGACGGTGCCGACCATCGGGAACATGATGCGCAGCGGACGGTTGTCGGCCGCGCGCAGCAAAGCGCGCAACTGGCTTTCCATCACGTCGGGACGTTGCAGGGTCAGACGAATGCCGCGCACGCCGAGAAAAGGGTTTTCTTCCTTGTCGATCGGCCAGTACGGCAGCGGTTTGTCACCACCGACGTCCAGGGTGCGAACCACCAGCGGACGCCCCTGGAGGTCGTCGAGCACGCGGCGGTATTCGGCTTCTTGCGTCGCTTCATCGGGCGCGGCACTGTGCGCCATGAAGAGCAACTCGGTGCGCAACAGACCAATGCCCTCGGCGCCCTGCTCCACCGCCGCGGGTGTACCGGCGCTGTCACCAATGTTGGCGAACACTTCGACCGGATGGCCATCCTTGGTGATGGCCGGTTCCATGCGCAAGGCTGCAGCGGCTTTCAGTCGTTGCTCGCGGGTGTCGCGGTCCAGCAGCGCGCGTTGCAGCGTCAGGTCATCCGGCGCCACGTCGAGACGGCCGCGCTGGCCATCGATCAGCAGCAGCGTGCCCGGCTTGATGAGCAACACGCCATCGCCTGCACCGACCAGCGCAGGAATGCCCAGCGCTCGGGCAACGATGGCGCTATGCGCCGTCGCCCCGCCGCGTGCAGTAAGAATGCCAGCGACGCGGGCCGGGTCCAGACGTGCCACATCGGACGGACCGACTTCGTCCATCACCAGAATGTAAGGCTCTTCTGGCTCGATCAGGTTGTCGACACCGCAGATCTGCGCCAACACGCGGCGGCCCACATCGCGAAGGTCGGCGGCGCGTTCGGCCAGCAGCGCGTCCTTGAGCTGTTCCTGTTGCAAGGCGGCGGCTTCAATCACGTTCATCCACGCGGCGGCCGCGCTCTCGCCTTGCTTCAAACGCAACGCCACGTCGTCAACCAGTTCGGGGTCGGCAAGCATTTCCTGATGGGTGACGAAAATCTCGCGAATGGCCTTGGCCGTACTGCGCTGGATCAGCCCCTCGATGTCTTCCCGCACTTGCGCCAATGCCGCGTGAAGGCGTTCGTGCTCGGCGGTGTGAGACTCGCCACGCAATGGGTAATCGAACATGGGCAACACGTGCACATGGGCAGGGCCGGAGGCGATCCCCGGCGCGGCGGGCACCGCTTGTATCTGTGAACCGGCAGCCGGTGCCGTCAGGGATTTTTCCAGCACGGCGGCGACAGGCGTCGGCGCAGTTTCGGTGGGCAGCGGCTCGATCTCTTCACCCAGGCCTTCGAGCACGGCGGCGATCAGTGCGGGCAACGCATCAGCGGCCACGGCGGGTTCTGCGATGAACTCAAGCACTTGTCCACGGCGCACGCCCAGGCTCAGCAGTTTGCTCAGGCTTTTGGCCGACACCGGGTTCTCGGTGGAATCGACAATGCGCACCCGCACATCGCCCTCGAAGCCCTTCGCCAACTGCGCGAGGATCTTGGCCGGCCGTGCGTGCAAGCCGTGAGCATTGGCCAGCGCCACACGCTCGCTCGGCCAGTCCGGCGGCACATCACCGCCCAGCGCCTGAAGCACGGCACGGCTGCTGGTCGCCTGGCCCAATTCATGGCCTCGCCCTTCGATCAACAGCGCACAGAGCCGCTCCAGCAACGCTTGATGGGATTCACCCAGGCTGGCCAGGCAGAACAAGCCGGTCAGGGGCTGGCCCAGATGACGCATCGGTTTGTCCGGGGTGACGAACGCCAGGCCGGGTCTGTTGACCATCTGTTCGCTGTGCAGCCACCAGAGGCCCTCGCCCAGCGGCAGCGGCTCGACCTGTTGCAGCACAGCGGCAAAGCCGTTGTTCACACAGTCCGCGCGACGCAACAGGCGCGCGCCTCGCCAGACCAGTTCTTCAAAATCATCCACCGAGGCGCCCAGGCTGATCATCTGCGCGTCCAGCGCAAGCGCTTGCGGCGCCCCTTGCAGCAGCTTGAGCAGCGCCTCGGGATTCTTCGCCTGACGCAAGGCTTCGCCGAGGTCGGTTTCACCCAAAGCGCGTGTCAGCAGTTGCAGCAAACGCAGGTGCTCGTCGGACTTGGCGGCGATACCAATGGCCAGGTAGACCATCTGGCCATCGCCCCAATCCACACCCTGCGGGAATTGCATCAGACGCACGCCGGTGGCGAACACTTGCTCGCGGGTCTGCGGCGTGCCGTGAGGGATCGCAATGCCCTGCCCCAGGAAGGTCGAGCCCTGCTGTTCGCGCGCCTGCAAACCTTGCAAGTAACCCGGCGCTACCAAGCCATCGGCCACCAGCAAGTCAGCGAGCAACTGCAATGCGGCGGGTTTGTCGGCCGCCACCTGGTCCATGGAAATTTGCTCAACAGTCAGCTCGAGCATGCCTTTCTCCTGTGCAGCGCACGGTTGCGCCTGATTTTTGTTGTAAGACCGCTTATCTACGGTCGATTACCGCAACGAACGCCAGACTTCGACCAGCGTTTTTGCTCGATTACAGCAATAAACAGGCTTGCTGAATCGTTTAATCTAGATGGGCGGGCACGTTACTCGATAATCTCTGCGGATTGAAGCTCATCTGGTCGATTGCTGTAGGAAGGGTCCTAAAAACCTCGGAGCTTCATTCATGCCAATGGTCTGCTGTAATGATGACCGCGAATCGGTGAAAATCCTCCGCGCATCGATCCACCTCAATGACCTGCCCATAACAAAAGGAAGTTCGGCTTGAAACTCAGTGATATTGCGCGTCTGGCCGGTGTTTCAGTGACCACCGCCAGCTACGTGATCAACGGCAAGGCCGAACAGCAGCGCATCAGCAATGCAACGGTGGAGCGCGTCCGTGCCGTGGTCGAAGCCCATGATTTCCGGCCCAATCCACAGGCCGCCGGCTTACGCAGCCGTCACACCCGCACGTTGGGTTTCATCCTTCCCGATCTGGAAAACCCCAGCTACGCCAGAATTGCCAAGCAACTGGAACAAGGTGCCCGGGCACGAGGCTACCAGTTGCTGATCGCCAGTTCCGACGACGATCCCATCAGCGAGCTGCAATTGTTGCAGTTATTCCGCGCCCGACGTTGCGACGCGCTGTTCGTCGCCAGTTGCCTGCCCGCCAGCGATGACAGTTATCGCGCGCTGCAACAGCAAGGGATTCCCGTGATCGCCATCGACCGCGAGATGGACCCGGCGCATTTCTGCTCGGTGGTCAGCGACGACCACGACGCCAGCCAGCAATTGACCCGCAGCCTGCTGGAAACCCGACCGAAACACATCGCACTGATTGGCGCCCGCCCTGAGCTTAGCGTCAGTAAAGCCCGCGCCAGCGGTTTCGAAGATGCGCTGGATGGCTTCAAGGGCTCGGTGATCGTTGAGCACGGCGAATCCTTCAGTCGCGACTGTGGCCTGCAGATCGCCGGTGAAATGCTGGATCGCCTCGGGTATTTTCCGGATGCGCTGATCACCACGTCCTATGTGCTGCTTCAGGGCGTGTTCGACCTGCTGCATCAACGCCGCCTCAACCCCGATCAACTCCATCTGGGTACGTTCGGCGACACTCAACTGCTGGACTTCCTGCCCTTGCCGGTCAACGCCATGGCTCAGCAACACCAGTTGATCGCCGAGAAAGCCTTGTCGCTGGCGCTGTCTGCCATTGAGCAGGACCAGTACGAGCCGGGCGTCCACGCCATCGTGCGGACCTTCAAACAGCGGATTCACGAGGCCTGAACGTGAGGCTGATCGACACCCACACGCACCTGGATTTCGACGATTTCGATGCCGATCGCCAGGCAGTGCTCACTCACTGCCAGCAATTGGGCGTCGAGCGCGTGGTCGTGTTGGGTGTCTATCAGCGCAATCTGCAACGCGTGTGGGATTTGGCGTTGAGTGAACCTCAGGTCTACGCCGCGCTGGGGCTGCACCCGATCTACCTCGACGAGCATCTCCCGGAACATCTGCAGGACCTGCGCGACCGCCTGGCCGCCGTGGCCGGCCATCCAAAGCTCGCCGCGGTGGGAGAAATCGGGCTGGATTACTACGTCGAGTCCCTGGACCGCGAACGTCAGCAAACCGTGTTCGACAGTCAATTGCAGATGGCCGCCGACTTCAACCTTCCCGCCCTGCTTCACGTGCGTCGCAGCCACGCCGACACGATTGCCACCCTCAAGCGCTTCAAACTCAAACGCGGCGGCATCGTTCATGCGTTTGCCGGAAGCCGTGAAGAGGCGAAGGCGTACATCAAGCTGGGTTTCAAACTGGGCCTGGGCGGTGCCGCGACCTGGCCACAAGCGCTGCGCATGCACCGGGTCATCGCCGAGTTGCCGCTGGACAGTGTGGTGCTGGAAACCGACTCACCCGACATGGCGCCCGCGATGTATCCCGGCCAACGCAATAGCCCGGAGCATTTGCCGGACATTTGCACCGCACTGTCTGACCTGATGAACATTTCTGCCGAACGCCTGGCCCACGCCAGCACCTTGAATGCCAAAGAGGTGTTTGGCTGGCAGTAATACTACGGTTTGAACGTCCACGCCCGTTAGTTGGCCATTCCACCCTCTCCGTAAGAAAAACCTTACGCCCACAGCAGACGGTGAGTACGTTTTAGGCATCTCCGCGCCGCTGTCACGCCCGCTCATCCACGCCTTGAATAGCGTCTTTTCTTACCAAGGCGTTGCCAGAGAGGCAGGCGTGTTCTTCCGCAACATCGTACCTTCGTGGTTCGAGCTTGAGAAACTGATCGCCGACACGTTCGCGCGCCGAACTCATCGACATCCAAACGACCACACCCATTTGTCCGGGCCGGCGGCACACTCCCCGGTCAACCGCGCCCATAAGGTGCGCATGGCGTTCCATCAAGCCCTGTCGATTGCCGCGCAGATGATGCGACAACGCTTTGCCGATCTCGACATCGACGATGTCATGAGCGAACTGCTCGATGTCGTCAGCCAAGCCGCGATGATCATGGTAGCTAGTCTCCTTACCGGTGCCTTGATTGGTGGCGGGGTCGGGGCGCTCGCGGGTGGTATCGGCGCGCTGCCCGGTGCCGTCGCGGGTTCCGCCATCGGGCTCAAGGCCAGCGGCTCGATCCTCGCTGCACTGGGACTCACGGCGGTGGCCGAGTTCTTTGTCGACGGATTGCCAGAGATAGCCGGTTATTACTGGCGCGGCATCAACATCGCCTGGGATTCTCCGCAACCCCTCGACCGATATTGCTGCGGCGATCCAATGGTCGTAGCACGTGCGGCCCGCGAAATCGCCCTCGGCCACGTCGCCATGGTTGCGCTGCTGCTCAGCGCCATCGGCGCCTACCTGACCCGAGGACGTGGCCAAGCTCAAGCGCTCGCAAGCGAGATGCAACAGACCGCCAAGGGCTCGAAGCTTGCTCAGTGGATGCTCAAACACGAAGACGCGTTGAAACGGCGTTCGGACTTGCAACATCGTGGTCCGGTGGGCAATGGTCGGATCGACTCAGCGGATGCTCAGAAGCCTCCCTCAGAACGGCAGCGACAAGAACAGCCGCGCGTTAAAAAGCCTTTGGGAATGCCGGAGCACAACGTGCCGTGTTTCAACGCTGGTAACCTACCAACGAAGAAGATTCCGGAGTTTGATCGGCAGTTGGACGGGCAACAAGGTGGTTTGAATGATTTGACGGTAGATGAGTATTTGAGGGGGCGGGCGGCATTCAAGACGGGGGATGTGATAAGGGATCCAAAGGTTGCTACGAAAGCGCGACTGGATCTTTCTGATTTTTTGATCAAGACAACGAGTGCCGAACTGAGTAGTAAAGGGATGCCCCTATGGGAGGCTGAGCAAGCTGCAATAAAGATCACCCAAAAAAAGATGAGCATGCTCGCGGCGCTGCACAACCCAGATTTAGTTGCTGGAGGAAAAGACAAAATCTCGGATTTTGGAGATCGGAATGTCAACTCAAGTATTGGAGCTCAATGGCGCAGACGGATCGACGGACTTGACGAGGCGGCGAAAAAAATCAACGTAAGCCAAAGAGCAGACACCAAAATCAACACCAAATTGACACGCTGCAAATAGAGGTTCGAATGGACGAATATTTTGAATATTTTTTAAGCAAAATGGGACCCGCTATCGAACCGCATAAGATTCCTTCATCAGTCATGGATCAGTATAAAAACAAGCTGCCAGGACAGCTCTTGGAGCAGTGGGCGAAATATGGCTGGAGCGGCTACGGCGAAGGTGTTTTCTGGACCGTTAACCCTGCTGACTACGAGGACGTTGTTCATGAATGGCTGAAGCAATCTGGGATATCTTCCGCAGATCAATACCATGTCATCGCAAGGGGAGCGTTCGGCGACTTGTACCTATGGCAACAAACTACGGGTACCGTACTGAAAATCGCTCTTGTTTACGCTCGATATCATGAAGATAAAAAAACTGCGTTGGCAAAAGACTTTGATGAAGAAATCAAGGCTTTCTTCGCCTTTACAAGGCGTGAATCCAACGACTTCGACAACCTCTTCGAAGAAGCGGTAAAAAAACTCGGTCGCCTCAGATACGACGAAATGTATGGCTTCGTCCCCGCCATCGCGCTCGGAGGCCCCGTTGAATTGAAGCATTTGCAGAAAGTGAAAATCATCGAGCACCTCGCCTTTCTATCCCAGTTAACCCCCCTCACCGACTGGGGCTTTCCCGACTACGACACGATCATGAAACTGACTGAGTAATGAGCTGTTCGGCTGGACCTGACACGCCGCCCGCCTGATTTCATTTTGTAAGAAGAAATTTCAACGCTCCGCCGCGGTCCCTTGGTTATCTCCTCGATTCGCTAAGGACACCGGCAATGAAATTCTCCAAGTTCGCACAGGCGTTGTCGAAATGGACGGGCAGCCCCCGGACCTTTCTCGTTGCCGTGCTGATGATTTGCATGTGGGCCGCGACCGGGCCGTTGTTCCATTACAACGACACCTGGCAGCTGATCATCAATACCTCGACCACCATCATTACCTTTCTGATGGTCTTCCTGATCCAGAACACCCAGAACCGCGACACCGACGAGCTTCACATCAAGATCGATGAGTTGTTGCGGGTCACCAAGGATGCGCAAAACGCGGTGTTGAGCCTGGACAATCTGGACCAGAAGGAACTGCGACAACTGCGCAAGAAATATAAAGCGATGGGCGATCAGGAGGAGGCGGATCACACCCAGCCGTTCCCGAAATGTGACGCGGATGACGCGAGGGAAACAGCGGGCCAGCTTTCGCTCCCACAGTAGAGTGCAGGCGCCACCGACAGCCGAGCGGCGCGGCTTCTGAACTGTGGGAGCGAATTCATTCGCGAAAGATGTGTCAGACCCAACAGGTGTATTGCGAAATACCTCGGTCTCGACAGGGAGTTCGCCCATGAGCGGATCACGCAGTGCTGCAAAGTCTCAAGTCGTTCTACTGGCGACTCACAAAAAACTGGCCACTCATGAAACCGTTGTCCAGCAAGCGCTCGGCGAACGCATCGCCAAACTGCTCGGCGCCACATTCGTCGGGGCTTACGACCCGGCGCAGCACAAAGATCCTGCGCTCTACTACATCCCGTCCGACACGCTGATTGGCAAAAAAGCAGGCGACGCACTGGGCATTCACAGCGTCGACGACTTCTTTGGCGGCCTGATCGATTACCCGTTCATGGCCACCAAAGCGATCTCTCACCCGATGCTCGACGATGCGACGGCCAAACCCGAGGGTTGGTCGGTCCGTTTCTTCGAGGACGCCGCTGACGCCGTACTCTCAGGCTTCAGCGTCTTCAACGAAGCCGATGCCAGGCGTGCGGGACGGCAGTTGCTCGAAAACGGGCCCGTGCGCATCAAACCCGTGCTGGCGACGGCAGGTCGCGGTCAGGTGGTCGTCACCACGGACGCGGAGCTGGACAAGGCCATCGCCGAACAGGACATGGCCGAGGTCGAAGAATGGGGGCTGGTACTGGAGGAGGACCTGAGCGACGTCATCACCTACAGCGTCGGGCAGGTCCAGGTCGCGGGCATCATGGTGAGCTACCACGGCACCCAGAGCCTGACCCAGGACAACAACGGCGAGACGGTCTACGGCGGCTCACAACTGTGGCTGGTGCGCGGCGACTACGACGAGCTGCTCACCCTCGATCTTGAAGACGACGTGCGTCGGTCCGTCACCCAGGCCATGCGTTACGAGAAGGCCGCGCTGGCGTGCTTCCCTGACTTCCTCGCGTCGCGCCGCAATTACGACATCGCCCACGGCACCAATGCCCGTGGGCAGGTGTGCTCTGGCGTGCTCGAGCAGTCATGGCGCATCGGCGGTGCCAGCCCTGCCGAAGTCGAGGCGCTGGTGGCGTTCGCTGCCGATCCTCAATTGCAACGGATCTGCGCCTCCAGCCACGAAATCTACGGGCCCACCACCTTGCCCGCCGATGCCCATGTTCTCTACGAAGGCGACGACCCCGAGGTCGGCCTTATCAGTAAATTCACACAGGTCCAGCCTTATGACCGTACGCAGTGAAACCATCGACATCACCGTAAGCGACGATTACATCTCCGGCACCATCCTCACACCGGGCGCGAAAATGCCCGGCATCCTCTTCGTTCACGGTTGGGGCGGCAGCCAGCAGCGCGATCTGGCGCGAGCGAAGAACATCACCGGTCTGGGTTGCGTGTGCCTGACGTTCGACCTTCGGGGCCACGAGCGCACCCATGAAATGCGCGCGTCGGTCTCACGCGAACACAGCATGGAAGACTTGCTGGCGGCGTACGACCGGCTCGCCAGCCATCCGGCGGTGGATAACAACGCAATTGCGGTGATCGGCAGCAGTTACGGCGGTTACCTGGCGACCATTCTCAGCGGCATGCGCCCGGTGCGCTGGCTCGCGCTGCGGGTTCCGGCCCTGTACTGGGACGCTGATTGGGACATGCCGAAACAGGCGCTGGACCGCGACAAGCTAGCGCATTACCGGCGCTCCGCAGTGACAGCGTCGGACAACCGCGCGCTGGCCGCTTGCAAAGACTTCAAGGGCGACGTGCTGCTGGTGGAATCCGAGCAGGACGACTACGTGCCTCATGCCACGTTAATGAGCTATCGCACCGCCTTCGACCTGGCGCATTCGCTGACCTATCGCCTGCTGGACGGGGCCGATCACGGCTTGACCACCGACACCAGCCAGCATGCGTACACGACGCTGCTGACCGACTGGATCAGCGAAATGGTCATCGGCTCGCGGCTTGTGGATTACCCGCATCATTCAGCGGCGTATTCGTAATACCGTCGCGGATGTTTGCTGGCTGTAGCAACTGTCTTCCTCACGCTACATGTACAGCCTCTTCTGGAGGCTTTGATTCTGCCCGAAGGGCGTAGGAGCGCGCTTGCTCTGGGCTTGCGGCACTAACTCGATAGATCCGCGTCATTCGCCGACGCATCCACCCGGCTGTCGAACCCCGGCGTGAGGATGATCTTGCGGCAGTCTTCTTCTTTCTTGTCGAAGATGGCATACCCGTCCGCGGCTTCTTCCAGTGACAGGCGATGGGTGATGATCGCATCGGGCGCCAGCGCGCCTTCCTCGATCATCGTCAGCAACTGCGGCAGGTAACGATGCACGTGGGTCTGACCCATCTTGAAGGTCAGGCCCTTGTCGAAGGCATCGCCAAACATGAAGCCATGAATGAACCCCGAATACACGCCCGGCACGCTCACCGTCCCGCCGCGACGCACGGCGGCGATGCACTGTCGCAACGCCTTGCCGCTGCTGCCTTCGAGCTTGAGCGTGGCGAGGATGGTTTCCGTGGTACTGCCCTTGGCTTCGAACCCCACGGCATCGATCACAGCGTCCACGCCACGCATGCCGGCGGTCTGACGGATGATGGTGTCGGCCGGGTCGTCGTCGTCATCGAAGTTGATCGGGATCACGCCATAGGTGAACTGCGCATACGCCAGACGATAAGCATGATGATCGACCATGAAGATCTTCTCGGCACCCAGCATTTTCGCGCAGGCGGCGCTCAATAATCCCACCGGACCCGCCCCATAAATGGCGACGCTGGAGCCCTTCCCGACCCCGGCATTGAGCACGGCTTGCCAGGCCGTCGGGAGGATGTCGGACAGGAACAGCACCTTCTCATCCGCCAGCGTGCCGGGCACTTTGAACGGGCCGACGTTGCCTTTCGGCACCCGCACATACTCGGCCTGGCCGCCGGGCACACCGCCGTACAAATGGCTGTAGCCAAAGAGTGCGGCCCCCGGCGGAATGGATTTTTTGTTGAGGATCGCCCCCCGGCCGGTGTTGGTGGTTTCACAGGCTGCAAAGGCATCGATCTGACAGAAAAAACAGCTGCCGCAGGCGATAACGAACGGAATGACCACCCGATCGCCCGGTTTGACGGCCGTGACCTGAGGCCCGACTTCCTCAACGATTCCCATGAACTCATGGCCAAAGATATCGCCCTGCTCCGTGGCGGGTATCTTGCCGCGATACAGGTGCAGATCAGAACCGCAGATGGCCGTCGCGGTGACCTTCAACAGCACATCGTCGGTTTCTTGAATGATCGGGTCTGCAACGGTCTCGACACGCACATCATGGGCGCCGTGGTACGTCAATGCACGCATGAACATCTCCTTGTCTTGCAGCCAAAGCCGCCGAGGCAGACGGGTTCTGAGAACGTATGCAATAAGGATAGGTGCGGGCGCAGTGAAGTTCAGAGCGGTAGATCGCAGGTGACCAGCGGACGCCAACGTGACAGTCCTCTGTGGCGCATTCATTCAAGAAAAATGGCTCGAGCGACAAAGCCGTGTTGGATGCACTGACGCATCGCGAATGAATTCGCTCCCACAGAGGTCGCAGTCATTGGCGATCAGGCGGGTTCAGGTCATATTGCTGACGACGGCCTCAACCTTCTTACGCTCATCGGGAGTCATCATGAGTTCTTCTCCCCTGCGCATCTGCATCGCGGGTGC
This sequence comes from Pseudomonas abietaniphila, assembly GCF_900100795.1. Taxonomy (GTDB): domain Bacteria; phylum Pseudomonadota; class Gammaproteobacteria; order Pseudomonadales; family Pseudomonadaceae; genus Aquipseudomonas; species Aquipseudomonas abietaniphila. The sequence continues at coordinate 114,270 of NZ_FNCO01000013.1, forward strand.
TGGCGCCATCGGCTGCACCCTGGCGGCCCGCCTCGCGCTGACGGGGCGTGCGGTCAATGTGTTTGCTCGCGGTCGTACGCTGGCCGCGCTTCAGCGCAATGGCATACACCTGCAGGATCTCAAGGGTCGCCATCACGTTCAGGTCACTGCCAGCGACAACGCTGAGCACCTGGGCGAACAGGACCTGCTGTTCCTCTGCACCAAAGCGCCTTCACTGAGTAGTCTGCTACCGAACATTGGTCCGCTGATAGGCCCCAATACGGTCGTGGTGCCGGTGATCAACGGCGTGCCCTGGTGGTATTTCCACGGCGAAGGGGGGCGTTTTGACGGCGACCGGGTCGAGACGGTCGACCCGGACGGGCGCATCACTGACACGCTGGACCTGCACAAGGTCATCGGCTGCGTGGTGTTCATCACGGCGCAAAGCTCAGCGCCCGCGGTGGTGAAGACCCACAACCCGTATCGCATTATCTTTGGCGAACTGGACAACCAACTGACGCCGCGTCTCGAAAACCTGCGTGCGTTGATCGAAAGCGCTGGCATCGAGGCTCAGGGCACCGACCGTATTCGCGATCAGCTGTGGACAAAAATCATCGCCAACCTGACCTCGAACCCCGTGTCCGTGGTGACGGGCGCAACACTGGAGCAGATATACGGCCTGCCGGACATGCGCGAGCTGGCGTTGGTGACGTTCAATGAGGCGATGCAGGTTGCCAGCGCTTACGACGCCAAGCTAAGCATGGAGCCGACCACGTTCATGCAGTTCGGCGCCAGCATGGGGCCGGTGCGGACATCCATGCTGCAGGACTTCGACAAAGGGTTGCCGCTGGAGCTGGCGGCGATTGGCGACGCGGTGCTGGAATTGGCGGCAAAGGTGAACATCCCGATGCCCATCACCCGAAGCGTGCTGACACTGGCAAGGTTCTGCGGGGAACATCCGCACCATAAGGAGCATGGACGGCATTGAGGCGAGGACGGCGTCATTCCCACGTGCCCGTGGGACGTGTGAAGGATCAAACATGACGCGAAGCATTGCCGAATACCTGACCCTGTGGGAGCGAATTCATTCGCGATTGCTCGGTGACTCCGACAGATGTCCATCGGATGTACCACCGCATCGCGAATGAATTCGCTCCCACAGTTGTCATCGATTTGCCTTTAGGTAATCGGCGCCGGGTTGAACAAGGTGATGTCGTTGTGCAAACGGTAGTGCTCGGTCCAGGTCTTCTTCTTGCCGCTGGCGACATCGAGATAGAAATGGAACAGCTCCCAGCCCAGGTCTTCGATGCTGGCGCGACCGGTTGCGATACGCCCGGCATCGATGTCGATCAGGTCCGGCCAGCGCTGGGCCAGCTCGGTACGGGTCGAGACCTTCACCACCGGTGACATCGCCAGACCGTACGGCGTGCCGCGACCGGTGGTGAACACGTGCAGGTTCATACCGGCCGCCAGCTGCAGCGTGCCACAGACAAAATCACTGGCCGGTGTCGCGCAGAAGATCAGGCCTTTGCGGGTGACGCGCTCACCAGGGCCAAGCACCCCGTTGATCGCGCTGTTGCCGGATTTGACGATCGACCCGAGGGACTTCTCGACAATGTTCGACAACCCGCCCTTCTTGTTGCCCGGCGTGGTGTTGGCGCTGCGGTCCGCTTCGCCTTTGGCCAGGTAACGGTCGTACCAGTCCATCTCACGCACCAGCTCTTGCGCAACTTCAGTGGTTTCGGCACGGGAGGTCAGCAAGTAGATCGCATCACGGACTTCGGTCACTTCCGAGAACATCACCGTGGCGCCTGCGCGCAGCAGCAAGTCGGAGGCGTAACCCAGCGCCGGGTTGGCGGTGATGCCGGAAAACGCATCGCTGCCGCCGCACTGCATGCCCAGGATCAGCTCGGACGCCGGCACGGTTTCGCGGCGACGCTGATCGAGCTTCTTCAGGCGCACTTCGGCCAGCTCCATGATCTGTTCGATCATTTCGTTGAAGCCGTGTTTGGAATCCTGCAGGCGGTACATCCATTCATCGCTCAGATCGACCGAAGGGTCGTTCTGGTGCATCACCTGATCGGCCTGCAGTTTTTCGCAGCCCAGACCGATGACCAGTGCCTCGCCCCCCAGGTTCGGGTTGCGCGCCAGGTTACGCACGGTACGGATCGGGATGTAAGCGTCCTTGGCCGTGATCGCCACGCCGCAGCCGTAGGTGTGAGTGATGGCAACGACGTCGTCGACGTTCGGGTATTTGGGCAGCAACTCCTCACGGATGCGCTTGACCGCAAAATCCAGCACGCCGGTGACGCATTGAACCGTGGTGGTGATGCCCAGGATGTTGCGCGTGCCGACAGTGCCGTCGGCGTTGCGGTAACCCTCGAAGGTAAAGCCATCCAGCGGCTCGCCCTTGCCCGGCACCTCCGTCGACAGCGGCAAGCTGTCCAGCGGCGGCGCGCTTGGCATGCGCAATTGATCTTCCTTGACCCAACTGCCACGGGGAATCGCTTGCAGGGCATAACCAATGGTCTGCCCGTAACGAATCACCGCCCCGCCTTCGGGGATGTCCACTGTATTGACCTTGTGGCTCTGCGGCACGTTATCGATGGTCACCAGACCATTGTCGAATTCTGTCCCCGCCGGTACGCCCTGGTCATTGACCACGACGACAACGTTATCGCGCTCATGCAAGCGGATGTAACGCGGCGAGTCGGCATGTTGGATCAAGTTCATCACGGTTTTCCTCAGATTTTCGCTTCAGAAAGCTTGCCGGCTTCGCTGGCCGGCAAATCACCCTGCGTTGGGGTGTCTTTCAATTCCACACGTTTGATCTCGCCCACGATAAACACGTAGCTGATCACGGCCACCAGTGCGTTTGCACCGACGAACACCAGAGCCCATTTGAACGAGCCGGTGGAGCTGATGATGTAACCGATGACGATCGGGGTGGTGATCGACGCGATGTTACCGAACATGTTGAACAGACCGCCGCTCAAACCGGCGATTTGTTTTGGCGAAGCGTCGGACATGACCGCCCAGCCCAGTGCGCCCACGCCCTTGCCGAAGAAGGCCAGCGCCATGAAGCCCACGACAACCCATTCGATGTCGACATAGTTACAGGTGACGATGGACGTCGACAGCAACAGACCGCCGATGATAGGCGCCTTGCGGGCGAACGTCAGCGACTTGCCGCGACGCAGCAGGTAGTCGGAAATGATGCCGCCCAGGACGCCACCGATGAAGCCGCAGATCGCTGGCAGCGACGCGATGAAACCGGCTTTCAGGATCGTCATGCCGCGTTCCTGCACCAGGTACACCGGGAACCAGGTCAGGAAGAAGTAGGTGATGCCGTTGATGCAGTACTGCGCCAGGTAGATGCCCAGCATCATGCGGTTGGTCAGCAGCTGCTTCACGTAGTCCCACTTCGGGCCGCCGCTCTTGCCTTTGCCCTTGTCATTGTCCATATCGACCATGCCGCCGTTGTTGGCGATGTGGTCGAGCTCTGCCTTGTTGATGCTTGGGTGGTTGCGCGGGCTGTGGATGACTTTCAGCCAGATCAGCGAGAACACGATGCCGATGCCGCCCATCACCACGAACACATGCTGCCAGCCGAAGGTGTAGACGATCCACCCCATGATCGGGGCGAACAGAACGGTGGCGAAGTATTGCGCCGAGTTGAAGATCGCCGAGGCCGTGCCGCGCTCGGACGTCGGAAACCAGGCCGCCACAATGCGCGCGTTGCCAGGGAAGGAAGGCGCTTCAGCCAGACCGACGAGGAAGCGCAGCATGAACAGCGCAACGATCGCGGTGGAAAGACCGAACTCACCGACATAGCCTTGCAGCACGGTGAACAGCGACCAGGTAAAGATGCTCAGTGCGTAGATCTTCTTCGAACCGAAGCGATCGAGCAGCCAGCCGCCTGGGATCTGACCGGCCACGTAGGCCCAGCCGAAGGCGGAGAAGATATAACCGAGGGTGACGGCGTCAATGCCGAGGCTTTTTTGCAGACTGGAGCCAGCGATGGCGATGGTTGCACGGTCGGCGTAGTTGATCGTGGTCACCAGAAACAGCATGAGCAGGATCAAATAGCGGACGTGTGTCGGCTTGGTTTTTTGCATGTTCGAAAACTCCCACTAATTATTTTTTTGCGCGGGTTAAACGATCTTTTATGTGTGTGTGTGTGCTGCTCGCCTCTGCCCCTAAATCCAGATGCGATTGAAGCGGGTCCTGCGGTGTAGCCTTTGATGCCTGGGGGACACTCACACGCGGGCAACCTTGCCAGCGCGAATTGCTCGAAACGGAAAATACCGGGTCGCAGCGGCCTTCGAGAAACAACGCCCCGACGGCAAAAAACCGCTGATCGCTCAGCGGTTTTGCGACAGGTCAGCTGTTATTGCTGGCCCTGCTTGTCCATCAGTGCAGCGAGCATTTCGAACTCTTCCTTGGTCAGGTCGGTCAGCGGAGCGCGGACCGGACCTGCGTCGTAACCGGCGATTTTCGCGCCCGCTTTGACGATGCTCACCGCGTAGCCGGATTTACGGTTACGGATGTCCAGGTAAGGCAGGAAGAAGTCATCGATCAGCTTGCCGACCGTGGCGTGGTCGTCTTTGGCGATCGCGTGGTAGAAGTCCATCGCCAGCTTCGGTACGAAGTTGAACACGGCCGAGGAGTAGACCGGCACGCCCAGCGCCTTGTAGGCAGCGGCGTAGACTTCAGCGGTCGGCAGACCACCCAGGTAGGAGAAACGGTCGCCCATGCGGCGGCGGATGGAAACCATCAGCTCGATGTCGCCCAGGCCGTCTTTGTAGCCGATCAGGTTCGGGCAACGCTCAGCCAGTTGCTCCAGCAGCGCAGGCGTCAGGCGGCAGACGTTACGGTTGTAGACGACAACGCCGATCTTGACCGACTTGCACACTTCTTCAACGTGACGGGCAACGCCGTCCTGGCTGGCTTCAGTCAGGTAGTGAGGCAGCAGCAGCAGGCCTTTGGCACCCAGACGCTCGGCTTCTTGAGCCATCGCGATGGCTTGACGGGTAGGACCACCCACGCCCGCCAGGATAGGCACCGACTTCTCGCAGGTGTCGACGGCAGTCTTGATGATTTCGGAGTATTCGTCGTTGGTCAGGGAGAAGAACTCACCTGTACCGCCTGCGGCGAACAGTGCAGAGGCGCCGTACGGGGCCAGCCACTCCAGACGTTTGATGTAACCCGCGCGGTGGAAATCGCCCTGGGCATTGAAGTCGGTAACCGGGAAGGACAGCAGACCGTGGGAAAGGATGGACTTCAGTTCTTGTGGATTCATTATTCGAACACCCTGGGAAGCTAATTGTATGAATGGATCACCAGACCTGCGCTGATGTCGTAAGTCATCGTACAACTAGCAATGAGATCACTCAATAGGGGTGTGGAATTATTTCTTGGGCGAGGGATGAGTGGTGATTCTGAGAACGCCAGGATGTGACGACAGGTCCAGACTGTAGGAGCGCGCTTGCCCGCGATCTGCTGCGCAGCGGCAGTGGAATCAGGCGACGCGGCGTTTCAGATAGATCGGGCGTGCCGGGTCTGCTACCGCTACGCGGCAGATCGCGGGCAAGCGCGCTCCCACAGACAGCCTAAGAGCACGCGAACGCGAAAGATCAGGTCATACGACCTCAAGCCCGCTGCGACTCTGCCTCTTCATGGGCATGACGCAGGCGTTCGCGGCTGTTGGTCAGGTGCAGGCGCATGGCGGCGCGTGCAGCATCGGAATCCTGACGGGCGATGGCGTCGTAGATTTCTTCGTGCTCGCGGCTCAGACGGCTCATGTAATGCTGATGATCATCGTGCGCCAATCGAGCGGAATTCAACCGGGTGCGGGGAATGATGCTGGTGCCCAGGTGATTCATGATGTCGGTGAAATAGCGGTTGCCGGTGGACAGCGCAATTGCCATGTGGAACTGGAAGTCCGCGCCGACCGCATCGCTGGCATGGGCGGCGCTTTCATTCAGTGCATCGAGCGCCGCACGCATGTCGGCCAGTTGCTCAGCGGACCTGCGCTGAGCAGCCAGGCCGGCAGACTCGACCTCAAGGCTGATGCGCAACTCCAGAATCGCCAGCACGTCACGCAGGGTGACGATCGTCGCGGGATCGATGCGGAAGCCGCTCGGGCTCGGGGTGTCCAGCACGAAGGTGCCGATGCCGTGACGGGTTTCAACCAGACCGGAAGCCTGAAGGCGTGAAATGGCTTCGCGCACGACGGTGCGGCTGACGCCCTGCTCTTCCATGATCGCGGATTCGGTGGGCAATTTATCGCCGCGCTTCAGCGTTCCGCTGCGAATACGCTCGGAGAGTTCGGTGACGAGTTCCTGCGCGAGGCTGCGGTGCTTTCTGCGTGCGCGAGGCGGAGCACTCTGATTTTCCATATCCAACATGCATCTCTAAATACGCTGAGGCGCTAATAATAGCTCACCGGGTTGTACGATCACATCACAAACCCGGCGAGTATGTAGGTTTTTGCGGCACTTTGGCGCCGCTGGCATCAAATGGATGCGATTACACCACCGCTTCCGGATGAGGCTGTTCCTGAAGCTGGCCGCCTTCTATACGCAGATGGCGACGATGGAAGCGCTTGAGGCTGCTGCGGTGGCCGATGCTGAGCAGGGTCACGCCTGGCAGCTCGTCAAGCAGGGCCTGATACAGCGCCGCTTCATCTTCTTCGTCCATGGCTGAGGTGGCTTCATCGAGGTAGAGCCAGTCCGGCGCATACAGCAACGCTCGGGCGAAGGCCACCCGCTGCTGCTCGCCGGGCGAGAGCATGCGTTGCCAGTGATTGCTTTCGTCCAGGCGCGGCACCAGGTGACTCAGGCGGCAGGTTTCCAGGACTTGAGCGAACCGCTCCTGCGGATACACCTCAGGCGCCTGTGGATAACTGAGTGCTTCGCGCAGCGTGCCAATGGGCAGGTAGGGTTTCTGCGGCAAGAAGAACGCACGCTTGGCCGGCAGCCGAACCGCGCCGTGCCCCTCGTTCCACAAGCCGCCCATCGCCCGCAGCAACGTGCTTTTGCCGCTGCCGGAACGACCGCTGAGCATGACTTTGTCGCCCGCCGCGATGTCGACATTGGCGTTGTTCAGCAATTGACGCCCGCCCACCAGCGACAGCCCCAGACCTTGCAGGTGAAGCGCATTGCTTTCGTGGGTGACATTGATGGCTGGGACGCGCGCTTCGTTTTCGTCCATGGCCTGACGGAAACTCAGCAGACGATCACAGGTGGCGCGCCACGACGCCAACTGGGTGTACGCGTCGATGAACCAGCTGAAGTTCTCCTGCACATTCCCAAATGCCGAGTTGATCTGCATCAGCCCGCCCAGCTCGATCTTGCCCGCAAAGTAGCGAGGCGCGGCCACCACGAAGGCAAACACGATCGCGATCTGCGAGTAGCCCGCAGTGAAGAACGTCAGGCGCTTTTGCACCTTCATGATGGTCCAGAAGTTACTCCAGACCATGCCAAAACGTGCACTCAGGCGCTGGTTTTCGTTCGCCTCGCCCTCGGACAAGGCAATGCTTTCCGCGTTCTCACGCACCCGCACCAGCGCAAAACGCATGTCCGCTTCATAGCGCTGTTGCTGGTTGCTCAGCACGATCAGGCGTTTACCGATCAGATGGGTAAGCCAGCTACCGACCGCCGCGTAAAGCAGCGCGGCCCAAAACATATAGCCTGGAATGGTGATCCCGAACAGCTCAATGCTGCCGGACACGCCCCACAGAATCACCGAGAACGACACCAGGCTGACGACCGTGCGCAGCAAACCGAGGCTCAGGCTCAACGTGTCGGAGGTGAAGTTGTTGAGGTCTTCGGACAAGCGTTGGTCAGGGTTATCGGTGTAGCCGCCCTGCTCCAGCCGGTAGTAGTTCTTGTGCGCAAGCCACTTGGTGAAATGCTTTTCGGTGAGCCAGCGACGCCAGCGAATGGTCAGCATCTGCGTGAGGTACAGCCGGTACACCGCGCCCAGAATGGCGATGGTGGCGATACCGCAGAAGTACAGGATCAGGTGAGTGAACGCGCCCAGGTCTTTATTCTGCAGGGCGTTGTAGAAATCCCGGTACCAACTGTTGACCAGTACCGAAATGAATACGCTGAACAGCGACAGTGCAATCACGGCGATGAGCAGAACCCAGGCCATGCCTTTTTCTTCACTGCGCCAGTACGGCGTGACCAGTTTCCAGACCCGGGAAAAGAAGCTCCCGTTCACAGCGTCATTGACCCTGGATTCATCAATATCAACATTCATGGTGATGGCTCGGCGGCAGGCATTTAAGGGCGTTGGCACCAATGTGCCAGACGCCACACACGGTCTTCCATGAAGAAATCTTTACCTGGCGTCCTTGCTCAACGGCGGACCGGTCGCTTCTGTAACTTGCGTTGAAGCGTTCTGCGATGCATCCCCAGGGCCCGTGCTGTCGCGGAAATGTTGCCCTCGTGCTCGGTCAGCACGCGCTGAATGTGTTCCCACTGCAGACGGTCCACCGACATCGGATTTTCCGGCACCAGGGTGTCCAGATCGGCGTGTTCGGACAGCAGCGCTGCCAGCACATCGTCGGCGTCGGCCGGTTTGCACAGGTAATTGCAAGCGCCGCGCTTGATCGCCTCGACCGCGGTGGCGATGCTCGAATAACCGGTCAGTATCAGGACCCGCATTTCCGGGTCCAGTTCCAGCAGCTTGGGCAACAGCACCAGCCCCGAGTCGCCTTCCATCTTCAGGTCGACAGTGGCGTAGTCCGGAATGTCCTGCTGGGCCAGCGTCAGGCCTTCTTCGGCTGAACTGGCCGTGCTGACGCGGAAGCCACGGCGGGCCATCGCGCGCGCCATCACGCGGGTAAAGGTGGCGTCGTCGTCCACCAGCAACAGGTGCGGCAGTTCTTCACCTTCGACCTGGATTTCATCAGTCATGCTTCATCTCCTGTTGCGTTCCGGGGCAGGCGCAGCTCGGTGAGCGTGCCGCCTTCCTCGTGAGGATAGAGTTTCACCGAGCCACCCGCGCGGGTCACGCTGGCCTTGCTCAAAAAAAGACCGAGACCGAAGCCTTTGCCCTTGGTGGTAAAAAACGGTTTGCCGATCTGCTCGGCCACGGCCAGTGGCACACCTGCGCCGTGGTCGCGAATCGTGATGCTGATCTCTAATGCGCTCCAGTCCAGGTTCACTTCCAGACCTTCGGCACACGCGTCGGCGGCGTTATTCAGCAAGTTCAGCAGGGCCTGCGTCAGATCGGGGGGCGGCGCGATCATGGGTACATCGCCCTGCCCCAGACGCTGAAAACGATAGCTGGCTTCCGGGCGCATCAGGTGCCAACGGTTGAGCGCCTGATCGAGCCAATGCGTGACGGTTTGTTCCTGCACGGCCAACCGGCGATTGGCCTCGGCCGCGCGTACCAGCTGTTGCAGGGTTTCCTTGCACAGCTTGACCTGATCCTGCAGCACCGACAGGTCTTCCTGCAACGCAGGGTCCTTGTGATCCTGCTGCATCTCTTTGAGCAGCACGCTCATGGTTGCCAGCGGCGTACCCAGCTCATGCGCGGCGCCGGCCGCTTCAGTGGCCACGGCCAACAGTTGCTGATCGCGGGCGCCCTCTTCCCGGCGCAACGCGCGCATCTGCTCCTGACGGCGTAATTCTTCAGCCATCCGTGCGGCGAAGAAGGTAATGACGCCGGCAGCCAATGCGAAGCTCAGCCACATGCCGTAGATCTGCATCTTCTCGCGGGCGATGGCGAAGGCTTCGACCGGGTAGAAATTAGCCAGCATCAAGGTGTACAGCGCCAGCGCGATCCCGGACAGGATCAGCGAGTAGCGCCACGGCAGTGTCACGGCTGCGATGGTCAACGGCACCAGATAATAGGAAACGAACGGGTTGGTCGAGCCACCGGAGAAATACAGCAGCGCGCTGTGGATAAACAGGTCGAACGCCAGCTGCACGGCGTATTCAAGCTCGGTCACCGGCCAGGACGTGCGCAGACGGATCGCCGTCAGCAGACAGACGATGGCGGAAAAGCCAAGCGTGATGTCCAGTTGCAACCACGGCAGGTGCAACAGATCGAACAGGTAGGCGAACCCGACCGAACCGGCTTGGGCTGCCAGCACCAGAATGCGGATAAAGGTCAGTCGCCACAGGTTCTGGCGAGTGGCAGAAAGCAATTGTACGGGGGCGAGCATGAGCTCTCCTGATGAACGCTCCAGGCGAATCGGAGCGAGTATAACCAATGCGACAGCGCTTTCCTTCGAAGTGCGTCAAAGCGCCACAGTTATGGGCGAAACTCCGCGTGCAGCTACCCCCTGTGTACAAGCCGGCTGGCTGGCGAGCGCGGCGGGTCGGTGATGACGGTGGTGAATGGCAGCCCGCATTCGCGGCCCTCGTAACCTCGGACGGCTTCCTACAGGTCCTGCATTGCAACCAAGCTCTGTGGCATGCTCCAACACAGCTAAGAGTCTCCCGCCGAGATCGGGCAGGCCAAGGTGTGATGACCGCCGCAAGACCTGTAGGAGCTGCTGGAGGTTACGACAGTGGCGAATGCGGTGGGACAGGTACATCGGCGGTGACCGACACGCCGCATTCGCTCACGCCCAGATCGGGCAGACCAAGGTGTCACGACCGCCGCAAGACCTGTAGGAGCTGCTGGAGGTTACGACAGTGGCGAATGCGGTGGGACAGGTACATCATCGGCGACCGACACGCCGCGTTCGCTGCCCTCGTAACCTCGGACGTCTCCTACAGGGTTCGCGTTGATGCTCAATGTGTGTCCAGGCACCAGACCGTAGGAGCCAGCTTGCTCGCGAATGCGGCGGGTCAGCCGCAGTTGATGCTGAATGACACACCGCATTCGCTGCCCTCGTAACCTCGGACGTCTCCTACAGGGTTCGCGTTGATGCTCAATGTGTGTCCAGGCACCAGACCGTAGGAGCCGGCTTGCTGGCGAATGCGGTGGGTCAGCAGCATCAACTGCGACTGACAAACCGCGTTCGCTGCCCTCGTAACCTCGGACTGCTTGTACAGGGAGCGCGGCGTTCCGAAGACTTGGGGACTACGCTGACACTGTAGGAGCGCGCTTGCCCGCGATTGCGGTATGTCAGTCGACGGCAATGCTGAATGACAAACCGCGTTCGCGGCCCTCGTAACCTCGGACGGCTCCTACAGGTACTGGATACGCCCGAGAACCTGCGGCAGCCATCGAACTGTGGGGCCGGCCCGGAACAAGATCCCCGGATGACAGTCTCATGGGCATCCGTTTGACGCGCGACAGTCAATACGCCGCAAACGGTTCGCCAAACAAGGAGTTTCTATGTTCAGCCTTCGCCCCACCGCGACACTTTTCGCTCTCGGCGCTGCCGCTCTGGCCAGCGCGCCCGTCATGGCCGATGACGTTCATTACAACCAGGTTTCAGTTCGCGCCGAGGTCAATCAGGAAGTCCAGCGCGACCTGATGACGGTCACCGTGTACACCGAATCGCAGAACGCCGACCCCGCCAAACTGGCAGCGGGTATCACAGAGACGCTGAACAAGGCGCTGGGTGAGGCGCGCAAGGTCAAGGAAGTGACCATTCGCCAAGGCAGTCGTAACAGCTACCCGATCTATGACGACAAGGGTCAGAAGATCACCGGCTGGCGCGAACGTGCCGAGCTGCGACTGGAAAGCCCTGATTTCGCCGCACTGTCTAAACTGACCGGCGAACTGCTGGCCAGCGATATGAAAATGGCTGGCATGGACTTCTCCATTTCCAACCCGGCGCGCAAAGCCAGCGAAGACGCGCTGCTCAAGGACGCGGTCACTGCGTTCAAGGCGCGCGCTCAATTGGTCACCGATGCCCTTGGCGGCAGTGCCTACAAACTGGTCAACCTGAACCTCAACACGTCAGGTTATCCACAGCCTTACCTGCGTGCGCCGGTCATGATGATGAAGGCCGAACGCGCAGACGCTGCGCCAACGCCTGAGGTCGAAGCCGGCACCAGCCAGGTCAGTGTCACGGCTGACGGCGTCATCGAAGTCACCCTGCCTTGACGCAAAACGGCGGCAGCCAAGGGTTGCCGCCGTTTCCTCCCCGCTCCGCTCCCGTTTTCCCCTTGCCGGTCGCCACCTCCTCACTGCCGTGAATCCTCGGCCTACACAGCCCGGCGAGTCTGCTGATTTTCCCTGCCTTCCAGATCCATAGAATCAACACCTCACCCAAAACGCTTATGCACACAAGCGGCCGTCGGTGCTGAACGCCTGGCGTCGGTCTGTGTGCTCTATTTACTTCAAGGATGAAGAGTTCAAATGCAAGAGTTATTGTTTGACCGCCCACAAACCCCGGTACCGGGCGAGTATTTCAAAAGCACGTTCGCGCTGGATTACCTGACCAACGTCGCCAAGCTCAAAGATGAGCACGAATTCGACGCACTGATGCGCCCTGTGTTCGGCCAGGACATCCCCAAGCACACCTACACCGCGCTCAGGAACGCATTACTGGCGGGCTACATTCATCCGCCTCATATCGAGCCAGTCCAGGGTGGCCCGGTGATCGCCGACTACGACAACCGTGATCGCATCATTCGCATCAACTCCGGGATCATGGAAGGCATCATGTTTGCTGCGACACCCGACCCTTACCGGAACGTCTCCCTGCTGGTGATCCTGCTGCACGAGTTTGGGCACCACATCGACAACGTCCTGCGCCACGACCTATGCGACAAGGATGAACACGGCCTGCCCACATTGGCGCCCGACGCACCACGCGAAGAAGGGGGTCGTTTTGCATTGAGCATGCTGGACATCTTCAAGCCCGAAGATCGGGAAAACATGGACGACTGGCTGTTCCATCCCGACAAGCCCGATGAACTGCTGCTGGGTTTCTACTCCGACCTGCTTTACAACGCCCGGCCTGAACCAATAGGCGTCGACTGGCAGACAGCCCTGGATTCGGCGGTGGACGTCCATGGCAGCCCCAATGAGGAGATAAAGCTCGACAATCCCGACCGCGAAGCCTTCGAAGCGGGTCATGGTCACGACCACCACATGACGCACCGTCAGATCGAAAAAGCCTTGGAATCCGCAGGGTTCAACCCGGATGAGCGTGATCAAATCTACTTCGGCAACTGGCTGCGCGACTATTCACAGCTGCTGGACCCGAAGCTGGTTCGTGCGGTCGGCATGCCGAAAAACTTTCCCGATGTACTCTCGCGTGAAGCGCTGACCCGCATTGTCGATGTGCTGTCGATCAAACCCTTCGGCCGCTTGCGCAAAGCAGCGCCGCAACACTACAGGGTCACGCCGGAAATGCTGGGGGTTTACCGTCCCTCCGAGCACATCGACAACCCGAAATCCAGCGGATCGGACACCTCCGATCCCAGGCTGCGCGACCCCGACTTCGAGCCGTTGGTGCTCCCCGGCGACCCGCTGCTGGAGGTGGATTACGACACCTCAATGAAGCGCTACCTGGAGCGCTCCGAACGCTTCATGGTGTCCCAACTGCACATGGCGATGAAGGCGGGCCCGACGCCCGAAGGCAAACGCGCGTTCGGCTCGGCGCTTCATGTGCTTGAAGACTTCTTCGCGCACTCCAACTTTGTCGAGCTGAGCCTGATCAAGAATGGGTACAGCAACGTGGTGCCCTGGACGTCCCCGGCGAACTGCAGGGCCGGCCTGCCACTGGTGACCGGCATGTTCGGCCCCACCGATGTGATTGCCAGCCTCGCGGAACCGCTGGGCGAAGTCCTGTTCGGCCTCGACACAGTCGCCTATCAACCCCTCAAGCCGGGAGATCGCAGTGAGCGAGAGCAGATTCTGTTGATTCTGCTTGAAGAACATAAAAACCCGCGTTACCTGGAAATCTACCAGGCGTTCCTCTCAGAACGTGATGCCTGGGTCGGTCTCCCCATGGTCGAATACCTGCAACGATGTGCGCACTATCTGAAGGGCGCCAATGCCGTCGTCGGCAATGCGATTGGCATCATCCAGCACGACATGTTCAAGCTGCTGGGCAACCACGTCGATGACTGGCAAACCCGTTATGGCGAAGACCCTAATACCAATGGCTCCACCGATCCCACCCATTCGCAGTTGGCCAAGGATCATGCCGATCATCCTCTGCACATCGTCTCGGCATTACTGGCGGGCACCGCAGTGCGCTACGCAGGTTTCGCCATGAACAACTACTGGCATGGCAATCACGGGGTTGATCCGGCCGCGGTTGCGTCGGACTACTTCCGACATCCGCTGGACAGTGACTGGCAGGACCCGATCGTCTCAGGCTGGGCCGCGGACAATCAGCATGAAATCCGCAGAGCCGAGTCCAAGACCGAGCTGGCCACCATCAGCCAGCGCCTGGCGCAAACCGCAGACAACGTGAAAGAACAGCTGAGAAAGGACAGCGTGGCTTACCTTGACTTCCTTCGGGGTGAGATGCTGGACAGCAATTCGCCGATCTGGCAAATGCAGAACTTCAAGCCCGGAGGCGCCACTGCACGCATGATCATGAAGATGCTGGGGCTGCTCAGGTGATAGCCCGCATGACCTTGTAAGCCAGTACAACCGTGCGGCATTCTCCGCTGTCTATCATCAGTCGATGAATTCAGGCGCGAATGCCGCATTTGTATGAGGTTCACATGGAGAAAACCTTCAAGCCACTGCTGCTGGCCGCTGCGATAGCGCTTTGCGTGCCATCCGTTCAGGCTGCCAGCACCTTGGTCTATTGCTCCGAAGCCAGCCCCGCCGGCTTCGATCCCAGCCAGTACACCAGCGGGACCGAGTTCGATGCGTCGGCGGAAACCGTCTTCAACCGGTTGACGCAGTTCAAGCGCGGCGGCACCGAAGTCGAGCCAGGTCTGGCCACGAAATGGGAAGTGTCCGACGACGGACTGACCTACACCTTCCACCTGCGCCCAGGCGTGAAGTTCCACACCACCGACTATTTCAAGCCAACGCGTGAGTTCAACGCCGACGACGTGCTCTTTACGTTCAACCGGCTGCTCAACGCCGATGATCCGTTTCGCAAAGCGTATCCTTCCGAGTCGCCCTACTTCACCGACATGGGCATGAACACGACGATCAAGCAGGTCGAAAAAGTGGACGACCAGACCGTCCGGTTTCACCTGAACAACATCGATGCGGCGTTCATTCAAAACCTGGCGATGAGTTTCGCGTCCATTCAGTCGGCCGAATACGCCGCGCAACTGCTGAAAGAGGGCAAAGCGGGCGACATCAACCAGAAGCCGATCGGCACGGGACCGTTCGTATTCAAGCGCTATCAGAAGGACGCGCAGATCCGGTATGCCGGCAACAAGGACTACTGGAAGCCGGAAGACGTGAAGCTCGACAACCTGATCTTTTCGATCAACACGGACGCCGCCACCCGCTTGCAGAAACTCAAGACCGGCGAATGCCAGGTCAGCGGCTATCCGCGTCCGCAGGACATTGAAGAAGCGCAGAAGGACCCTAACCTGAAGGTCCTGAGCCAGGCCGGCTTCAACCTGGGCTTTCTGGCGTACAACGTAACCCATCCGCCGCTTGACCAGCTCAAGGTCCGCCAGGCACTGGACATGGCCATCGACAAGCCCGCCATCATCAAGGCGGTTTACCAGGGCGCGGGACAACTGGCGCAGAACGCCTTGCCGCCGGCGCAATGGAGCTATGACCCCAACATCAAGGATGCGCCTCACGACCCTGAGAAAGCCCGGCAGCTGCTCAAGGAAGCGGGCGTCGCACCCGGCACGCAAATCAACCTGTGGGCAATGACCGTACAGCGCGCCTCCAACCCGAACGCACGAATGTCGGCGCAGATGATTCAGTCCGACTGGGCCAAGATCGGCATCAAGGCCAACATTGTCAGCTACGAATGGGGCGAGTACATCAAGCGCGCCAAGGCTGGCGAACACGACGTGATGATCTATGGTTGGACAGGTGACAACGGCGACCCTGACAACTGGCTCGGCGTGCTCTACAGCTGTGCGGCAGTCAACGGCAGCAACTACGCCAAATGGTGCAACACCGGTTACGACAAACTCGTGACCCAGGCCAAGCTGACCAGCGATCGCAACGAGCGGATCAAGCTGTATCAGCAGGCGCAGAACATCCTGAAAAACGACGTGCCAATTACCCCGATCGCCAACTCGAAAGTCTTTCAGCCCATGCGCAAGGAGGTGCAGGACTTCAAGCTCAGCCCGTTCGGCCTGACGCCCTTCTACGGCGTGAGCCTGGCGAAATAGCACCACAGAAAAACAACAGCGAAGTAACACTTGTGGATCAAGCGGGTGCATTCGCCACGTTGCGATGCACCCCAATAGTGCAACAAAGATGTCGATATGCGACACGCAAACGTTCAACAGCGTCAGAAATTATAGTTTTGCGACATTCGTGTACGTTCGTGCCACTCTTTGACACTCGATTGGCGCCAGTATCTTGCTTTGGGTATGGCGCCTGCATAAGTATCCGCGGGGTCGGCTCAAAAGGCCGGTATCCCTCAATCAAAAAATGACAACAACTGAGGCCACCATGCTCAAAAAAGCGGTCATTCCGTTTCTTCTCGGCGCAGGTTTGATCGCCAGCGCTCCCTTCGCTCAAGCAGCATCGAACCTGGTGTTCTGCTCCGAAGGCAGCCCCGCTGGTTTCGACCCAGGTCAATACACCACCGGTACCGACTTCGATGCTTCGGCTGAGACCATTTTCAACCGCTTGAGCCAGTTCGAACGTGGCGGCACCGCCGTTATTCCAGGTCTGGCCACCAGCTGGGACGTTTCCCCGGACGGCCTGACCTACACCTTCCACCTGCGTGAAGGCGTCAAGTTCCACACCACGCCGTACTTCAAACCGACCCGGACCTTCAATGCCGATGACGTGCTGTTCACGTTCAACCGCATGATCAACAAGGACGATCCGTTCCGTAAGGCGTACCCGACCGAATTCCCGTACTTCACCGACATGGCGATGGACACCAACATCACCAAGATCGAGAAGATTGACGACCACACCGTCAAGATGACCCTGGCCACCGTTGACGCGGCGTTCATTCAGAACCTGGCGATGAGCTTCGCGTCCATTCAGTCCGCTGAATACGCCGCCCAGCTGCTCAAGGAAGGCAAGGCAGAAGACATCAACCAGAAGCCGATCGGCACTGGTCCGTTCGTGTTCAAGAGCTACCAGAAAGACTCCAACATCCGTTTCACCGGAAACAAGGACTACTGGAAGCCTGAAGACGTCAAAGTCGACAACCTGATTTTCGCCATCACCACTGACGCTTCGGTCCGCGCACAGAAGCTGAAGAAAGGCGAATGCCAGATCACCGCTTACCCACGTCCTGCGGACCTCGCTCCGCTGAAGGCCGACCCGGCGCTGAAGATGCCTGATCAAGCAGGCTTCAACCTGGGCTACATCGCTTACAACGTGATGCCGACCATCAAGGGCGAGACCAAGCCGAACCCGCTGGCCAAGCTGGAAGTTCGTCAGGCGCTGGACATGGCTGTCGACAAGAAAGCCATCATCGACGCGGTGTATCAGGGTGCAGGCCAACTGGCCGTCAACGCCATGCCGCCGACCCAATGGTCCTATGACACCACCATCAAAGACGCTCCGTACGACGTCGCCAAGGCCAAAGAGCTGCTGAAAAAGGCAGGCGTGGCTGAAGGCACCGAAATCACCCTGTGGGCGATGCCGGTTCAGCGTCCGTACAACCCGAACGCCAAGCTGATGGCTGAAATGCTCCAGAACGACTGGAAGAAGATCGGCATCAACGCCAAGATCGTTTCCTACGAGTGGGGCGAGTACATCAAGCGCGCCAAAGCGGGCGAAAACGGCGCGATGCTGATTGGCTGGAGCGGCGACAACGGTGACCCGGACAACTGGCTGGGCACGCTGTTCGGTTGCGACGCGGTCAACGGCAACAACTTCGCCAAGTGGTGTGACAAGCCTTTCGACACCTTGATCCACCAGGCCAAGGAAACCACCGACCAGGCCAAGCGCACCGAGCTGTACAAACAGGCTCAGCACTTGCTCAAGGACGCAGTCCCTATGACCCCGATTGCGCACTCGACTGTTTATCAGCCGATGCGTAAGGAAGTTCAGGACTTCAAGATCAGCCCATTCGGTCTGAACTCGTTCTACGGTGTGAGCGTCAGCGGTAAGTAATACCTCTATATGACTTCACGGTCGCGTTACCTTCGGGTAATGCGACCGTGAAGTCATGTGCGCAATTCAGAATGAAATTGAATATCGTTAGATGAGTAATGCGCTGCGCAGAGAATTTGCCTACTAACGATATGCATTTTTCCTACAAACACTGAAGCAGTCGGAACTATTTACTGTGCGGCTCGACGGACATACCTTCTCGAGTTCCCGCACCTGATATTTTTTGTTTATCGGTCGGTCGGGTTTCCCATAGCCGCTGAAACTCCATTTGCGCAAACGATTGCCTGGGAGTTTCACCCCCGCTATTGCTGGTTATTCACGCTCCAGACGATAAGGATTGTCATGCGTATGAACACTGTTGCTTCGTCATTATTAACGGCCGGATTAACTGCTGGGCTATTAGCCACCACTTCGGTTACACAGGCCGCGACCAAGAGTCTGGTGTTTTGCTCTGAAGGCAGCCCCGCAGGCTTCGACATCGGCCAATACACCTCGGGCACCGATAACGATGCGGCCGAACCGATCTACAACCGACTGGCCGAGTTCGAACGCGGCCAGACCAGCGTCGTGCCTGCCCTGGCGACGCGCTGGGATATCTCTGCCGATGGCCTGAGCTACACGTTTCACCTGCGCGAGGGTGTGAAGTTCCATAGCAACAAGGCATTCACGCCGACACGGGATTTCAATGCCGACGATGTGCTGTTCACGTTCAATCGCATGCTGCACAAGGATCATCCGTTTCGCGTTGCCTACCCGACCGAGTTTCCGTACTTCACCAGCATGGGTCTGGACAAGAATATAAAGTCGGTCGAGAAGACAGGTCCCATGACCGTTGTGTTTTCACTGAATAAAGTGGATGCGGCATTCATTCAGAATATCGCGATGAACTTCGCGTCTATTCTCTCCGCCGAATATGCTGACAAACTGATGGCATCAGGCAATGTTCGCGATATAAACCAATCGCCCATTGGTACCGGACCTTTTGTTTTTCAGCGTTATCAGAAAGATTCGCAAATTCGCTATGTCGCCAACAAACAGTTCTGGGACCCGAGCAGGGTCAAGATTGACCAGTTGATCTTCGCCATCAATACCGATGCCTCGGTTCGCATTCAGAAACTCAAGAAGAATGAATGCCAGGTCACCCTCAACCCTCGTCCCGCCGACATTGAGTCGATCAAGGCCGACAAGCACTTGAAGGTGATCGAGAAGCCCGGCTTCAACCTCGGCTACATCGCCTACAACGTGCGTCATGCGCCATTGGACAACCTGCAGGTGCGACAAGCGCTGGACATGGCGGTCGACAAAAAGGCCATCATCGATGCGGTGTACCAGGGCGCGGGGCAACTGGCTCAGAACGCCATGCCGCCGACCCAATGGTCGTTCGATGACACCGTCAAGGACGCGCCGTACAACCCCGAAAAAGCCAGGGAGTTGTTGCGGGCTGCCGGCGTCAAGGAAGGCACCGAGCTGACCCTTTGGGCAATGCCCGTCCAACGCCCCTACAACCCCAACGCCAAGCTGATGGCGCAGATGCTTCAGGCCGACTGGGCCAAGGTCGGCATCAAGGCCACCATCGTCAGCTATGAGTGGGGCGAGTACCTCAAGCGCAGCAAGAACGGCGAGCACGATATCTCGCTGATCGGCTGGACCGGTGACAACGGTGACCCGGACAACTGGATGGGCACGCTCTACAGCTGCGCGTCGATTGGTGGCAACAACTACTCGATGTGGTGCGACGAGAAATACGACGCCCTGATCAAATCGGCGGTGTCCATCGCCGACAAGGATCAGCGCATCAGCCTGTACCAGCAGGCCCAGCATTACCTCAAGAGCCAGGTTCCGATCACGCCGATCGCCCACTCGACGGTGATCCAGCCGCTGCGATCCAACGTGAAAGGCTTTCTGGTCAGCCCGTTCAACCGCAACAACTTCTCAGGCGTGAGCATCGCCGATTAATCGTTAACCCATGCCAGAGGCGAGTCTCGTCTTTGGCAGCGCTTTATCCGCAATCCGCGGAATGGAGCAAAAAAGGCCCATAAGGCCGCACCACCAAAGCCGGCCAACCCATAAAAGCCGGCCTTTATAAAAGCAGTAATCGGGAGCTTCAAAACGTGAAAAAAGCCAGCACCGCTGTATTCGCCTTGTCCCTGCTCGCAGTAAGCGTCGCGGCCCAGGCAGAGCCAACCAGTCAGGAGTTCGTTCCTACCACACTGGCCACCACCAACGCTCAGAGCGAAGCCAAGGGCTTCCTCGAAGACTCGAAGATCACCGGTTCGACCAAGAACTGGTACGCCAACGAGCTGCTGCGTCGCGGTGGCAATTTCAGCCGCAGCGAAAACGGCGTCGTGGTTGATCGCGACCCACGCCGTATCAACTGGGTGCAAGGCACCATCGTCGACTACAGCTCGGGCTTCACTCAGGGCACTGTGGGCTTCGCCACTGAGCTGGCGGTTTATAACGCCGTCGCGCTGGACCGTGACAAGGACGACACGATGGGCGGCGCCAACCGCACGCTCACCAAGAACAACGGTGACGCGGTCGGCCAGTGGAGCAAGCTGGGCCTGGGCAACATCAAGGCACGTATCTCCAACACCACGCTGACCGCTGGCCGTCAGTCGATGAACACGCCCGTTCTGGCTTACATCGGCAACCGTGCGCTGCCTTCGAGCTTCGAAGGTGTGAGCATCCTCAGCGAAGAATTCAACAACCTGTCGATCACCGCCGGCAGCTTCGACCGCGCATCGCCGCGTACCGAGCAGAGCCTGAGCAAGTTCCGCTCCGAGTACACCAACAACACCGCCACAGCGGATCGTGTTGATATCGCTGGCATCGACTACAAGCCGTTCAAGAGCCTGACCACCAGCTTGTATGCCTCCAACGTCGAAGACTTCTGGCACCAATACTACTTCGCGTTCACCCATGAAATGGGCGACACCGACGTACTGGGTCTGAGCACCAACCTGAACTACTACAAGACCAAAGATTCCGGTCAGAAGAAGATGGGCCCAATCGACAACGACACTTACTCCCTGTCGTTGACCGCTACCCACAAGGCGCACAGCTTCAGCATCGCGTATCAGGAAGTTGAAGGCGATACCTACTTCGACTACCTGCACGAAACCAACGGCATCTTCCTGGCCAACTCCCTGCTCTCTGACTTCAACGGCCCGAACGAGAAGTCCGTACAGCTGAGCTACCTGCTGAACATGGCTGACTACGGCGTACCCGGCCTGAAATTCAACATCTATCAGGCTCGCGGCTTCGACATCGACGGTACGCACTACAAAGGCACCGCTTACGACGTATCCAGAATGGACGGCGAAACCCATTACGAATACGGCATCGGCTCCTCGTACACCCTGCAGTCCGGCCCGCTGAAGGCCTCGACCGTTCGTGCGACCTACACCACGCACCGCGCGAGCGCCGAACAGGCTGACGGCAATATCAACGAGTTCCGTCTGGTCACCACCATCCCGTTCAACATCCTGTAATCACAGAAACCGGTGAGTGTTCGGGCCCTGGGTTCGCGCAGAACTTAATGGCCCGAAACACCCACTCATGAATGGCTTCATCACTTGCGGAGGGCGTTTTCTTGAAATCGACATTCAAACTCGCAACATTGCGCAACGCGGTCGCACTGGCGCTGTTCAGCGTCGCGGTCGGCGTTTCGGCCAAACCTCTGGTGGTCTGCACCGAAGCCAGCCCGGAAGGGTTCGACACGGCGCTGTACACCACCGCCGTCACGGCCGATGCGGCGGCGGAAACCATTTTCAACCGTCTGGTGGATTTCAAGCCCGGCACCACTGACATCCAGCCGGCTCTGGCAGAGTCCTGGGACATCAGTGAAGACGGCCTCAATTACACGTTCCACCTGCGTAAAGGCGTCAAGTTCCACACCACCGAATACTTCAAACCAACGCGCGACATGAACGCCGACGACGTGGTCTGGAGCTTCCAGCGTCAGCTCGACCCGAACCACCCATGGCACAAGCAATCAACGGTCGGTTACCCGTACTTTGAGAGCATGGGCTTCAAGGAGCTGCTGAAAAGCGTCGAGAAAGTCGACGACAACACCGTCAAATTCACCCTGACCCGTCGCGAAGCCCCGTTCCTGGCTGACGTCGCGATGGCCTTTGCCTCGATCTACTCGGCCGAATACGCCGACCAGTTGCTCAAGGCCAACAAGACCGATGAGTTGAACAGCCACCCGGTCGGCACCGGGCCTTTCATCTTCCAGCGCTACGCCAAGGATGCTCAGGTACGCTTCAAGGCCAACCCGGATTATTTCCGTGGCAAGCCGCCAGCGGACGCACTGATTCTGGCAATCGCCACCGACAGCAACGTACGCCTGCAGAAGCTCAAGGCCAACGAATGTCAGATCGCGCTGTATCCCAAGCCCGATGACATCCCGAACATCAAGAAAGACCCAGCCCTGAAGATCGACGAACTGCAGGCGATGACCACCGCCTATATCGCGATGAACACCACGCACAAATACATGAGCGATGTACGAGTGCGTAAAGCGATCGATATCGCGTTCGACAAGCAAGCCTACGTCAACGCACTGTTCGGCCCGGGCAATGCGAGCGTTGCGGTCAACCCGTACCCGCCGACCCTGCTGGGCTACAACAATGAGCTGAAAAATCCTGCCCACGACCTGGACAAGGCACGCGCTTTGCTCAAGGAAGCTGGCGTACCGGAAGGCACCGTGCTGACCCTGTTCACCCGTAATGGCGGCGGCGCGACCAACCCGAACCCCACGATGGGGGCACAAATGATGCAGGCCGATTTGGCAAAAGTCGGCATTAAGTTAGATATTCGCGTCATGGAATGGGGCGAAATGCTCAAACGGGCGAAAAACGGCGAACACGACATGGTGTCCGCTGGCTGGGCAGGCGACAATGGCGACCCTGATAACTTCCTGACCCCGAACCTGAGTTGCGAGGCCGCCAAAAACGGCGAAAACTACGCGCGCTGGTGCAATCAGAAGTTCCAGACGTTGATCGATCAGGCTCGGGAAAAGACCGACCCGGCCGAACGTGCTGCGCTCTATGAGCAGGCACAGGCGATCTTCAATCAGGATCTGCCATGGATCAGCATGGCGCACACCAAGATGTTCACTGCAATGCGCAAGAACGTAGAGGGCTATTACATTAGCCCGCTCACCACTAATAACTTCGCTACCACCCAAGTGAAGTAGAAGAAGAAGCCGGCGGGCCTGCAACAACGGGCCCCGCCGGTACACGCCTAACCGGCAGATGAGGTACACGAGAAGATGTTTAGTTTTATCGCTCGCCGAGTGGGGTTGCTAATACCCACCTTCTTCGGCATCACCTTGCTGACCTTCGCATTGATTCGCCTGATTCCGGGCGACCCGGTCGAAGTCATGATGGGTGAACGCCGGGTCGATCCGGAAATGCACGCCCAAGCCATGGAACGTCTTGGCCTGAACAAACCCCTTTATGCGCAATACATCGACTACGTCGGCAAGCTCGCCCATGGCGACCTCGGCGAATCGCTGCGTACGCGCACGAGCGTGTGGTCCGAATTCACCTCGCTGTTCCCGGCAACCCTGGAACTGTCGATTGCGGCGTTGATATTCGCGGGCATCCTCGGGCTTCTCGCCGGCGTGATCGCAGCGTTAAAACGAGGGTCCCTCTTCGACCATGGGGTCATGGGTATTTCGCTTGCGGGATACTCGATGCCGATCTTCTGGTGGGGCCTGATCCTGATCATGTTCTTCTCGGTATCGCTGGGCTGGACCCCGGTATCGGGTCGTATCGACTTGTTGTACGACATTCCGCCCAAGACCGGCTTCATGCTGATCGACACCTTGCTCAGCGATGAAGAGGGCTCTTTCCTCGATGCGCTGCATCACCTGATTCTGCCGGCCATCGTGCTGGGCACCATCCCGCTGGCGGTAATCGCCCGGATGACCCGCTCCTCGATGCTCGAAGTCCTGCGTGAAGACTACGTGCGTACCGCTCGCGCCAAGGGCCTGTCGCCGGCTCGCGTGGTATTCGTTCACGGACTGCGCAACGCACTGATCCCGGTACTGACAGTCTTCGGCCTGCAAGTGGGCACCCTGCTCGCCGGTGCGGTCCTGACCGAAACGATCTTCTCCTGGCCGGGTATCGGCAAATGGCTCATCGAGGCCATTGGCGCACGTGACTACCCTGTCGTGCAGAACGGCATCCTGTTAATCGCCTGCCTGGTGATTCTGGTCAACTTCGTGGTGGACATCCTCTACGGCTTTGCCAACCCACGCATTCGTCACCAGCGCTGAGATCACTTTTTATGAGCACACCTACTCCCGTAGTAGCAGTCGATCAAAGCCTGCTCTACCCGTCCGTATACAAAGAGTTCTGGCAGCATTTCGCCAAGAACAAGGGCGCAGTGGCCGGTCTGGCATTCATGCTGCTGATCGTTTTCTGCGCCATCTTCGCCCCGTGGGTCGCGCCGCATGACCCGAGCGAACAATACCGCGACTTCCTGCTGACCCCACCGGTCTGGCTCGAAGGCGGCCAATGGCAGTTCGTGCTGGGCACCGATGAACTGGGCCGCGATCTGCTGTCGCGTCTGATCCAGGGTTCGCGCCTGTCGCTGCTGATCGGCCTGTCGTCGGTGGTGATGTCGTTGATTCCGGGGATCCTGATGGGTCTGCTGGCCGGTTTCTTCCCGAAAATCCTCGGCCCGACCATCATGCGTCTGATGGACATCATGCTCGCCCTGCCTTCGCTGCTGCTGGCTGTTGCCATTGTCGCGATCCTCGGCCCTGGCCTGATCAACACCGTGATCGCCATCGCGATCGTGTCCTTGCCATCTTATGTGCGCCTGACCCGTGCGGCTGTCATGGGCGAACTGAACCGCGACTACGTGACCGCTGCCCGTCTGGCCGGCGCCACCCTGCCGCGCCTGATGTTCATCACCGTGCTGCCAAACTGCATGGCACCGCTGATCGTTCAAGCGACCTTGAGTTTCTCCTCGGCGATCCTCGACGCTGCGGCGTTGGGCTTCCTCGGTCTGGGTGTACAACCGCCAACGCCTGAGTGGGGCACCATGCTCGCTTCGGCCCGCGACTACATCGAACGCGCCTGGTGGGTGGTGAGCCTGCCCGGTCTGACCATTTTGCTCAGCGTGCTGGCAATCAACCTGATGGGCGACGGTCTGCGCGATGCGCTCGACCCGAAACTCAAGAACGCCGCCTGAGGACGTCCGAATGCCACTTTTAGAAATCAAAAACCTGAACGTCCGCTTCGGCGACGCCACCGCCACGCCGGTCGTCGATGGCCTGGACCTGGCCGTGGACAAAGGCGAAGTCCTGGCAATCGTCGGTGAATCGGGCTCCGGTAAATCCGTGACCATGATGGCGCTGATGGGCCTGATCGATCACCCCGGCATCGTCACCGCTGATTCGTTGATCTTCGACGGCAAGGACATGCTCAAGCTCAACTCGCGTCAGCGTCGCCAGATCGTCGGCAAGGACTTGTCGATGGTCTTCCAGGACCCGATGACCGCGTTGAACCCAAGCTACACCGTAGGCTTCCAGATCAAGGAAGTCCTCAAGCAGCACCTCGGCCTGTCGGGCAAAGCCGCCCACCAGCGCGCGCTGGAACTGCTGCAGAAGGTTGAAATCCCGGGCGCCGCACAGCGTCTGGACGCCTATCCGCACCAACTGTCGGGCGGCATGAGCCAGCGTGTCGCGATCGCCATGGCGATTGCCGGCGAGCCAAAGCTGCTGATTGCCGACGAACCCACCACCGCACTCGACGTGACCATTCAGGCCCAGATCATGGACCTGCTGCTGGCCCTGCAGAAAGAGCAGGACATGGCGCTGGTGCTCATTACCCACGACCTCGCGGTCGTGGCCGAAACCGCTCAGCGTGTCTGCGTGATGTACGCCGGTCAGGCAGTGGAAGTCGGTCAGGTCCCCGGCCTGTTCGACGTGCCTGCGCACCCGTACAGCGAAGCCCTGCTGGCGGCGATTCCCGAGCACAGCATGGGCGCTGAGCGACTGTCGACGCTGCCGGGCATTGTTCCCGGTCGTTACGACCGTCCGAGCGGCTGCCTGCTGTCGCCGCGCTGCCCTTACGTTCAAGAAAAATGCCGCCAGGAGCGCCCTGCTCTGGACCCTAAAGCCCACAGCATCGTGCGCTGCTTCTATCCGCTGAATCAGGAGGTGGCGTAATGAGCGAAATCGTACTGACCGCCCGTGACCTCACCCGTCACTACGATGTATCCCGTGGTTTGTTCAAACCCCACGCCACTGTGCGCGCACTCAACGGTGTGTCGTTCGAACTGGAAGCCGGCAAGACCCTGGCGGTCGTCGGTGAATCCGGCTGCGGCAAATCCACCCTCGCCCGCGCTTTGACCCTGATCGAGGAGCCGTCGTCGGGCTCCCTGAAAATCGCCGGCCAGGAAGTGGCCGGCGCGACCAAGGCGCAACGCAAGCAGCTGCGCAAAGACGTGCAGATGGTGTTCCAGAGCCCGTATGCGTCGCTGAACCCTCGCCAGAAGATCGGTGATCAACTGGGCGAACCGCTGCTGATCAACACCAGCCTGTCGGCCGCCGAACGTCGCGAGAAAGTGCAGGCCATGATGAAGCAGGTCGGCCTGCGTCCTGAGCACTATCAGCGCTACCCGCACATGTTCTCCGGTGGTCAGCGTCAGCGGATCGCGCTGGCCCGCGCCATGATGCTGCAACCCAAAGTGCTGGTGGCGGACGAACCGACTTCGGCGCTGGACGTGTCGATCCAGGCGCAGGTGTTGAACCTGTTCATGGACCTGCAGCAGGAGTTCAACACCGGTTATGTGTTCATCTCGCACAACCTGGCGGTGGTGCGTCATGTCGCGGACACGGTGCTGGTGATGTACCTGGGCCGCCCGGCCGAGATGGGTCCGAAGGAGGAGATTTATAACCGCCCTCTGCACCCGTACACCCAGGCATTGCTGTCGGCCACGCCGACGATTCATCCGGATCCTTCGAAGCCGAAGATCAAGATCGTGGGTGAGTTGCCTAACCCGCTGAACCCGCCATCGGGTTGCGCGTTCCACAAGCGCTGCCCGTATGCGACAGAGCGCTGCAGTGCGGAGGTTCCCGAACTGCGGACGGTGGATAACCGTCAGGTGGCGTGTCATTACGCGGAGCAGTTTGTGGCGTGATGTGCTGCTGATTACTGAGTGAAGAAAGGCCGTTGCGTGTGAGCGTAGCGGTCTTTTTTTATGGCTGGGGTTTGGGGTTTGGGGTTGTGTGTATATCCGTTTCTGCGGTCAAGGCTGATTACGGTTCCGCTCTTACAGCGGGTCACTTTTTCCAAGAGCCGAAAAAGTAACCAAAAAGGCCCTGCTCCTGGTTTGGTCCGACTTCGTCGGATTCCCGCACTCCGACGACACTCCGTGGGCCCGCGCCGAACGGGCATCCATGCCCTGACGGCGCTCTCGCGGCATCCATGCCGCTCGACCCACTCCGCGTCGTCTGCGTTTGGCCTGCACCCAAGTCGCGTTTGGTGGTGTCTTGGCCATTGATGTAGAAGAGCAAAATCAACGGCAGGAGCAAGAGCAGGAGCAGGAGCAGGAGCAGGAGCAGGAGCAGGAGCAGGAGCAGGAGCAGGAGCAGGAGCAGGAGCAGGGCTATCAGTTTGACGCTTTCTCTGTAGGAGCGTGGCTTGTCCCGCGATCTGCCGCGCAGCGGTAGCAAAATCAGGCGACGCCATGAGACCTGACACTCCGCACGCACAGGGTTTGCTGCCGGTTCCCGGCACATCGCGGGACAAGCCGCGCTCCTACGCCTTCGGCAGAGTCAAAAGCAGAGCAGCAAGCTGCGTTGGGTTCTGCTTTTGATCTTCATACCGAGAAAGTCCAGACACCACAAAACGCGACTAGCCGCACGGCTGCAGGTTGATGAAGGACGTGTGGGAGACGTCGGAGGTTACGACGGCAGCGAATGCGTTGTGCCACGCACCAACGAAGGCTCTGACCCACCGCATTCGCGGCCGTCGTAACCTCTGACTGCTCCCACAGCAACAGCGATACCGCCCGGCCCGAGTCAGTAAACATCCCGCCGATACCGCCCCTGCTCAACCAGCGCTTGGACGCCCTCTTCACCGATCAAGGCTTTCAATGTTTCATCCACACCCGCCGCCATCCCGTCCAGACTGCCGCAGATATAGATGACCGCGCCGTCCGCCAGCCAACGATGCAATTCATCAGCCGCCTCACGCAGGCGATCCTGCACGTAAATCTTCTCAGCCTGATCACGGGAGAACGCCAGGTCCATCCGCGCCAGATCACCACGCGCCAGCCAGCCGTTCAACTCATCGGCGCAATGGAAATCGTGTGCGGCGTTACGCTCGCCGAACAGCAGCCAGTTCCGCTGTTCGCCCTGCGCGATGCGTGCTTTGAGCAAACTGCGCAATCCCGCCAACCCTGTACCGTTACCGATGAGGATCATCGGTGCCGGGTCGCTCGGCAGGTGGAAACTGCTGTTGCGACGAACCCGCAGGCTGATCGAAGCGCCCACTGCAGCGTGCTCGGTCAACCACCCGGAACACAAGCCAAGACCGCCATCCGGATGCAGCTCCTGACGCACAATCAACTGCAATGCGCCATCCTGAGGGATCGACGCAATCGAATACTCCCGCATCGCCAGCGGGACCAACGCATCGACCAGCGCTTGCGCGTGCAGACCGACCAGGTGGCTGCGATTGGCAGGCAACTGGCGAGTGCTCAAGGCCTGGCCGAGGGTTTCGTTCAGACCGTCGACGTTGACCTGCGTGTCGGCCGCGATGCCCAGCCCCGCGAGGAACTGCTCGACCGCGGACTGCGCATTGCGAGGCAGGACCTCGACCAGATCCCCGGCTTCCCAGCCCGTCCCGGTGCCCGACGTCAGGCCCAGCATAAACACCTTCGACCCCACACTGTCCGGGTTCAACAGGTCGCGCTGGCTCAGCGTCCAGTGCTCGTAATCCGGTGCTTTCCACGCCGCCGCAGGCTTGGAACCTGTGAGTTCACCGAGCTGTTGCTGCCAGTGTTGCAGCGCCGTGCTGTCGCCGCTGTCCACCTCCACGGGCGCAAACAAGGTGCTGCCGCCACGCTCGCCGAGCCAGACATGCAGACGCTGGGCGAAACCGCAGAAATGCTGATACTGCCGGTCACCCAGTCCCAGTACGGCGTAGTTGAGGTTTTCCAGGGACAGCGGCCGCCCCAGCAGCTTGCGCTCGAAACCACGGGCGCTGTCCGGTGCTTCGCCGTCACCGAAGGTACTGACGACAAACAGCGCATTGCGGCTCTGGTTCAGATCCTGCTCGGTCATGTCTGACAGGCGCTGCACACGCACCGGCAGTCCGGCCGATTGCAGTTGCCCGGCGGTCTGCCAGGCCAGTTGCTCGGCAAACCCGCTCTGGCTGGCGAAGCCGATGAGCCACGCCGGCCCCTGAGTGCCATAGCCACTCGGGCTTGCTGACACTTCGCCACGCGCAGCGCGGACTTCACGCTTCTTGCGACGGCGATCCAGGTACAGCAACCAGCCGGTGATGAAAAACAGCGGCATCAGCAGCGCCGCGACCGTGATCACGATGCGGCCAGGGAGCCCCCAATAGCTGCCGGTGTGCAGCGAGTAGTTACTGACCAACAGCTGCGCGCCATAGCTTTTATCCGCATAGCGAGAAACGGCCTTGAGCTGTCCGTTGGCCGGATCGAGGGTGATCTGGTTCAGCGCACGTGGATGCGGCGCGTCCTTGAGCACATAAAAAACGGTCGCCATTTGTCCCGGCCCCTGCGGCATGCGCAGGTTGTAGGCCTTGAGATCGGGGCCAGCGGTTTTCTGGACCGTGTCTGCGATCGCCGCGTAATCCGCCGCTGCGCTTTGAACGGGTGCAGCGTCCCGCGGGCCAGGAGCCGGACGCGGACCGCCACCACCCCGACGCTGTTCGCCGGCGACGGGCGGATCGCCAATCAGTTTGGTCACACCGTTGCTGAACCAGTCGTAAGACCACATCAACCCGGTGACAGCCAGCAACAGATAAATGATCAGGCACCAGGTGCCAAACACCGAATGCAGATCCCAATTGAAACTGCGTCCCTTCTTCGCCCAGTCCAGCGTCAGCCAAACGCGCCAGTTCAGTGCCTGACGCGGCCAGCGCAGGTACAGACCGGACAGGCAGAAAAACACCAGAATCAGGGTACAGGCTGCCGTCACTTGCTTGCCGTATTCACCCGCCGCCAGAAAGCGGTGCAGGTTCAGAATGAAGCCAAAGAAGTCCTGCCCCACCGCGTCTTCGGTGAACTCGCCGGTGTAAGGGTTGAAGTTATGCATCTCGCCACGACGCTGGCCCGGCGCAGGCTGAAACCAGACCTGGGCGATCCGGTTACTGTCAGGTTCGATGCGGAACATGGACACTTTATCGTGGGCCTGAGCCTCGACCCTGGCGACCATTTCAGCGAGCGAAAGGTGATTGCCCTGCGGCTGAACGAACAGCGTCTCGGGGTTGAGCGCATCAACAATTTCGTCCTCGAACGAATACAGCGCGCCAGTGATGCCCATCAAGGCCAACACCAGACCAGCGGTGATTCCGAAGAACCAATGCACCTGAAACAGGACTTTCTTCAACACCCTCGATCACCTCGATAACCCGTAGCGACGCGCATTATGCGCACAAACAACAGTTATTCTCATCCGTATATGATTCTGTATTCGGTCTCAGATCCGACACACCGAAGGCGGTGGCACCTGACGGCCCTTCACACAAAAAGCCCCACTTACCAAAGCAAGCGGGGCTCAGTTGTTCCTCGTGCGGTTAGAAGTGGAAGCTGGCGCTCATAAGAGCAGTGCGGCCAGCGGCCATATGCGCATAGTGAGTGGTGAACACTTGATCGTAGTAACGCTTGTCAGTCAGGTTCTGCACGTTAAGTTGCAGGTCAACATTCTTGGTCAATGCGTAGGTCGCCATAGCGTCATAACGCCAGTAGGACGGCACCTCCACCGAGTTGGCCTCGTTACCGAAACGTGAATCGACGAAGGTGGCGCCACCGCCTACCGTCAGCTTGGGCGTCAGTTCGTAGGTGGACCAGAAATTGAAGTTGTTACGCGGCGTGCTAGGCATATGGTTGCCTTCGTCGGCGGCACTGCTGGCCTTAACGATTTCGCTCTCCATGTACGTGTAACCGCCGTACACCTTCCACTTGCTGGTGATGTTGCCACTGTAAGTCAACTCAAGACCGTCGACGCGCTGCTCACCATCGAGTACCTGGAAGGTCGCGTTGTCAGGATCCGTGATCCGGGCATTGGTCTTTTCGGTACGGAACAGCGCTGCAGTCAGCGACAGGTTGTCGTCGAAGAAGTCCCACTTGGTGCCGATCTCATAGTTGCGGTTCTTTTCTGGATCAAGATCGGTATTGTTCGCCGCCAGTTCCAGACCACCGTTGCCACTGGTTTCGCCTGACGGGTTGCTCGACGTTGACCACGCCGCGTAGATACTGCCATTAGGTAGCGGTTTGTAGGTGAGGCCCACCTGGTAGTTCCAGAGCTGGCTGGTGTTCTCACGCCTGAACGTCCCGGCCACCGAGCCACGTCCACCCGTGCTGTACCCGCTCGACGTCACGTCGTAATCGTCATAGCGCAAGCCAAGGTTCAACGACCACTGATCATTGAATTTCAGCGTGTCGAACACGTAGGCCGCGCTGGTCTTGGTGTCGGTATCCGTGTAAGCCAGACTATCGGTTATGGTGCCGTTCCAGGCATCTTTTGGCGTAGGGTCGTAGAGGCTTGTGCAATCACCGGACCTCAACAAGGCAGCATTGCAGGTTGAGCCAATGGTGCCGCCCGTTGCGGTTAGAACGTTATAGCCTCGATTGTGCGTGTCCTGATAGGAGAATTCGAAACCTGTGACCAGGCTGTGCTCGACAAAGCCGGTGTTGAATTTAGCCTGAAGGTCGGTCTGGTTGACGAAGCCGCTGGAAGTGGAGTTACGGCTTTTAGCCGAACGCGACACCAGGCCATTAGCAACGTTGCCACGACTGTCATCCGGGTTGGTGACGATGTAATCCAGCGTCGAACGCGACATGCGGAAGCTGTTTGAAAGGGTCAGGCTGTCGTTCAGGTCATGTTCGATCCGAAAAGTACCGCTGTCGTTCACGCTCTTGCGGTAGTCGCGGTCGGTCAGGCCGTAAAAATTGTTCTCATTGACGTGAGCCGGTTTGTCGACGACATATTTGCTGCGACCAGTGGTGTTGGTCAGCGGAATACTGTAGTCAGGCATGTCATCGGTGGTGAGGTGGTAGTAATCCACTTTCACTCGGGTGTCGGTGCCCAGACCGAAGGCGAAGGACGGCGCAAAGCCCCAACGGCTCACATCTACGTCGTTACGCCCCGCCACGTTGGCGTCGTGCTTCATGAGGTTCAGGCGTACCGCGGAGGTGTCGGTCATCTGCTGGTTGACGTCCAGCGTATAGCGCTGGGTCTGGTCAGAGCCGAAGGTATAACCCCCATTGTAGGCATCACCCAGATGAGCGCCCTTGGTGACCAGGTTCAGACTGCCACCGGTCGAACCGGCACCCGTGAACGCAGAGCCCGGCCCCTTGCTTACTTCAACGGACTCAACGTTGAAAATCTCGCGGCTCTGAGCGGCAACGTCGCGCATGCCATCGATGAACACGTCGCTTTCGGCGTTGAAACCACGAATGATCGGGCGGTCTGCATTCGGGTTGCCACCCTCGCCTGCGCCAAATGTGATGCCTGGGGTCGTGCGCAATGCATCAGCCAGACTGGTCGCAGCCGTATCGCGAATCACTTGTTGTGGAATCACCGTAACGCTTTTTGGCGTCTCACGCAGCGGAGCGGTGTACTTCTTCGAAGCGGACTCTTCAGTCTTGTAACCAGTGTCCTGCTCACCATCGATGGTGGTGGCCCCGAGGTTCAGCGCTTTGTCCTGGGTGGCCTCTGCGGCTTGAGCCATATGCGCGGCAGACATCGCAGCAATGGCGACGCCCACTGCGCCTGCGATCGAGCGCTGAGACGATACGGATGTTGATTGTGATTGGCGCGACATTTTCCTTCCCCAAGGAATGTTGAGGCCGCGGAATATAGTTGTGAATCATTTGTATTCGCATAAAACTTACATTCTTTACGTTTTCCCTTTACGGCTTTTTCACACTCGTCCGTCTACGCGCGCCCGCAGGGTTTTACACAGCCAATAAGAATCACTACCATTCGCTACCTTTTCGATTCTGAGTGGCGACGCCATGCTCTTACACATTCCTGGCTTGTTTACCCGTGAGGAAGTGCAGCGCATCCGCGAAGCCCTGGAGCAGACCGAGTGGGCGGACGGCAAGATCACCGCCGGCCACCAGTCGGCAAAAGCCAAGCACAACTTGCAACTGCCCGAAGGTCATCCGCTGGCCAAAGAGATCGGCGCGGCAATGCTCGAACGGCTGTGGCATAACCCGTTGTTCATGTCGGCCGCGCTGCCGCACAAAGTGTTTCCGCCGTTGGTGAACTGTTACACCGGCGGTGGCAGTTTCGATTTTCACATCGACAATTCGGTACGGCAGGCCAAGGGCAGTGTCGAACGCGTGCGCACCGACCTGTCCTCGACATTGTTCTTCAGCGACCCGGACGATTACGACGGCGGCGAACTGGTGATT
Organism: Pseudomonas abietaniphila; assembly: GCF_900100795.1. GTDB lineage: Bacteria > Pseudomonadota > Gammaproteobacteria > Pseudomonadales > Pseudomonadaceae > Aquipseudomonas > Aquipseudomonas abietaniphila. Next base: position 148,008 of record NZ_FNCO01000013.1, read on the forward strand.
CAGGACACCTTCGGTACTCGACAGGTCAAGCTGCCCGCAGGTGACCTGCTCCTCTACCCCGCGACCAGCCTGCACAAGGTCAATCCCGTGACGCGGGGCGCACGTTACGCCTCGTTCTTCTGGACCCAGAGCCTGGTGCGCGACGACGGCCATCGCACGCTGTTGTTCGAGATGGACACCGCGATTCAGCAACTGAGCCGCGACGTGCCCGATCATCCGTCGCTGATCCAACTCACCGGCACCTATCACAACCTGCTGCGCCAGTGGGTCGAGGTCTGATTGATGAGCTGGAATCTACGACGTCAGGAAGTACTCGATGGCCAACAACTGCGCGCGATGCTGCAGGACAACCCTGCCAGCGCAGCGCGCGCGATCCTCATCGCCGCTCAGCAGAACATGCCCGATGCGCAAGCCTTGCTCGGGCAGATCCTGCTTGATGGCAGCGGCATCGAACAGGACGCCGCCCTGGCGCTGACCTGGTTCCAGATCGCCGCCCGCGGCGGCCACGCCATGGCGATCAACATGGCAGGACGTTGCCACGAACACGGATGGGGTTGCGAACCCGACGTCGTCAAGGCTGCCGAGTGCTATCGACAGGCGGCCGAAGCCGAACTCGACTGGGGCTTTTATAACTACGCAAACCTGCTGGCGACCGGTCGCGGCGTGAACAAGGATCAAGCGCGGGCTTTGGCCTGTTACCGCAAGGCAGCGCACATGGGCCATGCGAAATCGATGAATCTGCTGGGGCGATACCTGGAGGAAGGCCTGTACTGTGAGCAGAATTTGCCCGCAGCGCACGACTGGTACCGACGCTCGGCAGAAGGTGGCGATTTCCGAGGCCAGTTCAGCCACGCTGCCGTTCTGGCCGAACAAGGGCATATTGAAGAGGCCATCACCTGGCTTCGAACCGCGTTACGCATCGGCAACCTTAATTTTCTGCGAGTGAGCCGTGAAACGCTAATGTCGGCCGCTCAACCGGAAATCCGTGCGCTAGCAATCGAGTATTACCACCAAGCGTCGATAATCGGTGATAGGCAGGATCAGATGGCCCTGAACGAAATCTTGAAGACCACAGCCTGATAGATACACAGGCTGTTACTTCTGCGCAGGCCAGCACACGCCGGCGAAGCGTGTTGTATTGAAACATTGAAATATCCGGACCAGACTCTACCTTTGACACGCTTTAACGCCCCGCCCTACTCTTCTTAATAACAACTCACTCGTTGTTAAATCGCATGCTTTACACCAAGCCAGGAAGGCTTGTTAATGACTCAGACAGGATAGCTGAACATGAATAATTCTACCCAGCCCGACGCAATAGAAGAGACCGTCACGGCGTCAGAGACGCTGATGCAAGCGTCTTTGGGAACATTGGAAAACAGTGTCCGTCCCAAAGGTTTGATCCTCACAAAAGATCAGATCATTGATCTTCATCGTTATGAAAAGAAAGCGCTGAACTTGCCCACTGAGATCAGCAAGGTTATTGCTTACCTGGGGTATGGCAGCAACACCATCGCTGGCCCGGGATTGGCGCCTGCCGATTTTGCACGGTGCTTTACCGTCGTTCGCAATCACGCACTGCGCTGGAACCCTCTACAACACCGCGTAAAAAATGTGAGTGGAGAGCTCAAAGTCTTTGCTGCGCAGATGCTGACGTATGGCGATTCTTTCCAGAGCATTATTGCCGACATTAAAAGCGCCCAGACATTACGTCAGCTGGGCATCAAGACGCTGGAAGATCTGAAACGTGTTCAGATCGAAATGGGCGACGCGTTTCCAGGCATCGAATTCGATGCAGACGACGCAGACGCAGCGATCGACTTCGGCTACCTGCTGGACAGGATCATTGCCAAAGTTACCGATCATGAAGCGCGTACCAGACAGTTGAAAGATGATCTGGCGAACTACGGCGACGACCTGTCGAATGAGGTTCGTCCCGCGATTGCGCTTCAGTTAGTAGCCATCGAGAACTCTCCGCTCAAGGCGAACATTGTAAAACTTCAGAAGGAAATCGATAACCTCAATAAGGAAATCGACGAAAAGAGTGCCGCCTACAAGAAAACCGTCATGTCATCGCTGGAGTCTGCGGCAGGCCTGAATGTTGTAGGCCTGGGCATGGCGATCTACTTCGGGGTCGAGGCGGAGAAAATCCGCAAAGAGCGAAATGATCTCAAAAACAAGCGCGACCAGAAGATCAATGATATGTACGAAATGGACATCATCCTCGGTCGTTTGGGCTATATCAAAGCCGATTTGCAAGATCTGGAAATGCTGACCATCGAAGCAGACTGCGCCACCAAGAACCTGATCACGCTCTGGAACAAACTTCACACCTACGCCTTGCAATCCAGGGAAGAGTCGGAACGCATTGACGATGCCATGCGAGCCACTCTGTTTGTCTACCACTTCGAACAAGTCGTTGCCCCCTGGAAGCTGATTGCCGAAGAGGCCGATCAACTGTTGAGCGTCTTCGCAGAGGCCGATGCAGAGATGGCCAAAGACCTCAAAAAATCTTATTAATTAATCAGTGACTACATCATGAATATTTATAACATCCACAGTGAAATCGAATTCTCCTATCCCGATGCTTCGCAGTTGAACAACAGCTTGGCCCAGATGATCAAACTGGACGCGGCTGCCCGGTATGCGTTCAGTGTTACCTCGTTTCTTCCTGGCGTTCAGACCCAATGGGCAAAACTGTACAAGACGGCTTCCCTCGGCCGCACGAACATTCGCAGCCACACGGAGACAGTGATTATCCACCTGACCAGGTCGCTGAAGCAGCTCAATAAACTGCGCAGTGAATACCCTCAGTTGACGGACAGTGAGGATCAGGACGATAACCTGCACCTCCGTGAGCTCGAACTAGGTACGGCGGAGAAAAAATACAAGGACTATCTCGGCCTGCTGCTAAAACAGGTGTCCGAGCTAGAGGGCCTCACGCTGAACACCGAACAGCTCATCTCCTATACACCGGGGCTGAAAGCTGACGCCCAAGGCTTCGATGACGAGATCACGGCGATCGACAGCCGGATGGCAACCCTTGAAATCGAGCGTAAGACGCTCACCGACGGCATGCTACCGCTGGAAAAAACCGGGTTACCGATATCGCCAAAGACGCATTGCTGTCCGCAGAAAGCGTGAACAACCTGGGTGTGAGTCCGCCAGAAGCAGAGCTGGTCAAGCTTGCCATTGCGCACATGCAAAAGGTGCTGGAAGGCATTGGGCGAAATCTCAACTATCTGGAGATGTACAAGGAGCGGGAACGTGTCATCGCCAAGATTAAAGTCGAGACAGAGGTGCGTGGTCGCGTAGAAGAAAAGCAAACGGAAAGCGGACACAAAATCGTGCTGGTTGACTCGGTTCTCAACCTGTATGCCGAGTACATTTCAGTCACCCATGAACTGGTAAAAGTGAAGCACTCCGTCGAACAATTCGACCGGTTGGTCTCGAACGAAAATGCAGATCATGATGACAAGGAAAGCCGCTTCGTCAACACAGCGCAGGCGCTGATCAGCTACCTTGAGACCGTGCGTTAAACGCCAAGCTCATGACCCGGACAATGGCGGTCCAAGGGACCGTCGTTGTCGCCGGTGCACATGGAAACCATCACCATGCAGGACGCACTCATTTCTTTCCGACAGTTCGATGTGCTCTATCAATATCGTACGACGCTCGTTAATTTGCCGCAGCAAGCGGATCGGATAATAAAGCGGTTGGGGATCGCCACTGACCCGCGGTTTTTGACGGTTTATCAACCGGCACTCAACGAGACGCTTTGGCTCGCAAGTAACCGGCTGACACAGTGGCCCGACCTCTCCCCAATTTACCCTCGCGCTTTCCATGATCAGCAACGGCTGAATACTGATATCCGTCAGTTCAATGCCATCTTTGAAGCCACGCTTGCGTCCATGCCTGCCGCAGAACGTAGAGCCCCTCTTTCAAGCCTCGACTTGCGCAAACAGCCTTTTTTGCTGGAGGGCAAGCTGTTGGTCCTCACGGTAGGACCTGCCTGGCCATTTGCTCAGCAGATGAAAACCAGGGTGTCGCAGACCTATATGACGTTCGAAAGCGCCGCAGGTACTCTCAATCAACTGCATCAGAACAATCGGGAAATCCTGCCGCGTTTCATGGACTTCATGCGCGGCGCCCTTGAAACGTACATCCGCAAAAATAAACCCGATCAGAACCAGGGCGATACGAATACCGCTGCCCTTAACGCCGAGATCACGCTAATCGCCCAACAGCAGCAGAGTCTGATTCAAGCCACCGAGCAACTGAGTGAAGGATTCACGCGTTTGGTGAGCATGCAGAGCACTGCTTTGAGGGAGTTCAGCACGCTGTTTTCCACAATCTCCAGGGCCGATTTCCAGTTGATGGTGGAACTTGCCATCCCTTCCCTGAATGAGGCCGAGCTAACGGCGCGGCACTGATATTCCGGGCACAAAAAAACCCGCGATCACTCGCGGGCTTTTTGCGTTGCGGCATCACACTTAGATGTAGAAGGACTTCAATGGCGGGAAGCCGTTGAACTCCACAGCGCTATAGCTGGTGGTATACGCGCCGGTCGACAGCCAGTACAGGCGATCACCGATGGCCAGGTTGAGCGGCAGGCCGTACTTGTAGTTCTCGTACATGATGTCGGCGCTGTCGCAGGTTGGACCAGCGATCACGACTTCTTCGACTTCGCCTTTCTTCTCGGTCCAGATCGGGAACTTGATGGCTTCGTCCATGGTTTCGATCAGGCCGGAGAACTTGCCCACGTCGGTGTACACCCAGCGCTCGACCGCGGTACGCGATTTGCGCGCAACCAGCACCACTTCGCTGACCAGAATACCGGCGTTGGCGATCAACGAACGGCCTGGCTCCAGAATGATTTCCGGCAGATCATCGCCGAAGTCTTCTTTGAGGAAGCGGATGATTTCTTCAGCGTAGGTTTCCAGGCTGTTGGTACGGGTGATGTAGTTGGCCGGGAAGCCGCCACCCATGTTGATCAGCTTGAGCTCGATGCCGTCTTCTTCTTTCAGACGTTCGAAGATGACCTTCACTTTGGCAATCGCGGCGTCCCACACGCTGATGTCGCGCTGCTGCGAACCCACGTGGAACGAGATGCCGTAAGGCACCAGACCCAAGTCACGGGCCAGGATCAGCAGGTCCATGGCCATGTCGGTCTGGCAACCGAATTTGCGCGACAAAGGCCAGTCGGCCGTGGTCGAGCCTTCGGTGAGGATGCGCACGTAGACTTTCGAGCCCGGAGCGGCCTTGGCAATGTTGCGCAGGTCGGCTTCGGAGTCGGTCGCGTACAGACGCACGCCCTTCTCGTAGAAGTAGCGAATGTCCTTGGACTTCTTGATGGTGTTGCCGTAGCTGATGCGATCCGGGCCAACGCCACGGTCCATCACTTTGTCCAGCTCGTAGATCGAGGCGATGTCGAAGCTCGAGCCTTTCTCTTTCAGAAGGTCGATGATTTCGACGGCAGGGTTGGCCTTGACCGCGTAGTAAACCTTGGCAAATTCGAAACCGGCGCGCAGGTCGTCATAGGCCTGGCTGATCATCGCGGTGTCGATGAGCACGAACGGGGTTTCTTGCTTGTCGGCAAACGCCTTCATTTTTTCGAAGGTGCTTTTCTCGAAATAGTCTTCGACCTGAATCGACATGCGGGGGACTCCTGTTGGCAAACGGTAAAAAACAATGGGTGTCAGGGCCTTGCCCTCTTGAACGTCCTCCGTATCCCCACTTTGGTTCGCCTACTTCCCAAGGCTGCTCGCCGAAAGCAAAAAGGCCATCCGGTGCACCTCCCCGGTTGGCCTTGCTGTCTCGTCGTCAGTACTTGAGCCGGATGGATCGTTTCCAGCATGGACGTTCGGCGCGAACTTTAGGACTTGAGGGGTTCAAGATCAACAAAAAATGTCGCTTTTCTGCCCGTTTTTGCCAGACGGGCATTCGCGTTTGTTTCATCACCCTGTAGTAACCGACCGATGTGACAGGACGATGTTCCCCTGGCTCGCCGAAGCAGGCGATACCTTCTATCTCCCGTTCGGTACCCGACCGGTAAAAAGAGGTGCCTTGCGACATCGTTCGCGAATGAATTCGCTCCCACAGAAAACATGCATTCCTACTGTGGGAGCGAATTCATTCGCGAGGGCGTCAGGTCAGGCGCGAGTAACGCACCTGATCCCTTACCTCAAACCGATGCCACCTGCTCTGCCACTTCCGCTGGCGAAACGATGCTGGTCTTCTTGCCCCGTGACTGGCCCGAACTCAGGTAGGCCGCAATAGACTCTTGCGTCACTTCACCCAGGAACACGTTCTCGGCATCCAGCACCGGCAGCCATGAACGGTTGAACTCGTACATGCGCGACAACAGGATGCGCAGGTGCTCGTCATATGCCGCAGTGGCGTTGAACGGACGCAGGTATTGCTCGCATGTACCGCTCTGGCGATGCAGGTCGCGGCGGCGCACGTAGCCCATGGCCTTGTTGTCGCCGTCGGTGACCACCACGTAGCGGCGGTCCTGTTCGTCCATGATCTCCAGCGCATCGGCGACCGGCGTTTCCGGGCTGACGGAAGGCGCGTTATCCGCCGCATCTTCAGCTTTCACCAGCAGCAGGCGCTTGAGGGTGCTGTCCTGACCGACGAAGTTGCTGACGAAGTCGTCGGCCGGGTGAGCCAGCAAGGTGTCCGGGTGATCGATCTGCAGCAGTTTACCCGCGCGGAAGATCGCGATCTTGTCGCCCAGTTTGATGGCTTCGTCGATGTCGTGGCTGACCATGATCACGGTCTTGTTCAGCGCGCGCTGCATCTCGAAAAACTCGTTCTGGATCATCTCGCGGTTGATCGGGTCGACCGCGCCGAACGGTTCGTCCATCAGCAACAACGGCGCATCGGCCGCCAATGCGCGAATCACGCCGATCCGCTGTTGCTGACCACCCGACAGTTCACGCGGGTAACGGTGCAGGTACTGCTTGGGCTCAAGCTTGATCATGCTCATCAGTTCGCGGGCACGGTCGTGGCACTTCTGCTTGTCCCAGCCCAGCAGTTTGGGTACGACCACGATGTTTTCTTCGATGGTCATGTTCGGGAACAAGCCGATCTGCTGGATCACGTAGCCAATGTTGCGACGCAAGGTCACTTCATCGAGCTGAGTGGTGTCTTCGCCGTTGATCAGCACCTTGCCGGAGGTTGGCATGATGAGGCGGTTGATCATTTTCAGCGTCGTACTTTTGCCGCAGCCCGACGGGCCGAGGAAGACGCAGATCTCGCCTTCGTTGACGGTCAGGCTCACGGAATCGACAGCCTTCACTTCCTTGCCGTTGCTCTGGAAGGTTTTGGATAGGTTTTGAAGTTCGATCATGGTTTTGACAGTCATTTGAGCAATCCTTTTGGAGTCAGCGAGCGTTGCAGCCATTGCAGAAGCAGGTCAGCGAAGATGGCCAGAATGCTGACCAGTACGGCGCCGACGATGAGCATCGACATGTCGCTGCGGCTGATGGAAGCGAGGATGAGTACGCCAAGGCCACCGGCACCGATGGTGGCCGCGATGGTCATGACGCCGATGTTCATGACCACGGCGGTGCGCACACCGGCGAGAATCACGGGCACGGCAATCGGTAGCTCGACCATGCGCAGGCGCTGACCGAAGGTCATGCCGATGCCTTTCGCGGCTTCACGAATGCCCGGCTCGACACCCGTCAGCGCCAGGTAGGTGTTGCGCATGATGGGCAACAGTGAATAAAGGAACACGGCCGTGATCGCCGGCATCGGGCCCAGGCCTTGGCCGAACTTCGAGTAGAACGGCAGCAGCAGGCCGAACAAGGCAATCGACGGGATGGTCAGCAGCACCGTGGCACTGGCCTGCAAGGGGCCGGCGAGCACCGGAAAGCGCGTCATGAAAACGCCCAACGGCACGCCCACCAGAATGGCCAGCGACACTGCGATGCCCACCAGCGTGATGTGTTGCAGGGTCAGGTGCAGGACCTGATTCCAGTCCAGATGGGAGAAAGCGCTAAGGAGGCTCATAGTTTCTTCTCCTGCTGCTCTACGGGCGTTTGCTTGATCGGCACGCTTTCAGCGGAAGGGTTGATCGGATGCGCGCGCAGGAAGTCGGCGGCCACGACGGTAGGACTTTCGTGATCGACATCCACGCGCGCGTTCAGATCAATCATCGTCTGGTTATCCAGCAAGGCCGCCAGCGGCTTGAGTTGTTCGGCCAGTTGTGGGTGCTTGTCCAGGAATTCCTTGCGGATCACCGGCGCTGCGGTGTAGTCCGGGAAGTAGTGCTTGTCGTCGTCCAGCACCTTGAGCTTGAAGGCATTCAGCCGGCCGTCGGTGGTGTAGACGAGCCCGGCGAACACCTGACCGTTGCGCAGCGCGGTATACACCAGACCGGCGTCCATCTGGCGCGTGTTTTCACGACTCAGGTTCATGTCGTAGTGCTTGACCATACCCACCAGCCCGTCGAAGCGATTGGCGAACTCAGTGTCGAGGGCGACGATATGATCCTTATCGGCCTCATCCTTGAGCACAGTGGTCAGTTCGGAGATGTTGTTGATCTGCGGGTACTGGCGGGCGATCTTGTCCGGCAGCGCCAAGGCATAGGTGTTGTTGAACTTGGACGGCGATAGCCAGACCAAGCCTTTCTTCGCGTCGAGTTCTTTCACCCGCTGATAGGTCTGCTCACTATCGAGCTTTTCGTTGACATGGTTGTAGGACACCAGCGAGACCCCGGTGTACTCCCAAAGCATGTCGAGCTGGCCGCTTTCCTGCGCACTGCGCGCCAGGTTACTCCCCAGGCCGCCGGTGATCTGGACCTGATACCCCTTGTCTCGCAGGTATTGCGCGGTGAGCTCGGCGAGGATGGTCTGCTCGGTGAAGACCCGTGCGCCAATGCGCAGCAGCGGTCGCTCGGCCGGTGCATCGGCCGCCTGGACAAATCCGGACAACAACAGGCCGGCGCCCAGTATCAATGTGCATAACTTCTTCATGCGAATTCCTTTCTCTGCGCTCAACGAGCGAGGCCACGTTCCAGCCAAAGACGGCTTGCCAGCGTCACGGCGCCATCGAGGAACAGGGCCAGCAACGCGGTACACGCGGCGCCCAGTACGAGTTGCGGCTGATTGTTCAGGGCGATGCCAGGGAAGATCAGGCTGCCAAGGCTGTTGGCGCCGATCAGGAAGGCGAGCGGCGCGGTGCCGACGTTGATCGCCAGGGCAACCCGAACGCCACCGATGATGATCGGCACGGCATTGGGCAGCTCGACGCGCCACAGCACCTGACGCGGCGTCATGCCGATGCCGGTGGCGGCTTCTTTAAGGGAACCCTGAACGTTTTTGAGGCCTTCGTAGGTGTTGCGCACGATGGGCAACAGCGAGGCGAGGAACAGCGCAAAGATGGCAGGTCCGCTGCCAATACCCAGGACACCCAGAGCAATGGCCAGAACCGCGAGAGGAGGAACGGTGTTACCGATGTTGAAGATCTGCATGAAGCGTTCGGCGCGGCCAACCATGTTCGGTCGGCTCAGAACAATGCCGGTCGGGATTCCGACCACCAGTGCCGCCAGCATCGATGCCAGCACCAGCATCACGTGAGCTTGCAGATAAAAAAGCAGATCGTCCTGATACTGCCTGATAGTACTGATGCCGATCCATTGGACCAGCAGGGCCAGGAGTGCGATGACAATCACACCTCCCATTAGCCCCTTGCCATAGCGATTAGCCACGGGCGGACTCCTTATTTCAGTCGGCGAACGCCTCGCATGGAGCTGGCCTTGTCAGGCAGTCTGCGAACGTTCGCGAAGAGCAGCGGGTGGGTCGCCGGAGAGGGTTGAACCTCGGCGAAAACACAAGCCATGAGCGCAGCTTCGTCAAGCTAACTTGCTAATTTTGCAGCCCCTGCAACGTGTCGTTACGGGGGAGTGGACGTCTCCACGGTCTGAAAGGTTCCCACGTGAGATGCTATTTGGCCACCCTTTATCGACTGAACGGTTCGGTTATCGCCTTCATTTAGGCTATAATCCCGGCCCTTTTTTGAATCACCTCTCGGGCGATTTCCCATGACCAGACAGGCCGCCGAAGTCGCGAAACGCCGCACTTTCGCCATTATTTCTCACCCGGACGCCGGTAAGACCACCATCACCGAAAAGCTGCTGCTGATGGGCAAGGCCATTGCCGTCGCCGGTACGGTCAAATCCCGTAAATCCGATCGCCATGCCACTTCCGACTGGATGGAAATGGAGAAGCAGCGTGGTATCTCCATTACCACGTCGGTCATGCAGTTCCCGTATCGCGAACACATGATCAACCTGCTCGACACCCCGGGTCACGAAGACTTCTCGGAAGACACCTACCGCACCCTGACCGCCGTGGACTCGGCGCTGATGGTGCTCGACGGCGGTAAAGGCGTAGAGCCGCGGACCATCGCACTGATGGACGTCTGCCGTCTGCGCGACACTCCGATTGTCAGCTTCATCAACAAGCTGGACCGCGACATCCGCGACCCGATCGAACTGCTGGACGAGATCGAAGCGGTCCTGAAGATCAAGGCCGCGCCGATCACCTGGCCGATCGGTTGCTACCGCGACTTCAAGGGCGTTTATCACCTGGCCGACGACTACATCATCGTCTACACCGCCGGTCACGGTCATGAGCGCACCGAAACCAAGATCATCCAGAATCTGGACTCCGACGAGGCCCGCGCCCACCTGGGCGATGAGTACGACCGTTTCGTCGAGCAACTGGAGCTGGTGCAGGGCGCCTGCCACACCTTTGATCAGCAGGAGTTCCTCGACGGTCAGCTGACCCCGGTGTTCTTCGGTACGGCACTCGGCAACTTCGGTGTCGATCACGTGCTGGACGCGGTCGTCGACTGGGCACCGCTGCCGCTGCCACGGGTTGCCAACGAGCGCACCGTCGAGCCGGTCGAAGAGAAATTCTCAGGCTTCGTGTTCAAGATCCAGGCGAACATGGACCCCAAACACCGCGACCGTATCGCCTTCATGCGCATCTGCTCGGGCAAGTACGACAAGGGCATGAAAATGCGCCACGTCCGTACGGGCAAAGATGTGCGTATCGGCGATGCGCTGACGTTCTTCTCCAGCGAGCGTGAACAGCTGGAAGAAGCCTACGCCGGCGACATCATCGGTCTGCACAACCACGGCACGATCCAGATCGGCGACACCTTCACCGAAGGCGAAGCGCTGGGCTTCACCGGAATCCCGCACTTCGCGCCGGAACTGTTCCGTCGCGTCCGCCTGAAGGACCCGCTGAAATCCAAGCAATTGCGTCAGGGTCTGCAACAGCTGGCCGAAGAAGGCGCCACGCAGGTGTTCTTCCCGACACGCAGCAACGACATCATCCTCGGCGCCGTCGGTGTGCTGCAGTTCGATGTGGTCGCCAGTCGCTTGAAGGAAGAGTACAAGGTCGAATGCGCCTACGAGCCGATCACCGTGTGGTCAGCCCGCTGGATCGACAGCAGCGACAAGAAGAAGCTCGAGGAATTCGAGAACAAGGCGGTGGAAAACCTGGCAGTGGACGGCGGTGGTCACCTGACCTACCTGGCTCCTACCCGGGTCAACCTGGCCTTGATGGAAGAACGCTGGCCGGACATCAAATTCCGTGCGACGCGTGAGCATCACTAAGCGCTGGCACCGCAATAAACCTGCCATGATCGTTCCCTCGCTCCGCGTGGGAATGCCGACCGTGACGCCCCGCGTCACCCTGCTGCGGACGCGGAGCGTCCAGGGATGCATTCCCACGCAGAGCGTGGGAACGATCATGACAAAACCTGTAGGAGCGTGGCTTGTCCCGCGATCTGCCGGGAACCGGCAGCAATACCTGAAGATCCACCACATCAGGTGCACCGCGAATGCCGGATTAACGACGGGTTCCCCGCCGATCGCGGGACAAGCCACGCTCCTACAGCGGCAAGCGTCATCCCTTCACTGCACCACCCTCCCCACTCCCCTGCCTCGCGGATCCGACGCCGTTTCGACTTTCGTGCCGTCAATCTTGATCGCCTGCACGTTGCCCATCGACCAGCCCTGATCCTTGAGGGTGTAGCCCATGGTCTTCAGCTCTTCGGCCACCGGCGTAGGCAATGGCGCAAATTTCTCGGTGAAGATCGTGTCCTTCGGCAGCAACTGGTGATGAACACGTTGCGCCGCCACGGCGTCCTTCAACGGCATGTGGAAATCGTAAAGGTTGTTGAGCACCTGAAAGACCGTGGTGAAGATCCGCGACCCGCCCGGCGTTCCCAGCACCAGCGTCACGGCACCGTCGCGTGTCACCAGGCTTGGGCTCATCGACGACAACATGCGCTTGCCCGGCTCGATGGCGTTGGCATCGCCGCCCACCACGCCAAACGCATTGGCCACACCCGGTTTGGCGCTGAAGTCGTCCATCTCGTCGTTCATCAAAAAGCCCGCGCCTTTGACCACCACGCCACTGCCGTAATCCCAGTTCAGGGTGTAGGTGTTGCTGACCGCGTTGCCCTTGGAGTCGACGATGGAAAAGTGCGTGGTCTGGTGCGATTCAAGCCCGGGTTTAATGTGCTCGGTGGGAGAAATCGCGTTCGGGTTAACCTCATGGGCGCGCTGAACCAGGTACACATGGTCGGTCAACTGGCTCACGGGCGCCTGTGAAAAGTCAGGGTCGCCCAAGTAGTTGGCGCGGTCGGCGAACACCCGCTTTTCGATTTCCGCCAACAGGTGAATGTAACGCGCAGAGTTGAGTGGCACGCCCTTGAAGTCGTCACTCAACTGCTGCTTGATGCCGATCAACTGCGCCAAAGCCACACCGCCCGAGCTGGGGAGTGGCGCGGTGTAGAGGGTGTTTCCGTCGAAGTTGACGCGCAGCGGCTTGCGCCATACCGCCTTGTAGTCAGCGAGATCCTGCCGGGTAATCAGACCATTGTCGTGCTGCATCTGCGCGACCAGCAGGTCGGCTGTCTCGCCTTGGTAAAACTCGTTCGCGCCCTTGTCGGCGATCCGCTCAAGCGTCTTGGCCAGTTCCGGCTGACGAAACGTCTCGCCTGCTTTCATCCCGCCGAAGTAGTCGCCAAAGTTGGTCTTGCCCTCGAGCTGTTTGATCGCGGCTTCGCCATACAGGTATTGCTTGTCGGCCACTTTGAAACCGTTTTTGGCGTAGCCGATGGCGGGTGTCAGCAACTCGGCCCACGGCAGCTTGCCAAACTTCTGATGCGCTTCCCACAACCCCATCACCGTGCCGGGCACCCCGGATGCGCGCGCGCCCACCAGGCTCATGCCGGGGATCACGTCGCCTTTCTCATCCAGGTACATGGTGCGGCTGGCGGCTTTGGGTGCGGTTTCGCGGTAGTCGAGAAAGTAAGGCTTACCCTTCATGAACAGGGTCATGAACCCGCCGCCGCCGATGTTGCCGGCTTCGGGATAGGTCACGGCCAGGGTGAACGCTGTGGCGACTGCCGCATCGACGGCGTTGCCGCCTTTTTTCAGGATCTGCGCGGCGACGTCGGCGCCGTACTGGTCAGGCGCTGCAACGGCCCCACCTTCCAGCACGACGGCGTACACGGGCGAACTGACGGCAAAGATGACCGACAAGGCGAGGGTCTTGAGTGTCACGGCTCGCATAGGGTTTCCTTAATGAGCGGAGGCGACAGCTTCGTACGCGCGTGCTGTATGGAAGCTGTCTGAACGCTGACGAGACTAAAGGTCCAGTCACTCATTAATGATGAAACTTCCCGTAAACGCAAACGGCCACCCGAAGGTGGCCGCCGTTGCGCGTAACGGTAGGAGCGCGCTTGCCCGCGATCGGCTGCGCAGCAGTCGTAGAAACGTCTTATCCGGTTGCACTGACGCACCGCATCAACCGTTTTTACTGCCGCTGCGCGGCAGATCGCGGGCATGCGTGCTCCTACAGGTTGGCGACTCAGGCTTTGAGCATGTCGTGCTTGATCCAGTCGAGCACCGACGTCGTCTTGGGCGACCAGCCCAGCAACTCGCGAGCGTTCTTGCCGCGCACCCGGCTGTTGGAGCCCAGGCCGTAATTGGCCATTTCGTAACCCCACTCCGCTTCGGCATCCTTCAACGGCCAGTCTTGCGCCCTGCCCAGGTGCAGAGCCTCTGCAATGGCGTTGCTCATGTCGAGGAACGAGGCTTCGCCGCTTTCGACGAAGTAGAAGGTGCCCGCCGGACTCTTTTCCAGGGCCAGCGCATACAGCTCGACCACGTCATTGATGTGCACGTTGGACCAGATGTTGCCGCCGGTGCCGACGTGACGAACCACGCCACTTTTGCGTGCCTGCTTGACCAGACGCGGGAGCTGCACGCTGTCACGATCGACCCCCAGGCTGTGGCCGTAAATCAGCGTGTTGCACAGCACCGCCGAACGCACGCCTTCTTTGGCTGCGGCGATCACCAGATCGTCAATGGCCACGCGCGCGGCCTTGTCCGGCGTCGCAGCGGGCAACTGGCCTTCGTAGTAGACCTCGTCGGTGCCTTTGCCGCCGGAGGCATCACCGACGATGCTCGAACCGCTGGTGTGCAGAAACGGCTTGTTCGAGCCCTTCAACCCCTCGATCAGCGCCTCGACCGCTCCCCGGTGATCGCTGCTGGCGGCGTTGATCACGCCATCGGCTTTACGGGCTTGCTCGATCAGCAGGGCGGTGTCATCCAGCGTCCCGATGACCGGGACGATGCCGAGCGCGTCCAGCTCGTCCGCCTGCTCGGCGCTGCGCACCAGCCCGGTAACGTGATGACCTTTCTTGACCAGGCCGGTTGCGATGGAGCCACCGATAAAACCTGCGGCGCCGGTTATGAAGATGTTCATGAGAGGACTCCTGCTGAGTAAGTGATGGACTCAGTATCGGCGCGTGATTCATTACGAAAAAGGCAGGTCAGGCCAAATGACTATTGCCTGCAGATCACGAATCACACTCAGCCATCGGGCGCCGTTCGCTTCCGGTATGCACTGCCCATCCTGCAGGCACTGCAAATCCTGTAGGAGCTGCCGGAGGTTACGACGGTGGCGAAAGCGGCCTTTCTGACACACCGCATCTGCCACCGTCGCCACCTCCGACAGCGCTCATCGATTCGCCTGGAGAACCGGGACAGGTGTCACCCGCTCCCGCCGCAGGTTCAGCGCCAGCACGCTGCTCAGTACCACCAACGACCCCACGATCACCATTGCCGAGGGCATTTCACCCAGCAGCACCGAGGCAATGGCGATCGCCATGGGCGGGGTCAGGTACAGGCTCATCGACGCGCGGCTGACGTCCATGTGTTTGAGCACATACGCCCACGCCAGGTACGCCAGCGCACTGGGGAAAAACCCCAAAACTCCCACGGCGATGTTCACCCGTAACGGCGCATTGACGATTTCGCCCATGAGCCCGGGCAGGTAAATCAATAAGAAAAACGTCCCTGCCCAGACGGTGTAACAGACCATGGTCAGGCCGTCATAACGGTGGCTGTAACGCTTTTGCAGCGAGAAATACACGCTCCAGGAAAACGCCGCGAGCAAGACCAGCAGCCCGCGCACATCAATGTGCCCAAACCCACGGTCACCGGTGATGACAATCGCGACGCCCACCAGCCCCCACGCCACGCAGGTCCAGCGCCAGGCGCTGACGCGTTCCTTGAACACAAAGTGCGCAAGCAGTGCGGTGAACAGCGGCATCGACTGAATCAACACGCTGGACGCGCCCGCCGTGACACCGGCCTGACCGAAGTTCAGGGCAATGTGGTGCAAGCTGACGGCGAAGAAGCCGAGCACACCCAGCAGCGGAAGGTCTTTAAGGCGCGGCAGGGAGATGCGCAGTGAAGAGGCGATGATCGCCATGAAGACCGAAGCAATGATAAAGCGCAGCAGGGCCAGATGGCCGGGGTCATACCCCTGTAAGCCGATGCGAATTCCGGTCGGCGAAAAGCCCCAGCAGGCCACCACGAAAAACGTCGCCAGCGCCACTTTGAGCCCCTGCCAACGCACACCCGAACCGTCAGAACCGCTCACGCCTGCAACCGGTTCACTCACCACGCTCATGTCGATGCTCCCGTCCGCGAGCGTTTTGCCCGCGCTTGGCTGCGAGTATCGAAACAACTTATGCTCACCACAACCGAACAATAATGACTCAACCGTTCACTTTAGGTGATGCATGGAACTGGCCCAGATTCGTATGTTCAAGACCGTCGCCGACACCGGCAGCATCGCGCGTGCCGCCCAGGTGCTGCATTGCGTACCGTCGAACATCACCGCGCGCGTCAAGGCGCTGGAAAGCGAACTGGGGACCGAATTGTTTTTCCGCCATGGTCGCGGGCTGCGCATCAGCCCGGCGGGGGAAATCTTCCTGACGTACGCGGGCCGCATGCTCAGCCTCGCCGAAGAAGCCAAGCGCGCGGTGCACCCGGATGCCGCGCCGTCCGGGCCGTTGCGAATCGGCGCCATCGAATCGTCCGCCACGTCACGCTTGCCTCGATTGCTTGCACGCTTTCACGCGCGTTACCCGGACGTGTCACTTGAATTGACCACCGGCACAGGCCCGCAATTGCTGGAGGCCACGGTGAACCACAAGCTCGACGGCGCGATTGTCGCCATCGACGTCAAACGGCCACGGCTTAAGCGAACGTCGATGTACCGCGAGGACCTGGTGTTGATTGCCGCCGAATCCCTGGGACCGATTCGCAGCGCGGCGGACCTGCAAGGCAAGTCGATTTTCATGTGGCCGGAGGGTTGCCCTTATCGCGCGGCGCTCGAACGCTGGTTGCTGAACAACGGGCAGACCCAGCCGATCATCAGCATCGCCAGCTACGGCACCATCGTCGGTTGCGTCAGTGCCGGCGCGGGCGTCGCGCTGGTGCCCAAGGGCGTGTTCGAGCAATACCACAAAGGCTCGGGCTGGGTCGGCTATGAATTCCCGGAGCTGACCTCCATCGACAACCTGTTCTACTGGCACGAAAACGCCGAGCATCACCCCGCACGTGAAGCGTTCGTGGAGATGTTGAGGGCGGAGTTCAGTGGGATTTGAAGCGCATGATCGCCGGTTCAAGTCGCTCCCACAGGATCGCGTTTGCCCCGCCCTGTCTCGACGAAACCTTACGCCGCATAATTCGCCAGCTTCTGCTGAATGAAATCCAGAAAACACTGAATCCTCAGCGCCAGTTGCGAGTTGCGGTAATACACCGCGTGAATCGGCTGGCGATAGCCGCTGTTGGCGTGCGGCAGAATGACCTTCAGGCGTCCCGAGCGGATGTCCTCATGGGTCATGAAGTGCGACAGGCAGACGATGCCCTCGCCTGCCAAGGCCAACTGGCGCAACGTTTCGCCGCTGGACGCGGACACGGTCGGGTGAATGAACAGGCGATCGCCATCCCCATGGCGCAGCGGCCAGTGGTTCAACGTTTCGGTCTGGGTGAACCCCAATAAGGAATGTCCGCTCAACGCTTCAACGGTCTTGGGCGTGCCGTGTTCCTTCAGGTAATCGGGACTGGCGA
Organism: Pseudomonas abietaniphila; assembly: GCF_900100795.1. Taxonomy (GTDB): domain Bacteria; phylum Pseudomonadota; class Gammaproteobacteria; order Pseudomonadales; family Pseudomonadaceae; genus Aquipseudomonas; species Aquipseudomonas abietaniphila. The sequence goes on from NZ_FNCO01000013.1 coordinate 165,469, forward strand.
GGATGTTCAACGGGCTGGTGCCCAGAGAACGCGCGTGCAGCGTCGAGTCCGCCAGCGTGCCGATGCGTATCGCCACGTCCGTGCTTTGTTCCAGCAGGTCGATGATCAGGTCGTTGCTGTTCAGTTCCAGCTGAATGTCCGGGTACAACGAGCGGAACTCAGCTACGTACGGGACGATGGAATGCAGCATGAACGGCGACGCCGCGTTGATCCGCAAACGCCCGGAGGGCGTCTGCTGCCGATGCGACATGCGCTCTTCCAGCTCTTCCATCTGCCCCAGGATCTGCTTGGCCCGTTCCAGGAAAAACTTGCCTTCCTCGGTCAGGTCCATGCGGCGTGTCGTGCGGTTGATCAGCGTGGTGTCGAGCTTGGCCTCCAGTCGCGACAAGGTGCGACTGATGGCCGAAGGCGTCTGGCCAATCTGCTCGGCAGCGGCCGAAATAGAGCCGCTTTCGATAACCGACACGAACACCTGTAACTCATCGGATCTGGCTTTCACTGTTGTCCTCCGCTCAAAACAGACTGCAGATTAGCCTCGTTTTTCGCAAAAGCCACGCGACGCATGACATCCCTTTCAGCGAACTACATTCACGCCACTCCCATCAAACCGAAACCGTCAAGGCAACAGCCCTGCTGACCGGTATGCCTGAACGGTGGCATCAAACACACTGATGTCATCGCGTCCACGTGCAACCAGTTGCGCGCCCTCCACAGCGGCATAGATCGCCAACGCCTGCTGCTGTTTTTCGTCATCCGAAAGTTGAGGGCGGCAAATGGACAACACGTCACTCAGCCAGCGCACGTTGACGTCGGTGAAGGCGTCCACCTCAGCCCGAACTTCTGGGGGCAAGTCGTCGTACTCGGCGGCCATGATTCCGCACAGGCACATGCGATTGTCGTTGACCAACGCCATACGAAAAATCTCGGTGTAGCCCTTCATCCACAGATTCAGGTCGTCAGAATCCGCGCGCAATCCCGTCAGGTACGCCAGACCATCTTCGGTATATCGCCTGGCGAGTGCCTGGCCCAGATCGCCCTTGGTGGGGAAATGGTAGTGAATGCTCGCGCTCTTGATGCCGACCTCTTTTGCCAGCTCACGAAAGCTCAAGCCGTTATAGCCGCGGGTCTGCACCATTTTTCGGGCAGCCGCCATGATCGTTTCCCGGGTATCCATCGTCACAATTTACCTTCCTATCGATAGATAGACGTTGACAGCTCAAATCCTCTCGGCGCAGTGTATACCTACCGATAGGTAGACAGCTATGGAGCTCGCATGAAAGTTTTCGATATTCCCGGTTTCCCCAATCCCCTTCGCGTCCGGATCGCCCTTGCCGAAAAAGGCCTGGCGTCCAAGGTTGAGTTCATCACAATCGATCTGCCTGCAGCGGAACACAAGCAACCGGCGTTTCTGGCCATCAATCCATTGGGCACCGTGCCCGTGTTGCAACTGGACGACGGCACCAACATCTCTGAATGCACCGCCATCACTGAGTACCTCGATAACCAGGACGGTAACCCGGTCCTCACCGGTAAAACGCCGAAGGAAAAAGCCATCATCCACATGATGCAGCGGCGGGCAGAGTCCGAACTGGAAAACCCTATCGGCTTTTACTTCCACCATGCCACGCCTGGCTTGGGCGCCGGTTTGCAACCGTACAAGAGTCCGGAATGGGAAGGTCGTGTCGAGTGGGGCAATCGTCAGCGCGAGAAAGCCGTTGCCGGCATGAGGTACTTCGATGACGTGTTGCGCAGCCAGCCTTATGTGGCGGGTGATGCATTTTCCATGGCCGACATCACCGTGTACGCCGGGCTGGTGTTCGCGGGCTTTGCCGCCATCGCCATTCCCGAAGAATGCACCGCTCTGGTGGCCTGGCAAGCGAAGGTTCAAGAACGCCCAAGCGTAAAAAACCCGGCCTGATCGCTCAACGCCCCGGCCCGAACAGGGTCGGGGCATTGTTCGTGTCACGGGTGACGCGGCTTCAGATCAGACCCCAAAGACCGAGGCCAGATGCGCCTCGTAGCGTTTCACGTCGGCTTCGATGTTCGGCACTTTCATCACGTCCACGGCCAGAAAGGTCGGCAGACCGGTCATGCCCAGGAACTGATTCGCCTTGTGGAACGGGAAGTAGACCGCGTCCACGCCCTTGGCTTCGAAGAAATCGGTCGGGTCGTCGAAGGCCTGCTGCGGCGCATTCCAGGTCGCGGAAATCATGTACTGCTTGCCCTGCAACAAACCACCGCTGCCGTACTTCTGCGAGTGGTCGGAGCGGGTGCGGCCATCGTTTGCGTAAAGGCTGCCATGGCCTTCGGTGAACACCTCGTCGATGTACTTTTTCACAGTCCACGGCGCACCCATCCACCAGCCCGGCATCTGCCAGACGATGACGTCAGCCCAGAGAAATTTCTGCACTTCTTCGGCGACGTCGTAACCACCGTCGATGAAGGTCTGCTTTACATCAAGGCCGGCGCGGTCGGTGAAGGCCAACGCAGCATCATGCAACGTGGCGTTGTAACGACCTTCGGAGTGAGCGAATTGTTTTCCGCCGTTGATGAACAGGATTTTTTTCATTGAAAGCCTCGTCGTGGCCCGGCCGTCTGCCCTCACCGAGGAGGACTGCATTCGAGCGTCAGTAATAAGAGAGGGGGAATAGGGATGGGCAGAAGGATATCGATTCGACGGGGCTGAAATAAGCAGGGCTGAGGCAAAAAACATTTGCCATAAACGCACGAATCAAGGCGGCATTGTTGATTTTTAATACGCTCTTGGCATTTAACCGCTGATTAACAGATGCAGGCCCAACAGGGCCATTCCAGTGAAAAAAACGCGCTTGAACAGCGAGGCGCTGATGCGCTGACGTAGCCACTGGCCGAGCATCATGCCGATCAGCGCAGGGACCACTGCCAACAGCGAGGCGCTCATTTGCGCGCCGCCCAGTGCGCCGTTCCAGAACAGCCCGGCGCCCAACGCCAGGCTGGACACCGTGAAAGACAGGCCCAGCGCCTGCACCAGTTGATTGCGATCCAGTCCCAGCCCTTGGATATAAGGCACGGCGGGAATCACGAACACGCCGGTGGCCGAGGTGATGAGTCCGGTGATCAAGCCGCACAGCGGGCCCAGCCAGGGCTCGGCACGAGGTGGCACTTTCAGCGGCGGCAGGAACAGGCCGCACAGTGCATAAACGAGCAGCGCGCCACCGAGTGCACGCCCCATCGAATGCGCACCGCCCATTCCCAATCCATACGACCCCAGCCCAGTCCCCACCGCGATCATGACCAGCAACGGCCACAACCGCTTGAGGGAACTGCGCAAGTGCCCGCCCGCCGCCAGTTGCCAGACATTGGTGAAGGTCGAAGGAATCAACAGCAACGCGGCAGCCTGTGTCGGTAACATAGCCATGCCCAGTAGCCCCATGGCGACCGTGGGCAGGCCCATACCGATCACACCCTTGACGGTGCCCGCCAGCAGGAAGGCGACCAACACCAGAATAGTCAGGCCCCAGCCGATGTTTTGGTACAGCGAGAAAAAGGTCGTCATCGGCGCATCCTGCGCCGGTCCGCCGGGTTTGAAAATCTGCGATATATTGAGTCAGCCTTCGCTTTTAACAGAACCTCGTGCTTGTGCTGCACCTTCGAGTGACGTTCCCACCGGGTTCAATGTTTGTCCGTGATTTCGCGCGCCTTTCCTGAGCAGCAAACCCATGCACTTCGACCTGATCGACCTGAAGCTTTTCCTCAACGTGACCGCAGCCGGCAACATCACGGCCGGCGCCGCGCACAGTCATCTGTCTCTGGCCTCGGCCAGCGCACGGATTCGAGGGCTGGAATCTTCACTGGGCATCGCGCTGCTCGAACGTGGCCGACGCGGGGTCACACCGACCGCCGCTGGCAAGGCCCTGACTCAGCATGCACGCTTGATCCTGCAGCAGGTCGAACGCCTGCAGGCTGACCTCACCGACTACGCGCAAGGCTTCAAGGGCCAGATCCGCTTGCTGTGCAACACTTCTGCCCTGAGCGAGCACCTGCCTGAACGTCTGGCCGACTTTCTTGCCAGTCATCCCAACATCGACATCCATCTGGAAGAACACCCCAGCCTGCGCATTCTGCATGCGGTGCGTCATGGCACGGCGGACATCGGCATCATTTCCGACGCCGTTGACGCCAGCGACCTGCAAACCGTACCGTTCTGCACTGACCCGCTGACGCTGATCATGCCGTCGAACCATTCATTGGCGGGTCACGACAGCCTGCGTTTCAGCCAGACGCTGCATCACGAGTTCGTCGGGCTTGGGGTCAACAGCGCCATGGCGATCTACCTCGAAGAACAGGCGCTGCACCTGGGGCGTCGACTGAAAACCCGCGTGCGCGCGGAGAGTTTCGATGGGGTGATGCGCATGGTGGTGCGTGGCGCCGGTCTGGGTGTTGTGCCCCAGGCCGCCGTCGAACGCTTTCAGCAAGCCGGCCAACTGAAAAGCGTGCCGCTGAGCGACCGCTGGGCCGACCGTACGCTGTTGCTGTGCGCGCCTGATTTCGGGCGACTGCCTGAATACATCAACGCGTTGTTGCGCCACCTGGCCCCGGAAACTGCGTTTATGGGCACACCGATGTCGAGCTCAGACAACTGACGCGACAACGGCCCCCCTAAGGTGTGCGAGCGCAACTTTCGCCACCTTTTCTGGAGCTGTCATGAGCAACCCGATCATCGTTCTTCGCGACACCACGCCACTGCCCGTCGTCGACGCCTGCAAATGGGAACGCATCGGCGGCGACCCGCACACGGTCAACCTCAACGCCTACACCAGCGCCGACGGCGAAAAGATCATGGGCACCTGGATCTGCACACCGGGCAAATGGTATGTGGAATACGTGAAGTGGGAATACTGCGACTTCCAGGAAGGCTATTGCATCATCACCCCGGAAGGGAAAGACCCGATTCACCTGAAAGCCGGTGACAAGTTCATCATCGAACCAGGCATGAAAGGCACGTGGGAAGTTGTGGAAACCGTGCGCAAGTATTTCGTGTTTGCCTGATCGGCTGAATCGTAAGGGTGACTGAGCCACCGCGTTCGTCCGAAGTGCGGCCCAGACCCTCGTAACCTCCGACTGCTCCTACAGGTTTCGCGTCGGTCCGATGCCTCGTGGATGACATCAAGCCTGTAGGAACGAGCTTGGTCTGGGCGACATCCTGAAGAAAACGGTGGGTCAGTGCCATCGGCAGTGACTGACCCACCACGCGTCAACGCATGACTCTGTCCAGATGCTCCAGCGGCAGCGCCCGCTGCATGTAGTCCAGCCCGGTCAGTTGATCCAGTTCCGCCAACACCATCGAGATCTGCTTATAGGCCGCGCGGAACAACGAGCTGCCCAGGCTGACCCGCTGAATACCGGCCGCTCGCAAACGGTCAATGGTCATGCGCGGTGCCGGCAGGACGTTGAGCGGTTTGAACAGCTCGCTCTGCACGGTCTTCAGGTCTTCCATGCTGCGCAGCCCTGGCGCGAACAGGCAATCGGCGCCCGCCGCTTCAAAAGCCGCCAGTCGCTTGATGACTTCACTCAGTGAATAGTCGTGCTGCCCAAGCAGGTAGTCGGTGCGTGCGGTCACGACGAAGTTGGGGTTGCGGGTGCGCACCGCTTCACACGCCGCGCCGACCCGTTCGCAGGCTTGCTCGACATTGAAGAAGACCGGCGCTTTCGGGTCGCTGTAATCAGCGATGTCCTCGATGGACGCCCCACCGCAGCCGATGTCCGAGATGCGTCGGAAATTGCTCTCCACCCCTTCCGGCGTTCTTGCCAGACCGTTTTCAAGGTCCGCGCTCACCGGAATCTGAACCGCGCGCACGATGCGGTCCAGTGCCTCGAACTTCATTTCGTCGTCCATGGCTGGCGACGAGTCGCGGTACCCGCGCATAAAGGCAATGCCCGCGCTGGTCGTCCCCACACTCGGATAACCCAATTGCTCAATCAGACGCGCACTCCCCTCGCACCACGCGTTGGGCATCACGAAAAGTGGGCTGTCAGGCCGGTGTAAGTCGTTGAATCGTTTGCTCGCATTCATGGATAAATTCCCCCTGAACGCAAGATTAAGGGCCGGGCCGTTTATTACCCATTCAGAAAAAGTTAATCCGTTTAAAAAAACGTGAACAGACAGGGGCCGGGGATCGTGAAAGTCTTGCCCCACCTAACGCCCTGGACGCCTTTCCATGAAACGGACTGCAACCGCTTTATTGCTTTCACTCGCCTGTACATTGACGTTTGCCGCACAAGTCGAACCCGTCAAAACATCAACTTCCCTCTCCACGGAAAGTTCGAAACTTCATACGTTCAAACTGCCGGACTCTGCGCTTCATATCGCACTATGGGAGGACAAAGCCCGTGGCCCGCACCGCGCAATGATCAAAGAATCCCAAGTGGTTTTATTTGTTCACGGCGCGACGATTTCCGGCAAGTTGTCCGCCGGTTATCCCATTGACGGTTATTCCTGGTCTGGCGATGTTGCCAACTCCGGACGTGATGCGTGGGTGGTGGACTTGCCCGGTTATGGCCGCTCCGACGACTACCCCGAAATGCGCAAGCCGGACGCCAGCACCACCACCGATCCGGTGGGCAATGCCAAGAGTCTGGTGCCAGTGCTGGACGCGGCCGTCGACTACATCCTCAAGCAAAGCGGCGCACGGAAACTCACGATCATCGCCACCTCCCGCGGCGCGATTCCCGTGGGCTATTACGTCACCGCACACCCGGAAAAGCTGGACAAGGTGGTCTTCAACTCGCCCATCGTGCGCCGCGACACCATCGACCCGGCGGTCATCAAAGGCCTGTTCGGCAGCGCTGACCGACCGGCCCTGAATTTCTATGAAATCCCCATGGACAAGCGCCTCGCCATGCTCACCGATGATCGGCCGCAAGGCACCGACGTGCAGCTGGAAGACGACTTCATCACCCATTGGCCGAGCGACTCTTTGTCAGAGCGCGGCACCCGACAAGGCACGATCAAAGTACCCGGCGGATTCGCTCAAGACATCTACGACGCCTGGCACGGTACTTATTGGGACCCGGCCAAAGTGACAGTACCCGTGCTCATTACACGCGGTGATTACGACCATGTTTTAACCCCGCGCGAAGACACCGACTGGTTATACAGCCATCTGACTAACGCCCCCAGTAAGCGCTCGGTGTTAATTGATAAAGGCACGCATGCCATGTTGTTTGAAAAGAAGCGTTTTGAACTGTATCGCGAAGTTCAACTTTTCCTCGACGGACCCTATACCCCGCTGGCGCTGACCTGCAATTTCTGCGGCGGCCGCAATTAATCAAGGAGCAAGACCATGCTGAAGAAAGCACGCATCGTGACGCTGGAAGGCGTCTTCAACGAGAAAATCTACGATGAACGGGTATCCCGAAGCGGCTGTTTCCTGGGCAACACCGTGCTTGAGCAGGTCGCCAATCAGGCCAAGCTGTCCAACGCGGTGGTCGGTGTGGCAGGCGCAGGCGGCATTGGCGGCGCGGTGGCGCTGGGGCTGGCCCGGTTGGGCGTGCGCCATATCAAGATCGCCGACCCCGATTCTTTCGAGATCAGCAACATCAACCGCCAGTTCGGCGCCTCGGTGAACACCGTCGGCCGCAACAAAGCGCTGGTGGTCGCCGAAGAGGTGCACAAGCTGGCCGGCGACGTGACCATCGAAGTCTTTCCGGAAGGCATCCAGAAACACACTGCCGACGCCTTCGTGGAGAACTGCGACCTGGTGCTCGACCAGATGGACTTCTACAGCATCGGCGAACGCTATGCCCTGCACCGCGCCTACCGCAAATCGGAGAAGTGCAAAGGCATGCTCGCGTCGTCGGTGGTCGGCTGGGGCGCGAACATCTACAAGTTCGAAAAGGACGGGCTGACCCTGGAGGACTTCTACGGGATTCCCGAAGACGTGCAGATGACACCCGACCTCGTCGACAAGCTGGTCAAGCTGCAGGCGTCCTATCAGCCCCGTTTCCCGAGCATCCCGGACATCTACGGCTGGATGCAGGACACCGGCAACGTGCCGATCCTGTCCATCGCGCCCACCGCCTCGCACTACCTGATCCTCTGCCGCTCGACCCTGATGCTCTGCGACCTGGAAGGCGCGCCTTACAGCACACCGCTGCCCGCCATGCCCAAGTACTACTGGTTCGACGGCTCGACCTTCGACAACGGGATCTACGAGTTCAACGGCGAATGGGCCAACCCGGACGAACACCGGAAGCACTTCAACATCGCCTGATGCTCAACGGCCCTCGTACGCGGGGGCCACACCGAGGTATGTGCCTTGAACGCGACAACCCGTCTTCACGAAACACGCGACATTGGTTTGTTCCTCACAGGATCGGGCTTGTGGTTCATCTGCGTGGGCATTCAGAGCATTTTCCTGCCCTGGGTGCTGATCAGCGTTCTTCATGCCTCGCCCTTTCAGTTCGGCGTGGCGCAGATGTGCCTGATGCTCCCGGTGCTGGCGCTGGTGATTTACGGCGGCTACCTGGCGGACCGTCACCCGCTGCGTCGCCTGCTGACGCGCCTCTACCTGATCGCTGCGATGGTTGCGTTGCTGTTCGCGGCCTGGTGCTTTCAAGGTTCGCTGAGCTATCCGATGGTGCTGATCTACTCGCTGCTGTTCGGCGTGCTCTGCGCCTTCTGCGCACCGGCCCGGGAAGCCTGGCTCAACGTGCTCGGCCAGCGGCAGTTGCAGAAAATCGTCACGATCAATATTGGCATCGAGTTCGGTATTCAGGTGGTGGGTTATGCCCTGGGCGGACTGGTCTCCTGGATCGGCGTCAGCGTGATGTTCCTGCTCCTCGCGGTGCTGTTTCTGACCGCCTCCGTTTCGGTGGCGCGGATCTCCACGACGACGTTGGCCAAGCCGCAGTCGGACCTGCTGACCGAAACCCGCGAGGCGTTTCGCTTCTCGGTGAATCACCCGGTGATCTTTCCGGTGCTGTTGCTCAACGGGCTGATCGGGGTGTTTTTCCTGGGTTCGTACTTCGTCGTCATGCCGCTGCACCTGTCTCAACTGCCAGGCTACGACGCTTCTCTGCTAGCGACCGCGAACATCGTGTTCATGGTCGGGCTGATCGCATCCATCGCCACGCTGGTGCTCGCCGGGGGCGTGCAGAGCAAGCAACGCACGCTGATCGTGAGCTGCCTGTTGGCCTCACTTGTCCTGGTCGTCATGCCCTGCGTCTTCAACCGCTGGCTGCTGCTCACGCTGCTGTTTGGCTGGGGGTTTCTGGGCGGCATCGCGCTGAGCATGGGCCAGACCCTGATTCAGGAAAACGCCCCCGCGCGCAACAAGGCGCAAGTGCTGGCGCTGCTGATGCTGTTCTTCATGGGCGGCAACCCGGTTGGCTCGTTGCTGCTGGGCACGCTGCTCGAGTACTGGGAAGCCACGTCGGTGGGCGTCATCACCGCGACGGTCATGATCCTGGCCATCGCCGCCATCTCGTACATCTACAAACTCTGGGGTTCGCACTATGACCACATCAACTCTGCCACTTGATTTCCCGGTGCCGACGCGGCGCATCAATCAGGTCTGCATCGCCAGCACCGAAGCGGATCTGGCCAAGGTCCAGGCCATCTGGGAGGAAGTCTACAAAGAAGAACTCGGCTGGCTGGATGAAACCAACACCGACCCACGCAACGATCGCTTTCACGCCGCGTCGGTGTACCTGCTGGCCACCGGCAGCGAAGGCGAACCGGTCGGCGTCATGCGCATGGTGATCGACAGTGTGCAGGGGCTGCCGGTGGAGAACTTCATCGACATCACGGCCCTGCGCCACGTCGCGCAGGGCTCGCTGGTCGAGTGCGCAAGGCTGATGGTCCCTGCGCGCTACCGCGATCAGAAGTTCGCGGCCTATCCCCACGGCGTTTTTGCCGCGTTGGTGAAAGCCGCGCTGCATCATTGCCTCAAGGAGAAGAACTACAACGTGCTTGCCAACTGCTTCCTCGACACCCGGACCACGCCCATCAAAGCGCTGGTGCAGATGGGCTTCAAGGACCTGAATATCCGCTTTCGCGATGAGCTCAAAGAGGCCTCGGAATGCACGGTCCTGCACCTGGACATCAAAGACATGCTGTCGATCTTTTATGGCCAGGAAAACGGATTGGGCAACTACATCATGATGCGCAATGCAGGCTGACGCGCCGCACAGGACGGAACCTATGAACACCTCGACCTCCATCTACCAGCTTGAATCCAACGTACGTTCCTATTGCCGGGACTGCGACGTGGTATTCGCCACCGGCCGCGGCGCGACCCTGACCGATGTCCATGGCCTGAGCTATGTCGACTTCTTTGCCGGCGCGGGTTCCCTGAACTACGGGCACAACAATCCGCACCTGAAGAAACAGCTGCTGGCGTACATCGAACAGGACGGCGTGACCAACACGCTGGACTTTCACAGCGACGCAAAAACCCGGTTCATCGAGCGCTTCGAGCAGGTGATCCTCAAGCCGCGCGGCCTGCACTACAAACTGCAATTCACCGGCCCGACCGGGACAAATGCCGTGGAAGCCGCGTTGAAGCTGGCGCGCAAAGCCACCGGCCGATCCACTGTCGCAGCGTTTACCCACGCGTTTCACGGCGTCTCGCTCGGCGCACTGGCCGCGACCGCCAACGCCGACAAGCGCGGCGCAGGCGGCGTGGAATTGTCGAACGTGGTGCGCCTGCCGTACGACGGTTTCTTCGGCCCGGACATCGACAGCGCCGACATCATCGCAACCCTCTACAGCACCGCTGGCAGCGGGTATGAAAAACCGGCGGCGATCATCCTCGAAACCGTTCAAGGCGAAGGGGGTTTGAACTGCGCCTCGACGCACTGGCTAAAACGAATCGAGCAGCTGTGCAAAGACCTCGGTGCGCTGTTGATCATCGATGACATTCAGGCAGGTTGCGGACGCACCGGCAGCTTTTTCAGCTTCGAGCCCGCGGGCATCTCGCCGGACATTGTCTGCCTGTCGAAATCCATCAGCGGTTACGGACTGCCCATGTCACTGGTGCTGATCAAACCCGAGCACGACTGTTGGGCGCCCGGCGAACACAACGGCACGTTTCGTGGCAGCAACCCGGCATTCGTCACGGCCTGCGCGGCACTGGATTACTGGCAGGACACCCGGCTGCAAGACACCATCGGCGTGTACTCGCGGCTGATCCGCACGGCATTGGAAACGCTGGTTGCGCAGACCTCGCCCGGCACCGCGCAGGTCGTGGGACGCGGCTTGTTCATGGGCCTGAAATTCAGTGACCCCGACACCGCCAGCCGACTCGTCAGCGCCTGCCTCGAACAAGGGCTGCTGGTGGAAACCTGCGGTCCGCAAAGCGAGGTGCTGAAGCTGATGCCACCTCTGACCATCGACGCCCACACCCTGACCCTGGGTCTGGAAAAGCTGCAGCAGGCCTGCCTGAATGTCCTCTGCGTCCCTACCCCGACTGCCACCGCCCTGCGAGGGATCGCTTGATGAACAACATGACCCAACGCTTCGACATGCCGTACGCCCATCAGAACGACAGCGACTTCATCCTTCAGGAACTCGCGCAACTGAAAGCCGAAATGATCGACCAGATCTCGCGGCATCCGTTTCTGATCGAATGCCGCAACGGACTGGCGTCGCTCGACCGGCTGAAAGCCTTCATGGTGCAGCAGGGCAAGTACAGCCGGCATTTCACGCGCTACATCTGTCAGTTGATGGCCAACCTGGAGTCCAACGAAGACATTCTGCACCTGCTCGACAACCTGTTTGAGGAGATGGGATTTGGCGAGGTCAGCGAACCGCCTCATTCACAGATTTACCGCGACATGCTGCTCAACTTCGACCTGCAACTGGACGCCTTCCCGACGCGGCCTTCGACGCAGCGCCTGATCAACACGATGATGAATTTCTGCAAGCAGCCGGAAGGCGTTTATGGGCTGTCCGCGCTGTGTCTGGGCGCAGAAGCCATCGTGCCGTCGCTCTACAGCGACATCGTCACCGGTCTGGTCAAACAGGGTGTCGCCCTTGAGGACTTGAAGTTCTTCACCCTGCACATCGAATGCGACGACGGCCATGCCGACACCCTGCTGGCTATTCTTTCGCGATTGATCATCGAAAAGCCGACGCTGTTCGAAGTGGTCAGGCACGCCGCGTTCCTGATGATTCAGGCACGCCTCGAATTCCTCGACGACATGTGAGAGACGATCATGACCCATCATCGATTTCTGTCGAGCCCCATCCCGTCCAGTCTTGAGTCACTGGACCGGCATGAACGCCTGTTGCACGAGTCGGTACGCGAATCGGGACGGCTCAAGCTGAACGCCTCCCGGATCAATTCGCGCAAACCCGAGGTGCACCCTGTGAGCCTGCCGGCCAGGACGATGAACATGAGCGTGGGCATTTTGCGCCCGTTGCAGGGTTCAGACTTGCAGCGCCACAACTACGAAACGCTGATGTACATCACTTCCGGATCGGGTTTTTCACTGATCGGCGAAACCCACGTCGCCTGGACGGCGGGTGATGCGATCTACATTCCGGTCTGGCAATGGCACAAACACGTGAACACCAGTGAAACGGCAGAAGCGACCTACCTCGCGTGTGAAAACACCCCTCTGTTACAGACACTGGGCATCGCGTTGCGAGAGCAAGGCTGACCCCTTTTCAGTTGCTTCTCATTTGCACCGCTCAGGCCGGTTAATCCGGCCTGTTCGTGCATGTGCGCGCGTTGTTCTTGAATGGTATTTACGCGACGAATGTCATGTTTTCCGACCTTGCTAGCACTTGCACATCACCGGGTAAACGGCTCACCATGAGCGCGTTTACAGACACGGCCAAACGCACGGCGCAGACCGGCGCGATCATTCAAGCCACCACAAGAAAACGCGGGTAATGGACTGATTTCAACCGCCAAGGATCAGCCATTCCAGGAAAAACAGCATGTCTCGAATTTTCGATGTTGATACCAACCTCTGGCGCACCTTCAAATCGGTCAGCGAAACCCGCAGCATCACTCGGTCATCCGCCGCCCTTTGCAAGACGCCACCGGCCATCAGCATGCAAATCAAAAAGCTGGAAGAGCTGCTCGATCTACAGCTTTTCGTGCGCGGCGATCACGGTTTCAGACTGACGCCGATTGGCGAAGAAGTGCTGATGACCGCCGAAAAAATCCTGACCATGAACGACAACCTGTTCAGGCTCAAGGACAAGGTCAATGCCTACGAACTGCGTCTGGGCCTGCCCGACGACTACTCGCTGTTCTTTCTGCACGACATCATCCGTTCGCTGAACTCGATGGAACCGACCATTCACCTCAACGTGACCTGCAAGACGTCACTGCTGCTGATGACCGACATCGAACACGGCAACCTCGACATGGCGATCATCGCCACGCCCGAAGGTCAACTCGTGGCCAACTCGGAACACATTCGCTATGAAGCATTGAGCTGGATCGGTGAAGAAGAGTTGATGCAGCCGGGCCAGCCCTTGCCCCTGGTGCATTTCCCGGAAGGCTGCATCTGTCGCGAGATCTCGGTCAATGCGTTGAGGATGGCGGGCATCGAGGCGCGCGTGAGCTTTACCTCTGACTCCAACTTTTCAGTGTTCAATGCGATCAATGCCGGCGCAGGCATCGGCGTCAGCGAACGCTCGCTGATTCCCAAAAAAACGCCGGTGATCGACAGCTCGCTGTTGCCTGAACTGCCGCGCATTGAAATGAGCACCGTGGCGAACTACGAGCGCATTCCGAAACACACCCTGTCTCAGGTGTCCGCGAAGATCAAAGCGTGCATCAATGCCAGTTGCGACCAGCTCGTCTCGAACAGGCAGCACAGCGAACCGTTGATGAGACAGAGCCTGTTCTGATCCCGCCTTTTGCGTCTTATTTAGACGATCTGTCGCATAGTGGCGACTTTCAGACGCCGAAAAGCAGGGTGCCGGGCATAACATGGGAACCATCACAAGGGCTCAACCGATTGACGGGCTCTTGTCCTTGTCGCCCAAGGCTGTCGTCTACCAGCCGCCCCGGAGCTTAATGATCATGTCTGAAGTCACTCTTTACACCACCAACACCTGCCCGTATTGCGCTGCCGCGAAGAGCCTGCTCAAGGCCAAGGGCGTGAGCTACAACGAGATCAGCGTCCAGACCTCGGTGGAACAGCGCACCATCATGATGGAGCGCAGCGGTCGTCGCACCGTGCCGCAGATCTTCATCGGCGAGCGCCACATCGGCGGTTTCGACGACATGGCCCTGCTGCAACAGAGAGGCGAGCTGGACGCGCTGCTGGCCGGTTAAGCATCGTCGTTTCAGACGCCCCGACCACCCTGTGGGAGCGAGTTCATTCGCGATCAATGGCACATGCGACACCCCTTTGTTGCATGAAGCCTTTTCGCGAATGAATGCGCTCACACAGTTGCTCTGCTGAGCCGCGACTTCACGCAGGTTTCCATTTCTGCCAAGTCCACTTGCCATTTGAAACATTTCCCCTCGGGTCGGTTTTTCCTAGGATCCTTCGACGTCGTCGACGCCTGGTTCGCCAGCAATCCACGTATACGAAGGGAAATGCACATGTCTGATGCAACTGAGCGTCTGTGGGGGGCGCGTTTCAAATCCGGTCCTGCGCCAGCGATGGCCAACCTGTCACGCTCGCCCGCCATCTATTTCCGCATGACGCCTTATGACGTCGCGGGTTGCAAGGCGCACGCCCATGAGCTTGAGCGGGCCGGCCTGCTGGATGCCGACGAAACCCGGCGCATCATCGCAGCGCTGCAGTCGATCGACGAAGATTTTGCCGCAGGCAAGGTTCACCCCATTCCGGCGGACGAAGACGTTCACACCTTTATCGAGCGCCTGTTGACCGAACGCCTGGGCGCGTTGGGCGGCAAGCTGCGCGCCGGTCGTTCACGCAACGACCAGACCGCCAACGACATGCGCCTGTTTCTGCGCGATCAGATTCGTGTTCTGACGCTGTCGATTCTCGATCTGCAAAAGGCCCTGGTGGGTCAGGCCGAGCAGCACATCAACACCGTCGCGCCCGGTTTCACCCACCTGCAACAGGCCCAGCCCATCGTCTTCGCCCATCACCTGATGGCGCACGCACAAGCGATTCATCGTGACATCCAGCGTTTGCAGGATTGGGACAATCGCTTCAACCTCTCGCCCTTGGGCGCGGCGGCAATGGCCGGTTCGGCCATTGCACGGGACCTGCAAAGCTCAGCCGCTGAACTGGGTTATGCCGGTCCGTGCGAAAACTCCATCGATGCCGTGGCCAGCCGCGATCACGTGGCCGAATTCCTGTTCTGCGCCAGCATGCTGGGCATCAACATTTCGCGCATGGCTGAGGAGTTCTGCCTGTGGACCTCGCGCCAGTTCCGCTGGGTCGAACTCGATGACGCCTACGCCACCGGCAGCTCGATCATGCCGCAAAAGAAAAACCCCGACATCGCCGAGCTGGCGCGGGGCAAGTCCGGTCGTTTGATCGGTTCGCTGACGGCCATTCTGTCGGTGCTCAAGGCGCAACCGCTGTCGTATAACCGCGACCTGAGCGAAGACAAACACGCCATTTTCGATGCGATGGACACGCTGAATCTGGTGCTGCCCGCCTTTGCCGGCATGGTCCAGACCATGACCGTACGCACCGACGAACTGCTGCGTCAGGCCCCGTTGGGTTTCACCCTCGCCACCGAGGTCGCTGACTGGCTGGCCGTGCGCGGCGTGCCGTTCAAGGAAGCCCACGAGATCACCGGGCAATTGGTGCAACTGTGCGAAGCGCAGGACATCGGGCTGGAAGAGCTCACACCGGCCATGCTCGCGCAGACCGACACGCGCTTGACGCCTGAGGTGCTGGAAAGCCTGACGCTGGACGCCGCACTGGCTGCCCGAAGCGGTTGGGGCGGGACCGCGCCTGTTCGCGTGGTCGAGCAGATCGCGCGGTTCAAGCAGCAGATGGTGGCGCAAGAGCAGTGGGCCAATGACTACAACGGCCCTCGGGGTGGATAAGCGCAATTCGATGTGACCTTTGTAGGAGCACGCTTGCCCGCGATTGCAGTGTGTCAGCCGACATTTAGGTGGCTGGACGAACGCAATCGCGGGCAAGCGCGCTCCTACACTTGGGTCGTGCGCCTATTCCTTCTTCCGATACCCCTCAACCACCGCCGAGAAATCCTTGCCGCCGTCACCACGCAAACTCATCGCCTGATACAGCTGTTGCGCCACGGCGCCCATGACCACCGGCTGATGCGCCACCCGTGCGGCCTCGGTCGCCAGCCCCAGATCCTTGAGCATCAGCTCGGCGCCAAACCCTCCGGTATACCCGCGCGACGCGGGTGCGGTTTCGACGATGCCCGGCCACGGGTTGTACATTTCCGAGCTCCAGCAACGGCCGGTCGAACTGTTGATGATGTTCGCCAGAATCGCCGTGTCGATCCCCAGGCGGTCACCCAGTGCCATGGCCTCAGCGACACCGATCATGGAAATCCCCAGGAGCATGTTGTTGCAGATCTTGGCGATCTGTCCCGTACCGACATCACCGCAATGGACGATGTTGCGCCCCATCTGCGCGAGGATCGGTCTGAGCACCGTGAAGTGCTCAAGGCTCGCGCCGACCATGAACGTCAGCGTCCCGGCCTGTGCGCCACCCGTTCCGCCAGACACCGGCGCGTCGCCGACCACCACCCCTTTTTGAGCCGCCGCAGCGGCCACGTCACGAATGGTTTGCGGGTCGATGGTGCTGCAATCCACGGCCGGCACGCCGGGCGTTATCCCGGCCAGCACGCCGTCTTCATTCAGGTAAACCGCACGCACATGGGCAGCGGCGGGCAACATGGTGATTACCAGTTCCGCACCTTCCACGGCGTGTTTGGGCGATTCGCTGATCCGGCTGCCGAGCTCCGCCAGCTCGGCGAGCACCTGTGTGTTGAGGTCGAACAGGTGCAACTGATGACCGGCCCGGATCAAATTCCGCGCCATGGGCGCGCCCATATTGCCCAAGCCGATGAATGCGATTTTCATGGTGTTTTCCCTTTTTCAGATTCAAACCACGGGAGCTTGGAAACAGGCGATTCCTTGTATGAGCGACCGGGGTGGCGGTCCACCTTGCCCGCGATGGGTATCCAGACCCGCTACATCTCTATCGCCTGTCATGTCCATTGGCGGGCAAGCGCGCTCCTACACGTACTGCACGCCCGCGAGTCTCATCAACGCAAATTGATCGTCGTGTTCACCCCGTCATTCACGCTGTCGTCATCGAACCAGCGGCTGGTGACCGTCTTGGTCTGAGTGTAGAACTGCACCACCTGTTTGCCGTAAGGCCCCAGGTCGCCGAGCTTGGAGCCGCGCGAACCGGTGAAGCTGAAAAACGGAACCGGCACCGGAATCGGGATGTTGATGCCCACCTGGCCGATGTCGATTTCGTTCTGGAATTTTCGCGCCGCCGCCCCGCTCTGGGTAAACAGTCCCACACCATTACCAAACGGGTTGGCGTTGACCAGTTCGATCGCCTGATCCAGCGTGTCCACCTCCAGCACCACCAGCACCGGCCCAAAGATTTCCTGAGTGTAGATCTGCATCCGGGTCGTGACGCCGGTAAACAGGGTCGGGCCGACGAAGTTGCCGTCCTCGTAACCCGCCACCTTGATCCCGCGCCCGTCCAGTTCGAGGGTTGCGCCCTCTTTCACGCCGCTTTCGATCAGGTCGAGAATCCGCTGTTTGGCGCGCTTGGAAATGACCGGCCCGACATCGGTGCCCGGCTCGTTGCCTGCGTTGACCGTGAGCTTCTGCGCCAACGTCTTCAAGTCTGGAATCCACTGCTTCGATGCGCCGACCATCACCACCACCGAGGTCGCCATGCAACGCTGACCGGCCGCGCCAAACCCGGCGCCAACCAAGGCGTTGAGCGTCTGCTCGCGATTGGCATCGGGCAGGACCACCGCGTGGTTCTTGGCACCCATCATCGATTGCACGCGCTTGCCGTGCTTGCCGGCCAGGTCATAGACATGGGTGCCCACTGCGGTGGAGCCGACGAAGGATACGGCCTTGATGTCCTTGTGGGTGCAGATGGCATCGACCACGTCCTTGCCGCCGTGCACCACGTTCAGCACGCCAGCCGGCACGCCCGCCTCGACGGCGAGTTCCACCAACAGCATGGTCGACATCGGGTCTTGCTCGGAGGGTTTGAGCACGAAGGTGTTGCCACAGGCGATGGCCATCGGGAACATCCACAGCGGAATCATCGCCGGGAAGTTGAACGGCGTGATGCCCGCGCAAACGCCGATGGGCTGACGCAACGTGTAAGTGTCGACGCCACCCGCCACATTTTCGGCGAACTCGCCCATTTGCAGCGTGCCGATGGAGCACGCGTGCTCGACCACTTCCAGGCCCCGGAAAATATCGCCTTCAGCGTCGGCAATGGTCTTGCCCTGCTCGGCACTGAGGACCACGGCGATGCGTTTGGAGTGTTCACGAATCAATGCCTGCAGCTTGAGCATGATGCGCATGCGCGCGCCAATCGGCGTGTCACGCCAGGTCTTGAAGGCCCTTTGAGCGGCGGCAACGGCGGCGTCGACTTCGGCGGTGGTCGCGAACGGGACCTTGGCCAGCACCTCCTGAGTCGCGGGGTTGATCACGTCCAGCCACTCGCGGGTCTGCGATTCCACCCACTCGCCATCGATCAGCAGTTTGACGTGGGCCACTGTGGTGGTGTTTTTGTTCAGTGAGACGTTCATTTCGATGTTCTCCATTCGAAGCGGCGCGGCTGCGAGGGCGCGCCGGGGATTCAATGTTCAGCCCGCGTGGTGTCTCGCCGGATCGCGCTTCATCAGCGCCGTGCAGACCAACGCAATCAGCGCCATGCCAATCAGGTAAACGATCACGTAGTGCGGGTTGCCGCCGCCCATGGCCAGCAGTTGCGTGGCGATCATCGGCGCGAAACCACCGCCCAGCACACCCGCCAGTTGCACCGAGACCGAGATGCCGCTGTAGCGGATTTCTGCCGGGAATTGCCGGGCGAAGAGCAGCGATTCGGGCGCATACAGAATGGGGAACACCACGCCCACCGCGAGCACCATCGCCCACCAGACCAAGACCGGGTCGCGGGTGCCGAGCATGGCGAAGAAGGGGTAGACGAACGCGCACAGCAGCAACAGGCCCACGAAATACAGGCGCTTCTGCCCAACCCGGTCGGAGATGTGCCCGCACAGCGGCATGGTCACCAGCGACAGCGCAGCACCCGCTGTTATAGCGCCCAGCACATCGGCGCGCGGGATCTGCAACTGGTTGGCGGCATAGGCCAGGGCGAACGTCACCGACATGTAGAACCAGGCATTCTCGGCCGTGCGGGCGCCAATGATCGTCAGGGTCTCTCTGGGGTGATCGCGCAAGACCTTGAACAGCGGGACTTTGACCGCGACGTTGTCCTTTTTCAGCTTCTCGAAATCAGGCGATTCCGGGACTTTCAATCGGATCAGCCAACCCACCCCCAGCAGCACGACGCTGGCCAGAAACGGAATGCGCCAGCCCCAACTGAGCATGTCTTCTTCGGGCAATTTTGCGACCATGGCCATCGCCAGCGACGCCAGCACCAACCCTGCGCCGACACCGGTTTGCGGCAGGCTGCCGTAGAAGCCTTTCTTGCCTTCGGGCGCATGCTCGACCGCCATCAATACCGCCCCGCCCCACTCGCCGCCGACGGCCATGCCCTGCAAAAACCGCATCGCCACCAAGATCACCGCCGCCCAATAGCCGATCTGCTGATACGTGGGAATCAGGCCGATGATGATGGTCGGAATCCCCATGAGCATGAGGGTGAACAGGAGCATGGATTTGCGACCGATCCGGTCGCCAAAGTGGCCGAACACGATCCCGCCCAAAGGCCGACCGAGAAACCCCACGGCATAGGTGGCGAACGCCGCCAGCACACCGATGATCGGGTCCAGCGCGGGAAAGAAGATTTTGTTGAAGATCAGTGCGGCAGCCGTGCCGTAGAGGAAAAAGTCGTACCACTCGATGGTCGTGCCCGCCATGCTCGCAGCACCGGCGAGCCGGTAGGATTTGACTTTGCTGGTCGCGCGGGCGTCGGGTGCACCAGCGTGCGCCGTTATAGCGTTCTTCATAAACTCCTCCGCTTATTTATTGTTGTGCAGGGTGTTATGCGATGTGGGGTGCTGCGGTTATAAATCGCGTTAGCCTCTCTTGAATGTGTTCACGATCCCGGTGGGAGCCGGCTTGCTGGCGAAAGCGTCATGTCAGATACATCGATGTTGACGGAGCCACCGCATTCGTCCGAACGCGGCCCGCACCAAGCCGGCTCCCACTGGGTATCCATCACGCTCGAAATTCTTGCAGTACGACACGTTGGATTGCGCCATGCTTCGGAGTATAGATATGCAAACTTCTAATAAGAACGCACATAAAAGCAGGTTCAACATGCAAAAAAACATCACATCCCTGAGCGCTTTGAACTGGGATGACCTGAAGTTTTTTCTTGAAGTAGCCCGCACGCGCAAGGCCAGTCTGGCGGCCAAGCGACTGGCGGTGGATTACACCACCGTGTCGCGGCGGATCAACTCGCTGGAGGCATCACTGGGCACACTGCTGTTCGAAAAGTCGCGCAACAACGGTTTTGTGCTGACGGCTGAAGGCCAACGCCTGCTGGGCTCGGCGGAGTCCATCGAAAGCACGTTGCACATCGCCTGCGAGCAGGTCTCCGGCTCCGGTGTCGCGTTGTCGGGTCACGTGCGAATGGGCTGCACCGAAGGGTTCGGCAGCTTCTTCATCACCCCGCAACTGAGCCATTTCACCGACACCTACCCGGCCATTTCGGTGGACATCCTGCCATTGCCGCACTTCATCAGCCTGTCCAAGCGCGAAGCCGATATCGTCATCGCCCTCGAGCGGCCGGAACATGGGCCGTACGTCTGCTGCAAACTGTGCGACTACAACCTGCGGCTGTACGCAACGCAGGAATACCTGGACAACCATGCGCCGATCACCCACGTCGACGATCTGGTCGATCATCCCTTCATCAGCTACGTCGACGACCTGGCGTTCAGCTCGGAGCTTTTGTACCTGAGCAACCTGCTCCCCGGCGCCCACGCGACGCTGCGAAGCACCAGCGTCATCGCCCAATACGTCGCCGCCCTGCAAGGCCGCGCACTGGCGATCCTGCCGTGCTTCCTCGCCGCTCAGGACTCACGGCTGCTGCCGGTGCTGGAAACCGAGGTGAACATCACGCGCCAGTTCTGGATGTACTGCCGGGAGGACCTGCGCAAGCTCAAGCGGATTACCTTGTTGTGGGATTACATCCGCGAGACGACGGAGGCCAATCAGGCGTTTTTGTTGGGTGAAAGCAAGGTGATGATGTTTGTCGACTGATCATCCTGTAGGAGCGTGGCTTGTCCCGCGGTCTGCCCGACACAGCCAAGGTGACTGATTTTACTGCCGCTGCGCGGCAGATCGCGGGACAAGCCACGCTCCTACAAGATCACAGCAGGTCTAGATCGCACCTCGCCACCATAGTTTAGAAATCTCTGAACTATGCATTTGAGGTTTCCTATTCTTTCCGTTCATCGGGCGAACCTAAGATCGGCTTCAATAAAGGAGCCCGTCCAGTAGAGACACGGCCCGAAGATTGCCTTTTTCTGATGTGACTGCCGCTGTAACCCGTTTCGGCTCGCGCCGTGGCGAAGCTATGTCATGTGTCAGCCGCAAGACGCAATCTTTGAGGACGCTCGATGAAACTGGAAATCTTCCGCACGATGTGGGGCTACACCGCCAGCAAGGCCCAGGCACTGGACGAGCTGCTGGAAGCCGGGTTCGACGGCATGGAAGCGCGTCTGCCGCTGACGCCCGTCGAGCGTGCCGAGTTCGGCGCCTTCCTGCGCGCCAACCACCTGCCTTACATCGCCACGGTGTTCACCGCCTACGACGTCCTGCCCGAACAATCGGCGACCACCGCCGAGCACCTCACCGATCTGGAAAAGAAACTCGCCTGGTCCACTGAGTTGAACCCGCGTTTCGTCAACGTGCTGGCCGGTAATGATCGCTGGCTGTTGCCGCAACAGGTCGATTTCTTCGGCCAGGCCTTGGAGCTGGCGCGCAAGCACGGGCAAATGGTGACCTTCGAAACCCACCGCGCCCGTTCGCTGTTCAACCCGTGGGTCACGCTGGAGCTGATCCGTCAGTTGCCGGACCTGCGTTTCACCAGCGACATCAGCCACTGGGTTGTCACCTGCGAGCGCCTGCTCAACGACCCCGAAGACGACCTCAGTGCGTTCGTCGAGCGCGTTCACCACATTCAGGCCCGTGTCGGTTACGACCAGGGCCCGCAAGTTCCGCACCCCGCTGGCCCCGAGCGCGCAAAGGAACTGGCCTTCCATCAGCAGCACTGGGAAGCCATCTGGACATCCCAGCAGGCGCGCGGTTACCCGGTCACCACCCTGACCCCGGAATTCGGCGCCGACGGCTATCTGCATCACCTCCCCTTCACCGACGTGCCCGTGGCCGATCTGTGGTCGCTGAACGTGTGGATGGCGAAGCATGAACGTGAACATTTTCAAGGCTTCACCCATACAACAAGCCGATAAGGAGCGTTTCGCCATGCCCGATCAGTCTCAAGCGGCGACACCGAAGGTCGCCAACTTCAACAGCATTCCGGTGGTCGACATCGCCGGTCTGTTCAGCACCGACATCGCCCACCGACAGGCCGTGGCCAACGAACTGGGCAAAGCCGCACGTGAAGTGGGCTTTCTGTACGTCAAGAATCACGGCATCGAACAAGCGTTGATCGACGGGTTGCGCCAGGCCGCCAAGGACCTGTTCGCTCAGTCACTCGAGTACAAGATGCAGCATTACATCGGCACCTCGCGCAGCCACAAAGGCTTCGTGCCCGAGGGCGAAGAGGTCTATGCCAAAGGCAAGCCGGATCACAAGGAAGCCTTCGACATCGGCTTCGAGGTGGGTGACGAAGACCCGCTGGTGATCGCCAAAACGCCGTTGATCGGTGCCAACGAATGGCCCGACCTGCCGGGTTTTCGTCCGGCGGTGGAAGCGTATTACGCCGCCGTATTTGCGCTGGGTCGTCGCCTGTTCGACGGCTTCGCACTGGCTTTGGGCCTGGAAGAAGGCTATTTCGAGGCGATGGTCACCCGTCCGCCGTCCAAGCTGCGCCTGATCCACTACCCCTTCGATGGCGCCGCGCAGGATGCGCCCGGTATTGGTGCACACACCGATTACGAGTGCTTCACCATGCTGCTGGCCGACAAACCCGGCCTTGAGGTGATGAACGATCTGGGCCAATGGATCGATGCCCCTCCGGTGGAAGGCGCATTCGTGGTCAACATCGGCGACATGCTGGAGGTCATGACCGCTGGTACGTTCGTTGCTACGGCTCACCGGGTACGCACCGTCAGCGAAGAGCGTTATTCATTCCCGTTGTTCTTCGCCTGCGATTTCCACACCCAGATCAAGCCGCTTCCGCAGTTTGACAATGGCAGCAAGGAATACGAAGCGATCACCATCGGCGAACACATGTTCGGCCAGGCCCTGCAGACGTATCAGTACCTGCGGCGCAAGGTCGAGAGCGGCGAGCTCAAGCTGTACGAGAAGGCGCGCAAGCCATCGAGCTTCGGCCACTTGAAGAACCAGGCACAGGACGCGTCCTGATGCTCGAGAAGATGTCCAAACACACCGTGCCTTACCTTCCTGACGTGGAGTCACCGACGATGCGCAACACTGTGAACACTGCTGTCCGCTTGACCGTTCTTGCCGCCGCCGTGCTCGGCGCCACTTTTGCCCACGCCGCCACCGTCACGCCTGGCCAGTTCAAGGTCGGGATGGAAATCACCTATCCACCGTTCGAATCCTATGACGAGAAGAAAAACGTCGTCGGTTCCGACCCGGACCTGTCACGCCTGCTGGCCAAGCACATGGACCTGAAGGCCGAGTTCGTCGACACCAAGTTCTCCAGCCTGATCCTGAGCCTGAACGCCGGTCACTACGACGCCATCATCTCGGGCATGTACATCACGCCTGAGCGTCAGACCCAGGCCCAGACCATCGCATATGCCAAGACGGGCGCGGCGATCATGGTCCTCAAAGACAGCACGATTAAACCCAAGGTGCCAGAAGACCTCTGCGGCCTGAAGGTCGGCCTGGAAAAAGGCACCACGTGGGTCGCCCAGTTCAACAAGCTGTCCACCGAGTACTGCGTGCCTAACAACAAGGGCGCGATCTCGGTCAGCGAATTCCCGTCGGCCCCTGAAGTGACCCAGGCGCTGCTGTCCGGCAACGTTCAGGCGCAAGTGGAAATCGACGGCGCTGCGGGCATGATCGCCGAACGCACCAAAGGCCGCGTGGTGGTGAGTACCGAGCACTCGATCTACCAGCAGACTCTGGGCATCTACGTGAAGAAGGGTAACGACGAGCTGTATCAGGCGCTGCTCAAGGCCTTCGACGAAACCAAGAAATCCGGTGAGTACGCAGCGCTGCTGAAAAAGTACAACCTGGAAGAGCCGGGTAACTGAGTGAATGATGGGCGTTCTGACTCGACGCCCATTCCTGTAGGAGCGTGGCTTGTCCCGCGATCGGCTGCGAAGCAGTCGTAAGATCAGCCAGCGCCGTATGACTGACACACCGCGTTCATCGGATTTACGACGACTATGTCGCCGATCGCGGGACAAGCCACGCTCCTACAGGGGACCGCGTTGATAGAGGTTTGCCGCAGGGTTTCGCCCCGCTGAGGTATGTTTATGCAATTCGAATGGTCCTACTTTTTTTCTCTGTTTTCGGTCTCGGACTTCTGGGAATCGTGCATCACCGTGATCGAGCTCAGTGCGCTGGGCTGGTTCATCGGCATGTTGCTGGGTTTTCTGCTGGCCTCGGCCAAGCTCTCGACCGCGCGCTGGATCAGCGTGCCTGCGTCGATTTATATCTGGTTCTTCCGTAGCGTCCCGCTGCTGGTGCTGGTGGTGTTCACCTACAACCTGCCGCAGATGTTCCCGATCACCCGTGACGTGCTGTCCAACCCCTTCTACTCCGGCCTGCTGGCGCTGGTCGTCACGGAAGCGGCGTACATGGCCGAGATCCACCGTGGCGGTCTGATTTCGGTCGCCAAAGGGCAGAAGGAAGCGGGCCGTGCGCTCGGCGTCGGGCTGATTGGCATGCAGCGTCTGATCGTGATTCCTCAGGCGTTTCGTATCTCGCTCCCGACCCTGATCAACGAATACATCACCGTCGTCAAACTCACCTCGCTGGTGTCGGTGATCTCGCTGACCGAACTGCTTACAGTCGGCCAGCGCCTCTACGCGCAGAACTTTCTGGTCATGGAAACGCTGTCCGCCGTGGCCGTGTACTACGTGATGATCGTCACCGTGTTCGGCTGGCTGTTTCACTGGCTTGAGCAGCACCTGGAACTGAACAACCGCAAGCCACAAACCCTGGATGACACCGCGTTGACCCGCTTGCGCGCAACGCTCGTGGCGCAGCCTTCCACTGCTCAGCGTGCCGAGTCAGGCCCTGGCTCGGCGCCCGCCCTGCAACTGCTCAACATCCACAAAAGCTACGGTCAGCATGAAGTGCTCAAAGGCATCAATCTGGACGTCAACGTGGGCCAGGTGATTTCCATCATTGGTCCGTCTGGCTCGGGCAAGACCTCGCTGATCCGCACCGTGAACAGCCTGGAAAGCATCGACAAGGGCGAGATCATTCTCTTCGGCGAAGGCTTTATTCACGCTGGCGACAGCCCGAACGCACCGCAGATTCGTCGGGGTGTGCAGCGCATCGGCATGGTGTTCCAGAACTTCAACCTGTTCCCCCATCGCACCATCCTCGACAACGTGACGCTCGCACCTCGCTACCACGGGCGCGACAAAGCCATCAGCGAACAGCGCGCCTATGCCCTGCTCGACAAGGTCGGCCTGCTGGCGCACGCGCAGAAATACCCGCATCAATTGTCCGGTGGCCAGCAGCAACGCGTCGCCATCGCCCGGGCATTGGCGATGGACCCTCAGATCATGCTGTTTGACGAACCGACCTCGGCCCTTGACCCGGAGCTGGTCGGCGATGTGCTCAAGGTGATCGGCGATCTGGCGAAAGAAGGCATGACCATGCTGATCGTCACCCACGAAATGGACTTCGCGCTGTCGATTTCCGACCGGGTCATCTTCATGGAAAATGGCGTGGTGCAGGTCGACGCTTCGCCACAGACCATCCTCGCCGATCAGTGTGGCGATCGTGTGCGCAAATTCATGGGGCTCGATCATGGGGTCACTCAGCAGGAGCCGGTGCGCAAAGAAGCCTGAGCGGCTATCGTGAAGCGACCATCACAGTCGCTTCACGCCGCTCGGGAGTCAGAAATGGACCGTTATCAACCGCTCAATTGCGATCTCTACGACTACGTCGAAATCGCCTGCATGCATGGCTATCGATTGAAGGTGGAACTGGTCGACGGCCAGACCTTCGAAGGCAAACCCCTCACCACCCGCACCGCGCCGAGCAAAGAGGAATTCCTGCAATTCGCCGATGGCATTGAGGACGTGCGACTGGATCAACTGGCCGCCATCACCCCGCTCGATGAAGGCGCCAGTTTCGGTCGAGTGGAGTTGGGGAATTCGTTCTGCGCGACGTGAGTGACCGAGTCACGTCCAGACACCTTATCCCTGTGGGAGCGAATTCATTCGCGATTGGCGGGCACAGGCAATACATCTTCGGCGCCAGGAAAATCTATCGCGAATGAATTCGCTCCCACAGACAGGACTGCATCGGTTTAAAACCATGTGGCAACATCGACGTTCGTGCCTCACAACTCCAGCATCAACCCACTCAGGCGTTTGACCTTGCGACGCAGCGCCTCTTCGAACACGCCCTGACGCGGCTCGATCAGGCTGAACCAGTGCTTGGCCCGCGTGATGCCGGTGTAGATCAACTCCTTGGTCAACACCGGATTGAGCGCTTCGGGCAGGATCAACGCCGTGTGCGCGAACTCCGAGCCCTGTGATTTGTGCACGGTCATGGCGTACACCGTCTCCACATCATTGAGTCGGCTTGGCAACACAAAACGCACCCCGCCGCTGCCGTCATTGCGCGGGAACGCGACACGCAGGGCCTGGCGGTTTTCCTCAGGCGTACCCTCCGGCAACCGCAGGGCAATGCCGATGTCGCCGTTCATCAAACCCAGGCCATAATCGTTGCGGGTCATCAAGACCGGGCGGCCTTCGTACCATTGCTGATCGCTCTCGATCAGTTGCGCGGCGAACAGCGTCTGAGTCATGCGCTGGTTCAGGCCTTCGACGCCCCACGGCCCTTTGCGCACGGCACACAGCAGCTGGAATTCATCGAACGCGTTCAACACTTCTCGCGCCCACTCGACGCACCGTGGATCGTCAATGGACATCACATCCTGCGGCCGGCGCGCCCGCATCACGCCGAGGTAATGCCGGTAGCCTTGAGGCCCGTTGCCGTGGCCGTCGAGCACGAGGCGCGACAAGGCACGGTCCTGCTCGCCCTTGAGCGACAACGCAAACAGGTCCGGATACGTACGCGCCGCCAACAACTCACGCGCTTCCCGATCCTGCTGCTGGTTGACCAACTTCGCCAGCTGACCAATGCCGCTGCCGGCCACGAAGCGTCGGGAATGACGCAGCATCACCACCTGCTGCGCCAGCGCATGCTTGACGTTATCGCCCGGCTGCAAACCGCTCTTGCTCAAGTCCTCACCGCTGACCGACTCGAGCCAGGCCTGGGTCTGCGGGCTGTACATCCCCGCCTCCGCATCACGGCACAGATCACCCAGCACGGCACCGGCTTCCACTGACGCCAGTTGGTCCTTGTCGCCGAGCAGCACCATGCGCGCATGGGGCGGCAGGGCATCCAGCAGATTGGCCATCATTTCCAGGTCGATCATCGAGGCTTCGTCCACCACCAATACATCGAGCGGCAACGGATTCCCCGCGTGATGACGGAAATGCCGCGTGCCCGGACGACTGCCCAGCAGGCGGTGCACGGTGGTCACTTCACTGGGGATTTTCTGGCGCACGTCCTCAGGCACCTGCAGCGATTGCACTTGGTGACTGATGGATTCGGTCAGCCTCGCTGCGGCTTTACCCGTGGGTGCCGCCAGCCGAATACGCAGCGGTTTACCGCGCTCGACCGCAGGTGATTGCAGCAGCGCCAACAGGCGCACCACCGTGGTGGTTTTCCCCGTGCCCGGTCCGCCGGTGATGATGCTGAACGCACCGCGTGTTGCCAGT
Organism: Pseudomonas abietaniphila; assembly: GCF_900100795.1. Lineage (GTDB taxonomy): Bacteria > Pseudomonadota > Gammaproteobacteria > Pseudomonadales > Pseudomonadaceae > Aquipseudomonas > Aquipseudomonas abietaniphila. The sequence continues at coordinate 193,697 of NZ_FNCO01000013.1, forward strand.
GCACAGGCAAGCTTTTGCCAATCGATCAACGCATCGGGGGCGGCGCTGGCCGGACCGAACAGCGCCTCCAGCCGCTCTGCCAGATCACTTGGGGCTGCCTCGACCTGCGACAGCCGGCGATGCAGTGCGGCATCGATGCGGCGCTCGTAGGTCCAGTAACGACGCAGGTACAGGCGTCGGTCCGACAACACCAAGGGCTTCTCGGCCGCCACAGCGCTGTTGTCGCCTGCCTGGGCAACCAGCGTGCTGTCTGCCAGCGCCTTGCACCAGGTCGCGCCGTCCAGCGCCTTGAGCAACGCCGAGGGCAGCAACATCGGGGTCGACAACAGATCGCCCTCCGGTGGCAGCGACAGGGCGAAGTCCGGTTCTTTCAGGGTCTCATAGAGGTCGAGACACACGTGGCCGTGACCGAGCTGATGGCTGGTCAGCGCGGCCGCGAGCAATACCAGCGAGTCAGCGGTGGGATCAAGATCGGCCAGAAACCCGACGAAGGCCTTATCCAGTGCACGCAACCAGCCGCGCTCGACCCAACGTTCGAGCAGCAACAGCAGATCGTCCACACGGCTCAGGGGCTTGAGCTCGGCGAGGCTTTCGGCGTCCAGCGGCGTAGGGAGTAAATGAGCAAAGGTGCGATTCATGCGAGCTCTCCTGACGGCGCTTCTTCCTCGATCAACGGACGGCCTTGGAACAGCAAATCAAGACTTTCGATCAGCGCGCGAGGCGGACGAGTGAACCACGCGCCCTGGCTCGCTGCGCGACTGCCACGCACGAACAGATATACCGCACCGCCCATGTGCCGGTCGTAGTCATAATCAACCAGACGCGCCTTGAGCTGGCGATGCAACGCCAGCAGGTAAAGCACGTATTGCAGGTCGTAGCGGTTATCCAGAATTGCGTTTTCCATCGCTTGCTCGGTGTAGGCATCGTCGTCGACACCCAGCCAGTTGGATTTGTAATCGGCCACGTAATAGCGACCTTCATGCTCGAACGTCAGGTCGATAAAACCCTTGAACATGCCATTGAGCGAAACGGTTTCCGCGGCGGCTCGCGGCGCGCCGTTGTGCGTGTAGCGACGCACCAGCGCGTCCATTTGCGCCACGTCGACTCTGGAACAGGCGAACCAGAACTCCATCTCGACGCGGTACTGGTTCGGTTGATCCAGCGCACTCAAAGCAACCGGTGGAACGTCGGCGCCGAGGCGTAACGGCATCATCAGCAGATGTTGAAGCCAGTCTGTCAGGGTGTTGATCCAGCCTTTCCAGTCACGTCGGTTGCAGCGCTGGGCGACGACTTTTTCCAGCGCCTGCGGGTGTCCCGATGCCAGCGCGAAGCCCTTTTCTCCCGCCCATTCCAGCAAACCGTGAAGGAAGGTGCCGGGATTCGGCCCACGTGGAAACCGATGGATATCACCGCCACTGGCCATGACTTCACGGGGCGCTTCAGGGTCCAGGCGTTCATCGTCAAACAGCTTTTGAGCTTGTGGACTGTCGGGCGACTGATCGCCGCTGTCAGTGATCGTGTCACCAATGCGCAGCGCGCTGTAGGAGGCGATCCACCAGTTTTCCCGGGCGCTGCGCCGTGGCATGCGCGGCTTGCTCAACGCAGCTTCGCTGCGGGGTGCGGTGAACAATTCGTCCCCCGCGTGCGGCAAAGGCTCGACGGCCAGCGCAGACGCGCCGTTCGCCAGTTGTGTCAGCCAATCAGATAAAGTGCCATCGGCCCCTACCGGCAAGCCACCGCCCAGCAGATACCCCAGCGCCGAGCGATGCAACACGGACGCTTTGTTGCGGCCACGCTTGAGGTCGGCAACGCCCAGCCAGCAAGCATGTCGCGCGCGCGTCACCGCCACGTAAAACAGACGCAAATCTTCGGCCAGACGCTCATCGTCAGATTGCTCTATCAATGCTGTCGTTGCGTTGAGACTAATCTGCGCATTGCCTTCGGCGTCATGAAAGTGCAACGGCAGCCTGCTGCCATCGACAGGTTTGAACGAGCAAATGAAGGGCAAGAAAACCAGTGGATATTCCAGTCCTTTAGACTTGTGGATGGTCACCACTTTGACCAGTTGTTCATCACTTTCCAGGCGCACGATCTGCTCATCGCCCGCCTGGCCTGACAACGCCAGATGCTCCCCCAAGTGACGGATCAATGCCTGTTCGCCGTCCAGCTCTGCGGCCGCTTGCTGCATCAGTTCCGAGAGATGCAGCAAATTGGTCAGCGCCCGTTCGCCATCGCTGCGGCACATGAGTCGCTGGGGAAGCTTGAAGTCGTGTAGCAGCCGTCGCAGCATCGGCAGCACACCCTGTGTTCGCCAGACTCGCCGGTACTCCCGAAACTGCATGACCCGTTGCTCCCAGGCCAGCTCATCAAGGTTCAACCGCTCCAGCTCGCTCAAGGGCAGGGCCAACGTAATGCTGGCCAAGGCGGCACGCAGCATGCGCTCCGAATCAGGCTCGGCACAGGCCTTGAGCCACGCAAGAACATCATGAGCTTCACGGGCAGCGAATACCGAGTCCTTGTCGGAAAGGTACACGCTGCGTACGCCCCGTCGTGACAGTTGATTACGAATCGCCTGAGCTTCATGACCGTCGCGGACCAGAACCGCTATATCCGCAGGCAACAGGCCCAACAGCGGCTCATCCGACTTGGCAAAGCCCGCTCGGCTCTGCTGACCAGCATTGAGCAACCGCACGATCTCGCTGGCACAGGCAGCTGCCATCTGTTCGCGATAGACCTCCGCAGACACCGGTTCGTCAGTCTCCAGGTGCCATACGTTCAATGCCGCCAGTGCTGATCCATCGACCTCCAGCCGCTCCTTACGACCTTGCGCAGCCACTCGCAAGAACGGCACAGGATTATCGCCCCCACGCCTGAACAGGAAGGCCCCCTGGCCAGCAGCCCGAACTTCCGCACGCTCAAACACATGATTGACCGCCTCGACCATCGCTTCGCTAGAGCGAAAGTTGGTGCCGAGCGTATGCAAACGCCCTTGGGTTGCGTGCCGGGCGCGCAGATAGGTGTAGATGTCCGCCCCCCGAAAGGCGTAGATGGCTTGTTTGGGATCGCCAATCAAAAAGAGGCCAGTGCTAGGGTCATTGGCGTGCAGACGATAAATGCTGTCGAAGATTCGGTACTGCACAGGGTCGGTGTCTTGAAATTCGTCAATCAGGGCAACCGGAAATTGTTCGCGAATCAGCGTTGCCAGACGCTCACCGCCCGCGCTGCACAGTGCCGCATCAAGGCGTAACAACATGTCATCAAAACCCATTTCCGCGCGACGCCGCTTTTCTTCCTCGAAGCGGACGCTCACCCACTGCGCAGCATGTTCGAGCGCTGCGGCATCGGGGGTCGGCAAACTTTCCAGTGCGTCCTTAAGGATCAGCATTGCGTCGAAGGCGGGGTGCGACGGAGGAGCGTCGTGCCAGGCATCAGCCACTCCGTCCGGCGTCAATCGTGTGAAACCCGCACCAATATCAAGCGCCTCTTGTGCGGGGTCATTCGCCCAAGCGGTGATTTTTTCGAACCATGAGGTGTAGTTCGCCGCACGTAACTTGTTACCGTGAACAGCTTTACGCTGGGTGGCATCCTGGCAAATGGCAAGCAGTTCTCCCACCCACTTGCGCCACGGCGACTTCAGGGCCTCAAGCGCCTCAAGGCGCTGCTCGATAGCATGCTCAATCAACTCATCCAGCGACTCGGTCTGCAGTGGCCTTTCGATGCCGAACAAACTGCGCACTTTGGGCAGCAAAGCGTCAGGCCCGCGCCAGTTTTCGCGAATCCAGTTCAGCGTGTCACCACTGAGGGGGTAGCAGAACTTGCGCCAATAGTCGCGCAAGACCTCACTGAGCAGGTCGCCGTGGTCGGTTTCCAGCGTTTGAGTGAACAGGCTGCCGCTGTCGAACGCGTGTTCACGCAACATACGCTGACACCATGCATGAATAGTCGAAACTGCGGCTTCGTCCATCCACTGAGCAGCGATGTCCAACCGACTTGCGCATGCGTGCCACTGCTCACGGGCAAACTCATTGCGCAGGTCTGCAATCAATCCGTCAGGCGCCGCGATTTCCTCCCGGAAGAAACGCGCAGCCTCGGCCAAGCGCGAGCGAATACGGTCGCGAAGCTCTTGGGTGGCGGCCTCGGTAAATGTCACCACGAGTATCTGTGGGGGCAGCAGCTCCCGCCCGAAACCTGACAGCTCGCTGCCGTGACCGAGCACCAGTCGCAAGTACAGCGCCGAAATGGTGAAGGTCTTGCCTGTCCCGGCGCTGGCCTCGATCAACTGACTGCCCTTGAGCGGAAAACTCAGCGCCAGAGGCTGTTGTAGGGTGCTCATGCTTCAGCCTCCTTGCGGGTTATTGACTGCCAAGGCGCTTCCAGCAGCGGTTTGTAAAGCAAATCGCACCAGTGGAAAAACTCACCACTTTCAGTCAGTGCGCTGAAATCAGGATACTGCCGAGCGAGAGCGGTCTCCTCGCGCTCACCCTTATGTGTGAAATCGTCACCCTCATACGCCTTGACCGGATCAGCCTTTTCCAGCGCGGCGAATGCGGTCCTCAATGCCACAGGCAACGGCTTTTGCATGCCTTGTTGGTATGCCTGGAGCATCGTAATCAAGATCTCACTGGCAACAGGCGTTTCCAGCGGAGGCAACAATAGCGTCTGATCCTTGGCGACCATGGCACTGGTCAAGCGCAGACCGCATGCGCATGCCACCACGTGGGTGACCCAAGGTTTGACCAGCCGATGCCATTTGCGGGATCTTCCAGCGGCGATCGTGTTGGGAATTGTCGTGACACTCAGCAATCCCCCGTCACTGTCTTGGCACACGCCCTCCAGCCAGTCACTGACGCCGGAATCGTCATGCACGAAGCTCAGCGACAAGGCACTGTTCAGGGGCTGCGGCCAGCGCTCGCGCAGCTCAATGTATCGCTGAAGCACTTCAGGCAATGGATCGATCAACTCACGCTGTAACGCCGTGCCAAAACCAGCCATGGGTAGCAAACCGCTTGACTGCAAGCGAGCTGCCTGTGCGTGCATCGCCTCGTCAACATCATCCAAATGGGTCAGCGCAGCCTGCAGAAGACTGTCGCTGGCTTGATAAAGCTGCAGTTGATCCAGCACGAAGGGCTCCTCTTGCGCCAACGGCTGCTCTGCTGCTTCAAAGAATATTTTCAACCGCTGGCTGAAGAAATACTTCACCGGACTGCGCAGGAAATCCTGCAGCTGTTTGAGGCTGAGCATTTCACTGCTGCTGTGCGCTTCCAGATCTTTTTCGAGCTCGGCGAGTGGGGCCGTCTCATGCAGAGCCTGCCACTCATGAGCAAAGCTGAAGAACTCCAGACTCTCCTGAAAATACTTCGCACTGAAAGGCTGCAACGGGTGCTCGAGCGTGAGCTTGTGCAGCAGCTGTTGGCCAGGGTCGCGCTTTTTTTCGTCTTCTGGCTCAACGGCGTCAGCGAGCCGCCAACCGCTGGACAGGTGATCGCGTAGCTGACCGATCAGCACAGACGCGGGACGCTCGGAGTTGTCACGAATGCTGCGCCCGACCCAACTGATGTACAGCTGATCACGCGCGGAAAGCAGCGCTTCGAGCAACAGGTAGCGATCGTCCTCACGACGAGAACGATCACCGGGACGGTAATCGCTGCCCATCAAGTCGAAATCCAGCGGCGGCTGCGCGCGCGGATAATCGCCGTCATTCATGCCCAGCAAGCAGACGAGCTTGAAGGGAATCGCACGCATCGGCATCAGCGTGCAGAAGTTGACTGAACCCGCCAGAAAACGCTGCGAGAGACGTCCTTGGTCCAGTCCGGCGAGCCAGGCTTCGCGGACAACCGTCAGTGGCAGCTCGTCAAGCAAGCCCACGTTCTCGCAAGTTTCCAGCCAGGTTTCACGCAGCGTTTCCAGCTGACCCAAGAGGTAATCATCGTGCTCGCTTTCTGCGGCAAAGAACAACTGCATGAGCGCCTGCAGACGCGTGCCCCATACCGGTGGCGTAGCGGGTTGCGAGAGTTCGTTGTGAGCGATCTGCAGCGCATCGATCAACGCAACCAGTGGACCGATCAGCGCAGCATCCAGCCCACCGATCTCGTCGTAGGGCTCAATGCCCTCATAGGCAATGCCTGCACCCACCGCGTAACCGAGGAGCATGCGGCGTAAACCGAAATGCCAGCTGTTCTGCTCCAGCGCCTCCGGCAGCCCCAGCCCTTCTCGCTGCTTGGCATTGAGCCCCCAACGCACACCTGCACCTTCGATCCAGCGATGCAAGGTGGGCAGGTCGCGCTCATTAATCCCAAATCGGGCACGCAACGCCGGAACGTCCAGCAGGTCGAGGATTTCACTGACCGGAAAACGGCTGTCTGGAATCTTCAGCAGATGTTCGACAGCGATCAATAAAGGATCGCGGCCACGCTGACCCTGGTCGGCCAGCGTGAACGGGATGAAGCGACGATCATCACGATCCAGTTGACCAAACACGGCGCGAATGTGAGGCGCATAGCTGTCGATGTCCGGGACCATGACGATGACATCCCGCGGACGCAAATCCGGATCCTTGCTAAATCGTGCGAGCAATTGATCGTGCAGCACTTCCACTTCGCGTTGCGCGCTGTGGGCGACATGGAAGCGGATTGATCGATCTGTCTTGGTATCCACCGCCGGCCATCGTTCGCGGGTCTCTCCGAGGGGGCGCAATTCGAGGATGTCGTCCTGCAATTGATTGAGGATCGTGTGCGGGTCGCTTTCGCTGAACAGATCGATCCGGCCGTCGCGGAAAATAGCGCGATAACTGTTGGGGTCGTCGTGGCTGTCGAGCAAATTGATGTAATCGCGCCCCTGCTTGCCCCACGCGGCAAGCAGCGGGTGCGCATGCTGATGCAAGGCGTCCGGATTCAGCACAACGGGCATGCCGGCCTTGCGCGATTGACGCTTGTATTCGTGGCGCAGCAAATCTTTATCCGCGACGATGTCGGCCCAGTGATGGCGACACGGATTGTGCACACACAACAGCACCTGGCTGAAGCGAGCCAGTCCTGCGAGGGCTTCCAATGCTTGCGCCGGGAGCGAGGAGATGCCGAATACGATGACCCGCGCCGGCAATCCGACAGGGGCCTCGGTCAGGCTGTTGATACGCTCGATATAGCGCTGATGGACACCGGCACGACTCTGGGCCATGCCTTCGGCACCGACGTCATGCAGCAGCGCACGCCATAACTCGGCCTGCCAGCAGTTCTCAGCCTTGAGGGGTTTGATTTCCCCTCGGACGTTCCTCAGTTGATGCCTGCCAGCGGCCCAGTCTTCCAGCCAGTCAGCGCGATAGACCTGATATTGGTCAAACAGGTCCGCCAAACGCTCGGACAGTTGATAGCGTTTGCGCAGATCCGCGTCGGCCGTTAGAAAGCGCTGAAGAGGTTCGAAGTGGGGCAGGTCGATGAGCGCGGGCAGCAGCCGCATCAGGCGCCAAGTCAGCGGGGCCTTATCGAGCAGCGAGGTTTCCGGAATCTCATCCTTACCCAACACCGCACGATAAAGCTGCCACATAAAACTGCCGGGAAGCTGTACATCGATCGCAGCAGCGATACCGCACCCGCCCAGGTCGTCCTCCTGCGCATCCTCAGCCAAGGCAAGCTTTAACCACTGAGCGATGCCATTGCTCTGCACCAGAGCCACTTCATTCTCCAGCGGTGTAAGCGGATAGCGCCGCATCCACGACACGACAAGGCTGCGCAGCTCATCCAGGCGATTGCCATGAACCACCATGAACCCGGGATTGAGATGGGATGTCACCGGCATAGCTGCTTCCTTGGCGTTTGAAGAGGGAGAAGACTAACAGAGGGCGTCGCGCTGTTGCAGTTCGGCCTTTTCCGCGCGCAAAAACAAAACCCCATCTGCTTTCGCAAATGGGGTTTTGGAATTTAATCTTGACGATGACCTACTCTCACATGGGGAAACCCCACACTACCATCGGCGATGCATCGTTTCACTGCTGAGTTCGGGATGGGATC
>NZ_FNCO01000019.1 GCF_900100795.1 Pseudomonas abietaniphila
CAGCGCAGGACAGTGATTACTCGCTGTACGACAAGAAAAGCAAAGGCTCTTTTGGTAGCAAGAAAACCAAGCGCGATGAGGTGACGCAGGTCACCCACATCGGCAGCGAGATCACCTCCGGCGGCCACATGATGCTGGTCAGTGGCGGGGATCAGCACTATCAGGTTGCAAAGCTCGACAGTGGCAAAAATCTGACCCTTAACAGTGGTGGAGGGATTCTGTTTGAGGGCGTTAAAGACCTTCATCAGGAGAGCCATGAGAAGAGCAAAAGCGACTTGGCGTGGAATTCCATGTCGGGCAAGGGTAGTACCGATGAGACCTTGCGCCAAAGCGAGCTGATCGCGAAAGGCAATCTGGCGATCAAGGCTGTTGACGGACTGCACATTGACGTCAAGCAGGTGAATCAACAAACGGTCAGCGAAGCCATTGACGCAATGGTCACGGCAAATCCGGATCTGGCGTGGCTGAAGGACGCTGAAAAGCGCGGGGATGTTGACTGGAAGCTGATCAAAGAGACGCACGACTCTTATAAATACAGCCATTCGGGCCTGGGTCAGGGTGCGATGTTGGCGATCATTATCGTTGTAACCGTGTTGACTGCTGGCACGGGCACGGCTGCAACGATCGGTACGGCCGCTGGAAGTGCTGCCTCCACAGCGGCAACGACCGCAGGACTTGGCGCATACGCTGCAACCATCTCCAGTGCTGCAAGCGCTGCCGCTGTTGCAAGTTTCTCTGCGGCGGTTTCGCAGGCTGCGGTTAGCGCGGTTAACAACCAAGGAAATCTAGGTGCCGTACTAAAGGATGTGACGTCCGCAGACAGCATGAAAGGCTACCTGATCAGCGGTCTGGCGGCTGGCTTCGCGGCAGGAGTTCTGGACAAGGCTTATGGCGTATCTCCAGACGACGCTGTCAAAGCCACTCATGGCTTTGAGCTAGGAACAGTTGACGGTTTTACACAGTTCGCTAGTTACACCTTTGCGGAAAACGGGTTTACGGCTGTTGCTGGCACTGCGATCCAGGGTGGAAGTTTAAAAGACAACCTTGCTCAAGCCGCGATCAGTTCCGCAGCAGATGCTTTGTCAGCTGGTCTCTATAATCGACTCGGGACGCAGTTAGAGTTTTCCGGCTTACCCGCCAAGTTAGGCGCGCATGCACTGGTCGGTGGTTTGATTGCTGAGCTGGCAGGGGGCGACTTCAAAACAGGAGCACTGGCTGCAGGCGCCAATGAGGCGTTCCTCACTTCAGTCGGCGACAAAATATTCAGTGGCGGCATGCATGACCAGTTGCTGGCGATGACCTCTCAGTTGATAGGACTAACGGTGGCCGCATCGGCGGGTGGATCTGATAAAGATCAAGCTGTTGCAGGATGGGTTGCCTCGCAAGCGACCAAATTTAACAGTCTCGATCATCCAACTGCGGAAAAATTGCTTAATGAGTTAAAAACTTGCAAAGCTACGGCTGGTTGCAGCGAGCAAAAAATTAGAGAAATTGTCGGAAATTATGAAAAACTATCGGCAGAGAGGTCTAAAGCAATTGGGGACTGCCCAACGCGCGGGTGCGTAGAGTCAATCCAGGCCAATACAATAGCGATTGACGACCCTGTTGCTCAGGATTTGCTGGGGTATTTCCGAAACTCGGTTGCCTATGATATGTATGGCTTGCTGACTGGTGATCCCGCCCATGTCTTGATCCCCTCACAGGGTGTAGACCGCTGGGGGGGGGATCTTCATAACCGATCAGCAGATTGCAACGGCTAAGTTTATATCCGAGGGGTGGTTAACCGAAACCGAACAAGCAAAACTGGGGGAGTGGGATCGAGATACAGATTGGCTTAACCATCTAGCCGGTAAGCAACTGACGGTCAAGGAAAAAGCTAGCGCCATAGTTGAGTTAACGTCGATGGCGGCTATGGGGATCCTTGCCGGGCGTGGAAGCTCGAGTGTCAAAGGTGCTGCCCCTGAAAATATGAGCCCGCTGGGAGCCGGCCGTGCGGGTGCATTTAATGAGGCTAAGCGCCAGTCGGGAATTCCTACCAGCCAGCAGCCTAGCAAGGTGACGCTAAATTTGGATAAAAGAGGCAATTTGCAGCCTGGTTTGATTTATGAATTTGAGGTTCCTGCGTCGGGTGGCGGAGTCAAGACAATAAGGATTAGGGATGATTCAGGCGGCCATGATTTCGGTGTAGGGAACTCTCAAAACAGAGGATCGCACTTTAACGATGAATCGGGGAATCACTATGACTACTAATGTTGAAATTGCGACAGTCAAAAACGTTTTTGAAGAAAATGATGTGCTGATGCTAAAAAAAAATCTTTCAATGGGGAATCAGCCGCTAACCGCAGCAACGTTTTTTGTGAAAGGGACGGTGCGAACATCGGTATCCTTTGTTTTAGAGTATCTTTACAAGAAAATGGTGAGCAATCTAGATGGATTTGAAGCGTGGTTGGTGCTAGGAAATACTGCGCGTCAACCGGACACTAGAATTGTAAGGCACAGAGGCCTTTGGGGAGCGTTGAAATCACGAGGGCTGGAGGTGCGTGGAGGGAGCAAGGCTTATGAGAAAGCTTACGAAGAAAGTGGAGGGATAAAATTTTTTGGAGCGCAGCGCCTATCGACTTTTTCTATAGCGTCTGTAAGTGAGTTGTTGTTTCAGGAGCGTTGTGCATATATTTTACTAATCCCTGGAGGTTTCGCCGTGCAAGGGATGATGGATAAAAAATTTTGCGGTGAATTAGATGATGATCTTTCTGGCTTTATGGAAGTGTTGCAAGTAGGCGGGTTGCTGAAGAAGATTGGTGAATTTGATGATCGTGAAAGTGGTTTTGTCATGCTTGCTACATCGGAAGTATTACTGAAGATGGTGAGTTGAGTGTTTCGCCGATGAGTTTTAATGTGATTGTGAGTGATAATGTGTCTGAGCACTACAATGAGCCAGTAATAGAAGGCTCGTTTGATCTGTCGGGAAATCACGAAAAGTTTTCCCTAGCACTTTCGTATTGGACTAGAGAGCAATACTTGGAGAGCTGGAGGTGTTCTATAAACGCCGGTTTAAAAATAGGGCAGCATACAGCCATAATCACATCAATGCGGGATCCCCAAAACGCCAATTTCATACCTGTCTGGATATTTTACTATGGCGGCTTAGAGTGCCTTGTGCAGAATAAGATTTTATTTCTCCAGGATTATGGTGGTGAGTTTAGTCCGAACAGTGTCAATAGTTATATCAGGCAGAGGGAAACGCACAATGAAGACGGAGCTCGCATATCGGAATGGGTTGTGCCTGTACAAGAGGTTTTGGCTGGGTTTGATGCTCTGATTTGACATAGCGATTATATCGCTGTAGGGCGGTTATTTTCTGAGGTGATAGCACAGCCATGATTAGAGACGCGATGGGAGATAAAGTCTACTGGTCGAGTCGAATAGAAGCTGATTTAGCTTCAATCGCTAACAGTAACCAGCGTCTCTCTATGCTCGTTGCTAATCCTTTATACGAACCACAGTATATTTTCGATCTCGCCGAGCGCCATCTACGGCTTATGATGAGGCAGTATTCCAGAGGGGGTAAAGTTGCCAGTATAGGTCGGAATTTTCCAGATCTTATCGAAGCGTGGGAACGCTCGAATCAAAAAGCAGCCGAAGTCTGCGAAAAGAAAATATTCAAAGCTGCAGGGATTGGGTATTCAGGATAGATAATTTAAATCACTACAATTGGTGCTGCAGGTTGATTGGGATAGCGCTAGCACTCAATATCCAAAGTGCTTTGTGGGATAGGTTGGTGACACTGATTGGCGGTGAAGGATAAGATGTGCTGCTAGATAAAGTAATAGGCTCTCGTGATACTAGCAGGCGCATCGGTGAGGCTATACTTCACCCCGTCCCTTATACTAAGTTACTGGATTGTGTTGATGCCGATCCTGACTTCCAACCTGGCTTATTAAAGTTGTTTGTCGAAAATTGGTATAAAGGTTTGAAGCGCCCCCAGCAGAAAAAAAGTAAGGCCGGGATGATTGAACCGTACTGGTGTAGCTTTGGTGACCCTGCGGAAAATCCTATATCTATGGGTAGTTAATTTGGGCGGTGGTGCACTGAGGCGGTTGGCGTAGTGAAGGCGTTCAGTATCGATGACTCGCTTTGTTTGGGCTTGGAGCATTATCCCGGGGATCTGATTCACCCTCGTGAGCGCACTGCCTCTTCTGGACAAACTACCGAAAAAAGATGGTTTAGAAAGTTTTTTCGGTAACCTTTTCTAATGCCTGAAACCAGCTTGTGGCTTTTATTAGTGCCTAAGCAGTTGGAAGTGTCTTTAGTGTGATGTTGAAAGACCGCTAAGACCCTGTAGGCCGCGCGGTCCTGCAAGCATTTTCATCCCGACACCCGCCCCATTGAAGTAAACCTACTGAGAACCGCCATCACACCAGGGAACCGACGTACCCTTTGCATCTTCGGCCCATGAGCCTAATTCTTCGCGAGCAAGCTCACTCCCACCGTTCTTGCATCGGTCTGGCTCGTGGCAGGTTGCGTCAATACGCCGCCACCAGCCCATCCTTCCTTGGATCGGTGCCGCCGACATACCCATGGGCGGTGCGCTGGATGATCTGTGCGCCACCAAAGGCGAACACGCCGCTCGGGTCTTCGATTTCCATTTCGTGGCCTTTGGCGCGCAGTTCTTCGATCACCAGACGATCGAACGAGCGCTCCACGGCGACTTTCAGGCCCGCTTCGATTCTCCAGCGGGGTGCATCGGCGGCGGCTTGTGGGTTCTGCTTGTAGCGCAGGATGCGCATCATCATTTGCAGATGACCTTGAGCCTGCATCGGGCCGCCCATCAAGCCGAAGGACATCAACGGCGTGCCGTCGGCGTTCATCACGAAACCGGGAATGATGGTGTGGAAAGGGCGCTTGCCGGGTGCGACGACGTTCACGTGTTCGGGGTCGAGACTGAACCCGGCGCCACGGTTTTGCAGGCTGATCCCGGTGCCCGGCACCACGACGCCGGAACCGAAGCCCATGTAGTTCGACTGAATGAACGAGACCATCATCCCGCTCTCGTCGGCGGCGGACAGGTACACGTTGCCTCCTTCCTTGGGTGAGCCGTGTGGCGGGTCGGCGGCCTGTTCGGTGACCCGTGAAGCGCGTTCCATCAGGTAAGCAGGGTTCAGCAGATGCTCCCAGCTCACCGCGGTAAGACGACTCGCCCCTTGTTTCGGCGATCAGCTCCTGTACCGAGGTGGCCGTCCGGGCAGCGTAAGACATCTGCGGCTCACGGCCACCCGAGCCGTATCAAGAGTGGCGAAGTTGCTCGATCAATCCCACTGCGGCGCCAGGCTGGCCGGGCTGGTCAGGCGATGGCCGCGATCCAGACGGGCGATCTGCGCCATGTCGTCGTCGGTCAGCTTCAGGTCCACGGCCTTGAGGTTGCTCTCCAGATTGGCGCGTTTGGTTGACGACGGGATCACCGCGTAACCCAACTGCATCGCCCAGGCGAGCGTCACCTGTGCCGGGGTGGCTTGATGACGCTGGGCGATCTGCTGGATCACCGGGTCTTTCAGCACTTCGCCGTACGCCAGGGTCATGTACGAGGTGATCTTGATCCCATGCTCATGAGCAAACTGAGCCACGGTGCGGTTTTGCAGGTACGGGTGCAGCTCGATCTGGTTGGTGGCGATGTTCTCGGCGCCAACCGCTTCGATCGCTTCTTTCATCAATGCCACGGTGAAGTTGGAGACGCCGATTTCACGTGTCAGGCCTTGCTTCTTCGCCTCCAGCAGTGCGCCCATGAACTCGGCGACGGGCACCTTGCCTTGTGGCGATGGCCAGTGAATCAGCGTCAGGTCGACGTGGTCGGTTTTCAGCTTCGCCAGGCTTTCCTTCAGGCTCGGGATCAGCTTGTCGGCGGCGTAGTGGTCGGTCCAGATCTTGGTGGTGATGTACAGCTCGTCTCGCGCAATACCGCTTTGCTCGATGGCCTGGCCGACTTCGGCCTCGTTGCCGTAGATCTGCGCGGTGTCGATAACGCGGTAGCCCAGGTCCAGGCCGTTGCTGACCGAATCGATGACGACCTGGTCTTTCAATCGGAAGGTGCCGAGGCCAAATGCAGGAACAGTCATGGGGTTCTCCATTGCGAAGGATAGAAGTCTGAAGCCCAGTATCCCGATTCGATCCCTGCGGAAAAACCAGGGGATCGGAAAGGGAGTTTTGACCGGGAATCATGAATGCAGTGGAGATTGGGACCGTTTGAGAGTGCATTGATTCAGGCGCGTTCCCACGGCGGCTCGCAAAACCCGTGTAGGAGCGCGCTTGCCCGCGAACGATTTATCAGGCGCAGAAAACCGACCTGACGGAAAAATCAAACCGCCTCAAGCAACGTCGCAATGCCCTGGCCACCGGCAATGCACTGGGTCGCCACCGCATACCGGCCACCCTGACGCTTGAGCAATGACGCCGCCTTGCCCGTGATGCGTGCGCCTGTCGCGCCCAACGGGTGACCCATGGCCATCGCGCCACCGTCCAGATTGACCTTTGCCATGTCCAGCCCCAGCTCCCGCACACACGCGATGGACTGGCTGGCGAAGGCTTCGTTGATCTCCATCAGATCGATGTCGGCAATGCTCAAACCGGCGCGCTGCAGCAATTTGCGGGTCGCGTAAACCGGGCCCATGCCCATGATGTCCGGTGGGCAACCGGCGACCGCGACGCCTTTGATGCGCGCCAGAATCTCCAGGCCATGGGTGCGCGCGAAGTCCTCGGTGCAGACGAGTACCGCCGCACTGCCGTCGGTTAAGGGCGAAGCCGTGCCCGCCGTGACGGTGCCGCCGAAGGCAGGCTTCAGCCCCGCGAGACCTTCCAGGCTGGTGCCGGGGCGGATGCAGCCGTCTTCGCTGACCACGCCATCGGGTGTCGTCACCGGTACGATTTCATCGACGAACAAACCCCGTTCACGCGCGTTGGCCGCTTTGGCGTGGGACTCAACGGCCATGGCTTCTTGTTCGCTGCGGCTGATGTCGAAGCGTCTAGCGACTTCTTCGGCGGTCAACCCCATGGGCATGTACACCTGCGGCATGTCCTGCATCAGGGTCGGGTTGGGTGAAATGTTGAAGCCGCCCATGGGCACGCGGGTCATGGATTCGACGCCCGCACAGAGAAACGCTTCGCCCGCGCCGAGCATGATTTGCCCGGCGGCGTAATGCACCGAACTCATCGAAGAACCGCAGAAGCGGTTGATGGTCGCGCCACCCAGCGTGTCGGGAAAGCCCGCGCGGAAGCTGGCAATGCGGGCGATGTTCATGCCCTGTTCGGCCTCGGGGTAGGCGCAGCCCATGATCACGTCCTCAAGCGCTGCGGGGTCGAGGTAGAGCTTGTCGACCAGGCCTTTGAGCACTTGGGCGGCGAGGTCGTCGGGTCGCAGGTTGATCAGGCCGCCTTTCTTGGCGAAATGAAAGGGCGACCGGGCATAGCCGGCAATGACGATCGAGGCAGTGGCGGGGGGCATGGCGATTCTCCAGGGAGGCGTGGGCAGTCGGTTGGACGTTCAGCGGTTCATGTCGAGGATCATGCAAGTGGTGGTGCCGGTCGCGTACAGACGGCCATCGGCGTCATAGATCCTGCCTTCAGCCAGCGCCGTGGAACGGCCGACGTGCACCACTGTGCCTTCGGCGCGTATCGGGCCGGTCTTGTTGGTCAGCGCCCGGATGTAGCTGATGCGCAGGTCGAGGGTGGTGTAACCCTGGCCCTTGTTCAGTCGGGTGTGGATCGAGCAACCCATGCACGAGTCGAGCAGGGTGGCGGCGTAGCCACCGTGCACGCTGCCCAGCGGGTTGTAGTGCTGTGGTCCGGGTGTGCCTTGGAAGATGAAGCGGCCAGGCGTCCATTCGATGGGCACAAAATCCATCAACTCACCAATCGGCGGATGCGGGTACAGGCCGTTGCCGATCCCGTCGAAAAACTCCTGAGGGGTGAGCTGAGCCACGTCGATCAGGCTCATGCTGCCAGCCTTGCCCAGCCGGGCCCGCATGTCTTGCTCCTGAGCGAGCCAAAGGGCGAGGGTTTCTTCGCGAGGGGTGGTTTGCATGGCGTTCGCTCCGGGGAAGCATCGGGTTGTCGGGTGTAGAAAAATTACGGTCATAATCCCGCTGTTCCATGACAACCGCAATATCATAAATGTCCAGCAGTGGCCAAAGCGCTCAGCCTGCGGTTCAACGTTAGCGGTCCGGGCAGTCCGCGGATGTTCTGAATGAGGAGGGATAAGGGCTGTCGATTTGGCCGGGCGCCGTTCGACTACTGTCTGAAACCCTGGGCTATGGTGTCCAGGAGCCTTTAAAGATGCCCTCTACCGAAGGAAGCCTGCCATGCGATTCATGATGTTGATGGTCCCCAAAGGATACGAAACCGCAGCCCCCGGCACTCAACCGGACGCCGCAGCGGTCGAGCGAATGATGAAGTACAACGAAGCGCTTCAACAGGCGGGCGTGTTGCTTTCGCTCGATGGGCTGCATCCGCCGAGCGTGGGGGCGAGGGTGACGTTCAGCAATGGGCAGGCGAAGGTGATTCAGGTGCCGTTCCCCGGTGTCAGCGAAGTCGTGGGCGGTTACTGGATGCTCGAACTGGGGTCGCTCGATGAGGCGATTGAGTGGGCCAAGCGTTGCCCGGCCGGGGACAACGAGACCGTTGAGGTGCGCAAGGTCATGGGCTTCGAGGATTTCGCGCCGGATGTGCAGGCGGCATCGGCGGGCTTCAAGGAGAAGCACGACGCCAAGCCCTGATCGGTAACGTGGCCCCTTGATCAGGCTGGAACTGACGACTGCTTTTGATTCTGGCCGCAGGCCGTAGGAGCGCGCTTGCTCTGGGCCGCAGTCGGACGATCTGGCGCGCAGCGGCAGTGAATCCTGCAAACGCGATCAGCCTGGCACACCGCGCCGGATGATTTCAGGACCGCTGCGCGCTCCATCGCGTCCGTCGTAACCTCCGAATGCTCCCACGCCCTCCGGGCAGAAGCAGGATTGCGGTCTGCCTGCACGCCTTCTAGGCGGTAGCAACGTCGCAATAGGCGTGACGGTATGCGATTGGTTTTTTATTCTGGCCGAAGGCCGTAGCGCGCTTGCTCTGGGCCGCACTCGGACGATCTGCCGGGCACCGGCAGTAAAACCAGACCCCTTGGCCGTTGCAGGCAGACTGCATCTGCCAAATCTATGGCCGCTTCGCGCCCGATCGCCGACACGTCGGCTGCCTGCGTCCTCCGGCCAGAAGTCGGTTCTCAAGGTATCAAGCGTGCCCTTCCTTCTTTACAAAATGCTTGTGCATATCGGCGGTCAGCGCTTCGACGCGTTCGGTCAGCACTTTGGTCATTTCGGTCAGGCGCGTGTTCTGTTCAAGCAGTTCGAGCATCTGCGCGGTGTGCTCCGCCGCGCGGGCCATGCGTTCTTCGTTGGCCACGGCCAGGGCTTCCCGGTGCTGCGCGTCGGCATCGGCATTGGCTTTGTCCCGCGCCGACTGGCGGGTCTGCGCGAGCAGGATCAGTGGCGCGGCGTAGGCCGACTGCAGACTGAAGGCCAGGTTGAGCAGGATGAACGGGTACAGGTCAAACGTCACCAGACCGCTGATGTTGGCGCCGACCCACAGCAGCACGATCAATGTCTGGGCGCCGAGAAACGTCGGTGTACCGAAGAACCGCGCAAACGCTTCTGCTTTCAGCGCGAAGGCATCGTTACCAAACGTGGGTGCCAGGTGGGCGTGGCCCTTGTGGAAACGCAGGTGATCGACTTTCGCCGGGGTGAGGGAAGGCACGTCAGTGTTGACGGGTTCGGGCGTGACTGCGGGCATGGCGGTGTCCTGAGGGCAAAAAACATCTGCCCACTATAGGCTCAGATCAACCGCCTTTGGCGCCGCGCATGGCGGGCAGACTCATCCCGACAGGTCAGGCAACGACCTGAGCGTCAATCCATGGGCTCGGGATACAACGGCTTAGACCGCGACATGATGTTGGCGTAGTCATACACATACTGACGGCCTGCATGGCTGGTCATGCGCAGGCGGTCGATCAGTTGTCGCTCTTTCTTGTTCAGGTATCTCAACCCTTGGTGGTCACTGGACTTGAGGCGATCACGTTCATGGGCGTCAGGGAAAGTGATGACGTTCGTCATGAAATATCTCCTTGGTTAAATCCGTGTGCCCGGCTCCATATTCCGGTTCACCGTTTGTCGTGCGACTGCTCACCTTACCCACAAAAACTCAGACCCTTCAACCCTGCAAATGATCAATGGATCACAGCACGTGCGTGATCTCGAACGATTGCCGGCTGCCGTTCACGCTGATCTGCACCTCATCGCCATCGAACTTGCCCAGCAGGTTCTGGCCCAGCGGTGCCTTGGCCGTGATGACGGTGATCAGGGTGCCATCGACGCTGATTTTCAAGCCCGCCGCATCCGGTCCCAGGAACAGATGCTGCGCAACACCGCTGGCGGACTCCAGAACGATCAGGTCGCCCGAGTGAATGCCGCGTGTGTCGTCGAAAGGCTTGAGCACGAGGTTCTGGTACAGCGTCAGCGACTGGCGAATCTCTTCCACGCGACGCGCCTGCCCAGCGGCGAGGTACGAGGCTTCCAGGCCCAGCGTGTCGTACTTGTTCTCGGCGATGTTCTCTTCATGGGTCGCGGTTTCGTACGCGGTCTGCGCGGCACGAACGGCGATGTCCAGATCGACCTCGAGTTTTTCAATGATCCGTTGCAGGACCTGCTGCTTGTTCATGAGTGCTGCTTGTCTCGTGGAAGGAATCAACCGCAGAACTGGTAAATCGCGGCGCGGCTCTTCTCGCTGGGCGCGGTCTGATTCTGCTGCATCCAGAACTGGCATTTGGGGCCATTGAAGTTGCGTTGGCGTTCAGCCTGCTCGGCTTCCTGCGTCTGACGGCCCTCGCTGTCGCGCAAGATCTGCCGGTACTGGTCAAACATCGGGTTGTCGCTTTCAGGCTTTGCCTTGGCGGCGGGCGGGCTGGTCATCTGATTGGCCGCATTGCTCAGCGCCTGGGTCTGCTCGGCAGGCAGCGCTTTGTAAATCAGCCAGCCCGTCAGTGCCACGGCCATGAAACCCAGCCAGATACCGACGGCGATGGACAGAATCAGCTTCAGCGGTTGGAGCGTCACGGACAATTGGCGATGGTTGACGTACATAGCAGACTCCCTACTTGTATGACGTTGGCGCCGATTGTCGCACGACCGGGGCTGGTGATTCTGCGCTGTTATGAAGGACAATCCGTTTTTTTGAACATCCTCAGGGAGCCCGGATGAAAGCCTCTTGGGATATTTTCTGCACTGTTGTGGATAACTTTGGTGATGTTGGCGTGACGTTCCGTCTGGCCCGACAACTGGTCGCCGAGCATGGTATGGAGGTGCGCCTGTGGGTCGACGACCTGTCGGTGTTCGCTCGCTTGTGTCCGGGCGCCGACGCTCAGGCAGTGCAGCAATGGCATGACGGCGTCAGCGTCTGTTTCTGGGCCAAGGACTGGCAGCCCGCCGAGCCTGCCGACGTGGTGATCGAGGCGTTCGCCTGTCATCTACCCGCCGCTTACATCGACGCCATGAAGGCCCGTAATCCGCGTCCACTGTGGTTGAACCTTGAATACCTCAGTGCGGAAGAGTGGGTCACCGGTTGCCATGGGTTGCCGTCGTTGCAGTCCAGCGGCATCCAGAAATTCTTCTTCTTTCCGGGGTTCCGGACCAGCACCGGCGGCTTGCTGCGCGAAGCCGGGCTGATCGAACGTCGGCAGGCCTTCGAACAGAACCCGGCCGCGCAGCAGGCGTTTTTGGCCAGCCTCGGTATTTGTCCACAGGCAGACGCTGAACAGGGGCCGCCCCGGCTGATTTCGTTGTTCGCCTACGAACACGCAGGTTTGGGTTCGTGGCTCGACTGCCTGGCGTTCGATGATCGCAAAACCCATTTGCTGGTGCCGGAAGGTCGGATTCTGGGAGACCTGGAGCGCTGGCTCGGTGTTGATGCCTTGAAAGCGGGCGATTTGAACCAGCGCAACGCCCTGACGATTCAGGTGTTGCCGTTCGTTCGTCAGGAAGATTACGACCGGCTGCTGTGGTGTTGCGCGTTCAACGTCGTGCGTGGCGAAGATTCGTTTGTGCGCGCGCAATGGGCGGGTCGCCCGCTGATCTGGCACATCTACGAACAGGACGACGATGCCCATTGGGCGAAGCTGGACGCGTTTCTCGAACTGTATCTGGCGGGGTTATCCACAGAGGCGGGGCAAGCGCTGACCGAGGTCTGGCGTCACTGGAACGCGGGTCAGACAATGACGCAAAGCTGGAATACCCTGGAAAAGCACCGCGCCGAGCTGGCCGCGCACGCTGAACGGTGGTGTCTGGAACAGGCCTTGCAAGACGATCTGACGACTGCGCTGGTAACGTTTTACCGAAATTGGATATGATACGCGGCCTTGTATTAAGCCCTGTACGAAAAGTGGCTTTTCGTACAGGGCTTAGAAAGAACTTCAATCCAAATTCGGATACTCGTAATGAAAACTGGTAAAGAGCTTAAACCCGGCACCGTGATCCGTATCGACAACGATCCTTGGCTGGTTCAGAAAGCTGAATTCACCAAGTCGGGCCGTAACAGCGCGATCATGAAGACCAAGCTGAAAAACCTGCTGACCGGCTACAAGACTGAAACCGTCTACAGCGCCGACGACAAGCTGGACGACGTGATCCTGGACCGTAAAGAAGCCACCCTGTCTTTCATCAGCGGTGATTCGTACACGTTCATGGACACCAGCGACTACACCATGTACGAGCTGAACGCCGAAGACATCGAAGCCGTTCTGCCTTTCGTTGAAGAAGGCATGACTGACGTCTGTGAAGCCGTATTCTTCGAAGACCGTCTGGTTTCCGTAGAGCTGCCGACCACCATCGTGCGCGTCGTTGACTACACCGAAGGTTCCGCTCGCGGCGACACTTCCGGCAAAGTCATGAAGCCTGCCAAGCTGGCAAACGGTACCGAACTGCAAGTGGCTGATTTCATCGAAATCGGTGACAAGATCGAGATCGACACCCGTGAAGGCGGTTCCTACAAAGGCCGTGCTAAATAAGCATTGCTTCTGTAACGCCGGATACGAAAAAGCCCGACCATTGAGTCGGGCTTTTTTGTGGCCGAAGGGTTTGTCGATTACCCGTTCATCTCGCATGTCTCCATTCGCAGGATTGCATGTCGAACCCACCGATGCCATCGCGGGCAAGCGCGCTCCTACAGGTGACTCGATACCTTGTAGGAGCGCGCTTGCCCGCGATGGCGTCAGATGAATCGCTGAAGATTCATCCGACGTGCTTCGTCTTACTTCAGATGAACCTTCAGCTCTTGGGACGCCTGCAACATCGCAGACCGCACTTCCGGTACCTGGCTGACCACGTTCAACAGGCCGTAGTCGTGAATCATGCCGTTGTAACGCACTGCGGTGACCGGCACACCGGCCTGGTCCAGTTTGCGCGCGTACGCTTCGCCTTCGTCGCGCAGGACGTCGGCACCGGCGGTCTGCACCAGCGCAGGCGGCAGGCCTTTCAACTGATCCAGCGTGGCGCGCAGCGGTGAGGCATAGATCTCGGCGCGTTGTTTGGGATCGGTGGTGTAGTTGTCCCAGAACCACTTCATCATGTTGCGAGTGAGGAAGTGGCCCTCGGCGAACTGGTCATACGAACCGGTATCGAAGTTGGCGTCGGTCACTGGCCACAGCAGCACCTGGTACTTGATCGCCGGGGTGCCTTTGTCTTTGGCCATCAGGCTGACGACCGCCGCCATGTTGCCACCGACACTGTTGCCCGCTACCGCAAGGCGTTTGCCGTCGACGTTGATTTCCTTGCCGTGCTCGGCAACCCATTTAGTCGCCGCGTAAGCCTGATTGATCGCGGTCGGGTAGTGCGCTTCAGGCGAAGGGGTGTAGTTGACGAACACCGCCACCGCACCGGAACCCTCTACCAGATCCCGCACCAGGCGCTCGTGCGTCGGGTAGTCACCCAGCACCCAGCCGCCGCCGTGGAAGTACATGAACACGGGCAAGGTGCCTTTCACACCCGCCGGACGCACGATGGTCAGGCTGATGTTCTGGCCATCGACCGAGATGGTCTTCTGGCTGACATCGGCTTTTGGCAGGGTCAGCTTGACCCCGGCCTGAGCGCCCGTGAGTACCGCACGTGCATCCTTGGGCGACAGCTGTTCGATCGGCTTGCCACCACCGGAATTCAGCGCATCGAGGAACGCCTGTGTGTTGTGCTCGACGCCGGTGTCGGTCGCTGCGAAAGCGTTGCCGACCGAAAGGGCGAGGAGCGAGCCAGCCAGAATCTTGCCGAACGTGTTCATGTTTATCTCCTACGGGGTCGGGTGGGTTAGACGGTTACGTGCAGACGTACGTCAACGTTGCCGCGAGTGGCGTTGGAGTAAGGGCAAACCTGGTGAGCCGCGTCGACCAGCGCTTGGGCGTCGGCCTGGTCCAGACCTGGCAGGTTGATGTTCAGGTCGATGTCCAGACCGAAACCGCCAGGGATCTGGCCAATGCCGACATGGGCAGTGATCGAGGCGTCGGCCGGGATGCTGCGTTTGCTTTGACCGGCGACGAATTTCAGTGCGCCGATGAAGCAGGCCGAGTAGCCGGCGGCGAACAGTTGCTCAGGGTTGGTGGCTTCACCACCGGCGCCGCCCAATTCTTTCGGGGTGGCCAGTTTCACGTCGAGGATTTTGTCGCTGGAAACAGCACGGCCATCACGGCCACCGGTTGCGGTTGCGACTGCGGTATAGAGAGTTTGCATGATATTTCCTCACTAGATGATGTTGGCGTAGGCCGGTTGTGCTTAGCGCTAAAAGTTTGCGCGCTAAGCAAGTGAGATGAAATGTACTGCGCAAATGTTTAGTGCGCAATATAAATTTCTGAAGTTTTTCAAAAAAATCGTGAGGGGCTGAACTGAATCTATTTAACTTATTGATAAATAACGATTTATTTTTAATTTTTTGTTGTGCCGTCAAAAGCGAAGGCGCCCGTGAAATCGCATCCGCCGTCAAGCCATGCCCAGACGGCGCTTTCACCACGGATCCTGTAGGAGCGCGCTTGCCCGCGAAGGCATTCATGCAGGCACCCTCGTGATACCTGCGCGGACGCTTTCGCGGGCAAGCGCGCTCCTACAGAGATCAGTGGCAGGGTCGGGCGGCAATAAAAAAGGCCAGCAACAAGGCTGGCCTTAAGTGAAGGAGGGGGTCATCAGATGCTGCCGTGCAGGTTCCCGCGCAACCCCAACAGATCTTTCTGTAGCGCTTGCAGTTGCTGAACACTGATGCCGCTGGCCGCCAGAATGCACTGTGGAATGCTTTGCGCTTTGGTGTGCAACGCTTTGCCTTGCTCGGTCAGGGTCAGCAGGACGACGCGCTCGTCCTCTTTGCTCCGCGTACGGCTGATCAAGCCTTCGGTTTCCAGTCGTTTCAGCAGAGGGGTCAACGATCCCGGATCAGTCAGCAAGCGCGTGCTGACTTCTCCCACCGTCAAACCATCCCGCTCCCACAGCACCAACATGGCCAGGTATTGCGGATAGGTCAGGTTAAGCGCCTGGAGCAGGGGTTTGTACACCTTGGTCATCATCAGTGACGTGGAGTACAGGGCAAAACACAGCTGGTTATCCAGCAGCAAATCGTCGCAACTGCCAGCGCCCGCCGTGGTGGAGCCTTTTTCGGCGTTCATCGGGTGTTCCTCGGTTAATCGGTAGTGATTGGTAATTTAGTGCCATGATCTTTATTGCACCAGATAATTTCGGTAATCGGTCGTCCGGTGTTTTTCTATCGCAATGCCACAGATTGATTCGGGAGACGTTAAAACACGAATCGTGAACCGACTGATCACGTTTCGTTGAGCGTAATATTCGACTGCGGATTTCCCCGCTTCGCCCGACTGCGTAGCATGCGCGCAGGATTAAACTGAGGACCGCGCGTGATTGTCGATGTTGTGATGTACCTGCTGTTGGGCGCTGCCATGGGCACCTTGGGCGGGCTGTTTGGCATTGGAGGCGGGCTGGTGGCCATTCCTGCACTGGGCGTGCTGTTTGGTCTCGATCAGCAATTGGCGCAAGGCACTGCATTGCTGATGGTGCTGCCCAACGTGCTGCTTGCGCTGTGGCGCTACAACCAGCGCAACCGGATTTCGGTGCGCAACGCCATGATGCTGATTGGCCCCAGTTTCTTCGTGTCATGGCTGACGTCGCTGTGGGCGGTGCGGGTCGACGCGCAAAGCATGCGTATCGGCTTTGTTGCGTTTCTCATCGTGCTGACGCTCTTCAACCTGATTCAGATGTACTGGCGCAAAGGCGATGCAGGTCTTGAATTACGTCATCGCAACTGGTTGTGGTTGCTCGGCGTAGGTTCCGGCGTGACGGCGGGGATGTTCGGTGTCGGGGGCGGGGTGATTGCGACGCCGATTCTGACGGGCCTGTTCGGCGCCACCCAAGTGGTCGCTCAGGGCCTTGCCCTCGCATTGGCCGCACCCGCCACGGTGATCACCCTGACGACCTATGCGGTGCACGACCATGTCGACTGGCTGATGGGCATCCCACTCGCGATCGGCGGGCTGGCGAGCATCAGTTGGGGTGTAGCGCTGGCCCATAGCCTCCCGGAGCGCTTGCTGCGGTCGCTGTTCTGCGTGTTTCTGGTGATCTGCGCAATCATGCTGTGCTTCAGGGTGTGACGCGGCCTAAAGCTTGAAACCTTCGGCGATGTGATCGGCCAGGCACTCGGTGATCGGCGAAGGGTTATTGGGGTTGCGCAGCAGAACGATGCTCGCCGAGGGCAGCTGTGGCAGCCCTTCGGCGTCACCCAGAATACGCAGGTCCGAGGTAATCAGGCTTTGCAACTGGGCCGTCACCGCAAGGCCCGCGCTGACCACCGCCATGATCGCCGACAGGCTGGCGCTGGTATACGCCACGCGATATTCCCGACCCGCCGCATCCAGCGCATTGCTCGCCCACAGGCGGCAAAAACAGTCACTGTTGAACATCGCCAGCGGGATCGGCGTCTGCTCGTGCGGGCAGAACCCTGCGGCCTCGGCCCAGACGAAGCGCTCCTGACGCAGAATCTGGCCGATCTCCTTGCCCGGCTCGCGGGTGACAATGCTCAGGTCCAGGTCCTGACGTTGCAACAGCTGCGCCGAGGATTCGCAATGCACCTCCACCTGAATCAGCGGATACGCCTGAGCGAAGCGCGACAGAATGCCCGGCAAAAAGCGCATGACATAGTCGTCCGGCGTGCCGATTTTCACGGTGCCGATCATGTGCGGTTCGCGCAGTGTGTTGAACACTTCACTGTGCAATTTAAGGATGCGTCGGGCGTAACCCAGCAGCACCTGACCTTCGGCTGTCAGGTTCAGGACCCGGCCGTCTTTCTGGAACAGGGGGCGCTGAACGACATCGTCTTCCAGTCGCTTCATCTGCATGCTCACCGCCGACTGGGTGCGATTGACTACTTCGCCCGCTTTGGTGAAGCCGCCTTGGTCAGCGATGGCGACGAAGGTCCTCAGCAGTTCACTGTCGATACTCGGATAGGTGGCCATTGCATCAATCTCCCAGATGCCGTGCATCAGAAACATTCGTTGGATTGATATTAAGCCCGAGCAGAAAATCTAGCCATCCCCACTTGGAGGGCAAGACGATGAAAGGTCAAAAAGGTTACGTACTGGTACTCAAAACGCTGTCCCATGACTCGGCTGTCGAGCGCGCCTGGCATACTGCGACCTCGCAGATTGCTCGCTGGCGCAAGCTGCATCGCGAGCGCGTGGTGTTGGCCAGCCTGAGCGACGATGCACTCAAGGACATCGGCCTCAGCCGGGCCGATGTCTACGAGGAAATTGATCGTCCGTTCTGGGATGACCCGATGAAACACTGACAGGGCAGGGGGGATCGGGTAGTTTTGCGAATCGATCAGGAGATCCTGAATGCCCGCAGAACTGCCGACCCCATCTCAGCTGTCCCTCAAGCAAGCCCGTCGTGTGGCGCTGGCGGCACAAGGTTTTAATGGCCGCCGGCCACCGGCGACGTTCACGTCCAGCCACGTCACGCAACTGATCGAGCGCCTCGGCGTCCTGCAGATCGACTCGGTCAATGCGCTGGTTCGCTCGCATTACCTGCCGCTGCATTCCCGACTGGGCAACTATCCGCAAAAACTGCTGGATCAGGTCGCATGGAGTCAGGGCCGGCAACGCAAACTCTTTGAATACTGGGGGCACGAGGCTTCGTTGCTGCCGGTCGAGCTGTACCCCTTGATGCGCTGGCGCATGCAGCGCGCGTCGCAGGGCGAGGGTATCTATCAGCAACTGGCCACATTCGGACGCGAAGAGCGACCGACCATCGCCAGGGTGCTGCAAGCCGTCCGCGATCAAGGCGCGTTGGGGGCGGGCAGCCTGAGCACCCGTCAGGAGCGGGCAGGCCCCTGGTGGGACTGGAGCGCGGAAAAGCATGCGCTGGAATGGTTGTTCGCCGCAGGCGAGGTCACCGTTTCAGGCCGTCGCGGCTTCGAGCGGCTGTACGATTTGCCTGAGCGGGTGCTGCCGTCTTCCATCATCAATCACCCGGACATCAGTGAGGCCGATGCGCAGCGCGGCTTGTTGCTGCGGGCGATCACGGCCCTGGGCGTCGGGACTGAAAAAGACATCCGCGACTATTTTCGTCAGGACCCTGCACCGGCAAAAGCCGGGCTTGCCGAGTTACTGGAAGAGGGGGCGATCGAGAAGGTTCAGGTGCAAGGCTGGAAACAGCCGGCGTATGCGCTGCCGGCACTCAAGGTGCCGCGGAAAATCACTGCAAGCGCACTGCTTTCGCCCTTCGATTCACTGATCTGGGAGCGAGCCCGCACCGAGCGCTTGTTCGATTTTCACTACCGGCTCGAGATTTACACCCCGGCGCACAAGCGCGTGTACGGCTATTACGTCCTGCCCTTCTTGCACAACGAGCGTATTGCCGCGCGCATAGACCTGCGGGCAGAACGAGCGGCGGGAAGGCTGGCGGTGCATGCCGTGCACGAAGAGGAACCAGGGCTGGACGAGGAAGGCATGCACGCCCTGGCGGCGAATCTGCGGCAACTGGCGGACTGGCTGGGGTTGCCCGACGTCTTGATCAACTGCCAACGCGCCAGTGCGGCGCGCTTGCGGGTGGCGTTTCTCGCCCAGGGATTAGGGCATCTCTAACCGTTGGAGGTTGGCGCCACCCTTGTAGGAGCGCGCTTGCCCGCGATTGCGGTGGGTCAGACGAAGCAATCGTTACAGACAGATCGCAATCGTACGGATTCGGGTCATACCAAGCGCGCTTCTACAGGGCTGAATGTTGTTACCGACTCACCTGCTTCAACGTCTCGGCAATCAGAAACGCCAACTCCAGCGACTGATCGGCGTTCATCCGTGGATCGCAATGGGTGTGGTAGCGGTCCGACAAGCCGTCTTCGGTAATCGGACGCGCGCCGCCGATGCATTCGGTGACGTTCTGCCCGGTCATCTCGATGTGAATCCCGCCGGCATACGTGCCCTCCGCCTGATGCACCTGGAAGAACTGCTTCACCTCCCCCAGGATCTGCGCGAAGTCGCGGGTCTTGTAGCCGCTGCTCGCCTTGATCGTGTTGCCGTGCATCGGGTCCGAACTCCACAGGACTTTCTTGCCTTCGCGCTCGACGGCACGAATCAGCCCCGGCAGATGATCGCCGACCTTGTTGGCGCCCATGCGCGCGATCAAGTTCAGACGACCGGGATCGTTGTCCGGATTGAGAATGTCGATCAGGCGAATCAGGTCGTCGGTGTTCATGCTTGGGCCAACTTTCACCCCGATCGGGTTCTTCACGCCGCGCAGGAATTCGACGTGTGCGCCGTCCAGCTGACGGGTGCGGTCGCCGATCCACAGCATGTGAGCCGAGCAGTCGTAGAAATCGTTGGTCAGGCTGTCGCGGCGCACGAAGGCTTCTTCGTAATTGAGCAACAACGCCTCGTGCGCAGTGAAGAAGCTGGTCTCGCGCAATTGCGGCGACGTGTCCATTCCGCAGGCACGCATGAAGGCCAGCGTTTCATCGATACGATTGGCCAACTGGCTGTACTTGTCCGACAGCGCCGAGTTG
Organism: Pseudomonas abietaniphila; assembly: GCF_900100795.1. Classification (GTDB taxonomy): domain Bacteria; phylum Pseudomonadota; class Gammaproteobacteria; order Pseudomonadales; family Pseudomonadaceae; genus Aquipseudomonas; species Aquipseudomonas abietaniphila. Next base: position 20,113 of record NZ_FNCO01000019.1, read on the forward strand.
GCGATGAAGTCCAGGTTCCACTGATGCACCTGATGCAGGTCGGCAAAGCCGCCCTGGGCGAATGCACGCAACAGGTTCAGGGTCGCGGTGGACTGGTGATAGGCCTGCAGCAGACGATCCGGGTCCGGCACGCGGCTTTTTTCATCGAAGCCAATGCCGTTGACGATGTCCCCGCGATAGGCCGGCAGCGTCACGCCCTCCACGGTTTCGTCGTTGGACGAACGCGGTTTGGCGAACTGGCCGGCCATGCGCCCCACCTTGACCACCGGGCAGCCCGCCGCGAAGGTCATGACAATCGCCATTTGCAGCAACACCTTGAAGGTGTCGCGGATTTTCGCGGCAGAGAATTCGAAGAAGCTCTCGGCGCAATCGCCACCTTGCAGCAGAAACGCGCGACCCTCGGTGACCTCGGCAAACTGTCGGCGCAGCTCGCGGGCTTCACCGGCGAACACCAACGGCGGGTAGCTGGCCAGGGTCTGCTCGACACGCAATACGTGGTCGGCATCGGGGTACTGAGGTTGCTGCTGGATAGGCAGCGCCCGCCAGCTGTCGGGGCTCCAGGGTTGGCTCATGATGAACTCGAATTCAGTGCGATCGGACGGCCATGGTAGCAGTTCATCCCGATAATTTGCGTGACCTGCCGGGGGCGCATGCCTGACAATCCGCGCTTTCCCGTGCTCTGATCTCTTTAACAGCGCGCGCGGCGGTCTGGAATCTGTGGGAGCGAATTCATTCGCGAGACAGCGGTTCAGCCTACACATCTGTATTGGCTGGGCCACCGTATCGCGAATAAATTCGCTCCCACAGGGTTAACCCCCAAAACTTTTGGCAAGAGAGCAGCAATGACCGAGGAGCGTGTAGAGCGCGTGCTGGCTGAAGTTCATGACGACTTCGGCATGATTCGCGTGCTGGAAGTGGACGATTACCGCTTCCTGGAGTTTGGCGATGCCATTGAGCAGAGCTGCACGTTCACGGCCGACCCGGCGTGGCTGGAGTATGACTACACCCGCGCGATGCTGATCGGTGCGTTGTGCCATGAGTTCCCCGAGAGCGCGCTCTTCATGGGGCTCGGCGCCGGCACGCTGACCCAGGCCTGCCTGAAATTCCTGCCGCTGGACGACGTCGAGGCTATCGAACTGCGCCCGGACGTGCCCCGTCTGGCGATGGAGTACATGGGCCTGGAAGACGATCCCCGGCTTTACGTGCGCATCGGCGATGCTCTGGAACTGCTGCCGACGGCCGAAAACGCCGACCTGATCTTCGTAGACTTGTACACCGACACCGGCCCTGCGGTGGGGCATCTGGCGTGGGGCTTTCTGGAAAAGTGCCAGCAACGCCTCAACCCCGGTGGCTGGTTGATCATCAATCAATGGGCCTCGGACGACGGCAAACCGCTGGGCGCGGCGCTCTTGCGCGGTCTTTACCATCGCCACTACTGGGAGTTGCCTGTGAAGGAAGGCAACGTGATTCTCATCGTGCCGGCTGATCTGGAACAGAGCCTGGACATGGACGCGCTGATCGGGCGCGCCGAAGGTCTGGCGCCGCAACTGGGTTACTCGTTGCTTCCACTCATCAAGACCTTGCGTCCGGCAACCTGATCAACGTCCCGTGAAAACGGGGCTGCGGTCTTCCAGCAGGGCGTTCAAGCCTTCTCTGGCGTCGTCGCTGTCGATCACCCGCCTGACCAGCATCGGCAGCGTTCGCGCCGCGGCCTCCTCGCCTTCGAGCACCGTTTGGCGCGCCGACTCCAGCGTGGCGCGAATGCCCAGCGGCGCGCGATCGGCGATGTGCTGCGCCAGTCGCAGGGCCGACGGCAGCAGTTCCTCGGGCGCCATCACTTCCTGCACCAACCCCATGCGACAGGCCTCGTGCGCGTCAAACTCATCGCCGGTCAACAGCCAGCGCATGGCGTTGCCCCAGCCAGCGATCTGATGCAGGCGCAGCGTCGCGCCGCCGAACGCGAAAATGCCGCGCTGGACTTCCAGGTGGGCGAAGCGCGAATTGCTGGCGCACAGGTTGATATCGGAGGCGAGCATCAGTTCGATCCCCAGCGTCAGGCAGTAGCCTTGGGCGGCGACGATCACCGGCTTGCTGACCCTGGGACCGACGAATAACCCCCAGGGATCGCAGCCTCCCGGCGGCACTTTCCAGCCTTCTCTGAGTGAGGGGCCTGCCTCGACGAGATCCAGTCCCCCCGTGAAATGGTCGCCGTGGGCGAACACCACCGCCACCCGAGCCAGTTCGTTGCGCTCGAACTCGCCGTAGGCCAGGCTGAGCTGGTTGAGCATTTCCATGTCGAAGGCGTTGCGTTTGGCGACTCGATCGAGCCCGATAAGCATGATGGCGCCACGCTGTTCCCGGGTGACGTGGCCTTTGATCGAAGAGGTCATGTCCGAATTCCTGCGTGCAGAGGAGAAGTGGAGGGTGGGCTGCCTGACTGATGAGGTGAATCGTTTAAGCCCCCGCCGCCAGTAATACCGGGCTCTTGAAAAATAGACACTGACACAGGTTTGCGCAAAGCCTGTGACAGTTGGACGCAAGGTCTTCTTTCTCTGAAAAAAATCCTCACTTTTTTTGGCAATTCCGGTATAGTGCGCGCCGGCCTTTCATAGGGCCCTCGTCACGGTATGGGTTTGCGAAGCCTTCTTCTCAAGCCGGTTCGGTTACGAACTATCCTTGACGATCCATTCATCAATACGTTTTCGCAAATCCCCGCCGACAAAGCAGCCAGGGTGACTCTAGGGTCTTACACGGCACGCGCAGCTTTGAAGCATGGGTCTTTGCGGATGCACTCAGAGGCAGACCCATGACCCAGGAAACCGGCGGCTTCGCCGCTTTTAATCTCAATCCGAATATTCTTGCAGCCGTCGCCGCGACTGGCTACGAAGAGCCTTCGGCCATTCAGCAGCAATCGATCCCGATCATCATGGCCGGCCAGGACATGATCGGCCAGGCGCAGACCGGTACAGGTAAAACTGCCGCGTTCGCCCTGCCTATCCTGCATCGCATCGATCCTGCCAAGCGCGAGCCGCAAGCCCTGATCCTGGCGCCAACCCGTGAGTTGGCGCTGCAAGTTGCAACCGCTTTCGAAACCTACGCCAAGCAGATGCCGGGCGTTACTGTTGTGGCTGTCTACGGCGGCGCGCCGATGGGCCCACAGTTGAAAGCCATCCGTAACGGCGCTCAAATCGTCGTTGCCACCCCAGGCCGTCTGTGCGACCACCTGCGTCGTGACGAAAAAGTCCTGGCGACCGTGAACCACCTGGTTCTCGACGAAGCCGATGAAATGCTGAAACTCGGCTTCATGGACGACCTGGAAGTCATCTTCAAGGCACTGCCGGCAACCCGTCAGACCGTTTTGTTCTCGGCCACCCTGCCGCAGTCGATCCGTGCCATCGCCGAGCGCCATCTGCGTGACCCGCAGCACGTCAAGATCCAGACCAAGACCCAGACCGTTACCGCGATCGAGCAGGCTCACCTGCTGGTTCACGCTGACCAGAAGACCTCTGCCGTCCTGAGCCTGCTGGAAGTCGAAGATTTCGACGCCCTGATCATGTTCGTCCGCACCAAGCAAGCCACCCTGGACCTGGCCAGCGCCCTGGAAGCCAAAGGCTACAAGGCCGCTGCGCTGAACGGCGACATCGCCCAGAACCAGCGTGAGCGCGTGATCGACTCGCTGAAAGATGGCCGTCTGGACATCGTTGTCGCGACCGACGTGGCTGCCCGTGGTCTGGACGTTCCGCGCATCACTCACGTGTTCAACGTCGACATGCCGTACGATCCGGAATCCTACGTTCACCGTATTGGCCGTACCGGCCGTGCCGGTCGCGAAGGCCGTGCGCTGCTGCTGGTGACTCCACGTGAGCGCCGCATGCTGCAAGTGATCGAGCGTGTTACCGGTCAGAAGGTTGCCGAAGTTCGCCTGCCAGACTCGCAAGCTGTTCTCGATGCCCGCATCAAGAAACTGACCAACAGCCTGGCGCCGCTGGTTGCCGACGCTGAAGCCAGCCACGGTGATCTGCTTGACCGTCTGACCGCTGACATCGGTTGCACCCCGCGTGCACTCGCTGCTGCACTGTTGCGCAAAGCCACCAACGGTCAAGCGTTGACCCTGGCTGCCATCGAGAAAGAACGTCCACTGGTACCGAACAGCGCGCCGCGTGGCGATCGTGCTGATCGTCCATCGGGTGACCGTCCTGATCGTGGTGATCGCGAGCGCCGTGCGCCAATGCCGCTGGCTGAAGGCCGTGCACGTTGCCGTACCGCGCTGGGCGCGCGTGATGGCATCGCTGCCAAAAACCTGCTGGGTGCCATCCTCAACGAAGGTGGTCTGGCTCGCGAAGCAATCGGTCGCATCCAGGTGCGTGACAGCTTCAGCCTCGTCGAGCTGCCAGAAGATGGCCTCGAGCGTCTGCTGGCCAAGCTGAAAGACACCCGCGTTGCCGGCAAGCAGCTGAAACTGCGTCGCTATCGCGAAGACTGATCAGTGCTGAGCTGATCGTCTGAACAAAAAAATCCCCGACTGGTTCGGGGATTTTTTTTGTCTGAAGGTTCATGTGGGATCTAGCCGGCTCGCGAAGGGTTCATTACATCCACTCAATCAGCATTGGCTGACATCGATTATTCGTGAGCGAGCTCGCCGATATAGTGTGCATTTCCACTATTTGAGGTGACGCTGATGGTTTGTTTGTCCTAACGGCCAAACTGTTCCGCCTTCGGCGGGTTACTTGAAAAGACCCCAAGTAACCAAGGGTCCTATGCTCCTGGTTGGGCCCGACTTCGTCGGGTTCCTTCACTTCGGCGACGCTCCGTGGGCCCGCGCCGAACGGACATCCATGTCCTAGCGGCGCTCTCGCGGCATCCATGCCGCTCGTCCCACTCCGCATCGCCTGCGTTCAGCCTGCACCCAAGTCGCGTTTTGTGGTGTCTGGGCTGCTGCGGTATGAAGATCAAAAGCCAGAGCGCGCGTTGCGCTGTTTAGATTCAACACCTCAATCATTGAATAAACATAAAACCTGTGGGAGTTAGCTTGCTGACGAATGCGGTGTGTCATTCACCTTTGGGGAAACTGGCTCACTCCCATCGCGAGCTAGCTGATGGTTCCCACGCTCCGCGTGGTAACACATTCAATGACGCTCTGCGTCATCCAGGATGTGGCGCATGTTGTCAGCCTTTGCGACCCTCAAGAAACGGACCGACACCACTGGTTTGAGAACTATAGATACTCCCACACGTAGTAATCGCTTCGGCGCAGCCGGACGGCTCACCCAAACCTGTAAATATCCATCCCCAGCGCGCCCATGGTGAAGCCTTGGTGCGAGATGCTGAATGCACCCCCCGCGCCGCGTGCGAAGTAGAGCGGCAGCAGGTGCTCGTCCGTCGGGTGATTGCGCACGGCATTCGGTGCCTGGCGGCGGTAGTCGTGCAGCGCTTCCTCGTCGTTGGCGGCCAGTTTCTCGACCATCCAGTCGCGGAACGCCAGCGCCCATGGCTCAACGCTCTCCGGTCCAGAGTGCCAGTCCAGTTCGCGCAGGTTGTGGGTGATGCTGCCCGAACCAATGACCAGAACCTCTTCCTCGCGCAGGCGGTTCAATGCCAGACCCACACGTGTCTGCAGGGCAGGGCCCATGCGTGAAGGCAGCGAAACCTGAACAATCGGGATGTCGGCCTGCGGGTACATCAGCGACAGCGGCACCCAGACGCCATGGTCGAACGGGCGACGGGTGTCCACCTGGGCGGGCAGATCGGCGGCCGCGAGCATGTCCAGTACGCGGCGGGTCATTTCCGGAAGGCCGGGCGCCGGGTATTGCACGGCGAACAGGGCGGCCGGGAAACCGCCGAAATCATGCCAGGTTTCCGGCTGCGGGTTACCGTTGACCCGTAACTCGTTGCTTTCCCAATGGGCCGACACGATGACGATGGCCTTGGGGCGCGGCAGTTCGGCCGCCAGACGCTTCAATGCCGGGCCGCTCTCGCCGGGTTCCAGCGCGAGCATCGGGGAGCCGTGAGAAATGAACAGGCTGGGGAACATGTCGGGCGTCCTGAGCGTATAAGATAAGCAGCATGATCAGGCAGATCATTGATCTAAATCTAATATAAGTTTTAGTGCCGTTTGATCGAATTATCAGGAGCATTTATGGAGCCGCAGTTTTGGCATGAGCGCTGGGCGATCAATCAGATTGGCTTCAATCAGTCAGAGGTGAATCCCTACCTTCAGAAATTCTGGCCGGAATTGAACCTGAAACCCGGTGAACGAGTGCTCGTGCCCTTGTGCGGCAAAAGCATCGACCTGCACTGGCTTGATCAACAGGGCTTTGAGGTGGTGGGTGTCGAGATATCCGAGAAGGCCGTTCAGGACTTTTTCAGCGAGGCCCGAGTCGAGCCTGCACTGGAAGTTAAAGGCCGGTTCAAGGTCTACAGCCATGGGGCCTGCGAGATCTGGTGCGGTGATTTCTTTGCGCTGACCGCCAAGGACATCGGCAATTGTTCGGCGCTGTACGACCGCGCCGCCTTGATCGCACTGCCGTCTGACATGCGCTGGCGCTACGTTGAGCACCTCAACCGTATTCTGCCCGCCGATTGCCGTGGCCTCTTGATCTCTCTGGATTACGAGCAGTCGGAGATCGATGGCCCACCGTTCTCGGTCCCAGACGACGAAGTGATGCAATTGCTGTCACCCGAGTGGCGGGTGAAGCTGATTGCCGATGAGGATGTGCTGCAAAAGAGCCGCAAGTTTCTGGAGGCCGGCGCGAGTCGCCTGATCGAGTCGGCGTATCGGATGTTCCGGCGTTAGTATCAGGCAAAAGAAAAGGGCGACTCGCGTCGCCCTTTCTCGTTATTGCAGGTGAATCAACATTGCAGGTGAATCAACATTGCAGGTCAATCAACCGCGACGGCGCAGTGCTTCAATGCGGTCTTCCAGCGCCGGGTGGCTCATGAACAGGCCAGCAAGGCCGTGCTTCAGGCCGCCGTTGATGCCGAACGCGGTCAGGCTGTCAGGCATTTGCACCGGAACGCCTTGTTCCGAGCGCAGACGCTGCAGCGCGCTGATCATCGCACCCGTACCGGCCAGGCGGGCACCGGCATCGTCGGCACGGTATTCACGCTTGCGTGAGAACCACATGACGATGGCGCTGGCCAGGAAGCCCAGTACGATCTCGGCGAAGATGGTCGCGATGTAGTAGGCGATGCCCTGGCCTTCTTCGTTCTTGAAGATGACCTTGTCGACGAAGTTACCGATGATGCGGGCGAAGAACATCACAAAGGTGTTCACCACGCCCTGAACCAGCGCCAGCGTGACCATGTCACCGTTGGCGACGTGGCCGATTTCGTGGGCCAGCACCGCTTTCACTTCATCCGGCGAAAAACGCTCCAGCAAGCCTTGGCTGACCGCGACCAGCGCGTCGTTCTTGTTCCAGCCCGTGGCGAAAGCGTTGGCCTCGTACGCCGGGAAAATCCCGACTTCCGGCATCTTGATGCCCGCTTCGCGAGCCAGTTGCTCTACGGTTTGCATCAGCCACTGTTCGTGACGGGTGCGGGGTTGGGTGATGATCTGGGTCCCGGTGCTCATCTTCGCCATCCACTTGGAGATGAAGAGCGAGAACAGCGAGCCGGCGAAACCAAATACGGCGCAGAAGATCAGCAGCTGATTGAGGTTGAGATCAACCCCGTTGGCCGCCATGAACCCGTTGAAGCCAAAAAGGCTCAGGGTGATGCTGGCAATCAGCACGACCGCAAGGTTAGTGGCCAAAAACAGCAAGATGCGCATCATGGTGTTGAATTTCTCCTCGTGAAGAATGTGTAACGTGTTGCGGGGTATATAAGGTGATGTCGGTGCGTATTCAACCGGGCGACTATTTCAAACTGTGTCGTTTGGCGTCACCAAGGCAATTATGGGCCATTTGCGAGAGGGTGGGGGTAGAGCGATTGTTGCGCGAGCGACGGTGACGACATGGATTGTAGGCGCGCGCTTGCCCGCGATTGCGCTTTGTCAGGCGATCAAGACTTCACAGACAAACCGCAATCGCGGGCAAGCGCGCTCCTACAGGCGCAGCATCACTGCTTGTACGACTTCAGGAAATTGCCGATTCGGCCGATCGCCTGCTCCAGGTCATCCACACGCGGCAGTGTCACCACGCGGAAGTGGTCCGGCCATGGCCAGTTGAACGCGGTGCCCTGAACGATCAGTAGCTTTTCCGAGAGCAGCAGATCCAGCGCGAATTTTTCGTCGTTGTGGATCGGGCAGACTTTCGGGTCGATGCGCGGAAAGGCGTACAGCGCCCCCATCGGCTTCACGCAACTGACACCGGGGATGTCGTTGAGCAGTTCCCACGTACGGTTACGCTGCTCCAGCAGGCGGCCCGGCGGCAGGATAAGGTCGTTGATGCTTTGATAACCGCCCAGCGCCGTCTGGATCGCATGTTGGCTCGGCACGTTGGCACAAAGACGCATGTTCGCCAGGATGTCGATGCCTTCGATGTAGCTTTGGGCATTGTGCTTGGGGCCGGAAATCGCGATCCAGCCCGAACGGAAACCGGCCACCCGGTAGGATTTGGACAGGCCGTTGAAGGTCAGGCACAACAAGTCCGGCGCCAGCGATGCGGTGCAGATGTGCACGGCGTCGTCATAGAGGATCTTGTCGTAGATTTCATCGGAGAACACCACCAGATTGTGCTGGCGAGCGATTTCCAGCATGCCCAGCAGCACCTCTTTCGAGTACACCGCGCCGGTCGGGTTGTTCGGGTTGATGATCACCATGGCCTTGGTGTTCGGGGTGATCTTGGCCTTGATGTCGTCCAGATCAGGCCACCAGTTGGCTTGCTCGTCGCACAGGTAATGCACCGGGTTGCCGCCGGACAAGGCAACAGCCGCTGTCCACAACGGATAATCAGGCGCCGGAACAAGCACTTCGTCGCCGTTGTTCAGCAAGGCCTGCATCGACATCACGATCAGCTCGGAGACGCCGTTGCCCAGGTAGATGTCTTCGATGCCGACACCTTCGACCTGCTTTTGCTGGTAGTACTGCATCACCGCCTTGCGCGCGCTGAACAGGCCTTTGGAATCGCTGTAGCCCTGGGCGGTCGGCAGGTTGCGGATCACGTCCTGCAGGATTTCGTCCGGCGCCTCGAAACCAAACGGCGCCGGGTTGCCGATGTTCAGCTTGAGGATGCGATGGCCTTCCTCTTCCAGGCGCTTGGCGTGCTTGAGCACGGGCCCGCGAATGTCGTAGCAGACGTTGGCGAGCTTGTTCGATTTGCTGAACTGCATGGTGATTGATCCCGAAAATGGACGGTCCGCAGTAGACGAAGAAGGCGGACCGCTGAGCACAACGCCATCAAAATGGGTTTGTATGCGAGAAACGCGGGTGACAGACTGGCGTCTAACGAAGGCGCAATCATACGTGCCACCCGATCCGTGGAAAAGACACAGATCGGGCTTTTTCAGTTGTGGAGGTGTACCCGTGGAAAAGCTGGAAAAAACCCTCGAAGAATGGAAACAGATGCTTGATCCAGAGCAGTACAACGTCTGCCGACTCAAAGCCACCGAGCGGCCTTTCACTGGCAAGTACAACAGCACCAAGACCGACGGCGTCTACCATTGCATCTGTTGCAACGAGGCGCTCTTCGACTCCACCACCAAGTTCGATTCCGGCTGCGGCTGGCCGAGCTTCTATGCGCCGATCGAGGGCAGTGCCGTGGTAGAAGTGCGCGACGTCAGCCACGGTATGATCCGTACCGAAGTGGTCTGCGCCAAATGCGACGCGCACTTGGGGCACGTGTTCCCGGACGGTCCTGAGCCAACAGGTCTGCGTTATTGCATCAACTCGGTGTGCCTGGACCTGGTGCCCCGCGAAGCCTGACCGCGTGCCCTGACTGTATGGCCCGGTATCACCGTCGATAATTAAATAGCGCGCCAACCAATGGCGCGCTAATTTGGCCGCTGGATCCTTTTCGAGGCTTCGCCATGAGCGAGACGTTGCTGAACATTCCGGTGCAGACCATCAAGGGCGAGCAGAAGACGCTTGCCGATTACGCTGGCAAGGCGGTGCTGGTGGTGAACACCGCGAGCAAATGCGGTTTCACGCCTCAGTACAAAGGCCTTGAAGAGCTGTGGCAGCGTTACAAGGACCGGGGGCTGGTGGTGTTGGGCTTTCCGTGCAACCAGTTCGGTAAGCAGGAGCCGGGCAACGAGGGCGCGATTTCCGAGTTCTGCGAGTTGAACTACGGCGTGAGTTTCCCGTTGTTCAAGAAGATCGACGTCAACGGCGGCGATGCCCATCCGTTGTTCGTGCAATTGAAGAAGCAGGCGCCCGGTCTGTTGGGGTCTGAGCGCATCAAGTGGAACTTCACCAAATTCCTGATCGGCAGGGACGGCAAACTGGTCAAGCGTTATGCGCCGTTGACCAAGCCCGAAGAGCTGAAATCCGACATCGAAGCGTTGTTGAAATAGGAGCCGTCATACGCCTCGAGCGGCAGGCGACTGCCGCACGTTCTAGCGCGTGGCTTGCGGCTTCAGAGTGGGCGTCTTGATCCACTGATCCAGCAGATAGACCAGTTCTTCACGGTGAAACGGCTTGGCGAGGTAATCGTTCATCCCGGCGTTCTTGCAGTGTTCGCGTTCTTCCGGCATCGCGTTGGCGGTCAGGGCGATGATTGGCAGGTCAGGCCACTTCCCGCTCTGGCGTATCAGACGCGTGGCTTCATAGCCGTCCATCACCGGCATGTTGCAATCCATCAACACCAGATCGAAATGGCTGCGTTCCAGCTGCTGCAACGCCTCCGCCCCGTGACTGCTGACGACAACCTCGCAACCCAGCTTGCCCAGCATGCCTTTGGCCACCAGCTGGTTCACCGGGTTGTCTTCCACCAGCAGGATCCTTGCACGGTGTGCCACGGGCAGTCCGTTCGCGGGGTGGTCGCCGGGTTGTTGTTCATGGACCAGCAAAACCCGCTTGAGCGCCTGATGCAAAACGCTGCGGGACAACGGCCGCGCCTGTTGCTGCAGCGGCGCCAGTGACACCACTTGCTGGCCAGGCATGAAGTTGCCATACGCGGTGACCAGCAGAACGGGAATTTTTGTCGCAGGACGAATGCCGATCAGGCATTCAGGGCCGTCGGTGATCAGCAAATCCGGTTGCACATCCGCGGGCAGGTCGGTGGTCAAAAAATGCCGGTACTCGATGCCCCAGTCCGGGAGCTGCCGACTCAACATCTCCACCAGGCCGCTGTTCGCCGCACTGACCACCACCACTCGCCCGGTAAGCCCGGGCCATACGGGCGCCGGTGTGTGCGCAGGCAGTGGCAGGTCGGCATAAAAACGGCTGCCAACGCCCGCAGTGGATTCAATGTTCAACTGACCGTTCATGGCTTCGCACAGATTGTGGGTCAAGGTCAGACCCAGACCCGTGCCGCCATACTGACGGGTGATCGCGGCTTCGGCCTGTGTGAACGGCTGAAAGATTTTCGCCTGCGCGTCCTGGGCGATGCCGATACCGGTGTCGCACACTTCGATGCGGACCTTGTCTTCGTGCTGGCTCAAACGCACGTCCACGCGGCCCGCACGGGTAAATTTGAGTGCGTTGGACAGCAGGTTGCTGACGATCTGGCGAACCCGTGTCGGATCGCCGAGGACCATTGCCGGGAAGCGAGGGTCGATCAGGCAGGTGAGTTCGACGCTCGGGGCGGCATTCTGCGACAGCAGGTTGGCGGTGTCCTCGATCAGCGTGGCGAGGTCAAAGGGAATGCGCTCCAGTTCAAGCTGCCCTGCGTCGAATTTCGACAGGTCGAGGATGTCGTTAAGCAGCTCGACCAGGACCTTGCCCGAGTCATGGGCGATCGACAGCTGTTGACGCTGTTCAGCGCTCAGGGGGCCATCCAGCGACAACGCCAGCATGCCCAGCAGACCGTTCAGTGGCGTGCGGATCTCATGACTCATGTGCGCCAGGAACGCCGAGCGCGCATGGGCCATGTCCAGCGCCGTGCTGCGCGCGATCTGCAGTTCTTCGTTGGACTGGCTCAGCCGTGTGTTGCTGGATTTGAGCTCCAGCGTGCGTGCCGAGACGATGTCCTCAAGCTCGTTCAAGTGATCAGTGAGGCGATTCTCGGCGTCCAGCCGACGGCCGAACTCAGAGGCGACATTGTCGAACTGCTGGTTGGCGACTTGCACCAGCACGCCGATCTCGTCGTTTTCATGCCCGTGCGGGCAGGGCAGCGGAACCTGCGTCGGGCTGCGTGAGTCCCGGTCAGCCAGCGCGCGGATCACGCCGGTCAGCGGCTTGGTCAGCGTCAGGTAGAACAACCCCATCAGGATGGCGGCGAGCACGAGGCTGCGAACGAAGCCGTTGAGCAATGTGATCTCTGCCCGTTGCAAAAAGTGGCTGCCGAATTCGAAGGTGTCGACCTCCAGGTACAGCGTGCCGATCGCCTCGTTCGGCATATGGTCCAGGTGCAGCACGTCCTCGAACTGACGGCTTTTACCGAACAGGCGATCGCTGAGCATGCGGTAAGGGTTTTCTGTCGGAGGGCGCGACACGGCCGCCAGGATTTCGTTGTTGTTGTCGATCAGGCGCACACCGACCACCGCGGGCGAGTGCAGCAGGCCCATGGTCAGTTCCTGCGCGAGTTCAGCGTCGATGTTGTAGGCGATGCGGGAGGCGGGGTTGTGACTGATTTGCAGCAAAGAGCGAATTTCACGATCGATGGAGGCATCTTCGCTGGCATAATCGATCGCAATCTGGACGAGGCTGAGCAGGGTTCCCAACAAGAAACCGATCAGAACCGTCAAACGGGCCTGTTTGAACGACAATCGGTGTGTGACTGGTATATCCATATGGGCACTTGATCCAGAGGGCACTTGCACTTCATGCGTCCGTCGCGGCCAAGCATAGCTGATCGCACACCGGCTTTAACCAGTTAAATCAAGGAGACATTGTGGATTCTCGGTTGAACGCATTTCTGGAACGCGCCGAATCGGTTCTGGCGCGCCTCGAGCCTTTGTTGCCCGCCGTGCGCGAGCCGGTGGACTGGGACAAGGCACTGGCCGCGCGCTGGGTGCGTGAGGGTCGCGTCGGTTATCTGATGCCGCTAGAAGTGACCCTGGACATGCGCCTGTCCGACTTGATCGGGGTCGATCATCAGCGTGATCAGCTAGGCCGAAACACTCAGCAGTTCATCGACGGTCTGCCCGCCAACCATGCGCTGCTGTGGGGATCGCGCGGCACGGGCAAGTCCTCGCTGGTGCGCGCGCTGCTCGCCGAGCACGCCAAGGCGGGTTTGCGTCTGATTGAAATCGAGCGCGATCACCTGGGTGACCTGCCGAGGGTCGTTGAGCAATTGCAGAAGCTGCCGCAACGCTTCGTGCTGTTCTGCGACGACTTGTCGTTCGATTCCGGCGAAGGCGACTATCGCGTGCTCAAGAGCGTGCTCGACGGTTCGCTCGAGCAGGCGCCGGACAACGTATTGCTGTACGCCACCTCCAACCGTCGCCATCTGGTGCCGGAGAAGGAAAGCGACAATGCGCACTGGCAGCGCGGCGACGATGGCGAGATTCACCCGAGTGAAGCGGTGGAGGACAAAATCGCCCTGTCTGACCGCTTCGGTTTGTGGCTGTCCTTCTATCCCTTCACGCAGGAACACTTCCTTGACGTGGTGGAGCACTGGGTCGGCGAACTGGCCGCCAAGGCCGGTCTTGAATGGCAGCGCGACCAGGCATTTGACATCCTTGCCGTGCGTTGGGCCACCGGGCGCGGTAACCGCAATGGCCGCTGTGCCTACCAGTTCGCCCGTTATTGGGTTGGTTTGAAAATGCTGGAGCAACATCCATGATCGATTTGAATGCAGCGGGCGAGGGCCTTGACGGCTATCGCCTGTTGGCTGCACAACTGGAATCCCTGCTGGCGGACGAGCGCGACTTCATCGCCAACGCTGCGCAGTTTTCCGCGTTCCTTTATACCCAGCTCGACGATTTGAACTGGGCCGGCTTTTACCTCAACCGTGATGAGGAGCTGGTGCTGGGTCCGTTCCAGGGGCAAATCGCCTGTGTACGGATTCCGTTCGGCAAGGGTGTTTGCGGAACGGCGGCGCAAAGCCGTGAAACGCAACGCGTGCTGGACGTGCACGCGTTCCCGGGGCACATCGCCTGCGACAGCGCGTCGAACAGCGAGCTGGTCGTGCCGTTGGTCAAGGAGGGGCGTTTGATTGGAGTACTGGACCTGGACAGTCCGAGTCTGGCGCGTTTCAGCGAGGCGGATCAGGCGGGTATCGAGCAATTGGCGGCCATCTTCCTCAGGGCCACTGACTGCTGAGGTAAGGCTTGCGACTGTGGAGCGATGATATGCGCTCCACAGTCACAGAACCCTCAGTCGTAAATCGCCTTCTTTTTCCACTCGGCATCGGTGTCGTCGGCTTTCAGGCCTTCGGTGAGCTCGTTGTGGTCATCTTCGGTCGGTGCAATGTTGTCCAGCACCATGGCATTGGCCCGTGCCAGTTGCCGCTCCATCGCCTGCAGGTGGGCTTTCCACGGCGCAGGTTCTGCCTGGTTCTTCAGGTATTGCACGCCGCGCTCAAATGCAAGACGCGCCTGGCCGGGCTGCTCCTGGTTCAAGGCTTGCTGGCCCAGGTTATTGAAGAACTCGATGTGCAGCAGGACCAGCATGTTGCGGATCTCGCGAATCCAGTGCTTGGCTTCGGCGGTCTGCAAGGCGCCATCGTGGGCCGCCCGCGTGACCTGACCATGCATGGCTTCCAGAAGAAAGCGCACGTCCTTGGCTTTGGCTTCTGTCTGAATCGGACTGACCGGGTTGGTGACCTTGATGGCGTCGCCTTGGGCCGCCAATGCCTCGAGCTCGGTTTCGCGTTCCTGAATGCCCGGGTTGTTTCTTCTTTCCAGCGCAATCAAGCGCTTGACCACGTTCAGCTCCAGGCGCACCAGCAACAGCTTGAGTGCCGGGCTCATCAATTGGCCGGGGAAGGTTTCGGACAGTTCGCTGCAACGCCGCAGGCGGTCGTTGAGCTCAACCAATGTGCGGGCGCGTTCGACCTTCTTGTTTTCGGCTACGTGATTCAGATAGCCCACAGCAATCAGGAGTACGATGCCTGCTACAACCAACAGGGTGATAAAGAGTGGTGTCACCGTACTAGCCTCACTTCAGGTTATTTGCGCCGAGTGTAGTGGCTATGCACTATCGCGGAAAGGGTAATGGTCAGCTGGCTACTAATAGCAGCGAGCACTGACAACTCTGTATCGGCCGTCCATTACCGAAATAGAGGGCGAAGTCATTGATTTGAATAAATTTTCATTGAGGGGTTGACGACCCCTCCAACCATCCATAGAATGCGCGCCACTTGCAGCGTAAAGCACACAGCGAAGCGCGGCAGGGAGTGAATGTTGTAGCGTGTCCCCTTCGTCTAGTGGCCTAGGACACCGCCCTTTCACGGCGGTAACAGGGGTTCGAGTCCCCTAGGGGACGCCATTGCGGGAATAGCTCAGTTGGTAGAGCACGACCTTGCCAAGGTCGGGGTCGCGAGTTCGAGTCTCGTTTCCCGCTCCAATTTTAAGCAGTTTCGCTCTTGAGCGAGGCTGAGTGAAACCAGGAAGCATCTTCGGATGGATTTCTGGAACTGAAACACAACACCATGGTGTTTCAGGCAGTGTCCCCTTCGTCTAGTGGCCTAGGACACCGCCCTTTCACGGCGGTAACAGGGGTTCGAGTCCCCTAGGGGACGCCATATTGCGGGAATAGCTCAGTTGGTAGAGCACGACCTTGCCAAGGTCGGGGTCGCGAGTTCGAGTCTCGTTTCCCGCTCCAAATTCACAATAACGCCGCTCATCAGAGCGGCGTTTTTGTTTGTGCGCGTTTTTACCTTCAGCAGTGGCTCCGATGCCTGCGCAATGGGTGTGGGCCTGACAACCGCATCAAGCCCACACCCAGACACTTAGCCTTTAAGCAGCTTCAACAGCGCATCGGCATCCAGTTTCGCGCTGATCTCGCCGCCATCCAGCAGGCTGTCCGCCAGATCGCGCTTGCGCCCATGCAGAGCGACGATCTGTTCTTCGATGCTGTTTTCAGTGACCAGCCGGTAGATCGTCACCGGCCGTTGCTGGCCCATGCGATGGGCGCGGTCGCTGGCCTGATCTTCTACGGCCGGGTTCCACCAAGGGTCGAGGTGAATAACGTAATCCGCGGCCGTCAGGTTGAGACCGCTGCCGCCCGCCTTCAGACTGATCAGGAAGATTTCACCCACGCCCGCCTGGAAGGCTTCGACGCGCTTCTGGCGTTCCTTGGCCGGGGTAGAGCCGTCCAGGTATTGATAGGCGATACCTTGCTGGTCAAGCCAGGCGCGCACGATGCTCAAGTGATCGACGAACTGGCTGAACACCAGCGCCTTGTGACGGTTCTCCAGCAGCTCCTCGACGATCTCCTTGAAGGCCTGCAATTTGCTGCCTGGCAGCGTTGAGCCCGGCAGGACCAGAGAAGGGTGGCAGCAGAAGCGCCGCAGCCGGGTGATTTCCGCCAGCACCTGCATGGATTTCACCGCCTGCGGGTCGATACGCGAGAGCGTGTCGACCGCTTGCTGACGCAGGGCCTCGTATTGATGAGCTTCTTCGTCCGACAGCGGCACTTTGTAGGTGATTTCGGTGCGGGCCGGGAGCTCTTCCAGCACCTGGCTTTTCAGGCGGCGCAGAATAAACGGCTGGATCAACGCCTTGAGCGCTCGTCGTGCCGCAACATCGCCTTGCTCGATGGGCGTTGCGAAGCGCCCGGCGAAACTGTCCTGGCTGCCGAGCAGCCCTGGGTTGATGAAGCGGAACAGGTTCCACAGCTCACCGAGGTGGTTTTCCAGCGGTGTGCCGGTGGCGACCATGCGGAAATCGGCCTCCAGTGCCATGACCGTCTGGGAGCGCTTGGTTTGTGCGTTCTTGATCGCTTGCGCTTCGTCCAGCACCACGCTGCTCCAGCGTTGCGCGGTAAAGGCAGCGGTCTCCTGTTGCAGCAGTCCATAACTGACGACCACCAGATCGCCGGGACCGAGGTCTTCCAGGCTGCGATGCTGCTGGTACAGCCGCACATTCAGGCTGGGCGCGAAACGGGCGCTTTCGGCTTGCCAGTTCAGCGTGACGGAGGTCGGTGCAACCACCAGTTGCGGACCCGAACCTGCCCGCTGCAGCAGCAGTGCGAGGGTTTGTACGGTTTTACCCAGGCCCATGTCATCGGCCAGGCAAGCGCCCACGCCCCATTGCGCGAGACGCGCCAGCCACACGAAGCCATCGTGCTGGTAATCGCGCAATTCGGCCTGCAGGGTGCCGGGCACTTGAGGCTGGTAATCGCGCAAGGATTCCAGCCTCTCGAGGTGCGTTTGCCAGCCCGCATCGGCTTCGAACTCTCCGGCCTCCTGAGCGAGACTGGCCAGCAGCGGCGTCGTCAGTGTGCTGAGGCGCAGCCCCTGATCGTTGACCCGGTCGGCCAAGTGAGCCAGTTCGTCGAGGCGCTTGCGCAGGCTGTCGTCGAGGGCCAGCCAGTCATGTTCGTTGAGTTTCAGGAAGCGTCCGGGATTGGCCTTGAGCAAGTCCAGTATCTGCTTGAGTTGGAGGACCCGGCCGTCGTCCAGGGCAATGCTGCCTTGCAGGACAAACCAGTCACCCTGTTGACGAAGCCCCAGTTTGAGCTGGCTCAGGCCGGATCGGCCCTTGATGCGCATGCGTTCGCCTTCCGGCCAGATGCAATGAAGTTGTTCGCCGTCCAGCGCGTGCAATTCGCTGAGCAGTTGCAAGGCATGCTGAGGTTGATCCAGTTGCCACTCCTGGCCATCACTGTCGGCATAGGCCAGTCCCGGACAGCTGTGCAGCACGTGCTGCAGCGCCTGTCGTTCAGCGTCCAGATCCCGGATGACCTGAAGTGGCTTGCCATCGCGATCGCCCAGCAGGTTTTCCGCGCCCTGGCCGGGCCGGAACCAACTGCCGTCTGCCAGTGGACGCACCAGCAATTGCAGACGCACTCCCTCGGCCAGAGGCAACAAGTGGGCGTACAGCCGAGTGTCTGCCGGCTCCTGATCGAGGTGTCCGGTGAGCTCGGGGATGTCCGAGTGAATCGGCAGTAGCGGGGCGATTGCGCTGACGGCTTCGATCAGCTGCGCTTTCGCCTCTGTCGGCACGTTCAGGCCTTTGCCGACGATTTCCGCGATTTTGCGCAGTTCGCGGCTGATCGGATACACCAGAAGGCGGGTCGGGGTTTCTTTGTGCAGGTAGACGTGCTCTGCGCCGACAACGCCCTGCGGTTCAAGCTTGAGGTGAATCTGCCCGCCACGGGACTGAAGGTTCAGTGAAGCCTGGCCCGCTTGCAGATCAATCCGCACATCAGGCGCGTCCTGCCAGTAAAGCGCCGGGTGTCCCACTAACCGGGGCAAGGCCAGGCCAGCGGGCAGTTCGTAATCAACGCTGCTGTAATGGTAGTGGCTGACCACAATTGCGCTGATGGCCTGGCGGTCCTGTTCGCACAGGAAATCCATGACTGCGCTGTCGTCCATCAGGCGCTTCAACGCGACGGCGCGACCTTTGCTCCACTGGCCCTTGGCATTACGCTTCTGCTCACGAGGCTCGACTTGTACGTGATAGGTGCTGAGCGTAATCATCCAGGCCAGACGCGTGGGTTTTTCTTCGGCAGTGGCGGTGGCAGCCACCTTGCCGGGCCTGAGCTGACTCAGGGCATTGAGTGCATGCTGCCAGGCTTCCTTGCGATGAAGCAGTGACACCAGCGGCTGCAGATCGGCGCTCAGGTGCACCTCGGTCAATTGCCGGGGCGATCCGAATTGTACGGCGATCAGCGCGTCGAATTCTGCCGCGAGCCAGGCGTAGCCTTCCCGGTCAAGTTGATCGCGATAATCTTCCAGGGTCGTGTGCCATTTGTCCTGGCGCGCCTGGGGTGCGTCCAGCCAGTACAAAGCTAGCGCCAACATCAGGCCATCCATGCCATTCAACGTGGACGGAAGATGCGACGACGACATGGACGACTTTTCGCCTTTTAACTGTTCCAGCAAGTGTTCAAAGACGTCGTAGGCCGCGCCGTAATTCTCCTTCATTCCTAAGGTGATGGCTTGTTTGAGCTGCGCATGTTGTTTCGGGTCGTTCTCGGCGAACAGTGCCAGGCAGTAAAACCCATTGAGCACTGGCGGTAGATCGATCTTGCGCTTCTTGAGGAGCCTGCGCATTTCGGTGAGCCAGTTGCGTAAAAGCAGCAGCGTCTCGGTCACCTGACCCCGCAGGATCGCGTTGATGGTTCGGTGCATGAGCTCCAGCTCATTTGCGCCCAGGTAATCGAGCATCTCCCAGTCGCCACGCCACAACGCCTGGAGTGAGAGCTCCAATGTCAGCTCGAAGGAAGGCTGGATCTCCACCTCGCGCAGGGCCAGTTCGTAGGTGTGCCCCGCAGGGCCCAGTCGCGTGTTGAGCAGATTGAGGTGGTCTTCCACCAACACCGCTCGCGCTGCGTCATCGAGCCGGGCAAACACCTCGAGGCCTTCCGGATTACCTTGCAACACGTGCATAGGGTGCGGAGCGGAGTTAGTGGGGTGGACAAAAATGTACGTGGCCAGTTGCAGCGATTGCTCCAATTCGCCTGTATCGCCGATGAGCAGGCTGAGCCAGAGGTCTTGCAGTATTCGTGATCGGGAGGGTGTCTGCCAGGCACTGAGTTGGGGCAAGCCGGCAATGATCTCGTGTAGCCATTGGTTACGGTCAGGCGCGTTCAGCAAGGCCAGCAACACGTGGTTGCGGCGCGCTGGGGCGACGCTGAAGTATTGCCCTTCAGGTTGCTGATCCAGCACCACCCACTCTTCGTGCTGCAGCCATTCCAGCATCTCGACCAGCGCAGGGGCTTCCACCCGCTTGCCGTGGAAGTCCTGCACGTCCATCGCCCGCAGAAGTTTGAGCAGCGACGTCTTACCCTTGCCGGGAAACGAAGTCACTAAACCAAACAAGACCCTCATGCAGTTATCGGGCAGGTGATCAGGGTTTTGGGGTTCGCTGAACAGCATTCTGGACCTCATTGGACACGCGGTCGCCTGGGAGGCGGTGACTCATCCTCAGGCAAAGCTCGTATTTTTCACGAGACAGGGGCGCTTGTCGAACTTCCTCCCTGCGCCGGTCAAGCGAACGGCTGCAAATTCGCATTGCTGACACCTTGCAACACCGCATGATTTCGGCTGAATGGGTTGATCGCCGGGTGGGAGAGGCCGCTGACTCCAACACTCTGGTACGTTGCCACGGCTTCGAGGATCGAAATGGATCACCATGGATCGACGCGGATCGCAATGGATCGACGCGGTCCCTGTAGGAGACGTCGGAGGTTACGACGGCAGCGAACGCGGTGTGTCATTTACCCCCGATGGTTGCTGACCCACCGCATCCATCGGAATGCCCCCCAGACCCAGCTCACACATTCATGCGTTGCGACGGCCTCGTGGATCGACGCGGTCCCTGTAGGAGACGTCGGAGGTTACGACGGCAGCGAACGCGGTGTGTCATTTACCCCCGATGGTTGCTGACCCACCGCATTCATCGGAATGCCCCCAGACCGAGCTCACACATTCATGCGTTGCGACGGCTTCATGGACCGACGCGGTCCCTGTAGGAGACGTCGGAGGTTACGACGGCAGCGAACGCGATGTGTCATTTACCCCCGATGGTTGCTGACCCACCGCATTCATCGGAATGCCCCCAGACCGAGCTCACACATTCCTGCGTTTGACTGCAGGTCGAAAAGCTGCGCTCATCCGATGGCTCTGCGCGTTTGCTCGCTAGCGCGCTGCTTGTGGATTGTTCTGTTCGGCGGCTTGCTCAGCGGCCAGGCGAATGGCGTTGAACCCCGGATCGAAGCCATGGGATACGTCCACATGCTTGTTCAGGATGCCCTCGCGCTCATAGATATCCGCGGTGTTCTGCAGGCCTTTGATGACGCTGTCATCAATGCTCACGCGTTCCATTTTGGTGTCCTGGTTGACAGCCAGATGCACGTCCAGTGGCAAGCCGGTGACCTTGGTCTGCGCGGCGGCGTACTCCTTGGGATGCGCATTGACCCACCGATAGGCGCGGTCCAGTCGCACGACAAAATCATCCAGCTGCGCGCGTTTTTCGGCGATGGCCTTGCTGGTAGCAGCAACGTAAGAGTGATTGGTCAACAGGTCCGGACCGTTGGGCAGGATCCGCGCGCCGCTCTGCGTTGCGACGGTGGTGTAGGGCGCCCAGGTCGCCCAGGCATCGGCATCCCCGTTGTCGAGGATCAACCGTGATTCACTCGGCAAGAGGTACACGAAGCTGACATCGCTGGTTTTCAGACCCGCCTCATTGAGCGCGCGAATCGCCAGGTAATGACCGATGGAACCGCGCCCGGTGACGATGCGTTTGCCCTTGAGGTCGGCCACGGACGTGATCGGCGAATCGTTGCGCACGATGAGCGCGGTGGTGTAGCGGCCGTTGACGTGGGTGATGCTGATGACCTTCAACGATGCTCCGGCCCCCAGTGCGAACACATAAGGCGCATCGCCCAGCGCGCCGACGTCCACCGCACCGGCATTGAGCGCCTCACCCAGCGGGGACGCGGAAGGGAATTCGGAGAACTTGATCTCGTAAGGTACGTCTTTCAGTTCGCCCGAAACCGCCAGCAGTATTTTCAGCGCCGATTTCTGATTGGCGACGAGTAAGGGTTGCAGCGGTTCGGCGGCTTGGGCGTATTGACCCAGAAAAAGCGCCAGCAGGGTGCCGAGCAGCAGTGATTTGGCGCGTAGCCGTGAGCTGATTGAGGCTGACATGAGACGGTGCTCCATGCGTTAGGTGAGGAGGTTGTGAATAAGGGGATACCAGGCGCAAGGGCTCTCGCCTGGCGTCAATCCCGCAGGTTCTTTAGCGTTCAGATAAGGGGTTTTGCCGACGGCGCGCTGCTCAGATCACATGGAACCCATGTGTCCCGTCGCGTCCCAGTTGCTCGATCAGGCCAAACTCCCAGTCCAGGTAAGCCTGCATCGCTTCGCGCGGCGCGTCGGTGCCTTCATAGGGGCGTCGGTAGCGGTCGATGCGCGGGGAGGCGAGGTGGGTTTCACCGCTTTCCCGTTCAAAACCGGCAGCGATCCAGCTGGCGGTGCCGTCCCTGAGCAGAAACACCGGTTTACCGGTCAGGGCTTCGACTTCAGGCACGGCCAGGCGCGCCAGTTTGCTGCTACCGCAGGTCAAGACGTAGCGATCGGCGGCGGGGATTTTTCGCAGCGCGTTGGACAGGTCGGCGCGCAACGTCCACCAGGCCCCCGGGATGTGCTGCTTCACATAGTTGGCGCTGGCGGTGAAATCCAGCACCGCGACACCGCCATGCTGCTGCCATTGGCGCAACGTATCGGCACTGATTTCTTCGGCCTGCCAAGGCGTCGGGATCGGGGCGATCCAAGGACCGGTTTCGCTGAAGTCCCGAGGCGTGAGGTCATCGAGCACGAACACCTCCCAACCCAGTTGCGCCAGCCACGAGGCCGACATGTTGGCGCGCACGCCGTCGTCATCGACCAAGGCGATTCGGGCGCCGCGCACGCTGGCGTAGTGATCGGTTTCCTGCACCAGTTGCCCACCCGGCGTCGAGCGCGCCCCGGGTAGATGACCGGCTTCGAATTCCTCTGGCGTGCGCACGTCGAACAGGTACGTCGTGCGCGTCAGCTCAGACTGCCAGGTGTGCAGGTCACGTCGGGTTCCGCGTTTCACCCCTGCGGTGTCGGCCACCTTGCGCCCGTCGGCCCGGGCGACCTCAAGGGTTGTGTCGCTCACCGCGGGGAAGCGTCGCGCCTGGCCATGATCCGGCGTCTGCCCGGCGAGCAGCCAACCGATGGTGCCGTTGCGCAGCGCGGAAACCGGATTGGGCAGACCGGCGTTCACCAGCGACTGAGTGCCGATGATGCTGCGGGTTCGCCCGGCGCAATTGACGATGATCCGGGTCTTGGGATCGGGCGCGAGTTCCCGGGCGCGCAGCACCAGTTCGGCGCCGGGCACGCTGACGCCGGTCGGGATGCTCATGGTCTGGTATTCATCAAAGCGGCGGGCATCGAGCACCACCACATCGGCTTTGCTGTCGAGCAGCTGCTTCACGTCCTCGGCGGCAAGCGACGGTGTGTGGCGATGATGCTCGACCAGTTCGCCGAACGCTTTGCTCGGGACGTTGACGTCGATAAACAGTTCGCCGCCGGCGTCGCGCCAACCCTGTAGGCCGTCTTCGAGCACCTTCACATCGCTATAGCCCAACTCGATAAGGCGGGAGAGGGCAGGCTGGACCAGGCCTTCGCCATTGTCGTAGAGGGTGATCGCGGTGTCGCGACGTGGGATGCGCGACAGCACCTCCAGCTCCAGTTTCGACAACGGGATGTTGGCGGCGAACAGCGGATGGCCTTCGGCGAAGGGGGCTTCTTCGCGCACATCGACCAGCGCGACTTCGTCATGGGCGAGCAAGGCAGCGCGAATATCGGCAAACGAACGGGTGTGTGTCGTCATTGGGCTTGGTTCTCTTTGGACAGGTCCCAGATGTTCGGGAGGTAGGCATTCGAATAGCCGGAGATGAACAGTTTCTCGCTGCCGTCCGATTGATAGACGGCACGCTTTACCGCGCCGATGTTGGCGCCGTAGACATGGATGCTGATTGAAACCTGATCCGCGAACGCGTTGCTGACCTGATGAATGTCGTTGCGGTGCGGCGACAGCGCTTCCACGTGACCCGGTTCAAGCCTGATGGCAGCGCCTTCCTTCTCCAGACGCCCATCCACGCTGCGCGCGAAACCCTGTGAGAACTCAGCGCCGCGCAACATGCCGATCAGTCCCCAGACCCGA
Source organism: Pseudomonas abietaniphila (assembly GCF_900100795.1). Classification (GTDB taxonomy): domain Bacteria; phylum Pseudomonadota; class Gammaproteobacteria; order Pseudomonadales; family Pseudomonadaceae; genus Aquipseudomonas; species Aquipseudomonas abietaniphila. Next base: position 43,957 of record NZ_FNCO01000019.1, read on the forward strand.
TGATCGTGGATCGGTGTGCGCTGACCCGGTCCCCAGACAAAGCTGACCACCGAGAACCGCTGACGGGCATCGGCGTGCAGCAGAAATTGTTGGTAGCGGGTCGGATCGGGAGTGGCGAACTCATCGGGCAGCCAGTCGTCGTGACGCACCAGTTGCCCCAGCAGCTTGCCGCCACGATGCAGCAGGTCGGCTTCGCCGGAGTCACTGTCGATCAGTTCCGCCAGGGCGCCAATAAAGGCCCTCAGCCGTTCGGGGTGTCGGGGATGAGTCATGTCCGCTCCGCTGCAGATTCCAAGGCTCAATATAAGCATAATGCTGGCGTTTAATATGCTATTTATTAATGATTAGGTTATAACGAAAAGGTATTTGATAACCTTTGGGCGGGTTGTCGGGGTATCCAGTCGGCACGATTGGAATTATGCTTTTTGCCTATCTTGTCCCTTATTTTCCATAAGCGAACCGAATGAAAATTGATGATATCGATGCGTTCGTGGCGGTGATTCGCTGTCAGTCGATCAGCCACGCCGCTGCGTCGCTGGACCTGACACAGCCGGCGATCACGCGTCGGGTGCAGAACTTCGAGCAGGCGTTGGGCATCGAGCTGTTCGACCGTAACACCAAGCCGCTCAAGCCCACGCCGATGGGGCTGCAGGTGTATCAGAAGTGCCTGTCGATCCTGCGCGAAATGGACTCGCTGCGAGAGCTGGTGGCCAGCGATACGCCGCCCAGCGGGCTGTTGCGCCTGGGCGTGCCACAGACCATCGGCGACGTTGTGTTGCTCGATGCACTCAAGCACCTGCGTGGACAGTTCCCGGATCTGCGCGCTCAGGTGGTGACCGGTTGGGGCAGTCATTTGATCGGCAAGCTCGAGAATGGCGAACTTGACGCTGCGGCTGCGTTGTTTCCGGCCGGGAAAATTTTTCCGGAAGGCATCATCGGCGAATCCATTGGCAAGATGGAGCTGGTGGTCGTCTGCGCCAAAGACCGGCTGCCGAAAAAGCCGGTCAAGCTGGCCGACTGCTACGAGCAGGGCTTCGTCCTCAACCCCGACGGCTGCGGATTCCGCGCAGGGCTTCAGCGCACGCTGGCGGACCAGGGACTGAGCCTGAAGGTGAATCTGGAAACCTTCGGCACCGAGCTGCAACTGGGCCTGGTCGCTGACGGCATGGGCCTGGGCCTGGTGCCACGCCCGCTGCTCGAGCGCAGTGCACACCGCGATCTGCTCGCTGTCATGCCGGTCAAGGATTTCAGGCCGGTCATGGACCTGTGGCTGATGTATCCGCGCTTCCTCGGCAACCTGCAGTCGCCGGTTGCCACATTTGGCCAGTTGGTGGCGGATGCGCTGAGGGAGGCGCGAAAGGCGTCATAGAGAGGTCCACACTCTCTGTGGCTGCACGGCTTCGACGGTGGCGGTCTGACACCTGCGGGAGCGAATTCATTCGTGAGAGACCGGTACATTCGACACATCTCTATCGGTTGTCCTGCCGTCTCCCGAATGAATTCGCACGGGGGCAGTGCGCGGATAGTTCGGTTACGCCACCTGCTCATTCTTCTCCCGCTCACGCTTGGCAACGAGTTCGCGGGTCAGCGGGATCAGCTTTTTGCCGTATTCGATGGCATCTTCCAGCGGGTCGAAACCCCGGATCAGAAAGGTGGTGATCCCCAAGTCGTAGTAATCCAGCAGGGCGTCGGCAACCTGCTCCGGCGTGCCCACCAGCGACGTTGAATTGCCTTTGGCGCCCAACAGGCCAGCGATGCCCGTCCACAGACGTTTGTCCAGGCGCGAGCCCTTGGCGGCGGCTTCGAGCAACCGTTTCGAGCCTTCATTAGGCGGCGCGCTGCGCTCAAAACCTGACGCCTGGGCCAATGACTTCGCTCGCTCCAGAATACTGTCCGCGCGAGCCCAGGCCTTTTCCTCGGTCTCGGCCAGAATCGGTCGCAGCGACAGGCTGAAACGGACCGTGCGTCCGTGCTTCGCCGCCTCGGCGCGTACCTGTTTGACGATGTCCCTGACCTGTTCGTAGGTCTCGCCCCACAGGGCATAGACATCGGCGTGTTTCCCCGCGACCTCAAGGGCGGCTTGCGACGCGCCACCGAAGTACAGCGGAATGTGCGGCTTCTGTGGCGACTTCACCTGCGAATGAGCACCCTCGAACTGGTAATAGGTGCCGTGGTGATCGAAGGGTTTTTCGGCCGTCCACTCCTGGCGCACAACGCTCAGGTATTCGTCGGTGCGCGCATAACGTTCGTCCTTGCCAATGAAGCTGCCGTCCGCACGCAGCTCCTGGTCATCGCCACCGGTAATGATGTGCACGGCTGTGCGGCCACCGTTGAAAACATCCAGGGTCGCCAATTGCCGCGCGGCGACGGTGGGGGAGATGAAGCCAGGCCGGTGGGCAATCAGGAATTTCAGTGTCGTCGTCACGCTGGCGGCGTAGGCGGCCACGAACGCGCTGTCCGGGCTGTCCGAGTGGTACGCCACGAGCGCACGGTCGAAGCCTGCTTCTTCATGAGCGCGTGCAACCTTTTCGACGTAGTGCGGCTGAACCGGCTGCCCGCTGCGCGGGTGGATTTCCGAGAAAGGCTGCGTGGCGATGTAGCCGATGAATTCGACGCTCATGGGCAATTCCTTATGTTGAAGTCGTCTTGATAAACCGAGGGCGCGGGGACATTCGCGCGCTTCGAGTCAGCAACATAAGGGGATAGGGCGAGGGTGTGAAATTCGATTTAGCGCTAAGCTAATTATAAAAAGAATGCATTTAATGGGTTTTTAAGATCAGATAAGCTGATTTTTTTGCTTGGCGCTGCGAATCGCGGGCACTGGCGCTTTGTGTGGCGTGTACCCGCGAATTCCGCTCACAGACTCAGTGCCGGGGTCCGTCCTGTCCCATCGCCAGCAGCTGCTTTTCCTGGTCCCAGTCGAACGGTTCTTCGTTCTCCTCGGCCTCGAAGCGACGCTCTTCCAGCGCGGTGTACAGGTCGATTTCTTCGTCGGGCATGAAATGCAGGCAGTCGCCGCCGAAGTACCAGAGCAGGTCGCGTGGCACCAGGTGAGCAATTTGTGGGTAGCGCTGGATCACCTGGCAGAGCAGGTCCTGACCCAGGTACTGGCTTTCGATGGGCTCCACCGGCAGAAGCAACATCAGCTCGTCGTAGCGCTCCAGAAACAGCGCATGACTTTCTTCGGGAACCTGTTCGGCTTCACCGAGCGCGACCAGTATGCCGCGCAGGTGCGCCAGCAGGTTGAGAGTGCGGTCGAGATTGGCGTCGGCCATGATGAAGTCCTCAGAGACAAAAACAGGCGCGGGAGTATAGATCCCGGCGGCGGTGACCGATACCCCAATGAGGACTGGTGGTCGACAGCGCTGGACGCGTCTGCCGACCGGACGTCAGATCAATGCCATAAGCCGGCCAGATAACGGTGCCCGGCTTCGGTCAAGGCAAGGTGAGCAAAGCTGCGGTCATGACTCGGCTGGCGAGTGACGAAGCCGATGAGAAGCAGGGTCTGAAGGGTCTGTGTGGGTTTGCCGCTGTGAAGGTCCTCCCCCGAGGCGATTTCAGCAAGCAGGCAGCGATGAGTCATGCGGTGATCGATCATGATGCGTCCCCTTGGTGTTTTCTTGTTGTTACCGGGGAGTGTAGGACAGGTTGCGGGGATGTGCAGGCTAGAGCGTTGGATCAGGTTATCCGTTGCGCCACCTAACTGTAGGAGCGCGCTTGCCCGCGAATGCGTCCGTTCAGCCACTGCTGCGGTGTCTGACACAACGTCTTCGCGGGCAAGCGCGCTCCTACAGGGGGCGGCGTTCAATTTCAATGTCAGCGGATTTTACCTTCCGCCGGCTTCAGTTCTTCCTTATCAAAATCATCCACATCGATCACCGTCCGCCACCTGACTGTAGGAGCGCGCTTGCCCGCGAATGCGTCCGTTCAGCCACTGCTGCGGTGTCTGACACAACGTCTTCGCGGGCAAGCGCGCTCCTACAGGGGGCGGCGTTCAATTTCAATGTCAGCGGATTTTCCCTTCCGCCGGCTTCAGCTCTTCCTGATCAAAATCATCCACGTCGATCACCGTACGCCGCGCCGCTTCCGCTGCGCGCAGTTTCTCGGCTTCGGCAGGTAGCAGCACGCCTGCGTTCAACGCCGCGTCAATGACATGCTCGCCGCCCGCAGCTTTCACCTGACCACTCTTGACCCCGTGATGCAGCTTGCCGTGCAGCGTCTTCGCGCCGGTCAGCAGGTCCGCTGCATGCTGCAAAGCGCCTACCGGATCGCTTTCCGACGTCGGGCGATAGCAACCGGCGAGTACCGATTCCAGCGCCGGATCGCCCTTGCCACGGCCGAGGATCTCGGCGACTTCAGCATCCAGTGCATCCGACGGGCCTGTGTGGCGGCGACCCAACGGGAACACGATGACCCGCAACAGGCCGCCGAGCACTCGGTTGGGGAAATTACTGAGCAGTTCGTCCAGCGCGCGCTCCGATTCACCCAGGGCTTCTTCCATGGACCAGCGAAACAGCGGGACAAGCGTCTCCGGGTAATCCAGGTCGTGGAAGCGCTTGAGCGCGGCGGACGCCAGATAAAGGTGGCTCAACACATCGCCCAGGCGCGCTGACAGTCGCTCGCGTCGTTTCAGCTCGCCACCGAGCAGCATCATGCTCAAGTCGGCGAGCATCGCGAATGCGGCGGCCTGACGATTAAGGGCGCGGAAATACCCCTGGCTCAGGCGATCCCCTGGCATGTGTTCGAAGTGACCGAAGCCCAGGTTGAGCACCAGTGTGCTGGCCGCGTTGCGGACCGCGAAGCCGATGTGTTGCAGCAACAGATCATCGAACTCGATGACCGCGCGATCTTTGTCTTCACGTCCGGCGAGGGCCATTTCCTTCAGCACGAACGGGTGGCAGCGGATCGCGCCCTGGCCGAAGATCATCAGGTTGCGCGACAGAATGTTCGCGCCTTCCACGGTGATGAAGATCGGCGCCCCTTGCCACGAGCGACCCAAGTAGTTGTTCGGGCCCATGATGATGCCCTTGCCACCGTGCACGTCCATCGCGTGGGTGATGCACTCGCGTCCACGTTCGGTGAGGTGGTATTTGAGGATGGCCGAGAGCACCGACGGTTTTTCCCCCAGGTCCACGGCGTTGGCGGTCAACATCCGGGCGCTGTCCATCAACCAGGCGTTACCGCCAATGCGCGCCAGTGACTCCTGAATGCCCTCGAACGCGGCCAGCGGGACGTTGAATTGCTCACGAATCTGCGTGTACTGGCCGGTCACCAGGCTGGTGTATTTCGCGGCACCGGTACCCACCGCCGGAAGGGAAATCGAGCGGCCCACCGACAGGCAGTTCATCAGCATCATCCAGCCCTTGCCAAGCATGTCCTGACCACCGATCAGGTACTCCAGCGGGATGAACACGTCCTTGCCCGAGTTCGGGCCGTTCATGAACGCAGCGCCCAGCGGCAGGTGGCGACGGCCGATTTCCACGCCCGGGGTGTCGGTGGGAATCAGCGCCAGGCTGATGCCCAGATCCTCTTCTTCGCCCAGCAAATGCTCAGGGTCGTACGCCTTGAAGGCCAGGCCGAGCAGGGTCGCGACCGGTCCGAGTGTGATGTAGCGTTTTTCCCAGTTCAGGCGCAGGCCGATGACTTCCTGACCTTCCCATTCGCTCTTGCAGATGATCCCGGTGTCGGGCATTGCGCCTGCGTCCGAACCCGCCAAGGGGCCGGTCAACGCGAAGCAGGGAATGTCGTCGCCACGGGCCAGGCGCGGCAGGTAGTGATTGCGCTGTTCGTCAGTGCCGTAATGCAGCAGCAGTTCGGCAGGACCCAGTGAGTTGGGCACCATGACCGTGGAGGCGAGGTCGCCGCTGCGGGTCGCCAGCTTCATCGCGACCTGCGAGTGGGCGTAGGCCGAGAAACCCTTGCCGCCGTATTCCTTCGGAATGATGAGGGCGAAGAAACCGTGTTCTTTGATGTGCGCCCAGGCCTCGGGCGGCAGGTCCATGGCCTGACCGATTTCCCAGTCGCTGACCATGGCGCAAAGCTGTTCGGTCGGACCGTCGATGAAGGCTTGTTCTTCTTCGGTCAGCTGGCTTTTCGGATAGCTCAGCAGGGTGTTCCAGTCAGGCCGGCCACTGAACAGCTCGCCATCCCACCAGACCGTCCCGGCGTCGATGGCGTCGCGCTCGGTGTCTGACATCGGCGGCAGAACCTTCTGAAACCAGGCGAACATCGGCGCACTGAAATGTTTGCGGCGCAGGTCAGGCAAGGCCAATGGCACTGCCACGGCCAACCACAGGACCCACGGAATGATCATCCAGCCGTGGGCATGACTGAAGGCACCCATCGCCAGCAGATACACCGCGACAATGCCCAGGGCAGGGAAAGGGGCGACACGCCGATGGGCCAACCAGGCCACGCCGATCACCAGAACCACGATCCACAACAACAGCATAAACAGCCCTCCATGAGGATGGCGAACGTGAGCGCCATCGAAAAGGCGGGCAAATCGCTCTGGCCCGCGCATCGATAGTGACCCCGTGCTGTCTCGGGAGTTCGAGGGCTGGCCGATGCGCGTGAAGTTGTGGCTCGAACACCCGCTTCTCGGGGTAGACTGGCGGCCCACAGGCATATGCCACTAATCCCGTTGATCCACGACCACCGAGGTCGCGTACAGGAGAGCACGCAGCATGTTGAAGATCTGGGGCCGCAAGAATTCGTCCAACGTCCGCAAAGCGTTGTGGGTCGCTGAGGAGTTAGGGCTGGAATACGAGTCGATCAACGCAGGCGGTGCGTTTGGGCTCAACCATCAGCCTGAGTACCTGGCCAAAAACCCCAACGGTGTGGTGCCGATGATCGAAGACGGCGACTTCGTGCTGTGGGAGTCCAACGCCATCGTCCGATACCTGGTGGCTCAGTACGCGCCGGATTCCGCCCTTTGCCCGGCCAGCCCTCAAGCGCGGGCCCAGCAGGACAAATGGATGGACTGGACCACCTCGACGTTTGCCGCGCCGTTCAAAACCGTGTTCTGGGGTGTGTTGCGCACGCCGCCCGAGCAGCAGAACTGGGCGCAGATCCATGCGGCGAAGGCCACCCTGGAAGGCCTGTTGCGCATCGTCGACAACACACTGGCGGATCAGCCTTACCTGTCGGGCGAGGCGTTCGGGGCGGGCGATATTCCCCTCGGCAGCTTTATCTATGCCTGGTTCGAAATGCCAATTGAACGCATGGACCTGCCCCACCTCAAAGCCTGGTACGAGCGTTTGAAGCAGCGTCCGGCCTATCGGACCGCTGTGATGACCGCGCTCACCTGACGCTGACAGCGTTAGATTAATAACTACTATCAATAGACTTCGCTGTACTTGCGCGGCGTCGGCAAGCAACATTGCCGAGTGCGCCGCGTCTGCAACAGTTTGTTTCAGAAGTAGACGTTTTTCGGCACCGAGACCGGTGTGGCGATCACGTTTTTGTATTCGGTTCTTTCTCCCTTTTCCTTTTATTGGTGTGTTTTCAGTCATGAGTTCAGCTCTGTCCATCCGGCAGCTAACCAAGACCTACGGCAACGGTTTCCAGGCCCTGAAGGGTATCGATCTGGACGTCGCCGAGGGTGATTTCTTCGCGTTGCTCGGCCCTAACGGTGCCGGCAAATCCACCACCATCGGCATCATCTCCACCCTGGTCAACAAGACCACGGGCACGGTGAACATCTTCGGCCACGACCTTGATCGCAATCCGGCGCAACTCAAGCGCTCGATCGGTGTGGTGCCGCAGGAGTTCAACTTCAATCAGTTCGAAAAGACCTTCGACATCGTGGTGACCCAGGCCGGTTACTACGGCATCCCGCCGAAGATCGCCAAGGAACGCGCCGAGCATTACCTGACGCAGTTGGGGCTGTGGGACAAACGCAGCGTGCCATCGCGTTCGCTGTCGGGCGGCATGAAGCGTCGTCTGATGATTGCCCGCGCGCTGATCCACGAGCCGCGCCTGTTGATCCTCGACGAACCGACGGCGGGCGTCGACATCGAGCTGCGTCGTTCGATGTGGACCTTTCTCACCGAGCTGAACCAGAAAGGCATCACCATCATCCTCACCACGCATTACCTGGAAGAGGCTGAGCAGCTGTGCCGTAACATCGGCATCATCGACCACGGCACCATCATCGAAAACACCGGCATGAAGACGCTGCTGAACAAGCTGCACGTCGAGACCTTCCTGCTGGACCTCAAAGACCCGATGCAAGCTGCGCCGCAGCTGGCCGGTTACCCGTCGCGGTTGGTGGACAGTCACACGCTGGAAGTGCAGGTCGATAAAACCATCGGTATCACGGCGCTGTTCGGTCAACTGGCGTTGCAGAACGTTCAGGTGCTGAGCCTGCGCAATAAAACCAATCGCCTCGAGGAATTGTTCGTGGGTCTGGTCGAAAAAAATCTGTCGAAGGTGGCGGTATGAGTTCGGAGCTGCGCCCCAACCTGGTCGCGATGAACACCATTGTCTATCGCGAAGTCCGTCGCTTCATGCGCATCTGGCCGCAGACGCTTCTGCCGCCAGCGATCACCATGGTCCTGTACTTCGTGATCTTCGGGAACCTCATCGGTCGCCAGATCGGCGACATGGGTGGGTTTACCTACATGCAGTACATCGTGCCGGGCCTGATCATGATGTCGGTGATCACCAACTCCTACGGCAACGTCGTTTCCAGCTTCTTCGGCGCGAAGTTTCAGCGTTCGATTGAAGAACTGATGGTCTCGCCGGTTTCGCCGCACACCATCCTGATCGGTTTCACCCTGGGCGGCATGCTGCGCGGGTTGATGGTGGGCTTCATCGTCACCCTCCTGTCGATGTTCTTCACCGACCTGCAGGTGCACCATCTGGGTGTGACGATTTTGGTCGTGGTGCTGACGGCGACGATTTTCTCGCTGCTGGGTTTCATCAACGCCGTTTTTGCACGCAATTTCGATGACATCTCGATCATCCCGACCTTCGTGCTGACGCCGCTGACCTACCTGGGCGGGGTGTTCTACTCGATCAACCTGTTGCCGCCGTTCTGGCAGACCGTTTCGCTGGCCAACCCGGTGCTGCACATGGTCAACGCGTTCCGTTTCGGGATTCTGGGTGTGTCGGACATCAAGATCAGCATCGCCCTGACGTTCATGGTCGTGGCGACCATCGTCCTGTACCTGGGCTGTGCGCGGTTGCTGGTGAGTGGTCGCGGGATGCGCCAGTAAACCAATAGTTTTACCGGGTAGGCTCGCTCCTGTGGGGGCGAGCCTGGTCTGGGCGGCATTCCGACGAAGGGCCCGGTACATCTGTCACATTAACGGTGCCAGCCAATCCGCCTTCGCGAGCAAGCTCGCTCCCACAGTAGTTTTTCCCTGCGTTCATCCTAGCGACGCTTTGCCCTACGCCGCCTCCACTGCCGCCCGACCCACCACCGCCAATACGCCATCGTTCCGAAATACCCCGCCACGCCCACCACCACGCCTGCCACCACCGACCCCAGCAAAAACGGCTGCCACAACGTCGACAGCTGCCCACTGATCCAGTCCCAGCTCATCTCGTCCGGAAAACTGTGCGGCGGCAAACCCATCAGCAGGGCGCCGATCTTGTAAGTGCAGTAGAACACCGGCGGCATGGTCAGCGGGTTGGTCAGCCAGCACAGGCTGACGGCAATCGGCAGATTGGCGCGCACCCGAATCGCCAGGACCGCCGCCAGCAACATCTGCAGGGGCATCGGCATCAACGCGGCGAACAAGCCGATGCCCATGGCCCTCGCGACCGAGTGCCGATTCAGGTGCCAAAGGTTGGGGTCATGCAGCAGACGGCCAAGAAAGCGTAAGGATTTGTGTTCCCGGATGCTGTTCGGATCGGGCATATATCGCTTGATCAGGTGGCGTGGCATACGGGATTCCGGGGGGTGGGCGGGAAAACTCGGGCAAGTATGCATGGATAGTGACGGATGGAAATTCAGACATTGTGACAATTAATAAATGCGCGCCGCGGTCAGTGCGCTAAGTCATTGAGGGTGAATTTCATCTGTCGACAAGGAAAGCCTCATGCGCACAGGGATGCTGGCGCTTGCACTGGGACTGCTCGTCCTGCGTTTTTTACCGGCATTACCGCCGGTCTGGTTGATGCTGGCGATGCCCGTCATCGCCCTGATGCTGTTGCCGTTTCGCACGTATCCGCTGGCGTTCTTCCTTTTTGGAGTGACATGGGCCTGCGTGTCGGCCAAATCTGCGCTGGACGATCGACTGCCCGAGCGCCTCGATGGCCAGACGCTCTGGCTGGAGGGTAAGGTCGTCGGCTTGCCGAACACCGTTGATGGGGTGGTGCGGTTTCAGCTGGACGATCCGGTTTCTCGCCGAACACCGTTGCCCGGGCAGCTGCGCATTGCCTGGTACGGCGGCCCTGCCGTGCAAAGCGGCGAGTACTGGCGGCTGGCGGTGAAGCTCAAGCGGCCCGGCGGCCTGGCCAATCCCGGGGCGTTCGACTATCAGGCGTGGCTCTTGGCGCAGCGTATTGGCGCGACGGGCACCGTGGTGGATGGCCAGTTGCTCAGGGCGACGACCCACTCGTGGCGGGACACGATTCGTCAGCGCCTGCTGGCCGTGGAAGCTCAAGGTCGGCAGGGCGGTTTGGCCGCGCTGGTGCTGGGCGACGACTCAGGGTTGAGTCCAGCCGATTGGCAAGTGTTGCAAGACACTGGCACGGTCCATTTGCTGGTGATTTCCGGCACCCACATCGGTTTGCTGGCCGGGTTGCTGTATGGGCTGGTGGCGGGGCTCGCGCGATGGGGTTTTTGGCCGCGCTTTCTCCCTTGGTTGCCGTCGGCCTGCGTGCTTGCCTTGAGTGGCGCACTGGCCTATGGGTATCTGGCAGGCTTCGAGGTTCCTGTGCAGCGAGCCTGCGTGATGCTCGGGCTGGTGTTGCTGTGGCGGTTGCGCTTTCGGCACCTGGGGGCGAGTTGGCCGATGCTCATCGCGTTGAATCTGGTGCTGATCGTCGAGCCGTTGATCAGCCTGCGTCCAGGGTTTTGGTTGTCGTTCGTGGCCGTTGGCATTTTGATGATGATCTTTGGCGGACGGCTGGGCGCCTGGCGTTGGTTGCAGAGCTGGTCCCGGGCGCAGTGGCTGATCGCCCTCGGGCTCTTGCCGGTCTTGCTGGCGCTGAGTCTGCCAGTCAGTGTGAGCGGTCCTGTGGTCAATCTGCTCGCGGTGCCGTGGGTCAGCATTTTTATCCTGCCTTTGGCGCTCTTCGGCACGTTCTTTCTGGCCGTTCCGTGGTTAGGCGAGAGTTTGCTCTGGCTGGCGGGCGGTTCGATGAACGCGTTGTTCGTGGTTCTGGCAATCGCGGCCGAGGCGGCCCCGGCATGGACGGGCCCTGCGACGCCGTTCTGGGTGTGGCCGTTGAGCCTGCTGGGCGCGCTGCTGCTTTTATTACCCAACGGCGTGCCATTGCGCGCGTTGGGTTGGCCTCTGTTGCTGCTCTGCGTGTTGGTCCCGCAGAAGCGTATTCCCCAAGGCGAAGTTGAAGTGCTGCAACTCGACGTCGGCCAAGGGCTGGCGATTCTGCTGCGCACCCGGGAACACACGCTGCTCTATGACGCCGGACCGCGCTTTGGCGAGTTCGACATCGGCGAGCGCGTGGTCTTGCCCGCCATTCGTCGTGCAGGCATAGGGCATCTGGACATGATGCTGCTCAGTCATGCCGACGCCGATCATGCCGGTGGCGCGCCGGCGATTCATCAGGCCTTGCCCGTGGGCAGGGTTCTGGCGGGCGACGCGGCCCGGATGCCGGCTGAGTTGCCTGTCGAGTCCTGCCGTAACGGTGAAACCTGGACATGGGACGATGTCACGTTTTCCACCTGGATCTGGGAGCAGGCGGCGCAGGGCAATCAGGCATCGTGCGTGCTGCGTGTCGATGCACGGGGCGAGCGTCTGTTGTTGACGGGGGACATCGACGTCCCCGCCGAGCGGGCGATGCTGGAGCAGGGCTTTGACGTTCGCGCGCACTGGCTGCAAGCGCCACATCACGGGAGCCGAAGTTCATCGTCCAAAGCGCTGCTGCAGGCGGTCTCTCCGAAGGGCGTGCTGATCTCCCGGGGCCGGAACAATGCGTTTGGTCATCCGCATCCCCTGGTGATGTCACGCTATCGCTGGTTCGGCATTGAAACGTATGACAGTGCCGAACTGGGTGCTATCACATTGCGATTAGGCAGGTTCGAAGGCGTTGACGCCGAACGTAGGGAAAGACGCTTCTGGCGTGAGTGAATGGTCGGATATTCATCGACGGGTTCGGCGAGCCGACTGCCCTATGTTAGAGTGGCGCCACTTTTTTTCAGGGGGTGGTCGCTGTGTGGGAGCTGGTCAAATCTGGTGGCTGGATGATGCTACCGATCATTCTGAGTTCCATCGCCGCCGTCGGAATCATCATCGAGCGTTTGTGGACCCTGCGCGCCAGCCGCATTACGCCACCGCACCTGCTCGGTCAGGTGTGGCGCTGGATTCAGGACAAACAACTGAGCAGCGACAAGCTCAAGGAACTGCGCGCCGATTCGCCGCTGGGTGAGATTCTCGCCGCCGGCCTGGCCAACTCCCGTCACGGTCGCGAGATCATGAAGGAGTGCATCGAGGAAGCCGCCGCCCGGGTGATTCACGAGCTGGAGCGTTACCTCGCCACGCTTGGCACCATCGCCGCCATGGCCCCGCTGCTGGGTCTGCTCGGCACCGTGTTGGGCATGATCGACATCTTCAGTTCGTTCACCAGCACCGGCATGACCGGCAACGCGGGCATGTTGGCCAGCGGTATCGCCAAGGCGCTGATCTGCACGGCGTCCGGCCTGACCGTTGCGATCCCGACCATCTTCTTCCACCGCTACCTGCAAAACCGCGTCGACGAGTTGGTGGTCGGCATGGAGCAGGAAGCGATCAAGCTGGTGGAAGTGGTGCAGGGCGACCGTGACGTGGACCTGACCGACGCCAAGCCTGACCTCAAGGCTGCCGCGCGCGGCGAGGGTCGCAAGAAGTGAAATTCCGCCGCCGCAAGCCTCGGGAGACCATCGACATCAATCTGGTGTCGCTGATCGACGTGGTGTTCATTCTGCTGCTGTTTTTCGTGGTCACCACGACCTTCACCCGCGAAACGCAGATGCGCGTGGACCTGCCGCAGTCGGTCACCGGCGCGTCGGCCGACGATGTCGACAAAAAACACGTCGATATCACGATCAACGCCGAAGGCACCTATTCGGTCAACAACACCCTGTTGGCCGACAGCAAACTGGACACCCTGATCGACGCCTTGCAGAAGGAGTCGGGCGGTGACACCAGCTTGCCGTTGTCCATCAGCGCTGACGGCAAGACGCCTCACCAGTCGGTCATCACCGCGATGGATGCCGCGGGCAAGCTGGGTTTCGCTCACTTGCGCATGACCACTGTCGAGGCCGCCTCGGCTAACTGATGGCACTCACCGATCGCTTGCTTGACGCATGGTACGAAGGCCATCCGGCGCTGACGCTGCTGCGTCCGCTCGAAGCCTTGTACCGCCGCGTCGTCAACAACAAACGCGCGCGTTTCGTGGCCGGGCAGGGCGACATCTACAAAGCCCCTGTGCCCGTGATCGTTGTCGGTAACATTACCGTCGGCGGCACCGGCAAGACGCCGCTGATTCTCTGGATGATCGATTACTGTCGTCGTCGTGGCCTGCGCGTGGGCGTGGTCAGCCGTGGTTATGGCGCCAGACCGCCGAGCCTTCCGTGGCGTGTCACCGCCCGGCAAAGTGCCGAGCAAGCGGGGGACGAGCCCTTGCTGATCGTCAAGCGCACCGGCGTGCCGCTGATGATCGACCCCGATCGTTCGCAGGCAGTGCGCGGATTGCTCGCAGAAGAACCGCTCGACCTGATTCTTTCCGACGATGGCCTGCAGCATTACCGGCTTGATCGGGATCTTGAGCTGGTCCTGATCGATGCCGCGCGGGGGCTGGGCAATCGCCGTTGCCTGCCTGCCGGTCCCTTGCGTGAGCCGGTCGAGCGTCTAGAGAGCGTTGACGCCTTGCTGTACAACGGCGCGAGCGAAGACCGTGACGACGGTTACGCCTTCAGATTGCAGCCCACTGCGCTGGTCAATCTGCTCAGCGGCGAGCATCGCCCCGTGGATCATTTTCCGGCCGGTCAGGCGTTGCACGCGGTGGCGGGTATCGGCAATCCGCAACGTTTCTTCAACACCCTCGAAGGACTACACTGGCGGCCTGTTCCACATGCGTTCGCCGATCACGCCGTGTTCAGTGCACAGGCGCTGGCGTTCACGCCGGTCCTGCCTTTGGTCATGACCGAAAAAGATGCCGTGAAATGTGCAGCCTTCGCGGCCCCCGACTGGTGGTACCTGGCCGTTGAAGCCGTGCCTTCTCCGGCCTTTGTCAGTTGGTTCGATTCGCAGTTAACCCGGCTTTTGCCATGACTCGCTCAGGATTTCTTATGGACACCAAATTGCTCGACATCCTCGCTTGCCCGATCTGCAAAGGTCCGCTCAAGCTCAGCGCCGACAAAACCGAGCTGATCAGCAAGGGCGCCGGCCTGGCTTACCCCATCCGCGACGGCATCCCGGTGATGCTGGAAAGCGAAGCACGCACCCTGACCACTGATGAGCGTCTGGACAAATGACCGCAGCGTTTACCGTTGTTATCCCTGCGCGTTACGGTTCGAGCCGTTTTCCGGGTAAACCGCTGAAAACCATCGCCGGCAAGCCCATGATCCAGCACGTCTGGGAGCAGGCGCGCAAAAGCAGCGCGGAGCGTGTCGTGGTCGCCACTGACGATCAGCGCATTGTCGACGCATGTCTGGCGTTCGGCGCCGAAGTACTGATGACACGCGACGATCACAATTCAGGCACCGACCGGCTGGCCGAAGTGGCCTCGCTGCTCGGGCTCGCCAACGATGCCATCGTGGTCAACGTTCAGGGCGACGAGCCGATGATCCCGCCCGCCGTGATCGATCAGGTCGCCGACAACCTCGCCGCGCACACAGAAGCGCGCATGTCGACGCTGGCTGAGCCTATCGACGATGTGGCTGCGCTGTTCAATCCGAACGTGGTCAAAGTCTGTTCCGACCTTAATGGCCTGGCGCTGACGTTCAGCCGTGCGCCGCTGCCCTGGGCGCGTGATGCACTGGCCAGGACGCGTGACGAACTCCCTGAAGGCGTGCCGTACCGCCGACACATCGGCATCTACGCCTACCGCGCCGGTTTCCTGCATGACTTCGTGAGTTGGGGCCCTTGCTGGCTGGAAAACACCGAAAACCTCGAACAGTTGCGAGCCTTGTGGCATGGCGTGCGGATTCACGTCGCTGATGCGGTGGAAGCGCCGCCCGCAGGCGTCGACACCGCCGAAGACCTGGAACGCGTCCGGCGTTTGCTGGAGGTTTGACGGTCATGGGGGGTAATGCTCAGGTGCTCTTCGGGCAGGTGGTTGCATGAGCCTGCAGATTCAATCCAACGTTTCGCTCAAACCGTTCAACACCTTTGGTGTCGATGTACGGGCTCGACTGTTTGCCGACGCTCATAACGACAGTGATGTCCGGGAGGCGCTGGCGTACTCGGCAGCGCACAAGGTTGAACTGCTGGTCATCGGCGGCGGCAGCAACCTGCTGTTGAGCGGGGATCTCGACGCGCTGGTGCTGCGCATGGCCAGCCGGGGCATTCGCATCACGCATGAAGACTGTGGCGCTGCGATCGTCGAGGCTGAAGCGGGAGAGCCCTGGCATCCGTTCGTTCAGGAGATGCTGGCGCGCGGTCTGTCGGGGGTGGAAAACCTCAGCCTCATCCCGGGCACGGTCGGTGCTGCACCGATGCAGAACATCGGCGCGTATGGCGTTGAACTGAAAGACGTGTTCCACAGCCTTGTGGCCCTGGATCGGGAAAGCGGTGAGCTGCGCGAGTTTTCCCTGGCGGACTGCGCGTTCGGTTACCGCGACAGCGTGTTCAAGCACCAGACCGGTCGCTGGTTGATTCTTCGGGTGCGCTTCAAGCTCAGCTTCGCCGCCCGATTACATCTGGATTACGGCCCGGTGCGTCAGCGTCTTCAGGAGCAGGGCATCCAGGCGCCGACGCCGATGCACGTCAGTCGGGCGATTTGTGAGATTCGCAGTGAAAAGCTGCCCGACCCGGCTGTGCTGGGCAATGCCGGGAGCTTCTTCAAGAATCCGATCGTTTGCGCTGAGCTCGCCGAGCGTATCAAGCAGACGCATCCGGGGCTGGTGGCGTATCCACAGCCTGACGGCCAGGTAAAGCTTGCGGCAGGCTGGCTCATTGAGCAGGCAGGCTGGAAAGGCTTTCGTGAAGGCGACGCGGGGGTTCATGCGCTGCAGTCGCTGGTGCTGGTCAACTACGGCTCGGCCTCGGGGCTGGACCTTCTGACCCTGGCGCAGCGGATTCAAGCCGACATCCTCGAACGTTTCGGTGTGACGCTGGAGATGGAACCCAACCTCTATTGAGGGTTGTTCCGCGTCCTCTCTCGTTTGTTTCAAAACCCATTACACTTCAGCCTTTCACGAGGCTGAAGTGATGGCGTGCCCTTTGCATTTCCGATGCGAGACACTTCAATTCGAGGTTACGCATGAGTGACACCGTGTGCGCCGTCGTCCTGGCGGCAGGACTTGGCAGCCGTTATCGGCAGATCGCCGGTGCCCATCGCAACAAATTGCTGGCGCAATGCACGGGCTATGACGGTATTGAGCGCTCGGTCTTAGAGCACGTGCTCGTGGGGCTCAAGCCTTTCGTCGACAAGATTGTGCTGCTGACCCGCCCTCAGTATTGCAGCGTCGCCGAACTGGGGTTGCAGTACGGCTGCGAGGTTGTGGTGCTGGAGTCCCCAGGCATGGGCGACAGCATTGCCGCGGCCGTAGCAGCAGAGCCTGATCATCGGGGCTGGTTGATTGTTCTTGGGGACATGCCGTTCATCCATGCGGATACCCTCAAGCGGGTGGTCAATTCGCTGGAGGACGACGCTATCAGTGTGCCTGTCCGAGAGGGCGCGTTCGGCCATCCTGTCGGGTTCGGACGAGGGTTCGGTCCCGCACTGAGGTCTCTGGCGGGGGAGAAGGGGGCCAAGCGGCTGTTTAAGGGCGCCAGGGTCATTGAGCTGTCGGTTGAAGATCCCGGTGTCCTTTGGGATGTGGACGTGCCTGCGGCGCTGGATTTCAAATCGTAGAAAACGGTGGTTCAGGATCTGCAGACCCTACTAAGCCCGATTCGCGCGCATAAAAAAGCCCCGCTTGCTTCGCAACAGGCGGGGCTTTTCATTCACTGAAGATTACACGAGCGGCTTAGGCTCTTTGCTTTCTTCCAACATTTCACCGTGCTCGGTCACCACTTCCTTCGTGCTGACGTGCTCGTCAACCACCGGGGCAGGGCTCGCGATGGCTTCGACAGCAACAGGTGCTGGCTCGGCAACGACTGGCGCTTGAGGCGCAGCGCTTGCAGTGGCTTCAGCTTCCTTCTGCAGGCGCTCAGCCTCCAGGCGACGACGGCGAACTTCACGAGGATCGTTCGGCGCGCGGCCGGTGCTGGCCATCGGCAGTGCTGGCTTTTCAGCTGCGACGGGTGTCGGAGCTGGAGCCGGTTCGACCGCCACTGGCGCGGCAACGATTTCCGGAGCGGCCAGTTCAGCCGGTGCAGCCACAGGTTCGGCAACCACTGGTTTCTCGATCACCGGCTTCTCAATCACCGGTTCAGCGGCTTTCGGCGCTTCGACCGGCGCAGCAGGCGCAGCGACAGGTGTCTCAACGACCGGTGCCGGAGCAGGCGCTTCAACAACGGCAGGTGCTTCAACTTCTGCCGGGGTTTCGACCGACTCAGCCTGAGCGGCGGCTTTCACCTGACGTTCGAACGGGCTCAGAGAGGCGTCGAATTGCGCGACTTCAACTTCCGGCATGATCGAACGTTTGGCGGGCGCCGTCGATGCTTCCACGGCTGGAGCCTCGACGACAGGCGCTTCGGCCTTCTCGACAGGCGCGGCTTCAACAGCGGGCGCTTCGACAGCGGCGTTTGCGCGTTCAGCCTGACGGTGAGCGTCGGCTTCGGCCGGGGCGCTGATCACGCTTTCTGCCACGGCGGCGGTCACGGCCAGACCTGCAGCGAGTTCGCTGCTGTTGCCTTCGCTGCGAACGGTGTCGTCACCGGCTTCGGCCTGGTGCTCTTCGCTGCCTTCAATCACATCGCCGTTGGCGTCACGCTGACGCTCACGACGGTTGCTGCGACGACGCTGGCCACGGGAGCGACGGCGAGGGCGATCGCCTTCAGCGTGTTCCTGACCGTTTTCGTCCTGCTGTTCTTCGTTGCTCAACAGTGCTTCGTCTTCAACCGCTGCCGCGGCCTGCTCGGCACGTGGTTGACGTTCTTCACGCGGCGCACGTGGTTGACGCTCTTCGCGCGGTGCGCGCTCAGGACGTTCTTCGCGTGGCACGTTGACAGCCGGTGCGGCATCCAGTGGCTCACGCAGTTCACGTACGCGCTCTTCGCGCGGCTTGCGGTCTTCACGCTGAGCACGAGGCTGGCGCTCTTCACGCGGTGCGCGTGCCGGACGTTCTTCACGTGGAGCTGCCGTTTCGTCACGGGCTTCGCGTGACTCGCGCGGTGCGCGCTCTTCACGAGGGGCGCGTTCTTCACGCGGCGCACGCTCTTCGCGTGGAGCGCGTTCTTCACGCTCTGCACGAGGGGCGCGTTCTTCGCGAGGCTTGCGCTCTTCGTCGCGGCGACCGTTACGGCTGCGGCTCTGCTGACGACCGTTGCGACGCTCTTCGTTGCGGGCTGGACGCTCTGCAGCCGGTTTTTCAACCACGGCGGCCGGTGCGACAGGCTCTTCCTTGGTGGCGAACAGGCTGACCAGCGATTTCACCAGGCCTTTGAACAGGCTTGGCTCGTGGGCAACAGGTGCTGGCGCTGCCGGTGCGGCGACTTCGGCAGGAACCGGAGCATTGGCGCGTGCCGGTGCGGTCTTGACCGCGGCTTCCTGGCGAACCAGGGTCCGGGTTGCTGCTGTCGGCTGGACTTCTTCCACTTCGGCGGCGGCCGCAGCGATTTCGTAGCTGGACTGCAGGCTGTGGGCTTCCGGACTGTCATCACGCAGGCGCTGAACTTCGAAGTGCGGCGTCTCGAGATGATCGTTCGGCAGGATGATGATGCGTGCGCGGGTGCGCAGTTCGATCTTGGTGATCGAGTTGCGTTTTTCGTTGAGCAGGAACGCAGCAACCGGGATCGGCACTTGGGCGCGGACCTCGGCGGTGCGGTCTTTCAGGGCTTCTTCTTCGATCAGGCGCAGGATCGCCAGCGACAAGGATTCGACGTCACGGATGATGCCGGTGCCGTTGCAGCGTGGGCAGACGATGCCACTGCTTTCGCCCAGCGATGGTCGCAGGCGCTGACGGGACATTTCCAGCAGGCCGAAGCGCGAGATGCGACCGACCTGAACGCGGGCACGGTCGGCTTCCAGGCTTTCGCGGACTTTTTCTTCCACGGCGCGCTGGTTCTTGGCCGGCGTCATGTCGATGAAGTCGATGACGATCAGGCCGCCAATGTCGCGCAGACGCAGTTGACGGGCGATTTCTTCAGCCGCTTCAAGGTTGGTCTGCAGGGCGGTTTCTTCGATGTCGCTGCCTTTGGTGGCGCGTGCCGAGTTGATGTCGATGGACACCAGGGCTTCGGTCGGATCGATGACGATGGAGCCACCGGAAGGCAGTTCGACGACGCGCTGGAAGGCGGTTTCGATCTGGCTTTCGATCTGGAAACGGTTGAACAGCGGAACGCTGTCTTCGTACAGCTTGATCTTGCTGGCGTACTGCGGCATCACCTGGCGGATGAAGGTCAGGGCTTCTTCCTGGGCTTCGACGCTGTCGATCAGGACTTCACCGATGTCCTGGCGCAGGTAATCGCGGATCGCGCGGATGATGACGTTGCTTTCCTGGTAGATCAGGAACGGCGCGGCACGATCCAGGGACGCTTCCTTGATGGCGGTCCACAGTTGCAGCAGGTAGTCGAGGTCCCACTGCATTTCTTCGCTGCTGCGGCCAAGGCCGGCAGTGCGCACGATCAGGCCCATGTCGGCCGGTGCGATCAAGCCGTTGAGGGCTTCACGCAGTTCGTTGCGCTCTTCGCCTTCGATGCGGCGGGAGATACCACCGGCACGCGGGTTGTTCGGCATCAGCACCAGGTAACGGCCGGCCAGGCTGATGAACGTGGTCAGGGCGGCGCCCTTGTTGCCACGCTCTTCTTTCTCGACCTGAACGATGACTTCCTGGCCTTCGCTCAGGACGTCCTTGATGTTGACGCGACCTTCCGGGGACTTCTTGAAGTATTCGCGGGAGATTTCTTTCAGCGGCAGAAAGCCGTGACGCTCAGAGCCGAAGTCGACAAACGCGGCTTCAAGGCTGGGTTCGATGCGCGTAATCCGGCCTTTATAGATGTTGGCCTTCTTCTGTTCGCGGGCCCCGGATTCGATGTCCAGGTCGTATAGGCGCTGGCCGTCTACCAGCGCAACACGCAACTCTTCAGGTTGAGTCGCGTTAATCAGCATTCTTTTCATGTAGTACCGTCGGTTTCCGGGCTGCCGGAAACGGCGTTCGGCACACACGACTTCTCACGGTCGGTGTCAGGGCGCGTCAGGAGTGCTTGGACACTCCAGTGTCTAGCGATATTCGGCCAGCGGGGCCGTAGTCGCGACGACGTTTCCTGCTTGCTGTGGTGACAAATGACACCCTGTCAGCAAAAGCTTGGTCAGGAGGAGGAATCAACCATCGGTAGCGGACGATATGAAGCGTCTTGAATAAAGCCTTTTGCTACACAGTCCGACGGTTGTGCGTCTCCACCCCACACGTATCCCTGATAATTCGGGTGCTGCCGCGCGCTGAATCCGCAGCGGGTTTGCATTTACGCGATCTTCGATGGGAAGTTCACGCGTCATGGCTCAAATTAAGGCTTCGGTTTCCGAAGCATTCGCCCGGTGTGTCTGCCAGCGACTGCACTTTGTGAACTGGCCTTGAACATGGGCCTCGATGGCGAGTGATTCACTCTGCGATCGGGCTTGTTTCAGGCCTCATGTCACCTGCGCTCGTTACGCTTGCTGACGCTCCGTTGTCACCGAAAGCCCCGTAGGGCGGCCTCGCGCCCTCGTGAATTGCGTTGGGCAGGGCCGGCTGTCATACCGTTTGTCCGCTGTCCAGGCCGCTTTTGGCGGCGTTCGCGACTATAGCAGCAATCATTAAGTGCTTCAAATCCATAAAAAATTGTTATGATTTGCGCCATGACGAATATCACCCCCCCAACCCCCGGCGTTCAGCTGGTAGAGGTTGCGCCGGAACTTGCCGGTCAACGCATCGATAATTTTCTGATCACGTACCTCAAGGGCGTTCCCAAGACCTTGATTTACCGCATATTGCGCAAAGGCGAAGTGCGAGTGAACAAAGGCCGGATCAAGCCCGAGTACAAGCTTCAGGCAGGCGACATCGTGCGCGTTCCACCCGTTCGGGTGCCTGAACGTGACGAGCCTGTGCCCGTCGCGCAAGGTCTGTTACAGCGCCTGGAAGCGGCAATCGTTTACGAAGACAAAGGCCTCATTGTCCTTAACAAGCCTGCTGGCATCGCGGTTCACGGCGGCAGCGGCCTGAGTTTCGGCGTCATCGAAGCCTTTCGTCAGTTACGCCCCGATGCCAAGGAGCTGGAACTGGTCCACCGCCTCGATCGCGACACTTCCGGTCTGCTCATGATCGCCAAGAAACGCAGCATGTTGCGTCACCTGCACGAGCAACTGCGGGGCGATGGCGTCGACAAACGGTACATGGCACTCGTTCGAGGTCACTGGGCAACGTCGCAGAAGCAGGTACGTGCGCCCTTGCTCAAGAGCAACCTGCGCTCGGGCGAGCGCATGGTCGAGGTGAACGAAGAGGGCAAGGAGGCGCTGACGCTGTTCAAAGTGCTGCGCCGCTTCGGTGACTTCGCGACGATGGTGGAGGCGCGCCCGATCACCGGTCGTACTCACCAGATTCGTGTGCACGCCCTGCATGCTGGCCATTGCATTGCGGGCGACAGCAAGTATGGCGACGAGGACTTTTCTCGCGAAATTCGTGATTTGGGCGGCAAGCGTCTGTTCCTGCATGCTTATGCCCTGACTGTACCGCTGCCGGATGGCGGCGAGCTGAAAGTGGAAGCGCCCGTTGATGAAATGTGGGCCAAAACCGTGGAGCGTTTGCTGAGTGCGCCGTGATTACGAGCTGCTGATTTTTGACTGGGACGGCACGCTGTCCGACTCCATCGGTCGCATCGTCGAGGCCATGCGGGCCGCAGCCGAGTTGTCCGGCCGGCCGGTGCGGGACGACCTGGCGATCAAAGGCATTATTGGCCTGGGGTTGCCGGAGGCGATTCGCACGCTGTACCCCGACATCACTGCCAATGACCTGATCGATTTTCGTCAGCGCTACGCAGACAGTTACATGGCCATGGATGTCGAACCCTCGAAGTTGTTCGACGGTGTGCATGAGTCGCTGGAGGCCTTCCGTTCCGAGGGTTACCGGCTGGCGGTGGCGACCGGCAAGGCGCGTCGCGGCCTGGATCGTGTGCTCAAGGCCCATGGCTGGATAGATTACTTCGATGCGACTCGGGCCGCCGACGAGACGGCGAGCAAGCCTGACCCTCTGATGCTCAACGAAATCCTGCAGCACTGCGGCGTGCCGCCTGAAAAGGCGCTGATGATTGGCGATGCGTCGTTCGATCTGCTGATGGCGCGTAACGCCGGCATGGATTGCGTAGCCGTGGGGTACGGTGCGCAGGCGCTGGATTCGTTGCTTCAGTATGAGCCGCGTCTGGCGATCGAGCATTTTTCCGAATTGCGTACCTGGTTGGGTGCGCGGACTGCCGAATCTTCGTTGTTGGGGTAATTGATCTATGTCGGATGAATGGAAAGCACCGTCCTCGCAAGAGGGCGACGGCGAGCGCAAGGCCGATGCAAAGAGCTGGCAGTTGTTGGAAAAGACTTTGCTGGCCAGTGTTCAGGAGCAACGTCGCGCCCGTCGTTGGGGCATTTTTTTCAAATCCCTGACCTTTCTTTACCTGTTTGTAATGCTGGCGCTGTTTTCGCCGCTGATGGATTTCGGTAAAGGCGCATCGCGCACGACCAGTCACACTGCGTTGATCGAGGTGAAGGGCATGATCGCCGACACCGAGGCTGCCAGCGCCGACAACATTGTGGGCAGCCTGCGGTCCGCCTTCGAGGACGAAAAAACCAAAGGCGTGATCCTGCGCATCAATAGCCCTGGTGGCAGCCCGGTTCAGTCGGGCTACATCTATGACGAGATTCGCCGTCTGCGTGCGCAGAAGCCGAACATCAAGGTCTATGCGGTCATTACCGACCTCGGGGCTTCGGGCGCTTACTACATCGCCAGCGCTGCCGATCAGATTTACGCCGACAAGGCGAGCCTGGTGGGTTCCATCGGTGTCACAGCGGCCGGCTTCGGTTTTGTCGGCACCATGGAAAAGCTGGGGGTGGACCGCCGCACCTACACTTCGGGTGAGCACAAGGCGTTCCTCGATCCTTTCCAGCCACCGAAGCCCGACGAGACGGCCTTCTGGCAGGGCGTGCTGGACACGACGCACAAACAGTTCATTGCCAGTGTGAAAGCGGGGCGCGGCGACCGCTTGAAGGACAAAGACCATCCTGAGCTGTTCTCCGGTCTGGTATGGACGGGTGAGCAGGCTGTCGCGTTGGGCCTTGTGGACGGTTTGGGCAGTGCCAGTTATGTCGCGCGTGAGGTGATCGGCGAGAAGGAGATGGTCGACTACACCGTGCAGGAGTCGCCGTTTGATCGTTTCTCGAAGAAGCTGGGTTCAAGCGTCGCCGAACAGATCGCAATGTGGGCCGGGTTTAACGGTCCTTCACTGCGCTAAAGGCTCCCGGCAACAGAAAACCCGGCCATTGGTCGGGTTTTTTTATCGCGCAAGATGCGCCTTGGTCAGGGGATTTCGATGCCTTCTGCGGTGAGCATGTCGACCAGCCTTATTAAAGGCAGGCCGATCAGGCTGGTGGCGTCCGGGCCTTCAGTGCTGCGGAACAGGCTGACGCCCAAGCCTTCGGCCTTGAAGCTGCCCGCGCAGTCGTACGGCTGCTCGGCGTGCAGGTAGCGGCTGATGCGTGGCGGGCTGAGTTCACGCATGTGGACAGTAAACGGCACGCAGTCGACCTGGCACTGCCCTGTCTGGCTGTTGTACAGCGCCAGTCCGGTCAGGAAGCTCACACTTTTGCCGCTGCTCGCGCTGAGCTGTTCCAGGGCGCGCTCAAAGGTGTGCGGCTTGCCGAGAATCTGCTCGCCCAGCACCGCCACCTGATCCGAGCCGATGATTAGATGGTCGGGATATTTCGCTGCCAGGGCTCGGGCTTTTTCCTGTGCGAGGCGCTTTACCAGCGTTATGGCGGACTCGTGCGGGTGATGGCTTTCGTCGATGTCCGGCGACGCGCAGACGAACGGCAGGCGCAGGCGTTCGAGCAATTCCCGGCGATAAGGCGAGCTGGAAGCGAGGAGCAAAGGCAGCATGGGGTTCTCCAAAACATGAAAGTCGAGTGTAATCAGCGGGTCAGGTTGCGAACAGCCCTGAATTTCCTTTGACAGTCGAGGACCTCGTCCCTAGAATGCTGCGCCTATGTTGAATGACCCGATTCCACCTCACGTTGACCCGCGCAAATTAGCTGATCGTGGCACTACTCTTCAGGGAGAGATGCTGCTGGCTGATTTGGAGAGACTCTGCGACCCGCTTGCTGACAATCTCGGTACAGTGCAGGCGAAATTCGTTTTTGAGCGAGACGAACAGCGCGCTGTGGTTATCCACAGCGAGATCGACGTCGAAGTCAAAATGGTTTGCCAGCGTTGTCTTGAGCTGGTCACCTTTCCGATCCATAGCGAATGCAGTTACGCCGTGGTGAAGGAGGGTGCAAACACCCAGTCGTTGCCGAAAGGCTATGACGTGCTGGAACTCGGCGAAGATCCATTGGATTTGCTGGCGTTGATCGAGGATGAGCTTTTGCTCGCCTTGCCCATTGTGCCAACTCATGATCCGAAAGAATGCCAGCAGCCGGCGGGCCTCGATGAGCCCGAGCCGAGCGTGGACGAGGTAACGCGGTCCAACCCGTTCAGTGTATTGGCGCAGTTAAAGCGTGACCCAAACGTTTAGGAGTTAATCAATTATGGCTGTTCAGCAGAACAAAAAATCCCGCTCTGCCCGTGACATGCGCCGTTCGCACGACGCTCTCGAGGCTAGCACTCTGTCTGTAGAAAAAACCACCGGTGAAGTTCACCTGCGTCACCACGTATCGCCAGAAGGCGTATACCGTGGCCGTAAAGTGATCGACAAGGGCGCTGACGAGTAATTTCTTGTCCGCTCCGGTCATCGCGATCGACGCAATGGGCGGGGACTTCGGTCCCCGCAGCATTGTTCAGGCCAGCATTGCCTGCCTGCTCGCTACACCCTCGCTTCATCTGACCCTCGTCGGTCAAGCCTCCCTTCTTGAAGAACTCATCGCACGCCATTCCGGTGTCGATCGGTCGCGCCTGCTCGTCGTCAACGCCACGGAAATCATCACCATGGATGACCGGCCTTCGCTTGCGCTGCGCGGCAAGCCGGACTCGTCGATGCGTGTCGCGTTGCGGCTGTTGGCAGACGGTAAGGCGCAGGCGTGTGTCAGTGCCGGAAATACCGGGGCGTTGATGGCGCTCTCGCGGTTCGTGCTCAAGACCCTGCCGGGCATCGATCGTCCGGCCATGGTCGCGGCGATTCCGACCCAGCGTGGCTACTGTCAGTTGCTGGACCTGGGTGCGAACGTGGATTGCAGTGCCGAGAACCTTTACCAGTTCGCCGTCATGGGGTCGGTCGCTGCCGAGGCGCTGGGTGTGGCGCGGCCAAAGGTCGCATTGCTCAATGTCGGCACCGAGGACATCAAGGGCAACCAGCAGGTCAAGTTGGCGGCCAGTCTGCTGCAGGCCGCGCCGGGGCTTAATTACGTCGGGTTTGTCGAAGGCGACGGTCTGTATCGCGGCGAGGCCGATGTGGTGGTGTGTGACGGGTTTGTGGGGAATATCCTGCTCAAATCCAGCGAAGGCCTGGCCACCATGATCGGTGAACGGATCGAGACGTTGTTTCGCCGGAACGTGCTGTCCCGGGCCGTAGGTGCGCTGGCGATGCCGCTGCTCAAACGCCTCAAGGCCGATCTGGCGCCTGCGCGTCACAACGGCGCAAGTTTTCTGGGGTTGCAGGGCATTGTGGTGAAGAGCCATGGCTCCGCAGGCGCTCAAGGTTTTCAGAGCGCGATTCAACGTGCCCTGATCGAAATACAGGAGAATCTGCCGGAGCGCCTGCATGGACGTCTGGAAGAGCTGCTGTAACGTGTCTTGAGCTAGAATGTGACCCTTGTGACTGCTTGGTCATCCAACGGTTCAGTCGCAACACTTTGAATTACCTTGCGTTCGGTCTGACCGGACGTTCTTTTCGACGACAATAATCAGGGGCTTGTTAATGTCTGCTTCCGTCGCATTCGTCTTTCCGGGTCAGGGCTCGCAGTCCCTCGGCATGCTTGCCGAGCTGGGCGCGCAGTACCCGTTGATCCAGGACACGTTTAAAGAAGCCTCCGACGCTTTGGGTTATGACCTTTGGGCGCTGACCCAGCAGGGTCCGGAAGAAAACCTCAATCAAACCGACAAAACCCAGCCGGCCATTCTGACCGCTTCGGTCGCCTTGTGGCGTCTGTGGCTGGCAGAAGGCGGTGTGCGTCCTGCGTTCGTCGCCGGCCACAGTCTGGGTGAATACAGTGCGCTGGTGGCGGCTGGCAGCCTGTCGCTGTCAGAGGCCGTCAAACTGGTCGAGCGTCGTGGTCAGCTGATGCAAGAAGCCGTTCCGGCCGGGCAGGGTGGCATGGCCGCCATTCTCGGTCTGGACGATGCCGACGTAATTGCCGCCTGTGCCGAAGCGGCTCAGGGCGAGGTCGTCAGCGCCGTGAATTTCAACTCGCCGGGCCAGGTCGTGATCGCCGGTGCCAAAGCGGCCGTCGAGCGTGCGATCGAGGCCTGCAAGGCCAAAGGCGCCAAGCGTGCGTTGCCGTTGCCGGTCAGCGTGCCGTCGCACTGCGAGCTGATGCGTCCTGCCGCCGAGCGTTTCGCCGAGTCCGTCGCTGCCATCGACTGGCAGGCGCCGCAAATCCCTCTGGTGCAGAACGTCAGTGCCAGCGTGGTCTCGGATCTGGACACGCTGAAAACCGATTTGCTTCAACAGCTGTACAAGCCGGTTCGCTGGGTCGAGTCGATCCAGGCGCTGGCCGCCAACGGTGCACTGCAACTGGTCGAGTGCGGTCCAGGCAAAGTGCTGGCGGGTCTTAACAAGCGTTGCGCCGATGGCGTGAACACCCACAACCTCAATACCCCGGATGCCTTCGCCGCCACTCTCGCGGCGCTGGCCTGATAAGGAGAACCTGCATGAGTCAGGGTAAAGTTGCACTGGTCACCGGTGCGAGCCGTGGCATTGGTCGGGCGATCGCCCTGGAACTGGGGCGTAACGGCGCCATTGTGGTAGGTACTGCCACCACCGAGTCCGGCGCCGAAAAGATCACTGCTTACTTCAAGGAAAACAACGTCGAAGGCTTCGGTATCGCTCTCGATGTTGGCAGCGACGAGTCCGTCAGCGCTGTTCTGGCACAGATTCAGGAGCGCGTTGGCGCGCCGTTGATCCTGGTCAATAACGCCGGTATCACCCGTGACAACCTGATGATGCGCATGAAAGATGACGAGTGGCATGACGTCATCAACACCAACCTGACCAGCCTGTATCGCCTGACCAAGGGCGTTTTGCGTGGCATGACCAAGGCGCGTTGGGGCCGCATCATCAGCATTGGCTCCGTAGTGGGTGCCATGGGCAACGCAGGTCAAGTAAACTACGCCGCCGCGAAAGCGGGACTGGAAGGTTTCAGTCGCGCGCTAGCCCGTGAAGTCGGCTCGCGAGCAGTGACTGTCAACTCGGTGACCCCAGGGTTTATCGACACCGACATGACCCGCGAGCTGCCAGAGGCACAACGTGATTCCCTGACGAGCCAGATTCCTCTGGGGCGACTGGGGCAGGCAGAAGAGATCGCGCATGTGGTCGCTTTTCTTGCCTCGGAAGGTGCAGGCTACGTTACCGGGGCTACAATCCCCGTGAACGGCGGCATGTACATGTGACTCCCCGTATCGAAAAAATGTCATACGGGCTGTCTAAAATCCGTTATAAAGCTGAAATCTATTAAGGGGTTGAGGGTCGATGGGCGTAGCGGGAATTGCGTTGAGCTTGAAATACGCAAAACCTCTTCTATACACTTACCCATCGGCCAGCTGCCCGAATTTGTCCACTAGGAGTTAACACACGGTATGAGCACCATCGAAGATCGCGTCAAGAAAATCGTTGCCGAACAACTTGGCGTCAAGGCAGAAGAAGTCACCAACACCGCTTCTTTCGTTGAAGACCTGGGTGCCGACTCCCTTGACACCGTTGAGCTGGTGATGGCTCTGGAAGAGGAATTCGAGACCGAAATCCCTGACGAAGAAGCCGAGAAGATCACCACTGTTCAAGCTGCTATCGATTACGTTACTGCCCACCAGGCGTAAGATTTTGTAATCGTTGCTCGCTGTCCTGGAAAAACCGCACTGCCTCAGGCGTGCGGTTTTTTCTTTAAACAGGGCAGCGTTTCGTCCATAGAAAAAAGGAGAGTCCTGTGTCGCGTAGACGCGTCGTGGTCACCGGTATGGGTATGCTGACGCCATTGGGCAACGATGTGCCCAGTACCTGGCAAGGCATTCTGGCTGGCCAGAGTGGCATTGGCCTTATCGAACACACGGACCTTTCGGCTTACACGACTCGCTTCGGCGGTTCGGTCAAAGGATTCAAGGTCGAAGATTATCTGTCGCCCAAAGAGGCTCGACGTCTCGATCTCTTCATTCAGTACGGCCTGGCCGCCAGCTTCCAGGCGGTGCGCAATGCCGGTATCGAAATCACTGACGCAAACCGTGAGCGCATCGGCGTTGCCATGGGTTCCGGGATCGGTGGTTTGACCAACATCGAAAATACCAGCCGTCTGCTGCACGAGCAGGGGCCGGGCAAGATCTCCCCGTTCTTCGTGCCGGGTTCGATCATCAACATGATTTCCGGCTTCCTGTCGATTCACTTGGGCGCACAGGGGCCGAACTACGCCATTGCCACCGCGTGTACCACGAGTACGCACTGCATCGGCATGGCCGCGCGCAACATCGCCTATGACGAGGCGGATGTGATGATCGCAGGTGGCGCCGAGATGGCCGCCTGTGGTCTGGGAATGGGCGGCTTCGGCGCCTCCCGTGCACTGTCGACCCGAAACGACGAGCCTACCCGCGCCAGTCGTCCCTGGGACAAAGGCCGCGATGGTTTCGTACTGTCCGACGGCGCGGGTGCACTGGTCCTTGAAGAACTGGAACATGCCAGAGCCCGTGGCGCCACGATCTACGCCGAGTTGATCGGTTTCGGCATGAGCGGCGACGCCTTCCACATGACGTCGCCGCCGGAAGATGGCGCGGGCGCGGCACGCTGCATCACCAATGCCTTGCGCGATGCGAAGGTCACGCCGGATCAGGTCCAGTACATCAACGCTCACGGTACATCGACGCCGGCGGGCGATCTGGCCGAGGTCAACGCGATCAAGTCGGTCTTTGGCGATCACGCCTATAAACTGGCGGTGAGCTCCACCAAGTCCATGACCGGTCACTTGCTGGGTGCGGCAGGGGCCATCGAAGCGATCTTCAGCGTACTGGCAATCAATGGCCAGGTGGCGCCACCGACCATCAACCTTGATGAGCCGGGCGAAGGTTGTGATCTGGACTTCGTGCCTCATGAACCTCGCAACATGCCGATCGACGTTGTCGTGTCCAACTCCTTCGGGTTTGGCGGCACGAACGGCTCACTGGTGTTCCGCCGGTACGCCGAATGACAGTGTGCTGGATCGATGGCGCGCCTGCCGACGCTCTGCCCGTAAAGGATCGAGGGTTGGCCTACGGCGATGGTCTGTTCGAGACCCTTCTGGTCAAGGCGGGCCAGCCATTGCTTTTCGAGCGTCACTTGCAGCGGCTCGCGCTGGGTGGACGACGCCTGGCGCTGAACCTCGATCTGGCGTTGATTGAGCGGGAATGCCGGACATTCGCGGTGCAGATGAGCGAAGGCGTGATGAAGTTGATCGTCACCCGTGGCGATGGCGTGCGCGGTTACGCGCCCGCCGTCGATGCCCAGCCGCGGCGGATCCTGCAAAGCAGCCCGCTGCCGCTCTACCCTCAGGAAAATGCCGAACAGGGTGTACGCCTTTTTCCCTGCAAGACCCGTCTCGCTGAACAACCGCTGTTGGCAGGCCTCAAACACCTCAATCGTCTCGAGCAAGTCATCGCCCGCAGTGAGTGGAGCGACGCGGAACATGCCGAGGGCCTGATGCGCGACACCTCTGGCCGGGTCGTTGAAGGGGTCTACAGCAATCTGTTCATGGTCAAGGGCGGCGTATTGCTGACGCCGGACCTGACGCGCTGCGGGGTCGCGGGTGTGATGCGGGGCGAGTTGCTGACCCTGGCCGAGCAGGCAAACATGCCGGCCCGCGCACTTGACCTCCACGTGTCCGACCTGCAAAAGGCCGATGAAGTCTTCGTCTGTAACAGCATCTATGGCATCTGGCCTGTTCGTGCGTGCGAGCAACTGAACTGGCCGGTTGGACCGGTCACCCGTAAACTGCAAAACCTCGTTCGCGGGCTTCTGGATATCTGATTCGTGATCCGAAAATTATTTGTCTTGCTGGAAACCGGTGTGATTCTGGCGGGGCTGTTACTGGGTCTTGCCTTTTGGCAGCAGAACACCGCGCTGCAACAACCCTTGAATTTGACTCAAGAGCAATTGCTCGATGTGCCGGCAGGCTCGTCACCGACGGGTGTGCTCAATCGTCTGGAAGCCGACGGCGTCATCAAGGATGCGTTCCTGTTGCGCCTTTACTGGCGTTTCAATCTGTCTGGGCAGGCGCTGCACAGCGGTGAATACCGCATGGCGCCGGGCATGACGGCAAAGTCGTTGCTGACGCTGTGGGAAAAGGGCGAGGTCGTGCAGTACAGCCTGACGCTGGTCGAGGGCTGGACGTTCCGTCAGGTTCGCGCGGCACTCGGGAAACAGCCCAAGCTCGAACAGACCCTCAGCGACCTGAGCGACAGTGAGGTAATGGCTAAGCTCGGCCATCCCGACGTCTTCCCCGAAGGTCGCTTCTTTCCGGACACCTATCGCTACGTTCGCGGCACGACCGATGCTGAATTGCTCAAGCAGGCGTATAACCGGCTCGATACGGTGCTTCAGGAGGAATGGGAGAAACGAGCGGCGGATGTGCCTTATGTCGATCCGTATCAGGCGTTGATCATGGCGTCATTGGTTGAGAAAGAGACGGGCGTACCGCAGGAGCGTGGGCAGATCGCCGGTGTTTTCGTGCGACGACTGCAGCAAGGCATGCTGTTGCAA
Source organism: Pseudomonas abietaniphila (assembly GCF_900100795.1). Classification (GTDB taxonomy): domain Bacteria; phylum Pseudomonadota; class Gammaproteobacteria; order Pseudomonadales; family Pseudomonadaceae; genus Aquipseudomonas; species Aquipseudomonas abietaniphila. Next base: position 75,501 of record NZ_FNCO01000019.1, read on the forward strand.
ACCGATCCAACAGTCATTTACGGGCTCGGCGAACGCTACAACGGCAAGATTACCCGCGCGTTTCTGAAGGAAGCCACGCCTTACAACACCTATGTCATCTCCGGTCTGCCACCGACGCCCATCGCCATGGTCGGCCGCGAGGCCATTCATGCGGCCATGAACCCCGTGGCAGGCAGCAGTCTGTACTTTGTTGCACGAGGGGACGGCAGCCATGTGTTCTCCGACAATCTGGAGGCTCATAACGCGGCCGTGAAGGAGTTTCAGCTCAAGCGTCGGGCCGATTACCGCTCCAGCCCTGCGCCTGTCGTTCCCGCGCCGGGCGTCGATGCTGTGCCGACGGTCGAGCAGCCTGCGACCGACACGGCGCCCGCGCCTGAGTCGACAGATCCTCAGCCACAGCCGGCTGAGCAGAAGACGCCGAAGCCCGGGGCGACCGAGCAACCTGATGCGCCGACCGACTCAAGTGACAAGGTCGAGAAGAAGGGCGAGCAGAGCCCGCAATGAATCTGATTAAGGACTGCCTGTGACCGGTTTGTTTATTACGCTGGAAGGTCCCGAAGGCGCGTTACATCTCTTAGCCTGATAATGTAAACCAAACCCAATATAATCTCTTGTGCTACCATGTCAACCTGTCATGGGGCGTGCTTGCGTTCGACCCGCAGTCGCCCAGATGGAGTGATCCTGAAATAAACCCTGCAGGTTTCTTGACGAATACATCTCCCATGACCATGATGTAAACCACATTCAGGTTTCATTGGTGGTGAATCTCATGGCAACAGGCCGCTTCATCGTTTGCGACGGTAACAACGGCGCAGGAAAGTCATCGGTCATCGCAGACTTGCGCGAGTGGCTGAGTGCGGCGGGTCATGAAGTCATGGTCACTCGTGAACCTGGTGGGACACCTATCGGCGAGAAGATCAGGGAAGTTGTGCTCAGCCCTGAAACCCCCGAGTTGTGCGATACCACTGAGTTGCTCCTGTTCGCCGCAGCAAGAGCTCAACATCTCCAAGAGAAGATCATCCCAGCGATTGAGGCCGGGGTGATCGTCATCTGTGATCGTTTCACGCCTGCCACAATCGCTTTTCAGCACTATGGAAGGGGGTTGCCACTGGATCTGGTGCAAGCCATCAATGGCATTGCTCTCAATGGCTTTAAGCCCGACCTGAACATCATCCTTGACCTTGATCCTATTCTCGGCATGCAGCGTGTAGCTTCCCGGGGAGGGAAGTTGGACAGGATGGAAATGCAAAAGACCGAATTCCTTTCCCGCGCACGCGAAGGATTTCTTCGTCAAGCAAAGGAAGATCCAGTTTCATTCACTATAGTGGACGCTTCCCGGAGCTTTGATTCAGTCGTCAAAGACGTCAGGTCTGCTGCCCAGGCCCTCCTCTCGCGCCTGGCCTGAGGAAAACATCATGCGATACCTCTCCATGTATCGCTCCGAAGAGTCAGCAACCTCCGCAGACTCAATAAAAATCAGTGCGACTTATTATACTGAGCATCCACTTTTTAGCTTTTTGAATGCTCTGTGCTGCGCTTTGCACTACGTGTTTATCAGGTATGTCCCCGATCTTTCTTATTCAAAAGGATATGAACTGCGCACCGCGATTGTTGAGTTTCTGAAATTCAGGGAGCAGCACAATGCTCGGCTTCATCCTTCTCTTCATATAAATAAAATTGAAGATATTGGGGTGGAGGAATTTCGGCTATTTATCGACTATCTCAGGCGCATTGGTAGAAGCCTTTATCCAGCCGTACGTCTTCGAGCAGCGCTGCAAAAAGTTGCGAAAAACAACGATGACGGCCTGCCCCTGTTAACAATACCAGGCGTAGGAGCTAAGTCTGATAGTCCGAGAGAGCCTCTCGCCTTGTCGACTGATCAAGAGTTTTACTCGTTTATGGATAAAGAAGTATCAAGGCTCATAGTAAAACTTCTTTTTCGGGGCAAGGTTAAGCGTGCAGCCCCGTATAGCTCCCAAGAGATTATCAACATCAGGGACAAGTTGATGAGTTTGGAGGGTGAAGGATCGTCGGCATGGACAATTGATCCGGTTCGTGCCATGAGAACGCTCTTAGACGCGGGATATCCATTTGGCTGCAGTAGGCCAATATCTGATACGCTGAGAAACGGGTTGCTGCGAAAAAAATGGGTAAAGCGAATTACATCTCCCGAACACTTTGTGTTGAGCTGCTGCTTGCCCTATTCATATTCACAGCTGAGACGGCGCGCTCCAAATTGCATCAGTTACACTGATTTGATGGAGAAGTATTATCCAACATCAGAAGATCATGCTGCATTGGCCTGTTTCATTCAGCGCCTGTGTGGGTGGAATAAAGAATCTGTATTGAATTTAGATAAGGATAGATTCCTACATCCGCTCTCAGAAGTGGCTAATTCCAACGTCGTCATGATTGTTTCAGAAAAAAGAAAATCACAGTCGAGCGCTAAGAGGCACGAGTCTCCTAAAACGGTTTGGGCGACGTCTACCAAAAAAGGCCCCCGTTCTGGGTACTATTTGATTCTGATGGCGAAACAATTGTCTGAACCTCTTCACGAGATTCTCCAGAGGAGTGATGGTGTACCTGGCGACGATGTAAGGAGGAGTTCACCCTTCCTGTGTCTCGCCGAGGACAGCTCAGGTTGGGCGTTAAGTGAGCCGGAGCCTAATATCCGCATCTACTCACTTAATACAACCACATATTGGAATGGCGGTGTGGCGGGTTTTTTAGAAAGAGCCCAGCTATATGAGAATGGCGAATTGATTAAAAGCGCTATTGATCTCGAGGGTCGCTTGCGTGTCACGTGGGAGTATAACGACGCCAGAAATTCAAAACACCCGCTATCGCTGATTGCGTTAAAGATGGGGCACAATGATATAGAGACGACCAGTACGCACTATGACAGCTCTGGTAAGGCTATAAGCGATCGGAAAGAGCGTTTCCGAGAGATCCAGGAAGATGTCTTGGTGCGGTTTCGCGACGGAAAATTCCAAGGGACGATTGCAAGCACGGGTCGACCCAGGCCGAGTGATCCCACCTTTCGAATCTTGACGATCATAGGGCACGAGAGAGCGTTGTGGGCATGTGTCGATTCCAGCAGTCCAGATTTCCCTGGCGCTGAGAAGCTCGAGTCTGGAGAGCGTTGTACAAAGGTAGACAAATGCTGGGGGTGCAAGCAGATCTATCTTCTGGGAGATTCCTTGCCTTTTCTCATGGAACGGTTGTCGACGCTTGAGCGCGCCGTTGAAGCAGACGACGCCCTTTATGATGAATGCCGGGATGAGATTAGTGTGCTGGAGTATGTTCTGAGGAATTGGGGCGATGAAACGGCTACCACTGACGCGCTCACATACATGCGGAAATATGAAGCATTGTTGCCGTTCGATATGAAATCACTGATTCCTTTTGTTGAGGACTAAGTCGTGAGCAAATACGGTGAGGATTCATTTCAGGATATATTAGATGAAATCGAGCGTGAAGCACGGGACGCGGCTGACGCTTATTTTTCTGATCTGTACAACGCTTGTCATGGCGCCGGTCAAGATGCTCCGTCTCAACGCCTCAGTGGTCTCTTGACAAAATTAGCTGTTGATCCTGATGGAGAGTTTCCTGTATCAGAATATTCTGTGTATTCCGATGGCCACTGGGTTTTGTTGCGGGCTGAAGGTTTCAAAGATGTTTCTTTGTCTATCGAAAATTCCCCTTCAAGCCTTCATGGGTTAAAGAGGGTAATCTGCTATCACTTGCTTCCCGCGTTTAATCCAACGGGAACAGTACGTAGCTTTCGGTCATCTTCATCATATGCGCATGGTTTCAAATATATGGAGAAATTTTTATTCTCTCCAAATTATCTTGGAGGTTCCGCTGAGGACGTGAGTGCTATCAGCGCAACTACCCTGAATGAGGCGCTAGACGACGCCCGAGATTCTGGCGTCAGTCGTGCGTACGTGAATCTTTTCTTTTTATCATGTTTCTGGATTTTTTTATCTAGCAGTAAAATTATTCCTTTGGAGTATCAGCTAGATGTGAAACTAGGTGAGGTTGATACGGTTGCTCGCCGACAAGATATTCAAGAAATGATCCGTTCAACGTTCGTTGGCTGGAAACCCTATTCTGATGACGAGTTGAAAGATATGCTGAGTTATGCATTCTTTTGGATCGACAAAGGAATACCGGTTATGCAAAAAATCTTGTCCTACGCCGCGAGAAATCCCGATATTAAAAAGCAGTTTTATCTCCAGGGTACGCCGAATCTTACTTTTGAACGTTTGTTAGGTAAAAGAGTTGATGGTGTTGAAATTGTGGGTTTTTCCCGCACTGAACAGGTTAAGCAGTACGAATCAAAAAAAACAGCGTGCACAACAGAATATACTCAATACCGGTATTCTTGGAGGCAACGTTTTGCATATGCCGTAGATAGGGTGCGGAATGCGATATTCATCCTATGTTGCACCATGACTGGGCTCAGAAAGCGAGAACTGGCGCCATTGCAATTTGATGATGTTTCTCAGCGGAGTGACGGTCTGTGGTATTTGTCATTCGTACGTTACAAGACCAGTGATGATCCTAACTATTTCGGAGAAGCAGATGAAATATCTCTTCCGAGCTATTTGGGCGAAGCGATTGAATCGTACAAACAGCTTCGGCAGTACGACGGATTTATGATGAAGGGGTACCTATTTCAACCGGTGATTGCAACTCACGAGCTCAATCTAACAGATCGAATGATCACCAAGCTTGCCATTAATCTTTCAGCTGAAGTCGGTGTTGATGGTCTGCATGTTCATCGGTTCAGGAAAACCATTGCTGAAATTTTGATTAATAGGTCGGAGCGAAATATTGATCTTGTAAGGATGATATTTGGGCATTCTAGTTATGTGATGGGAATGAGGTATATATCCCGTAACCCATTTCTGGTTTCGTCAGTTGTCGAAACTCTCAAAGAGCATTTTGCTAAGGACTTTGTGGACATTTTGAGTGCGATGAGCACAGGTGTCTACGCTGGTGAAACTGCAAATGAACTTGCCGCACAAGTCAGCCAACGGCCAGATCTCTTCGTAGGGAAAATCCTCAAAACAACAGTCCTTCAATACGTGACCCACATGTTCGAAGGTGGCGAAGCATTCATGGTACAGCGCACGGCTCTCAGGACGTTCTGTATGAGCGGGCTTGTTGAGAACGGCGACAGCTTGCCGCCATGTCTTGCTCATCGAGAAAAACTTATATTTCCTGTTCGTCCTGATGTTACTAACTGCCAGATTCAGTGTTCCCGCAACCTCGTGCTGGAATCGGCGGCCAGCGCTATTGAGCAAAACCTGAAATTTTACCGTTCTATCAAGGTTTCAGCCGGAAAGCTTTCTCAAGCAGCGTTGTTTGAGTTAGATCAGAAAATCGCGATCAACGAAAAATTGCTTGATGAACTTTCCCAGCCGAAGCCTCCAAGCTTCGCTAAAAAAGCTTTGCGGAGCGGAAAGAACTGAGCATGACTTTAATTACGAAGAGCGACTGAAGTTATGGAACCTCAAGGAACTGAAGCTAAAATCATAAAGATTATCTGCGACCATTATCTCAGTGGCGCTAGAGAGCGATTGACCATCGGCGAAGTTTCAGCGCGTGCAAACATATCTCGCCAAGCATTTCACAAAACCTATATACATTTAAAACCGTTTCTAACAGGCACCCGCAACATAGATGAACTCCTCCTGGGTAATGAGGCCGAACTCGGAAGGGCGCTGTTGAAGTCTCAGAAGCTGATCCGTGAAACCCAGGCGGAGCTCGATGAGGTTCGAGCGGGATATATGTCCGAGTTCAAACGGCTCGAAGCAAATTTGGTTACAACCTTGATGAACGGCGATGTGCTCATTCATCACTCTAAGGAGCTCACCTCACAGCTAAAGAAAAAGGCGCTCCACAATGAAATTCTTAAGCGACAGGTTGATGAGAAAGAAATAGAGCTTTCTCTGACGAAACTATCCGGAAGTAAATCGCCATTGCCTCCGATAAAGGATTTTATAGTTGATCGTCTGCAGGTTGACCTTCGGGCTGCGTTTACCCGGTTCTCAGAAACGCAGGATCTCGACGAGTACTATGCTAACAAAACTGACGCGGTTACCAAGGTTAAAGATAAGCTGGTACGTGTCCTGAAGAAAGGTGTCATTCGAGTCGTGATTTTTCAGGATCGTTTTATAAGCTCTTTCGAGAAATTCGTGGTTAAGAATTTTTCAGTGCCAACTGAGTCCGTAATTATAGTCCAACTGCCTCTGGCTTCCCGCAGTGAAATCCGGAATTTTATCCATGGGTTGGTAGGTGCAAAGCCATTAGATTTGTTTGTGCCATACTGTGCCAGCGAACCGGTAATAAAAGCCCAGCGTGGCTTTTCATTCGGAGATGTCCCTGAGGCCGAATTTAGGAGTTTCTCGAAAGAGCCAATGCCTACCATTCAGGATGGCTTTGACAATCTTTGTATATTCCAAATCGAGCAAGGAGACTAGCATGCTCCAGATTTCTAGGTTGCTGATTACATACATGTGTGCGATGTCTGGCAGGATGCTGACGCATTATGTGTTGATCGCCACGGTGATGAATAAAAGATACATGCTTAGCCACGCCAATCTTTTTCTGCGTCATGCCACATCTGGATCCACTGATACATCAAGTCGGTATTCAAATGTGATTTCGATGTTTTACAGGTATCTGTCGAGTCTGGAGAAGTATCAAGATGTTCCCGTTGCACAGTATCACTTGCTGGTGGATAACGATGATTTGAAGAATTGGCAAATCAAGCGTAATATAGACCGACTCGCTAAACAATCTATAAAACCCTCCACAGAAACCATCGAAATTGATGCTAAGGTTATATATGGTTTTTTTTACTGGTTGAATGATGAGGGTTATCCAAGCTGTCTGAATTACAAGCTTGAAACTTGGCAGCCTAACTTCAAGAATGAAGGCCTGTTGAACTATATTAAGCGTGAGGCCAAAGTTGTCCTCAGCTCAAAGGGCATCAAAGCACTGGATCGCGAGTCGCGCCAGCGCCGTGCGTACTCGTTGATCACGAACGAGGAGATCAAGGATTTATTAGAGAACTTTCACGATCCTGTGTATCCGGCCATGTTTAAACTCGCTTTGGGTACCGCGATGCGGCCAATGGATTTGTGCGAGTTCCCATACGCTGGTAACGGTTTCAACCGTCACATTCAGCCTTGGGACAACATGACATTTGAGAATGCCACCGTTGATTACCGTGTTGACGCGAGTAAGGGCAACAAGACTCGTGATATCAAGATCCATCGCGACGATCTTGAGACGTTGTACAAGCACTATACAAAGGATTTGTATGCTCCTCGAGCTGAGCTTTACGCCAAGAAATTTGGTAAACCTTGCCCGCCGTCAATTCTTTTTTTGAATGTTGATGGCGTTCCAGTAACGCCCAAGATGGTATCTGTTCGCTCCAACGCGGCCAAACGACGCGCAATCAACGCAGGTTCCAAAATGCGCGAAAGCGTTTGTTTCTACGACAGCAGGCACTGGTGGCCGACTGTCTTCTTGATCAAGCGGTTTAAATCCGGCCTTCTGGGTCAGCTCAGCGAGGTCAGAGATGCGGCAGCGATGCAGGTGCTCAAAACTCAGATGGGCCACGCCAAGTTGCAGACAACCTACGAGCACTACGTAGATGTTGCACGAGTAGTCTTGCTCGCCCATGAGGGCTTTGTGCACGAACTCTACGCCAACCCTGACCAGAGCGTTGACCAGTTCCTGGAGTCGCCGGCTTTTGGCTGACTGCGTCCTGCAACGCGCGAGCCCACTCTTGCAGCTAATGACTTGGCTTGTCGGGGGGAGAGGAGACTATGCCGCAGTGATGGCTTTCAACGGATTGAAACAGTCGCCCGCGCAATCCCTAGCTGAACCAACATCACTGCGCGAGATAGCGATGGATTGTGGTCTTTGACAGCTGAAGCGACTTTGCTATATCCGCTAAGGACAGGCCCTCAGCTCTAAGCTTCCTGGCGTCCGCAGCAGTCTGGACAGGATCGCTTTTTCTCCGCCTGCCACTAGACGCGCGTGGTGTCATAGCGGCTTCGGCAATATCCGCGAAAACACCACTTTCAGCCAGTAGAGCAGCCTTATGTCCCAATCGCTGGCACAGATCGACTGCAGGCACGTTGATCTGAACACCTACGGCTAGCAGCAACAACAGCTCCACCTCAACCTCAAGCGTTTGGGCGATCCCCTGGAGCACATCCAGCGAAACATTGGCACGTCCTGCTTCGATCCGGGCGAGATAGGAGCGGTCGATGGATTTGAAATCTTCCTGGGACAAGCCTCGGCTTTTGCGCATGCCGCGAACGACCACTGCCAAAGCTTCGTTCAGCAACATTCTCGATCCTCATCCAAAGCGAGGATAGAGCCATATTGCTTCGTTCCTAAACAGAGACTATAGTCTTCATGTAACGGTTTGGGAACGACATCTGCTGGATCTCCTGCTGTTGGCCGTCTAGTCAGGGCTCCAGTGCTCCACCGAGCCCAACGCCATTTTCAAATATTGACTTGGCCAGCGGGAGGCTTGAGTGAGCAACAAGATTTCGACCGACGATCTCATCGGCGCGGCAGGGCAGCCTATAGAGGGATCGTTGTCCGACAGCATGGAGCTTATCGCACGTGTGCAAGAGTGCTTCCCGGGGAAGCCTTACTGCCTAGTCGAGCAGTGGACAGTTTTCCAGGCCGACCTCTCTTCTGACGAGCTGGAGACCGTTCACCGGCGTGGGCATCTTCCGCTATTCCTTTACGCGCACAGCGTCGTCCAGGACTCCCGGAGGCGTTTCCAACCTGGCGACTGGGTTCGATCGAGCATGTGTGTTTCATTTGGCGATGGAGTCATGTTCGAAACGAGGAATACGGTCTACATGCTCATGGGCTCTGGCTCCAAGCGAACGGCGAGCCTCAAGACAATCTTTTCATTTTTCTAGCCCCTCTCTGCGGGGCGATATGCAGGACAAGCGATGTTTAGAACTGATGACAGCGAGATGGCCGGGGTGCCTGGGATGTTTGGCGAGGGCTTGGCTCATTGGCACTCAGTCTCACGAGTGTTGCGCACGCACTGGTACCACGCGACTGTCCAGCTAACCCAGCCTGGCCGTACTTCTGAGATCCAGCTGATGATCAATGATGAGCATCGGCTGCAAGCTGCTTTGATCTCTCAAGACGAGACGGTCGTCATTAAAGACGTGCAAGTCGTCACTCCTGCGTACATGAACAAGGGTGAAGGTTGGAAGATGGAGCCGCTTACCAGCGTGAAGGTCGGCACTGATGAAGATGAATGCTTCGTCTGCATTATCACGGTGGACAGTGGTGCCGTGTATCACAGCTCGCATCGAGAGGTTTTTGATCGGTCACGGCTGAACAACCTCAACGAGATCTTTAACTCGAACCGTCTTGTTCGAAGCTGAAGGCTGCCATGAATGACCTCGAGCTGGAATTGCACAGCAAGCGCCTATTAGATTTTGATCTGCTCTGGATCTTTCGGGCTCAGATGCAGGGCTTTGATCGCCCGGTCACGGCTTATCTGAGTCACGTGTTTCTGGCACAAGATACTGCAGTCGGGGTCGTCTTCGGCCACGTCAACAAAGGGCCGTTTGGACGATTCGATGACGGCCATTACATCATAACGTCGAGCATCGTTTCAGTCGCACGTGAGGGGCGATTCTGGGTGATCACCACGCTGAACTCTCGGTACGTGATTGCTACTTTCAGGCGCGATATCGGCCGTCAGACCCTGCGTGAATTTCAGACTGGAAATACCAATCACCTTCCGCTCTGATGTTCATCAGCCTCGGCCCAGTCAACTGGCTCACTGCCGGCTTGTGGGGAGCAGACCATATGTTGATCAAGAAGGGTGAAATCATCTGTATTGCCTCCGGGGTCTTCGAAGGCTACGACCAGGATGGGCCCTTCCAGGCAGAGGTGGATTTTGATCTCGAGGACTTTATTGAGGCTGTGAGATCTTCTGCGCCTCCAGGGATAAATCCTTGGGATGCAGACGATTTGATGCGAGACATTCCTGCGCGGCTTGTCGAACAGGGCCTTGTCTCGAGACTGTCCTGTAGGAGCTTTCACTTGGGTGCGTTTAGCAGGTGGGATTTCAAGGAGGAGGGTGGTGGAAGCTAGGTGGCTACATTTTTCGAACGTAGCCACGCGGGAAAATATCAGGCCGCTCGTTTGCGCTTAGACGGCATTGCTTCTACTCGCAAGACCTTAAGCTTCATTTGCGGACATTTGAGACGCTGACCTTCGGCATCGTAGTTGTTCAGGGACTCAAATCTGGCTTCGATATCGCAGCAGGTTTGGCAATCTTGGTATTTGTGGTCTTCCGTGCTCACATATTCGTGATTCACGCGGCTGGTTAGGTCTGCGTCAGGCCAGTACCAGTCGGGGATGGTGGTATCGATACGAAGGAAGCTGATGTGGAATTTCATGTTGCGCCTTGGATAGGTGTTTCAAAAATCATCCTAAATGCGAAAGGCGGGCGTCGTGCCACCACCGATGATACCTATCCATCTATCCTCGTCAATCGCTGGCTTGGTTCTATTCCTCTCTTCGGGAATATCTTGGGTGTGCCGCCTCGGCGGACGGCTGCCGTAAACCAAGCCAGCGTGGTTCCCACGCCGTCTCGTCCCTGGCGGGCGGGCATCCTCACACCTTCGGCCTAGCGGCCTGCGCGCTCCGCTTGCGGGTGGGCTAGCTCAACCCGAGTCACTTTGCGAGCTGGCCGGCGAAGGCCTCAGGTGATCCTCCTCAAACTGGTTAGAGAGATGCCAATTCCAGTTCCGGTGCAACATGGGTTTTCCAATGTGGAAGCAGTGGGAGGCAAACCATGTAGTACATAAGCCAACAGGCATAGATACTCGAGTGCAGATAGCACGACCCCGGGGCCAGCTTCCCGTGTGCGAGTTCATGGCGTAGGCATGGCCCCCCTTTGAAGTTGAAAAGCAGGTCAATGGTGTAGATCAGATCGACGCCAAAAATTGACTCCAACTGCTCCCGCCGGCTTTTCAACAATCCACTGATAGACCTGTCTTCCTGGAACATTTCCTCATCGAGCTTCGACGAGTCGATTCCAGCGTCACTGAGTACCTGGCGCAGAGAGTTCTCAAGCTGAGGGAATAGCAAATGGCAGGCAGACATCATGTCTCCCTGTAGAAAGCGTGCCAAACCCAAAGCATAGATTTGCTCGAACCCAGGCGCTACGAATGGACTGGCTGAGACGATTGCCATCAGGTGTCGATCATCGACAGCAAACTTCGTAAGCAGAGTGCGGGCGGCCGGCTTTACTCGGCTTTCAACCCACATTTGGTAGTGGAAATCTAAGTAAGGCAGGCACTTGTAGTCGTACCAATCTAGGGGTGGCGCCTCATTGAGGTTAATGACCGGTACTTCAGTAATTACACGACCCAAAACATCGGTGTACACACCACCGTTGAAGAGGTCAGACAGGAGGGAGTCACTCTGACTCCTAATGACGTCGGTGTGCAGCGCCATCTTTTCTGGAACAGGGCAGAGGTGCGCGAACCTGTAAAAGAAGTCGGGAAGAGTCAGGTTCTTAAAGATATCGATGGTGCCTTGGCGCTCCTCGCTCAGATCCATGGGGGTGCGGAAGGTTGAGAACTCATGAGCAGCCTGCGCCTGAAGTTCCAACAATTCGACTCTCAACGCCTCCAGCTCTCTTTGCATCCCTGGGATTGAGCGGAGCTCTCGGATGGCATCCCGCGTCCAGCTTGCCTTGGACATGCAGCTATCGACTCCATCGCGCATTCTCAGGATCTGCTGAATCGACATAAGCTTGCAGCGTTTGAAGCCTTCAGGATTTTCCGATTGTTGATGAGCGTTGGCGGCCAGCTCCCACACCGCTTTGATAGCCATTGCATAGTCATTTGCCTTGGCATCGTTTGCCGCTTTTTCAGCGTCCTGAGCTACTTGCTCCCATTCGATAAGATGGAAGGTCTGCCCTAGCCGGGCAAGCCGATCAAACGACGAAGAGCACCGCAAATCCCAGGCCTGTTCGTATAGGCGTCTCCACGTGGTGGTGGCGGTCTCGGGAGGTGTTTTGCGCTTCCCGGTGCCAGCAATAATCTGGAACGCTCTTTCGATCAGGTCTACGATCTTCGTCGATAAGCCGGAGGGTGGTTCGTAGCTAAAGGACAGTTTGTCATTGAGGTAAGAATCGATCGCTAGGCAGTACGATTCGATGGCCAAGCTCGCACTCTGGTGCAGGCTTCGGTGGTTGTACCACGGCACGTCTGCGACTCGCGCACGCAGCAATGGATGGTCGATCTTGCCGGCAATAGCCGCAAGCACATGACTCTGCTCTCCAGCGATGTCTCGAGGTACCGGGGTGCGCATTCCATCTTCGATCAACCTTGGGCCGAAGGCGTCCTGACGATCAACCGAGAAGTGGAAGCTGCACACGACCATCAAAACCCGGTACGCCCGGTACGCCCCCATGTAGCCCTCGGCCAGCGCTTTCTTGGAAAGCGCACCCAACTGCGAATCTAGCGAGTAGAACTCTAAAGTATCGATACTCTCTAGCAGACTGCCGAGGTTGGTCTGCTCAAAGTCTGCGACTGTGGCCAATTCCAGTTTAAAGATGTTGGGCTCGGTGGCCGGTTTTTGCTCTGTATCTGGCTGGGCTGCTTGGTCTGTTTCTGTACTCATCCGACCCCCTAATCCTGTAGAAGCGTTACCACGATAGTGACCTGGGCTTGGGGACTGGCGATACTTATGAGCGGAGCCTCTTGGTGCAAAGGTGGCCGCCATCCAAGAGCCGGTGATCTGGATACCCAGCCTATTGCGTTGAGACTTGTTGGACGATAAACGCTTCCCGCCGTCCCTCTGCGCGTATAGAGGTAAGGTAGATGAGCCTGAGGGTGGCGTCAGCAGGCAGTATGGCGCTGACCCAGAGTTCTACTCATAGGGCGATAGCAGCGTGATTCCTTTCAGTGGATCGATCACCCCCACTGCGATCTCAATCTTTCCGTCAACGTTTCTTGCGAGTGAAATCACGTTGTTGTCGTGTAGTGTGAAGTGCTGCCCGTCTGCGACTCCAGGGTATCGCGCCGGAAAGTGATAATCGACGTAGTAGGCGATTCGCTTTACTAGCTGTGGATCGTTCAGCGAGGAGTCCAGAAAGCGTGGCGCAGCGGTGCCCAGCCCGCATACCACGCACAATCCGCCGATCCAGTGTGCAAAGAGATTTATGCCTGTTTGTTTGCGTTCAGTGCTTGGCTGGTAAAAAAAACGGATTCCGAACCGATTAGCGAGCATCTGCCGCAGACTTTCTCTTTTTGGCGACGTGGAGATGATCCAGGCAGACTCAAGCACCGGAGCCAGCAACAAGCATCCGAGTGCTACGACCACGCAACTCGCGAGGAATGCTGCAAAATACATCAGGACTGTACAGAGGATGGTCATCACTGCGACCGATCCATCGAAGTCCTTGACGGGTAAGCCTAAGCCCAGAGCTACGCACCATCTCGCCATCAAATATCCCAGCAAAAGCAACCCGGCGTGCATCCACGTCGCTAAAAATTTGCTAGCTGGAAATCTCCAAAGCCTGATGGCGTGGTTAGTCAGCCAAATGCAAAAGCCTGTGCTTGCCAGTGCCCAGCAAAGGAAGGCCATGCGCTCGAACAGCGACCCCAGAGTTAGAAGCAGTACTGCGAGGGCACTGACCCCGGTAGCGAAGGCTGCACGGTATAGGTGATCCCATAGAGGGAGGGGAGGCCAGAGCTTAGCCTTCATCCTACGAAGCAACGCTTCACGCATTTTTGTTAATGATCCAGATGGCAACCACGATTTAGTAATCGCTCCCAAAATCGAAGCTGGCTGTTGCCGAGAAGGTGTCTCCCTGGAGCGTTTTCCAGTTCGAAAATTTCACAGCGGTCGAGCAATCGATACCTTGCGCACCTGCCTCTGTCCTTTGGTTGGGCGCATTTCGGAGATGGTAAGCACATCCGCGCATTTGGATGCTGCCCGACGGTTTGTCCAGCACGTAATCTCCGACCACCCACAGGCGTTCCTCCACAGATTTGTGCGGGATTAAAAACATCATGCGAAACGTATTGCCGTCCTTGCTTCCAGAGACTTTTCCACTCTGCCATTTGTAGCGAGGTAGCTCAAAGCCACCGGTAAGCTTGGACTCCACCTGGACGAGCTTCAACCCCCCAGGTGACGCACCCAATACCATTTCCCAATCACCCGTCAGAATGACTCGCTTGGTGTCGGTTCGCTCGAAATGTGGCTTCAGGACTGGCGGTTTAGGAGCGATGACGAACGTCAGGGAGTTCGAGGTCTTTGTAAGCTCGTTGGTACGATAGTTCGCTGAGACCATGATTGGCGTGTTGGCGGAGGTAACTGCTCGAACTTTGATTTGTCTAAGAATGACCGCACCGTTGATTTCGGCTACCTCCGCGCTTGCGGTAGGAATGACTTTCAGCGCCTCAGAGGACGAGGTAACGGTAACTGTTCCTGGCGGCAGCTTATGTTGGCCTGTCGGGTAGATCTTGATGACGATATCCCTTGTTTCGCCGACATTCAGCGATGGCGACTCGGACTCCAGAGCCACTTCAGCGTCGGGGCTCTGAAGCATGCTGTAGGCATTCTTCATCTCATCCAGATGGGTCACACACCATCCGGCAGGTGCTCCCAACGCCACGATGGCAGCCCAAACTCCCTTCTTGATCTTCAACAGTTTCTTGAGATCGAACATGGCTATTTCTCAGCCAGGCGGTCGATTCTGACGGCGTTCGGGAAATACGATCTCCCAGAGTCACCGAACAGCAGGCCTTTCGACGGGATGTGTATCTGAGCCCCTGCACCACCATCCAAAGCCAGAGCCCTGTGGATCTTCAGGCCACGGCTATCCGCAATATCCTTGAATGTCTGTGCGAAGTCATAAAGCGTGGATGCTTGGCTGAATGAGTGAAAGACACCCACAACCAGCATGTCACCTTCAAGTGTGTAGCCGATCGCGACTCGGTTGAATTCGGCATCCCGAGGGTTTTTGTGGATGTCGATCGTCCCTTTGTAGAGGATGATCGGTTTGGACTGGATAGCTTCCGGCCAAGCACCTGCTTGATTGCGGTTCTGAGCCGGGATGATCTTCACATTGCCTCTGCGATCAGAAACCAGAATGCCGCCGTGATCCCATTCCATGAGCTTGACCAAGCGCTTTCCATTAGACCTGATCAGCCCAATCGGCTTTTCGACGCCGTCTGATCTGAATCCGAAGAACCCGCCGCTAGCGATCAGGATTGTGTTCTTGTTGGCGACGGGTGCGTACGCTTGCTTCGCCGTACTTTTCTTGCGGATGTCCTGAACCGTAAGGGCAGAGCTGTTTGCAGGGATGTAGGCGGTGACGGTCTGATATTCACCACAGACGTGGGTAGCGACTTCTGCCCCAGCAGTCAGCGAGTAGGTTTTTTCGACGCAATCAGGTGTGGCTGGCTGTTCCTGAGCTTCAGCCGCAGATGCTGCTCCCGATAACACAACCAGCAGTGCAGCGAGTGAAATCCGTTTCATCAATACTTTCATCTACATTTCGATTGATCACCGCCAAGACCTTGGCTAGGCGGCATGTGTAACAGGCGCGAAATAATAATGTAAAACTGTGATGGCGTCTCGCCATTTTTTACGAGGATTGTTGATTGCCGGTCGGGCCGTGCATTTGCGGCTCGAACACTTTGGCACCTCGCTCTAGAGCCATGAGCTGCCTGGGATCTCAGTCTGACGTTGTTGGAGCATTTGCTGGGCTAGGAAATATTGTTGTATTCGACATGGATTTATATAACAAGGTGCGAAATAAAAAACGTGATGATATTATTATGTACTGAGCCCGGATGTCTTTCGACCAATTAACTATTGATGCAGAAATTATTATGGGCAGAGTGCATTAATAATGCTGGTACGCCTCGTACGGTCACAGTCTTCATTAGACATCCGGTGCACTCACCATCTGCAGCAGTCACCCCCGCCGATGGGCTGCGAAGTCCTAACAATAAGGTGTTATGGCTGTTATGCCGGCGGAATGGATCCTAAGCCGCTGACACCTCAGCCGCTTTGCCCACGATTTGCTGGTCGGGTGAGCAGCACAGACCGACCGAAGCCATCGGGTAGGCACTAGGATTCATTGCGACGAGTTTGCGTCAATTGCCTGATAGCTAAGTTTCAGGATTGTGAGATATTGACATTGAATCAATATTTATCGCGTGAGAGAGAATAATTGGCAGGTTTTCACAGTATTGTCAGTTGGTGCATTGTTGTAGTTTGAATTGTCAATATTCGCGTAATTAAGAGGTGTTCAGGAGTTCATATATTTTTTTGCGCTTGCAAACTTGCGTTGTTGCGAGGTGCTGTCTAATGTCTGTCAGGTCGATAGTTTAATAGCTCATAGCCTATGAAGAAAATTCAAAGGCCGAGGAATGTTGCGCTTCCAAAAGAGGGTTGTGAAATGCGAAATACGATTGACCTGAAAACTGCTCCACGGCTAGTGCATTACTTTCGAGACGTTGATCTTCGCGGTAACTCGCGTCCGGGATATGTGCCAGAAGGATTTCCCTTGCACTGTCGTCCCGACGATGACCAATGGTCTGCGGGGTTTCTCCTCCGAGTTGCAGTGCGCTTCCAGCATTTGTGGGCGACTTATGGCGTCCGCGATGGCAAGAAAACTATCCAAGGCCCGCAACCTGCTGTGTGTTTCTCGGCCTTCAATCTGGGCGACCTGATCGCTGTCCGCGATGGCTTCCTCCCATTAGACGAGGCGGCCACACAGTTCGCTCTCACGCTCTCTATCGAGGTCGCGGAGAAGGGGAGCATTCAACGATTCGCTCCTGCATCTCATGAAGGTGCGGATGAGTGCGATGGTGCAGGATGCGACGTGTCCTCGCAGTCAACCAACCCCCCAGAATGGCGTTGGCAGTACCTCGGCGATTACGCGCGCACTATCGATCGTCTTGAGTCACAGGGGGTTGAAGAAGCCAGCATCCCGGGGCTTGAGCTGACCCAGGAACAGTGGTCAGGACTAGGGGTAGTTGTTCCGGATCTGGCGACTGCTCGTGTGCTTCAGTACGACCTGCTTTTGTTGATCGATAGGGGAGTCGTTTCAGCGACGCATTTTGATCACATCTTGGTCTGCGACAAGCTACCCGCGACCATCGCCGGCCTCCATGACTACGAAGTGCAATCAGCCTTCTCTGAGGCTTGCTTCGACTTCAAATCATGCATGCCAGTCTCCACTTCAGAAGCTGGGGCGGCTGAAAAGGATTTCGAAATTCGTGTGGTGAACCTCGATCGCATTACACCCAAGAAGCCTGTGAAAGAAAGCGGTGGCTGCTGGCTCTGGTTTCAAGATAACACCCATCCGTACGTCAGGGCTTTGATCACCGCTGGCCTGGTCAGGCCGAACAAGCGTGGCCGCTATCTCGCCTCTCTGGATGAACTGGATCCTGGCCGTGATCTCCGGGAGCGCCAAGATATTACTTTGAGACTCGCCCAAGAGTTGAAAGAAACCTATGGCGTCCGGAGCACCTATTTCAGCGTCTTGCACTCCCAATGCGCAGATGATGATCCCGCTTACAGCGGAAGAGTCTGGGGTGGCGGGTACTACATAACTCCAACCCCTGAGGACGATGAGGATTGAGCCCTTTGCATTTTAGCCGCTAGGTGCAGCTCATTCTGTGCATACTCTCTGGGTGTATGGATGGGCGGGGTATAGACGATTCGCACCTGAGCAGGCGTCATTGCTCACGAGAGTGCCCCCATCATGGCCTGAACATGCCAGCAATTATCCTGGCGTCTAGCAACGCGTGGTGAGGTAGCACCGCCCCATCGCTTGTAGGCGAAAGTGTCGTGGCATCGGTCGGATAATTTCGGACGTTCCTGGGCCATCGTCCATTGTGGTAAGCGAGCTCGCAAAAAAGCTCCCAGTCGTAGATAGGGGCGTCTGTGATAACCTCGAGCTCTTCGTCGTAGGTTGCCAAGAACCGGAGGAGTGCCTTCCTGGCCTCGATTATCGGCATGGCGTACTCACCGCCCCAGAGCTGTGGCAGTACGATCTCTTTCACGAAATCACTGCAGTCGTCTGCTCGCCAACCATCGAGCAACTCAACGTATAATTCGCGACCGTTTTCAGAAACCAGTGCCAGCGATATCAGCTTCGCTGTCGCCGAGAGCTGGGTAAATTCGCAATCAAGAAAGAGCCTCATGCTGTTGAAACTCCGTAATGACTAGGGCCCGTCTAAATATGGCGCATGAGGGTCAGTTGTGGGATATGGCCCTCGAACATTTTGGCTCTGACGTACTGCTCCAGGTGGTTGCAGACATGAGTAGCCATCGCCTAGGGTAGTGGTGGCGCACCTGACGACCAAACAAGTGGGCCAAGATATTCTGCCGGACGCTTCCCAAACTTCTATCAGCTGCGGCCCCTTGTCGACATCCTGGCCTGCTTTGTCCCAGTGAAAATCCGCTACGGGGCGGCAATGCTCAATTGCGATCTCTGCCGTACGCTCAGGTGACGTCCAAAAATCTACCCACTCGTCACATGCTCATGTTTGGTGGGCCGCTCTCGCGGACGGCTGTCGTGAACCGAGCCTACGCGTTACCGCTGCGTCTCGGCCCTGCCGGGCTTCCATCCTCCCATCTGCGGCCTGCTGACCTGCGCGCTCCGCTTGCGCGTTCCAACGTCATCGTGCCGTCAGGATTGTTGCTCATGGGCGTCTGCAAGGGATTCAAGTCTGCAGCGGCACATCCTGTACCTACTCGATGGATAGGCAGAGTTTGAGAGTGAGAGTTTGCGCCCCCTAGCTTCGTAGGCCGTCCATATCTACGCACCATTAGAATTGCTGAGTCCGAACGGTGGTCACCCCCGGTAATGTCGACGCGATCTATCTGATGACCCTAGAGGCTGATGTCTGCGCGATAGCAGGATGTCTTCCGAGGGCGTTGGCAGTTTCCCCGTCAAAGCCGGTAGTCAATGAGCTCCTCTGTGAGCTGCCAGACTTCCCGCGCTGCATATGAGTCAGGTGCATCGTCGAGAATGGAATGGAAGTAGCAGTAACCATCCATAAGCTCGCGAGTGCTGTTGTAAATGTCGATTACGACTTCGTGCGCTGCCGTGATTCGTGTGGACAGGAGCGGAAGGTTTGATCGCTCAGCCCGAAGCTAAACGCATCAGTCCCAAGGGCGTTTATTCACATGCTACTAGCAGGCGTTTAATGTGTGGGGTAGCTCAGCGGCTCGTAGCGAACATGGCGGGTTAACGTGCCCCTGCGGGGACGGCTGTCGTGAACCAAGCCTGGCCATGAATGGCCGTCTTGGCCCTGCGGGCTTCCATCCTCACGCCGGCGCGCTCCGCTTGCACAGCTGCGTTCACAAATGGAGTGGGTTCTGATTTGGCTGATCGAGCGAAGCCCAGAATATCTGTGTGTCGAGATGACATGGCACTTCTCCATTGAGCGCTTTCGCTTGAGCCAGAAGAAAGCCTCTTCACATGTTGGGACGTCGTTCGGAAGTGTGAGGAAACTAGCGATTGCCCCACGCGATACCATGGGTGTCCTCCCGAGTAGCATCCTCAACCTACTCTTAGCCCATCTGCCTGAATGTGCCTTGAACGATACGGCTTCGATTTCTAATTGGTTTCTAGGCAGCGTCTTTATTAAAAGTCATTTGGGAAACAGGTAAACCTGTTCCAGACAGATAATGACTGATGCTGGAGCGGAGCCAACGCTCGCAGGGATCGGTGTCCAGAGTGGAGCTCCAGGACAGCGATAGATCAAGAGAGGGGAGGCTGATGGGCACGGGATCCATACGGAACTCACCTTGACCTACCATGGCTTTCGCAACGTACTCTGGTACCACTGCAAGCAGATCACTGTCTTCAAGCAGTGTTTTAAGGGCACTGTATTGCGGTACGGCTAGTACCACTTGGCGCTGCCGGCCCTGGCTGCTCAACGCTTCATCAATGTAATCTGTCATCTCGCCGCTGAGCGAAACCGAGACGTGCGGGCGTTTGCAGTATTCGTCTAAATCGAGGGATCCAACGATTGAGCGCGCGCTCAACACCGTCGGAACAATAGTTTGGAGAAATTTGCGTTTGGCATTGGCTGGAAGATCTCTACTTTGGCATATGCTGAGGGACACTTCTCCAGTAGCCAGTTGATTGGAGATCATTGAGTGATCACTGCGACGTATCACCAAACTCACCTGAGGCGCTTCCAGGCGCAGGTGGCGTAGCAGGCCAGGTAGCATTGCATACTCCACGTCATCAGAAAGACCGAGTCGAAACACAGCATTGCTCGTCAATGGATCAAAATCATTTACGAAGCTTAGTGCGGCAGCCATGCTATCTAAGGCCGGGGTTAGATTTTGATGGATTTCAAGCGCTCTACTCGTCGGTTCCATGGTTCTACCTATCCGAATAAATAGCGGGTCATCAAAGTATAGGCGCAAGCGATGCAGTGATGCGCTGATTGCCGGCTGACTCAAGAATAGCTTTTCTGCGACGCGTGTCAGATTACGTTCGTGCATGAGTGCTTCGAAAGTGATCAGGAGGCTGAAATCTATTTTTCGGAGGTCATATCTGTTCATTGTTCTCACCTTTAGAGATTACAGCCTCGTTACTAAAACTCGGCGCGGGGGAAGGCTAGTGCCATCTAAAACTGTTCTGATTATGTCGTCATTTAAACTGACGCGCTCTTGTTGTTCATTGAATCTAGCATAGGGCGGGGCGCGCGAATAAACACTGCTACCCACGTGCAAATTTGTTAGCGCTCAAGTGGTAGTGCCTAATACTTCGGTATGAGATTAGGTAGGCTCAGTATGAAGCAGTTTGTAATGCTGGCGTCGATGTTGTATGCCCTATACATGTGCTCATGTAGAGAAGGGGCGAGTTTGGACAGGGAATTGGTGATCAAGCGGGGAAGGGACGGTAGGGGCAGACGATATTGGAACACCAGAAGGAGGTAGCAGAAAAAAAGCCGGATGGGGGGGCCATTCCTAGCAGTAGAAATCCTAGGAGTTTTTTGGGTGTGTATTTCCTCAACCGATAGGAGGTGAGCGAGAGTTGTTGGATCACATCCAGGGCCGTAGTACACTGAAGGATATAACAAATAAATAATGGATGGGTCATCCCTTTGCGTTAATTCCCAATGCTTCTGCCATTCGAACCAAGTCCGCAAACGATTTTGCTTGCATCTTTTTCATCGCGTGACCACGATGAATCTTCACCGTAACTTCACTCAAACAGACTTCGCTCGCAATCTGTTTGTTCATCAGTCCCCTGACTGCATGGGCCATTACCTCCTTCTCACGAGGAGTTAAAGACTTGTAACAGGCATGCATCTGGGCATCATGTTTGTCGAGCTCCCGCCTTATTTTGTCTGATCTTAGGGCTGCTGATACCGCGTCAAGAAGATCCTGATCCCGGAAGGGTTTAACCAAGAAATCCACGGCTCCAGCCTTCATCGCTTTGACGGTCATGGCGATATCCCCATGCCCTGTGATGAATATGATAGGTATATTATTACTTGCATCGAGCAATTGGCGTTGGAAATCCAGGCCGCTAGTGCCTTGTAGACGAACATCGAGCACTAGGCAGCAGGGCGCTTTCGGATCTGCTCGATTTAAGAATTCCGCCGCCGAGGCAAAGGATTCGACTCGAACATCCGTTGAACGAAAAAGGCTACTGAGCGCGACGCGCACTGATGCCTCATCATCAATCACGAAAACAATTGGCTCATCGCTATGAGGCTTTTCAGAATCAGATTTTTCGTTCAAGTGGGCTCCTTAGTCCTGAGCGGGGGACGCTGAAATAAGCGCCTTCCCTCTGTTCGCAGGTCGCTCAACGACGACCACCTTGGGCTTCAATCATTTGCAAATCGAAAACCCCATTCCCATGCCTCCGGTTTTGCCTGTGTAAAAAGCCTCGCGATTCTCTTAAATCAACGGTCTGAAAAGGCTGCAATTCACCATTGATAACCGGCTAAATTTTAGTCGGTAAACAGCGACAGGCAAAGCCGCAGTTCGCTCAAAGGCTCTGTTGGTTCACCATGAAATCGGTGTCTTGGCCTTTTGCCTCAGGTGCACAAAACGAGTATCTGATGATCAGGGAGTGCTTCAAGCGGTAACCATTTGTCGGCTTGCCGAAATGCCAGCCGACCAATCGAAAGGGAAAGCGGAAAAACTGAGCGAGTTCAGCGCTTTGCTGGTACCTTGCTGCCTCATTTTTAAAGTGCTAACAGTTTAGAGGTAACTTTATACTGTGACTCGTCATGCGTGGAGTGAGCGGATGACGAACTCGTCGTTTGTGATGGACTTCTACTTTCGATGTACCTGAGCAGATCTTCCGCTTAGTCTTTTTACAGCAGAGGTTGAGTAACTAGCGTTTTGGCTTTCCTAGACCATTGTTTCGTTACCGGATTCTGTGGGCAACTACACCAGTCTCACCCCAAGCCCATTTATCGAGCTATCCTCACTTTCGGCGCGTAAAAAAGCCAAAATAAACTCTTCTGAAATAGAGCTTGTAGCTCGAATTGGTTTGGCTGTATTAAGTCGTTAAATTCCAAAATTATTGAAGTATGTTCTTCATAAAAGCCTATCGAACAGTCCGATAAGAGATCCAGGTATCTCGATCTACCCTCATATTAAAGTTACCCCCAATAATATCTATCTTTATCCTCACCTAAAAAATCAGGGTCGACGTAAATATGGAGGCGAGAAATCAACGTCCCTTTGAATTCGAATACATTGCAAAATCTACCTTCGGAAAGATCTTTCACTGGCCAATGCTTTCCGTTTTTGGCAACACCGCTTTCGGTACCTTCTACGACAACTATTTGACCGTTTGCGATATAGTTGTAAGTCCTAACATCATGATTTAGGCTGTCTAGCTTGCTCTTCAGTCCCTGCACGAACTCAATAACCTTTGCTTTGCCGGTGTGCGTACCGAATTTAGGAAAAAATAGTTGCACATCGTCACAAAATAGATCCAAGATAGAGGGGTCGCCGGAGTCAGCCTTATTGAAATAAAGCTTAGTAATTTCAACCAGCTTTCTGCTATTTTCTGAATTTGTCATATCTGCCTCCACTCTTTCAAGGTGATAGAACTAAAAAAACTGGGTTGTCTGTGTGCCTTTACATTAAAACTGAAAAACACTTTTTTACCGATTCTTGATAGTGAGAATCGTGCAGATTTGCCATCAACGCACCGCTCGTTGTCAGTCAAAAAGCTTGACTGATCGGATCCCATGAATACAGTCGCCTTTGCAATTCAGTCAGGCTTAAACCTTTGCTTGTTCACAGCCTACGCTGAGCAAAGCTGCTTCGTCTCAAACCCGTGCAATCCATCGATCAAGGAATGTTTTGCTTACGCAATGGGACAATGGCATCCCCCTCGGGGAGTTCGCTTTAAACGTAAGGTTCGCGTTGAGCGATGGTATGCTTTTGATCATCTGGCGAAGTAAAACTCTTCGTCATCGCCTTAAACACGCCATTCACCCATACGCTTTCAATGCCAATCGGCGCCATCAGTCGCATCAACCAGAGGCCCGGCTCCTACAGCCTCTGGCCCCTGGTCGATAACCTCAGCGTTTAGCCACGAATAAACGCCAAGATATCTGCGTTAATTTCAGCTGCGTTGGTCGTGGGCATGCCGTGAGGGAAACCTGGATACTTTTTGAGAGTGCCATGTTTCAGCAGCTTGGCCGCCAAAGGCGCGGAGTCCTCGTAAGGCACGATCTGATCGTCCTCACCGTGTAACACGAGTGTAGGAACCTGAATCTTTTTAAGATCTTCGGTAAAGTCGGTTTCAGAGAAAACCTTAATACATTCGTATTGAGCTATGGCGCCTCCCATCATGCCTTGGCGCCACCAGTTGTTGATGTTGCCTTCCGAGACCTTGGCTCCTGGGCGGTTGTAGCCGAAGAACGGGCCCGATGGCACGTCTCTGTAGAACTGGGCACGGTTTTCCAAGAGCGCCGTACGCAGGCCGTCGAAAACACTGATATCCAGTCCTCCCGGGTTTTTTGCGGACTTGACCATAACCGGCGGTATGGCGCTGATCAACACAGCTTTGGCCACGCGACCTGGTTTGGCGAGCGCGACGTATCGGGTAACCTCGCCACCACCGGTGGAGTGACCTATGTGGATGGCACCTTTGAGATTGAGCGCATCTGTCAGCTCCATCACGTCGGCTGCGTAGGTATCCATGTCATTGCCTTGCCACGTCTGGGTCGAGCGTCCGTGTCCACGCCGATCGTGGGCAATAACCCTGTAGCCTTTTTGCAGAAAGAACATCATCTGGTTGTCCCAGTCGTCAGCACTGAGTGGCCAGCCATGGTGGAACATCACAGGAGTGGCGTCTTTCGGGCCCCAGTCTTTGTAGAAAATCTCGGTGCCATCTTTGGTCTTAATTGTGGTCATTTCGAAATTACTCCCCGCTGGATGTGATTGAACCTTCTTTTCGGTTGCTGCCATTACGCCAAATGGGACATTCGCAAGTATGCTCACTGCGGCAACACCGGCGAGGAAGTCCCGCCTTGGCAGTGCAACGCCCATGCTGTCATTTAAAGTCTCGTCATCGGAATTTCGCTGCATTGCTTTTTCCTCACCAAGAACGTACTTCATAGTATTGACGACGCGGCGTTTAGCTATTGAACGGCGTTGCTCGGTTTTGTACACCCTTGCTGTCACGCAACACGAATCTGGCTTCAGAACCACTCCAAAGAGGTACAAATCCAAAAAAGCACACGCACCAATATGATGCATCGCAGGAGGAGGTATTCCGAGCGATAGAGCCTTTTTCGAGTCTCGGGATTTCAGCGCCTCTTAAGTAGGGAGGAAGAAATGCGCCGTAATGTACACAGTGGGGGATTGCGGAGCGCGAAAGGGTGGAAGAGTGGGCGTCGAAACCGTCATTCGGCCACGACCGTAACCGTGGCTAGCTACGCCGACAATAGGAAGTAGAATGTTTCACCGGCTAGCGATGCTTACAAGGCATCCATGGTGCTCAAGATTTAGTTGATCCACCAGCCCTCGGACAATGTCCCGCACGACGCCAAGGGTCAAGACGGGAAAGGGCTGATTGCCGCATCGCCGATCCCATTTTGGATGCCCTTGGTATCCAAAAAAACCGAATGGCGCGAGCGCTTTTGAGCCACGGTGAACAATTAAAACTCATTTTGAGATGAGCAAGGGTACAGGTTGCTTGGCTCTTTTTCTGGGCAGCGGTCAGCCGCTTGATAAGCGCGACACAGGTACGTTCTCATTAGGGCGTTCGCGGATACGCAAATGAAATGATGACCAAGGCCAGGAGCGCGCCGGCTATTTCTGCTACGACATACCACGTCGCCGAAGGTAGAGTCAGTCCAACTGGGCCGGAGGCGAGTACGGCCGCCAAGGTAATTGCAGGATTGGCATACGATGCTGAGGGTGTGGCTACGATTGCTGCCAATAACCAAGCCCCCACACCAAACGGCCCCGTCAGCGCCTTACCGCCGTTGATGCAGCCGAACACAACGATCATTAGGCCGCAGGTTGCGACTATTTCGCTGATCACCCACTTAGAAGTCAACGTCACCGACAATGGTTCGCTGGCCAAGCTGTCGAAGAGACTGTTGGCCAAAAGCGCCCCCAGGGATGCCCCCACGATCTGGCCACCTATGTACGCCAATGCACACCTGAGTGAACGCTGGCCGGAAAGCCATTGCAGTCCTGTAATGAGTGGATTGAAATGTCCTCCGGAGACGCTACCAAAAGCCAGAATCAAACCCACTAGGGCACCGCTGGTGGCGAGAGCGCTGACGACTAGGCCGAGTTCGTAATTACCTCCGGATATACGTTGCCCTGTGAGGGCCGCCCCTGTCACGGCCATCATTAGCAGCAACGAGCCTACCCCCTCCGCAAAAGCGCGGCGCGAAAGTGTGAGGGAGGGATCTTTTTCAAAGAAACAAGGCGTAGTTTCCGAGGTCGGGGTGCTCATAGGCGTCGTTGCCCCTGTTGAGCTTCAGCGGACTCGAATAACTCACTGGCTCTGACTTGATAGGGGTTGGCCGCAAATTCTCCAGCTGTAATTACCTCTTTTTGAAAAAGTATTTTGATAAAGGTTGCGATCCAGCGCCCGTAGCAAACGAGCTGGGTACCCAACACCAGGCCAAGTGCTTTGATACGCCGACATATCTCGGCGCTGTCGATGCGGCTGCGAAATTCAACGACATCACCGAGTGCATGGCAGCGTTTCACCCAAAGTTGGAGTTCATGATCAGATTGTACAGAGGCAGATTGCCCCCCATGGCTTGACTCTCTCACGCTGAGCTCCTTCAGGGCCGGATGTGAACCACTCAGTTAACCACTCGTTGGAATAAGGAGATGGCCAAATTAATTGCGAGGGGTGGGTCGAAAATAAAACGACCTAATTCCTTGAACTTTCGCATCAATCCATTACTAAATTCTTGATAGTTTTCAGCAAATTTGTCCGCTTCTGTTTTGTAGTGCTTTCGACTCAAGTTTATATTATCCACAGAGTTTACTGATCCCATGACGCAAACGTTCTAATTTTGCAAGAAAAGGTCAATACACCGATTTTTCTAACATAGAAAATATACAATGGTTTGAATAAGCTTCTGTTTCGAATTTTGTCCCACGAATTATATTAATTGAGCAGACTGGCCATAATGGAAAAATTTATTGTACATACTCAAGCACAGCCGTTAGGGAGTAATGTTGCAGAAAGTCGTACTGTCGTACCTGCTTCTTCATTTGGGATTGTGTTGGGGATGGCGGGTCTGGGTAATTGCTGGCACATGGCGCAATCCTATTGGGAGGTGTCACATTGGATACCGGACGTGCTGTGTGGATTAACTACAGTTATATGGTTTGCATTAGTTATTGGGTTTATCTATAAATGGTTTTTCCAAAAAGATTTTGCTTTGGCCGAACTGAATCATCCCGTTCAATGCTGTTTTATTGGTCTTTTGCCTTTATCAACGTTGCTCGTCGCAATGTGGATTTACGCATTTTTTCCTGCGTTAGCAGTGATGTTGATCGTGCTCTCTGTGATTGGTCAACTAGGGTTTTCGATGTACAGGTTTGGCGGTATGTGGCGTGGAGGTCGCAGACTGAAAGACACCACCGCAGTCATTTACTTGCCATCAGTCGCTGGTAATTTTGTCTCAGCCATAGCGCTGGCGGGGATCGGTTATATTGATTTCGGTAAATTGCTATTTGGGGCCGGCCTATTTTCATGGTTGGCGCTGGAGTCGACGATAATTAATCGCTTGTTAGTTGAAGATGAGCTCAGCCCTGCCATACGGCCGACCTTAGGTATTCAGTTGGCGCCGCCCGTTGTAGGGGCAGTCGCTTACCTCGGTGTCTCTGGTGGAGAGGTTGACTTGTTCTTCTTCAGTCTGATGGGGTATGGGTTTGTGCAACTGTTGTTCCTAATGAGACTGCTACCCTGGTTTTGGAGGTCGGGGTTAAATCCTTCATTTTGGGCGTTCAGTTTTGGTATCACTGCCGTAACCCTCGCTTGCATGCGTGCAGGAACGATTGCGCCGCATAGCTTTTTCGCCAGTGCCGCACCATTTATATTTATCTTAGCGAATGTAGCAGTTATTTTTCTGTTTATTCTAACCGCTTGGCTTTTAATGATAGGCCGGCTGTTCAAACAGCAAGCTTTCGCTGCAGGAACTTAGTTTTTGAGGAGAATTCGCTTAACTGCCTCCGGAAATCTTTGATTTTCGGAGGCTAGGCTGCGAATGTGGGAGCTAGCATTTAACCCTTGTTATGCAGCATTGCGTTCAATTCGTCCACAGTGTGAGCCCAGTCTGCATCATTCTGCAGTTCTTCTTTGAGTAGCAGTTTTTGTTCAGGTGTCCAAAACAAGGCTTCGGACAAAAGCATATCTCGGGGCAGCGGAGAATGTGTAGAAACGAATTGATTTATGCTCGCTTGATCAGACGGAAGACCCAGCTGTTCAAATAGATTGGTCAAGGTTTGTTTTGACAGTTCCATATTATCTCCTTGCTGAATGGGTGGTTCGCTATCGAATGAGCTGTGTGGATCGCACCATAGGACTGATCGATTCAGCCTCGCACTTAGCTTGAGTGCCATGCTAATATAAACCTAACACATCAACTATTATTGAACGTTTCGATTAGAATTGTACTTATTGAATAGGGAGAGTGTTTCTAGCCGTTCATGGTGCAGCACAGAAAAATCTTCAGATTTTTCAATCTGTTGTTGGCGGGGCTATGGCGTAGCGAATGTGCTGTTGACAGATTTTTTAACAGCATGTTTCGCCACGATTAAAGGCTTTCTGGTTATGACATTCTTCCAAACGCACTATTATCTGGGCGTATCTGCAGCTGGCTAGAAAGTCGTACAAAATCGTCCGTAATGTTCTATTTTAAAAATCTTGTTCATGGGAAATTACGACTTGTCGCGCCGTTCCGAGCGCGAAATCGAGGAGTCACTCTCATGGCTAAAGTTCTCGTTCTTTACTATTCGTCCTATGGTCATATCGAAACAATGGCTCAAGCGGTGGCCGAAGGCGCGAGAAATGCCGGCGGGCAAGTTGATATCAAACGGGTGCCCGAGACCGTACCCGATGCCATTGCGACGAAGTCCCACTTCAAGCTCGATCAACAGGCCCCAATCGCAACCATTGATGAGCTCGAGCACTATGATGCGATTATCATCGGCACCGGCACGCGTTTTGGGCGGATGAGTGGGCAAATGGCGGCTTTTCTTGACCAGGCTGGAGGGCTGTGGGCCCGTGGGGCGTTGAATGGAAAGGTGGGTGGGGCGTTCACGTCTTCGGGTACTCAGCACGGTGGGCAAGAAACAACCCTTTTCTCTATTATCACTAACTTGTTGCACTTTGGTATTACTGTCGTGGGGCTCCCTTACAGCCACCAAGGCCAGATGAACGTTGATGAAATTGTCGGTGGTGCGCCTTATGGGGCTACAACAGTCGCTGGCCCCGATGGCTCTCGCCAACCGACAGCGATCGATCTTGATGGAGCCCGTCATCAAGGTGAACTTATTGCCAATGTTGCAATCAAGCTCAACCGCTGATATTGATCGGAGGGTACACTGCCGCGCCACTTGGATGCGTTACTGCGTATTGCGCAAGATCAAAACCCACTCACGGAACCGCCTGGATCATCACAGGCGGTCTTTATGAGCTAATCCAGAGTCAATCTAATGATCAACTTTTTCTTCCCGACTCAAAGAGAAACCAAATGCGCAGCTCTGTTTCATCCAGCCAATTTTCAATCAGGCTCGCCGTTGCGATGTCGCCATACTGATCACACAGCTTATGCGCCGTTCTCATAAAACCTGCTAAAAGGATATTGTCGTCGCGCAACTCCGCCAGCATTTCGTCTGGCGCAACAAAGCCCGCATCATTGTCTTTCAGACGCTGGATGCGTCCGATATGGCCGGCAGAGCGGATGGTCGTACCCCCTATTTTCCGGACTCGCTCCGCGATGGCGTCAGTGGATGCGAAAATCTGGTTTGCTTGCTCGTCCAGTAACAGGTGAAAATCCCTGAAATGAGGCCCTGACATATGCCAGTGAAAGTTTTTCGTTTTCAGGTAGAGAGCAAACACGTCTGCGAGCAACGCATTCAAAGTGTTGGTTAATTCCAATATATCGTTTCGGTTCAGGTCGTTGACCGTGATTAGCTCTGACTGAAGACGCGACCTTCCACGCTCACCGTTATTCATGATTCTCCTTACTGAATTTTGTTATTTATCGAGCTTGGGAGGGTAGCGATATCAGGATTCTCCTGATCTGTTAACTTCGACGTGACCGCGATCGCTGCCAAATCTTTCATCATTTGGCTGATTGCCCGGATACGCTCTTCGTGGCCTCTGAGACCGTGCCGATTCGCCAACCACTGCGGTTGGTTGTAAGAGACATTAGTAGTCCCCGATTCGTCCTGCCAGACGAGGATTTTAAGGGGGAGCTCGAGCGCTATTGTTGGAGCCGACTGCATCAAATACGTACCCACCGCTGGGTTTCCGAAGATAATGACTTCGGAGGCAAGCAGGGAAAGCCCCGCTTTCTGTGCGGCGGCAGCTTGATTAATGCGCGCAACAGGTTCAATGCCAAGTTGCCTGATTGCGTCAAGGAGGCGTTCTGCTGTGTCTGCCCAGTTATTTTTGCTTACTCGTGTTACTAAGCCATCGATGTCCATTCCAAAAGTCCTCGTTGTCGAAAACTCTAGCAATCCCACGCGAAAGTTGCTGCATTTGACTACCAGAGTATTAAGCAGTCCCCTTAGTTTTTATCCAAAATGTATTGTCTTGTGCTGTGTTCAAAAAACATCCACTTACGTTCACTGCGAAGTGATCTGCGGACAGATTCAAATGCGGGCCAGGAGGATATCGACAGCGATGGTCGATATCCTCTTGGCGGAGCTTACTGAATCCACTAACCTATTTCGCGTGCTTCGACTTCTGCCATTTTCTGCGCAAGCTCAGTCGGCGTGAGAATGCCCTTTTGAAAAAAAATATTGGCGAAAGCGACGATCCAGCGTTCGTAATACGACAGCTTGCCGATCACCTCGCTTCCGAGGGCTTCCACCCCACGACGCTTTTCCTCCGTGCTAAGGATCTTGTGAAAATCGATAACGTCGGCAAGTGCATGGCAACGTTTCTCCCAAGGCTCCAGGGCGTGCTCCACCTGTACGATAGGGTCAGCGGGCATGCCCCCAATGTCATTCGGAAGACGTTTAATCAATTCTTCAGTGCTCATTTCTTCTGCTCCTCTGGAGGATTAAGGGCAGGCACGACGCCAATCATGGCGTCGCGGGTGACGAGGGTAGCGAGTTGCTCCTCGGTGAAATTGTCTGTGCCGTCGGGACGCATGGGGAGAACGAGGAAGCGGACGATGGCTGTGGAGTCGCTGACGCGGATCTCTACATCGTCTGGGATTATGGTACCGAATTCTGCCAGTACCGCTCTCGGCTCATGGATTGCCCGGGCGCGATAGGGTTTTAGCTTGTACCAATCCGGTGGTAAACCAAGCACAGGACGCGGATAGCAGGAACACAGGGTACACACGATTAAATTGTGCACCTTCTTTGTGTTTTCCAAAACAATCAACTCGGTATCATCATAGAAGCTGATGCCCAACTCTTCGCAGCCTTTCCGTCCATCTTCTAACAGACGAGCCTTGAATCCGGGATCCACCCACGCATGGGCGACTACTTTGGCGCCCAAGGCTGGAGTGCGTGAGTCCAGCACCTCAATCTGACGGCGTATCTCGCTCGAATGGATTATTTTCTTCTCACACAGAAGCTCCCGAACCGCAGTTTCCATAATTTCGTAATAACTCGGTTTCGCCGTTTGGCTGATCTCTTCGTGCGGATGATCGTGAGAGTGGTCGTGCTTTTCAGTGTGGGCATGTTGTTTCATTTTGCATCCTCTTCTAGCCAAGTCTCATAAACTTCTATGCGCACACTGTCCGTTTGAGTTCCCACGTAATCGCTCCAGATTTCCGTCATAGGGAATGCTATGCGGTAATAGTGAAGTCTTGAGCCCGCGTTATGGCCGAACCCTTCGGTTTCATTGTCCACATAAGGTGAAGCAATGATCGACTCCACAATCCCTTTTTTGCCGCGCAGATAGATTGGCACCCGGTAGTGTCCCACGGGGAATCGGACTAAAACCCTCACGCGGTCGCCGACACCAAAGGCTGGTCGTTCATTGAGTGCCGATGTGACATCAAGTAAGTAGGTCGGGTGTGTTTTCGGAATTATCGCCATGTGTAGGCCCCTCCAAATGGCTCGGCCTTTGCAGGTAGAGGCAGCCATGCGTATGTGGCACCCCCCGCTTAGGATCGATTTTTCGAGATAGCTGGTTCGGATCGGAATACTGTCACTTGGGCTTGCCTGTTTCTTGTAAAAATTCAGCACATTTGACTTCTACGGCGCTGCGGTAGGACGTTGCATTATGAATGGATCGCAGTTTGTATTTTTCGGCCATTGAGATTCGATTCGGCATCAGGACTCCCTCCCTTAGGCCAATGGTGGTGAGCGCTTAGGTCTCGACCGACTGAAAGACGCGTCGTCCAGCAGCTATAGATCGTCCTACAGTCCAGCCCTTCATGGCGGCTTTCGCGAGCCAACGGCGTGTCAGGTTGGGAGGGAATACTGTAAGCGCCATCCTGGGGTTTTACGGGGGAAGTTGTTCGTCTGGCGCCGTTTCGCGAGCTCAATGAAGGATATGTGTACTAGGCCGCCCAAGGGCGGAGCAGACGCTTCGTCGCTTGGATAAATCCGGCAGAAAGGTGTAACGCTTCCACCCGACAGCGTTTGAAGATGTACCACGCAAAAAGTCAACTTTGCGCAAAAACGATCAATACGGTCAATTCGTAAGACTCTTATTCTCTTTTACGACAGGTCATCAATTGAGAATCTGACCCATTCGTTACTATCTTTACGGTGCGACAAATGGGTATCTGACGATCTTGATATTTTTCTGCGTAAGGGGAACGTGAAATGCCGACAAAAAACATATTGAAAAAACAACCTCATCAATCTGCTTTTGCTAATCTGGCGGTAGTGGTGTCAAGCTTGTCCTTGATGGCGGGCGGTGCGTGGGCTGAGAGCCCGGTGAAGATGATTAATGCCGAAGCCGCTAAATCCGCCATCACCACTGTGCCGTTAAGAAACAACATCAGCGTTCTAGAAGGCTCCGGTGGCAACATTGGAGTAATGGATGGGCCCGAAGGAAAGTTCATGATCGATGCGGGGATCGCGGTATCGAAGCCGAGAATTGAAGCAGCTTTGGCTAAAATCAGCTCCAAACCTGTTAAATATGTTGTCGACACACACTGGCATTGGGATCACACCGATGGTAACGAATGGTTGCATGCTACCGGCGCTACAATTGCAGGTACTCCAAACACTGTAAAACATATGTCCACAACCTCTCGTGTAGATGATTGGGACTTTACATTTCCTCCTTTTCCGAAGGGCGGCATTCCTTCAGTTGTAATCACGAAACCGAAGACTTTCAAATTTAACGGCCAAGACATCATTGTGACTCCGGTCAAACCGGCGCATACAGATGGCGACGCGTTTGTTTACTTCAAGCAAGCTGACGTTTTGTTTTTAGGCGATCTTTACTGGAATGGGGTTTATCCATTCATCGATAACGAGCATGGCGGAAACATCGGCGGCGCGATCAAGGCCGTTGATGTAGCTCTAAAGGTTGCCGGTGAAAACACACAAATCGTTCCAGGTCATGGTGAAGTGAGTGGCCGTAAAGAGCTGGTTGAGTTCAGGGAGATGTTGTCGAGCATTCGTGACAATGTAGCGGCGTTGAAGAAGCAAGGGAAAACTTTGGAGCAGGTTATTGCTGCTAAACCAACAAAAGATTTTGATGCTAAGTGGGGTCAGTTCGTGATCAATCCCGACTTCTTCACCAGACTGGTGTATCAAGGAATGTGATTGGGGCGCTTGCGGTGTGAGGGCCTCACACCGCCAGGGCATCACCACGGTAAGCGTCCGGGGCACTCAGGATGAATAGCAAACTGGGCTCGTAAACGCTTGGAGCGTCCAATGATGGCTGATAGCGGTCGCCGGTCGAGCATTTTCTTACGCCTCACCCAACCAGCATCGGAATCTTACGCCTTACATCAATTTGGAGCGCTGCGTACCTAGCTCCCATGAACCTGCAGTATTGATTCTATCCTGATATGCGCATTCCAGCAGAACCGACCAGTGAACCGGTGTTGGCTGGATTACACGATGGAGCGTTCAGCCAGTGCGTCAAGAGCGGAACGGTCTTTACGACTGGATTGTAATGAGCCTCTCAAACATGAACGTCTCAAATTGTTTCATTGTCCATCGGTATCAGTTACTGCATGCTCCGGCCCAAGCCTTCCCTCTCGGTTGAGTGGTGAGCTGCGAGAAAGAAGCCGGTGGGAATCCGGCGCGGTCGCGCCACTGTATGCGTGAGCGGATTCAATCCGCTCACCGAGCCAGACCTTTCTTTTCATTCACGCTTCAAATGGGACGCGAAATCCCGTGGAGAACACCCATGATTTCAAAGCTGAAACGCCAATTTTCTGCCTCCAGCGGAGTTGTAAAAGCTAAGCTTTTGTCCATTTACGGACTGCTCATAGGTCTCAACGTCGTCGCTTGGGGATGGGCGCTTTTGGAGTTTCATGGACAGCCGGTTTTGCTCGGGACGGCACTGTTAGCGTATGGGTTCGGCTTGCGTCACGCCGTTGATGCCGACCACATCGCCGCGATCGACAATGTCACCCGAAAGATGATGCAAGAGGGCAAGAGGCCCGTCAGCGTAGGATTTTTCTTTTCGCTCGGCCACTCCAGCGTGGTCATCCTGGCCGCCATAGGCGTCGCGTTCGCGGCATTGGCGTTGGGAGAGGGATTCGAACATTACAAAGCCATTGGCGGTGTAGTGAGCACCACAGTGTCAGCCGTGTTTCTGCTGGTCATCGCGCTCACTAACCTGATCATCTTCACGTCGATCTACAAGGCCTGGCGCAAACTCAAGAACGGCGGCGGGTATGTTGATGATGATTTCGACACTGTGCTGGCCAATCGTGGTTTCCTATCGCGCTTGCTCAAGCCGCTGTTTCGGCTGATCAGCCGCAGTTGGCAAATGTTCCCGCTCGGCTTCTTGTTTGGCATTGGCTTCGACACTGCAACAGAAATCAGCCTGCTTGGTATCTCGGCTACGCAGGCGTCTCAAGGACTGTCGCCCTGGTCAGTGCTGGTTTTTCCGTTGCTGTTCAGTGCAGGTATGTCACTGGTCGACACGCTGGACGGCCACTTGATGCTCGGCGCCTATGGATGGGCTTACATGAAGCCGGCCCGCAAGATCTACTACAACATGACCATCACGCTCGTTTCGGTAGTCGTTGCGCTGGTAGTGGGCACGATTGAAGCGCTGGGTTTGATCGAAGAAGAGTATTCGCCGCAGGGCGCTGTCTGGGACTTCGTTGGGGTGCTCAACGAAAACTTTGGCACGCTGGGCTACGTCATTATTGCGATCTTCGCCGGAAGTTGGGCACTGTCGATGATCATTTACAAGATGAAGGGGTTCGATAAGCTGGAGCTGGCCGGATCCTGAATCAGCGCTGTGCGTTCAGCCAATTGCTGAACGCACAGGCTTGGGCAGTATCAGTTGCTTATCTTGAAGGTATAACTGCCTTCGCTCTTGTGGGTTTCGACCGACACGGCGTGCCATTCAACTCAGTATGCGTCTGCTTCTAGCGGCTGATCCGGAGTGGTGATGGACACCATTGTCCCTAATGCTAGAGCGCCGTAGTTGAAATGGTCGGACGGTACTGACTAGCTTAGATGAGCCCGGTAGGGATTGTGAGAGGATAATTAGATTAACGGTGCTGATGCAGACAGATGAAGGCGAGAACTTCTCTCTGTTAGCGACCAATCGCATCTTAGTCGTTCACGGCATTACCTTCTGTTCGAGTCATCCATTTAATTTTTTTCAGTTTTCGACCGGCGGAATACTCAGTCTGCGAGTCGCTCAATGACTAAGTCGAGTAAAACCCTCAGACGTTTTAGGCGCCTTAGGTCACGGTGGTAACCAATCCAGGTCACCCTTGAAGGTAATTCCTCTCCCAAGTCGACCGGTTCCAATTGCGGAAAGCTAGACCCTAAAGTTCTCGGCAATATCGCCAGTCCTCCACCTTGGGCGCACATCAATGCCTGAACGTCTCGATCATTACTGCGGAGTGCCACATGTGCGTAGGGAAGTAGGCGTTTCAGCCAAGCGACCTCGGGCATTGACTCCAGTTCTGCGTTCATAGTGATAAGTGCCGTACCGGCGCCGTCGCCAGGCACAGGGTGCTTAGTCCCCTTAAGTGCAAACAGATCATAATGAATGCGTAGCAATTTCCGAGAAACTACGTCCGATTCATCAAACGGTCTGGCACGAAATGCTACATCAGCCTCGCGGTGCGACAGGCTCAAAAAACGTGGGTCAGTCAGCAACTCAATCGTGACATTAGGGTTAGACTGAGCGTATTCGACCAGAACTGGCGTTAAATAGTGTGCGCCAAACCATTCCGAAGACGTAATGCGCAATGTCCCCTCCAGGTGCTTTTCTTCGCCTGCGATTTTTCGCTGGAAGGCAAACATTTCCTCTTCGATTCGCTCGGCATGCTCCAGTAGAGCTGCGCCTTCGTCCGTCAGTAAAAAGCCGTCATTTGTTCGTTGGAAAAGCTTTTGGCCGATTGCGTCCTCAAGGGCATTTAGCCGGCGACCCATGGTAGGTTGAGTTCGGCCTAGTTTTCGAGCCGCAGCGCCGAGTGTGCCATTGCGAGCGATAGCCAGGAAAACACGTACGTCACTCCATTCCACATTTGGCTCCTATTTTTGGGGCGATACGATACTCGTAAGGCAACCCTGCGATTCATTCAAAATCGCATAGCTGAAATGCAATCTCGTTGGTTTTCCTCTAACCGTGGCAAGGATACCGTAAATCATCTAAGAAAAAGTGTCCCCGTGTCATGCAGATGAGTTCAATGAGAGCCGCAATTCTTGAGACTTACGACTCGCAGTTTCGATACGCCAGTGTTGCCCTTCCTGTTCCTCAACCGGGAGAAGTATTGGTCAAAATCGTATCTAGCGGGGTTAATTCTTTAGATCTTGCTATTCGTAGCGGCAAGGCTCCATACCTACGGCATGCCTTACCCGCCATTCTTGGCAGTGATTTTGCCGGAATAGTTGTGGGCACTGGTTCCGCTCATGCATCTTTTCGACCTGGTGATGAGGTGTATGGCATGACGGGCGGGGTCGCCGGAATCCAGGGGACTCTTGCCGAGTACGCGTGCATCGACGCTCGGTTGCTTGCGTTAAAACCTACCAATCTATGTATGCGTGAAGCGGCCGCGCTTCCGATGCCCTTCATTTCTGCATGGGAAGGTCTCGTCGAGAGAGCAGGTCTGCAGAGCTCCCAAACGCTCCTAATCCAGGGCGGCTCAAGTGATGTCGGTCACTTGGCGATTCAAATCGCTAATGCATTAGGGGCGAAGGTTTTCGCTACTGAAACGCCAGATCGGCTTCATCTAGTGGAAGATTCGGGCGCGACGGCAATTAACAGTGACTGCATGACCGTTGAGGAATACGTCTCTCAATACACCCGAGGGCGAGGTTTTGACATCGTCTACGACACCATTGGAGGCGAAAGTCTCAATAATTCATTTCGAGCTGTCAGGCAAAAAGGTCATGTAATCAGTACGTTGGGATGGCGAGAGCATTGCCTCGCTTCGCTTTCGGTGAGAGGAGCGATTTTCTCAGCGGTGTTTCCGGTACTTCCGTTGCTCTCAGGAGAAGGGAAGTCTCACCTCGGTGAAATGTTGAGGGAAGCCAGTCGTCTGGTGGAGTCTGGATTGCTGCTGCCCCGCATGGATGCGCGTCGATTTGGACTACAATCTGTCGATGAAGCGCATGCCGCTTTCACCGATGGTGCGGGCAATGGAAAACTCATCATCGACATCGGTATATAGGTGTAATAGTGCGGCGTAATGCGCCGAATGGAGGCGGCAGTCTCAACCATATACTACTCTACTGAAGGGGTGGTGATGGCATGCGACCGCTTTGGCAGCCCTAACTTTGCGTCAACTTTTGGCGCGCGGTGATTACCATGTCTGGTGGAACACTTACTTCAATAAAGCCGGTGCAGAACTTTAATGTAAACCTGAACAACTTTCCTAAGAATGCCCCCCAGAAAAAAAGTGAGCTTTCAGTCTACGAGGACGGCCCTGATCGTACCGGTTTTGAGTTTTTCGCACCTTGTAAAAGAAAGGCGGTGCTTGTTGCAGTAAAGCTGAAAGAGTTAGCTTCCCATCAGCTCTGGATGAATACGAGTGCGCTTTCAGGTGAGGTAATCCCTAAGGGCGGCATCTTTTTTATCGACCTGGATGGGGAGCAGTGTGCTTACTTGGCTAGCTCTACAGAGGTCGATTTGTCGCCAACGGACTCAGTATCCGGTAATGCACAAACTCTGAACAGTCAAGTCGCCTCCGCCGAACTAGATTGCTTTCATTGTGAAGTTGACCCGGTTATAGAGGGACTGATCAAGCTTGCTTTGCTCGCGTTGGAAAGACCTGAAAAACTCACTCCATTATTCGCGCAGCATTTGGCGGCCGTACTCCACGCACACATATTGGGGCGTGACGAGTTTTCTCCCGGGAGGATGATTGTACCCGGTACGCTTGCTCGATGGCAGGAGCGACGCGCTAAGCAAATGATGAGTAAGCAGTTGGAGGGTGAAATATGTTTAGAATCCGTGGCGAAGGCATGCAACCTATCCATCGCCCATTTTTCGAGAGCTTTTGCTGCTACCGTCGGAACTCCTCCACATCGTTGGCTAGTCCAACGACGCATCTTTCTTGCCTGCGACCTTTTGCGTGGGTGCCATTCACTGACCCTTGCCGACGTCGCCTGCCGCTGTGGCTTTGCTGATCAGAGTCATTTCACACGGGTCTTCAAAAAAGTCATTGGTATTTCGCCAGGAGTTTGGCGGCGGAAAATCACAGCGCCATGCGTCGATTTTGAGATGCGGCCGTTGTAATCAGCAAATAATGAGTGATTTGTTCAAGATCCGAACGTGAGAATTGCTTATTTTTTACCTGTAGCTCAAACCGCAAGACGGCACTCGCGTTACCAGGTGCCGTCGACGCCGGAGGTGTCCTAAATGCCTTTAGTCAGTGTAAAGCTCACGGACGGTAGCTTCACTCGTGAAGAAAAGCATGCGATGGCCAAAGACTTAACTGAAGTCATGGTCAAGTACGAGGGATCCGAGGCTTTTCGCGAGGTCGTTTGGGTAATGATCGAGGAATTACCATCGGACTGTTGGTACATAGCGGGACGTCCATTCAGTGGAGCCGGTTCAATCATGCAGAATCTTGCGAATTCGAA
Source organism: Pseudomonas abietaniphila (assembly GCF_900100795.1). Taxonomy (GTDB): domain Bacteria; phylum Pseudomonadota; class Gammaproteobacteria; order Pseudomonadales; family Pseudomonadaceae; genus Aquipseudomonas; species Aquipseudomonas abietaniphila. The sequence continues at coordinate 114,471 of NZ_FNCO01000019.1, forward strand.
AAAAATTTTCGAAATGATTGATGGGAATCCGACTTCCAAATCTGAATTTTCTCGGGCCTTGCCGGTGAAAAAAATATATAAGCCTTGATTGGCAGACTGTTTTTAATGTTGTCATCACAGTATAAGTTCAAGCGAGTAAACTTGAACAAGTTGGGTCATATCATCCATCAAGTTTATGGTGGGTCGAAATAATTAGGCTTGATAAAAGCTGAACGCGCCGTGCGAGGGTGCGAGGGAAAGAAATCATGAGCAGCAAGATTTTTTCCATACTGGCATTATTAACAATTGGTATATATGCTTTAGGCCCTCTAACGCCATTAAGTGTTCCAGCGCCTTCCGTTAAACGAGTAACGACTTCGCCCGGTGCTTCAGATAGTGCAGGTCACGTTGGTGCAGGCGCCGTAGCCCGTAGCGGTGCGGAACATGGGACTGCTCGGGTCGCAGCCGACGGTAGCGATCATGATGGCACCAAGTCGTTAGCCGCTGATGGTTCCGACCACGTGGGCGCCGGAGCATTGGCGTCCGATGGATCTGATCATGTCAGTGCTGGAGCAGCGTCCGATGGTTCGGATCACGTGGTGCTGGAGCAGTTGCGTCCGATGGTTCGGATCACGTCGGTGCTCGAGCAGTTGCGTCCGACGGTTCGGATCACGTTGGTGCTGGAGCAGTTGCATCTGATGGATCGGATCACGTGGGTGCTGGCGCAGTTGCGTCTGATGGTTCGGATCACGTGGGAGCAAATCAAGTTGCCGGGAATACAACCAAATTTAAGATCGGTGGTATAGGTTCCGATACAGTGGCGTCATTGAACAATTGATCCATACGTGAGAGCGAGGCTGTCGCTCTTAAATATATCTAAAGTTGTAACTGTTTTCCCTCTCACGCTGAGAGTTGGGAAGTTTAACCCAAGGCTGCCAGACCTTAGATCTTAGTTTGATAAAAACTTCTAGCTCCTGGCCGCAGTTGATGAGTTTCTCGACTCAGTTGCGGCTTTGCGCGCGTTAATAATGAGGTGTATATGACACATGATTCTGCTGCGAACCCATTGAACTCAAGTGTGTCCCTTCCCCAATTTTCACCAGCTGAAATTTTGCCATGGGCGATTTTCATTGGCTTGCTTCTTATGCTGGGAATTTACTTTGTAGGGGTGGAGCAAGGTGCAATTGCTATTTTTAATGGCGCTTACGTGCACGAGTTCGTACACGACAGTCGCCATCTCTTGGGTTTCCCCTGCCATTGATTAAAGGATACTCTCATGATTGGTCGATTGCTCTTGAGGGGTATGTTCGCTGGGCTATTGGCGGGCATCCTGGCTTTCGGGGTCGCTAAGATTTACGGTGAGCCCCCGCTCTCCCGATCTATCGCGGTAGAGGAGAGCGCAGAGCATGCACATGGAGATGCAGTCCCCCTGCATGTTCATGGTGCTGCAGAACCGGCTCATGTGCATAAAAAAACAGACTCGTCAAATGAGGAAGAACTGGTCAGTCGCCGTGTGCAAAGCACCGTTGGACTGTTCACTGGCATTGCTGTCTACAGCATTTCCCTGGGAGGTATTTTTGCCTTGGTTTTTGCTTATTCGTTAGGTCGGTTCGGGCGAATTAGACCGCGTAGTTTATCCCTGTTGCTGGCGCTCGCCGCATTTGTCGCGGTGATTTTGATTCCTGCATTGAAATACCCTCCTAACCCACCTCCTGCGGGATTGTTGGAGACGATTGGAAAACGAACAACACTGTTTTTTCTTATGATGCTCGTTTCTATCTCGGCAATGGTCATCTCGATGTCAGCGGGGAGAAAATTAGTGGTACGTTTTGGCCGAGTTGCCGGCACAGTTAGAGCGGCGATAATGTATTTGATAATTGTCGCATTAGCGGGCTATCTCTTCCCAAGTGTTGACGAAGTTCCTGAGAGTTTCTCAGTATCGTTACTCATTGAGTTTCGAGTTGCGTCCATGGGCATCCAATTAGTGCTCTGGGCAAGCATGGCGCTTATTTTTGGTTGGTATGCTGATCGAGCACTGAAGTCTTACAGGTGGTAGTTGTGCTGCAATGAAGGTTTGCCCTGTTTTGAGTTGTTAGTTTGTTGGGCATTTCCTATAAGTCTTTCAATCGGGATAATTCGCGTAGGATTAAGTGGTATGTTTTATAATTGGACTGAGTTGCTACCTAACATTAAGAAAGCCTTCGCAGATTTGGGTAAGAGTAATCCGAAGATGGTGAAGGCTTACATGGCATTGGGTGAGGCCGCTGCCGAAAATAATGTACTTGACGTCAAGACGCGAGAGCTGATAGCTATCGCGGTGGCGATCACCACCAGGTGTGATAGTTGCATTGGGGTTCACACGGACGCAGCCATTAAAGCGGGTGCAACCCGAGAGGAAATTGCTGCCACGCTGGCGACTGCTATTTCACTCAATGCCGGTGCTGCATATATTTATTCACTACGCGCTTTAGAAGCACACGACACGTTGAAAGGGTAATGCCTAGGACTTTGACCATGCCAGGCAATCTCTGTAATTAAGGTGTGGTTCGAGGTACGAAATCTTCATCTACTGTTGAGGTTTTTTCGCTACGAACAAATTTCCAGTCCGAGAGCGGAAGAGTCGCTGCGCTTCACGCAGAGGGGAGGGCGAACGATCGTGAATGTCGCTGAACATCTGCGTGAACCGCTTAATTAGAACCGCTGTTCATTCGGATTTTACCGGTTATATTACTGTTATATCGAAAACGTGGCCTGGGGTAAAACTCGAACTCTTTCGCCTACTCCTGCACCTAATCATGGAGTATACCCATGCCTAATGAAGGCAATCTTTTGCAAGCCGCTGTCGTGTTTCTGTTTGCGGCCGTGCTGGCCGTGCCCTTGGCAAAACGCATGCAACTGGGAGCGGTGTTAGGGTATCTGCTTGCTGGGGTGATTATTGGCCCTTCCTCGCTAGGCCTAATTGGCAATCCGCAAAACGCCGCTCACATCTCGGAACTCGGCGTAGTATTGCTATTGTTCATCATCGGTCTTGAGTTATCGCCTCGACGGTTGTGGGTGATGCGCAAATCAGTATTTGGTATCGGCTTGGCGCAGGTTCTGCTCACTGGAACAATTTTGGGCATGCTGGCGCTGTTTGTATTCGGGCAGCCGTTAAACAGCGCGATCGTACTAGGCCTTGGGCTCGCTCTGTCGTCCACCGCCTTCGGTCTGCAGAACTTGGCCGAGCGCAAGGAGTTGACAAGTCCACATGGCAGGCTGGCCTTTGCGATCTTGCTGTTCCAAGACATTGCCGCTATTCCACTGATGGCCATCGTACCGACATTGTCTGGAGGCGATTCGGACGTCAGCGTCGCTCAGGGTGTGAGTCAGAGTTTGCGCGCACTAGGGAGCATCGCGATCGTGGTGATTGGAGGGCGCTATTTGTTGCGCCCAATCTTCCGTGTCGTAGCGAAAACCAAATTGCCGGAAGTCTCTACCGCCACCGCACTATTAGTAGTGATCGGCACTGCGTGGCTGATGGATCTGGCGGGTATTTCGATGGCATTAGGCGCATTCCTTGCCGGCCTTTTGCTAGCGGACTCCGAATACCGGCACGAGTTAGAGTCGCAGATCGAGCCGTTCAAAGGGCTCTTGCTTGGACTTTTCTTCATGAGCGTCGGCATGGGCGCCAACATTGACCTGCTGATGCGTGAACCTATCGTGGTGCTCGGGTTTACCGTGTTGCTGATCTCCGTCAAGATGCCACTGCTCTTTATTGTGGGACGGCTGGCAGGGGGCTTGAAAAAGGTATGTGCCGTTCGTTTAGGTCTAGTGCTGGCTGCGGGTGGTGAGTTTGCTTTTGTCGTGTTCAAGATCGGCCGTGACCATGGGATATTCGATTCGCGCCTTTATGATCTGTTGGTGTTGGCAATCACGTTGTCCATGGCCCTCACGCCATTGCTGTTACTGGTAAGCAGATGGTTGGTGAGATCCAGAGAGCAACCGGCCGTAGTGCCGCAGACATACCGGGCGATAGATGCTGACGAACCCCGTGTGGTGATCGCCGGGATGGGACGTATGGGCCAGGTTGTTGCCCGCATCCTGCGCGCTCAGAACATCAAGTTCGTTGCGCTCGATACATCGGTGGAGACCATCGAGCTGTCTCGCAGCTTCAGCGGTGTGCCGGTGTTCTATGGCGACCCTATGCGTCAGGAAATCCTCAGCGCAGCCAAAGTCGAGCAAGCCGAGTTTTTCGTGATTGCTACCGATGACCCGGACGCCAATATCAAGACCGCCGAACTGGTGCACAAGCTCTACCCACATATCAAAATTATTGCCCGCGCCCGTAATCGTCAGCATGTCCACCGGCTTATGGACATCGGTGCTCATGCAGTGCGGGAAACCTATCATTCGAGCCTGGAAATGAGCCGACACACACTGATGGCGCTGGGCTTGACCCAGGCCCAGGCAGACGCGCGTATCCATCGCTTCACGCTTCACGACGAACAACTGCTCAAGGCCCAGCATGCAGTTTACGATGACGCGACCAAAGTCATGCAGACCGCGCAGGAGGCGCGTGCGGATCTGGCAAGGCTGTTTGAGTTGGATGAGGCTGTAGAAAACTCCGTTGTAAAGTAAGGTGGCATTGAGCCGTCATGGGGGCCCGAGCCATCGGCCCTGCTGGTAAGGCGAGCGTTCGATCTGCTTGAAGCCGTCCAACCGTGGGGCTATAACGGCATTCCACCATAGGCTGTAACAGCTCAACTGAGACACCCAGAGAGTTTCAGCGTTAAGCGAGAGTGGTGATTAGTCAGCCTTTCGAATCTGGATCGCTAGCGGCTTTCCAAGCGTTCTGGGCCCGATACTTCGAGTGCGATAGGCCGGTTGGAGCAGAAGCACGATTTCGTCCTGATCGTTGGTATCTGGGAACCAATGTATCAATTCGACGTTAGAACGTTTGGACTCGCTAAGAACACGATTGAGTACCATCTTGGCAGCGGCCTAAAAAAGTGATTAGCGATCTAGCTCTTTTGATGCGCCTGTCGACCTCTGCGCCTTATTCTTCGCTGGCGTCCAAGCTGCCGATGTCACCGAATTAACGAGACGCGTCGGGATAGGCGCCACCTGCAAGCGTTGTCGTCATATCGCAATATGCCAGGAACTGCCAGCCGCCTGAGATTGACCCAGGCCACGGAAAATATTCCGATGATTTGCCGCTGATGCGGTGTTCCCGGCTCACCCGGTTGAGATTAGAGTCAAAGTTCGATATTGCTGTTTTACCTAGGGCGGCGCAGCCGCCGTTGCGGACACGGGGAAGGGCGCTTGAGATCCGTACCTACCAAGTACACGTCAGTCTTCAAATCTGAGCATGCCCGCATCGTGCCCATGGTGTATCGCCAAAGCCGTAAAGACTGACGCTCGGACGACGTCAACCGACCGCGACGTTCTGGATAAGGATGTTGTCTAGCGCCCTTCGTTTTTGAACAGGCTTAACGCGGTTCTGCACGCAGACTTGAGCCTTGGTGGTACTTGGGCGACAGCTGCTAAACCGTCCTCCCGTTTTGCGCGTGCAAGGATCGATTTCAAATCATCCTCAGGTTCAACAGGCCGACCTAACAAGATATCTGTGTACGCGGAAGTTAAAAAACGGTTCTCACCTTTAGCTTTGGCAGCTTTGTTATCGGCAAAAGCTTTATCCCCAATAGACGTTCTCACGCCTAGGTAGACCATCTTGCGAGTGGTGGTGCTTACACCACTTTCTTGCATCGCCAGGTACAGAACTGCGTCAGCTTCATCCTTACTGCAGGTTTGATCCCAGTACAAATAATCGTGAATTATGGCTGCCGCCATAGAACGATCGATGGGCGACTCCCACCACCACAGAGGCCTTGGAATGCTGGCTAGATCCGTGATGAATCCCTTAGGTACCTCTATCACCTCGTTGGTTTGTTGAATGCGGTAAACCAGGGGGTGAGAGACGATGAAAATACCATCTCCTAGGCGCGCTACAGATGGGGGGCTTGGTGAGACACATGCGACAAGCAGAGCTGTTAAGGCTACTAGGAAAATAAGCGTGCGATTTCGATTCACTATGAGTGCTCCAGAGCTGACAGGGAATTGTGTTTCTCTCCGTCCTTGCCGCACTATTAGTGAGACAGCCCTCATCAGAAAGAAGTGGTGCTGGCCCTCAGCGTAGTAGCAAGCTATCGAGTCAGCGAGTTTTCCTCAGCCGACTGCGCTTATCTACGTCGTCATCCCCGAGGCATGAGTCCGCTCCCTTTCGATCTGAGCTTCTTTTGCCATTCCAGCTTGGATGCTGCCACACCAAATTACCGCGTATAGCAAAGGTTTCACCCTGAGGGGAGATGCCTACGGCAGTGTCGTTCAGACAGGCGAGGCCGAAACTGTTACGCAGCCTGCTAGAGCTACCAACTGAAACTGAAAATTCAAAGGTGTTCAGCTGTAATCACTACAGATTCTAAGGATGGAAAACGCTTAAGTTTCGATCTGCTACCTGACCCGGTGGAAGAATTTGTATCTCGCTTTTGATTTACTAAGATGTCCAAACGCGTCCAGCTAATCGGGACGCGAAACGCTGGACAATCCTGGTCGTTAGCTGCTCCAAGAGGAGTGGATTGCCATATGAGGCACTGTTTCTCCGGCTGGTCTGGGGGGCGACGGGGAGGGTGAGGACTAATCGATATTCATGAGCGATGTTGGGCTTGATCGTTCTTCCTTCGAGCTCAGCTCTGGTGAGGCTGTAAGGCATCCAGCGCATGCAATGATTAACAGTGGGCACGCAGCGTAATTGGACGAAAATAAAATGAGCATTACTGATTTTCAGCGATTGTCTGCTTCTCAGAGCGAGTTGGTGCTCTCCTATCAACACGCGATAAAAGCTTTGGATTTCCTGCAGGCTAAAGGAGCTTCGCTGCTGGCATGGGAAGGATGGCTAAGATATCCGAATGGCACCTTGGGCCATTCCTGTGACTACCAAGGTTGCGGCGACCTGTCGAAGCTTGAAGTGTCGGAAGGGTACCGCTTTGCCAAGCAAACAATCAGGGTTGCACATGAAGAATATGAGGCTCAGGGCAAAAACGCCGAATTGCTTTTCTGCATCACATCGGAGCCGCTATCGAATTGAAGCTTTGAGCACTCTCAGCTCCGCCATCAAAGCATCGTTCATTGCTACCAACGTCCGAGCATCACCCTTGAGTCTTCTGATGTCTGCCCATGCTTCATGGAGCTCATCGACAAGCATGAGGCATTGGTGTTGATAGCTTTCGAGCTCAGTGGGTACACCTAGGTCGAAGGCTGAATCTTCAGGGAAGTAAGTGGTATCAGTCATGGGAGAATGCCGTTAGGAGTACATTTGTTCTCTTTCTAGGTTAGGCTCAGACGCTGGATGGATCAACAGTGTTTTGACGAATGGGATCAGTCGAAGAAAAAGTGTAATTTTACCCGGGGCGTGCCCTACGGGCCGGCTGTCGTGAACCAAGCCACACGCTGCGCGGATGTCTTGGCCCTATCGGGCTTCCATCCTTCACGCCTGCGCGCTCCGCTTGCTGCTCACAAACGACGTCAGCTCTATCCCTTACGAGTGGGCTCGGGCACATCAGAAACACCTTCGGAAGAAATGCATGGAGCAGATGGACAGTACGATCAAGGCCGCAGGCTTCACCCTCATGATCGTCATCATAGTCGTCTTGGTGTGGCGCTACCGCGATCCGTGGCACGAAGAGTTCGAGTCTAAATTCAAACGTGCTTTAGCCAGCCTGAACATCAGCGATCATGAGCTCATTATTGATCGAGTCATCAGTCCGAGGGGGGGCCATGTCGCAGAGGTCTATCGGATCCTCCGAGATCCAGACGATAGGTATTTTCTGTTCATGCAGACCGGGGATTCACCCGGGATACTGAAGCCGCTTACGAAAGAGCGAGCGCTCTTGGCAGCCAAGCTGAGTGGTTTCGGACAAGCAGCTCATATTGAACCGATATCTCCAAATGAAGGGAGTTGGACATCTGGCTCCGAGTCTGAACGCGCATCATGGGGCAACGTAGAAGGTGAGCCGGAAACGACGCAAGACGCACCGCCTGTACCGACGGGTATGCGGTCAACCTTGCACACCGTGCTGGTTAAGCTGTGTCTGTATCTTGTGATCTGGCCCAACATCATCCTCACATCCATCTTCACCATTGTCGGAATGTTAGCGCCGCCGGTGCTGATGTTCGTGCTCATTGGTTGGTGGGGGTTAGGCATTATTGGTGATCCACCGCAGGTTTGTCGGGAAGTGGCACCAGCCTGGTCAAGCTGTGTGGTGGGGATTACTGATGGCAAGCCTCTTCGTCGTTGGTATTGGCTATGGTGGAGGCGTCGCCAAGCTGATGGCTCCCTCGACTTATTGGTTGCTGGCCTCGTGTATACCGGTCTCTGGCTACTGGGCGTGGCTCAGCTATAAGGGGTTTCGGTTTTGAGATCGGCCTCGTGCCGATAGGTCTACTGGCTTGGCGTGCAGTGTCCTTCTATTGGGGGATCTAGATTGAAAAGGGTCGTCCCATTGCACGTTTTCAAAGTGCTTTTAGGGCTGGTGTCCATGGAGAAATGCATGGTTCTGGGTACGCGGGCCTTTAAGTGATTGCCGAGGAGTAGTGATGGGGCCAAAAACCGCAGAGTTAATCCGCGTTCTTGACCAGATCGCTTCGCTCTTGAATAAGGAGGGGGTGGATCACTGGTGCCGATGGGCTTGCAAAGCCCGCGCCCGATTACTCGATTCCGACTATTCGGGGATCGAGTACGTTCTATCCGCTTACGGTGGGATGGGGTCGTTCAATGACCTCGTTCTTGGACAAAAGTATGAGGACGGCATGTTCAGCACCACACCCGACTACGTTTTCCTAAACGACAAGCTCGAAAAACTCCGTTCAGATGCAGGACGGCTCGCAGAGGAAATTCGCATGTCGCAGAAACCGTGAGTATCCAGCGTTTCTGACATCCCTCACGATCCGATTGCTGACCTCACCAAGCCTTAGACCTCTGATACCTACAACCAAGAAGAGAGCTTATCTATAGATGGCGTACGAAATTCACATCTACCGCTCAGACGAAATCTCCTTAGAAGAATGGCTTTCGCTCTGTGCCCAAGATCAATCCATTCAACTCACTAATGAGATTTCGGGGACGAATCCGAGTACCGGGCAGGTAATCACCATTGCCGACCGCAACGCGGCAATTTGGACTTCGCCGGAATCGGGTCAAAAGTGGATTTTCGACTATCGCCGAGGAGAGATTTCCTTTGCCCACAGCGATGCGGCATTGAGCAAAGCCAGAGACATTGCTGGCGTTTTGGGTGCAAGCCTTAGAGGCGACGAAGGGGAGGAGTATTGACCAATGGACATCGTTAAAACTCAATCATGCAACCATCAGGCAGTGACAGGGAATCTACTGATCCGCCCTGCCACTGCTAACGACGCGACTGTAATCCTGGATTTCATCAAAGAGCTTGCTCGGTATGAAGAGGCAGAGCATCAAGTGACGGCCAGCCTTGCCGATATCGAACGAGACCTAGCAAATGAGGCAGCTCCCTCTAAAGCTTTGATGTGCATGAGAGGCGATGAGCCTGTGGGGTTTGCTTTGTATTTTTTCAGCTATTCCACCTGGCTTGGCCGCCAATGCATGTACCTGGAAGATCTCTACGTCTCGAATCAGCATCGTGGTCTAGGAGCAGGGAAAGCCCTGCTGAGGCATCTGGCGGAATTGGCTGTAGAAACAGGTTGCGGACGCCTTGAGTGGAGTGTTTTGGACTGGAACACGCCGGCTATCAAGTTCTACGAATCTATTGGTGCTAAGGCTCAACCGGAGTGGGTGCGGTACCGCTTGGCTGGAGATGACTTACTGAAGTTAGCCCACGATATTCCGTTGGATCAGGCGAAACTTGTTACTCCCGGCGCGCCTGGTCTTAAGGAAGGCTAGGAGCGACGGCTCCAGCATGATTAGAAATGGCATGCTGCGGACGTATGGCTGGTTGTCATGTGGTGTTGAGAAGGTTTTGGCACCCTCGATCTACTGGTCGCCGGCTCCCTGCATTCCCGTGTCTTCTACTGAGTGTTGCTAAGCCGTAAATCAATTCGCTTGTGAGATGTGCGTCGATCCAAGTGCGTCGTACTGCTCCCATCTCGTAGTCACTTACCAACTTGGCGCCCCAGATGCATTCGTCCCCGACATCCGACATTCATAAATGGCAAATGGAGTTTTCCAGAAATGGTCGAACACAGTGCTGGACGCTAATGGAGCGTTCGACCTGGCAAATGCTGGAGGCGGAGGGCGAGCTCACATGCCCCATCGGCGAAGCCAACGACGATCCGATCTTCAAGGACGCGTATACCTGGATGAAAGGCTCGATCGCCAGCGCTGGGATACACTCACCGGCGCCCGGCTTATCACCTTGGTGGTGCTGGGTAAGGCGTGAGGAGAACCATCCCGAGCCTTACATTGAGGACACGGAAGGCCTAAATGATCCGGTGGTGCTTGAGCTGTCTGTTCCCTCCGAACAGATTGTACTGTCGTGCTTCGACCTTTGGCATTTTGTACTCAACAAGTGCTACGTCTGGGCGTCGGAGCTTGATGAGCAAGATTTTGATCGGGCTCAGGAGAGTACAGAGGAGGGATCCGACGCTGCGGTGCAGCTCCAACAGCGGATGCAGAAATCGTGGTCAGCGGTGTTTGAGCTGGATCAAAGTGCGGTGGACATGGGCCCATTTGAAGCGAAGAGTATCCAAGGTTGCTTTTGGACTCTGAGGTTAGCTGACGTGACAGCTGTGATCGAACGGGACGCTTTGACGTCCCACCACCAAGCTTAAAAATCTCTGCGCGACTAGGCGTACACCCAAGACGTTGTTTCAACGCGAGCGGCTGTCGGAAGGTCTTCTGCCGTTTGGCCGGATTTGCCCACCACATGCTACCCAGACCAACGTGAACGCGTAGCCGAATAACATGAGGCCGACTGCCCAAGGAAAGAACTGGCTGTCACGCGCTTGCTTGTCCTGTTTGCATTTCAGGTCACTCACGCAGTTAGAAAAGCAGATTTGCTTATCGCCTACCCAGCAATTTCCTATCGAGTCTCCGTAGCGATCTACCCTCAGATTCTGACCAATACGGAGTGAACCTCGATCAGGAACAGAGCTACGCTCGTCTTGGATGAAAAGCCTTTCGTATTTTTTGATGCTCTGATCAGGTTGTAGTAGGAACTCGTATCCATGCCTGGGGTTACCCATCCAGGCTATCCGCCCCTCACTTCGCTCCAGCGGCCTGTCCGTCATATCCGGTTCTCCTGCATACCAGTAGATGCAAGGGAACATCAGTACACCTACGAGCCATTGGATGTGAGCTGAGAGAGGAAGGGCTTTGAAGATACGGGCTATGGGGTTGGGCATGTATGTAGAATCGTCTCTTGGGGGCACTCGGGCTCACGGCGTCAGGTATCGACTCCTGCCAGAGTCTAGGAGAATCGCTCAAATTAGTTTGGCTTTAGCCAGGATAGATTGAGTATCCGGGGTGTGATTTGCATCGCGCGATGCAGTAGGCCTAGAGAGACTTGGCTTATCTGGTCGCGTTTCATCTTTTCGCAGTATCGCCGCTACATCGACTTAACCGAAACCACTTCCACGTATCTGAATTTTTTCCTGGCTGCCTTCACCGCTTCCTGCTCCGCCAGGAGCGTGCTCAGGGTGTCAGCTTCGTGAGTTATGTCCTGGGTCTCTCCCTCGAAAACATTCCCTACTCGTAAGGTCACCCTCAGTCTGGGCGTGAACGCTTTCGCCACTTTCTTTTTCGCAACTGGTTTTGCTGGCGGCACGATGACAACTTCTGGAACCGACTCTTTTGCTACCTCAGGGATGATTGGAGAAGATACCTCGGCGTTGCCAAAGAGCGCCCGGCGCATCTCTTCTTCTGTTAGCTCAGGGTTCATGCGGTGTCTCGGTGTAGGAGGGTTGGGGCATGGTCAATTCTATCAGTATCGCTGATGGACTCTGCATTGCCTGGGTAGATTCGGGGTTTCAAATTTCACTCGACTTGGCTCGGGCGCGCCCTTGCGGGCAAGCTGTCGTGAACCAAGCCCCCAGCATGCGCTGGTGTCTTGGCCCTGCGGGCTTCCATCTTTCGCGTCTGCGCGCTCCGCTTGCTGATCCTGACACTCAGCTCGTCATTTGGGATGTAGAGTCCACGACAGATCGAGTCAGCCAGAAACGAGGATCCAGCTTCATCCATAGGGTTTGCGCCCGTGCTCGTAGGAAAACACAGCGCGATGAACCTGACGTATGTGTAATAGCTGTGCATCTTCACAGTCTCGACTATCGGCCTTCCTAGTTCTCAAATCCTTAGAAAATTTGTACGCGGATATAACCGATCAACTGTCACGAGTTCTGGGAAGCCTGGATAGGCATCGACGTGCAAGCCGTTTTGGTTCTCGGCTCCTGACTTTGTGAGTACGCCACGGGGATGGACATAGCTGGAAATTCTCTTCAATGGCTTCTCTCTCCAGGCGATATTGAACGCGCTCAGTTTGGGGAAGAACTGCAGCTCGCTGTAGGGAAGATGGTCATGAATCCACCAAGCCATGGACTGCCATTGGGTAGGGGCTGATATGTGATCAACCAGCCACGGGACGACTATCGTGACCATCGCTCCGGCCATGCCTTCATCATCTCTTTGATCCCAGATATGCCGGCCTCTATCTGCCTTGTTGGACGTGCAGCTCAAATTGTTGGCGTTGCCAAACTCGTTCACCGCAGGCGACCGGTAGCCTGAACGAAGCGCTATGCGTCCGAACGTTGCCTGAAGTGGCTCTAGAAGCTCCTCACAAAGCTCTCGGCCTGCTGCAATGGCGAGGTCGGGATTGTCGGGCAGATTGGGGATGCCATGAATGTTGGTGATTTCGCTGTACAGGAACTCGCGAAGGAAAAAGTTTTTGGAAAGGCGCGTGCGGCCTAGAGATTCAACACCTCGAACAGTAGACGGCTTCTTCATTCAGCACTCCTATCGGACGAGTACCCATCGGTGTCTGTGGGTACCTCTATCCTTGTATGTAGCCTCACTCTGACCACCAATCTTTCTCTGCACGGATCATGCTGTAGCCGGTAAACCAGCTATCGATGGTCACGGTCAAGGATGTTACGGATGTGCTGTTAACCCTTAGCGGGTCAAGCATATCGGCTTGGGCAGACGCCCATGAGACCCATAAGGCCGTTTGCTCCTGGACATGCTGTGGGCTGTGGGCGTGTGCCTCACAGGTTGCCTGAATGAAGGCGCGAAGTTCCTGCGCTCGTTGCCAGCTCTTCGAATTCTTCACAAGCATATGACGCAAGCGCCGTTGGCTTTCTTCATGCCTGGCTCGTTCCAGTCGCCGTGCTTCGCGGATCAGGCTTTGCCGCGTTTCCTCCTCTCGCTTGGTTCGCATGGCTTTGATCGAAATGGCGATCAAGGCGAGCCCGTCGACGACTTCCGCCAGCCTAGCTTCAAGCCTCTTGGTCTTGGTGTCCGCCCAGTTCTTGCGCGTGCCGTATTCAGTATCTGCCTCCAGCTGCAGGCTCAGTTCCCCGGTTGGCACCCATTCGTACTGAGGGGCGACCCGAGGCAAAAAGTCCGGTGTCCATGGAACGCCGCGTTTAGGTGGGGGAGGTGAAGGCGGGGGGATGGTTATTCTGGTGATACGCTCCTTCAGCAGTAGCTTCAGCTTTTCTCCGTCGATCTCAATCGACGTTTCGTTGTCAGCTGTTATCGTCCAGCACTGACCAAGTGCCTCACTCGCCTTTATGAGAGTGTCAAAAATCAGCGCCGAGCGATCTACCTGAACAGCTGAAATGTGGGAGCGCAGCACATGCTTCCCAGCAGTCATTAGATGGCCTTCGTGAGTCTTGGCAGACTGGGCTTGCTTTAGCCATTTGGCTACCAAAGGATGAGGATCAACCAGCGCCTGGGGAACCTCAAGCCTCGTGACAACGGATTTCACCTTCGCGGGAACCTCGGGCCGTGGCGGAAGTGACGCTCTATCCAAAACTTGGAAGCTTATCGATCCCGTTTCGGTCGGGGGCTTGGGCCTTGCTGGGCGTCTCGAAGGTTGCTTGGCCCAGTAGCCGCGAGAGGGAAGTGGGATACTTGCTTTACGGCAGGCTTTGGCTAATCCGACGTCCGACACGCCAATCTCCTGGGCGAGCTTCAACACAGGTGTTTCCCATATTTTCTCGAAGAGTTCCAGGGTGGTGAATGTGATCGTCTTGTACATTGGCGGCATCCGCTGAAGTTACTCGGATATCAGCGTAGACCGACCGGCTACTGAGTCACGATTGCTGCAGAGCCTAGCACTTGAAGCTGTGCGGTTTCAGCCGTAGCAGTCGTAAGCGTAAAGAGCATTTTTCGAGCGCCGTTTGGAACAGACCATTCGTACGAGACGGTGTGAGTTACCCCGTTAGCCGCCGTCTGCTTGTCCTCGTTCATCACCATTCTCGACGTGAATGGGGCAGGGGCAGTTGCCACCAGTTTTTGGAACAGGGTATTGGCGACATCTACGTCTGCCCTGCGAGCATGGACAGCACACAGGTTCTTGCCGCTTGGTAGGGCAATCACGAACGTGCCGTGTTTGTCCGGCACCGGCCATGCGTCCCAGGAGCACCTCCGAGAAAGAGAGCAGCTTTGTCAGTTGGCAGCTTAGGCATGGGCGCCAGCTTTCGGCGGGGAGCCTCAAGGTTGGGCAGATTTTGCAGGCAAAGGGATGCGTAGATTTTTGCAAACGAGTTGGCCTGATCGTCGGCATCGCTGGCTTGGCAAAGGTTCATACCCAAGATGACGGTGAGTGAAACGAAGAGTCTGAGCATAAATTCCTCCATGAATTTTTAGCGCTAGGTGGCAGAAGGTGTCATGACCTGTGACTACAGCTGAGTGAAGTTCTCCTCATGATGCTATCCGATCCTGCGCGCAGAACCGAAATATTCGCCCTGAACCGCTCTGATTTTCGAGTGCCAAATCAGCTCCCTCACGGAGACACCACGATGCCCCAAGAGAAGAAGGGAAGCGCTACCGGACGACGTGCCGGCGCACTCGATAGAACAGGAAAAGGAGCGGCTGAGAGACTTCAACAGAGACGGTATGCCATCTGGATCAAACTAAGGACTTTTAACCACGTTCGTCATCGAGTATCTGGTGCAGCTCAGCCCAAGGCTTTTCGGTGACTTCGCCCTTCGCCTTGCACCCCGGTTCGTGGGGGAATGTTTCTTCACTGTGAGTGATCGACTGGCCGTTCATGCATCCTGTGCAGACGACTATTCCGCCTATGAGAGCCCATGCCGCCGACCATTTGGTCATGCATTGATTGTTGTCCATGTCATCGCGTCCTTTGCGTGCGGTTGTGGTCAGGCTAAGGCCCGCAAGCCCATTTGTATACGCTCAAACAGGGGGCCTCAAACGAGGGGTTGTCGGAGCTAAGGGGCTCAGTGCTCACTCAACTTTACGATCCTGCTGACCCCCGCGTCCTTCGCATCCCGCCAAACCTTTGACTCAGCCCATTGAATTCCCTTCGCGAGTTCGATGAGACGCATAGCATCTTGATCCTGGCCAGCCTCGGCCAGCCGTACAGACGAACTCAACAGCGAGGTATAGGAGCTATTCAGTGTTGTAGCGACTTCCCGCATGCTTCTAATGAAATTCGCCGTGGGGGCGTTGGGATGACTTTTGTTGTCCACAAAAATTTGCCTCTTTGGTGTGTGGCGGGTCGGTTTATTCTTTGAGCATGATCCTGGTTTTTTTGTCCAATCTCTCAACTGCTGGCTCTAGCTGAGGGAGGAAAAGATGAAAGCCATCAAAGCGGATTTGTGAGGCCTCAAGCCACAGGCAGTAAATCCGGCATCAGCTTACGAGATGGAGAAAATGCATATGCCGCTCGTACTGGTCGAGGATGTCTCCGATCACCTCTTCGCGCGACCAACCCATGATGTCATGATCTTGACCACCCTCCCGCAAGTGCACTTCGGCTCGGAAATACTTCCGTTCTTCATCCTGTGTGTCACCCATAACAAAGCTCGGCATGGCGTAGGGGTGTGGTCGTACCTCATAAATAAACTCTGGATGTTCAGGGCTTCCCACACGCAGTCGAACGCTGCCGTCTCCTGCGTCTTCGACATCGCACGCATAGCCTTGCTTGCGCCATTCCTCTACCACCGACACACAAGCAGGCTTAGCCGTCTCGGCGATAAAACGCAAAACATGCGCACGACGGGGGAACATGGCTAGTGTCCTCAGCCGGCGTTGCCAGCCGCCTGGACTGCTACTGGTAGAAGGTGAAATCGATTGATAACGAAGCCCGCGCTTGGTGGCGTCCAACTTCAATGCTTTCAGCAACCCTCGCATACTGCATAACAGCGCAATTGTGAACGGCAACGCGCTAGCGATAGTGGCTGTCTGCAGGGCTTTTAACCCGTCCGCGAGCAGTAAGGCGATGGCCACAAGCCCCATGCTGGAGGCCCAAAAAACTCGTTGCCATACAGGTGTGCTGGCTGATCCGCCAGAGGCCAGCATATCCACAACCATTGCGCCCGAGTCAGCAGATGTCACGAAGAACACTACGACCATGACGATGGCTACAAGCGAGATTACACCCGAGAACGGGAAATGCTGAAGGAAAGCGAACAATGCCAAGGAAGTATCTTTATCGATAGCAGCCCCGAGGTCGGTGAGGCCTTCCGTCAGGATCATATGAATGGCAGTGTTGCCGAATACGGTCATCCATAGCAGAGTGAAGGCCGCAGGTACCAGCAACACGCCCATCACAAACTCACGAATCGTACGGCCCCGGGAAATCCGGGCAATGAAGAGTCCTACGAAAGGCGACCAAGCCAGCCACCAGCCCCAGTAAAACAGTGTCCACCCACCGATCCAATCTGTTGGCTGGTAGGCATAAAGGTTCAGAGTTCGACTGATAATTTCGGTTAAATACCCGCCGGTATTCTGCACGAAGGTCTGTAGGATGAGCACAGTCGGCCCAAGCACGATGACCATTAAAAGCAATAAAACCGCCAACGCTAGATTCAGCTCGGAAAGGCGGCGTACGCCTTTATCCAAGCCTGTTACCACAGAGATCGTTGCAAGGGCTGTAGTAGCGATGATCAAAATGATCTGCACTGTCGTGGTTATAGGGACGCCAAAAAGAGCATTAAGACCGGTATTAATTTGCGCCACGCCGAATCCTAGGGAGGTGGCAACGCCTAGCACCGTGCCAATGATCGCGAAAATATCCACTGCATGGCCGATAGGCCCGTAAATGCGATCACCAATCAGCGGATACAGGGCCGATCTCAATGTAAGCGGAAGCCCGTGCCGGTAACTGAAATAGGCCAGGATCATCGCCACGATGGCATAAATGGCCCAAGCATGCAGACCCCAGTGAAAAAAGGTGATCTTCATTGCCTCACGTGCGGCTTCGACGGTACTGCCGTCGCCTAGAGGTGGGTTTAGAAAGTGCATAACTGGTTCTGCGACACCGAAGAACATTAGGCCAATCCCCATGCCCGCCGAGAACAACATCGCAAACCAGGTTGTGCTGCTGTAATCAGGGGTACTGTGGTCAGGGCCGAGCTTGATGTCTCCATATCGGCTCATGCCGAGGAACACAACGGTGCCAAGAATGATGGCAACTGCCAGAATGTAGAACCAGCTGACGTTGGTAATAATCCAGCTCTGGACTTCCGCAAACACGACTTGGGCATGGCTTTGAAAGACGCTGGCGTATAGCACCAGAAGAAGCAGGATAACGCCTGATGTGTAAAAAACGGGTGGGTTGAGCGTCGGCTTCGGACTGGTGTCGGCCTTGGCTGTCATGAAAGTCTCCTTTGGGTCAGGCGCAGAGCAAAAACACTTCTGAGCACGGATCGTATGGCGTTGAAGGTGATCCCTTCAGCTCCAGCGTTTTGCCGCTGAGCCATTTAAGAACTCAGCGATACGGCGTATGAATTTTCTTCGACTCGCCTATCATTGCATTACGAGAAATAAGGGTAGCATTCCCAGCGAGGCTGTTCAGTCGAGGGTCTGGCGCTTGCGCCACATCAGGCGGTTGCTATCCCCCATGTGAGCAATATCGCTATCAGCGCGCCGGTTCAGAGATGCATTGAAGTCATCAGTTTTGCTCTGAGTCGATTCCAGATACGCCGTTCCGCCTTAGAAGGCGTGGCATCCACCAAGCCGTGGGCGGTGTCAGGGTTGATGCAGACAGTTGGTGACTTCTTACAGCCCGGCGCACCAGTCAAGCGGGTCTGATGGATATTTCACGTCCGGCCTATAACCTCTTCCAGCAGCTACCCTCAGCCGTCCAACCCTCACCGGTAATTGCGTGCGGCTATGGCATTCGCCGACTGCTCGAGGAATGGCTTGACCTCATCCAGACCTGCAGGAGTCTGCAACCAGCCTGGTCAAGCTGTCTTATTTTTACAATTAGACACCACTGTGGCCCTTTGCTAGCCTTTGCTTTAGATCGATCCGTTGTAGACATGCTGACGACCCTGAGCAAACGTCGACGCCTGCTGTCTGAAACAGAAGCTCGTAACACCTTTTTACGTCTGCGCGCCGTGGGCGATGTGGGATGAGTCGTGCCGCTAAATCGCCGCTATGCTTCCGCTGGGTTCATCATTCTCACGCTGGGCTTACTTGTTTTCTGCGCCTTAGCGCTAATAAAAGCTGAAACCCAACGCCAGGAGGCACGATTTGCGGGCTACGTGCATGACGTCTCCGGGATCGTCCGCAACCAGCTGGATACCAACGATGCCGTCTTGGCGGGATTCTCAGCATTCCTACAGGCCGTCGACCAGAGCGATACGGAGTCTGCGTCACGCTATGCAGCGGCAGTTTCAGCGGCCTACCCACACATCTACATGCTTGAGGTCGCTCGGGCCGTGCCAGTTGCGGAACAAGCGAATTTTCAGGCATTGCTCAGGCGAACCTGGAATCCAGACTTCAAGCTGAAACAGTTCCCGGATGTCGGTGAGCAGGCGAGAGCCCCCTACACCGCTTTGAAGGAAACCTGGCCTGTACTCTTCATGTACCCGCCGTTGCCCCAGGCTACCGAAATCTATGGGGTGAGATTAGAGACGGTTCCACACCTTACAAGCGCTTTGATAAAAAGTCGCAATACGGCCAAGGCTGTCGCATCGCCGCTTTTCCCCATGTACGAAGGCGGAAGCGCCTACATCCTTCTACGCACAGTCATTCGTCCTGAGAGGAGAGAGCAACGGGCGTTGCCCAACTTCTTTGGGAGTACGATGGTTGCGATGTTGGTTATAAGCGCGGATTCGCTGTTGAAGGCGATCAACGAGGGTAATGTCGATCCATCGATAGGGATCAGGGCGCAGCTCAAAGCGGATCCTGACGCTGAGAGCACGGTTTTATCGATCCCGATCCGGGAAGCTGGGTGGATCGATTTCATGCTTTTTCCTCGGTTCGAGCAGCAAGTCGAGATTGGGGGCGCGTCACAACCAATGACACTGCTGTATGAACGCCAACTGCGTTTGGACGATGTGCTGGGCCCTGAAACATCCATCATCTTACTGGTGTTGACGGCGCTCGGCTTTCTCACCCCCATGGCGGTCATGCGGCATTTCAAAGCTATTCACAAAGCAGAAGCTGAACATTCGCGTTCTGTCTATCTGGCCAGCCATGACGTCTTAACCGGTCTAGCCAACCGCTATCTGCTTACAGAGCGTTTTGATCATGCCCTGGCTCGGTACACAACCCAGGACATTCCATTTGCTGTACTGCTCATCGACCTGGACGATTTTAAGGAAATCAACGATTCGGAAGGCCACGCCGTTGGCGATCAGGCGCTTCAAATCATCGCTTCTCGAATGACACGGGCATCTCGCTCAAGCCACACAGTGGCTCGCTATGGCGGGGATGAATTCGTTGTACTCATAGCTGATTCGGTAAGCCGACAGGCTGTCGAAGACGAGGCGAAGAGGATCTTACGAACCATCCAGGAGCCGATAGCATTGAATACGAGAACAATCTCGCTTTCGTGTAGCGTGGGCATTTCGTTCTGTCCCGACCACGGTCGGGATATTGATACGCTCATTAAGGCAGCTGACCGTGCGATGTATGAGATCAAGCAATTCGGAAAAAGCGGGGTTGCGATTGCTCGATCCGAGCAACTCTCATGAATACGAGGGGCACTGAGATCCGCTGCTGAATCGACAGCGGTTACCCTAGTTCCCCTCCTATCTGAGTACGCTCGGCACTCCGCCCAAAGTTTTACGAAACCTTCCTGGCAAAGCCCGAGTCGGAAGTTGTGAATCACAATCCACACTGGAGGAACTCTGATGAACAGCGCTTTCGAAGATTGTATTTCCGAGTGCATGCGGTGTGCGGTGGCATGCGAAACTTGCGCGTCGTCTTGCTTGAAAGAGCAAGACGTTCAGATGATGGCTGATTGCATCAAGCTGGATCGGGACTGCGCAGATATGTGCCTACTCGCAGCCAAGCTCATGGCAAGGGATAGTTCACTGGCCGCCGAGATTTGCCGGATATGTGCCGAGGCTTGTCGAGCTTGCGCAAAGGAGTGTGGCAAACATGAAGCAGAGCATTGTCAGAAATGTTCAAAGGCTTGTCTGTCGTGCGCTAAAGCCTGTGAGGCGATGGCAGCATAAAAGCACCCGAGCGCATCAGCCCAAGATAAAAATGGCGTCATCGCGACGCCATTTTATCTTCTGCTTTACCTCGGCGAGCCCTATGCCTGGCTGCGGGGTTACTTCCTGAGTATGTGCGGCTCTGCTCTCTTGTTTCTTTTCATGGCGCGTCGCAAATTCTTTGATCGAGGATGAGGCAGATCACGATATTACCGCCTCAAACGGAGGCCCGCTGCATCCAGTCCTGTGACAGGGTGTGGGAATCACGCCGCTTTCTTTGATAGCTGCAGTGGCAGCGGGCGATTTCAAATGCATCAGGACTTCGCTTAACTCAGAGCGGGCTCACTCAACGTGGGCCAGCGCAGGGTATAACGCGCTTGACCAACGTTCCGATGGACATACCTTGGATAAGAATCGAAAAGATCACCACCAGATAGGTGAGTGATACGACGACATCTCGAGCATCGCCGGCGGGCAGAGACAGAGCCAAGGCCACTGATATTCCCCCGCGAAGACCTCCCCAGGTCAGTACGCTCCATGAGCCGCTCGGCAGGCGGAAGCGTTGTCCAAGCAGACGTATTGGCAGACCTACAGTGAGCAGCCTCGACAGTAGGGTAAGCGCAATGACGAACAGCCCTGTCGTTATTAGCGGGTTGGAGAACTGGATCAGCACTACCTCTAGGCCAATGAGTACGAATAATACGGCATTGAGAATTTCGTCAATGAGCTCCCAGAACATGTCCACGTGTTTTTCAGTTTGTTGGGACATGGCATATGAGCGGCCTTGGTTTCCGACGATCAATCCCATCACCACCATCGCTAACGGGCCAGAAACATGGAGGTGGGTTGCCAAAGCGTAACCGCCGAGCACCGCTGCCAGCGTAATCAGAACCTCCTCTTGGTAGCTGTCGATGCTTTTGAGCATCAGGTAAGTGGCATAACCAACAGCGGCACCCAAGATTGCGCCACCGCCTGCCTCCAGAAGCAACAATTGCGATGCTCCCATTACAGAAGGAGCTTCACCACTGGCTATCATCGCCACGATCAGCGAGAACAAGACAACGCTTACGCCGTCGTTGAAAAGTGATTCACCGGCGATCACCAGCTCAACACTTTTCGGGGCGCCTGCAGACTTTAGAATACCCATTACGGCGATGGGATCAGTCGGCGAAATCAGAGCTCCGAATACCAAGCAATAGGAAAGTGGTAGCTCCAAAGACGTGAGCGATAGCAATGCCCAGAGCCCATATCCAATAATCAGCGTTGATGCGGTCGTTCCGACGACCGCGAGTGAAGCGACCTGCCAGCGGTAAGCTCGGAGTTCGGAGAGGTTTACATGCAATGCTCCGGCAAACAAAAGCAAAGAGAGCATACCTTGCATAAGGAGCTCTGAAAAATCGATGGACTCGACCAGCGATTGTTCGAGCGAGTGAAGAGCGTGAAAGCCCATTGCATCCATGGCCATATTCAGCAGAGACAGGCCAAGTGCAATGCCCATGACGCCTATCGCGGATGGCAGTCCCACATACCGACGATTGAAGAAAGCGAGAACCGCTGTGATACAGAGAAATACAGCAACAATATCCAGCATTGGCCCAAGGGCTCCCTTTGAAAATGTTCGCTTAGGTTGCGCCCGGAATTTGGTAACCTCGTAGGGGGACGCAGGACTTTCGACGGCAAAAACGTTTCAAAGTGCGTTTCAAAATGCACACCTATAAACTGCCCCCGTTTTGGCGATGAGACTTTTCTGGCCTCCACTCACTCCATCTGGCGTGGCAGCCTGTGGCTCCAGCTCACCGCGTTTGCGTCTTGCTCATCAAACCAAGGTAACTGCAGGATGATTGCTCGATGGCGCTGGGCTCTGCTCGTCTAACAAAAAGGCTATGCTTCCGCGCTAGCCTTTTTTCGCTTCTCGGGATAGCAACGGCGTTAATAGCGATATTTTTCAAAGGGTTCGTACCCGCCTCTGCCGACTCAGATCGGTGCAGATGCGGTGGACAAGATCTTGGGGATCATTGCCTCCAGTATGCTCGCCGTCACAACCTTCTCCCTAAGCACAATGGTCTCAGCCTACAGTGCTGCCAGCAGCGGGGTGACGCCACGTGCAACTACCTTGGTTATGGAAGACTCCACGACGCAGAATGGCTTGGCGACGTTCATCGGCTCGTTCTTTTTAGCCTGGTAGGAATCATCGCGCTGAGCACGGGAGCGAATGGCGCGCAGGGCAGAGTCGGGTTGTTTACCGTGACCATCGGCGTCGTAATCTTGCCCTAAAGTCGCATTATGAATTTGGCTAAAGAGACAATCAGTTAATGCAGAAAGGAGCCGCCTGTGCACGACAGCTTCCAGCACCTAGTGCATTGCGTGCAGCGACCAGTTTTTACCGGGCCGCATTTTCATCTGGGGGGATCGCTGCGAACCGCCTGCGGGCTGGAGTGCCTCTCGGAATTCCGATACTCGCGTTGGGTTCTGAGGGTGGCGTCGGTGACAACATCGTGATGCACTTCGAGCTCTCGCAGCAGACGTGAGACGACATGTCATCAGCAATGCTGGGCACTATCTGCCGGAGGAAGCTGCGAATCGCGTAGCCGCAGAGCTAATCGAATTCTTTGACTAGGCGCGGGGAATCCGAGGTTCGATCCAATACGGACGTGTGCCGCTCTCTGCATTCGTCCGAGGTAATTGCTGTGAACCGCTGCGGCTGGATAGAACCCAATCAGTATCACGTCAGAGGAAAACATCATGGCTGAAGAGAAGAAAGAAGTTCGTAAAGAGGATGTTCCAGCTCATTCAACTGAGAGCAAGAAAAGCAGCGATTGAAAGATTTCAATAAGAATGGGATTCCGCCCGGTTCAAGCTGACGTTCGAATCAAGAGCTTTTGACGTATCGCTCGGAGAGGTGATGTGTCAAAGCTGTCACTCGTGAATTGAGCTCGTCTAGTTCAGCAATCAAGTCCTCACCTTCCGACACATGCCCTTCGCTCGTGGCGGCTGCCACAAGAGATTCAATTATCCCAGCAAGTTCGACCTGGTTCGCGATGACCTTTGAAAATGCAGCTGTGAATTCGTTTTTCACGTTCAAATCCTTTTGTATCAATACACCTCATGAAACCAAGACCTCGGGTCAGTGGTCGCTTAATTTCACGATCCTGCCGATCCCTGCATCCTTTGCATGCTGGAGAACCTTTGTCTCTGCGCCTTGTATGCTGTTTGCCAGCTCAATGAGACGCATAGCTTCTTGATCTTGGCCGGCTTCCGCCAAGCGCACTGAGGCGCTTAACAACGAAGTATAGGAGCTCTTCAGGGTCGAGACGACCTCACGCATGCTTCTGATGAGCTCTGCTGTTGGGGTATTTCGCTGTGCACGTTCGCTCACAAGATTATGCCTCGTCGGTGAGTGGGGAAACTTCGTCATCACGAGCTTACCCCAGCTGTCTGAGCCCCATCAGGAGGTTGAACGAGCGGCCAATCTGCTATGAGGGTGTATTGCCCTTTGTGAGATCGGTAAAGTCCGAAGCGGTCGGCTCGAAGAAAAAATTCTGGCGGGTTACCTGCCTCTGGAGCTGCGGACTGATAGTCGCGCGCCAACGTCAGATGAGGTCGAAATTCCTTGTATTCTTGATCCTGTCCGAACCTCAACATTGCTTGCTCTAGCGCGTATGACAGTCGCATCAGCTCTGGAGGAGCGTCTTCTGGCGTAAGCACCAACGCCTTTGATTTACGCCAAACCTCCAGGCAGTCAAGGACTAGCGTCAGTTGCTTCCCGGGTACTTTAATCTTCGAGGCGGTCGTGCAGATGTCTGCGATCTGGGCCTGATCAACTGATCCTAGAAAAAGCAGCGTGAGATGAAAATTAGCGGCGGGAACAGGGCGCCCCGCGCGGTGCGAGAGAAGCGCACGCCATTGGGAGATCGCTTTCCTTAGGGGGGCTGAGCATGTGAGCGCGAAAAATAGTCGCGATTGCGGTTCATTAATCAACGTCATACCTCGCTCCACACCAAGTTACTGTTCCTCTGGGCCTTCGTACTTCACTTCAACAGGCTCGATCAACTGGGGCCCTTGGTTACGGACATAGCCGACATCTTTTCCTACTTTGTACCAGTGAAAATCCGCGACGGGGCGGCAGTGCTCGATTGCGATCTCTGCCGCACGCTCAGGTGACGTTTCTGGGTCTATCCACTCACGCGCTTGCTCGGGAGCGAGCACCAGCGGTTTGCGATCATGGATGTCGACCATCCCCTGATCGCTCGCAGCAGTGATGATGACGAAGCCGTTGCGCTCGTCCGGCTCCAGGCCTTGGTGCACCTCAGCCAACCCCGCAAAAAACATCGGAATCTGCTCTTTCAACGTTATGAAATAAGGCTGTTTCTTCTTCGGATCGATGGGATCTTTGACCCACTCGTACCATCCGTTAGCCGGTGCCAGGATGCGTCCGCTCGGCCACAACTGTTTGAAGAACTTTCCCGTCATGACCGTCTCGACTCTGGCGTTGATCGGATCAGGGCGTTTGCCTTTCGCCCAGAACGGCGCCCATCCCCATTTCACCTTGTCGACACTCAACCCGCCCGCAGTTGGACGGATGATTTCCACGCGTGTCGTCGGCGCGACGTTGTAGCGTTCAATCGGCCAGAGGTCGTATCCATTGATCACCAGCTGCTTTGGAGCGAGCTCCTTGAGGTAGTGATCCATGGATTCGTAGATCGAGTACCGTCCACACATGCTGTCACCCGTCGAAATTTCGTGCTTATGAGATTGACCGCAAGCAGAGTAAATCGTTAACTGTATATACGTACAGTTACTCAATCTCAAGGTTTGCATCATGAGCGTCACGATCATCGGCCCAGTGGCAGCGGGCGGCGATAAATTGCCCCTTTACTCGTTTCATGTCCCCGCAGGCTTTCCATCGCCAGCTGCGGATCACATCGAGAAACATATCTCTCTGGACGAGCTATTCGACATCCGTGCGCCTCATGTGTACCTCGTGAAGATCGATGGCGACAGCATGCAAGGCGCTGGCATCTATCATGGCGACTTGGTGATTGTTGATCGCAGCCTGTATGCCGAGCACGGTGACATCGTAATTGCGGCGCTTAACACCGAACCACTCTGCAAGCGTCTGCACATGCGTGAGAACGAGGTGATCCTCATGTCCGAGAATCCCAAATATCCCGCGCGTCACGTGATGGAAGGGGACGAACTCGTCATATGGGGCGTCGTCAAATACAGCGTTCGCGATCATGACAAAACCTGAGCCGGTCTTTGCGCTGATCGACTGCAACAGCTTCTATGCGAGCTGCGAGCGCGTCTTTCGACCCGATCTTGCGAAGACTCCCATCGTAGTCCTTTCGAACAATGACGGCTGCGTGATCGCGCGCTCCTACGATGCAAAACCATTTGTGAAAATGGGCCAGCCGTTTTTCCAGATCAAAGACCATCTGCGTCGAAATGGCGTGGTCGCATTTAGCAGCAACTACGCGCTCTATTAAGTTAGGTGGAATGCTTTTGAGCTAGGCTGAATCCGTTGACGCTCAGGGGGCGCCCATGACCACCACCCCATTGCACAAGCAAGTGTTAA
>NZ_FNCO01000009.1 GCF_900100795.1 Pseudomonas abietaniphila
CAGGAGGTTACGACGGTGGCGAATGCGGTCTATCACCCGCCAGAAGTGTGTTGACTGTACCGGCCTCTTCGCGGCCCTCGTAACCTCGGACTGCTACTACAGGTATCGCGGTTTTATCAGAATCTACGGCGGACGCATGACCTTTGGGAGCGAGCTTGGTCTAGGCGGCATTCCGACGAATGCGGAGGTTCATGCATCTTGGATGCCTGGTATTGCAAAGTGGGCAATAATGCACGGCGTTTCATCCCGCCCAAAGGAACGACCGTGCCGCCGAATGTGCCATCGCCCCCTCCATCGCCCGAGCCCTTGCTTGAAGTCAGGCGGTTGACTCGTCTGGACCAGAGCGGTGCCAATCAGCTTCTCAAACCCACCGACTTCACCTTGATGCCCGGCGCACAAGTCGCGCTCACCGGCGCGTCGGGATCGGGCAAAAGTGTGTTCCTGCGCACGCTGGCCTTGCTCGATGCACCCTCCAGCGGTGAACTGCTGTGGCAGCGCTCGCCGCTCTCCAATGACAGCATTCCCGCGTACCGCACGTGCGTGTCTTACCTGTCGCAACGCCCCGCGTTGATCGAAGGCACGGTGCTCGACAACCTGCAGTTTCCCTTTACCCTGAAAAGCTTGCGGGGCCGCAGGTTCAACCTGGAACGAGCAACCGATCTGCTCGCGCAGGCCGGTAAGGACGCCTCGTTTCTGAGCAAGTCAGGCGCGGACCTTTCGGGCGGCGAAGCGCAGATCGTCGCATTGGTGCGCACGCTGCAACTGGCGCCGCAGGTGATGCTGTTCGATGAACCCACCTCGGCGCTCGACCCGCAATCGGCGGCAGCGGTGGAATCACTGGTGCTGCACTGGTTCAACGCAGGCGCCGGCTCGCGCGCTTATGTCTGGATTTCCCACGACCCCGAGCAAGCCCGACGCATGGGCACCCGGCGCTTGACGATGAACAATGGCGTGCTGGGCGCAGGAGACGCAGCATGAATTACGAGAATCTGTCGGCCACCGACCTGTCCATCGCCGCCGCGCTGATCCTCATAAACGGTGCGTTGTCGCTGATGTTGAAGCTCGGGCTGGAGCGCCAATTGTTGTGGGCTTCGGTGCGTACCATCGTGCAATTGCTGGCAGTCGGTTACCTGCTCGGCTGGGTGTTCGCCCATGCCGACTGGTACGTGGTGCTGCCTCTGATTTGCCTGATGACGCTGGTCGCCGGCTTCTCTGCAGCCAGTCGGGGCAAGCGCACATACGCCGGGCAGTTGATCGACAGCGTGGTGTCGGTCTGGAGCAGCTCATGGCTGGTCGCGGCCATCGGGTTGTTCGTGATCATCCGCATCCGACCCTGGTACGAGCCTCAATACGCGATCCCGATTCTCGGCATGATCCTGGGCAACACGCTGACGGCGGTGTCGCTGGGCATGGAGCGCATGACCCAGGAATTGATGTCGGGCCGCAACACCATCGAAATGATCCTGGCTCTCGGCGGCACCCGCTGGGAAGCGGCACAATCGGCCGCCCGGCAAGCGGTTCGCGCGGGCATGATGCCCACGCTGAACCAGATGACCGTGGTCGGCATCGTCAGCCTGCCCGGCATGATGACCGGTCAGGTGCTGGCGGGCGAAAACCCCGAAAGCGCCGTCCGCTATCAGATCATGATCATGTTCCTGATTGCCGCGGGCTCGGCGCTGGGCACGGTCTGCGCGGTCCTGCTAACCTTCAGGCGGTTGTTCTCGGCGGATCACCGTTTCATGGTTCACCGACTGGTTGCGAGGCGTCATGCATGAGTATCAATTTTGACCTCAATGACCTGCAGGCTTTTCGGGCGGTGGTTGAAAACGGCAGCTTCCGCAAAGCCGCCGACGCGATCAGGATCACCCAGCCGGCGCTGAGTCGACGTATCGAAAAGCTCGAATCAGCGCTCAACGTCAAACTGTTCGAGCGCACGACTCGCAAGGTCAGCCTCACCACGGTCGGGCTGGCTTTTCTGCCGCAGGTCGAGCGCATGCTCGATGACCTGGACATCGCGCTGATGAGCATCAGTGAGGTTGCGTCCACGCGCATGGGGCATGTGACCATCGCCTGCGTACCCTCCGCTGCCTACTACTTCATGCCGCAAGTGATCAGCGCGTTTCACCGGTTGTACCCCAGGATCAAGGTCAGGGTGCTCGATGCCAGCGCCAACGAGGTCAACAGTGCCGTGGCCTTGGGCGAAGCGGATTTCGGCGTGAGTTTCAGCGGCACGCTGGCGTCGGAAGTCGATTTCGAATTGCTGCTGCAGGAACGCTACGTGGTCGCCTGCCGACGCGACCATCCCCTGGCCGAGCGTGAACAGGTCAGTTGGGAAGAGATGTACGAATATGACTACATCAGCCTGGACAAGACCTCAGGCAACCGAATGGTGCTGGATCAGGCGCTGCTGCGCTCGCCTGCCAAAAAGCCCAGCATCTGTGAAACGCGGCATGTGACCACCATGATCGGTCTGGTCGAAGCCGGGCTGGGGGTCGCGGCGGTGCCCTCCATCGCGATGCCGGCAGCGGGTCACCCGATTCTGGTGAGCGTCCCGCTGATCGAGCCCGAAGTGCTGCGCAACGTCGGGCTGATCAAACGCCGCGGGCGTACCTTGACACCCGCGGCCATCGAGCTGGAACAACTGGTCAGGCAGATGCCCGCTCGCTCAGCGGGGCACTGAGTCCAGGCCCGTGGACTGCACTTGAGCCTGCGCCTTGGCTGACGACAGATATTCGAGCAACGCTTTTGCCTGCTGCGGATGTTCTGCATTTCGCGGGATGCCGGCGGCGAAACGTGTCACGGACTGGACATTCTCCGGAATTTTGCCGACGAAGGTCACACCCGGTACGGGCAACAGTTCGGCGACCTGTTGAAAGCCCAGTTCGTAATCCCCCTTGGCCACCACCGACGCCACCGGAATACGCTCGATCATCTTGCCCTTCGGCCCGACCTGATCCTGAACACCCAGTTTTTTGAACAGCTCATTCTCGATGTACACGCCACTGGCGCTGTCGGAGTACGCCACGGACCTGGCTTTGAGCAGCACGTCCTTGAGCTCGGCATCGGTGGTGATGGCCGGTTTGGCGGCACCCTGTTTGACCACCATTCCGATGCGCGAATCAGCAAGCTCAACGCGCGAGGCGGGATCGACCTTGCCCTGCTTGATGAGCTCATCCAGCGCATAACCCACCATGATCACCACGTCGGCATGCTCGCCACGCGCCAACCGGTTGGGAATGGCCTCCGGCGCCTTGCCCATCGATGGACCGAGGACAGTCTCCAGCGTGTCGCCGCTGGCGGCCGCGTATTGCGGGCCCAGCAATTTATAAGCGGCAGTGAAGCCCCCGGACGTCATGACGGTGAGCTCTTCGGCCTGGGCAAAGGAGCTCGCCAGCAGCGAACCAAGGCTCAGCGCAGCCACAACATTGAACAAAGCTTTCATATCAAATCCTTTTACTTCAGACAGTGGGTCAGACAGCCAACTGAGGGCGAGCGGAGAGGTTCCGGTACAGCATCAACGTTGCACCCAGGGCGCAGGCGGCGGCGAACGTCATCCAGTAAGCGGGCGCGGCCTTATCGCCGGTGAGGTGAATCAGCCAGGTCGAAATGGCGGGCGTGAAGCCTCCGAAAACGGCGGTTGCCAGGCTGTACGCCAGCGAGAAGCCCGCGACACGCACCTCCACCGGCATGATTTCGGTGAGCGCAGGAATCATTGCGCCGTTGTACAGCCCATACAGGCAGGAAAACCACAGCAACACTTCGAGCATGTGACCAAAGCTGGGTGCCTGGGCCAGGAACGACAAGGCAGGATAGGCCGTGACGATGGTCAACACGGTCATGGCAATCAGCAGCGGCTTGCGGCCGAAACGATCACTCAAGGCCCCGCCGATGGGCAGCCAGATGAAGTTCGACACGCCCACCAACAAGGTCACCAGCAACGCATCAGCCGTGCTCAGATTCAGTACGGTTTTGCCAAAGGTCGGCGCATACACCGTGATCAGGTAGAACGCAGTGGTGGTCATCGCGACCATCAGCATGCCGGCCACGACCACGCGCCAGTTCTGCAACAGCGTGGCGATGACTTCCTTCATCGTGGGCCGGTGGGTGCGGGTAGCAAATTCTTCGGTTTCCTGAAGGCTGCGGCGCAGCACAAAAATGAACGGGATGATCAGGCATCCGATGGCGAAGGGAATCCTCCATCCCCAATCCGCGACGACGGCAGGCGCCATCCATTGATTCAACGCAAACCCCAGCCCGGCCGCTACCACGATTGCCACTTGCTGGCTGCCGGACTGCCAACTGGTGTAGAAGCCCTTGCGTCCGGGCGTGGCCATTTCGGCCAGGTACACCGACACACCACCCAACTCCGCACCGGCGGAAAAGCCTTGCAGCAGGCGACCCACCAACACCAGCGCCGGTGCCCATAAGCCGATACTCGAATAACCCGGCACCAGCACGATGAGCAACGTCCCGCTGGCCATGATGGACAGGGTGACGATCAACCCCTTGCGGCGCCCGACGTCATCAATGTAAGCCCCAAGGATCACCGCGCCCAAAGGACGCATCAGGAACCCGGCACCGAACACGGCAAACGTCATCATCAACGATGCGAATTCACTGGACGCGGGAAAGAACGCTGAGGCGATCTGAGTGGCGTAGAAGCCGAAGAGAAAGAAGTCGAACTGTTCGAGGAAGTTGCCCGAGGTGACGCGAAAGACGGCACCGGCTTTGGACGTGGCGGACGTCGCCCGCGGATGGGGGGAGCCATGCATGATTGTTCTCCAGCGATCTTGTTAATGAGCCTTTCGGCGCTTTATGACCGGGAGTTTGATCGACACACTTTGAAACGATAAGTGCTATGTTTTCATCGATTGATGCACAGAACTTATCAGTGGAAACCGCCTGCGCGAGAAAAGGACGGGCACAGGATCGTCACGAACCCGCAACAAACTAGTAGTATTCTGCCATCATCTCGCGGCAGGAATATAAGCAGTGATCCGCCGATCTTTCTCTTCCCTCAGCTTTCTGCAGTGGCTGCTCATGACGTTGTGCGCCGCGACGCTGGTGTTTCTGTGGGCGTTGTATTTCCAGCAGAAAGCCACCTCGCACCGCGAAGCCCTGGCCGCCAAATCCGCCGAACACCTGAACCTGGCCACCATCGCTGCAGAGAACCTGCGCCAACTGGTTGACCGAGCCCAAGCCATCGGCCGCGTCACCCGAGGCGACATAGAAGACCTCGGCCAGCGTCATCGCGGGCTGGTGCGCATGCTCGCCGAAGACCCGGTCTTCAAACGCATGAGCCTGTACGGCAGCGATGGCGAACTGGTGTCCGCCAGCCACCTTGATGAGCCTCATCAGTTGCCGGCTGCATGGCTCAAACAATTGCAGCAGCACATCGAGTATTACGGCTTCAAGGCCCTGCTGCCGGGATCGTTGCCGTCGACAGGCAACGTGTTGTCACCTAACTGGCGGCTGCCGTTCCTGCTGCCGCTGGTCAATTCGTCAACCGGCAAGATGGACAGCGTGCTGGTGGTGCAACTGGACGTCGGATATCTCGCGGGGCTGTTCGAGCACATCGACCTGGGCCAGAGCGGCATGATGCGCTTGCTCGACAACGGCGGCCAGGAACGCCTGCGCATCAGTAACAGCGGCGTGATGGTGTCCGGCGCCTTGATGTCGCCCGAACTGCCCGCCAGCGGCGACGTCACCGGCATGCTCATCCAGCACACAGTGAACGGCGGTTATCAGAGCATGTACCTGCGGGTGCCACAGCGGGGCTTCAGCGTGGTGGTCAGCCAGAGCACCGACGAAATCCTGGCCTCCTCCCGACTCACCTACCAGCGCCAACTGTGGCTGAACCTGTGCATGACGCTGCTGATCCTCGGCACCCTGTTCTGGACACTGCGCGTACTGCGCAAACGCCAGGAAGCGTTCAATGCGCTGGAGCTGGCGCAGCAGGTCAATCAGCAGTTGATCGATCGCCTGGAAGACGAACATCGTCGCAGCAGCCATGCCGCCGCCACCGATCACCTCAGCGGGCTGCACAACCGCCGTCAGTTCCTCGAGGTGGCGGCACGCACCCTCTCCAGGCAACGTGGCAAACGACGCCTGATGGCGATCCTGTTCATTGACATGGACCGCTTCAAATCAATCAACGACTCGCTGGGCCATAAGGTCGGCGACATGTTGCTGCAAGCGGTTGCCGGCCGTATCAGCCGGATGCTCGAACAGGATGACGAAGCAGCGCGTTTTGGCGGCGACGAGTTTGTCGTCCTGCTGGCCGGAGAACGCACCGAAGAACAGATCGACGCCTGGGTCAGGTCTCTGGTACAGAAATTGTCAGCGATCTATTCCCTGGGCGATCACGAAGTCACCACCAGCCCGAGCGTCGGTGTAAGCATCTGTCCTCGTGACGGCCAGGACGTCGAGGACCTGATTCGCAGCGCCGACGCCGCCATGTATTCGGCCAAGCGCGCCGGCCGCGGGCAGTTCCGTTTTTTCGACCCGTCTCTGAACGTGGCCGATGTCGAGGAATTCATCCTCGAACAGGCCTTCGGCAACGCCTTGAACGAGCGTCAGTTCGTGCTGCATTACCAGCCACAAATCCGCCTCGATTCAATGCAGGTGGACGGCTACGAAGCGCTCGTGCGCTGGCAACACCCTGAGTTCGGCCTGCTGTACCCGGACCGGTTCATTTCCTTGGCCGAGCGCAGTGGTTTCATCATCGAGCTGGGCTGGGAAGTGCTGCGCCGCGCCTGCGAAACCCTGGAACTCTGGCTGTCACAAGGCCGGGAATTGCGCCTGGCGGTCAACGTCTCGGCGATGCAGCTTCACCAGGCCGATTTCAGTGACCGGGTGCTGGGCAAACTGGCGCGCCATGGCATTGCCCCGCACTGGATGGAGCTGGAGATCACCGAAACCACATTGCTCGATCAGGAAGGTCAGGCCATCGAGCACTTGCACCGCCTGCGCGAGGCCGGGATGAACATCAGCCTCGACGACTTCGGCAAGGGCTACGCAGGTTTCGCGCACCTGCAATCCCTGCCGCTGACCAAGCTGAAAATCGACCGCACGCTGATCGCGCCTTTGTCCAACAGCCCTGACGACAGCCCGATCGTCTCCTCGACCATCATTCTGGCCAAACGCCTGGGCCTGCAGGTGGTCGCCGAGGGTGTCGAGACCCGTGAACAAGTGGTGTGCCTGAAGCTTGCAGGCTGCGATGTCGCGCAGGGCTATCACTTCAGCCGCCCGTTATCGGCCGAACAACTGCGCGACTATCCCCCGTTTGCCCAGACAACCCTGATCGATGCGCCTTCCATGGATGCGGAACCCACATGCGTGCAGTGAAACGCCTCACCCTGATGCTAAGCGTCATGCTGCTCAACGCTTTACTGCTGGCGGACAACGCCCAGGCACAATGCACGCAGCAGAGCCTGCGTATCGCGGTCATTCCCAAGAAGAGCATGGACGAGCTGCTCAAGGAGCAGAAACCGCTGATCGATCGGCTCAGCCGCGCGACCGGTATTGCAGTGGAAATCGTCCCGTCGTCCTCCTACGAGAGCGTGGTCGATGCCATTGTGTCGGGTGGTGTCGACATCGCATGGCTCGGCCCCGCCTCGTACCTGCTTGCGTATCAACGCGATCCACGCATCGAGCCGTTCGCCAGCCTGACCATCAGCCGCGGCTATTTCACGCCCGCCGGGCATGACTACCAGGCACTGCTGCTGGTGCGCCGCGAGGTCGCCAGCGACGTTCAGGCGCTTCGTGGCAAACGGGTTGTGCTGACCGACCCGGCCAGCACATCGGGCAACATCATTCCCAACGCCGAGTTCTCGGAAACGGTCGGCATGCCATTGGCGCGCTTTTTTGGCTCGATTGCCTATTCCGGCTCCCACGACAAATCGCTGGATGCGTTGCTGGCGGGCAAAGCGGATGCCGCGTTTGTGTCCAGCGTGCGCGCCGATGAGTACCTGAAACGGGGCTTGATCGACCGCAACACCTTCAATGTCCTCTGGCGCTCCTCGCCGATCTACTACGACCCCTTCGTCTTCAGCGGCACACTCTGCGGCGCGCTGAAAGAACGTATTCGCACGGCGATGCTGAGCGATCAGGCTGGACTGGCGACCTTCCTCGAATCGCAGGAGGCGACAGGCATCGTCCCCGTCAGCCACGCCGAGTACGCACCTTTGCTGCGCTCGATGCAGGCGACGCCCGCGTTGAACTGATCACGGCAGACATCAGCAATCGTGGTCGCCCAGTTCGGCGGCCAGCCGCAACTCACGGTAAGCGTGCACCAATTGCTCGAGGGAAAACGCAAGGTTCCTGCCACTCGGGTTGGGCAGCACCCACACCGCTGCATCACCAAAGCGCCTCGCCTGCCGGCCCCAATTCACGTGCTTTTGGCCAGACAGCGCCGCGTAAGCGGTTTTTCCGAGGAAGGCGACAAACCGTGGCGCAGAGCGCGCAATTTTTTCTTCGAACGTAGCGGCGGCTGCCTCGAACTCAAGCAGTGATAACTGATCGGCACGCGCGGTGGGCCGATCCACCACGGCGGTCAAGCCGCACCGGTAATCCAGAATCGTTCGATCGTCTTCCGGACGCACTTCCCCCGGCGTGAAACCGGCCAGGTGAAGCGTGCGCCAGAACCGGTTGCCTCTGCCCGCAAAGTGATGCCCTTGAGCCGCTGCGAGCAGGCCTGGATTGATGCCGCAGAAAATCACGGCGAGGTCTTTCGCGACAATGTCTTCCAGTGATTCAGCCACGCGAACCTCCCTAACCTGGCCGACGCACCGCAATCGCTCATCCACAGATCACGTTGACCGCATTACGCGCCAGTGCGGTGAGGTCATCCCGGGACTTCCCGGCCCTGGCGCGAATTGAAATGCTGTGCAGCATCGCCGAGGCCAGTACCGCCAGTGCGGCGGGATCAACATCCGGGCTCAATTCGCCCGCGTCGACAGCGGTGCGCAGTCGCACTTCGAGCTCAGCATCGAGCCTGCCAAGGCGGTCGGCCAGCACCTCGCGAATCGCGGCATCTTCGACCGCCTCAGCGGTGGCCGTGCCAATCGCGAAGCACCCACGGGGCAAGCCATCGCCTGAGTAATAGATTGACAACTGCCCTTCGTAAAAACGCATCAACGCTTCGGGCAACGTCAAGTCCGGGT
Organism: Pseudomonas abietaniphila; assembly: GCF_900100795.1. Classification (GTDB taxonomy): domain Bacteria; phylum Pseudomonadota; class Gammaproteobacteria; order Pseudomonadales; family Pseudomonadaceae; genus Aquipseudomonas; species Aquipseudomonas abietaniphila. The sequence continues at coordinate 9,165 of NZ_FNCO01000009.1, forward strand.
GGGTCAGCGCCTCGTGCATGTCGGCCGCAGCGAAGTCCCAGTATTGCTCCAGCGCCTTGATGTACAGCGCATGCTTGTCGCCGAACGCCGCGTACAGGCTCGGGCGGTTCATGCCCGCCGCCGAGGCGATGCTGTCCAGCGAGGATCCCGAATAGCCCGTGTTCCAGAACACCCCAAGCGCCTGTTGCAGGGCCACGTCGGGGTCATACGCACGAGGACGGCCGCGGCCTTTTCCTCCTCCATCTTTATTTTGTGCCATGTCGTATAAAATCCTTGAGTCTCATCGGATGTGGCTATATTCTTACATCATCGCACAAAATTCAGAAACCATAAATTTCTGAGTCCAGAGTTTGTTTGGCCCAACCCGAACCCAGCGTTGCGGCGACGAAACAGGTGCGGTGGAGCAACCCTCCCTACCGCACGCGCTTATGGCTTTGTTGTGAGAGAGGTTGGCTGGAATCGCGTCTTTGCCAGTGCCACCGGGTGTGAGTCCTCACAGCAATCAATGACAACAGGGCCGCCAGCAACAGCGCTGCCGTCCGACTTCCCGGTTAACAGGTGAATTCGATCATGACTCAACCGTTCGATAACTCAGCGATGCAATCTTCCGAACACCCAGGCCCCGGCGCAATCGCAAAACCTGCGCGCAAGCCCTTCAGAGAAAAAGCGCGACCGTGGCTCATGATCGGCGTCCCGCTGATCGTGGCCGTTGCCGGCATCGCTCACTACACCGCCCGCGCGCCGTTCGTTTCGACCGACAACGCCTACGCCCGCATCGCCAAGACCGCGATCAACGCCCGGGTTTCCGGACAGGTCGTGGAAATCTCGGTTGAAGACAACCAGTGGGTTCGCAAGGGCCAGATGCTCTATCGCATCAACCCAGAGCCGTTCCAGATCGCCGTGGATCGTGCAGACGCCCAACTGAGCGTTGCGCGCTTGCGCATCGACAGCCTCAAGGCCAGCTACCGTCAGCAACAGGCCGAGCTGCAATCGGCCAAAGAGCAGGCGGATTTCGACCAGAAGGAATTTGCCCGCAAAAAGGCCCTGGTCGCGACCGAGTTTGTCTCGCGCGCCATCTTTGAGCGTGCGGACACCGATCTGAAGGTATCCCGCCAACGCATCGCGTCCATCGAGCAACAGATCGCCAACACCGTCGTTGCGTTGAACGGCAATCCAAACGTGGATATCGACAGCCATCCGAGCGTTCGTGAAGCCAGGACGCAACTCGACGAGGCGAAACTCTACCTCTCTTACGCCACGGTCTATGCGCCGGAAGACGGCATCGTGGCCAAGGTGGACGACCTGCAGGTCGGCAACTTCGTCAGCAACGGCACGCCGGCGTTCGCTTTGCTGTCCGACAAACACGTCTGGATCGAAGCCAACTTCCGCGAAACCGAAGTGACCCACATGCGGCCCGGTCAGGCAGCCGACGTCCGTATCGACACCTACCCGGGCAAAGTCTTCAAGGCCCACGTGATCAGCATGAGTCCGGGTGCGGGGTCGGACTTCGCCCTTCTGCCGCCGGAAAACGCAACCGGCAACTGGGTCAAGGTGGTTCAGCGGGTTCCGGTTCGCCTCGAGCTCGACGAGATCGACCATCAGCACCCGTTGTATTCAGGCATCAGCGCCACGGTCAACGTCGACACCGGTGTCAGCAGCCCATGGTGGATGCCATTCAAAACCTTGTTGACCGCGGGTAACCACTCATGAACGCGGGTGCTGCAGGAACACCTGCGGCAGGCGCCTTGCGCACCTTGAGGTACGCAGCGCTGCTCGCGACCTACGTTCAATCGGTCAACGTTTCGATCCCCAATGCGGTGTTGCGCTTCATTCAGGCGAGCACCTCGATGGCGGACGATCAGGCTGGCTGGATCTTCACGTCGTATCTGGCCGCCTCGGCGATCTCCATGCCGGTGGCGTCGTGGCTGGCCGCGCGTTTCGGGGTGAAAACGATGTATCAGGCCGCGCTGATCCTGTTCATCGTCGGGCTGTGGATCGCCACCTGCACCACCACGCCACTGGAATTCATGGGTGCGCGCATCATTCAGGGCGTTGCAGCCGGGATCATCGCGCCACTGTCGTTAAGCATCGCGCTGGACACCTTGCCGCCCGCGCAGCGACCCACGTTCGGCGTGCCATATGGCGCGGCGGTGTTACTGGGCATCGTCAGCGGGCCGGCCATCGGCGGGCTTATCGCGGAGTACCACGGCTGGCACACGGTGTTCTATAGCAGCATCCCGGTGGCCGCCGTGATCGTTGGGGTGGCGCAGTGTTCGCTGGAAAGAAAGAAGGCGCCGACGACCCCTCCGTTCGATTTTTTCGGCTACGGCACCTTCACCGTCGGGATGATCATGCTTCAGGTGCTGCTTGACCGCGGCGAGCGCATGGAGTGGTTCGAGTCCCGCGAGATCTGGATCGAAGCCATGACCTCGACGCTGGCCTTTTATCTGTTCTTCACGCATGTGCTGACCGCCAAAACGCATTTCCTGGGCAAGCACCTGTTCAAGGACCGCAACTACGTACTCTCGACGATCCTGTTTTTCGCCTTCGGCTTCGTGCTGTTGCCGACGCTGGCACTGACATCGCCCATGCTCGATGAGATCCTCGGCTACCCACCGATCACCACCGGCGGCATGACCATTCCACGCGGTGTCGGACTGGTCGGCACGTTCCTGTTGATGACGCGGATGCCCCCGCTCATCGACAACCGCCTGGTCATCGCCAGCGGCGTGGCCGTGGTGATCTATGCCAACTGGCTGATGTTGGGCTACTCGCCGCTGATGGACTGGACGCCGGTCGCCGTCGCCGGGTTCGTGCAGGGCGTCGGCATGGGCATGTTGATGCCGTCGATTACCAAAATGGCGTTCAGCACGCTCAGCCCGACATTTCGCCCGGAAGGCACGGGGTTGTTCAACCTGGCCCGGGTGTACGGGAGCACGCTCGGCATTGCGATCGTGCAAGCCTGTTTCTACAACAACACCCAAGCGATGCACCTGGCGCTCGCCAGTCACCTGACGCCCTATCGCAGCGCCGTACATTCCGTGACGGCGTCGACACCCCTGCAAGCTGTTGGGGCGCTCAACGAAATGATCACGGGCCAGGCGGCCTTCATCGCGGTGGTCGACCAGTTCAAGATTTTGATGCTGGCGATGGTCGTGGTGATTCCGCTGGTTGTGTTTCTTCGCAAGCCCGGTCCGGCCAACTAATGTTCGTGGAGTCTGCCCAATGATCCTCACTGCCTTTGCTGCCAACAGACCACCTTTCACCCTCAAGATCGGTGCCCTGTCCGTCTTCATGTTGCTCTGCGCCTGCACCGTCGGCCCTGACTTCCAGTCACCCGCGCCTGCCACCTCGCAACACTACGATCAACAAGCCGAACAACGCCTGGGCAAGAACGGCGACACCGTCGGTGAACAACGCATCGAGCTGGGCCAGGCCGTCAACGGCAACTGGTGGACGGCCTTCAAGTCGCCGACGCTCGATCAGGTCGTGCGCCGCGCCATCGACGGCAACCTTGAGCTGGTCGCCGCCGACGCCACGATTCGCCAGGCGGCCTCGTCTGTCGCGGCGGCTGAAGGCGCGCTGTATCCGCAAGTGGACTTCGCCGCGTCAGGCGGCCGTCAAAAGACCCACAACGCCCCGCAAACGTCGGTCGATAACGCGTATGCCATCGGCCCTCGGGTCAGCTTCGACCTGGACGCCTTTGGCGGTAACAAGCGTCGCGTCGAACAACAGGCCGCTTTCGCCGAACTGCAGAAGCATCGTTACGAAGCGGCGTACCTGACACTGACCGGCGACGTGACCAGTCAGGCGATCCTGATCGCCTCTGCCAATGCCCAGATGACCGCCGTTCAGAACCTGCTCGCCAACGACGAGAAGAACCTGAAGCTCGTGCGCTTGGCGCACGCCAGCGGCAGTACCACGCAGATCGACGTGTCGCTCGCTGAAACGCGGCTGGCTCAAGACAAGACCTTGCTGCCGCCACTGGCCCAGCAACGTGACGCCGCCCGTCATGCATTGGCGATCCTGACCGGCAAAGGCCCGGGTGACTGGACGCCTCCAGCGTTCGAGTTTGCCGAGTTCGTCTTGCCCGCCAGCGTCCCTGTCAGTCTGCCTTCGGAAACCGCGCGCAATCGCCCTGATGTACGGCAGGCAGAATCCGAGTTGCACATGGCAAGCGCCGAAGTCGGTATCGCCACCGCCAATCTGTACCCCCATGTCGAACTGTCCGCCGCACTGACACAGTCGGCTTCGGGCAATGGCGGTGCTGCCCTTTGGGGTCTGGCGGCGGGCTTGACGGCACCGATCTTCAATGGCGGCACACTGCAAGCCGAGCGTCAGGCGGCCGTTGATGGCTACAAAGCCACGCTGGCCGGTTATCAGCAGACCGTCATCACCTCGTTTGGCCAGGTCGCCGACACCTTGCAGGCGATCAACCATGACGCCGAACAATTCCAGGCTCAGAACGACGCGTTGCGTTCCGCACAAACCAGCTTGCAACTCAACCAGCAGGCTTATGCGCAAGGCGAAAACAGCCTCCTGCAGGTGCTCGAAGCCGAGCGTGCCTACGAACAGGCGTTACTGGGTCAGATCCGCGTGAAGACAGCGCAATACCTCGACACCGTGCGGCTGTTCGTCGCCCTGGGTGGAAATTCAGTGGGAGTCTTCGACCCACGCGCTGACCGTCGCGAAACGGCAACCGCTGCGAACTGAACGCGTGTGACCGGGCACGTTTCCCAGACCGGAAACGTGCCCTTCAGCGCGATCGATGCGCCCCGTCAGCAGCTAACCTTGCACCTTTGATTTGCCATCGAACGCTTCCTGCGCTCCTGACTTTCCTGTCATTCCCTTAAGGTAAAAACGATGGACACCTTTCAGACCATGCGTTTTTTCATCGCCGTCGCTCAAAGTGGCAGCTTCACCGCAGCCGCCGCCCTGCACAACACGACCACCACCAATGTGTCCAAGGCCGTCTCGGGTCTGGAGGCCAGACTGCAGACCCGCTTGATCAATCGCACCACGCGTCGTCTGGCGTTGACCGAAGCTGGCGCACGTTATCTGCAGCGTTGCGAAAAGATCCTCGATGAAGTGCGCGACGCTGACGAAGAAGCCGCAACCGCACACGTCAAGCCGTCGGGGCGTTTGAAAATTCACGCCATGTCGGCCATCGGCAACCATTACGTCATCGGTGCGATTGCCCGATACAGAGAGATTCATCCGTCGGTCAGGTTCGATTTGAACCTGACTAACCGCGTGCCCGACCTGATCGAGGAAGGCTACGACATGTCCATCGTACTGGCGCGGGACCTGCCCGACTCAGGATTCGTGGCGCAACGGCTGGGCATCACCTACAGCATCGTGTGCGCGTCACCGGCCTACGTGAGTAAACGCGGCATTCCGCAATCGCCCAACGACTTGCACGACCATGATTGCCTGCGGATCGTAAACACGGTCATGCCGGCGCAAAGCTGGACATTCGATGGACCTGAAGGGGTGGAAACGGTCAACGTGCCCACCTCTCCGCTCCACCTCAATACAGCCGATGGCATGACGGTCGCGATCAAGAACGGAATGGGTATCGGGATACAGCCAATTGCGTCGGCGGTCGAGGGACTTAGAGCGGGGACGTTGGTGCGCGTGTTGCCGGATTATCATCTGGAGGAGTTGAATCTGTTTGCGATCTATCCGTCGAGAAAGTTCGTGGACGCAAAGATAAAGACCTGGGTGGAATTTCTTAAAAGTGCCATTCCGGCTTTGCTGGCGTCGGATGAGAAAGTCGCGGGTTCTGCAAGAAAAAGGTGATGATCAGGGCGTCGGTCAGTCAGCGACAGTATGGAGTGTCGACCCTCCATCGCCCGCATGACCATCAACCGTTGGTGCAGGCAATACCGACGCCCTGGTACTCAATGACGTGCTGCTGACCGTGAGAATCCTGATAGGTCATGCGCACCGGCGTTGCACCGCACTTGTCGGAAACATCGGTTACCGAAATCACTTTCTGGATGTCGAGAGGCGTCGAGTAAGTGTAGGTTTCAACCGCCATATTACCGGCCGTTTCAGCGGGTTGATGGTCGTCTGCAAACGCAGGCGCCCACACACTGCCCATGACTATATACATCGCAATTTTTGAAAAACTCATTTCATTCACCTTGTCGTCGAGGAAGTAACACAGCGCGTTCCAGTTCCCGTGTGAGCCACTGGCTTGTTTCTTTTGCTCTGCGGTTAGAACAAATGCTAAGTGTTAAGCCATGTCCCAAATAGCCATCGACGGGACAAAGACTGTGGACAAATCCGGCACAAATGAAGGTTTGAAATTGAGCGCCTGGCTGCTGGAATCTGGCGCATAATGCGCCGGCCATTTTCCAATCAGAGGAAGGCTGACGATGACAGTTGTTCACAAAGCGGCTCAGGTGGGGTTTTCAACGCAGGCGGGCACGTACACCCAAGGCCGGCCGGATTACCCGAATGAAATCAGCTCGTGGTTACGCGACACTCTCGGCATCACGTCCACGTCCACGGTCGTTGATCTGGGCGCTGGAACCGGCAAGTTCACCCGTTTACTCAAACCTCTTTCCGAACGCCTGATCGCCATCGAGCCGGTCGACGCCATGCGGCAGGAGTTTTCCACCCATCTGCCCGACACGACGATTTTGCCAGGCACCGCGCAGTCCATGCCGTTGGCCGACGGCGAAGCCGATGTTCTGGTGTGCGCTCAGGCCTTTCACTGGTTCGCCCACGAGGCGGCGCTCTCGGAAATACACCGGGTACTCAAACCCGGTGGTCGTCTGGGGCTGATCTGGAACGTGCGGGACGAATCAGTCGACTGGGTCGCGGAAATCACCCGCATCATCACCCCCTACGAAGGCGACACGCCGCGCTTTCACACCGGTGACTGGCGGCGACCCTTCAACGGGGCCTCGTTTTCTCAGCCCGAGATGACCTGCTTTCCGTACACCCACACCGGCAGCGCCGAGACCGTGATCATGAACCGGTTTCTGTCGGTGAGCTTCATCGCTGCCCTGCCCCCCGCCGACAAAGCCATCGTCACCGACCAATTGCGCGAGCTGATCAGCACGCATCCGGCGCTGCGCGGGCAAGAGACCATCGCCTTTCCGTACCAGACACAGGCCTATCTGTGCCGTCGACTCGACTGAAGAGAAGGTAGAAACGTGAAGATCATCCGCAGTAAATCCTTCACCGGCGAACGTGCCTGGGCTGCGCTCGACATCGCCAACATGAACGGCATCACTACCCGGCTGCACTGGACCGACCAACCGTACAAGTGGCACGTGAACGACGGTCAGGAAGTCTTTGCGGTGCTGGACGGCCGTGTGGAAATGCACTTCAAGGACAACGGTGTCGAGCAGTCGACGATCCTTGAAACCGGTGATGTCTTTTATGCATCGGTCGGCACCGCGCACGTCGCTCACCCGCTGGGCGTCGCGCGCATTCTGGTGGTGGAAAGCGAAGGCAGCGTCTAAGCGGGCCCGCTGCGCACTGCATCGCCCGACCGGGTCATCCCTCGGTCTTGCGTGGTGCAGTGTCGGTGTGCGCCGCCTGCAGAAACCCGCGCGCCAATTGCTGGTACAACTCCGGCCCCATGCGCGAGCTCACCGCCTTGGCAATCAAAGCAACGGCCATGAGGCTGATCACCATGCCGTGGCTGTCGATCATCTCCATCACAATGATGGCTGACGTGATCGGCGACTGAGTGACCGCCGCCAGAAAGCCGACCATGCATAAGGCAATGGTCGGTTGAAGCGCAAGATGGAACAGCTCGGCGGCATTGCTGCCGACGGCGGCACCCACCGCCAGGGACGGGGCGAAGATACCGCCGGGAATGCCTGAGAAATACGTCACGACCGTGGCGAGGAATCGGGTCACGGGCGCATGCCATGGCAGCCCGACTTCAGACGCGATGACCTGCGAGGTGATGCCGTAGCCACTGCCGAACGACATTCCGCCGCTGACCCAACCCAGTATCGCAACGATCAGCCCGCATGCGCCGGCGAACCAGACTGGATGCATGCGGCGCCACTCCCATAAAACAAAGTGTCGGTGCCGTTGCGGCCACAACAGCATCCGGCTGAACAGCCCGCCCAATAACCCGCAGCCGATGCCGATCGCCAACGCGGGGACGACGATGTCGACGCTGATGTCCTGAACGCCGAAATGGCCGAAATAGTTGTAATTGCCCTGCAGGGCAATCGCCACCATGCCGGACAGAATGATGGTGCTGAGCAGCACGCCGCTGGTGCGGGTTTCCAGCTTGCGCCCCAGTTCCTCTACCGCGAAGGCGATGCCCGCCAGCGGCGTATTGAAAGCCGCAGCAATGCCCGCAGCGCCACCGGCGAGGATAAGGTCCTCGACACGAACGATTCGCGCATTCGGCAAAAACCGATGAAAGAAATGCATGATCGACGCCGCGACCTGAACCGACGGCCCTTCGCGTCCCGCGGAGAAACCGCCAGTGAGTGCCAGCGTTCCCAGGCTGATCTTGGCGAAGGCGATACGCAGTGACACCAAGGTGTTAACCGGCTTCCCTTGATGGACCAGCCGCGTCGCCGCGATCACCTGCGGGATCCCGCTGCCCTGCGCACCGGCAAAGAAACGGGTGGTCAGCCACACCACCAGCATCCCGACCAACGGGGTGTAGATGAACGGCAGCCAAGGCCGCTCGCTGGTCTGTTGGGCGAATTGCGCCAGCGCCAGGTCGGCAAGCCGCGCAAACATCACGACAAGCAGCCCGGCCAGCGTGGCGGCTACCCAAAGCGTGACGCGGGTGCGCCAGCGCATGGAGGCAAAACGACGGCGAAGCAGCGTTACCGGTTTGATCACCCGAAGCAATTCCCGTTGAAAGACGACACGAAGATGCAGGCAGACTAACCAAAGAACCGGTGATCGCCAAATGACTTCGAGTGCCGAGGATCAGGCGGCCCGCTCCAGCTCGGTCAGCAACGCCACGAACTGCAACGTCAATTTGTGCCGTGCATCGAGGTGAATCAGCGGCACCGACGCCTCATGGGACTCGCGCATCTTCACTGAACTGTTCAGGTAGGTCGACAGCACGGGCAGGCCTTCTGCGATCAATTCGTCGATGAGGCTCTGATGCAGGCTGGCGCGGCTGACGAACTGATTGACCACAATGCCTTCGACGGTCAGGGATTCGTTGTGATCGGCCTGCAGCTCGGCGACCTGCGCAATGACGTTGTACAGCGCCTGGCGGGAAAAGCTGTCGCAATCGAACGGGATCAGCACCCGGTCGGCGGCAATCAGGGCGCTGTAGGAATAGAAATTCAGCGCGGGCGGCGTGTCGATATAGATCCGCTCGTAATCCCCCGACAGCTCAACCAGCAAACGACGCAGCTTGTTGATCTTGAACTTGGATTCAAGCTTGGGCTGCAGATCGGAAAGCTCCGCGCTGGCGGCGATCAGAAACAGGTTGTCGTAGCGGGTCTCGCTGATCTCGGCCCGGTTCTTCTTGCCCGAAGAGGACGACGACAGGGTCTGCTTGAAAAAATCGGCGATGCCGACGGGCATGTCATCGCCCGTGAGACCGGTCAGGTAATGGGTTGAGTTGGCTTGTGCATCGAGGTCGATCAACAGCGTCCGATACCCTTCGGCGGCGCTCACAGCGGCCAGATTACAGGCGATGCTGGATTTGCCCACCCCTCCCTTTTGATTGAATACTGCGCGACGCATGAGACAGATGACCCGTGAAAAAAAGTCATCGATCATACCAGTGAATGTTTTCGTTTTATGTGGCAGGTCACAGACAGTTACGTGACAGCTGTGTGACAAAAGCCCACTCAGATCTCAAACGCAGTCTTTCGCCGCCCGCCCAAACCCGGAACTCAGCAGACTGCGTTCATACACAAACACCTTGCCGCCGTTCGAGGCCTTGTAGGCTTCGATGACGTTATCGGCGGCGACGGAACTTGAGACCACAATCCGATAATGCCGCTGGGTCTGAGACAGGCTGGGGCTCAGTGCATTGTCTTGCAGTTTTGGCATCACGCAGGCGGTGAACTGCTCGGGGGACTTTTGGGTGACCAGGGTCAGCGTCGGCTCGTTGGGCGCGGACGCACAGCCCGCCAAGAGCGAGCCGGACATCATCAATACAGCGGAAAAAAATAAACGACGCATCGGCGGTCTCCTGTAAAAAATGCTGCCCTGCTGGCAGGCGCTTCAATACAGGCCATTGTCCAGTTCCGGCACCAGAACTGAACTTGAAAGACATGATGCTGACTATCGACGCCGACGATGGATAGCGATGCGTCCGGGCGCTCAGCGCAAGGACGAGCTGGACCGGCGGACGATCTTGATCGAGTGTTTGACGTCAGGCTTTCGGGTCACGCTGATGGCCCGCTTGGTCACGGTATCGATTGTGATGTTCCAGAAGCCGCTGCTCGGCACCACGATTTTCGCCGGAAACGTATCAAACGCGCCGCCGTGATAGGTGTGACGTCCACCGTTCTTGAAACTGCGAAAATTGGCGTCGCTCATCAGACGAATGTTGCAGATGCCGGAGGCTTCGATCACCACAATGTCGTCTTCGTTGAGGTGTTCGCGCTGGTGAATGAATTTCACGGTGGTTCCACTGGAAAGATTGGCAAGGCGCGAAGAATATCACGGCGCAGGCGTCCCTCGCTGACCGCACCTCGCCCTACGCTTTCATTCACAACGCACGGTCCACGCCACAAGCCGGGCAACGATCGGGCGCACGAGAAGCACGCACACGAACGCTGACGGCATCGCCACGCGGTAGGCACTCATCACGTTTCTCATGTAATGGTCATCAAAGCCGAACTCCGTCAGCGTGATGACGAGGCACATCAGAAAGGCCATGATCGTGGCCATATAGAGCGCGAAGACGTACGCGGCCATTGCTTTTGGGAAGCGAAATTTTGCGGTACCGCGCAGGGTTCTGGCGTCCATCGTGAAGTCCTTGCTGGTGGGTGAAAGAACGTGAGCGGCTAACCTAACAAGCTGCCCGCCCGCTTGGTAGGCGGGTTGCGCTTGATTGACTCTTAAGTAAAATCGACGAATCGATCAGGAGGAGCCGATGGACATACTGGGATTGATCAAGACGTTCATCAGCGTGGTGGAGAACGGCAGTATTGCCTCAGCGGCACGTGCCAAGGGCATGAGCCCTGCCGCGGTCAGCCAGAGCATCACCCGGCTCGAAACCCATCTGGGCGCACGTCTGCTGTCGCGCACGACCCGCCGCATGGCGCTCACTGAAAGCGGCGCGCGTTACTTCGACAAGGTGCGCCACATCCCCCACGACATCGACCTTGCCTCGCAGGCAGCGGCCGTTGCGACCGCCCCGCAAGGTTCGCTGTGCATCGCTACCACCTCCGCCTTCGGACGTTACGTGCTGGCGCCGCTGATGCCCGCGTTCAAAGCACTGTACCCACGCATCGATATCGAGTTGATCAGCACTGACCGGCGCGTCGACCACAGGCTTGAAGGTGTCGACGTCAGCCTGCGCATCGAGGCACAACTGAACGATCAACTGATTGCCCGGCGCATTGCCTCGATCCCGTTCGTGTTCTGTGCCTCACCGTCGTACCTTGAGCGCGCAGGGATCCCCCTCACGCCCGAAGACCTTCAACACCACGCGTGCCTGGTGTTTCGCTACCCCACCGATGGACGCTTCCTGCCGTGGAGCTTTCGGCTCAACGGCAAACGCTTCGAAGCGAAACTCCAGCCGGGCTTCATCTGCGACGACATCGACACCCTCGCGCAGATCGCCTTGAACGGCGGCGGAATCGCGCGCCTGGCAAGCTTCATCGCTCAGCCGCTGATTGACAGCGGCAGGCTGTTGCCACTGTTCGAGTCAGACCCTGCCGGTACTGCTGGCGCGGAGCCTGAACCCATGGAGATCTACGCCTGTGTCAGCGAGCGCTCGGCATTGAACGCCAAGGTGCGCGCGTTCATCGAGTTCATTGAGGCGGCGATGCAGGCCGATAGGCGTGCGCGGCAGCAGAACGCCGCTTCACCGGGCATCACCCGCCCAATCCACATAGTGTGAGCGCTAGCGCAGTGTCGGACCGCTGAGGCTGCCCTCCTCCCGCAGCCATGCACAAAACAGCGAGATGGTTTCGTCTGCGGCTTTGTCGGCCGGAACGTAAGCGCAATAACTGCGGGATTTGAGCCGCGGCTGGGCAAACGGAATGACCAGCCGGCCGGCCTCCAGATCGCTGGACACCAGCGCAACCGGCCCTATTGCGATACCCACGCCGTCAATGGCCGCCTGCAAGGTCAGGTAGAAATGATCGAAGACCACGGCCGCAGCGGGTTTCAAGGTGGGAATCCGGGCGCTCGCCAGCCAGTCCGACCAGAGCCGTGGAAGGCTTGAGGTGTGCAGCAACGTGTGTTGGCGCAGGTCTTCGGGTGTTTGCAGCGGCAGACGCTGCAACAGCGCAGGGCTGCACACCGGCACCCGTTCCTCGCGCAGGAACACGTGGGTGGAATAACCGTAAAGCGTGTCCGGTCCGCCGCGAATGACGACGTCATAAGCCGTCCGCAAACTTTCCACCGGTCTGTTGGAGGTCTCTACCTGAACTTCAATGCCGGGATACCGGGCACGCAGTCCTTCCAGTCGTGGCACCAGCCAGCGCAGTGTGAACGTCGCGGACGCATTCACGGACAGCGTACGCGTCGCAGAGACCGGGAAGCCGAACCTCGCAGTCGCCTGCGACAACTGCTCGAACAGCGGCCCGACATCCGCCAGATACGCGCTGGCCGCAGGCGTCAGCACCACTCGCCGGTTGTGCCGTTCGAATAACGCGGCGCCGAGCCAGTCTTCAAGCAGACGAACGCTTTGGCTGACCGCCCCTTGCGTGACATGCAGTTCCGCCGCTGCGTCCTTGAAGCTGCCCAACCGGCCAGCCGCCTCGAAGGCACGCAACGCATTGAGGGGAGGCAACACCCGATTCATTCGCAATAGCCTGTCTGATGTGAAACGCCAATTTATCTGGTTTGTCAGGGGCCACCAAGATAGATATTTTGCTGATCACGCCAGCGTCGGCCGACGATGTCTATTTTGAAGCACTCCCCTCTGCCCTAATTTTGGAAAACAACACCATGCTCAGCGTCACTGGCGGTTTTGTCCTGCTTGCCGCCGTCCTTCATGCCAGCTGGAACGCCCTGCTGCATGGCAACCGCGACCGACACCTGTCCATGGCCTGGATGAGCATCGTCATCGCCATTGTCTCCACGCTGGTCGCCCTGAACCTGCCGCTGCCGGCCGCCGGGGCGTGGCCGTATATCGTTGCCTCTGGCTTGGTCCACATCGTCTACAACATCAGCCTCATTCGTTCATACGGCCGCAGCGACCTCTCAGTGGCCTATGCCATTGCGCGAGGGTCATCGCCCTTGCTCGTGACCCTCGGCGCGGCGCTGTTCGCTCAGGAGGCGGTCAGCCCTCTGCACGTGCTCGGGATCGTCATGATATCGGGCGGTATTCTTGCGCTGGCGTTGCTTGACCGCCGCGTGTCCCGCGCCGATGTGCTCGCGGCACTCAGCACAGGTGTGATCATCGCGCTGTACACGGTGATCGATGGCATTGGTGTGCGTCAGTCCAACGGCCAGGCGTTTGCTTACACCGCCTGGATGTTCATGTTCTATTGGTCGATGCCACTGCTCTTCATCGCCAAGCGCGGGTGGGCCGCGCTGTTGAACCCGATCCGCACCCACCCGCTTTCGGTAAGCTCATCGCTGGGCGGGGGACTGGTGTCCATCGGTGCCTATGGGATTGTGATCTGGGCGATGCAATCGGGCGCCATGGGCGGCGTGTCGGCACTGCGCGAAACCAGCGTGGTGTTCGCCGCGCTGATCGGGCGCGTGTTCCTGGGCGAAGACATGAGCGCCAAACGCTGGACCGTGTGCGCTGTCGTCGCTGCTGGCGCCGTGTGCCTGGGGCTTTGAGCGGCACACGATGCCCTCGAACGTCACTGCGTTCCGGCGTTTCCGGCTGTCACGAATCACGCGTCGGTGCTGTGTACAACCACCAGCAACTCCGCCTGCTCGTCGGACACGGTGCGCAGCCGATGGGATTTCTGCGCGTTGAAATGCAGCGCGTCCCCTTCGTCCAACGTCTGGCGCTCGTCACCGAAATCGACCTCCACGCGTCCGCGCACGACGAAGATGAACTCCTCGCCCAGGTGCTCCTTGAACGCCGAATGGCCGAATGAACGCGGCGGATACACCAGAAAAGGCAACAGCGCCCTTTGCCCGATATGACGCGCCAACGGCACGTGAGCAGGCGCAGATGCGCCATCGGATACACCGCGCGGCTGACGCCGAACAAGGCTATAGCCCTCCAGCGGCAACGGCTCAGTGCTGAACAGCTCCTCGGCCTGGGCATTGAGGGCTTTGGCCAGTTTCAGGGCGACAGCAATCGAGGGGGAACTCACGCCCCGCTCCACTTTGGACAGGTAACTTTTGGTCAACCCGGTCAGGCCGGCCAGTTGCTCCAGCGTGATGCCCATCTTCTTGCGCAAGATTCTCAGGTGTACCGCCATCCCGCGTTGTTCCTCAAAGGTCATGACACACAGCTTGATAATGACACAATGTGTCATTAGGATCACATTGTGTCTTGAGGGCGTTGCAGCGCCCGCCAATATTTTGAACGGCTCTCAAACAGGTGCTGACCGTGACCACGACCCTGAACGCCCCGAAAGACCAGCTCGTAAAGCTCGCCGAGCAACAGATGATGACCGCCCTGATCGACAACGATTACAGCGCCAGGCAAAAGCTCGCGCTCACCTGCCGCATCCTGTTTGACGGCGGCCACGACTCTGGCCTCGCGGGCCAGATCACTGCCCGTGCGCAAGCACCGGGCACGTATTATACGCAGCGCCTGGGCATGGGTTTCGACGAGATTACGGCGTCCAGTCTTTTGGTTGTCGACGAAGACCTGAATGTCCTTCAGGGTCAGGGTATGGCCAATCCTGCCAATCGTTTTCACAGTTGGCTCTACCGCGCCCGCCCCGACGTGAACTGCATCATCCACACCCACGCGCTGCACAGCGCGACCTTGTCGATGCTCGAAGTGCCGCTGGCGGTGTCGCACATGGACATCTGCCCACTGTTCGAGGACTGCGCGTTTCTGAAGGACTGGCCCGGCATCCCCGTGGGCAACGAGGAAGGCGAAATCATCGCCAATGCGATCGGCGACAAGCGCGCCATTCTACTTGCTCATCACGGACTGCTAATCGCGGGGGGCTCCATCGAGGAGGCCTGTGTGCTGGCGCTGCTTTTCGAGCGAGCGGCCAAGATGCAGTTGCTGGCCATGAGCGCGGGTGAAATCCGACCGATTCCGGAGACGTTGGGCAGAGAAGCCCACGACTGGATTTCAACGCCCAAGCGCCACGGCGCTGCCTTCAATTACTACGCGCGACGGGCGCTGCGCGGACACGGCGACTGCTTGGGTTAACGGCCACTTCAGTGAATGTCCCCCACGCTTACAGCACTTTTTGTATAGGACTGTATCCCGGATACCGCGCCCTACAAACGCATACAAACCCACGCTTTTTCGAGGGCGGCCTCATGATTAAATCGGCCATCTCGACATGGCCCAGCTGTTCGTTGCGTGTTGCAAAACGCGATCAGCTGACTGTCGGCGGGTGACCAAATTGCCTGCCGTCGCCATCGACCCAGCCCATTACCGCTCTGAACTGGAAGGCTATCGATGCTCAAGTTATTTTCCACCGTTACACTAATGTGCGCGCTGAGTGCCCTTATGGTAGGGGCCGCTCAGGCAGCCGAAACCGAAGGCCATTCAATGGAACGCTCATCTGTTGCCTATCGCACCGTCACCGTCGACGGCTTGAATATTTTTTATCGCGAAGCCGGTCGTCCAGATGCTCCAACGCTGCTGATGCTGCACGGTTTTCCGAGTTCGTCGCGCATGTACGACCCGCTCTTTGCTCGGCTGGCTGAGCGTTATCATCTGGTGGCGCCGGACTATCCGGGCTTTGGCCACAGTGATTCGCCAGACCCGAAAACTTTCGCCTACACCTTCGACCATCTGGCCGCTGTCATGCAGGACTTCACGCAGACGTTGGGCTTGCAACACTATTCGCTGTTGGTGCAGGACTATGGCGGCCCTGTCGGGTTTCGCATGGCAGTGGCTCACCCGGAAAGGCTGCAGGCGTTGATCGTTCAGAACGCGGTGTCACACGAGGATGGACTGGGACCGTTGTGGCAGAAACGGCGCGAGTTCTGGGCCAATCGTGCGGCCAATGAGGCCGGGTTGCGGGCCAGCTTCTTTTCGTTTTCCACCACCCGCCAGCGGCACATCGGCTCAAGCCCGAACATCGAGCATTTCAACCCTGACCTTTGGGTCGACGAATTCAATTTCCTGAACCAGCCAGGCCAGGCGGACTTGCAGAGCGACCTGTTCTACGACTACCGAAACAACGTCGCCAGCTATCCGAAGTGGCAGGCATGGATGCGCGAGCACCAGCCGCCGACACTGGTGGTATGGGGCAAATACGACCCTTCTTTCGATGTCGCTGAAGCCGAGGCCTATCGCCGCGATCTGCCCAAGGCTGAGATTCACGTGCTGGAGGCAGGCCACTTCGCACTTGATGAGAAGCCCGATGAAATCGCGAGCCTGATCGACGGTTTTCTGCACAAAACGCTAAGCGCCCAATGAACACCGTCGTCTAACAAGCACCGTTCATCGCCGATTAGCGATTTATTCAAACTTTTCCAATGCCTCGGAGAGTCACACGCTTACAAGGACGGGCAACACCGCCCGTCCTTGGACCTTGTGTGACCTTCTGACTTTTTTGATGAAGAGGCATTACCCAATGAACAAGAAATTAAGCATCGCGCTGGCAGTGGCCGGTCTTACCTGCGTGCTCTCGGCGCCTTCGATGGCCGGTTCTTCCTCGCCAAGCAGCTCGAGCGGTAGCAGCATGAGCGGCCCGTCCTCGTCTTCCGGCAGCAATTCCTCAAGCTCGGGTGAGTCGTCCAGACCCAGCGGCGAAAATGGCGCCAACACCAAAGGCACCGCCTTGCCTGGCTCCGGTGGTGAGGCAGGAAGCGGGGGCAATTCAAGCCCCGGCAACTCCTCATCAGCTGGCGCGGGCTCGAGCTCCAAATAGCGATTCAAGCGGCGGCCAAGCACCGCGCAGCGGTGTAATGTCTGGCCAGATCAGGTGCCTGCCTGACTCTGGCCAGTGGTCCTGAACCCGGCCGTGCGTCAGCTCCCTACTACTTCTAACGCAATCCGACTCGACGGCAGCTACCTGGTGGTGATTGCCGAACCAGGGTACGGCGCTGTCATAGCTAAGTTTGCCCGGCGCAATGCAGAAGGCACGGATGGGGAGCTCAAGACAATGGGGCAGTTCTTGATGGACTTGCAGATCGTGACGGAGATGATGGGTCGGATCGGGCAGTTGCCGAAGCTTTGATGGGGTAAGGCAGGACTCGCCGCGCGGGCGGGTCCTGCCGGACTGGATGGGCCCAGCAAGCCACCCGGGGCGACACAGGCGCCATCTCACGAACATACATCGGTTCGTTGCGCTAAACGCTCATCGCCTTATTCTGATGGATGCTCGGTCAAGTTGTGGAACAACAGTGGGCCAGGAAGGTTAAGCAGGCGGCCTCCCTCGTCGATCCGTCCGACAACAATCGGCGAGAACCCGAGTTGCTCTGCTATGGCTTTTACGGTCGAGGCAGCGTTTTCGTCGTTGCTGGATACGAAGACGACACGCCTTCCGCCATCTTGCGAGGGATCCCGTGCGAGTACGGCAGCCGGAATCTGGTTGAACGCTTTGACGATCAAGGCGCCTGATAGCGCCTGGGCGACCATGTCAGAAGAGAGCCGCCCCGCCAGCGTTTGTGGTGATACGCCGAAAGCGTTGGTCTGATCGATGATGATCTTGCCAGCCCAGTCAGATCGACTGCGGGCCAGCGCTTCCACAGCGTTAAATGGAATTGCCAAGAACAGAACCTCAGCAGAGAGCGCCTCTTCCAAAGAGGCGGCAGTGACCATCTCTCCCAACTCTGCGGCGAGGGGAAGAATGGTTTCCGGCCCTCGCGAGTTCGCGATGGACACTGGAATCGCGACGCGTGCAAATTGGCGAGCAATGGCGGTTCCCACGTTACCGGAACCAATAATGGCGTATTTCATTTTTTAAACCCTGAAGAAGAGTGAAAGTCGATTTAATCCAGCGCCAATTGTCGCGCGTTCTTAGAGCGCTGCATTGACTGTCTCAACCTTGATAGGTGGCTTAGCGCTAAAGAAAAAGAATGAACTTGGTTTTAGGGGAATAACTTCGATGCGATCCGGGCTACGTGCTCGCCCTGGTGGCGTGCAATTTCAAGTTCACGGACATCTGGCTGCCGAGCCCCATCGCCACCTGCAATGGTAGACGCACCATAAGGCGTGCCTCCGCCGACCTTTGAGACATCAAACAATGCTGCGTTGGTATAGCCGATGGGCACGATGATCATTCCGTGATGAGCGAGTGTTGTCCAAGTTGAGGCAATGGTCATTTCCTGGCCACCGCCCGTTCCAGTTGAGGTAAATACACTGGCGAGCTTTCCAGCCAGAGCGCCCTTGGCCCATAGACCGCCTGTTCGGTCGAGGAAGTTGCGCATCTGTCCGGACATGTTGCCGAAGCGAGTCGGCGTGCCGAAAATAACGGCATCGAAATTGGCGAGTTCCTCTACTTGTGCCTCTGGCGCACTTTGATGGGATTTTCCGCCAGCGGCTGCGAACGCTTGCGGACTCATCGTTTCGGGCACCCGCTTCACCACAACCTCTGTACCTGGAATGCCGCGTGCACCTTCAGCGATTTTCATCGCCATTGTTTCGACGTGTCCATACATGGAGTGATAGAGCACTAAAACTTTAGCCATCGTGAGTTCCTCATTCTATGAATGTAGGCGGGTTGGAGTTCCCGAGATTCGGGCGTAGATCTGTTTGATTGTGTCCCTCTAAACTTTAAGCGCGTCCATCAGTCCCGAGTTGAGCGTGATGGTTCTGATCTCCGTGAAGTCGTCGACCGCGGCGATACCATTCAGGCGACCGAGACCTGACTGCTTTGAGCCGCCCTCCTCGGTGTCCTCGCCAAGTGCACCCCATTCATTGATCCAGACCATACCGGCCTGGATTCTGGGCGCGATCCGCAGCGCCTTGGAGACATCACGCGTCCAGATGCTGGCGCCCAATCCATAGATGCTGTCGTTAGCCAACGCGACGGCCTCTTGCTCCTTGGCAAACCTCTGCAGGGTGACAACCGGTCCGAAGGTCTCCTCCTGAACGATCGGCATCGCTGGATCAGTTACCTCCAGAAACGCAGGACGAAAGAACGCGCCTTCCGACAGCAGGCTATCGGTGACAGGCCCGCCTCGCACAATGACCTCGGCGCCTTGGGCAATGGCGCGCTCAACCACCTTATTGACGCGGTCGACGCTTTCGCGGTCGATCAACGGGCCCATGTCGCTTGACAGGTCCGCAGCAGGCCCAACCTTTACCGCAGCCAGGCGTTCGGCAAACCGTTTGCAAAACTCGTCCGCGATCCCCTCCTGCACGATCATCCGCTGGCCGGTCACGCAGAACTGTCCCGCAAACATCGTCACTGACATTTCGATGATGGGCAGCGCAAGATCAAGATCGGTATCGTCAAACACGATCATTGGCGTTTTGCCGCCGAGCTCCAGACCGACGCGCTTGAAGTGTGGTGCGGCGCTCAGCGCAATCGCCTTGCCGGTCGCGGTGCTACCCGTGAAGCTGATGACCGGAACCTTGGCAGAGGCGACGATATGTTTGGCTCCGTCGCCGGTCTCATCAGTGAACACGTTGATTACGCCGCGTGGCAGTTCCGTAATTTCTGCGAAGATCTTGGAAAGGGTCGCGGCGACCTGGGCGCTCTTTCCAGGCAGCTTGATGACCACCGCACAGCCGGCTGCCAAGGCAGGCGCAAGTGATCGTATCGTCAGGATAATCGGGGAATTCCAAGGCACGATGATTCCGGCGACGCCCATCGGCTGGCGCACCATCATCGCGATTCTGCCCGGCTTTGAGTCCACGACCCTCCCAGCTTCCGTGCGCACGATGCCGGCAAAGTAACGCAGCGACGGCACGCAGAGGTCGACTTCAAAAGTGGCGTCGCGTTGGACCTTGCCGTTTTCGGTGTAGAGGATCTTGATGAGCTCGTCCCGGTTGCGTTCGAACGCGTCTGCAAGTTTGTCGAGCACGCGCGCGCGTAGCGTGCGGTCGTGTACCCAAGCGGTATCGCTCATTGCGCGCTCCGCCGCGACGATGGCCGCTTGAGCGGTTTCTATGCCCCCTTCGGCATAGGTACCGATGACCTCGTAGGTGGCAGGGTTGATGGACTCACGAATCGTATCCGAGCCCATCCACTCCCCGCCGATCCAATTCAAGGCATGTCTGGACGTTTGCGGGGTATCAATATTCATGGGTACTACCTGCGTTCTGTCTGGTATGAATGGTCGGCAGGGCTTTCCCTGCCGGGCAGCGATTCATTCGGCGAACATGACGGTTATCGAGTTGGTTGGCACTGAGGAACGTAAGGAAAATCAGCACATCGACGACGCCCATCTGAAGAGAAGTTTGCAATCAGTGCTCTCCCATCCGGGCGCCAACCGCCGGCAAGCGAAGAATGATTTCGCTATCGAGCATGTCGGTGAATGACTCAGTGCTTACAACCGAGGTCGTTAATCCGCCTCCACCTTGAAAGGGGCAGCGTTCGTGGATGTTCTCAGTGTCCACGAACCCGACTGCCGGAACGAAGCGGCAGTAGCATAGGTATCTTCCATGAACTGGAAATACGTCATCTTTCCGTTACGAACCTTGGCATGGATGGAAAAAGGTGATGTCACTACATGGTTGGCCGCCACGGAGCGGTAGGTGAACTTACCGAAAATCGCTACATCCTCTCCTGAGGCAATTTTTGTCATGATGGTGAAGTCTTCAATTTTCCAATAATCCGACACTTTCAAAAATAATGAGCTGAAAGCTTTGGGGCCCTTATTGGTGCCCGTCCAAGGCATTATTTTTTTGAGTTCCGGGTTGTCGAAGTTAAGCGAGACGTAGGTTGCATCCGGCGCCGCCAGTTTCTGTGCTGCTGCTTCAACTTTATCGGGCGCCGTATTGGCCAGAAACTCCATGACAACCGCGAGTGACGCAGCAGACTGCGCTTCGCTAGTGGCCTGCGCAGCAGCGGGGTTTGCAGCCAAGATGCAAGCGATGAGCGTAATTGCTCCAGCGAGCGACTTGAATCTAGGGGTGATCATCAACTTTCTCCGTTTGTAACTACCGTTTTAAGTACGTCGAACTCAACGCATTCTGCTAAGTACTGATGTGTTCAAAGTCCACAGTGAGTACCTGAGCAAAGGCCGTGCCAATGCATCGACATCCCTATAAAAACCATAGGTATCAACCACATAGATTCGTAACGACTGTTATTGACATTGAATCCAGCATTAACGGCAGGGAGTGAATTGATCATTTGGTCAAGCTGTGGCGACGCGTCACGCATTTGATCAATGCCACAGAGATTCGTGTTAAAGGCAGACTAAAGGGCGCCGCCTGAGAGGGCCGCTAATGGGGTCAGTCGGCGCCATCATTGTTGAAGATGCCGCTTTTCTTAAGGCGATAGGCCAGTGCAGGCCGGCTGAGGCCAAGCAGGCGAGCGGCTTGCGAAACGTTTTGTTGAGCAAGTTCCATCGCACGTCTCATCAGCTCCTCTTCCACTGCGTCCAGGCTGACGCTCATTTCAAAGATCTGCGTGACCCAATCGGCTGCGTTTTCCGTGTCTGCGGCCTGAACCAGCGCGCCGTCGGCGTTGAGACGATCACCGTGCAGATTGCCTGTCTTTGGAAAGACCGCAAAGAGCGCCTCCTGTCCTATGGTTTCATTGCTGTCGGTCAGGATGACGCCGCGTTCAAGCATATTCCCCAACTCGCGGATATTTCCGGGCCAGGCATATTGCAGACACAGTTCCAGCGCCTTGTCTGATAAGCCAAGCGTACGCTTGTGGTATTGCAGGTGAAACTTGCATAGAAAATGCTCAACCAGCAGCGGCAGGTCTTCCAACCGATCGCGAAGGGGCGGGATATGCACCGGAAACACATTTAAGCGGTAATAAAGATCAGAACGAAACCGGCCCGCCTCGACGGCGTCGGCGAGGCTTTCATTGGTGGCAGCAATGATTCGCACATCGACTTTGCGGGTCCGTGAATCCCCCACTCGCTCAAGTTCACCTTCTTGCAACACCCGCAGCAATGCCGCCTGCGCTCTGGGCGTCAGTTCTACCACCTCGTCCAGGAAAATGGTCCCCCCGCTGGCGCGCTCGAAGCGCCCTGACCGGGTCTGACTGGCGCCGGTATAAGCGCCTTTTTCAACACCGAACAATTCCGCTTCAATGAGGTCCGGCGGAATGGCTGCGCAGTTGACCGCGACAAACGCTTGCTCCGCGCGATCGCTGCGATGATGCACGCTACGTGCGATGACCTCCTTGCCGACGCCAGTTTCTCCGAGAAGCAGGAGCGAAATCTTGCCTTTGGCTGCCTTGTCGATGGTCTTGCATACCTTCAGGTAAGCGGCGGAGCGCCCTATACCGTAGTACTCACCTTCCCGCTTATCCAGGGTCGTACGCAGGGAGCTGATCTGTGATTGCAGCTCATATAGCTCCTCGATGATCGGGTCTGCCTGGAAGTACCGTCTGAAATCCGCGGCGTTTTCCCATTCCTCAGCAGGCTTGCCAATGATGATGCACCGCTGATCGCCGCATCCGCGGCACGTCGTTTCCTGAATGATGATTTCGCGCTTCATGAACGACGAGCTATACGCACAGGCGTAGCCCAACAAGGACCAGCAAACCGGCTCCGCTGTAAGACCCACCTCGGTCAGGCAGGTCTCCACTTCAAAGGAGTCAATCCATTCAAGCTCGCAGTAGAAGTGCCCGGACTCCTGATCCAGTTCTAACTGGATGGGCTTCGGATTGACCATGCCCTTCAAGGCGTGCAATTGAGGTCCGACCAGGAACATCTCCAGTTCGGAACTGTTTGGCCTTAGCTTGCGAGCCATTTCGGCGTCCTTGAGGCCGGATTGGTAGCCAAGGCGCAGGAAGAACCCCTTGGCGCGCTCGATGCCGAGACTATTGATGAGTTCACGGCGGAAACTGGCCATCGCTGACACCTGCATCAGCAGCATGCGCTGCTCGCCAAACCAGATTTTGCCTTCAGTGCTTTGAAAGCGGATCTGTTCGCTCAGGTCCTGGTTACAGGAATACTCGGACTCTATCTCCGGCAAGTAGCTGTTAAGCATGCAAGAGGTCCGACTGTGTTGTTTTTGGAAGGTGCCATGCCTGTCTTGCGATCACACAGGGCCCGTGCCATCTCAGTCCCGTGAGCGCCGCGCCAACGCACCCCATAACGGCCAGAGTGACCGGCGAGCGGACCGGCTGCAGACCAGCGTGTGACAACAACATCAGGCAGATGCTTACGCCTACGAGCAGACGCTGAATGGCGATGAGAAATTCACGCCAGACGAAAAAATTCGAGAACGCGTGGGTCATGACGGTTTTTGCTCTTCCATGTCAACGAAAGCGACGAGCAGAAATCCACCCACGAGCCCGAGATGTTCGTAAAACGAGTTAGTGATCATGAAGCGTTCGGGTCCGGCTGGAAGCTCCCAAAAACGCAGAGTGATGCCCGTGGCCATCAGGGTGAACCCTGCCAATCCCAGCGCTCCCAGCCAACGCAGGCGACCGGTGAGAATCATCAGGGAGGCACCCAGTTCCATCAGAATCACCAGCACCGCAAATACCGGTGCGGGTGATAAGCCAAAGTGGTCCATCTCGCCGAGCGCTCCCGGGAAATCCAGGAGTTTGAACAACCCCCCTTGCAGATAGGCCCCACACAAACCGAGATAGGCAACCAGCCTGACGGCGGTTGAACCCAGCACCGGTTTTACGGTAGCGGTCAGCGTTCGCTCAAACGAGCTGAATGTTTGCATCGTTTACTCTCCTACACTGCCCAGCAGGAACAACCCAGGGCGCCAAAGAAACTTCGCGGATCCGACACGTGAGCGTTAGCGCCCCATGCACCGGCATGGTCATGACCGTGCAGACCGCCGTTGCTTGCGCAGCCGCACGCAGCCGCCGCTTGAGCACGCAACGGCGCCAGCGAATACCGGCCGGTGCCTTCCGGGTCTCCCCAGGCGCCGTACCCCTTGAATGTGCGGGTCGGCGACCAGTCCGGCATCGCCGGAGGTAGCGGGTTATCGTCCAGCGGAGCAAAGAGGCCGGCAGCGTACACAACGCGCCCGCCCACCACGGTAAGGTCGCAGGTCAGAAATGAAATCTCGTCTTTGATTGCGAGGGCACCGGCGACCGTGCTCGTGCGATCAAGCGCAGTGAACTCGCCATTTCGGTAAATGATGTCGGGAATGGGATCAGTCAATTTTGGACCCTTCTGTTTTTTAGCGACTTGAAGAAAGGGTTGCGCCTTGGTGTGCCAGCCAGCGCCAGCGCGGAGGCTCCAAGAAATGTTCGACGGATGTCAGCGCTTGCGGTGCTCACCTGTACAAACCCGCCCCTTGGGCCTTTTAAGTGGTGGGCCAGCGCCAGACCTGATTGCTCACGTGTGGCTGGATTCCTCGTCACGTTGCTGCGCAGGTCGACCAGGCAGTTGTCCGAGAACATGGTCCACTGCGTGGGTTTTGTCGCAGGCGGCATTGAAGGTCGTTCCACACAGCAAGTGTTTGCCGATCGGGATAACTTGCTCGCCAACCAAGATTCCAAGCAGCCCGATCAAGGCCACCAGCGGGGGCGCGGGCGAGCGCACGCTCAGTAGGCTGTAGACGACACCAACAAGCAGGCCTGCGGCCAGGGACAGTGCATACATCTTCATGCTTCACCTCTTGTTGCGGACGGTAACGGCGTCGCTGTGGAGCTATCGCCTGGAACGTGTGCGATAGCTCCCACACAGCAGGCTTACTTAGCCGGATTAGGACCGATGCGTTCGCCGTGTTGCACGCGCTCCGGAGCCTTGTGCACCATGGTGTAGGCATAATCCACGCCCATCCCGTAGGCACCGGAATGCTCCTGCACGATGGCCATCACCGCTTCGTAGGTCTCTTTACGCGCCCAATCGCGCTGCCATTCGAGTAGCACCTGTTGCCAAGTGACCGGAACGATACCGGCCTGGACCATGCGGTCCATCGCGTAGTTGTGCGCGTCAACCGAGGTGCCGCCCGAGGCGTCTGCAACCATGTAGATTTCGTAGTCCGTGTCACGCAGGCAGGACAGCGCGAACGTGGTGTTGCAGACCTCGGTCCACAGGCCGGATACGACAATTTTCTTGCGGCCAGTGCCTGCCGACTTTGCCAATGCGTCACGAACGTTCTGGTCATCCCAAGAGTTCATCGAACTGCGCTCAAGGATTTTGGTTTCCGGATACACCGCCAGCAGCTCAGGGTAGGTATTGCCAGAGAAACCTTCGGTTTCTACGGTGGTGATGGTCGCTGGGATGCCAAAGGCCTTAGCGGCCTTGGCCAGTCCCACGACGTTGTTCTTCAACACCTGGCGATCAATCGACTGCACACCAAACGCCATTTGTGGCTGTTGGTCGATGAAAATGACCTGGCTGTTTTGCGGGGTCAGGACCTCTAAAAGCTTATTGGACATGGCGAGTTTCCCTTTTAAGTAAACGGCTTCGAAAGCGGCGTTATGGTGCCGTCTGAGCAGCAATTGCCCGTCCCTGTGGTCGCGCAAGGGCAATGGTCGGGGCCAAGTCAGGGGACGCCGCGAAGCCCCCTGAGTTTTCAAATGTGAAATTCAATCAGTGGCGTCTAGCCCAAACTGTTTCTGGCTCAGTCGGTAATTTTTTTGGCCGCTCTAACGATCAGAGCGGTCACATCGCCCGGCTTTTACGTCATCACTACGTGGTCGAATGACTGGCGCAACTTCGGTGCGCAGAAGTCCAATTGAACGGCTCATCGCTGCCATTGCAAGCGACGCGGTGCTCATCTGAAAGTTGCTTACGGCACGTTGCATTACCGCGTCCGAACTTTCGGGTGTTGTTAACTTTTAGTCAGCGTTGCGACCGATGAGCGGGCCGGTGAGTACGTTTCTGATCGGCGGAAAGACCCAGCCGCCGCGCTTGCACAGTGCGATTATGGGGATGGTAGGGATGTTGAATACCTTGGCAGCCTCGGCAGTACCGTCGCGTTGTCACCGCGCTACGCCGTTCATGGATGCTCGGATTTCTAAGCTGGAAAAGTTGAGGATCGACAGGGGCGAGTACCGAGTCTCCTGAGCGAAGATGCAAAGCAAGACCGTCACGAAAAATCATCAGCCCTCCTTATTATTGCGTCGGGACTGGGCGTGATCATAGTCCGGACATGTGCTATGTCGATAACTTAGGCGAGCACACTATGCAGTTCGACTACGTTTACCCGCTAGTGGCGAAGAGTGATTAACTGTGTCGCCAAATATGGAACACAGAGCCATTGATCCATGCGAGAGAAAACGTCCCAGCTCCCGACGCGTTGAGTGTTTTGTTGTTCTCAGCCAATACCCAAAAGGTGGCGACGGCGATGCTGCTGCGTTCCCGTGACGAAGGTTTACCACTGTCAGCCTCTCTTGTTCTTTGATCTCCCGAATTAGATTTGACTGATCGGGCGACAGCGTCGAGGTCAATCGGTTTGTCAGGTCGTTGGGCAGAGGTGAAATTACAGCAGCGCGACGCGCCGCGAGAAAGAGCTGCAAATCGCGCATTGACATATCGGTAAATTCCGATATCTTGGCGCCATGGAATTACTTGAAGTCTTCAAAGCACTGTCAAACCGAACCCGTCTTGAAATCCTGAAAGGGTTGAAAGATCCGGTGAACAGCTTCCCTCCGCAGGATGAGGGTGACGTGCACACGGTTGGCGTTTGCGTCAGCAGTATTCAAGAAGGCGTCGGGCTGTCGCAGTCGACGGTGTCCGATTACCTGGCAACGCTGCAGCGGGCCGGGCTGGTTGAAGTCAGGCGCATTGGCCAGTGGACGTACTACAAGCGCAACGAAGCTGCCATCAGTGCCCTTGCCGAGATCATCGGAACAAAGCTGTAAAAATTTAACTCTATACATCGACAATTCCCGATATCCCTTTTAGCCGAAACGAGGCTCGTGATGACCTAGCAGATTGGCAGCGATTTTTTCCGCATCATTAAATCGGCATTTCCCGATATCCCTTTTTACAGAAATGAGGTTCACGATGAAAGCAATGGTACTCAAGTCCTTCGGGGGCCCGGAGTCGTTCCAATTTCTCGACGTACCCAAACCCATGCCGGGTACGGAACAAGTCCTCGTCCGGGTGCATGCCACCTCCATCAACCCTTTGGATTATCAGGTACGGCGCGGCGATTACGCCGACCTGGTTCCACTCCCGGCGATTACCGGTCACGACGTATCGGGTGTCGTCGAAGCAGTCGGGCCGGGAGTGACCGCTTTCGCTCCCGGCGACGAAGTCTGGTACACCCCGCAAATATTTGACGGTGCGGGAAGTTATGCCGAGTATCACGTCGCGGCTCAAAGCATCATCGGTAAGAAGCCCGTTTCGCTGAGCCATCTTGAGGCGGCAAGTCTGAGCCTGGTCGGCGGAACTGCGTGGGAAGCACTCACCGTGCGAGCGGCGCTCAAAGTGGGCGAAAGCATCCTGATACACGGCGGTGCGGGAGGCGTGGGTCATGTCGCGATCCAGTTGGCAAAAGCCATCGGGGCGCGGGTCTTCACGACCGTGCGGGAAGCAAACGTCGACTTCGCCCGAAGCATGGGCGCCGATGTGATCATCGACTACGAAAAGGAGGATTACGTCGACGCCATCATCCGGGAAACGGATGGACGTGGCGTAGATGTCGTGTTCGACACCATCGGGGGCAACGCATTATCCCGCAGCCCCGACGCCCTCGCCCAGCTCGGCCGAGTCGTCACCATCGTCGACATTGCCCAGCCGCAGAACCTCGTTCAGGCCTGGGGCAAGAACGCGAGCTATCACTTCGTTTTCACCCGACAAAACCGCGGCAAGCTGGATGAGTTGAGCACGCTGGTAGACCGCGGTCAGCTGCGCCCGCATGTCGGCGCGGTCTATTCACTCGCCGATCTTGCGCTCGCCCATGCGCTGCTGGAGACCCCCAACAACGGTCTTCAAGGAAAAATCGCGATTGCAGTCACGCCTTAGCCTGATCTCGCCAGCGTTAAACTCACTTCAGGGGAATCCCATGATCTATGAAATCGCTCTACTGCCCGTTTACAAAGACGACATTGAACACTTCAGAAATGCGTTCGCCGAGGTGGCTCCTTTGCTTTGCCGCGCCAAAGGTTACCGCGGACACATGCTGGCTCAAGGAATCGAAAACCCGGAGCGATTCAACCTGATCGTGCGCTGGGAATCACTCGAAGACCACACTCCAGGCTTCGAAGCCAGTGATGATCATCGGGTGTTCATGATGGGCTTGCAGCAATATTTCTCGGAAGAACCGCAGGTCTATCACATTGAAGGAGCCGTTTTTGCTTTAGGCAATACTGCGTTCTGAGGCTTTCACACTGCGAGGACTTATCGGGTCAACTGACGTTTACGCTGCGGGCCCGATACGCCTTTGTAAAAAATGACCGCTCGCGTCCATGTCGAGTCTGGACACTGCCGAACGGCACACGGATTCAAGACCTTTCCGGTCTTGCTGGCTCGCCGGATTGTCGTGGACGAGCAATGTCACGTTCGAAGATCAGGCGAGTCTCGGGGTAGACGCCCCTTCGTTGAGGCAAACGGCAATGGCTGCCCGCTCGTGTTCGAACTCATGCACAGGCTGTTGCGTTCCGCTTTGGACGACACAGTTTGGCGCTGCTCAGGGCTACAACCAAACGTATCGGGCTCCTACTATCGCTGTCCTCAGCGTGGCTGACTTCACCATTGACGGTGACGCGCGGCCACATAATCGCCACAGAGAAAGGTGAGTCAATGATTGATTTGAACGGGAAACGTGCGTTGGTGACGGGAGGTTCGCGGGGGATCGGCGCTGCAATTGCACTGGCCCTCGCAGAAAACGGCGCTGATGTCGCTTTCACTTATCAAAATTCGATCAGCAAAGCTGAATCAGTTGCCACATCCATCAAAGGAACCGGGCGTCGCGCAATCGCAATCAAAGCAGACAGTGCCGACCCAAACGCCATTGCGCGTTCGGTCACCGAAGCAGTCTCGGCGCTTGGCGGTCTTGATATTTTGGTTAATAACGCGGCCATCGGCCTCAACGGAATGATTGCCGACATTCATGTGGACGAATACCAGGCGCTGATGGATATCAACGTACGCGGGCCAGTCCTGTTTGCAAAGGCGGTTATTCCGCATCTGGCCGCAGGCGGGCGCATCATCTCGATTGGATCAGGACTGGCGGAGCGGGTGCCATTTCCAGGGGTGACAGCCTATGCCATGTCCAAGTCAGCGTTGCTCTCGTTCACCCGGGGCCTCTCGCGCGAACTCGGTCCCAGAGGGATCACTGTGAATCTGGTCCTGCCTGGCTCGACCGACACCGAGGCAAATCCGGCAAATGGTCCAGCGGCCGACATCCAGCGAAGCATGTCGTCGCTGGGACGTTTCGCAGAGCCGCATGAGGTGGCGAGCGCAGTCGTCTATCTGGCCAGCCCCGCCGCAAGCGTAATCACTGGCGCCATCCTGGCTGTGGACGGAGGAGCGATCGCTTGAGCGATCCTCACCGAAACGGCGTTCAAGCAGTGGTTACATCTGCGCGAACAGCTGGCTAGCCAATGGTTAGCGCGGCTGCTCCCAAGCCAGTTTCGAGGTATCGCAGTGCTTGTCGAGGCCGCCTCTGTCGACCGCCTCCCGGCCGTCTGCGATCTCTACCACGTCAAGGCAGCCGCTCACCCTGTCAACCTTTGACGCGGGGCGTACCCCTCCCGAGATAACCCACCTAAAGCCACACATCTGGCTTCGTAAGGTTGTCCCCACCTTTAAGCGGTGGAATGGATTTTATCGATGTTACATGTCGAGGAGTTAAGTATTGGACATTGAAGCGCTCCAAACCTTTGTTCAGGTTGCTGATGCTGGCGGAGTTTCGCCCGCTGCGAGGCGTTTGGGTGTCACGAAATCGGTGATAAGCCGCAGGCTTCTGCGGCTGGAAACTCAGCTCGGTGTACAGCTACTTGCCAGAACGACCCGTGGAGCCGCACTCACTGATGCGGGGATTGCATTTCGGGAGTATGCCGCCCGGATCGTCGCCGAGATCGAGGCCGCCAGAGATGCCATTCTTCCCGCTGGAGAACTTCAAGGACGCTTCCGCATCGCAGCGCCGATCTCGTTCGGTCCAACGCATCTCGCGCCGGTGCTTGCGCAAATGGCGCGCCGTCACCCTCTTCTGAATATTCATACGAACTACAGCGATCGAACCGTTGATTTGATCGGTGAGGGTTACGACTGCGCTATTCGGGTGGGTCACCTACAGAACTCCAACTTGATTGCGAAACGTGTGGGTAGCATCTACGGCAAGCTTGTGGCTAGCCCCGAATACGTGAAAGCGAATGGCGCACCCGAGACACCGACGGAGCTCCTCGACCATCAATCGCTGATGCAAGGGACTGAAAGCTGGCGATTCATGGACGGCGACAAAATCATCACCGTCAATCCACAGGGACGTTTCAAGGCCGACAATCCAATCGCCCTCGTTGCGGCTGCGGTGGCGGGTCTTGGCCTGGGGTATCTTTCTGACAGCGTCACCGAAGAGCACATCAAAAACGGCGCTCTCGTGCCGGTGATGGTTCGATACCCGCCACTGCTGGCGGGAATCCATGTTGTTCGTCCACGAAGTCGACATCCAACGCGAAAGATTCGAGTACTCACTGAAATGCTGGTCGAGTGCCTGGATAAAACACCGGATGCAGGGCACGAGTCGTTATGAGCCGTGCAGCGTTTACTCCTGACCAGGGGGCTGAGCGCCGCGAAAAAAAACACGACGCTCACCTGTTCACTCGGCGTATTCCTGTCGGGTAATGCGAGCACCAGAATCATTGAATGCTGACGTTCATAAGCACGTAGTCGTGCCGCCGATCCCAATGACAATTACCGGTACTAGAACATGACCCTATCCATTCGTAGCAAGGTCGTATTGCTGTGCGTCGTCCCTGCCCTGTTGCTCGCTTTTCTTATCTCGGGTCTTTCTGTAATGCTGCTGCAGAAAACCGCCGACGACCAGATAAGAGACACACGCGACACGCTCATCGCTGGCCGTAAAAGTGCGCTGGAGCATTCGGTCCAGATCGCACAGAGTGCGATCGCGCCCATTTATGATGAGTCAGCCCCAGGGGACCTCGCCGCTCGAGACAAAGCCATTGGCCTGCTCAAACAGCTTCACTATGGAATGGATGGCTACTACTTCGGCTACGACGCCAACAGTGTCCGTGTGTTTTGGGCGAATAAAGACGTGAAAATAGGGGAAAGTTTCAGCAGCTTTCGAGACCCCGATGGTGTGCCGGTCATCAACGAACTGGTGCGAGTCGCCAGGGACGGTTCTCACTATCAGACGTACCGTTTTCCCGTCCCTGACAGCGAGAAGGTGGTGCCCAAGATCGGCTATGCCGTCTATCTGGATAAATGGCATCTGATGATCGGTACGGCCGTGAATCTGGACGACATTGATGCACAGGTAGCCCAATTTGCCGATGAGCTGAGATCACGTCGCTCGGATTTGGTTTTGCAGATATTCGTGCTCAGCACGGTTGCTTCCATCCTGTTGGCCCTCCTGGCGAAGTGGCAGGTGAACCGGTTGTTCTCGCCTCTGCTGCAACTTCGATTGCAACTCGAAAACATCGCTTCCGGCGATGGTGATTTAACGCACCGGCTTCCAGTAGCTGAAAACGATGAGCTCGGCCAACTGGCGGCGGCATTCAACCGTTTCGTTGGAAAAATTCACAATCTGGTGGGTAATGTTGCAGGCATGACAGATCACCTGGACAGGCTCGTGACTGACGTAACCCTTCAGGCTCAACGTTCCGAGCGGGCTATGGATCTGCAGCGTCAGGAGACCGATCAGGTCGCAGCGGCAATCAATGAGATGTCCGCCGCGGCACTGCAGGTTGCGCAGAACGCCCAAGAGGCTGCGCAGGCGGCTAACCAGGCTCAACATGAAGGGACTTCGGCAGGCGAAATTGTAAGTGCGAGCGTGGAAAGCATTCATGGGCTGGTTGCCGATCTGCAGGTCAGTGGCTCGTCGCTTACGAAGCTTAAAGCGGAAGTTGATTCTATTGCTGGCGTCCTCGCAGTGATTCGCAGTATCGCAGACCAGACAAACCTTCTAGCCCTCAACGCTGCGATTGAAGCCGCTCGTGCTGGCGAAGCGGGCCGTGGCTTTGCGGTCGTCGCCGATGAGGTCCGGGCATTGGCAAGTCGCACACAGGACAGCACTAAACAGATTCACGGCATGATCGGCAGACTTGAGGAAGGAACCGTCAATACGGTTGCTGCGATGGAGCAATCCAGCAGCGCAGGCACCCGAACACGCGAACAGTCCGTGAGCGCGATGATGTCTCTGGACGCAATCGCGGCGCTTATTTCAACCATCAACTCAATGAATGCGCAGATCGCCAGTGCAGCGGAAGAGCAGACAGCCGTCTCCGAAGAAATCAACCGCAGCGTTCAACAGATCGCGGCGTCCATCGACACTGTGGCACAGGATACCCAACATGGCGCACGCACCGTGCGAGAGCTTTCTGCGCTCAGCGCGGATCTGGGCTTGGCTGTCAGGCAGTTCAGAATTTGAATAGGCCGGGAGTTCGGCAGCGAATCCAGGTTCAATCTCAGTGATGCGGGGCTCCAGCAAAGTGAGGGGACTGTCCGAAATACTCGATCAGCAGGTCGGTCAGCACGCGAATCTTCTGAGCGGGATGCTGACCTGACGGGCGAACCACGTAGGCACCCGCACGGGGCGCCGGAAAACGCGTCATGATCGGCACGAGCGCGCCGGAAACCACGTTGTCGTAGGTGAGGCAATCAGGCAGATAGGCGATCCCCAGTCCTGCTACGGCGGCAGCCACCAGCGCGATGCCGTTGTCGGCCCTGAAGCGCCCGCGCGGACGCACCGAGACCACCTTGTCGCCATCCATGAATTGCCAGGCCTCAGTCCCCGTCATGAGGGCCTGGTGGGCAATGATCTCCGCTGGTTCCTGAGGCGACCCATGCGCCTCGATGTAACCCGGACTAGCGAGCAGACTCGCGTTGATCGGGCCGATGCATCTTGCGATCAGGTTCGAGTCCGGAAGATAACCAACCCGTATCGCACAGTCGAAACCTTCGGCAATGACATCAACAAAGCGATCGCTGTAGCACGCCTGGACATAAAGCTCCGGATGGCGTCGGGCCATTTCCGCGAGTATCGGCGCGAAATGGGTTGGGCCAAAGGAAAGCGGCGCAGCGACGCGCAGTCGGCCCCGCAGCGCCCCAGTGGGCATGATTGCCTCCTTGGCGATGTCCATCTCGGCGCAGACCCTGGCTGCGTAGTCGCGGAATGTGGCGCCGGCTTCCGTCAGCGCAGCCCCGCGAGTGGACCGCGCTAGCAGCTGCACGCCAAGCTCCTCTTCCAGCCGCGCCAGCCTGCGGCTGACGATTGACTTGGACACGCCAAGCCGAACCGCGGCAGGCGACACGCCGCCCGCATCAGCAACCTCAACGAACGTCTGAAGCTCTTCAATATTCAAACTGGCGTTCCCCTTTCCGCAACACAGTTCTTTATCTGATGCTACTACCGAAGCAGATACAGGAACAGCAGAATGCCGCTGTCTTCTCTGGCAGGTTGCTGTTGACGCATGCCTTTCTAAAGTCGGCACCTCCATTCGCAGCATGCTGCCTGGCGACCGCTGCCCAAGGAGATGCCATATCCATCCCTGGCACAGACATGAATCAACAACCACAACAAGGACCCCGCAATGGCGAGCGAAATCATCCGCAATACTCAAACCGATCAGCTGTTAACGCCCGAAAATTCGGCGTTGATCATCATCGATTACCAGCCCATCCAGGTGTCCTCGATCCGCTCGATGGCCCGTCAAGAGCTGATCTTCAACATCACCAGCGTTGCGAAGGCAGCGCTCAACTACAACCTCCCCATTATTCACTCCACCGTCAACGTACAGACCGGTCGCAACAAGCCGCCGATCCAGGAATTGCAGGACGTGATCGGCCACCTGCCCACCTACGACCGCACCTCGATTAACAGCTGGGAAGACGTCGAGTTCAAGCAGGCAGTCAAAGCACTTGGCCGCCGCAAGCTCATCATGACCGCACTGTGGACCGAAGCCTGCCTGACGTTTCCTGCGCTGGATGCGATCCAGGAAGGCTACGAAGTCTATGTGCCGGTCGACGCAGTCGGCGGCACGTCAGTCGCCGCACACGAAGCAGCGCTGCGCCGCATGGAGCAAGCGGGTGTGAAGCTCATCAGCCGCGTGCAGATGTACTGCGAGCTTCAGCGCGACTGGTCACGGGAAGCGACCGTTCCCGGTTTCATGGGCGTCTTCGACAGCTCCGACGGCTTCAACCCCGAAAAGGCCGCCGAATGAGTCAGTGCGAAAGCTGACGATTAGTACTTGATGATAACGGCGCCCGAAAAGGCGGCCGCCCGTGAGGATGGCTGGCTCATCCTCACGTACCACAGGTGCCGCAAGTGCTCGCGGCGGTTTCACAAGCCTTTCGATGGGAGGAAAAGATCGCGAAAGCAGCCGTCTACGGCATACCGGGCGATGCCAGTGTCCTGACGTATGTCGATCTTCCCAGCCCAGGCGTTGGGCCTGACGAGGTGGCCCTAGATGCAGTGCAACGGTACCCATTTCTGCGACACAGCTAACCACTGGCCGCTACTACCGGAATGCGTACAGGAACCGCAAAGTATCGTCATCAATCAACGCTGCCGCTGGCATGTCGCCCGCCGTTCTATACCGCTCTTTCAGCGTGCTGGCGACCGGCTCGGCCCGTGCCGGCGACCAGGTCTGAACGTGCTTTTTTCCAATGACCATTTCTAATGAACAAGGGAACCTAATGCACCTTCCTGAGAGCAATAAGGGTGTGGCACCTATCCAGCGGGTTGCGGCACGGACTGCTGAAATTGGAGGGGGTGTAACGGTCCATCGAGTGTTGCCTGCCAAACAACGGCGAATGATAGGTGCGTGGTGCTTTCTCGATCACGCAGGCCCTACCCTTTTCGAAAGCGCCTCAGGGTTGCGCGTTGGACCTCATCCGCACATTGGCTTACAAACGTTCACTTGGATGATCAAGGGCGAGGCTCTGCACCGAGACAGCCTTGGTAATGTTCAAATCATTCGCCCTGGACAAGTTAATTTGATGACGGCGGGTAGAGGCATCACTCACACCGAGGAGTCGGCGAATCAAGCCCGTCATTTGCACTCGGTACAGCTATGGATCGCTTTGCCCAAAGCAGAGCAGAAACGCGCTCCGGCGTTTGATCACTACCCTGACCTTCCGACCTGGCTCGAAGGCGGCTTGCGGGCTACGTTGCTGGCAGGCAGTTTCGCCGGCCGAACCGCGCCCGGCCGATTTTATTCACCGCTGGTAGGGATCGACTTGCGATGTTGTGAAGCCGCGGTCGCGCTCTTGAATCTGAACCCGGAGTACGAATACGGCATTTTGCCCCTGGAGGGCTACCTGAGCGTCAACGGTGAGATCTTTGCCAGCAACGAACTTGCCTTTCTCGGCAAAGGTTTGAGCGAAGTGGCATTACAAGCCTTCGACGCCTCGCACTCACTGCTTTTGGGTGGTGTGCCTTTTTCCGAAGACATTCATGTGTGGTGGAATTTCGTGGCCCATGACAAGGCCGAGATCGACGAAGCGTTGCAAGCCTGGAACAACCTTGATCGGCGTCGATTCGGCGACGTAGAGGGCTTCGACGGCAATCGTTTAATCGCCCCTGAACCGCTGTAGCCAGATGCTTAAGCATCTGTTGCAGCCTTTGATGGGCTATCTCAAAGCGGTGCTGAAACCCGATCTCAGCGCACTACTGTTTGCCGTACGCACCGTCGCGGCGGGCCTGATGACGTTGTACCTGGCCTTTATTTTTGACCTCGACCAACCGAAATGGTCAGTAATGGCGGTCATTATCGTCAGCCAACCGTTGGGCGGCATGACGCTGCAGCGCAGCTTCTCGCAGGTGATAGGAACCCTGATTGGCGCTGCCGTCGCCGTGATGATCATGGGCCTTTTTGCTCAAGCCCCGCTCCTCTTCATTGCCTGCCTTTCATTGTGGCTGGCGCTCTGTACCGCGGGTGGCACGCTGCTGCGCTACACCCGCTCCCACGCCTGCGTGCTCAGTGGATTTACCTCGGTGGTCGTGGCACTGCTTGCGGTGCCGGAGCAGGACAACGTTTTGATGCTGGCGATCACTCGGCTCACCGAGACGCTGTTGGGGGTCGCCTGCGTGTGCCTGGTCAGTCTGCTGACGGCCCGCCCGGAAGCAGTCGCACGGAGCTATTTTGCCAAGATGGATCAGGTGCTGAAGCTGATGGCGATGCACGCCGCAGCCGTCATCCGCACTGAAGAAAGCGAGGCCGACTTTCACAATCGGCAAATGCGTCTGCTGAACGAAATCAGCAGTCTGGAAGGCCTCCGCCGGCACTTGTACTTTGATGCGCCGCGTTTGCGCAGTACCGATGGACTCGTGCAACGGCTGGCCAATCAACGGGTATTGATGATTTCTCGGCTTGCAATTTTGCGTCGTCAACGCGTGCTGATCGACGAGCGCTGGAAGGGCGAGTTTCCCGAGGACATCCGCCGACTGCGCGCCGATGAATTAGCGCTTCTCGACAAATTAGCGGTAGCCGGACGGTCATTGCCGAGCTCGGCGCGCAGGCAATTTCAGGTACTGCAGCAGCAGTTTTCCCAGCACGCAAAAGAGGCTGAGGACCGCGACTCCCCGCTTACTGGCACGCTGCGCGCACTCGCCTGGACGTTACGCTGGGAGCAGGCTCGTTTGCTGCAGCAGTTAGAAGACATTCTGCAGATCAGCGACGCGATTCAAGACGGTGTTCAGGCAGGTCGTGGGCACCATCAGGAGCAGGAAAATCCGTTGTACCTTGATTGGCGCCTTGCCGGCACGAATGCGGCGCGGGCGTTCATCGCCCTGGCCGCCTGCGGTCTGATCTGGATAGAAACCGCTTGGGACGGCGCCCGCGCCGGGATGATTTTGGTCGGCATCCTCTGCTCATTGATGGCGACATTTCCACGCCCGCTTGCGGCAAGCCAGAACTATGCCCGCGGCTTCCTTCTGTCTCTGGGGGCATCAGCGGTTTATCAATTCCTGCTCATCCCGGCCATCAGCAATGTCGAACTGCTGACCTTGATTCTGGTGCCTCTGCTTTACGTGATCGCGGTTGGGCTGGCCAGCCCGACGACTGCCGGAATCGGTATGGGCCTGGGGCTTTCAACATTCCTGATGATAGGCCCGCAAAACACCGGGGCCTTGCAGGATATCGCCAGTCAATGGTTCGAGTTCGCCGCAGCCTACATCGGCGCATGCGCTCTATCGTTGGCTGCATACGCCTGGGTGTTCCCGTTCAACGCGGCTGGACGCATCCAGCGCCTGTTTGAAGAGAACCGAGGGGCGGTCTGTTCGCTCCTCCAGCACTCGAATCCGGATCAACAACGGTTCGTGTTCGAAAGCCAGATGGTGGACCGACTGACCATGATGCTGGGCTTGCTGCCCGCCACTGACGATCAGCGATCCACCGCATTATTCGACGCCAGCCTCGCGTGCATGGCGTTAGGTGTAGCCGTGAGCCAGCTCATGCAACAAAGCAAGTCTGGTGCGCTGCTGACGGCTGAAACTCAGGCACAGCTGCAGTCCATCCTGAACCAGACCGGTCGTTATGTAGAGGGTCTCCCGGGCGTCGACAGGCTTGCTTTAACCATCGACCTTCGCAACCTGGGTGATTTCCTGGACCACCTGCAGGCCAGCGAATGGACATCAGCGCCCGAGCAGCTCTGGAGGGTATTCCGTATTCGAGTTGCCCTGCTGATCGTCGCGTCATTCATAGAGCGCTACTACGAATTATTCGATCCGCTGGAAGACGGAGTGACTGCTTTTGCCGATTGATTTTGAAATTGCAGGCGTCTACCTGCCGCCAGTTGCCCAAGGATTAATCCTCGCGCTGCCGATTTTCATGTCGCTGGATTGGGCTCTGCGGCGAGTTGGCGTGTTGCGGCTTGTCTGGCACGAGGCGCTGTTTGAGGGAGCGCTCTATGTCTGCGTCTGCGCTGTTGTCATCCTGATGATGGGAACCGTATGACCTTGAAAAAATTCGCGCCCCAACTCATAACTCTGGCGGTTCTCTTGCTGGCGTTCGTACTCGGCTGGCTTGCCTGGGGATACTACACCCGCTCACCCTGGACCCGTGACGCCCGGGTGCGTGTTGACGTGGTG
This sequence comes from Pseudomonas abietaniphila, assembly GCF_900100795.1. Taxonomy (GTDB): domain Bacteria; phylum Pseudomonadota; class Gammaproteobacteria; order Pseudomonadales; family Pseudomonadaceae; genus Aquipseudomonas; species Aquipseudomonas abietaniphila. The sequence goes on from NZ_FNCO01000009.1 coordinate 47,629, forward strand.
ACGTTGTCGGCTGACATCTCCGGGTTGATCGTCAATCTGTATGTGCAGGACAACCAGCACGTGACCAAGGGCGACCTGTTACTGGAAGTCGACCCCGCGCGCTATGTTCTCGCGGTGCAGCACGCTCAACGTTCGGTACAAGTCGCCAAAGCAACCGTGGGCCAATCACAAGCAGCGATCAAAGCCAGTGCAGCTCAACTCAGGCAACGCCAGAGTGAAGAACGCAGGCGGCGCGCGCTCAAGGAAGGCTTCGCCATCTCTGGCGAGGAGTGGGAAAAATCCGATACGGATGTCGCGATTGCCATCGCGAAGTTGTCAAGCGACCAGGCCAATCTCGGTCTGGCACAGGCCAATGTTCAACTTGCAGAAGCGGGTCTGGCAGAAGCCGAACTCAATTTACAGCGCACGCGAGTGGTTGCCCCCGTCAGCGGCTACGTGACGAATCTGCTCACCCGTCAGGGTGATTATGCAAGCCCCGGTACAGCATTGATGGCGTTGGTGGACAGCAGTTCGTTTTACGTCAGCGGCTACTTCGAGGAGACCAAACTTGCGCGGATTGAGGAAGGTAATCGGGTGCGTATTCAGTTGATGAGCGGCGAGAGCTTCGGTGGAACGGTGCAAAGCATTGCCTTTGCCATTACCGACCGTGAGAACTCTTTGGGCAATCGATTGCTGGCCAACATCAACCCTAGCTACACCTGGGTCAAACTGGCGCAGCGGGTCCCCGTGAGGATCCTGATTGATCCCGAGTACGCCAATAGGGCTCGCCTGCGTGCCGGTACTTCAGCCACGGTTACGGTACTGGAGTGACCTCAAAACAGAAGGTACTCAGACCGTCGTCCATCTCTTTCCGAGGCACCGCCAAGGGGTTGAATTGCTGAGTCGAAATGATCTGCGTCGGGCTGACATGAATCTTCTCGTCATTTTCGAAGCCATGATGCAAGAGCGCAATGTCAGCCGCGTTGGCGAAAAACTGTTCCTCGGTCAGCCCGCCGTAAGCAGTGCCCTGGCGCGCCTGCGTGCGATGTTTGCCGACCCATTATTCGTTCGCAACGGGCGTTACATGGAGCCTACCGCGCGTGCCCAAGACCTGTTCGAACGTTTCACGCCCATGCTCGACACCATTGCAATCACGCTGAGCCAAGTCTCTGACTTCGACCCTGCCAACAGCTCTAGAACCTTCCATGTAGGGATATCTGACGATGTCGAATATGGATTATTACCACCGCTTCTGCGGCATCTGAGGGCCGAGGCGCCGAGTGTGAAGCTGGTCATTCATCATACGGACTGCACTCGGATTTCGGGTCTGTTGGTCAATGGCGCCATATCAGTGGGTATCAGTCATACCTGTGACCTTCCAGCAAACTCCAAGCGCAAGTTCCTGCGTTTGATCATCCCCATGGTGCTACGAGCGGATTCAGAAGCAAAGCGCCTAAGTCTCGATGAGTTCTGCCGCCGACCTCACGCGACAATATCCTCCATGGGGACGCTGGTCACCGATGTCGAACGAGCCTTTAAAAAAATGTCTCGCAACCGCCTGGTGGTTCTTGATGTACCACAATTCAGTGCACTGGCGGTCCTGCTGGCAGACAGTGACCTGCTGGCAGTCGTGCCAGATTACGTAGCTAAAGCAATGTCAGCCTGCTCTGGAATCCGGGCGGAACCGGTGCCACTGAAAATGGGTTCCTATGAGTTATCGCTGGTCTGGCGGGCTGTCGCCGATAATGACCCAGCCGAACGCTGGTTACGATCGCGCTTCAGTGAATTTTTTGGTGATAACAGCCGTCTGCGTCTTGCCGACCCTATTGGTAACCCAACTGATCGCTCTTCACTGGCATGAGAAGCGCAAGCTCGCGCAACTCGCCGCCCTCTTTTTCCAGGCGTTGCAGGTATGCGCAAGCGTTCAGTATTTGATAGGGGAAATAGAGACCTGGCGCAGTTGGGGGCTGGCCGTCCAGCCCAAGCAGCCGCTCCAGGATCATTGCGACGCTTAGCCCGGTAAGCGGAGCCGCACCCGCCGGATGGATAACGGCGTGACGCGTGCACAGAGGTTCACCGTGCAGGCCCTCGCCAGCGAGTTCGATGATGATCTCGGTCGACATAGGCCCACCCAAACGTCGGGTTGAGCTAACCCCGGCGCCCAGATTGAATTGCACATCCGGCGCCCCCGTTGCAGCGGCCAGGCCGACGACGTCAATGGACGAGAAGCCGGAAGCTTCGACTTTCGTACCATCCACCGCATGGAAGCTGACCTTGGAACCCTCTCCTTCGCGCCAGACATAGACTCCCTCGCGACGGGTCAGCGCGGCGGGCAGCATTCTGTTCAGGTGTTCGAAATCGGAGGCGACAGTCGGTCCCCCGGCATCTTGCTCATCCACCAGCGCATTGATATTGATCTCGTTTACGCGGCCAAAAGCCTTGGCAATGTGCAGCGTCGACACCGTCGTCGCGCCTACCAGCCATTCGTAGCCCAGAACGATGGGCGCCGCGTCAGGCCGGTGCATATAGGCGGCGATCTGCGGTGCAATCTCGAAAACGCCAGACGAAATACTGAGGTGCGGCACACCGCGCTTCTGGGCGTAACGCAACCCGGCAAGCGCGTGGTCCATGTAAAAGACCACGACGCCGCTGATCATGCGATCGCCAAGGCCCAAGTCTTCAGCAGCCGGATCAATCACCACGCCCTGTGCGCCACCCATTCGCTCTGCGGCCTGTTGAGCCTTGGCGAGGTCACGGCCACCTATCAGCAGCGGAACGTCAGGATGTGCGGCGCGCAGCGCTTGGGCAGTGTGGTGGCCAATGGCGCCCGAACCACCCATGAACAAAACAGGATTAACCGACATTGCGTTCTCCTTGCGTTTTGGGGTGCAACCTACTATTGGTAGGAACCCTAACATGCGCGTCGCGAAACGTAACCTACCATTGGTAGGTTTTACTATTTTGGGAATAACAACATGGAAGAAGACATCAAGCCCCCCACCCATACCGCAGCTGCGCGTCGGCTTTCGAACGCCGACCGGAAACGTCAGTTGCTCGAAACGGCATTATTGATCGTGCGCGAGGAAGACGCGGACCGGCTGACACTGGGGCATCTGGCCGTGCGTGCAGGCGTATCAAAGCCGGTAGTCTATGACCATTTCGGCACTCGATCGGGGTTGTTGATCGAGCTCTACAAATGGATCGACACCGAGCGGGTCAGCGCTTTCACTGACGCAATGTCCAGCGGCCACCGCACCCTGGAGGAGACTGCCCTGGTACTCGCCAGCGCTTACATTCAGTGCGCGGCAGACAACACAGATGAATTCCATGCCGTAGGCGCGGCGCTGGCAGGCAGTCACGAAAAGGCGGCAGTTTTTCAGGAGCTGCTGGATAACTGCGTGCAGATGTTCGTTTCCGTGCTCGAACCTCACGCAGACTTGTCAACAGCCGATCTAGAGCGCCGCTGTACCGGCCTCGTCGGCGCCGGCGAAGCGCTTGCAGGCGCGTCGGTACGGGGACGGCACAGTGTGGGTGAGGCAACAGACGCTTTCGCTTCGCTGATCCGGGGCGCGTTGAAGGGTGTCGACTAAACAGCAACACACCGGCAACGGCCCTGCGGGTATGTCCAGCAGCGATCACCTAGCGATCCTTGTTGAGCCCGCCTATGCGCCAGAAGGCTGCGCAACACGAGCGTCTTGTACACCGCTAGCATCCAGCGCTGTGGCGACAAACCCGCTCCGTATAGAGCGATTGATAAAGCTCTGAACGTAATCAGCCGCAGCCGCCCTCCCTTTCGGAACAGCCATAGCCTGTCGGATTTCAGTGAAGTTGTCCTGAAGTACTCTGACGCCTGAGGCCGACCTCGCGAAACGCACCAGCAGCTCGGCTGGTGGCGCTGCTACGACGGCGTATGGCCTCAAAAAACTGCTGAAGACTCCAACGCTGTGGGGGTTGGCCATCGCTCAAGGCTGCAACGTCTACACCCAGTACTTATTCCTTACCTGGTTGCCAAGCTACCTGCAGGAAGTACGGCACCTGAGCATTGCCAAGAGCGGTCTGTTCACAGCCATTCCGTACGCCGCCGCTGTGGTGTTGTGCATTGTAATCGGCAAGTTGAGCGACCATTATCTGAAGAACGGCAGTGGTGCTGCCTCGGGTAAACGTCGCAACGTCATCGCGCTGACCATGCTGGTTGCAAGCTGCATCCTGCTGATTCCCTTCGCTGACGATATCGCAGTGCTGGTGCTGATTTTCTCGCTGACCCTGGCAGGTATCGCATCGACTACGTCGCTCAACTTCTCTCTGCTCAACGACCTGCTTCCAAGCTCGGGAGACGTAGGCCGCGCCATGGCGTTCGTCGTGGTCGGCGGGAACATATTTGGGATGTTGGCGCCGATTGTGACGGGGTACGTCATCACTGCAACAGGGAGCTATAATTGGGCGTTTGCCATTGCAGGTGGATTGCTCGTCACTGGCGCCGTTGTGATCCTGAGCATGACCAGGAAGCCGATGATTCGGGTGGAGCAATTGGCTGCGCAAACCTTGGTCGCAAAAACCGCCTGAACCCTCCTGCATACGCGGTGTTCGAGCGTCAGGGGCTAAGCCCAGCCAGGCCTGGCCTGGCCTGGCCATCGATACCCGAGTTTGCCAATCAGGTCACTGCTTTTGTTGGGGCGTTCTTCAACGCCCTGATAACTTTAAACCAGCTCACTGTCCTTGATGTTCGCGATAGGCCCTAGCAGGGAGAAGTCAAACGCCTTCAAAGGCTGATTCATCACCAGCCGGGTCGGGTAATCAGGATTAGCCAGCGCGCCTTTACCCAGTGCGACGATGTCAGCGCCGTCGTTGAGAACCTGTTCAGCATGCTGAGGGTTGTCCAGACCGCCATTTGCGACGATAGCGACCCCAGGAGCATGACGACGCGCCAAGCTGACCAGGCTGGGCCCGCTCTCGCTGAATGCGGGCGTCCAGGCTTTGTGTTCTGTGACGTGGATGTAATGGATACCTGCGTCCTTCAGAGATCCAAAAATGGTCTCAGCGGCAGCTTCGCCTTCAGCCCATTTGTGTGCGTAATCGTTGACCTTGCCCTGCGAGATTCGAACACCAACGGGAGCGCCCCCAACGACAGCCTTTACGGCTTTGATGACTTCCAGGGTCAGGGCGATTCGATTCCCTACGCTTCCCCCCCAGCGGTCAGTTCTCTGGTTTGTGTAGTCGGTGAGGAACTGGTCGAGCAAATAACCGTTGGCGCCATGAATTTCCACGCCATCGAACCCTGCGCTCCCGACTGCCAATTTTGCGGCATTGGCAAACCCTTCAATTGCATCGGCGATGTCTTCATCCGTCATGACCCTGGGTATGGCGTATTGGCCCTCGCCATAGTAGAACTTCATCTGCTCCCCTTTAGGGCGTACAGCGGAAGGGCCGGCCGTTTCACCCAGGAAACGGTTTCCCTGATTCAAAGCGCCTGCGTGCATCAGTTGCGCGAACATGACGCCTTGATGATCGTGTACCCGCCGGGTAACGGCTCGCCAGGCCAGGGCTTGTTCAGCATCCGTGATCCCGGGTTGAAACGGATAGCCTTGGGCGAATTTTTGATCGGTGTAAATCCCTTCAGTAATCACCAGCCCAAAACCGCCCTTGGCAAAGCGTTCGTAGTATTGACCCATCTTCTCCGAGGCGCTGCCCTGTTCAGTTGCGCTGACGCGTGTCATGGGGGAAACAGCGAGCCGGTTCTTTAATTTCAGATCGCCAATATCGAAAGTGGCTAGAATCTTCTTGCTGGACGTGTTCATTTGATTGAGCCTTCGTTGGCCAGAGATTCATTTCCAAGGCCTTATGGTTGTAGACGATATCCCCAATCAGGTGAAGGCAGAAGCCGACCAGGGAGATAAGGCGGCGTAACGCAAAGAGATATAATCGATGCAGATTCCGGATGTTGAAGTGTTCGCTGCCGTGGCAACCGCCAGCAGCCTTTCAGGGGCCGCGCGACGACTTGGGCTGTCAGCCATGACAGTGTCCCGACGGCTTGCCTCTCTGGAAAAAGAGTTAGGGGTGCGGCTTGTCCAAAGAACAACCCGCTCTGCGTCCCTCACGCCCGAGGGAGAAGTGCTGTTACCGTTCGCCAGAAGCATGCTGGAGGCTGACGAGGCCGCGCGCGCCACATTGAAAGCCAATGCCGGAACGGCCAGTGGTTTACTGAGAGTCACCGCCCCCACTGTTTTTGGCCAGGAACTGATCATGCCGGTGATTCCCCGGCTGCTCGCAGAAAACCCGGCACTGCAGGTTGACCTGACACTGTCTGATCGCATCGTCGACATCGTGGGCCTGGGTATCGACGTCGCTATCCGCATAGCGACGCTGAGCGATTCAGGGCTGGTAGCCCGCGCGCTTGCTCCGAACCCACGCGTCGTCTGCGCAAGTCCTGATTATCTCGCCAGGCAGGGTACGCCTACCCACCTTGAAGACCTCAAGAATCATCAATGCATTGGCTTGCATGGCATGCCTTATTGGCCATTTGTCCATCAGGGAAAGGCGGTATCCATCCGTGCTGAGGCATCGTTCTCGGCCAACAGTGTCGAGTCCGTCAGAGCGGCCAGCAAATTGGGACTAGGCCTGGCCATGCTGACTTACTGGGACGTACGCAACGAGCTCGCGGATGGCAGTCTGGCTCTCGTCGAGCTGGAGGATGTCGTGCCTGAGCAACTGTCCATCGCGGCAGTGCTTCCCACTCGTCAGTACGTACCCAACCGCGTGCGCGTACTTCTTGAACACCTTGAACGGGCCCTGAAGTAGAGAAGAGATTTAGCGGCGTATTGACTCAAGGGGCGGCTGGCCGCCGGGAGGATGTGCAAGGAATCCATAGTCCTCTCAGGTGGCGATTGATGCATGCCGCCATGCTTTCAACGTGCCAAGTCCGTTTTAATGATGACGCGTTACAACACGGCGATTGTTTTCAATCTGGATGAGTCAAGACGATCTGCACCGAACGCAATACGTTCAAACGCCACGAGCGTGCACACAAAGGCAACACTGTTTCTACTCCCATTGCGCAAGGCGCAGGGTCGTTAATCAGCGTTCCTCATCACACTCTTGGAAGCATTGATCATGAAAACCTTAAGACTCGAAAACGACGAAACCAACACCGCACAAACCCCTTCTACGCTCGGGTTCAAAATCATGGCGCTTGGCATCTATGGGGCCTATTTTGCGCTCGCCGTCATTTACTTCTGGTTCGGCGGAATGAAGTTCACGCACTACGAGGCAGCCGGGCTTGTTCCGCTGGTGAGCAACAGTCCATTTCTGGGCTGGGTTTATAATATTTTCAGCGTCGATACCTTCTCCAGCCTGCTCGGTGTGCTGGAAGTGTCGATCGGAACACTCATTGCTGGTCGCTTGCTGTCACCGAAGCTTTCTTTGATAGGTGGCGTGCTGTCTGCCGGACTGTTTTTCACCACCTTGAGCTTCATGTTCTCGACACCCGGCGTGATTGAGCCCGGCCTCGGTTTTCCCGCTATTTCCGTCGCTCCAGGCCAGTTTCTACTCAAAGATATCGGGCTGCTTGCCGCCTCGATCTTTGTGGCCGGCCATTCGCTGATGGCCCTGGAACGCCGATGAGCCGATGATTTGCCACTGCAATGGCCTGAAGCGATTCAACGCTTTCAGGTCATTGCCCCCTCTTCTCCGCCTGCCACGTCCTTCATCCAGTCCCGAGGGCTGTAGCCAGTCTTGCGTCGAAACGCGCGTGCAAGTGCCGAGGGACTTTCATAACCCACTTCGGAGGCAATGAGAGTAATCGATCGGCCTTCACGAAGACGCTTCTGCGCCAGGCTGATACGCCAACTCAACAGATAATCGGCGGGCGTTTGCCCGATGACCGCCCGAAAGTGCACTGCGTAGGCCGCGCGCGACATGTTCGATTCGCTCGCCAGTCCCGCAATTGACCACGCCAGATGAGGTGAGTTGTGAATCTGCAAAAGAGAGCGTGACAACCTCGGATCGGCCAGACCCGCCATGACCCCGGTATGCAACTGGTGGTGATCGAGCAGATGTCGAAACAACAGGATGACCAGCAACTCGAATAACCGTTCAAGGGCTGCCTCCCTGCCACAGTGCGAGTCCGCCGCCTCGCGGAACATCCATTTCAGCGTATCGGCCAGCATGGGTAGTTCATCCAGCGACAGCACCAGACAATCGGGTAATGAAGCCGACACCGGATTGTCGACCCCTCCCTCAAACTCCATCGTTGCACACAACAACTGAGCGCCCTCGGACTCACCGGCAAACAGTTGATGCCGACTTGGACGCGGCATAAAAATCAAGCTGGGCCGGATCAGCAGCAAGTCCTTACGATCAGGTCCCAGCAATGTAACGCTGCCGGCCTGTAGCAAGTGGATATAACCACGTCCTTCTGCACCGTCATAAGTCGACAAACCGCACAGCTTGCCACTGTAAAACAGGTTTGCGCGCACACCGAACTGCGATAACAAAGTAGACAAGCGATCCATGGAAAGTCTCTTGGCAGGAAATGCACGTTCAAATCATAACACCGAAGGAATGCGCCACCTTGTGGCCGGCCTTCTATTGAAACCTTGAGTGAGCAGGAAAACGGGACAGAGAAAAAAGAGCGGATCGACGTACCGGAAGAGTTGAGGTTGGCACGATCTGATTTGCAATCGCGGGCCCCCCGTTGATCGGCCTGCAGGCCGCCGGTTTATTCAACCATGACTACCTGGCGACTAAACGAGTGTTGCCTCGTCAGTGGGTAGCCGGGGTGGTTACCGATACCCACGCGCCTGGATGTTGAACAGGCTGGCATAGCGCCCGCCGCCCGCCATCAGTTGCACGTGGGTTCCTTGTTCCAGAATCCGGCCCTGATCCAGCACGATGATGTGATCAGCGTTGCGCACGCTGGAGAATCGGTGAGAAATCAGCAGCGTCATGCGCCCCTCGGCGTACTCGCGGAAGTGCTCGAATACGGCAGCCTCGGCCCCAGCGTCGAGGGCCGCGGTCGGTTCGTCCAGAATCAGCAGATCGGCCTCACGGCGCATGTAGGCCCGTGACAGCGCCACCTTTTGCCATTGCCCACCGGACAGTTCCTGCCCACCAACGAACCAGCGGCCCAACTGCGTGTGGTAGCCGTTGCTCAAGCGCTCGATGAAGTCGGCGGCGATCCCTTGAGTGGCCGCATCCCGCCAACGTTCCTGGTCATCGAAAGCGTCGACGTCCCCCACCCCAAGGTTTTCGCCGACGGTCATCTGGTAACGGATGTAGTCCTGAAAGATCACCCCGATGCGCTGGTGCAAGGCCTGTTCGTCCCAGTCCTGCAAATCGCTGCCGTCCAGCAGGATTCGGCCTTCGTCGGGCGTATAGAGTCGGGTAAGCAGTTTGATCAGTGTGGTTTTACCCGAGCCGTTTTCGCCCACCAGGGCCAAGCTCATGCCCGGCGTCAGGTGCAGGCTGATGTCGCTGAGCGTGGGGTGCGCGGCACCCGGGTAGCGGAAGCCCACGCGCTCGCAGCGCAGGCCGTCACCTGGGCGTGCACCGGCCTTCAGCGTGCCGCGTATCGGTGCCACCGGCACGCCAAGGTATTCGTAGAGGTCAGACAGGTACAGGCCGTCCTCGTACAAACCGGCAATTGCGCTGAGGCTGGCAGTGATCGCGACTTGGCCTTGCTTGAACAGCACCAGGTACATCGTCATCTGCCCCAGCGTGGTCTGGCCGCGCACGGTGTCCAATACCACCCAGGCGTAGGCCACGTAGAACGCGGCAGTTCCCAGTAGCCCGAGGGCAAAGCCCCAGGCGTCGCGTCGCACGGTGAGCCGGCGGTCTTCGGCGTACAAGCGCATGAAATTGTCGCGATAGCGTTGCAGCAACAACGGCGCCATGCCGAAAAGCTTCACTTCCTTGGTGTGCGCCTCATGGGACAGCAATGATTCCAGGTAATTTTGATGGCGAGTTTCCGGGGCGCGACGCTGAAACAGGCGGAAGGCATTACCCGAAAAATGCGTCTCGGCGAAAAACACCGGCAGCGCGCCGAGCACCAGGATCAGCAGCGCCCAAGGGGAAAAATGCACCAGCAGCACCGCAAAGCTGACCAGCGAGATAAGGTTTTGCGTGAGCCCCAGGCCTTTTGTGACGAGGCCCAGTGGCCGGGTCGACGCATCGCGGCGCACGCGCACCAACTTGTCGTAAAAGGCCGAGTCCTCGAACTGCAGCAGCGAAAAGGTCTGGGCCTTTTCCAGGATCATCAGGTTGACCTTCTGCCCCAACTGCACCCGCAGTAGCGCTTGTTGCATTGAAAGCGCCCGTTGCGCCGCGGCCAGCAACGCCAATACGCCCGCCTCGGCCAACACGTAACGCAGGACAGGCCATACCGGCGCCTGGCTGCCATTGCCATGGATCTGCATCGCCTGAACCACCGCATCGACGATCCGCTGGCCGATCCAGGCGGCGAGCGCGGGCAATAGGCCGGCGACCAGTGTTGCCACGATCAAGCCGCAGAACAAGGGGCGGGAAGTCGCCCAGACAAGACCGACCGCCCTGCCGCTCTGGGTTGAAAATGCAGTCAAACGATTGAACAACGACATTAAAGGCGCAGGCTCCGGGTGGTCAGTGACAGGCCATTGTACCGGCGAGTTCGGGAGGCTTCGCCGGTCTTGTTGATCGCTCATTGAATTCACCGTCAAGGGATGCCGCCTTGCATACTCGGGCAACGATAGCGCTTCTCAAACACCTTCTCCCCGTACGGGTACCAGCGCTCATCCCAGGCAGGCATTGCTCACCTATCCCGGTCCACTCAACGACGCCACACCTGCCCTTGATCACTCACGACCCAGGGCTGTTGATCGGCGACGATGTGAACCCCGCCGACCCAGCGCTTCGCTGGCGCGCAGTCGAGCCAGTTCGTGCGTCCCAGCAAAACGCGCTCACCCAGCGCCGTGACGCGAATGGCGCGTTTCTGCCACTCGCCCTCCGGCTGCTCATGCACCAAAGGCTGCGGCGAATCGATCATCGGTCGCAGCAGCGCATGGAACATCAAATCACCCAGATAAGGCAGAGGCTCATAGCTCAGGCTGAGATGCCCGAAGACTTTTCCTGAGGGCAGCTCGCCGTGGTCGGTCAACACGCGCAATATCAAGCGCTGGGTCAGACTCAACCCATCGCCCGCCCCCGGAAGCTCTTGCAGTTGCCTCGCCAGAGCAGGCCCGAGCAACGGCAACGCCGGGTGCACCTGGGCGGCGAGCCGCGCCCAGTCGCCGGGGTTTGCGCAGGTATAGGCCGTCCATGCTTCACGCGCCAATGCCAGCGCGTCTGCGCCTAAAGAACGCCGCTGCGGCCAGAGCCAGGCAAGCAGATCCGGGGCCAGTTGCCCGATCCCGATGAATCGCTCAACGCCTGGCACCCGATCAATCTCGATCAATTCAAGCCTGCGCGGCAAGGCGGGCAAACTCGCGAGAATCCGAACCAGAAACAGCTGATCGTACGCATCGGCTTCGCACCACAGCACCAGCTCGCTGTGAGCACCCAGTTGCCCTAATGCCTTGCGCTGTGTGGCCTGACGCTGTTGGACATCGCGTGCCGGCAAACCAAATGCCTGCTCTACGTAAGCCGCCCGCAGTGACCAGTACTCATCGTCAGGCAACGCGGGAACCGGGCCCATGACCATCGGATCATCAAACATGTGAAACGAGCCTGAAAAACCTGCTATCCGCAGGCTGTGCTCGATATCGTTACCGCAGCGCCAATGCTGGACCGTCGCCTCGCCTGTAGCAGTGAAATCCGGATGGCGCGCGGCGAACGCAATGCTGTCGGCATGGGCAATCAGCTTTGGCCAACTGGGAAAACCCGCCTCACGCGCCACCAGCCACTGCGTGTCGGCAAGTCGATAGTCAGGCCCCGACAAACCGATCGCGATCAACTGCGCACGGACATCGTCAGCTTCGGCGTTGTTCAGTGCTTTCAAAAGACGCTTGGCGCGCTTGCGCAGCGAGGGTAAATCAAGAAGACCGTGACGGCGTGAAGCGTTTATGGCGGGCATGCCAACTCCTTACAGGGCTCGGTCCGCCGACAAGCCGGGAGCTGGAATGGAAAGATGAAAACGCATGCCTGGGAAACCCCTTCGCGCGGACCGCAGGCGCAGCAAACGCCCGAACGCCCGAACGCCCGAACGCCGACTTTAGCGGGATGGGCTCGGGGAAGCAAAGACTGGTTGAACAGGTGGCCAGACATCTCAACCGCTTTTCTCAGCGGTCTGCCAGTCGGTACAGCGCCTGAGCATGGGACACCGTCAACCCGGCACGCTCCAGGTTTCGCCGGCTTTGGGAGCCGGCCAGCGCGGTCGCAGCAACCCAGTGGCAGCCGTGCTGCCGAGCTTGCTTTATTCGATGAGAAATCAGCGCTCCGTGGTAGCCGTTGCCTCGGGCATCCTTTCGGGTTGCAGCCGTCCCAAGGTAAGCAATGCCATTACTGGCCAGGTAGACCGAAGCCCCTGCGACCACGGCCCCGCCCGCTTTCAGTAGGTAGAGTTTCAGACGTCCGTCAGGCGTCTGCCCTGCAAAGGAGGCCTGATTCAGCAACCGATGCTCTGGCCTGGTATGAAAGCCGCCAGCGTGCACATCTGCAAACAGAGCGTGGGTCTGCGACGTGACTTCCTCAATTTCGAATGAGTGCTCACTCAAGACTGCCTTTTCAATGGCGCAAACCAATTGCAAGTGAGTCCATCCCCTCAAACGCTCAAGCGTTGATTCGCCTACAAAAGCGCTGGGCTTCAGTGCCGACGGTGTTCCGATAAGAGGGGTCACGGTCGAATGTGCCGCTGACTCATTCAGCAACTTCAACACGGCCTGCGGTTCATTCGCGATATCACCGTAGATGCGGTTGAGCATCGGGCTGGGCGATGCTTTCACCTGGAAACACGGAAAGCCTGCGTTGGAAAAAACACGTGCGCCATAAGGATTTCCGCTGACCGCTGCCAGTCGCTCAACGCGCGAACGTAAATACTCGCTTTCTGCGGCCTCAATGCCATGAGCCAGTTCAACATCCATGTTGTTATCCTTTCTGGAGTTTCCAAGCGCGATAAGCGCATCGACCATACGCATGCGTCCAGGCAAACCGGCCGACTCCACTCGGCGATCAATGAGTGGGGTGGTCAGTAGACAGGGATCACATGCGGCGCCTCGATCCTGGCTTTCAGCCGGTCTGCAAACGCCACGGCTTCTGCCATGTTACGGAAGCTCACCGGATAATCATTCAGCTTCACCAGCCAGTCGGAACCGCAGAACGCTTTTTCGATCGTGATGACCATGGGTGCAGGCCTCCCTCAGTTTAGAGTTAGCCACCGAAGACAACCTGAACGCTCAACGACGGTGAGTTTAAGCGGGTTGCAGACTAGCACTGCTGGCGCGTCCAGCCGTAAAAAAGGACGACCGGTTATGTGCTTCGTTTGAAGGCGCGAACGGCGCCGTCATGGTCTGCTTTCAGAAGTGGAGTGAACGGCCAGAAAGGCATTGCGCAAGAGTCTGTTACAGGTCCGATGCGCACCGTTTAAGCAGGTCACGAATCGGCTCTCGCACATTGCGTTTGCCCATGTCCTTACGGCTGATCCAACGGCAATCGTCAATTTCATTCAGGGGGCGAGGTTTCTTGGACGACGTCCGCCGAGCCTCGAACAGGAAGTGCACCACGTTGTCTTGCCTGTACTGAGAAACATAGGCCAGCCGATCAAAACTGAGGCCCGTTTCCTCTGCCATCTCTCGCTTCGCCGCCTGCAGCGGGGTCTCCCCTCGCTCAACGCGTCCGCCGGGCAAATTCCATTTTGAACGACGCTTGCGAACGAACAGTATCTCCCCATCCCGGCGGTAGATCACCGTGGCGCGGCGTTTCAAGCCCTTGTGTTTGGCCGTACTGGCTTGCGTGGCAACCATAGGTCATCCCGTTGGCAGTGACATCACGTCGTTAGGAAATCCGATTGGAGTTTTACGACGCTTTCACCATCTTGACCCTGGAAGGTGTCGATCTGATGACGGTGTAAATGGATCGGTCATGTGCGAACACAGGTATCGGCGTCCGCGCACAGACCTTGACCCTGGCTGACAGGGACAGTTCCGGCAGGTGTGCCGATACTCGATAGGGGGTGACTGGTTTCAGGTTATCGACCGTTATCCAGCGGTCCACAGCCTGTCTGCGGGTGATACGCTCGCCTGACGTAAATCGCGCGAAGCGATTGAACATTCCGGAGCAGACATGCCTGTCCAAACCAAAAATAACCTGCTGGAAGGCTCCTGCCATTGCGGCGCTGTGCGCCTGGTTATAGCCCGACCACCGGCCCACCTCATCAAATGCAACTGCTCGATCTGTATCCGGTTGGGTGCGCTATGGGCTCATTACACGTCTGCAATGGTGAATGTTGAAGGGCATCCCCAGAACACGTCGGCTTATATCTGGGGTCAAGAGACCTTGAAGACGATTCGGTGCAGGACCTGTGGATGCGCGACCCACTGGGAAGCGCTCAAACCGGAAGCAGGTGCCGAGGTCGGTGTGAACATGAACAACTTTGATCCGCAACTGACTCAGAATACGCCAGTGAGAAATTTTGACGGTGCGAACACGTGGGCTTATCTGGAGTGAGCTTCGGACGCTGGACTTCTCAACTACTCAACTACTCAACACGCGCAGCCATAGCGGTGGCGAAGCTGTCTTCAAGCATCAGGAAGCGAGTGATCTTGCCTTCGTGGAGGGTCAGCACGATGGCGTAGGGCGTTTCAATGGTTTTCCCCGTGCTGACGACGCGAGAGGCCAGATCACCCAAAATGATCGCCCGATCATCGCTGGCTAAAATCTCATGAACTTCCAGTGCCACACGTTCGAGCATCTGCCCGGAGTCGCGCAAGAAGTCAGTGACCGCCAACCTGCCGGTCTTATACCCGATCCATGGCAGCACGCCCGTGTCTCCAGGCACATTCCAGTGCAATTCGTCGCTGAACATTTCGGCGATAGCTTGCGCCGATTCGCCGCTACCGATGCGTTCAAGAAACAGTTTGGCAATGGAGAGGTTGTTTTCGCGAGTCATGGCATTTTCCTGTCGTACTGAAGTGAAGGTCGACTATAGAGCTGGTGATTTCAGGAATAAACCGTGTAAGTTTGGTTTCTTTATTCCCATACAGAAACAATCAAACCAGGATTGGCGCCCTCCATGGACCAACTACAAGCGATACGTGCATTTGCGCGCGTGGTGGAAACCGGAGGGTTTGCACGCGCCGCACAATCGCTGCAAATGCCCAATGCGACACTGAGCAAAGCGATCCAGGCTCTGGAAAAACAACTAGGGGTGAAACTGCTGGAGCGCAGCACACGCAGGGTCAACGTGACCCGCGACGGAGCCGCCTACTACGCGCGTACCCAACCTCTGCTCAGTGAGCTGGACGATATCCACGCCACCCTCGGCCGCGCCCAGGCCAGTCCCAGCGGACGCTTGCGCATCGAAACCGGCGGAGCCGCTGCAAGTGGATTACTGATTCCTGCACTGCCGGATTTTTGCGCGCGTTATCCAGACATCGAATTACAAGTTGGTGTCACTGACCGCACTGTCGATGTGATCGGCGAGAATATCGACTGCGCCATCCGTGTCACCGCCACCGACGGTGCGTTGATCTCACGCAAGATAGGCACACTGACCTGGACGACGTGCGCCAGCGTGGCCTACCTAAAACGTTACGGCGCACCCTCCCATCCGCAGCAGCTCATGGAGGGCGATTTTCCGGTGGCTGGCTACTTCTCGTCGCATACCGGAATGACGGCGCCGTTGCGATTCAGTCAGCAAGGGGAAGCGCTGGAAATAACGCCACCGTGCAAAGTGATGGTCAACGAAAGTAATGCTCACCTAGCCACGGCGCTGGCCGGTATCGGCCTGGTGCACACATTGGACTTCATGGTTCGGCCTGCCATCGAAGCAGGTCATCTACAACCCGTTCTTGAGGAGTGGAGGCCAGAACCTCAGGATGTCTACCTGTGCTACGCACCGAGCCGTCAGCTCAGCACCAAGGTCCGGGTCTTTGCCGACTGGGTGACCGGGGTTTATACGCGCATGGCGGAGGGGCATTAATGAGCGACCGCTTTTGCTCTAAAGCTGCGAACTACGCCGGCAGTGGCCCGTAGGCACGATAGGTATCAATCAGGTTGTCAAATAGCGAAATGTCCGATCGACTTCTGGCAATAAGCTGAGCACCCGCCACGGCCGAAAAAATCGCACGGGCTCGCTTCTCACTGTCTTCTGGCTCGGTTAGGTTGGCGGCTACCAGAAGCTTGCTCAGCCAAGCGACATTCACCTCCGCAAACGCCTGAATTTCCTGGGTCATCTCTGCCGGCAAATTGTCGGTTTCAGCGCCCACAAAGCTGCCCAGGCACAGACGGTTATCGGCTTCAAGTGAGCGCCGAAAAATCTCGGGAAAACGATGCAGTGCATCGAGAGCGTCTGGCGTTTCCAACGAGATCAGCTCGAGCGCCGCAGCGCCGTCTTCCCAATACCGCCTGGCGACAGCAACACCCAGATCGGCCTTGCTTGGGAAGTGGTAATAAATACTTGCGGGTTTGATTCCAACCTCAGCGGCCAGATCACGAAAATTCAGGCCGTTGTAGCCTTGGGACTGAGCGATATTTCTTGCCGCCTGCAAAATGGCTTCTCGGGCGTTAATGGTCATTGCTTTGCCTTTGTTCTTTGCTCGGGTTATCGGAACATCGCCATGCTAAATCAAAAGACTACCTTTTGTTAGGTAGCCGCCCTATGCAGCTGTCACCAGACTTCATTGGTTCAACTCATGCAGATGAGGCACCTTGTCACGCATCCCATCATCCCTGGCGCCCCGAGTCAGAAATAGCTCCGCCGGGAACGCCATGCATTGCGCTCCCGACGACTCTACTCACTCAGCACGAGGTCACTCAGACGGTGAGTCCAGTTCCGGAATACCGCTACTGCGATCAGCATAGGCAGCCTGGAAGCCTGGGCGTTTCTGCCAGCGCTTCCAGTAGGCGTCGAGGAATTCGAAACGCTCATCCAGAGGCGTGGCGTTGACCGGGAACTTGGAGAAGGCAATCGCGGTAGCCAGCGTGATGTCTGCAAAGGTTGGCGCATCGCCGCCCAGCAACCATTCACGTCCATCGGACAGATGACGATTGACCAACGCTGCATGAGCTAACGCTTCCTTGCGGCAGTGCTCGCCCCACGCCTCATTCTTCGTCAGTTCGAGTTTGAAGCCCAACCCGGTGTGCAACACGTGAAACGCCGTGACGATCCGGTAAAGGATATGCACCCAGACCCGGTTATCCCACATGTTGTCGAGCCCTTGCTCCAATGCGGTCTCACCCATGATCTTGCGACCCGGATAGGACTGATCGAGATAGCGGACGATAGCTGCCGTTTCGGAAATGAAACTGCCGTCTGCGAGTTTTAGCGTGGGCGTTTCACCCCATGGATTCATATTGAGGTGACGCCACCCCCGCTGCTCGCCCCCGGGTGCCATGTCATAAATCGTTTCTTCGAACAGCTCAGCGATTCCCTTTTCATGCATGAACAGACGCAGGCGTTGAGGGTTGGGGAAAGCCGATGGCGATGTGAAGAGTTGCAGTTTAGCGGTCATGGTCAGCTCCAGAAGGAAGAGAAATAACTACCTAACGACCGTTAGTTTGAGTTCAATCTACCCCCGCACCTACGCGAAGTCAACCCCCTACCTAACATTTGTTAGGTAGGGGGTTTTTGCTGATTTCCAAGCGCGCCTGACCACTTCCAGTCCGGCGTGCCCATGTTCACCGTGCCTAGGCAAAGCCGCGAAACCTCAAGACCCGAATGTCCCAACCGAATGTATTGCATGGCGCGGACCTCAGGCTTTTGGCGTGTAGAAAGGGTTACTGATGCGATTGACCACGTCGGCCAGTTCCGAATGCTCGGGCTTGCCGGTCAGGGCAGCGTGGATCGCCGTGCGGCAGGCGTTGTAGTTATTGAGGTAGACGGCATCGAGGTCATCACAGGCCGGAGTGACCCAATTGGCAGTGACAATGGCTCACTCGTCCTCGGCTTCGGCCGGAAGCGTGCCGTTAAGCAGCGCTTCGGTCAGGGCCTTGGCGATACCGGCCTGGGGCGCGACCCGTCGCGTTGCCGTGCAAGTCGCTTCCGAGAGCGCCGCAGTGGGCTGGACGGAGCCAGAGGGTGCAGTAAAGTCATATCGCAAACGCGCTTTGTTTTTGTGGGTGAGCTGTGATGCAATTTGTATCACCGGGGATCTGAGGATCGGTCACCATAAAAACTCATGGGGCTATGAGTTCAGGTCATGGGGAACCGTCTCCAATGGATTACGTGATTCGAAAGGCAACAGCCAAAGACGCATCAGCAATCAGCGAGATAGTCGAGGCCGCGCTGCGTGAGTCCAATGCCCGGGATTATTCAGCCGAAGTCATTGATCAGGTCGTGCAGAGTTTTTCACCCGACCGCATCCTGCGCTTTCTGACCGTGCGTCAGGTGTATGTCGCCACCCTCGACAGTCGTATCGTCGCGACGGGGAGTCTTGATCAAAATGCGGTGCGAAGCGTGTTCGTCCACCCGGCGTATCAGGGACGGGGCATCGGCCGTGGTTTGATGGCGGCTGTCGAGTCAGTGGCCGCGGAGGCTGGCGTCGAACGGTTGCTTGTCCCCTCCTCGATCACTGCCCAAGGTTTTTACCATTCTCTCGGGTTCGTGAAACGCCGAGATGAGGTTCAGGGCGCCGAGCGCACGATCATCATGGAAAAGGTGTTGGCTGCGGCTGATCACTCAGATATGAAATGAACGCTTGGGCGGGCATCGCTTTGGCGAAGAACCAGCCTTGAGCATAACGAACCTGGCGGGAACGTAAGTAGGCCAATGGGTCTGCTGTTTCCACGCCTTCAGCCACAATGGCCAAGCCAGTGAACCGGCCTGTCGATCAGCAGGTCGATCAGTCAATGCTGAAGCTGATCGTATAAGGCACAGCCTCGCCACGTCTGGCGGATGCACGCATCTGAAACACCTGCACCGTGTACTTGCCCGACGCGGGCAACGCTGCGGTCCA
Organism: Pseudomonas abietaniphila; assembly: GCF_900100795.1. Lineage (GTDB taxonomy): Bacteria > Pseudomonadota > Gammaproteobacteria > Pseudomonadales > Pseudomonadaceae > Aquipseudomonas > Aquipseudomonas abietaniphila. The sequence goes on from NZ_FNCO01000009.1 coordinate 66,684, forward strand.
GTCCGAGCCGACACCACCGGTGCCCAGCGCAGTGGCTTCGCCCGGTTTGTCGCCGGGCGCGAAAACGTTGTAGTTGGCGTTATGGCTGCCCGTGATACGTACCGTCAGATGCTGGCCTGACTTCGCTGAGAGGACGTACTGAACGCTGTCATAGCCTTTGAATGTTCCTTTGAGCTGCGCACTGCTCGCCCCTTTGGCAAAGCTGACCGGCACAGTAGTCACCTTATCGGCGGCCCAGCAGGTTGAGGAAATGAAGGTGAAGGCCAAACCGTAAATCATCGCGTTGTTCATAAAGACTCCTTTGCATACGACAGGCAGTGCGCCTGGGTAGGCGCTGATGGGGCGGAGCGTTGCCGGACACAACCGCACCGGGTGGGTGATCCCAGTCAGTTGCCACGCAGACCTTTGCTCGCCATCGATTGAATTCACCCATTAAGATAGCCGCCTGACTCCTGGCTTCAACGACCGGGGTGACATCAAGCCAGAGTGTGCAAAATGCTTGAATCGGAACTCAAGGCCTTCTACATGGTTGCCCAGCTGGGCAGCGTGACCCTTGCCGCCAAGAAACTGGGCTTGAGCCAACCCACGGTGACCAATCAGATTCGCCAGCTGGAGAGTCAGTTCGCGGTCGAGCTTTTTTACCGTGGTGGCAGGCGTTTGACCTTGAGTGAAACGGGCGCCCGTTTGCTGCCGCTCGTCAAACCCATGATGTCCCAGAGCTCGAACATCGAGTTTTTCCTGAACAACGCGAGCAGCAAAGCCGGGAAGTTGCGCATCGGGGCTACCGCGCCCTATTACATTCTCGATCTGGTGAAGGCGTTTCGTGAGCTGCACGGATCGCAAGTCAGTCTGGAGTTGGGTAACTCCCAACAGATGATCGAAGCCCTCGATGATTACCGCGTTGACCTGGTGACGTCATCTCAACAGCTCACGGATGCCCGACTTTACTGTTTGCGACTGGGGCAGGATCCGCTGGTACTGGTGGTCCATCGTAGCCATCCGCTTGCGAACCAGAGCCGCATTGCCTTGAGCGCCATCGCCAGTCACTGCGTGCTGATGCGGGAACAAGGCTCCCACACCCGCCAGCTCACTGAAGAGATGCTGGGCAACGCCCGGCTCACCCTTGAAAACGTCATTGAAATCGGCAGCCGGGAAGCCATCCGCGAAGCGGTGCTTCGCAACATAGGAGTCAGCATCATCGCCCGCCATGAAGTTCCGGACAGCCAGGAGCTGCGTATCGTGACGATTCATCAGGCGGCCATGCTCGACGAATTTCTCTACTGCCTCAAAGAGCGTCGTGCTGCGCGCCTTATCGATGACTTCCTGCAGGTCGCGCAAAAACGCTTCGGTTAAGCCGCAGCCTTGATCAACAGGATCCCTGCAGTGACGGTGACCGCTGCGATCAACCGGCGCCGGCCAAAGGGCTCTTTGAACAGCAGCGTGGCAATCACTGCGCCGATGATCACGCTGCTTTCCCTCAGGGCGGCAATTTTCGCGACGTGATCCAGCGTCATGGCCCACAGCACCAGTGCATAGGCGGCGCAATACGTCAGGCCTCCGAACACCGATAACCGCCAATGGTTCTGCAGATGAATGCACAGAGCCTGACGGCGCCGCCGGGCTGCGAACAGCGGGATCGGCACACTCAGCACTAACGTGAAATACACCAGGTACGACAGCACGCCCTGCGCACTTCGCACACCTTGAGCATCTATCACCGTATACAGCGCGACACACACGCCGGCCGCCAGCGCATTACGCGGCGCGTGCCACTGTTCGGTCACGTGTAACAGGCTCAGGACGCCCAAGGATAAAATCACCACGCCCACCATCCCCGGCAGGGATAACGATTCACCCAGCCAACAGGCGGCAAACACCACCACCAGCAACGGGGGCACTCCCCGAACCAACGGGTACACCTGGCCGAAGTCCCCGAAGTGGTAAGCGCGAATCAGGAAATACCGATAAAACACATTGACCACGGCAGACAGCACGATCAGCCCCCATACCGGCAATGAGGGCAATTCGACAAAGGGCACGGCCATCACCGCAACGACGAACGCCACACCGTCGACTGTCGCCATCGAAGACAGTCGATCATTACTGGACTTGACCACTGCGTTCCAGCTGGCGTGCATGAATGCAGAGATCAAGACCAGCAGTGTGGCCAGATTGGTATCGGACATGAGGAGGCTCGCTGTAGGAAGGCCGTCAGCATGCCGACCCGACAACCATCAATCCAATCGGTTATAGAACGAACCTGTATCAGTAGAACTTATGATCGGGTGTATTTGCCAACGGCATCGCTCGGCCTGAAGAACGGCTCTTCGGCTGAGAAACTGCCAAAAACGCTATGGATTCATAGCCATTTTTGCGCAGCAGAAAACGACGGTATTAATCCAAAAAAACCGATTCAACCCATTGAATCAGATAGCTTTTATTCGTTTTCCCCGATGAATCAAGCCGGGTTATTTGCGCCGCCCTGGTTTTTTTTCGGTTTTGTATTTGCGGGTCAATTTTCTGCGTGATACATCAAATCCAAGCGAGCTGACACCCGCATGGCAACGACAGATTGCCGGCCTTCGCTTCTTTCCTACCTGCCCGTCAATTGTTCATTTCCGTTGTTTTACATCGGTACCACCCTTGCTACGGGTGGCTTGCATTGCACAGGGAAACCTCATGGCTCCTACAGTTACTCAACTATCTACCGTGCCGCTATCGGTTCAAGGCGTTGGTAAGTCCTACGGCAAACTGAGCGTCCTCGATGACGTGTCGCTCGGGGTCGAGGCCGGAGAACTCGTATGCCTGCTCGGCCCTTCAGGGTGCGGCAAAACCACCCTGCTGCGCATTATCGCGGGCCTGGAAAAGCTGGACGCGGGCCGTTTGATACTCGGCAACAAGGACATAACGCGCGCTCATCCACACCAGCGCGATTACGGCATCCTGTTCCAGTCCTATGCGTTGTTTCCCAACCTGACCATTGCGCAGAACATTGGCTATGGTCTGAGCACACGCAACCTGCTGCACGCTCAAATACGAGAGCGTGTGGAGGAAATGCTTGAACTCGTGGGCCTCACAGCGATTGCAGGCAAGTACCCAGGCCAATTGTCCGGCGGGCAACAACAACGCGTGGGCCTTGCGCGGGCTTTGGCGCCTTCCCCTTCGTTGCTGCTGCTTGATGAGCCGATGTCCGCCCTGGATGCCAAGGTGCGCGAACACCTGCGCCACGAACTCCGCGCCCTGCAGAAGAAGCTTGGCATCACCACCGTCATGGTCACCCATGACCAGGATGAAGCCATGGTGATGGCGGACCGCATCGCCGTGATGAATCAAGGACGGATCGAGCAGTTCGACACCCCGGAAAACATCTATCGCTCGCCCGCCACGCCTTTTGTTGCCAACTTCATTGGCCATGCCAACTGGCTTGAGTATCAGAGCCTGAGTGATGGCCAGGCTCACGTTGGATCGGTGTCGCTGCAACTCGATAAGCCTCATGCCGGTGGGCCGGGCCGACTTTTTTGCAGACCCGAAGCGCTGCGCGTCGATAACTTGGCCCAACCCTCGAACAGCATGGCCGCCCGCGTCATCGAAAAACTGTTTCTGGGCAACCGCTACCGGCTCACCATTGAGCTGGAGCAACTTCGCGGCCAGCACCTTGTTGCAGAAGTCAGCGCTGACCTCAACGCCGTGCAGTTGAACGCTGACCGGGTATGGCTGACGTTTCCGCCCCATTGCTTGCGAGCGTTTCCAGGAGTCGGCCAATGACCAGTCTGCGCCTACCCCAGTCGCGTGAGTTGCCGCCTCAGCCCAAGACGAATTCGTCTGCGGCTAAGTTGGACCTGCTGTTCAGCGGCGGATTAAAGCTGGTCATGGTGATGGTGCTCGTGGTCGGGCTCGCCCTGCCACTGATCGCCATGCTGAGCAAAGTGGCCGATGTGCAAAACGGAATTGCCGGCGTTTGGCAGATGCTGTCGAGTTCCCGATTTTTATGGCTGTTGGGCAACAGCATCAAGGTTTCACTCAGCACGGTCGCGTTGGTGGTGCCCGCTGCGTACCTCTTCGCTTATGCCCTGCAACGCAGCTGGATACCTGGCAAGGCGCTGCTGCGCAGCATCTCGCTGCTGCCACTGATGGCACCGTCGATGCTCTCGGCCATCGCGCTGATTTACTTGTTCGGCAATCAGGGGCTTCTCAAATCCTGGTTCCCGGACGGCATCTACGGCTACAGCGGAATTGTGCTGGGCCAAGCGTTTTACAACTTCCCCATGGCCCTGATGATCCTCATCTCCGCGCTGGGTCTGGCAGACGCACGTCTGTACGACGCGTCGCTGAGCATGGGCGCGACTCACTGGAAAACCTTCCTGAATGTCACGTGGCCGAGCACCCGGTACGCGGTGTTTGCCGCCAGCTGCCTGGTTTTCACCCAGACGATCACCAACTTTGGTATTCCCGTCGTGATTGGCGGGGACTATCAGGTGCTGGCGATGGAGGCGTACAAATCAGTGGTGGGCCAGCAGAAGTTTTCCGAGGGCGCACTGATTGGCAGCATCCTGCTGGTGCCTGCGCTGATCAGTTTTGCGGTTGACGTGTGGATGCGCCGCTTGCGCGGAGGCCAAGTCAGCAGTCAGGCAGCCGCCTATGTGGCGCCGGACAACGGCCTTCGGGACTCCGTTCTGCTGGTGGCCGCAGGCATTGTCGCCCTCGCGCTGTTGAGCCTGGTGGTGGTCGCAGTCGGGGCTTCGCTGATCAACTTCTGGCCCTATGATCTGTCGGTTTCACTTCGTCATTACGACTTTGAAACCAATGGCGATGTTGGCTGGCTGGCCTACCGCAACAGCTTGATGCTGGCCAGCCTGACAGCGCTGATCGGCACCCCGGTGATTTTCACGTGCGCCTACCTCATGGAAAAAACCCGCAGCGGGTGGCTCGACAATCTGCTGCGACTGCTGTGCATGCTGCCGATGGCGGTGCCGGGTCTGGTCATGGGCCTGGGGTATGTATTCTTCTTCAACCATCCCGATAACCCGTTGAACGGAATGTACGGTGGCATCGCGCTGATGGTCGTGTGCTGCGTGATGCGTTTCCTGACGCCGGCTCAAATGACGGCGACTACCGCACTGCGTCAGCTGAACGAAGAGATCGAATACGCCTCGCTGTCGTTAAAAGTCCCGCTGATCACCACCTATCGGCGTGTCACGCTGCCCATCTGCCTGCCCGCGCTGCTCGAAGTTTTCCGCTACCTGTTCGTCTCTTCGATGACGTCCGTGTCCGCACTGATTTTCCTCTACAGCCCCGACACCGTGCTCGCCGCCGTCGCGGTGCTCAACCTGGATGACGCAGGCAACATCGGCGCCGCTGCGGCGCTGTCCTCGCTGATTCTTCTGACCTCGGCACTCGTCTCACTTGCGCTGTACCTGCTCTCGCGCGGCCTGCTCAGGCATACCCAGCACTGGCGAACCGGGCACGCCTGACCCCCGACATTCTTACTGCCAACCTTCCACTTAAAGAGACCTACCATGATTAAATCCTGGACTACAGCCGTTGCCGCCGTTCTTGGTTTTGGCGTTGCCGCCAGCGCCTTCGCCAGTACAGAACTGACCGTTTACACGGCCATGGAAAACGAACAGCTGGCCGGTTACAAAAAAGCCTTTGAAGCCAAAAACCCTGATATCCAGATCAAGTGGGTACGCGACTCCACCGGGATCATCACCGCCAAGCTGCTGGCGGAAAAATCCAACCCGCGAGCCGATGTCATCTGGGGACTCTACGCCTCGAGTGTGGCGCTGCTGGGCAAAGAGGGAATGCTGGAGGCTTATGCGCCCAAGGATGTGGAGAAAGTCGATCCTCGTTTTCGGGACAAGCAGGTCCCGCCGCTGTGGGTCGGCAACGGGGTCGAGGCGACGGAAGTGTGCGTGAACACGGTGGAGGCGAAAAAGCAGAACCTCCCCATCCCGACGAGTTGGGAAGACCTGACCAAGCCGGTGTACCAAGGCAAAATCGTGATGCCTAACCCTGCCTCTTCCGGTACCGGTTATTCGGCGGTCAATGCCTGGATACAAATCATGGGCGAACAAAAGGCCTGGGATTTCATGGACAGGCTGCACGCCAACATCGGCCAATACACCCACTCGGGCTCCAAGCCTTGTACCCAAGCCGCCATGGGCGAGTACCCGATCGGCATTTCCCTCGACTTCCGCGCCATCACCCTGAAACGCCAAGGTGCCCCGCTGGACATCGTGCTCCCTACCGAAGGGCTCGGGCTGGACATCAACGCAGTCGCGTTGATCAAGGGTAGCCACAACCTGGAGGCGGCGAAAAAGCTGGAGGACTTCGCCGTGAGCGAACAGGCATTCCTGCTGTACCAGCCCAACGCTGCGGCGCTTGCCCGTCCGGAGTTCAACAGCAAGCTGGCGGAGATGCCGGCCGCCTACTACGACCGTCTGATCACGGTCGATTTTGACAAAGCCGGCAGTCAGCGTGCTGGTGTGCTGGAGAAGTGGCGCGCTCGCTACGACGGTAAATCCGAACCGAAGAAATAAGCTCGGAACTCGCCTCCCCATAGCGGCCACACCGCGTGTGACCGCTATGACTTACGCTGAATCCACACGCCCATCAAGGGCCATGAAGGCCGCGATCAAGCGCGACTCACTGCGTCGCTCCAGGCACCCGATCATGTGACGGTTGGTCAGCCCCTCGCCCACAATGGGCACCGCGATCACTCGCGGGTCGTGGCTCAGCTCGACCGACGACACAATGCCAATCCCCAGATCAGCAGCCACGGCTTCAGTCACCGCTTCGCGACTGTCCAGCTCCAGCAACACCCGAGGTTGAACGCCTGCCTGTTCGCATGCCTTATCGAAGGTACGTCGAGTGATCGAGCTCGGCTCGCGCAACACCATGATCTGCTGATCCAACTGGTTGATGTCGATCCGCTTGCCGGCCAACGAGTGGCCTTGCGGAACCAGTGCGCAGATCTGCGAAGGCGGCATTTCCTGCAAGCGCAGACCTTTGCGCGGTTCGACCTCAGTCATCACCGCCACATCGGCGTGCTCGGACAACAGCGCTGCCAGGGTTTCCTGGGCATTCCCCAACCGAAGATTGACCACGACCCCGGGGTATCGGGCACGCAAGCTGGCGATCATGGGCATGACCCGGTGCGGGCCATCGGCCGCGACTTCCAGACGTCCGGTCAGCAGTTGGCGATTGGACTCCAGCAATGCCTGTGCCTCCTCGACCAGTCCGAACATCGCCCGGGTGATGGCCGCCAGCTGAATGCCTTCCTGGGTCAGCTCTACGCGCCTGGCCGTCCGTCGCAGCAAGGTGATCTGGTAATGCTCCTCCAGCATTTTCACGTGGCCGGTGACCGCGGGCTGACTGATGAACAACCGCGCGGCAGCACGGGTAAAGCTGCCTTCGCGGGCGACGGCGTCAAATGCGCGGAGTTGAAACAGGTTCATATCTATCGGCCTGACTTATACCTTGGATAACAACAAACAATTTGCTTGATACCCGGCGCGATTGCAACCTGTGCTCCGTACCTTAAGCCACCCCTGAGAAATCACTATGAGCACTGCTGCGCCGATTCTGTTGACCCCAGGCCCCCTCACCACCTCAACCCGTACCCGTCAGGCGATGATGATGGATTGGGGCTCTTGGGACGGGGACTTCAATGAAATGACGGCCAGCCTGCGTGAGCGACTGCTCGCGATCATCAATGGCCAGGACTCCCACTATTGCGTGCCGCTGCAAGGCAGCGGCACGTTCGCCGTCGAGGCTGCCATCGGCACATTGGTGCCCCGTAACGGCAAAGTGCTGGTGTTGGTCAACGGTGCGTATGGGCAGCGACTGGCAAAGATCTGCAGCGTACTGGGCCGCGCCTACAGCACATTCGAAACGGCCGAGGATCAGCCGACCACGGCAGACGATGTCGACAGACTGCTCACTGAGGACCGCGACATCACCCACGTCGCACTGATCCACTGTGAAACCAGCACGGGGATACTCAATCCGCTGCAAGCCATCTCGAAAGTGGTCGCAAGCCACGGCAAGCGGCTGATCATCGATGCAATGAGCTCGTTCGGGGCGCTGCCCATCGATGCGCGTGAACTGCAATTTGATGCCTTGGTCGCCGCGTCGGGCAAATGCCTGGAGGGGGTTCCGGGCATGGGCTTTGTGTTCGCCAACAAGCAGACACTGGATCAGGCGCAAGGCAATTCGCATTCGTTGGCGATGGATCTCCACGACCAGAACAGCTATATGGCCAAAACAGGCCAATGGCGCTTTACGCCCCCAACCCATGTCGTCGCAGCCCTTCACGAAGCGCTTCTGCAATACGCCGAAGAAGGTGGACTGCCGGCTCGTCATCAGCGTTACGCGCAAAACTGCAAAACACTGCTGGACGGCATGAGCGCGATGGGGCTGAGCAGTTTTATCCCCGCAGACATTCAGGCGCCGATCATCGTCACCTTCCATGCGCCCGACAGTCCGAACTACCGCTTCAAGGACTTCTACGAACGCGTCAAGGCCAAGGGCTTTATTTTGTACCCGGGCAAATTGACCCAGGTCGAAACCTTCCGCGTCGGCTGTATCGGCTGCGTTGACAGCCGCGGCATGCAAGGCGCCGTGGACGCCATCGGCCAGGCCCTGCGTGAAATGCAAGCCATCTGAACCCTCACCTCAGCGGAATCCAATCATGAACTACAACAACCCAGCTAAAACCCAGGCACTGATTCTCGATTGGGCGGGCACCGTCGTCGACTTCGGATCGTTTGCGCCCACTCAGATCTTCGTCGAGGCGTTCGCCGAGTTTGACGTAGCGGTTTCTATCGAAGAGGCACGCGGCCCTATGGGGATGGGCAAGTGGGATCACATTCGCACGCTATGCGACCTTCCGCCGGTCAGCGAGCGGTACAGAAAGGTCTTTGAACGCGCGCCGAATGACGACGACGTCACGGCCATTTACAACCGTTTCATGCCCTTGCAGATCGAGAAAATCGCGACTCACTCTGCGCTCATTCCCGGCGCGCTATCGACCATTGATGGCCTGCGCAAACAAGGCCTGAAGATCGGATCCTGCTCCGGCTATCCGGCAGTGGTCATGGAAAAAGTGGTCGAGCTGGCTCGGCAAAACGGCTATGTCGCCGACCACGTCGTGGCAACGGATGAAGTGCCCAACGGGCGCCCGCACCCTGCTCAGGCGCTGGCCAATGTGATTGCCTTGGGCATCAGCGATGTCGCCGCCTGCGTCAAAGTCGACGATACGGCGCCTGGCATCCTCGAGGGGCGCAGTGCGGGCATGTGGACCGTGGCGCTGGTGTGCTCCGGCAACGCACTGGGCCTCACCTACGAGCAATACAAAGCGTTGGGTACAGACGCACTCGCCAGTGAGCGCAGTCGTATCCACGGCCTCTTCGAAGGCGCTCGCCCTCACTATCTGATCGACACCATCAACGAACTTCCGGCCGTTATCGCGGACATCGACCGACGTCTGGCGGCCGGTGAAGTGCCTCAGGCCTCATGACTGACCCGCTGAGACAGTTCTCAACTCAGCAAGCTCTATCGACAGCCGGTGCAATGCGCATCGGCTGTTTCATATTTGCAGGCGTGGGCCATTGCCCAACCAGTTGACGCAACTTTCGCTATCGGCTGGACCGATACAAACCCCGAATCAATCGATTTGAGCATTGCTCGCCACGCCCTGATCATGACTTCCAGAAAACAACAACAAGAGGAAGCACCATGCCCGCCCATTTCCACAACCCTGTCGCCACTTACTTTGGCAGTGGCAGCCTAAGCCAGATCACTGCGCTCACCGCGGGCCAAAAAGTGGCGCTGGTGACGTTCCCCGAAGCCCGCGGTCTGGGATTGATCAAACAGGTCGAAGACTTGCTGGGCGAGCGCCTGGTCTACGTCTTCGAAGACGTTCAGCCCAATCCCGATGTCAATCAATTGCGGTCGGTCTACGAGCATTTCTGGCAGCACGCCGAGCACTGTGACGTGGTGTTCGCCTTGGGCGGCGGCAGTGCGATAGACACCGCCAAAGCGCTGATCGTGGGCACCGAATCGGGTCACTTCGATGAGTTGCTGGCACTGCTGGCGCAGGGCAATCCCTTTACGCCTGCTCACTGCAAAACACTCATTGCAGCGCCCACGACTGCGGGTACCGGCAGCGAAGTCACGCCATGGGCGACGATCTGGGATTCGGCGCAGAAGAAGAAATACTCGCTGCACCTGGAATGCACCTGGCCGAAAGCCGCCATCGTCGATCCCGACCTGATGCTCACAGTGCCGGCCGGCGTCACGGTTTCCACCGGGCTCGACGCGCTGTCCCATGCATTGGAGTCGATCTGGAACGTGAACGCCAACCCGATCTCGGACACTTTTGCCGTTTCGGCCATCGAGGAAGTGTTTCTGTGTCTGCCGGCCCTGCGCAAGAACCTGCACAGCCAGGAGCTGCGTTCGCGCATGGCACTGGCGGCGCTCAAGGCAGGCATGGCGTTCTCAAACACCAAGACCGCGTTGGCGCATTCCATCTCCTATGAAATGACCCTGCGCCACGGCTTGCCCCACGGCATCGCCTGTTCCTTCTCCCTGCCTTACGTGCTGGGCCTGGCGTGGGGCCGTGATCACGAACGTGACCGCGTGCTTCAACGGGTCTTCGGTCCTGACCTGGCCAAGGCTCAGAACCACCTGCAGAACTTCCTGCAAAGCCTTGAGGTGAAGACTGAGTTCTCTGACTACGGTGTGAGCGATACCGAAGCCCGAGAGATGGTCGAATACGCCCTGCAAGGCGCGCGAGGCAAGAACTTCATCGGCGCGCGCGCCGCCTGACGGACCCTGCGCAACTACGCTGGAACGATCTTGTTCATCGTTCTATTTCCTGCTGCACCGTAAAGAGTGCCGACTCGCTGGCTGCCGCCACGCGAGAGCGAAACAAGAAAGGAAAACACCATGAATCGTGCCGAAAGTCTCTCTGGTCTTGCCGTACCGATGTCACGCTTTCGTATTGCCCAGTGGCGGATGCTGTTGGCGGCCATGTTTTGCTATCTGTTCTTCTACACCGGACGCCAGACGTTCGGCTTCGCCATCCCCGGCATTCAGGCTGAGTTCGGTCTGAGCAAGGAAACACTGGGGTGGGCATCCAGCGCAATGCTCTGGGCGTATGCCATCGGCCAGGCCATCAACGGCAACCTGGCCGACAAGTTTGGCGGACGACGCATCATGACCTTGGGCGCGGTGCTGTCCTGCGGTGCCAATTGGGTCACCAGTTTTGCCGCAGGCTTCGGCAGTCTGATCCTGCCCTGGGGCATTAACGGGTACTTCCAGGCACTGGGCTGGGCACCGGGCAGCCGGCTGCTCTCCAACTGGTGGAGTGCCGGTGAGCGCGGCAAGATGTATGGCTTTTACGTGTTCGCGGCAGGCTGCGCGTCGGTGCTGTCCTATGTCACTTCAGTGGTGGTTCTGGAGGTCTTTCATCTGGAATGGCGCTGGATCTTCCGGCTCCCCGTCCTGCTGATGCTGGCCGGCGGGATCATTTTCTATCTGGTCGCCCGCGAGAAACCTGAGGATCTGGGCTTCAGCCCGTTGACTGACACCGGCGTTGCCAATGCTGACGACAAACAGCACGAAGGCCATCACGAAAACGAAGAGACCTCGGCCCAGCGCTACAAGGCTGTGCTGAAAAACGTTCGTCTCTTGATCGCCGCCGTCTCGTTGGGTTTCCAGAACGCCGCCCGCTACGGACTGATCGTCTGGGTGCCTGTGCATTTTCTCGGCGCTGACTGGCAGAAAGGCCAGAGCCTGGTCGATCCGAAGTGGATCACCGTCGCGCTGCCGGTAGGCATGGCGGTGGGCGCCTTGAGCAACGGTTGGGTGTCGGACAAATTGTTCGGGTCCAAGCGTTATCTGGCAATCATGCTGTACATGTGCTTGGGCGCCATGACCAGCCTGTGGATGTGGAGCCTGCCGGCGCACAGCTCGGTCGGCCTGATCGCCCTGTTTCTCTGCGGGTTCTTCGTCTATGGGCCTGCGTCCAGCTTCTGGGCCTTGTGCCCGGATCTGGTGGGCGCGAAACGCGCGGGCACTGCCACCGGCATCATGAACTTCTCGTCATACCTGTTCGCGGGCTTGGCGGAGCCACTGATCGGCCGCATGCTGGACACCACAGGCAATACCTCGCTGATTTTCATTGTGGTGACGATCAGCTGCCTGTGCAGCGCGTTCGTGGCGCTGTTCGTCAGGCGCTGAAGCGGCGCAAACCACAACCCTAAAAACACCGACGATTCAGGAAACGAACGCATGTATCAGTATCACAAGTGGTTACGTTCCTTTCATGCCGTGGCCAAAACCGGGAGTTTTTCCCTGGCGGCGAATTACCTGAACGTCGGCCAGCCCACGATCAGCGAACAGGTCAGCGCGCTGGAGAAGCGGTTCTCCGTCGAGCTGTTTCATCGCCGTGGCCGGTTCGTGGAGTTGAGTGCCGCAGGCGTGAAACTGTACGAGATCACTCAAGGGGTGTTCGGCCAGGAGGATGAAGCGCTGCAATTGCTCCAGAGCTTCAGTCAGCGCAAACACGGCATGCTGCGAATCGGCGCTGTATCGCCTCCGATTGCCATGAGCCTGACCTACTCGCTCATGCAGCAGTATCCGGACATCGATCTGGAAACCTCTTTCACCACCGAGGCCGAAACGCTGGAGCGTTTGTACAACTTCGATATTGACGTCGCGATTCTCGCGCTCTCCGAGTTCGACCCTCGGCTCACGACGCAGCTGTATCGCACCTACCCGATCCTCGGCGTGGTGCGTGACGACCACCCTTGGGCGAAGCAGGCGCAGGTCAGCATCAGTGAGATCAGCGCGCAGCGGGTGGTGCTGCGAGAAAAAGCGTCGCGCACGCGGCAACTGGTCGAGGAAGCCTGCCACACGCGCGGTATCCACCTGGACTGCGTCATGCAATTGAACAGCCGCGAAGCCATCGTCCATGCCGTGGTGCAAGGCATCGGCGTCGGGTTTGTCTCGGCGGTCGAGTACGCGGAACAGCCCGGCACCAAGGCCGTGTCATTTATCGAAGACCCTCTGCACATCCACTACTTTCTGTGCTGCCTGGGGGTGCGCCGCAACCGACCGATCATCTCGGACTTGTTCGACTCCTGCGCGCTGCCGGAAACATCTCACACCTGAACATTTACCGAAAAAACCCGATTCACCGGCCTTTTTCCTGTTTGAAGAAGCGGGCCGCCTTTATCTAAAAACAAGGAGAACACCCATGAACTATCAATCCCCTGAACGCCTGCAAGCCGTTGTCCTCGACTGGGCGGGCACGGTTGTCGACTTTGGCTCCTTCGCCCCGACGCAAATCTTCGTCGAAGCGTTTGCCGAATTTGGCGTCGCTGTTTCGCTTGAGGAAGCACGCGGGCCGATGGGCATGGGCAAATGGGACCACATCCGCACCCTCTGCAATCAACCCGAAATCGCCAAGCGCTATCAAGCTGCCTTCGGACACTTGCCAACCGATGACGATGTCACCGCGATCTACAACCGCTTCATGCCGCTGCAAATTGAAAAGATCGCCGAGCACTCCGCGCTGATTCCCGGCGCGCTTGAGGTGATCAAAACACTGCGGGACAACGGACTCAAAATCGGCTCCTGCTCCGGTTATCCCGCCGTCGTGATGGCCAAGGTCGTGGAGCTGGCGCGCACCAACGGCTACGTTGCCGATCACGTTGTCGCGACCGATGAGGTGCCTAACGGCCGCCCTCACCCCGCACAAGCGTTGGCCAACGTGATCGCGCTGGGCATCGACGATGTGGCGGCGTGCGTGAAGGTCGACGACACGTGGCCCGGGATTCTGGAAGGTCGCAAAGCAGGCATGTGGACGGTCGCGTTGACCTGCTCGGGAAACGCGCTGGGTCTCTCTTACGACGCCTTCAAAGCCCTGTCCCCCGAAAAACTCGAACACGAGCGCGCGCGCATCGGCGAACTGTTCGAAGGCTCGCGCCCGCACTACCTGATCGACACCATCGTCGAGCTGCCTGGCGTCATCGAACACATCAACGCGCGCCTTGCACGAGGTGAAATGCCTCAAGCGTACTGACCCTATCAGTGGCTGTGTCACGGAGTGCCGCGTTGGGATACGGGCACTTCGTGAAGATGCGCGACAACCGATTCATTGAGTGGGTATGGGCTGTTGCCATCGCCTTGCCGCACTCAGGAGTTGTCCGCAAGTCCATACGACCGGGCGATGAATTCGGCCACTTCGTCACGCCGCACGGTCGCGTCGGCTGTGTGCGCATCAGCTGGCACTGTTGTAACCAGGCCCTTTGCAACCATGGCATTCACGGCTTCAACCCATTCATCCCTGGTCACCGTTTTTTTGCGATACACGGGCAAGTTGCTAGCCCTCAGCGTGCCCCCCACCGCCAGTAAATGGCCGTCGGCAAACACCGACGTCGCAGAACACGCGATCGCCAGCGCGACCAACACCCTGCCTTTCCTCATTTTGCTCATCCGTCTGGCTCTTGTTGTAGGGAGAACATCGACGGCCTGCCGCGGGAATCGACAGCACCTAAAATGAAAATATTTCCATCATATTTTTATGAATTGAAATCTTATACGCCGCATTTTTTTGGCTGATCAAGGCCTGAAATTCGAGCTTTAACAATACGAAATGCGATGAAAAAAACATTATTTATCTTTAAATTTCAGAAAGTTATTTAATTTATGAGATCGATTCTCCACCATGAAAAAATGGTCATAATATTTTCTTGATTTACATAACGTGAAAATAATCGTTTCATAAGACCGCAGCCGCATCCGATCAAACCAGGCGCCATGCCTGCTCGTCGATCAGCTCCACTTACCCTGATAACCCGCAATAGGAGTCGTCCAATGAAAAAGATCGCACTGCTCGGTGCCGTGGCGCTGACTGTCATCAGCACGTATGGGGTGGCAGAAGAACAGACCCTGCGCATCGGCATTGAAGCCGCCTATCCGCCCTTCGCGTCCAAAACAGCTGACGGTGCAATCACCGGCTTCGACTACGACATCGGGAATGCGCTGTGCGAGAAAATGAAGGTTAAATGCGTGTGGACTGAACAGCAGTTCGACGGATTGATTCCATCACTGAAGGTTCGCAAGATCGACGCGATTCTCTCCTCCATGTCGATCACAGCCGACCGCCTTAAATCGGTCGACTTCAGCAAAAAGTACTATCACACGCCTGGCAAACTGGCGATGAAGGCTGGCACCGTCATCAACGATCCGCTGGTGGACCTCAAAGGCAAGCGAGTCGGCGTTCAACGCGCTTCTACCTATGATCGCTACGCGACTGACAACTTCGCCCCAGCGGGAATTGAGATCGTGCGCTACGGCTCTCAAAGTGAAGCGTTCCTGGACCTGACATCCGGTCGCCTGGACGCGACCCTTGCCGACATCGTCAACACTGATGAAGGCTTCATTAAGACTGACGCTGGCAAGGGCTTCGCGCTGGTAGGCCCCGACTTCACCGACAGCAAATACTTCGGTAACGGCGCGGGTATTGCCGTGCGCAAAGGGGATTCGGCGACCGCTGAAAAACTCAACGCGGCGATCGATGCCGTTCGCGCTGACGGCACTTACCAAAAAATCCAGAACAAGTATTTCAGCTTCGACATCTACGGCGGCTGATCACGTGCGCGGGCGTCGTGAGTCAACGACGCCTGCCCTCCTCAGGAATTCTTCATGGAACATATTGAGCATGTGCTCCCTTGGGGCAGCCCCGGTATCGAGCGACGCTTGTCAGTTTTTCGATTCGGTGACGGCCCACGAAAAGCCTACATTCAGGCATCGCTGCACGCGGATGAGCTGCCAGGCATGCGCGTTGCGGTCGAGCTAAAAAAACGCCTGCGCGAGCTGGAAAACGCAGGTCGGTTGAACGCGACGATTGAGCTGGTTCCGGTCGCCAACCCCATCGGGCTGTCCCAAATGTTTCAAGCGACGCATCAGGGTCGATTCGACTTTGCCAGCGGCAAGAATTTCAACCGGGATTTTCCTTCACTCGGGAAGGCGGTGGCTGCCCGCGTTGCCGGTCGCCTTACTGCAAATGCCAAACAGAATGTGCAGCTCATCAGAGCCACGATGCAGGACGTGCTGAACGAGTTGCCTGAGCCGAACTCAACGCTTGAAGGTTTGCAGCGCCGTTTATTGGCTCACGCCTGTGATGCAGATGTGGTCATTGATTTGCACTGTGACTTTGAGTCCATTCTTCTGCTGTATAGCCTGCCTCAGCTTTGGGACTCACTTGAGCCATTGGCAAACCGACTCGGCGCCGGCGTGGCGTTACTGGCTGAAGCCGCTGGCGGCGACGCCTTTGACGAAGCGTGCTCCACGCCTTGGCTTGACTTGGCCAGGCAATTTCCAGAGGCGAGCATTCCAATGGCTTGCATCGCGACAACGGTGGAACTGGGAGGTATGGCAGACACAGGTCACGTCGAGGCCGAAGCGCATGCAGACGCCATCCTGGGGTACCTGGGTGGCCTGGAGTTGATCAGCGGCGACTGGCCCACAGCGCCCTCCTCCCACTGTGAAGCCACGCCATTTGCAGGCGCGCAGTACGCTTATGCCCCCCATACCGGTGTTGT
Source organism: Pseudomonas abietaniphila (assembly GCF_900100795.1). Classification (GTDB taxonomy): domain Bacteria; phylum Pseudomonadota; class Gammaproteobacteria; order Pseudomonadales; family Pseudomonadaceae; genus Aquipseudomonas; species Aquipseudomonas abietaniphila. Next base: position 83,300 of record NZ_FNCO01000009.1, read on the forward strand.
CTCGTTCCTGAAACCGTTGGGCGCAAGGGTCAGCAAGGGCGATGCGCTGTTTGATGTTTTCGATCCCATCACTGACCGCCATTCACGTGTGTGCGCCACCACAGATGGCGTGCTCTACGCCCGCGAGCGGTTGCGTTTTGCGCAGCCCGGCCTCTGGCTGGCCAAGGTGGCGGGCAGCGAACCCATTCGCCAAGGGCGCCTGTTGACCGACTGAAGCCAGACTCCCGTGAATTCGCTCGCTTCAGATACACTGGGGCAACTGATCGACAGGCCGGCCCAACCTATGCTCCAACCTTCCGCTCGCAATGCCACCGTTTATACAGCTCCCATCATGCGCAACCTCGCCGAGGCTGCGCCAGACCTGCAACCTTCGCTGCGCAAGGTGGCTGACTTTGTCCTGCGTCATCCACTCAAGGCCGCGACCCTGACGATTGAAGAACTGGCGCAGGAATCTCTGACTTCACCCGCAGCGGTCAATCGGCTGGCGCGGGCCATAGGCCTGAAGGGCTATACGCAATTAAAGGCCGAGCTGGTCGCGACCTTGCAGGACATGGTGTCCCCGGTCGACAAACTGCGTAATGAGATGGCGCAGCGGCCTTCGGGTGAATTTGGTTTGACCGAACAGATTCAAATCGCCACGAGCAACCTGAGCAGGACCGACGCAAACAATCCACCGGCGTTGTTCGACGCCTTCGTCAGTGCCCTGATTCAGGCGCGCAAGATTTACATCCTGGGCTTTGGCAACAGCGCGTACATGGCAGGACTGGCGGCCTCAAACCTGATCCCTTTCATCGCTGATGCACAGGCCATCAGCATGGAAGGCGGCAACGAAAACGCAGCCTATCGGTTGGCCTCCATCACCCCCGACGACGTACTCCTGGCCATCTCACTGCCGCGCTACTCTCAGGACACCCTGCAATTAGCGCGATTTGCCAAAGAACGCGGCGCCTCGGTTCTGGCCATCACAGACTCGCCCGCATCACCTTTGGCCAATATTGCCCATCACACATTGTTCGCGGAAGCTAACCATCCTGTGCTGATCAGCTCAAATTCCGCAGTGCTGGCGCTGATAGAAGGATTGGTCGCCTCCGTCATGACGCGTAACAAGGAGGCTGTCAGGCTGTCGGCGGAGCTCACCGAGAGCGTGCTCTCCTACCTCCATGTGTCTGCAAAACCTACTCTGGGAAACAAGAGAAAACCGCTGGCCCGCTGACCCCTGAAGAAGGGTTTACGCCGTTTTAATTCAATCGCGGTGGCAGATGCCCAAGCCAGCCGTGGCTCTCGACCACGGCGTTGTCGCCGGGCATATTCTCCAAGCCCGGCCCATGGCGTTCAGATCTTGAAGTGCGATGTCATTTTTTGCAGATTGTGCCCAAGCGAAGCCAGCTCAATCGTCGCCGCAGCACTTTCCTCGCTCGCCACGGCAGACTGATCAGCCACGTCACGGACGCTCAGAATGCTGCGATTGATTTCATCGGCCACGGCGCTTTGTTGCTCGGCGGCAGCCGATATCTGCAGGCTCATTTCCTGAATGGTGCCGATGGAGTGGTTGATCTGGGTGATGGCCTGCTCGGCCTTGTGCGCCAATTCAACAGTGTCCAATGTGCGCTCGCGGCTCGATACCATCAAGGTTGCCGCGGCTTGGGTACCTTGCTGCAAGGCAAGAATCAGCGTTTCGATTTCCTTGGTAGAGTCCTGTGTACGCTGAGCCAGTGAACGCACTTCGTCGGCAACCACCGCAAAGCCTCGACCCTGCTCGCCTGCCCTGGCGGCTTCGATCGCCGCGTTCAACGCCAGCAGATTGGTTTGTTCGGCAACTGCCTTGATCACGTCAATGACCTTGCCAATTTGCTCGCTGTCCTGAGTCAATACGTTCATGGCGCCGCCCAGATCCTCGATCGCATGCGACAGCTCACTGATCTGAAGGGTGGCTTGCTTGACGACCGCGCCGCCGTGACGTGCCTGCTCTTCGGCAAGGGTTGCCGCGGCCGAGGCATCGGTGGTGTTGCGCGCGACCTCCTGGACCGTAGAGGCCATCTCGTGCATCGCGGTGGCCACCTGATCCACTTCGACTTTTTGCTGACGAACACCTGCGCTGGTCTGCTCGCTCATCGCCGACAGCTTTTCAGCAGACATCGAGATTTGAGTCACGCCCATGCCGATGCCCTGCACCAGCGTGTTCAGGTTTTGAGCCATGTCTTGCATCGCGTTTTGAAGGTCTCCCAGCTCATCGCGGCGCGATGACTTGGCCTGCACTGTGAGGTCACCTTTGGCGATACGCCGAGCCAGCTCGACGGTGAGTGCAAGCGGTGAGGTGATCTGTCGGGAAATAACGATCGAGGCAACCAGTCCTACCAGCAACGCGACCAAGGTCAAGATAGCAACCTGGATAAACGCGCTCTGCTGATCGGCACGCGCCAGGCTTTGCTGGGTGTCCATCAAGCCGGTCATGATTTTATCCATCGCATCGCTTTCCTGATCCACCTGCTGGCGCAGGCTTTGCTTTAGATCAAACAACGCAGCGACTTGAACCAGTACATCGCGGTACTGACGCATGCCTGCTGCACTTTCCTCCAACTGAGAGGAAAGTGCAGCAGGCAGGCTGGCGCGGGCTTTGACGATGTCGTTCATAAAAACGTCGGTTGTGTCGAGCAGCGCTGTTTTGTTGGTCGCGTCAGGAACAGCGATGTAGCGACGCAAGACAAGACGAAACATCGTCATTCCATTGCGCAAATCAGCGACCGCCCGCAGTTCGATAATGCGTTCGGCGCCTGGTTGTTCCAGAGCACTGGCCGTGGTGGTTTGAAGCAGTTGAGCGAAGGTGTTTACAAACTTGTCAGACAAGGCCCCTAGCGGTTTAAGCGCCCCACTGGTGGCTTGATCGGTCTCGACCAGGCGATTGACCTTTTGGTCGTAAGCAACCGTCCTGGCTTTGAACTGTGTAAGGGCTAGCTGATTCTCCGCACGTGTCAGCGACAGCAAGGCCTTTGAGGTCAGCCCTTGCAGGGTACTGAGCTGGGTTCGGTATGCCTCAAGAGCCGCAGGGTCGGCGGACGCTTCGTACTGTTTCTCTGAAAGACGCACGTCCTGCGCGGCATCGTTGAGCGTACCAATCAGGCGTGTGGTATCCAAACGATCAACGAGAATGTTGTTACTGGTGTAACCGACGAAAGCAACCGCCAGCACTGCCAGCAACAGGGTGCCAAACCCGATCCCCAGCTTTCGGGAAACCCTTAAATTGTCTAGAAATCTCACTTGCTTTGCCATTTTTCAGCCTCAAACGCCAGCACGTATCAGTCCGTGAGGCACAACATGAATTTCGGCAACGACAGTTGCCATCAACGGGTTCGGGGGCGTCATCCAAAGCGATGTTCAAGGTCAGTTTCAAGGTAAATGGCGGAACAGATGCACCTGATCAGGTGAATTAAATTCAAGCGATCCCGAACAGGTGCACACCTCCCCATCACCTCGAAACTGCATGTGTTGAACAGGCTTAAAGGTTTCAGCCCTTGCATTCGGCGGGGATGCTATGGGCTTGGAAGAAAGTTGTACATCGTTTTATTTTTGTATAACTTTTGAACTTTTTAAAGGCTAAGCAAGCACTTTGCTATCACTTGGTGATTTGCTTACGTTAAGCCGTTCAAGGGGCGAATGCAGGTCCGACAAAGTGCTGGCACTGCTCAACCGAGAGTGCTTTTCAAAAAAGGGGGCTGGGATATGAACGGTGTGTTTGCGTCAAACAGTGGGAGGGTAGGTTGTTTCGCGCACAGCAATGCATGCCTGATCTGCGATTGCGCAGACCAGGCAGTGTGAATCAGGCTGATTGTTCCTGCTGCAGGCGTTTGAGCAGTGCTTGAGCCACCGCCTCCGATGAAGCTGGATTCTGGCCTGTGATCAGGTGCCCGTCCTCTACCACGTAGCTGGCCCAATCTGCGGCCTTGGAGTAGTTGCCGCCTTTGGCCCTCAGCATGTCTTCGACGAGAAAGGGCACGACCTGAGTCAGTCCAACCGCCTCTTCCTCAGAGTTGGTAAAGCCGGTGACGTTCTTGCCCTTCACCACCGGGTGGCCATCGGGGGCATTAACGTTCTTCAATACGCCCGGCGCATGACACACGGCGGCAACGGGCTTGTTGGCCGCGTAGAACGCTTCGATCAGCGTCTTGGAATCCTTGTCTTCGGCGAGGTCCCACAGGGGGCCATGGCCGCCGGGGTAAAACACCGCATCGAAATCGTAGGGGTCGATCCCGCTCAATGGCACGGTATCGGCCAATGCGGCCTGTGCCTCGCTGTCCTTGCTGAAACGCCGAGTGGCCTCGGTCTGGGCATCGGGCTCGTCGCTTTTAGGGTCTAACGGCGGCTGTCCACCCTTGGGTGAAGACAAGGTAATCTCGGCGTTGGCGTCAACGAATGCGTAATACGGGGCTGCAAACTCTTCCAGCCAGAAGCCGGTCTTTTTGCCAGTATCGCCAAGCTGGTCGTGAGAGGTAAGAACCATGAGAATTTTCATGTGAACCGGTCTCCTTGCAAGATGAGGCAGCACAAAGTCGCGCCGCGTTACTGTCAGAGACCTTGGGCGCGCAGACGTTCAAGTCGATTCACGGGTCAGCGGCCGCCGTGAAGGCTTCGATCATCGCGTCCCGATCCTCGGGATGCAATCCGTCGTAGAAGTCTTGCAACGTGACCGGCACATCAGCCGACACGCCGAACATCGCTTTTGTCTGTGACGGCCAGACCAAGGTGTTCTGAACGAAATCCACATCCCAGAAACCGACATCGGCATGGTCAACGGCAAGACGCAATCTCTCTTCGCTGATCCGGATGGCGGAGGCCGCTCGGGCACGATGCACCAATAGCCCGACTGTCTGGACCACGAAGTCGATGGGTACCATCACGAGGCTGCGAACGAAGGTCGGCGCGTAGGCTTCCTTAGGGATACGCGGATCGAGCCGCACGTCACGGATCGCTACCGTCTCGCCGTGACGCATCGCCCAGCCTGAGATGCAGTGGTCGAGCAGAAAGCTCTGACCTTGCCAGAGAGGCGAAATAGAATCCTCGGCGACATAAAAGCAGCGTCCATCCTTTTCGATGACAACCGCGACGCTCTCCGCGCCTAACGTGGCGCGCGCCGTATCTCACAGCACAGCGACGACCTCATCCACCGATGCCGCCATCGCCAGCCGCTCACTGGCATTGAGCACATGAAACAAGCGGTCGTCACCGATCATATCGGCAAACGGATCTCCCAATGGCCACAGCGTTCTTTCTGCGGTCTGGTTCGAACAAAGGTGGGGAGAGAGGTGCTGGAGCGCGCACCCCTCTTTACGGCATGTCCGGATTTCAGTGTTGCAGCAAAGCAACTATCAAGCATCATCGTGGTAACGCGTTGGACACCCTAGATAAGGCTTTCTCCTGCATCAAAAGTCTGCCCTATCAGTTGGCGGTCGATGAACATCACGATACGGGGTGCCGTTTGCTCACGGCTTGATGAGGTGGCCATACGCCCGGATGCGACCATCTTCCTCGGTGCGCAGATACACGCCCTGAAGTTCCGGATTGAATCCCGGAAAACGGTTGATCGCATCCTGCAGCGCAAGGAAATAGTCCAGCGCCGCGCCATCCCAGATTTCGCCCGGCACGACACACAGCACGCCCGGCGGATAGGGCAACGCCCCTTCTGCAGCCATCCGTCCACGCGCCTCTTCCAGGGGAATCAGCTCTACCCTGCCCCGCACAAACTCAAGGTTCGCTTCGCGCGGGTCCATAGCGACAGCGGGCATACCTGCCTTGCGGAACATGTCTTTCTGCAATTGCTTGACGTCATGACGTGCGTACAACGAATGCATTTCCTGACACAACTGACGAATGCTGTAGTCGCGATAGCGCGCCAGATGGGCGTTGTAGACGCCGGGGAGCACGTCTGCCAAGAGTGCGTCCTCCTTGATGAAGCGTTCGAAGCGTCCGATCTGCGCCACCAGATGTTCCATTTTTGCTTTGCCTTCGGCAGGCGTCAGCAGAAACAAGATGGTATTGAGGTCGTTCTTCTCAGGGATGATTTCGTACTGGCGCAGGAACGTCGCAAGCACGCCAGCGTGGATGCCAAAGTCCATGTACTGGCCTGTCTCTGCGTCAATGCCTGGCGTGGTGAACAGCAGCTTGCACGGATCGATGAAATATTGATTCTCGATATAGCCGTCGAACGCGTGCCAACGCTCGCCCGGGTGGTAACGGAAAAACCTCAGGTCTGTGGCGATTTCATCGGTGGGGTAGTCCTGCCAGTAGCGACCATCGATGGTGGGCGGGACGAAGGGTTTGACCAGGGTGCAGTTGTCCAGCATCAGCTTGCGCGCTTCGATTCCGGCGCGAACACACTCATCCCATAACCGGTGGCCGCAACGACCGCTGTGCATGCGGGCATTAACATCCAGGGACGCGAACAGCGGATAGAACGGGCTGGTCGAAGCCTGGGCCATGAATGCGTTGTTCAGGCGTAAGTGGTTGCAGTACCGTGCCTGCCCTTTGATGTGGCGGTCCTTCTTGTGAATCTGCGAGGCTTGGGAGAAACCCGCCTGCTGTTTGTGAATCGACTGGGTGACAAAGATGCCTGGATCGTCAGCGCCCAATTCCAGCAGCAGCGGCGAACAATCTCTCATCATCGGAATGAACTGCTCGTAGCCCAGCCAGGCTGAGTCGAACAGGATGTAGTCACACAAATGACCAATGCGGTCAACGACCTGGCGCGCGTTGTAGACAGTACCGTCGTAGGTGCCCAACTGGATGATCGCCAGTCGGAACGGCCGCGCATCATCGGCCTTGGCAGGCGCGACAACCTGTAGTTGCTCACGCAGGTAGGCCTCCTCGAAACAGTGCGAGTCGATACCCCCGATCAGGCCGTAGGGATTGCGCGCGGTCTCCAGATACAGCGGCGTCGCTCCTGCCTGAAACAATGCGCCCTGGTGAATGGATTTATGGTTGTTTCGATCAAACAGGACCACGTCCCCCGGCGTGAGCAACGCTTGAGTCACCACCTTGTTGGAGGTCGACGTACCGTTGAGCACGAAGTACGTCTTGTCGGCGTTATAGACCCGTGCGGCACGTTTTTGCGCCTCCAGCGGCGCGCCCTCATGGATCAGCAGGTCGCCCATCTCAACGTCGGCATTGCAGCGATCCGCCCGAAACAGTGCTTCGCCAAAGAAATCAAAAAACTGTCGACCGGCTGGATGCTTGCGAAAGAACTGGCCACCCTGATGTCCCGGACAGGCAAAGGTCGAATTGCCGCGTTCGACATAGTGTTTGAGCGCGCCGAAAAACGGGGGCAACAAGGCCTCTTCGTATAACGTCGCCGCCCGCTCCAGCTTGTGGCCATAAAACTCGGCGTTGTCGGTCCCCAGATCAAATACGCCGCTGATCTGCAGCAGCACCTTTTCGATGTCGGCAATGACTTCTCGGCTGAGCTCATCGTGTTCGGCCACCGCAAAGAAGACCGGGATGTCGAAGCCAGATCGACTGATATCGTCCACCCTCCCCTCACGCCAGTCAGCAGCCGTGATCACCACCGCAGCGACGTCAGTCAAGTCGGTGGCGCCAAAGGCTACGACTTCGCGGTCCGTCAGAAAGCTGCTTCGTGCGCCAGGGCTTGCGGCGATTTTTAGTCTGTTCATGTCAGGACCTTTTTAAATGAGTAGATAGAGCAACCAAAAGCTGGCACCGCGCGAATCACAGGCATGAATCGGCAGGACATGGACGAATCCGCGCTCATGGCTTCGGAGTCAGCCCTGTAAAGGAGGTGTGTAATCTGCGAACAAACTTGCGTGCTTCACTGAACCATAAAACCCCGCTGGCGATGACGACACAGGTAGACCACTGTGCGATGGACATCGGCACGGTGCCGAACGCGAGGTTGAGGGAGGTGTCATTCACTACAACGATCTGAAGAAGTAACGAGACCAGCACGGCAACGAGCAGCCAACGGTTCGAAAAAGCTCCGCGCAATGCCGACTTCGTTTCTGATCGAGCGTTAAAACAGTTGAACAGTTGGGTAAACACCAACACCGTGAAGGCCGCGGTTCGCGCAACTTCCAGGCTGAAGGGGTTCTGGCTGGCTAACAGGTCTATCGGCTCTATCAAACCGCCTGGGAGGAAAAGATCCAGTGTCGCTAGCGTCAGCAATGCCATCACAACCCCAGTCTCGATTACGCTGCGTAACATACCGGCATCAATGATGCGCTGTGTTCGCGCTCGAGGAGTCCGCGCCATGACTTCTTCGTCGATAGGATCGACACCCAAGGCCAGCGCGGGACCGGAATCAGTGACCAGATTTATCCATAAAATTTGCGTCGCTAGCAGCGGGAGGACCACCGTGCTGTCTGAGGCGCTTGCCGCGTCCTTGAGCCCGATGATCCCCGCCGCTACCAACCCTATAAATACCGTTAGCACTTCGGCAAGATTGGAGGACAGCAAGTAGCGCAGGAACTTGCAAATGTTATCCAGCACACCACGACCTTCGCGGACCGCCATTACGATGGTGGCGAAGTTATCGTCAGTGAGGATCATGCGTGCGGCTTCCTTCGTCACCTCGGTGCCCGTAACGCCCATTGCTACGCCAATATCAGCAGCCTTCAATGCAGGTGCATCGTTGACCCCGTCGCCGGTCATGGCGACGACATTGCCCGCATTTTGCAGCGCTCTTACGATACGCAGCTTATGACTCGGCGCCACCCGAGCGAATACCGAGGTTGTCAGCGCTGCAACAGCGAAGTCGGCATCCTCAAGCGCGTCGATTTCGATGCCGGTCAACACGGGAGCGTCGATCGCAACGATTCCGAGATCGACGGCAACGCGAAGGGCAGTGCGAGGATGGTCACCGGTAATCATGATCACTCGAATACCGGCGTGGCTGGCTTGAGCTATCGCCTGCGCCGCCTCTATGCGAGGAGGATCGATGATGCCAACCGCGCCGATGTACTCCAGGTTTTGTTCAAGTGCCGCTGCCTGCACCCTATCAGCCGGGACTTGTGCGCCAGGCGATAGCTTGCGGTAGGAGACAGCGAGGGTCCGTAGCGCATCACCGGCCATTGTCTCCACGTCCGAGACAAGCTGGCTACGCAAGGTTTTATCCAATGGCACTGTGGCTCGTCCCCTGCGAACGTGGGAACAATGAGCCAAAAGCACGTCAGGCGCGCCTTTTGTGAACAGCAGGTGTGCGGCGTCGTTGCTCCGGTCTGCGACAAGCACGGACATCATTTTTCGATGTGAGGTGAAGGGTATTTCTCCTATACGCTCCAATCGGTCGATGCCTGTTGTCCCCGCACCTGCTTTCAGCTTGTATTGGGCCACCAAAAATGCGGCATCGGTAGGATCCCCCTGAATGGCCCACACACCGGCATCATCCCTGCGCAACTGAGCGTTGCCTGCCAGGCTCCCTGCGTCGAGCACCGCTTCCAGTTCGTCGCGCAAGATACCCGCTGTCAGCGGTATACCTCCACGCTCTGCACGCCCATCAGGGGCATAGCCCACTCCGGTGATGTCGCTGCGCCCCGAGGCCGTCATCACTCGCTGTAACGTCATTTCGCCGCGAGTCAGTGTGCCTGTCTTGTCAGTGGCGATGACTGAAGCCGACCCGAGTGTCTCCACGGATGCTAATTGTTTGACGATAGCGTGACGCAGTGCCATGCGCCGCACGCCCATGGCAAGCACCACCGAAAGGATCGCAGGCAACCCCTCAGGTACTGCCGCTACTGCTAAAGACACGCCCATCAGAAGCACTTTCATGACCGATGCGACGCTATAGGTCTCGGAAATTAAAAGTGCGATGGCCACCACTACGCAACTGATGAGCAAAACACTGACGCCGAGCACCTTGCCCAGATAGGCTATTTCAATCTGCAGGGGTGTGGGAGCGTCTTGGGTGCACTCCAACAGCGTGGCGATCGCGCCGACCTCTGTCTGCATGCCGGTGGCAGTTACAATCGCACGCCCTGTGCCCTGCGCAACCGCTGTGCCTTTGAACACCATGTTCAGGCGGTCGCCCAGTGCAACGGCACCTTGCAACAACGCCGCATCTTTGAGCACCGCTTCGCTTTCACCCGTCAACGAGGCTTCCAGCACCATAAGAGCAGAGGATTGCGCCACGCGAGCATCGGCTCCCACGGCATCACCTTCGGCCAGGACGAGAAGATCTCCCTTTACCAATTCTGTGTTAGAGACCCGAGTCAGCGCGCCATCGCGCAGAACCGTCGATGTTGCAATCGTCATCTTCGCAAGAGCTGCGACTGCTTGGGTCGCCTTGGCATCCTGCAGCCACCCAATTGACGCATTCAGCAAAATCACGCAGACGATCACGATGGCATCCAGTGGCCAAGCTGCAACGCCATCATGCCCCTGCCCCTCAAACCACCAAGCAGCGAGCGCGATAGCCGCAGCGGCAACTAGCAAGTAAATCAACGGGCTGTGCAACTGTGCCAATGCACGACGCCAGGCTGCGACAGGAAGGACAGCCCGCAACTCATTAGGGCCGTCGGCCCGAAGCCGGGCAAATGCTTCCTCAGAACTGAGACCTCGGTTCAGATCAGTACCTAATCCGCAGACCAGTTCGGCAATGCCAATCAACGATGCATCGTTCCAAGGGAGTGACTGACTTCGCTCATCCGCATTTATGTCAGCAACGCCGGATTCTGCACAGGTTAGAGACTCATTCCGTCCAACGACAATGCTGTCTGTTTTTAATCTGGTCATGTATCACCCTTCCCTATCGACAGGTGGGGAGTTGGCGAAATGTGCGCCCCGCTCGCAGTGTTGAGCGAACGCGGGCGTCAAGTACCGCCCTGCAGTAATCCCAAGGCATGCCGCGCGATGACTGCGTTTTCATCCGTGGGGATCACCCATGCCGAGACACCGCTGCCCACCGACGACAGCCGTCCCGCCCGTTCAGTCGGATCAGCCCCGTCGTGCTCCAGCCCGAGCCAGGCGCAGCCATCAAGGATGGCGTTGCGCACGCCCGCCGAGTGCTCGCCGATGCCGCCGGTGAAGACCAGCGCGTCCACGCCGCCCAGGACAGCGGTCAGGCTGCCTATTTCGCGGACCACGCTGCGCACGAACAATGCGACGGCGTCTTGGGCCTCGGGCGCCTGACTGGCGGACAGTGCGCGCATGTCGCTGGCGACTCCACCGGACACGCCCAGCAATCCACACTCGTGATAGAGCATGTATTCCAACGCCTGCGCGGTCATGCCGCGTTCGCGCAGCAGGTACAGCAAAAGGCCCGGGTCAAGACGTCCAGGACGCGTCCCCATCAGCACGCCGTCCAGCGTGCTGAAGCCCATTGTCGTGCTGCGGCTGACCCGGTCATGCATGGCGCACAGGCTTGCGCCGTTACCCAAATGAGCGACGATCGTCCGCCCAGTGGCTGCACGCTGATCGTATTCAGGGAGCACGCTGGCGATGTATTCGTAGGACAATCCGTGAAAACCATAGCGGCGAAGGCCTTGTTCGGTCAGCGCCAGTGGCAGCCCGAAACGGGTCTCCAGAGGGTCGAGGCTGTGGTGAAACGCCGTATCGAAACAGGCGAACTGGGGCATGTCGGGATGTTCGCGCGTCAAGTACCTGATCGGCGCCAGGCATATCGGTTGATGCAATGGCGCAACCGGAATAAGCGCTTCCATTTCTTCCATCAGCGAGTAATCGACCCGCATCGCCACTTCGCGGCGGTTGCCACCGTGAACGATACGGTGCGCAGCAGCACTAATATCGCCACCCATGTGACGTTCGACCCAGTCCATCAGATTGAACAGCGTGCCGCTGTCCGGTGAAGAATCGTTTCGCGGCCACTCCTCGCGTTTTTGCGCAGCGTGGCCGCTGTGATAGAAGATCAAGCGCTCGGTGTCCTCGCGCACCTCAAAGGTGCCATTGCCAACGCATTTGAGGCCCACCCCATTTTCGGCTGCGTCGTATAACGAGAACTTGATGCTGGAGGAACCCGCATTGAGGACCAGGAGCAAAGCCGGCGATTGATCGTTCATGCAGCGCTCCGGTGATGGCTTGAGATCCGTTTGATCGTGGTCCCGATCAAGACGAATCAAGTGACGACAGTCTGATCCGCCACGCATGGGCGGAATTGATCTGGATCAGAAAACCGCAGTCTGGCTCAAGTAGTGAGGCCTTCCCGAGAATTGGCAGGTTCAGCGCTCTACATCAATGATGACCGTCTCAGTCACCCAATAGCCGCTACGACCGTAGTGGCTATACAGACTTTCCTCTCGCTCCCGGTTCAACACCTGCGAGGATTCATAGGTAGGCGAGGTCTTGATCGACTCAGAATCAAGGTCCACGGCGACGGTCTTATCGTGCCAGTGCACCCCATCGATCCATTCGGGAGCAATCAGGACCTTGTGGCCGAGCCACCAGTTGCTGGTATTGATCACCAGGTATTGAATCGCCCAGGTTTTTTCATTGATCAACAGACTGTCGACGTGCCCCACCCCACCGTCGGTGGCTTTTACGTGATAGCCGATAATGGCCTCGCAGCTGCGCAAATGAAGGTCATCGTCCTCATGGATCACCCGCTCGGCCCTTTCACTTTCCGCGCGGGCCTGAATTTGGCCTGATTCCCCACCGGGCAGGCCGAATCCCCCGGAATAAATCCCGGCATTCCACATCCCCGAACGTCCCCAATAGTACGGATAGCCGTAATAACCAAAGTACTGGATTTCATGCTGTCGAGAGACGGGCTTGTCGGTATCGATATCGGGGCTGTTTTTCACCTGCTCCCGGGTGAGCGCGACGGACAGGCGACGCGCATCGCCATCCAGCTGCCGGATCGCAATCGGCGAGATCAACACCTTGCGCTGGGAAAGCCAGCTTCCTGTGTCGACGATGAAATACCGGATTACCCACGCGTCATCATCGAAATAGAAGTCTGTCACTTCGCCTATATCCCCATCGGTGGCACCGATGGTGTAACCCTTGAGGTCTTTCATACTCAGCAACATGGAGGGTGTCCTTTTCAGACGGCGATCAACGACTTAGTACAGGGAGATACCCAGTACGGGAGACGCGGTGGGCAGTCGGTCTTTCGTTGATGGGTTTTCGGTGAGGATTGATACGGATTACCTGTCAATCACCTGCCACTTTCTCGGCGGCCTGTTCGGCACTCCAGTTATCGAAGAAGCCATCCAGATACGCGTTGAGCAGGACAATACCGCTCTGGACTTCAACATCGCGTTGCGCGGGACCGCTCGACGAATCACCAGCAAACTCGTCCTTCTGGTCGACATTGAGTTCGCTATTCGTTTTCATCATCACATGCTCTGGGTGCCGAAATGGCAGTCCGGATACAGTAGCCAGCGGGTTGAACATCCGTAAGGCTCGGAATGTACCTAGTGCACAGGGCTGAATTGACGGGTAAGCAGACCGGGTCTGAAGCGAACGGGCGAGCGAGGATGAGGCGAGCGAGAGACAAGGCGCCTACATCATGGGCTCGATAACGCGTTCCACAGCGCGACGACCGCGACGTCGGGGTGATGGCTGTCGTAGGTAAGAATGCTCAGTGACGCCGTGCTCAACGGAAAATGCTGTGCTGCGATGAGCGGCAAGCCAACCCAGCGCATACCCAGGACGGTGGCAAAATGGCCATGGGAGAAGAGCGCAACATGACCATCGAGGGTGTGTAGCCGGGTGATGAGACGATCAGCACGCTCAGTGATCTGGACCGTGGTTTCACCGTTGGGACAGCCATCGCGGAACAGATTCCAGCCCTTTCGCTGCTTGAGAATGTCCACTGAACGCTGCCCTTCGTAATCGCCGTAATCCCACTCGGTCAGGTCCGGGTCGATGACCGCATGCGCTCCCTGCCCTGCCAGGCTGCAGGTTTGTCGCGCTCGTTGGAGCGGGCTGGTCAGTACATGAGAAAACTCGACATTGAGCAGGTAAGGCGCCAGCTTGCGCGCCTGATCCTCGCCGTTCGCCGTCAGCGCGATATCCGTGTGACTGGTGTGCAGTCGAGACGCCGTCCATTGCGTTTCGCCGTGCCTGATCAGGTACAGGCGCAAAGGCGCGGGTGCAGTCGCGCTCATACCGTCAGCCACTCCAGATCGGCGTTGTATTCACCGCGGCACGCCGCGTGGTTGCACCTGAGCCGGTGCAGCAACGCCTTTTGGGCCGCCGCCGTATTGCCCGGATTCCCCTTCCAGATCTCCATCGCCGGTTGCTGTATGGCCCGGGCAAATGAAAACGCCAGTGCCCAGGGCAGCTGCAGTTTGAATCTTGCGTTCATGTCATTCAATCGGGCTGAAGCCAGCTCCGCCGTCTGCCCTCCCGACAAGAAAACGATCCCCGGCACGGCGGCGGGTACGGTGCGCAGCAGACAACTGACGGTCGCTTCGCTGACCTCGCCCACCGTGGTCGGTGCAGTGCAGGCCAACCCCGGCAGTACCATGTTGGGTTTGAGCAGCATCCCCTCCAGCAGCACCCGCTGGGTATGCAGCTGCTCAAAGACGGTCCGCAGAACGTCCTGCGTGACAGCGGCGCATTGCTGGAGCGTCTGGTCACCGTCCATCAACACTTCTGGCTCGATGATGGGGACCAGCCCGACCTCCTGACACAACGCTGCGTATCGGGCCAGCGCATGAGCGTTGGAGTGGATGCAGCCATGGCTGGGAATATTTGCTCCCGGCGTGATGACCGCCCGCCACTTGGCAAACCGCGCACCCAGTTTTACGTACGCTTGCAGTCGACCGCGCAAACCGTCCAGGCCCTCGGTGATGGTCTCACCGGGATGCCCCGCCAACTCCGTTGTGCCCATGTCCACCTTGATGCCCGGCATAACGCCCGCATCGCTCAGGACCTTGGTGAACGGAACGCCCTCGTGCGTCATCTGACGGAGGGTTTCTTCGTAGAGAATCGCTCCGTTGATGTACTCACCCAGCGTCGGGGTGGTCACAATCAGTTCTCGATAGGCACGCCGGGCATCCTCCGTCTGAGGGATACCCAACGCAGCAAAACGCCGGTTGCAGGTGGGCGTGCTCTCATCCAAGGCCAGCAAGCCTTTTTCACCTTTGACCAACGCCCGTGCCGTATGGATCAGTGCTCGCGCATTCATGCTTTTCTCCTCGTTCACCGTGAAGTGAAGCCTGACCGTCATCAGGCGTCGGTGAAGACCTGATCCCTGACATGACCTTCTGCCAGCGGTGGCGGTGACTGCGGCTCACTGAAATCAGGGGTCCAGTGCCAGTTGCGGATTTCCGGCAAGTCTTCGAAATACTCACGAATCCACACGTGATGACGAAGCAGCTGGCTCTCGAAAAACCGGAGGGCCTCCTGAGCCTGGTTCTGCAGGCGCGGTACATGACTCAATGCATCGATTGCCAACTGGTAGCGGCTCATGTTGTTGAGCACCACCATGTCGAACGGCGTCGTCGTGGTGCCTCGGTCACTGAAGCCTCGCACGTGAAAGCGCGCCTCGTTGGCACGCCCGTGAACCATGGAATGGATCACCCATGTCGATCCATGAAAGGCGAACATCACCGGCACGTCATGGGTAAACAGCGCTTCGAAGGACAGATGATCCATGCCGTGAGGGCGATCTTGCGGGGCACTGAGGATGCCCAGATCGATGACATTGACCAGCCTCACCCGAATGCCAGGCACATGTTTCTGTAGCAGCCAACTGGCGGCGACGGCTTCTGTGGTCGGCACATCGCCGGCGCAGGCCAGCACCACGTCAGCTTTCTGGCCGTGGTCATTGCTCGCGAACGACCAGATCGATGCGCCCTGAGAGCAATGCTTGAGCGCGGCGTCGACATCCAGCCACTGAAATTCCGGCTGTTTGCCGCAGGTCACGACGTTGATGTAGTTGCGGCTGCGCAGACAGTGATCGAAGACATTGACCAGGCAGTTGGAATCCGGCGGGTAGTACACGCGCACCACGTCCGCGCGACGCTGCAAGACGTTATCGACAAAGCCGGTGGACTGGTGGCTGAAACCGTTGTGATCGTTACGCCAGGCATGACTGGTGATGAGGATATTCAGTGAAGCCAATGGCCGGCGCCACGCAAACTCCTTGCTTTGCTGCAGCCATTTGGCGTGCTGGGTGACCATTGAGTCGACCACCTGGGCGAACGCCTCATACGTGGACCACATGCCGTGTCGACCGGTGAGCAGGTAACCCTCCAGCCAGCCTTCGCACAGGTGCTCGCTGAGCACCTCCATGACCCGGCCTTCAGGGGACAAGTGATCGTCGATGGACAGACAAGGTCCCGGTGCGAGGCGATTGCTGGCTTCGAACACCGCATTGAGGCGGTTCGAGTTGGTTTCATCCGGGCCGAACACCCGGAAGTCGTGGGGGTTGTAGCGCATCACGTCACGCAGGTACTCGCCCAGCTTGCGGGGCGCTTCGGCAATGACCTCGCCGGGAGCCGGCACCTCCAACCCATAATCGGCGAAGTTCGGAAGATCCAGCGCCACCAGCATTCGGCCGCCATTCACATAGGGAACCGCGCCCATGCGTAAATTGGCCGGTGGAGTCAGGGCTTGCAGATCCGGCAACAACTCGCCGCGCTCGCTGAACAGCGAGTCCACCCCGTAACTGCGCATCCAGGCTTCCAGTTGCTGAAGATGCTCGGCGTTGGTTTTGACGTTTGCCAACGGCACCTGATGGGCCCGAAACGTGCCTTCCACCGGCAGCCCGTCAACCACTTTGGGCCCCGTCCAGCCTTTGGGGCTGCGCAGGATGATCATCGGCCAGCGGGCACGAACCGGCCCCGTTTCGTGTCTGGCCTGGGCCTGTATTCGCAGAATCTCGTCGTGACAGGCGTCCAGTGCGGCGGCAAATCGCTGGTGCATGCCGGGCAGGTCATCGCCGGCCACTATCAAAGGCTGATAACCACGGCCCCTGTAGAGTTCGATCAGGTCTTCGTCGGGCAATCGTGCCTCCACCGTCGGCCCGGAAATCTTGTAGCCATTGAGGTGCAGGATCGGCAGCACCGCACCGTCGCGACGTGGATTGAGAAAGTGAATGCTCTTCCAGCTGCCCTCCAGCGGACAGGTCTCGGCCTCGCCATCACCGATGACACAGGCCACCAGCAATTCCGGGTTATCGAACACCGCGCCGAAGGCATGCAACAGTGAATACCCCAGCTCCCCGCCTTCGTGCATTGAATTGGGCGTGTGCGGACCACAATGGCTCGGCACCCCGCCAGGCGTTGAGAAACTGCGGAAAAAGCGCAGCACCCCGTCTTCATCGCGACCGATCTCAGGGTGAACCTCACTGTATGTCCCCTCCAGCCAGGCGCAAGCGTTCATGGTCGGACCGCCGTGGCCCGGCCCGGAAATAAACACGACCTGGGCATTGCGCTGGCTGATCAAACGGTTCAGGTGCACGTAAATAAAGTTCTGCCCGACGGACGTTCCCCAGTGCCCCAGCAACCTGGGTTTTATGTGCTCAGCCAGCAGAGGCTCACGCAGCATGGCATTGGCCTGCAGGTAAATCTGCCCGACACACAGATAATTCGCCGCGCTCCAGTATCGATGCAGACAGGACAGCAGTTCCGAGCTCAAAGGGCCAGCCTGCCCCGTGTCTGCCCTGGCCATAGGTGACAAGTCGTTCGAAAGTTCGGCGCTGGAGAGCGTTGCGTTAAACCGGTACATGGTTACTCCGGGGAAGTGAGTCAACGCACAGGTTGCCGTTGGCTGGAGCGTGTCGGGATTCACAGACATACCCTGCACCTGAGCGATTCATTCCGATGCTCGGTGCTCGCTGCTCCGAGGGTTGACGACCAGCAAGCTGCTCGGCATGTGATAGGCCACCTGCTCCGTAGTACTGCCCAACAGGGCGCTCAAGCGATTACGGTGCACCGTTCCCATGACGATGACATCAATGCTTTCGGTCTCGGCAAACGCGCGAATCACCTTGGCCGGATAGCCCATCACCAAGTGCTTGCACTCATCGGGCACACCAAACTGCGCGGCCAGTGTGTTGAATGCGCCTTCCTCGGCTTCATAAAGGGTCTGTGCTAAGTCCGAGCTGAAACCCACCGCGTCCTGCGAAGCGAAAACAGAGGTCAGGTCGTAGGCGTAGATCAGATGCAACTGCGCATCGCATTGCGCGGCCAGTTTCTCGGCATGGGTGATGATCGCTTCATTGATCCCCGCGAACTGATCATCGGGACCGAAGGTGTCCACCGCCGCCAACACCCTGCGTGGCAGGGCATGGGTCACCTTCGACACAAGATGCAACGGGGCCGGGCAATCATGCAGTAAACGCAGATCCAGAGAGGTGAAGAGCATGCGCATCAACCAGGATTCCTGTTCAAGATCTTTGATGACCAGCGACGGATTGATTTCACGGATGTGCACCATGATTTCTTCAAGCGGTTGCGCGACCCAAACCACCTCCGTCGTGACCTGCACGCCCTGATTTCGTATCGAATGGGCTTGTTCCTCTAGCCATTCACGGTGCCGTAACAGGTAACCCTCGCGCATTTCTCTCAGCGCCCTCTCGTTGACCAGGCCGGCAGTGGCAAGGCCGTCCACGTAATCAAAGGCGACGATATGCAACGCCGCGTCCTTGGCGTGAGCCAGCGCCGCTGCGCGATCAAAGGCGGGTGTTTTGTTCATTAACGGCGAAGCGATCAGCATCAGACGCTCTGGTTCGAACACGGCGCACCTCCAATCAGCAAGAACGGCAACCACAGGCTCCACACATGGGGTGTGGGCGATTGCTTTCGATTCTCGGTGGCCGATCAGAAGCTCGCTTGATTTACATCAAGGACGGTGCAGAGATCGGAGAACAACGGGAGATGCGGCCAGTTGTCCGACAATCTCTATCCGTTCGCGTGGAACAGCTGCTAATTCGCTGGCTTTGTCTATTTCCACCGCCCCGCTCATCCACATTCCAAATGCCTGCTGTCAGTGCTGGTCCGGCACGCCTATGCTGAATTGAATAAGGAGATTCCCATGAGCGCCCATCTGGCCGCTGTCCCCGATCTGTTTCTCAAGGCTGAGTGCGCCAATTGCGGTGTTCGTGAGATGTGCCTGTCGATGGGTATGAGTGTCATTGATACCGATCGTTTGTCCGCCATCATTCCCCAGCCCCTGAAGGTCAAGAAAGGCCAGGCGCTTTATCACGCAGGTGATGCGCTGCGATCGCTTTACGCCGTGCGCTACGGCTTTTTCAAGACGACGATTTCCTCGCACGACGGGCGCGATCAACTGACCGGGTTTCAGATGTCGGGAGAATTGCTGGGCTGCAATGCGATCAGCAACAATCGCCACGTGTGTGACGCCATCGCGCTGGAAGACAGTGAAGTGTGCCCCATTCGTTTCACCCACTTGGAACGGTTATCCCGCGAGCTGCCTTCTTTGCAGCACAACCTCAACCGCGCTCTGAGCGGAGAGATCGTTCGTGATCATGAGATGTTGCTGCTGATGGGTAATCTCAACGCGGAAGAGCGCATGGCCGCGTTTCTGCTTAACCTGTCGGGTCGAATGGCCAACCGAGGCTACTCCCCCACCGCCTTCGTGCTGCGCATGACCCGGGAAGACATCGGTTCCTACCTTGGATTACGCCTTGAAACGATCTGTCGCGCCATCGCCAATCTGCGCGACCACAGCATTGTCAGAATTTCCGGACGCGCTGTGGAGATCCTTGACCTCAAACGCCTGGATGCGTTGATAAACGGCTGTGGCTGCGGACCGAAAACGCTCTGAATCAGCAGCCCATCTCCAACGTGTCGGCCTTGACGATCAGAACGCTGCAAGGCGCGTGCGTCAGCACCACTTCTGCCGTGTCACCCATGACCCTTTCCAGACCATGGCGCGGCAACGTCCCCATCACCAGCAGATCAAAGTCGTTTTGTCGGGCGAACGCTTCGAGCGTCGGCTGTGGAGTACCGGTCATGAAATGGCGACGCCGCGCCGCGATCCCATGCTGCGTGCATAACAGCGAAAACGACTCTTCGTGTGCGTCGCTTAAGGCTTCCTGAAACCCGGACTCCACAGGCATGGCGCCCATCATGGTCGCGCCCGACGCATAAATCGCAGCCCAATCGTAGACATATAGCACGTGCAGTACGGCATGACATTGGGCCGCCAGCCGGGTCGAGACCTTGAGCAGGTGATCGTTCAGGCGCAGGTCGGCGTCATTGGAGCGGTAGAGATTGACTGCTGCCAGCATCTTGACCGGCAACGGGTGCGTGGAACGGGTCACCAGTTGCACCGGGCACGGGCAGTGGCGCAACAACTCCCAGTCCAGAGGGGTGGAAAACAGCCGCTGTAGCGAGGGTTCATGGTGAACGTCCTTGATCAGCATGCTGGGCCGTTCAGCCCTGACACAGTGCAGTATTTCGTCGAACACATGGCCCGTCCACAGCATCTGCACAGAAACATCAAGGCCCCTGCTGCGCTCTTCTTCGACCTGCGAATCGAGCCAGCCCTGATAAGACTGCAAGTGCGCGTCGCGCAGTTTCGCCAATGCGCGAGGCTCGAAAAGCCCCATGACCTCCAGCAGATTGACGTGGTCCAGAGCCACGATACGCAAGCGGGCACCGCTGGCCCTGGCTAACGCAACCGCTCGCTCGAACGCAGGCGTACGCGCTGGTTTCGACGAGGCGATTAATAAAAGGTACGGAGAGTCGTCCATGCAGACCTCACTCGTTATCTCTCTGGGCTGAACAACGGCGGCCACTCATCAGTGATGAACAACCTGTCAGGGCTTTGCGCCTTGGGTGAAGTGTGGACGTGCACCGGGCTCTGAACCTGATGTAGATCAAAGAAGCCATCTGCATCGCCAGGCACCTAAAGCGTCTTTCCCTGACAAACCTCAATGTTTGATTTCCCTGCGAGCGCTCAATAAGCACAGCGCGGCTTCGGGTGAATGGGCCGCGCCGATTGCTTGCAGCCAGAGGATTAACCATGAACGACTTGACCTTACGCCGACGCATCCTGGATGAGCTTGAGTTTCTGCCCCACATCGATGCCGGCGCCATCGGCGTCACCCTCGAGAACGGTGTTGTCATCCTGAGTGGGCATGTGAAGACCTACGCCGAAAAAATAGCCGCGGAACGCGCCGTCAAACGCGTGAAGGGCGTGCGGGCCGTTGCCGAGGAACTGAAAGTGAGGGTGGACAGTACGCAGGGCTTCGAGGACGACGTGATTGCATCACGGTGCCTGGACCTGCTGCGCTGGAACAGCGTCGTGCCCGACGAACAGATACAAATCAAGGTACAGCAGGGCTGGGTCACGCTCGAAGGCGACGTGGAGTGGCAGTATCAGAAAGAGGCCGCGCAAAACGCAATACAGAAACTGGACGGCATTACGGGCCTCAACAACCTGCTGGTCATCAAACCCAGACTCGACATCCAGGACATCAAGAAGCTGATCGAGGACGCGCTGGCGAGAAGCTCGGACCTGGACGCCAGCAAGATCCACGTCTCTGCAGACGGCAATCAGGTCAAGCTTGAAGGGACTGTCAATCGATGGCTTGAACGCAAGGCCGTCGAGCATGCTGCCTGGGCTGTGCCTGGCGTCAAGAATGTCGAAAACCATCTGCTCATTACCTGACTGGGCACGGCATGCCATTGCACACTGATCTGGATGCGGCGCCGAACGTGGTGCCCTTGCCCCTCGGGCGACAGGCGCCTGAAACTCCTGACGAGGGTCAACCGGCACCCACCGTCACACCCGCACACCCCCCCGTGGAATCCGGGGGCAATGCCGGGCGGACAAAACATCGCAGGCTGATGATCTCGGTCGGGGTGATGTTCATTCTGATGCTGGCGGGAGCTGTGTTTGCCTACTGGCGCTGGAGTCACCCTGCCCTCTCAGCGGATTTCTATGTCGCCAACGGCCGGCTGGAAGCCACAGAGGTGCAAATCGCCAGCAAGACCGCCGGCCGCCTCGCTCAGGTACTGGTGCACGAGGGCGATAGGGTCAGCACCGGACAACTGCTCGCGCGGATGGACACCCGCACGCTTGAAGCGCAGCTTCGCCAGGCACAGGCGGGTGTCTCAGCGGCACGCCAGAACGTTGCCGTCGCTCAGGCCACCGTGCAACTGCGCCAGGCCGAGCAACGGCTGGCGGGACAGGAGCTCAACCGTGCGCGGCAGATGTTCGAGCGTGGCTATTACAGCGCTCAGTTGCTCGATCAGCATCAAGCGCAATTCGACACGCGCACTGCAGCTGTCAGGTCCGCCAGCGCTCAAGTGCAAGCCCTCCAGGCGACCATTGCCGAAGCCTTGGCAAACGCCGCGAGCCTGCAAAGCGAAATCGACGACAACAGCCTGCGCGCGCCCATCGACGGTCTGATTCAGCTGCGCATGGCCGAACCCGGCGAAGTATTGGGTGCAGGCGGGCAAGTATTCGTGCTCATCGACCTTAGCGACCAATACATGAACCTCTACCTGCCAGCCGCTACCGCGGGCAAGCTGACCGCCGGCGATGAGGCGAAAATCGTTCTGGATGCCCTCCCCGGTCAGTCATTGCCGGCGCGCATTACCTTTGTCGAAGACAAATCCCAATTCACGCCCAAAGAAGTGGAAACACAAGACGAGCGACAAAAGCTGGTATTTCGTGTCAAGGCACGCCTGGTCAGTCCTGCCGACACACCGCAGGCAAAACCCGGGATGCCTGGCCAGGGCTACGTGCGAACAACAACCGCGGTCTGGCCGGCTACGTTTCCATGACAGACGCGGCGATCAGGGTCAGCGGACTGAACCACGCCTATGGCGCACAGAATGCGTTGACCGACATCAACCTTGAACTGCCGCGCGGCATACGCTGTGGTCTGATCGGCCCCGACGGCGCTGGCAAGTCGACATTGCTGGGCCTGATCGCCGGGGTCAAAAAACTGCAAACCGGTCAACTGTGGGTGCTGGACGGTTCGATCAGCGACGTCGCCCACCGCGCCACGCTGTACGCCCGCATTGCGTTCATGCCTCAGGGTCTTGGTAACAATCTGTATCCGGACTTGAGCATCGCCGAAAACGTGCGCTACTTCGCGGCGTTGTTCAGCCTTCACGGGCAAACCACTGAGGCGCGACTGAACGACCTGCTGGCAGCCACCGACCTCGCACGTTTCAAAGACCGACCCGCCGGCAAGCTCTCGGGAGGCATGAAGCAAAAGCTGGGCCTGTGCTGTGCGCTGATTCACGAACCCGACCTGCTGATTCTCGATGAGCCCACCACCGGCGTAGACCCTCTTTCACGTCGGCGTTTCTGGGAATTGATCGATCAGGTGCGCGCTCTTCGCCCGCAACTGACGTTGCTGGTGGCGACGGCCTATATGGAAGAGGCCGAACAGTTCGAGCAGTGCCTGATGCTCGACCAAGGACGGATCATCGCATCCGGCTTGAGCGCCGAGCTGGCGGCGGCCACATCCAGCGGCAAGCTTGACGATGCCTTTACCCATTTTCAGGGCGGGACGAGAAAGGCCTGGCAGGCGTCGCCAACGGTCAAAAGACAGGAGACCGGACCGCCGCCAGTGGCCATTGCCGCCACCGGCCTGACCCTTCGATTCGGCACTTTCACGGCCGTGGATAACGTCAGCTTCTCGATCAAGCGGGGGGAAATCTTTGGTTTTCTGGGCTCCAACGGCTGCGGCAAAACGTCGACGATGAAGGTACTCACCGGACTGATTCCTGCGACTCAGGGCACCGTGGAGTTGTTGGGCAAACCAGTGAATGCACGCGATCTGGACACCCGTAAGCGCGTCGGCTTCATGTCTCAGAGCTTTTCGCTTTACGGCGAACTGACCGTGCGTCAGAACCTGGACCTGCACGCACGCCTTTACGATATGCCCAAAGCCAGGAGCGCGGCCCGCATCAAGACGTTGCTGACGCGCTTTGAATTACTTGATGTCGCGGCACAAGCCTCCGGCCCGTTGCCGTTGGGCCTGCGTCAGCGCCTTTCGCTGGCGGTTGCGGTGCTGCACGGCCCACAGGTGCTGATCCTTGATGAACCGACCTCGGGCGTGGACCCGGCGGCTCGGGACGCGTTCTGGCTTTTGCTGACCGAGCTGTCCCGGGACGAAGCCGTGACGATCTTTCTGTCGACCCACTTCATGAATGAAGCCCTGCGCTGCGACCGGATTTCGTTCATGCACGCCGGCAAAGTGCTCGCCTGTGGCACACCGGCGCAACTGCAACAGCAGTATGCAGCAGCGACGCTTGAACTGGCGTTCATTGCCTGCCTCGAAAAAGCCCAGACGCCAGACGCTCCGTCAGTCTCCAAAAGCAAAGTGATCGCCAACGATGAGGCGCCGATACCCACCCGCCAGGGCTTTCGCTTGCGTCGTCTGCTGGCCGTCGCGGGTAAGGAGACGCGGGAATTACTGCGCGACCGGGTGCGCCTGACGTTCGCCTTCGTGGGCGCGTTGTTCATGATGGTGATCTTCGGCTTCGGCATCTCGCTGGATGTAGAGAACCTGGCGTTCGCCGCGTTTGACCAGGACCAGTCGCCGCAGAGCCGCGCCTACCTTGAGGCTTTTCGTGGCTCTCGTTACTTCTCTGAACTAGCCCCCATTCATGACCCTGCCCAGTTGCAGCAACGCCTGCAACGCTCCGAGATCAAGCTGGCGCTGGAAATCCCGCCGGGGTTCGGCCGTGATCTGTACGCCGGGCGCCAGCCAGTGGTGGCGGCGTGGCTGGAAGGCGGCATGCCGTTTCGTGCCGAGACCGCGCGCAATTATGTCGAGTCCGTACACGCGTCGAACCTTGAGCAATTGCGTGCGCTGAACAGCCACGACAAGGCCCCTCCGCCCGCAGCGACCCTGCAGGTTCGTTTCCGCTACAACCAGGATGTGGTCAGCGTCAACGCCATCGGCCCCGGCGTCATGGCACTGATTCTGGCGTTCATACCGGCGATGCTCACGGCGTTGGGCATCGTGCGGGAGAAAGAGCTGGGGTCGATCACCAATTTCTTCGCGACACCGCTTTCACGCCTCGAATTTCTGCTGGGTAAACAGATGCCCTATGTCGTGATCAGCCTGATCAATCTGTGCCTGCTGACGGCAATGAATCGATGGCTGTTTCAGGTCCCCTTCAAAGGCAGCCTGCTGACACTGGCCTTGGGCGGGCTGCTGTATGTGCTGGCCACGACCAGTATGGGGCTGTTGATTTCGGCGTTCACGCGAACGCAGATTGCCGCCATTCTCGGCACGATGATTATCACCAGCCTGCCGACCATTCAGTTCTCGGGACTGATCGTCCCTCGCTCATCACTGGAAGGGGCGGCAGCGATCATGGGCGCGCTGTTCCCCGCCGGAGATTTTCTGGACATCGCCGTGGGCACCTTCACCAAAGCCCTCGATATCAGGCAACTCTGGCCCCAATGCCTGGCGTTGGCGGGATTCTTCCTGGCATTCAGCGGGATCAGCCTGTTCATGCTGAAGAAGCAGGAGCGGTGATGAACAAAACCGCGCATGTCTTCTGGTTGGTGCTCAAGGAACTCACCAGCCTGCGTCATGATCGGGTGCTGCTGCTGTTTCTGGTGTATGCGTTCAGCGTGGCAATCTACATGCCCGCCGCAGGTTCAGTCATCGGCGTCCACCACGCCAGCGTGGCGATTGTCGACGAGGACCGCAGCTACCTGTCACGGCAAGTATCGGCCGCCTTGCTGCCGCCGGAGTTTCAGCACCCTGTCCTGCTGCCGTACGATCAGTTGGATGCGGCCATGGATACTGGGCGTTACACCTTCATCATCGATGTCCCGCCGCACTTTCAAACCGATCTCAATGCCGGGCGCGGCCCCACGCTACAGATCAATGTCGATGCCACGGCGATGAGCCAGGCGTTCATGGGCGCAGGGTATATCGCTCGCATCTTCGAAAAGGAGCTTGAGAATTATCGCTCCCGGGGCCATGACACGTTGACGCCGCCGATCAAGCTGGTGACCCACTCCCTATTCAATCCGAACCTGAACGGCGGGTGGTTTCTGGCGGTGATCCAGATCGTCAACAACATCACCATCATGGCCATCGTGCTTACCGGGACTGCGCTGCTCCGAGAGCGCGAACACGGAACACTGGATCATTTGCTGGTCATGCCCCTTACCCCGTTTGAAATCATGCTGTCGAAAATCGGCAGCAACGCGCTGGTCGTGGTGGGCTGTACCGGGTTGTCGCTGGAGGGTGTGGTCAGATACGCACTGGGCGTGCCGCTCACCGGATCGATGACGCTGTTTCTTTGCGCCACTGCGACCTATCTGTTCGCTGCCAACTCACTGGGGATTTTCCTCGCCACGCTGGCGCGTTCAACGCCTCAATTTGGACTGCTGGCGATCCCTGTCATCATACCGATGCTTCTGCTGTCAGGCGGCAGCACGCCACTGGAAAGCATGCCGGTCTGGTTGCAGTGGGCGATGCAGCTCTCGCCCTCCACCCACTTCGTCAGCCTCAGCTCGGCGATATTGTTCCGCGACGCGGGTCTTGATCTGGTGTGGCCGGACCTCCTCGCACTGGCGGCTATCGGGTCTATTTTCTTTGGGTTCACGTTGCTGCGGTTTCGTTCCAGTCTCGCTTCCTGATGAAGGTCACCCATCTACACCGTCACCTGCAAACCCCTGACACAACGAATTTCTCCCTGCCTAACGGGTCATGCCATGAGCACATTCACCCAGCGTCACGCCGAAACCCACAACAGCAGCCGTATTGGCTGGCTCAGAGCGGCAGTGCTTGGAGCAAACGACGGCATCGTCTCGACGGGTAGCCTATTGATAGGGGTTGCGGCCGCCGGCACAACGCACCAGACCCTCATCGTGACGGGCATCGCGGGGCTGGTGGCGGGCGCCATGTCCATGGCTGCCGGGGAATATGTTTCAGTACACGCTCAAGCCGATACGGAGCACGCCGACCTGGCCCGAGAGCAGAAGGAAATCAATACGGCGCCTGAGGCTGAAAACCGCGAGCTGGCGCAGATCTATGTCAAACGCGGACTCGAACCTGCGTTGGCCACGCAAGTGGCTACTCAGCTGATGGCGCACGATGCGCTGGGCTCCCACGCCCGTGATGAACTCGGCATCTCTGAAGCGCTGAGCGCCAAGCCGCTCTCCGCGGCGTTCGCGTCGGCAATGAGCTTCGTGGTAGGCGCCATTTTGCCGGTGGTGGTCACGCTGCTGGTATCACTGGAGCAGGTCATCCTCTGGGTGTCGCTGATGTCCCTGATTTTCCTGGCGGTGCTCGGTGCAATCGCTGCAAAGGCCGGCGGCGCCTCTCTGCTGCTGGGTGCCTGGCGCGTGACGTTTTGGGGCGCGCTGGCGATGGTGATCACGGCGCTGGTGGGCCGGCTGTTCGGCGCGGTCGTTTAGCCACGTATGGAGCGTTAGATGACTGCCCACAAAAAACGCGACTGGCTGGCAATCGGGCTGATCAGAGCAGATCCGGATATGAGTCAGTGATCGAGCACCGAGCGGGCGTGGGCAATGTCGTCGGCACTGCCATGCACGATCAAGACATACTTGTCTGCCTTGAGCGCCGTGTCGTACTTGATCACATCGTCTTTGCTGGCACCGATACTCATGAACGCCGCCCCCAAGGCGGACAGACCACCCACCACCGCGGCGCCCTCAAGCGCGCCCACCAGCATCGTGACAAACGGCCCTGCCAGAGCAATGACACCCAGACCAGGTAGAAAGAACACTGCAGGCGCGGCCAGCAAGCCCCAGATACTGCCCCAGAAAACCCCCATGCTGCCCCATGTTTTCATCCGGTCACCGACGGTGTAGAAGCCCATGGGATGTTCTTCACTGTGATATCCCTTGCCAACGATCGACAGCTTCTTAACGTCGAAACTGGATTTGCTCAGCGAACGGATAGCGGTCTCCGCTTCGGCATGAGTATTGAAAATGTAGGTGTAGGAACTTTGCGCAGTCATGACTCTATTCCTTGCAGTCAACTGCATTAATAGGAAACGACGATATTGTTCACCACGTCCTGAACCCCGGCGGTACTCCAGGCGGAATAACGAGCCAGCTCTCGCTCAGGCCAGCTCTTGACTGTGCCGCTCAGGGTCACGTCTGCGCCTTTGACCTCAACCCGAATAGTGGCCGCGTCAGCGATAGCACGGCGTTTCAATGCTGCTTCAATGTCCGATTTAACGCTGCTGACCGATACCTTCGGCTTGAGCACGATGTTGTTGCTCAAGCCTTTTACGCCGGTCAGATCCCGCAGCGCATTAAACGCCGCCTGACGCTGATACTCCCACTCAAGCTCACCGGAGAGGGTCAGCCAGCCGTCCTGAACAACGACCTTCACTGCGTTATTGGGAAAAAAGGTTTTCCACTGCAAAGCGTTGGCCGCCGAGGCGGCGATCTCGGGGTCGGTGCGCTGGTGCAGACCTGGCAGTTTGACTTCCATTGTCAGCGCCATGGCTCTGACTCCCGATACTCGCTCTGCCGCCTTTTCCGCGTTCCACTTTTCGGCGTAGGTGTCGACCTGGCCTGCCAGCGTTACCACACCGTCCTTGACTTCCACACCGATCTGCTCGGCATTGACCGAAGGTTCCCAACGTAACTCCGAAATAACATCATCTTTCAACTGCCTGTCCGTTTTCATGGTTCATGCCTCTGCTTGATCAAGGAGGTGCCAGGGCGGCGCGCTAGCCGTCCGCGGCCACTGAAACCTATACCTCGTGTCACGGAGCCGACAGCCTCGGAAACTACTCATCAGCAGAGACGCTGTACCTGTGCCTCACCCACGAACAGCGTCACGTCAATCCAGCGGCTCACTCAGCAGGTCAACGATGCCTCGCGCCAGTATCAAGCCTTGTTTGCGGGCCTGACCGACCGTCCCATAGACCTTGTGATCGTAGTGAATCACCAGGTCACGGCTTTTGCGGTGAGCCAGCTTGACGGTGATGTCCAGGCCCTTGGGAACGGGGTCTTTCTTGCGACCCCAGATGAACGCTATTTTTGCCTTGGTGCCATCGGAGTTGACGTACAAAATATCGTCCGTGCGTTTGTGTGCCTTGCTCATCACGCTCTTCCTGTCTGTGGTTGTCCATCAATGTCCCTGCGCCCACTGAATCCGCATTCAAACCCAAGCACTGTCACGCTCTAAAAACGGGTCGCCAATGGCGAGGCGCTGCAAATGAGCGTGAGGAATTCGTTTTCGACGCTTAAACCCGCCGGGGCGCGCTCGTCCCATAACAGCAGCTCGCCCTGATAGACCGCGAAGAACAGTGTGTTTTCGCTACCCGACTGATGAGCGTGGCCACATACGGCCATATCATCCCCACGGTCATCGCGCGCCGTGGCAAACGGAGGATCGAATACCCATCCTTTGCCCTCCACGCCGGTGAGTGCTTTTGTCTCGGCCGCTTTTCGGGCTGCGCTTGAAACCTGAACCTCCACTCGAGACTTACCTACCCCGGTCAGGGACTCTGTATTGCCGTCTGCCGATGCAGGTGGCTGGGCGCCCGGGAGTTGCTGGCAACCAGCCAACACGAACAGCGAGATCCACAGACTCAGTTTCATTTTTTGTCGAGTCTCAGGCTTGCGCGCCTGTTTGCATCGTCTGCCGAATGCTGGGCTTCAAGCGCTACTTTCAACGCCTGTTCAGCCTTGGTGTAAGCATCATTGGCATGCACCCGCGCCGCAGCGGCCATGTCTTCAGCACCGCTGATGCGTGCCTCGGTCTCCCGATGGCGTTGCTGCATGCAGCCGGAGGTCAGCGTGATCGTCATCACCAAACCCAGCGATGTCCCCCACTTAGTCATGTTCATGGTCGTTCTCCTGCGTGCACGGGCAGATCAATTCCATGGGAAGGAATAACGTTGAATGGCGACGAGCAGGGCCTGGCGCCCTGTCTGAATTCGTCATCGCAATCGCGCTGGAGCCAGTCGTCGTTGTTCATCCGTGCGTGCTCTGAATGCCGAAGTTGGCAGTACCTCGCACAGTAGCCAAGGCCCCGCGCACTCGACAGACTCGGAATATACCTACACAAAAAGCACGGCCCGGAAGCTTAGAGTCCGAACAACTTCAGGACCCTTTCCTTTGATCGGAATTGCCGGGCATTGACCGGCGTTCAGGCCTATAAACAGACAGTACACGCCGACTCGTACCGTCTGGAGGTTCGAGCGCAAACAGAGGGAGGGATAAATGATGAGACGTGCAACGGGCCCACCGAAGGCCTGCGCACTGGCCGTCGATGCAGTGAGCAGTCACTTCCAGCCTTTCCTCAACCAGGCCGCCTCCCCAACCCTGTTTCTCGATGCGGACCTCAACATCCTGTTTTTCACCCCCGCCATTACCTCGTTAATCAATATCCTCACGCTCGACATTGGCAGGCCGCTACTCGACCTGAGCACTGAGGGTCTGGGGGCTGATTTATCTGGCGACGCCGCCCAAGTGCTGACCTCCGGCTGTGATCTGGAGCGGGAAATCGTCGATCGCAATAACCGCTGCTTTCTGCGTCGGGTATCACTGTTCGACTGGCTGGGTGCCGAGCTGCCTGGTATTTCGATCACGTTCGCCGACCATACCGCCAGTCAGCGGTCACGCATTGAGCTCGCCAGGGTGCAAAAAGAAATGGAGACCGTTCGCACGAGCCATCTGAACGTGCTCTCTGCCTTGAGCCATGACCTGCGCCAGCCGCTGCAAACCCTCAAGTTGCTGCAAGCGCTTTTAAGGGAAACGCTCAATGACGTCCCGGCCCTGCAGTTGGCCGAGCAGATTGGCGATACCCTGGCGGCGATGTCGGGGATGATCAGCCTGAACCTCGATAACACGTCTGATACGTCTGATACGTCTGATACGTCGAGTGGGCTCAGGGCGCATCGCGAGGATTTTCAACTCAATACACTGTTTCAGAAAATCAACCTCGCACTCGGTCATCAAGCACGTGAACACGCCACGACGCTGCGCTTCATCCCGTGCAGTCAATCGGTACATAGTGACCCGCTGTTATTGAAACAGATGCTCCACACCTTGCTGGACAGCGCGCTTACGCATACTTGGCACGGCCGGGTTTCCGTCGGTTGCCGTCGTCATCATGGCTGGGTAAGTCTTGAGGTCAGAACCTCGGGCGTCAGCATGATGGACCCACTGCCCGATGCGCAGGCGCTTGCCGAAGTAGAGCGTCTGAGCGCCGTATTGGGCCATCGACTGCACAAGCATACCGCGTCAGGTATCGGCATGAACTACGCGATCAGCATCGCGTTGTCGGTCCAGGGTGATCGCCAATCGGATCTGCTGATCGATTCGGGCAAAGGATCCCACGCATCTGCCGCAAGCCATCGAGGCATCATCCTCATCGTTGAGGACGACGCTGACTTGCTCAAGTTGCTGGGCACATTGTTGCACCATCAAGGCTACGAAGTGGCGATGGCGCTCGACAGTGCCGCTGCACTCAGCTGGATCCAACACAGCGGCTTGAAACCGGACCTGATTCTTGCCGATTACCACCTCGGCACCGACATGAGCGGCCTTATGCTCATCGATACGCTTCGTGAGCAATGGCGCTCAGAGGTTCCCGCCATCGTCCTGACAGGCGATGTGTCAGGCCAGACCGCTTTTGAGATCGCTTCCGCTCGATGCACTCAGTTGAACAAGCCCGCCAAGCTCAAGGAGCTGATCCAGTTGGTGCACGCCATGTTCACGCAATCAGAACCCGAGCCTTCGGTCCCTCGCCAATGTCCGGCCAACACATCGGTGGTGTATGTCGTGGACAGCGACAACGTGATGCGCGACATGGTCAGACAGATTCTGCAGGCCGAAGACTACCGGGTGTATGACTTCCCGACATGCGAGGCTTTCCTTGCTGCCTACTCACCTGAGGAGCGTGCCTGCTTGCTGCTCGACGCGCGTTTGCCGGGAATGAATGGGGTCGACGCGCTCCGAGCACTTCGTCAGCGAGGCGACCTGGTGCCCACCATCATCAGCGGCAGTGGTGACATTGCCCTCGCTGTGGACGCGATGAAAGCCGGCGCATGGGACTTCATCGAGAAGCCCTTTGACCGTCACGAAATGCTAGACACCATCAACCGTGCCTTGGGCCGCTCACAGCTTGATCACAAGATCCTGGCCGGGCGTCAGGAGGCCATCGACTACATCGCGACATTGACCGCACGCCAACGCCAGATCATGGAAATGGTACTGGCCGGCCATCCCAGCAAGAACATTGCGGTCGATCTGGGCATCAGCCAACGCACCGTTGAAAATCATCGTGCGTCCATCATGACCCGGACTCACTCCCGTTCCATACCGGCCCTGGCCCGTCTGGCCCTGGCCGCCAATCTGCAAAATGTCGAGAGCGTCGTGATGGACTCATGAACAGATCCTGAGGTCACCGCGCTATGTGTGCCAGCACACAGACGACTTCCACTGCAACGGTCATGATCGAATCGCGAGCGTAAACGCCTCTGGGTTTATCGCTGGCGATACCGTTTGCAGGTCCTTCGTGCTGATGAGTGACGATACTCATGCCAAATGATGAACAAAGACGCAGCGCACCGCTGCTCAAGGCAGTGGGAAGCGATCATTCCAGCGCCATTCAAGTGTCCGAAGTATTCGCGCAAACGCTGGAACAGATGCGCGCGGTGCTAACACCGATACTGGGCCCGCAGGCAGTAGCCGCGCTGTATCGACGCTGCCTGCACCTCTGCGCGGCAGACCATCCGTGTTTCGAATCTCTCTACGGGAACGAAGAAACCGTCATGAATACCTTGGCTGTCAAAACGATGCTGGCTCAACAAAGCAACGCAGAGGCCCGTCGACGGGGTGATGCGCTGATCACCACATTCCATACTTTGTTGGCTTCCCTCATCGGCCTCGCGCTCACTGAGCAACTGGTGGGCGACTACACGGCAAGCTCCATGGGTGGCGACGATCACCAGGGCATTGCCCAATGAGCACCAAACTAAGTATCAAACGCCTGAATACGGGTGTACCCGGACTCGATGAAGTATTGGGTGGCGGCCTGCCCGAACTTTCATTCAACCTGATCGCCGGACCACCCGGCAGCGGCAAGACCACCCTCGCCCATCAGATGATGTTTGCCCTGGCAACGCCGCAACGACCTGCCCTGTACTTCACTGTACTGGGCGAACCCCCGCTGAAGATGTTGCGCTATCAGCAGCAATTCGAGTTTTTCAAGAACCAGGCGATCAACGATTCCGTCCGCTACATCAACCTCTCCATCGATACGCTCGCCGGTAATCTTGACGAGGTACTGCGCAGAATCGTGACGGAAGTCGAAACCTACAGTCCGGCGATGGTGTTCGTTGATTCATTCCGCTCTGTGGTGCTGGCCAGCCAGACTCAGGCCAATCCAAACAACAACCTGCCGCAGTTCGTTCAACAACTGGGCGTGATGATGACCAGCTGGCAGGCAACCACCTTTCTGATCGGTGAGTACTTCTCCCAGACCGAGAGCAACCCCATTTTTACCGTGGCCGATGGCTTGATCTGGATGGGTCAGAGCGTCCAGCGCAATTCAATGGTGCGCCAGATGCAGATCATGAAAATGCGTGGGCAACCGAGCCTGCCCGGGCTGCATACCTTTCGCATCAACCAGGATGGCATCAACGTCTTCGCCCCTGTGCAGCCCGTTGCCCGAACGCGTGCCCACCCACCTGGCACTGCGGTGCGTCTGAAGACCGGCATTTCAGGCCTGGATGAAATGCTCGGCGGCGGGTTGCCCAAGGGCTACTCGCTGCTTGTAGCTGGGCCGTCTGGTTCTGGCAAAAGCATCCTCGCCGCCAGCTTTCTTGCCTGTGGCGCCCAGCAAGGTGAAACGGGCGTCATTGCGATGTTCGAGCAGCGCCCCAACCGCTCCCAGAATCCTGCGCTTGCGGAGTTAATCGACTCCGACAGTGTGGGCCTGGTGGACAGCCGCGCGCCTGACTTGTCCATCGATGAAATTGTCCATCTGCTGCTTCGTGAAGTTGATCGACTCGGCGCCACACGCGTGGTCATCGATTCGCTCTCGGGATTTGAGCTGGCCCTGGCACCTACGTTTCGCGAAGACTTTCGCGAGTCCCTGTCGCGGCTGGTCAGTGCCTTGAACCAGGCGGGGGTTAGCGTTCTTATGACGTGCGAACTCGAAGACCGCTATACGGACCTGCGTTTCAGTCCCTACGGTACGGCATTCATGACAGACGCGATTATCGTCCAACGTTATATCGAAGTGGACAGTCGCCTGTTGCGCGTCATGGCCGTCGTGAAGGTCAGAGCCAGCGCCCACTCCGATGAGCTGCGACTTTACGACATTAACGATACTGGAATCGTGGTGGGCCAACCTATGAGTAACCAGGAAGGACTGCTGGGTGGACGACCCTCGCAGAAACTCAAAGGCGCGTAAGGGCGACTGGATTTCCCGCTCGACACTGACGGAGCACCGCCATGAAACCTCCCCTTGACCCCGAACAGCTGTTGGCCATCAACGAACAGCTCGTACTGGGCATGCTGCGCATTCAAAACGAGGTAGAAGCGACCGACAAAACCTTGAGAGAGATATTTCGCGTTGCGAGTCTCGACGAGTTAACCAACTTGCCTAATCGTCGGGAGCTTCGAACACGGCTGCACCAGACACTCGATCACGCGCAACAGTCCGGTGAAAGCTTCGCGTTGCTGTTTTTGGATCTGAACGATTTAAAGCAGATAAACGACGCCTTGGGTCATGAGGCCGGGGATGCAGTGCTCATCGAAGCGGCACGCTGCCTGACTGAGTGCGTTCGCGATCACGACACGGTCGCGCGATACGGCGGCGATGAGTTCGTCATTCTGCTCACACGCTGCGCTTCCCACGTCGAGGCGTTGGCCGTCGCCGATGACATCATCCAGCGCCTGCGTAACCCCAAATTGATCAACGAGTATCAACTGTTCATCAGCATGAGTATCGGCATCAGCGTTTATCCGCAGGACGGCGCCGATGCCCGATGTCTGATCGCTAGCGCCGATGCTGCAATGTACCGGGTCAAACGCGCAAGGCTTGCAAGCGCTCCCAGCCAAGACCTGCAAATGTCTCAGATGCGCGCGGCTAACAGCGCACTGGTCATGGCTGCTCTGGACGCACAGCTGTCGCAACAGCGTGCCGAAGCCACGCTGCAGCAGGAGAAATTTATCCTGGCCAAGGTCGCCCACGAACTGCGCGCGCCCTTGGCGCCGCTTGGCCTGAGCACAGAGCTGCTCAGCCGTGTCGAACAGAAAGCGTTGCCACGGCTGCATGACATGATCGCAAGGCAGATAGAGCACCTGACCCGACTGGTTGACGATCTGGTCGACGTCACTCGATTCAGTTCGGGAAAGATGCACCTGATACGGACGACAGTGGATCTGTCGACGGTCATTCGGCAGGCGATCGAGGTGTGCGCACCTGCGATGAAAGCGCGGCACCAGATGCTCGAACTCCAGTCGCCGAGCAGTGTGCTGTACGTCGATGGCGATCCGTTGAGACTCACCCAAGTGTTTACCAACCTGCTAGGCAACGCCTGCAAGTTTTCGCTGACCACGGGGGTGATTACCCTGTCGCTCAGCGCTGTCGACGGCTGGGCAAAAGTGGAGATTGCAGACAGTGGCGTGGGCATTTCCCCAGAAGCGCTGCCGATCATTTTCGAGCCATTTGTCCAGGATCCACACTCACGAAGCCTCAACAGCAAGGGCTTGGGGATCGGATTGACGGTAGTGCGTGAACTGGTTGAGGCTCATGGCGGCTGCGTGGTCGCTCAAAGCGGCGGACTGGGGTTGGGCAGCTGCTTCACCACACGCCTGCCGCTTTCGGAGCTCAGTCAATTGGTCCCCGAGGTTTAGCGCGGGTGGCTGGCGCGCTCCACGAAGCGCGATGAGGGTTAATGAGGATGAGTGCAGCGTGCAGCGTGCAGCGTGCAGCGCCCGCAGATTCGTCGCCTTCGAACGCGGCCGCAAGGGTGCGAGCAACTTGGGATTCCAGCGACAGGCAGAAATCGGTCGAAACCAGCCGCTTATCCCGGGTCAAGCATGTACCTAACACTTGTTAGGTGAGCGCTCCCTTTCCGGTTTACGTCAGCGCCAATCCCAGCGTGAATACTCACCTGGGTACGGGTTGTCAGCTGTGCAAGAGTCTGGAGCCATACTCTTCCTGGATCGCATGAACAGGACCCAGGGATGCGTGCAAGGTTTGCCCGATCCAGGGTATTGGGTCTACGGCAGCGAACCGGGTCACGATGAGGTGAAATAAAAAAGCCACGACATTGATCGCGGCTGAAGGAGAGTACGTGTAGAAGAGGCTGGGTTATCGCGATACGTAGGTGGGCATATCGAAGCGTTGCTGACTCTGAAGCGCCGCAATAGCAGGCAAATGTTCAGGCGACGCTGCCATGTCACGTCTGATGGAGCTGATTAACCACTCCATCTGCAGGGCATTGTGGAGCTGCATGTGCGAAATGGCCCGGGTGATGGTGCCGCCGCTGCCATCTTTGATTTCAAATAAAACGCCGCCATCAGGCCGATTTCGGGTGCTGGTCTGAAAGCCTGCAAACGCGGAGCTCAGTCGATCGAAATGATTAGTCACAGTGGGATGCTCATGGCAGGTTGATGAATGAAACTGACATCGCAGCAACTGTGCCAAACTCGAATAAAAATAAAGTCCTTTAAAATCAATAAGTTAATGATATTTATGGTCATTACCATCGGGCTTTTTGCCTGATTTGCTTCTGGAGATCTTGCATAATGCTAGCGAGGGCGGGCTTGCTAACGCGGGCTCTTGTTCTCGGTGAGACAGTTGCCACCGTCGACCACGAGCAACTCGCCGGTGATATAGCTGGACTCAGGAGACGCGAGGAAGGCAACGGCTGCGGCGACCTCGTCCGGTCTACCCGCACGCCCGACCGGAACATACTTCGCTGCGGCCAGTTCCTCCGGTGTACTGGACAGCGTAGCGATCCATCCGGGAGCAACCGCATTCACGGTGACGCCATAAGGCGCAACTTCCAGAGCCAGGCTCATGTTCATTCCTACCATTCCCGCTTTCGCTGCTGCATACGCGGCCTCGCCAGGATTACTGACACGGGTGCCGGTTGTGGAACTGATGTTAATGATGCGGCCATATCGTCGACGCTGCATGCCCGGCAACACTGAGCGGGTCAGCAAGAACGCGGTGGTCAGGTTGCGGGCAATCGAAGCACTCCACACATCAAGACTCATGCTCGCCACTTCAGAGAACGCCTCGGGATCGCCCTGAATCGCCATGCCTGCGTTGTTCACGAGCACATCAACGCGTCCCCACAGCGATTCAGCCCAAGTGACCAGTTCAACGACCTGGGACTGATCTGTGAGATCCGCCGCACGGCCTTCCACTTCATAACCGGCCGCGCTCAAGTCCGCGACACGGTCATGGATCCGTGCACTACTGCCGGTGATGATCAGCTTTGCGCCAAGACCTCCAAGCCGCTTGGCGATGGCGAAACCAATTCCCCCCTCGCTGCCCGCCCCACTGACCAGCGCGACGTGGCCCCTCAAATCATTGAACATTATCCGCCCCTTCAGATGTACTGCTTGCGATACAGCGTAGACGCTGCCGGACCGAATCAATGCACGGAAGATGGTGAGGGACGGGAGACGGCCAGACGCGAACGCTCTTCAAAACCACGCGAACGATCCACCCTGGGAGCCGCGGCGCCTTGAACAGCTCGGATCATCGCCTCGGGGCAGTAACTCAGCTCGATGTTGCGGCCAGGTGGCATCGACCCTGTTGCGCCTTCGGCGATTCAGGCTGAAGGCGAGGCTTTCGCTGAAAACGGCCCAGTCGCATTTGGTATACCTCGGCCCTTGATATCGACGGAATCCCAAGCGTAATTGAAGAGTTTCGCAAGGGTGCCGCGCTAGCGCTCCGTATCTGCACGTGGTTGAGCCACGCATCAAAGGCACCGAAACGGTGGATGCACATGCTGCGCCGGTAGCTGTCCAGTACCTGCGTACCTTGTTCAAAGGGCCGATCATTGCAGCTGGCGGCTTCGACCGCAAAAGCGCTGAGGCTATTGTTGCCGAGGGACATGCAGACATGGTGGCGTTCGGCAGGCACTTCATCTCCAACCCAGACTTACCACGCCGCTTGCGTGAGGACTTGCCACTGAACGCCTACGACCGGAATTCATTTTACGGGGGTGACGAGCGTGGCTACACCGATTATCCATTCGCCAGTGTATCTCAGAAATAATCCCGTAATCGGCAAGCAGAAAAGTGCATTTTCCAGCTGTGCACTTTGCTGCCAAGGCTCTCGCCCACCAGCGTCAGCCAG
This sequence comes from Pseudomonas abietaniphila, assembly GCF_900100795.1. Classification (GTDB taxonomy): domain Bacteria; phylum Pseudomonadota; class Gammaproteobacteria; order Pseudomonadales; family Pseudomonadaceae; genus Aquipseudomonas; species Aquipseudomonas abietaniphila. The sequence continues at coordinate 121,491 of NZ_FNCO01000009.1, forward strand.
TGGCCAATTTCCATCCCTGCTGAGCGGCTAATTCGGGTCGGAAACGGACTGAATTCCTCTTCGTATCCAACCAGGATATCAGCGCAAAACCCCTGCTTTTTTACGTGCCTCTGCCTGTGTGATCGCCTGTGCAAAGGGAGAGAGAGCCTGCCTGTGCTCCCTCCTGACGTGCAGAGGGCAAAAGCCCTTTCCCTCCCAGCGGATTAACGGCTTATCCCATTGGCCTTGAAAAGCCACTCGAATGCCTGCTCCAGCGTTGGCGCAGGCGCCTGCACGGGGGTGGCGCTGATCTGGTCGGCCGTACGCTGGAACAGGTCCCTGACGCCGGGAAGTACCGACACCGGCATGTCGGCGGCGCGCAGTTGGCGCTCAGCTTCTTCGATCTCTTTGAGGCGACGGGGCGCATGGACGACGTGGGTGCGAATAAGGGCGCCGAGGAAGTCGCGCAGGCTGGCCTGATCGATATCGCTCAAAGCGTCGTGGAGCTTGTCAGTCACGCCCTGTTTTTCGGCGGCCATGAAGCACTCGATGGTCAGCGCTTCGAGACCTTTGGTGAACACGCTACGCAGGATTTTCAGCGCTGCTGCATCACCCGCTGCACCGTCTTCCACGGGTTTGAGCGGCGCCCCTGCCGACGCGAACAGCTCGATAGCTCGATCAAGCCCTACGCCTGCACCGAGCAGGTTGGTTTTCTCGTGGGTCAGGGCAATGGCGCCGAGGATAGCAACATCCACGTAGGCCACACCCCGTTGCGCCGCGTGGGACGCTGCGACACGGATCTGCGCCGGATCGGCGGTGGTCATGTCGATGAACAGCGCACTCTTTTGCAGACTGCCCAAGGCCTGTTCGGCGACCGCCAGGGAGACCGTCCCAAAGACGCAGGAGACGACCACATCGCAGGCTGGCACGACCTCGGCAATGGACGTGGAGACGTTCAGCCCCAGCTCTGCCGCAAACGCCTGGGCGCGAGGAGACGGTTTCAAATCGCACAGCACGATGTCATGCCCTGCGGCCGACCACGGCTGTGCATACGTGAGACCGACTTCACCCGCTCCGATAATTCCGATTTTCATTGTTCTGGTTTCCGCTTCAGTGGGCCGCATAGGCGCCTTTGTAAGTGCCGGCGGCGATTTGCTCCAGCATCTCTGCTTCTTTTTGCTCGGTGGCCAGGCAGCGCTGCAACAGGCTTTCTGCCTGGGCTGCGGGAAACGCGACGATGCCATCATGATCGCCCACGACGATGTCGCCCGGCGAGACCAGCATGCCGCCAATGCTGACCGGCACGTTGATTTCGCCGGGGCCGTTTTTGTAGGGGCCGCGATGGAAGCCTGCGCGGGCAAACATCGGGAATGCCCCCTTGCCGATGGTCGCCAGGTCACGAATGGCGCCGTCCACCACGACGCCGGCAGCACCACGTTTTTCGGCGATTGCGGCCATGATGTCGCCCATCAACGCACGACTGACGTCGCCCCCGCCGTCGACTACCAGCACCTGGCCAGGGGTGAGAATTTCCAGCGCCTGATGAATCGCACGGTTATCGCCGCAAGGGACTTTCACGGTCAGGGCGATGCCGGCCATGGTGCCTTCGATGCGGTGAAATGGCTTGAGCCGCGCGCCGGGAAGGCGCTCCAGGCAGTCGCTGATGATTGAGGTCGAGGTGCGGGTGAAAGCCGCCAACAAGGTGCTGACTTCCAACGTTGAGGCGATAGCGTTCATGGGTGTTCCTCAGATGGCTGATGTCTCTGAGAATAAAGGCGCCGTTAAATAGAAAAAGCGATATTATTTTATGGAAATACATTCCCATAAGGAATATAGGTGATCACGCTTCGACAACTCACCGCGCTTCACTGGATCGAACGTCTTGGAACATTCGAACGCGCAGCCGAACATCTTCATACCACACAGTCCGCTATCTCCAAGCGAGTGCAGGAACTGGAGTCGACAACGGGTCTGCAACTCTTCGACCGATCGCAGCGCGGCGCACGGCTCACCGCCGCTGGCGAAGAACTCCTGATCATTGCTCGTGAAATACTCAGTCTTGCCGATCGAATCACCTCATTGAAAGACGGTACCCAAGTCATCACCCGACGCTTGAGGCTAGGTGTGACCGAACTCACCGCGCTCACCTGGCTGCCACGGCTGATCGCGCGGCTGGTAAAGGACTTTCCGGGGCTGACCGTCGAGCCTGAGGTCGACATGAGTCGCACCCTCCACGAAAAGCTCATGGACGATCTGGTCGACCTCATCATCATCCCCGACACCTTCACGGCGCCCGAGGTGACGGCCGTGCCCCTGGCCATCGTGGAAAACGCCTGGATGGCAGCACCGGGGCTGATCGGGCATTCAGGTGTGGTGGGCCTGGCAGAGCTGGCCAAATACCCGGTGCTGGTGCAGGGCAAACGCTCGGGGTCGGGCCTGTTCGTCAACAAATGGCTGGGCGCGCTGGGCATCGACCTGCCCAAGACGCTGTCCTCCGACAGCCTCACGGCGATGCTCGGCCTGACCGCCGCCGGGTTGGGTGTGACCTATCTGCCGCTGGAATGCTTTCGTCCGCTGGTGGACGAAGGGAAGCTGACGATCATCAAGACCGACCCCGAATTGCCGCCGGTGCCGTACATGGCGATGTACCGAAATGACCGGCCCTCAGCGTTCGTCACTGAAGTGGCGTCTCGGGCCGTGGAGCTGTGCGATTTCTCGCGACAACTGCAGAGCTGACAAGGCGCACGGGCTGATGCACGTGCGCCTTGTTCGATTAGGCAGATAGGGAAAACGGCAGGCAGTTTACCGGGCAGCTTGCTGCTCGCTGAGGTCAACGGGTTCATGAATGGTGAGCACGAACATCAGCGCCGCCAGTGAACAGGCACCCAAAAAAAGGAACACTGCGGTCCAGCTATAGCTATCGAGCAGCATGCCAGTGATCAGCGGCGCCATCGCCCCGCCCGCCTGCCCTGCGCTGTTGACCAGCGAGGCAGCGACCGGGTACGTCGTGCGCGTGGTAACGCCCATCGAATACACCGAAAACGATGAGTAGCCGATGTTCAGCAAGAAACCGGTGCCAAACAGCAACAGGCTGACCGACAGCAGATCGTTGGGCGCGTAGACCAGCGCGACCATCATCAGGCACGTGGCCACGGCGCTGATCATCATGGTCGGTTTTCTGCGACGGTCCAGAACGGTGTCGGACAGCCAGCCCCCCACGATGTTGCCCAACACGCCGCCAGCAAACGGCAGCGAGGCGACGAAGCCGATCTGCATCAGTTCGAAGTGCTTCACCTCCCCCAGGTACTTCGGCAGCCAGGCCAGCAGCACATTGACCACGCCGGTCATCAGCAAGTAGCCCAGCCCGCAGCCCCAGATATTCCACGACGCAAACACCGAGCGCGACGTGGCCAGTGGCGTCGTGTGTTTGTAACGCAGCAGTTTGTCCAGCGCGCCGAAGTTCTTGTGCACGCGTGCAACGCCCGTTTCGCTCTTGGTCTGATCCTCGATGTAGGTGGCTTCGGCCTCGTTGACCCGCTGCCCCGAACGTGGATCGTTGGGCACCAGCCACCACCAGATCAGCGCCATCAGAATTCCCGGGATGGCGAAGGCGAAGAACATCGTGCGCCAGCCATCGAACATGATCAGCGCAGCCCCAATGGGCGGCGCGATCACCGCCCCCATCTTCGCAGCCGACAGAAAAGCCCCGGTCGCCAGGCCCTTCTCACGGGCCGGAAACCAGCGGTTGATGGTACTGAGCATCGACAACGGCAGCGCAGCTTCGGCGATACCGAGGGCTGACCGGTAGATCTTGAGCAGCCCAAAGTTGTGCGCCGTGCCAATGAGCAGCGTGACAACCGACGTCAGGCCAATGGACACCGGCGCCACCAGACGCACGCCCACGCGGCTCAGCAAAAAGCCTGCGGGAATCTGCCCCAAGGAATAGAACAGGAAGAACGCGCTAACCAACAGCCCTGCCTGGGCGTTGGTCGCGCCGAACTCCTTCTGGATGTAGGGCAGCGCGATACCGATGTTGGCCCGGTCGGCGGCGGCCAGCATGTAGACAAGGACGATAACCGACAGGACTACCCAGCGATATTTTGACCTGGCCGTTTGCACGGCGGTGTCCGTGGTGGCGATGGCAGGCATGGCTCTCCCCCTTTTTATGTTTATTGGAGTGACCATGGTCGGGAATCAGCCATTGTAGAAAAAGCGATAAATTGGAAACCCCATTCATTCCTTAAGAGAATAATTGGGCTAAGAGTCTCATCGATGCAGGGATAGCGCATAGCGCTAGACATCAAAATGACCGCGATCCTCAGTAACTTTGCCTCACCAGAAACACCACCATCCCAGCCATGCCACTGCCCATCAATACGGGAATGACCCCGCGCTTGTATTTGAACAGCGCGATGGCGGCGGCCAACGCGATGATCACGCAGGCCCAGTCAACGCTTCCCGCCATGCCGGCCGGCCAGAACACGTGATACGCAAAGAACAGCGCAAGGTTCAGGATGACGCCGACAACAGCGGCCGTGATCCCGGTGAGTGGAGCCGTAAACCGGACAGCGTTCTGGGTGGACTCCACCAGCGGCCCGCCTGCCAGGATGAACAGGAACGACGGCAGAAACGTAAACCAGGTGACCAGTGATGCCGCGACGGCGCCTGCCAGAAACGCGTGATTCGGGCCGAATACCTGCAGCACGTACGCACCGATGAACCCGACGAAGGCCACCACCATGATCAGCGGTCCAGGCGTTGACTCCCCCAAGGCCAGACCGTCGATCATTTGTGTGGGTGTGAGCCATCCGTAGTGACCGACCGCACCCTGGTACACATAGGGCAGAACGGCGTAGGCGCCTCCAAACGTCAACAGCGCGGCCTTGGTGAAGAACCAGCCCATCTGCGTCAGCGTGGCATACCAGCCCAACAGCAGCGTCAGCAACCCCATGGGCAGCACCCACAACGTCACGCCGACTGCGGCGATCACGGCAAGCGTCGGCCAACTGAAACGGGCATGCTCGGGTGAAGGCGTGTCGTCATCAATCAGGGCGGGGCCGTAGGATTTATTCGCGGCGTGATGGTTTGCGTTGTCGAACCTGTCGGGCGCAAACCGTCCTCCCAGATAGCCGATCACGGCGGCCCCCAGCACGATCAGGGGAAACGGGACGTTAAATGCAAAGATGGCGACGAACGATGCCGCAGCAATTCCCCACAGCCCGGTGTTTTTGAGCGTTCGCGATCCAATCCGGTGGGCCGCCTGAACGACGATTGCGGTCACGGCGGGTTTGATCCCGTAGAAAATACCGGCCACCCAGGGAACCTCACCGAACGCGATGTACATCCAGGACAGGGCGATCAGTACGAAGAGTGAGGGCAATACGAAGAGCACGCCTGCGATTACGCCCCCTCGGGTGCGATGCATCAGCCATCCAATGTACGTCGCCAGTTGCTGTGCTTCCGGGCCGGGAAGCAGCATGCAGTAGTTGAGTGCGTGCAAAAACCGCCGCTCGGAGATCCAGCGACGGCGTTCCACCAACTCCTGGTGCATGGTCGAAATCTGGCCCGCCGGGCCACCGAAACTGATGAAGCCAAGTTTCAGCCAGAACCAGAAGGCCTCGCGCAGGCTGACTTTCTTGGGAGCAGCAGCCTCAGTGTGATCCGTGGTCCACTCACTCATGGGCGGCTTCTTTTTTGACGTCTGCGCTTATGAGCCAGCCAGGGAGAGGTTCGGTTGAACCCGGCGTGCCAGGAAGCCCCATCACCTGTGCGATCCATTTGTTCATGTCGCGATCACCACCCCAATCCAGAGGCAATTACGATATAGCGCCTGCGCACGTTTGCAAGGTGCCGAGGGCCTCCATGATCCAGGCATGACTGCCCCACAGACGGTCGCTTCAATTGCGCAGCGTAGTCTCGACGGTGATGCCGAGGTGCAATACCCATCACCCTCACCTGCATCTAACGGGACAATTAAAGTGTCGGCTGACTGACGACCCCGGCGGAAAGATGGTGTCAGAAAAACCTTTTTCCCAGCTGTCATTACAGCCGGCATTAGAGGCGCCAAGAGCGTGAAAAAAGTAGAAGCCCGGCATGTTTGCCGGGCTTTAATCGTCACGCGAAGTGCGAGAGCTGAAGCTGTCGTTGTACATCGGTCAATGAATCCCCGACCGCAATGACGGTGGATTTGATCGTGTCTTTGGAGACGCTGAATTTATCCGCCCAGTACTTGAGTTCACTGCTGTCCTGAACATTTATCCTGATGTCATCAGTGCCCGGAGTGCGCCTGCGCTGTTTCATGGACATTCTCCCTGCCTGAAGAGGCAAGTAGAGGTTAGCTGGGAATTTCGGGTGGTGTGCCGATTCGTGTCCATTGAACTGCCTTTATCCTTTAGTTGATCTAAGGGGCAGCCTGCCATATCCGCCATAACGTCGCAGAAAAAGCCATTGGAACACCAGACATCGACCAGCGGTATACGTCAGCACCCACTTTCCCGTCAGACTGGTGTGAAACTTGCGAAGGATCACGCTTTATCGCTGAGTGTTGAGCTTAGTGATTCGCGAACAGGAGCAACGATGCTGGCACAACACGAAAAGAACTTTGATTACTGGTGGAATACTTCGGGACCGTGGGTTGAAGAGCCTAATGTCCGCAGAAGCGGAACCAGCGGCGTACAGCGCGTCATGCATGACGGGAAACTGGTCTATGTAAAGCGCCAGACCGGGCACCTGTCCCGCAGCATCCGCTATCCCTTCGGGCGGCCCACGGTCATGCGCGAAGGCAAGGCACTGTCGAAGTTATTGCAACTTGGCGTCACAGCGCCTTCCCCTATTTTTTACGGCGCGCAGAAAGTGGATGGCATTTGGCGCGGGATTCTGGTGACCAAGGATCTAGGCGGCTTTCAAGACCTGGACACCTGGTATTCGGAGGGTGGCCGGACTCGACTCACCGAAGACGAGCACCTGAAAATCCTGGATCAACTGGCCCAGCTTTTATCCCGCATGCACTTGGCCCGTTGGCAACATGGCTGCATGCGTTCGAAGCATATTTTCATCAGGGTCAGGAACGGCACCGCTGGCCATGAATTCGACCTTGCACTGCTGGACCTTGAGAAATCCCACGGGCGACTCACGGCCCTGGGCGCCGCGCGGCACGACATTCCCCAACTCAGGCGCCACTCTTTCTGGAGCGAGTCGGAGTGGCAGGCCCTCATGTCGTGCTATGAATCGAGTCTGGGTAAAACGATCGCCCGGTCCAGCCGGCAGCATCGTCTGGGCCAAAAGCGACCGCATCCCGCAGAGCGAAACGTCTAGGCCGGAGGGGATGTAAGTCCGGACGTCTCTCACAGGTGCAGCAAGTAGGGCGATGTAAAACGAAAATCCTGACCCTTTACTCAACGTTTACCGAGTCTGGACGTTCGTTTACACGCAATGGGTGTTTCATAGATCCATGGCGAACCCAAACACATCGCCTGAGGAGACACCATGTTTTCGAAGATGACCCAAGCCTTGATCCTGTCCGGTTGCCTGGTCGCTGGGGGTGCAGCATCCGCCGGTGAACGCAACGTGATAGTGCCCGTCATCGCCGGGGCCGCCGTGGGTGCCGTATTGGCCACCGCGCTCAGCAATTCGGGCCATGATCACTACCGCCCTCAGTACCCGCAATACCGACCGCAGCCGCGTTATCAACCGCAGTACCAGTACCAGCCGGTAGCGTATGTGCCGGTGGCCACTCGGGTTGAATACCGCCGCTTCGCCCCGCCACCGCCTCACGGCTATTACCACGGTGGCTATGATCGCCGGGGCTGGGATAACCGAGGCCACGATCGAGGTTACGACCATGGCCGTGGCGACGGTCGCTGGTAAATCGCTGTAGACAAAAAGGCCGCCGTCATCACTGACGGCGGTTTTTTGCATGGTATCGGTCTACCCTGACTGTGCAACGAGGTTGCAGCGCCAAGCTGCGCCCACACTCGACGCTGTTGTTCAGGGGGTCTGCATGCACCGACTTTGGCAACGTTATCTGGTGTTACTCGACAACGATCTCAGCCCCAAAATATTCGACAACTTTAAAAACATGGTGCTGTGTGCCCTGTTGCTTGCAGCGGGCACGGATGCTCTACGCAAGGGGCATTCGTTGTTCATGAGTCCCGTGGACTCCAGCACCACCGGCTGGGGCCTGATCGCGATCGCCGCGATCCTGATGGTGCTGAACCTCAGCGACGGTATTCGCCGGTTGGCCCGTCTGCGGTATCACATCGTCTGGCAGATCATGATCGTCGTCCTGTACGTGTTTATCTCGGAACGCGTGGTGGAATTGGTATGGAACTACCGGGCCGAGTAATAAAGCGCTGACCGAGGCATCAGATCGCACGAACGAACCGGCGCTCAGCGGCCACCGCGTCGCTTTTCAAAGGGGGCTCTGGCAGAAACCCGCAGCGCTCCAGGACTTTTGTTGAACCCGCATTCTCCGGGAACACGTACGCCACCAGTTGCGTCAGCGCCCAGCGCGTCTGTGCCTGCCCGATCAGGTGTTCCAGCGCATGGGTCGCCAGTCCCTGGCCGCAGGCGCTTTGCGCGATCCGATAGCCGACTTCTGCAAGGCGTGCAGTCGTGTCGATACCTTTCAAGTTGGCGCGGCCGACGATTCTTCCCGATGAGTCCTCGATCACGAAAGGATGCCAGACACCTCGCGCAAAATCGGACAGATACCCGTCGATGTGCTCGGTAACGCCCTCCACTGAGTAGAACGAAGGCGCGCGGGCATCGATGTGGGACTCGAACCACGCGCGGTTCTGCGTTTCGAATGCCAGCAGTGCTTCGATATCGGTGCGGAGCAGTTCGCGAACACTGAATGACTCCCTCAAATCCCTCTCCTTTTTTCATCGGTGCATGGCGGCGCAGGTCGGATGCGCTGCCGGCATAGTGCCCGAGAATCGCCTTTCAGTGCACCCGCGTCCGGCAGACTCAGCCCAGTTCACGCTGCAGTTGCTCGCGGTCCAGCGCGCCGTCCCACCGCGCGACGAACAAGGTCGCCACACCGTTGCCGATCACATTGATCAGCGCACCACCTTCCGAGATGAAACGGTAGACCCCCAACACCAGCACCAGCCCGGCAGCGGGAATCACATCGACCGAGGAGAGAGTCGCCGCCAAGGTAATGAACGCGCCGCCCGTCACGCTGGCCGCGCCCTTGGAGGTCAGCAGCAGAATCAGCAACAGCGTCACCTGGTGGTACAGCGAGACATCAATGTCCAGCGCCTGGGCGATGAACATCGCCAGCACGGTCATGTTGATGCAACTGCCGTCCAGGTTGAAGCAATAGCCCGACGGCACGACCAGGCCGACGGTGGATTTCTCGCAGCCCAGCTTCTCAAGCTTGTCCATCAAACGCGGCAGCGCCGATTCCGACGACGACGTGCCCAATACCAGCACGAGTTCTTCACGAATGTACTTGAGGAATTTCCACAGACTGAAACCCGCCAGCCACGCGACGATGTTCAACACCACAAACACGAACACCAACGCAGTCAGGTAATAACACACCAGCAGGTTGGCGTAGGCGCCCAAGGACTGAACGCCGTACTTGCCGACCGTGAACGCCATGCCGCCGAATGCGCCGAGCGGCGCGACATACATCACGATCTTCAGCATGCGGAAGAACGCCTTGGCCACCAGGTCAATGATCGCCAACAGCGGTTTGCCTGCCTCGCCCAGCAATTGGAGGCCAAAGGCGAAGAGCACCGAAATGAACAGCACCTGCAGGATCTCGCCTTCAGCGAAGGCACCGAACACCGTGCCCGGCACGATGTGCGTCAAGAAGCCCACCACGCTCTGGTCATGGGCGGCCTTGGCGTAGCCTGCGATCGCCGATGAGTCGAGCGACGCGGGGTCGATGTGCATGCCTGCCCCAGGCTTGAGCACGTTGACGCCAATCAACCCGATGACCAGCGCGATCGTGGTCAGCACCTCGAAATAGATCAGCGATTTGAACCCGATACGGCCGATGCGCTTGAGGCTCTGCATGCTGGCAATGCCGCTGACGACGGTGCAGAAGATGATCGGCGCAATGAGCATCTTGATGAGTTTGATGAAGGTGTCGCCCAACGGCTTCATCTGCTCGCCGAGCGCGGGACTGAAATGCCCGAGCACGATGCCCAGCAGAATGGCCGCGAGCACCTGAACGTACAGGTGATGATAGAACGGCTTGCGGCGCGGCGAGTGCACGGCGGCGGTATCGATCGTAGAGCTGATTGTTTTTGTCATGGCTCTGCCTTATGAGGTTGTTCAGGGGAATGCGGTTCAGGTCACCACGTTGATGGGCGCACCGGCGGCGAAGGCGGCGATGTTGGCGGTCAGTACTGTTTTCAAACGCGCCACGCTGCTCTGGCTGGCCCAGGCCACGTGCGGCGTGACGATAAGGTTGGGGTGCGTACAGTGCAGCAACGGATGGTCGGCCTGCGGGGGTTCTGCATAGAGCACGTCCAGCGCCGCGCCGCCCAGTCGACCATTGGCAAGACCGGCCAGCACCGCGTTTTCGTCCACCAACGGACCGCGGGCGGTGTTGATGAGCAGCGCGCCAGGTTTCATGCGGGCGATTTGCGCCGCGCCGATCAGGTATCGGGTGTGCGACGTCAGCGGGCAGTGAAGGGTCAGTGCGTCGGCCTTTGCGAGCACGTCATCGAACGCGGTGTAGCCCTCACGCACGCGCGAAACACCGCGATGCTCTGCAAACAGGACATTGATCTCCAGCGCGCGGGCAAGGCGTGCCACACGACTGCCGATGTCACCCCGACCCACGATGCCCAGCGTTGATCCCTGAAGGTCCTGGATCGGCGCTCCATGCACACAGAAATGCGAAGACGTCGGCCATTCGGTTGCAGCGGCGGCGCGATACGCCATCAGATGACGGCGCAGCGCGAACAGTGACGCGATGACCGACTCGGCGACGCTGACGGCGCTGTAAGCCGGTACGTTGCAGACCGTCACGCCCTGATCGCGGCACGCGGCGATGTCGACACAGTCGTAACCGGTCGCCGCCACGCAGATGAGCTTGAGCCTCGGAAGATGCGCCAGCGCCGCACGGTCGATCCGGACTTTGTTGGTGATCGCGACGTCGGCCAGCGCCAGTGCATCGAGGACCTGGTCCTGGGGCGTTGTTTCACGCACCGTCCATTCACGGGCTTCGGGCGGACGCGCCAAGGGAGACGGCAGGCTTGCGCCGTCGAGAAAAACGATGTTCATGGCAAGTGCTCTTTTGTGACGTTGTGAGGGTGTGCGGGCCTGCGTCAACCCCGCTCGGCGTTGGCGACCTGTTTGCTCAGCGTGTGAACGTGCTCGGGCACGGGATGCAGGTCCAGTCGGCGACCGGCTTTGAGCACCTGACCGGGGGTGTCGTGGCCGATCAATCCCGGCAACCGCGCCGACGCCGCCAGCACGCGCTCAAGGTCCATTCCGGTCTGATACCCCATGAGGTCGAGCATGTGCACGAGGTCTTCCATGCACACGTTGCCGCTGGCACCGGGCGCATAAGGACACCCGCCAAGCCCACCGAGCGAAGCATCAAAGCGATCGACACCGGCCTGCAGTGCGCCCAACGTGTTGGCCAGCGCCATGCCGCGGGTGTTGTGGAAATGCAGGGTCAGCTGCAAGTGAGGAAAACGTTCGCGCACCTGTCGGGACAGCGCCTGAACCTGCGAGGGATAGGCCATGCCGGTCGTATCGCACAACGTCACACCGCGCACGCCCAGCGCGGCAAAACGATCAATCCAGGCGAGCACCTCATCGGCCGACATCTCGCCTTGCATCGGGCAACCAAAGACAGTTGAAAGCGATACGTTGACCGCAACCGGCCCCTGCCCTATTACCCCGATGACATCGGTCAACTGGGCGAACGATTGCTCACGCGTCATGCGCAGATTGGAGCGGTTGTGCGGTTCGCTGACCGACATCACCAGATTCGCCTCATCGATCCCGCACCCCAATGCGCGTTCGGCACCGCGGACATTGGGCACCAGCACCGTGTACTCGACCCCGGGCCGGCGGGTGATGCCGGCCATGACGGCCTCAGCGTCGCGCAGCGCGGGAATCGCCTTGGGCGAGGTGAAAGAGGTGACCTCGATCTTGGCGTAACCGCACTCGCTCAGCGCATCAATGAGGGCGATCTTGTCGTCGGTTTCGATAAAGGTTTTTTCGTTCTGGAAACCGTCGCGTGTCGCCACTTCCTGCATGAACAGACGTTTCATTCTGGCTGCCTCTCCCGGGCCTTGTCTTGGCTGGATGATCGGCGCAAACCCGAGCGATGAGAATTTCAAAGATTTCCATTATGCTTTCCGAAACGGAAACACTGGGTGTACCCATGCATAACGTGCTTCAGCTGGATCTGGTGTCCCTGCGCCTGCTGGTGCTGGCGGCGGAAAGCGAAAACCTCACCAAGGCTGCGGACAGTGCTCACCTCACCGTGTCGGCCGCCAGCAAGCGCCTGGCAGAGCTGGAGCGCATCACCGACTGCACCCTGTTCGTAAGGCTTCCAAGGGGCCTGCAACTGACGCCGGCCGGACGGGGTCTGGCTGAACACGCGCGCCATATTCTGGAAAGCGCGCAGCGTATGGCCCATGACGCCAGTGATTTTTCCAACGGCGTACGCGGCCACGTAAGGTTGTTCGCCAACACCTCGGCGGTCATCCAGTTCTTGCCCAAGGACCTCAATACTTTCCTTTCAGCCAACCCACACGTACGCATCGGCATGGAAGAAGCACTGAGCGAGATGACCATTCAGGCCGTGGAAGACGGTCGTGCCGACATCGGGATCTTCGCCGACAACGTCCCCGCCCCTAATCTGGACCTGCGGCCTTACCGGCGGGACCGGCTGGTGGTGCTGGTGCCTCGCGATCATCCCTTGGCGCAGCGGTCATCCGTGCGGTTTACCGAGACGCTGGACTGTGACTACGTGGCATTGAATCAGGGGAGTTCGCTGCTCAAGCGCATCAGCGACGCGGCCCACAGCGCGGGGAAAGGGCTGAAGGTTCGCATCCAGGTCAGCAGCTTCGACGGTATCTGCCGGATGATCGACGCCGGTCTCGGTATCGGAATTCTGCCGCTGGGTTCAGTGCAGCCCGCCCTGCTGGAAAGCACGCTGACCGCGATCCCGCTGCAAGACCCATGGGCCGCGCGCACGCTGTTCGTCGGCGTGGCGTCGGGAGCACGCCTGTCTCCCGAAGCCGCGAACCTGTTCGCTTTTCTGACCAGCCTGGAGGACGAAGCCTGACCGGCGCCTTGAGGGGCCTCAACCTGTCAGCCACTCAAGCGCACACCCGAGTTCAGGGAAGGACCGCTCAGGGGCCCGCTTTCACGACCGGATCAATGACCTGAGTGACCAGATGGTCCAGACCTTCCACGTGCCAATTGATCCAGAGCCGCGCGCGGGGATCGTTTTCGTCCGGCTCGATCGCCATCCAGTTCCTCGCAGGAATCAGGTACCGTCCTCGGGTGCCGATCGGCAGCATCGTCCCGGTGATTTTGTAATCGATCTGCTCCTGCCCGGCCCCAAGCGATTCCAGAAAATAGACCGCGAGCGCGGGTGGCGACGGGTGCACGACACCGGTCGAAATCAGCTGTTTGATCACACCCGCTCCGCCGACCGAATGTTGCTGAAGGGTCGACTCGATCGCGCACACGCCAGCGACGTGAACGTCACCCGACACCAAGGTCACCTTGCAGCCGTTTGTTGAACTCGCATAGTCAAGCAGGCGCATGATCAGACGCTTTCTTTCGTCCCGGTGTGGAAGGCTGCGCCAGTGATCGCGCAGGTCATCTTCAAGTTCCTGTTGGCCGGGCAGCAGGTCAAGCGCCTTCTCAGCGGCCTGCAGATCGAGATACCCCACCGGGATGCTGCTCATCACCAGCAGATGCCGCTGTCCTTTGACCTTGTCCAGCCAGGCGAAAATGGCGTCCCAACTCTGCGCGGAAATAATCTGGGTGGGCGTGAAGTCGCCCCGTTTGAAATCGGGGTGGCGTTCCGTTCGCAGGTCCGGGACCAGAATCGAGAGACCGCCCAGGCCGGTGAACCCCATGTGAAAGCCGTCGGCGATGCCGGCGATCTGGCAAGGGTGTACGTCAGGGGACGGTTGAGCGGCGGGTTGCGTGATCAACTGTTGCTGGAAAATCCGGAAATACAGCCTGGCGGTTCGAAACAGCCCCTGAAAAACCGGACAGCTATGCAGGCCTTCGTCGTAGGAACCCCAGCCGTCCACAATGTCGTGGTCGTCCCACATCATGATCGACGGGATGGCCGCGAACATCCGGGCGGGCTCAGGCTGCTTCCAACGCTCCATGTAAAGCGTGGTGAAAAACGTGTCGAGGTCCGACTCGATCCCTTTGGTGAACGTCGCAGCGATCCGGCCGTCCATGCCTTTCGCGAACCAGTCCTTCATGGACTTCACACGACCGCGCATCTCATCGCTGTAGACCTGATCGCCGCCCAACAACAAAAGGTGATAAGGCGTACGCTGATGCACCGCGGCCATGTCGTCCCAGCGATCGTTTTTCTTGTCGACCTTGTCCATCAGCTTCGGGTCCGAAAACCCGTTGCACGAGGCATACGCCATACGCGGCGCCTGGCCCCTGGCGGGCACTTCAAAGGAGGCCGGCTGGTCGTCAATGCTCAGGTTAAAGGTCTTTTTACTGGTGCCTTGAGCAACCTTCACATCGATACGCCACACCCGGTATTGCGGTTTCAGCAGCGGGATGTCTGCCAATGGCACCGGCTTGCCAGCCGTAAGGCCCGCATCCTTCGTAACCTTCGGCGAGGGGCTGTCGAGAGGCGTGACAACCAAGGCGGACACGTTGTAATCAGGGTCGGAACAACCACGAAACTGAAGCACAGGACCGAGTAACACACTCATACATTTCATCCTTTGAAGGTCGAGGTGAACGCCAAGTCATGCCGGTCTTTGCACTGCTTACCCACTGCGCATCGCTGGCGAAGGCAATACGGTTGCAACGACTCATACTAGCTTCGTTTTACGATACCGATAGCCCGCTAGAGTCTGGCCGCAAACCGCGCCACGAAGCACGTGCCCTGATCCGGCGACGAACTGACCGAAAGCGTGCCGCCATGGCCCTCAAGAATCTGCGAAGCGATGTAAAGCCCGAGGCCCAGGCCTTCTCCCCTTTGCCCTCCATCCGAGCGCTTGAAGGGCTGAAAGAGCAGCGGCATCAATGCAGCGGGAATGCACGCCCCGTGATTGGTCACCGACAAAACAAAATCATCGCCTTCGGTTTTTGCCACGATCCTGACCGGCGATTCGCGGGTGCCATGGGTCACGGCGTTGCCCACCAGATTGGACAGCAACTGCCCGATGCGCGTCGGATCACAATAAATGTCCGCCGGGATCGCGAAGTCCTGCTCAATCTGCACATCCGGCTCCGACGCCTGGATCTCCGCAATGACCGAACTGAACACGCCTTGCAGATCGTCCACCCGCATGCGCCTTACCGGAATCCCGCCGCCGAGTCGGCCACGGGCGAAATCCAGCACGTCCTCGATCAAGGCGCCCATCCGCTGCGAGCTCTTGCGGATCGCGCTGGCCAGTCCGCGTTCGCGTTTGTCCTCGAGTCTGGACTCAAGCAGGTCGGCACTCATGCGGATGGCGCTGAGGGGCGTGCGCAGGTCATGGCCGAGCACGGCAATGAACTGCTCGCGCAGACGACCGGCTTGGGTCGCATCGGCCAGGGCGTTTTCAGACTTTTCCAGATCGCTCCGCAAATCCAGGTGCATCGCAATCAACTGAGCAAATAACCCCAAGGTTTTGAGGACAGCGCACTCGTCGAAATGCGCAGGCACCGTGTCGATCGCGCAAAGGGTGCCGAAAAACTCGCCATTGGCCTTGACGATCGGGATCGAGGCATAGCTTTCCAGCTGATAGGTTTTGGGCGTGTGATGCTGCGCGTACACCGGATGCTCACTGGCGTGGGTGAAGACCACGGGTTGACGGCTCTGCCGGATTTCATGGCAGATCGTCGATTCAAGGAGCAACTCGCCACCGGGTTTCAGGCCGAAGTTGATCGAGTCATCGACCGCCAACGCCACCCAGTGCGCATCCGTGACCCGTGCGACCGCCGCAAAGCGCATGCCGGTCACATGCTTGACCATGTCCAGAATGATCGGGACGGCGTCGATCCTGGCGACGGCGGCGATATCCTGGGTAAACGCATCGTTTTCAGACATCGGTTCGCCTGGAGAGTGAATAAATAAAGGTCGCTGTCATCACAACGCGCTCGATCTTAACGCAACGGTCAGGAAAACGAATGCTGAATCCCGCCACCGCGAGGCGTTCTCGCCTTCGCCGTGTCGTCAGCCGACGACCGGCGCATGCTCGGCCATCAACTCGATCATCCAGTCGATGAACACCCGCAGCTTGATGCTGATGTGCCGATTGGGCGGAAACGCAACGAACATGGGCATGGTGTCCAGACGCCAGTCCTCGAACAACGGCAGCAGTTCGCCGCTCGCCAGTGACGCCCTGGCCATGTAATGCGGCAACCAGAGCATGCCCATCCCGGCCACCCCAGCCGCCATGTAGGCATTGCCGTCGTCCACGGACACCGCGTAACGGCCTTGCACCTGGACGGTTTCTTCGCCTTTGCGCATGACCATCGCAAACAGCTTGCCGGTACGCGCCCAGCGATAGCCCACGATGCGATGATGCGTGTCTTCCAGTTCTGCGGGGTGCGCTGGCCGTCCTGCCCGCGCCAGATAATGGGGCGCCGCATAAACCCCCAGCTGCAGATCGCCGATACGCCGCGCCATCAGCGATTGATCGGTCAACTCACCGCCGCGCACCACACAATCGATGTGCTCGCCGATGATGTCGACCATGCGATCACTGACACCCAGGTCGAGCTGGATGTCGGGGTAGCGTGCGTGAAACGCAGGCAGCGCCGGAATCAGGATCAAGCGCGCAAACGGACTCGGAACGTCCACCCGCAACCGTCCACGGGGCAACGTCGCCGCGCTCGACAAGCCGGTTTCCGCATCGTCCAGATCGGCCAGCACCCGCACTGCGCGCTCGTAATACGCGGCGCCATCGGCCGTCACGTTAACCTTGCGTGTGGTGCGGTTGAGCAGCTTGACCCGCAGGCGCGCTTCCAGTTGTTGCACCAGTTGGGTCACGCTGGTCTTGCTCATGTGCAGTGTGCCGGCGGCCTTGGTGAAACTGCCGGTTTCCACGACGCGAACAAAGGCCTGCATTGCATCAAAACGGTCCATCGCCACTCCCGAAAATGAAGGGGATTGTTTGGGATTTACAAACAGTCCTGATCAAGGTTGCTCGTTTATCGGCCGCACGCAAGCGCTTTACAGTCTCTTCATCGTCACTAACGGGTCACACCCGACCCACAGATGGAGGCTGCACATGACAGTTCGCAACGTGGTTTTCCCAGCCGGACGCCAGGCGCTTTACGACATCAACCGGTATTCGCCGGCCATCAAATCCAACGGTCTGCTGTTCGTCTCGGGACAGGTCGGCAGCCGCGAAGACGGCTCGCCCGAGCCCGACCTTCAGGCGCAGGTCAGGCTGGCTTTCAACAACCTCAACGCCATCCTCGATGCGGCAGGTTGCACGTTTGATGACGTGATCGACGTCACGGTCTTCATCGTCGATCCGCAATCGCGGTTCGAAAGGATATGGGAAGTGGTGCCGGAATTCTGGGGTCAGGCCCCGCACCCGACAGTGACGGCGGTCGGGGTGACCTGGCTGTACGGTTTTGATTTCGAGATCAAGGTCATTGCCAAATTGCCGGAGAGCGATGCCGCCTAATAACGCCCAGGGGCGGCGTCCTCACGCCGCAATCGATACACCAGACTCGCCGCCTGCCCCGGCACATCGTCCAGCGTGTCGATACGCAGCATGCCGACTTTTTCCAGCACGCGTATCGACGCCTGGTGGTGGGGCCTGACCACCGCGAAGACTTCCGGCACGTGCAGCTCGGTGAACGCATAGTCAAGCGCCGCCTGACTGAGTTCCGTTGCGAAGCCTTTGCCCCACGCCTGAGTGCCGAACCGGTAACCCAGGTTCAGGCGTTCCACGTCGAGGTATTTACGCGCGTCGATCCCGCCGAAGCCGATGATGTCGTCGGGGGATTCCCGTGTGCAGATCACCCATTGTCCGTACCCATGAGCTTTCCAGTGGGCTATCCAGCCGTTCAGCAGCCACTGCGCTTGTTCGATGCTGGACAGAGGCCCGGATGGATTGAAGCGGTTGGTCGCCGGATCGCCATAAATGGCAAAAAGGCTGTCGAGGTCGTCAAGGACAGGTGGCCGCAAAACCAGTCGGGCGGTGGTTTTCTGCATGTCTGTGCGGCCTCTTGAGTCAGGTGGAAAACATTACCCACTTCCACTTCGCCCTGTATAGCCCCAAGACGTTTGTGAGGTGCCTTTGCGAGGATCCATGATCGCTCGGCAGCGACGGCGTGGAAAAAACAGAAGGGAGCGGGCTTTTTGTATCGCTCTGTGTACAGCCTTCGCAGTGATACATCCACCCTCATTTGCAGACAGCACCGGACACAGACGCGATACACCCAAGAGGTTTACTGGGCTCGTCGATCAGCGCAGCCCCTCACAGCGGCAACGCGATCAAAACCTGAAAACCCAATCGGTCATGACCGCAGGAGTTCACCCATGAAACGCCAGATCCTTCTCAGCATCGCACTGTCCGTACTCGCCGCCAACGTCTTCGCCGCCGATGGCGCGGAACACCTCAAACAGTTCCAGACAGCTCAGGCCGGTTCGCACATCGTCAATCAGCAACGCGTGGCGTCGGATGGCTCGGATCACCTGAAAGCCTTCCGCACCGCCGAGCGTGGCTCGGTGAGCTTCGACCTGAAGTCTGCCGAAACCGTCGCTGACGTGCGCGCCGAGTTCGGTTCGCAGTATCAGCGTTATTGATCCGCTGGCTGCAACGCGATGCGAACACCTGAAGCGACGACTCAGGCGGACCGCATCGCAGCGTGGCTTATGCCGGGTTTGCCTGCCAGTCGTCCGGGACCACCGCAATCACGTCGATTTCCATCAGCCACTGGGGCTGCCCCAACCCTGAAATCACCAGCCCTGTGGAAATCGGGAACACGCCCTTGAGCCACTTGCCGACCTCCTGATACACCGGCTCGCGATAGCGCGGGTCGATGATGTACGTGGTGGTCTTGACGATGTGCGACAGGTCGGAGCCCGCTTCTTCCAGCAGTTGCTTGACATTTTTCATGGCCTGTTCGGCTTGGGCGCGCGGGTCACCGAGGCCCACCAGATTGCCCTCAAAGTCGGTGCCGATCTGGCCACGCACATAGATGGTGTTGCCGGCCCGAACCGCCTGGCACAGGTCGTTGTCCAGCGACTGGTTCGGGTAGGTTTCTTTGGTGTTGAACATGCGAATGCGTGTGTGGGTTGGCTGCGCCATGTGAAGCTCCTCGAAAACACAAAACGGGTCGCGCCGCCGACAGGTGGGTCGGCACGGGTGTTCACGGTCAGGCAGTGACGACGGGGTGCCCTTGGGTCGCCGATACCGGCGCCACGGTTTGCGCGGCCTGGCGCTGCGCGGCGTCGCGGTATTCCAGGTAAGTGCGCTGGATCGCGATGTGGTCGGCCACGTACTTGGCGTCGTGCCACACACCCCAGATGAACGAAGACCCGCGTCGCGACTGCCATGGCAAACCGAGGAAGTAGATCCCCGACTCGGTGGACACCCCACGCTGATGAAGCGGTTTGCCCTTGGCGTCGAACGCATCGACCTTCAGCCAGCTGTAATCGGTGGCAAAGCCGGTCGCCCAGATGACGGTGGTGATGCCGGCCTTGGCCAGATCGAGCTCTAGAATCGGCGTGCTCATGCATTCAGGGTCGGGAAACACCCGGCGTGCTTCGGGCTCCAGCGGCAGGTCCAGGCCATTGCGTTCGATGTAGGCATCTGCAGCGTCCAGCACCGCCAGGTAGTTCTCATCGCCGCGCGCCAGGTTGTCGGCCAGGTCCGGTTGAAAGCTCACCACGCCATCGTTGAACCCGCGCGTCACGCCGACCAGCTTCATACCGCGCTGCGCCAGTTCTCGAAAGTCCACCGTACGGCCGCCATGGGCACCGCTGACCGCGATCGTCACGTGCTCGCGACCCGGCTTCATCGCGGCCTGGTCCCATTCGCCGAGCACGCCCAGCCACCAGCAGAAATCCCGGTTGCGATACGCGCGCGGTGGACGATCGTGCTGGCCCACCGACAGGTAGACCTGCCTGCCCGCTCGCTGAAGTTCGTCCGCAATCTGCGTACCGGAAGACCCGGCGCCCACGACCAGCACGGCGCCTTCCGGCAACTGCTGCGGGTTGCGGTACTGGGCGGAGTGAATCTGCGTCAGGCGTTCGTCTTTGGGTGCGATGGCGGGAATCACCGGGTGTTGAAACGGGCCGGTGGCCACCACCACGCGATTGGCTTCGATGACACCGTCGGACGTCTCCACCGTAAAGCCCGGACGTCCAACGTTACGCTCGACCTTGCGCACGTCGACGCCGGTGCGGATCGGTGCCTTGAATTTGCGCGCGTAGGCTTCGAAATAGTCGGCAACCCGCTCTTTGGGCGCAAAACCGTCCGGACTGAGGTCATCAAACTCGAGGCCCGGAAACCGGTCGTGCCAGGCGGGTCCGTTGGCGACCAGTGAATCCCAGCGGCCGCTGCGCCAGGCTTCCGCAATGCGGTTGCGCTCAAGGACCAGGTGAGGGATTCCGAGCCTGCTCAGGTGCTCACTCATGGCCACGCCTGCCTGACCGGCACCGACCACGAGCGTATCGATTTCTGTTTTTCCAGCTGTCATACCTGTGTCCTTCACGAAGGCGGGTGTGAGCGCATTCTGTGCAGGATCAGGGGATAGCGAAATTATGATTTTTGTCGTCGCAAAGCAGGAAAAAGCTAGGCCTGTGAATGGCGCTGCTCAGCTCAACATGCCGTGGCACATCAGGCCCAGTACGCTGCGCATATGTGCGGCATGAGCCTCGCGATCCGGCACGGCTTCGGTGGCCAGTCGGATAAACGCCAGGTTGGCGTACTGGTTGAACAACGTGGCGGCCACGTCGATATCGACCGAGTCGCGCACTTTGCCCTGCGTTTGAAAATGCAGGAGCAGTGCCTTGGCTTCTTCGACCACGGCGGCATTCCACGGATGGAACGCCTGGGCCAGTTCGCCGGTAAACAGAAACGGCGCCAGCTCACGCCATAATGACGCGGGCATGGCGCGCAACTGGTAGCGGGTCATCAGCCCTTCAAGCTCGCACAGGGCGTCGAGGGGGTCGGTGTTTTCATCCAGGTTGGCCCGCGCCTCGCGCATCGCCTGTTCGTCCGGCGCTTTGAGCAGCGCCAGCAGGATTTCCTGCTTGCCACCGAAGTAATTCACGACGGTGGGGGCTGAAACCCCAGCTTCGTTAGCGATGTGTTCCAGTGTGGTCGCGCCGAAGCCATTGGCCTTGAACAACGTCAATGCCGCGTCCGCGATCAGCTGTCGGCGTTGTTCCTTCTGCCGTTCTCTAAGCCCTGTCATGTTGCCCCTGAGGTGGATGTGCAGTGCTGCCCAGATTACGGGCGTATGTTTTTCCCAACAAATATTTTCTTTACAAAATATTTTTAGATGACAAAACTTATTGCCAACGAAGCCCCGGCCACCCCGCCCCGCCCACTGGAAAACCGTGATCGCAGGGGCTGGGCGCCATCGACCCTGGAGACGCGACATGTCCATCAGCCCCGAGACCTCCCGCACCACCACTGACTACCAGGCCGCCGATGCCGCCCACCACATTCATGCATTCGTCGACCAGAAGGCGCTCAACGCGGAGGGCCCGCGGGTGATGGTCAAAGGCGACCGGCTGGCGCTGTGGGACAACGACGGCAAGCGGTATCTGGATGGCATGTCAGGGTTGTGGTGCACCAACCTGGGTTACGGACGCAAAGACCTGGCCGCTGCCGCCAGCGCGCAACTGGAGCAACTGCCCTACTACAACATGTTCTTCCACACGACCCACCCGGCGGTGATCGAGCTGTCCGAGCTGCTGTTCAGCCTGCTGCCCGACCATTACAGCCACGCGATCTACACCAACTCAGGCTCCGAAGCCAACGAGGTGCTGATCCGCACCGTGCGCAAGTTCTGGCAGGTCATGGGCAAGCCGGAGAAGAAAGTCATGATCGGGCGCTGGAACGGGTACCACGGCTCGACCCTGGCGGCGACTGCGCTGGGCGGCATGAAATTCATGCACGAAATGGGCGGTACGATTCCGGATGTCGCGCACATCGACGAGCCTTACTGGTTTGCCCATGAAGGCGATCTAAGCCCCGAAGCCTTCGGGCTGCGCGCGGCTCGCCAACTGGAAGAGAAGATTCTCGAACTGGGCGCGGACACCGTGGCTGCCTTCGTTGCCGAACCGTTCCAGGGTGCGGGCGGGATGATCATTCCTCCCTCGACCTACTGGCCGGAAATTCAGCGTATTTGCCGCAAGTACGACGTGCTGCTGTGTGCCGACGAGGTGATCGGCGGGTTCGGTCGCACCGGCGAATGGTTCGCGCATCAAACCTTCGGTTTCGAGCCCGACACCCTGTCGATCGCCAAAGGCCTGACCTCGGGTTACATCCCCATGGGCGGCTTGATCCTGTCGCGGCGCATGGCCGAAGCGCTGGTGGAAAAAGGCGGTGTATTCGCCCACGGTCTGACCTACTCCGGGCACCCCGTCGCCGCCGCCGTGGCGATTGCCAACCTCAAGGCACTGCGCGACGAAGGCGTGGTCACTCAAGTGAAGACCGACACAGGCCCTTACCTGCAGAACTGCCTGCGCGAAGTCTTCGGCAACCATCCGCTGGTGGGCGAGGTTCAAGGCGTCGGGCTGGTCGCCGCGCTGCAATTCGCCGAGGACAAAGCAACGCGCAAACGCTTCGCCAACGAGAACGACATCGCCTGGCGCTGCCGCACCCTGGGTTTTGAAGAAGGCATCATCATTCGCTCCACGCTGGGCCGCATGATCATGGCGCCCGCGCTGGTCGCCACACGCTTGGAGCTGGACGAACTGGTGGACAAGACCCGCATTGCCGTGGACCGCACCGCCCGCGAGTACGGCCGGCTGTAAAACGCCGTGAGGCACTGGCACGCTTTTTCGTAATCAGGCTCCACAAAAAACCTCGTTTCGCCAACCGCAACCCATGGACAGAATGCAGTCATGTCCCATCCACGCCCGGGCAGCGTCAAGCACGCTCGCCGGGCGCCGGATGGCGGGTCAGGACGAAACAGGACGAACACACCATGACGTTTTCAATCGTCGGCCGTTGCGCCGAAACCGGACAACTGGGCATCGCCATCAGCTCTTCCAGCATTGCGGTAGGCGCGCGTTGCCCCTGGTTGCGCCCCGGCGTCGGCGCGGTCGCCACCCAGAACATCACCCTCCCCGCGCTGGGCCCGCACGTGCTCGATCAACTGGAACAAGGCCTGTCCCCTGCCCAAGCGCTGGACAAGGCCCTGACCAGCAACGGCTACAGCCAGTTTCGGCAGTTGACCGCCATCGACCACCTCGGCCAGACCGCCCATTTCAGCGGCAGTGAAACCCTTGGTACACACAACGCGTTAGCGGGTGAACAGTGCGTGGGCGCCGGCAACATGCTGGCCGATCGTGCCGTCATCGAAACGCTGGTGCACACCTTCGAAAACAGCGGCGGTCAACTCGCAGACCGGCTGATCGCCGCGATGCAGGCGGCGGTCGCGGCCGGCGGCGAAGCAGGTCCTGTACACTCGGCTGCCTTGGTGGTGGTCGGCGAACTGACCTGGCCGATCGTCGATCTGCGCGTGGACTGGGCCGATGAGGACCCGATCGGTCAACTCGCACAACTATGGACCGACTATCGCCCTCAACTGCAGGACTACATCACCCGCGCCCTCGACCCGACCAAAGCGCCGAGCTATGGCGTTCCCGGTGATGAGTGAAACGGTAATCCATCACGCGCTTATGAACCCCGCAAGGATCAACGTATGAGCAAAAGCCGGGAATTGCTGGCCGCACTGGTCGGATTCGACACCACCAGCCGTGAGTCGAACCTGCAATTGATCGAGTTCGTTCGCGACTACCTCGCCCAGCTCGACGTGCCCTGTGAACTGATCTACAACGCCGAGCGCAGCAAGGCCAACCTCTTCGCCACCCTGGGCCCGGCGGATCGCCCGGGCATCGTGCTGTCCGGCCACACCGACGTGGTGCCGGTGGACGGTCAGCCATGGAGCGTACCGCCGTTTGAACTGAGCGAACATGACGGCAAGCTGTTCGGGCGTGGCACGGCGGACATGAAAGGCTACATAGCCTGTGTATTGGCGGCGGTGCCGGGCCTGCTGGCTGCATCCTTGACGATACCGGTGCACATCGCCCTGTCCTATGACGAGGAAGTCGGCTGCCTCGGGGTGCGTTCATTGTTGGCCGAGCTTGAACAGCGACCGGTCAAACCGCTGTTGTGCATCATTGGCGAACCCACCGAACTCAAGCCCGTGCTGGGCCACAAGGGCAAGCTGGCCATGCGTTGCGATGTGCACGGCGCAGCCTGTCATTCGGCGTATGCGCCGCAGGGTGTGAACGCCATCGAATACGCCGCCGAGCTCATCGGCGAGCTGGGACGCATCGGCACGACGCTGCGCGCCGTGGATCTGCACGATCCGCGCTTCGACCCACCCTTCACCACGGTGCAGACCGGTGTGATCACCGGCGGCAAGGCGCTGAACATCGTGCCCGCCGACTGCCGCTTCGATTTCGAAGTGCGGGCATTGCCTGCCCATGATCCCCTTGAAGTCGCTCAACGATTGCAGCAGTACGCCAAAGACCAGGTGCTGCCGCGCATGCAGGCGGTCAACCCGGACAGCGATATCCGCTTCTCCGCGCTCTCAGCCTATCCGGGCCTGGTGACCGATGAGAAAAGCCAGGCCGCACGGTTGATCGCGCAGTTCTGCGGATCGGAAGAATTCACCACCGTGGCGTTTGGGACCGAAGGTGGCTTGTTCGATGCCATCGGCATCCCCACCGTGGTGTGTGGGCCGGGAAGCATGGATCAGGGGCACAAGCCGGATGAGTTTGTCAGCGTCGAGCAGTTGGAGGCCTGTGACGCGATGTTGCGTCGGATGATCGAAGCCTTGCGAACGGGACTGCACCGATAACAACGGGGGGCATGTTCCCCTGTGGGAGCGAATTCATTCGCGAAAACTCGTCCAGTCGATACCCTTTCGCCTGCACTGGCCAATCGCGAATGAATTCGCTCCCACAGCGAATCAGCGGCAGGCTTATTTATTACCCTTATTACCCTTATTACCCTTCTTTCGGCGCCAACTCCTCCCGGCAATGATCCACGAACAACTGCGCCGGTTTGGTCAATTGCGAACGGCGCAGCCAGGCAGCGGACAGCCCTGAACCGGTGACCTGCTCGGCCAGCGGCACGCACACCAGCTTCTGCCCGTCGTAGGTGTATTCGGACTTCGGTCGGGTCACCAGAATCGAAAAACCGAACCCGCGACCCACCATGCCGCGGACCATCTCGATCGACGGCGAGCTGAACTGGATGTGCGGGGTCAGTCCGCGCTCCTCGAAGATGCTCACGAAATAGGTCCGGCTGGGTTGTACATCCAGCAGCACCATCGGTTCGAGCACCAGATCGTTCAGCGAAACCTTGGCCTGGCTGGCAAAGCGATGCCCCTCGGGCAATAGCGCATAGGGCTGTTGCGGCGCCATCAGCGGCACGGTGTCGATGGTGCTGTCCAGATCGTGCTCATACAGAATCGCCAGATCGATACTGCCCGACGTCAGGGCCTGCACCAGTTCCTGCTGCTCGCCATCGCGGATGCGAATTTCCACGCCCGGCCAGCGATCCCGAAACCCGGCGATCAAGCGTGGCAGGTACAGCGGCGCGACCGTCTCGAAACAGCCGATGTCGATCTGACCGGCCACGACATCGTTGTCCGCCAGGGCGTTCTGCTCGAACTCGTGCGCCACCCGCAGCAACTCTTGCGCCTTGCGGTAGAAGCGCGCGCCGCTGGGCGTCAACGACACACCCTGCGCGTGATGCCGAATGAACAGCTGCACGGCAAAGCTTTCTTCCAGGTGTTTGATGGCGGTAGAGACCGAAGGCTGTGCGATGTAGAGCTTGCGCGACGCTTCGGCCACGCTGCCGCACTCCACCGTGGTGACGAAATACTTGAGTTGTCGCAGGTTGTACGCGGCCATTGCTACCTCGAAATCGGTGAACTGTCAGACCAGATCTTGCGCGTTATTCTGCGGCGTTCCCAGCGCAGGAGAAACAAGCAATTTCCTGCCCATTGAAGCTAAAAAAACTGACCTTAAAACGGTGCGCAGACGCACCGCAAAGGTGCGTTATTGGTGAGTTTTTTTATCGACAGCGAACACATTTTTACTCATTTCCTGACCTCTCCACATCGCCCACTATCGGCACCATTGATCGTGAACATGGCCCGCAGAGGCCATCCAGGAGTGTGTGCAGTGACGGACTTTAACCACTGGCAACAGCGTGCCGGACATCAACGCTTCATCGACGCGGCGCTGATCGCCGGCCGTCCTCATCAGGCCCGCAACGGCGAAACCTTCGCCGTCATCAACCCCGCCACCAACGCCGTGTTGGCCAACGTGACGGCCTGCTCGGAGACGGAGGTCGACCTGGCCGTGAGCGTCGCCCGGAGAAGCTTTGAAAGCGGCCCGTGGCCGCGCATGCAGCCCAAGGAACGCAAGGCGATCCTGTTGCGCTTGTCCGAGCTGATCCTGGCTCACCGCGAAGAACTGGCACTGCTTGACTCACTGAGCATGGGCAAACCGGTGATGGACGCGTACAGCATCGATGTGCCCGGCGCCGCCCACGTATTCGCCTGGTACGCCGAAAGCCTGGACAAGCTGTATGACCAGGTCGCACCCACCGGCCCCGGAACACTGGCGACCATCACCCGGGTGCCGTTGGGCGTGATTGCCGCCGTGGTGCCATGGAACTTCCCGCTGGACATGGCCGCCTGGAAACTCGCGCCTGCCCTCGCCGCCGGTAACAGCGTGATCCTCAAGCCCGCCGAACAATCACCGTTTTCGGCGTTACGTCTGGCCGAACTGGCCCTGGAAGCCGGTGTTCCCGAGGGCGTTTTCAATGTGGTCACCGGGCTGGGTGAACAGGCCGGGCGCGCGCTGGGGCTGCACCCGGACGTCGATGCACTGGCCTTCACCGGCTCGACGCAGGTCGGCAAGTACTTCATGCAATACGCGGCGCAGTCCAACCTCAAGCAAGTGTGGCTGGAGTGCGGCGGCAAGAGTCCGAACCTGGTGTTCGCCGACTGCCAGGACCTCGACTTGGCCGCCGAGAAAGCCGCCTTTGGCATCTTCTTCAATCAAGGTGAAGTGTGCTCGGCCAACTCACGGTTGCTGGTGCAGCGGTCGATTCATGATGCGTTCGTCGAGCGCCTGATCGAGCAAGCACGACACTGGCAGCCCGGCGACCCGCTGAACCCGGCAACCCGAATGGGTGCGATCGTAGACGCGAACCAGGCCGCGCGGGTGATGGAATACATCAACCAGGCCAGTGCCAGCGGTGCCCGGTTGGTCGCAGGCGGCGACCGGGTCTTGATCAACGGCTCGAACAATTTCATTCAGCCCACGCTGTTCACCCACGTCACCCCGGACATGGGTTTGTCCCGCGAGGAGGTGTTCGGCCCGGTTCTTGCGATCACCCCGTTCGACACCGAGGACGAGGCGGTGCACATGGCCAACGACCATATCTATGGATTGGCTGCCTCCGTGTGGAGCGATGACCTCAATCGCGCGCACCGCGTCGCCAGTCGCTTGAACGCCGGCACCGTCTCGGTCAACACCGTGGACGCCCTGGACGTGACCGTTCCGTTCGGTGGTGGCAAGCAGTCCGGGTTCGGACGCGACCTGTCGCTGCACTCATTCGACAAATACACCCAACTGAAAACCACCTGGTTTCAGTTGCGCTGAGTCGTCGCCCCATTACTTGAGTAAATAGCCATGAACCACAACGACCCTGGCGTCGCCACCCTCGAATTGAGCACCATCCAGCCCATTGCACCTGATCAGCGCCATGGCCGCGCGCGTGATCTGTTCACGATCTGGTTCGGCTCCAACATCATGCTGCTGACCGTCGTCACCGGCGCCCTGGCCGTCACGGTGTTCAAGCTGCCGTTCATCGCCGCCATGGTCGCGTTGGTGCTCGGCAACCTGATCGGCGGGATCTTCATGGCCCTGCACTCGGCCCAGGGGCCGCAACTGGGCGTACCGCAGATGGTCCAGACCCGCGGCCAGTTCGGCTCCTACGGCTCGCTGTTGGTGGTCGCCCTGGTGGTGATCATGTACCTGGGTTTCTTCGCCTCCAATCTGGTGCTCGGCGGGCAATCGCTGCACAGCCGCTACGCGATGTTCAGCACCAACCAGGGCATCGTGCTGGTCGGTCTGATCAGCGTGGTGGCGACCGTGTTTGGCTATCGCCTGATTCATGCTTACACCCGGCTGATGTCCTACCTGTCCGGGGCCATCCTGCTGCTGTGCTTTGTCTGGATCATCGCGGTACACGGCCTGCCCGCAGACTTCCTGCAGCGCAACGACATGAACCTCGCGGGCTTTCTCGGCACCCTGTCGATTGCGGCGCTGTGGCAACTGGCGTACGCGCCTTACGTGTCGGATTACTCCCGTTACATGCCCGCTGACACCGGCGGCAAAGCGGCCTTCTGGTCCAGCTACTGGGGTTGCTGCCTGGGTTCGATTCTGCCGATGGCCCTGGGCGTGATCGTCGGCCTGTGCGTGGAAGGCGACATCATCGGTGGATTGATCGAAATGACCGGCAGCATCGCCACGCTGGTGGTGGCGGTGTTCTCCATCGGTATCGCCGCCACCAACGCCATGAACCTGTATTGCGGCACGCTCTCGGCCATTACCGTCGGCCAGACGCTGGTGCCCAAATGGTCGGCAGGCGCCCTCTCCCGCGCCATCACGGCATTGGTGCTGTTCTCGATTTCCCTGACGCTCGCCCTGTTTGGGCAGGACGACTTCATGGCCAACTACACCAACTTCATTCTGTTGTTGCTGTACGTGCTCGTGCCGTGGACCGCCATCAACCTGGTGGATTACTACCTGGTCGCCCACGGCAGCTACGACGTGGCTTCGTTTTTCCGACGCGACGGCGGCATCTACGGTTACTTCAACTGGACGGCGGTCGGCTGCTACGTGCTGGGCATCCTGGTGCAGATCCCGTTCATGGCCACCGAGCTGTACACCGGGGTCATTGCCAAAGCCATGGGCGGCGCCGACGTATCGTGGATCGTCGGCCTGGTGGTGATCTCGCCGATCTACTACCTCGCCAGCCGCCGTCGCAGCCGCAAGCCCTCAGTGGGCGCACTCGGGAGAAACGCATGAAAACCGATTACGACTACATCATCGTCGGCGCCGGTTCGTCCGGCTGCGTGCTGGCGAATCGTCTGAGCGCCGACCCTGCCGTGAGCGTCTGTTTGATCGAAGCGGGCAGCCACGACAAGAGCCTGCGCATCCAGACACCGGCCGGGACCATCACGCTGTACAAGAGCAAAAAATACAGCTGGAACTTCTTTTCCGCCCCGCAGAAAAACCTCAACGGTCGCAGCCTGCACACCCCGCGCGGTAAAGCATTGGGTGGCTCAAGCTCGATGAACAGCATGATCTACATCCGCGGTCACGCCAGCGATTACGATCGCTGGGCGCAGGCCGGCTGCCCCGGTTGGGACTGGATTAGCGTGCTGCCCTACTTCAAGAAATCCGAGAACAACCGGCTTGGCCAGGACCCACGCCTGCATGGCACCACCGGCGAATTGAACGTGGAAGCTGCGCGTGATCCCAACCCGGTGTCGCGGCTGTTCGTGAAGGCCGCGCAACAGGTAGGCATTCGCCGCAACGATGATTTCAACGGCGACCAGCTGGAAGGCTGCGGCCTCTACAACCTCACGCAGAAAGACGCCAGACGCCTGTCGAGTTACCGCGCGTTTGTCGCACCGGTGCTCGACCGCCCCAACCTGACCGTGATCACCGACTGCTCGGTGCAGTCACTGGTGATTGAGGATCGGGTGACCCGAGGTGTAAGGGTCGAATCCGAGGGTGAGCAGACCACCCTGACTGCCCGTCGTGAAGTGATTCTGTCGGCGGGTTCGCTGGGCAGTCCGAGCCTGCTGCTGGCGTCGGGGATCGGGCCAGCGAACGACCTGACGAACGCCGGCATCCAGCTCGAGCATGACCTGCCCGGCGTCGGCAAGAACCTGCAGGACCACCTCGACGGCCTGATCACCGTGCGCTCGAAAAGCCCGCTGACCCTGGGCTTTTCGTTGGGCTCACTGCCGAGCATCCTGACCTCGCCGCTGCGTTATCTGTTCGGCAAAAAAGGCTGGCTGACCACCAATTACGTCGAGGCCGGTGGCTTTGCCCGCACGCCGCTGGCAGAGACGTTGCCCGATGTGCAGTTTCACTTCGTGCCGGGTTATCGCAGCCATCGCGGCCGGCTGTTCGAATGGGGCCATGGCTACGCGGTCCACACCTGCGTGCTGCGTCCCAAAAGCATTGGCGAAATACGCCTGGGTCGCGACGGCAAACCCGTGATCGATTTCAACTTCCTCGCCGATCCCCAAGACGCCAAGGTGCTGATCGAAGGCCTGAAACTGGCGCGCAGGATCCTGGCCGATCCGCAGTTCGATGGCATCCGCGGCACCGAGATGCTTCCCGGCAAGCAGGTGCAGACCGACGAGCAACTGATGACCTATGTGCGTGAATGCGCCGCGACCGTGTTCCACCCGGTTGGCACCTGCAAGATGGGCGTCGACCCGATGAGCGTCGTGGGGCCGGACCTTAAGGTGCACGGCGTGCAAGGCTTGCGGGTGGTCGACGCATCGATCATGCCGACACTGATCAGCGGCAACACCAATGCGCCCTGCATCATGATCGGGGAAAAAGCGGCGGATATGATCCTCAACAGAAACACCCGGCCTTATGAGAGCCAGCTTGCTCGCCAAGAGACCGGAACCACCCCCACCTCTCCGGCGGCTGAAACTCAGTCTTCGTGAGCAAGCTCACTCCCACAGTAGCGTGGGACACGACGCCCTGCGGGCAGAATAGAAGCCACTAGACAGCCTCACCAAAACGCCGCTTTCCTGCACTAGGAAGCGGCGTTTTTTGTGCGCCTGCCCCAGCTTCGAACACCTTTTCCCACCCCAGTTTTTTCCTCGTCAGGGACCACATATTTACTAATTTTCGTATCCCGCGACATCGGCCAACATCAACCTCGCCCCACAGAGGCAAAAGGTCCGTCAGAGGCCACGAGCGGTTCAAGTTTTGGCGTCTAGCCCCACTGCCCCGAGACAACGTCGAATTAAAAAACCACCATCCGGGAGTGTTCCATGATCAAGTCTTTCGTATCGCGCTGTGTGCGTCCGCTGGCCCTGACTGCACTGGCGGCCGGCATCGCCAGCGGCGCTCAGGCCGGCACCCTGTCCATCGGGCACACCACCTGGGTAGGTTACGGCACCCTGTACCTGGCCAAGGACCTGGGTTACTTCAAGGACAACGGCCTGACCGTCGAATTGCCGACCATCGAAGAAGCCTCGATGTACATGGCGGCTCAGGCCTCGGGCAAGCTGTCCGGCTCCGCTTCGACCCTGGATGAAATCCTCAAGTACCGTCCGCAGTTCTGCTTCAAGGCGGTCGCCGCGCTCGACGAAAGCCACGGCGGCGACGGCGTGCTGGTCAGCAAGGACATCAACAACCTGCAGGACCTCAAAGGCAAGGCAGTCGCGGTCAACGAAGGTTCGGTTTCGCAGTTCTGGCTCAACTACCTGCTCAAAAACGCCGGCATGAAGATGAGCGACCTGACCATCCAGAACATGACCGCTGACGATGCGGCCACTGCGTTCATTGCCGGTCGTGTACCGGCCGCCGTGACCTGGGAACCGCACCTGACCACCGTGCGCAACAAGCAACAAGGCAAAGTGCTCGTCGACAGCAGCACGACACCCGGCGTGATCGTCGATGTCGTGGCCCTCAGCTGCGATGTGGTCGACAAGCAACAGGCTGACGTCAAGGCACTGGTCGCAGGCCTGTACAAAGCCGTGCAGTACACCAAGGACCATCCGAAAGAAGCCTACGCAATCATGGCCAAAGGCGTCGGTGGTTACCTGGCCGACCCGGCTGAACTGGAAGCCGCGGCCAAAGGGGTGCGCTTCTACGACCAGGCCATGAGCGAAAAACTGCTCGGCAGCAACGGCAGCACCGGCGACGCCGCCGCAGTGATCAAACTGGCGAACGAAACCGCCAGCGAGTTGCAGGGCAAACCGTACAACGTCAGCTACAGCGACCTGATCGACAACCGTTTCATCAGCCCGAAATAAACAGGAGCACGTCATGTCCAAGCGCAATTCGTGGCTGAACCGTTGCCTCACGCCCAAGACCAGCTTGCCGATCCAGGTGATCTGGAGCGCCAGCGGTCTGGCCTGGGCGCTGTTGATCGGCCTGTGGGCTTTTCTTTCCTACGGCGGCGTGGTGCCGGCGATGTTCCTGCCAACGCCCGGTGCGGTCTTCGATGCTGCGATGCGCCTGGCCCGTGACGGCACCCTCGGCCCGCATGTGTGGGCCAGCGTCGAAGTGGTGATGGTCGGTTTCGTGATCTCTTCAGTGGTCGCGGTGCCGATCGGTTTGATGATGGGCAGCTTCCGTGTCGTGCAAGCCTTCCTGGAGCCGCTGGTCAACTTCATCCGCTACCTGCCGGTCACCTCGTTCGTTCCGCTGTTCATCCTGTGGATCGGCATTGGCCTGGAACAGCGTGTGTCGATCATCATCTTCGGCGTGTTCTTCCAGCAGCTGGTGATGATCGCCGACGTGTCCAAGGGCATTTCCAAGGACCTGATCAACGCCTCCTACACCCTGGGCTCCAGCCGCGCCGACGCCGTGTTGCATGTCATCGCACCGGCTTCGCTGCCCGGTGTGCTGGACACCCTGCGCGTGACCATGGGCTGGGCCTGGACCTACCTGGTGGTCGCCGAGCTGGTCGCAGCGTCCAGTGGCCTGGGTTACCTGAGCCTCAAGGCCATGCGTGGTTTTCAGGTGGACGTGATTTTCCTGGCGATCGCCGTCATCGGGCTGTTGGGCCTGATCACCGATCAACTGTTCCGATTTCTTCGCTTGAAGGTGGCCGCATGGGCTCAGTAACCGCAACCTCGCCGATTCAGCTACGCCCCGCTCCCGTGACAACGGCCGCCACGCCACGCCTGCGCGTCGACAACGTCACGTTGCAGTACAAGACACCCTCGGGCAGCACCTTCACGGCGCTGGACAAAGTGTCGTTCGATGTTCCCGATCAACAGTTTGCCGTGTTGGTCGGCCCGTCGGGCTGCGGCAAATCCAGCCTGCTGTACCTCACAGCCGGCCTGGCCGAACCGACGTCGGGTGACATCTACGTCGGCGGTCAACAAGTCGACGGCCCCGGCGCGGATCGCGGCATGGTGTTTCAGGGCTACACGCTGTTCCCGTGGCTGACCGTGCGCAAGAACATCGAATTCGGCCTCAAGCGCCGTGGCATGCCGGCGGCCGAACGCAAGGAAATCGTCGAGTTCTACCTGAACGAAGTGGGCCTGTCGCGCTTCGCCGACAACTACGCCAAGCAGCTGTCCGGCGGGATGATGCAGCGCGTGGCGATTGCCCGCGCCCTGGCCAACGACCCGCAGATCCTGCTGATGGACGAGCCGTTCGGCGCGCTCGACAGCCAGACGCGTCTGCAGATGCAGCAACTGCTGCTCAAGGTCTGGGAGCACAGCAAGAAGACCGTACTGTTCGTGACTCACGACATCGACGAGGCCATTCTGTTGGGCGATCGCATCTTCGTCATGGGCGCGCGTCCGGGCCGGATCAAGGAAGTGCTCGATGTGCCGATTAGCCGTCCGCGCAACCTGGACATGGTCATGGACCCGGAATTCATCCGCATGAAACGCAACATTTTCCATCTGTTGCATGACGGGCCGGAAGAACACCTATGACGCGATAGCACGTTCGTATCACTCCGTGTAACGCCATGCGGTGGTAGAGTCCTTCACCACACAGGTGACACTCATCACACCGCTCACGGGAGTACATCGGATGAAAATCGGTTTCTTGGGCCTGGGCAACATGGGTCAGGCCATCGCCGCCAATCTGCTGAAAGGCGAACATGAACTGCGGGTGTGGAACCGCTCGCCGCAGGCGTCCCAGCCGCTGGTCGAACTCGGCGCCAAGGCGGTGGCAGACCCCGCACAGGCGTTCGACGCCGACGTGGTGTTCAGCATGCTCGCCGATGACAAGGCGCTGCGCTCGGTGCTGCTGGATTCGGGCCTGCTCAAGCAACTCAAGGCGCCGCTGATTCACGTCAACCTGGCGACCATTGCCGTGACGTTTGCCGATGAGCTGGCCGAGCTGCACAAGGCTCAGGGCATCGACTACATCGCAGCGCCGGTGATGGGGCGGCCGAATGTCGCCGCTGCGGCTCAGCTGAATATTCTGGCGGCCGGGCCCGAACAGGCCATCGACACCGTTCAACCGCTGTTCGACCTGATCGGGCGCAAGACCTGGCGCCTCGGCGAGAAAGCCTCGGCCGCCAACGCGATGAAACTGGCGACGAACTTCCTGCTGGTGTCGGCGGTTGAAGCCATGAGCGAAGCCGCCGTGCTCGTCACCCGCCACGGCCTCAAATCAGCGGACCTTGTGGACCTGGTGTCGAACACCATCTTCACCGGCCCGGTGTATGCCGGCTACGGCGCGCTGATCGGGGAACGCCGCTACGAGCCCGCCGCATTCAAGGCCGTGCTGGGACTCAAGGACGTGGATCTGATCCTGGCGGCGGCCAGTCAGGTGTCGGTACAGATGCCGACCGCCGACATGATCCGCGCCAACCTGCAGGATGCCGTCGACCACGGCCAGGGTGAAATGGACCTTGCGGTCCTGGCCGAGGTCGCGGAGCGTCGTAACCCGGCGTGATGTGTGCCGATATCCCTGGGTAGTGCGGCATTCCGACGAATGCGGTGGATCAGGCGACACCATCTGTCACTGACCCACCGCATTAAACCAGTGGGAACCGGCTTGCTGGCGAATGCGGTGGGTCAGCGGCATTAATGCTGAATGAACCAACGCATTCGTCCGAAGTGCGGCCCATACCCTCGTAACCTCGGACGTCTCCTACAGAGACCGGGTCGATACACGAACCTATGTCCAGACCTCGGACCTGTGGGAGCGAGCGTGGTCTGGGCGGCATTCCGACGAATGCGGTGGATCAGGCGACGTCATCTGTCACTGACCCACCGCATTAAACCAGTGGGCCGGCTTGCTGGCGAATGCAGTACGTCAGCGACATTAATGCTGAATGAACCAACGCATTCGTCCGAAGTGCGGCCCATACCCTCGTAACCTCGGACGTCTCCTACAAGAACCGGGGTGATGCACAAACCTGTTACCAGACTTCAAAATTCGCGATCGCTGAGTATTTTGCGTCGAAGCTGAATTTTGTGGGAGCCGGCTTGCTGGCGAATGCGATGGGTCAGTCAACCTCATCGGCGACTGACCCTCCACACACCCTACCCCTCCAGATCATCCCAATACGGCGGCGAGCCGATTGCCTCCAGGAAGTACTCCCACACCGCGCGGGTCTTTTGCGAGCGCAGGCGGTTTTCCGGAGAGATCAGGTGGATCTGGCTCGGCACTTCTTCCACCGACCCACCCCAACAGGTCAACAGCCTGACCAGTTTCTTTTCCATGAAGCTGTCCTTGCTGAACAACCAGGTCGGGAAAAACACGATACCCCGACCGGCAAGCGCGGCCTCGACCAGCACTTGCGCGTTGTTGCTGCGAAGGGGGCCGGTGACGTCGATGATCTGGAGCTCATGACTTTCAGGGTGACGGAAATACCAGCGCTGCGCCCCGATGTTGCCTTTGTAGACAAGACAGCAGTGGTCTTTTAGGTCTTCCGGGGTTTGCGGCTCGCCGTACTTTTCGAGGTAAGCGGGACTCGCGCACACCACGAATTGCTGGTCGCACAACTTGCGCCCGATCAACCCGGAATCGCCCAGATGCCCAACCCGAAACACGATGTCCATGCCCTCCTGCACCGGGTCGATGTACAGGTCAGTGACCGACAATTCGACAGTCAGTTGCGGGTATCGCTCGTACAGGCCGTTCAACAGCTTGACGATATGCAGATGCCCCAGCGCAACCGGCGCGTTGATCCTTACCAGTCCGCGAACGGCACTGCCGGTGCCGGTGACTTCCTCATCGGCGGCATCCAGCAGCTCCAGCACTTCGCGGATCTGCAGGTAATAGCGCTCACCGGCATCGGTCAGCTTCACCGCGCGCGTATTGCGGTACAGCAGTTGTTGCCCGACCTCACGCTCAAGCGCAGCAATGAAGCGCGAGACCGATGACGCCGGAACCTGAAAGTGACGCGCGGTGGCAGAAAAGCTGCCGGTGACCGCGACCATCGCGAAAAATCTGTGGGCTTTGAGGTGCATGCAAGGCCTCGAACGAATTGCTGTAATCGCAAT
This sequence comes from Pseudomonas abietaniphila, assembly GCF_900100795.1. Taxonomy (GTDB): domain Bacteria; phylum Pseudomonadota; class Gammaproteobacteria; order Pseudomonadales; family Pseudomonadaceae; genus Aquipseudomonas; species Aquipseudomonas abietaniphila. The sequence continues at coordinate 158,073 of NZ_FNCO01000009.1, forward strand.
AGTATTTTGCCAATGCGGTGCATTGTGGCTGTTTTAGCAAGCTCCTACCATGGCGGCATCTTTTACGAAGACACCGCGATCACGCCTCGTCTTCTGCCACACGAGACTTCACCCCATGATCAATCTGTTTGAACCCTACGACCTCCACGGTCTGACCCTGAACAACCGCTTCGTCATGGCGCCAATGACCCGCTCCCGCGCGCCGGAAGACATCGCCACTGCCGAGATTGCTCTGCATTACACCCAGCGCGGCACCACCGGACTGATCGTTTCCGAAGGCACACCGATTTCCCGCGAAGGCCAGGGTTACCTGTTCAATCCGGGTATCTTCACCGAGGCGCAGATCAAGGGCTGGAAACTGGTGACCGACTCGGTGCGCAGCGTCGGCGGTCGCATGTTCGCTCAGCTGTGGCATGTGGGCCGTGTGTCCCACACATCGATTCAGGTAGACGGACAAGCCCCGGTGAGCGCCACAAACAGGCCCGCGCAAGGCGCGATTGCTTTTGGCTACGACGAAAGCGGCGAGCCCGGCTTCGTGGCGACTTCGGTGCCGCGTTCGCTGACCACCGAAGAAGTCGGTCGGGTCGTCGAAGACTTCGCCCAGGCGGCGCAAAACGCAATTGACGCAGGCTTCGATGGCGTGGAAATCCATGGTGCCAACGGCTACCTGATCGAGCAGTTCCTGAACCCGTTGGTCAACGACCGCACGGACCGTTACTCGGCAAAAGACCTGCAAGACCGTTTGCGCTTCGTGTTCGAGGTGGTGGATGCGGTCAGCGCCAGAATCGGTGCCAACCGGGTCGGCATTCGCATCTCGCCGTACGGTCAGCTGTTCGACATGCCGATCTACCCGGAAATCGACGAGACCTACTCGGCGCTGTGCGCAGGCATGAACCAGCGTGGCATCGCCTACGTCCATGTCATGGATCAATCGCACTTCTTCCTCGCGGGTGAAGATTCGGCGGCGCAGGAGCAGGCTCTGCGCACCCTGCTCACGCACTGCAAGGCCGAACTGGGTCAGACCGCGTTGATTCTTGCGGGGGACATGACGCTGGAGCGCGCTCAGGATCTGGTGGACGCCGGACTGATCGACCTCGCTGCCTTCGGCCAGCCATTCATCGCCAACCCCGACCTGGTGGCGCGTCTCAAGAACGGCTGGCCATTGACCACGCCGGACCGTGACACCTACTACGGTGGCGACGCAAAAGGCTACGTGGACTACCCGCCGTACGAACCCGCCTGACCCCGTTGCACGCCAGCAATGATGGGCCTTGATCGCAGAACATGAACGGCGATCAAGGCGCCCAGCGGGTGAATACCAGATCGTGGTCCTTGACCCTGGCCTGATGACAGCCGAGGCAGGTCTGGTGTTGTTTCTCGTCAACGGGCTGACCGTTGACGAAGCGCCCGAACCCCCAGCCTCCCGAATCCTTGTACTTGACCGAGTCCTTGACCATGAATTGCACCGTGGTCGCGGCACCCGGCACCGCCGCCGGTTCAAATTCCGGAGATTGCACGTGCTTCCAGGCCAGTTTGGTCAGGACGGTGCCGTCGGGAAATGGCAGCGTTCCTTCCTGATAAGCCTTGATGGCGATGTCGTTGCCCAGCACGGCGCGGATCTCGTTAAGCGGTGCGCCTTCGGTGGCGGGCGCGATCAGTTGCCACTGCCGGTAACCTTCCGGGATCGTCACGCCATAGATCGGCGATGCCTTCGCGTCATGATCACTGGCGGTTTGCGGGGGGCTGCTTTGCGGGCTTGTTTGCGCGAACACAAACGGCGCGGCAATGGCGGATGCCATAACGGCGGTGAGCAAACCGATGCGGGCACGCTTCATGAGCGGCGTCCTCTCTCTGGGTGAGGTGAGTGGCTAAGCCGCAACGGTACGCAGGCGATGTATCCAGGGTGTATCGACGAAGCGCGGTATTGCATGAACGTGTAAGCGCGCGCCCTGCGGATACGCTGCGATACAAACCTGCACACCGCCGTCAAGCGTCAGGTAATTGCTCCCTCGCCGAAGGGAGGGCCGGCAACGTCATGCAGACGCTTTGTCAGCTGCCGTGCTCAGGTGCCTGGCACGTTGCGCTGCCGCGCCGTATGCAGCCTGTGGAGGGTAATCTTGCGCACTTCCTGCTTGCTGATGTCGATGTGGTGTTTCAGCAGTTGCTGGGCCTGTTCGGTACGGCGTTGCAGGATCGCGTCGAGGATCTGCCCGTGCTCGGCATACGTCGCATCGATGCGCGGCGCCTGGGTGAAATCCAGACGCCGGATGATGCGGATCTTCTCGGTGATTTCGAAGTGCATGCGCGCCATCTCTGTGTTGCCTGCGGCCTCGACGAGCGCGCAGTGGAATCGCTCGTCCAGCGCGGACACCCGTGCGCCGTCCTGCACGCGTTCGACTTCTGTCACCAACCAGGTGTTTTTGAGTTCAGCGATCACCGGGTTGGAATGGATATCCATGTGTCCGAGACGCGCCACCGCCGCGCTTTCCAGCACAATTCGGACGTCGTAAAGCTCTTCGAAATACTGGAAGTCAAACGCTTTGACCTGCCAGCCGCTGCGGAAATACACCTGCAGATAACCTTCGCGTTCGAGCCTGTACAACGCCTGACGCACCGGCGTGCGACTGGCCTGGACACGCTCGGCCACCTCGCTTTCGCTAAAGCGATCACCCGGCAGCAATCGGAACTCGAAAATGTCGTCCTTGAGCTGCTGGTAGATCCGCTCGACCATGTTGTCCGGGCGTTCCTTGGGCTTTTGCGACGTTAGGATCTGCATGGTGTTGTCCGAGCGGTTATCGGGGTTAAAACGAAGGCTTGCCGCCTTGTCTGAGGAACGTCAGGCCTTGTTCAAGCTGGCGATATAAGCGCGCCAGCCACCGAACGCGGTGATGTCTTGCGCGTCTGCCAATGCCCAGGGTTCGCAGATGAAACCCTTCACGCTGCGACCGTCCGCCAGCGTGAGGTTGCCGATGCCCAGCGGCGCAGGAATCTCGGCGACGAACTCGCCGAAGCGCGCCAGCGGAATGTCCCACAACTCGACGATGATCGACTGCCCGCCTTCGGCTTTGGCCAGGCCAGGCTTGGGCGGCACCGTACCGGGGAGCGCGTACAAGCGGTAGTCACCCTGGGTCAGGGTCTGCTCGACGAACACGGCGTCGCGGCGGGTCAGCTGAAAATTGAGCGGCATGCCGGTCAGGTGTGCGCCGACCACGGCCACGCGGACACTGCCAAACGGTTGAGGTGCGGCAGCTGGCTCAGGCAATGGGCGCCCCGTTGCCCCCATCGGCAGTTTGAGATGCGCTTGCCACTGCTTGCCGAAACGCGCGAGCGCTGCGTCATGCCAGGCCGGTGCGATCAGCGTGATGCCGGCGGGTAAGCCATCCGCCCGCAGCCCCGCGGGCAGCGCCAGAGCAGACAAATCCGCCAGGTTGGTGAAGTTAGTGTAGAACCCGAATTGCGAGTTATAGAGCACCGGTTCCGCCGCCATCTCGGCCAGCGTGCGAATCGTCGCCGAGGTCGGCACCACCAGCGCGTCGAAACCGGCCAGTGCATCGTTGATCTGCCGGCTCAGCGTCGCACGCAGGTACTCGGCCTTGTAGGCGTCGCAGGCGCTGTACCCCAAGCCGTTTTCAACGATCCCCCGCACCACCGGGTTGATCGCGTCCGGGCTGGAGGCGAGCATCGACTCGAGCGCCACGGTCCGCTCCGCGACCCATGAACCGTAATAAAGCTGCTCGGCCAGCGCCTTGAAGGGAGCGAAATCGATGCGCGTGATCTCGGCCCCCATGTCGCCGAGTGTCTGCAAGGCCTGCTCGTAGACGGCCTGATTATGAGCATCGCCAAAAAACTCCAGTGTGGCCGGCACCGCCAGTTTGATCGATGCACCGAAGCCCACTGGCGCAGTGTTGGGGTTGGCACGGGAATACGCGTCGGAGGCGTCGTACCCTTCGGCGATCCCGGCCACGCACTCAGCGTCCTCGACGGTCAGGGCGAAGACCGAGATGCAGTCCACGGTGCGACAGGCCGGCACCAACCCGGTATTCGACAAGCGACCCTTGGTGGGTTTCAGGCCCACGATGTTATTGAACCCGGCAGGCACCCGTCCGGAACCGGCGGTGTCGGTACCCAGGGAGAACGCCACCAGGCCCCGCGCCACGACAGACGCCGAGCCCGAGCTCGAACCGCCGCTGACGTACTCGGGATTGAAACTGTTCGGTACTGCACCGTAGGGAGAACGCGTACCGACCAGCCCCGTGGCGAACTGGTCGAGGTTGGTCTTGCCCATCAGAATCGCACCGGCCGCGCGCAGCCTGGCGACCACCGTCGCATCGGCACTGGCGGTGTAGGCGAACTCCGGGCACGCCGCTGTCGTGAGCCAGCCCTCAGCGTCGATGTTGTCCTTGATGGCGAACGGCACCCCGTACAACGGCAGCTTACCGATATCGCCGCCAACGGCTTCAAGACGAGTCGCCAGCTGGGCCAGTTGCGCATCGAGTTGTGCGTGGCTGACGCGCGAGATCCAGGCGTTATCCGGTGCGGGAAAAGCATCGAGCAGCGCCAGCAACCCGTTCGGGGTCACCTCACCGCGCTGATACGCAGCGATCCATTGGTTAACGGTCCAACCGAACAAGGGGTGTTGAGCGTTCTGCATGTGTGGATTCCATCTTGTATCCAAGTTTGAATCCAACAACAGCAAAACGCAGGCCATCTTGTTGAAAGCCTTTATTTACGCGGCGTCGTAGGGATTTCAGCTGCGCCAGCCCACACCAAGATGCCCGCTCAGGAGGCAGCCGTGCGTGATTTTGGTGCCCGGCCGGATTCAACCCAGCGTCGATGACCCAATGTCCAGCTTGTCCGAATCTTCAAACTCGTCCAGCCGCAGGTCTCCCAAGTCAAGATCGCCTTCCGGGTCACTGTCTTCGTCGGCATCGGCGTCGTTGAGTGGCGACTGGTCGCCGCCGAAATGCGGGTCTTCGTTGTTCAGAAAATACGGTGTCAGATGATGCTTGCCGCGTTTGTGTGGCTGTACGTGCATTGCAGGAGTCTCCTAACGGCTCTTCATGTTCAATTTCAAGTTACTCCAGATCCCGGCGCGATCACACCCAGCTGAAAAACGATCCGCCGTCCTCGCGCAGCATTTTCGCCATGGCGTGAGCGGCCGGAGACAGGTAACCCTCGCGGCGCAGGATCACGCAGATGGTCCGCGCCATGGTGGTATTTTCCAGCGGCACCTCCCGCAGGTATTGCATGTTCTTGCCATATTCGAGGGTTTCCCTGGCGATGAAGCTCAAAAGGCGGGTCTGGGCGATGAGCCGGGGCAACAGGGAAATGGAATTGGCTTCGATCTGCACCACCGGCAGCGGCAGGTTGTGCCGTGCGAACGCCTCGTCGACCCAGATCCGCGAAGACACACCGGGTGGCGGCAACACCCAGCGGTAGCTGCACAGGTCGCTCATCTGAAACGGCGCATTGAAGATCGGATGATTGCGACTGGCGATCACGACCGCCTCGTCCGTGAGAATAGGATGGGCCGTGAACTCGTCTTCAATGCTGCGTTGCGCGCAGATGATCATGTCCAGATGCCCCGAGCGCAACTGCTCGCGCAGCATGTCATCCTGCCCGATCACCAGTTTCAGGGTGATGTCCGGCGCGCGCTTGAGTAACGCGTCAGTCAACTCCGGCAGCAGGTATTCAGCCATCGTCGACGCACACCCCAAACGAATCTCGCCCACCGCCCCGCTGGCGAAATCACGAACCTCTCGCTGGGTCTGGGCAATGCTTTGCTGGAGCATTTTGCCCCGCGCCTGCAGCAGTTCGCCGACCGGCGTGAGCTTGATCCGCCGACCGTCGCGCTGAAACAACTTGGTGCCAAACGATTCTTCCAGGCGCTGAATGCTTTTGGTCAGTGCAGGCTGGCTGCGATTGAGTTTTTCAGCCGCACGCCCCAGGTGACCGAGCTCAGCGATGGTTTCGAAATAGGTCAGGTCACGCAGGTCCATATATCAACCAAAGTTATCAATTCATGATTATTAGAAAATAGACTTGATCAATTCAACTGTCGATACTTCCCGGCATTGGACACACTTCCACCAGGAACCTGCCAATGCTCTGGAGATCCTCGTTGTCACGCCCTGCACCCTTTTCCCTCGATTCCCTGCCTTCGCTTGTGCAGTGGTCGCTGCTCATCGTTCTGGCGGGCAGCGCCGGTCAGGCCTTCAAATACTTTCACGTTCCCGCTGCGCTGTTTCTTGGCCCGATGCTGGTCGCCATCGGCTTCGGGGTTTGCGGCGCAAATATCCGGCTGCACAAGCATGTGTTTCGCCTGGGCCAGGGCAGCGTCGGCGTGCTGGTCGCGCACTCAATGACCATGGGCGTGTTGCTCACTGCCCTGCAGTCCTGGCACGTGATGGTGTTCGCCACCCTGCTGACCGTGGCCTTGAGCGCCGTGGTCGGTATCGGCCTGGCGCGCTGGGGCGGTATTCAAGGCAGCACGGCCGCGTGGGGCACTTCGCCCGGCGCCGCGTCGGCGATGGTGGCGATGTCCGAGGATTACGGCGCCGACTCGCGCGTGGTTGCAACGATGCAGTATGTGCGGGTGGTGTGCGTGGTGATGGTCGGCGCGTTGGTCAGCCGCCTGATCGGCGCTGACGTGGGCGGCACCGATGCACACAGCAGCGATGCCCTGTTGCAAGGTGCCAACCTGCTGAATCTTGGCCTGAGCCTGCTGGTGATCGTGGTGGGTGTGACCCTCGGATCGAAGGTTCCGGCCGGCGCCTTGCTGGTGCCGCTGTTACTGGGGGGCGCGCTGCAATTAAGTGGCGTCCTGCAGATCGTCATGCCGACCTGGCTGCTGGCAATCGCCTATGGCGCCATCGGCAGTTACATTGGGCTGCGCTTCGATCGGGCCACCATCCGTTATGTCTGGCGGCGGCTGCCGGCAATGATTTTCGGCGCACTGCTGTTGATCCTGCTCTGCGCGATCTCCGCCTGGGTGATCGCCGAAATGATGGGCAAGGACTTCCTCTCGGTGTACCTGGCGACCAGCCCTGGTGGCCTGGACGCCATGGCGATCATCGCCATCGACACCCACTCCGACGTTGGCTTCGTGCTGGCGATGCAAACCCTGCGTCTGTTCGGGGTCATTGTGACCGGGGCCTACATCGCGCGGCAGGTGATTCGGGTAACCCAGCGCCTGGCCTGACGGGTCAGCGGCAGGATCAAAAGCATTGCCGTCTCACTGCAAATGCTCCAGCGCAGTCGCCAGACTTTGCGCCAGCGGCAAGACCGGCAGCAGGGTCGCCTGATAGGCGTGATAGAGATCCGGCTTGCCTGGCCAGATATCGGCGCTGGGTTGATTCTGCGGGTTCAGCTCATGACGCCAGCTGCCCTGCTCAAGGTCGATGAACAGGGTTTCGTTGAATTCCCAGAACGTGCGGTACCAGGTTTCGTATTGCTGCTCACCCGTGCGTTGCAGCAGCGCCGCCGAGGCCGCAGCGGCTTCGGCGTGGGTCCAGTGCAAACGATGGCGAACCACCGGGCGATTCTCCCAGTCGAGGGTGTAGACAATGCCCGGTGCGCCGTCGACATCCCAGCCGAACCGACAAGCATTTTCGAACAACAACCGCGCATCTTCCACGAGCCAGGACGGCGTCTCCAGCTTGGCTTTCTGTCGCGCGGCCTCAAGATGCAGCACCAGCCGCGCCCACTCGAACGCATGCCCGGGCGTGGTGCCGTAAGGGCGAAAACCGTCATCCGGTTTGTCAGCGTTGTACTCGGGAACAGGCTGCCATTGCAGCGTGAAGTGCTCGATGACTTGATGGTTATTGGCGGCGGCGTGCTCATGAATCACGCGCTCGACGATGCGCAGCGCGCGGTCCAGCCAGCGGGCATCCCCCGTCACGTCCGCCAGCGCCAGAAAGGCTTCAGTGCTGTGCATGTTGCTGTTCGCGCCGCGATAGGCTTCTTCCTGGCTCCAGTCGCGGGCGAACGACTCGCGCATGGCGCCTTCTTCCTCGCTCCAGAAACGCTGACTGATCACTTGAATGGCCTGCTCCAGCAGCGCCTTGGCTCCAGGTCGTTGTGCGACAACGGCAGAACTGGCCGCGAGCGCGACGAAGGCGTGGAGGTAGGCGGCTTTGCCGGTATCGGCACTGTGCTCGAGCGGTTTGGCGAACCAGCCGCCATGCTCGGCGTCGCGCAATGGGCCGGCCAGCGCAGCAACGCCGTGATCGACCAGCTCGGCGCAACCGGGAATGCCGTTGATGTGGGCCATGGCGAAACTGTGGGTCATGCGCGCGGTGTTCATGGTTTCGGCAATGGCGTCGGCGGGGAGGCGCCCCTGCTCGTCCAGATTGCCAAAGCCCTGAGGCAACCTCGACGCCTTGGCGAACGCCAGCAGCCGATTGCCTTCTTGCGCCAGCCACGCTTTGTGTCCGGGGGAGCGCAGCCAGCTGCTGAAACCGCGATTCACATTATCCATTGCCATTCACCTATCTGCTCGGCAGGTTCAGCCCGCCAGGAATTATTAGTCGGGGCGAATCATGCAAGCCAACCGCGGGTGCAGGCAAGTGAATGAGGTGAAACGTTTATGCAGGTGAAGCATTCCCCTGTACGAGCGCGCTTGCCCGCGAACCCGATACCTCAGCCAACATCGCTGTCACAGACAGGCAGCCATCGCGGGCAACGCGCTCCTGCACTTTTTTGTTAAACCCGGAAACGCGTCACGACCTGATTCAGCTCACCCGCCAGACGCGACAACTCATTGCTCGACGCGCTGATCTGGTTGGCACCCGAGGAAGACTGCAGCGACAGATCACGAATGTTGACGATGTTGCGGTCCACTTCCCGCGCCACCTGCGCCTGCTCCTCGGCCGCGCTGGCGATCACCAGGTTGCGTTCGGAAATCTGGTTGATCGATGACGTGATGCGGGTCAGCGACTCGCCCGCGCCCTGCGCCAGCTCCAGCGTCTCGGACGCCCGCGAGCGACTGATCAGCATCGACTCCAGCGCTTCGCTGGAACCGCTGCGCATCGTCGAGACCATCTTGTCGATTTCCAGCGTCGACTGTTGGGTGCGATGCGCCAGTGCCCGCACCTCATCCGCCACCACCGCAAAGCCTCGGCCCGACTCACCTGCGCGCGCCGCTTCGATGGCCGCGTTCAACGCCAGCAAGTTGGTTTGCTCGGCAATGGAGCGAATCACATCCAGCACCTTACCGATGTCCTGAGACTGATCGGCCAGGCTCTGCACCAGCACCGAGGTGTGTTGCACATTGCTGGAGAGGTTCTGGATTGAGGTCACGGTTTCAATGACACGTGCCTGGCCATCCTGCGCGGCGGTGTTGGACTCGCTCGACGCCTGAGAGGTGGACACGGCATTGCGCGCCACTTCCTCGACCGCGGAGGTCATCTCGTTGACGGCCGTCGCCGCCTGCTCAATTTCGGCGTTCTGTTGATGCAGGCCACGGTGACTGTCTTCGGTCACCGAGTTCAGCTCGGTCGCAGCGGACGCCAACTGACTGGCGGAGCTGCCGATCAGGCTCAAGGTGCTACGCAGGTTGTTCTGCATCTGCTGCAAGGCGTTGAGCAAACGCGTCACTTCGTCTTTGCCTTCGACGCGGATGTCGTGGGTCAGATCGCCCTTGGCCACGAACTCAGCCGCAGTGACCGCCTGTTCCAGCGGCAGAATGATGCTGCGGGTCAGCCACAGTGCGAGTATGACCGTCGCCAGCGCCGCGATCAGCACGAACACCAGGACCACCGTGCGCGACTGCCCGTACTGCGATTGCGCAGCCACCCCCTCGAGCTCGACCTGATGCGAATAGAAGTCGCCCAGATCGCCCAGTTGCGTACCTGAGTTGTCGACGGCGGTTTTCATGTCCACCAGCAGCAGTGTGTTCAACGCTTTCAGATCGCCGCTTTCCGCCAGCACGAACGAGCGGGCCAGCCCGCGCTGATAGTCAGCCAACGTGCCGCGAAACTTGTCGTAGAGGACCTTTTCTTCAGGTGTATCGATGAAGGCGTCGAGGCTGCTCAGCTTGTCGGCGAGCACCTTGGCGCGGGCATCCATTTGCCCTTTGTAGACGCTGACGTTCTTGGGGTCGGTGTCCAGCGCCATGCGCAGCGAGATGGTACGGATGCGCAGCATGGCTTCGCGGATGTCGTTGACCAGTCGCATGCTCGGCATCCAGTTGCTCTCGACCGCCACTTCGCTTTGACGAATGTTGGACATCTGGGTCAGGGCAAACCAGCCCAGCAGCGCCACCAGCAGGGAGATCAGGGTGAATCCAAGGCCCGCACGGCGGGCGATGGTCAAATTGCGTAGATTCATGACCGTTGGCTCGTTGTTATAAGTGGCAGTGGTCGTATCTCATCGTACGACTATCGCTTATCGACGGTCGCTGTCGCTTCTTGAGTGCCCGCCACATGAAGAAAACGAACGGCTGTTCGAGAAAAACTGCGAACCCCACGACCCAGAGCGGTCTAGACCTAAGTGTCCCTGATCACCAGCACGGAGAAAAAGCCATGCACCTGGAAGGTTCCTGCCATTGCGGCGCGGTCGAGTTCAGTCTGACGAGCGCCCACCCCTACCCTTATCAACGTTGCTACTGCTCGATCTGCCGCAAGACCCAAGGCGGTGGCGGCTATTCCATCAACCTGGGCGGCGACGCAAAAAGCCTCAAGGTCAAAGGCAAAAACAGCATTGCCATCTACCACGCGAAGATGCGCGACGAACACCATCACGTCCACACCAGCAGCGCAGAACGACACTTCTGCAAGCAGTGCGGCAGCGGGTTGTGGCTGTTCAGTCCGCAATGGCCGGAGCTGATCCATCCGTTCGCCTCGGCCATTGACACACCGTTGCCGACGCCGCCGGAACACACGCATTTGTTGCTGAATTCTAAAGCGCCGTGGGTCGAAGTCCAGGCCGGGCCCAAGGATCAGCAGTTCCAGCAGTACCCCGATGAGTCCATTGCAGACTGGCATGAGCGCCTGGGGCTGGTGCGCTGACCCACTCATTTGATGCGCCCGGCAGATTCGCTGAACCTCTTCATGCGCGGCCCACTCCCAAAAGAAAGCCTGGGAGGAAAGTCACATGCCTATGCATCGGGTCGCTAGCCTGGCCGATCTTCGTCAAGATCGCGGTATTCAGGTTGAAGTTGGCGAGACAAAAATCGTTTTGGTCCGTGACGGTGAAGCGGTGCGCGCGTATCAAGGCGAGTGCCCTCATGCGGGTGCACCGCTCGCCGATGGCGCCGTGTGCAACGGCCATCTGATTTGCCCTTGGCACAAGGCCGAGTTCGCCGTCCATGACGGGCGCCTGTGTGAGCCGCCTGCGCTGAACGCGCTGAGGCGTTATGCGACGCAGGTGATCGACGATCAGATCCACGTCGACGATCAGCCCGTTCAGACCGCGCCGCAGATACGCGCCGACGACGACCGCTGCTTCGTCATCATCGGCGCTGGCGCCGCAGGCACAGCTGCGGCCTGCGCATTGAGGGAAAAGGGCTTCAACGGCCAGTTGCTGCTGATCGACCGGGAAGATTCACCGGGTTACGACCGCACGGCATTGAGCAAATTTGTGTTGGCGGCAGAGATGCGTCCCGATGAAACGCCGCCGCTGCGCGAAGACGCCTTCTATGACGAGAATCACATCGAACGCATTCAGGGCGAGGTGATGAAGCTGGACGTCATCAACAAACGCGTGACGTTGGCGGACCGACGACGTTTTGCTTATGACGCCGCGTTGATCGCCACCGGTGGCGAGCCCCGTGCGCTGCCTTTGATCGGCGCTGATCTGCCGCAAGTGCTGACGCTGCGCTGCCGAGATGATGCGAAAAAGATTCTGGCGGCGGCACAACCGGGGCGTCACGTATTGATTGTCGGCGACAGCTTTATCGGCCTGGAGGCGGCGTCCGCGCTGCGTAAGCACGGCGTCAAAGTGACGGTAATCGCCCGCCACGAAGTGCCGTTCGCGAAACAGCTTGGCGAGCGGATCGGTAAGGCGATCCGCGCGCTGCATGAACAGAACGGGGTGTTGTTCCGCACCCATGTCGAGGTCACTTGCTTCGAAGGCGACGGGGACACTGAGGAAAAACGTCTGAAGGTGGCGGTGTTGAGCAATGGTGAACGGATGCCGGTCGATGCTGCATTGGTTGGCATCGGCGTGGCGCCGGCGACGCAGTTCATCGACGGCATTGAGCTTGAAGAGGACGGATCGCTGTGGGTGGATGCCGGAATGCAGGCAGGCAAGGGTCTGTGGGCGGCGGGCGATATCGCGACCTTCCCGATCAACGACACCCCGCAACGCATCGAGCACTGGCGTCTGGCGCAACAACACGCGCGCATCGCGGCGAGCAACATGCTCGGCGACGACAAGCATTACAGCGATGTGCCCTACTTCTGGACGTTCCACTTCGGTAAACGTCTGGACTGTCTGGGGCATGCCGAAGACTGGGACGACATCGTCTATCTCGGCGAGCCCGAAACATTTACGTTCCTGGCGCTGCTCTGCAAACAAGGGGTCGTCAGAAGCGTCGTGGGATGCGAGCGCGAACGTGAAGTCGCGTTGCTGGCTGAACGGATGAAACAACCTTTGTTCAAGGACGAAGCCTTGATGTTGATCCACCAGCTCAGCCAGTGAACGCTGCGGGCGCCGCGCGCCTTGAGCTCAGCTGTTAACGAACGGAGAACATGTGATGCCTAAAGAATCCAGCCGTGAAGACCTGGACCACCAACCTGACAATGCGGGGAAAGTGGGCGAGCAGCACAAGCAGGCCAACCAGCAGGGCGAACAGCCCAGGCACCCTGGCCAACCAGAAGGCGATGAACAGGATCGGGATCAGAATCACAACAAACCCTGATCCCGCCCTTTAACCTCGACTGGTCTAACCTCGACTGGTCGCCTGCTGCCGATCGCAGCGACGGCCACGACGGCGCGGCGCCTCGGATTCAACAGCCTTTTCGACCTTCATCCACCAGGCCTCGCCGCGGCTTGGGTACTGGACATAGAACGGCTGGCCCATTTCCGGCGTGGTGATCGAGATACTGCGATCCCACGCCAATGCCAGAATGCGGTCGAATGGCTCGTGCCAAGCGTGCATGGCCAGGTCGAACGTCCCGTTGTGAATCGGCAGCAGCCACTTGCCGCGTACGTCGATATGCGCCTGCAGCGTCTCCTCCGGTTGCATGTGCACATCCGGCCAGTCCACGTTGTAGGCCCCGGTTTCCATCAACGTCAGGTCGAACGGGCCGTATTGCTCGCCGATGAGTTTGAAGCCGCTGTGATAACCGGTGTCGCCGCTGAAGAAAATCCGCTGGTCAGCGTCGATCATTACCCACGAACACCACAGCGTTTGGTTGCTGTCACTGAAACTGCGTCCTGAAAAGTGCTGCGCGGGCGTTGCGACAAAACGGATGCCATGGATCTCGGTGGCTTCCCACCAGTTCAATTGTTGAACCTTCTTTGCGTCCACGCCCCACTTGATCAGCGTATCGCCCACACCCAGCGGCGCGATGAAGTGTTCGGCCTTGTCCTTGAGCACCTGAATGGTCATGTGGTCAAGGTGGTCGTAGTGGTTGTGGGAGAGGATCACCGCCTTGAGCGGCGGCAGGTCTTCCAGGCTGATGGGTGGCTGGTGGAAACGCTGCGGGCCAGCCCATTGGATCGGCGACGCCCGTTCGGCGAAGACCGGGTCCGTCAGGAAGTACTGATTGCGCAGCTTGAGTAACACCGTCGAGTGGCCCAGCCGATAGACCGTGTTGTTCGGGGCCGCGAGCAGTTGCTGACGCGAGAGCGGCTGAACCGGGATCTCGCCCACAGGACGGGTGTGGCGAGGTTTGTTGACCATCGCGTTCCAGAAGATGCGCAATGTCTTGAGAAACCCGGAGCGCTTCATCGGCTTGTGATTGAGATAGCGGCCCTCTTGCCGGGATAGAACGGGCAACGAGGAGGCGTTATCGAGGTTTTTTTCGATCGAGGCCATGAGGTGCTGACTCCATGAAACGGGTGGAGGTTTCTGCGACGGCGGACGCATTGCAGAATGTTGCATACGACGGAAAGAAGTAAGCGGCAATTTGTAACCGTGTTTTACACTACACAGTGTAGTTTCAAGCTTGCACGATCGTCAAAGAGAAGTAAACTGCCCGGTGTAATTTTATTGTCGGGAGTTCGCCCGACCTGCGTCCAACCCTTTAGAAGCGATGCCATGACTGCTCCCCTGCGACTGACCGACCGAAAACGTGAAGCCATTGTGATGGCGGCGATTGCCGAATTCCGGGACAACGGTTTCGAGGTCACCAGCATGGACCGCATCGCAGCACGGGCCGAAGTCTCCAAGCGCACGGTGTACAACCATTTCCCGAGCAAGGAAGAGCTTTTCGCCGAAATGCTTCAGCGCCTGTGGGCCAGCGCCACCGCACAGCCCGAGGCGATCTACCGCCCCACCCTGCCATTGCGTGATCAGTTGCGCGACTTGCTCGACGCGAAGATGAAGACCCTCGGCGACAGCAATTTTATCGACCTGGCGCGCGTCGCCATCGGTGCGACCATCCACTCCCCCGAACGCGCTCAGGCGTGGGTCAACCGTCTGAACGAGCGTGAGGAAACGTTCACGGTCTGGGTGCGCGGCGCCCAGCAGGACGGCCGCCTCAAGGCCGTCGAACCCGGTTTCGCCGCGTCACAGATTCACGCCCTGCTCAAGGCCTTTGCCTTTTGGCCGCAAGTCACCCTCAATAAACCACTGCTGACACCCGAGGAGCAGGTGTCGGTGGTGGAATCGGCGCTGGACCTGTTCCTGTGCTGGTACGAAGTCCCCGCCTCCTGCTCGCCCGCTTAACGACGGCCTGCTGTCACCCGTTCGACGATCTGCTGACGCGCGACCAGTCCAGGCGTTGCCCGCTCCGTGGCAATCGCCAGCACGTGGGCAGGCGCTGTGTCCGGACGACCGGCATTGAACGGTGGCGCGGGTGCATATTCCAGCTGCAGTTGAATAGTCTGCGATGTGTCTGCATCGAAGATTTCGCTGATCAGCGTCAAGGCGAAATCAATGCCTGCGGTCACGCCGCCGCCGGTCATCAGATTGCCGTCGCGAACGACCCGCTCCTTGACCGGGATCGCCCCGAACTTTTCCAGCAAGCCATGGGAGGCCCAGTGAGTCGTCGCGCGCTTGCCCTCCAGCAACCCCGCAGCGCCCAGGACCAGCGCGCCGGTGCAGACCGACGTGACGTATTGGGCATTGGCGGCCTGCTGCTGAATGAACGCCAGCGTTTCGGCGTCTTCCATCAGGGCGTCCACGCCTACACCGCCCGGCACACAGATCACGTCGAGGTCAGGGCAATCGTCGAATGTGCAGGTCGGCGTCAACGTCAGATGGGTGCTGGACTGCAGCGGGTCGCGGTTTTTCCAGACCAGATGCACCTCGACACCCGGCATCGTGCAGAAAACGTCGTAGGGACCGGTGAGGTCCAGCTGTTGAACCTTGGGAAATACCAGCAAGCCGATGTGCAGAGTCATGGGGTTCTCCAGTGAGAGGTCGATTGGACGAATTCACTGTAGCCAGATACGCTCTGGCGGATACGCCATAACACCCACAATTTCCGCCAACCCTCTGATGAGGTGCGTCATGCCCGATCAGCCCAGACCCATCCACATCCTGGCGTTCCCCAACGTGCAATTGCTCGACGTCAGCGGCCCGTTGCAAGTCTTCGCGTCGGCGAATGTGCAGATGCTGGAGAACCATCTGCCAGCGCCCTATGTGCCCATGGTCATCGCCAGCGAGAATGGCAGCGTGGTGTCGTCGGCAGGCCTGGGTCTGCACACTCATCCGTTGCCGGATACACCGTCGGACACGCTGATCATCGCGGGTGGTCGTGGCGTACACACGGCGTTGCGCGATCAAGGCTTGCTGCACTGGGTGCGTGCCCAGGCCGCCCGCGCGAGACGGGTGGCATCGGTCTGTACGGGCGCGTTCATGCTGGCCGAAGCCGGTGTGCTCGACGGGCATCGAGTGGTGACCCACTGGGACAGTTGCGATGAACTGGCCCGGCGTTATCCGGCGTTGCAGGTCGATCCGGAACCGATCTTCATCAATGAGGAAGCACTGTGGACCTCGGCCGGCGTCACGGCAGGTATTGACCTGGCGCTGGCGATGGTCGAAGCCGACCTTGGCCGACACATCGCCCTCGCCGTGGCGCGGGACCTGGTGGTGTTTCTCAAACGGCCCGGTGGCCAGTCCCAGTTCAGCACTGCATTGTCGATGCAACAGGCCACACGCGGACAGGACAGCCGCTTTGGCGACCTTCACGCCTGGATTCTCGACAACCTTGCGAGCGACCTTTCCGTTGCCACCCTCGCGGCACAAGTGGGCATGAGCGAGCGCAGTTTCGTCCGGCATTACCGTGCCCATACGGGTAACACGCCCGCACGCGCCATCGAACAGTTGCGCGTTGAAGCCGCCCGGCGCTTGTTGGGCGACAGCGCGTTACCGATCAAGCGGATCGCCGACCGGTGCGGCTTTGGCACGGAGGAAACATTGCGCAGAAGCTTCCTGCGCGCAGTGTCGGTGACGCCACAGGCGTACCGTGAGCGGTTCAGCGCGGGATGACGCCTGCGCTAATCGTTTAAGAAATTAATTTTCATAAATTGATATCTGTATCTGAATTCATGTAATTTAATTTTCATCACGAAATCAGAGATAACAATAATGCCTGCCTGTGATCGTCGTTTTTCGACCCCCGCTTTATCGTGTGCGCCTTCTGCAACACCCACTGCCGAGAGTGTTTTCACCGCTTGCCTGCGCCCGGACTGACGTCCTTTCGCCCAGCCTGGCCTCCCTCTTTCTCTGCAAGGAACCGTTGCATGCCACCGTCTACCGGCCTTTCTCTACTGGTCTACGCCGCCATCGCGATCATCGCCCTGATCGTCCTGATTGCGCGTTTTCGCCTCAACCCCTTCGTCGTCATCACCCTTGTTTCCGTGGGCCTGGCCCTGGTCGCCGGCATGCCCGCCACCTCGGTGGTCAGTTCCTATGAAGGTGGCGTTGGCAAGACACTGGGTCACATCGCGTTGGTCGTGGCGCTGGGCACCATGCTCGGCAAGATGATGGCCGAGTCCGGCGGCGCCGAGCAGGTGGCGCGCACGCTGATCGACCGCTTCGGGGAGCGCAACGCGCACTGGGCGATGGTCTGCATCGCGTTCCTGGTGGGACTGCCGCTGTTCTTCGAAGTCGGCTTCGTCTTGCTCGTACCCATCGCGTTTACGGTCGCACGGCGTGTAGGGGTCTCGATCCTGATGGTCGGCCTGCCGATGGTCGCAGGCCTTTCGGTGGTGCATGCGCTGGTTCCACCGCACCCTGCAGCGATGCTGGCGGTTCAGGCCTACCAGGCTTCAGTCGGTCAGACGCTGTTCTACGCCATCCTTATCGGTATCCCGACCGCGATCATTGCCGGTCCGCTCTACGCAAAGTTCATCGTGCCGCACATTCAGCTGCCGGAAGAGAACCCGCTGGCCAAGCAGTTTCTCGACCGCGAGCCGCGCAAGCAACTGCCGGGCTTTGCCATCACCATGGCGACCATTCTGCTGCCGGTCTTGCTGATGCTGCTCGGTGGCTGGGCCAACTTGATTTCCACACCCGGCAGCGCGTTCAACAGCTTCCTGCTGTTTGTCGGCAACTCCGTGATCGCCCTGTTGCTGGCGACCTTGCTAAGCTTCTGGACCCTGGGCATCGCGCAGGGCTTTAACCGAGACGCGATCCTGAAATTCACCCAGGAATGCCTCGCGCCCACGGCCAGCATCACCTTGCTGGTGGGTGCGGGGGGTGGCCTGAACCGGATTCTCGTCGACAGTGGCGTGACCAACGAGATTGTCAGCCTGGCGCAGGATTTTCATCTGTCCCCGCTGTTGATGGGCTGGTTGTTCGCGGCATTGATGCGCGTGGCGACCGGCTCGGCGACCGTGGCCATGACCACCGCCTCAGGCATCGTTGCCCCGGTCGCGATGGGCCTGGGCTATCCGCATCCGGAACTGCTGGTGCTGGCGACCGGTGCGGGCTCGGTGATCTTTTCTCACGTCAACGACGGCGGCTTCTGGCTGATCAAGGAGTACTTCAACATGACCGTGGCGCAAACCTTCAAGACCTGGACGGTGCTGGAAACGCTGATTTCCGTCATCGCCTTCCTCTTCACCCTTGGCCTGGCCCAGGTGATCTGAGTGGACATCCTTTACCAGATCCGCGCTCGCCAGGATTCATTCAGCGCGGGTGAAGGCCGCATCGCCCGACTGATTCTCAGCGACGTTGCGTTCTGCGCCAGCGCCAGCCTCGACGAGTTGGCCGCGCGCGCCGAGGTCAGCAGCGCCACGCTGTCGCGGTTTGCGCGCTCGATCGGCTGCAAGGATCTTCGCGATTTGCGCCTGCAATTGGCCCAGGCCAGCGGCGTTGGCACTCGGTTTCTCAATCCGGAACAGGCGCCTGAGCAATCGGCGTTTTTCACCCAGATCGTCGGCGATATCGAGTCGACGCTGCGCCAGCATCTGGCCGGGTTCGACGACGCCCGCTTCAAGGCTGCCGTTGCCCTGCTGACCCCGGCACGCATGATTCACAGCTTCGGCATGGGCGGCTGTTCGAGTCTGTGCAGCGAAGAATTACAGACCCGTCTGGTGCGCCTCGGCTACCCGATCGCCGCCAGCCGCGATCCAGTGATGATGCGCCTGATCGCCGCCACCCTCGGCCCGGATCACAGCCTGATTGTGTGTTCATTGAGCGGTCGTACGCCCGAACTGCTCGATGCCGTGAGCCTCGCGCGCAGCTATGGCGCGAAGACCGTGGCGATCACCCTGCCCGACTCTCCGCTGGCCGGTCTCGCCGATGCGGTGTTGCCATTGCAGATCGCCGAAACCAATTTCATCTACAAACCCACGGCAGCGCGTTACGGCATGCTGCTGACCATCGACGTGCTCGCCACCGAGCTTGCGCTGATCGCCCCGGATGACAATCAGGAGCGGCTGCGGCGCATCAAGCTGGCCCTCGATGATTACCGCGGCGGCGACGACGGCCTGCCGCTTGGAGACTGAACCATGCTTTACGACCTGATCATTCGCGACGCGCTGGTGATCGACGGCAGCGACACGCCAGGCTACCGCGCTGATGTTGCCCTTCGCGACGGCCGCATTCAGCGGATCGGCGACCTGAACGGTGTCTCGGCCAAGGAAGACATCAACGCTGCCGGCCGGGTGCTGGCGCCGGGCTTCATCGACGTGCACACCCACGATGACACCGTGGTCATTCGCCAGCCGGACATGCTGCCGAAGATCACTCAAGGTGTGACCACGGTGATCGTCGGCAACTGCGGGATCAGTGCCTCGCCGGTCACCCTGGCCGGTGATCCACCCGACCCGATGAACCTTCTGGGTCCGGCCAAGGCCTTTGCGTACCCGCGCTTCATGGATTATCGCAACGCCGTGGACAAGGCGCGTCCAGCGGTCAACGTCGCGGCCTTGGTTGGCCACACGGCGTTGCGCAGCAACCATCTGGACGACCTGTTCCGCACGGCGACGCCCGAGGAGATCAGCGCCATGCGCGACCAGTTGCGCGAGAGTCTGCAGGACGGCGCGCTGGGGCTTTCCACCGGACTTGCCTACGCCTCGGCTTATTCGGCCGACACCGACGAGGTCAAGCAACTGGCCGAGGAACTGACCGACTTCGGCGCGGTGTACACCACGCACCTGCGCAGTGAGTTCGAGCCGGTGCTGGAAGCGATGGACGAAGCGTTCGCGATCGGTCGCCATGCCCGCTCGCCGGTGGTGATTTCCCACCTTAAATGCGCCGGCGCCGGCAACTGGGGTCGCAGTCCGCAGCTGTTGGCCTCGCTGGAAAAAGCCGCGCTCACGCACCCGGTCGGCTGCGACTGCTACCCGTACGCCGCCAGTTCCTCGACGCTGGATTTGAAGCAAGTCACCGACGCCCACCGCATCACCATCACCTGGTCGACGCCTCACCCGGATCAGGGCGGCCGTGACCTGAACGAGATCGCCGCGCACTGGAACCTGTCGCTGGAGGATGCGGCCCGCAAGCTTCAACCGGCGGGCGCGGTGTATTACGGCATGGACGAGAACGACGTGCAGCGCATCATGAAGCATCCGTTGTCGATGATCGGTTCGGACGGCCTGCCGGAAGACCCGTTCCCGCACCCGCGCCTGTGGGGGGCTTTCCCGAGGGTGTTAGGGCATTTCAGTCGGGACGTGGGGCTGTTCCCGCTGCACACCGCCGTGCACAAGATGACGGGGCTGACCGCCACGCGCTTTGGCCTGCATGAGCGTGGATTCGTGCGTGAGGGTTATTGGGCCGATCTGGTGCTGTTCAATGCCGAGACGGTTCGCGATGTCGCCGATTTCAAAGAACCGAAGCGTGCAGCCGAAGGGATCGATGGGGTTTGGGTCAATGGACACTTGAGTTATGCCGACGGCAAACCGCAGGGCGAAAGACACGGCAGGTTCCTGCCTCGTGAAGGTTCGTTGGTTTCGGGATTCACTTGATACAACAAGGTCTGGAAAATCATGCGAAACCTGTGGGAGCGGGCTTGGTCAGGGCGGCATTTCGACGAATGCGGTGTTTCAGGCGACATTGATGTCACTAACCCACCGCATTCGCTGCCCTCGTAACCTCGGACGTCTCCTACAGGTACTGCGTCGTTACGATGATTTGTGGTCGACATCTGACCTGTGGGAGCCGGCTTGCTGGCGAATGCGGTGGGTCAGCGACGTCAATGCTGAATGACCCACCGCATTCGCTGCCCTCGTAACCTCGGACGTCTCCTACAGGGACCGCGTCGCTGCAAAAGGCCTGTGAAATCACGCGAAACCTGTGGGAGCGAGCTTGGTCTGGGCGGCATTCCGACGAATACGGCTCCTACACGTATCGCGGCTTACCCCACCACCACCCCACGGCATTCGCCAAACCCGATGCTCACCTCGCCATCCTTGCGGCAGCGCGCTTTGAGGATCACTTCGTCGCCGGCTTGCAGGAATGTGCGCGTCTCGCCGCTGGACAATTCGACCACCTGTTTCCCGCCCTCGGTCATCTCCAGCAAACTGCCGAACTGCCCGGCTTGCGGACCGGACAATGTGCCGGTACCGAACAGGTCGCCCGGCTGCAGTTTGCAGCCGTTGACGCTGTGATGGGTGACCATCTGCGCGACGGTCCAGTACATGTTCAGCGTGTTGCTCAGCGCCAGGCGTTGTGGCGCAAGGCCTTGCTGTTTCATGTGCGCGGTAAGCAGCAATACCTCCAGCTCGATGTCCAGTGCGCCATGTTGCTGGTCCTGTTCATCGAACAGATAGTCCAGCGGTTTTGGGTCGCCATCCGGCCGCGCGGGTTGTGCCCTGCGGAACGGCGCCAGGGCTTCAGCGGTCACCACCCACGGCGAAATACTGGTGGCGAAGCTCTTCGACAAAAAAGGCCCCAACGGCTGGTATTCCCAGGCCTGCAGATCTCGCGCCGACCAGTCGTTGAGCAGGCAGAAACCGGCAATGTGCTGGCTGGCTTGCGCGATTGGGATCGGCTCGCCCGCTTCGTTGCCCTGCCCCATCCAGACGCCCACTTCCAGCTCGTAGTCAAGCCGCTTGCTCGGCCCGAATACCGGCGCCTCTGCACCCGGTGCGAGTGTCTGACCCTGGGGACGTTTGACTGGCGCCCCCGACACGCAGAGCGTGGATGCCCGGCCGTGGTAGGCGATGGGCACGTATTTGTAATTGGGCAGCAGCGGGTTATCGGGGCGAAACAGCTTGCCGACGTTCATTGCGTGATGGATGCCGACGTAGAAGTCGGTGTAGTCGCCGACCTGCGCCGGGAGGTGCATCTGGCTGTCACTCATCGGTTGCAACAGGTTGCCGAGTGCCTGCAGTTGTTCGCGCTGCGGGCTGTGTTCATCCAGCAACTGCAACAAGCGGGAGCGCAAGGCCTGGCGAGCAGAAGCGTCCAGCGCAAAAAACTCATTGAACTGACTGCGACTGGCGCCTTCTGCCGCCACTTGCGCAGCGCCACTGAACAACCCTGCCTCCAGCGCGACCTGCAGATCGAAAATGAAGTCGCCGATCGCCACCCCGCCACGTTTGCCGAGGCCCGGAACACTGAACACGCCGAATGGCAGGTTCTGCAGCGGAAAATCAGGGTGATCGTTGGCGCTGGTCACCCAGCTGCGGAGGTGTCGGGAAGTGCTCATTGTTGGCTGTCCGTATCGAAGGGTTTGAACGTTCTGGCGATGCCCTTCCAGCAGGCATCGTAGTCGCTTTGCAGTTGCGGGCATTCCAGCGCATGACGGCTGGGGCGCAGGACCTTGCCAGTCTCGAACATGAACGCCATGGTCTGTTCGATCTTGTGCGGTTTGAGGTCCGCGGCCATGGCCTTCTCGGCCGTGGCGTTGTCCGGGCCGTGGGCACTCATGCAGTTGTGCAAGGAGACGCCGCCGGGCATGAAACCCTCGGCCTTGGCATCGTACGCACCGTCGATCAGGCCCATGAATTCGTTCATCAGGTTGCGGTGGAACCACGGCGGACGGAAGGTGTTTTCCGCCACCATCCAGCGCGGCGGGAAGATCACGAAATCGACGTTGGCTTGCCCGTGAACCGCGCCCGGCGAGGTCAGCACGGTGAAGATCGACGGATCAGGATGGTCGTAACTGACCGTGCCCAGGGTGTTGAACAGGCGCAGGTCATATTTGTAAGGCACGTTGTTGCCGTGCCAGGCCACCACGTCGAAAGGCGTGTGGTCGAGGGGTGCGCTCCACAGCTCGCCAAGGAATTTCTGCACCAGTTCGGTGGGTTGTTCGCTGTTCTCGAAGTGAGCCACCGGCGCCTGGAAGTCGCGGGGATTGGCCAGCCCGTTGCTGCCAATCGGCCCGAGGTCTGGCAGGCGCAAGGCACAGCCATGGTTCTCGCAGATATAACCGCGCGCCATTTCGTCGAGCAGCTGAACGCTGAATTTCAGGCCACGGGGCATTACCGCTATTTCCTGCGGCTCGATGTCCAGCAGGCCGAGCTCAGTGACGATGCGCAGGCGCCCCTGCTGCGGAACGATCAACCATTCGCCATCGGCATTGAAGAATGCGCGCTGCATGGAGCGGTTGGCGGCGTACACATACACGCTGACGCCTTCAGCCTGATCCGCCGCCGACGTGCTCGCCAGGGCGATCAGACCGTCAATGAAATCGGTGGGCTCAGTGGGAACGTCAAACGCATTCCAGCGCAGGCGATTGGGGGTGATCGGTCCTTGCTGCTGGCCGGTGATCTGCCGCGTCAGACGTTGGTACTGAGGGTGCGCCGCCGAGGGCTGGATACGGTACAGCCAGGTACGCCGGGCTTCGGCGCGAGGGACAGTGAAGGCAGTGCCTGAGAATTGTTCGGCGTAGAGACCGAGGGGGTGACGTTGCGGCGAGTTCTGTCCCACCGGCAAACCGCCCGGTACGGCCTCGCTGCTGAATTGATTGCCGAAGCCGGATTGATACCTCAAAGCCTCGGATGCAGGTGCTGTGAACATCTCGACCTCTTGTTTTTATTTTACGTAAACAGATTACGCATAACGTAATTTGAGTTTGCAGGTCGGTCAAGCTATAAAGCAGCCTTTCCAGACCGGCGCACGCCCCGCTCATGACCGAAGAATCCGCAATCCCCGCAGGCTCGCGCCAACAGAAAGTGCAGTCCGCCGAAGTCGGCGTCGGCATTCTCAAAGCGCTGGCCGAACTCGCCCCCGCCACCTCGTTGTCGAAACTCGCCGAATACGTGGGCATGCCTGCCAGCAAGGTGCATCGTTACTTACAGGCATTGGTGGACAGCGGCTTCGCCGAGCAGGACCCGGTCACCAACCATTACCGGTTGGGACGTTCGGCGCTGCAGGTCGGCCTTGCGGCGCTGAGTCAGCTGGACGTGCTAAAGACCTCGGCACCTGAACTGATTGCGCTGCGCGACGACCTCAATGAAACCTGCTTCCTCGCAGTGTGGGGCAACAAAGGCCCCACCGTGGTGTATGTCGAGCAATCGCTGGGCGCGGTGACGCTGGTCACGCAGATCGGCTCGGTGTTGCCGCTGCTCAGTTCCTCGACTGGGCTTGTGTTCGACACCTTCCTCTCGCCCGCCGAGACAGCAGCGCTGAGAAAAGCGGAAGCCGCGTCCCTGAACGCGAAACAGCTGAAGGAGATCGACCGTCACATTGAGGAAATCCGCAGCACCGGCGTGCATCAGATTCACGGCCTGCTGATGGCCGGCGTCAACGCCGTGTCGTCACCGGTGTTCGCCATGGGCCACACGCTGGTGGGGGTGGTGACCGTGGTGGGCTCGGCATCGGTGCTCACCGATGAACGCCAGGCGCTGGCAGCGCAGAAGCTGTTAACCACAGCCCAAGCGATCAGCGCGCGGATGGGCGGTGAAATGCCGAAGGTCTGATCCCTGATACGGCTCGGACACCGATAAACCCTGTAGGAGCGAATTCATTCGCGATTGCCGGTACGACCGACAAATCTCTTTCGCCTGAAACATTTTTCGCGAATGAATTCGCTCCTACAGGCAGAACAGCGCCAGACGCCGCAGATCAATCCGCCGTCAACACCCCACGCCGCAACTGGTCGCGTTCGATCGATTCAAACAGCGCCTTGAAGTTGCCCTCGCCGAAGCCGTCATCGCCCTTGCGCTGGATGAATTCGAAGAACACCGGCCCCATCAGGGTTTCCGAGAAAATCTGCAGCAGCAGGCGCTGGTTGCCGCCGTCTGATGTGCCGTCCAGCAGGATGCCGCGCGCCTTGAGTTCGCTTTCCGGCTCGCCGTGGTTCGGCAGTCGCCCTTCGAGCATTTCGTAATAGGTTTCAGGCGGGGCCGTCATGAAGCGCATGCCCAGTGCCTTGAGTCGGTCCCAGGTGTCGATGAGGTCTTCGGTGAAGAACGCGACGTGCTGAATGCCTTCGCCGTTGAACTGCATCAAAAACTCTTCGATCTGGCCAGCGCCCTTGGACGACTCTTCGTTGAGCGGGATGCGGATCATCCCGTCCGGCGCGGTCATCGCTTTGGAGGTGAGCCCCGTGTATTCACCCTTGATGTCGAAGTAGCGAATTTCGCGGAAGTTGAACAGTTTCTCGTAGAAGTTGGCCCAATACGCCATGCGCCCGCGATAGACGTTGTGGGTCAAATGGTCGATGAATTTAAGGCCTGCGCCCTCAGGGTGACGGTCGACGCCTTCGATGAACACGAAGTCGATGTCATAGATCGAAGTGCCTTCACCAAAACGATCGATCAAATACAGCGGCGCGCCGCCAATGCCCTTGATCGCAGGCAAACGCAACTCCATCGGGCCTGTCCCGATCTCGATCGGCTGAGCACCGAGTTCCAGCGCGCGTTTGTAGGCCTGCTGCGAATCCTTGACCCGGAACGCCATGCCGCACACAGAAGGACCGTGCTCGGCGGCGAAGTAGGACGCTTCGCTATGAGGCTCGTTGTTGAGGATGATATTGATCGCGCCCTGACGGTACAGCGCCACGTTCTTGGAACGGTGGTTGGCGACCTTGGTGAAGCCCATCATCTGGAACACCGGCTCCAGCGTGTTGGGGGTCGGCGAGGCGAATTCGATGAATTCGAAGCCCATCAGGCCCATCGGGTTTTCGTAGAGATCAGTCACGGTCTTGCTCCTGCTAAAAAGTGAGAGGCACAGCGGCGAGGGTCACAGTTCAGCGGGTGGCGCACAGGGAATGCCCCGTACACTGCGGGCGAGGAAGTCGCCGAAGATCAGTTGCAGACCGAAGATTTTCATGGAAGAGAGGTTACTCCGGCTTGTCGGATTGCGCATCAGGGTGCGCGGCCTGAAAGGCCGGATGCTGCAACGCCAGCGCCTCGACCCGGCAGATTCGCGGGAACGCGGTCAGGTCGACATTGAAGCGGCGTGCCGCATACAGCTGCGGTAAAAGGTAAACATCGGCCAGGCCCACCTCGCCGAAACAGAAGCCTTCGTCGCCCATCATCGCTTCAAGCGCGGCAAAGCCCTCACCGATCCAGTGTCCAATCCAGGCCGTCACGTTGCCTTCGTCATGCCCAAGACCGCGCAACCGATTGAGCACCGCGACGTTGTGCAGAGGATGAATGTCGCAGCCGATCAACGCAGCCACCGCTCGATGCCGGGCTCGCTGAATCAGATCCCCGGGCAGCAACGCCGGGAGGGATGCACGCTCTTCCAGGTATTCGATGATCGCCATCGACTGGATGATGACCTCGCCCGTGTCGAGCCGAAGCGCGGGAACGCGACCCTGAGGATTGATCGCCAGGTAGTCAGGTTTGCGATGCTCGCCGCCGTCGCGGATCAGGTTGACGGGGATGGCATTGACCTCCAGCCCTTTCAGCGCCAGGGCAATCCGCACCCGGTAGCTGGAGGTTGATCGGTAGTAGGTATAAAGATCCACGGGCAGGCCTTCGCGTTGTTTTCTTGTTTTTCGTAAACGATTTACGCAATGCGTAAATTGCGGCAATACCTGTCAGCTGTCAAGGTCAGGTCCACCCCTCCAGCCGCAAGGTGGCCCGCACCAGTCGCTGCTCTTCGTTCTCGATCTCGCGCAGGCTGTCGCAGATGCTCTGAATGTGCGCCACGGCTGCCTTGCGCGCCTGTTCCGGCAGCCGCCCGGTGACGGCGTTGTAAAGCCGCGCATGATGGCGGTCGATCTGGCGCTTCTGCGCTTCGCGGTGGTAGAGGTTGTTGACTGATGCAAACACCGTGTTGAGCAGCAGGTCGGTCAGCGAGCGCAAGGTCTGGACCAGGACCGGGTTGTGCGAGGCCTCGCAGATCGCCAGGTGGAAGGCATGATCGAGGCGTGCGTGTTCGGAGGCCGACAGTTCATGGTCGTGAGCGGCAACCAGCGCGTCGTAGGCCCGGCTGATCAGCACGAAATCAGCGTCCGTCCCACGCAAGGCTGCCAGGCGAGCGGATTCCCCTTCCAGCAGGCTGCGCACCTCGAACAGGTCGTACAGCGTGCGAGGTTGAGAGGCGAATAAGTGCATCAAGGGCGAGGCGGCGGTCAGCCCCAACCCACCCATCTGGGCGACGAACGAGCCCTTGCCTTGTCGGGTCTCGATGATACCTCTGGCGCGTAACAGCTTGAGCCCTTCACGCAGCGCCGTGCGCGATACGCCGAGCTTTTCGGTCAGGCGCCGCTCGGAGGGCAACAACTGCCCGACCTTGAGCACCCCGTCGACGATCAGCCGTTCGATACGCTCGCTGACCACATCGGCGACTTGAGGCGCGAGCTTGTTTGCAGGCGTTTCCATTGATCCAGCGTCCGCGATAGGGGTGATTCCTGTGCATGCCTGTAGGAGTCGGGGTGCTAGCGAACGCAGAGGGTCAGCTACCCTTTAGCTTTCTGCCTGACCGCATTCGCCAGCAAGCCGGCTCCTACAAGACAGCGTTCTTTGATCAAGCATTGGAAGAGCAGTATCCATTCACGCCGAACCAACTGGTATGACCAGTGATAAACGTGAAGATATCGAGGAAACGACCCGATACCAAGACCTTGATAAGCAAACAATTTTTCAACAGCCGTTGTGCAAATGACAAAAAAAACTGGTTCGACCAGTGCTTTAAGACATGGACAGTAAGACGCTCACAGCCAATGATGCAAGTCAGCGGTAGAACGTTCCGTCCAAGAACGGGCCCTCCATAAAACCGCTTTATATAAAAACAACAGGGTTGCGAACCCATCATGAATATTCTGTACGACGAACGCGTCGATGGCGCGTTGCCTGCCATCGACAAGGCTCAGCTGCTTCAGGCCTTGCAAGCGCGACTGCCTGATCTGGACATCCTCCATCGCGAGGAAGAACTGCGTCCTTACGAATGCGACGGCCTCTCCGCCTATCGCACCACCCCGATGCTGGTGGTGCTGCCGGAGCGGGTCGAACAGGTCCAGACGCTGCTCAAGGTCTGCCACGAGCGCGGCGTGCCCGTCGTGGCGCGCGGCGCGGGAACAGGCTTGTCCGGTGGCGCCCTGCCCTTGGAAAAAGGCGTGCTGCTGGTGATGGCGCGCTTTAACAAGATCCTGCACATCGACCCCGCCGGACGTTTCGCCCGTGTTCAACCCGGCGTGCGCAATCTGGCCATTTCTCAGGCTGCTGCGCCTCACGACCTCTACTACGCACCCGACCCTTCGTCGCAAATCGCCTGTTCCATCGGCGGCAACGTCGCGGAAAACGCAGGTGGCGTGCACTGCCTCAAGTACGGCCTGACCGTGCACAACCTGCTCAAGGTCGACATCCTGACCGTCGAAGGCGAACGTATGGTGTTGGGCTCGGACGCACTGGACACGCCCGGCTTCGACCTGCTGGCGCTGTTCACCGGCTCCGAGGGCATGCTGGGCATCATCACCGAAGTCACCGTCAAGCTGTTGCCCAAACCGCAAGTCGCGCGGGTGCTGCTGGCGGCGTTCGACTCCGTGGAGAAAGCCGGGCGTGCGGTGGGCGACATCATCGCCGAGGGGATCATTCCGGGCGGGCTGGAGATGATGGACAACCTGGCGATCCGGGCCGCCGAAGACTTTATTCACGCGGGTTACCCGGTCGACGCCGAAGCCATTCTGCTGTGCGAACTCGACGGCGTGGAAGCCGACGTTCACGACGACTGCGACCGGGTTCGCGCCGTGCTTGAAAAAGCCGGCGCCACCGAAGTGCGCCAGGCCAAAGACGAAGCCGAGCGCGTGCGTTTCTGGGCCGGTCGTAAAAATGCGTTTCCTGCGGTGGGTCGGTTGTCACCCGATTACTACTGCATGGACGGCACCATTCCGCGCCGGGAATTGCCGGGGGTGCTCAAAGGCATCTCGGCCTTGTCCGAAGAATACGGGCTGCGCGTGGCCAACGTGTTTCATGCCGGCGACGGCAACATGCACCCTTTGATTCTGTTCGATGCGAACCAACCGGGCGAGCTGGACAGGGCCGAAGCGCTGGGCGGCAAGATTCTCGAGCTGTGCGTGAAAGTCGGCGGCAGCATTACCGGCGAGCACGGGGTCGGCCGCGAGAAGATCAATCAGATGTGCGCGCAGTTCAACAGCGACGAACTGACGTTGTTCCATGCGGTAAAAGCGGCGTTTGACCCCAGCGGTATGCTCAATCCCGGCAAGAACATCCCGACGCTGCATCGTTGCGCCGAATTCGGTGCGATGCACGTGCACATGGGCAAGCTGCCCTTCCCTGAACTGGAGCGTTTCTGATGGGTGCCGAACGTCAACCCCATTTCACCGCGCAGGATCGCGACGCCAGCGACGTGCTGCTGGAACAGGTCAACCAAGCCATTGAAAGCGGCCTGCCGCTGCGTATTCAGGGCGCCAACAGCAAGTCATTCCTGGGCCGGGAAGTCGCCGGGGAAGTGCTCGACACTCGGGCTCATCGCGGCATCGTGACGTACGACCCGACCGAACTGGTCATCACTGCCCGCGCCGGAACCCCGCTCAGCGAACTCAACGCTGCGCTGGACGCTGCCGGACAGATGCTGCCGTGCGAGCCGCCCACCTTCAGTGACGGCGGCGTGGGCGATGCAACGGTGGGCGGCATGATCGCGGCGGGCTTGTCCGGTCCGCGCCGGCCGTGGTCAGGCTCGGTGCGCGATTTTGTTCTCGGCACGCGCGTCATCACCGGTTTGGGCAAACACCTGAAATTCGGCGGCGAGGTGATGAAAAACGTCGCCGGTTATGACCTCTCGCGTTTGATGGCCGGCAGTTTCGGTTGCCTGGGATTGATCACCGAAGTCTCACTGAAAGTGCTGCCCAAGCCACGCCTGTGCACCAGCATCGCATTGGAGATGGACAGCGCCCGTGCCCTCGCCCGCTTGGCTGAATGGGGCCAGCAGCCGTTACCGATCAGTGCGGCCAGTCACGATGGCCGTGTGCTGAGGCTGCGCCTGGAAGGTGGCGAAGGCTCGGTGGCGGCGGCCCACGATCGCCTGGGCGGCGAATCCATCGACCCGGCTTACTGGCGAGCGCTGAACGAGCATCGGCTGGACTTCTTCACCGATGGCCGACCGCTGTGGCGGCTGTCGCTGCCGACCAATACCGCTGTGCTCGACCTACCGGGCGATCAATTGATCGACTGGGGTGGCGCGCAACGCTGGCTCAAATCCGACGCCAGCGGCAGCGAGATTCGCGCCATCGTCAGCGCGGTTGGCGGGCATGCGCTCTCTTACAGCCACGGCCTGGACGACAGCCCGTTTCAGCCCTTGGCGGCGCCGCTCCTGCGCTATCACCGCCAGCTCAAGGCGCAACTCGATCCGCACGGAATCTTCAATCCGGGCCGAATGTACGCAGAGATCTGAACCATGCAGACCACCCTGAGCGAACAGGCAAAACGCCTGCCCCGCGGCGAAGAAGCCGAAAGCATTTTGCGCAGTTGCGTGCATTGCGGTTTCTGCAACGCCACCTGCCCGACCTACCAACTGCTTGGCGATGAGCTGGACGGCCCGCGCGGGCGAATTTACCTGATCAAGCAAGTCCTGGAAGGCAAGGAAGTCACCGAGAAAACCCAGCTGCACCTGGACCGTTGCCTGTCCTGCCGCAACTGCGAAACCACCTGCCCGTCCGGCGTGAATTATCACAACCTGCTGGACATCGGTCGTGCCGTGGTCGACGCCGCCGTGCCCCGTCCCCTGAGCCAGCGCATGTTGCGCGAGAGCCTGCGCGCCGTGGTGCCGAACGCCGGCCTGTTCAAGACGCTCACGCAGATGGGCAATTCGTTTCGCCCCCTGCTGCCGGGCTCGCTCAAGGACAAGTTGCCCGGCAACATTCGTCCGGCCAAAGCCCGCCCCACGCAACAACATGCCCGGCAGGTGCTCATTCTTGAAGGCTGCGTGCAGCCGGGCCTTTCACCCAACACCAACGCCGCAACCGCACGGGTGCTGGATCGCCTGGGAATCAGCGTGAAATCGATCGCGCAGGCCGGGTGCTGCGGCGCGGTGGATTACCACTTGAATGCACAGGAACAAGGCCTGGACCGCGCCCGGCGCAACATCGATGCCTGGTGGCCGAGCGTGCAGGCCGGTGCTGAAGCCATTGTGCAAACGGCCAGCGGTTGCGGTGCGTTCGTCAAGGATTACGGCCATATGCTGCGCGACGATCCGGCGTACGCCGACAAGGCAGCCAAAGTCAGCGCCCTGACCAAAGACCTGGTGGAGGTGCTGCGTGTCGAACCCCTGGAAAAACTCGGGGCCTGCACCAGCGCAAAACTGGCGTTTCATTGTCCCTGCACCCTGCAGCACGCGCAGAAACTCGGCGGCGCGGTGGAGGCGGTGCTGACCCGACTGGGGTTCAACCTGACCACGGTTCCTGACAGTCACCTATGCTGTGGCTCGGCAGGCACGTACTCGATCACCCAACCGGTGCTGTCGAAGCAATTGCGCGACAACAAAATGAATGCGCTGGAAAGCGGCCGACCTGAGGTCATCGCGACCGCCAACATCGGTTGCCAGACCCACCTGGCCAGCGCGGGCCGCACACCGGTCAAGCACTGGATCGAACTCATCGAGGACGCGCTGCATCCAAGTTGATCGCAGACCGTCTTCTCCCTTTCGCCACCCTCTTCATCAGGAGAACTTCATGAAAACCAAATCCGTACTGACCCAGACCGAAGTCACGCAAATCCTCGCCGCCGCCCGCGCCGAAGCTCAGGCCAACGGCTGGGCCGTGTCCATCGCCGTGACCGACGACGGCGGCCACCTGCTGGGCTTCGAGCGCCTGGACGGTTGCGCGCCGATTGGCGGCTATATCGCCATCGAAAAGGCCCGCACCTCGGCGCTGGGCCGTCGCGAGTCCAAAGGCTACGAGGAGATGGTCAATGGCGGTCGCACCGCATTCGTGACCGCGCCGCTGCTGACCTCGCTGGAAGGCGGCGTGCCGGTGATCGTGGGCGGCGAAACCATCGGTGCGGTGGGTGTGTCCGGCGTAAAAGCCGACCAGGATGCGCAAGTCGCCAAGGCCGGTGTCGCAGCGGTGAACGCGGGATAAATGCTGCACTGCTTTTGATTCTGCCCGGAGGGCGTAGGAGCAAGCTTGCTCGCGATCTGCCGGGAACCGGCAGCAAATGATCCATACGCGGAGTGTCAGAGGTTTCGCGCGATCAGGGTTTACTGCCGCTTCGCGCCAGATCGTCCGAGTGCGGCCCAGAACAAGCGCGCTCCTACACATAAGGCGTGATGCAGAAATGCCCATCCGCCATCGACGGAAAGCGCATAGACATGTTTTTAACGGAGAACCCGAGATGACCGAATTCGTCAACAGCCACAACCTGAAGGTCGCGGCCAACCTGAAACGCTTTGTCGACGAGGACGTGCTTCCCGGAACGGGACTGGACCCGGACGTCTTCTGGGCCGATTTTGACTCGCTGATCCACGACCTGGCGCCCATCAACCGTGAACTGCTGGCCGAGCGCGACCGGATTCAGGTGCAGATGGACAAATGGCACAAGTCCAATCCGGGCCCTGTCACCGACATGCCTGCCTACATCGCCTTCCTCGACTCCATCGGCTACCTGCAACCGGTGCCGGCCGAGGTTCAGGCGACCACCAGCAAGGTCGACATTGAAGTCAGCGAACAGGCCGGTCCGCAGCTCGTGGTGCCCGCCGCCAATGCGCGTTACGCACTCAACGCCGCCAACGCCCGTTGGGGCTCGCTGTATGACGCGCTGTACGGCACCGATGCGATTTCCAGCGCCAACGGTGCGGAGATCAAGGCCGGTTACAACCCGCTGCGTGGCGAAAAAGTCATCGCCTTCGCCCGTGCGCTGCTCGACGAAGCAGCACCGCTGGCGTCCGGCTCCCATGTCGACGCCAAGGCCTACGCCGTGGACAGCGGCGAACTGCGGGTGACCCTGGCCGACGGCAGCCAGTCGCGCCTCGCACAGCCGGAAAAATACGTCGGCTATCAGGGTGACCCCCAGCAGCCCACTGCGATCCTGCTGAAAAACCACGGCCTGCACATCGAAATCCAGATTGATCCGACCAGCCCGATCGGCAGCAGCGACCCCGCGGGCATCAAAGACCTGCTGATGGAAGCGGCGCTGTCGACGATCATCGACTGCGAAGACTCCGTGGCGGCCGTTGACGCCGACGACAAGCTGGTGATCTACCGCAACTGGCTGGGCCTGATGAAGGGCGACCTGACCGAAGCGTTGGTCAAGGGCGGCAAGACCATCACTCGCCGACTCAACCCCGATCGCGAATACACCGCCGCCGATGGCAGCCACATCACCCTGCACGGTCGTTCGCTGCTGTTCATCCGCAACGTCGGCCATCTGATGACCAACCCGGCGATCCTTTACGACGGCAAAAAGGAAATTCCGGAAGGTATTCTCGACGGCGTGATCACCAGCCTGATCGCGCTGCACGATCTGCACAATCGCGGCAACTCGCGTGCGGGCAGTGTCTACATCGTCAAACCGAAGATGCACGGCCCGGCCGAAGTGGCCTTCGCCGATCAACTGTTCAGCCGCATCGAAGACGTTCTGAAGATCCCGCGCAACACCCTGAAAATGGGGATCATGGACGAAGAGCGGCGCACCAGTGTCAACCTCAAGGCCTGCATCAATGCCGCGTCCGCACGGGTCGCGTTCATCAACACCGGCTTCCTAGACCGCACCGGCGACGAGATGCACACCTCGATGGAAGCAGGCCCGATGCTGCGCAAGGGCGACATGAAGGCCACGCCGTGGATCAAGGCCTACGAGCGCAGCAACGTGCTGGTCGGTCTGGCCTGTGGTCTGCGCGGTCGGGCGCAGATCGGCAAAGGCATGTGGGCAATGCCGGACCAGATGGCCGACATGCTGGCGCAAAAGATCGGCCATCCGAAGTCCGGTGCGACCACCGCCTGGGTGCCTTCACCAACCGCCGCCACCCTGCACGCCCTGCACTATCACAAGGTCGATGTGAAGGCGGTGCAACTGGAGCTGGAACAGGTTGATCTGGACAGCGTCAGCGAAGACATTCTGCTCGACCTGTTGAGCATCCCGGTTGTGGCCGAAGCGAACTGGACCGACGAGCAGATTCGCGAAGAGGTCGAGAACAATGCGCAAGGGCTGTTGGGCTACGTCGTGCGTTGGGTCGAGCAAGGCGTCGGCTGTTCCAAGGTGCCGGACATCCACAACGTCGGCTTGATGGAAGACCGCGCCACGCTGCGCATCTCCAGTCAGCACATCGCCAACTGGCTGCGCCACAAGGTGATCGACGATCACTACGCGCTGGAAACTCTCAAGCGCATGGCGAAGGTCGTGGACAAGCAGAACGCCGGCGATTCGGCCTACAAACCGATGGCGGAAAACTTCGACACATCGGACGCGTTTCAGGCCGCATGTGAACTGGTGTTCAAAGGCCGTGAACAGCCGAGCGGGTACACCGAACCGCTGCTGCACGCGTTCCGGTTGGCGTATAAGAAAGAAGACAAGTAAAGCTGTCCCAGGAAGACTGCAGCACCTGTGGGAGCTGCAGGAGGTAACGACGGTGGCGAAAGCGGTTTACCTGACACACTGCATTCGCCACCGTCGTTACCTCCTGCAGCTCCCGCAACGAGATGTGTCAGCCAGAAATCCCGGTCCGCACACCATCGTGATCAGGTGCTTTCCCGCACCACCAGCTCAAACCCCAGATCGACCTGCGCCTGCTGAACATTGCCGTCCAGCAAGCCGAGCAGCAATTGCGCGGCGCGCTGACCGACTTCTTCACGGGGGGTACGAATGGAGGTCAGACGCGGCACCATATGGGCCGAGCCTGGCAAGTCGTTGAAGCCGATCAGCGACACTTGCTCAGGAATCTTGATCCCGCGACGCAATGCCTCCAGCGCAGCCCCTTGCGCCAGGTCGTCGTTACAGAAGAAGACCCCGTCCACGTCCGGATGCTCTGCCAGCAGACGCGCAAACAACTCGCCGCCCAGGCCGATCGAGGACGGCAGCGGCGAGGCCATCTGCAAGGTTTCGTCATACAGCCCTTGCGCTTCCAGTGCTCCGCGAAACCCCGTGCCGCGCTGAATCACCCGTGGGTCCAGTTGCGCCGACACATACGCCAGACGCCGACGCCCACGGCTCAACAAATGCCGCGCCGCCTCGGCGCCCGCCTGCTGCTGGGAAAAGCCCACGCAAGGCTCCGCGCGCGCAGGGTCGAGCTCCATCATGTGCACGCACGGTACACCACTCGCCGCCAGCAGCTGTTGCGCAGCCTGACTG
The DNA here is from genome assembly GCF_900100795.1 of Pseudomonas abietaniphila. GTDB lineage: Bacteria > Pseudomonadota > Gammaproteobacteria > Pseudomonadales > Pseudomonadaceae > Aquipseudomonas > Aquipseudomonas abietaniphila. The sequence goes on from NZ_FNCO01000009.1 coordinate 193,275, forward strand.
CGATCGAAGCCGGTCAGCAAAATGCCACGCGGTCGGTTCGCCAGATGGCTGCGCAACAGGTTTTCTTCTTCTATAGGCGAGTAGTGATAGTTACCGATCACCACTTCCAGCCCGCGCGGGCGCAAGACGGTTTGAATGGCTTCCAGTGTCTCAATGAACAACTGGTTGGACAGGGACGGCACCAGCACCACGACCGACTGACTTTGCGAGGAAGCCAGCGCACGGGCAGCAGGGTTGGCGACATAGCCTAGACTCTGCGCAGCGGCACGGACTTTCTCCACCAGTTCCGGCGCCACCGTGGCCACGCCACGCAGTGCTCGGGAAGCGGTAATCGGGGAGACGGCGGCCAGTTTCGCGACTTCATTGAGCGTGGGACGACCGGTGGAGCGGGAACCAATGCGTGTCATGCGTTGCCAACTGATTGGAAGGAAAAGCTGAAGGGGTCGCGATTGTTTCGGATGGGCTCTAAGGTAGCGCTATCTCACGGAGGCCCGCAACTTTCTTCGATCGTACTCACGAACGGAACCGATGCATCTCATGGATCAGCGAGATACCCATAACAATGACTACACCCGGAAACAGTCTTGCCGGTTTTGCACACCATCCGGCAAAGACAGCGCTGTCTTCGGGACGAGGTTTTTATGACTACTGCTCCACATGCAATATCCGCCGTTGTGGTAATGGGTGTTTCCGGCTGCGGCAAAAGCGCCGTCGGCGCTGAAATTGCCAAGAACTGCGGCGGTCGCCTTATCGAAGGCGATGCGTTCCATCCTCAAGCGAACATCGACAAGATGAGCGCTGGCCATCCCCTCGATGACGAAGACCGCGCAGGCTGGTTGACCCGTTTGGGCGAAGAAGTGGCCAACGCGCTGAAGAATGGCGAAAAGCCGGTCCTGACCTGCTCCTCCCTCAAGCTCATCTACCGTGACCGTCTGCGTGCAGCCGTGCCAGGGCTTGGTTTCGTGTTTCTGGAACTGACCAAGGAGCTGGCGACCGAGCGTTGCTCGCACCGCCCAGGGCATTTCATGCCGGCCAGTCTTGTCGACAGCCAGTTCGCGACCCTCGAGCCGCCCTACGGTGAAGACCGGACGCTGGTCGTCGATGCGACCAAAACCATCGAGACCATCGGTGCCGAAGCGGCGACCTGGTGGACGGCTTCGCAAACCCAATCTGCCAACGCTCTCACCGGCTCCTGATCCTGGATCCGGCGTGAGCGACAAAGATAGCGCTGTCTTCTTGTGTGCACACGGCAGTGAACAACAGCGCTGAGCAGTAGCTCCAAAAAAACAAAATACAACGGAGAGACACCCCATGTTCGGTATGACTCAAGACACGTATCTACTCGTCGATGCGTTGGTGACCATCATTGGCCTCGTGCTATTGATCACCAAGTTCAAAGTCCACCCTTTTATTGCACTGACCATCGCAGCAGGTTTTCTCGGGCTGACCTCCGGGATGCCAGTAGACAAAGTCATGAAATCGTTCCAGGACGGTTTTGGCGGCGTTCTGGGTTTCGTCGGTATCATCCTTGGCCTGGGCACCATGCTTGGCAAGTTGATGGCTGACTCCGGCGGTGCCGACCAGATCGCCCAGACGTTGATTCGTCGCTTCGGCAAGGATCGTGTTCACTGGGCCATGATGTTCTCGGCCTTTCTGGTCGGTATCCCGCTGTTCTTCGAAATCGGCTTCGTGCTGCTGATCCCGCTGGTGTTCATCGTTGCCCGTCGCAGCGGCGTCTCCATCGTCAAGATCGGTATCCCGCTGCTCGCCGGCCTGTCCGCGGTACACGGTCTGGTGCCACCGCACCCGGGCCCGCTGCTGGCCATCGGCATCTTCAACGCTGACATCGGCAAGACCATTTTCTACGGCCTGATCGTCGCTTTCCCGACGGCAATCATCGCCGGCCCGATCTTTGGTAAATGGATCGCCAAACGCATTCCTGGCAACCCGTCCAAAGAGCTGATGGACCAGATCGCCAGGGAATCGACCAACGAGAACCTGCCGAGCTTCGGCATCACGCTGGTCACGATCCTGCTGCCGGTTTTCCTGATGCTGCTGAAAACCTTCGCCGACGTCGCGTTGCCGAACGGCCATATCTTCCGCATCTGGATGGACTTCATCGGTCACCCGATCGCTGCCCTGCTCTTCGCGTTGCTGCTGGCGTTCTACACCTTTGGCTCGGCACGCGGCTTCAGCCGCGACCAGATCATCAAGCTGCTGGACCAGAGCCTGGCGCCGGTCGCCGCAATCGTGCTGATCGTGGGCGCGGGTGGCGGCTTCAAACAAATGCTGGTGGACAGCGGCGTCGGCAACCTGATCGGTCACATGGCCGTGCAGGCGCAGATTTCGCCGATCCTGCTGGCGTGGCTGGTGGCTGCGGTGATCCGCGTTGCGACCGGTTCTGCAACCGTTGCCACCATCACCGGCGCCGGGATCGTGGCCCCCGTCGTTGCACTGGTGCCAGGCGTCAACCGCGAGCTGCTGGTGCTGGCCACCGGCGCGGGCTCGCTGATCCTGTCCCACGTCAACGATGCCGGTTTCTGGCTGGTGAAGCAGTACTTCAACATGACCGTGGTTGAAACCCTGAAGACCTGGACCGTGATGGAAACCATCCTCTCCGTGGTGGGTATCATCCTGATCATGCTGCTGTCGCTGGTGGTCTGATTCCCTGACCGCTGCACCCATGCCCACCCTCGCGGTGGGCATGTTGTTTCTGCCCTCCTCCCGCCTCTGCTCGCTCGCACGCTGCGGGACTCACGCAGCCTGTCGCCGATTTGCTCAAACTCATCTCACTTTGCCGCCACGCAATTCGGAACTCTCCTACACTGCTCTAGGAGATCACGTACAAGCAGGCTAATGAAAATTTCATCGCCGTCTGGCACGAGTTCTTTGCAATAAATGCGAAAGGAGTGTGCAATAGGCGCCGCCCCGGATCCGGCTATCAGGGTTATAGCCAATCACTAAGGGGATGTACTGCCAAAAACAGGCAAAATTCGCATGCCGTCTCGCCTCGGGAGCACCCATACCAATGATAAGAAGCGGGTCCTGGGGAATTAAAACCGTATCCATAGCGTCATACTGACGGACGCATTTGGATGCACTCGGCATTACCACCACCCAAAAGGCTAACGCCAGCCTCCTGGTAGAGGCGCTTCAAGAGGCCATCAAGGAAAAGATTATGTTGATACTCACCCGCAAAGTCGGCGAAAGCATAAACATCGGTGACGAAATCACTGTCACCATTCTGGGCGTACAAGGCCTTCAAGTAAGGCTCGGCATCAACGCCCCGAAGAATGTTTCAGTACACCGTGAAGAAATTTACAAACGTATTCAGGCCGAAATCGCACCGAACCAAGAACCCCAATGAACCACCCGGTGCAGCTGACTTGCCCACCCGTGCGCATGTTAGCCACCCGGGTTTAGTGTTTAAGTCACGCGTCTGCTGCTGCCCGGCGGCAGACACATTAAACGGCGCACGCCCGGCGCCGTTTATTTTCGGCGACACTTTTGGATCCATGACAGCCATCGTTCCCTTGGCGCCCGCCGCCGCTTAACCATTGGCTGCCGTCAACTAACAAGTTAGCTCGCTACTTAACTGACAGGTCCAAAGAACCGCTCTAGCTCGTACTTTCAGGAAGAGGCCGCGGCTTCATTGCCGTGCGCGTTCACGTGAGAGCTCAATAAAAAACGGCCGATTTCCAATGAAAACCGGCCGTCTGTTATTCAGGAATCAGGAAGATTCAGTTCGAAGGCGGCAGATGGTCAACGATATTGTCCTTGGCCAGCAGGCGTTTTTCCTTAAGCTTCTTGAGTTGGTCGTCCGACATGTCGCCGGCCGATCCGGCCTCCGCCTTGACGATGTCAGCGTCGATCATTTCGTATTGGTCGACCAGTTGGTTGAGCTTGGCATCCTTGCTGCGAAGTTTGCCCAACTCGTCCTTGCTGACACTTAAATCCGCGTACAAATCGTGCTTGACCGGCATGGTGCGCCTCTCCTCTGATGACAGATGTTGAATGATTGAGGGTAGCTCACCCCAAAGGTTCGGCATTTGTGCAATGCAATCGACCGAGCTGCATCCTCGTCGCAAACCGACCTGCACAGACCCGTTCAAAAAACCGGCGTGCGCGCAGCAATGCTGGAAGAAGTTTGATCGCTCAACCAACAGGTGTTGCGTGCGACCGCTCAGCCCGCCTCCCTTACCCGCCGGGCTTCGTAGGACTTGAGGTTGACGTAAACAGCCTCCAGCATCGATAGCTGACTTTTCGCGGATTTATCGGTGCTGGAACGGCGGGCAAGCATATCGCCGATCACGTGCTCGACCTCAATCGAGGCGCCCCGCTCGATATCCCGCAGCATGGACGCGGTCATTTTCGAGCCCTGGGTGGTCAGCATGGTTTGAAAGCGCTGTCTGACGTCGCGTCGAATCGCATAACCGGCGCCCTCCGCCACCTGCGCGCATTCGGCCAGCAACGTGAGAATCATCCCCTCGCCACCGCTGGCAATCACATCGCCGATGCTGGCGCGCATCGAGCCTGTGATCCCCGCACCCGTGGCGATGAAACACCATTTCTCCCACATTTCCTGAACGATATGCTGGCTCAGATTGGCATCGAAGCCGGCGTCTGCCAGCGCCTCGGCGACCTTGAGAATGCGCGGCGTCAACGCACCGCTTCGTTCGCCAAAGGACAGCTGGTTGGTGTCGTTCAGATGCAGGATGGCGCCGGAGGCATCACGATCGAGGGAAATCAGGCACTGCCCGCCCAGGACGTTCTCAGGCTCAAAGCGCTCGTCCAATCGATCCAGATGCGCCATCCCGTTGAGCATCGGCAGAATCATCGTCTGTGCGCCGACTGCCGCAGAGAAAGAATCCATGGCCGCATCAAGGTCGTAAGCCTTGCAACTGAGCAGGATCAGGTCGAAGGTCTGGTCCAGCATCGGCGTCATCACGTGCGGCGGTGACGGATACAGGATGTTCCCCAAGGGACTGCGCACGATCAGGCCATTACGGTCCAGCTCTTCCGCGCGACCCGGGCGAACCAGAAACGTGACATCGCGCCCGGCTTCCAGCAGCCGGCCGCCAAAATAGCCACCTATCGCGCCTGCACCCACGATCAAAATTCGCATGATCTGTTGATTCCTTGTCGAGTCAGCCAGAGAGGGTTGGGACACCCCAGAATAGATGAAGGCGTCCACTCTATCCAACCGTGGAATGATGGCCAACATATTGCTTTTTCAAAGCATCGATACATCAAGGTCAGAGGCACCGGCAAAAAAAATCCCGGAGCGCGCCAGGCGGTCCGGGATACGTGTTGCAAGGAGAGTCAGGATTGCGCGTTGGCCAGCGCAGGCCAGAGGAACGGTTGGCGCTGTTCTTCGCGGTTGACGATCAGCCGACGACTGAGGCTGACGGGCTGGATCACAGGCTGTTGCAGACGCGCAAGCACGGCATCGATGACGGCGCCGCTGGCGTCGTTGTGGAATTGCCATACGCCGTAGATGCGGCCGTCAAACGACGCCTCGCTCCCCAATCGCGGGTCGACGCCAAGCCCGGCGCCCAGACCAAAGAGGTGCAGCCCGTAGAGGCGCTGTCCGTTGCTGTCGAGCGGACAGCCAGAAGGATCGGAATCCAGACCGCCCTTCACTTCCATCAGGCTGACGGCGGCCCCGCCAGCGTATGTCAGCGTCGGCAATAGTGGCTGATACCCGGTGCATTGCACCACGACCTCGGATTCGGCCAAGGCTTGCCGCGCACGTTCGAATTGACCTTCAGGGCCGTTCTGGGTCTGCAGCAGCTGCACGCGCACCCCGGTCTTGCCGATGTGGCCGCGCGCCAATGCCTCGCGCCCTACATCCAGCGCACGGTAACGCAATCCGCCCGAGCGATTGACGCGCCCCGACACCGGGCATACGTCTTTAAGCGGATCGAACGAATAGCCGGCTTCGATGGCTGCCTCAGCGGTTTCGTAGAACAGGCGGATAGGCGAGCGATGCACCAGTGTTACTTCACTGAGCCCTGCAAACTCGAGCGCATCGGCGAGATTCTCCAACACCGAGAACGCGCTGTGGGAGCCACCGACCACGCTCACCCGGCCTTGACGTGCCAGGGTCGGTGCGAAGAAATTGCGCAATTGCACGCCGTTCATGCGCAGCAACTCATCGGCACTTTGCACCTTGGCAGCGGGTGGCACCGCCAATCCCTGATCGGCCAGACTGTTCAGCAAATGCCGGGGATCCTGACGGCCGCCCAGGTTGAGCACGACGGCTCGGCAGCGGATGCGGCGGCTGCGGCCTTCCGACTCCACCCAGACCTGGTATTCGTCATCCTCATGCACGACTTCGGTGATGGTGGTGCTGGTCCACAGCTTCACACCGTAGTGTTCGACAATGAAGTTCAGCACCAGCGTCGACGCCTCGGCCAACAACTCCGCAACATCCGAAAGCTGCGGCGCACTTTGCGCCTGACGACGAATGCGCCAGTAGGCAGGCGAGTGCTCAAGGGGCTCGAACACGTCTCGCAACGCAGGGTCGCGCAGACAATCGAGGAAGACATCGCCCACCGAGTTGGCGGTGATTCTGTAGTCACCCAACCGACCCGTGCCGGGATTGGGGCTCGCATCGACAATGATCAAGCCTTCCTTGGCAAGCTCAGGCATTGCGCCGCTTTTCAACGCATTGAAAAGCAACCCCATGCCTGCGGGCCCGGCTCCCCCTACTACGCAACCACAAACGGTTTCCAGATGATCTCCATACATAATCGTAACTCCGAACTTAGTCGATGCATTGAGCGCGCCCAAATCCTCTGGGCCCTGAATAACAGGCACAAACAACCGCCCGTTCTGACGAGACTTCTTTTTATGTCGAACTGGGTACATAACCCTGCAACGGGTAAAATTCAGGCATGACTACCGTTACAACTGACAGCGAGGACAGTCGGGCTTTAAACGAAAAGAAAACACGCACTTCATGTTCAATGGACGCCGTGAACAAGCAATACGAACGCCTGCGTCTGGCCTGAACTTAACGAACGGTAAAGAGAGGGAATAGATGACGGGCTGGCGGCCGTGGTGGAGCAATGACGGACGCTACCGCCCTTTCACCAGGCGCCCTGGATCAAGTGTCTCGTCCATGCTGTGAGCGTCGCCGGGAATCTATTACAAACTATTACAAGAGAAAATCCGTAACGTGATAGTTTCAAAAATCACATCAAGTGTCAAATTTTCGAGAATTCATTAAAAGCGACAATCAGACAGTGCAACTCATTGATTTGTATGTTTTTTATTTTTTGACGTCGGATTTCCGTAAACTGCACCACGCGCCATGCATTTTTAACATTAAAAAATTCCTTTTTTGGCAGTCACAAACTAAGACAGCGTGTTTCGCCGCACCTCCGTTCTCACAAGTTGCCGGTTTTTTGTCGTACTAAAAAGTGGGGCATCTTGCCAATGCGAAACCTTCTCTTTAGTTGCATGATTTTAGAGCGGCGACCTGTTTTATGGCGCCGGTTTTCTCTCAACCCGTGCAGGCCGATAAGCCAGCGTCAGGACGCCCACCGATGAATGGTCACACCCGCGGAAAAAAAAGCCGAACTATTTCAGTCGGATCCGTCTCCATTATCAGGCTCCTGCCCGCTTTCAAACTGACATAGAGGTCGCTGACATGAATGCTGAGAAAAACCTTCGGTCCAGCATTGCCGAAATCGATTATTCCCGGGACACCCTTTTCGGGCCGATCCCGATGCAGGCCACTTGCCGGGTGAGGCTGGCGACGGTCGAGCAAGACGGGCACACCTTGAGGGAGTTGACCATTATTGGCGACGTACCGGATTACCTGCCCAAGTCCGCCATCATCCGCATTGCCCTGGATGGCAGGATAGAAGCAGGCCCGATTCGCGAACATTACGCGGCCGACGAAGAGGGCGAGGAACGGTTTAAAGTGCTGTTCGAGAATGAGCACCGTCGCCGGGTGCACTGATCAGGCAAGGGTACGGCCGGTCAGTTTTGCCTGGCTGACCGCAGGCCATCCTCAGTGTTGGCGTGCAGATGGGTTTGCTGAAGAATCAATGTCTGCCCGAGCGGCGCATCGCGCCCCTGCGCCTCTACCTCCCTGACCGAGTAATGCGTGGCGTCAGACTCCGCCCCATCTCCGTAGCGCAACCCATCCAGCCTGGGTGCAGCCTCAAGAACAGGGTCCTTGGGCAGGAGGCGCTGGCGCTCCAGCGCGGTCATGGGTGGCTGGAAGCTGGCGGTTCTGTCTTCGAGACGTTGCAACATCGTCATCATGACGGCGACACAGATCACCACGACACTCAGAAGTGAGCCAACACCCCACAGCATTCGGCGTCGGCGAATCATTCTTCTCGAATCGTCAGAGTCTGGCAGTCCCAGGTCATTGGGCTGGTGATGCGCCATGCGTTCCCCTTGAGATTGAAAGTCGGCGCTCAACCGCCGTAATCGACCTTAAGATAAAAGGTAAACGCGCAGTTTGCCAGATTCATTTGGGGTGTCGCCCGGGTGCCTTTCTGGTAGCAAAGGTCTCAACGCGCTCATCACCTTGGGACAGTGTGTTTGTTCGCTGGCCACGGGCTCCTCTATCGAGAAGGGATAAGAAATACTCAATCTTTTAAAATATCCACTCATTTGGCAACGGCACGTTGAAACTATCACGCCTCTGAGGGTGTATGACATACCCCGTTATAGTGAGCCAGATACAACAACGCCCATGATAACGACTGCATCATGGGCGTACCGTAGTAAAGCAAATGAAGCGGTGAACGAAAAATTAACTGGCCAACGCATGCCTGTGAGTGTGTCGACTGTTATTTAACTCAGCGTGCAGCTCGGAAATCAACTCGCACAGCGCCCGACTGGTGTCCAGCCGGTCCAGGGCAATCCCGGTGACCAGCAGCTCTACGTGTTCGGTGGCCGGATCAATGACCTCAACCGTCATGGTGTCGTCCAGAACGGTGCAATTGCACCGCAGCGGCAGGAACGCACTTTCAATTATGCTGCGCAGTTCAAGGTTGGAGAGTGTGCATGCAATCATTAGCGATATCCTCCAGAGGCGGTCCCTGTCACCACATGTACAGTCGCTCGCCTGACACGTTGTTATTAATGGCTTCCTTGTACTGAGGTTGAGCGTTAATCGCCGCCTCGATCACAAGAATGACGCCTGTCCAACTTATACGCCTGGCCCCAACTTGAAGCAAACAAGCAAATACGCGTGCCTCAATGCGGTAAATAAAGATCAGGATTTCAGAAAAAACGTTTCATCAGCGATAACGTGCAGATAAAAGAAGGGGTTTCTTCTGATGCAGAGGCACGGATGCCGTCTGGCAGGGGCCAGAGGAGAAGTTTTGGGGGCGTCCACTCGTCGGTGACTGTAACGCCGACCGACGAATGACGTGTGTGGGCCTTATTCCCGAGGCAGACGCAGGTGAATGAGCGCAACGCGAGCGCCCTTCTTGTCCTGACGCTCTTCTATCGCGAAGGGCTTGAAGCCCAGCTTGGGATAAAACAACAGGCCGGGCACGTTGTGGTTAAAACACGAAGCCGTCAGCTCTTTCGCCTCATGCTTGCCGAACGCAAGCTCCATCATGCAGCCGATCATATACCGACCGACACCCTTGGCGCGGGCATGGGGCGCAATGATGACATTGCCCATCGAACAGCGTCCGCGGAAGTCATAGCGCGAAAAGTTGGCAAAGCCGACGACCTCGCCATCGAGTTCGATCACCGTGTTGTCGGACCGTTGTTCGATCGAGTCGCGCAGCTGCGCGGGCGTCAGCGGGAAAACCGCTTTGGGGAACATGTAAAACAGCTCGTCGACACTCTGTGGCATGTCGCACACAGCCGGGATGTCTTTTTCTTCCAGGGGACGATGTAGAAACATGACGATTTACCTCTCGAAGAAACAGGCGCTGAGCGGAAACTATAGGTCAAACACTGGCACGAGGACATTAGCGAATCCGCTCAGAAGCACATTTATATGTCAGGTCGGCGATTGCACAGTGTCAGTGTTGAACGCATAGGACAACTTTTTTAAAAAAATAGTCCCAAGGTGTTTCAATCTCGTCTGAGCGGACGCTAAAAGGCCGTCGCAAGCCACTGAACACGTTGAACTTCTACAAACCGGGCATAACGCATGCGCCGACCGGGCCATTCATGCAATTTGCATGAACCAGACGTTTCATTACAAAAACAAGCTATTGATATTTAAGGGTATTTTTAAAATTATCGATCTGGCACAAGCGCTGCACCTATCCCTGCGACGTCACACCCTTATTCGCATGGAGCTGCATAACAATGAATGTCTCGCCTGATGCTTACCCTGCCGCTGTAGAAGAACCCTCCTCTGTCTCGGGCGTGTCCTGGGGCGCTATTTTCGCCGGTGCCGCGGGCGCCGCCGCTTTATCTCTGATACTCGTCCTGCTGGGCTCGGGTCTTGGCTTTTCGGCAATGTCGCCTTGGGCCAACGAAGGGGTCAGTGCCAAAACCATCGGGATTTCAACGGTGGTCTGGCTGGCGTTCACGCAAATCGTCGCGTCCGGCTTGGGCGGCTACCTGGCCGGTCGTCTGCGGGTGAAGTGGTCGAACATGCATGGCGATGAAGTGTATTTCCGCGACACTGCGCATGGCTTCCTGTCGTGGGCTATCGCGACTCTGGTCGCCGCCGTGCTGATCATTGGGTCCGTGAGCGGTTTGGTGGGCAGCGGAGTCAAAGCGGGTGCCAGCGCAGTTGCCGGGGTAGCCGGTACCGCCGCTGTTGCTGCAGGCACTGCAGCAGGCAACACCAGTGGAGATCAATATGGTTACTTCGTCGACACCCTGTTCCGCGACGACCGTCCAGCTGCGGTCAGCGACGATGCTGCACGCGGCGTTGTCGTACGGATTTTTACCAAGACCCTGGCCAACGACGGTCAGCTGGCGCCTGAAGACCGTAACTACCTGGCTCAACTGGTCGCTCAGCGCACCAACCTCAGTCAGGCTGATGCACAAGCCCGCGTCGATCAGGTGTATGGCCAGGCTAAGCAAGCGGTGGCCGATGCCAAGCTGAAAGCTCAACAGGCGGCTGAAACCGCTGCCAAAGTAGCCGCCATGAGTGCGCTGTGGACCTTCGTTGCCCTGCTGTGCGGTGCCTTCGTTGCCAGCCTTGCAGCGATCTGGGGTGGCCGTCGTCGCGACGCCGTGACCTACGTCGAAGCCCGTGCCTACACCACTACTTCCAACATTCGCTGAGTATCAAGGAGAAACGCTATGCGCTCATTACTGCTGTGGTTCCTGGGTGTGCCGATTCCAGTGATCATCCTGATCGCCCTGTTCATGCACTGACCGAGTCGTAGACGATCCGCGTGGCGCCCTGAGTTTCTGTCAGGCCCACGCGGATTTTTTATTGCCTGACATCCGGCACGTGACCGATCAGTTCGCGGCCATCGCCTGCTTCATGTAGGTCACCAGCGTGCGTTGCACGTCAGTCAACAAACGGTTCCCCGCAATCAACGCCAGCTCACTGGCCGGCACCGGCGCGAATCCTTCCTCTTCGTTCAGCAGACGATGGTCCGCCAACATCGCCGATGCTGGCAGTAGACTGATCCCCAATCCTGCCGACACCGCCGCCTGAATCCCCACCAGACTTTGACTGGCAAACGCCACGCGCCATCGCCGGCCAGACGACTCCAAGGCATGCACGATGCGATTGCGATAGATACAGCCTTGGGGATAAACCACCAGCGGCACCGGGTCTTCGATGACCCTCACCTCCCGGCCGGCGACCCAGTTCACTTGCTCAGGCCAGCTCGCCAGTGCAGGCTCGTCTCGCTTGGCCTGACGGGAAGGGAGGTCTCGTTTGACCAACGCCAGATCGATCTCCCTGGCCTCGAGCCGTGCATGCAGGTCGACACTCAGACCATTCACCGTGTCCAGACGAATGCGCGGGTGTTGCTGTGCGAAACCCGAGAGCAAGGTCATCAAGCGCTGCACATCAAAATCCTCGGGCACGCCGAGTTTGACCACGCCCGTGTCATCACTGCGACACAGCACGCTGTGCGCTTCCAGCGATAACGCAACCAGACGGCGCGCATAGCCCATCAGACGCTCGCCATCCTCGGTCAGCTCAATATGCTTGCTCGCGCGCTGACGCAACAACAGCGGCCGACCCAACTGCTCCTCAAGCTTGCGAATCTGCTGGCTGACCGTGGACTGCGTGCGATTGACCCGCTCCCCTGCCTTGGTAAAGCCGCCTGCATCGACCACGGAGACAAAGGTGTGAAGCAGTTCAAGATCAAACATGGGGGCGGGCCTTTCATTCGACTATCGAATTAATTTTTCAATTTAATTTAATTTTACGATCCACACCACTGCTTCCTAAAGTGGGGTACGCACCCTGACCACGGAGTTGACCATGACCACTTCCCCTACCCGGCCGCGCTGGCTGACCTTCGACTGCTACGGCACCTTGATTCAATGGGACGAAGGCCTGCTCGATTGCGTCCGCGACCTGCTGCAGCGCAAGGGCAACACGGACCTGGACGTTGCCCGTTTCATCGCCGTCTATGACCGCCACGAACATCGGCTGGAGCAAACACCTCCCCACCGCTCGTTCGCCGACATTTCCAGGGCGTCGATGTCCCTGACGCTTGAAGAACTGGGTATGGCTTTCGAGCCGGACGATGGCGAACGACTGATTCGGCGCATCGGCCAGATGCCGCCCTTTCCCGAGGTGGTCGCTACGCTCCAATGGTTGAAAACGCAGGGCTTCATGCTGTGCATCGTCTCCAACACTGATGACGACATCATCGCGGGTAACGTTGCTCAACTGGGCGGTTGCATCGACCGGGTGATCACGGCTCAACAGGCGCAGGCGTACAAGCCGGACCATCGGTTGTTCCTGCATGCTCACGCGCTACTGGGTGTGGGCATTGATGACGTGCTGCACATTTGTGCCAGCCCGCACCTGGACCTCGAAGCCGCCAAGGGTATGGGGTTCCGTTGCGTCTGGATCGACCGGGGAACCCAACGCAAACCACTCCCGGACTACACGCCTGACGCTACACTGCCAGACTTGGCGAACGTGCCGGATTACCTCCGCAGCCAAGGCTGGGTGAACGAATAAGGAGAAACTCATGGCGCACGATCTGCGTGTTTCCGGTGACCCGCTGCATGATCGTCACGACAGGTGCTATCCACATCTGACCGCCCCACAGGTCCACGCCGCCCGCATCGATCTGGCGGCCAGCTTTCGCATGGCGGCGCGACTGGGTTTGAGCGAGGGCATCTGCAATCATTTTTCAGCGCTGGTGCCGGGTTATCCGGAGCTGTTTCTGGTGAATCCCTATGGCCTGGCCTTCGCAGAAATCACGGCGTCGAGCCTGTTGGTGTGTGATTTCGACGGCAACGTGATCATGGGGGATGGCAAGCCTGAGGCGACGGCCTTCTATATCCACGCGCGGCTGCACCTGCAAAAGCCACGCGCGGTGGCGGCGTTTCATACGCACATGCCCTATGCGACGGCGCTGGCGATGCTGGAAGGTCAGCCTTTGGTCTGGGCGGGTCAGACGGCGTTGAAGTTTTATGGGCGTGTAGCGGTGGATGAGGATTACAACGGCCTGGCGCTGGACAATCAGGAAGGCGACCGGATTGCGGCCTCGATGGGTCAGGCGGACATTGTGTTTTTGAAGAACCATGGGGTGATGGTGACGGCACCCAGCATCGCGCAGGCCTGGGATGATGTGTATTACCTGGAGCGGGCGGCTGAGGTGCAGCTCAAGGCGATGAGTTCCGGGCGTCCATTGAAGGTGATCGATCAGGAGGTGCTGCTGCGTACGGCGCGGCAGATGAGTGAGGAGGATGCTGAAAGTGCGCGGTTGCATCTGGAGAGTGTGAAGCGGGTGCTGGCGCGGACTGAGCCGGATTATGTTGATTGAGTCTGGAGTTGCGTTGAGTTTTTGTGTCTATCCGTAATTTTGTGGTGCCACTGGCATTTCTGGTTCTGCCTAACGGCAGAAGCGTTCCGCCATTCGGCGGGTTACTTGAAAACCGGAATGCCGGACCATCCCCAAGTAACCAAGGGTCTGAACTCCCGGTCGGGCCCTCCTGGGTCGGGTTCCTTCTCTCCGGCGACGCTCCGTGGGCCCGCCGCCATCGGCCATCCATGGCCGGGGGCGGCTCTCGCGTACAAGAGCAACGCGGGCTGGAGCTAACGCTCTTCGCTTTCTTGGTTCGTGCATCTACCTGCCGTCCCCCCCTGTAGGAGCGCGCTTGCCCGCGATCTGCCGGGAACCGGCAGCAAAACCTGTGCACGCGGGGTGTGAGGCCTCATCGAGTCGGCTGATGTTGCTACCGCTGCGCGGTAGATCGCGGGCAAGGTGGAACGCTACCCCGGTAATTGTAGGAGCGCGGCTTGTCCCGCGATCTGCCGGAAACCGGCAGCAAGACCTGTGCACGCGTAGTGTCAGGCATTACTGAGTCGTCTGATTTTGCTACCGCTGCGCGGTAGATCGCGGGACAAGCCACGCTCCTACAGGATTCGCGTGACCCGATGCTTTTGATTTTGCTTTTCTAGCGCGATAGCCCAAACGCCACAAAACGCGACTTGGGTGCAGGCTGAACGCAGGCCCACGGAGCGTCGCCGGAGTGAAGGAACTTCGACGCAGTCGAGGCCAAACCAGGAGCAAGGCGCTTTTGGTTACTTTTGGCGCCTTTTCAAAAGTGACTCGCCGAGGGGCGAAAAGGTGAATCCGTGTCGCCTGCAACAACGGATACACACACAAAAACCAGCACCACCAAACATCCAGAACACCTCAAATCCCGACCATAAAAAAGCCCCCGAAGACTCAACGTCAACGAGGGCCAAGGCACTGCGCTCACAGTTCTATTTCAGGGCTCGAACAGCCCTCAAGGCATCCCCAGCCAGTTCGGCAGAGCAAGGGATATGAACGGTACGTAGGTCACCAACAACAGGAATACAAGCAGGATCGACAGCCAAGGCAGTGCCGCACGAATGGTCTGCCCGAGCGTCAGGCCGGTCACTGCGGAGGTGACGAACAGGTTAAGACCCACCGGTGGATGCACCAGTCCAATCTCCATGTTCACCACCATCACGATACCCAAGTGAATCGGATCAATCCCCAGCTTCATCGCAATCGGAAAGAAGATCGGCGCAAGAATCAGGATAATCGCCGAGGGCTCCATGAAACTGCCAGCGATCAGCAAAACGATATTGACCATGATCAAAAAGCCGATTGGCGTCAGGCCTTCGGAAATGACCCAGGCGGTAATCTGCTGCGGAATCTGTTCGGTGGTCAGCACATGCGCAAAGAGCATCGCGTTGGCAATGATGAACATCAGCATGATGGTCAACCGCCCGGACTCCAGCAAGACCTTCGGGCAATCCTTGAGGCTCATGTCTTTGTAAACAAACAGCGCGATAAAAGCGGAATAGACCGCCGCGACCGCTGCGGCTTCGGTCGGGGTAAACATGCCGCTGTAGATACCGCCGAGGATGATCACCAGCAGCAGCAAGCCCCAGAACGCCCGTTGCGCGGTGTGCAGCCATTCACGGAACGTCACCCGAGGCTGGGCGGGCAGTTTTTTGACCCGGGCGACGATGTAGATCACCACCATCAACGCCACGCCGAGCAAGATCCCTGGTACCACACCGGCGATGAACAGCTTGCCAACCGAGGTCTCCGTCGCTGCCGCATACACCACCATGACAATGGAGGGAGGGATCAGAATGCCCAGCGTACCGGCGTTGCAGATGATCCCGGCGCCGAACTCTTTCGGATAACCGGAGCGCACCATGCCCGCCACGGCAATCGAACCCACCGCCGCTACCGTCGCCGGGGATGAGCCGGACAATGCGGCGAACAACATGCACGCCAGCACCGCCGCGATCGCCAGGCCGCCGCGAATGTGGCCGACACAGGCGTTGGCGAAGTCGATCAAACGTTGCGCCACGCCACCGGTGGTCATGAACGCACCGGACAGCAGGAAGAACGGAATCGCCAGAAAGGTGTAGCTGTCGGACGTCTCGAACAGCTTGATCGCCAGCGAACTCAATGAGTCGGGGCTGAACAGCAGAATCGAGGTGGCACCGGCCAGCCCGAGCGAGATCGCGATAGGCACGCCGAGGAACATGAACACGAACAGCAGCAGGAACAAACAGATAACCGTCATCAGTGTTGCTCCTCACCAGGGTTGGCCAGTTTGCTCGCTTCGGCCGCTTCGTCGGCAAGACCCAGACCGGTCTGCCGGTGGGTCCAGATGCGATAAAGGATTTCCAGGTAACGGGCAATCACCAGCGCGAAACCGATGGGCACAATAATCGTGATGTAAGACACCTTGATACCGAACCGGTCCAGGTCTTCAGCGCCGATGCCCGCGACCCACAACGCCGACACCCATTTGTAACTTGCCACCAGAAACAGCCCGGCATACGCCAGGCAGCAGGCACACGCCAGCATCGCCAGGCAGCGCTGAACCGGTTTGCTGGTTTTCTTCACCAACGCATCGACACCCAAGTGCCCGGCGGTGCGCACACCGTAGGAAATCCCGAAAAAGATCAGCCAGCCGAAGATGGCTTTGGTCAGCGCCACGCTCCAGGTCATGCCCTGTGCGTAGCCCATCAAGTGATCGCCAATCCCTGCGAAAAAGTCACTGCTGACCGCCCACTGGTCACTGAGGGTGTAAAACAGGGTGTAGATGTTGTTCAGCGCCACGTAGACGAATGTCACCAGCGTCATGGCAGCGAGCAGAAAGGCGATCATGCCCTCCTCCAGATGCTCCCAGAGTCGCGTCAGCGATTGCATAAGAATTCTCCGAACGTATTCGAACGTAGAGGGTGACCACCCATGCTCCGGGTGGTCACGCAGACATCACTGCCTGTGTCGATCAAGCGGCCTTGAGGGTCAAGGTGCCTTGTTCGAGTCGTCCGCGGCCTTGATCAGGTCAGCGCCGATTTCGTCGGAGAACTTGTCCCAGACCGGCTTCATGACTTCGCGCCATTTGGCACGCTGCTCGGGCGTGAGCGTGTCGATTTCGCTGGTTTTGGAATCAGCGATTTTCTGCTTGGCGGTCTGGTTCAGGGCTTCAGCCTGCTTGTTCACTTCGACCGTCACCTGATCCATGATTTTCTGCAACTCGTCACGCACGTCAGCCGGCAGACCGTTCCAGAACTTGGAGTTGGTGATCACCATGTAGTCGATCAGGCCATGGTTGGTTTCGGTGAAGAACGGCTGTACTTCGTTGACCTTCTGGCTTTCGTAGTTCGACCAGGTGTTTTCGGTGCCGTTGACGGTGCCGGTCTGCAGCCCCTGATACACCTCGGCAAAGCTCATCTTGCGTGGGTTGGCGTGAAGGGCCACGAACTGGGCTTCCAGCACGCTGGAGGCCTGTACGCGGAATTTCAGACCGCGAGCGTCCTTGGGCTCGATCATTTTCTTGTTCGCGGACAGTTGCTTCAGGCCGTTGTGCCAGTAAGCCAGGCCGTGAATGCCCTTGTCGTCCATGGAGGTCAGCAGCGCCTTGCCCTGAGGACCTTGCTGGAAGCGGTCAACAGCGGCGAGGTCATTGAACAGGAAAGGAAGGTCGAAGATCTGCACCTTCTTGGTGTATTGCTCGAACTTGGCCAGCGACGGGGCAAGCATCTGCACATCCCCCAGCAACAGCGCTTCCATTTCCTTGCCGTCACCGAACAGCGAAGAGTTCGGGTAGACCTCGACCTTGACCTTGTCTTTCAAGGCAGGATCGGCGGCAACCATCTTCTGGAACATCAAGGCGCCCTGGCCTTTTGGCGTGTTTTCCGCCACTACGTGGGCGAACTTGATGACGATTGGGTCAGCGCAGGCCATGCCGGCCATGGACACTGCAGCGGCGCAGAAAAGCGCCTTGGTCAGCTTCAACATCGATATCACCTTCTTATTGTTGTAAGAGCTTATTTTTGTATGAGCAGTAGGTGTCGCTTGAGCGTTGTGCCATCTAACGATGCCGAACACGAGGTGTTTAGAGAATTAGCTTTTTTGTAAGCCGGCATTCGGCATTGCTGAACGCCGACCTTTGTGGCGCTCTCCCCTTCACCCGCGTGCTAGACAGCGTGTCCCACGGAAACTAGCACGCTGAGAGAAAAGTGCCACTACTTCCCGGCTGTTCATACACCTTGGGAACGACGCGGCCCTCCTGTGGCAGCGAATTCATTCGCGAAAAAACTGCCAGGCGATAGAGATTCATCACGCTCACCGGCCAATCACGAATGAACTCGCTCCCAGAGAAAATGTGCCGTGATCAGAGGTTTCTACTCACTCGCCAGCGCCAACAGCCGTTGAGCCCGCAGCAAAACCGGTGCATCGACCATCTGCCCGTCCAGCTGAAACGCCCCGGCGCCTTTCGCCGCCTGGCTTGCATCCACCACTCGCTGGGCCCAGCTCAGGTCGTCTGCACTGGGCGCGAGCGCAGCATGGATGACCGCCACCTGTTTAGGGTGGATGCACAGCGCGCCGCCATAGCCCATGTCATAGGCATGGCGAATCGCGCGGTGCAGGCCATCGGGGTCGCCGATGGCCGGGTGCACACCATCCAGCGGCGGCAACAACCCTGCGCCTCGTGAATGCAACTGCACCGACATCCGCGCCTGATCGAGGAACATCTGCGCAGCAGGCGTGCCGCTGTTGAGGTTCAGGTCCAGCGCCAGGTCCAGCCCACCGAATGACAGGCGCTGCACCCCGGGTGCATGCGCAATGGCTTCCAGCGCCAGCAGGCCTTTGGCGCTCTCGATGATCGGCCAGACCGGTTTACCGGTTTGCCACACGGCCGCCACGTGTGCGGCGCTTTCGACTTTGGGCAGCAACACGCCAGTGACCCCGGCGTGTTGTTTGCAGAACGCCAGATCCGCCACGTGCTCGGCGTGATCGGGGGCATTGACCCGCACCCAGAGCGAGACCTGCGGATTGGCGTGCAGAAACGCCGAGAGATGATCCCGGGCCTGACGCTTGAGCGGTTCCTCAACGGCATCTTCGAAGTCGACAATCACCGCATCGGCGCCAGCCGCCAGGGCTTTGGCGAAGCGTTCGGGTCGACTGCCAGGCACGAACAGTGCTGAGCGGACGGTGGATGGGGGCATGGTGGATCAACTCCTGAATAAAAGGTCGGGCGCACGAGGTCAGCGCGCGCTCCTACAGAAGAATGTGTGGGGCGCTAAACCACTCCGGCCGCGGCCATCCGCGCCTGGTCCTCGTCACTGAAACCCAGCTCGCCAAGGATGCTGCCTGTGTGCTGTCCCAATCCCGGCACGCCGTCCATGCGCGGGGTGAACGCTGCGTTGCGTCCCGGGGGCAACAGCGATGGCAACGAACCGGACGGGCTGTCCACTTCGCGCCAGCTGTCGCGAGCCTTGAGCTGAGGGTGATTCCACACCCCTTGCATGTCATTGACGCGTGCGTTGGCGATTTGCGCGCCTTCAAGTCGTGCGACCACCTCGTCCACGCTCAACGAAGCAAACCCATCGACGATGATCTGGCGCAACACCTCACGGTTTTCCGAGCGTTTGAAGTTGGCCGAGAAACGCTCGTCAGTCGCCAAGGCCTTGTCCAGCAGCACCTTTTCGCAGAACAGCGCCCACTCGCGCTCGTTCTGCAAGCCGAGCATGATCGTGCCGCCATCACCCGTCGGAAACGGCCCGTACGGGTAGATGGTCGAGTGTGAAGCGCCCGCCCTTGGTGGCTGAGGCGCGCCGTGGTAGGCGTAATACATCGGATAGCCCATCCACTCCACCAGGCTTTCCAGCATGCTCACGTCGATGCGGCTACCCTCGCCAGTCTTGTCGCGCAGCAACAAGGCCGACAGGATCCCGGTGTAGGCGTACATGCCGGCGGCAATGTCGGCAATGGAGCATCCAGCCTTGGCCATTTCGTTTTCGCCCGGGCCGCCGGTGACCGACAGAAAGCCGCCTTCGCTCTGAATCAGCAGGTCGTAGGCTTTCTTCTTTTCATAAGGGCCGCCTTCGCCGTAGCCGGAAATATCGCACACGATGAGCCGCGGAAAACGCTCATGCAGCGCCTCGAACGACAGGCCCATGCGGGCCGCCGCACCCGGTGCGAGGTTCTGCACCAGCACGTCGGCCTTACCGAGCAACGACTCGAGAATGTCGCCCGCCTGGTCCTGCTTGAGGTCCAGCGTCAGGCTTTCCTTGGAACGGTTGGTCCAGACGAAATGCGAGGCCAGGCCATCGACACGCTGGTCATAACCACGGGCGAAGTCGCCAACGCCCGGACGCTCGACCTTGATCACGCGCGCGCCCAGATCCGCCAGTTGCCGCGTGCAGAACGGCGCCGCGATCGCGTGCTCCAGGCTGACGACGGTGATGCCGTCCAGTGGACGGGGAGTTTGTTGAGTCATGTGTGGAAACCTCTCATACGCTCCCTTGTAGGAGCGTGGCTTGTCCCGCGATCTGCCGGATACCGGCAGTAAAACCAGACACCTCGGTGTGCCAGACACTCCGGGAACTCCGAATTTGCTGCCACTACGCGGCAGATCGCGGGACAAGCCACGCTCCTACAAAGGTTGGCGTTCGCTTTAAATCAAATCAGCCAAATCCCGCGCATCGCGCAGGTGCCAGACACGCTCGATCAAGGCTTGGCCCTGCTCCGGCGTGCGGGCACCGGAGAACGCTAACAGGCGCTGAACCTTGTCCTCCAACTCCCGCCGCGACAAGGTATTGCCCGGATCGCCCTTCGGATCATCAATGGCAGCCGTCAGCGTGCGTCCGTCAGTGGTCGTCACGACCACCCGTCCCAGCCAACGCGCCGGGTAGGCGCCATCGACTTCCGGGTCGAGTTCCATCGTCACTTTTTCACGGAAGGCCGCCACGTCGGCATCGGTCAGCGCCAGATCGCGGAACTCGATCAGCTGCGCACTGCCATGTACGGCGATCAGGCCCAGCACGGCGCCCATCGAGAACTTGGCCTGGTGCACGGTCTGCGGCACATCGACCCGCCCCAGCACATCGATCGCCCCTTGGTGAACACGCGTGACGACCTTGGCGATCTGGTCATGACGCAGGTGCTCGCGCTGCATCAGGTGCAACAGCGCATCGGCCGCCGGATGCGTATGACGGCACGAGGCATGGAACTTGAACGAGGTTTCCACCAGCGCCCAACGCGAGCCAAGCCGGTCGGACAACTTGCCCGGGTCGCTGTCGGTCGACATGCCCGCCGCCATGCCCTGGTCACCTTCGAGAATGTTGCGCGCGCCAGTCAGACCGTCTTGGGTCATATAGGCGGCGAGCAAGCCGTCCGCCGCCGCTTTGGCGGTGTGCAGCTGTTTCGAGTCGGCGGCGTCGCGCAGGAATTCCCACAAACCGGCCGCCTGTGTCCCGGCGCTGCCCAGCAGGTTGATGAACTGCTCTTTGTCGAAATTCAGCAGCTTGCCCACTGCGACCGCTGCGGCGAGGGTGCCGACCGTGGCCGTGGTGTGAAAGATGCGGTAGTGCGAGCGGCCCATGAACTCGCCGATGCGGATCCCGGCTTCGTAACCGGCCACCGAAGCGAGCAACAGGTCCTGCCCGGATTTATCCAGGTCCTGCGCCGCGGCCAGCACCGCGGAGAACACCACGGTCGCCGGGTGCAACACCGAACTGTTGTGCAGATCATCCTGCTCGACCAAGTGCGAGGACGCACCGTTGACCAGCGCCGCGAAGTAAGCCGAGGTGCCGCGTCCGTTAACCAGAATCTTCGACTTGCCGTCTGCCGGCCCCATGCGCTCGGCATAACGTTCGAAGATCGGAATCGGCCGCGCGCCCTGACTGGCGAGGCCGGAGCCGATCCAGTCCAGAAACAGGTCTTCGGTCCGGTCCAGCACATGGCCCGGGATCTGTTCGTAGGTCAGCTCGGCGAGGAAGCCCGCCAATGCCTGGGTATGACTCATCTCGGTGTCCTCAGAAGCTGCGTGGCAGTTCGAGCAAGTGCTCGGCGACGTAGGAAAGAATCAGGTTGGTGGAAATCGGCGCGACCTGATACAGACGGGTCTCGCGGAATTTGCGCTCCACGTCGTATTCGCAGGCAAAGCCGAAACCGCCGTGGGTCTGCAGACACGCGTTGGCCGCTTCCCATGAAGCTTTGGCGGCGAGGTACTTGGCCATGTTGGCACTGGCGCCGGCGTTTTTGCCGCTGTCGTATTCCTCGCAGGCACGCCAACGCATCAGGTCGGCGGCTTCGATCTCGATGTGCGCTTCGGCAATCGGGAACTGCACGCCCTGGTTCTGCCCAATCGGGCGACCAAACACCACGCGGTCGCGGGCATAGGCCGCGGATTTCTCAATGAACCAGCGACCGTCGCCAATGCACTCGGCGGCGATCAGGGTGCGCTCGGCGTTCAGGCCATCGAGGATGTACCTGAAGCCCTTGCCCTCTTCACCAATCAGACTGTCGGCCGGAAGCTCAAGGTTGTCGAAGAACAGTTCGTTGGTTTCGTGATTGACCATGTTGGCGATGGGCTGAACGGTCAGGCCTTTGCCGATGGCTTCACGCAGGTCGACCAGGAAGATCGACATGCCTTCGGATTTCTTCTTCACCTCAGCCAACGGCGTGGTGCGCGCCAGCAGGATCATCAGGTCGGAGTGCTGAATGCGCGAGATCCAGACCTTCTGGCCGTTGATCACGTACTTGTCGCCCTGCTTCACCGCCGTGGTCTTGATCTTGGTGGTGTCGGTGCCGGTGGTGGGCTCGGTGACGCCCATCGATTGCAGGCGCAGCTCGCCGCTGGCGAGCTTGGGCAGGTAGTAGCGCTTCTGTTCCTCGCTGCCATGACGCAACAGGGTGAACATGTTGTACATCTGGCCGTGCACGGTGCCGGAGTTGCCGCCGCAGGCGTTTACCTCTTCGAGAATGACCGAGGCTTCGGCCAGGCCCAGACCTGAACCGCCATATTCTTCCGGGATCATCGCCGACAGCCAGCCCGCGTCGGTCAGCGCCTTGACGAAGGCTTCGGGGAAGCCCTTTTCTTCATCGATCTTGCGCCAGTATTCAGCCGGGAACTCGGCACAGAGGGCGCGCACGCCTTCGCGGATGGCATTCAGGTCTTCGTTTTCGTATGGATTCATCGTGTCTGCTCGCGTCTGCCAGCCGCCCGTGTATAGCCGGGCCTGGCGATCTATAAGAAGAAGGGTTCAGTCGAAGCTGACTTCAGCGCTCTGCGCGACACCGGCTTCATTACCCGCCCACAGCTGCGCTTTGCCGGGTTCGACGATGCGACCGCCGACGCGAAACGCATCAGGGACGTTCAGCGGCCGGACGCCGCGATAAGCGAAATGACGCACGCGCTTGCCCGGGTTGCCACGGATAAAGGCACGCAGGTTGAACGTGGCGATCATCGGACCATGCACCACCAGCCCCGGGTAGCCTTCGGTCTCGGTCACGTAGGGGTAGTCGTAGTGGATGCGATGACCGTTGAAGGTCACGGCCGAATAACGGAACAGCAGGGTCGGCGTCGGCTCGACGGTCTCGCTCCAGTCACCCTGCGCAGGCGGCTCGCCGCTGGTGAGCTTGGGCGGATTGGGTTCGCGGTACACGATGTCCTGTTCTTCGCGCACGCACAGTTCGCCATGCTGCGAATAGTCGTGACGCACCGTCACGAACAGCAGCGAACCCGTGCGGCCGTGCTTTTCTTCGATGTGCAGGATGGTCGACAGACGATGGGCATCCGCGCCGACGATCAGCGGCTGGATGAATTCCACGCGCCCCCCGGCCCACATCCGATTGCGGTTGTCGGCGGGAGGCAAAAAGCCGCCGCGCGCGGGGTGACCGTCGCCGCCCAGCTGCGCTTCAAACACCGGTTCCTGAAAAAAGCACCACTGCCACAGTGGCGGTAATGCATCACCATCGGCAGGCGTGGGCTCGCCAAAGGTGGCGGCAATGCGCTTGATCAGGTTGTGGCTCAAGTGATCCTGCGCTTGCTCGGTTCGACCAATCCAGGCACTGAAATCCACAGGCGAATCTGAAGCACTCATGGCAAGGAACCTTCTGCGTTTGTTGTTATTGGCAGATCATGGGAGCTGTCCGGCATTCTGTGAATTTGCATTTGCATATACCGGCGTTCATGTATGCTGAACGCTTTCTGCAATGTTCGGACACAACCATGCACTTCGACCTGGCTGACTTGCGCCTCTTCATTCACATCGGTGAATCCCCAAGCCTGACCCAGGGCGCTCGCCGTGCTTTTCTGTCTCCTGCTGCCGCCAGTGCGCGCATTAAGGCACTTGAGGGTCAGCTCGATACGCGCCTGCTCTATCGCGACAGCCGGGGGGTCGAACTGACCCCGGCCGGGCAACGTCTGCTCAAGCACGCGCGGCTGATCATGAGTCAGGTGGATTACCTGAAGAGTGAGTTCACCCATTACGGGACAGACTCGGCCGGGCACATCCGCATCTTCGCCAACACCACCGCCGTGACCGAGTTTTTGCCTGAAGTACTGGCCGGGTTTCTTGCCAAGCGGCCAGGCGTGACGGTGGACCTGCAGGAACGGTTATCGCGCGACATCGTGCGCGGCGTGCTCGACGGCAGCACCGACATAGGCATCATTGCCGGCCCCGTCGAAGCCGCAGGCTTGCAGATCATCCACTTCAGCACCGACCGCCTGGTGCTGACGGTGCCAGAAGGACACGAGCTTTCGAAGCAGAAGAAAGTCACGCTCAAACAGACCCTGGCGTTTCAGCACATCGGTCTGCACGAAGGCAGCACGTTGTTGAGTTTTCTACGCGATCACGTCGAGCGGCTGGGACAGAATCTTTCGTTGCGGATTCAGGTGTCGAGCTTCGAAGCGATTTGCCGGATGGTGGAAGCGGGCGTGGGCATCGGCATCATCCCCGAGTCGGCGGCACTGCGGCACAGCAAAACCATGAAGCTGGTGACCATTGAGCTGGACGAGCCATGGGCTGTACGCGAGCGCAGCATTCTGGTCCGGGAACTGGACGCCCTGCCAGGCGTGGTCAGGGCGTTGATTGCGACGTTGATGCCGGGTTAGCGAAAACACCGCACTCACTGAAAGTGCCCGTATGGCTGTCTGATCTGGAGCGTCAAAAATTCAGTCTTCATCCGGATGCGGCGGGTCAGGCGCCTCAGCACTCAGATCCACACGTCATTTTGCGCCGTGCGCTCGTTGGTGTCGTCGCCGGTATTGATCACGCCGGCCGGCTCGATCAGCATCAGCTTCACTTCTTTCTCGGCATAGGGTTTGTGCTCCAGGCCCTTTGGCACGACGTACAACTCGCCGGCGTTGAGCTCGACGAAGCCGTCACGAAAATCGATGCGCAGGCAGCCTTCGAGCACGATGAAGGTTTCATCGGTGTCGGCGTGGCTGTGCCACAAAAAGTCCCCTTCCAGGCGCGCCAGCTTGAACTGGTAGTCGTTCATTTGTGCAACGACCTTGGGCTGCCATTGCTCGGTGAACAGGCTGTATTTCTGAGCGAAGTTGATGGGTGTACGGACGGTTGAGCGGGTATGCGCGGTATCGGGGATAGACACGTGAGCGACTCCAAAGGGTTCGGTGGAGCGGTGAATCTAAGGGGTACCCGCCGGGAACGTCTTGTACGTTATTGCAAGCGCCATGGCTGTTACCTGTGACGCAGATTCATAGCAGGTGTGCCAGCAAGGGGCTTTTTCCTCTTTCAGGAACGGCATAGGCTGAACTCAACCCTGGACATTCGAGCATCCCGGGATTCAGATCACCTACCGTGAGCAGCCGCCGATGAGCACACCCGCCAAGCCAGACGAACTCGACATTCCCTATCAATTGCCACAAGTGCCGTATATGACGCCAGACATGGTGCACCCTGGCGTGCTCACGACCTGGCTCGACGACGACAACCTCTGGGTGCCAGTGACCCGTTCCGTTTCATTCAAGCCGCTGCTGCTCAGCACCACCGGGGGCTACTACATCAACCTGCTGCGCGTTCGCCAGAGTGGTGTGCTGTCCCGTCATCGCCACAGCGGCGGGGTTCACGCGATCGTGTTGAAAGGCCGCTGGTATTACCTGGAGCACGACTGGGTCGCCGAAGAGGGCTCTTTTGCCTACGAGCCGCCAGGTGAAACCCATACTTTGTTCGTGCCGGAAGACGTCGAGGAAATGATCACCTGGTTTCACGTTCAGGGCGGCTACACCTATGTCGATCCTCAGGGTGTCGCGGTCGGCTACGAAGACGTGTTCACCAAGCTTGAAGCCGCACGTAAACACTACAAATCCCTGGGCCTGCCTGACGATTACATCGAGCAGTTCATTCGCTGAGTGGTGCCGCGAGAGACGACAGGCGCGCCGTGGGCGCGTTTGTTGTTCGAGGGTCGAAATACTGGCAGGCTGCATGGCAAATCACAGGCGGTCACGAGAGGCGGATGGATAACTACTCACAGATGCTGGCGTTCATGTGGGCGACCGAACACGGCAGCTTTTCCGCTGCAGGGCGCGCGCACGGGCTGACCCCGTCAGCGGTGAGCAAGCTGATCACTCGCCTTGAAAACCGCTTGCAGGCCCGGCTTTTTCAGCGCGGCACACGCAGCCTCACCCTGACGGAAGAAGGCTCGGCGTACCTGCTCAGCGCGCGCGAAGTCATTAATGCCATGGCCGAAGCGGACTCGCTGGCCGAAGCCTTTCCGAACCGGGTCAGCGGATCGCTGCGCATCCACACCATGACCACGTTCGCCAAACACCAGATTCTGCCGTGGCTGCCGGAATTCCTGTCCACTTACCCGGGGCTGACCGTCGACATTCAGGTGGGCGCGCAGTACGTGGACACTTTCGATCAGGGGCTGGATGTCGCAATCCACAGCGGCGTGCTGTCTGACTCGTCCCGAGTGGCGAAAAAGATCGGCGAAAGCGCGTGGATCACCTGCGCGTCGCCCGCGTACCTGGCGCGACGAGGCACGCCGTCCCGGCCGCAGGACTTGCTCGCCCACGACTGCTTCAATTTTGGTTTCACCAGCGCCTGGAACAACTGGCGGTTCTCGACACCGGAAGGCGTGGTGACGGTGCCCATCACGCCCAAAGCGGCGTTCGCTCAAGGAGACCTGCTACGCGAGATAGCGCTGGGCGGAGCAGGAATCGTGCGCTTGGCGCAGTTTCACATCGGCGAAGACATTCGTGCCGGGCGACTCGTCCCGTTGCTGACCGAATTCGACCTGCCGGACAAAGAGCCGCTGTACCTGATCTATTCGAACAGAAAGCACCTGAGCCCCAGAATCCGCGTGTTTCGCGATTTTCTGGAGAACAGGCTGCGGGAGTCGCCTTGGGATTAATGCCATGCATCCGCGCGCCTGAGCGCAGGCACAGACGTCAGAACGTCGGCGGCGACACCGCGCTGACCACCACGCACACTTCATCGAAGGGGTTTCTCATCCGGTGCGGCAGGCGGCTGTCGAAGTAGTACGCGTCTCCGACCGACAGGACCCGCACCTCATCGCCCACGGTCATTTCCAGCCGGCCTTCGATGATGATGCCGCCCTCCTCGGCTTCGTGGGAGTAAAGCTCTTCGCCTTCCTGGCCGGTGTCGGCGCCGGGTTCGTAGCGTTCGTGCAGGATCATCATCGAGCTGTTGGTCAGGTTGGCGCCCACCTGTCGATACGACAGCATTTTGCCGTCCGCCAGTTCGACCAGCTCGTTGGCCTTGTAGAACACCGCGCGATCGACCACGGCGGAGTCTGAAAAAAACACGCTCAAGGTCACGTTGAGTGGCTTGAGCAAGCGCTTGAGGATACTGACTGAGGGGCTGGATTTGTCCCGCTCGATGATCGACAGCGTGGCGTGAGGCACGCCTGCCAGTTCGGCGAGGCCGCGTATGGACAAGCCCCGGCTTTGTCGGAGGGCCTTGAGCCGCGCACCGACGGAGTCGGTTTCTTCGCCCGCGATCTCGTCTTCAGGCGGCTCTTCCGGCGCGTGGGGGTTGCGGCTGATCGCCGGCGTATCGGTCACGGTGTTATTCCTCGAATGAACGCAACACATCACGGCGCTGCCGTGCTGTGGTTTGCGCGCGCGCAATGCCAAGGGAATCGCGGCGCACCATGTTGGGTATTTCGCACCAACACGCGTCACCTGACAAGCGCAAAAGTAACAGGCGGGAATCGCGCTCGGTCTGGCAAGGCGCTGCCTGGCGAGCGTGCAGGCGACAGCGGGCGCGGAAATGCGTGTGGCCGAATATCAAATTTCAGGCATGAAAAATCAATCGCTTACCGGTCATCCGGGCAATTTCAGTTTTCAGAGGCGCACGAAAATAAAACTTGCGTCGCAGATTTCGCAGTGGTAAAAATTTTTACCACCACAACACACACCATCTGCGTCGAGGTTCCAAATGCACAAGAAGCACAAGCCGTGCCACGCGTTAGCCGCTCTCGCGTTTGCCGTCGCCGGTCTGGCCGCCGCACAGACTGCAAGCGCCCGTGACCTGACCATCGTTTCCTGGGGAGGAAACTTTCAGGACGCGCAACGGGAAATTTTCTTCACGCCGTTTGCCCAGCAAACCGGCAAGAAAGTCCTCGACCAAAGCTGGGACGGTGGCGTGGGTGTCCTCGACGCCAAAGTGAAAGTCGGCAACCCGAACTGGGACGTCGTCGAAGTGGAAGCCGAAGACCTGGCGCTGGGTTGCGACTCGGGGCTCTACGAAAAAATCGACTGGGCGAAAGTCGGCAACAAGGCTGACTTCATCCCCGAAGCCGTGAACGACTGCGGCGTCGGCGCGATCGTGTGGAACACCGGTGTGGCGTGGGACGGTGACAAGCTGAAAACTGCACCGACCTCGTGGGCCGACTTCTTCGACACGCAGAAATTTCCAGGCAAACGCGGCCTGCGCAAAGGCCCTAAATACTCGCTGGAATTCGCCCTCATCGCCGACGGCGTGAAGCCCGCCGACGTGTACAAAGTGCTGCGCACCCCTGAAGGCGTGGACCGCGCGTTCAACAAGCTGAACAGCATCAAATCCAGCATCGTCTGGTGGGAAGCCGGCGCCCAGCCGCTGCAGATGCTGTCCGCGGGCGACGTGGTCATGAGCTCGGCCTACAACGGCCGCATCACCGGTTTCAACCGTAACGAAGGCAAGCACTTCAAGTTCCTGTGGAACGGCAGCGTGTCGGCGATCGACTCCTGGACCGTGCTCAAGGGCAGCGAAAACAAAGCAGCCGCCATGGACTTCATCGCGTTCGCCAGCAAGCCGGAAAACCTGTCCAAGCTGCCGAAGTTCATCGCCTACGGCCTGCCCAACAAGAAAGCCAACGACCTGGTGCCGGCAGACCTGAAGGCCGACCTGCCGACCACGCCGGACAATCTCGCCGCCGCGCTGCCGCTGGACGTCGAGTTCTGGGTCGACAACACCGAGTCGCTTACCGAGCGTTTCAACGCCTGGATCGCGCAGAAGTAAGACTCACCTTCCCGGCCGCCCGCTTCAGGGCGGCGGTTTAACCCATGAATGATCCCCGCCTCGCGCTGTTCGCGAGGTGCGGTCACTGTTTGCTTCTTCATTTTGCGTGAGCAGGCAGATGAGTAGCGAAAACGGATTCTGCCTACTCCCTGATGAGGGCTGCGACATGAAACACCTGGTCAGCTTCAAGAACATACAAAAAACCTACGACGGCTTTCGTCCTGTCGTCAAAGACCTGAACCTGGACATCAAGGAAGGCGAATTCGTCACCCTGCTCGGCCCTTCCGGCTCGGGCAAAACCACCAGTCTGATGATGCTGGCCGGTTTTGAAACGCCCACCCACGGCGAGATTTTCCTGAAAGACAAGCCGCTGCATAACCTGCCGCCGCACAAGCGCGACATCGGCATGGTGTTTCAGAACTACGCGCTGTTCCCGCACATGACCATTGAGGAAAACCTCGCGTTTCCGCTGTCCGTGCGCAAGATGAACCGTATAGAGCGGGCCGAGAAAGTCCGCCGCGCCTTGGACATGGTCCGGCTCAACGATTTCGCAAAACGCTACCCGGCGCAAATGTCCGGCGGCCAGCAGCAGCGTGTAGCCCTGGCGCGGGCACTGGTG
Organism: Pseudomonas abietaniphila; assembly: GCF_900100795.1. Taxonomy (GTDB): domain Bacteria; phylum Pseudomonadota; class Gammaproteobacteria; order Pseudomonadales; family Pseudomonadaceae; genus Aquipseudomonas; species Aquipseudomonas abietaniphila. Next base: position 223,274 of record NZ_FNCO01000009.1, read on the forward strand.
TTCGAGCCCAAGCTGGTGCTGATGGACGAACCGCTCGGCGCACTCGACAAGCAACTGCGCGAACACATGCAGCTGGAAATCAAGCATCTGCACAAGCAACTCGGGCTCACCGTCGTCTACGTGACCCATGATCAGAGCGAAGCCCTGACGATGTCGGATCGCGTGGCGGTGTTCAACGACGGCGTGATTCAGCAGATCGACAGCCCGGCCGCCATTTACGAAACCCCGACCAAAAGCTTCGTGGCGCAGTTCATCGGTGAGAACAACACGTTGCTGGGCACCGTGCTTTCCAGAGACGCGACCCACTCCAGCGTCCGTCTCAAGGACGGCAGCATCGTGCAGGCAATCACGGTCACCGACGCGCAACCGGGCGAGTCCGTCGCGCTGTGCATCCGCCCTGAGCGCGTGATTGTCAGCGCCGCCGGAACAACGCCTTTGACCGCGCGCATCCGCGAGTACATCTACCTCGGTGACCACGTGCGGATGATCACCGAAATCGCCGGCCAGCCTGACTTCATGATCAAGCTGCCGACCGCGCAGATGGACAGCAGCTGGACCGTCGGCAGCTCCATTTCCCTCTCGTGGGCGCCCGAGCATATTCGCGCCCTCGACGTCATCCAGCACTGAGGCGCCGATCATGAGCCAGACCGCCACACTGCTTCAGGGCGATGAAGATACCTTCGACCTGAGGGCCAAGCTGCGCAAGTCCCAGCGCGCCTACAAACTGAAGTCCCTTGCGCTGATCGCTCCGTTGTTCCTGTTCGTGCTGGTGTGCTTTGCATTCCCCATCGGCACGATGCTCAGTCGCAGCGTCGACAACCCTGAAGTCAATACGGCGATGCCGGCGACGACTGCCGCCTTGAGCACTTGGCAAGGCAACGCACTGCCTGATGAACGCACCTACGTGGCCTTGATCAAGGACCTGGCCGATGCCAAAGAGAACGGTCAGATTCTGGCGCTGAGCAAACGCCTGAGTTACGAAATTCCGGACTACCGCACGGTCATCACCAAGACCTTGCGCAAGTTGCCGGACGACAGCGCCGCATCGAAACGCGACGCGCTCATTGAGGTCGACAGGGCCTGGGGCGACGTCACCTACTGGAAAGCGCTCAAGCAAGCTTCGTCGAAACTGACGCCGTATTACCTGCTGGCCTCGCTGGATCATCGCTTTGATCCGGCGGCGGGCAGCATCGTCAAGGCCGATCCCAATCAGTCGATCTACGTCGACATCTTCGCCCGCACGTTCTACATCGGCGCCATCGTCACGGTGCTCTGCCTGTTGCTCGGATTTCCCGTGGCGTACTGGCTGGCGATCCTGCCGGAAGGCAAAAGCAACCTGCTGATGATCTGCGTGCTGCTGCCGTTTTGGACCTCGTTGATCGTGCGCACGGCGGCGTGGATCGTGCTGTTGCAATCGGACGGTCTGATCAATCGGACCTTGATGTTCCTCGGCGTCGTGGATGCGCCGATCCAACTGGTGTTCAACAGGACCGGGGTGATCATCGCGATGACCCATGTGCTGCTGCCGTTCATGATCCTGCCGCTGTACAGCGTCATGAAAAGCATTCCGTCGAACTACGTGCGTGCCGCCATTTCCCTGGGTGCTCACCCGTTCGTGGCGTTCTGGCGCGTCTATGTCCCGCAGACCGTCGCGGGGCTGGCAGCGGGCGGTTTGCTCACGTTCATCCTTGCCATCGGTTACTACGTGACACCCGCGCTGGTGGGCGGCGCTGCCGATCAGATGGTCAGCTACTTCGTCGCGTTCTACACCAACAAGACGGTGAACTGGGGCATGGCGTCGGCGCTCGGCAGCCTGCTGCTGATCGCGACGCTGTTGCTCTACGTGGTGTACGGCAAGCTCACCCAACCGACCCAGGCGAGGTAATCGACATGTTGCAGCCTTATGCGTCCCCCGCTGAAAAGCTCGCCCGGTTCGCCCTGGTGTCGGCGTCCATCCTGATCCTGCTGTTCCTGATCGTGCCGATCCTGGTGATCATTCCGCTGTCGTTCAATTCTTCGTCGTTCCTGACGTACCCCATGGACGGTTTTTCCTTGCGTTGGTACGAGGAGTTGATGTCTTCGCAGGACTGGCAGCAGGCGTTCAAGAACAGCTTCATCATCGCGCCCGGCGCCACGTTGCTGGCGATGGTCTTCGGCACCATGGCTTCAGTGGGCCTGTGCCGGGGTGACTTCCGCTTCAAAAGCGTGGTCATGGCGTTTCTGATCTCGCCGATGATCGTGCCGCTGATCATCGTGGCGGTCGGCCTGTACTTCTTCTTCGCCAAGCTGCAATTGCTCAACAGCTACATCGGCCTGGTGCTGGCCCACGCCATGCTCGGCGTGCCCTTCGTCGTGATCACGGTCAACGCCACGCTGCAGGGGTTCAACACCAACCTGAGCCGCGCCGCAGCAAGCCTCGGCGCGCCGCCGTTGACCGTGTTCTTCAGGGTCGTGTTGCCGCTGATTGCGCCGGGTGTGATCTCCGGCGGGCTGTTTGCGTTTGCGACCTCCTTCGATGAAGTGGTGGTCACGCTGTTCCTCGCCAGCCCGTCGCAACGCACCCTGCCGCTGCAGATGTTCGCCGGGATCCGGGAGAACATCAGCCCGAACATCGCCGCCGTCGCCACCATCATGGTCGTTTTGTCGGTGCTGATGTTGCTGACGCTGGAGGTGCTGAGGCGGCGCAACGAAAAACTGAAGGTAAAACAAGAATAAGCAGGCCGCGCCGCCCTGTCGGCCGCATCGAAGAAAACCACGTGACGCCTCCCGGACCGCCTTCGGGACGGCAAACTACTGTCCAGATTCAGAGGTTCAAAATGGCTAACTTAGTTGGCGATGTATCCAGCGCTGCCCGCATCCTTCCGGAATTGAACGGCGAGAAGCTGTTCATTCGTCACGGCAAGGGCGCGTATCTCTGGGACGACAAGGGCCGCCAGTACATCGACACCGCGCTGGGTTTCGGCGCGGTGTTGCTCGGGCACGCCAATGACTCGGTCAACGCCGGCGTGACCCAAGCCCTGGCGGACAGTGCGGCGCCTTCCTGGGCGCACGTTCGCGAACACGGCGCGGCCACGGCACTGGCTCAGCACACCGGTGCGCTGAGCAAAGTGATGTTCACCAACTCCGGTAGCGAGGCAGTGCACCTGGCCTGCCGCGCGGCGCGGGCGTACACCGGTCGCAAGAAGATAGCCAAGATGGCGGCCGGTTTCGACGGCTGGTTCGATGATGTCAGCTTCGGCAACGTGACCTCGAACGAAGCGAGCTTCAGCGATGGCGCTCGCCCCACGACCGAACGGACCACGCTGCTGCGCTTCAACGACTTCGAGGATGTGGAGCGACTGTTCGCCGAAGATCAGGACATTGCGGCGGTCATCCTGGAACCGATGCTCGCCAACGCCGGCTGCATCATGCCGCTGCCCGGTTATCTGAAGCATGTGCAGGACATCGCCCACCAGCACGGTGCGCTGGTGATCTGCGACGAAGTGCTGATGGGCTTTCGCCTGTACGCAGGCCTCGCCGGTTTGCGCGAAGGGCTGGACCCTGATTTGGCCAGCGTCGGCAAAGCCATCGGCAATGGCGTTCCGGTGTCGGCGGTGGTCGGCAAGCCCGAGATTCTGGCGGGTTTCGAGGAAGGTCGCGTGGCACGCGGCGGCACGTTCAGCGGCAACCCAATGGCCTGCGCTGCCGTGACCAGCACCTTGGCGCAGCTGGACGAAAGCGACTTTGAGGCGCTGATCGAACGCGGCGACGCGCTGCGTCAGTCGATTGAAGCTGCCTTCAAATCCCAGGGCATCACGGTGGTCACCAGCGGCTATGGAAACGTCTTTGGCATCTGGCTTTCAGCGGACGCGCCGGTGACCTATGAGCAAGCGGCGCACAAGGCGAACCCTGCATTCACCACCGCGCTTCACCTGGCATTGCGTGAAGCAGGATTGCTGATGATGCCTTCGCCTTACGGACGGATTTACATCTCGTTCGAGCACACCGACGAGGTGATTGACGCGATGAAAGCGGCATTTGAAACCGCTGCCGCAAAATTGAAGCCGGCATTTGCCGACGCTTGAAGGCTGGCCCTGAAAGCCGGCCTGCTGACGAATGCGGTGGCTCAGCGACATCCATGCTGCATGACACACCGCGTTCGTCCGAGTGCGGCCCATACCCTCGTAACCTCCGACGTCTCCTACAGGTATTGCGGCGTTTCGGGGATTTTGCGGCACACATCGATTTGTAGGAGCCGGCTTGCTGGCGAATGCGGTGGGTCAGCGACATCCATGCTGCATGACACACCGCGTTCGTCCGAGTGCGGCCCATACCCTCGTAACCTCCGACGTCTCCTACAGGTATTGCGGCGTTTCGGGGATTTTGCGGCACACATCGATTTGTAGGAGCCGGCTTGCTGGCGAATGCGGTAGGTCAGCGACATTCATGCTGCATGACACACCGCATTCGTCCGAGTGCGGCCCATACCCTCGTAACCTCCGACGTCTCCTACAGGTAATGCGGGGTTACCAGAATTTGCGGTGGACACTCAACCTGTGGGAGCGAGCTTGGTCTGGGCGGCATTCCGACGAAGGAGGTGGGTCAGTGACATCGCCGGTGACTGATGCACTCCCCCGCTCTCAGGCTTGAGATCACATCCCAGTGCCGAGCATCTTCAGCCACCGGCCTGGCGGGTAACCATAGGTCTTCACGAAATGCCGCGTCATGTGGCTTTGATCGGAAAATCCGGCCATCACGGACGCGTCACTCAGCGACACGCCCAGTGAAATCGAATGCCGCACCAGATCCAGTCTTCGCAGGGTCAGGTAGCGATGCGGGCTGGTGCCGAACAGCACGCGAAAATCCCGCGACAGGCGCCAGCGGTCGGTGTCACTGGCCTGCTCCAGTTGGTCGAGGCTGACGCCCTGCTCCAGGCTCGCCATCAGCAACTCCCGCGCACGCTCGGCAGCCGCATAGTCAACCGATTGCCGCCCCTTGCGCACGCCCGCCGCGTCCTGCAGCGCCATGGCAATGTCGAACACTGCATCGTCCAGCTCCAGCGGATCGAGCGTTGTGTGCAAGTCCTGCAACAACCCCTGCGTCGCTTTGAACAACCGCGGATCGCTGGACACACCGCCTTTAATAAACGGCAACGGTTTGCCGCCCAGCACATCCTGAATCATCGCCGGTTCCAGGTAGAACATCCGATAGCGAAAACCGTCTTCGGTGCCCGCATGCCCGTCGTGCGGCTCATCGGGGTGCAACACCATGGTCTGACCTGGCAGGTTGTTCACCCGCTCCTTGCCGTACTGAAAGCTTTGCACGCCCGACAAGGTATGCCCGATGGCATAGGTGTCGTGCCGATGCATCTCGAAACCATGGCCATGGAAAAACGCCTCGATCCGCTCCATCTGCGGTAACGGTTTGGCACGCACCACCCAGTCCCGCTCGGAATGGGCGAGGTGGGCTTCTCCGTTTGAATATTTATCCATCGTGACGACTCATGATCGAAAGGTTGCAACGCGACACAGATACCATCTGGCAACATTATTGGGAATGTTCAGGTGCATGGACGGTCCGACGGGCTGCGTCAGATTGATCCAGCACCTTTCAGACGACTGACGCGTGACCCACGGGTTCTCGTTTACCGGAATGGCCATTAATGTGACACCATCGAGAACCGTTCTCAAATAAAAACAGGCGCGTGGCATCGACCGATTCGGCACACGCAGCCCTTGATGCCTCCTTCTTTACGCGGACTGCCTCACTATGAATTTTCTGCGCCGTAGCGTGCTTGATCGACAGCTCAAACACTCCCTGTCCCGCAACAAATGCCGACTGGACAGTGGCATCCGAGGCCTGCGCAAGGATATGGAGCTGACCCTGGAATACGGCGTGAAGCTGCACCAGATCAAGATCAACGCCAGCAAACTGAGCATCGGCGCCTACACCGATATCGTCAGCGGTTCAGAGCTGCAAAATGTCTCCAGCATCGGCCGCTACTGCTCCATTGCCCGCAATGTGACCATCGGTCAAAACCGGAAATCGCATCCACTGAGCTGGCTCAGCTCCCACAGTGGTCTGGTCGGCCTGCGTCAGCGCCAAAGCCCCGCCACCTCGACTCACGAGGAGGTCAAGCAGACCGTCGTCGGGCATGACGTGTGGATCGGCATGGACGTGTTGATTCTGGAAGGCGTTACCATTGGCACCGGCGCGGTGATTGGCGCTCAGTCGCTCATCACCAAGGATGTTCCGCCGTACGCCATCGTGACGGGGTCGCCGGGCAAGGTGCAGCGCTATCGCTTCGAGCCGCACATCATCGACGGATTGCTCGCCAGCCAGTGGTGGAACCTGACCCCGCATCAACTCGCCGAACTGCCGATTGAAGACCCCGAGGCGCTGCTGGACGCGTTGAAAGGTTTTGTCGTGCCGGACAGTCACCCGGGCAAGGTCGTGGTGCGCAACCAGCCATTTGCGGTGGACTACCACGCAGCGCAGTGACTAACCCGACTGTTTCGTGCTGACCGCAGCGTCGTTGGTGGCATGCGCGTCAGGCATCCTGGCATTGAGCAGCGCCTGAATCGCCTGATTGTAGGCCTGTCGTCCCAGGTTCATGCTGTTGTTGTGATTGCCACCGGGCACCATCAGCAGATGCTTGGGCTCTTGCGCCGCCTGGAAAAGCGCCTGGCTGAAGCGCGGCGAGACGAACGGATCGGCGGTCCCGTGAACGATCAGGAGCGGCATGTGGACCTCGGCGATTTTGTCGATGGAGTCGAATTTTTGCGACACCAGCCAGCGCACCGGCAGCGATGTTCGCGTACTTGCAACGGACGCCGCCACATCGGCGAGGTTGGTGAAGGTCGACTCGATAATCAGGCCGCGCGCCTGTATCGGCTCCTTTCCCGTTTGCGCATCGCGGCCCAGCTCGGCGGCCAGGTCCACGGCCACCGCACCACCGAGCGAATGCCCGTAGATCAGGCGCTTCTGCGGATCGGGCTGCAGTTGCTTCAACCGCTCCCAGGCGATCCGCGCATCCTCGTACACCGAGGCTTCAGAGGGCAGCTGCCCTTTGCTTTCGCCAAAGCCGCGATAGTCGATGGCCAGCACGGAAAAGCCCAAGGCATGCAATTGTTCGATGCGAAAGAACTGACCGGTGAGATTCCAGCGCGACCCATGCAGGTAAAGCACAGCGGGCGCGTCCTTTTTTTCCGCCAGCCACCACCAGGCGTGGATGTTCTGGGAGACGCCAAACGACGGCGCCTTGAGCTCCAGGACCTGAACGTCTTCCGGGATCCCGTGATACCAACTGGCGACGCCCGGTTCGATCATGAACACCAGCTCCCGCTCCTTGTGCTGCAATGCCGCGCACCCGACCGGCAGGCCGACGACGATCAACAGCATGCACAGCCAGAAAAACCAGCGCGCCTTGAAGTGGGCCAGGGAGAGTTGCGGCATAAAGCGTTTCCGGTGTGAGAGGACGTACAGGGGCAGTGTGCCACTCATTACCGAGGCAGGTCATGTCTGTCTGCTGAAAGGAAAGCCAGCTTTGCATGCTTGAACGTCAGAGGACTGACGAAGCCTGCGAGGTGGTTTGAATCTGTGGCTTGCTGGCGATTGCGGTGGGTCAGCAGCATCAAGGGTGAATGACACACCGCAATCGCGACCGTCGTAACCTCCGATTGCTCCTACAGGAATCGGGGGCACCAAAGACTTGAGCATGACGCGGATACTGTAGGAGCTGGCTTGCTAGCGAAGGCGGTGGACCATTGAACATCATCGTCAACTGACACAGCGCTTCGCCGGAATGCCGCTTTCGTGAGCAAGCTCACTCCCACAGGTATTGCGCCGATGCGCAAACCTGGAGGCTGGCGAATCGTTTTACACGGCGGAAGGATTCAGTACCCCGAACCCGACGCCTCAGCGCCGCTGATGATGGCAATCCCGGAGCTGGTGCCCAGACGCGTGGCGCCGGCTTCGATCATGGCGATGGCCGTCTTGTAGTCGCGCACGCCACCCGACGCTTTGACGCCGACGTCGGCCCCCACGACCTTGCGCATCAGGGCAACGTCTTCGAGGGTCGCGCCGCTGCGGCTGAAACCAGTGGAGGTTTTGACGAACGCCACGTTCAGCTCGCGGCAGATTTCACAGGCTTTGGTTTTCTGCGCATCGTCGAGCAGGCAGGTTTCCAGAATCACTTTTAGCGGCACTTCACCACAGGCCTGTTTGACGGCGGCGATGTCGTCACCGACCTGATCCAGCAGGCCATCTTTCAACGCGCCTACGTTCAGCACCATGTCGATCTCGCCAGCCCCTGCCGCAATCGCCTGCTTCGCTTCGAAGGCTTTGGTGTCGCTCAAGCCGGCGCCCAACGGGAAGCCGACCACGGCGCAGACCTTGACCTGCCCATCGGTAAGCAGCGAGGCGGCGTATGGCACCTGGCCTGAGTTCACGCACACCGAATAGAATCCATGCTCCTGCGCTTCACGGCACAATGTGGCGATCTGCTCGCGAGTCGCATCGGCGGCCAGCAAGGTGTGGTCGATATACTGCGCGAGTGCTGCGGGTTCGATCTTCATTTCGGTCCTTCTTCCTGTCGGGGAGCGGGTAAGAGAAGCAGTTACCAGCGACACGCTTTAAGCTGCAAGCCTGTGCGCTTCATTTTGTGTTGTATATATAACAGTAAATGTTATTTTTTTACCATATTCAATCGACAGCCGGAATGCCTGTGGACAGTAAAAAATCCGACCGCATCAAACTGATTCAACAAGCCCTGCAGGATCAGAAAGCCATTCACCTGCGTGAAATGGCTGACCTGCTGGACGTCTCGGAAATGACGTTGCGCCGTGACCTGGGCCGTCATCCCGACAAATTCCACCTGCTGGGCGGGCACATCACGCTGGCCTTCGATCCGTCCGACGCCAGCGATTACAAGGTCACCGAGCAAGGCACGCGCCACGTCGAAGAAAAGCGCCGCATTGGCAAACTGGCAGCCGCCTTCATCAAGCCGGGTGACACCGTGTTCTTCGACTGCGGCACGACGATCCCTTTCGTCATCGATTTCATCCCCGACGAGCTGGAGTTCACTGCCGTGTGCAACTCGCTCAACGTGTTGCTCAAGCTGCAGCAGAAACCCAACTGCACCATCGTGCTGTGCGGCGGCACGTTTCATCGCAAGAACCAAGTCTTCGAGCATCACAGCGAAGCCAGCATCCTGGACGGCATTCGCCTGACCTGGGCCTTTGTCTCGGCTGCGGGTGTCAGCGATGAATTCGGCGTGACCTGCTTCAACTTCAACGAGGTCGAGGTCAAGCAGAAAGTCCTGCGCCAGGCGCGCCACTGCATGCTGCTGGCCGACCACACCAAATTCGACGCCGTGCGCACCGCGCACTTCGCCGCGCTGGAGAACTTCCATGTGGTGGTCACCGACAAGAAACTGCCCAAACCGTACCGCGACCTGATTCAAGGGTATGGGGCGCAGTTGGTGATGTGATGTTGTCTTGACAGACGCTGGCCCTTGTAGGAGCGCGCTTGCCCGCGATTGCGGTCTGTCAGTTGCAATAGTGGCGTCTGATACACCGCCATCGCGGGCAAGCGCGCTCCTACAAAAGAAATGGCATCAGCGTTTCAAATCACCTTCCAGTTGCCGCACTTCACCCGCAGCGAGATACCCCGTCGTCACGCTGAACGACGCACTCTCCCCTGCCCCCAGCATCCGCACATTGCCCTTGGACTTCTCGGCCAGGTACCCCTCGGGCTCGCAGGTGGCGGGCAATACGAACGCCGCCACCTGTTGATCGACGTTGTGCAGAATCCAGCGTGCCGCGTGGTCGAACTGCTGCGGTTTGTAACGGGTATAAAAAGCAGGCCCGTCGGGGTGCTTGAGCAGGAAATGCGCATCGCCCCTGGCGTCCGCCTGAACGCCGTCGAAGAAACAGACGATCTCCGGGTCATACAGCTCGGGCGTGTTCAAGGTCTGCAAGCGCGAGGGATCTTCCGTCAGCTCGGCCATGTACGCCGACCATGCAGGAGTCGGCTTGACATGCGCCGGCACGCTGCTGCGAACCCGCGTGCGTTCAACGCCCAGCGGCTCGACGAATTGCCCGTCCGCGACGTAGGCGTAGTTCATGTGCGCCATGTACATCAGTTCCATCGGCTTGCCGGCCAGGTTGCGCACGTCCATGCCGATGTCGAACAGCGCCGAACCGGCACGCAGCGTCACGCTGGGCCGGGCGCGATAGTGATCGCCGAAGCCCATCACGTACTCATACTCGCCGCCAACGCGCAGAAACGCGCCGGCCGCATCCTGGCCGACTTCCAGCCAGGCACTGTCCATGGGCGCGCACGGCATTTCGCCGTGCAGCGGGTGATCGTCCTGCGGGGTCGGGCAGCCGTTGCGCAGAAGGCCGCTGTGGAACATGAAGCAGCCATAGGTGCCGATCACGGTCGCACTCGGGCGCGGTTGCTCGAACATGTTGCGCATGGTCAGGTCGCAACCGTCGAACACGGCCGACCAGATCATCTGCCCCTGATACGGCAAGACCACCACGCGACCGCGATTGTTCTCCAGCGCCAGCGCCCTCACGCCGCTCGGGTACGTCCACGCCAACACGCGAAAATCCGCCGACTCGAGCAGGGTTTTCTCGTCGCCACCGAACAGCTCGGGGTAGAGCGAGATCGTGGTGCGCGTGTCGAGACCGGTCATGATGCCGTCACCGCACCGACAGGTGCTGTTTCGCTGCGCGGATCACGCATGCACTTGATCGCGTAGGCGACGATCACCACGAAGCACAACAGCGGCACGGTGTAGGCAATCTGCATATTGCCGTGGGTGGCATCGGACAGCAGGCCCTGGAAGATCGGCATGACGCCGCCACCGACAATACTCATGACCAGCAATGAGCCGCCCACGCCAGTGTCTTCGCCCAGGCCATCGATGGTCAGGCCATAAATCGTCGGCCAGCAAGGACCGAGGAAGATACTCACACCCACCGCGGCGTAAACCGCGCTGATGTTCGGCACCAGAATCGTGTACGCCAGCAGCGCAATGGTCAGCACGCCGTAGATCGCCAGCACCTTTGCAGGGTGCATCTTGCGCATCAGCAGGTTGGCAATCATCTTGCCGACGAAGTAAGCAGCAAAGGTGGTCAGCAGGAACCACGACGCGCTGCGTTCGTTCATGCCACCCATCTGCATCGCCAGGCGAATGGTGAAGCTCCACACACCGACTTGCGCCCCGACGTACAGGAACTGCGCCAGCACACCGAAGGTGAAACGCGGATTGCGCCACAAGCGCGACAGGCTCTGGCCGATGCTACTGGATTTCACGCTGGCTTTGACGATGCCTTTGCAGGCCGGGAACTTGGTGAAGGCGATCAGCACGAACATCAGAATCAGCACCGCGATCATCCATTTGTACGGCAGCAGGGTCGACTGGATCATTTCCAGTTGCTGGATCGCCGCGTCGGAGGCACTCATCTGCGTCAGCTGCTCACGGGTGGCGTCGGTGTCCTTGAACATCACGAAGCTGCCGACGTACACGCCCGCCATGGCGCCGAACGGGTGGAAGGTCTGCGAGATGTTCAGGCGGCGAGTACCGGTTTCGCGAGGGCCCATCAGGGTGGAGTAAGTGTTGCAGGCGGTTTCCAGGAACGACAGCCCCGCTGCGATGACGAACAGCGCCATCAGGAACATGCCGTACTTGGCCATGGACGCTGCCGGGAAAAACAGCGAGCAACCCACCATGTACAACAACAGGCCGATCAGAATGGTGGTCTTGTAGCTGAAACGCCGGACGACCATGGCCGCCGGAATCGCCACGAAGAAGTAACCCAGATAGAACGCCGACTGGACGAAGGCGGTCTGGAAATCGCTGAGCAGAAAGGCCTTCTTGAAGTGCGCGATCAGCACATCGTTCATGCTCGCCGCCGCCGCCCACAACGCGAAACAGCAGCACAGCAGCAGGAAGGCGAACCAGGGCGTGCGGTTCAGGTAGAACCCGTCCGGTGATTGTTGGAGCGCGGGTTTTGTCATTGTTGTTCTCCGTGAAGTGCAGGGACTGCCGCGCCACGCCGATGCGGTCATCGGTCATGGCGCGGCGGCGCGTGGATGACTTACAGCGTTTCGAGGAATTGCCCGAACTTGGCAGCGTCCGGATAGGAACTCTGAGTGCCCAGGCCGGTGACCGAACAGGCGGAGTAGGCCACCGCCTGGGTCATGGCATTGCGCATGTCACCGTCCTCGCTCCAGTGGCGAGCGAAACAACCGATGAAGGCATCGCCTGCGCCTGTCGTGTCGCGGGCGTTGACCTTAATGCCCTCGACGCGGAATTCACCCTCTTCGCCCACGTACAGCGCGCCCTTCTCGCCAAGGGTCACGATGACGTGACGAATGCCGTCCTGCACCAGTTGCAAGGCGGCAGCGCGGGCAGCCTCCAGGGAGTCGACGACTTGCCCGGTGATCAGCGCCAGCTCGGTCTCGTTGGGGATGAAAAAGTCCAGTTGCGACAGGTGCTCACGGCTCAGGCCTTTGACGGCCGGCGCGGGGTTGAGCAACACCGGGATGCCGTTGGCCTTGGCAAATTCGATGGCGTAGTAAACCGTCTCCAGCTCGATTTCCAGCTGCAGCACCATCAGTTTGCAGTCGCGCAATGCGGCGTGCGCGGCGTCGATGTCGGACGGTTTGAGGTGCGCGTTGGCGCCTTTGACGATGAGGATGCTGTTGTGCGAATCGCTCTGCACGAAGATCGGTGCGACGCCGCTGGATACGCCAGGCACGCGCTGCACGAATTGGGTGTCGATGCCGAAGCGCTTGAAGTTGGCCAAGGTGTTGTCGGCGAACATGTCGTCGCCGACCTTGCTCAGCATCAGCACGTCGGCGCCGAGCTTGGCAGCCGCGACGGCCTGGTTGGCACCCTTGCCACCGCACCCCATGGCGAAATTCGGCGCTTCAAGGGTTTCGCCCTGAGCCGGCATCCGGTCGATGTAGGTGATCAAATCCACCATGTTGCTGCCGATGACCGCGATCTTGTTCATGTGTGTGATTACCTTGTGCACGCGGTGAGGTTCTGGAAAACGAACCACAGCGCGTTATTATTTTTGTTATTTAAATAACATTTGTTGTGACTATTCAACCTATTTTTTATAGGCGGTCGTGCTGCGCAAACGAAAACGGGCCAGACATCGCTGCCTGGCCCGTGAAAACCCTGGATTTAGAGGGGTTGGCGCCGCTGGTCTATACAGACCACCGCCAGTCGCAATCGTTTGCGATCACCTTTTTTCGTCATCTCGAGATCGCTGTCAGCCGCACGCACCTGCGGCTAAACACGCTCACTGCGCATCCCACGCTCCCATGGCTGAACACGCTTCAATGTTCGCCCCACGCTCCCATGGCTGAACACGCTTCAATGTAGGAGCGCGCTTGGTCTGGGCCGCATTCGGACGATCTGCCGGGAACCGGCAGCACAACGGATGCATACGGAGTGTCAGGTAAACCGAGCAAAGCCGGGCAAAACCAACCCCCTACGCACTACATCAGGAAATACAGAACCCCGTACCGATGTTGGCAAGGAGGGTGTCCAGCGGCATGCTCGCGGCCAGGCCCGTGGCCAGTGCCACCACCAGCATCGGATTGAAGCGCAGGACAAATCCCAGAACGATCACCAGCACACCGAGCAGCGGCCAGAGGTTGATAGCGGTTTGCATAATCGAGATCTCGTGGTTGTGGTGCCCTGATTCGGGGAATGGACACATCGACGGTGGACCGACCGATTCGGCGCAGATGCCAACGCGCCGACCCCATCGGCACGGTAAAGCTGACGATCAAGCGGTTCTCGTCCAGGTCATTGCCGACGTTCGAGCGCACGGTCGCATTGCGCCACTTCAGGCCGAGGTTTTCCAGCGTGCTGCGTCCACTCCGGCGGCGTCCCTTGCTCTTCTCGACGGCCATCTTTCTGCAGGTCGGGGCGCTGCGTCCAACGGGAAAAAACCACTATGCCCGATAACATTTTCTGTTCAGCGGCGGGCTCAGGTATTTGATTGGAATAACGCCCGCCTTTAATGAGTCGCAAACTTGCGCTGCCTGAAAAAGTGTCCTGAATGCGCTCGAACGCTTCCCATGACACCACACTGGAAATGTCCGTCTTATTTTCCTGATCAATGAGTCAACAATAATATCTCGCACAACAAGAACAACAGGAGCTCGATAACTCTCCCAATGGAATCGATATGCAAAGTATTTCTTCTGCGTTCGCCCTCGCACTTATCGAGGCAATGGGCAGTGCCGATACACCGATTAATCCGCTTGCAGTAACGCTCACCAAAACGACCGCACCGTTGACGCCTGAGCGGATACCCCTGCATGAACTTTCACGGCTCATTGAAGACGTTCAGGTGCGCAGCGGGAATGAAGACCTTGGGCTGCTGGCCTATGAAAAGGCCCACCCGGCTCATTTGGGAGCCTTGGGCTACGCGGCCATGTCCAGCGCCACACTGCGCGAGGCCATGGCTCGGATGGTGGAACACCACACCATGATTGGCACCGGCTTCTGCATGTTTATGGACAGCACCGCGAGCACCCTCAGAATGGCCGGACTGTCTGCGACCCCACAGAACGCATTGCCCAGGGTCTTCGTCGATGCGGTGGCGTCGATCACGCTGGGCCTGCTCCACTGGCTCGCCCCATCGCTGCGGATTACGCCGGTCAGAGCGGAATTCATGTACGAGCAGCCCCGGAATACGGGGCGACTCGAACAACTGTTCGGTACCGACCTGCGCTTTTCATGCCCGGTGAATGCGTTGACCTTCCAGCGGGCTGACGCAGAGCATGCCGTCGCCACCTTCGATCCTTCCCTGCAACATATCCACGATCAATACCTGAAACGCTGTCAGGACGAGCAGAACAGCGACAGCATCACCGCAAGGACCACCGGCGCAATACTGCAACACCTCAATCAAGCCCGGGCACTTGGCATGGAAGACATCGCAAAGACGCTGGGGCTCTCCAACCATCAATTGATCAGGTCGCTGGACAAAGACGGGCAGCGTTTTCAAAAGCTGGTGGACACCGTTAAAAAGCAACACAGTCACCATTTGTTGATGAACACGTCGCTCAGCCTTAAACAGATTTCATACAGCGTGGGTTTCAAAAACCCCAGCGCGTTTAACAAAGCATGCGAACGATGGTTCGGTATGTCTTCGGGTACTTATCGCCTGGGCAGACGGGCCTGAGGTATTCGAAAGCGGGCGTAACCGATAGTCGGGAACATGCAGTAACGCGCCGTCCATAATTGTTATCCGCATCCGGTTTTCATTTATCCGCGGCAGGACAGTCTTACTCATCACGCTACTAACAAGGTGAGAATTGGCAGTAAGACCTGACCTTCACGTGGATAAATCGAACGATGCAGCTAAGACGTTTTAATTTCGCGATGCGAATCCGACTGTGTTTTGCCTTGGTGATCGCGGCGCTGATGGGCGTGGGCGCCTTTGCCATGTATCAAGCCAGGGAAATACGTCAGGCGAGTCTGGTGGTCGAACAGGATGCCCTGCCCGGCATCGCTCTGGGTGACGACATCACGCTGGCCTTTACCAAAACCCGCTTCGGCGTGATTCGGTTGCTGACTTCCACCAGCGACAGCGCGCTGGACAGCAACTATGCGGCGTTTGTCTCCGACACCCGGGAGTTCGCGACGGCTCAGGACACCTATCGGCCGATCATCAGCGGGGATCAGGAACGGACCCTGTTCAATACCATTGGCACGCTTTTCGAAAAGTACCGGACCTCTGCCGTCCGCGTTCATGACTTGCTCAAGCAAGGCGCTTCCAACGACGCGAACGCGCTGGTCAACGGCGAGATGTCGACCCTCGCTCAGGCCATGATCAAAACACTGGGCGAGCTTGAGCTGCTCAACGACCAGGCGCAGCAAACTGCAAGCGCGGCCGGGCAGCAGGCGTACCAGACCTCGCTTCGTGTCACCTTGATCGTAATCGTGCTGTCGACGCTGGGCGCGATCGTCATCGCCTATCGCCTGACCGAAAGCATTGCACGCCCTGTCGCGCAGGCGCTGCACGCTGCCGACGCCATCGCGCGGGGCGATCTACGTGAAACCGCCCTGGACGTCAGCGACAATGACGAGGCTGCGCAATTGCTGCGAGCGGTGGTGACCATGCGTGAAAGCCTCAGTCAGACGCTGACCGGTGTGCACCAGGCGGCCAGCCAGCTTTCAAGCGCTGCCGAGGAGCTGAGCATGCTCGTCAGCACCAGCTACGAAGACCTGCAGCTGCAGAACAGTGAGCTGGAACAGGCAGCCACCGCCATCACCGAGATGAGTCAGGCTGTGGACGAAGTCGCACGCAACGCGAGCAGCACATGCGAGGAGTCGCGGGCCTCGCTGAATCTCGCTCGCGATGGCCAGCAGGAACTGACCTCGACGATCAATGCGATCACCCGGCTGGACACCAGCGTCAACGGCGCCTCCGAGCGCGCAGGCATTCTGGCGGCCAACACCGTGGAAATCAGCAAGGTGCTTGAGGTGATTCGTTCGGTCGCCGACCAGACCAACCTGCTGGCGCTCAACGCCGCGATCGAAGCCGCACGCGCAGGGGAAGCAGGACGGGGGTTTGCCGTCGTCGCCGACGAAGTCCGATCGCTGGCGCACCGCACCAGTACGTCGACCATGGATATCGAACGCATGATCGGCCATATCCAGAACGGCACTCAGGACACCGTGGGCGCGTTGAACGACAGCGCCATTCAAGCCGCGCAGACCCGCGAGCAGGCGGCTTCCGCCAACAAGGCGCTGCAAGGCATCACGACCACGGTCAACAGCATTGACGAGCGCAATGCCCTGATCGCCACGGCGTGTGAAGAGCAGGCCCTGGTCGCCAAGGATGTGGACCGCAGCATCATCCGCATTCGCGACCTCTCGGTGCAGTCGTCGGTTCGCTCCGATCAGACCCGAGCCGCGAGTGAAGAACTGGCGCAGATCGCCGTCGCACTCAAGCAGCGCCTGGACGGATTCACCTTCGGGTGAACACGCGACGCGGCACGACAACCGCTACCGAAAGGATTGAGCCAGGATTAGCCATGGAACCTATCAACGAATTGAGCATGAACCTGACAACGCTGCTGCAGGAGATCGCCGAGAAACGGTGCGACCTGGACATTGAAGGTCAAAAAATCCTCCTTGATGCCCTGAGAAAACTCCTCATCGCCACCGAGAAACTGAACATCCAGCTGCAAGCCTTGGCCCGAAATCAGCCAGCGACAGGGCCTCAGTCGCAGCCCCTGAGGCCAGCGCTTTACCTCGTCAAATAAGCGGTTGGGTCGGGGCGGCAGAACGTGAAAGCGACGTCAAACAAGAAAAATCGCGCGCCCCGATAAGAATTTCCATTGATCGACTGGCATGCAACCTGCTGTCTCTCCATGACATGCATGTCAACGCGGGCGACGGCGTTAGACGGTTCATCCCGTCCAGCGCGCATCGTCGTACCCCGCTCAAGGAAATCTTTCGGTGAACCTCAAGTTTCTGGAAACCTTCGTCTGGGTCGCACGGCTGAAAAGCTTCCGGCTCACGGCGGAAAAACTGTTCAGCACGCAGGCCTCTATTTCCAGCCGGATCGCGGCGCTGGAAGACGAAATGGGCGTGCGGCTGTTCGTGCGTGACTCCAAAGGCGTGTCACTGACACCCGAGGGCTTGCGGGTGCTCGAGTACGCCGAGCACATCATGGACACCCTGCAAAGCATGAAGGCAGCGATCAAGGACCCGAGCCAGGTGCGTGGACGGATTCGCATCGGCGCCATGGATACGGTGATACACACCTGGCTCAGTCCCTTGGTAACACGCTTGATGAAGTGTTACCCCAATCTTGAGATCGAACTGACCGCCGAGACGGCCAGCAACCTGTGCTCGCAACTGGAAAAGGGTTACCAGGACATCATTTTCCAGACCGACATCCTACGCTTCGACACCGTTCGCAACGCGGTGCTCGCCCGATACCCGCTGCATTGGGTGGCGCCGACGGGCTCTGAATTCGACCGCGCGGACGTGACGCTGGAAGAGATTGCCATGGCGCGCATCGTGACCTTTTCCCGTCATTCACGGCCGCATCAGGACATCCTCAACATGCTACACACGGCCGACATCGTCACGCCGCGCATCAACTGCGTGAACTCAGCGTCCGCGATCACCCGATTGGTGCGCGACGGCTTCGGCATCGGCGCCCTGCCCGCCACATTGGTGCATGGCGAACTTACCCAAGGCGTGCTAACGCGCATCGACAATGTGCCCCTGCCGCCGGTCATGGACATTGTCGCCAGTTGGCGAACCGGCGCGGGCATGGAGTTGGTGGAGGACATCGTCGGCCTGACACGCGAGGTGGTGAGCGAATACGCGCAACAAATGCCGACAGGCTTCGTGCTGGCGGGCGGTGAGGCGTAACCGTGGATGACAGCCGCCTGAACCATTCAGACGGCTAAAAAAATCACGGTCATCTGTCTCTGTACAGCCTCCTACCGCCTCCCTAGAGTGGCCGATCCCGCCACCGTCCAAGGAGATAACGTCATGGCACACACCCTCAAATTCCAGCAGGTCGACGTGTTTTCCAGCGCCGCCACCCAAGGCAATCCGCTGGCCGTGGTCAGTGCCGCCGATGACCTGACCGACGCGCAAATGGCCGCGTTCGCCCGTTGGACCAACCTCAGTGAAACGACTTTCCTGTTGCGCCCTACTCACCCGGAAGCGGACTACCGTGTGCGCATCTTCACCACCACGCGTGAACTGCCGTTTGCCGGTCATCCGACGCTGGGCAGCTGTTTCGTCTGGCTGGATGACGGCGGCGCGGCCAAAGCCCAGGAAGTGGTTCAGGAGTGCGGCGCAGGGCTGGTGCGCATTCGTCGGGACGGTTCACGTCTGGCGTTCTGCGCCCCACCGCTTTTGCGCAGCGGCCCGGTGGAAGACGAAGTGTTGACCAGTCTGGTAGCCGGGCTTGGCGTGCGCCGCGAACAGATCATCGGCAGTCAGTGGGCGGATAACGGGCCGGGCTGGGTCGCGGTGATGCTGGCGAGCCGTGAAGAGGTCCTGGCGATCCGTCCCGATTACGCGGCACTCAAAGGCCTGAATGTAGGCATCGTCGCCCCCTGGACCGGGCCGGACGCCGAGGCCGACTTCGAGGTGCGGGCGCTGACCGGCGACCTCAACGCCGAAGATCCGGTGACCGGCAGCCTCAACGCCAGCCTGGCGCAATGGCTGATCCCGGCCGGTCTCGCGCCGCGCCAGTACACCACGCGCCAAGGCACCGTCCTGGGCCACCGCGGACGCGTTTCCATCGAACAGGTCGGGGATCAGATCTGGGTCGGCGGTGAGGTGCAGACCTGCATCGCGGGGAGTGTCACGCTGTAAACCATGGGCTGCGTCGTCGATGCAAGGATCAGCCGGGCCGGAACTTCAGGCCCGGCGATCAACAATGACGCCGCCTGAATGGTGCGGCGGGATGACACCCCATCCGGGCGGCTCGCACCGCGCCCGGCCTTGGGCAATCAGCCATTCACGCAGGCCAGCGCGTTATCCTGCTCCAGACCGCGAGCCTCCTTCGGCAAACGCAGCGTCAACATCGCCAACACCACGGCAACCATGCCGATGGCCACGTAAACACCCACGAACGAGCCGTTGAAACTGGCCAGCAACCCGCCGCAGAAGTTTCCGATCATGCCGCCGACGCCTTGCAGGATGTTGGCCACGCCAAAAATCGTCACGGCCAGCGTCGCACTGCCCGCCATCTTCGACACATACGCCGGGATCAAGCCGAAGATCGGGTAAAACGCCACCGCGAACAGAACGCCCGCTGCCAACGGCCAGTAACCGACAGGATGAACGACGAAGATCAACGCCGCCGCGCCCACACAGGCGTAGACCAGCACCATCGCCGCGCGCAGGCCGATGCGATCCGACAGCCCACCGACGGCAAGCCCGGCAAACATGCCAACGAAACCGACACTCGCCCAGATGTGCGCGGTGTAGGTCACGTCGAAATTCAATTCGCTGCGCAGGTAGGACGACAGGTAATTCTGAAAAGGAAAGGTCGAGAAACCGAGGAGGAAATTCATCGTCCACACCGTCAGCACCCATGGCTGCTTCAGCGCGGCTTTGCCCGCCTGTGCGGTCTGTTCAGCCTCGGGTGCCGAAACCTTTTCATGGACGAACAACCGCGCCCGCTTGAACACCACCATCACGCCAACCGCCAGCGCCACGGTGATCAGCCCGACGATCCACCACACCATGCGCCACTCGCCCTGCGGTGCATACAGCGGCACCAACAGACTGTTGATGAACACGCCATAGCTGGTGCCGCTGGACACAAGGCCCATCGCCATGCCGCGTGATTTATAGGCAACCGTGCGGGAGATCACGTCGACCATGGGCACGAAAACGGTCGCTGCCGTGCCCGCCAACACCGTCAGTAAGGCGCCGATCAGCAGGATATTGTGGGTCAGGGGGATCAGCAGCAGCGCTACGGCGCACACCACCCCGGAACCGAAAATCACCCAACCCCCGCCCACCCGTGGGGTGATCCACGCCGCCAACAACGCACACAGCAGGAAACCGAACTGCCCGGACGCGGTAATGGTGCCAACGTAGGCAATGTCAAAACCGAGGCTGGCGCGCATGTCGGGCACCAGTTGCGCGAACAGGTAGATACCGAAACCAAACGTCGCCGCCACCAGCCCGGTGAGCAGCAAGACAATCAGTGCATTGATACGCATGGTCAGCTTCCTTTCTTGAATGTGAAGGAGAGAACAGGATTACGCCGGTTGCGCCGCGTCAATCAGCTCTGCGGCCAGCGCTCGCGCCACCAGAAATACGCTGTCGTCGTTTTCCAGAGCGCCTGTGAGAAACGCCCCTTCCAGTAACAGGAACAATCGTCTTACCAACGTCTGCGGGTCGGTCAGCCCCGCCCTTTCGGCGAGGTCCAGCAGGTGTTGCTTCACCCCTTGTTTATGCCGATCCACCGCCAGGCGAACCGGGTGACTGCGGTCTGGGAACTCGGCAGCGGAATTCACGTAAGGGCAGCCACGCAATCCGCCTTCGCGCAGCCACTGCCGGTGCAGGTCGAACAGCCCCAGAAGCTTCTCCGCTGGCGCCTCGCTGGCCGCCAACGTCTGCTCCACCGCCGCCTCCCAGCGCTCATTGCGCTTGTCCAGAAACGCCACGATCAACTCGTCCTTCGACGCGAAGTGGGCGTACAGCGTCATCTTCGACACGCCCGCAAATTCCGCCACGGCGGCAATTCCCGTCGCATTGATCCCGTCACGAAAAAACAGCGCGGAGGCCGCATCGATCAAGCGTTGATGATTGACGCTGGCGTCTCGGGTGGTCGGCATGGTTGCCTCTCAATTTAACTGTACTGACCGGTAAGGATAGACCTCGAAACAAAAAAAACCAGCACTGATCACCGGCTACGACGAGCGGCCATCAATACTGGGAGGTGTTCAGCGGCAGGGAAAGGCGTTTTTCAGCGCGGAGACGACCAGCACCGATTCGTTCAGGTGCAGACTCTGGGGATGTGCTTCAAGAGACTGAACCACCACGCGCATGGACTGCACCATCGGAATCCCGCCTTCCGGCACACACACCAGCTTGGGCACGCCGCCGGCTTCGTGAAAAATGTCGAGGGTGTCCATGGTCGCTTGCAAAACGCCGACGCAATGGCCAATCCCCACCGGGTTCTTGGCCACCCCGCCGCTCATGCTGTTGATACCGTCCTGGCATTCGAGCAGCAGTTTGTTGCCGTCTGCCATCGCGGCAGCGCTGAAGCACAGGGCGAGCAATGCTGAAAGGCGCACGGCAGAGCCGATCGTCAGCGCAGCCACAGCTCTTTCACCGAATGATCCGCTGCCTTGCGCACCACCAGGCTTGCCCGCTCGCGAGTTGGCAGAATGTTTTCCAGCAGGTTGGGACGGTTGATGTCGCGCCAGATCTTGCGCGCGGCGTCCGGGGATTTCTCGGGCGGCAAGTCGGCCAGTTCACGGAAATAAGCGCCCCGGGCACGAAATGCAGTGCGTTGCAGCATGAGAAAGCGCTCGACGTACCAACGCTCGATATCCCCTTCGGCCGCGTCCAGGTAGATCGAGAAGTCGAAGAAATCCGACACGATGCTGCCAGGCTTCTGGCCGTCATTGCCCTCGGTCTGCAGCACATTCAGACCTTCAAAGATCAGGATGTCCGGCTGGCTGATCTCGATGAATTTATCCGGGACGATGTCGTAGCTGATGTGCGAATAGACCGGCGCGCTGATCACGGGAATGCCCGCCTTGAGGTCCGAGAGAAACTTGACCATGCGCTTGCGATCGTAGCTCTCCGGAAAACCCTTGCGGTGCATGATGCCGTCCGCATCCAGCCGGGCGTTCGGGTGCAGGAAACCGTCGGTGGTCACCAGATCGACCCGAGGATGATCCGGCCAGCGCGCCATCAGCGCCTGCAGGACACGGGCAAACGTGCTTTTGCCGACCGCGACACTGCCCGCAACCGCCACGACATAGGTCTGTTTTTTCGCCGGACGCCCGAGGAAAGTGTCCTTGATGCTCGCCAGATTGCGCGCGGCGCTGACGTGCAGATTGATCAGGCGCGACAGCGGAAGGTAGATGTTGACCACATCTTCCAGGGAAATATCTTCGTTTACGCCTCGTAACGCCGCCAGATCTTCTTCGGACAAGGTCAGTGGCGTACTGGCGCGCAGCCCCGCCCACTCCTTGCTGGTCATTACGAGATAGTCATCAGGCGCCATCTATAGCCTTCCAATCCAGGTGTCTGTATCGACAATGGTGCGAAGACTATCGTATTGCCCTAAAAACGGGGCAGATTTCTTTGATTTGACACGCATTATTGGCGGATTCGGCATCGTTCCAGCGCCCCGAAAAGCGCTGGATACGATTCAGCATGAAGCCGCCCTTCAGGCCGTTCGATACTCGATGGTCAGGTGCGACACCTCGTGCACGACACCGAGCCGCTCCCGAATCGCCTCTGCCGTCACCTCGACCTTCGCCAGCACGCTGACAATCGCCGCACGGGCATCCGGACCGACCTTCCACACATGCAGATCGGTGATCTGCACGTTGCCATCGGCTTCGAGCACTTCACGAATTTCTTCTGCGACGTGCTCATCGGTGACGTCCAGCAACACGTTGGCGCTCTGCTTGATCAGGCCGGCAGACCACTTGGCGATGACCACCGCGCCGACCACGCCCATCAACGGATCGAGCCAGACCCAGCCCAGGTAACGTCCTGCCAGCAATGCACCGATCGCCAATACCGACGTCAATGCATCGGCCAGGACGTGCACATAGGCGGAGCGCAGGTTGTTGTCCCCGCCGTGGCCATGGTGCTTTTCGTGGGCATGGTGATCGTGGCTATGGTGATCGTGATCATCGTGCGAGTGATGCCCATGGTGGTGATGCCCGTGGTGGCCATGGCCGCCGGACAGCATGAAGGCGCTGACGATGTTGACCAACAGACCGACCACCGCAATCAAGGTGGCCTCGCCGAACGCCACCTGCGTCGGTTCGAACAGGCGCATCAGCGACTCGATGCCGATGCCCAGCGCGACCATCATCAGAATGAGCGCCGACGCGAACCCCGCCAGATCGCCTACCTTGCCGGTGCCGAAACTGAAGCGACCGTTATTGGCGTTGCGCCGCGCAAACGAATAGGCCGCCGCCGCGATGCCCAATGCACCGGCATGGGTTGCCATATGAAAGCCGTCGGCCAGCAGCGCCATGGAGCCTGTGACGTAACCGGCGGCAATCTCCCCGACCATCATCACGAAGGTCAGCACCACCACCCATAACGTGCGGCGAGCATTTTCGTCGTGAGACTGACTGAGGAAAACATGTTCGTGTGTGTGCTTCTGCGAAAGGACCATGCGGCCTCCATGTGTCGCCTGCGACTTATTTTGAATACCGACGAATCGCTTCGAGCAAATCTTCAAGCCCTTGGGCTCGATCCTCATCACTCAAATCTGGATGAGCCACATGCTCGCGAGCATGGGCTTCGATGATCTGGTCAAGCAGACCATTGATCGCACCGCGGGTGGCGGCCACGAGATGCAGGGTCTTGGCGCAATCGGTATCCGACTCCAGACCCCGCTCGATCGCCTGCACCTGCCCCGCAATGCGCCTGACACGCTTGAGCAGATCGTCTTTCTCGGCGTGCAAATGCGCCATACCATACCCCCCCTACCTATATTGGGCGGCATGATGAGCCTTTTACACAGACCCTGCAAGCCCCTGCCCCTTACCCGCAGGCACACCATAAAGGCCTGCACGTTTTAATCGCCTTCCTCAGTCAGCGCTAAGTTTCGCGCCGTAACCTCTCCTCCCTGTCAATTGCTCTGCGCTAGAGGAGAAGCTAACCGATGTATTCAATGACGAGGGCCGACTGGCTCAACAAGGTGCCCGAGGTGACGCTGTCCTTCTGGGTAATCAAGATCATGTCCACCACTGTGGGAGAGACGGTCGCCGACTTTCTTGCAGTCGATGCAGACCTCGGGGCCGGCATCACCAGCATCGGCATGGCCGTCCTTCTGATGATTGCGTTGTTTACTCAACTGCGCACACGGGCCTACACGCCCTGGATCTACTGGTTGACAGTGGTGCTGGTGAGCATTGTCGGCACCCAGATCACCGACATCATGACCGACATCCTCGACATCAGCCTGTACACCAGCACGGCGGTGTTCTCGGTCCTGCTGGCGATCAACTTCGCAGTCTGGTACGCGGTGGAGCGCAACCTGTCGATCCACGAAATCGTGACGCCACGACGCGAATTGTTCTATTGGGCGACCGTGCTCTGCACCTTCGCGCTGGGTACCGCCGCAGGTGATCTTGCGACGGAAGCACTCGGGCTGGGCTTCACGCTGGGCGTATTGATATTTGGCGCACTGATCGCGATTTCATTCGCCGCTTGGCGCAAAGGCGTCAACGCCGTGCTGACGTTCTGGATCGGCTACATCCTCACCCGCCCATTCGGCGCATCTCTGGGCGACTTGCTGACCCAGTCGAAGCAATACGGCGGCATGGGCATGGGCGCCACCTGGACCAGCGCCATCTTTCTGTGCGTGATCCTTATTCTGGTGGGCGTCGCCCAGTTCAGTGCCGGTCAACGCCCATCCGCCACACACTGATTCCCCTTTCAAACATCCTTCAAGGTATCCCTATGCATTCCGTAAAATCCGTCATTCGTTCGGCCGCCATCATTTCCGCCATTGCCCTCCTGAGCCTGGCGACCGCTTGCTCCAAACCGGCGGAAAAACCCAAGACAGCTGCCGCCGAAGCAGCCGTCCAGCAAGGCACTCCCACATCGGGTACAAAACTGGGAGATCTGTCGGGCTTCCGCAATATCGCTGTGGACGTTGCCGGGATTGTCGACAAAAACGACCTGCCAGCGGCGAAAAAACGCATCAAGGATCTGGAACTCTCCTGGGATGAAGCCGAGGCCGGGATCAAACCGCGAGCAGCGAGCGACTGGCATCTGCTGGACAAGGCCATCGACCGTGCACTCGCGGCCCTGCGTGCCAGCACGCCAAACCAGGCCGAATGTAAAACCGCCATGGACGACCTGCTGAAAACCTTTGATACGTTGCAGGGTAAACAGTGATCTCAGGGGTTCGCGCGGCATCAATGCGCTGCGCGAACCCTTTTGCCATGCTTCAATGCAACCACTGCGACCGCATAAGGAGGGAAACATGCGGATTTTGCTGGTCGAAGATGATCCCATGATCGGAGACGCAATCCACGGCGCACTCAAGGACGCAAGTTACGCGACTGATTGGGTCAAGGACGGCCTGACCGCCCTCGCCACCCTCGACACTCAACATTATGATCTGGTGTTGCTCGATCTCGGCTTGCCGGGCAAAGACGGGCTCAGCGTGCTCAACAGCATTCGTGCCCGCAACAACCCGGTGCCGCTGCTCATCATCACCGCGCGCGACGGGCTCGACGATCGACTGCGCGGGCTTGACGGGGGCGCCGACGACTACCTGCTCAAGCCCTTCGACATGGCCGAATTGCTCGCACGCATGCGCGCGGTGTTGCGGCGTAAAGGCGGTTCTGCTCAGCCGATGCTGAGTAACGGCCTGGTGTCGCTGGACCCCGCCACACGCGAAGCCTGCACTCAAGACACGCAGGGTGTTCAACTCTCAAACCGCGAGTTCGCGTTACTGCAGGCGCTGCTGATCCGCCCCGGCGCGATTCTGTCACGCAGCGATCTGGAAGACCGGATCTACGGGTGGGGCAACGAGGTGGAAAGCAACGCGGTCGAGTTTTTGATCCACGGGCTGCGGCGCAAGCTGGGCGCGAAGATCATCAAGAATGTAAGGGGTGTGGGATGGATGGTTTCAAAAAACGCTTGAGCGAGTCGGTGCAGCTCAGGCTTTCGTTTGCCTTGTCGCTGGCCATCCTGATCGTCGCGTTGGCGGCTGGCGTGTTCGCGTTCATCTCGGCCTACGACGAAGCCAACGAAATGCAGGACGATACGTTGCGTCGGGTGGCCGTCCTGATCGACCGTCAACACATGACCCTGACCTACCCTGCTGACGGGCATCACATTGAAGGCGACGATGAGGAAAAGCGGGTCGTTGTGCAGTATATGGCCGATGGCGCCCACGCAGAGAAGAACACAGACAACACCCTGCCGTTGCCGTTGCCTACAGACCTGAAGGACGGTATCCACACGCTGGAGGTGGGTGGTGAACCCTTCCGGGTGCTGGTCAAAACCACTTCGCGAGGCGAACGGATTGCCGTCGCTCAGGAAAGTGGCGCCCGTGACAAGGACGCCAAAGAAAGCGCCTTGCGCAGCCTGCTCCCGTTTCTGATTCTGCTTCCGGTCCTGCTGCTGGTGGTCGGTGATCTGGTACGCAAGCTGTTTCGGCCTATCGCAACGCTGTCCACAGAGATCGACCAGCGCGCCGAGCAGGACCTGCATCCCATCGACGAACAGCACCTTCCGACAGAGATCCGACCCTTCGTGATCGCCATCAATCGCCTGCTCGACCGAGTGGCCCAGTCCATGGAAACCCAGCGTCGTTTCGTCGCCGACGCTGCCCATGAGCTTCGCTCGCCCCTGACCGCGCTGTCGCTGCAAGCCGAACGCCTGGCCGTCGTCGAGATGTCGCCAGCGGCTCTGGAACGCTTCCAGCCGCTTCGTCGCGGCATCGAACGCGGCCGCAACCTTGTCCACCAACTGCTGGGCCTTGCCAAAGCCCAGTCCACCCCCTCCGCGCCCGCCACGGCCGCTTCCGTCTTCAACGTCTATCGCCACGTGCTGGAAGACCTGCTGCCGTTGGCGGAGGCCAAAAACATCGACATCGGCGTCGAGGGCGAACAGGACGCCTGGGTGCTGATCGATGAAACCGACTTGACCATCCTGATCAAGAACCTCGTGGACAACGCCATCCGCTACACCCCGCCGGGCGGACGCGTCGACCTGTCGCTCAGCGTCGAAACGGGTCACGCCATCCTGTCGATTAACGACAGCGGCCCCGGCATCAACGTCGAAGAGCGCGAGCGCGTGTTTGACCCCTTCTATCGCACCCTCGGCAACCTCGAAGTCGGATCCGGTCTTGGGCTGTCGATCGTCAAAGCGATCGCCGAACGCAATGGCGCAATCGTTCGCCTGGGCGCCGGGATGAAGGGAGTCGGTCTGGTGGTTGAGATTCGTCTGGCGCGCGCATGACTGCGCAACGCTTCAAAAAATCGCCCAATTTCGCGTTGAACAACGCCCTCATTCGATTGAAACAGCGGACTCGCACCGGCCTATTCAAACGAATGACCCAATGAAATAAATGGAACTACACATTGCCCTCTGGTGACGAATAGCCACTATCCCACACACACCACCCGAGGCGTGCTTCATGCGGCTTGAATCGTTGGCCATTCGACTTCTTCAAACGCTCACGGATGGGGCGACGTCCAGAGTCAACCCGCTGGATTTCACCGCACTGCTCTACCTCAGGGATCAGGGCTATGCATCCGTTTCTGTCAGAGATGGATGCGTGGTAGCAGAGCGCACGGCACAAGGGAAACAGTTTGCCAGTGAGCGAGCGGCGCGCTCATCGGAGGCATGGGCGAACGAGAGGTGATGGCACCACTTCGAGCTATGACTGTGCGGGGGGAGGTGCTCCGGAGTCGGGATGCGGGGCTCGGGAAACCTTCGTGTTGAGCGACTGATCCAGGAAGGGAAATTCGAACACAATGAACTTGACGTACTGTCGTTCAGCTTTAAATGCGTGGTGTTTGAAGCGGGAGCGAAAACTCCGAAGAGGATTCGTTATGGAGGCAACCCCACCAGCCACACCCCGGCACACAATGTTCCCGCTGTGGCTGCTGCCTTCCGGCTCTGACCAGGTTCACGGGTAATCGTTGCGGGGGGACCGATGGGGTCACCATAACGACGCTCGCCAGTCGGCGAGCCGCGCCATTGTACCGGTCTGGCGCGAAGTTACAACCTCTGGTTTCAGATAAAAAATTTGATAGGGCTCAACCACTTGCACGGGTGGCTGTGGACGCGGCATGGTGGCGTTCATGAAAAGCATTTTGAAGAAATACGAAACGCTCTCGGCGTTGCAGCGTCAGCAGGTGCTGGAGATCGAGTTGCTGGGTGAGCAGAAAACCCTGGTCGGGGATGCTTATGGCGCCGTGCATGGGCTGACAGCGCGACCGGCGTCTGACATTCAGGGCTACGCCGTGCTGGTGGATGACGTTGCCCGTGGCTTTTTCCTGCTCAAGCGCCGGTCGTTGCTACCGCGTTGGGCGAACGGTCAGACGGTCACCTTGCACGGCGTGATGATTGATCGGCGATACCAGGGCCGTGGGCTGGGGAAAAACTGCCTTGAGCAGTTACCGGACTTGGTCCGCGAACTGTGGCCTGAGACCCGGCAACTGATGCTGGCGGTCGATCTGGGAAACACGACCGCTCATGCGCTGTACCGAAGCCTTGGCTGGCAGGACTACGGCGACGCCGACCGGGCGTTGGTGGGGTTCGAGCGCCGGATGCTGCTCAAACTGCCTTAGCATGCGGAGGTCAGGCCATCAGCGCCCCAGCGCGCGCAGTTGCTTGACCTTGTTGCTGCGCTCGCCATTCATCCAGTGTTCCAGCGCGCTGACGGTCATGGGCCGGGCGATGAGGTAGCCCTGCACTTCATGGCAGCCGAGTTGGCAAAGAATCTCGTAGACGTCTTCTGTCTCCGCCCCTTCCGCGACGACGCGATAACCCAGACGCCGTGCCAGGTCGACGATGGCTTCTACCAACCGCCGATCCTTTTCGTTAGCGTCCACGTTCTCCACCAGCGACTTGTCGAGCTTGACGGTGGTGGCCGGCAACTGGCGCAGGTAAGTCCAGTTGCTGTAACCGGTGCCGAAGTCGTCGATGGCAATGTCGATGTTCAACGCGCGCAGGCGTTCGAGTTGCTGCCGGGTGACATCAGGGTTATCACAGAGCGCGCTCTCGGTGAATTCGAGCTCGAAGCGGCCTGGGTCGAGGCCACTGATCGCCAATTGCTCAAACAGCGCGTCGCTGAACTGCGAGTTCGCGAGGTCGATGGCAGACACGTTCATGGCGACCTTGAATGCATAACCCTGGCGCTGCCAGCTCCTCGCCTGCTCGACGGCGTTGCGCAGCACCCACAGACTCAGCGAGCGAATCAGTGCGGTCTTCTCCGCCAGAGGAATGAACTCGGCCGGGCTGATCGGCCCCAGGACCGGATGCTGCCAACGCAGCAGCGCCTCGACGGTGACAATACGCCCGGTCGAGACTTCGAGCCGCGGCTGAAACACCAGCGACAGCTGATCCGGGCTGCGAACGGCGTCGGCCAGTGACGCCAGCAGCAGGAAGGCGCGTTGCTGCGCGAAATCCAGATGCGGTTCGTACCAGCGCCAGCCCGTCGCCTTGCCGCGGGCTTCGTCGGCGGCGCTGACCACCAGACGAATCCAGTCTTTTTCATCACACCGGCCCAATCCCAACGGCAGCACACCGATGCCGACATCCATCTGGATCGGGATGTTGCGGCAGATCAACGGGCGCTGAAAATGCTTGATCAACCGGCGAAACAGGTGCTCTGCCTGCTCAGGCCCGTCGTGTCGGGTCAGCAGCGCGATGCGTGTCGGGCTGACCTTGTACAACGCCGTGTCGGCCGGCAGTTGCTCGCGGCAGCTATCGATCATGCACCGCACCAATTCCTGGGCGAAGTTGTAACCCAGCGCTTTGATGATGCTGTCGAGGAACACCGGGTTGACCATGTCCAGGGCGACCAACGCATGATCGTCGCGCTCAGCCAGGGCCAAGATGTCTTCTTCCAGGCGCAGGCGATTGAACAACCCGGTTGGCTGATCGACATAGCTGGCCTTGCGCATGTTGTTGAGCCGCTTCATTACCAGCTGGCCATACATTTCCAGCATGGTGAGGTCGCGCGGCGCCAGTGGCGGTCGGGGTTGGTTGTCGATGATGCAGAGCGTGCCCAGCGCCAATCCGTCGGCGGTGACCAGCGGCACACCGGCATAGAAACGAATGTGCGGCTCGCCCGTGACCAGCGGGTTGTCATTGAAGCGGGTATCGAGCAGTGCGTCGGGGACCTGAAACACGTCGTGACTGAGAATGGAGTAGGCACAAAAAGAAATTTCACGCGGTGTTTCACGCTCGTCCAGGCCGGTGCCCGCGCGGAACCACTGTCGGTGCTCACTGACAATGGACACCAGCGCGATGGGTACGTCGAAGTAGTGAGCAACCATGTCGACGATGTGATCCAGCACCTCGTCAGCGGCTGAATCGAGAAGCCCCATGTGGGTGATGCGGGACAGCCGTGAGGCCTCGTTCAACGGTATTGGAGCGCTATTGGCCATATGCGAAATCCCTGTGCAACTGCTCTACGCCAGTAGTATCAAAACGATATTGCTAGGCAAAGTAGCACTAGATTCAACGGCCTGCAGGCACTCGCAGACCGACGGCAATGGCCGAGCCCCTCCAACAAAGTTGCAACATGTTGCAGCGCCCGGGCCCTCACCCTCCAGATGAGTGGGTCACTGAACCTGCAGCACTTCATCTGCCTTGCCGCCCGCACCTTGTATCACCAGATGAATGAAGTGCAGCTTGGTGATCACCGCTGGCGGCAGCACGAACGGGTAGAAATCCGGCTGGCCCATCGCACGAGACAGTTCGTTGAGCATGCCCGCCAGCTCGATCCAGGCATTGACGAAGGCGAGGAACGAAGGCCCTCCCGGATGCTGCGGATCGTAGAGGGTTTCCAGCTCGAAGGGCTGATAGTCGAGGTCCATGTCGCGTGCGCTCATGCCCAGACTCAGCGCCGTGTCGACGGCATCCATCATGTGCAGGTAATGCGCCCAGGTTTCGGCCCAGTCTTCCCAGGGATGCATCGTGGCGTAGGCGCTGACATAACGTTGCTGCCAGTCCGCTGGCGCGCCGTGCTGGTAATGGTGATCGAGCGCGTCGGCGTAACTTGCGCGGTCGTCTCCGAACAGATGGCGAAAACCGTCCTGCCAGTAGGTGTTCGCGATCAGCCTGTCCCAGTAGTAATGCCCCACCTCATGACGGAAATGCCCGAGCAGCGTGCGGTAGGGTTCGTGCATCTGCACGCGCACTTTCTCGCGAATCGCGTCGTCGGCTTCATCAACGTTGAGGGTGATCAGGCCATTGGCGTGGCCGGTGGTGGGCAGGTTGCCTTCCAGGTCGACGCCGAGAAACTCGAAGGCGAGGCCGCGCTCTTCATCGATGCTTTTCGGGATGACGGGCAGGCCCAGCGTGATGAGCTGTGCGACGAGCCGGCGTTTGGCGATCTCGATCTTGCGCCAACGCTCGGCGTTTTCCGGGACGGACAGATCGGGGATGGTCCTGTTCAGGCTGCACGCAGTGCAAAACTCCCCGGAGTTGTGCGCCGGAAACAGCCAGTTGCAGGCAGCCGATGTGTCGAGGTTGGCGCAGCGACGATAGAGACCGGCCTGCGGCTCGTCGCTCAGACGCCAGGTATGGAGGTCGGGCCCCGGTTCAAGGGCAGCAATTTTGCTTTGTTCAGGCAGATACCCCAACGCGGCTGAACACGCCAGGCACTGGCTGTTGCGGAAGAACACCGACTGTCCGCAATGGCATTGCCAGACCTTGCTGTTGCGCTTGCTTTCGCCGGCGAAGGGCGCCGCGATCCGTGTGCTGAGTTGTTCGAAGAACTGGAACATGGCGATCTCCTGAAGGGGCTGCAAGCACTAGATCGTTGGGGGGTGCGGCGGTTCCATGATTTGTTTGCGCCGCACCACCTGCAGGAGCGGCTTACTCCACCGAAATATCATGCTGCTTGAGAAACGCCACGAACGCTTCTTCATCCAGCACCTTCAAACCCAGCTCATTGGCCTTGGTCAACTTGGAGCCCGCCCCCGGCCCTGCGACCACCGTGTGGGTCTTGGCTGACACCGAGCCCGACACCTTAGCACCAAGGCTTTCGAGCTTTTCCTTGGCTACGTCGCGGCTCATCAGCTCCAGCGAACCGGTCAGCACCCAGGTCTGGCCGGTCAGCGGCAAGCCTTCCACCACCTTCTTCTCATTCTGCCAGTGCATGCCGAAGTCTTTGAGCTGCTGTTCGATCTTGAGCGCGCGCTCGGCGTTTTCCGGAACATCGAAGAACGCTCTGACAGACTGCGCCTGCTTTTCCGGCAAGGTCTGGCGCATGTCCAGCCAGTCGGCCTTGACCACGCCTTCCAGCGTGCCGAACTTGTCCGCCAGTTTCTGTGCGCCGCCCGGCCCGATGGAAGGGATGTTCAGTTTGTCGAGCATGCCACCCAGCGTCGCGCTGGCGGCGAACTCGGCGCCCAGATCGCCCGTGTCCTGCAGTTGCATTTTGCATTCGCCCAGCAGCGCGCCAATGACGTTCTGGTTGTGGTCGTCTTCAAAGAAACTGTGAATCTCGTGGGCGACCTCCAGGCCGATGTCCGGCAGGTAGGTGAGCACTTCCGGCAGCGCAACCTTGACCTTGTCCAGCGACCCCAGAGACCGGGCCAGTACCTTGGCGGTTTCTTCACCCACATCGGGAATGCCCAGTGCGTAGATGAAGCGCGCCAGCGTTGGCGTCTTGCTGTCGTCGATGGCCTTCAGCAGCTTCTTGCTGGAAATATCGGCGAAGCCTTCCAGCTCGATGATCTGGTCGTATTCGAGCTTGTAGAGATCGGCGGGCGAACCGATGAGCTTTTCGTCCACCAACTGCTCGATGGTCTTGTCGCCCAGGCCTTCGATGTCCATCGCACGACGGGACACGTAGTGGATGATCGCCTGCTTGAGTTGCGCGCCACACGCCAGCCGCCCGACGCAGCGATACACCGCGCCCTCGCTGACGGTTTCCTTGCCTTTACTGCGCTTGATCAGTTGCGTGCGCTCGACCTGCGAGCCGCAAACCGGGCAGGTCTGCGGGATCTCGACCTTGCGCGCGTTGTCAGGACGCCGTTCAAGCACCACTTGCACGACTTGCGGGATCACGTCACCGGCACGGCGGATGATCACGGTGTCACCGATCATCAGGCCCAGGCGCGCCACTTCGTCCATGTTATGCAGCGTGGCATTGGCGACCGTCACGCCAGCGACCTTGACCGGTTTCAAACGCGCGACCGGGGTTACGGCGCCGGTACGGCCGACCTGAAATTCCACGTCGAGCAGCTCGGTCAGCTCTTCCATGGCCGGGAATTTGTGCGCAATGGCCCAGCGCGGCTCGCGAGCGCGGAAACCCAGTTCGCGCTGCGCGGCGATGCTGTTGACCTTGAACACCACGCCGTCGATTTCATACGGCAGCGACAGGCGACGCTCGCCAATGTCGTGGTAGTACTTCAGGCAGTCTTCAATGCCGGCGGCCGCCTTCAGCTCGCGACTGATGGGCATGCCCCACGCTTTCAGTTGCTTCAGGTTGCCGATGTGGGTGTCGGAAATGTCGTGTGAAACCTGGCCGATGCCGTAGCAGCAGAACTCCAGCGGCCGGTTGGCGGTGATCTTCGAGTCCAGCTGGCGCAGGCTGCCCGCAGCGGCATTGCGCGGGTTGGCGAAGGTCTTGCCGCCGACTTCCAGCTGGCTTTCGTTGAGGCGGTCGAAGCCCGCCTTGGACATGAACACCTCGCCGCGCACTTCGAGGGTTTCCGGCCAGCCTTCGCCGTGCAGCTTGAGTGGGATATTGCGCACGGTGCGCACGTTGACGCTGATGTCTTCGCCGGTCGTGCCATCGCCACGCGTGGCACCCCGGACCAATGCGCCGTTCTGGTACAGCAAGCTCACCGCCAGACCATCAAGCTTGGGCTCGCAGCTGTATTCGACCTTTTCTGCGAACAACCCGTCGTTTGGCAAGTCCAGACCTTCGGTGACACGCCGGTCGAACTCATGCATGTCGGTCTCTTCGAAGGCGTTGCCCAGGCTGAGCATGGGGATTTCATGACGCACCTGAGTGAACGCCGACAGCGCCGCACTGCCGACCCGCTGCGTGGGCGAATCCGGCGTGACCAGATGCGGATTTTCAGCTTCCAGCGCCTTGAGTTCGTGGAACAGCCGGTCGTATTCAACGTCCGGAATGCTCGGCTCGTCGAGAACGTGGTAGCGGTAGTTGTGAAGGTCCAGCTCTGCGCGCAGTTCCAGGATTCGGGTTTCGGCGGCTTTCATACGGTGTTCTCTCAGAATGCAAAAGAGCAGCCGGAGCTGCTCAATTCATGGTGCTGCCGCGCAATCACGGCGCCACACTGCTCTCTGTGGGAGCGAATTCATTCGCGAGGCGGGCGTACAGCCGACAGAGCTATATCGCCTGAAGCATTTTTCGCGAATGAATTCGCTCCCACAGTGGGTCCTCATTGGTCATAAGGACCCGTTAGCCCTATCAACGACGCTGAGTCAGGGCGCGGCGTTCGAATTCGACGATGCGCTGGCGGTAGTGCTCAATGGTCTGCGCGGTCATGACACTGCGCTGATCGTCTTTCAATTCACCGTTCAACTCGTGAGCGAGCTTGCGAGCAGCGGCCACCATCACATCGAACGCCTGCTTCGGATGGCGCGGACCCGGCAGACCCAGGAAGAAACTCACTGCACGGGTAGTGAAATGGTCGATGTCGTCCAGGTCAAATACGCCCGGCTTGACCGCGTTGGCCATGGAGAACAGCACTTCACCGTTGCCGGCCATGCTCTCGTGGCGATGGAAAATGTCCATTTCGCCGAAACGCAGGCCGCTTTCCAGAATGTTCTGCAGCAACGCAGGACCTTTGAAGCCACTTTCGTCGCGGGAGATCACGCTGATCACCAGCACTTCTTCGACCGGCGGCAGATCCTTATCTTCGGTGATGCGCTGAGTCGGCTTGTCGTCCGGGAAATCGTCGTCGCGGGCGCTGAACAGGCTCGGGCCGTCGACATCCAGATTCAGGTCGCCCTGCTGCGGCTCATCCTTGCGCTTGTTGCGTTTGCTTTCGCGCTCGGGGCGTTCCGGCCGCTCGCGGGCCGCGCTCATGGCGGGCAGGTCATGCTCGTCGAGCTGCGGTTCTTTCTGGGTGTCTAGGACACGTGCAGGGCCCAATACCTCGGCGGACGAGCCTTCTTCGTCGTCCGGCAGGTTTGAGAAACTGCGGTCCAGCCTGAATTTCAACTTGCCTTTACCGCCGCGCATCCGGCGCCAGCCGTCAAAAAGAATACCGGCAATGACAATGATGCCGATGACGATCAGCCACTCTCGCAGACCGATTTCCATGTAATCCCGTGCCTCTAATGAAAATTCTGAAAATTAAGGGCGTAAACCCCTTTAAAACGTGGAGCCAACTCTATGTTCTGAATGGCCTTTTACCCACGCAAAATGAAAAAGTGGACATTAAGCTAGCACGACCAAAGGTAACTTTACACCGTCTGTTACATCTGCATGTCGCGAGCATCTGTACCGCTACGACAGTTATTCCTGTGCCGTGCCTTCGAAGCGCCACTTTTCCCTCGTTAATCTGTTTGACCGCGTGGCAGTCCGCTACGCATCCACCAGCGCCATCGCCTCCTCTACGTCAACGGCCACAAGGCGCGAACACCCAGGCTCATGCATGGTGACGCCCATCAACTGATCAGCCATTTCCATGGCGATCTTGTTGTGGGTGATGTAGATGAACTGCACGGTTTGCGACATCTCCTTGACCAGTCGGGCGTAGCGACCCACGTTGGCGTCGTCCAGCGGCGCGTCGACCTCGTCGAGCATGCAGAACGGTGCCGGGTTGAGTTTGAAAATGGCAAAAACCAGCGCCAATGCGGTCAGGGCTTTTTCGCCACCGGACAGCAAATGGATCGTGCTGTTCTTCTTGCCCGGGGGACGCGCCATGATCGTCACTCCTGTATCGAGTAAATCTTCGCCCGTCAGTTCCAAGTAAGCGCTGCCACCACCGAAAACTTTTGGAAAAAGTGCCTGAATTCCGCTGTTTATCTGATCAAAGGTCTCTTTAAAGCGATTACGGGTCTCTTTGTCGATCTTGCGGATCACGTTTTCCAGCGTCTCCAGCGCTTCCACCAGGTCAGCGTCCTGAGCATCCAGATAACGCTTGCGCTCGGACTGCTGCTGGTACTCGTCGATGGCCGCGAGGTTGATCGCACCCAGACGCTGAATACGGGCATCGATACGCCCCAGCTCTTCCTCGGCTTCTTTCTCGCTCGCCTCGGGCGTCAGCGTCGCCAGGACACCATTCAGATCGTAGCCGTCTTCGTGCAGTTGCTCCTGCAGGGCCTTGCGGCGCACGGTCAGTGACTGCCATTCGAGGCGCTGCTGCTCCAGCTGTCCACGCAACAGTTGTGACTGCTGCTCGGCCTGAGTCCTGCGTTTCTCGGCATCGCGCAGCTCACGGTCGGCGTCTTCGAGCGCGTTTTTGGCAGTGCGCATTTCGTCGTCGACCACCATGCGTTTTTCCAGCAACTCTTCGAGCTTCAGGCGCAGCTCCTCAAGGGGCGCCTCGCCCTCCTCCAGGTTGAGGTTCAACTGCTCGCGTTTTTCGGTCAGCCGTTCGGACTGCATTTCCAGACGCTCCAGCGCCTGCCGCGTTGAGTCGTGCTGTGCCCGTAGCGAGCTGAGCCGCACGGCCAGCTGGTTGGCGTGGTCCTTGTGCTGACGCGCCTCCTGACGCACCCGGTCGAGCCGTTCACGCAGGCTGTCACGCTGGGCCAGCAGCAACTCGCGTTGCTCGGTGTCCAGCGCCATGCTGTCCAGGGCTTCCTGCAATTGCAGCCGCGACTCACCGAGACTTTCCTGCTCGATGGCGCGCTGCTCACCCAGTTCGGTGAGTTCTTCATCCAGCCGCGTGCGGCGCAAGGTCAACTGCTCGACCTTGGCTCTGGCCGCGGACAGTTGCGCCTTGAGTTCGCTTTGCTGACGGGTTTCATCTTGCAGACGACGGCGCAGTTGCTCGCGATTGCCTTCCTGCAACCGTTGCTGCTCGCGCTGCGTCAGCAGTTGTTCTTCCAGCGCCGCGAGGGTCGCTTCGCGCTCTTCACGTTCAAGCGCCAGACGCTGCAGTTCCTGACCCCGCGCCAACACACCGCTCTCGGCTTCGCTGGCACGACGAACCCGCAGGAAATCCCGACCGACCCAGTAGCCGTCACGGCTGATCAGGCTCTGTCCGGCACTCAGTTGTGCACGCAGCGACAACGCATCGTCCAGGGTTTCGACCGGCCTGACCTGCCCCAGCCAATGGGTCAGGTCGACCTGCGTGTCCACCTTGTCCAGCAGGCTGCCGGGAATGCGCGTCTTGTCTGCGGCCGGACTTACCAGACGTAAATCGCCCTGACTGAAACCGGCGAGATCAAGCCCTGAGAAGTCGTCCACCAAGACCGCGTGCAAATCGGCACCGAGCACGGTTTCCACCGCCAGCTCCCAACCTGCTTCGACGCGCAGGCCCTCGGCCAGACGCGGGCGTTCGCTGAGCTGTTGATCGCGCAGCCACTCGGCGGTGCCGGTGCCGGGATCGAGCGCCGCCTGTTGCAACGCTTCCAGCGACGCGATACGCCCGTTCAGGCGTTGCAGATCACCCTGCGCCTTTTGCTGGGATTGCGTGGCCTGTTGCAGTTCCAGGCGCAGCGCCTCAAGGCGTTCGATCAGCTGTTCTTCTTCAGCCGTCAGTTCCTCGAAGGCCATCTCACGTGCAGCGAGGTCTTCAGTGAGCTCAAGAATGGCGGCGTCTTCAGGATCGGCGGCCAGCAGCTGACGTTCTTCGCCCAAACGGCGCTGACGCTCGGCCAGCCGCTCCATGCTGGTTTCCAGTTGCTGGATGCGCGACTGCTGAACCTCGGCTTGGCGCCGAGGCTCGGCGGAAGTCAGGTTGAAGGCATCCCACTTCTCCTGCCAGCTGTGCATCGAGGCTTCGGCCTCTTCCAGCGATGCGGCGGATTCCTCGGCGGCGGCGAGGGTCATTTCCTGCTCGGGCTCGAGCATCTCCAGCTCTTCGCCGAGGGTCGCCAGCAAGGTGCGGTCATGGCCCAGGTGCGATTCGGTTTCCTGCCGCGCACGTTCGGCTTCGCGCAGGTCGTCCTGCAACTGACGCAAGCGCTGCTGACCGTGCTGAATGCTCTGCTCGACGCGCGCGATATCACCGCCCACCGAATAGAAGCGGCCCTGCACCAGGTTGAACCGTTCGGACAGGTCGTGATGGCCGTCACGCAGACGCTCGATCAAGGCATCGGCGCTGCGCTGATCGGCCACGAGGGATTCGAAACCGATTTCCTGAGTGCCGATGACCGATTCGCGCTGGGCGACCTGTTCGTTCAGGGCCTGCCAGCGCAACGCCGACAGCTGTGCCTTGAGCTGCCGTTCTTCGGCTTTATATTCCTGATACTTTTCGGCGGCCTGCGCCTGACGCTGCAGGCGCTCCAGCTGACGACCCAGCTCGTCGCGCAGGTCGGTCAGGCGCGCGAGGTTTTCGTGGGTGCGGCGGATGCGGTTTTCGGTGTCGCGACGGCGTTCCTTGTACTTGGAAATGCCCGCTGCTTCTTCGATGAAGTTGCGCAGGTCCTCAGGCTTGGCTTCGATCAGCTTGGAGATCATGCCCTGCTCGATGATCGAATAGCTGCGTGGGCCAAGGCCGGTGCCGAGGAAGATGTCGGTGATGTCCCGACGACGGCACTTGGTGCCGTTCAGGTAGTAGCTGTTCTGGCTGTCGCGGGTCACTTTGCGGCGAATGGAAATTTCCGCGTAGCTGGCATATTCGCCGACCAGGGTGCTGTCCGAGTTGTCGAACACCAGCTCGATGCTGGCCTGACTGACCGGTTTACGGCTGGTGGAACCGTTGAAAATGACGTCGGTCATCGACTCGCCGCGCAGGTTCTTGGCCGAGCTTTCGCCCATGACCCAGCGCACCGCGTCGATGATGTTGGATTTGCCGCATCCATTGGGGCCGACCACGGCCGCCATGTTGCTGGGGAAGTTCACCGTCGTCGGGTCGACGAACGACTTGAACCCCGCCAGCCTGATGCATTTAAGGCGCATGGATCAGCTGGCCGCCAGGGCAGACAGGATCGACTGGCAGCTGCGCTCGGCGTAGCGGGTCAGCACGGCGCGAATGCGCGCCAGATCTCGTGCAACCACCGCTTCGAGCAACTGACCGAACAGGGTCAGGTATTCGCTCATCTCGGCCTGCCGTTGTTCCAGCGCGAGATAGTAGAAACGGCTCATGGACGGCTGCAGATTCTCGACGGTCTCTTCCAGGTACGGGTTGTTGGCAAACGGATACGCCGCGCGCATCACGTTGAAACTGTCCTCGACGAAGCTCTTCACATCCTGTCGTTCACAACTGGCGATCAGACGCTGCTGGATCTGCAGGAAAGGCGCCAGTTCGAGTTCTTCCGTCCAGCTTTTGGCCACCGCGAGGCCGAGCAGGATGTACAGCTCGCTCATCAGTGCGCAAAGGCTGGTGACGTTATGCGGCGTGAGCACCGACACCTGGGCGCCACGGCGCGGCAGGATCACGATGAGGTGCCGACGCTCGAGGATCAGCAGCGCTTCACGCACCGAGCCGCGGCTGACGTTGAGTGCAGCAGTGACCTTCTGCTCCTGAATCCGCTCCCCTGGCTTGAGCTCGCCGCGAATGATCCGCTCGGCGAGGTGGTGAGCGATCTGCTCAGCGAGGCTGTCCGGTGCCTTGAACGTCATGTCTTTCCTTTAAATCCAATAGCTGCACACAAGCGGCGCAGTGTATCGCACTGGATACCTGTGGCGCAGGGCCATATGCACGGAAACTGGCACGAAATAAGCAAAACTTTGAGCGTCTCCACACCGTTTTATTGCAAGGTCATGTTGCCGTTAATCGGCCAGCCAGCGGAAAAGCCGTTTTCTTGACTTAAAGGTCAGAATTTAATTGACCCAATAGTCAGAACTGATAGATTCATCGACAGGTTCAATGACAGATTCCGTTATACCTTTCCAAGATCGCTATCCATTACAAGAAGACGAGGCGCGACCCGTGATCCAGTTTTTGCTGAACCAAGAGCTGAAAACCGAGCATGCTCTGGACCCCAACATGACGGTGCTCAACTATCTGCGTGAGCATTTGCACAAATCCGGCACCAAGGAAGGCTGCGCCAGCGGCGACTGCGGCGCCTGCACCGTGGTGGTGGGCGAGCTGACCACCGATGACGACGGTCAGGATCACCTGAGCTATCGCAGTCTCAATTCGTGCCTGACCTTCGTGGCATCGCTGCATGGCAAACAGCTGATCAGCGTCGAAGACCTCAAGCACCAGGGCGAACTGCACAGCGTGCAAAAGGCCATGGTCGAGTGCCACGGTTCGCAATGCGGGTTCTGTACCCCGGGTTTCGTGATGTCGCTGTTTGCCTTGCAGAAGAACAGCAACGAGGCGGACTCGACTCAGGTCAAACACGCTCAGGCCCATGAAGCCCTGGCCGGCAACCTCTGTCGCTGCACCGGCTATCGCCCGATTCTGGCCGCCGCCGAACAGAGCTGCAGCCGCCGTCAGCCCGACCAGTTCGACACCCGCCAGGCGCAGACCATCGGCCGCCTGAAAGCCATCAAACCGCAGGAAACCGCCGAGCTGAACAGCGGCGACAAACGCTGCCTGGTGCCGATGACCGTCGCGGACCTCGCCGACCTCTACGATTCGTACCCTCAGGCACGCTTGCTGGCCGGCGGCACCGACCTGGCGCTGGAAGTCACGCAGTTCCATCGTCCATTACCGGTGATGATCTACGTCGGCAACGTCGCCGAGATGAAGAAGATCGAACACTTCGACGACCGTATCGAGATCGGCGCCGCCACCGCACTGACCGATTGCTACGAAGCGCTGAGCAGCCAATACCCGGATTTCGGCGAACTGCTGCACCGTTTTGCATCGTTGCAGATCCGCAATCAGGGCACGTTGGGCGGCAATATCGGCAATGCCTCGCCAATTGGCGACTCGCCTCCCCTGCTGATCGCACTGGGCGCGAAGATCGTCCTGCGCAAAGGCGACACGTCTCGCACCCTGGCGCTGGAAGATTACTTCATCGATTACCGCGTGACCGCACGTCAGGAAAGCGAGTTCATCGAGAAGATCATCGTGCCCAAGGCCAATGCCAAACAGGCCTTCCGCGCCTATAAAGTGTCCAAACGTCTGGATGACGACATCTCGGCGGTGTGCGCAGCCTTTCGCCTGCAGGTCGAGAATGGCGCCATCGTCGACGCCCGCGCGGCATTCGGCGGCATGGCGGCGATTCCCAAACGTGCCGCGAACTGCGAACAGGCATTGATCGGTCAGCCCTGGACGTCGGCCACCATTGAGCGCGCCTGTGCTGCGCTGGAAAAAGACTTCACGCCGCTCTCGGATTTCCGCGCCACCAAGGAATACCGCCTGCTGAGCGCGCAGAACCTGCTGCGCAAATACTTCATCGAGCTGCAAACGCCACACATCGAGACTCGGGTGACTGCATATGTCTAATCACGCTCCCCAAAAGACTCAAGAAGAACTGGTCGCCCTGTTCCAGCAGGACCTCACCACCGGCGTTGGCCGCAGCGTCAAGCACGACAGCGCCGACAAGCATGTGTCGGGCGAAGCGATCTACATCGATGACCGGCTGGAGTTTCCCAATCAGCTGCACGTCTATGCGCGGATGTCCGACCGGGCGCACGCGCGAATCGTCAGCGTTGACGTCTCGCCGTGCTACGACTTCGAAGGCGTGCGCATCGCGATTACTCACGAAGACATTCCCGGCCTGAAAGACATCGGTCCGTTGCTGCCCGGCGACCCGCTGCTGGCCATCGACACCGTCGAGTTCGTCGGTCAACCGGTGATTGCCGTGGCGGCGCGCGACCACGAAACCGCGCGCAAAGCAGCGATGGCCGCGATCATCGAATACGAGGATCTGGAGCCGGTGCTCGACGTGGTCGAGGCTTACCGCAAGAAGCATTTCGTGCTCGACAGCCACACCCATCAACGCGGCGATTCAGCCGGGGCGCTGGAAACCGCGCCGAACCGCATTCAAGGCACGCTGCACATCGGCGGCCAGGAACACTTCTACCTGGAGACGCAAATCTCCTCGGTGATGCCGACCGAAGATGGCGGCATGATCGTTTACTGCTCCACGCAAAACCCGACCGAAGTACAGAAGCTCGTCGCCGAAGTGCTCGACGTGTCGATGAACAAGGTGGTCGTAGACATGCGTCGCATGGGCGGCGGTTTCGGTGGCAAAGAAACCCAAGCGGCGAGCCCTGCCTGCCTGTGCGCCGTGGTGGCGCGGCTCACCGGTCAGCCGACCAAGATGCGCCTGCCGCGCGTCGAAGACATGATGATGACCGGCAAGCGCCACCCCTTCTACGTCGAGTACGACGTGGGCTTCGACAACGACGGCCGTCTGCACGGGATTCAGCTGGAGCTGGCGGGCAATTGCGGCTGCTCCCCTGACCTGTCGGCCTCGATCGTCGACCGGGCGATGTTCCACGCCGACAACTCGTACTACCTGGGCGATGCCACCATCAACGGCCATCGCTGCAAGACCAACACTGCTTCCAATACGGCCTACCGCGGCTTCGGCGGCCCGCAGGGCATGGTCGCCATCGAAGAAGTGATGGACGCGATTGCCCGGCATCTGGGCAAGGATCCGCTGGCCGTGCGCAAGGCCAACTACTACGGCAAGACCGAGCGCAACGTCACGCACTACTATCAGACCGTCGAGCACAACATGCTTGAAGAGATGACCGCCGAACTGGAAGAAAGCAGTCAGTACGCGGAGCGTCGCAAGGCGATCATGGCCTACAACGCCAACAGCCCGATCCTCAAGAAAGGCCTGGCGCTGACCCCGGTAAAATTCGGCATTTCCTTCACCGCCAGCTTCCTCAATCAGGCCGGTGCGCTGATCCACATTTACACCGATGGGAGCATTCACCTGAACCATGGCGGTACCGAGATGGGCCAAGGCTTGAACACCAAGGTCGCGCAGGTCGTGGCGGAAGTGTTTCAGGTCAGCATTGACCGCGTGCAGATCACTGCGACCAACACGGACAAAGTGCCGAACACCTCGCCCACCGCAGCGTCCAGCGGCGCGGACCTGAACGGCAAGGCGGCACAGAATGCAGCCGAAACCATCAAGCAACGGCTGATCGAGTTCGCGGCAAAACACTATCAGTGCGAAGCGTCGCAGGTCGAGTTCCGCAACGGCCACGTGCGCGTCGGCG
The DNA here is from genome assembly GCF_900100795.1 of Pseudomonas abietaniphila. Taxonomy (GTDB): domain Bacteria; phylum Pseudomonadota; class Gammaproteobacteria; order Pseudomonadales; family Pseudomonadaceae; genus Aquipseudomonas; species Aquipseudomonas abietaniphila. The sequence goes on from NZ_FNCO01000009.1 coordinate 266,926, forward strand.
AGCAGGTGATCAGCTTCGACACCCTGGCGCAGCAGGCATGGATGGGGCAGGTGTCGCTGTCGAGCACCGGCTATTACAAAACGCCGAAGATCTACTACGACCGCAGTCAGGCACGCGGCCGGCCGTTCTACTATTTCGCCTTTGGCGCGGCGTGCACCGAGGTGATCGTCGACACACTGACCGGCGAGTACAAAATGCTGCGCACCGACATCCTGCATGACGTCGGCGCCTCGCTGAACCCGGCGATCGACATCGGTCAGGTCGAGGGCGGCTACATTCAAGGCATGGGCTGGTTGACCACCGAAGAACTGGTGTGGAACGCCAAAGGCAAGCTGATGACCAACGGTCCGGCCGGCTACAAGATCCCGGCGGTGGCAGACATGCCAGCAGACCTGCGCGTAAAACTGGTGGAAAACCGCAAGAACCCCGAAGACACGGTGTTCCACTCCAAGGCCGTGGGTGAACCGCCGTTCATGCTGGGAATCGCGGCGTGGTGTGCGATCAAGGATGCGGTGGCGAGCCTGGGCGATTACCGCCATCAGCCAAAGATCGACGCACCGGCAACACCGGAGCGCGTGCTGTGGGGCTGCGAGCAGATGCGCCAGTTGAAGGCCGCAGCGCCGGAAGCGGAAGGCGTGGCCCATGAGCTGACGGTTTCGCCGGTCTAACAGACTGTCGTCTGGACCGACGCCATCGCGGATGAATCCGCTCCCACAGGAGGTACGCGGTAAACCTGTGGGAGCGAATTCATTCGCGATTGGCCAGAAGGACCGACGTAGTTTGCCGGGATTGTTGGGGTGTCCGCACCGCCCTATCGCGAGCAAGCTCACTCCTACAGTAGGAACACGGTCCCTTGTAGGCGTGAGCTTGCTCGCGATGACGCCCGAAAGGACAACCAGAATTTTTGATCTGCCACACAGGTGATCAGGAGAAACACATGAACAACTGGATCAGCGCCCTCGCCGAGTTGCAAACCCAGGGTGAAGCCTGCGTGCTGGTGACCATCATCGAGGAGCGTGGCTCAACGCCGCGCAATGCAGGCTCGAAGATGGTGGTCAGCGCCGAGCGGATCTACGACACCATTGGCGGCGGCCATCTGGAATACAAGGCCATGGCGATTGCCCGTGAAATGCTCGACAGCGGCAGCCAGCAAACGCGGCTGGAGCGCTTCAGCCTGGGTGCCAGCCTGGGTCAGTGCTGTGGCGGCGTGAACGTCTTGCTGTTCGAACCGATGGGCCAGCCACACGCGCAGATCGCAGTCTTCGGCGCAGGTCATGTCGGCCGCGCGCTGGTGCCGCTGCTCGCCAGCCTGCCGTGTCGCGTGCGCTGGATCGACTCGCGGGATGCCGAGTTCCCAGCGCAACTGCCTGAAGGTGTGACCAAAATCGTCAACGAGGAGGTCGTCGATGAAGTGGACAATCTGCCCGCTGGCAGTTATTGCATCGTCATGACCCACAACCATCAACTGGACCTGGAGCTCACCGCCGCGATCCTCAAACGCGGCGACTTCACCTGGTTCGGCCTGATCGGCTCGAAAACCAAACGCGCAAAATTCGAACACCGCCTGCGTGATCGCGGCTTCGATCCGGCCCTGGTTCAGCGCATGCGCTGCCCGATGGGCCTGGCCGAGGTGAAGGGCAAGCTGCCGATAGAGATTGCGGTCTCGGTCGCCGCAGAAGTGATTGCCACCTACAACGCCTGCTTTGGCATGGAGAGCGGCGAGCAAGGCTCGAGCGCCGAACCTGTTGCCAAGCTGCTGCCGGTCTCGCGCCGCAGTCAGGCTCAATGAATTAAGACGAACGAATCCTGAACATGACTATTGAAAAGAAAGCTTACCGCGCCGCCATCGTCCACAGCATCGCCGACCCTGCCGAGGTAGTCGTCGAAGCCTCCTACGAGTATTTCGAAGACGGCCTGATGGTGGTCGAGAACGGCAAAATCACGGCCGTCGGCCACACCCGAGACCTCCTTGGCAGCCTCGCCAGCGACGTCGAAGTGGTGACCTACACAGATGCGCTGATCACCGCCGGCTTCATCGACACCCACATCCATCTGCCGCAGACCGGCATGGTCGGCTCTTATGGCGAACAGTTGCTGGACTGGCTCAACACTTACGTCTTCCCGGTCGAGCGGCAGTTTGCCGACCCTGGCCACGCTGCTGAAGTGTCCGATATTTTCATCAAGGAACTGCTGCGCAACGGCACCACCACTGCGCTGGTGTTCGGCAGCCGTCACAAGGAATCGGTGGACGCATTCTTCACCGCCGCCGAGAAGCTCAACCTGCGCATGATCGCCGGCAAGGTGATGATGGACCGCAATGCCCCGGATTATCTGGTGGACACCGCCGAGTCCAGTTACGTCGACAGCAAGGCGCTGATCGAGCGCTGGCACGGCAAGGGTCGCTTGCATTACGCCGTCACGCCGCGCTTTGCGCCGACCAGTACACCGGAGCAGCTCACCCTTGCGGGCCAACTGCTGACCGAGTATCCGGACCTGTACATGCAGACCCACATCAGCGAAAACCTGAAGGAAGTCGAATGGGTCAAAGCGTTGTTTCCAGAGCGCAAGAACTACCTGGACGTCTACGACCATTTCAAGCTATTGGGCGAGCGCTCGGTGTTCGCGCACGGGGTGCATCTGTGTGATCAGGAATGCGAGCGCCTGGCGGAAACCGGCTCGGCCATCGCCTTCTGCCCCACGTCCAACTTCTTCCTCGGCAGCGGGCTGTTCAACCTGCCGATGGCCGAGCGGCACAAGGTCAATGTCGGCCTGGGCACCGACGTCGGCGGCGGCACCAGCTTCTCGATCCTGCAGACGCTGAACGAGGCGTACAAGGTGATGCAACTGCAAGGCGCCAAGCTGAGCCCGTTCAAGTCGCTGTACCTGGCGACGCTCGGCGGTGCGCGAGCGCTGCGTCTGGAAGACAAGATCGGCAACCTGCATGAAGGCACCGAGGCCGACTTCGTGGTGCTGGACTTCAACGCCACGCCGCTGCTGTCCTATCGCATGAAACAGGCGACCAGTATTGAAGAGAAGTTGTTCGTGCTGATGACGCTGGGGGATGACAGGACGGTCAGCGAGACGTATTCGGCGGGGGTTTTGGTGCATAAGCGCTGAGGCTCGAAGCCTGGTGTCATGAGCGCGCCCTTTCTGATCGCTCCCACGCTCTGCGTGGTAGCGCCTTTCTCGGCGCTCTGCGTCGACTTTGGACGCGGAGCGTCCAGGGATGCATTCCCACGCGGAGCGTGGGAACGATCAAACTCCATCAAACCGACGTGCTGCGCCCCGCTTTCTTCTTCGGCAGCATCAGGTGCGAGAACACCGCGTGCAGGTCGTCCGACGCGCTTTCTTCGTCGAGGTTGAGCTTGCTGTCGATGTGGTCCATGTGGTGCATCATCAGGTTCACCGCCAGCGCCGCGTCGCGGGATTCGATGGCGTCGATCAGTTGGGTGTGCTCATCGTAGGAACAGTGCGAGCGGTTGCCGCTTTCGTACTGGGCGATGATCAGCGATGTCTGGGACACCAGGCTGCGCTGGAAGCTGATCAGCGGCGCATTCTTCGCCGCCTCTGCCAGTTTCAGGTGAAACTCGCCGGACAGACGAATGCCCGCCCCGCGATCGCCCCTGGAAAAACTGTCGCGCTCGTCACTGACCATCTTGCGCAGTTCAGTGAGCTGCTCGGCCGTCGCATGCTCGACGGCGAGTTCCGTGATCGCCTTCTCGACCATGCGGCGAGCGAAGAACACCTGACGTGCCTCTTCAACGCTTGGGCTCGCGACCACCGCGCCACGGTTCGGACGCAGCAACACGACCCCTTCATGGGCCAGGCGCGACAAGGCACGACGGATGATGGTGCGGCTGACCCCGAAGATCTCGCCCAGCGCTTCTTCGCTCAGCTTGGTGCCGGGCGCCAGCCGCTGCTCGAGGATGGCCTCGAAGATGTGCGCGTAGACGATGTCGTCCTGGGTGCCGCTGCGGCCAGCCTTGGCGGCGCGCGGTTGTTTCTTGAGGGGTTGCAGCTGATCGTTCATGGGCACTCGTAAGAACTGAATCCGGCGCGGGGCCGTGACCGTGATCGGTAATGAGCAAATCAATAGCAGATATCGCCCAAAAGTCACAGTAAAAGTAATGGCGCATTGTACACAGTGTGCAAAGTCTGAACACGCTTCTGCTCATCAAGCCGTTATGCACACAATCCCGAAAATACTCACGACAAAACCAAAAACATTATTTGCAATTTTTGTATACAAAAGCATAATTCGCTCGTGCACGTTTCTGACCTTTCAGTCAACAAATCACACTGACAGGTCAAGTCGCCTCACGGAGCAGTTACCGGCTCTGAAAAAAACAACAAAAACGTTCCGAGGAATTCACTGTGGAAAGTCGCAAAACCGAAGCCGCGCCGCTGGATGCCACTCAACTTGAAGCCAACGATCTCAAAAGCATGCCGCCGCGAACAGGTCTGCTTGAACGCATCTTCAAGTTGAGCCTGCATGGCACGACGGTCAAAACCGAGCTGCTGGCGGGGCTGACGACCTTCATCACCATGGCTTACATCATCTTCGTCAACCCGAACATCATGGCCGACGCCGGTATCGATCATGGTGCTGCCTTCGTGGCCACCTGCATCGCTGCCGCGCTGGGTTGCCTGTTGATGGGCCTTTACGCCAACTGGCCCGTCGGCCTGGCGCCAGGCATGGGCCTGAACGCATTCTTTACCTACACCGTGGTCGGCACCATGGGCTACAGCTGGCAAACGGCGCTGGGCGCGGTGTTCATCTCGGGGCTGATCTTCATGGTCCTGACCCTGTCGCGCATTCGTGAATGGCTGCTCAACAGCATCCCGGTGAGCCTGCGCTTTGCCATGGGCGCCGGTGTCGGCCTGTTCCTCGGGCTGATCGGCCTGAAGACTGCGGGCATCGTGGTCGACAGCCCTGCAACATTGATCAAGCTGGGTTCGCTGCGTGAGCCTGGCCCGTTGCTGGCCGCCATCTGCTTCCTGATGATTGCCGTGCTCAGTTATCACCGCGTGTTCGGTGCGATCCTGATCAGCATCATTACCGTGACGCTGGCGGGCTGGGGCCTGGGGCTGGTGCATTACAACGGCATCTTTTCGACCCCGCCGAGCCTGGCGCCCACCTGGATGGCGATGGACGTCGCAGGCGTGTTCAACGTCAGCATGATCAGCGTGGTCCTGGCCTTCCTCTTCGTGCACATGTTCGACACCGCAGGCACGTTGATGGGCGTGGCCCAGCGCGCAGGTCTGGTCAATGACGACGGCCGCATCGAGAACCTGTCCCGCGCCCTCAAGGCCGACAGCGCCTCAAGCGTGTTCGGCGCGATGGTCGGTGTGCCGCCGGTCACCAGCTATGTGGAAAGTGCTTCGGGTGTGGCCGCCGGTGGTCGTACTGGCCTGACCGCGGTGACGGTCGGTGTCTTGTTCGTCGCCGCGATGTTCTTCGCGCCGCTGGCTGGCATGATTCCCGCTTATGCGACCGCCGGGGCATTGATCTACGTGGCGATGTTGATGATGGGCGGCATGGCGCACATCGAATGGGACGAGGCGACCGACGCGATCCCCGCCATCGTGACCGCGATCATGATGCCGCTGACGTTCTCGGTCGCTGACGGGATTGCGCTGGGCTTCATCACCTACGTGGTGCTGAAAGCCTGCACCGGGCGACACAAAGAGATTTCAGTGAGCCTTTGGGCGCTGTGTGCGATCTTCATTGCCAAGTTTGTGTTTTTGTAAGCCCGTATGAATACCCAAATGTAGGAGCGCGCTTGCCCGCGATGCGTCATCTCAGCCAGGGATCTGGTGACCGAAAGAACGCAATCGCGGGCAAGCGCGCTCCTACAAGGGTTCTACATCAACGCCGAAAGGCGTTTTTGCTTTTCTGATGTTCAACAAGGAGAAACCCGCATGACCCTGGAAACCTGGCTGCTGTTCAGCGGCGCTGCGCTGGTGGTGATTCTGATCCCGGGACCGCTGTCGCTGCTGATGATTGGCAACAGCCTCAACTATGGCCTGCTGCGTTCTTACCCGGCGTTTCTCGGCGGGGTCTGCGCCTCGGTCTGCCTGCTCAGTGCGTCGGCGCTGGGCTTGGGCGCCTTGCTGATGGCGTCGGAACAGGTGTTCAGCGCGCTGAAGATCGTCGGCGGGCTGTACCTGTTCTATCTGGCCTGGCAAAGCTGGAAACAATCACGCCAGCCCGCAACAGGCGCCGACGTGCCTGGCGCGATCAGTCTTCCAGGGTTCGGCTCACTGTTCTGGCGCGCCTTCGTACTCGGCGGCAGTAACCCCAAAGACATTCTGTTCTTCGCCGCTTTTCTGCCGCAGTTCCTCAAGGCCGACCAACCCTTCCTCGGGCAACTGATCACGATGATCATCACCTGGACCCTGCTCGACCTGGCCTGCAAGCTGTTCTACGGCCTCAGCGCCCAGAGCGCGGCGCGTTACCTGCGCACCGGCAAGGGTCAGAGCTGGTTCAACCGTATCAGCGCCGGGCTGTTTGGTACGGCGGGGACGGCGGCGTTGATCAGTCATTGATGCCGCACACGCCTCGCCCTTGTAGGAGCGTGGCTTGTCCCGCGATCGGCGACGCAGTCGTCGTAAAACATGTGAATGCGCCTATCAGATATTGCCAATGCATATGAGTTTACGACTGCTGCGCAGCCGATCGCGGGACAAGCCACGCTCCTACAGTCATGAAGCGTCAGCACCGTTTTCACCAGACGAAAAAAAGCCCGCAGTGTGGGGCGGGCAAGAGGAACAGGGGCAAAGCAGTGAAGCGGGTGAAACGGGATGGCTAGCTGCCGCGATAGGTCGAATAGCTGTAAGGAGAAATCAGCAGAGGCACATGGTAGTGGTCCTGAGCGGCATCGATGCCGAAGCGCAGCACGACTTCATCCAGAAAGGCTTGATCACCCAGCTTGACGCCTTTGGCGCGGTAGTAGTCCCCCGCGCTGAATTGCAGCTGGTAGACACCTGAACGGTAATCATCGCCCTGTAACAAGGGGGCGTCGCAGCGGCCGTCGCTGTTGGTCAGCGCTTCGGCGACTTTCTCAAGGCGCTCGCCTTCGACCCTGTACAGGGCAATCCGGATTCCGCTGCCGGGGCAGCCGTGCGCGGCGTCCAGTACGTGTGTGGTCAGTCGTCCCATGGCGTGTCAGTGCCTCATTGGTGGTTGGATGTCGAGGAGCCGCACCCATTTGGTGCCGTGATGGCAATCCCTCGGGTGCGACCGATGACCGATTAAGACACTTTTCAAAAATATTGTACACAATAAAAAACAGATTTTATGACGCGAGCGCCGCTCGACTACCGACACGCCCGAATTCACGGGCATCTCGGAAAGTATTAGGGTTTTTCCACGGATCCTGACCACTCAGGCAAGTTTCTTGCAGTGACGTACGGCACAGAAAAAGCGAAAAAACAGGCTTACAAATCCGAAATAAAGTTGTATACAATCTACCCATCGCAGCGGCGGCCTGATGATTCAACGAAGGCCCTGCCACAGACAACACGTAGATAAGGAAGATTGCAGTGAGCGCCGACTATCCACGCGACCTGATCGGTTACGGCAGTAACCCGCCCCACCCACACTGGCCAGGCAATGCCCGGATCGCGCTGTCGTTCGTACTCAACTACGAGGAAGGCGGCGAGCGCAACATTCTGCACGGCGACAAGGAATCCGAAGCGTTCCTGTCCGAAATGGTCGCGGCGCAACCGCTGCAAGGCCAGCGCAACATGAGCATGGAGTCGCTGTACGAATACGGCAGCCGTGCCGGTGTGTGGCGCATCCTCAAGCTGTTCAAGCAATTCGACATCCCGTTGACGATCTTCGCCGTGGCCATGGCCGCGCAGCGCCACCCGGACGTCATCCGCGCGATGGTTGAAGCCGGTCACGAGATCTGCAGCCACGGTTACCGCTGGATCGACTATCAGAACATGGACGAGGCGCAGGAACGCGAGCACATGCTCGAAGCGATCCGCATCCTCACCGAGCTCACCGGCGAACGCCCGCTGGGCTGGTACACCGGTCGCACCGGCCCCAACACCCGTCGGCTGGTGATGGAAGAAGGCGGTTTTCTTTATGACTGCGACACCTACGACGACGACCTGCCGTACTGGGAACCCAACAACCCGACCGGCAAGCCTCACCTGGTGATTCCCTACACGCTGGACACCAACGACATGCGCTTCACCCAGGTGCAAGGCTTCAACAAGGGTGACGACTTTTTCGATTACCTGAAGGACGCGTTCGACGTGCTGTACGCCGAAGGCGCCGACGCACCGAAAATGCTGTCGATCGGTCTGCACTGCCGCCTGATCGGCCGCCCTGCCCGCCTCGCTTCGCTGCAGCGTTTCCTTGAATACGTCAAAGGCCATGAGCAGGTGTGGTTTGCCCGTCGCGTCGAAATCGCTCGCCATTGGCATGACGTTCATCCCTTCAAGGGAGACGTAAAATGAGCCGCTTCCAGACCCTGACACCTTCTTCCCTGAGCCGCGAAGACTTTGTAAAAGCCTTCGCCGACATCTACGAGCACTCGCCCTGGGTCGCCGAAAAGGCCTACGACCTGGGGCAAGGCAGCGATCTGGACGACATCGAGACGCTGCACGCCCGTATGAGCGACATCCTGTTGAGCGCCGATCACGCCACGCAACTGGCACTGATCAACGCTCACCCGGATCTTGCCGGCAAAGCCGCCGTGCAAGGCCAACTGACCGAAGCCAGCACAAATGAACAGGCTGGCGCCGGTATCCACCAATGCACGGCTGAAGAGTTCGCACGCTTCACCGAGCTGAACGACGCCTACAAGGCCACGTTCGCGTTCCCCTTCATCATGGCGGTAAAAGGCAGCAACCGGCATCAGATCCTCGCGGCGTTCGAGACGCGCATTCACAACTCGCCCGACGTCGAGTTCGCGTGCGCGCTGGCCGAAATCAACAAGATCGCGATGTTCCGTTTGCAGACCCTTTGAGCCGTGACCATCCCCACGCCCACTACCAGAGGCAGACAATAATGAAAGCTTACGCCGTACCCTTCGAAAAATTCGTCAACCTTGCCGACGCCCGTCTGGGCACCAAAATCATTTCCGTCACCGACGACTGGTTCGCCGATGCCAACCGCCTGTTCCAGCCGACCCCGGCCGTATGGAAAGAAGGCGTGTTCGATGACAACGGCAAGTGGATGGACGGCTGGGAATCGCGCCGCAAGCGCTTCGAAGGTTATGACAGCGCGGTGATTCGCCTGGGCGTGGCCGGTTCGATCAAAGGTGTGGACATCGACACCTCGTACTTCACCGGTAACTACCCGCCATCGGCCTCGCTGGAAGCCTGCTTCCTGGCCTCGGGCGAGCCAGACGAAAGCACCGAGTGGACCGAAGTGCTGCCCGCCGTGGAGCTCAAAGGCGACAGCCATCACTACCACGAAATCAGCGACACCAAGGCCTACAGCCACCTGCGGTTCAACATCTACCCGGACGGCGGCGTGGCGCGTCTGCGCGTGTACGGCGTGCCGCACCGCGACTGGTCGGCGGTGGGTGACAACGAACAGGTCGATCTGGCCGCGGCGCTCAATGGCGGACGCGCACTGGCCTGCTCCGACGAGCACTTCGGCCGCATGAGCAACATCCTCAACCCGGGCCGTGGCGTGAACATGGGCGACGGCTGGGAAACGGCACGTCGTCGCACGCCTGGCAACGACTGGGTCATCGTGGCCCTGGGTCATGCCGGTGAAGTCGAGCAGATTGTCGTCGACACCCTGCACTTCAAAGGCAACTACCCGGACAGCTGCTCGATTCAGGGCGCCTACGTCAAAGGTGGCACCGACAGCCAGATCGAAACCCAGAGCCTGTTCTGGCGCGAACTGCTGCCAAGCCAGAAACTGGAGATGCACGCCGAGCATAGCTTCGTCGAGCAGATCAAAAGCCTGGGCCCGATCACCCACATCCGCCTGAACGTTTTCCCGGACGGCGGTGTGAGCCGGTTGCGCGTGTTGGGTAAGGTCGCGAAGTAATGCTGAGTCTGTAGGAGCGTGGCTTGTCCCGCGATCTGTCGCGAAGCGGCAGTGATACCGGCAAATTCGGTGTATCAGACCGACCGCATTTCTCGGATTTACGACGACTGCGTCGCCGATCGCGGGACAAGCCGCGCTCCTACAGAAGATCGCGTAAAGACAAAAATTGCTGTGTTTTCATTTACGAATTTCGAGAAAGAAGAACCCGCATGCGCACACTGACTATCGAGCCGTTGACCAAAGAAGCCTTCGCCCCTTTCGGTGATGTCATCGAAACCGATGGCAGCGATCATTTCATGATCAACAACGGCTCGACCATGCGCTTTCATCGTCTGGCGACCGTGGAAACGGCCACCCCGGACGACCAGGCGATCATCAGCATCTTCCGCGCCGACGCGCTGGACATGCCATTGACCGTCAGCATGCTGGAGCGCCATCCGCTGGGCAGCCAGGCTTTCATTCCGCTGCTAGGCAACCCTTTTCTGGTCGTGGTCGCGCCATTTGGCGATGTACCTGAGCCAGAGTTGACCCGCGCCTTCATTTCCAATGGCAGGCAGGGTGTTAATTACCATCGCGGCGTCTGGCACCACCCGGTGCTGACGATCGAAAAGCGGGATGACTTCCTGGTGGTTGATCGCAGTGGCAGTGGCAATAACTGCGATGAGCATTTCTTCGAAGAGAGTCAGAAGATGATTCTCGATCCCCAAAAATAATGAGGGTCTGACCGCTCGTTAAGTGGCGGAAGACTAACGGTAAAGACTGTGGCTGCACATCTGATGGAATGGCTGAATCTGGGCGTGCGCTGGATTCACATGATCGTCGGGATCGCCTGGATCGGCGCGTCCTTTTACTTCGTCTGGCTGGAGAACAACCTCAACCGCGCCAACCCGCGCGACGGGCTTTCGGGGGATCTGTGGGCGATCCACGGTGGCGGTATCTACCACCTGGAAAAATACAAGCTGGCCCCGCCGACCATGCCGGACAACCTGCACTGGTTCAAATGGGAAGCCTACTGGACCTGGATGTCGGGCATCGTGCTGCTGTGCATCGTGTTCTATTCCAACCCTACCCTTTACCTGCTGGCCCCCGGCAGCACACTGAGCGGCGGCGAAGGCATCGCCATCGGCGTCGGTGCGTTGGTTGCCAGCTGGTTCATCTATGACCTGCTCTGCGACTCGCCACTGGGCAAGCGTCCCGGGCTGCTGGGTCTGGTGCTGTTCGTGCTGGTCATCGGCGCGTGCTACGGCTTCAGCCAGGTGTTCAGCGGTCGAGGTGCGTACCTGCACACCGGCGCGATCATCGGCACCATCATGGTCGGCAACGTGTTCCGCATCATCATGCCGGCGCAGCGCGCATTGGTCGCGGCGATTGCCGAAAACCGCACGCCGGATCCGACGCTGCCAGCCAAAGGCCTGCTGCGTTCGCGTCACAACAACTATTTCACCCTGCCGGTGCTGTTCATCATGATCAGCAACCACTTCCCGAGCACCTACGGCAGTCAGTACAACTGGCTGATTCTGGCGGCGATCGCGGTGTGTGCGGTGCTGGTGCGTCACTACTTCAACACCCGTCACAACAGCCACAAGTTTGCCTGGGCATTGCCGGTCGGCGCATTGGGCATGATCTGCCTGGCTTACGTGACCGGTCCTGCGCAAATGCCGCGTGGTCCGGAGGTCGCCAGGATCGAATACCAGCCGCTGCCTGCCACGGCGATTGGCGGTCACCGTGCCGATGAACCAAAACCGGAAGTTGCGCCTGCCCCTGCTCCGGCCACAGCACCTGCACAGGCCAGCAACGGCGGCGGCGTGGATTTCGACAAGGTGCACAGCGTGATTCAGGAGCGCTGCGCGGTCTGCCACTCGGCCAAACCGACCAGCCCGCTGTTCAGCAGCGCACCGGCCGGGATCATGTTCGACACCCCGCAACAGATCCAGCAACTGGCGCCGCGCATCCAGGCCCAGGCCGTGACCGCGCAGATCATGCCGCTGGGCAACATCACCCAGATGACTCAACAGGAACGCGACCTGCTGGGGCAGTGGATTGATAAGGGGGCGCAGACGAATTAAGCGGCCGAGCCACGCGCCCAGTGTAGGAGCGTGGCTTGTCCCGCGATCGGCTGCGAAGCAGTCGTGAATTCGGTGAACGCGGTGTATCTGGAAAAACGGCATCGCTGCCGTTACGACGACTTCGTCGCCGATCGCGGGACAAGCCTCGCTCCTACAGAGAATGTGCTCAACCAACGTTTCACCGCCCAGCCGCAACGGGCGTACTCAAAAAATAAGAACAAATGAGGTGTTGCATGTCCGAGTCAACTCACGCGCGCATCCCTGCTGCGCCACCACGACAGCCCCTGCCACTGATGCAACTGATTCTGGTGGGCCTGCAACACGTCCTGTTGATGTACGGGGGTGCCGTGGCGGTGCCGCTGATCATCGGCCAGGCCGCTGGCCTCTCCCGTGAAGAAATCGCCTTTTTGATCAACGCTGACCTGCTCGTCGCCGGCATCGCCACCGTGGTGCAGTCGCTGGGCATCGGCCCACTGGGCATTCGCATGCCGATCATGATGGGCGCCAGCTTCGCCGCCGTCGGCAGCATGGTCGCCATGGCAGGCATGCCGGGCGTGGGCTTGCCGGGTATCTTCGGCGCAACCATCGCGGCCGGGCTCTTCGGCATGCTGATCGCGCCGTTCATGTCGAAAATCGTCCGCTTCTTTCCACCGCTCGTCACCGGCACCGTCATCACCTCGATCGGTTTATCGCTGTTTCCCGTCGCGGTGAACTGGGCGGGCGGCGGCAACAAAGCGGTCAGCTTCGGCGACCCGCTTTATCTGGGCGTCGCTGCTCTCGTGCTGCTGACCATCCTGCTGATCAATCGCTTCATGCGCGGTTTCTGGGTCAACATTTCGGTGCTGATCGGCATGGGCCTGGGCTACATCCTTTCCGGCTTCATCGGCATGGTCGACCTCAGCGGGCTGGCCCAGGCCGACTGGATGAAAGTGGTCACGCCGCTGCACTTCGGCATGCCGCAGTTCAGCCTCGCACCGATCCTCTCGATGTGCCTGGTGGTGGTGATCATTTTCGTCGAGTCCACCGGGATGTTTCTGGCGCTGGGCAAGATCACCGATCGCGAAGTCACACCGGGCATGCTGCGTCGCGGCTTGCTGTGCGATGCCGCAGCCTCGTTCCTCGCCGGTTTCCTCAACACCTTCACCCACTCCTCGTTCGCCCAGAACATTGGCCTTGTGCAGATGACCGGCGTGCGTTGCCGCTCGGTGACCATCGTCGCCGGTGGTTTCCTGATCCTCCTGAGCCTGCTGCCCAAAGCGGCGTATCTGGTGGCGTCGATTCCGCCTGCAGTCCTGGGCGGCGCAGCCATCGCGATGTTTGGCATGGTGGCGGCGACGGGTATCAAGATCCTTCAGGAAGCCGATATCTCTGATCGCCGCAACCAGTTGCTGGTCGCGGTGAGCATCGGCATGGGCCTGATCCCGGTGGTACGGCCTGAGTTTTTCAGCCAGTTGCCTCACTGGATGGGCCCGATCACCCACAGCGGCATCGCGATGGCGACCCTGAGCGCAGTGCTGTTGAACCTGCTGTTCAACGTGCTAGGCGGTGCCGAACGCGCAGCCATGGCCGGGCCGGCACACTCGCACTAAACCCACTGCCCTGTTTTCGACTCGGGTGCTCTGTCGCAGAGCACTTGAGGACGGCTGCGCGAGTCAGTATCCTCCGCCGCCGCTCGAAATCAGCCCGGAACGACCGCTGACTTTATCCTGACTGGTCGGACAGATTACCGATCAGTCTCAACACACTCGAAAAGGCACGAAGAAATCCGCGAATCGACTGTTTTCTAAACAGCCGACGAGACTTTTTTGTCTTTTTTCAGGGTGTTGGCTCAGCTCTTGCTATCAACACAAAGCTGACCAATTAGACAACTTAATCAGCAAAAAAAAGGCGCCTGAACAGAGCGTCAACCATGGGCAACAACGACTTTCAACCTTAGGGAGTAACCGCATGAACCGTACGCTTTCCAGCCTGATGGCCGCAGGTAGCCTGCTTGCCGCCGCTCCGGCCATGTCCGGCGATCTGTTGCAGTGGCAGAGCAACAGCCTGACGTACCTTTACGGCAAAGACTTCGCCGTCAACCCGGAAATTCAGCAAACCTTTACTTTTGAACATGCTGATGGCTGGAAATACGGCGACAACTTCCTGTTCGTCGATAACATCTTCTACAACGGCAAAAAAGACGCGGGCGTGGGCAATAACACCCTGTACGGCGAGTTCTCCCCTCGCCTGTCCCTGGGCAAGATCTTCGATCAGAAATTCGAGCTGGGTCCGATCAAGGACGTGTTGCTGGCGGGCACGTATGAGTTTGGCGAAGGCGATGTCGAGTCGTATCTGATCGGTCCCGGCTTTGACCTGAACATCCCGGGCTTCGACTACTTCCAGCTGAACTTCTACAAGCGTTATAACGACGGTCATCGTGCTGGCTACGGCGCCTGGCAGATCACCCCGGTCTGGTCCTACACCATTCCCGTGGGCAAGTCCGACATCCTGATCGACGGTTTCATGGACTGGGTCGTGGACAACAAGCAGTCCAACACCAAAGGCGATTACCACTCCAACCTGCACTTCAATCCGCAAATCAAGTACGACCTGGGCAAAGCGATGAACCTGCCGGAAAGACAGTTGTACGTGGGTATCGAGTATGACTACTGGACCAACAAGTACGGGATCAACGACACCCGTTACTTCGACACCGACCAGAACACCGCGAGTTTGCTGGTGAAAGTGTTTTTCTGACGTCGCTGCGGTGCGCGCGCACAGTCGTGTGCGCACCGCCTGACCTCGCGCCTGATCAGCGATTGCGCTTCTGGGCGTGCACATGACGCGTTCAAGCCGGATCAATGAGGCAATGCGCGCTCAAGGGCGACCCACGGTCGTCAGATCCGGTGAGCGCGAACCATCTGGGCGCTGGCCAGTGGAAACCCGACCCCGACCACCATCAGGCTCCAGAGGATGTACTCCAACCCGAACAGCAGAAAAGCGCCGCCTACCATGACAGTCGCCAGACTGGGCACGCCCAGTGCGAAGATCAGCAACGCATGGGTTCCCAGTTTTCGTTTGAACGGCACTTTTGCGCTGAACACACACGTCAGCCACAGGTACAACCAGGCAACGATGGTCAACAGATAAACACACAGGTGCAACAAGTCTCCGGACATTCCATTTCCGTGCATCGGATCTCTCCTTATTTCAATCCTGGACACTCAATCAGCGGCTTCGCTTAACGTCACGCCGCCCGGCATTCTACACCTCCCTGAAACCGATAACCGCGCGATGGGTCGCGCACTGTCTGCTATTGAGGCGACAACAGGTTCTTTCATAACGTTTTCATATTCAGACGACCTATTTTTAACACCCATCCCGGGATCATGCGCGCCATCGTCGGCTTCATGCAGACGGCCACTTGAATAACGCGGTCAAACCTTCCCGGGTATTAACAATGAATAAACTTCCACAGATCACCCTTGCATTCTGGGTCATGAAAATCTGTGCCACGACATTGGGCGAAACAGCCGGCGACTTACTGTCGATGACGCTGGATGTCGGCTATTTGATGAGCTCGCTGATTCTGATCAGCGTGTTCGTGGTCACGCTGCTCACGCAGCTGAAATCCAAACGCTATAACCCTGCGCTGTACTGGATCGTGATTCTTTCGACCAGCACCGCGGGCACGACGATGTCCGACTTCATGGACCGCACCCTTGGGCTCGGCTACGCAGCAGGCTCCGCCATTCTGATCGCCATTCTGCTGGCGATCTTCTCGGTCTGGTACTTGAGTGAAAAATCGCTGTCCGTGACCCGCGTCACCACGCTCAAGGCCGAGCTGTTCTACTGGTTCGCGATTCTGTTTTCCAACACCTTGGGCACAGCCCTGGGTGACTTCCTGGCCGATGATTCGGGCCTCGGGTTCATGGGCGGTGCACTGCTGATCGGCGCGGCGATTGCGGTGGTCGTGGTGCTGCACTACACCACCCGGATCTCGTCGGTGGCGCTGTTCTGGATCGCTTTCGTGCTGACCCGTCCGTTCGGGGCGACATTGGGCGACGTACTGACCAAGCCGCACGAAAAGGGCGGTCTGGACTTCGGCACCGTCGGTTCGTCGCTGGTATTGCTGAGCATTCTGGTGCTGCTGGTGGGCGCGGCAATGATGTACAACCGCCAGCCGGCCAAAGCCTACGGGCAGGTCACTGACAATTAAGGCAATCCGCCGCTGCGTGCGCCCACGGAGGGCCTCAGGGATGGCTCTCCCACGGCAACGGTTTGCCAGCACGCACCCGGGCATTGAGCGAGCGCAACAGGTCCAGAGGATCACGGTCTTTCATCGCATGACTTTGCTCATCCACCCACGTCATGACCTGTTGCCGGTCGAGCGACGGTCGACGATGGAGGATCTCCACCAGCTGCCGCTCACAATGCTGGGCGTAAGCGACCACACTGGAAAACAAAGGGCTGTTCATTCTGCCGACACCTCGCCACCTAATACCCGTTCAGGCCTTGAAAAGGCGCCAGATTTTTCCTGCTCCCATGACCACCGCCAACACAATACCACCGGCAATTATTCCCGCCACCGCGTTGAGCAGCGTGGGCACCGCAAACGACAGAGCACCGGCTGCAGACGCCAGGCTTTCGATGCCGTGATGCAGCACCGGCAGGCCATGGGTCAGGATGCCGCCACCCACCAGAAACATCGCCGCCGTACCAATCACCGACAGGCTTTTCATCATGTACGGCGCCGCGCTCAGCACGCCTCGACCCAACGCCCGCTGCATGCGCCGCAGTCCGCCCTCGCCTTTCAGTTCACTGAGGTAAAGGCCGCCGTCATCGAGTTTGACGATGGCGCCCACCAAGCCATACACACCGACGGTCATGACGATCGCGATACCCGACAGCACGATGACCTGCTGCGTCAGCGAAGCCTCGGCCACCGTGCCCAGCGTGATCGCGATGATTTCCGCCGAAAGAATGAAATCGGTGCGCACCGCGCCCTTGATCTTGTCTTTCTCGAACGCCACCAGATCGGTCGCCGGGTTTGCGACGGCATCGGTCAGTTGCGCATGCTCCGCTTGATCGTCTTGCGGGCTGTGCAGGAATTTGTGCGCCAGTTTTTCGAAACCTTCGAAACACAGGTACGCGCCGCCGAGCATCAACAGGGGCGTGACCGCCCAGGGAATGAACGCGCTGATTGCCAATGCCGCTGGCACCAGAATGAGTTTGTTGACGAACGAGCCCTTGGCGACGGCCCAAACCACCGGCAACTCGCGCTCGGCACGCACGCCCGACACTTGCTGTGCATTGAGGGCCAAATCGTCACCCAGTACGCCAGCGGTTTTCTTCGCCGCCATCTTGGTCATCAGCGCAACGTCGTCGAGGACGGTCGCGATGTCGTCGATCAATACCAGCAAACTGCTTCCTGCCATGTGTTTTTTCCTGCTCGCGAGGTGTAGCGATGGAGTGCGTTTAGAGTGTGCAGCATAACCTGTCGGACCGACGCTGGCCCGCCCCGCCACCAATCTTGAGCCTGCCGCGAAGCCGGTGCTACCATTCGCCACCGCCGAGCAGGCAAGGACATTCAGCTTTATGAGCAGCATCCGCGAGCGCAACAAAGAACTGATCCTGCGCGCAGCCAGTGAAGAATTCGCCGACAAGGGTTTCGCCGCCAGCAAGACCAGCGACATCGCCGCCAAGGCCGGTGTGCCCAAGCCCAACGTTTATTACTATTTCAAGTCGAAGGAAAACCTCTACCGCGAGGTGCTCGAAAGCATCATCGAGCCCATCATGCAGGCCTCGACTCCCTTCAACCGCGAAGGGGTGCCCGCCGACGTGCTGAGCGGCTACATCCGCTCCAAGATCCGTATTTCACAGGAACTGCCGTTCGCCTCGAAGGTGTTTGCGAGCGAGATCATGCACGGCGCACCGCACCTGACGCCTGAGCAGGTCGAACAGCTCAATGGCCAGGCGAAGCACAACATCGACTGTATCCAGGGCTGGATCGACGACGGTTTGATCGCCCCGATCGACCCTAACCATCTGATGTTCAGCATCTGGGCGGCGACCCAGACGTACGCGGATTTCGATTGGCAGATTTCCACGGTCACGGGCAAGCCGAAGCTGGACGACGCCGACTATGAAGCCGCCGCCCAGACCATCATTCGGCTTGTACTAAAAGGCTGTGAGCCCGACCGCTGATCCCTAAAGCGCCTTGCCGCCTTGCAGCGCCTTGTCGACACCGTCGAGCAGCTGGCCAAAGCTCCAGGGTTTGCGGATAAAGGTCACAGCGTGCTGGACGCCGGAGCTTTCTGGCGTCTCGTGACCCGACATGATGAGAATCGGAATCTGCGGCCATTTGTTGCCCGACAGATTTGCCAGGTCAGCACCGTTCAACGTGCCCGGCATCAAAATGTCGGTCAACAGCAGCGACACTCGCTCGGCGTGATCGTCGAGAAATTTCGCGGCCTCGTCTGCGCTCTCCAGGGCATGGGTTGAAAAACCCTCGTCCCCCAGAATCTCACACACAAAATCGCGAATGATCGACTCATCCTCCACCACCAGAATGAGTCCTTTTTGCTGCCCGTTTGCTTCCATTTGCGCTGCGTCCACCATAATTCTTCCCATTGCCTGCCCGGCCGGCCCTGTCCTGGACTCGGGTTGTCGTCCGTACTGTGAACGGCGCAAGCGCTGGAAATTCCATCAAGTGATGACATTTGGTCGAAACGGTTGTAACAGAGGCCGCGCGCAGGGACGGAAGCGTCGTTTTCGCAGGCATAAAAAAACCCGCCGAAGCGGGTTTGTGCAAGACCGTCCAACTTCCTGTCGGCCGCCAATGCCTGGCAACGGTCGATCGTCCCTGATCCTGCAGCGGTCCATTGCTGCAGTTGATGGATCCAATGTACTGCTGAAATGGGATCCAACCTAGAGCAAAAATCTCCACTTCGTGTAAGCCTTTCGCCATATCTGTAAAAATTCTGACGTCACTTTTTGGTCATCCCTTACGACGATTCAGACTTATTCGACGACTAGTTGAGAAATGCCCTACAACGCTCTCAGGTTTGTCTCAGCGGAGCCGAGATGCTTTATGACGGGCACGCTTTTGCCAGCTGCGAGCGTGGAAGATTCCCCCTCACGCAAGCCGGACTCAGAAACGGTTTGGCGTAATAACAAGAACAATGAACGGAGTGACGGTTATGACTATGCGCAATCTCTCGATCAGCCGGCGTTTGTGGCTGATCCTTATCGTCGCTGTTTTGATGTTGTTCACGCTGGCCGTGGCCATGCTCAAACAGATCCACGACGACCTCTACGACGCCAAGGCGCAGAAAACCATGCATGTGGTGCAGACCGCCAGCGGCCTGCTCGACTACTACCATGGCCTGGAAAGCGCCGGAACGCTGACCCGAGAACAGGCCCAGCAGCAGGCGATGGATGCCATTCGCGGCTTGCGCTACAACCAGACCGACTATTTCTGGATCAACGATCTGCGCCCGGTGATGATCATGCACCCGGCCAACCCCAAGCTGGTGGGCCAGGACCTGTCGGGCGTCAAAGACCCCGATGGTTTTCAGGTCTTCAACGAGATGGTCACGCTGGCCAAGGCCAAGGGTGCCGGCATGGTCAACTATCGCTGGCCGAAGCCGGGAGCCAGCGATGCCGTTCAAAAAACTTCCTACATCTCGTTGTTCACGCCATGGGGCTGGATCATCGGCTCCGGCGTGTATGTGGACGATGTGCAGGCCGAGTTCCAGCAACAGGTGATCAAGGCGCTGTCGATCAGCATCGGCATCATTCTGGTCATGGCCCTGCTGCTGACGCTCATTGGCCGCAGCATTGCGGGCCCACTGAAGAACACCGTCGACGCGATGGCCAATATCGCCAGCGGCGAAAGTGACCTGACCCGTAGCCTGGAAACACAGGGCAATGACGAGATCACGCAACTGGCCACTCATTTCAACGCCTTCACCGCAAAACTGCGCCGGGTCGTCGGCGAGCTTCAACTGTCGGCCGTCGGGCTGGGTCAGGCGTCCAGCGACCTGGGCACCAACGCCGTGCAGGCGCAGGAACGAAGCCAGCAGCAGTCGCTGCAGATGGAACAGGTCGCCACGGCGGTCAACGAAGTGACCTATGGCGTCCAGGACGTGGCAAAAAATGCCGAGCACGCCGCCAGCGAGATGCGCAATGCCGAGTCCCAGGCGCAACAAGGTCAGGCGAATATCGACAGCAGCCTGAAGCAGATCGATCACCTGTCCGGCACCATCGACAAGGCGGTGGAAGTGATCCGTACGCTGTCCAGCGAAAGCACGCAGATCGGCGGCGTACTGGAAGTCATCAGCTCCATCGCCGAGCAGACCAACTTACTGGCGCTGAACGCGGCGATTGAAGCGGCGCGGGCGGGTGATCAGGGCCGAGGGTTTGCGGTGGTGGCCGACGAAGTCCGCTTGCTGGCGCAACGCACGCAGAAGTCCACTGCTGAGATCCAGGCAATGATCGAACGCCTGCAAAGTCACTCCGACGCTGCCGTGAAGGTGATCGGCGACAGCAGCCGCGCGTCGCAATTGACCATCGAACAGGCCAATCTGGCAGGCCAGAGCCTGACGTCGATCAGCCAGGCATTGCGCAATCTCAACGGCCTGAATGCCTCGATCGCCAGCGCGACGCTGCAGCAGTCTCACGTTGTGGAGGACATCAACCAGAACGTCACGCAGGCGGCGCAGCTGTCGCAAAGCACGGCCGTTGCGGCCGAGCAATCCAGCGCGGCCAGTGCGCAACTCAAAGGCTTGAGTGAGCAGTTGAACGGGTTGTTGAGGCAGTTCAAGGTTTGACGGAGCGCATGGGCCACACCCCGGATGACGCAGAGCGTCTCTGAATGTGTTACCACGCGGAGCGTGGGAACAATCAGCGTGCTTGCGATAGGAGTGAGCCAGTTTCATTAAAGCTGAATGAGACACCGCATTCGTCAGCAAGCTAACGCCTACAGGTTTTTTGTTTTTTCAACGATCGAGGTGTTGATCTAGGCAGCGCAAAGCGCGCTGTGGCTTTTGATCTTCGTGCCGCAGCAGCCCAGACACCACAAAACGCGACTTGGGTGCAGGCTGAACGCAGGCGGCGTGGAGTGGGCCGAGCGGCATGGATGCCGCGAGAGCCGCCCCCCGCCATGGATGGCGGATGGCGGCGGGCCCACGGAGCGTCGCCGAAGTGAAGGAACCCGACGAAGTCGGGCCCAACCAGGAGCATCAGACCTGAACTGACCCCCGAAAGTTGGACACCCAGTCCAACCGAGGGGACAGCCATGACGAAGTACGATCCAGCCTTCAAACTCAAGCTGGTTAAACAAT